>BNBX01000001.1:0-660077 GCA_014656175.1 Streptomyces werraensis
GTGTGCAGCACCGCGCGGTCCTCGGTGGTGTTGATCCGCTCCCCGCGGAACATCGCGTCCCGCAGTCCGAACACGTCCGTGGCCGCGGCCAGTTCCCGCAGCAGCCGCAGCGTCTCGTCGGTGACCAGATGCTTGGAGTAGTCGACGTACAGGTCACCGACCCGGAGGGTGTAGCCGGTGCCGCGGTCCGGGTCGGCCTCGAACAGCTCGCGCAGCCGCACCTCGCCGAGCTCCTCACGGTGCTTGGCCAGTGCGGTCCACTCGGGCGTCTGGTTGAGCCTGCTACGGCCGTCTGCGTTCATCTCGGACTTCAGCCTTCTTCCTTGGATGTCCCCGCTGTGCCGACTGGTCCCAACCTAATTGATCAGTCGTGAGGAGGACGGAAGAGTCCGGAGCGAACCGGCCCTGCGGCAGGCGGATGAGCCCGGCGCCTGCCGGGTGTCAGATCTCGCCCCGCAGCTTGGCGAGAGCCTCGGCGAGGATCGCCTCGCCGTCCGCGTCGCTGCGCCGCTCGCGGACATAGGCGAGGTGCGTCTTGTAGGGCTCGGTGCGCGGCGGGTCCGGGGGGTTGTCACGGTCCTGCCCGGCCGGGAAGCCGCAGCGTGGGCAGTCCCAGGTGTCGGGCACCTGCGCGTCGCTCGCGAAGCTCGGCTGTGTCTCGTGCCCGTTGGAGCACCAGAAGGAGACGCGCAGCCGCGGCGCGGACTCGCCGCGCTCGGCCTCGCCCATCGGCCCCGCCCCGACCCGGCTCCCCCGGATCGCGTTGCCACTTGCCACGGTCGTAACTCCCTGCGTAATGGTGCCGCGAAGCGAGTCGGCGTACCGCTTCGCTGCGAGCGCCTCAGTCTACGTAAGGCCCAACGCGCGTCCAGTGATAGGAGTTACCTGTCTCCGCATCCAGACGCAAGCCCCATGATAGGCCGCGCTCAGCTGCGCGTACCGAACATGGGGCGTTACGTGGGGAATGCGGGCGGATCGCGCCGCGCGGGTCAGTTGTTCATCTTCATCGTGATGCCGAGCACCACGATGCACGCGAACCAGAGCAGACCGATCACGACCGTGATCCGGTCGAGGTTGCGCTCGGCGACCGAGGAGCCGCCGACGGACGACTGCATGCCACCACCGAACATGTCGGAGAGGCCGCCGCCCTTCCCCTTGTGCATCAGCACCAGCAGCATCAGCAGCAGGCTGAAGACGATCAGGGCGATGGAGAACCCCAGAACCACGGCTGGACCAACTTCCTCGGAAACGGATGGACGACACGGGGTCCAGCTCGGGACTGGACCCCGCAAGAGTACGACGGATCGGCCCTGTGGCCTACTCCCGTCCCCGGGGTGCGCCCGCGGGCGGGCACACCCCGGCCGCTCACTGGTCGCGGAAGCGGATGATCTTGACGAACTCGTCGGCGTCCAGCGAGGCGCCGCCGACCAGGGCGCCGTCGATGTCGGCCTGCGCCATGATCTCCGCGACGTTGCCGGACTTCACGGAGCCGCCGTACTGGATCCGGACCTTGTCGGCCAGCTCCTGGGAGTACAGCTCGGCGAGCTTGCCGCGGACGGCCGCGCAGACCTCCTGGGCGTCCTCGGCGCCGCAGACCTTGCCGGTGCCGATGGCCCACACGGGCTCGTAGGCGATCACGACGGACTCGGCCTGCTCGGCCGGCACGTCCTTCAGACCGCCCTCGACCTGGGCGAGGGTGTGGGAGACGTGGTTGCCCGCCTCGCGGACCTCCAGCTCCTCGCCGACGCACAGGATGGGGGTGATGCCGTGCTTGAAGGCGGCCTTCACCTTGGCGTTGACGACCTCGTCGGTCTCCGCGTGGTACTGACGGCGCTCGGAGTGGCCGACCGCCACGTAGGTGCACTTCAGCTTGGCCAGCATGGGGCCGGAGATCTCGCCGGTGTAGGCGCCGCCGTCATGGGCCGAGATGTCCTGGGCGCCGTACTTGATCTTCAGCTTGTCGCCGTCGACCAGGGTCTGCACGGAGCGCAGGTCGGTGAACGGCGGCAGGACGGCGACCTCGACGGCCTCGTAGTCCTTGTCGGCCAGGGCGAAGGCGAGCTTCTGGACGTGGGCGATGGCCTCGAGGTGGTTGAGGTTCATCTTCCAGTTGCCCGCCATCAGCGGCGTACGGGTGGTCATTGAGGGTCAGTCCTCCAGTGCTGCGAGGCCGGGGAGCGTCTTGCCCTCGAGGTATTCGAGGGAGGCGCCTCCGCCGGTCGAGATGTGGCCGAATGCCTGCTCGTCGAAGCCCAGGGTACGGACCGCGGCGGCTGAGTCCCCGCCGCCGACCACGGTGAAGCCCGGGGAGTCGAGAAGGGCCTGGGCGACCGCCTTGGTGCCCTCGGCGTAGTCGGGGTGCTCGAAGACGCCCATGGGGCCGTTCCAGAAGACGGTGGCGGCGTCGGCGAGCTTCGAGGCGTAGAGCTTGCGGGTCTCCGGGCCGATGTCCAGGCCCATCTTCCCGGCCGGCATGGCGTCCGCGGCGACGGTCTCGGGGTTGCCCGGCGCCTTGGCCTTCATGTCGGGGAACTCTCCGGCGACCAGGGTGTCGACCGGCAGCACCAGCTCGACGCCGCTCTTCTCGGCGCGCTCCAGGTACTCCTGGACGGCCGGGATCTGGTCCTCCTGGAGCAGGGACGAGCCGACCTCGTACCCCTTGGCCTTGAGGAAGGTGTACGCCATGCCGCCGCCGATGAGGATGCGGTCGGCCTTGCCGAGCAGCTGGTCGATGACGGCCAGCTTGTCGGAGACCTTGGCCCCGCCGAGGGCGACCACGTAGGGCCGCCTGACGTCGTCGGTGAGCTTCTTCAGCACGCCGACCTCGGTGGCGATGAGGTACCCGGCGTAGTGCGGCAGGCGGGCCGGGAGGTCGAAGACCGAGGCGTGCTTCCGGTGCACCGCGCCGAAGCCGTCGCCGACGTAGACGTCGGCGAGGGCGGCCAGCTGGTCGGCGAAGGCGCCGCGCTCGGCGTCGTCCTTGGACGTCTCACCCGCGTTGAAGCGCAGGTTCTCGACGACGGCGACCTGGCCGTCGGCGAGGCCGGCGACGGTCGAGGAGGCGGACTCGCCGACCGTGTCGGTGGCGAACGCGACGTCGGCGCCGAGGAGTTCACCGAGGCGCGCGGCGGCGGGGGCGAGCGAGAAGGCGGGGTCCGGGGCGCCCTTGGGGCGGCCCAGGTGCGAGGCGACGACCACCCGGGCGCCCGCGTCGGCGAGCGCCTTGACGGTGGGCACCACGGCGCGGATGCGGCCGTCGTCGGTGATGGCGGTGCCGTCCAGCGGCACGTTGAGGTCGGCGCGGACGAAGACCCGCTTGCCCGCGACCCCTTCGGAGAGGAGTTCGTCGATCGTCTTCATGGGGGCTCCCTGCTAGAGCAACGTGTTCAGCGACCTGTTCGCTCGTGATCGCTCGTGATCGAAAGAGGGCGACCGTTCCGATACGTGCGTCAGGGCCCGGACGGCGCGTCGCCGCGCCTTCCGAGCCCTGCACTCATATCAGGCCGTCCGCTCCACGATCAGAGCTGGTTGCCGATGAAGACCGTCAGGTCGACGAGGCGGTTGCTGTAGCCCCACTCGTTGTCGTACCAGCCGATGACCTTCACGCTCTTGCCGTCCTGGACCATGGTCAGGGACGAGTCGAAGGTGCAGGACGCCGGGGCGTTGACGATGTCGGAGGAGACGATCGCGTCCTCCGTGTACTCCAGGTAGCCCTTCAGCTCGCCCTCGGCGGCCTTCTGGAAGGCGGCGTTGACCTCTTCCTTGGTGACCTCGCGGGAGAGCTCGACCACCAGGTCCGTGACGGAGCCGGTGGGGACCGGGACGCGCATGGCGATGCCGTCCAGCTTGCCCTTGAGCTGCGGCAGCACCAGGGCGGTGGCCTTCGCGGCGCCCGTGGTGGTCGGGATGATGTTCTCGGCGGCGGCACGGGCGCGGCGCAGGTCCTTGTGCGGGAAGTCCAGGATGCGCTGGTCGTTCGTGTACGCGTGCACCGTCGTCATCAGGCCCTTGACGATGCCGAAGTTCTCGTCGAGGACCTTCGCCATCGGCGCCACACAGTTGGTGGTGCAGGAGGCGTTGGAGATGACGTGGTGGTTCGCCGCGTCGTACTGCTCGTGGTTCACGCCCATGACGAGCGTGATGTCCTCGCCCTTCGCCGGGGCGGAGATGATGACCTTCTTCGCGCCGCCGGTGATGTGCTTCTCGGCGTCTTCCTTCTTGGTGAAGATGCCGGTCGACTCGATGACGATGTCGACACCCAGCTCGCCCCACGGGATGTCGGCGGGGTTGCGCTCGGAGAGCACCTTGATCGTCTTGTCACCGACGGTGATGGTGTCCTCGGTGTGCGAGACCTCCTGCTTGAGACGGCCCAGGATGGTGTCGTACTTCAGCAGGTGCGCGGTGGTCGCCGTGTCGCCCAGGTCGTTGACGGCCACGATCTCGATGTCGGCGCCCTGCTCCAGCAGTGCGCGGAAGTAGTTCCGACCGATGCGGCCAAACCCGTTGATGCCTACGCGGATCGTCACGAACCGATCTCCTCGTTGGTACGCCGGCTCTGACGCCGGCGAGCTGTATTTGGGATGTCCCCGACCACTGTCGACCCTACCTCTCCGGGGCCCCGGCCGTGACATCGAGTTGTCCCATACCCGGCAGGGCGGTCCGTACCCGCCAGTAGGGTACGGACCGCCCCAGGGCGACGGTCTTCGGTCACCCTTTCCCGCCGTCCTTGACCGGTTCCGCCGGCGCCTCCGTCACCCGCGGACGGCGGCCAGCGCCTTCCTCAGCAGTGCCGCCCGGTCGGCCGCCGAGGTGAGGTGCTCCAGCCCGAAGGCCAGCAGCACGGTGTCCTCGGTCGTGACCGCCGCGTACGTCCGGAACAGCTCACCGGTGCGGGTCCAGTCCTTCAGCGCGGCCGGGCTGCCCGGAGGCGGCCCGGAGGGTCGCCAGGCGCCCAGGGACTCCTCGAAGCCCTCGGTCTCGGTGACGGTCCCGCCCGTGACCAGGGAGGCCTCGTCGGCGAGGACGCCCCGGCCGCCGCTGCCCGGGTCGGTGACGTAGGCGACCGACACCTCGGCCGTCCGGCCCGCGTAGGCGCTCAGGTCGAACTCCACCTGCTGCCAGCCGCCGGAGGACCCGGTGAGGGCGTTCCACGCGCCGGTGGTGCCGGTGGCGGTGCAGCCGTCGTCACCGAGCGTCAGGTAGTGCTCCAGCCAGGGGTGCCCGGCGATGTAGAACCCGGCCGCGCACTCGGCGGGCACGGTGGTGCGGGTGGCGCCTCCCGCCTCGGGCAGCGTCGTCCAGTCCTCGCCGCCGGCCGTGCGCGCCTCGACGATCACGTTGTCGTACCCCGGCTCCGTGTCCCACAGCAGGCGGGTGCGCAGCGTGGGCCGCTCGGCGGCGGTGACACCGGTGAGGTCGACGGTGCGGGTGAGACGCTTGTAGCCGTCGTCGGTGTGCACGGCGGCCGCCATGTACGAGCCCGCGTACGGCCCGTACGGGTTGACCGTGCCGGCGAACGACCCGGCGCCGGCGCTCGCGAACTGCGGGTACGCGGCGGGCGGCAGTTCGTCGGAGGTGAGGGCGAAGCTGCCGGGCCGGTCGAGCGGGTTCCCGGGCGCGTCGCCGAGCGGTCCGCCGGTGCCGGCGAGGCGTCCGGCGCCCGTGAACGCGGTGGCCCCGGAGGTGGCGGTGCGGGAGTAGGCGCCCAGGTAGTACTGGCTGAAGTCGTCGGACAGGACGCCGTCGCCGAGGTCGACGCTGCCGCCGGCCTGCTCGCCCGCCTCGATCAGCCGGCCGCCCTCGTTGAGGTAGGCCCGCAGCTGGAGCTGGGTGGCGACGCCCGGGACGGCCGCCCCGGTGTGGTGGACGACGGTGCGGAAATGGCTCAGCACGCCGAGCGCGTCGGGCGCGCCCTTCTCGGCCACGTCCCAGACGACGGCGTTCCGTCCGTTCGCCCGCAGCGCGTCGAGGTACGTCTTGGTGGCCGTGGCCTTCGCGCCCTCCTCGGACACGACGAGGACGTCCGCGCGGGGCCGCTCGGCCACGGTGTAGGTGAAGGGCTTGCCGGTCACCTTCTTGCCGCCGCGGGCCTTGCCGGTGAACCACACCTCGACCCGGTCGCCGGGTCCGGCGTGCCGGACCTTCGCGCGGTACTCGTCGAAGTACAGGTCGTCCTCACCGCCGTAGCGCTCGCCGCCGCGCCAGGCCCTGAGGTCCGCGGCGTGCGTGCGGCCGCCGTTCACCCGGTACCGCAGTTCCTTGTCGCGCACCGACTTGCGGGCCACGACGGCGACCTCCTGGTCCTCACCGCGCGCGTAGGACGTCGTGAAGGCCGCCGGGGTGAAGTCCGCGGCCTCCAGGCCGACCGCGGAGGACGGCCGGTCGGGATGCGCGGCGGACTCGGCGACGGACAGCGCGAACGGGACGTTCTTGGCGAACTCCTGCTGGATCAGCTTCTCGTCGTCCGGGAAGGTGAAGATCGAACGGCAGTCGCCGGGCTCCCAGGCGTCGTCGGGGTCGTACGCGGAGGCCGTCTGGCAGGTCGACATCTCCGGGGTGAACATCGCCATGCCGTTGACGTTGGCCGCGTGACCGTCGGCCTCGCCGTTGGTGGTGTACAGCTCGGAGGAGAGCTGCGGGTGGTAGCCGGGGATCGCCGAGTTGTCCGGCGTGCCCGCGAGTGCCTTGTACAGCACGTCGTCGGGGGTGGGTGTGGCCACCTGCCAGCCGACCCCGTAGAGGAGCAGCTCGGCGGCGGAGTGGTAGTTGATGCCGTAGGTGAAGCCGATGCGCTTCTGGAAGGCGTCGATCGCCTTGGTCTCGGGCTCGGAGCCCGGGGAGGCGCCCCGGTAGGTCTGGCTGGACGGGCTGGGTGAGGAGCCCTCGTCGTCGTAGCCCCACTTGTAGGGGAAGTTCCGGTTGAGGTCGACGCCGTCGCCCGAGCCGATCTCCCCGTCGCCGTTGACGTCCCGCAGGTTCTTGCGCCACAGGCGGTTGGCGTCGTCGGCGAACGTGTGGTCGTAGCCGTCGGGGTTGGCGGAGAGGACGAACCACAGCTCGGTGGTGTCGACGATCCTCTTGATCCGCTTGTCGGTGCGGTAGCGGTCCAGGTAGTGGTGCATCAGCCGGCGGGTCATCTCCGGCGTGATCCACTCACGGGCGTGCTGGTTGGCCATGTAGAGGACGGCCGGCTTGGAGCCGTCCTTCTTCGTGCGTGCCTGCTTGGTGAGTTTCAGGGCGAGGATGTCCTTGCCCTGGATCGTCTTGCCGATGGAGACGACCTTGGTGAGGGAGGGGTTCTCCTGCGCGGTGCGCAGGATCTCCTCCTTGAGGCCGCCCTTGCCGCTGTACGGCCGGAACACGCCCTCGGCCGCGTCCGCCACGCGCTTCTCGGCCCGGGCGGGAAGCGTGTGCTCGGTGAGGTCGACGCCCTGTTCCTCCAGCTGCCGGGCCTGTCCCCCGGTGAGGTACACCTCGACGGCGGCCGTGCCCCGTTCGGGCACCCGCTCGCCGAGTTCGTGGCCGTCCTGCCCCGCCGCCAGCAGCAGGGGTACCTGCTGCCGTGTGACGTCGGCGCGGTAGACCTTGACCTCGCCGGGGTCACCGGGCGAGGGCGGTGCGGGTTGTGCCTGGGCGACAGGTGCGAAGCCGGCTCCGCCGAGCAGGAGCGTGCCGACAGCGAGGATCGATCTCGCTCTTCGTCTCATGGGCCCCCCTGAAAGAGGTCCGCCACGGCGGCGAACAGATGCCAGGCTCATGACACAACATGATCGAGTCAAGGGCGCCGCCACGACACACGGAACCGGCGCCGGTCACCCAAGTGGGCGGCGGCGCCGGTGCTCTGACAGGACGTCAGAAGGCGATCACTCGTCCGGGTCAGACGCCGATCTTGTCGTCCAGTTCCTCGCTGAGGTTGGCCTCCGTGCCCGGGATGCCGAGGTCCTGCGCGCGCTTGTCGGCCATGGCCAGCAGCCGGCGGATGCGTCCGGCCACCGCGTCCTTGGTGAGCGGCGGGTCGGCGAGCGCGCCCAGCTCCTCCAGGGAGGCCTGCTTGTGCTCCATGCGCAGCCGGCCGGCCGCGGCGAGGTGCTCGGGCACGTCGTCGCCGAGGATCTCCAGCGCGCGCTGCACCCGGGCGCCGGCCGCGACGGCGGCGCGGGCGCTGCGGCGCAGGTTGGCGTCGTCGAAGTTGGCCAGCCGGTTCGCCGTGGCCCGCACCTCGCGGCGCATGCGGCGCTCCTCCCAGGCCAGCACCGACTCGTGCGCGCCCAGCCGGGTGAGCAGCGCGCCGATCGCGTCGCCGTCCCGGACGACCACCCGGTCCACGCCGCGCACCTCGCGCGCCTTGGCGGCGATGTGCAGCCGGCGGGCGGCGCCGACCAGGGCGAGCGCGGCCTCGGGACCGGGGCAGGTCACCTCCAGGGAGGAGGAACGGCCGGGCTCGGTGAGGGAGCCGTGCGCGAGGAAGGCGCCCCGCCAGGCGGCCTCGGCGTCGCAGGTGGCCCCCGAGACCACCTGCGGGGGAAGGCCGCGGATCGGGCGGCCCCGGCCGTCCACGAGACCGGTCTGACGGGCGAGCTGGTCACCGCCCGCGACCACACGCACCACGTAACGCGAGCCGCGGCGCAGTCCGCCCGGCGCCATCACGATCAGCTCGGAGCTGTGGCCGAAGATCTCCAGGATGTCCCGCTTGAGCCGCCGGGCGGCCATGGCGGTGTCCAGCTCCGCCTCGATCACGATGCGCCCGCTGACCAGGTGGAGGCCGCCGGCGAACCGCAGAATGGCGGAGACCTCCGCCTTCCTGCAGCAGGTACGGGTGACGGGGAGCCGGCTGATCTCGTCCTTCACCGCTGCCGTCATCGCCATGGGCCGATCCTTCCATGCATCCGAAAAATACGGTCGTACGCGGCGGCCAACAGCTCCGGGTCGTGCCGGGGGCTTCCGTCGGGCCGGGCCACGGGGGCCAGCTCGACCGCGGCCCCGAACCGCTTGGCGGCATCGGTCAGCAAGTCGCGGTCGGGCACGGCGGCCTCGTCGGCCAGCACCACGTCCAGGGCGAGTTTAGGGGCGTGTCGCCCCAAAACCTCCAAATGACGCTGCGGGGAGAAGCCCTCGGTTTCTCCGGGCTGCGGGGCGAGGTTCAGCGAGAGCACCCGCCGGGCCTTCGTCTCGACGAGGGCGTCCAGCAGCTCGGGGACCAGCAGATGCGGGATCACCGAGGAGAACCAGGAGCCGGGTCCGAGCACCACCCAGTCGGCGTCCAGCACCGCCGCGACCGCCTCCGGAACGGCCGGCGGGTCGTTCGGCACGAGGTGCACCGACTGCACCTCACCCGGGGTGAGCGCGACGGTGGCCTGACCGCGCACGGTGTCGATGTCGTCGGGACGCTCAGGGTCGTGCCCCTTGACCAGCGCCTGGAGCTCCAGCGGCACGGCGGACATGGGCAGCACCCGGCCGTGCGCGCCGAGCAGCCGCCCCACCAGGTCCAGCGCCTTGACGTGGTCGCCGAGCTGCTCCCACAGCGCGACGATCAGCAGATTGCCGACCGCGTGCTCGTGCAGGTCGCCCTTGGACTGGAAGCGGTGCTGGATGACGCGCGCCCAGGTCTGGCCCCAGTCGTCGTCCCCGCACAGCGCCGCCAGCGCCTTGCGCAGGTCACCCGGGGGCAGCACGCCCAGTTCGTCGCGCAGCCGGCCGCTGGAGCCGCCGTCGTCGGCGACGGTGACCACGGCCGTGAGGTCGCCGGTGATCCGGCGCAGGGCGGCGAGCGAGGCGGACAGGCCCATGCCGCCGCCCAGGGCGACGACCTTGGGCTGGGCGCCCCTGCGGCGCGGGCGCGCGCCGCGCGTCTCGGCCGGCCGGCCGGCACGGCCCTCGGGGACCGCCCGGCGCAGCCGGCTCAGCCGCGGAGTACGTCGTGTCATTCCCGTCCCATGTCCCGGTGGACGACCACCGTCTCCACGCCCTCCGCGGCGAGCCGGGCGGCGAGCTTCTCCGACATGGCGACCGAGCGGTGCTTGCCGCCCGTGCAGCCGACCGCGATGGTCACGTAGCGCTTGCCCTCACGACGGTAGCCCGCGGCGACCAGGCGCAGCAGCTCGGCGTACCGGTCGAGGAACTCCTTGGCGCCGGGCTGGTTGAAGACGTACGACGCCACCTCGTCGTTGAGGCCGGTGTAGGGGCGCAGCTCCGGGATCCAGTGCGGGTTGGGCAGGAACCGCATGTCCACGACCAGGTCGGCGTCGACCGGGAGGCCGTACTTGAAACCGAAGGACATCACGGTGGCCCGCAGCTCGGGCTCCTCCTCGCCGGCGAACTGCGCGTGCATCTTCGCGCGCAGCTCGTGCACGTTGAGCCCGGAGGTGTCGATCACCAGGTCGGCGTCGCCGCGCAGCTCGCGCAGCAGCTCCCGCTCGGCGGCGATGCCGTCGACGATCCGGCCGTCGCCCTGGAGGGGGTGCGGGCGGCGCACCGACTCGAAGCGGCGCACCAGGGCCTCGTCGGAGGACTCCAGGAAGACCGTGCGACGGGTGACCCCGCGCGCGTCGAGGTCGGCGAGGGACTCGCGCAGATTGTCGAAGAAGCGCCGGCCGCGGACGTCGACGACGACCGCGATCCGCGCCACGTTGCCCTGGGACCGCGCGCCCAGCTCCACCATGGTGGGGATCAGCGCGGGCGGCAGGTTGTCGACGACGAACCAGCCGAGGTCCTCCAGACACTTCGCGGCCGTCGACCGGCCCGCCCCGGACATCCCGGAAATGATCACCAGCTCGGGGATGCCCGCCTCGGGCACCCCGCCGTTGTCCTTGCCCGTCTTCACCTGTGCTCCGTTGTCCTGCCGGACGCCGGCGCGGGCCGTGGCCCCGCCCGCCTGCTGTGCGGCCCGGTCCCCGGGCCCCGTCTCGTGCTCGGTCATCGCTCCTGCCCCCGTCGTTCGTCCGGGGCGCCCGTGGACACGGGCTCCCCCGGAGAACCCGTCTGCTGCCCGGGTTCTTCCGTGTCATCCATGATCTCGCCCGTCGCCGTGTTCACGGCGGGACCGCCGGGCACGGCCTGGGCGAGAGCCGCGACGATCGTCTCGGCCGTCTTACGGCCTATGCCCGGAACGTCACAGATCTGCTCGATTGTCGCCGACCGCAGCCGCTTCAACGAACCGAAGTGCTTGATCAGCGCCTGCTTCCGGGTCTCGCCGAGACCGGGGACGTCGTCCAGGGGGCTGGAACGGAAGCGCTTGGCCCGCTTGGCGCGCTGATAGGTGATCGCGAAGCGGTGCGCCTCGTCCCGGATCCGCTGCAGCAGGTACAGGCCCTCACTCGTACGGGGCAGCACCACCGGGTCGTCGTCGCCGGGCAGCCACACCTCCTCCAGCCGCTTGGCGAGGCCGCACACCGCGATGTCGTCGATGCCCAGCTCGTCCAGCGCCCGCTGGGCCGCCGCGACCTGCGGCGCGCCGCCGTCCACCACGACGAGCTGCGGCGGGTACGCGAACCGCTTGGGGCGGCCGTCGTCCTCGGTGAGGGTGTTCGCGGGCGGCTCGGCGAGCCCTGCGGCGGCGGTCTCCGGGTCCGCCGCGGCGCCGGGCTCGTCGCCGTCGGTCCACTCCCCCGTGCGCTCCTTCTCCGCCAGGTAGCGGCGGAAGCGGCGGGTGATCACCTCGTGCATGGAACGGACGTCGTCCTGGCCGGCGAAGCCCTTGATCTGGAAGCGGCGGTACTCGCTCTTGCGGGCGAGCCCGTCCTCGAAGACGACCATGGAGGCCACCACGTCGTCGCCCTGGAGGTGCGAGATGTCGTAGCACTCGATCCGCAGCGGGGCGCTGTCCAGGCCGAGGGCGTCGCTGATCTCCTCCAGCGCGCGCGAGCGCGTGGTGAGGTCGGAGGCGCGCTTGGTCTTGTGCAGCACGAGCGCCTGCTGCGCGTTCCGCTGGACCGTCTCCATCAGCGCCTTCTTGTCGCCGCGCTGCGGGACGCGCAGGGAGACGTTCGAACCGCGCCGGCCGGTCAGCCACTCCTGCACCGGCTCCACCGGGTCCGGCAGGGCGGGGACCAGCACCTCGCGCGGCACGGCGTCGCCGGTCTCCTCGCCGTAGAGCTGCTGCAGGGCGTGCTCGACCAGGGCGCCGGTGGTGATCTCCTCGACCTTGTCCGTGACCCAGCCGCGCTGGCCGCGCACGCGCCCGCCGCGCACGTGGAAGATCTGGACGGCCGCCTCCAGCTCGTCCTCGGCGACCGCGATCAGGTCCGCGTCGGTGGCGTCCGCCAGCACCACCGCGTTCTTCTCCATGGCCTTCTTCAGCGCGCCGATGTCGTCACGCAGGCGCGCGGCCCGCTCGTACTCCATCTCCTCGGCCGCCTCCGCCATCTGCCTCTCCAGACGGCGCAGATAGGTGCCGGTGCGGCCGGCCATGAAGTCGCAGAACTCCTCGGCCAGCTCCCGGTGGTCCTCGGCGGAGATCCGCTCCACGCAGGGCGCCGAGCACTTGCCGATGTAGCCGAGCAGGCAGGGGCGGCCGGTACGGGCGGCGTTCTTGAACACGCCTGCGGAGCACGTGCGCACCGGGAAGACGCGCAGCATCAGGTCCACGGTGTCGCGGATCGCCCACGCGTGCGCGTAGGGGCCGAAGTACCGCACGCCCTTCTTCTTGTGACCGCGCATCACCTGCACGCGCGGGTACTCCTCGTTCATCGTCACCGCGAGGTACGGGTAGCTCTTGTCGTCGCGGTACTTGACGTTGAACCGGGGGTCGAACTCCTTGATCCAGGAGTACTCCAGCTGCAGCGCCTCGACCTCGGTCGAGACCACCGTCCACTCCACGGACGCGGCCGTGGTCACCATCGACCGGGTGCGCGGGTGCAGCCCGGCCAGGTCCTGGAAGTAGTTCGCCAGGCGCTGGCGCAGGCTCTTCGCCTTCCCGACGTAGATCACCCGGCGGTGCTCGTCACGGAACCGGTAGACCCCCGGCGAATCGGGGATCTCACCCGGTCTGGGGCGGTAGCTGGAGGGGTCGGCCATGCAACACACCCTACTGGCGGACACCGACAGCACGGCGGTGCCGGGGGCGGGGCTGTGGACGGCGGGGCGGGGGTCGGCGGTGGAGGTCGGAGCCGAGGGTCGGGGCCGGCTTCGGAGGCTGTGTGAGGGGGTGGCTGTGGACGGGCGTGGGAGGGGGTCGCCTCGGGGTCCGGGAGGCGGGTCCGCGGGACTCGGGCGGCGGGTCCGTGGGGCCTGGGAGGCAGGTCTGTGGGGGGCCTGGGAGGCGATCTCGTGGAGTCCGGGGAGGAGGGTCTGTGGGGTTCGGGAGGCGGGTCAGTCGCGGTTCGGGAGGCGGGTCAGTCGGGGTCCGTCAAGGCTGATGCGGGCCGGATGGGTTACGGCGGCCGGTAAGCGGGAATGTGGGGGGTCCGTGCCTCGGGCGATCACCGGGGCCGACGGACGGACCGCAGCGGCGGTCCGCCGGCGGTCCGCACCGGCTCCCCTGCCGGTGGTTCCGAGGCGGTCGTGACAGCGGTTCACGATGTGGCCGCGAGTCGGGAGGTCGTATGCGCCAGATGCGGATCGAGAAAACACGACGGCCGGCCCGGTACCGCCGGTACACGGACGAGACGGCTGCCTTCCCCGAGTCCCTCGACCCGCGCGACCCCGACATCGTGCGCGCGAAGCGCCTCCGGGCCGCGGACTCGCGGCTCCCCGGCGGGAGCCGCACCGACAGGGCCTGATCCCGGACGAACACGTACACACCCCAGGGGGCCGTACCGGCCGCACGGCCGGTACGGCCCCCTCACGTGTGCCGCTCTTGCCGCCAGACAGTTGTCGGGACTTGGTCAACACGCTTCAATGCGGGGGAACTCGGGGCGCTGAACGACGGCGTACGCATGTGAAGACCGCGCCGTGCCGACGGGGGCGGGCACCCCGGGGGTGCTCCGTGCGAACGGTCTGACCAGCCGTTGTGACATTCACAGAAAGGCCCCTGCATGCCGCACGCCACACAGCACGCGGACGTCGTCACCGCAGAACTGGACTCGGCCCTGCGCGGCGGCCCGTTCCACGTCGCCCTGCGCGCCGCGATCGCCGCGCGGGGTCTGCCGTTGCAGCGGGTGCAGCACCACCTGTCGCGCCACGGCGTGAAGGTGGGCGTCACCAGCCTGAGCTACTGGCAGCAGGGCGCCCGCCGCCCGCAGCGCCCGGAGTCGCTGCGCGCCGTACGGGCGCTGGAGGAGATTCTGCAACTGCCGGAGGAGTCACTGATCCGACTGCTCGCCGAGACGGACGACCGGGCCGGGGACCGCAGCTCCGCCGGCCGCACCTACCGCTCCCTCGTCGAGGCCTCGGGCGTCCTGGAGGAGCTCCTGGCCGACTTCGGCGCCCCGCGCGACGGCGGGCTGCACACCCTGGGCCATCACGAACGCGTCCGCATCGGCACCCGCCGGGAGCTGGCGGAACGCGAATCCCACCACATCGTGCGCGCCCACCGCGACGGCGTCGACCGCTACGTCGCCGTCCACCACGGCGATCCGGACGCCGACCCCCGGCGCATGCAGGTCCGCGCCCTGGAGAACTGCCGCATCGGCCGCATACGCCGGCACCACGACACCGGCGTCCTCGCCGCCGAGCTGCTCTTCGACATCCGGCTGCGCGCCGGCGACACCTTCCTCTTCCGGTACACCGTGGAGGACGGCACGGCCGGCGTCTGCCGCGAGTACGTACGGGGTGCCGACTCCCCCGGCGGCCAGTACGCGCTCCAGGTCTGCTTCGACTCCTCCGCGCTCCCGGTACGGTGCCACCGCTTCACCCAGCACTCGGCAGCGGCCCCGCGCGGGGGCCGCCAGGAACTGCCCCTCAGCGCACGGCACCGCTCGGTGCACCTGGTGGAACCGCGTCTGCGGGCGGGCTATGTGGGGATCGCCTGGGACTGGGAGTGATCCCGGACAGCACCGGATGACACGGCCGCGGGCGCGGGTCGGTCCCGGTCGGTCCCGGGTCAGTCCCGGGGCTTGGCGACCAGGGTGCCGTTCTTCACCTCGACGGCCAGCGGCTTCAGGGGCGCCACGGCCGGCTCCCGCAGCACCTTGCCCGTGGTGGCGTCGAACTCGCTGCCGTGGCACGGGCAGACCAGCCTGGTCCCGTCCAGCTTGTTGATGGGGCACCCCGCGTGCGTGCACACGGTGTTGTACGCGGTGAGGGAGCCGTCCTCCCCCCGGTTGACGACCACGTTGTGGTCCCGGTACAGCTTCGCGCCGCCCGCTGCCACCTCGCTCTCCGGGCCCAGCTCGACGGGTCCGGCCAGCGGGGCCGACCTGTCGTCGCCGCCGCCCCCGCACGCGGTGAGTCCCAGCCCTGCGACGGGTGCGAGGGCCGCACCTCGCAGGACGGTCCGGCGGGTCGCGGCGGGTCGGGCGGACATGCGGGCTCCCACGGTTCGTACGCGGTGGACGAGTGTTCACCGGGACGATACCGGGGTGGGTGCGGCGGGTCGCGGGTGGGTGGGGTGGGGCTGCACGGGGCGGTGAGGGGGCGGGACGGCGGAGGGGGCTGGGGCGTAAGCGCTTGCGTAAACGTTCGCGCGAACGCTTGCGCAAGCGCTGACGTAAGCGTTCGCGTAAACGCTTACGCAATCGTTTACGCCCCCCACTCCCATGCGATACGGTCTCCACCCGAGCCCGCCCAGCACTCAGCGGCCAACAGCCGGCGCACAGCCGGGTCAGCGGCGCCGCCCGAAGAGAACGGACGACGATGGCCACCATGGCGGATGTGGCGCGCAGCGCCGGAGTCTCCATCGCGACCGTGTCGCACGTGCTGAACGGCACCCGTCCCGTACTCCCCCACACCCGCCAGGCCGTTCTGGACGCCGTGGAGGAGCTCGGCTACACCCCCAACACCCTGGCCCGCTCGCTGGTCACGGCCCGCACACGGTCGATAGGGCTCGCGGTGTCGGCTATCAGCAACCCGTACTTCACGGAGATCCTCCAGGGCGTGGAGGCGGCCGCCCTGGAGCGCGGGTACAGCCTCCTCATCGCTGATCCGCACGACGACCCGACGCACGAGCGCAAGGTCGTCCAGCTGCTCCACGAGCGCCGGGTGGACGGCATGATCGTGGCGCCCTCCCCCGAGCCCGGCGAACTCCTGGCCTACCTGAGGCGGCACCAGATTCCGGCCGTGTTCCTGGACCGGCTGGTCGGGCCGCCCGCCGGCGACGGCCCGCCTCTCTTCGACCAGGTCTGTGCCGAGAGCACCGAGCCGACCACGGGCCTGGTCACCCATCTCGCGGGCCTGGGCCACCGCCGTATCGGCCTGGTCGCCGGGCTGCCCGGGCTCAGCACGACCACGGAGCGGATCACCGGCTACCGCCTCGGACTGGCGGCCTCGGGGCTGCCGTTCGACGAGCGGATCCTCGTGCAGGGCGACTCGGAGGCCGCGGGAGCCGAGCGCGCCACGGCCGAGCTGCTGCGTCTCGGTTCGCGTCCCACCGCGCTGATCACGGCCAACAACGCCATGACCATCGGCACCCTGCGCGCCCTGCAATCGCACGGCCTCTCCGTGCCCGGGGACATCGCCCTGTGCTGCTTCGACGACTTCGCCTGGGCCGACCTCTTCTCCCCCCGTCTCACCGCCGTGTCCCAGCCGAGCCGGGACATCGGTGCGAGGGCTGTCCAGATGCTGCTGGACCGTCTCGCCGAGCCGGACCGGCCGACCCGTACCGAACGCCTCCCGTGCACCTTCGTGCACCGCACTTCCTGCGGCTGCCCGGAAGAAAGGAACCCTCGTGATCGTCGTAGCCGGTGAGGCACTGATCGACCTGGTGCCGCAGGGGGCGGGTGCGCTCGCCGCGCTGACGCCCGCGCTCGGCGGCGGTCCCTTCAACACGGCGGTCGCGCTGGGCCGCCTCGGCTCCCCCACCGCGTTCTGTTCCCGGGTGTCGCGGGACGCCTTCGGTGAGGCGCTGCTGGAGCGGCTGCGGGAGACCGGTGTGGACGTGGCGCCGGTGCAGCGCGGCGACGAGCCGACGACGCTGGCCGTCGCGACGGTCGGCGCCGACGGCTCGGCGGCCTACTCGTTCTACGTGGAGGGCACGGCGGACCGGCTGTTCGGCAAGCCCGAGGCGCTGCCCCCCGGCACTCGGGCGGTGTCGTTCGGGACCTGCTCCCTCGTGCTGGAGCCGGGCGCGAGCGCGTACGAGGCGCTGATGCGTGAGGCGTCGGCGCGGGGTGTGTTCACGGCGCTCGACCCCAACATCCGGGCGGGGCTGATCGCGGACGCCGACGCCTACCGGGCCCGGTTCAGGAGCTGGCTGCCGTCGGTGTCGCTGCTGAAGCTGTCCGCGGAGGACGCCGAGTGGCTCGGCGGGTCTCCGCGGGAGTGGCTGGCGGCGGGTCCCGCGGCGGTCGTGGTGACCCGGGGCGGGGACGGGCTGACGGCGTACACCCGTGACGGCGCCGAGTACACGGTGCCGGGTGAGCGTGTCGAGGTGGTGGACACCATCGGCGCGGGCGACACGGTGAACGCGGCCCTGCTGCACGGGCTGTCCGAGCGGGACGCGCTGAGCGACGAGGGCGTGGCCGCGCTCGGCGCCGAGGGCTGGGAAAGCCTGCTGCGGTTCGCGGCGCGCGCGGCGGCGGTCACCTGTTCCTGCGCCGGTGCGGAGCCTCCGTATGCCCGTGAGCTGGAGACATGGAGGGCCGTCTGACGCAACGGTGCCGTGCCGCGGAGGCTGTCCTCCGGGGCACGGCACTTGTGCGTGCGGGCGGACCGGTCAGGCCTTGGTGCCGCGCGTCGTCTTCTTCGCGGCGGTCTTCCCTGCCGTCTTCTTGGCGGTGGTCCCGACCGTCTTGGTCGTGGCCCTCTTCGCCGTCGACCGGGCGGCGACCGTCTTCTTCGCCGCCGTGCGCGGGGCGCGGACCTGCTGGGCGTCGCTGATCCGCTCCGCGCCGAGGATCTCCCGCAGGAACTTGCCGGTGTGGCTGGCCGGCACGCCGGCGACCTGCTCGGGCGTGCCCTCCGCGACGACGAGACCGCCGCCGGAGCCGCCCTC
Organism: Streptomyces werraensis; assembly: GCA_014656175.1. Lineage (GTDB taxonomy): Bacteria > Actinomycetota > Actinomycetes > Streptomycetales > Streptomycetaceae > Streptomyces > Streptomyces werraensis. The sequence continues at coordinate 18,026 of BNBX01000001.1, forward strand.
GGGGCCCATGTCGACGACCCAGTCGGCCGTCTTGATGACATCGAGGTTGTGCTCGATGACGATCACGGTGTTGCCCTTGTCGACCAGGCCGGACAGGACGGTCAGCAGCTTGCTGATGTCCTCGAAGTGCAGACCGGTCGTCGGCTCGTCGAGGACGTAGACCGTGCGGCCGGTGGAGCGCTTCTGCAGCTCGCTGGCGAGCTTGACGCGCTGCGCCTCGCCGCCGGACAGGGTGGTCGCGGACTGGCCGAGCCGGACGTAGCCGAGGCCGACGTCGTTGAGCGTCCGCAGGTGACGGGAGATCGCCGGGACCGCCTCGAAGAAGTGCATGGCCTCTTCGATCGGCATGTTCAGCACGTCGGCGATGGACTTGCCCTTGTAGTGGACCTCCAGCGTCTCCCGGTTGTAGCGGGCGCCGTGGCAGACCTCGCAGGGGACGTAGACGTCGGGCAGGAAGTTCATCTCGATCTTGATGGTGCCGTCGCCCGCGCAGTTCTCGCAGCGCCCACCCTTGACGTTGAAGGAGAAGCGGCCCGGCATGTAGCCGCGGACCTTCGCCTCCGTCGTCTCCGCGAACAGCCGGCGGATGTGGTCGAAGACGCCCGTGTACGTCGCCGGGTTGGACCGCGGGGTGCGGCCGATGGGCGACTGGTCGACGTGGACGACCTTGTCGACGAGGTCGTCGCCCTCGACACGGGTGTGCCGGCCGGGCACGCTGCGCGCGCCGTTCAGCTCGCGGGCGAGGTGCGTGTACAGGATGTCGTTGACCAGCGTCGACTTGCCGGAGCCGGACACGCCGGTGACCGCGGTGAAGACGCCCAGCGGGAAGGAGACGTCGATGTCCCGGAGGTTGTTCTCCCGGGCGCCGCGGACCGTGATGCGGCGCGACGGATCGTGCGGGCGCCGCAGGTCGGGCAGCGGGATCGCTTTCTTGCCCGACAGGTACTGGCCGGTCTGCGACTCGGCGTTGGCGAGCAGCTCCTTGAGGGAGCCGCTGTGCACGACCTTGCCGCCGTGCTCGCCGGCGCCGGGACCGATGTCGACGATCCAGTCGGCGACCTTGATGGTGTCCTCGTCGTGCTCCACGACGATGAGCGTGTTGCCCATGTCGCGCAGCCGGACCAGGGTCTCGATCAGCCGGTGGTTGTCCCGCTGGTGCAGGCCGATGGAGGGCTCGTCGAGCACGTAGAGCACGCCGACGAGGCCGGATCCGATCTGGGTGGCCAGGCGGATGCGCTGGGCCTCGCCGCCGGACAGGGTGCCCGCCGCGCGGTTCAGCGAGAGATAGTCCAGGCCGACGTCGACCAGGAAGCGCAGCCGCTCGTTGACCTCCTTGAGGACGCGCTCGGCGATCTTCTTGTCGCGGGCGGTCAGCTTCAGCTCGCCCAGGAAGTCCGCGCAGTCGCTGATGGACATCGAGGAGACCTCGGCGATGGACTTGCCCATGACCGTGACGGCGAGGACGACCGGCTTGAGGCGCGTGCCCTCGCAGGAGGGGCAGGGCACCTCGCGCATGTAGCCCTCGAAGCGCTCGCGGCTGGCGTCGCTCTCGGCCTCGCTGTGCCGCCGCTTGACGAACGGCACCGCGCCCTCGAAGGCCGTGGTGTAGCGCCGCTCGCGTCCGTAGCGGTTGCGGTAGCGGACCTCGACCTGGGTCTTGTGGCCGTGGAGCAGGGCCTTCTTGGCGCGCTGCGGCAGGCCGGCCCACGGGATGTCCGTGCGGAAGCCGAGCGCGTCCGCGAGGGCGCCGACGAGGCGGTCGAAGTAGTCCTTGGTGTGGCCGTGGGACCACGGGTGGATGGCGCCCTCGTCGAGGCTCTTGTCCGGGTCGGGGACGATCAGCTCGGGGTCGACCTCCATGCGCGTGCCGATGCCGGTGCACTCGGGGCAGGCGCCGAAGGGCGAGTTGAAGGAGAAGGAGCGGGGCTCCAGCTCCTCGAACGACAGGTCGTCGTAGGGGCAGTAGAGGTGCTCGGAGTACATCCGCTCGCGCTCGGGGTCGTCCTCAGGGAGGTCGACGAAGTCGAGCACGACCATGCCGCCGGACAGCCCGAGGGCGGTCTCCACGGAGTCGGTGAGACGGCGCTTGGCACTGTCCTTGACGGTGAGGCGGTCCACGACCACCTCGATGGTGTGCTTCTCCTGCTTCTTCAGCGTGGGCGGGCTGGACAGCTGGACGGTCTCGCCGTCCACCCGCGCGCGGGAGTAGCCCTTGGTCTGGAGGTCGGAGAAGAGGTCGACGAACTCGCCCTTGCGCTCGCGCACCAGCGGGGAGAGCACCTGGAAGCGGCTGCCCTCGGGCAGCTCCAGGACCTTGTCGACGATGGCCTGCGGCGACTGGCGGGAGATCGGCCGGCCGCACTCGGGACAGTGCGGCTTGCCGATGCGCGCGAAGAGCAGGCGCAGGTAGTCGTAGACCTCGGTGATGGTGCCGACCGTGGAACGCGGGTTGCGCGAGGTGGACTTCTGGTCGATGGAGACCGCCGGGGACAGGCCCTCGATGAAGTCGACGTCCGGCTTGTCCATCTGGCCGAGGAACTGCCGGGCGTAGGAGGAGAGCGACTCGACGTAGCGCCGTTGCCCCTCGGCGAAGATGGTGTCGAAGGCCAGCGAGGACTTGCCCGACCCCGACAGGCCCGTGAACACGATGAGCGAGTCGCGCGGGAGGTCGAGCGAGACGTTCTTGAGGTTGTGCTCGCGCGCTCCACGGACGATGAGACGGTCGGCCACGCCGGTCCGCACCTTTCTTGAGGGAAGTGACAGGGGCGGGGCCCCCGTCCTTTTCAGACTAGGGGGAGCCACTGACAACGCCGGTTCGGATTCACGGATAGTCAACAAACCCCGGCTCTCCAGCATGCCCGACGCCGCACCCGACCTTATAGCACGTGCATTCGATTTTGCTGTCGGGTTCACCTCCTTCTCCCGAAGGTGTGACGGGGCTAGGGTCGGCGGCATGATTGATCACGCTGATGACCTGGCGTCTGTACAAGCCGCTACCGAGCGGCTGCTCCACGCGATCGGCACACTGGACAACGCGGCTGTGACCCAGTCGTCACGTCTGCCCGGCTGGACCCTCGGTCATGTGCTGACCCACCTGGCCCGCAACGCGGACGCCCTGGTGAACGTCCTCGAGGGCCGCCCCATGTACGCCTCCGCCGAGGCGCGGGACGCCGACATCGAGGCGGGCGCCGCGCGGCCCCTGGACGAACAGCTCGCGGACGTGCGGGACAGCGCGGAACGTTTCCGCGCGGCGGCCGGGGTCCCGGCGGACTGGTCCCGCACCGTCGCCCTGCGCAACGGCGTCACCGACCGCGCCGAGCGGGTGCCGTTCCGGCGCTGGATCGAGGTGGAGCTGCACCACGTCGACCTGGGGATCGGCTACGAGCTGGAGGATCTGCCGGCCGACTTCACCGAACGGGAGACCGAGTTCCTCGCGGCCCGGTTCAGCGGTCACCCCGACGTGCCCGCCACCACCCTGTCGGCCTCCGACGGCCGCACCTGGACGACCGGCGGCGGGGCGGACGGCGGCCCGGTCACGGTCGAGGGGACGCCCGCCGATCTGCTCGGCTGGCTCGCCGGACGCCGGGACGGCGGCGCCCTGACGGTGAAGGGCGGGGACCTCCCGAAGCTCCCGCCCCTGTGAGCACGGTCCGACGCCGATTCCGGCGCTAGGCTGACGCCCATGACGTACAGCGGGCGGGTGACGGTCGGCGGGCCGGCCGACGTGCACGAACTCAAGGACCTGATGATCACCAAGGTCGCGGTCGGCCCCATGGAGAACAACGCGTACCTGCTGCGCTGCCGGGCCACCGACGAGCAGCTGCTGATCGACGCGGCGAACGACGCCGACGCGCTGCTGGGCATGATCGGTGACGACGGCATCGCGTCCGTCGTCACCACCCACCGGCACGCCGACCACTGGCAGGCGCTCGCGGAGGTCGTCGCCGCCACCGGCGCCCGCACCTACGCGGGCCGGCACGACGCCGAGGGCATCCCGGTGGCGACCGACGTGCCGGTGGACGACGGTGACGTGATCCGCGTCGGCCAGGTCGAGCTCACCGCCCGCCGGCTTGTCGGCCACACCCCCGGCTCGATCGCCCTCGTCTACGACGACCCCCACGGGCATCCCCATGTGTTCACCGGGGACTGTCTGTTCCCGGGCGGTGTGGGCAACACCCACAAGGACCCGGAGGCGTTCGCCAGCCTGCTGCACGACGTCGAGACCAAGATCTTCGACGTCCTCCCGGACGAGAGCTGGGTCTACCCGGGCCACGGCAACGACACCACGCTCGGCGCCGAACGCCCCCACCTGCCGGAGTGGCGCGCCCGCGGCTGGTGAACGGGCGGCGGACCCGCGTCATGCCTCGGCCAGGCCCGGTCCTGCCAGTGCCGCGATCCGCTCCACCGCGAACACGTATCCCTGGACGCCACACCCCGCGATGACGCCGTCTGCCCGCAGGGAGACGTAGGAGTGGTGCCGGAAGCTCTCCCGCCGGTGGATGTTGGAGATGTGGACCTCCAGTACGGGCATGCCGTCGCAGGCGTTGAGGGCGTCCAGGATCGCGACGGAGGTGTGCGAGTAGGCGCCCGGGTTGATCACGATGCCGCAGTGGTCGAGCCGCGCCTCGTGGATCCAGTCGACCAGCTCGCCCTCGTGGTTGGACTGGCGGAGGTCCACCGTGCCGTTGTGCGCGGCGGCCGCGCGGGCGCACATCGCCTCGACGTCGGCCAGCGTGTCGCGCCCGTAGATCTCCGGCTGCCGCTGCCCGAGCAGGTTCAGGTTGGGGCCGTTGAGGATCATGATCGGGGCGTCGGCCAGGTTGCGGGGCACGTTTCCTCCGGTCCTTGGAGAGCGCGGTCCCTCGTCGGAACCGCTGGTCGCACCCGGTCTATCACGCCGTGGCGGCGGCTCGTACGGCACTTCCGCCGCCGTGGACGCGAGTCAGCCTGTGCCGGGAAGCGTCCGGGGCCGCCCGGAGGTAGGGGCGGCCCCGGGATCGGGCGGGCGGACGGTCAGGGATTGACCGCCAGTTCCAGATAGGCGGCGAGCAGCACCAGGTGCACGCCGCCCTGGAGCGGGGTGGCCCGGCCGGGGACCACCGTCAGGGCGCTGACCACCACGGTGAGGGCGAGCAGCACCATGTGGGTGTTGCCGAGACCCAGGATGAGCGCGCCGGGGAGCCAGAGCGACGCCAGCGCGACGGCGGGGATGGTCAGGCCGATGCTGGCCATCGCCGAACCGAGGGCGAGGTTCATGCTGGTCTGCACGTGGTTGCGGCGCGCGGCGCGCACGGCGGCGATGGTCTCCGGCAGCAGCACCAGCAGGGCGATGATCACACCGACCACGCCGTGGCCGAGACCGGCCGCCTCCACCCCCGACTCGATCGTCGGCGAGACGCCTTTGGCGAGGCCGACGACACCGATCAGGGCGAGGAGCAGCAGCCCGGCGCTGATCAGCGCGGTGCGCGTGGAGGGCGCCTCGGCGTGCTCCTCCTCCGGTCCTGACGGCTCGCCCTGTTTGGCGACCGGCAGGAAGTAGTCGCGGTGTCGCACGGTCTGGGTTGCGACGAACAGACCGTAGAGGCTCAGCGAGGCGACCGCCGCGAAGGTGAGCTGGACGGTGGAGAACTCCGGGCCCGGCTTGCTGGTGGTGAACGTCGGCAGCACTAGGCTGAGGGTCGCCAGCGTGGTCACGGTGGCGAGGGCGGCTCCGGTGCCCTCGGAGTTGAAGACCGCCGTCTTGTGGCGCAGCGAGCCGACGAGCAGGCTGATGCCGACGATGCCGTTGCAGGTGATCATCACGGCGGCGAACACGGTGTCCCGGGCGAGCGTCGCGCTCTTGTCCCCGCCGTCGAGCATCAGGGTCACGATCAGCGCGACCTCGATGACCGTGACGGCGACCGCGAGCACCAGGGAGCCGAACGGTTCACCGACCCGGTGGGCGACCACCTCGGCATGGTGCACGGCCGCGAGCACCGCTCCTGCCAGGACCAGGGTCACGACGACGACGATGCCGCCGGGCAGGTCCCTCCCCCAGGTCAGGACGAGCAGCACGACCGCGAGCACGGGAACGGCGATCGTCCATCGGGACGCCAGGGCCTTGATCCGGTCCGTCATGCGGCGATCGTCCCCGGCATGAGGGGGCGCCGCACCTCAAGGACTGTCGACCACCGGGCGACCGTCGAGGGCGTCGGAACTGCTGTCACCGCCGTGCGGCGACCCCTTCCGCTCCGCGATCCTGATCGTCTCGGGGTCATCATGGTCACGCATGCCCTCCTCGTACTGGTCGGTTGCGGTCGGCGCCGCCCGGGGCCGGCGCGGTGGAACGTGCGGGTCCGGGAGCGGGGGCGGCGCTGCGCCGCCCCCGCTCCCGGTGCCCGTGTTCCTGGTGTCGACGGGGTCAGACGTCGATGTCGGTCTTCGCGGGGGTCTCGGCCGGCCCGGTGACCGCCTCGGTCTGCGCCTGCTTACGGGAGGCGCGGAGGCTGGTGATCGTGGTGATGATCAGCACCGAGCAGATCACGCCCAGGGAGACCGGAATGCTGATCTCGGGCACGTGCACCCCGGACTCGTGCAGGGCGTGCAGCACCAGCTTCACGCCGATGAAGCCCAGGATGATCGACAGGCCGTAGGAGAGGTGGACCAGCTTCTTCAGCAGTCCGCCGATGAGGAAGTACAGCTGCCGCAGACCCATCAGTGCGAACGCGTTCGCCGTGAACACGATGTACGGGTCCTGGGTCAGGCCGAAGATCGCGGGGATCGAGTCCAGCGCGAACAGGACGTCGGTGGTGCCGATCGCGAGCATCACGACGAGCATCGGGGTCATGACCCGCTTGCCGTTCTGCTGGATCCACAGCTTGGTGCCGTGGTAGCGGTCGGCCACGCCGAAGCGGCGCTCGGCCGCCTTGAGCAGCTTGTTCTCCTCGAACTCCTCGTCCTCCTGGTCGGCCCGGGCCTCCTGGATGAGCTTCCAGGCGGTCCAGATCAGGAAGGCGCCGAAGATGTAGAACACCCAGGAGAAGCTGGCGATGATGGCCGCGCCCGCGGCGATGAATATCGCGCGCAGCACCAGGGCGATGAGCACGCCGACGAGGAGCACCCTCTGCTGGTACTTCGAGGGCACCGCGAACTTCGCCATGATCAGGACGAAGACGAAGAGGTTGTCGACGCTCAGCGACTTCTCGGTGATGTAGCCGGCGAAGAACTCGCCCGCCGGCCGGCCGCCTCCGAAGATCAGCAGACCGAGCCCGAAGATCGCGGCCAGGACGATCCAGACGATCGTCCAGATCCCCGCCTCCTTGACGGACACGTCATGCGGCTTGCGGCCGATGAAGAAATCGACGGCGATCAGGGCGCACAGGCCCACGATCGTCAGGACCCACAGGGTCAGGGAAACATCCACTACGCCTCCGGCAGATACGTCACACGGCAAATGTCAGCGTCGTCGCTGCCGGAGGTCTCTTCCACCCGGACCTGGGGCGCGTGATGCGCCCGGACGGTCCTGGGCCGACGCCCCGGGATCTGGCCTGATCCGTATTGACGGGGTCGCCGCACAGACAGGGAGTACTCCCCTCCGTGCGGCCAAGACTACCCAATCACCAAGGATTGGTAAAGAGATCAGTAAAGAAAGGCACAAAGACCCAGGTGAAGAGCTTTACGCGTCCTTGGCCGAAGCGCTCGGGCGGTCACCTGTTCCATGTACGGCGGGCCTCGGCGACCTTGGTGAGGACCTGACGGAGCACCTCGCTGCCGTGCGGCACCGCCGGCGGCTCGTACGTCCAGGCGTGCCCCACCCACGGGTCGGCGAGGTGGTCGTCGGGCACAGGGGTCAGGCGCAGCAGCGCGCGCCACAGCGGGTCGAGCAGCGGGCCGTAGCCCGTGGACTCCTCGCGGTCCGCGACCATCATCAGATGCACGCCGACCGACGGCCCCTCGTCGACGAGGTAGCGCAGCTGGTTCACGGCCCGGTCGTCGAAACCGTGCGGGAAGTCGTTGACGATCAGCAGTTGCTGCGAGGTGTCGAACCCGGGCGGCAGGGCGTCCGGGGCTCCGCCGCGCAGCGCCATCTGCACCAGGTCGACCCGCTGGGTGAGCCGGGCCAGCGCCTCCGTCACACCCGCGGCGCCCTGGGCGGGCGGCCCTGCGAGGACGCCGGTCTGGGTGAGCGGGGCCAGGGCCTGCGCGCCGGACCCGGCCGGGTCGACGACGTGCACGGTGAACTCGCCGGCCGGGTAGACGGCGAGCAGCCGCGCGGTGTGCGCCACCGCGGTGTCCATGGCCAGGCGCCGCATGTCGTGGGAGTCGGTGAACGACCCGTCCGGGGAGTCGGTGCGTCCGCTGTCGATCCACAGTCCGCGCTCCAGCGGCAGCCGGAGCAGCATGGGGATGCGGATCGACTCGGCCTCGGGCAGCCGGAGGTCGCCCAGGCGCAGCGCCATGGGTATCTCCATCGGCACCCGGTAGGCGTGCCAGCAAGGGTTGTCCCAGCGGGCGAACGCCGGGGGCAGCGCGGGCTCGACGACCTCGGACTCGGCGACGAGCTGGGCGACGTCCCGGTCGAGGGACGCGCGCGCCTGGTCGACGAGCTGCGAGTACCGCGCGCGGGCCGCTTCGCGGGCTGCGTCGCCCTGGCCGCCGATGCGGCTGCGCGGGTCGGACAGGGCCTGCTCCAGCTCCTTGTCCATCCGCGACTCGGCGAAGTCCACGGCGCTGCGGTACGCGGCGGCGGTGCGGGCCAGGTCCTCGAACATGCCCCAGACCTGGTTGTACAGCCGCTCCTCCATGGACCAGCCGGTCGCGTCGCCCGCCACGGGCTGCACGGGCCGTCCGGGCTGGGCCGGGGGCGCCGCGGGCGGGGGCGGCGGCGGGGCGGAGGTCTGCCGCCCGGGGTGGCTGTAGTTGACGGGCCCGTCCGACGCCGCGTGGGGGTCCGTGGCGCCGCCGTAGGGGGACTGCGGTCCGCCGTGTCCCTGGCCGCCGGCCGGCTGCCCGCCGTACGCCGGCGGCACGGGGCCGGGGGCGCCCTGCGGCGCGGCGCCCTGGTCGGGCCCGACCGCGGGGGCCGCGGCCTGTCGGGAGCGGTCGCCCTCGGACGTGCGGGGCGGGGGCGCCTGGACCGAGCGGGCGAGGCCGCGGGCCACGGCCTCGTCGATGCCGGACGCGAGCTGTGCGGCCTCGGACAACCCCTGGTCGGCGAGGAGTTCGGCCAGTCCGCCCGCGTAGCCCTGGCCGACGGCACGTACCTTCCAGGCGCCCTGCCGCCGGTACAGCTCCAGCGCGATGACCGCGGACTCCTGGTCCAGGCCGGTGATGGTGTAGCTGGCGACCTCGGTGCCGTCGAGGCCGGTGACGGCGACGAAGGGGGCGGCCACCGATCCGAAGCGGGCGGGTCCCGCGCCGCCGTTCGGGGCGGGCAGGGCGAGCAGCACGCTCACGCGGTGGACGGCTTCGGTCATGGCGTCCAGGTCCACCGCGAGACGGTGGTCGGCGGCCGCCTGGCGCGACACCTCAAGGCCGGGCTGCACGGGAGCGCCCGGGTGGGCCACCCATTCCGCGCCCTGGATCCGTCCGTCCGCGTCGCTCAGCGCGGCGGCGGCGGCGACCGGCGTGCCGGCCGAGATCCGGATCTCCAGACGGGACTGGGACAGCGGGTGGTTCTGCCCCCGCACCAGCTCGGCCGTCATCGCGTTGGTCCCCCTGTGTCGCGTCGATGTGTCGGGTGCGCCGGCCGGCCCCCACGTGGGGGCCGGCCGGCGCCGCTGCTGCCTAGAGGACCGGCAGGATGGCCGGCATCAGGTCCTGGAACGTGCGGCCGTTGGCCGGATTGCCGATGGCCGTCATCGTCCAGCCCGAGCCCGTGCGGTGCACCTTGGCCATGATCTGGGCGGTGTAGGGGCCGCCGCCGGCCAGCGTGTAGCGGGCGAGCTCCTGGCCGTTGGTCTCGTCGACCAGCCGGCAGAAGGCGTTCTGCACCTCCTGGAACGTCTGGCCCGTGAAGGAGTTCACGGTGAAGACGATCTGGTCGATGTGGACCGGGACGCGCGAGAGGTCGACGAGGATGGCCTCGTCGTCGCCGCCCTGGCCGACGCCGCCGACGAGGTTGTCGCCGGTGTGGCGCACGGAGCCGTCGTCGCTCACCAGGTGCCGGAAGAAGACGACGTCGACCGGCTGCTTGTCGGCGAAGAGGACGGCGGAGGCGTCCAGGTCGATCTCCCGCGTGCGGGTGCCGAACAGGCCACGCCGGGGGGCCGCCTGCCAGCCGAGACCCATGCGCACCGCGGTCAGGCTGCCGCCGTCGTTCTTCTGCAGACTGATGGCCTGACCCTTGGTCATGTTGACGGTCACGCGCTGATTCCCCTCTCGGACGTCCCCTGTTGCCGCGAAGACCGCGGTTGACCAGAACCCTACGCAGGTGCACCGACAGCGACGTACCCCGGTCCACACTTTGTGTCGGTCTTGCAACACATTCCGTGTGCGGAGGTCAGGACAGGCCCGCCTCCTGCATCTGCCTCAGTTCCTTCTTCATCTCGGACACCTCGTCGCGCAGCCGTGCCGCGATCTCGAACTGCAGGTCGGCGGCGGCGGCGCGCATGCGCGTGGTGAGTTCCTCGATCTGCTCGGCGAGTTCGGCCGCGGGACGGTCGGTGGGCACGGTGTCGGCGGCCTTGCCCTTGGCGCCCTTGGCGCCCTTGGCGTTGTTCGCCGCCTTCGCGGCCTTGCCGCCGAGGGCGGGCACGGGCGTCCTGGTGCCCCCGCCGTCCTTCTTGGCCTGGCGGTAGCCCGAGCCGAGCAGCTGCTCGGTGTCGATGTCCTCGCGGGCGATCTGGGCCACGATGTCGTTGATCTTCTTGCGCAGCGGCTGCGGGTCGATGCCGTTGGCCTGGTTGTACGCGACCTGCTTCTCGCGGCGGCGGTTGGTCTCCTCGATGGCCTTCTCCATCGCCGGCGTGATCTTGTCGGCGTACATGTGGACCTGGCCGGAGACGTTGCGCGCCGCGCGGCCGATGGTCTGGATCAGGGAGGTGCCCGACCGCAGGAAGCCCTCCTTGTCGGCGTCGAGGATCGCCACCAGGGACACCTCGGGAAGGTCGAGGCCCTCACGCAGCAGGTTGATGCCGACCAGGACGTCGTACTCGCCGCTGCGCAGCTCCCGCAGCAGCTCCACCCGGCGCAGGGTGTCGACGTCGCTGTGCAGGTACCGCACCTGGATGCCGAGTTCGAGGAAGTAGTCCGTGAGGTCCTCGGCCATCTTCTTGGTGAGCGTGGTGACCAGGACGCGCTCGTCCTTCTCCACACGTGTGCGGATCTCGTGCACCAGGTCGTCGATCTGGCCCTCGGTGGGCTTGACGACGACCTCGGGGTCGACGAGGCCCGTCGGGCGGATGATCTGCTCGACGAAGCCGTCCGAACGGGAGAGCTCGTACTGGCCGGGGGTGGCCGACAGGTACACCGTCTGGCCGACGCGCTCCTGGAACTCCTCCCACTTCAGCGGGCGGTTGTCCAGGGCGGACGGCAGCCGGAAGCCGTGGTCGACCAGGGTGCGCTTGCGGGAGGCGTCGCCCTCGTACATGGCACCGATCTGCGGGACGGTGACGTGCGACTCGTCGATGACGAGGAGGAAGTCGTCCGGGAAGTAGTCCAGCAGCGTGTTGGGCGGCGAGCCCGGTGTGCGGCCGTCGAAGTGCATCGAGTAGTTCTCCACGCCGGAGCAGGTGCCGATCTGGCGGAGCATCTCGATGTCGTACGTGGTCCGCATGCGCAGCCGCTGGGCCTCCAGGAGCTTGCCCTGCTTCTCCAGCTCGGAGAGTCGCTCGCCGAGCTCCTTCTCGATGTCGTTGACCGCGCGCTCCAGCCGCTCGGGACCTGCGACGTAGTGGGAGGCGGGGAAGACGTAGAGCTGCTGGTCGTCGCTGATGATCTCGCCGGTGAGCGGGTGCAGCGTGGACAGGGCCTCGATCTCGTCGCCGAACATCTCGATGCGGACGGCGAGCTCCTCGTAGACCGGGAAGATCTCGATGGTGTCGCCGCGCACGCGGAAGGTGCCGCGGGTGAAGGCCATGTCGTTGCGCGTGTACTGGATGTCGACGAATCGGCGCAGCAGCTCGTCGCGGTCGATCTCGTCGCCGACGCGCAGGGGGACCATGCGGTCCACGTACTCCTGGGGGGTGCCCAGGCCGTAGATGCAGGAGACGGAGGCGACGACGACCACGTCGCGGCGGGTGAGCAGCGAGTTGGTCGCGGAGTGACGCAGCCGCTCGACCTCCTCGTTGATCGAGGAGTCCTTCTCGATGTAGGTGTCCGACTGCGGGACGTACGCCTCGGGCTGGTAGTAGTCGTAGTACGAGACGAAGTACTCGACCGCGTTGTTCGGCAGGAGCTCGCGGAACTCGTTGGCCAGCTGGGCGGCCAGGGTCTTGTTCGGCGCCATGACCAGGGTCGGACGCTGGAGCTTCTCGATCATCCACGCGGTGGTGGCGGACTTGCCGGTGCCGGTGGCGCCGAGCAGCACGACGTCCCGCTCGCCGGCCTCGATGCGCCGGGCGAGCTCGGCGATGGCCGCGGGCTGGTCACCGCTGGGCTGGTAGGGGCTGACGACCTCGAAGGGCGCCACCGTGCGTTCGATCTGGGAAACGGGCCGCATGTCATCCACGGTACGACCCCCCACTGACAACGGGTCCGGGTCAGCGGCGCTGGGGGGTGCGGGAGCGGTGTTCGACGGGGCCGCGGGCCCGCAGCCGGGAGCGGACCGAGGAGTGCTGTGCCGGGGAGTGGGCGGGGATCCCGGGCAGGCGCTCGGCGGAGGGCGCCGAGGGCCGGCCCATGACGACCAGCGGGTCGAAGATCACCACGATGCCGGCGAGGACGAGGACGGCGAGCGGGCCGACCATCATGGGGCCGAGCAGGGCCGCCGCGGACTCCCCCGTGGCGGGTTCGGCGGTGCCGTGCACGTGCACCTCGACGGCGGCCATGCCTGTGTAGTGCATGCCGGTGACCGCGAGACCCATCACCAGGCTGGCGCCGACGCTCCACAGGAACCCTCTGGCCTGTCCCGCCGCCCACAGGGCGGCGCTGGCGGCGGCCATGGCGACGACGACCGAGGCGGCGACGGCGACGGTGTCGTACTCGATCCGCCCGTCGAGACTCATCCCGGCCATACCCAGGTAGTGCATGGAGGCCATGCCGAGACCGGTGACGGTCCCCCCGGTGAAGAGGGCCGTCCCGGTGGCCCCCCGGTACCCGACGATGAAGATGCCTATGCCCACCATGACGACGGCGACGGCGAGGCTCGCGAAGGTCATCGAGCGGTCGTAGTGGATCGGCGTTCCCTCGACCGTGAAGCCCATCATCGCGATGAAGTGCATCGTCCAGACGCCGGCGCCGATGGAGGCCGCCCCGAGGGCGAGCCAGCCGGGTCGCCAGGAGCGCGGCCCCAGCCCGGCCCGGGTGGTGCAGCGCAGCCCCAGCGCACCTCCGAGGCAGGCCATGAGATAGGCCACCAGAGGTGTTACCAGCCCGTAATTGAATCCGTCGACCGTGCCCTGCATGCGCGGCTGCCCTTCCGCCCTGTACGTCCCGCGTTGCCCCGTTGTGCGCCCCCTCCCAGAACCGCTGCGGCGGCCAGGGTTTCGCAGAGAGTATGACCCCCACCGGAATGGTCGAACGACTATCCGGCAAAGAAACACGTCCTTGCCGCAGGTGTGTGGCACCGGTGTGCGGCGCTCCGGGGCCGCCGTTCAATCTGTGGCCATCCCGCGCCCGTCTCGCGTTGACCCTCTGCTGTCACAGTGGTTCCTACCGTGACCGTTCGACGCGAGGAGTACACATGCACGCACGCGCTGCAGCCGCCTCGACCACCGCGCTTGCGGGAGCCGCCGTCCTCCTGCTGCCGCTCTCCCCGGCCCGGGCTTCCGAGAGCGCCGCGCCCGCGCCCGTGGTCGTCGCGCACCGGGGCGCCTCCGGCTACGCGCCGGAGAACACGCTCGCGGCAGTCGACAAGGCGGCCGCCCTGGGCGTCGAGTGGGTGGAGAACGACGTCCAGCGCACCAAGGACGGCGAACTCGTCGTCCTCCACGACGACAGCCTGCAGCGCACGACCGACGTCGAAGAGGTCTTCCCCGACCGTGCGCCGTGGAAGGTGAAGGACTTCACCGCCGCCGAGATATCCCGCCTGGACGCGGGCAGCTGGTTCGACCCGAAGTACGCGGGCGCGCGCGTGCCGACGCTGGAGCAGTTCGTGCACCGGATCGACCAGCACCGGCAGAAGCTGCTGCTGGAGATCAAGAACCCGCAGCTGTACCCCGGCATCGAACGGGACATCCTCAAGGTGCTGGCCGACGAGGGCTGGCTCGGCCCGGCGCACGTGCGGCAGCGGCTGGTCGTGCAGAGCTTCGGTGCGGACAGCGTGCGCACGGTCCACCAGCTGGCGCCCGCGGTGAAGACCGGCTTCCTCGGCACGCCGCCGGTCGCGGACCTGCCGACGTACGCGGCCTTCACCGACCAGATCAATCCCTCGCACGCGTCGCTCACCGCCGACTACGTGACCGCGGTGCACGCCTTCAAGGGGGCGCACGGCAAGCGGCTGGAGACGTTCACCTGGACGGTGAACGACGCGGCCGCCGCCCGCCGGGTGGCCGGCTACGGAGTGGACGGGATCATCACCAACAATCCCGACGTGGTGCGTGACGCGGTGGGCGGCTGATCCCTCGTCCGCGGCCGTCCTGTATCTCGTCGCCGTTCCGGCCGGTGTTGTCGGTGGCGGGTCGTACGGTGGGGCGCATGGACAGCGACGGGCGGTACGAGCAGCGGGTCGTGTGGGCCGTCGTGGACACCGGCATCGGCCCGCTGCTTCTGGCCGCGACCCGGGAGGGCCTGGTCAACGTGGTGTTCCACGCCACCGACGAGGTGCGTGACAAGGCGCTGGAACGGCTGGCGTCCCGGCTCGGCTCGGAGCCCGTGGAAGATCCCGGATCTCCCCTGCTGGCCGAGGCGACAAGCCAGTTCCACGCCTACTTCGCGGGTGAGCGTCGCTCCTTCGAGCTGCCGCTTGACTGGTCGCTGATCTCGGGTTTCAACCGCGAGGTGCTGCGCGAACTGGCCACCACCGTGCCGTTCGGCACGGTGGTGGGGTACGGCGACCTGGCGGGCCGGGTCGGTCAGCCGGGCGCCGCGCAGGCCGTGGGCATGGCCATGGGCGCCAACCCGTTGCCGGTGATCGTGCCCTGCCACCGGGTCGTGGAGAGCGGCGGCGGCATCGGCGGATTCGGGGGCGGGCTTGAGACCAAGCGGCGGCTGCTCGCCCTGGAGGGAGTGCTGCCGGAGCCGCTGTTCTGATCTGACACCGCCGCTCAGCCCGGGGCCCGTGAAACCGCCGGTCAGTCGTAGTGGCGCGCCTCGAAGACGTTGCCGTCGGGGTCGCGGAAGTAGAAGCTGCGCTTGGCGGGGCCGCGTGCGCCGAAGGAGTCGTGGGCGATGTCCGACACCGGGACCGACTGCTCCCGGAGACGGTCGAGGAGGGCGTCGAAGGCGTCCGCGGACAGCGACAGGCAGACGTGGTTGACGGGGTGGCCGGAGCTGTCGGCGGCCCCGGGGAGCATCGTCATACGGTCCGCCTTGGAGCGCGGCATGAGGTCGAGGATCGTCTCCTCGCTGACGCGCACCGAGGGGAAGGGTGCCTCGCCCGCCGAGAAGGCGGCGAGCCGGACCGGGTCCAGGCCGACGGCCTTCTCGTAGAAGTGCGCGGCGGCGATCGGGTCACTCACCCAGAGGACGATGTGGTCGAGCCGGGTCGCGTGGTCTGTCATGGCTCCAGCCTCCGTGAGCCGTGTGACGCGCCGCAAGGGTTTGGCCCGGCGTGCCGCCCGCCAGAGATGGAGGGAGAGGCGGCAGACAGGAGGCAACGCGTGGTGCTCATGGTGTCGGACGAGGTACGGGACGCGGTCGCGACGGGCCGGCCGGTGGTGGCCCTGGAGTCCACGATCATCGCTCACGGCCTGCCCCGGCCGCGCAATCTTCAGGTGGCGCGCGAACTGGAGGCCGCGGTGCGGCGGGAAGGCGCGGTTCCCGCGACGATCGCGGTGCTGGACGGCACGCCGCGGGTCGGCCTGGACAAGGAGCAGCTGGAGCGGATCGCGAACGAGGACGGCATCCGCAAGCTGGGCCATCGTGACCTGCCGCTCGCGGTGGCCACGGGGGCGAGCGGCGCGACGACGGTCTCCGCCACCGCGCTGGTCGCGGCGCTCGCGGGCATCCGGGTCTTCGCCACCGGCGGGCTCGGCGGGGTGCACCGCGAATGGACGGTCACCCAGGACGAGTCGGCCGACCTTGGGCTGCTGGCGCGCACCCGGATCACCGTGGTGTGCGCGGGCGTGAAGTCGATCCTGGACGTGCCGGCGACCCTGCAGCGACTGGAGACGCTGGGCGTGGCGGTCGCCGGGTACGGCACCGACCGCTTCCCCGGCTTCTACCTCTCGGACTCCGGGCATCCCGTGGACTGGCGGCTGGACACCCCGGAGGAGGTGGCCCGGGTGATGCGGGCGCAGGACGCGCTCGGCGGCCCGGAGTCGGCGCTGATCGTCGCCAACCCGGTGCCGGAGGACGAGCAGCTGGATCCCGAGACGCACGCGCGGGTGCTCGACGAGGCACTGCGGGCGTGCGAGGCCGCCGGGGTCACCGGTCAGGGCGTCACCCCGTTCCTCCTGGACCATCTGGTGAGGCGCACCGACGGCGCCTCCCTCGAGGCCAATCTGGCGGCGGTGCGCGGCAACGTGGCGCTCGCGGCCCGGGTGGCGGCGGCCTGGGCCGCCGGGAAGTGACCGGGTCGGGCGGGGCGCTGCTGGTCGTCGGCGACGTGATCACGGACGTGGTGGCGCGCCATGCCGGACCGCTCGCCCCGGGCACGGACACGGCGGCCGTGATCCGCACGGTGCCGGGCGGGGCGGGGGCGAACGTCGCCTGCTGGGCGGCTCGCCGGGGCGGGTGCGAGGTGCGGCTGCTGGGGCGGGTGGGTGTGGACGCGGCGGTCTGGCACGAACGGGAGCTGGCGGCCTGCGGGGTGCGTCCGCGGCTGGTCGTGGACGCCGACGTGCCGACCGGGACGGTCGTCTGCCTGGTCGACGAGGGTGCGGGGGCCGAGCGGACCTTCCTCACCGACAGCGGCGCGTCGCTGCGGCTCGGACCCGAGGACTGGTCGGACGCCCTGCTGGACGGGGTGGGCCGGCTGCACCTGTCGGGCTATCTGGTGTTCAGCGGGAGCAGCCGGGCCCTGGCGGCGGTGGCGTTGAAGGCGGCTGAGGCCCGCGGGGTGCCGGTGAGCGTGGACCCGGCGTCGGCCGGGTTCCTGGCCGAGCTGGGTCCGGACCGCTTCCTGTCGCTGGTCGAGGGGGTGGACGTGCTGCTGCCGAGCCGCGACGAGGCATGCCTGCTGACGGGGTGTCCGGACGTGGCGGAAGCGGCGGTCTCGCTGAGCCGAAGGGTGCCGCTGGTGGCGGTCAAGCTCGGCGCGGAGGGTGCGCTGCTGGCGCGGTCCGGCGAGGTGTGCGGTCGCGTTCCTGCCCTGCCGGTGACACCTCGGGACACGACCGGCGCGGGTGACGCCTTCACGGGGGCCTTCCTCGCGGCGCTGCTGGCCGGTGCGGATGCCGGGCGGGCGGCGGAGGAAGGGTGCCGGGCGGGGGCCGCGGCGGTGGAGCGGGTGGGTGCACGGCCGCCGGTGCGGGGCTGAAGGGCGTCATCCTGGGCAAGGAGGGCGTCATCTTGCGCAGGAGGGCGTCGTCCTGCGCAGGAGGGCGTCGTCCTGCGCTGGCGGACGTCTTCTTCCACAGGCGGGAACCAAACGGAACTTGGCGTTTCCACAGGCCCGCACGCAGTGGGCCGGTCGCTGGCAGACTGGCGCGGCAGGCCGACGATGAAGCGCGGCACGGGGGATCCACGCGAGGGGGAGCCGAATGTCCAGGGCAGTGAATCTGAGGAAGGTCACCGGTCTCGGCCGGGTGGGCAGGCTGCGCGGACTGGCGCGCAGGCGTCCCCGGGTGGATCTGAGCCACCCCGCCCGGTCGCCGCTGGGCTCCTCGGTGGTCAACTGCGTGACGTACCGGGACGGTCACCGCCTCTCCGTGCCCGGGGGCGCGGCCGACGCCGTCAAGCGGGTCCGCGAGAGCGGGGAGGGGTTCGTGTGGCTGGGGCTGCACGAGCCGACGAGCCGGGAGTTCGCCGGCATCGCCGAGCTGTTCGACCTGCATCCGCTGGCGGTGGAGGACGCCGTCGAGGCGCACCAGCGGCCGAAGCTGGAGCGGTACGGGGAGACGCTGTTCGCCGTGTTCAAGACCGTCTGCTACGTCGAGCACGAGGAACTGACCGCGACCAGCGAGGTGGTGGACACCGGCGAGATCATGGTGTTCGTCGGCGAGGACTTCGTGGTGACCGTGCGGCACGGCCGGCACGGGTCCCTCGGCCCGCTGCGCGAAGGGCTGGAGGCCGATCCCTCGCGGCTGGCGCAGGGCCCGTCCACGGTGCTGCACGCCGTCGCGGACCAGGTCGTCGACGACTATCTGCGCGTCGTCGACTCGGTCCAGGGGGACATGGACCAGGTCGAGACGGAGGTGTTCGCGGAGCACGGCGCCCGGGTCGACCCGAGCCGTATCTACCAGCTCAAGCGTGAGCTGCTGGAGTTGAAGCGGGCGGTGGTGCCGCTGGGCCGGCCGCTGGATGAGCTCGCCACCCGGCCGAGCCGCGTGGTCGCCCCGGACATACAGGCGTACTTCCGTGACGTCGCCGACCATCTGCAGCGGGCGACGGAGCAGATTGCGGCCTTCGACGAGCTGATCAACTCCATCCTTCAAGCCCACCTGGCGCGCGTCACGGTCGCCCAGAACGAGGACATGCGCAAGATCACCGCATGGGCGGCGATCGTCGCGGTGCCGACCATGGTGTGCGGGGTGTACGGCATGAACTTCGACCACATGCCGGAGCTGCACTGGCGGTACGGCTACGGCATGGTCGTCGGGGTGATAACCGTGGCGTGTCTGGTGCTGTACCGGGCGTTCCGGCGCAGCGGCTGGCTGTGACGCCCGCCCGTCCCGCCGGTCGCGGACGGCGGGGTCAGCCGGAGGCGGACCGGGCGTAGACGCTCCCGGCGAAGGCAGCGATCTGTTCGCCCGTCAGGTGCCGGGCCAGATCGGCCTCGCTGATCATGCCGACGAGACGCTTGTCGTCGATGACGGGCAGCCGGCGGATCTGGTGGGTGCGCATCTCGGTGAGCACGTCGTCGACGTCGGCGTCGGACTCGATCCAGCGCGGTGTGCCCTTGGCCATCTCGCCCGCGGTGACCTTGGCGGGGTCGTGGCCCATGGCGACGCAGCCGACGACGATGTCGCGGTCGGTGAGGATGCCGCAGAGCCGTTCGTTCTCGTCACTGATGGGCAGCGCGCCGACGTTCAGTTCACGCATCAACTGTGCCGCTCGGTCGAGGGTTTCGTGCGCGGGGATCCACTGGGCGCCGCGGTGCATGATGTCTCCGGCGGTGGTCATGAGGTACCTCCCGGTGCCGGACGGCCGGCGCGGCGCGGGGCGCGCCGCGAGTCCCGACGCCCTTCATTGTCGCCGGGCCGCTCCCGGACGGCACCCGCAGCGGACGGCGCGGCGCCCTCGGTTCCGGCACGCCCTCGGCCAGGTTCTTCGTCCGTGCTCTCAGCCGCGCCAGGCCGGGTGGCGGGGGTCGTCGGCCCGTACGAGCACGTCGGCGGTGCCGGCCGGGTCGGTCTCCCGCTCGTAGCGCTCGAAGGCGGGCAGGGTCCAGTGTTCGGCCTCGGGGGTGCGGCGGCGCAGCGCGCCGGGTGAGAGGAGGACGTGGACGGTCAGATCGAAGGGGAACCAGTGGTGCAGGAGGAGCGGGCCGTGCAGCAACAGCACGCCGCCGGGCGGCAGTTCGACGTACGGGCTGCGGGTGGCGCGGTCGGTGACCGGGTCCCACAGGTCGGGCAGCACCCGTCCGCTGCCGCCGGGGCCGAGCGGGTCGAACACCTCGCGCCACAGGGCGCCGGTGTCGTACCAGCCGCTGTAGTAGGACTCCAGGTCCTGGTGGCCGTACTCGAGCCGGACCGAGGCGGGGCGCAGGAAGCCCTCCGTGCCGACGACGAGGCTGGGGCGGCCGCGGACGCGCAGCGCCTCGGCGATCCGTCCGGCGAGGTCTCCCGGGCGGGCGGCCGGAGCGCCGTCGAGGGCGACGCGGGGCCAGGGAGCGCCGTCGGCCGTGTCGAGGTCCAGCAGGCGCTCGGCGAGCAGGTCGACGAGCCGGTCCCAGGTGATCGCTTCGAGTCGCACACGGCCATGATGCGGCACGTTCCGGGCGGCCCCGGAAGTGCCGGGGAAGGCAGGGCGCCGCGGGCGGGCGCGGGCGGTGGACGCTCGCGTATGGGTGCGCGCCGCTGGGCCATGGCCCGGCGCGACGGGGGCGCCTTCACTGGTGGTGCGGGCAGCCGAGGGAAGGGCCCGGCCGGAAGGGCGAGGATGGCGAGGATGACGGGGGTGAGGACATGGGCGACGGGGCGTACGCAGTGCTGACGGCGCTGGGTGCGCTGGGGACCGGTCTGGTGGCCGGGGTGTTCTGCGCGTTCTCCACGTTCGTGATGCGAGGGCTGGCGGCGCTGCCGCCGGCGCGGGGCGTGGCCGCGATGCAGTCGGTCAACGTGGCGGCGGTGCGGCCGCCGTTCATGGCGGTGTTCCTCGGCACGGCGGTGCTGAGCGCGGTGCTCACGGTGGTGACGCTCGTGACGTGGCCGGACGAGGGGGCGGTCGCGTCGGTGGTGGGCGGCGTGCTGTTCCTGTGCGGATCGTTCGGGCTGACCGTGGCGGCGAACATACCCCGCAACGAGCGGTTGGCCCGGCTCGACGCGGGCGGTGCGGAGGCGGCCGCGTACTGGCCGGCGTACGTGCGCGGGTGGACGCGGTGGAACCACGTCCGCGCCGTCGCCTCGGCCGGAGCAGCGCTGGCGTACCTCCTGGCCCTCACCGGCTGAGTGCCGGACGCCGCCGAGCGCTCCCCGGCTGAGGGGCGCCGCGCGCCGCCCGGGCAGCGCCGCCGTAGGGCGCCGAGCACACCGGCCGCGAGCCGGCAGCACAGGCTCCGCACGGACGGTGTCCGGCACACTGCGGGCCGGGTTGGGCGGACGTATCGTTTGGGCAGGAGTGCCGCCCGACGACGCACGGCCTGTCACCCGCGCATACAAGGAAGACGGCCATGGCAGATCCCAGGGGTTTCCTCACCACGCCCCGCCAGGAGTGGCCGCGCCGGCCTGTGGAGGAGCGGGTCGGCGACTGGGACGAGGTGTACGTCCCCGGGGGACTGCTGCCGATCATCGGCGAGCAGGCCGACCGGTGCATGGACTGCGGTGTGCCGTTCTGCCACGAGGCCTGTCCGCTGGGCAACCTCATCCCGGAGTGGAACGACCTGGTCTCCCGGGAGGACTGGCGGGCGGCGGCGGAGCGGCTGCACGCCACGAACAACTTCCCCGAGTTCACGGGGAGGCTGTGCCCGGCGCCGTGCGAGGCCGGCTGTGTGCTCGCCATCAACCAGCCGGCGGTGACCATCAAGAACGTCGAGTGCGCCATCGCCGACAGGGCGTGGGAGGAGGGGTTCGCCGCGCCGGCCCCGCCGGACCGGCTGTCCGGACGGACGGTCGCGGTCATCGGCTCGGGCCCCACCGGGCTCGCCGCCGCCCAGCAGCTCACGCGGGCCGGGCACACGGTCGCCGTGTACGAGCGGGACGACCGGATCGGCGGGCTCATGCGGTACGGGATCCCCGAGTTCAAGATGGAGAAGCGCCATCTGGAGCGGCGCGTGGAGCAGATGCGGGCCGAGGGGACGAGGTTCCGCACGTCGACCACGGTCGGGCAGGACGTGGACGCTGCGGAGCTGCGCGGCCGTTACGACGCGGTGGTCATCGCCACGGGGGCGACGGCATGGCGGGAGCTGCCGGTGCCGGGGCGTGAACTCACGGGCATCCACCAGGCGATGGAGTACCTGCCCCTGGCCAACCGGGTGCGCGAGGGCGACCTGGAGAGGTCGCCGCTGTCGGCGGAGGGGCGGCACGTGGTCATCGTCGGGGGCGGTGACACGGGCGCCGACTGCCTGGGCACGGCGGTGCGGGAGCGGGCCGCGTCGGTCACCCAGCTCGACATCTACCGCAGGCCCGGCAGCGAGCGCGACGAGGAGAACGAGCCCTGGCCGACGTATCCGAAGCTGTACCGGCTGTCGGCGGCGCACGAGGAGGCGGGCGCGCTGCGGACGGCGCCGGCGGCGGAGGCCGACGCGCGGCTGTTCGCCGCGTCGACGCTGCGCTTCGAGGGGGACGCGGACGGGCGGGTGCGCGGGCTGCGCCTGGTCGAGGTGGACGCGGAGCGCAGGCCGGTGCCGGGGACGGAGCGGACGCTGCCCGCCGACCTGGTGCTGCTCGCGCTCGGCTTCTCCGGGCCGGACCGGGGCGACGGGATCATCGCGCAGCTCGGTCTCGAGCTGGAGCCGCGCGGCACGATCGCACGCGGGCCGGACTTCGCCACGAACGTGCCGGGCGTCTTCGCGGCGGGCGACGCCGCCCGGGGGCAGTCGCTGATCGTGTGGGCCATCGCGGAGGGCCGCGCGGTGGCGGCGGCCGTGGACCGCTGTCTGACGGGCGGCACGAGCGGTCTGCCGGCGCCGATCGGCCCGTACGACCGGCCCATGACCGTCTGACCCGGCCCCCCGCACGCCCGCGCGCTGCCCGGAGCGCCCTCACGCGGCCAGGCACGCTCGTCCGCTGTGGCGCCCTGGGCCGGGACGGATCGCGACCGCGCACCCGGCGGACGCCGACCCGTCCCGGCCCTCGCACGCCGACGCCCCCGGGCTCCCAGCCGGAGCCGGGCGCCCAGGGGCGTCGAGGTCGAACCCGGAACGCGCCTACGGCTTGCGCGCCACCGCGCCGTAGCCGGGGATGATCCCGTCGTCCTGACCCGGGACCGGGTCGCCCAGTTCGGGGTGCCACAGGTGCGGCACCTGGACGCCCGGTTCCACGAGGTCGAGGCCGTCGAAGAAGCGGGTGAACTCCTCGCGGCTGCGCAGTGCCAGGGTGACACCAGCACCCTTGAGCTTCGCCGAGGCCTCCTCCGACTCCTCCGGGGTGAAGTCGGCCGTGGCGTGGCTGATCACCAGGTGGCTGCCCGAGGGCAGGGCGTCCACCAGCCGCGCCACCAGTTCGTGCGCGCCGTCCTCGTCGGGGACGAAGTGCAGCAGCGCGATGAGCGACAGCGCGATCGGCTTCTCGAAGTCGAGGACCTTGCGCGCGCCCTCCAGGATGGTGTCCGGGTCGCGGACGTCGGCCTGGAGGTAGTCGGTGACGCCCTCGTCCGTGCCGCGCAGCAGGGCCGCCGCGTGGGCCAGGACGATCGGGTCGTTGTCGCAGTAGACGACGCGGGCGTCCGGCGCGATCCGCTGGGCTATCTGGTGCAGGTTCGGCTCGGTGGGGATGCCGGTGCCGACGTCGAGGAACTGGCGCACGCCCTGTCCGGCGAGCCAGCGCGTGGCGCGCTGCATGAACGCGCGGTTGACGCGCGCCATGACCGGCACCCTCGGCTCCAGGGCGAGCATCTGCCGGCCCATGGCCTCGTCGACCGGGTAGTTGTCCTTGCCTCCGAGGTACCAGTCGTACATCCGCGCCGGATGCGGTCTGGTGGTGTCGATCTCCACGGGGTTCTGCCCGGTCATGACGGACTCCGTAACTGTCTGCAAGTGTTAGTGATCAATTCAGTGCCAAGCCGGTGCCAAGGGACAAGCAAAGGTAGTGCGGCAACAGGAGGTCAGGACAGCAGGAAATCCGCCTCTCCGGCCTTGGCCCCCTCGATGAAGGCCGTCATCTCGGCGGAGGTGTAGATGAGCGCCGGACCGTCCGGGTCGGTGGACTGGCGCACGGCGATCCGGCCGTCGTCCAGCTTCATCGCCTCCAGGCAGTTGCCGCCGTTGCCGCCGCTCCAGGGCTTGTGCCAGCCCTCGCTGCCCAGCTCCCTCGCGGGCATGCCGTTGTAGATCCTCCTGGCGTGCGCCCGTGCACGCGGCTGGGTCTTCGGGGGCTTGATGAGTTCCATTCACAGCTCCTTGCGGAGATCCCGGAGGATCTCCTTCGTGCGATGTGCCGTGGCGGCCTGCGCCGCCATGCGGTCCATGACCTCGAGGTGGGTCGCCACCTCGGTGCGCGCGTCCAGGTAGACGGCGCCGGTCAGGTACTCGCTGTAGACCATGTCCGGCAGTTCGGGCATGGCAAATCGGAACAGCACGAACGGCCCGTACGTGCCGGGATGGGGCCCGCTGTCGAAGGTGGCGATCTGCAGCGTCACGTTGGGCAGCGCCGACGCCTCGAGCAGCTTGTCGATCTGCGCGCGCATCACCTCAGGACCGCCGACCCGGCGGCGCAGCGCGGTCTCGTCCATGACGACCCACAGCCGGGGCGCGTCCTCGCGGGTGAGCAGTTCCTGCCGCCGCATGCGCAGGTCGACGTGGCGCTCTATGTCCTCGGGGCGGGTCTGCCCTATGGCGCCGGAGCGCAGCACGCCGCGCGCGTAGTCCTCGGTCTGGAGCAGGCCGGGGACGAAGTGGGGTTCGTAGCTGCGGATGAGGGAGGCCGCGCCCTCCAGGCTGACGTACATGGAGAACCAGCCGGGCAGGATGTCGTGGAAGCGCTGCCACCAGCCGGGCTTGTTGGCGTCCTCCGCGAGCTGGACGAATGCCTCGGCCTCCTCGTCGGAGACGCCGTAGGCCTTCAGCAGCAGCTGGAGGTAGGGGATCTTGAGCGCCACCTCGGCCATCTCCATGCGGCGCACGGTGGCGGGGGCGACACGCAGGATCCGGGCGGCCTCTTCCCGCTTGAGACCCGCGCGCTCGCGCAGATCCAGCAGGCGGCGCCCGAGGACGACCTGCCCGACCGTCGGCGCGGACCGGGGTTCGCTCACGCTTCACCTCCCTCGAACAAATCCTGACAGCCCGGCGGCGCCATCCGGTGATCTGGCACGGAGATCAATGGATCCGAACACATATTCGAATCGATTTCCGGCGATCCCAACTGGCGCCGCGCGAGGTGCTGTTGCGAGCAGTGTGCCACGCCCGTCCAGACCGTCACACAGCACTCTGCATTTTTCAAAGTGACACTTGCCAAGTGTTCACGGCGGGGCGATAGTGGCAAGCGTGATTCCGTCCGCGCCCTTAGGAACAGACGCCGCCGCAGCTCCCGTGGGCCTCGGCGCCGCTTCGGCCACCGCCCCCTCGGGGGCCGCCACCGAGCGCCGGTTCCGCTTCGAACTGGCCGCTCACCCTGGCTCCCCCGCGCAGGCGAGACGGCTGACACGGGCCCGGCTGACCGGCTGGTCGGTCTGCGAGGACACCTGCGACACGGCGGCCCTGGTCGTCTCCGAACTGGTCACCAACGCCATCGTGCACACCGCGAGCAGCCATGTCGTCTGCGAGCTGCACGACGGTGACGACCTGCTGCGCATCGCCGTGCGGGACGAGGGCTGCGCGCCGGGCCGGCCGCGGGCGAACACCCGGCAGCAGCCGGAGGAGGAGCACGGAAGGGGACTGCTCCTCGTCGACGCCCTGTGCCGCGCGTGGGGCGCCCACGAACACGGCCCCGGCCTGCTGGTCTGGGCGGAACTCCCCCGCACCGCCGACTCCCCGGGCGACCCGGACGGACCCCGGAACGACCTCGGCTGGGGCGCCCGCCCCAAGCCCGGCCCGGCCGGCGGCTCGGAGGGCGGCGAGGACCAGACCGGCGACGACGGTGCGACCCACCCCGCAGAACAGCGTCAGGACATACCCGCCGACCGGGACGGAGGCCGGGCGTGACGGGCCCCGGTGCACGCGTGCTGAGCCTGGACTCGCTGGTTCGGATCCAGCGCGGACGGCTGACGCCGGGCGCGCCCCGGCGGCTTCCCGTGCCCGACGGCATGACCGCCCCGATGGGCTGCGACGCGGTGGCCGTGCCGGCCCGCTTCGGCCCGCTGGTCCTGCCCCGGCTGCCCCGCGTGGGGTGCGTGTACGCCGACGACGCGCACTGGTGGTGGCTGGTCCCGTCCGACTCGGACTACGCCCTGGAGTGGCCCGCCCCCGCGCACTACGCCGCCGGCGCGGTCCTCCCCGACTCCCCCGCCGACACGGACGCCGCCGGCCTCCCGGGGCTGATCCACCGCCCCGACGGCACGCTCCCCTACACGCCGCCGATACCGCTCTACCTGGCTCTGTGCCGGCTCACCGGGACGACCCCCGTCTGGTCACGCTCCGTCACCGCCTGACGGCCGTACCCGGCGCCGCCCCGCCGGGGTCACGCCACCGCCTCACCGCCGGCGCTCTCGCCGCGGACGATCACCAGGAACATGTCGGTGGCGAGGTCCATCACGACCTCGGCGGGCTGGCCCTCCAGGCGCCGCGCGTGCGCGAACTCCTCCGCGGGCCAGGATCCACGCGGTCCACCTGCGGGAAAGCGTTCGAGCACGGTTCGCCCGTTCACCCTGCCACCTCCATGTAGCGCTGTACTCGTAGAGTTAAACGCCAACCATGGGGGGAACGCCTCGTCCGGTGACGGTACTGAGACGTAGTTGACACCTGTTCACTGCCAAGTGTGAGCGCGCTCTCAGCTTTCCGGAGTAATCCGTCACCGTCCGTGTCGGTCGTCGCACTCGTCGTGGTACTGGAGATGCGCCTGCGCCACGGGAGCCCCGACGGCGGGCGCGCGCCCCTGGGGCTCCCCCAGGGCTCCTGCGCGACGGTCCCGCTCCGCGAGGGGTGAGCGGAGTACCGCGCGGCACTCACCGGCCGCGTCCGAAGCCTTCTCGCCGCTGCGACACGGGCCGCTCAGGTGTCGTACTCCTGGATGCGCCGGCCGTGGGAGCGGTCGACGAGGGCGGGCAGGCGCTCGTCCAGTTCGCGTACGACCTCGGGAACGTCGATGGTGAGCAGGCGCCGGTCGCGCATGAGGATCCGGCCGTCCACGACGGTCGTGCGCACATCGGCGGCGCGGGCGCTGTGCACCAGGGTCGCGGCGAGGTCGTGCACGGGCTGGGTGTGCGGTCCGGTGAGGTCGACCAGGACGAGGTCGGCCCGGTGGCCGGGCGCGATGCGGCCGACGCTCCCCTCCAGGCCGACCGCGCGGGCGCTCTGCAGGGTGGCGTGGTGCAGGGCCTGACGTGAGGTAAGCCAGCGCGGGTCGTCCTCCGTGGACTTCTGGATCAGCGAGGTGAGCGCCATGGACTCCCACACGTCGAGGGAGTTGTTGGATGCGGCGCCGTCCGTGGCGAGTCCGACCGGCACCCCGATGTTCCGCAGCGCCCGTACGGGGGTGGTGGTGGGCCAGGCGAA
Source organism: Streptomyces werraensis (assembly GCA_014656175.1). GTDB lineage: Bacteria > Actinomycetota > Actinomycetes > Streptomycetales > Streptomycetaceae > Streptomyces > Streptomyces werraensis. The sequence goes on from BNBX01000001.1 coordinate 45,393, forward strand.
CTTCAGGTAGCCGCGGGGCGCGGTCGCCACCGCCGTACGCCCCCGCGCGTGCGCGAGGAGCGGCAGGTCGCTCTCGACGATGCCGGTGCCGTGCGCGATGAGCACGTCGGTGTCCAGGACGCCGGTGCGGTGCAGCACCTCGACGGGGGTGACGCCGTGCCGTGCGAGGGACGCCTCGGTCTGGTCGCGGTTCTCGGCGGCGTGCAGATGGACGGGCAGGCGGTGCTCGTGGGCCAGCTCGGCGGTGGCGGCGAGGTCGGTGTCGGTCACCGTGTAGGGGGCGTGCGGGGCGAGCGCGGTGGTGATGCGCCCGCCGGCCGTGCCCCGGTGGCGGAGCGCGAACTCCAGGGACCTCTCCCGTCCCCGAGGGCCCTGGGAGGAGAAGTACGCCTCTCCCAGCAGAGCGCGCATGCCGCTTGCCGCGACCACCTCGGCGACCGCGTCCATGGCGAAGTAGTGGTCGGCGAAGCAGGTGACCCCGGCCCGGATCATCTCCGCGCAGGCGAGCAGCGCGCCGAGAGTGACGTCCCGCTCGGTGAGGTTGGACTCCACCGGCCAGACGACGTCGTTGAACCACGCCTGGGTCGGCAGGTCCTCGGCGAGCCCGCGCAGGGCGGCCATCGGGGCGTGGGTGTGACAGTTGATCAGACCGGGCAGCGCGACCTGTCCGCGGGCGTCGATCCACTCGTCGGCCGCGCGCCCGGCGACGGCCCCGGCGTCGGTCACCTCCTCGACGACCCCGTCGCGGACGACGACGGCCGCGTCCTCCAGGAAGACGGCCTCTTCTTGATCGTCGTGCGTGAGGACGGTGCATCCGGTGATGATGAGGCCGGCGGGACTCTCCACGGCAGAAGGCGTCATCACGTCAACGTACGACGGGACTCCGACCCGGGGGAGCCGAGCCGCGACATCCCGTCGCGGCTCTGTCGCACGGCGGGCCGGGCGCGCACCCTGGCCTCACCACGAGCCCGCCCACGGCTGAAAGGGGCCCGCCTTGCTCCTCGGCACCTGGAACCTCGAGAACCTGTACCGGCCCGGCGGCCCCTACGGGCCCGACGACGAGGCCGCCTACGCGTCGAAACTGGCCGCGCTCGCCGCGGTGATCACGGAGCTGGATCCGGGGCTGCTCGGCGTGCAGGAGGTGGGCGACCCCGGCGCGCTGGAGGACCTGGCGGGGATGCTCGACGACGACTGGCACGTCGCGCTGTCCTCGCACGCCGACAGCCGGGGCACCCGGGTGGGCTTCCTCAGCCGTACGGAGCTGACGGTGGTCGCCGACACGGCGGCGTTCCCGCCGCGGATGCTGCCGGTGCAGGCGGACGACACCGGGCTGACCGTCTCTCAGGCCGGGCGCGGCTTCCTCGCGGTGGAGGTCGCGGGCGAGCGTGGACCGCTGCGGGTGGCGGTGTGTCATCTGAAGTCGAAGCTGCTGTCGTACCCGGACGGCCGCTTCCAGCCGCGCGACGAGGGCGAACGGGCCCGGTACGGCGCCTACGCGCTGTACCGGCGGGCGGCCGAGGCGGCGGCGTTGCGCGCGCTGGCGGACCGGCTGCTGGAGGGCGACGGGCGGGAGCGGGACGTGGCGGTGCTCGGCGACCTCAACGACGAGGTGCAGGCGGCGACCACGCAGATGCTGCTGGGGCCGCCCGGATCGGAGATCGGCACGCCGGGGTACGACCGGCCGGACCGGGGTGACGCGGTCCGGCTGTGGGACGTGGCCCCGCTCATCCCGGCGTCGGAACGCTACTCGCGGGTGAACTCGGGCCGCCGGGAGCTGATCGACCATGTACTGCTCAGCCACCGGCTGGTGCGGAGGGTGACGTCGGCGGGGACGGGGCTTCCGGACGACGGGCCGCCCCGTCTGCCGTCCGTGGGGACGGATCCCGGCGAGCGGCGGGGAGTAGCGGGGTCGGATCATGCGCCGGTGTGGGTGCGGGTGGGGTGAACGCGGGGCGTTCATCTTGAGGGGGGGGCGGCCCCCTGCGCGGGCCGGCGCGCATAGGTGGGGCGGTGGCCCTGCGGGCGGCTGGGTGGCCATGCCGGCGGCGGGTGCGGGTCCGTGGGGGCTGGGCGCGCAGTTCCCCGCGCCCCTTCCCCGCGCGCTCGACCGACGCCGACAAGGCGATCAGCGGCGCCGAGCCACCCGCGGGGGGGCGGTCCACCGGGTGCCGGTCCGTGGGGGCTGGGCGCGCAGTTCCCCGCGCCCCTTCCCCGCGCGCTCGACCGACGCCGACAAGGCGGTCAGCGGCGCCGAGCCACCCGCGGCGGGCTGGGCGGCGGGTGCCGGCCCGTGGCGGCCGGGCGCGCAGTTCCCCGCGCCCCTTCCGGGCGCGCTCGACCGACGCCGACAAGGCGATCAGCGGCGCCGAGCCACCGGGGCCGGTCCGGTGCGTGCGCTGTTCCCCGCGCCCCCTCCGGGTGCGCTCGGCCGAGGTCGGCGGAGCGGTCACCGGCTGTCCGCGACCGGGCGCCGGCCCGCCGGGGGGCGTGTCCCGGCCGGGACGGGGAGGTGTACGTGTGAGCCCTGGTGGGCCAGCTTGTCCCGGAGGGCGGTGAGGCGGCGGACGTGGTGGGGGTCGAGGGTGCCGGTGTCGTCGAGGTGGACGGCGCAGGCGGTGGTGGTGTCGACGAGCCGTTCGAGGGCTGTGGCGATCTCGTCGGCGCCGTCCGCGTGCCGGGCGAGCGGCGGGAGTTCGGCGGAGGCGAGGGCGATGGCGGCGCGGGCCTCGGCGAGGGTGCGGTAGGCCTCGCGGCGCAGCGCCCAGCGGGCCTCCCGGTCCTCGGACTCCCCCAGCACATGGGCGAGGTACTCGCGGGCGGCACCGCTCGCCTCGGTGAGCCGGGCCCGAATGGCGTCGCCGCGCCGGCCGGGGACGGGCAGGTGTCCGACGACCAGCACGATGGCGCAGGCCAGCAGGGTCTCGCCGATCCGGGCGAGGGACGCCTGGGGTTCGCCGCCGGCCATCACCAGGGCCAGTACGAGCACGGTGACGACGGCGGTCTGCGCGGCGAAGTGCCGGGCGGCGAGCGGGATCAGCGCCCCGCAGAGGGCGACGAGGACGACGAGTCCTTCCGGCCGGGGCAGCACCGCGGCGAGTCCGGCGAACAGCAGCGCGCCGAGGACGGTTCCGGCGGCGCGGGACAGCACGCGGGAGGCCAGCGGCCCGAGGTCGGGCTTGACGAGGAAGACGGCGGTGGCGGGCAGCCAGTACCAGTGCTCGTGCTGGCCGTACCAGCGGGCGTGGTAGAGGGCCTGGGCGACGGCGGCGCTCGCGCCGAAGCAGAGGGCGACGCGCATCCCGTACTCCCGGCCGCGGGCGCCGAGGACGGTCCGCAGGACGGCGGTCCGGGAGCGCCTGCGGCCGTGCAGCCGCCGACTGTCCGCCCGGTCGAACGCCTCCGCCGCGTACAGCAGGGCGTCGTCCAGGGCGCGCAGGCCGGGCGCGGAGCGGGTGGGGGCGGGCAGCGGGCCGGTGGGGGCGCCGTGGCGCACGGCGGCGGCGAGGCGGCGGGGCGCCTCGGACGTACGGTCCGGCACCGGGTCCCCCGCCCAGGCCAGCGCGGTCGCGGCCTCCGCGAGCGGGAGGGCGGCGGCGTACTGGGCGTGCAGCCGGCGTTCCGCCGCGGAGGAGGGGCGGCGGCGCAGCCGGGGCCCGGCGAGCGCGTCCTGCGCCTGGTCGAGGGCGGCGGTGAGCGCGGCCCGCCGTGCGGTGGCACTGCCGGAGCCGACGGCGTCGAGCAGCGCGGCGACGGCCTCGTACACCCCGGCGACGGCGGCGCGTTCCCCGTCGAAGCGCAGCTCGAAGCGGCGGTCCCCGGCGAGGGTGTGGGAGGTGGGCAGCGCGAGCCGCAGCAGGAGCAGCCAGGCGGCGCCCGCGACGAAGGCGGCCGCCCGCAGCCAGCCCGGCTCGGGCAGTGGCATACCTGCCCCGACGGCGGCGCCGACCAGCAGCTGCGTCCCCGCGGAGGACCCCACCGGCCCCAGCGCGCTGATCCCTCCGGCGGCCAGGCCCAGCACGGTCAGCAGCAGGGTGAGCAGCAGGGCAGGTGCGTGGTCCCCGGCGAGGGTGCCCGACAGCAGTCCGGCCGCGCCCGCGAGGGCGGGCGTCCCGATCCGGGCCACGGAGGCGCGGCGGCTGCCGGGCCGGTCGTTGATCCCGGCGAACATGGCGCCGATCGCGGCGACCACCCCAAGGGTGGGCCGTCCGGCGAGGACGGCGACGAGCAGCAGCGGCCCGCCGCCCAGCGCGCCGCGCAGCACCGCGCTGCGGGAGACCGGCCCCCGCTGGGAGCGGAGGGCATGGGCGAGCCACGGGGGTACGGCGGGGGCGGTGCGGGTCACAGGGCTCCTGTCGTCCGGTCGCTGCGGCTGCTCCTTCGGGCAACGCTGACCGGGGCGGAACTCATGCCCCCACGGTAAGGGGACTTCACCGACGGAAGGGAACAGGCGCGTTTCGCCGGTGTGACGGCCGGGCGGACGCGCGCGTCCGTCCCCCGCGGACCGCGCGGTGACCCCGCCCTCGAACTCGTCGGAAGTCCCGCAGTATCAGCCGCCTCCTTCCCTCTCGCCCGTCGAACTGGGCCGTTGGTGGGAAAGACCGCTCTCCGCGCGCCCGGGGTGGGCGGTGGACCTACGCTGCCGACATGGGGAGGCACAGTCCGCGCCATTTCCATTCGAGGAGAGCTGATGGCTGATCGCGTTACAGCTCCGCGCCGACGCGGCTATCGCGAAGGCACAGGCGGCGAAATGCTCGCCGAATTCCTGGGGACGTTCGTCCTTATTCTGCTGGGTGTCGGATCCGTCGCCGTCGCCGTCGTGGGTCTGCCCGGTTCCGGGCGTCAGTTCGTGGACTTCGGTCCGGCGAACTGGCTCATCATCGCCTGGGGATGGGGCCTCGCCGTCGTCTTCGGCGTCTACGTCGCCGGCGGCATCAGCGGCGCCCACCTCAACCCGGCGGTGACGCTGGCGTTCGCCGTGCGCAGGGACTTCCCCCTGAAGAAGGTGCCCGCCTACTGGCTGGCCCAGGTGTGCGGCGCGTTCGTCGCCGCCGCGCTCGTCTACGCCTGTTACCGCTGGGCGATCGACGCCGCCGACGCGAAGGCAGGGCTGGCCCGTGACGAATCACTGGCCACCTATTCCATCTTCGCGACCTTCCCCGCGGAATACCTCGGCGATTCCTGGTGGGGTCCGCTGCTCGACCAGATCGTGGGTACCGGCATTCTGCTTCTTCTGGTCTGCGCACTCATCGACCTGAAGAATGTCGCGCCCCTGTCGAATCTCCACCCGTTCCTCATCGGTCTGGTGGTCGTCGCCATCGGCCTGTCCTTCGGAACGAATGCCGGATACGCGATCAACCCCGCGCGAGATTTCGGTCCGCGGCTGTTCACGTATTTCGAGGGCTGGGGTGACATCGCCCTCCCGGGCACGTTCGGGTGGTTCAGCGGCTACTGGTGGATTCCCATCGTCGGCCCGCTGATCGGCGGCGTCGCCGGCGTGCTGGTGTACGACCTCATGATCAAGCCGATGGTCACCGCCAGGGCGCGGGCGATGGAGGCCCAGGAGGAAGGCCCGGCCACCGAGGAGGCGTAGGCCGCACCCGGGAGTCCGTCGTCACTCACGAAAGGTTTCAGCGATGCCCGAATTCGTCGGCGCGGTGGACCAGGGGACCACCAGCACCCGATTCATGATCTTCGATCATGCCGGTAACGAGGTGGCGAAGCACCAGCTGGAGCACCAGCAGATCCTGCCCCGTTCCGGCTGGGTCGAGCACGACCCGGTGGAGATCTGGGAGCGCACCAACACGGTGATCCAGAACGCCCTCCGCGACGGCGGCCTGACGGCCTCCGACCTGCGGGCCATCGGCATCACCAACCAGCGTGAGACGACCGTCGTGTGGGATCCGCGCACCGGCCGTCCGTACTACAACGCGATCGTCTGGCAGGACACGCGCACCGACAGCATCGCCGCCGCCCTCGAGCGCGAGGGCCACGGCGACACGATCCGCCACAAGGCGGGGCTGCCGCCGGCCACCTACTTCTCCGGCGGCAAGATCAAGTGGCTGCTGGACAACGTGGACGGGCTGCGCGAGGCGGCCGAGGCGGGCAACGCCCTGTTCGGCAACACCGACGCCTGGGTGCTGTGGAACCTCACCGGAGGTCCGAACGGCGGCATCCACGCCACGGACGTGACCAACGCCAGCCGCACCATGCTGATGAACCTGGAGACCCTCGACTGGGACGACGAGCTGCTCGGCATCTTCGGCATCCCGCGCTCGATGCTCCCGGCCATCCACCCCTCCTCGGACCCGGAGGCGTTCGGCCAGGCCCGTACGTCCCGCCCGCTGGGCGCCGCCGTGCCGATCACCGGCGTCCTCGGCGACCAGCACGCGGCCACGGTGGGGCAGGTCTGCTTCTCCCCCGGCGAGGCCAAGAACACGTACGGCACCGGCAACTTCCTGGTGCTGAACACCGGCACCGAACTCGTCCGCTCGCAGCACGGTCTGCTGACGACGGTGGCGTACCAGTTCGCCGGCAGCCCGGCGGTGTACGCGCTGGAGGGCTCCATCGCCGTGACCGGCGCGGCGGTGCAGTGGCTGCGGGACCAGCTGAAGATCATCGGGAGCGCCCCGGACAGCGAGCAGCTGGCACGGTCGGTGGAGGACAGCGGCGGCATGTACTTCGTGCCGGCCTTCTCCGGCCTGTTCGCCCCCTACTGGCGTTCCGACGCCCGCGGCGCCATCGTCGGCCTGTCCCGGTACAACACCGGCGGCCACATCGCGCGAGCCACACTGGAGGCGATCTGCTACCAGAGCCGTGACGTGGTCGAGGCGATGGAGCAGGACTCCGGGGTGCACCTGGACGTGCTGAAGGTGGACGGCGGCGTCACCGCGAACGACCTGTGCATGCAGATCCAGGCGGACGTGCTCGGGGTGCCGGTCAGCCGGCCCGTGGTCGCGGAGACCACCGCGCTGGGCGCCGCGTACGCCGCGGGCCTCGCCACGGGCTTCTGGAGCGACGAGAACGAGCTCCGCACGCACTGGCAGGAGTCCAGGCGCTGGGAGCCGTCGTGGGACGAGGACCGGCGCCGCCAGGGCTACGAGGACTGGAAGCGGGCCGTCGAGCGCACCCTGGACTGGGTGAAGGTCGACTGAGCCCGACGCGACCGGTCGGCGGGCGCCTCGCGCGGCGGCTCAGCGGTCGGCGATGTCCTCCCGCAGACCGTCGGAGAACTCCCACCAGGACAGCGGGAGCCAGTCGCCGTTGACGAACGCGTCCACGGTCGCGCCGCGGCCGCGGACGGTCACGGTCGTGCCCGGGGGGTATGTGGTGCCGGACAGCCCGGGCACGGCCACCAGCAGGGTTCCCAGCCTTTGAGCTGCCATTTCTCCGCCCTTCCCTCTCGTCGGGTGTCGCGTCGGGTGGCGTCCTGAACGCCGGGTGCGGCGCCCCCGGGAACGGGGCGGACGTCGCGGGGTATTCGTCGGATGCTACCGGCTTGCTCCGGGCACAAGACCGGAGAATCATGAGATATCGGTCACGCGGGCCATCGGGAGGGGCGTCACTGCGCACCACGCAGAACACCAACCGAACGGAGATCGCACCATGAAGGCCGTCGTGTACAAGGGACCGTTCGAGGTCGCCGTCGAGGACGTCGAGAACCCGACGATCCAGCATCCGAACGACGTGATCGTACGGATCACCTCGACCGCGATCTGCGGCTCCGACCTGCACATGTACGAGGGCCGCACGGCCGCCGAGCCGGGTATCACCTTCGGCCACGAGAACATGGGCATCGTCGCCGAGGTCGGCCCGGGCGTCACCTCGCTCAAGGAGGGCGACCGTGTGGTCATGCCCTTCAACGTCGCCTGCGGCTTCTGCACCAACTGCGTCGAGGGCTTCACGGGATACTGTCTCACCGTCAACCCCGGCTTCCCCGGCGGCGCCTACGGCTATGTGGCCATGGGCCCCTGGAAGGGCGGACAGGCGGAGTACCTGCGCGTCCCCTACGCCGACTTCAACTGCCTGAAGCTGCCTGCGGGCACCGAGCACGAGATGGACTTCGTGCTCCTCGCGGACATCTTCCCCACCGGCTACCACGGCTGTGAACTCGCCCAGGTGCGCCCGGGCGACAGCGTCACCGTGTACGGCGCCGGACCGGTCGGCCTGATGGCCGCCTACTCGGCGATGCTGCGCGGCGCGCGGAAGGTGTTCGTGGTCGACCGCGTCGCCGAACGCCTGCAGAAGGCCGAGGAGATCGGCGCCGTGCCGATCAACTTCGCGGAGGGCGACCCGGTCGAGCAGATCCACGACCAGACCGAGGGCATGGGCACCGACAAGGGCATCGACGCCGTCGGCTACCAGGCCTCGGCGGGCGGCGGCACCGACCGGGAGGAGCCGGCGACCGTGCTGAACTCGCTGGTCCGCACGGTCCGGGCGACCGGCATGCTCGGCATCCCCGGGCTGTACGTGCCGTCCGACCCCGGCGCCCCGGACGAGCAGTCCAAGCAGGGCATGCTGCTGGTCGCGGTCGGCAAGCTCTTCGAGAAGGGTCTGAAGCTCGGCACCGGCCAGTGCAACGTCAAGCGGTACAACCGGCAGCTCCGCGACATGATCATCGAGGGGCGGGCCAAGCCCAGCTTCGTGGTCTCGCACGAGCTGCCGCTGGGCCAGGCGCCGTCGGCGTACGACAAGTTCGACAAGCGGATCGAGGGCTACACCAAGGTGGTGCTGCACCCGTAGGCGAACGCGAGGACGCTGTCCGTCAGGGGCGGCGGCGGGCGTACCGGTCCGTCGCCGCCACAAGGGCGTCGTCGCCGACGGCGCCCGCGTCGTGCCCGGCGTCGTCGACGATCACCAGCTCGCTGCCCGGCCAGGCGTGGTGCAGCCGCCAGACGATGCCGAGGAGGTTGCCGAGGTCGAGGCTGCCCTGGACCAGGGTGCCGGGGACGTCCTCGAGGAGGCGGGCGTCGCGCAGGACGACGCCCTCCGCTCCCCCGTCGCCGGGGAAGTCGCCGAAGAAGTGGTCGTTGCCCCAGTAGTGGGTGACGGTGCGGGCGAAGCCGTGGCGGAACTCCGGGTCGCGGAACCGCTCGACGGAACCGGGCGGGGCGGGGATGATCGCCGTCTCCCAGTCCGTCCACGCCCGTGCCGCCCGCGCCCTGACCTCGGGGTCGGGTGATTCCAGCAGGCGGTTGTACGCGGCGGCCAGGTTGCCGTCACGCTCGTCCTCCGGGAGCTCGGCGAGGAACCGCTCGTACGCCTCCGGGAAGATCCGGCCGAGGCCCCGCGTCAGCAGGTCGACCTCGGCGGGCGAGCCGGTGGCCACGCCGGTCAGCACCAGTTCGGACACCACGCCGGGGTAGGTCTGCGCGTACCGCAGGCCCAGGGCCGAGCCGAAGGACACGCCCCACACCAGCCAGCGCTCGATGCCCAGATGCGCGCGGAGCCGCTCCAGGTCCGCCATGAGGTGCGGCGCCGTGTTGACGCTCATGTCGGTGGCGGGGTCTGCGGCCGACGGCCGTGACCGTCCCGCGCCGCGCTGGTCGAACAGGACGATGCGGTAGGCCGCGGGGTCGAAGTAGCGCCGCAGTCCGGCCCCGGCGCCGGAGCCGGGCCCGCCGTGCAGCACCACAGCGGGTTTGCCGTGCGGGTTCCCGCTGGTCTCCCAGTAGAGGGAGTTGCCGTCCCCGACGTCGAGCATGCCTTGGTCGTACGGTTCGATCTCCGGATACCTGCCCATCAGGGCACCGTAGCGCTGCCGGGCGGCCCGCTCACCTCTGTTTCGCCGGGCGCAGTCCGGCTGCAGTCGCCGCCGTGCGCAGGACGTCCCTGAGCATCTCGGGCGTGAGTTTGCCGGTGAAGGTGTTGCGCTGGCTGACGTGGAAGCAGCCGTGGAGGCCGAGCGGCGGGCCGTCGGCGGCGTCCAGCTGGACATGGGCGCCGTGCCCGAAGGCGGGCCGGGGGCGGGGCACGGTCCAGCCGGCCTCGGCGAACGCGGGCAGCGCCGCCTGCCAGCCGAAGGCGCCGAGGACGACCGCCGCCCGGACCGTCGGCCGCAGGAGCCGCAGCTCCTGCACCAGCCAGGGACGGCAGGCGTCCCGTTCGGCCGGGGTTGGCTTGTTGGCGGGCGGGGCGCAGTGCACGGGCGCGGTGACGCGGACCCCGTACAGCTCCAGACCGTCGTCGGCCTGCACGGAGGTCGGCTGCGAGGCCAGGCCCACGTCGTACAGCGCCCGGTACAGCACGTCGCCGGAGCGGTCCCCGGTGAACATCCGGCCGGTGCGGTTGCCGCCGTGCGCGGCGGGCGCGAGGCCGATGATCAGCAGCCGGGCGTCGGGCGGCCCGAACCCGGGCACCGGCCTCCCCCAGTACGTCCAGTCCGCGAACGCGGCCCGCTTGGTACGGGCGATCTCCTCGCGCCAGGCGACCAGGCGCGGGCAGGCCCGACAGCCGGCGATACGCCGGTCGAGCCGGGCGAGGGCTTCGGGATCCATGGCTCCACGGTAGGCGTCCGGTCTGCGGCCGGGCGGGCTAAGGTCGGGAACATGGTTGCGGAGGGTGCGCAGAACGACAGGACGGCCGGGGCGGACGACGGCGCGGCGGTCACGTCCGCGGGGACCACGCCCGAGGCGGTGGACCCCAAGGTCGCCGCGGCGGTGGCCGCCGCCGAGGCGGCGGGCCCGCAGAGCGGCGAGACCGTCCGGGTCGACAGCTGGATCTGGTCGGTGCGGCTGGTCAAGACGCGGTCCATGGGGGCCGCCGCCTGCCGGGGCGGGCACGTCCGCGTGAACGGCGAGCGGGTGAAGCCGTCGCACTCCGTGCGGGTCGGCGACGAGGTGCGGGTGCGGGTCGAGACGCGGGAGCGGGTCGTCGTCGTGAAGCGGCTGATCCGCAAGCGGGTGGGGGCGCCGGTCGCCGTCCAGTGCTACGTCGACAACTCGCCGCCGCCTCCGCCGCGCGAGGCGGTCGCCCCCGCCGGCATCCGCGACCGCGGCGCGGGGCGCCCGACCAAGCGGGACCGGCGTGAGCTGGAACGGCTGCGGGGGCTGGGGGGCCTCGGCGCCCCCGGTCCGCTCGGCGGGCTCGCGGGCCCGCCCGCCCTCGGCGACCCGGGCGCGACGCCGGGCGGCGGCAAGGGCACGGGCGGCGCCACGGGCGGCCGTGGGACGGGCGGCGGCGGACGCCGGGGCCGGAACAAGGGGGCAGGGGGTGCGCCCAGGCGGTGAGCACCGGTGCGGTCACCCGGAGCGGGACGCGCCGGCGTCCGGGCGACGAGCGGCCGAGGTCACGACATCGGCACCGCCCTCACCCAGATCCCGTCCTCCGTCAGGTACCGGTCCACCCTCAGCCCTTCCTCCGCGAGTGCCGCCTCGAACTGCTCCGGGGTCAGCGGGCGTGACCGGAACGTCTGCGTCCAGGTCGCGTCCGGGAAGACGTACTCCGCGTGGACCGAGTCGACGCCGTCGCCCACCGGCTCCACGGACACGATCCGCACCGTGAAGCCCGACGGGTCGACACGCTCGCGCGGCACCTTGGTGTGGTAGTCCGCGCCCTCCCGCTGGATCAGCACGCACCCGCCTTCCGCGAGATGCCGTACGCAGGTGCGCAACATGCCCCGGCGCACCTCGGCGTCCCCCGCGTGCACCAGGAACGAGGCCAGCAGCACCACGTCGAAGGTCTCGCCGAGGTCGAGCCGCTCGATCGGGCCGCATATCGTGCGCGCCCCGCGCACCCGCTCCAGCATCTCGGCGGACTCGTCCACCGCCGTCACCTCGAAGCCGCGCTCCAGCAGCGCGTGGGTCATCCGCCCCACCCCGCAGCCCAGCTCCAGGATCCTCGCGCCCGCCGGCACCGCCGCCGCGATGACGTCCGGCTCGTCCCCGACGGGAAGCCGCGCGTACAGCTCCACCGCGCAGCCGTCCGGGGTGATGGCCCCGGGGCCCGTCCCCTCATACCCTGCCCTCATCATCTGCTCCATGCCCGTCGAACGGGCCGCCCCCGCACGTCCGTTCCCCTCTCCACCGACACCACCCGAACGAGTGACAGGGGCTCGGGACGGGCACCCGGAACGCGAAAGGGCTCGGCCGCCACAGGGTGAGGATCGCGATGCGTACGGGCAGTGAACCGACGACCGCGCGGAGTCCTCTGCGCATGCGGTTCTGGCTGAGCGTGTGGGGTGTGGTCTGGACGGTGGCCGGAACGGTGGCGTTCGCGCTCGCCGGGTATCCGGGCTGGGCGCTGGCCTGCGGGATGCTGTTCCTGGTCGTCGTGGCGGACCTGGTGTTCGTGGTCCGCCACATCCGCCAGGGCCCGCACTACCAGCCGGGCCGCGACGTCCCGCCGTACGAGCCCCCGCACGGGCCGCCGGCGGACCGGCGCTAGCCGCCCGAGGTCCTGCGCGGCGGGCTCAGCCGTCGAAGCGCGCGGCCTTCAGGTACTCCGGGTTCGGGTCCAGCGCTGCCGCGAGGCGGAAGTGCCGCTTGGCCGGGTGGGTCCGGCCCTGCCGCTCGTAGGTGCGGGCGAGGGCGAAGTGGGCGAAGGCGTTGTCCGGCTCCCGCTCCAGGACGAGCGAGAACTCCAGCTCGGCGGGGCGCAGCTGGGCCGCCGCGAAGAAGGCGCGCGCCCGGAGCAGCCGGGCGGCCGTGTTCTCGGGATGGACGTCGATCACGCCGTCGAGCAGCTTCACCGCGCCCCGCGGGTCGCGGGAGGCGAGCAGGTGCTCGGCGGCGCGGAAGTCGATGACGTGCGTCTCCGGCGTACGTCCGGACGGACCACTGGTCTGGGGCACGGCGGAATCCTTCCCTCGCTCGAGAGGATCAACGCCTCGCCCGGCGCGCGCTATTCCGGCCGGGGTTCCCGCGCGCGACGGACCAGGTCGGCCCACACCTCCCTCACGCGCCGTTCCAGCGCGTCGAGGGGCACGTCGTTGTCGATGACGACGTCCGCGATCGCGCGGCGCTGTTCGCGGGTGGCCTGGGCGGCCATGCGGGCCCGTGCGTCCTCCTCGCTCATGCCGCGCAGCCGCACCAGCCGGTCGAGCTGGGTGTCCGGGCTCGCGTCGACGACGATCACGACGTCGTAGAGAGGGGCGAGGCCGTTCTCGGTGAGGAGCGGGACGTCATGGACGACGACGGCGTCGTCGGGCGCGGCCTCCTCCAGCTCGCGCGACCGGGCGCCCACCAGGGGGTGCACGATCGAGTTGAGCGTGGCCAGCTTCTCCGGGTCGTTGAAGACGAGGGCGCCGAGGCGGGGCCGGTCCAGGCTGCCGTCCTCGGTGAGGATCTCCTCCCCGAAGGCCTTCACGACGGCGGCGAGCCCGGGCGTGCCCGGCTCCACGACCTCACGTGCGATGCGGTCGGCGTCGATCAGCACGGCGCCGCACTCCACGAGCAGCCGTGACACCTCGCTCTTGCCGGCTCCGATGCCGCCGGTCAGGCCCACTGTCAGCATGGGCAGCAGCCTAGGCGTCCGCTGTGACCGGCGGCCCGGCGGGCGTCAGTTGTCGCCCTCCCGCTCGGCCAGGAACCTCTCGAACTCGCGGCCGATCTCGTCCGCCGACGGGATCTCCACCGGCTCGGCGAGCATGTTGCCCCGGGTCGCGGCGCCCGCGGCCGCGTCGTACTGGTGCTCCAGGCCCTGGACGAGGGCGGTGAGCTCGTCGTCGCCCTCACGGATCTGCCGGTCGATCTCGGTCTGGGTGCGCTGGGCGTCGGTGCGCAGGGAGTGCGCGACGCCCGGCAGGACGAGCCCGGTGGCGGCCGTGACGGCCTCCAGCGCGGTCAGCGCCGCGTCCGGGTACGGGGAGCGGGCGATGTAGTGCGGCACGTGCGCCGCGACGCCCAGGACGTCGTGTCCGGCCTGCATCAGCCGGTACTCGACCAGGGCCTCGGCGCTGCCCGGGACCTGCGCCTCGTCGAAGACGCTGGTGCTGACCGGGACCAGGTCGGTGCGGTTTCCGTGCGGGGTGAGGCCGACCGGGCGGGTGTGCGGGACGCCCATGGGGATGCCGTGGAAGTTCACCGACAGGCGCACCTGGAGTCGCTCCACGATCTGCTGCACGGCGGCGGCGAAGCGCTCCCACTCGACGTCCGGCTCGGGCCCCGAGAGCAGCAGGAAGGGCGCTCCTGTGGCGTCCTGCACGAGCCGCACGGTGATGGCCGGCACCTCGTAGTCGGTCCACCGGTCGCGGGTGAAGGTGAGCAGGGGCCGACGGGCCCGGTAGTCGACGAGCCGGTCGTGGTCGAACCGGGCGACGACCTGGTGGGGCAGCGAGTCGAGCAGCCGGTCGACGATCTGGTCTCCGGTCTCGCCCGCGTCGATGTACCCGTCGAAGTGGTAGAGCATGACAAGTCCGGCCGACTCCTGGGCCAGCGCCATGTCGACGACGCTCAGACCCTTCGGCTCCCAGGCGTACAAATCCTGCGGATCAAGCACAGTGACCGCTCCTCCTCGTGTTTCACCCACCACAACGTGGCACGAAGCACAGGCATTCCCACGACTGCGACGCCGTCGGGGAAGCGCCGGCGATGGGCCGAGGGAAACCGCGTGACCAGCCCTGACCGGCCCGCGGCCGACGGCGGACCCACCGGGGAACGCCTGAGGGGCCGCACCTCCAAGGTGCGGCCCCTCAGGATCACTCACTGACCCTCAGCGGAGAGCGCTCAGCTCTGGCCGCCCGCCAGCTTCTCGCGAAGCGCGGCCAGCGCCTCGTCCGAAGCCAGGGCGCCGGACTGGTCGCCACCCTCGGAGGAGTAGGAACCGCCGCCGGACGCGGCCGGAGCGGCGGCCTCGCCACCCTCGGCAGCGGCCTGGGCGTCCGCCTCGCGGGACTTGATGACCTGCGCCTGGTGCTGCTCGAAGCGAGCCTGCGCCTCGGCGTACTGGCGCTCCCACTCCTCGCGCTGCTTCTCGTAGCCCTCGAGCCAGTCGTTGGTCTCGGGGTCGAAGCCCTCGGGGTAGATGTAGTTGCCCTGGTCGTCGTACGACGCGGCCATGCCGTACAGGGTCGGGTCGAACTCGACCGCCGTCGGGTCGGCGCCGAAGGCCTCGTTGGCCTGCTTCAGCGAGAGGCTGATGCGACGGCGCTCGAGGTCGATGTCGATGACCTTGACGAAGATCTCGTCGTTGACCTGGACGACCTGCTCCGGGATCTCCACGTGGCGCTCGGCCAGCTCGGAGATGTGGACCAGACCCTCGATGCCCTCGTCCACGCGGACGAACGCACCGAACGGAACCAGCTTCGTGACCTTGCCGGGCACGACCTGGCCGATCTGGTGGGTGCGGGCGAACTGCTGCCACGGGTCTTCCTGGGTCGCCTTCAGCGACAGGGAGACGCGCTCGCGGTCCATGTCGACGTCGAGGACCTCGACCGTGACCTCCTGGCCGACCTCGACGACCTCGGAGGGGTGGTCGATGTGCTTCCAGGACAGCTCGGAGACGTGGACCAGGCCGTCCACGCCGCCCAGGTCCACGAAGGCACCGAAGTTGACGATCGAGGAGACGACGCCGGAACGGACCTGACCCTTCTGCAGGGTGGTGAGGAACGTCTGGCGGACCTCGGACTGGGTCTGCTCCAGCCAGGCACGGCGGGACAGGACCACGTTGTTGCGGTTCTTGTCCAGCTCGATGATCTTCGCCTCGAGCTCCTTGCCCACGTAGGGCTGGAGGTCGCGGACGCGGCGCATCTCGACCAGGGAGGCCGGGAGGAAGCCGCGGAGGCCGATGTCGAGGATGAGACCACCCTTGACGACCTCGATGACGGTACCGGTGACGATGCCGTCCTCTTCCTTGATCTTCTCGATGGTGCCCCAGGCACGCTCGTACTGGGCGCGCTTCTTCGAGAGGATCAGGCGGCCTTCCTTGTCCTCCTTCTGGAGGACCAGGGCCTCGATCTCGTCGCCGACGGCGACGACCTCGTTCGGGTCGACGTCGTGCTTGATCGAGAGCTCGCGGCTCGGGATGACACCTTCGGTCTTGTAACCGATGTCGAGCAGGACCTCGTCCCGGTCGACCTTCACGATGACGCCGTCGACGATGTCGCCGTCGTTGAAGTACTTGATCGTCTCGTCGATCGCGGCGAGGAACGCTTCCTCGTTACCGATGTCGTTGACCGCTACCTGCGGGGTGGTGGCGGTGGTCTCGGTGCTGCTCGTCATGTGGGAAAGGGCTCCGGTACGGACATTGAAGTCGTAGGTACTGCTACGCCGGAGCCCGTTTCGCTCTGCAGAAGCCGGACAGCCAAGGAAGCGCCACAAAAATCCGGTGGCGCCTCGACAACCGAGGGGACATACAACAGATGCGAGCGCAGCCTGCTACGTCTGAGGTGCGCAGGCCCGCAGCGCAACTTGTAGCATACGGGGGCGGCCGGGCAGGGTCAATGCGCGAAGCCGCCCACCCGGGGCGGATCGCCGCATAACCGGCACAACTGCCGTCTCCCGAGGCCACGCAGGGGTGAAGAAGACCCCCTCGGCGACACACCGGGGACCCGGCTGGACGGAAGAGTACGACGAGGGAGCCGATCATCCAAGAGCCCGAAGTCCCCGAACCGGAGGCCACCCGGCGGGAGGCCGGCGTCACGGAGAGCTCCCGGGCCAACCGGGGCTGGTGGGACCGCAACGCCGACGAGTACCAGAACGAGCACGGCACCTTTCTCGGCGACGACCGCTTCGTGTGGGGCCCGGAGGGCCTGGACGAGGTGGAGGCGGAGCTGCTCGGCCCTCCGGAGGAGCTGAAGGGGCGCGACGTCCTGGAGCTGGGCGCCGGCGCGGCGCAGTGCTCGCGCTGGCTGGCCGCGCAGGGCGCGCGGCCGGTGGCGCTGGACATCTCGCACCGCCAGCTCCAGCACGCGCTGCGCATCGGCGGGACGTTCCCGCTCGTGTGCGCGGACGCGGGCGCGCTTCCCTTCGCCGACGCCTCCTTCGACCTGGCCTGCTCGGCGTACGGGGCGCTGCCCTTCGTCGCCGATCCGCGGCTGGTGCTGCGCGAGGTGCGCCGGGTGCTGCGTCCGGGCGGGCGGCTGGTGTTCTCCGTGACGCACCCGATCCGCTGGGCGTTCCCGGACGAGCCGGGCCCGGAAGGGCTGAGCGTGTCCGGGTCGTACTTCGACCGCACGCCGTACGTGGAACAGGACGAGACCGGCCACGCCGTGTACGTGGAGCACCACAGGACGCTCGGGGACCGGGTCCGTGACGTGGTGGCCTCCGGTTTCCGGCTGGTGGACCTGGTGGAGCCGGAGTGGCCGGCCTGGAACACGACGGAGTGGGGCGGCTGGTCCCCGCTGCGCGGCAGCCTGATCCCCGGCACGGCGATCTTCGTGTGCGTACGGGACTGAGCGCGTGATCCGTCACGAGGCGCTGGAGTCCCTTCCGGTGCGCGAGGCGCTGCCCTCGCTCGCCGGGGCGCTGGACGCCCACGGCACGTCGGTGCTGGTGGCGCCGCCGGGCACCGGCAAGACCACCCTGGTGCCGCTGGCGCTGGCCGGGCTGTGGGGCGCGGGCCCCGCGCGGCGAGTGCTGGTCGCCGAGCCCCGGCGGATCGCGGCCCGCGCGGCGGCGCGCCGGATGGCGTGGCTGCTGGGCGAGCGGGTGGGCGCCTCGGTCGGCTTCACCGTGCGCGGGGAGCGGGCCGTGGGGCGGGACACGCGCGTGGAGGTCGTCACGACCGGTGTGCTGCTGCAGCGGCTCCAGCGCGACCAGGAGCTGGCCGGGGTGGACGCGGTGGTGCTCGACGAGTGCCACGAGCGGCATCTGGACGCGGACACGGCGGCGGCGTTCCTGTGGGACGTGCGCGAGACGCTGCGGCCCGACCTGCGGCTGGTGGCCGCTTCGGCGACGACGGACGCGGAGGGCTGGGCACGGCTGCTGGGCGGTGCGCCCGTCGTCGAGGCGCGGGGCGCCGCGCACCCCGTCGACGTGGTGTGGGCGCCGCCCCCGCGCGCGGTGCGTCCGCCGCACGGCATGTGGGTGGACCCGGCGCTGCTCACGCACGTGGCGGCGGTGGTACGGCGCGCCTTGGCGGAACGGGACGGCGACGTGCTGGTGTTCCTGCCGGGGGCCGGGGAGATCTCCCGGGTGGCCGGGATGCTGGGCGGCCTGTCCGGCGTGGACGTCCTCCAGGTGCACGGGCGTGCGCCGGCCGCCGTGCAGGACGCGGTGCTGTCGCCCGGGGAGCGGCGGCGGGTGGTGCTGGCGACCTCGGTCGCGGAGTCCTCGCTGACGGTGCCGGGCGTACGGGTGGTGGTGGACTCGGGCCTCGCCCGCGAGCCGCGCGTCGACCACGCGCGGGGGCTGAGCGCGCTCGCGACGGTACGGGCCTCACGCGCCGCGGGACGCCAGCGGGCGGGGCGTGCCGGGCGTGAGGCGCCGGGCGCGGTGTACCGCTGCTGGTCGGATGCCGAGGACGCGCGGCTGCCGTCGTACCCCTCCCCCGAGATCAAGGTGGCCGACCTGACGGCGTTCGCGCTGCAGGCGGCCTGCTGGGGCGACCCGGACGCCTCCGGCCTGGCGCTGCTGGACCCCCCTCCGGGCGGTGCGATGGCGGCGGCCCGGGACGTCCTCATGGCGATCGACGCCGTACGGCCGGACGGCCGCCCCACGCAGCGGGGCGCCCGCCTGGTCCGCCTCGGCCTCCATCCACGCCTGGGCCGCGCCCTTCTGGACGCCTCCCCGCTCGTGGGCGCCGCCCTCGCGTCCGAGGTGGTCGCCCTCCTCTCCGAGGAACCACCCCGCGACCACGGTGACGACCTCCCCACGGCGTTGCGCAGGGCACGCCGGGGCGGCGACGGGTACGCGGCCCGGTGGCGGGCGGAGGTCCGGAGGCTGCGGGGCGCCGCGTCGGACGCGGAGGGGACGGCACCGGCCGGCGGGCCGGGCGGCGACGGCGTGACCTCCGGTCCGGGTGCCCTCGGTGCCGAGGAGCGGGGCGTCGGGCTCGTGGTGGCGCTCGCCTTTCCCGAGCGGGTGGCCCGGATCGACGGGGGGTCGTGTCTGATGGTGGGCGGGACCCGGGCCGAGGTCGGGGCCGGGTCCGCGTTGCGCGGGGCCGAGTGGGTGGCCGTCGCCGTCGCCGACCGGCCCGTGGGGCGTGGGCACGCGCGCGTGCTGCTGGGGGCCGCCGTGGACGAGGACGTGGCGCGGTGGGCCGCGGGGACCCTCCTCGAACGGCGCGAGGAGGTGCACTGGGCCGACGGGGACGTCGTGGCGCGCCGGGTCGAGCGGCTCGGGGCGGTCGAGCTGGCCGCGCGGCCGCTCACGGACGCCGACCCCGCGCCGGTGCGCGCCGCGCTGCTGGACGGGCTGCGCCGGGAGGGGTTCGGACTGCTGCGGTGGCCGCCCGGGGCGGAGGTCCTGCGGCAGCGGCTGGCGTTCCTGCACGCGCGGCTGGGCGAGCCGTGGCCGGACGTGTCCGACGAGGCGCTCCACGCGCGCGTGGACGAATGGCTGGAGCCGGAGCTGAGCCGGGCGCGGCGCCGGGCCGACCTCGCGCGGATCGACGCCGGGCAGGCGCTCGCGCGGCTGCTGCCGTGGGCGTCGGGCGAGGCGGCGCGCCTCGACGAGCTGGCGCCCGAGCTGATCACCGTGCCCAGCGGGTCGTCCGTCCGCGTCGACTGGTCAGACCCGGAGCGGCCGGTGCTCGCCGTGAAGCTGCAGGAGATGTTCGGGCTGCAGGAGTCGCCCACGGTGGCCGGGGTGCCGCTGCTGGTGCATCTGCTGTCCCCGGCCGGGCGGCCCGCCGCGGTCACCGCCGACCTCGCCTCCTTCTGGCGCGACGGCTACCAGCAGGTGCGGGCGGAGCTGCGCGGCCGGTACCCGAAGCACCCCTGGCCGGAGGATCCGGCCGCCGCGCGGCCCACCCGCCACACCAACGCGCGCTTGCGCGGGTAGCGGGCGGGGCGCCGGCTCAGGCGGCCGGGGTCTGTGACGGCTCGGTGGACGGGTCCGTCGAGGGATCCGGGTCCGCCGAGGCGTCCGGGTCCGCCGACGGGTCCGGGTCGGGGCTCGGCGTGGCGGCGGGCTCCACGGTCAGCTTCACGTCGAGGGTCGCGCCGCCCGCCGTGGTGACGCGGAGCAGGAACGTGCCGGCGGTGTCGTCCGCGTACAGCGTCGGCAGGGTCAGCCGTCCGTCCGCGTCGGTACTCAGACCGGTCAGGGTGCGGAGCGCCTTGCCCTCGGCGTCCTTGAAGTAGGGGCCCTTGTCGTTCTCGGCGGGGTCGTCGGCGGACCTCACGAGCTTCGCCGTGACGGCCACCTTCCCGGCGGCCTCACCGCCGTAGGTGGCCTTGACCTCGACCGGTTCGGCGAACTCGCCGCCCGCGACGCAGGTCGGTTCCTTGTCGCCGACGCGGGTGAGGGCGTCGGCGACACGCTGGGTGACCGTCACCTTGTAGGGGACGCCCTTGACCGAGCGGCCGGCCACGGCCGCCTGGACGGCGAACGCGCCGGTCCTCTCCCCCGCCTGCAGCGCGGGCGCGACCGCGACGCCGGACGCGTCGGTGGTCACGGTCGCCACCCTCTCGCCGCCGGCGAAGGCGGCGTCCGTGTCGCCGACGATGGTGAAGCGGATCCGCACCTTGGCGACGGCCTTGCCCGCCTTCGTCTCCGCGCGCGTCGAGATGCGCTCGGCGAAGGTGTGGCCCGCCATGGCGGTGAGGGTGCCGGTGCCGGCGTCCTCCAGGTGGTGCACCGTGTCGGTGGGCGTCGGCGGGGTGGACGGCGGGGGCGTGACGGGCGGCGTGCCCGGGCCGCCGGTGCCGGGTTCGGCCGGGCTGGGCGACGGCCGGGAGCCGGAGGGCTTGCCGGGCCGGGAGCCGGGCCGCGCCGGCGGGGTGGTGCCGGGCGCGGACGGGGTGACGCCGGGGCGTGTGTCGCTGCGGTCCTCGGGCAGGGTGCCGGTGCCGTCGGGGATCTCGTGGGTGCCCTTGCGGTAGTACTCGAGCCACGACAGGACGGTGTTCAGGTAGTCCGTCGAGTTGTTGTAGCTGAGGATCGCCCTGCGCAGGTCGCCCGGCTTCGACAGGTCCCAGTCGTTGCGGCAGAGGTAGTGGCCGGCGGCGAGGGCGGCGTCGTAGATGTTGTTGGGGTCCTTGCGGCCGTCGCCGTTGCCGTCGCGGCCCGCCCAGTCCCAGGTGGAGGGGATGAACTGCATCGGCCCGACCGCCTGGTCGTACATCCGGTTGCCGTCGTGGGCGCCGTTGTCGGTGTCGCGGATGAGGGCGAAACCGTTGCCGTCGAGCTGGGGGCCGAGGATCGGCGTGACGGTGGTGCCGTCGGCGGTGACCCGGCCGCCGCGCGCCTGACCGGACTCCACCTTGCCGATGGCGGCGAGGAGTTGCCAGGGCAGGTTGCAGCCGGGCTTCTTCTCGCGCAGCGTGGCCTCGGCCCGTTTGTAGGCGTCGAGGACGGTCGCGGGTATGCCGGCCTCGGCGGCCCGCTGGTCGCCCGTCTCGCCGGAGCTCGCGGAGGGCGACGGGTTGGGGCTGTTGAGGGGCGGCAGGTCCGTGTAGTACGGCGAGTTGCCGGTCGCGCTGTCGTCGGCGGCCGTGTCGGGCGCGGAGGTGGCGTCGCCGGTGCTCTGTCTGCCCTGGTCGTCGACCGTGACGCCGGGGGCCTGGGACGCGGACAGGGCCGCCACCGCTGCCGCGGCCACGGCGGTGGTTGCCGCTCCCTTGCGCAGCCTCCTGCCGATGTGCGCCGCCATAGAGTGAACCCCTCCCCGCAGGCGCTGTGAGCGCCCTCACCGTGTACTGCGTCCGCCCTGTTGTGACGATCTGCCCGCCCCGCCGGTTGCCCTGGGATGCGGGACCGGGTCGGCGACCCTCGCGACCCTACGACAACTTCCCTTGGACGGACACCCGTTGATGCCCGATATTCACCGGTTGGCCATCTTCTCGTCCGGACGGTTCGCGGGGCGGCGGACCGCCGCGAGCCGGTCTGCCGAATACTGAGGTCCGCCCTGCGCCCGGCCTTCCGGCCGACGCGTCCGGACAAACCCGGTCAATGCCTGCTGCGAGGAGTCCCGTTGCCTTTCACGCTCAGCCACGCGGCGGCGGTGCTGCCTGCCGTCCGCACCGACGGCACCGGGCGCGGCCCGCTGGTCCCGGCGGTGCTCGTCGCGGGCAGCTTTGCACCTGACATGACCTATTACGCGGCCAGTGTCGTGTCCGGGGCGATGGAGTTCGGCGACGTGACGCACGCGGGGTGGGGCGTGTTCACCGTGGACGTGCTCATCGCCTGGGCGCTGGTGGGGCTGTGGCTGCTGGTGCGGGAGCCGTTGGTGGCGCTGTTGCCGCGGGCCCGTCAGGGGCGGGTGGCGGCGCTGACGCGCTGCGGTGCGCCCCGGGCACGGGTACGGGCGTCGCTGGCGGCGCGCTGGTACGTGTCGGCCGTGCTCGGGGGCCTGACGCACGTGGTGTGGGACGCGTTCACCCATCACGACCGGTGGGGCACGCGGCTGATCCCGGTGCTGGGCGAGGAGATCGGCGGCTCGCCGGTGTTCTGGTACGCGCAGTACGGGAGTTCGCTGCTGGCCGCGCTCGTGCTCGTGGTCTTCGTGGCGCGGGCGCTGCGGCGTACGGGCCCCGGGGACGCGGTGCCCCCGGAGGTGCCGGTGCTGCCGGCGGGCGGCCGGTGGGGCGCCGTCCTGCTGCTCGGCGGGTGCGCGGTGGCGGCGGCGGTGCTGCGGGCCGTCCGGTGGTGGGACCACTGGGGTCATACGGCGAAGCCCTACGAGCTGATCCCGACCGTCTGTTTCGGCGCCGGAGCGGGGCTGGTGGCCGCGCTGCCGGTCTACGCCGTAGCCGTCAGGGCGTGGCGTCGGGCCCCGGCCACGGAGGGCCCTGCGGACGCCGGTACGCGGGAGGCGGACCGTACGGCCGCACGCTGAGGGTCTCGCTCGCCGCGACGAACACGGTGACCGTGCGGACCGGGCGGGGCCGGGGCAGCAGGGTGAGGACGAGGGTGAGGTAGGCGCGGGCCAGCTCCGCCCACAGCCGCCACGGGGGCCGGCCGGTCCCGGCGGCCGGGGCGGCGGGTGTGCGGCCGGTTCTCCACCGGCCGAGCCGGACGGCGGTGTCGCGGAACGCGGCCGTGAGGCCGCCGGGGATGCGGGCGGTACTTGCGGCGGCCGCGAAGACCGGGACCGGCGGAAACGCCTGGGTGGTGGGTCCGTCGGCGTCGGCCCGCGGGGGTGCCGCTCTGCGGTGAAGCATGCGTATACCCATGCTTGGCATGCTGGCCGCCCACCCCGCTGCGGGCCCCCCTGCGGGGGCCACGCGAGTGAAACAACGAGAGCCCGGCATACGCCAGGACACCCTCCCGGACCCTCTCCGACCTGCGGATACGCCCTCGGGCAGTCTGGGACGGCGACGCCTCGTCACAAGTGCGCGGAAGCAGGGCGCGGCTTCACCACCGCGCCCGGACACGCGCGCTGCCTCAGTGCGCCGCCGACTCCCAGTCCGGACCCACGCCCACCGAGACCCCGAGGGGGACCCTCAGTTCGACCGCGGAGGCCATCTCACGGCGCACCAGGTCCTCGACCTGTTCCCGCTCCCCGGGGGCGAGTTCCAGGACGATTTCGTCGTGGACCTGGAGCAGCATCCGCGAGCGCAGGTCCGCCTCGCGCAGGGCGCGGTCGACGTTCAGCATGGCGATCTTGACGATGTCCGCCGCCGTGCCCTGGATCGGCGCGTTCAGCGCCATCCGCTCCGCCGCCTCGCGCCGCTGGCGGTTGTCGCTGTTGAGGTCGGGCAGGTAGCGGCGGCGGCCGAAGAGGGTCGCCGTGTACCCCGTGGCCCGCGCCTCGTCCACGACGCGGCGCAGATAGTCCCGTACGCCGCCGAAGCGCTCGAAGTAGGCGTCCATCAGCTGGCGCGCCTCCGCCGCCTCGATGTTCAGCTGCTGGGAGAGGCCGAAGGCGGACAGTCCGTAGGCCAGGCCGTAGGACATCGCCTTGATCTTGCGGCGCATCTCCGCGTCCACCGCGGACTGCTCCACGGAGAACACCTGGGCGGCGGCCGTGGTGTGCAGGTCCTCGCCGGAGGTGAACGCCTCGATGAGGCCGGCGTCCTCGGAGAGGTGCGCCATCACGCGCAGCTCGATCTGGCTGTAGTCGGCGGTGAGCAGCGACTCGAAGCCCTCGCCGACCACGAAGCCGCGGCGGATGGCGCGGCCCTCGTCGGTGCGGACCGGGATGTTCTGCAGGTTGGGGTCCGTGGAGGACAGCCGGCCCGTCGCGGCGACGGTCTGGTTGAACGTGGTGTGGATACGGCCGTCCGCGGCGATCGTCTTGATCAGGCCCTCGACGGTGACGCGGAGCTTCGCCTGCTCACGGTGGCGCAGCATGATGACCGGCAGTTCGTTGTCCGTCTGGCCGGCGAGCCAGGCCAGCGCGTCCGCGTCCGTGGTGTAACCGGTCTTTGTCTTCTTCGTCCTGGGCAGGGCCAGCTCGCCGAAGAGGACTTCCTGGAGCTGCTTGGGCGAGCCCAGGTTGAACTCGTGCCCGGCCGCCGCGTGCGCTTCCTTCACCGCCTGCTGCACGGCGCCGGCGAACATCTGCTCCATGGCTTCCAGGTGCGCCCGGTCGGCGGCGATGCCGTGCCGCTCCATGCGGGCGAGCAGGGCGGAGGTGGGCAGCTCCATGTCGCGCAGCAGGTCGGACGCGCCGACGTCCGCGAGGCGGCCCTCGAAGGCCTCGCCCAGGTCGAGCACGGCGCGGGCCTGCACCATGAGCGCGTGCGCCTGGGCGCCGTCGTCCGCGCCGAAGGCGAGCTGCCCGTCGGCCGCCGCGGCGGGCGCGAGCTCCCGGTGCAGGTACTCCAGGGACAGCGCGTCCAGGTCGAAGGAGCGGCGGCCGGGCTTGACCAGGTACGCGGCGAGGGCCGTGTCCATGGTGACGCCCTCGACCGTCCAGCCGTGTTCGGGGAAGACGCGCATCGCGCGCTTGGCGTTGTGGAACACCTTGGGACGGGCCGGGTCGGCGAGCCAACTGCGGAAGGCCCGCTCGTCGGCCTCGTCGAGCTCGGCCGGGTCGAACCAGGCGGCCGGTCCCTCCGCCGTGGCGAGCGCGATCTCGGCGACGGAGCCGGTGCCGAGCGCCCAGGTGTCGACGGCGGCGACGCCCACCGGCCCGGTGACGTGCTCCGCGAGCCAGCCGGCCAGCTCGCCGGTGCCCAGCACCGTGCCGTCGATCTCCACGCCGTCCGCGACGACCGGGGTGGTCTCGGCCTCCTCGGCGCCCGGGTCGACGCCGAACAGCCGCTCTCGGAGCGACGGGTTCCTGATCTCCAGGGTGTCGAGGATCATCGCCACGGCCTTGCGGTCGTAGGCCGTGCGCTGCAGGTCCTGCACGCCCTTCGGCAGTTCGACCTGGCGCTCCAGCTCGGTGAGCCGGCGGTTGAGCTTGACGGACTCCAGGTGGTCGCGGAGGTTCTGCCCGGCCTTGCCCTTGACCTCGTCGACCCGCTCGACCAGCTCGGCGAAGGAGCCGAACTGGTTGATCCACTTCGCGGCGGTCTTCTCGCCGACGCCGGGAATGCCGGGGAGGTTGTCGGACGGATCGCCGCGCAGGGCGGCGAAGTCCGGGTACTGGGCGGGCGTGAGGCCGTACTTCTCGAACACCTTCTCCGGGGTGAAGCGGGTCAGCTCGGAGACGCCCTTGGTCGGATACAGCACCGTCACGTGGTCGGAGACCAGCTGGAAGGAGTCCCGGTCGCCGGTGACGATCAGCACGTCGAAGCCCTCGGCCTCGGCCCGGGTGGCGAGCGTGGCGATGACGTCGTCCGCCTCGTACCCCTCGACGGCGAAGCGGGGCACGCTCATCGCGTCGAGCAGCTCGCCGATCAGCTCGACCTGGCCCTTGAACTCGTCGGGGGTCTTGGAGCGGTTCGCCTTGTACTCGGTGAACTCCTCCGAGCGCCAGGTCTTGCGGGACACGTCGAAGGCGACCGCGAAGTGCGTGGGCGCCTCGTCACGCAGGGTGTTGGCGAGCATCGACGCGAAGCCGTAGATCGCGTTCGTCGGCTGGCCCGTCGCGGTGGTGAAGTTCTCCGCGGGCAGCGCGAAGAACGCGCGGTACGCCAGTGAGTGCCCGTCCATGAGCATCAGGCGCGGGCGGCTCCCGCCGGGGGTCTGGTCGGTCTTCTTCGATGCTGTGTCTGCCACGTGTCCGATCCTGCCACGCCGGACTGACACCGGGTGTCGGCGCCCACGCCCGCGTCCTCGCCCACGGGGCGGGAGGCACCGGTGCGGCTGTGGTCCGGGGTGCCCGCAGTCGGCGGCGCTGCGGCCGCCGCCCGCCACGCGCCACCGGTGTTGGTGCAGCCGCCCGTCGGCGGGAGGGGACGGGGTGGGGGTGGTCGCCCGCAGCGGCTGGCGCGTCCGCGCCCTCCCCGTACCAAGCGACTCCATCGCGCCAGACCGAGGACGACCGCCCCCGCCCCGGCCCCGCACCACCCACCGACCCTGCGCGCCACGCCCGCCCCCACCGCACCGCAACCCTGCGCCGCAGGCGTCACACCCAAGCCCCCACCGGACAGAACCCCGCGCCGCAGGCGCCTCCGCCCGCGCACCCCCCGCATGCGAGGATCGAAGAGATCCACCTCACACGTGCGTGAACAGGAGTGCGCGATGGCAACGAAGCCGCCCCAGGGTGATCCGGTCCAGGACGCGCCGACGGTGGCCGAGCGGAAGCGGGCGGCCGCCGGGCTGCCCGCGATCGGTCACACCCTGCGCATGGCCCACCAGCAGATGGGTGTGAAGCGCACGGCGCTGACGCTGCTCAGCGTCAACCAGAAGGACGGGTTCGACTGCCCGGGCTGCGCCTGGCCGGAGCCGGAGCGCCGGCACAAGGCGGAGTTCTGCGAGAACGGCGCGAAGGCGGTGGCCGAGGAGGCCACGCTGCGCCGGGTCACCCCCGAGTTCTTCGCCGCGCACCCGGTCTCCGACCTGGCCCGCCGCAGCGGCTACTGGCTGGGGCAGCAGGGCAGGCTGACCCACCCGATGTACCTCCCGGAGGGCGCCGACCACTACGAGCCGGTGAGCTGGGAGCGCGCCTTCGACATCGTCGCCGAGGAGCTGACCGCGCTCTCGTCCCCCGACGAGGCCGTCTTCTACACCTCGGGCCGCACCAGCAACGAGGCCGCGTTCCTCTACCAGCTCTTCGCGCGCAAGCTCGGCACCAACAACCTGCCGGACTGCTCCAACATGTGCCACGAGTCGTCCGGCTCGGCCCTGACGGAGACGATCGGCGTCGGCAAGGGCAGCGTGCTGCTGGAGGACCTGTACCGGGCGGACCTCATCGTCGTCGCCGGGCAGAACCCGGGCACCAACCACCCGCGCATGCTGTCCGCCCTGGAGAAGGCCAAGGCGAACGGCGCGCGCGTGGTGAGCGTCAACCCGCTCCCCGAGGCGGGCCTGGAGCGCTTCAAGAACCCGCAGACGCCCAAGGGGCTGGCCACCGGCACCACGCTGACCGACCTGTTCCTGCAGATCCGCATCGGCGGCGACCAGGCCCTGTTCCGTCTCCTCAACAAGCTGATCCTGGACACCCCGGGCGCGGTCGACGAGGAGTTCGTCCGCGAACACACCCACGGCTTCGAGGAGTTCGCCGAGGCCGCCCGCACCGCCGACTGGGACGAGACACTCACCGCGACCGGTCTGGCGCGCGAGGACGTCGAACGCTTCCTGCGCATGGTGCTGAACTCGGAGCGGATCGTCGTCTGCTGGGCGATGGGCCTGACCCAGCACAAGCACTCGGTGCCGGTGATCCGCGAGGTCGTCAACTTCCTGCTGCTGCGCGGCAACATCGGCCGCCCGGGTGCGGGGGTGTGTCCGGTGCGCGGCCACTCCAACGTGCAGGGCGACCGCACGATGGGCATCTTCGAGCGGCCGGCGCCGGCGTTCCTGGACGCGCTGGAGAAGGAGTTCGGCTTCGCTCCTCCGCGCAGGCACGGTTACGACGTCGTCCGGGCGATCCGCGCGCTGCGCGACGGCGAGGCGAAGGTGTTCTTCGCGATGGGCGGCAACTTCGTCTCCGCCTCCCCCGACACCGAGGTCACCGAGGCCGCGATGCGCCGGGCGCGGCTGACCGTGCACGTGTCGACGAAGCTGAACCGCTCGCACGCGGTCACGGGCGCGCGCGCCCTGATCCTGCCGACGCTGGGCCGCACCGAGCGCGATCTGCAGGCGAGCGGCGAGCAGTTCGTGACGGTGGAGGACTCCATGGGCATGGTGCACGCCTCGCGCGGGCGCCTGGAGCCGGCGAGCCCGCACCTGCTCTCGGAGCCGGCCATCGTGTGCCGGCTGGCGCGCCGCGTCCTCGGTGCGCAGGACGACGTGCCGTGGGAGGAGTTCGAGAAGGACTACGCGACGGTCCGCGACCGCATCGCGCGCGTGGTGCCCGGCTTCGAGGACTTCAACGCGCGCGTGGCGCGCCCCGGCGGTTTCGCCCTCCCCCACGCCCCGCGCGACGAGCGGCGCTTCCCCACCGCCACCGGCAAGGCCAACTTCACGGCGGCGCCGGTCGAGTACCCGCGCCTGCCCGAGGGCCGGCTGCTGCTGCAGACGCTGCGCTCGCACGACCAGTACAACACCACGATCTACGGCCTGGACGACCGGTACCGGGGCATCAGGAACGGGCGCCGCGTGGTGCTCGTCAACCCCGGTGACGCGCAGGAGCTGAAGCTCGCGGACGGCTCGTACGTCGACCTGGTGAGCGAGTGGAAGGACGGGGTGGAGCGCAGGGCGCCCGGTTTCCGCGTCGTGCACTACCCGACGGCACGGGGCTGCGCCGCCGCGTACTACCCGGAGACCAACGTGCTGGTGCCGCTCGACGCCACCGCGGACGTCTCCAACACCCCGGCCAGCAAGTCGGTCGTGGTGCGTCTGGAACAATCGGCGACCGACTGAGCGTTCGCTCAGGGCACAGACGTACCGACGTACCGACGCACGATTGGAGCCGGGCCCATGGGAGAGCCGCAGCAGGTGAAGTTCCCGCAGGAGGTCATCGACGAGTACAACGCGCTCGGTGTGGATCTCCAGGCGCTGTTCTCGGCGGGCCACCTCGGCACGCGGATGGGTGTGCAGATCACGGAGGCCTCGGCGGAACGTGTCGTCGGGACGATGCCGGTGGAGGGCAACACCCAGCCCTACGGCCTGCTGCACGGCGGTGCGTCCGCCGTGCTGGCGGAGACGCTGGGCTCGGTCGGCTCGATGCTGCACGGCGGGGTGAACAAGATCGCGGTCGGTGTGGACCTCAACTGCACGCACCACCGCGGGGTCCGTTCCGGCCTGGTCACCGGCGTCGCCACCCCCGTGCACCGGGGCCGGTCCACGGCGACGTACGAGATCGTGATCACCGACGAGGCGGACAAGCGGGTGTGCACCGCCCGGCTGACCTGTCTGCTGCGGGACGTCCGCCCCGGCGACGCGGAGAAGGCGGCCGGCTGACGTCGGCGGGGGTGCGGAAGCCGCCCGCCGCACACCGGCCCCCCGCCTCCGTACTCTCTCCACGGCACCGCGCCCGTCGCCTTTCCACAGCACCGCGCCCGTCGCCGCCATTGCCCGCGGCCGACGGGCGCTCTAGCGTTCGGTGCCATGGGACGGGGCGGCACCTCTCGCAGCGCCGGGGCGTTCCGGGCACCCCTCCGGGCGGTCCTCCTCGTGGCGGCCCTGGCCGTGACCGGGTGCGCGGCGGAAGGCCCCCGCGCCGCCCGCGCCCCCTCCCCCTCCATGGCCGACGGCCCGTCACCGAAGGCGACTTCGGACGTCGACCTGTGTGTGAGCATCGTCGGTCACTGGTCCCGCGAGGTGCTCGACGGCCGCGGGTACGGCGACTACCAGTCGATGGGGATGTCCGGCGGGCAGTACGACATCCTGCGCGAGGTCGTGGACTCGGCGCGCGCCGCCCGCCGCCAAGGGGCGGGAAACATCGACGTGTTGGTGGAACGTCAGGCTCGCGAGGGCTGCACGGCCTGGTACCGCTCCGGCGGGCCCGGAGAGGGGCCGTGGCGATGAGCGGGATCGGCCCGGTCGAACCGGACGGCGACACGCGCCCTTTGGACCCGCCTCCCGTCGTCGCACGCTCCCGAAGCGGGCCTCGGACCCGCATGCCGAGACGTCACCGGAGAGCCACCGCCGCCGCGTTCCTCGCCGTCGCCGTGCTCGCGGCAGGCGCGTTGCTGTACCTCACCCGCCCTCGTCCCGAGCCTCCGCCCGAACTGCGTTTCCCGAGCCAGACGACATCCTTCCGGTACCTGTACATGCAGGTCAGAGACACAAGGACGACTGCGCCGGAATTTGAATTCACTATACAAGCGCTTGCGGAATCCGATGCTCCGGTGACCGTTCTGAGCATTTCCCAGCCCTACGCCGGCCTGTCCCTGACCTCCAGGCCGGCAACTCCTTTACGGGTGAAAGGTGGCGGCTCCCGCAAGATCGCCGTCATCGTCCGGGTGTCGGAATGCGGAAAAGTGCCACGGAACGCCGGACTCCCTTTCGTGGACGTAACACTGCGTAACACGCGCGCAAAGGAGGCCCACAGCTACATCCTCGGCGCCCGGTACGCGAGGGACCTGTCCATGGCGCTGAAGGTGGCCTGCGGCAACGGATTTCGGTAATCAGCAAAACCCCTGATACACCTGAACCACCCCTGCTGGTTCCTGCGGTTTCTCACCATGCGGACAGGGCAAATCGGCGGGAATTCTGCTCTTCCCCCCACTCAGTACCGCTCTGCAATACGTCGTGTCATAACAAGAGCGTCACAGCCTTGGCCAGAGTCTCCTCCGCATTCCCCACACACGCTTAGAGTCACGGCCAGTCACCGCGGAGCCTGATTCTCACTCGGCCCAGCGCTCGACTCGGCCGTTTCCACGGGGAAGCGGCTGTCAGGGGAAAGGACTGGATCGTGCGTCAACGTTCGCTCATCGCCATCACCGCCGCCCTGGCGGCGGGTGCACTCACCCTCACCGCCTGCGGCTCCCGCGACGACAACGGCGGCGGCTCGGACTCGGGCAACGGTGACACCACCGTCGTCATCGGCGTCGACGCGCCGCTGACCGGCGACCTCTCCGCGCTCGGCCTGGGCATCAAGAACTCCGTGGACCTCGCCACGAAGATCGCCAACAAGGAGAAGTACGTCGAGGGCGTCACCTTCAAGATCGAGGCGCTCGACGACCAGGGCCAGGCCTCCGTGGGCCAGCAGAACGCCACCAAGCTCGTCGCCAACAAGGACGTGCTCGGCGTCGTCGGCCCGCTGAACTCCTCCGTCGGCGAGTCCATGCAGAAGGTCTTCGACACGGCCAAGCTGGTCGAGGTCTCCCCGGCGAACACCAACCCCGCCCTCACCCAGGGCGTGAACTGGGCCAAGGAGAAGGAGCGGCCGTACAAGTCGTACTTCCGCACCGCGACCACGGACGCCATCCAGGGCCCGTTCGCCGCGCAGTACGTCTTCAACGACGCCAAGAAGAAGAAGGTCTTCGTCATCGACGACAAGAAGACCTACGGCGCCGGTCTGGCCGCCACCTTCACCGCGGAGTTCAAGAAGCTCGGCGGCCAGGTCGTCGGCACCGAGCACATCAACCCGGAGAGCAAGGACTTCAGCGCCGTCGCCACCAAGGTGAAGAACTCCGGCGCCGACGTCGTCTACTACGGCGGCGAGTACCCGCAGGCCGGCCCGCTGAGCAAGCAGATCAAGGAAGCGGGCGCGAAGATCCCGCTGGTCGGCGGTGACGGCATCTACAGCGCCGACTTCATCAAGCTGGCCGGCGCGGCCGGCACCGGCGACCTCGCCACCTCCGTCGGCGCGCCCGTCGAGTCCCTGCCGTCCGCCAAGGAGTTCGTCGCGAACTACAAGGCCGAGGGCTACAAGGAGGCCTACGAGGCCTACGGCGGCTACTCCTACGACTCCGCCTGGGCCATCATCGAGGCCGTCAAGAAGGTCGTCGAGGACAACGACGGCAAGCTGCCGGACGACGCCCGCGCCAAGGTCGTCGACGCCATGCAGGACGTCTCCTTCGACGGTGTGACCGGCAAGGTCTCCTTCGACGAGTTCGGTGACGCCACCAACAAGCAGCTCACCGTCTACACCGTCAAGGGCGGCGACTGGGCCACCGTGAAGTCGGGCACCTTCACCGGCTGATCTCCGCCGCACCACTCACACGAGCCGCGCGGGGCGCTGTTCCACTGGCGCCCCGCGCGGACTCGCATCCGGCCCATCCGTCGAACATTCCGAAAGTCTCGGAGGACATGCGGTGAACGAACTGCCGCAGCAGCTGGTCAACGGCCTGCTACTGGGATCCATGTACGGCCTGGTCGCCATCGGCTACACAATGGTCTACGGCATTGTCCAGCTCATCAACTTCGCCCACGGCGAGATCTTCATGGTCGGCGCCTTCGGCGCCATCACCGTGCATCTGTACGTCTTGCCGGACGGCACCTCCATGTGGATCGCGCTGCCGCTCATGCTGATAGGCGCCATGATCGCCTCGGTGCTGGTCGCCATCGGAGCGGAACGGTTCGCCTACCGCCCGCTGCGCGGCGCGCCCCGTCTGGCCCCGCTCATCACCGCCATCGGGCTCTCCCTCGCACTCCAGCAGGCCGTCTGGGCCTTCTACCCCGAGGCGAAGTCCAAGCTGGCCTTCCCGCAGATCGAGGGCGGCCCCTTCTCCATCGGCGGCGCCACCATCCAGACCGGCGACATCTTCCTGATCGTCGCCGCCCCGATCAGCATGGCGTTCCTCGCCTACTTCGTGATGCGGACCCGCACCGGCCGCGGCATGCAGGCCACCGCGCAGGACCCGGACACGGCGAAGCTGATGGGCGTCAACACCGACCGCATCATCGTGATCGCGTTCGCCCTCGGCGCCGTCTTCGCCGCCGTCGGCGGTGTCGCCAGCGGTCTGAAGTACGGCCAGATCGACTTCAAGATGGGCTTCATCCTCGGCCTCAAGGCCTTCACCGCGGCAGTGCTCGGTGGCATCGGCAACATCTACGGGGCCATGATCGGCGGTGTGGTCCTCGGCGTCGTCGAGACCCTGGCCACCGCCTACATCGCGGACATCCCCGGCCTGGACCAGTTCGGCAGCCAGTCCTGGGCCGAGGTCTGGGCCTTCATCCTCCTCATCCTCGTGCTCCTGTTCCGGCCCCAGGGCCTGCTCGGCGAGCGCGTCGCGGACAGGGCGTGACACCGATGACCACACAGACCACAGCGGACAAGACCGTGGCCGCACCCGCCCCGAACACCCCCTCCGGGCTCATCGGCATCCCCGCGAACCTCGGGCGGGCCCTCGCCACCGGCGGCAGCGTCCTCGCCGTCGTCTCCACCTTCCTCGCCTGGACCTGGACGGCCGCCTTCCCCGGCGACCTCACCTACTACGGTTACCCGGGCGGCCTCCAGGTGCTCGTCCTGGTCGGCGGCGCCCTCGCCACCCTGTTCTGCCTCGCCTCCTACGGCGTCAGGGGACTGGGCTGGCTCACTCCGGCCGGCGCCGACGCGGCCGTGAAGTACGCGGTGCTCGGCACCTTCGCCACCGCCTGGTACACCGTCGTCTCGATCAGTGTCGAGCTCGGCGGGGTCGTCAACCTGGAGCCCGGCGGCTACCTCGTCGCCGCCGCCACGCTGATCGCTCTCCTCGGCGCCCTGGCCCTCCCCTTCGAGCGGCCCGAGCCCGACCCGATCGACCCCGAGGCGGGCGGCTGGGAGCAGTTCCGGCACGACGCCGGGCACGCCCTGGCGGTGCTGCGGGCGGCCTTCTCCTCCGGCTCCCCGCGCCCCGTGCGCACGCTGCCGTCCTACGCCGAGATCCTGATCATCGTCGCCGTCCTGGCGGTCGCCCTGGTCGTCTTCACCTACGGCATCGGCACCGAGTACGACGAGCTGTTCGTCGGCTTCCTGATCACCGCCGGCTTCGGCTTCGGCGCGCTGAACCGCTCCGGCCTGATCGCCCACGCCTCCCAGATCAGCGCCCGCCACCAGAACATCACCGTCTGCGGCGCGTTCGTCGCGGCGGCGCTGTTCCCCTTCACCCAGACCGACGACCAGTACGCGACCCTCGGCGTCTACATCCTGATCTTCGCCACCGTCGCCCTGGGCCTGAACATCGTCGTCGGCCTCGCCGGTCTGCTCGACCTCGGCTACGTCGCCTTCCTCGGCGTCGGCGCCTACGCGGCCGCGCTGGTCTCCGGCTCGCCCAGCTCGCCGTTCGGCGTGCACTTCCCCTTCTGGGCCGCCGTCCTGGTGGGCGCGATCGCCTCGCTGGTCTTCGGCGTGCTGATCGGCGCGCCGACGCTGCGGCTGCGCGGCGACTACCTGGCCATCGTGACCCTCGGCTTCGGTGAGATCTTCCGTATCGCCGTGAACAACACCGACGGCACCTCCGGCCCGGACATCACCAACGGCTCCAACGGCATCGCGTCCATCCCGGACCTCAACATCCTGGGCTTCGACCTGGGCGTCGCGCACGACATCGGCGGCTTCACCATCGGCCGGTTCGCGAACTACTTCTTCCTGATGCTGCTCATCACGGCCGTGGTGGTCCTCGTCTTCCGGCGCAGCGGCGACTCCCGCATCGGCCGCGCCTGGGTCGCCATCCGCGAGGACGAGACCGCCGCGCTCGCCATGGGCATCAACGGCTTCCGGGTGAAGCTCATCGCCTTCGCCGTGGGCGCCACCCTGGCCGGTCTCGCCGGCACGGTGCAGGCGCACGTCACCTACACCGTGACCCCCGAGCAGTACCTGTTCGCCGGCACCACCCCGCCCAACTCCGCCTTCCTGCTCGCCGCGGTCGTGCTCGGCGGCATGGGCACCATCGCCGGACCCCTCATCGGTGCGGCGCTGCTCTTCCTGATCCCCAACAAGCTCCAGTTCCTCGGCGACTACCAGCTCCTCGCGTTCGGTCTCGCGCTCGTGCTGCTGATGCGCTTCCGTCCCGAGGGCCTCATCCCCAACCGGCGCCGCCAGCTGGAGTTCCACGAAGAGGCCGACGCGCCCACAGTCCTGAGCAAGACGGGGGCCTGACCACCATGACCACCGACACCACCACCAAGGACACCGCCCCGGGCGCGCCCGCCCCCGGCTCCGTCGTCCTCGACGCCCGCGGCGTCACCATGCGGTTCGGCGGCCTCACCGCCGTCAAGGACGTCGACCTCACCGTGCGCAGCGGCGAGATCGTCGGTCTGATCGGCCCCAACGGCGCCGGCAAGACCACGTTCTTCAACTGCCTCACCGGGCTGTACATCCCGACCGAGGGAGAGGTCCGCTACAAGGACAAGGTGCTGCCGCCCAAGTCCTTCAAGGTGACCGCGGCCGGCATCGCCCGCACGTTCCAGAACATCCGGCTGTTCGCCAACATGACGGTCCTGGAGAACGTGCTCGTCGGCCGCCACACCCGCACCAAGGAGGGCTTCTGGTCGGCCGTCCTGCGCGGGCCCGGCTTCCACAAGGCCGAGGCCGCCTCCCGCGCCCGCGCCATGGAACTGCTGGAGTTCGTCGGCCTCGCCGAGAAGGCCGACCAGCTCGCGCGCAACCTCCCCTACGGCGAGCAGCGCAAGCTGGAGATCGCCCGTGCGCTCGCCAGCGAGCCGGGGCTGCTGCTCCTCGACGAGCCCACCGCGGGCATGAACCCCCAGGAGACCCGGGCGGCGGAGGAACTCATCTTCGCCATCCGCGACCAGGGCACCGCGGTCCTCGTCATCGAGCACGACATGCGGTTCATCTTCAACCTCTGCGACCGGGTCGCCGTGCTCGTCCAGGGCCAGAAGCTGATCGAGGGCGACCCGGCCACCGTGCAGGGCGACGAGCGGGTCATCGCCGCGTACATCGGCGAGCCGCTGGCCGACGATCCCGGCGCCGCCGAGGTCGCCGAGGTAGAGGCCGCCGAGGCCGCGGCCGAGGCGGCGGGCCGGCCCCAGTCGCCCGGCAAGACGGTCGACGCCGCGGCGCCCGAGACCGAGGCGGCCGAGGAGACGGCCGACGCGGACCCGCGGCCGGAGGCCGGGACGGGGGCGGAGGCCGAGGCCGACGCCCCCGCGGACGCCGGGGCCAGGGACGCCGAGACAGAAGCACAGGCGGAGGCGGAGGCCGAGGCCACCACGGACGCCGCGCCCGGCAAGGAGAACGACCGATGACCGCACTCCTCGAGGTCGAGGACCTGAAAGTCGCCTACGGCAAGATCCAGGCCGTGAAGGGCATCTCGTTCAGCGTCGACGCCGGCGAAGTGGTCACCCTGATCGGCACCAACGGCGCCGGCAAGACCACCACCCTGCGCACGCTGTCCGGACTGCTGAAGCCGGTCGGCGGACAGATCAAGTTCAACGGCAGGTCGCTGAAGAAGGTCCCCGCCCACAAGATCGTCTCGCTGGGTCTTGCCCACTCCCCCGAGGGGCGGCACATCTTCCCGCGCATGACGATCGAGGACAACCTGCGCCTCGGCGCCTTCCTGCGCAGCGACAAGCAGGGCATCGAGCAGGACATCCGGCGCGCCTACGACCTCTTCCCCATCCTCGGGGAACGCCGTAAGCAGGCCGCCGGAACCCTGTCCGGCGGTGAGCAGCAGATGCTCGCCATGGGCAGGGCCCTGATGTCCCGTCCGCAGCTGCTCATGCTCGACGAGCCCTCCATGGGTCTGTCGCCGATCATGATGCAGAAGATCATGGCGACCATCGCCGAGCTGAAGTCGCAGGGCACCACCATCCTGCTCGTCGAGCAGAACGCCCAGGCTGCCCTGTCGCTGGCCGACCACGGCCATGTGATGGAGGTCGGCAACATCGTCCTCTCCGGCACCGGCCGCGACCTGCTCCACGACGAGTCGGTCCGCAAGGCCTACCTCGGCGAGGACTGACCCGGCAGGCGGAAGGCCCGCACCCCCTTGACGGGGTGCGGGCCTTCGGCGTCCGTGGGACGACCGGTCAGCCGCCCTTCGCGGCCTTCTTCTCCTCGGCGTCGTCGATGACCGCCTGCGCGACCTGCTGCATCGACATGCGCCGGTCCATCGAGGTCTTCTGGATCCAGCGGAACGCGGCCGGCTCGCTCAGCCCGTACTGCGTCTGCAGCACCGACTTGGCCCGGTCCACCAGCTTGCGCGTCTCCAGGCGCTGGCTGAGGTCGGCGACCTCGCGCTCCAGCTCCTTCAGCTCCGTGAACCGGGAGACCGCCATCTCGATCGCCGGCACCACGTCGCTCTTGCTGAACGGCTTGACCAGGTACGCCATCGCGCCCGCGTCCCGCGCCCGCTCGACCAGGTCGCGCTGCGAGAAGGCGGTCAGCATCAGCACGGGGGCGATGGACTCCTCGGCGATCTTCTCGGCCGCGGAGATGCCGTCCAGCTTGGGCATCTTCACGTCGAGGATCACCAGGTCGGGGCGGTGCTCGCGCGCCAGCTCGACGGCCTGCTCACCGTCGCCGGCCTCGCCGACGACCGTGTACCCCTCCTCCTCGAGCATCTCTTTGAGATCGAGCCGGATCAGTGCCTCGTCCTCGGCGATGACGACCCGGGTCGTCATCGGCGGCACGTGCGACTTGTCGTCGTCGGGCACGTCTGCGGGCTGGGGCGACTCGGGGGCGCTCAACGTGGGCTCCTTGGTGCGAGGCAGGCCGGTACTGCTGACAAGAGCGTACCCAGCTGCGGTAAGGTGGGGGCACGGCGGGTGACCGTCGACCTTCGTTTTGCAGGGCGCCCCGGTAGCCCAGCGGTAGAGGCAATGGTCTCAAACACCATCCAGCGTCGGTTCGAATCCGACCCGGGGTACTTTTCCTCAGAATCCAAGGTCACGATTTGCTGGCGGATGTCCACCTTTTCGGTGAACATCCGCTTTTTCGTTTTTCGTTTTCCGCGTATCGTCCGGCCGCGCTACCGAGGACTGTCGTCCTCGCCGATGTGGTGGACGCGGACCATGTTGGTGGAGCCGGAGACCCCGGGCGGGGAGCCGGCGGTGATCACGACCGTGTCGCCCTTCGCGCAGCGCGCGTACCGCAGCAGCAGCTCGTCGACCTGGCCGACCATCGCGTCGGTGGACTCGACGTGCGGTCCCAGGAAGGTCTCCACGCCCCAGGACAGGCTGAGCTGGGAGCGGGTGGCCGGGTCCGGGGTGAAGGCGAGCAGCGGGATCGGCGAGCGGTAGCGGGACAGACGGCGGGCGGTGTCGCCCGACTGGGTGAAGGCGACCAGGAAGCGGGCGCCGAGGAAGTCGCCCATCTCGGCGGCCGCGCGGGCTACGGCGCCGCCCTGGGTGCGGGGCTTGTTGTGCTCGGTCAGCGGCGGCAGACCGCGGGCGAGGATGTCCTCCTCGGCGGCCTCGACGATGCGGGCCATGGTGCGCACGGTCTCCACGGCGTACTTGCCGACGCTGGTCTCGCCGGAGAGCATCACGGCGTCGGTGCCGTCGATGACGGCGTTGGCGACGTCGGACGCCTCCGCGCGGGTGGGCCGGGCGTTGTCGATCATCGAGTCGAGCATCTGCGTGGCGACGATGACCGGCTTGGCGTTGCGCCGGGCCAGCTTCACGGCGCGCTTCTGGACGACGGGCACCTGCTCCAGCGGCATCTCGACGCCCAGGTCGCCGCGGGCCACCATGATCCCGTCGAAGGCGGCGACGATCTCGTCGAGGGCCTCGACGGCCTGCGGCTTCTCGATCTTGGCGATGACGGGGAGCCGGCGCCCCTCCTCGTCCATGATCCGGTGGACGTCCTTGACGTCGCGTCCGCTGCGGACGAAGGAGAGGGCGACGACGTCGAATCCGGTGCGCAGCGCCCAGCGCAGGTCGTCCTCGTCCTTCTTGGAGAGGGCGGGCACGGAGACGGCGACGCCCGGGAGGTTGAGGCCCTTGTGGTCGGAGATCACCCCGCCCTCGACGACGGTGGTGTGCACGCGGGGGCCGTCGACGGCGGTGACCTCGAGGGTGACCCGGCCGTCGTCCACGAGGACGCGCTCCCCCGGGGTGACGTCGTCGGCGAGGCCGGCGTGGGTGGTGCCGCACAGGTGACGGTCGCCCTCGACGCCGTCCTCGACGCTGATGGTGAAGGAGTCCCCGCGTTCAAGGAGTACGGGTCCCTCGGCGAAGCGGCCCAGGCGGATCTTCGGGCCCTGAAGGTCGGCGAGGAGTCCCACGCTGCGGCCGGTCTCGTCGGCGGCCTTGCGCACCCTTCGGTACCGCTCCTCGTGCTCGGCGTGCCCGCCGTGGCTGAGGTTGAAGCGGGCCACGTCCATTCCGGCGTCGACCAGTGCCTTGATCCGGTCGTAGGAGTCCGTCGCGGGACCCAGGGTGCAGACGATTTTCGCTCGGCGCATGGTTCGACCCTAGGGCTTACCGACGGGTAGCGACCTGGCGGCGCGTGACGACCCAACGGCGCGCGGGTGAAGGGGTATTGACAAGCGTTGAAATGTGCGCCGGACCGCTCGGACGAGCGCGCGGGGGGGCGGTCACCGGATCGAAACCTGTCAGGACTGTTCCCGGTCGACGTGTTCAGGTCAGAATCGTCGGGCGAATCTACGCGCGTTGTGCGCGGTCGTCGTACAAGGAGAGCCTGTCATGCCGTTGGACCGCCGGAAGTTCCTGAAGAAGTCAGCCGTCACGGGGGCGGGGGTGGCGCTGGCGGGTACGGTGGCCACCCCGGCGGCCGAGGCCGCTCCGCGGACGGGACGGGGGAAGAAGCCGGTGAAGCGGTACGCGCTGACCGTCATGGGCACCACGGACCTGCACGGTCACGTCTTCAACTGGGACTACTACAAGGACGCCGAGTACCAGGACCCGGCCGGCAACGCGCAGGGGCTGGCCCGCGTGTCCACGCTGGTGAACCGGATCCGCGAGGAGCGGGGCCGGGAGAACACCCTGCTGCTGGACGCGGGCGACACCATCCAGGGCACCCCGCTGACGTACTACTACGCCAAGGTGGACCCGATCACCGCCGAGGGCGGTCCGGTGCACCCGATGGCGCAGGCGATGAACGCCATCGGGTACGACGCCGTGGCGCTCGGCAACCACGAGTTCAACTACGGCATCGAGACGCTGCGGAAGTTCGAGGAGCAGTGCGACTTCCCGCTGCTGGGCGCCAACGCCCTGGACGCGAAGACGCTGAAGCCCGCCTTCCCGCCGTACTTCATCAAGAAGTTCCACGTGAAGGGCGCCCCGCCGGTGAGGGTGGCGGTGCTGGGGCTGACCAACCCGGGCATCGCGATCTGGGACAAGGCGTACGTGCAGGGGAAGCTGACGTTCCCGGGCCTGGAGGAACAGGCGGCGAAGTGGGTGCCGAAGCTGCGCTCGATGGGCGCGGACGTGGTCGTCGTGTCGGCGCACTCGGGCACGTCGGGCACCTCCTCGTACGGTGACCAGCTGCCGCACGTGGAGAACGCGGCGGCGAACGTGGCGCGGCAGGTGCCGGGCATCGACGCCATCCTGGTCGGCCACGCGCACGCGGAGATCGCGGAGCTGCGGGTGACCAACGAGAAGACCGGCAAGGAGGTCGTGCTGTCGGAGCCGCTGTGCTACGCCGAGCGGCTGACCCTCTTCGACGTGGAGCTGACCTTCGAGCGGGGCCGCTGGCAGGTGGAGTCCGTGAAGGCGTCGCTGCGGGACGCGGCGGCCGTGGAGGACGACCCGCGGATCACCCGCCTCCTGGGCGACGAGCACGCCCAGGTCGTGGCGTACGTCAACCAGGTGGTGGGGACGGCGACCGAGACGCTGACGACGGTGGAGGCGCGCTACAAGGACGCGCCGATCATCGACCTGATCAGCAAGGTGCAGGAGGACGTGGTCCGGGAGGCGCTGGCGGGCACGGAGTACGCCTCGCTGCCGGTGCTGTCGCAGGCCTCGCCGTTCTCCCGGACCAGCGAGATCCCGGCGGGCGACGTGACCGTCCGGGACCTGTCGAGCCTCTACGTGTACGACAACACGCTGGTGGCGAAGCTGCTGACGGGTGCTCAGGTACGGGCGTACCTGGAGTACTCGGCGGGATACTTCGTGCAGACCGCGGCGGGCGCGCCGGTGGACGTCGACAAGCTGACGAACGCGGGCGGCCGCCCGGACTACAACTACGACTACGTGTCGGGGGTGCGGTACGACATCGACATCGCCCAGCCGGCCGGGTCGCGCATCAAGAACCTGACGTTCGACGGCGCCCCGGTGGACGACGCGCAGCAGTTCGTGTTCGCGGTGAACAACTACCGCGCCAACGGCGGCGGGGCGTTCCCGCACGTGGCGTCCGCGCCGGAGCTGTGGGCCGAGTCGACGGAGATCCGCACCCGGATCGCGGAGTGGGCGACGGCCAAGGGCGTGCTCGACCCGAAGGACTTCGCGTCGCAGGACTGGCGTCTCACCCGGGACGGCACGCCGGTGTTCTGACCGTTCCTCGCACGGGCGTCCGCAGGGGGCGCCGCCGGTCCGTCCGGCGGCGCCCCCGCGTCGTCCCCCCGCCCGGTCTCAGGCCTCCTGGACGCGCAGGGCGCGGGCCAGGTCGTCGAGCCGGTCGGTGAACTGGCGGCGCAGTGCCGGCACGGGGTCGGCCTTGCGCAGCGTCTTCTCGCCGAGCTTCAGCGTCTCGGCCTCCACCGCGTGGGCGGGGAAGGCCCAGCGTCCCGCGGCCGTGGCGATGGCCGGGCCGCGGCGTGCGGCGACGGCCACGGCGTCCTTGAAGTAGCGCGCCACGTACGGGCGGACCAGCTCGGCCTGCTCGGGCTGCCAGAAGCCCTGCGCGGTGGCGGTGAACAGGTAGTTGGACAGGTCGTCGGAGCCGAACATGGCCTCCCAGGCACGGGCCTTGGCGTCCGGGTCGGGCAGGGCGGCCCGGCAGCGGGCGGCGCCTTCCCGGCCGGTGGCGCTGGGGTCGCGGCGCAGCTCCTCGGCGACGGCGGTCTCGTCGACGGCGCCCAGCACGGCGAGCCGGGCGAGGATGCGCCAGCGCAGCTCCGGATCCAGCTCGGGCCCGCCGGGGACGGTCCCCTCGGCGAGCCAGGCGGCGATGGTCTCGGGGCGGGAGGCCGCGTCGATGCAGTGGCGCACCGCGACCAGGCGCAGGCCCGGGTGGTCGCCGTCCTCGGTGCGGCGGATGAGGTCGCGGCACAGGTCGGTGAGGGTGGCGAGCGCGGCGGGCCGCCGGTCCGGGGCGAGGTAGTGGTCGGCGACCTCCCCCGAGGCGAAGGCGAGGACGCCCTGGACGAGGGCGATGTCCGTCTCCTCGGGCAGATGGGCGGCGGCGGTGGCCAGATAGGCGGAGGGGGCCAGGTCGCCGTCGCGGACCATGTCGCGCAGGCTGTTCCAGACGACGGCCCGGGTGAGCGCGTCGGGGATGCCCGACAGTCCGCGCAGGGCGGTCCCCAGGGAGGTCTCGTCGAGGCGGATCTTCGCGTAGGTCAGGTCCAGGTCGTTGGGGACGACCAGGGCGGGGCGGGTGCCGGGGCGCGGCTCCGGGACGGCGGCCTGGGGCACGTCGGTCTCGTAGCGTTCGCGCAGGGTGAGGGTGCGTCCGTCGCCGAGGTCGCGGTCGTACACCCCGACGGTCACCCGGTGCGGGCGGCCGCCGTCGCGGTCCAGGGTGAGGGTCCACCGGCCGGGCACCGCGTCGACGGAGGCGGTGAGCGTGTCGACGCCGCTGGTGCGCAGCCAGGCGTCGGCCCAGGCGTGCACGTCCCGCTCGGTGGCGGAGGCGAGGGAGTCGATGAACTCGGCGAGGCCGGCGTTGGCGAAGCGGTACCGCTCGAAGTGGGTGTTGATCCCGGCCAGGAAGTCCTTCTCGCCGAGCCAGGCGACGAGCTGGCGCAGGGCGGAGGCGCCCTTGGCGTAGGAGATGCCGTCGAAGTTGAGCAGCGCGGAGGCGGTGTCCTCGACGTGCTCCGGGGCGACGGGGTGGGTGGAGGGCCGCTGGTCGGCGTCGTAGCCCCAGGTCTTGCGGGAGACGCCGAAGTCGGTCCAGGTGTCCGCGCCGCGCCAGCGGGGCGGCTGCCCGCCGGGGCTCGCGGGGGTGACCTCGTTGAGGGTCTGGTAGCCCATGTACTCGGCGAAGGACTCGTTCAGCCAGATGTCGTCCCACCAGCGCAGGGTGACGAGGTCGCCGAACCACATGTGGGCCATCTCGTGGGCGACGACCATGGCACGCCGCTGCCGCTCGGTGTCGGTGACGGCGGAGCGGTAGACGAACTCGTCGCGGAAGGTGACCAGTCCGGGGTTCTCCATGGCGCCCGCGTTGAACTCGGGCACGAAGGCCTGGTCGTAGGAGTCGAAGGGGTACGGCTCCTCGAACTTCTCGTGGTAGCGGTCGAAGCAGGCGCGGGTGATCTCCAGCAGCTCCTCGGCGTCCGCCTCCAGGTGGGGGGCGAGGGAGCGGCGGCAGTGCAGGCCGAACGGCAGGCCGCGGTGCTCGGCGCGCACGGAGTGCCAGGGCCCGGCGGCGACGGCGACCAGGTAGGTGGAGACGGGCGGGGTGGGCGCGGCCTTCCACACCCCGCCGCCGGTGTGCTCGGTGACGCCGTTGGCGAGGACCGTCCAGTGCTCGGGCGCGGTGACGGTGAGCTCGAAGACGGCCTTGAGGTCGGGCTGGTCGAAGGCGGCGAAGACACGTCGCACGTCGTCAAGGAAGAGCTGGGTGTAGACGTAGGTCTCGCCGTCGCTGGGGTCGGTGAAGCGGTGCATGCCCTCGCCCGTGCGGGAGTAGCGCATGCGCGCGTCGACCAGCAGCTCGTGCTCGCCCGCGGTGAGGTTCTTCAGCGGGAACCGGCCGTCCTCGAGGAGGGCGGGGTCCAGGGCCCGGCCGTCGAGCGTGACGGAGCGCAGCTCGGCGGGGTCGATCTCGACGAAGCTGTCCGCGTCCGCGCGGGCGCCGAACCTGATGAGGGTGCGGGAGTCGAACGTCTCGTCCCCGGCGGTCAGATCGAGGGCG
The DNA here is from genome assembly GCA_014656175.1 of Streptomyces werraensis. Lineage (GTDB taxonomy): Bacteria > Actinomycetota > Actinomycetes > Streptomycetales > Streptomycetaceae > Streptomyces > Streptomyces werraensis. Next base: position 89,244 of record BNBX01000001.1, read on the forward strand.
ATGGTGTAGCGGTGGACGTCGATGAGCTGTGCACGGTTCTGCGCTTCGTCGCGCGTCAGTACGGACATGCAGGCCATGCTGCCTGATGGCGTCGGCCCGGCACAGAGGAGGATGAGGTACGCGGCCTATGTCCGGTCCCCGCCGAGCTCCGCGGTGTGCGCCCCCGGGGGCTGCGCAGGGGGCACGTGCGCGTGCGGCGAGGGCGGCGCGGGGCGTGCGGCGGCGGCGCCGGCCGCGTCGAGCCGGGCGCGCAGGGAACGCACCTCGGCCTCCAGGGCGAGCCTGCGCTGGTGGGTGTCGTACAGGTGGCGCACCTTGGTGCGCAGCGCCCAGGGGTCCACGGGGGTGGTGACGAGATCGGCCACGCCGAGGCGGTAGGCGGCGGCGCCGAGCCGGTGGTCGCGGGCGAAGCCGGTGAGCAGGACGACGGGTATGTGCCGGGTCTGCTCCAGGCGGCGCATCCAGCGCACGACGTCGAGGCCGCCGGTGCCGGGCATGTGGACGTCGAGGAGAAGCACGCCGACGTTGCCGCGCAGGAGCTGCTTGAGCGCCTCGTCGCCGCTGGTGGCCCGGCCCAGCGGCTGTCCGAGCGGGGCCAGGGCGCTCTCCAGGGCGTACAGCGTGTCCTCGTGGTCGTCGACGAGGAGGATGCGGGCGGTGGGCGGCATGGGGCACGTCCTTCCCCGTCAGGGCCGGACGCGGGTCCGGGCGCTGACGGACGGTGCTCGTGAGCCGACAAGGCGTGCACAGCGAGCATGCACCGCACGGGCCGCCCTGTCACTCCCCGCCGCGTCCCGGACCCGGCTAAGGCCCGTTCAGGACCTGCCGCCCGCGGTGTCGTCCGCGATGCTCTCGTGGTGGCGGATCACCTCGGCGATGATGAACGTCAGGAACTTCTCGGCGAAGGCCGGGTCGAGCTTGGCGTCCTCGGCGAGGGCGCGCAGCCGGGCGATCTGGCGGGCCTCACGCCCCGGGTCGGCGGGCGGCAGCCGGTGCTCGGCCTTGAGGCGGCCGACCTGCTGGGTGCACTTGAAGCGCTCGGCGAGCATGTGGACGACGGCCGCGTCGATGTTGTCGATGCTGTCGCGCAGACGGGTCAGTTCCCCGAGGACCGCGGGGTCGGTGTCGGAAGTGGCGGCGTTGCTGGTGGTCATGGCGGCTCAGCCTACGGCGGGCCGGGTCCCCGGCGGCGGAACGGCCCGTACAGTGGACGGTGTCCAGGCGCGGCGGGGGTGCGACGTGGCGAACGGCGGACCGGTGGAGCACGGCTACCCGCATCTGCGGACGGTGCGGGAGTCGGTCACGGCGCTGTACCGGCGCCTGTCGTACGACACGGTGCGCACGTTCTCGGCGAGCGTGGCGCCGGCCGATGTGGCCTTCGCGGACGTGGACGACCTGCATCTGGGGGCGCAGCGGGTGGCCCGGGAGATGGTGGCGCACTACCGGCTGCCGGACGCGCGGCTGATCGTCGGGTTCCGTGAGATGACCCATGCGGCGAACGTCGAACTGACGGCGGGACCGGAGTACTTCGTCGAGCTGAACGACCGGTTCCGTGACCACCGCCGGGACATCGGGGCGGCGCTGGCGCACGAGGTGGCGCACGTGTACCTGCACCGGCTGGGGCTGTCGTTCCCGTCGACGCGGGAGAACGAGATCCTCACGGACACCGTGGCGACGTACCTCGGGGCGGGGTGGCTGCTGCTGGACGCGTTCCGGGAGGACGGGGCGTCGTCGCAGAAGCTCGGGTACCTCACGCCGGAGGAGTTCGGGTACGTGCTGGCGAAGCGGGCGCTGCTGTTCGGCGAGGACCCGTCGGTGTGGTTCACCAGTCCGCAGGCGTACACGGCGTACCGCGAGGGGCTGGCGCTGGCCCGGCGGGACGCGGAGCAGCCGCCGCTGCGGGCGGCGGGGTGGACCGGGCGGCGCCGGTACGCGCGGGACCGGCGGCACGCGCAGGGGCACGCGGAGGCACCGGAGGCGGGGCGGGAGACGGTGTACCGGTTCTCGGCGGACGGGCACGGCCCGCTGCGGGTGTCGTTCCCCTGTCCCACCTGCCACCAGCGGATCCGGGTGCCGGTGGCCGGGCGGGTGCGGGCGCGGTGCGGTCTGTGCCGGTCCGTGCTGGAGTGCGACACCTGAGGTCCGGCTCCCGCGTCACCTCCTCGACGGCCTCCACAAGGGCGGCACGTCACCCCGGCATTCGCTCGCTTCTCGGGTGTTCGCTATTTTGTTCGCCGCTGTCGTTCCGTGCGCCGCCGTCCCCCGCCGGCCGTTTTCGTCCCGACCCGCCGAGGAGCCGGCCTGTGGAGCCCGAGTCCGCCGTCACCACCTGCTACCGCCATCCGCGGGTGGAGTGCCATGTGCGCTGCGTCCGCTGCGAGCGGTACATCTGCCCCGACTGCATGCGCGAGGCCGCGGTGGGCCACCAGTGCCCCGACTGCGTGCGGGAGGGCGCCCGCTCGGTGCGGCAGGCGCGCACCCTGGTGGGCGGCCGGGTCTCCGTCGTCCCCGTGGTGACGTACGCGCTGATCGCCCTCAACGTGCTGGCGTACCTGGCGGAGGTGGTCCGGCCGGAGGTCGTGGACCGGTTCGCGATGGTGGGCGCCGGGCTGCTCGGCCCGGACGGCGGCCACTACGTGTGGACGCAGCCGTACCCGGCGGACTTCACCGCGGAGGGGGTCGCGGGCGGCGAGTGGTACCGGCTGCTGACCGGCGCGTTCCTGCACCTGCCGCCCACGGAGGGGACGTTCGGCGTCGTCCACGTGCTGATGAACATGGCGGTGCTGTGGAACCTGGGCCGGGTGGTCGAGCCGATGCTCGGCCGGGTCCACTACCTCGCCCTGTATCTGCTGTCGGCGCTGGGCGGTTCGGTGCTGGTGCTGCTGCTCGCGCCCTCGGACCCCACGGTCGGCGCCTCCGGAGCGCTGTTCGGGGTCGGGGCCGCCTATTACGTCGTGTCCCGGCGGGTGGGCGCCGACATGCGCGGGGTGAACCGCTTCATGACCGGGCTGCTGCTGTGGCTGGTGGTGTCCGCGCTCTTCACCTCGTGGCAGGGCCATCTGGGCGGACTGCTGACCGGCGGTCTGGTGGCGCTCGCGTTCGCCTGGGCGCCGCGCGACGGACGCCGGGTGCTGGTGCAGGCCGGCGCGTGCGCGGGGCTCGTGGTGCTGCTCGCCGTCCTGGCGGCGGCCAAGGTGTCGGACCTGACAGGTGGAGGGATCCCCCAGTGAAACGTGCCGGAGTGCTCTTCCTCGCCGTCGTACCCGTGGTCGCCACGGCGGTGTACTTCGTCCTGCCGTCGGGAGCCGCCGACGCCCCCGCCGCCCCGGCGCCGGCCGGGACGCAGTCCTCCCGCGACGACGCCAAGGACCGGGCCGAACAGGATCACGAGCAGCAGCGGGACAAGGACGACGAGATCATCGCCTCCCTGCCGCCCGGCCTCGCCGCGCCCGACAAGGAGGAGCTGGCCCACCGGCTGGTGTCGAGCGCCGAGCACTCCACCACCGACTGGCGCTCCACCTACGGGATGATCGAGGACCGCGACGACGACTGCGGCTACACCGCGGGCATCATCGGCTTCTGCACCGGCACCCACGACCTGCTCACCCTGGTCGAGCACTACACCGGGAGCCACCCCGGCAACGGCCTCGCGCGCTATCTGCCCGCCCTGCGGAAGGTCGACGGCACCGACTCGCACGAAGGACTCGACCCGGGCTTCACCGACGCGTGGAAGGCGGAGTCGGAGCTGCCGGAGTTCCGCGCCGCCCAGGAGGAGGAGCGCGACCGCGTCTACTTCGAACCCGCGGTCCGCCTCGCCAAGCTGGACGGCCTGGGCACCCTCGGCCAGTTCGTGTACTACGACGCGATGGTCTTCCACGGCACCGGCACCGACGAGAGCGGCTTCTACGCCCTGCGCGAGCGCGTCCTGAGGAAGGCGAAGACGCCCGCCGCGGGCGGCTCGGAGAAGGCGTACCTGGACGCCTTCCTCGACGTCCGCCGCGCCACCATGCTCACCCGCTACCCGGACCGCGACACCTCCCGCGTCGACACCGCGCAGCGCCGGTTCCTCCAGGCCGGGAATTTCGCGCTGGACACCCCGCTCACCTGGGAGATGTACGGGGACTCCTACACCTCGTCCTGAACATGTCGCGGCGCCTGCCCAGTCGGTCCGGTCGGGGACTGGCGGGCAGGCGCCGCGGTGTTCCGCACGCCTTTGTGCGGGACGTTCTCGGGGGTGTCAGACCGCCAGGGCGCGGTCCGTCGGGCGGATCGGGGCGGGCAGGGCGCTCGCCCCGGTCAGGTACCGGTCGCAGCCGCGGGCGGCCGAGCGGCCCTCGGCGATCGCCCACACGATGAGCGACTGGCCGCGGCCGGCGTCACCGGCCACGAACACGCCGGGCACGTTGGTCTGGAAGTCGGCGTCGCGGGCGATGTTGCCGCGCGCGTCCAGCTCCAGGCCGAACTGCTCGACCAGGCCGTTGACCCGGTCGGTGCCGGTGAAGCCCATGGCGAGGGTGACCAGCTGCGCGGGGATCTTGCGCTCGGTGCCCGGCTTCTGCGTCAGCTTGCCGTCGACGAACTCCACCTCGGTCATGTGCAGCCACTGGACGTTGCCGTCCTCGTCGCCCTCGAAGTGGGTGGTGGAGACGGAGTAGATCCGCTCACCGCCCTCCTCGTGCGCGCTGGTGACCTTGTACAGCATGGGGAAGGTCGGCCAGGGCTGGGAGACCGGGTCCCGCTCCTCGTTCGGGCGGGGCATGATCTCCAGCTGGGTGACGGACGCGGCGCCCTGGCGGTGGGCGGTGCCCACGCAGTCGGCGCCGGTGTCGCCGCCGCCGATCACGACGACGTGCTTGCCCTCGGCGGTGATGGGCGGGGAGACGAAGTCGCCCTCCTGCACCTTGTTCGCCAGCGGCAGGTACTCCATGGCCTGGTAAATGCCCTTGAGCTCGCGGCCGGGCACCGGCAGGTCGCGCGCGGTGGTGGCGCCGACGGCGAGGACAACGGCGTCGTACCGCTTGCGCAGCGCGGTGGCGGGCATGTCGCGGCCGATCTCGATGCCGGTGCGGAACTTGGTGCCCTCCGCGCGCATCTGCTCGATCCGGCGGTTGATGTGCCGCTTCTCCATCTTGAACTCGGGGATGCCGTACCGGAGGAGGCCTCCGATGCGGTCCGCGCGCTCGTAGACGGCGACGGTGTGACCGGCCCGGGTCAGCTGCTGGGCGGCGGCCAGACCCGCGGGTCCCGAGCCGACCACCGCGACGGTCTTGCCGGACAGGCGCTCGGGGATCTGCGGCGCGACGTCGCCGGACTCCCACGCCTTGTCGATGATCGAGACCTCGACGTTCTTGATGGTGACCGGCGGCTGGTTGATGCCGAGCACGCACGCCGACTCGCACGGGGCGGGGCACAGCCGCCCGGTGAACTCGGGGAAGTTGTTCGTGGCGTGCAGCCGGTCGCTGGCCGCGCCCCAGTCCTCGCGGTAGGCGTAGTCGTTCCACTCGGGGATGAGGTTCCCGAGCGGACAGCCGTTGTGGCAGAACGGGATGCCGCAGTCCATGCACCGGCTGGCCTGCTTGCTGATGATGGGCAGCAGGGAGCCGGGGACGTAGACCTCGTTCCAGTCCTTCTTGCGCTCCTCGACCGGCCGGGAGGCGGCGACCTCGCGGCCGTGGTTCAGAAAGCCCTTCGGGTCAGCCATTGATCGCCGCCTCCATCATCTTCTCGGTGATCTCGGTCTCGGAGAGACCGGCTCGCTCGGCGGCGTCCTTGGCGGCGAGCACTGCCTTGTACGTACTGGGGATGATCTTGCTGAAGCGCTCCACGGCGGTGTCCCAGTCGGCGAGCAGCTTCTCGGCGACGGTGGAACCCGTCTCCTCCTGGTGCCGGCGGACCACGTCGTGCAGCCACTGCCTGTCGGCGTCGTCCAGCGCCTCGACGGAGGCGAGGTTGCCGGCGTTGACGTTGTCCCGGTCCAGGTCGATGACGTACGCGACGCCGCCGGACATGCCGGCCGCGAAGTTGCGTCCGGTCTCGCCCAGGACGACCGCGTGACCGCCCGTCATGTACTCGCAGCCGTGGTCGCCCACGCCCTCGGAGACGACCAGCGCGCCGGAGTTGCGGACGCAGAACCGCTCGCCGACCTTGCCGCGCAGGAACATCTCGCCGCCGGTGGCGCCGTAGGCGAGCGTGTTGCCCGCGATGACGCTGTACTCGGCGAGATGGTCGGCGCCGCGGTCCGGGCGGACGACGATCCGGCCGCCGGACAGGCCCTTGCCGACGTAGTCGTTGGCGTCGCCCTCCAGCCGCAGCGTGACACCGCGCGGGATGAAGGCGCCGAACGACTGGCCGGCGGAGCCGGTGAAGGTGATGTCGATGGTGTCGTCGGGCAGGCCCGCGCCGCCGAACTTCTTCGTCACCTCGTGGCCGAGCATGGTGCCGACCGTGCGGTTGATGTTGCGGATGGCGACCTGGGCGCGCACCGGCTGGGCGTCCTCGGCCCCGGAGGCGGAGAGCGCGTCGGCGGCGAGCTTGATCAGCTCGTTGTCGAGCGCCTTCTCCAGGCCGTGGTCCTGGCCGACCACCTGGTGGCGGGCGGCGCCCTCGGGCAGCTCGGGCACGTGGAACAGCGGCTCGAGCTCCAGGCCCTGCGCCTTCCAGTGGTTGACCGCGCGGGTCACGTCCAGCACCTCGGCGTGGCCGACGGCCTCGTCGATGGAGCGGAAGCCCAGCTCGGCGAGGAGCTCGCGGACCTCCTCGGCGATGAACCGGAAGAAGTTCACGACGTACTCGGCCTTGCCGGAGAACCGGTCGCGCAGCACCGGGTTCTGGGTCGCGATGCCGACCGGGCAGGTGTCCAGGTGGCAGACGCGCATCATGACGCAGCCGGAGACGACGAGCGGCGCGGTGGCGAAGCCGAACTCCTCGGCGCCGAGCAGCGCGGCGATCACCACGTCACGGCCGGTCTTCAGCTGGCCGTCGGTCTGGACGACGATGCGGTCGCGCAGGCCGTTGAGCAGCAGCGTCTGCTGGGTCTCGGCGAGGCCGAGCTCCCAGGGACCGCCGGCGTGCTTCAGCGACGTCAGCGGGGAGGCGCCGGTGCCGCCGTCGTGGCCGGAGATCAGCACGACGTCCGCGTGGGCCTTGGAGACGCCCGCGGCGACGGTGCCGACGCCGACCTCGGAGACCAGCTTGACGTGAATGCGCGCCTGGGGGTTGGCGTTCTTCAGGTCGTGGATCAGCTGGGCGAGGTCCTCGATGGAGTAGATGTCGTGGTGCGGCGGCGGGGAGATGAGCCCCACGCCCGGCGTCGAGTGACGCGTCTTGGCGACCCACGGATAAACCTTGTGGCCGGGAAGCTGGCCGCCCTCGCCGGGCTTGGCGCCCTGCGCCATCTTGATCTGGATGTCGTCGGAGTTGACCAGGTACTCGGACGTCACGCCGAAGCGGCCGGAGGCGACCTGCTTGATGGACGACCGGCGGGCCGGGTCGTACAGGCGCTCCGGGTCCTCGCCGCCCTCACCGGTGTTGGACTTGCCGCCCAGCTGGTTCATGGCGATGGCGAGGGTCTCGTGCGCCTCCTGGGAGATGGAGCCGTACGACATGGCGCCGGTGGAGAACCGCTTGACGATCTCGGAGACCGGCTCGACCTCCTCGACCGGGACGGGCTTCCGGTCCGACTTGAAGCCGAACAGACCGCGCAGCGTCATCAGCCGCTCGGACTGCTCGTTCACGCGCTCCGTGTACTTCTTGAAGATGTCGTAGCGGCCCGAGCGCGTGGAGTGCTGCAGGCGGAAGACCGTCTCCGGGTCGAACAGGTGCGGCTCGCCCTCGCGGCGCCACTGGTACTCGCCGCCGATGTCCAGCGCGCGGTGCGCCGGGGCGATGCCGGAGGCGGGGTACGCCTTGGCGTGGCGGGCGGCGACCTCCTTGGCGATCACGTCGATGCCGACGCCGCCGATCTTGCTGGTGGTGCCGTTGAAGTACTTCTCGACGAAGGACTCCTCCAGGCCGACGGCCTCGAAGACCTGCGCGCCGCGGTAGGAGGCGACGGTGGAGATGCCCATCTTGGACATCACCTTCAGCACGCCCTTGCCGAGGGCGTGGATCAGGTTGCGGATGGCCTTCTCGGGCTCGACGCCCGGCAGGAAGGTGCCCGCGCGGACCAGGTCCTCGACGGACTCCATGGCCAGGTACGGGTTGACCGCGGCGGCGCCGTAGCCGATGAGCAGGGCGACGTGGTGGACCTCGCGGACGTCGCCGGCCTCGACCAGCAGACCCACCTGGGTGCGCTGCTTGGTGCGGATGAGGTGGTGGTGGACGGCGGCGGTGAGCAGCAGCGACGGGATCGGCGCGTGCTCGGCGTCGGAGTGCCGGTCGGACAGGACGATCAGCCGGGCGCCGTTCTCGATGGCGGCGTCGGCCTCGGCGCAGATGTCCTCGATGCGGGCGGCGAGGGCCTCGCCGCCGCCGGCCACCCGGTACAGGCCGGACAGGGTCGCGGCCTTGAAGCCGGGCATGTCGCCGTCGGCGTTGATGTGGATGAGCTTGGCCAGCTCGTCGTTGTCGATCACCGGGAAGGGCAGCGTGACGCTGCGACACGCGGCGGCCGTCGGCTCCAGCAGGTTGCCCTGGGGGCCGAGCGAGGAGCGCAGGGAGGTGACCAGCTCCTCGCGGATCGCGTCCAGCGGCGGATTGGTGACCTGCGCGAACAGCTGGGTGAAGTAGTCGAACAGCAGCCGCGGGCGCTCGCTGAGCGCGGCGATCGGCGAGTCGGTGCCCATGGAGCCGATGGGCTCGGCGCCGGACTTGGCCATCGGCGCGAGGAGGACGCGCAGCTCCTCCTCGGTGTAGCCGAAGGTCTGCTGGCGGCGGGTGACCGAGGCGTGCGTGTGCACGATGTGCTCACGCTCGGGCAGGTCGGACAGCTCGATCTCGCCGGCCTCGAGCCACTCCGCGTAGGGGTGCTCGGCGGCGAGCTGCGACTTGATCTCGTCGTCCTCGATGATGCGGTGCTCGGCGGTGTCCACGAGGAACATGCGGCCGGGCTGCAGACGGCCCTTGCGGACGACCTTCGCCGGGTCGATGTCGAGGACGCCGACCTCGGAGCCGAGGACGACCAGGCCGTCGTCGGTGACCCAGTAGCGGCCGGGGCGCAGGCCGTTGCGGTCGAGCACGGCGCCGACCTGGGTGCCGTCGGTGAAGGTGACGCAGGCCGGACCGTCCCAGGGCTCCATCATCGTGGAGTGGTACTGGTAGAAGGCGCGGCGGGCCGGGTCCATGGAGTCGTGGTTCTCCCACGCCTCCGGGATCATCATCAGCACCGAGTGGGGCAGCGAACGGCCGCCGAGGTGCAGCAGCTCCAGCACCTCGTCGAAGGACGCGGAGTCGGAGGCGTCGGGCGTGCAGACCGGGAAGATCCGCTCGAGGTCCTTCCCCGTGCCGAACAGGTCGGACATCAGCTGCGACTCGCGGGCGCGCATCCAGTTGCGGTTGCCCTTGACGGTGTTGATCTCACCGTTGTGCGCGACGAAGCGGTACGGGTGCGCGAGCGGCCACGACGGGAAGGTGTTCGTGGAGAACCGGGAGTGGACCAGCGCGATCGCGGAGCCGAAGCGGCGGTCGGACAGGTCCGGGAAGAAGGGCTCGAGCTGGCCGGTGGTCAGCATGCCCTTGTAGACGATGGTCCGCGCGGACAGCGACGGGAAGTAGACGCCCACCTCGCGCTCGGCGCGCTTGCGCAGCACGAACGCCTTGCGGTCCAGCTCGATGCCCGTGCTGTTCCCGTCGGTGACGAAGAGCTGACGGAAGACCGGCATGGTCGAGCGGGCGGTGGCGCCGAGCAGCTGGGGCGCGACCGGCACCTCGCGCCAGCCGAGAACGGTGAGCTCCTCGGCGGCGGCGATCTCCTCGATACGGGCGACGGCCTCGTCGGTGCCCTCCTCGGGGAGGAAGGCGATGCCGACGGCGTAGCCGCCCGCCGCGGGCAGCTCGAATCCGGCCACCTCGCGGAAGAAGGCGTCCGGGATCTGGGAGAGGATGCCCGCGCCGTCGCCGGAGTCCGGCTCGGAGCCGGTGGCGCCGCGGTGCTCGAGGTTGCGCAGGACGGTGAGGGCCTGCTCGACCAGCGTGTGGGACGCCTCGCCGGTGAGGGTGGCGACGAAGCCGACGCCGCAGGCGTCGTGCTCGTTGCGGGGGTCGTACATACCCTGCGCGGCAGGGCGAGCATCCATGAACGACCAGCTCGCGCGGTCGTTCGAGGAATGCTGGGACGGCTGGCGCGGCGTACGCATCGGCTCTCCCGTCGTCGTCAATTGGCATTCGTGCAAGTGCCGAGGGACGACGTTGGCCCTCTGCGTGGCTAAATTTCGTGCAGGTTACATGATGGAACGACTCTCGGGAACCGGGACAACCCGTTCCAGCATGCGGACATCGTCCGGGTCGCGGCGGGGTTCCGCGCCCGTCGACGGAAGCTGTGGGGAGCCGGTACGGACAGATCGGTGTCCGTCGGCCCGGTGGCGGGAAGGGACCTCTTCGCCTCTTCCGCTGGGCACGCCGTCGGCCTCGTTGCCTGCAGCGCGTACGGCTCATGCCCACTGGTCACACTGTCGAAACCAGCGAGTAATGATTGTTTATGCGATGCTCCGCATAGGCGCAAGAGGTCATCCTACGGCGGTACCGAAAAGCGACCCCAGGGCGTACGTCACACCGGCCGCCGCACCACCGAGGGCGAGCTGCCGCAGACCGCTGTACCACCAGGAGCGCGCCGTGACCTTCGCCACCACGGCCCCGCACAGGAAGAGCCCGAGCAGCGCCACCAGCACGGCCGGCCACAGACTGCTCGCGCCGAGCAGGTACGGCAGGACCGGCAGCAGCGCGCCCAGCGCGAAGGACCCGAAGCTGGAGACCGCGGCGACGGCCGGCGAGGGCAGGTCGCCGGGGTCGATGCCCAGTTCCTCGCGGGCGTGTATCTCCAGCGCCTGCTCGGGGTCGCGGGAGAGCTGCCGGGCGACCTCGCGGGCCAGGCCGGGCTCGACGCCGCGCGACTCGTAGAGCGCGGCCAGCTCGGCCTCCTCGTCCTTGGGGTGCTTGCGCAGCTCCCTGCGCTCGACGTCCAGCTCGGCCTCGACCAGCTCGCGCTGGGAGGCGACGGAGGTGTACTCGCCGGCCGCCATGGAGAAGGCGCCGGCGGCCAGACCGGCCAGGCCGCTGAGGACGATCGTCTGATGACTGACGGCACCACCGGCGACGCCGGTCATCAGGGCGAGGTTGGAGACCAGCCCGTCCATGGCGCCGAACACCGCGGGGCGCAGCCATCCTCCGTTGACGTCGCGGTGGGTGTGGTTGTCGCGGTGCGCCTCGTGGAGCGTCGCCTCGGTCTCGATGATGGCCATGCCGGTCCCCCTGGACTCTGCCGGGCGCCCTCGCTTCCGGACACCCGCGCGGACGCGTTTTGGACTCATTCCAATTTTTGACATCACCCAGTCTACGCCTCGTCGAAACCCCCTGCCAGCAAGGAAAGGCTGCGCTAACCAGCGCTTTCGCCTCCCGCCCCGGTCCGCTCGGACGCCCCGCGCATCTCGTCCGGGTGACGCTCCCGCGCCCAAGGCTGCGGCGGACACGGCACCGGGGACAGTTCCGCAAAGGGCCGGCGCCCCGCGGGGCGCGCCTGAGAGGAGAGCCGCGTATGGCATCGACCGCCCGCATCCCCTCGGCGCCCGCGCCCGGGGACGCCCTCGGGCTCCGCGAACGGGCCCGCGGCGCGCTGCTCGGCCTGGCCGTCGGCGACGCTCTGGGCGCCCCCGCCGAGAACATGAAGCCCTCCGAGATCCACGCGAAGTGGGGCCGCATCACGGGCTACGTGAGCGACCCCCCGGCCGGCACGGACGACACCGAGTACGCGATCTTCTCGGGTCTGCTGGCCGCCCGGCACGGCTCCGCGCTCACCCCCGCGCACGTCGAGGCGGCCTGGCACGAGTGGATCGCCGACCGCGCCGAGGGCCCCTTCCGCGGCGCCGGCTTCAGCGAGCGGGGCACGCTGGAGAATCTGCGCCGCGGCCTGGCCGCGCCCATCTCCGCCCAGCACCGGCACGCCTGGAGCGACGGGCTGGCGATGCGGGCCGCGCCGTACGGCGTGCACGCGGCCGGGCGTCCCGACGAGGCCGCCCGGCTCGCGGCGATCGACGGCTCGGTCAGCCACGACGGGGAGGGCATCTACGGCGGACGGGCGGTCGCGGCGGGCGTCGCGGCGGCCATGGCCGGTGCGCCGGTGGTCACGGTCGTGGCGTCGGCGCTGGCGGTGGTGCCGGAGGACTCCTGGACCGCCCGCTCGCTGCGCCGCGCGGTGACCGCCGCCCACCGCGGCGAGCGGGCGGTCCGCGCCGCGGTGGTGATCGGCGGCTACCCCTGGACCGACCTCGCCCCGGAGGCGGTGGCCCTGGCCTTCGGCGCCTACGCGGCGGCCGACGGCGACTTCGAACAGGCGGTGCTGACCGCCGTGAACATGGGCCGCGACGCCGACACCACGGCAGCCGTGGCGGGTGCGCTGGCCGGGGCGACCCAGGGCGAGGCCGCCGTCCCCGAGCGCTGGGCCGCGGCCATCACCCCGGCCCGCGGCACCTGTCTGCCCGCCATGGCGGGCCACCACGTCCTCGACATCGCGGACCTGCTGACCCCGGAGAGCCCCACATGACCTCGACCACCCCCGCACCGACCACCGACGACACCCTCCCCCGCACCACCGCGCGGGACGACGCGGCCCCGGCGCCGCGCACGCCCGCCGCGCCCGCACCCCGTCCGTCCCGCGCGGCCGTCGAGGGCCTGCTCCTCGGACTCGCCGCCGGGGACGCCGCCGGCTGGCCCGCCGCCCGGCACCGCGCCGCCCGCATGCCCGAGTGGACCCGGCGCCTCACCCGCGAGCTGGACACCTTCGCCGAGCAGAACGCCACCACCACGCTCCCCGTCCCCATCGCCCTCAACCAGCCCCCCGAGCCGCTCCGCCTCGGCCCCTCCGACGACGCCGAGTGGGCCGCGTTCGCCGCCGAGGCGGTGCTGCGCGCGGGCGACGACATGGTGCTCGGCGACCTCAGCCGGGAGCGCCGCACCCGCGCCGCCATCGACCTCACCTGGAACGCGGTCGCGGCCGAGGTCGCCGCCGCCACCGAGCGGGCCCCCGAGACCGAGTCCGCCGTGCTGCCGCTGCGCGCCCGCATCTCCGTGCGCGCCGGACTCGGCAACCTCGCCACCGGGCTGCGCCCGCCCGCCTCCGGCCACGACAACCCGCACTACTTCGACGACGCCGCCTGCGTCCGGGCCTGCGTGCTGGCCGTGGCGCACCCGGGCGACCCCCGGGCCGCCGCCGACCTCGCCGAGTTCGACGCCCGCTACACCCAGGACGGTGACGGCGTGCACGGCGCCCGCGCCATGGCCGCCGCCGTGTCCCTCGCCCTCGCCGGGGCCGGCCCGGACGCCTGCGCGGCCGCCGCCTGCGCCGAACTGCCCGAGGACACCGAGATCGGCCGCAACGCCCGGCACGCCCTGGCGCTGGCGGCGGACGCCGACAGCGCCTTCGCCCTGGTGCCGCCGCTGGAACACCAGATCGTCGACCACGTCTACAGCTACGGCGTCGCCGCCGCCGAGACCGTCCCCGTCGCCCTCGCCCTGACCACCGCCGCCCGCGGCCGGATCGCGGAGGCGGTCCCGGCGGCGGCCTGCCTCTCCCGGGTCGCGGACTCCGCGCCGGCGCTGGCCGGGGCCCTCACCGGCGCGCTGGGCGGGAGCGCCGCGATCCCCCTGTCCTGGCGGGAGAGCTGCCGCACCCTGTCCGGCTGCGTGCTCCCCCGGCTCACCGGGACGGACCTGGTGGAACTCGCCGGGCTGCTGGAAGCCGCCCAACCGACCGCCCCCGGAGGATGATCCCGGCATGGCACGCGAAAACCTCGAAGGAACCGAAAACACTGAAATCGCTGGAAACACCCCGTCCCTGGACGAGCGGATCACCGGGGCGCTGGTGGGGGCGGCCGTCGGCGACGCCCTCGGCGGCCCGGTCGAGGGGTACTCCCCCGAGCAGATCGCCGAGCGCCACGGCGGCCGTGTCCACGGCATCGTCGGCCCGTGGCACGGCGACGACTGGCGCACCGCCCGGCCCGTCGCGCCGTACCACAAGGGTGACGGGCACGTCACCGACGACACCCTGATGACCCACGCGCTGGTCCGGGTGTACGCGCGGGTCCGCGACCACCTGGACGCCTACGCGATCGCCGATCACCTGGTCCCGGACCTGATGACGAACCCGCGCTGGATCCCGGAGCTCGAGGCGGAGACGATCCCGCTGCACCGGATCTTCCTCGCCGAGAAGTGGCTGGCGGCCCGGCTGCACTACGGGCACGTCGACCCGCGCGAGGCGGGCGTGGGCAACATCGTCAACTGCGGCGCCGCGATGTACATGGCCCCCGTCGGCCTGGTCAACGCCGCCCACCCGGCCGCCGCGTACGCCGAGGCCCTGGACGTGGCGGGCGCCCACCAGTCGTCGTACGGCAGGGAGGCGGCCGGGGTGTTCGCGGCGGCCGTGGCGGCGGCCTGCGCACCGGGCGCGACCCCGGACTCGGTGGTCGCCGTGTGTCTGTCCCTGGCCAAGGACGGCACCCGGGAGGCGGTCGAGAAGGTCTGCGAGGAGGCGTCGCGGCACCCCGACGCCGAGTCGGCGCTGCGCCCGCTGCGCGAGGCGGTCGCCCCGTACGACACCGTCGGGCCCGACTACCGCTCCCCCTCGCTGGGCGCCCGGCGTCCCTCCCGGCTGCACGCGATCGAGGAACTGCCGGTCGCGCTCGGCATGGTGGTGGCGGCCCGCGGCGACTTCCGGCATGCCGTGCTGGGCGCGGTGAACTACGGCCGTGACTGCGACTCCATCGCCACGATGGCCGGGGCGGTGACCGGCGCGCTCGGCTCCCCGGTGCCCGAGGAGTGGGCCAAGACGGTCGCGGAGGCCAGCCGTCTCGACCTGTGGGAGCCGGCCGCCACGCTCACCGCGGTGGCCCGCGAGGTCTTCGCCCGGGACGTGGAGCGCCGCCGCGCCCACGAACGGGCGTTCACGCGGCTCGGAGGCGCCGGATGCTCCGACTGACCTGGGTCCAGCCCGAGGACCTCGTCGGCCACGAACTGCGCCAGGCCGCGCTGGACGGCCGGGAGGCACGGGCGGTCGCCGCCCGCTGGCACGCGGCGGGCGGTCCCCCGGCCCCGCTCACCGCCGGCGCCTCCCCCCGCCCGGTCTCCCGCTACCTCCGGCGGCTGGCCTGCGACCTGCTGGACGAGCTGGCCGAGCTGCCCAGCGCCTTCGCCGACGACGAGCCCTCCGACCTTGCCGGGATCCAGGCACTGTGCCCCGAGTGGCCCCTCTCGCCCGGCGCCCCGGCCGCCTGGGACGGGCCCGTGTTCGAGGCACGGCTCGAGGCGGCCTGGCTCGGCCGGGCGTCCGGCTGCCTGCTGGGCAAGCCGGTGGAGAAGCTGCCTCTCGCCGCCATCCGCGCCCTGGCCCGCGCCGCCGGCAACTGGCCGCTGAGCGGCTGGTTCACCGCCCGGGGCGTCCCCGACGGGCTGCTGGCCGAGCACCCCTGGAACCGGCGCTCCGCCGCCACCTCCCTCGCCGAGAACATCGACGGCATGCCCGAGGACGACGACCTCAACTACCCCCTGCTCGCCCTGCTGGTGCTGCGCCGCCACGGCCGCCGCTTCACCACCGCGGACGTGGCCCGCGTCTGGCTCGACGAGCTGCCCGCGGGCCGCACCTTCACCGCCGAGCGGATCGCCTACCGCAATCTGCTCTGCGGGCTCGAACCGCCGCTGACCGCCCGCCACCGCAACCCGTTCCGCGAGTGGATCGGCGCCCTGATCCGAGCCGACGCGCACGGCTGGACCAACCCCGAGGACCCGGGCGCCGCGGCCGAGCAGGCGTACCGGGACGCCACCCTCACCCACACCGCCAACGGCGTCTACGCGGCCATGTTCACCGCCGCCGTCATCGCGGCCGCGGCGGGCGGCGAGCGGGACGTGCACGCCTGTCTGCGCACCGGACTCACCGTCGTCCCGCCCCGCTCACGGCTCGCCCGGGCCGTGCGCGACGCCGTGGGACTGGCCCGCGAGCACCGCGACTTCGACACCGTCGTCGACCTGCTGCACGAGAGGCACGGGGCCACCCACCACTGGGTGCACGCCGTCCCCAACACCGCCCTGCTGGCCGCCGCCCTCACCCACGCCGACGGGGACTTCACCGCCTCGATCTGCCGCGCGGTGTCCGGCGGCTGGGACACCGACTCGGTCGGCGCCACCGCCGGCAGCGTCGCCGGGCTGCTCGCCGGCTCGCCCCACGCGCTCCCCGAACGCTGGACGACCCCGCTGAAGAACCGCCTGGCCACCTCCGTCGGCGACTTCGACGGCACCGGCTTCGACACCCTGGCCCGTCTCACCCATCTGGAGGCGTCCCGCCCATGACTCCCCCCGAACCGGCCCCCGCCGCGCCACCCGCCGCTCCCCCGCTGGACGGCCTGCGCGTCCTGGACCTCGCCACCCTCTTCGCCGGTCCCCTCGCGGCCACCCTGCTCGGCGACTTCGGCGCCGATGTCGTCAAGGTCGAACACCCCAGGAAGCCCGACCCCTCGCGCGGCCACGGACCCTCCAAGGACGGCGTCGGCCTGTGGTGGAAGGTGCTCGGCCGCAACAAGCGCACCATCACTCTCGACCTGTCCACCCCGGGCGGCCGGGACACCCTGCTGCGCCTGGTACGCACCGCCGACGTGGTCGTGGAGAACTTCCGGCCCGGCACCCTGGAGAAGTGGGACCTGGGCTGGCCCGAGCTGTCGGCGGCCAACCCCCGGCTGGTGCTGGCGCGGGTCACGGGCTTCGGCCAGTTCGGCCCGTACGCGCACCGGCCGGGCTTCGGCACCCTCGCCGAGGCGATGAGCGGCTTCGCCGCGCTCACCGGCGAACCGGACGCGGCGCCGACCCTGCCGCCGTTCGGCCTCGCCGACTCCGTCGCGGGCCTCACGACGGCGTACGCGATCATGACGGCCCTCGCGGCCCGCGACCGCACGGGCCAGGGGCAGGTCGTGGACACGGCGCTGATCGAACCGATCCTCGCCGCCCTCGGCCCCCACCCCACCTGGTACGACCAGCTCGGGTACGTCCAGCCGCGCACCGGCAACCGGTCGCAGAACAACGCCCCGCGCGGCACCTACCTCACCGCCGACGGCACCTGGGTCGCCGTCTCCACCTCGGCCCAGTCGGTCGCCGAGCGGGTGATGGTCCTGGTGGGCCGCCCCGACCTGATCGACGCGCCCTGGTTCGCCACCGGCGAGGGCCGGGCCCGGCACGCGGACGTGCTGGACGAGGCGGTCGGCGGCTGGATCGCCCGGCACAGCCGCGCCGACGTGCTGGCCGCGTTCGAGAAGGCGGAGGCGGCCGTCGCCCCGGTGCAGGACGTCCGGGACGTCATGGCGGACCCGCAGTACCAGGCCCTCTCCACCGTCACCACGGTCGACGACCCGGAACTGGGCCCGCTGCGCATGCAGAACGTGCTGTTCCGGCTCTCCGCCACCCCGGGGGCCATCCGCTGGGCGGGCCGCCCGCACGGCGCGGACACCGAGGAGGTGCTGACCGGGCTGGGCCTCACCCCGGCCGATCTGGCGGAGCTGCGGGCGGAGGGCGCCGTATGAGAAGCGTCCCGCTGACCTGGCTGTACGCCCCCGGCGACCGCCCCGACGTGGTGGCGAAGGCCCTCACGGCCGGTGCGGACGTGGTGGTGGTCGACCTGGAGGACGCGGTCGCACCGGACCGCAAGGCGTACGCCCGCGCGGCCAGCGCCGAGCTGCTGCGCGACCCGCAGCCGGTCCCGGTGCACGTCCGCGTCAACGCCCTCACCGGGCCCTGGGGACCGGCCGACGTGGCGGCCCTGGCCCCCGCGCCGGGCCTGTCCGGGCTACGGCTGCCGAAGGTGTCCTCCCCGGCCGACGTGGTGCGGGTAGCCCGCCGGGCCGTGTCCGCGCGCGGCGGCCCCCCGCCCCTGTACGCGCTGCTGGAGACCGCGCTGGGCGTCGAGCAGGCCCACGCCGTGGCGACCGCGCACCCGGCGCTGCGCGGGATCGCGCTCGGTGAGGCGGACCTGCGGGCCGACCTGGGGGTGCGCGAGGACGCCGGCCTTGACTGGTGCCGGGCGCGGGTGGTGGTCGCGGCGCGCGCGGCGGGGCTGGCCCCGCCCGCCCAGTCGGTGCACCCGGACATCCGCGACCTGGAGGGTCTGGAGGCGTCCTGCGTGCGCGGGCGCGCGCTGGGCTTCCTGGGCAGGGCGGCGATCCATCCGCGCCAGCTCCCGGTCATCGAGCGGGCCTATCTGCCCACGGAGCGGGAGATCGAGCAGGCGGAGACGGTCCTCAAGGCGGCGGCCGCGACGCAGGGAGCGCAGGCGCTGCCGGACGGCACGTTCGTGGACGCGGCGGTGGTGACGGCGGCGCACCGGACGCTGGCGCTGGCGCACAAGCGGTGACGGGGCCGGACGCGCCGAGGGCGCCCGGGGTGTCCCCGGGCGCCCTCGGCGTGTGTACGGCGGGCGGTCAGGCCTTCTTGGCCGACCCGGCTCCGTCCTTGGACTCCTCCGGCTCCGCGGGCCCTTCGGACTCGTCGGGCTTCTCGGACTTGCCGGGCTTTCCGGCGTCGTCGGTGTCCGTGGCGTCGGTGTCCGTGGCGTCCTCCGTCGTCGCGTCCTCGGCGGAGGCGTCCTTCCCGGCCGCGTCGCCGTCGGTCTGCCCCGCGTCGGCCGCCGGGCCCTCGCCGTCGCCGGCGCCCGGCTCGACCACGGCCTCCCGGCCCGGACGCTTCCGGGCGGACAGCACGATGTAGAGCACCGCCAGCAGGAAGACCAGGACGGCCGTCCAGTTGTTCAGCCGCAGGCCGAGGATGTGGTGGGCCTCGTCCACCCGCATGTACTCGATCCAGAAGCGGCCCGCGCAGTACCCGGCGACGTACAGCGCGAAGGCGCGGCCGTGTCCGAGGGTGAAGCACCGGTCGGCCCAGATCACCAGCAGCGCCACGCCGATGCACCACAACGACTCGTAGAGGAAGGTCGGGTGGTAGGTGCCCGGCATCCGGCCGTCGGCGGAGGAGGTGATCTCGACCGCCCACGGCAGGTCGGTCGCCCGCCCGTACAGCTCCTGGTTGAACCAGTTGCCCCAGCGGCCGATGGCCTGGGCGATCGCGATGCCGGGGGCGATGGCGTCTGCGTACGCGGGCAGCGGGATGCCGCGGCGGCGGCAGCCGATCCACGCGCCGAGCGCGCCGAGGGCGATGGCGCCCCAGATGCCGAGGCCGCCCTCCCAGATCTTGAAGGCGTCCACCCAGTCACGGCCCTCGCTGAAGTACAGCTGGTAGTCCGTGATCACGTGGTAGAGCCGGCCGCCGACCAGGCCGAACGGCACGGCCCAGACAGCGATGTCCGCCACCGTGCCGGCCCGCCCGCCCCGGGCGATCCAGCGCTTGTTGCCGAGCCAGACGGCAACGAAGACGCCGATGATGATGCAGAACGCGTAGCCGCGCAGCGGAACGGGGCCGAGGTACAGCACCCCGCTCGACGGGCTGGGAATGTAGGCAAGTTCCATGGCAGGACCGACGCTACCGTGCCGGGCCGCCCGTACGGCAGGCAGCCCGGCTACGGCTCCATAACAGGCCCCCCGGGGACACGGCCCCTAGGACTTGTCGGCCTCCTCGACCATCTGCCTGAGCTTCTCGGGCGTCATGGAACGGTCCTGGTAGATGTTCTGCCCCTCGAACAGCACCGTCGGGGTGCCGCTGAAGCCGCCCTTCTGGAAGGCCTCGTTGGACTTGACCACCCAGCCGTCGTGCGTGCCCTCCTCGACGCAGGTGCGGAACTCGGGTGTGTCGAGCCCGTCGACCTTGCTTGCCAGGTCGAACAGCTTGTCGTCGCTGGAGAAGGCGTCGTCGCTCTCCATCGGCTGGTTCTCGAACAGCACGTCGTGGTACGCGGTGAACTTCCCCGCGTCCTGGGCGCACGCGGCGGCGTTGGCCGCGTTCAGCGAGCCGCTGCCGCCCAGGCCCCCGTCGATCAGCGTGACCAGGTGGTACTCGACCTTCAGCTTGCCGGCCTCGGTCAGCTCGTTCAGCGTCGAGCGGTAGGTCTGCTCGAAGGACTTGCAGGCGGGGCAGCGGAAGTCCTCCCACACCGTGAGGGTGGCCTTGGCGTCCTCCTTGCCGACCGGGACGGCCAGGCCGTCCTTGCCCTGGGCCCCCGAGGGCGCCACCACCGGGCCGGACGCCTTGCTCTCGTCGTCCCCGCCGGAGTTGGCCGCGACGACGCCGATCACCGCCGCGAGTCCCAGGACGCAGACCACGCTCGCGCCCACGATCAGGGTGCGGCGCCGCTTCTCCGCCGTCTTCTGCTTCTCGCGCTCTGCCGCCATCCGCTCCCGGGCGGTGCGCTTTCCCTCACGGTTCTTGTCGCTCACACCCCGCAGAACGAACCGGGGAGGCGCCCAGCGCCTCCCCGGTCCCAGGTCCACCCGTACGAGGGACCCCGGCGGCCCGCCGCGGACGGCCGGCCGCTGCCGTCACGCCTTCCCGCGCACCCCCTCGGCCAGCTCACCGGCGAGGGCGCGGACCGCCGCGACGCCCGCGGCGTCGTCGGGCGCGTCCAGCATCCGCTTCACGAAGGCCGAGCCGACGATCACCCCGTCGGCGAACCGGGCGACCTCCGCGGCCTGCGCCGGGTTGGAGACGCCGAGTCCGACGCAGACGGGGATGTCGGTGGTGGCGCGGGTGCGCCGCACCAGGTCCTCGGCCTGCGAGCTGACCGACTCACGGGTGCCGGTGACGCCCATGAGGGAGGCGGCGTAGACGAAGCCGCTGCCGGCCGCGGTGATCTCGGCGAGCCGCTCGTCCTTGCTGCTGGGCGCGACCACGAAGACCGTGGCCAGCCCGTGCTTCTCGGCGTGCTCGCGCCACAGCGCGGACTCCTGGACCGGCAGGTCGGGCAGGATGCACCCGGCGCCCCCCGCCTCCGCCAGCTCGGCGGTGAACCGCTCCACGCCGTAGCGGTCGATCGGGTTCCAGTACGTCATGACGAGGATCGGCGCGCCCGTGGCCGCGTGCGCCTCGCGCACCGTGCGCATCACGTCGGCGATGCGCACCCCGCCGCGCAGGGCGATGTCGTCGGCGGTCTGGATGACCGGGCCGTCCAGGACGGGGTCGCTGTGCGGCAGCCCCACCTCGACGACGTCCGCGCCGCCCTCGATCGCCGCCTTGACCGCCTCGATGCCGCCGTCCACGGTCGGGAACCCGGCCGGGAGGTAGGCGATCAGGGCGGCACGGCCCTCCTCCTTCGCCGCGGCGAGGGTGTCGCTCAGCAGCCGCACGTTCCCGCTCACTTGGCGTCCCCCTCGATCTCGGCGGTGCCGGAGGCGTTCTCCTCGACCTCGGCGTCCGTGTCGTACAGCCCGAAGTAGCGGGCCGCGGTGTCCATGTCCTTGTCGCCGCGCCCGGACAGGTTGACGACGATCAGCCCGTCCTTGCCCAGCTCCTTGCCGACCTCCAGGGCGCCGGCCAGGGCGTGCGCGGACTCGATGGCCGGGATGATGCCCTCGGTGCGCGACAGCAGGCGCAGGGCCTGCATGGCGGCGTCGTCGGTGACCGCGCGGTACTCGCCGCGGCCGCTGTCCTTGAGGTAGGCGTGCTCGGGGCCGATGCCCGGGTAGTCAAGGCCCGCGGAGATCGAGTACGGCTCGGTGATCTGCCCCTCGTCGTCCTGGAGGACATAGGAGCGGGAGCCGTGCAGGATGCCGGGCTCGCCGGCGGTGAGGGTGGCGGCGTGCTCGCCGGTCTCGATGCCGTGTCCGGCGGGCTCGCAGCCGATCAGACGGACGCCCTCGTCGGGGATGAAGGCGTGGAACAGGCCGATGGCGTTGGAGCCGCCGCCGACGCAGGCGATCGCGGCGTCGGGCAGCCGGCCGGCCTGCTCCAGGAGCTGGCGGCGGGCCTCGACGCCGATGACGCGGTGGAAGTCGCGGACCATCGCCGGGAAGGGGTGCGGTCCGGCGACGGTGCCGAACAGGTAGTGGGTGCGGTCGACGTTGGCGACCCAGTCGCGGAACGCCTCGTTGATGGCGTCCTTGAGGGTGCGGCTGCCGGACTTCACGGCCACGACCTCGGCGCCGAGCATGCGCATCCGGGCCACGTTCAGGGCCTGGCGCCGGGTGTCGATCTCGCCCATGTAGATCGTGCACTCGAGGCCGAACAGGGCGCAGGCGGTGGCGGTGGCCACGCCGTGCTGTCCCGCGCCGGTCTCGGCGATGACGCGGGTCTTGCCCATGCGCTTGGTGAGCAGGGCCTGGCCGAGCACGTTGTTGATCTTGTGCGAGCCGGTGTGGTTGAGGTCCTCGCGCTTGAGGAAGATCCTGGCGCCGCCGGCGTGCCCGGCGAAGCGGGGGACCTCGGTGAGGGCGCTGGGACGGCCCGTGTAGTGCGCCAGGAGGTCGTCGAGCTCGCGGGCGAACTCGGGGTCGGCCTTGGCCTTGTCGTACTCGACGGCGACCTCGTCGACGGCGGCGACGAGGGCCTCGGGGATGAACTTGCCGCCGAAGGCGCCGAAGTAGCCCGCCGTGGAGGGGACTTGGCCCTCCGGGTCGGGGATGAAGAAGGTGCTGGGCATGCGTGTACCTCACGGTGAGTGTGTTGGACGACACTGAGCGCCGTGGGGGCGGGGTGTTCGGGCCCGTGCGGGCTCGTCGTGGTTGAGCGCGCGGTTCCCCGCGACCCTTCCGGGGCGGGGGTCGTCAGGCCCGTGCGGATCCGTTGCGGCGTGTCGCGCTCACGCGGCGGAGTCGCGGATCAGCAGAGTCCCGCGCCCCTCTCGGGGCGCCGCTGCCATCGCCTGCCGTTCACCTGGCCGGGTTCGTCGCCGATGACGTAACGGACCCTGCGGCCGTGGACCCGGCGGGCCGGGGCGCGGCAGCCGCGGGGCCGGCAGCCTCGTGCGAGTCGGGAGAGCGTCATCGGGGGTCAGCCTAGCGAGGTCTCAGCGGCCGTGCCGGAGGGCCGGGTGCTCGCCCGCGGCCACCAGGTCGGCGACCGCCGTCTTCGGGTCCTTGCCGGTCACCAGGGACTCGCCGACCAGGACGGCGTCCGCCCCGGCGTTGGCGTAGGCGATCAGGTCGTGCGGACCGCGCACGCCGGACTCGGCGACCCTCACGAGGTGCGCCGGGATCTCGGGGGCGACCCGCTCGAAGGTGCCGCGGTCGACCTCGAGGGTCTTGAGGTTGCGCGCGTTGACGCCGATGACCTTGGCGCCGGCGTCGACCGCCCGCTCCACCTCGTCCTCGTCGTGCACCTCGACCAGCGGGGTGAGGCCGATGGACTCGGCGCGCTCGATGAGCGACTCCAGGGCGGACTGCTCCAGGGCGGCCACGATCAGCAGCGCCAGGTCGGCGCCGTACGCGCGGGCCTCCCAGAGCTGGTACGACGTGACGATGAAGTCCTTGCGCAGCACGGGGATGTCCACCCGGGCGCGGACGGCCTCCAGGTCGGCCAGCGAACCGCCGAAGCGGCGCTGCTCGGTGAGGACGGAGATGACGGCGGCGCCGCCCGCCTCGTAGTCGGCGGCGAGGCCGGCCGGGTCGGCGATCGCGGCGAGCGCGCCCTTGGACGGGCTGGAGCGCTTGACCTCGCAGATCACCTTGACGCCGTCACCGCGCAGGGCGGCCACGCCGTCCTTGGCCGCGGGGGCCTTGGCCGCGCGCTCCTTGAGCTCGTCGAGGCTGACGCGCGCCTGCCGCTCCGCCAGGTCGGCACGGACTCCGTCGATGATCTCGTCGAGCACACTCACGCGAGCGGCCCCCTTCCTGACGGTCGGGCTTGGCTGGTCCCTGCGATGGTATCCGGAGCAGGGCGAATGCCCCGCATCCGGCTGTTGCGACGTCCAGTACCTGGACGATCACCACTCGTTCACGGGTGCAGCCAGCCGCCGAACGGCGTGTTCCGCAGCACCGTGAAGGCCAGCATCAGCCCGCCCGCCGACCACAGCACCGCGGGCGGCGGGTCGAGGCGCATCGGCCGGCCGCGCGCCGCGCGGATCACCCAGAGGGTCCACAGCACGGCGAAGGCGGCGTAGCCGAGGACGGCGGGGGCGTTGGCCTGGAGGGCGGCGGCCAGGTCGCCGTGGGCGACGGCGTGGGCGCTGCGCAGTCCGCCGCAGCCGGGGCAGTACAGGCCGGTGAGGCCGAGCAGCGGGCAGACCGGGTAGTGCCCGGGTTCGTTGGGGTCGACGGCGGCGACGTAGGCGAAGGCCGCGGCCACGGCGGCGAGCAGGCCGGCGGGGGCGGCCAGCCGGGCCGCCCGGCCGGGGACCGTGTGAGGGCTCGGGGCGTTCACGGATGGCATTGTCCCCCGGACACGCCGCGGGGGCGGCTCCGGCTCACGGCCGGCCGCCGCCCCCGTACGGAGTGGTCCGCGGGGCTCAGCCCTGGGCGCGGGCCGGCTCGCGGTCGCCGGTGGTCCGGTGCACCGGGTGGTCGCTCTTCGGCTGGCCCAGGCCCATCGAGCGCATGACGGCGCCGACCAGGCCGCCGAGGAGGACGACGCCCATGCCGGCCCAGAAGCCCACGGGCTGGTCCATCACCATGAACGCGCCCGCGGCGCAGAAACCGATGAAGGCGATGATGACACCGGTCCAGGCGGCCGGGGTGTGACCGTGGCTGCTGCCCGCCATTGCTTGCTCCTCGTTGCCGTGTGCGTGGGTGAGCGGGACGCTCGTCCCCATTGTCCCGCACACGCCGGACCGCCGTGCGCCGGGGTCGGCCGTGGGCGGGTTGCGCGGCTCAGGCGCCGGTGGGGTCCTCACCTCGGTCGAGGGCCTTCCAGAGCTCCTCGGGGCGGTCCGGGTCGGCGGGGGCGGCCGCCCGGCGCGGACGGGGGGCGCCGCCCCGCTCGTAACGGCCGGACATGGCGGGCCACAGGCGTCCGTAGCGCAGCGCGAGCAGTCCGGCCACCAGCAGCAGCAGCCCGCCGACGGCGGCGACGTACGGCCAGGCGGTGTGGGAGAGGGCGCCGACGGTCGCGGAGGCGTCCCCGGAGGCCTGCGCTGCCTTCTCGTCGAGGGCGGTGGAGTCGGACGCGCCGAGCAGCGCGGCGGCGACCGTGCCGGCCCCGGCGAGGGCGAGCACGGAGGAGACGGCGAGCCGCCCGGCACGGCGCACGGCGAAGACGGCGACCAGGGCGGCGAGCCCGACGACGGCCAGGGCGGCGGGCACACCGGTGACGTCGCTGCCGGTGGCGGTCAGCGGGAACGCGCCGCCGGCCACCGTCGCGGTGCCCTCCGACCACTCCTGCCGGGTGGCGAGCAGGGCCACGGCCGCGCCGAGGGCGCCGCTCAGCAGGGCGGCGGCGAGGCTCGTGCGGCCGGTCCGGGAGGGGCCGGCGGGCTCGGAACGGGGGCTGGGTACGGCAGTCACGCCCTCCACTATGGCCCGGATCCCGGGCCACGCGGCATCCGGGGGGCTGTGTCAGCCGTCACCCAGCCGGTTCGCGGTGTGGACGGCGCGCAGCACGGCGGCCGCCTTGTTGCGGCACTCGGTGTCCTCGGCGACCGGGTCGGAGTCGGCCACGACCCCCGCCCCGGCCTGCACGTACGCGGTGCCGTCGCGCAGCAGGGCGGTGCGGATGGCGATGGCCGTGTCGGAGTCCCCGGCGAAGTCGAGGTAGCCGACGCAGCCGCCGTACAGGCCGCGCCGGGAGGGCTCGAGCTCGTCGATGATCCGCATCGCGCGGGGCTTGGGCGCGCCGGAGAGGGTGCCGGCCGGGAAGCAGGCGGTGAGCACGTCGAAGGCGGTGCGGTCGGCGGCGACCCGTCCGGTGACCGTCGAGACGATGTGCATGACGTGCGAGTAGCGTTCGATCGACATGAAGTCGACGACCTCGACGGAGCCGGGTTCGCAGACCCGGCCGAGGTCGTTGCGGCCGAGGTCGACGAGCATCAGGTGCTCGGCGCGCTCCTTGGGGTCGGCGAGCAGCTCGTCGGCGAGCGCCTGGTCCTCCTGCGGGGTGGCGCCGCGGTGCCGGGTGCCTGCGATGGGGTGCACCATCGCCTGCCCGTCCTCGACCTTGACCAGCGCCTCGGGGGACGAGCCGGCCACGTCGAAGCCGTCGAACCGGAACAGGTACATGTACGGCGACGGGTTGGTGGCGCGCAGCACCCGGTAGACGTCCAGGGCGCTCGCCGTGCAGGGCGTCTCGAACCGCTGGGAGGGGACGACCTGGAAGGCCTCCCCGGCGCGGATGCGCTCCTTGACGTCCTCCACGGCCGCCTGGTAGTCGGGGCCGCCCCACAGCGCGGTGTACTCGGGCAGCTCGGACGGCGGGAGCACGGCCGGGGGCTGGGCGACCGGGCGGGCGAGGTCGGCCTCCATGGCGTCGAGGCGGGCCACGGCGTCCGCGTAGGCCTCGTCGACACCGGTCTCCAGGTCGTTGTGGTTGATCGCGTTGGCGATCAGCCAGACGGCGCCCTCCCAGTGGTCCATGACGGCGAGGTCGCTGGTGAGCAGCATGGTCAGCTCGGGCAGTCTCAGGTCGTCCCGCTCGCCGGGGCCGATCTTCTCCAGGCGCCGCACGATGTCGTAGCCGAGGTAGCCGACCATGCCGCCGGTGAAGGGCGGCAGGCCGAGGTCCTGGGCGAGGTCGCGGGGGGTGTGCAGGGCCTCGAGGGTGGCGCGCAGCGCGGCGAGCGGGTCGCCGTCGACGGGCACGCCGACGGGCGGTGTGCCCTCCCAGTGGACCTGCCCGCCGCGCTCGGTGAGGGTGGCGGCGGACCGGACGCCGACGAAGGAGTACCGGGACCAGGACCTCCCGTTCTCGGCGGACTCCAGCAGGAAGGTGCCGGGGCGCTCGGCGGCGAGCTTGCGGTAGAGGCCGACCGGGGTGTCGCCGTCGGCGAGGAGCTTGCGGGTGACCGGGATGACCCGGCGGTCGGCGGCGAGCTTGCGGAACGTCTCGAGGTCCATGGCGGCAGACCTTACTGATCTTCGGCGGGGGCGTCCGCCACCGCCAGGACGTCGGCGTCGAAGCAGGTGCGGTCGCCGGTGTGGCAGGCGGCGCCCACCTGGTCGACCTTCACCAGCACCGTGTCGGCGTCACAGTCCAGCGCGACCGACTTCACCCACTGGAAGTGGCCCGAGGTGTCGCCCTTGACCCAGTACTCCTGGCGGCTGCGCGACCAGTAGGTGCAGCGGCCGGTGGTGAGGGTGCGGTGCAGCGCCTCGTCGTCCATCCAGCCCAGCATCAGCACCTCTCCGGTGTCGTACTGCTGGGCGATCGCGGGCAGGAGTCCGTCCGGGGTGCGCTTGAGGCGCGCGGCGATCTCCGGGTCGAGGCGGCTGGGCGGCGCGCCGTGGCGCGCAGCGCCTCCTTGAGGGGCGGCGGCCGGGCGACGGGCGGGCGTGGTCATGGGGACCATTGTGCCGCGCGACCCCGGCCCCCTTGCGCCGTCGTCCACTGTCCGGACGTGACGGCCCGCCGTAGGCTGGCTGGCATGTCGACCCATGCCAAGCGTGAACGACTCCTCCTGGCCGACCTGCTGGAGACCGCGGGGCCGGAGGCGCCCACCCTGTGCGAGGGCTGGACCACCCGGGACCTGGCCGCGCACGTGGTGGTGCGTGAGCGCCGTCCGGACGCGGCGGGCGGCATGCTGGTGAAGCAGCTGGCGTCGCGTCTGGAGCGGGTGACGGCCGAGTTCCTGGCGAAGCCGTACGACGAGCTGGTCCGGCTGATCCGCACGGGCCCGCCGCGGTTCTCCCCCTTCTCGCTCAAGCAGGTCGACGAGATGTCGAACGTGATCGAGTTCTACGTCCACGCCGAGGACGTCCGCCGGGCGCAGGCGGACTGGACGCCGCGCGAGCTGGACCCGGTGTTCCAGGACGCCCTGTGGTCACGGCTGGAGCGTTCCGCCCGGCTGATGGGCCGCGGGGTGCCGACCGGTCTGGTGCTGCGCCGTCCGGACGGGCAGACGACGGTGGCGCGCCGCGGTGCGCCGGTGGTGACGGTGACCGGGGAGCCGTCCGAGCTGGTGGTGTTCGCGTACGGCCGGCAGGGCGCCGCGAAGGTGGAGCTGGACGGCGACGAGAACGCCGTCGCCCAGCTGCGCGCCACCAAGCAGCTCGGCATCTGACCGGCTCCGGAAAGGCACGGCTCGTGATCAAGGTCGCCATGACGAGTGTGTACGTCGAGGACGTGGCGAAGGCGCACGCCTTCTACACGCGTGTCCTCGGCTTCGAGACCCGCACCCATGTGGACCCGGGCGGGGGCTCGCCGTTCGTCACCGTGGGGGCGCGCGAGGGCGCCCAGCCCGAGCTGGAGCTGCTGCTCGAGCCGGGCGACGGGCCGATCGCGGAGCCTTACCGCCGCTCGGTGCGGGAGGCGGGGCTGCCGGCGATCGTGTTCTCGGTGGACGACCTGCGCGCGGAGTTCGAGCGGCTGCGCGGGGAGGGCGTCCACTTCGTGCGGGAGCCGGAGAAGCAGGGCCCGGTGCTGACCGCGCTGCTGGACGACACGGTCGGCAATCTGATCCAGCTCACGCAGCCGCTCGGCTGAGGCTCACCGCACCGGGTGGCCGGCGTCCCTGAGGGTCTGCTTGACCTCGCCGATGCGCAGGTCGCCGAAGTGGAACACCGAGGCGGCCAGTACCGCGTCCGCGCCGGCGGCGACCGCCGGCGGGAAGTCGGCGAGCCTGCCGGCGCCGCCGGAGGCGATCACCGGGACCGTGACGTGCTTGCGCACGGCGGCGATCATCTCCAAGTCGTAACCGTCCTTGGTGCCGTCGGCGTCCATGGAGTTCAGCAGGATCTCGCCGGCGCCCAGCTCGGCGGCGCGGTGCGCCCACTCGACGGCGTCGATGCCGGTGCCGCGGCGGCCGCCGTGCGTGGTGACCTCGAAGGTCCCGCCCTCGGTGCGCCGGGCGTCGACCGAGAGGACGAGCACCTGGCGGCCGAACCGCTCGGCGATCTCCCGGATGAGGTCGGGCCGGGCGATGGCGGCGGTGTTCACACCGACCTTGTCGGCGCCGGCCCGCAGCAGCTTGTCGACGTCCTCGGCGGTGCGCACGCCGCCGCCCACGGTGAGCGGGATGAACACCTGCTCGGCGGTGCGGCGGACCACGTCGTAGGTGGTCTCGCGGTTGCCGGAGGACGCGGTGATGTCCAGGAACGTCAGCTCGTCGGCGCCCTCGGCGTCGTACACCTTCGCCATCTCGACGGGGTCGCCCGCGTCGCGCAGGTTCTGGAAGTTGACGCCCTTGACGACCCGGCCGCCGTCCACGTCCAGGCAGGGGATGACTCGGACCGCCAGGGTCATGAATCCACGGCTCCTCTGAATGCTTCGAGTTCCACTGACACCAGTACGCGCGAGTCGACGAAGCCTTCGACCACCAGCAGCGTGGTGACCGGCCGGACCGCGTCGAACAGCTCCTTGTGCGCACGGCAGGCCGCGTCGACGTCCCGCGCGTGGGCGAGATGGATGCGGGTGCGGATCACGGACGCGGCGTCGAGCCCGAACTCGGCGACCGCCTCCAGCGCGTTGGTGAAGGCCACCTTGGCCTGTTCGTACGGGTCGCCCTCCCCGTACAGCACGTCGCCCCGGAACGCGGTGGTGCCCGCGACCAGGACGAGGCCGCCGGCCGCCACGGCGCGCGCGGAGCCGAGGGTCTCCTCCCAGGGGTTCCCGCTCTGCACGCGCCGCACGGCTTCCGATGTCATCGGGACACAGCCTCCAGGGCCTCTTCCAGGGTGAACGCCTTGGCGTACAGGGCCTTGCCGACGATGGCGCCCTCGACGCCCAGCGGGACCAGCTCGGCGATCGCCCGCAGGTCGTCCAGCGAGGACACCCCGCCGGAGGCGACGACCGGGCGGTCGGTGGCGGCGCAGACGCTCTTCAGCAGCTCCAGGTTGGGGCCCTGGAGGGTGCCGTCCTTGGCGATGTCGGTGACGACGTAGCGGGCGCAGCCCTCCTTGTTGAGACGGTCCAGCGTCTCGTAGAGGTCGCCGCCGTCACGGGTCCAGCCGCGGCCGCGCAGGGTGGTGCCGCGCACGTCGAGGCCGACGGCGATCTTGTCGCCGTGCTCGGCGATGACCTTGGCGACCCATTCGGGGGTCTCCAGGGCGGCCGTGCCGAGGTTGACGCGGGTGCAGCCGGTGGCGAGGGCGGCGGCGAGGGTGTCGTCGTCGCGGATGCCGCCGGACAGCTCCACCTTGATGTCCATCGCCTTGGTGACCTCCGCGATCAGCTCGCGGTTGTCGCCGGTGCCGAACGCGGCGTCCAGGTCGACCAGGTGCAGCCACTCGGCGCCGGAGCGCTGCCAGGCGAGCGCGGCCTCCAGCGGCGAGCCGTACGAGGTCTCGGTGCCGGACTCTCCGTGCACGAGGCGGACGGCCTGGCCGTCGCGGACGTCGACGGCGGGGAGGAGTTCGAGGGTGGCCATGTCTCTACAGGGTTCCGATCCAGTTGGTGAGGAGCTGGGCGCCGGCGTCGCCGGACTTCTCGGGGTGGAACTGGGTGGCCCACAGGGAGCCGTTCTCCACGGCGGCCACGAACGGCTTGCCGTGGGTGGTCCAGGTGACGAGCGGAGGCTCCATGGCCGCGTTCGTCACCTCGAACGACCAGTCGTGGACGGCGTAGGAGTGCACGAAGTAGAAACGCGCGTCCTCGTCCAGTCCCGCGAACAGCCGGGAGCCCTCGGGGGCGTCCACGGTGTTCCAGCCCATGTGGGGGACGACGTCGGCCTGGAGCGGCTCGACGGAGCCGGGCCACTCGTCGAGGCCCTCCGCCTCGACGCCGTGCTCGATGCCGCGGGCGAAGAGGATCTGCATGCCGACGCAGATGCCCATGACGGGGCGTCCGCCGGCCAGGCGCCGGTCGACGATCCAGTCGCCGCGGGCCTCCTTGAGGCCCTTCATACAGGCGGCGAAGGCGCCGACGCCGGGCACCAGCAGCCCGTCGGCGTTCATCGCCTTGTCGAAGTCGCGGGTGATCTCGACGTCGGCCCCGGCGCGCGCGAGGGCGCGCTCGGCGGAGCGGACGTTGCCGAAGCCGTAGTCGAAGACCACGACCTTCCTGGTGGTGCTCACGGTCTCACACCTCCATCTGCAGCAGACCCGTGACGATGCACAGCGCGGCACCGAGGGACATCAGCGTGATCAGGCTCGTGGGCATCTTCTGCTTGACGAAGGAGATGATCCCTCCGACGAAGAACAGGCCGACGACGATCAGGACGGTGGACAGTCCGTTCACCGTTTCCCTCCGTTCGCTTCTCCGCCCGCGCGGCGCAGAGGTGCTGCCATCCTCGTCGTCCGCGGCCCGGCGGCCGCGCGTGCGTCGCTCACAGCGTCCCTCCGTTCGCTTCTCCGCCCGCGCGGCGCAGAGGTGCTGCCATCCTCGTCGTCCGCGGCCCGGCGGCCGCGCGTGCGTCGCTCACAGCGCACCCTTCGTGGAGGGCAGGATGCCGGCCGCGCGCGGGTCGCGCTCGGACGCGTAGCGCAGGGCCCGGGCGAGGGCCTTGAACTGGCACTCCACGATGTGGTGGGCGTTGCGCCCGTAGGGCACGTGCACGTGGAGGGCGATCTGCGCCTGGGCGACGAAGGACTCCAGGATGTGCCGGGTCATCGTCACGTCGTACTCGCCGATCATCGGCGCCATGTTCTCGGGCTCGGTGTGCACGAGGTACGGGCGGCCGGAGAGGTCGACGGTGACCTGGGCGAGGGACTCGTCCAGCGGGACCGTGCAGTTGCCGAAGCGGTAGATGCCGACCTTGTCGCCGAGCGCCTGCTTGAAGGCGGCGCCGAGCGCGAGGGCGGTGTCCTCGATGGTGTGGTGGGAGTCGATGTGCAGGTCGCCCTCGGTCTTCACGGTCAGGTCGAACAGACCGTGCCGGCCGAGCTGGTCGAGCATGTGGTCGTAGAAGCCGACCCCGGTGGAGATCTCGGTCTTCCCGGTGCCGTCGAGGTCGATCTCGACGAGCACGGAGGTTTCCTTGGTGGTGCGTTCCACGCGTCCTACGCGGGTCATGCGCTGTGCTCCTTCTTGATCTCACGTACCGCGTCGAGGAACGCGTCGTTCTCGGCCGGGGTGCCCGCGGTGACCCGCAGCCATCCCGGTACGCCGTTGTCCCGGACCAGGACGCCCCGGTCGAGGATCCGCCGCCACACGGCGTGGGAGTCCTGGAAGCGGCCGAACTGGACGAAGTTGGCGTCGGAGTCGGTCACCTCGTAGCCCAGGGAGCGCAGCTCGGCGACCAGCCGGTCCCGCTCCGCCTTCAGCTGCTCGACGTAGCCGAGCAGGGTGTCGGTGTGCTCCAGGGCGGCCAGCGCGGTCGCCTGGGTGACCGCCGACAGGTGGTACGGAAGACGCACCAGCTGGACCGCGTCGACGACCGCGGGGTGCGCGGCGAGGTAGCCGAGGCGCAGTCCGGCGGCGCCGAACGCCTTGGACATGGTGCGGGAAATCACCAGGTGGGGGCGTCCGTCGAGCAGCGGCAGCAGCGAGTCGCCGTGGCTGAACTCCACGTACGCCTCGTCGACGACCACGACGGACGGCCTCGCGGCCTGCGCGGCCTCGTACAGGGCGCGCACCGTGTCGGCCGGGACCGCGTTGCCGGTGGGGTTGTTGGGGGTGGTCACGAAGACGACGTCGGGCCGGTGCTCGGCGATCGCCTTCTCGGCGGCGGGCAGGTCCAGGGAGAAGTCCTCGCCGCGCGGGCCGGAGATCCAGCCGGTGCCGGTGCCGCGCGCGATCAGCGCGTGCATCGAGTACGACGGCTCGAAGCCGAGCGCGCTGCGGCCGGGTCCGCCGAAGGTCTGCAGCAGCTGCTGGATGACCTCGTTGGAGCCGTTGGCCGCCCACACGTTCTCCGGGGCGACCGGGTGGCCTGCGGTCTTCGTCAGGTACTCGGCCAGCCTGGTGCGCAGCTCGACCGCGTCCCGGTCGGGGTAGCGGTTGAGGTGCCGGGCGGCCTCGCGGACCCGCTCGGCGATCCGCTCGACCAGCGGCTCGGGCAGCGGGTAGGGGTTCTCGTTGGTGTTGAGCCGTACGGGGACGTCCAGCTGGGGCGCGCCGTAGGGGGACTTGCCGCGCAGTTCGTCCCGTACGGGAAGGTCGTCGATGCTCACGTCGCTCACTTGCTCTCCGGCACCTTCCAGCCGAACCTGGCCTTGATCGCCGCGCCGTGCGCGGGCAGGTCCTCCGCCTCCGCCAGCGTGACCACGTGGTGCGCGACCTCGGCGAGGGCGTCCTCCGTGTAGTCGACGATGTGGATGCCGCGCAGGAAGGACTGCACGGACAGGCCCGAGGAGTGGCAGGCGCAGCCGCCGGTGGGCAGCACGTGGTTGGAGCCGGCCGCGTAGTCACCGAGGGAGACCGGGGACCAGGGGCCGATGAAGATCGCGCCGGCGTTGCGCACCCGCTCGGCGACCGCGGCGGCGTCGGCGGTCTGGATCTCCAGGTGCTCGGCGCCGTAGGCGTCGACGACCCGCAGGCCCTCCTCGACTCCGTCGACCAGCACGATCGCGGACTGCTTGCCGCCGAGGGCGGGCGCGATCCGGTCCTCGACGTGCTTGCTGGCCTCGACCTGCGGCTTCAGCTCCTTCTCGACCGCGTCCGCGAGGTCCGTGGAGTCGGTGACCAGGACGGCGGCGGCCAGCGGATCGTGCTCGGCCTGGCTGATCAGGTCGGCGGCGACGTGCACCGGGTCGGCCGTGGAGTCCGCGAGGATCGCGATCTCGGTCGGGCCGGCCTCGGCGTCGATGCCGATCTTCCCGGTGAAGTGGCGCTTGGCGGCGGCGACCCAGATGTTGCCGGGGCCGGTGACCATGTTGGCGGGCGGGCAGGACTCGGTGCCGTACGCGAACATCGCGACGGCGGTGGCGCCGCCGGCCGCGTACACCTCGTCGACGCCGAGCAGGGCGCAGGCGGCGAGGATGGTCGGGTGCGGCAGGCCGCCGAACTCGGCCTGGGCGGGCGAGGCGAGCGCGATCGAGGGGACGCCGGCCTCCTGGGCGGGCACCGCGTTCATGATCACGGAGGACGGGTAGACGGACCGGCCGCCCGGCGCGTACAGGCCGACACGGTCGACCGGCACCCATTTCTCGGTGACCGTGCCGCCCGGCACGACCTGGGTGGTGTGGGTGGTGCGGCGCTGTGCGCGGTGGACGAGGCGGGCCCGGCGGATCGACTCCTCCAGGGCGGCGCGCACGGCCGGGTCGAGCTGCTCCAGCGCGCGCTCCAGCGCGGCGGCGGGCACCCGGACCTGGTCGAGCTTCACACCGTCGAAGCGCTCGGCGAAGTCGATCAGCGCCGCGTCGCCACGATGATGCACGTCCTCGCAGATGGGCCGCACCTTCTCCAGGGCGGCCGCGACGTCGAAGTCGGCACGGGGCAGCAGGTCACGCAGGGCGGGGCCCTCGGGGAGGGCGCCGCCGCGCAGGTCGATTCGCGAGATCACGTGGTCAATTCTCTCAGACCCGCCCCGCAGGACGTCCGCCCGTTCCAATGGCTGATACATCACGGTTGTCGTGACGGTCCGCACCCGTTTTCAACATCTTCTTCACTTTCCGTGTTCAGCGCGTCACCGTACCGGGCATGAACGGCTGTACGACGCGATGAACCGGTGAGTAATGAGGAGGAGGGGAGTTCCGTGGCCGAGGGGGCGGGACCGCAGGGCGGTGAGCCGCCGGAGGACCTGACCGCCGCGGAGGCGGGGATGTGGCAGGCCTTCCGCAACGGCAGCGTGTACGACCTGAGCTGCGGCGACGCGCTGGTCGACGATCCGCACGGAGGCCACCCCTGGGGTCCCGAGCGCACGGTGCGGGCCCGGGTGGTGTGCTGGCTGCTGCTGGACGGCCCGCCCGCGCTGGCCGGCCGCGTTCCCTCGCTGAAGCTCGTCGGGGTGCGGATCAGCGGCCCGCTGGACCTGGCCGGGGGCACGATCGTGCCGTACGTGGAGATGCGCGGCTGCCGTTTCGAGCGGGACGTGCTGCTGCCGGAGGCGCGGTTCACCACGGTGCGGCTGGTCGACTGCTCCATACCCCGGCTGGAGGCCGCCCGGCTGGCGACGGAGGGCGACCTCCATCTGCCGCGCTGCCGCTTCCTGGGCGGCATACGGCTCACCGACGCCCGCATCGGCACGGACCTGCTGCTGAACCAGGCGGTCGTGCACCGGGACCGCAGCGGCCGCTCCATGGCGGCGGACGGGATGAGCGTCGGCCAGGACCTGCAGGCGGAGATGCTGGAGTCGTACGGCGAGCTGAGCCTGCGCGGCGCGACCGTCGGCGTGTCGCTGAGCCTGCGCGGCGCCCGGCTGGTCAACCCGCACGCCCGGCTCGCGCTGAACGCGCCGCAGCTGACCGTGGAGCGCTCGCTGTACCTGACCCCGGCCGGGGTGGGGGCGCACGCCCGCAGCGGCATGACGCCCGCGCGTGGCACGCGCATCCAGCGGTTCGAGTGCGAGGGCGGGATCCGGCTGGACGACGGGCGGTTCGGGGACGCGGTCGACTTCGAGGGGGCCGAGTTCACCCTCACCGACGAGCAGGAGCTGTCGCTGCGCCGGGTGCAGACGCCGGAGCTGCGGTTCCTCGGGCAGCGGCCGGCGCGCGGGCGGGTGGTGCTGTCGGGGGCGCGGGTGGTGAACCTGATGGACCGGGCGGACAGCTGGCCGGGCCCGGGACGGCTGCACATGGGCGGCTTCACGTACGAGAACCTGGTGCCGCGCGGCCCGTTCCCGCTGGCGCTGCGGCTGCGCTGGGTGGACGCGGCGAGCGCCGAGTACACCCCGGAGCCGTACGAGCGGCTGGCGGCGGTGCTGCGGGAGAGCGGGGCGGACGAGGACGCCCGAGAGGTGCTGCTGGCCAAGCAGCGGCGGCGCCGCGAGAGCCTGCCGCTCGCCGCGAAGCTGTGGGGGTACGCGCAGGACTGGACGGTCGCCTACGGATACCGCCCGGGCCGGGCGGCGGTGTGGATGGCGGTGCTGTGGGCGGCCGGCTCGGTGGCCTTCGCGCGGGCGGACCATCCGCCGCTGAAGGCGGGCGAGCACCCGGACTGGAACCCGGCGCTGTTCGCGCTGGACCTGCTGCTCCCGGTGATCGACCTGGGCCAGGTGGGCTTCTGGCAACTGCGCGGCGGCTGGCAGTGGCTGTCGACGGCGTTCATCCTCCTGGGCTGGATCCTGGCGACGACGGTGGCGGCGGGCGCGACGCGCACACTTCGGCGCACGTGAGGTGAGCGCCCTCAGGGGCGCGGGGAAGTGCGCGACGTCCTGCCGGGCACGGGGTGCGTGTCCGACATACGTGCGACAGGTGTGGCCGAGGAGGCCGGAGCAGCCCCCGGAGCCCACCGTTTTTACCGGCCCTTGACCGGACCCCGTACAACTTTCCGCAAGTTGCGCGTGGGGTCTGGCGCCTCCGTGACCTGCGGTCTTTCAATGGTCGACACCATGGCTCTGCTGCACGCGTTCACCCGCACGTCCCGTGCCCGGGACAAGCGGACGGGCACCCCGCTGCCCCCCGCTCAGGCCGCGCTGCCCGCCGACGACGAGGTGCTCCTCGACGTGCCGGACGAGGCTCTCGGCCGGGCGCTGGTCGGAGCCGCCGCCGGCGACCACGCCCCCGCGGCCGAACTGCTCGTCGCCACCCGCCGCCAGGCCGCCTGGGAGCACCGCGACCGCTATGTGCGCCGGCTCGCCGCGTTCGCGCGGTCGCGGCCCGAGTGGCTGGACGCCTGGCGGGCCCGCGCCCCGCGCGATGCGGACGCGCTGCTGGTGGACGCCCAGCGTGCGGTGGACCGGGTCTGGGACTCGCCGGCCCGCGCCGAGCTGCTGCGTGAGGTGAGCCCGCTGATCACCGCGGCCGCCCGCGCCGACCACCGCGACCCGGTGCCCTGGCGGCTGGCCCTGGACCACGCGCGCGGCGCGCGGGCGGGTCACACGTACTTCGAGGAGCTGTGGGAGGCGGCGGTGCGCCGCGCCCCGCACCACCACGGCTGCCATGTGGCGGCCCTGCGCTACCTGGCGTCCTCCTGGCACGGCTCGCACCGCGAGTGCTTCGACTTCGCGGACACGGCCGCGCAGGACGCGCCGGAGGGTTCGCTCACCCAGGCGCTGCCGCTGCGGGCGGCGTTCGGCTACCTCACCGACGGCTGCGGCCCGGCGGTCGAGCGGGCACGGCTGGACGCGGCCGCCGACCGGGCGGCCGCCCTGTCCGCGCGGCTGCCGTCGGCCCAGCCGTGGCCGGCCGAGCTGCGCAACCTCCTCGCCCACGTCCTGGTCCGGCTCGGGCGCAGGCGGGACGCCCTTGAGCAGTTCCGGCTGACCGGTCCGTACGCCACCTCGTTCCCCTGGGACCGGGACGCCGACGACCCGCTCGGGCGGTTCCTGGAGGTCCGTCAGGAGGTGCTGCGGGCGGTCGCGTCGGGCGCCGACACGACCGGAACGGACGCCTTCGGCGCCGGGCCGGGGCGTCCGGTGAGCGAACGGCGCGGACGTTCGGAGCCCGGCGGCCATTAGGCTCTTGGGTCGTGACCACCGTCCGGCTTCCGCTCTTCCCCCTGAACACGGTGCTGTTCCCGGGGCTCGTGCTCCCGCTCAACGTCTTCGAGGAGCGTTATCGCGCCATGATGCGCGAGCTGCTCAAGACCCCGGAGGACGAGCCACGGCAGTTCGCCGTGGTGGCGATCCGGGACGGCCACGAGGTGGCGCCGAGCGCCCCGGGGCTGCCCGATCCCACGGCCGTGCCGGAGCGGGGCCCTGCGGCCGGCTTCGGCGCGGACCCGCTGCGCGCGTTCCACAAGGTGGGGTGCGTGGCCGACGCGGCGACGATCCGGGAGCGGCCCGACGGCACCTTCGAGGTGCTGGCGACCGGCACGACCCGGGTGCGGCTGTTGTCGGTGGACGCCTCAGGACCCTTCCTCACGGCCGAGCTGGAGCCGCTGGAGGAGGACCCGGGCGAGGAGGCGGAGCCGCTGGCGGAGGGCGTGCTGCGGGCGTTCCGGCAGTACCAGAAGCGGCTGGCGGGCGCGCGGGAGCGGTCGTTGACCTCGGACGCGGAGCTGCCGGACGAGCCCAGTGTGGTGTCGTACCTGGTCGCCGCCGCGATGATGCTCGACACGCCGACGCGGCAGCGGCTGCTCCAGGCGCCGGACACCGCGTCCCGGCTGCGGGACGAACTGAAACTCCTGCGCACGGAGACGGCGATCATCCGTAGTCTTCCGTCGTTGCCCGCGTCGGAGCTGACGCGGACGCCGACGAGTCTCAACTGACGCTTGCGGAGCAGCGACCGGCATGGCCAAGAAGTCCAAGAAGCAGCAGTCCAACGGCACGCCCGCCACGGTGGCGCTCACCGCGGCCGGGGTGCCGTTCACGGTGCACTCCTACGACCACGACCCTTCCCACCCGAGCTACGGCGAGGAGGCGGCCGAGGCGATGGGCGTCTCCCCCGACCGTGTCTTCAAGACGCTGGTGGCGGACGTCGACGGCGCCCTGACCGTGGCGGTGGTCCCGGTCGCGGGCCAGCTCGACCTGAAGGCGCTGGCCTCGGCGGCCGGCGGCAAGCGGGCGTCCATGGCGGACCCGGCGCTGGCGGAGCGCACCACGGGGTACGTGCGGGGCGGCATCTCCCCGCTGGGCCAGCGCAAGAAGCTGCCGACGGTGCTGGACGAGTCGGCGACCCGCCACGAGACGATCTGCGTCTCGGCGGGCCGCCGCGGCCTGGAGGTGGAACTCGCCCCCGCCGACCTGGCGACCCTGACGTCGGCGGTCCTGGCCCCGATCGGGCGGGGGTAGCGGGGGCCCGCTGACGCGGGACCCGCCGGCCACCGCCCGGCCGCGACACGCCCCTCGGCCCGGTCGACGAGACACCCGGCCCCCGCGGCCGGGCCTGAGCCGTACGACGGCGCCCGCTCATCCCCGAACGCGCCGGTCCCCCCGCGACAGCACCCACGCCGAGGACCGGCCGCGACCCACTCCCCACACCGGACCCCGCACAACGCGCCCAGCCCCGCACGGCAGCCACCGAAACCCGCCGTCGACGACCTGGTCGGGCCGCGGCCGGGCGCGGTCCGCGGGCCCGCCTGCCCGGGCGCGATGCCCGACCGCTCCGCCGACGTCGGCCACCCGCCGCGCCGCGACGGCGTCACGAGCACCCGTCCGCGCCACGGGCCGACGACCGGCCGGGGATGCCCCGGGGACGAGGGCCGGGTGGCCGCCCTGGGTCCCGGCACGGCCTGTTCCGTACCTCGACGGTCCTCGCGCCCTCGGCTATGTACGGAAGGTATGTCGAAGCGGACGCGCAAGCGCAGGTGGCGGATCAGGAAGCGGCGGGCCAACCACGGACGGCGCCCGGCCTGACGGGGGTGTGGCGCCGGGCGGCCGGCGCCCTTACCGGGGCTGCTGCCCGCCCGGCGCCGGCCACTCCTCCGGGTCGCGCGGGCCGAACAGCGCCGTCAGGCCCAGGTGGAACACCAGCGCCGCGAACGGCCACGCCAGCAGCGCGCCCTTCGCGTTCAGCTTCAGCGGGGCGTCGAACGTGACGCCCTTCCCCACGCTCTTCGCCTGCGCGATCACGTCCTGCGAGGGGCCCAGCCACACCCCGAGCCGCCAGGCCAGCACCGAGCCGAGCAGGCCGCCGACCGCCAGTGCCACCACCAGCGGGACGCCGCCACGCCGGCGGAAGAGGAAGACCGCCAGGGCGCTCAGCGCGCCGCAGCCCAGGGCGACGAGCGTGAACGTGCCGTCCACGCCGATGCTCTGCTCGCCCTCGGAGTCCTTGAGGTAGACCACCCAGGCGTCACCGGACGCGTCGCCGACCAGCGGCACGCGCGGCGCGAGCCACCACCAGAGCACCCCGAGCAGCACCCCGCCGAGGGCCACCGCCACGGCCACCACGGCCGCCTCACGGATCTCCTTCGCCATCCCGGGGCCGTCCTCGTCGTGCCACCAGCCGTGCCGCGGGTACGCGGCGTGGCCGGGCTTCCCGTCGTATCGGTGCGAACCGCCGGCGGGGGCGCCGGCGGGCGGCTGCCACGGATCGTGCGCGGAGGGGTCGTGCGGTGGCGGGGGTGTCAGAGGTGCGCTCACCCTGCCATCGTGCCAGGCGTGGCTGTGGGCCGCGTCACCGGACGGCGGCCCTGCGGTACGCCCAGGTCGCCACGGCCAGCGAGATCACCCCGACCACGCCGCACACGGCGAGGTCGCCGAGGACGTGGGCCCAGTCGGGGTGCGGGGCGAAGGTCCGCGCGAAGGCCTCGACGCCGTACGTCGACGGCAGCAGGTCACGGGCGAGACGGACCGCCTCCGGCATCCGCTCCGGCGGCAGCACGCCGAGCAGCAGCGCCGCCGACATGCCGAGCTGACCGAGGAGGGTGGCCAGTTCGGGCCGGGGCGCCAGCAGTCCGAGGGCCGCGCCGAGCCCGGCGAGCGCGGCGCCCGCGAGGGGGATCACCGCCGCGAGGATCCACAGATGGGCGAGCGGCAGCCCGAACAGGGCGCAGCCGACGACGGCGGTCACGACGGTGCCGGGGACGGTGAACGACGCGTAGGCGCCGGCCGCGCCCAGCACCACGGCCGCGGGCGGCACGGGGAGGGTGGCGTAGTGGTCGAGTCCGCCGCTCGCGCGGAGCTGGCCGAAGTACTGCGCGAGCAGGTTCAGCGCGACGAAGGCGACGACCAGCACCGACGATCCGGCCACCACGGCGCGCGCCTCGCCGCCGCCGTCCACGACCCCGCGCATCAGGATCATGATCCCGACGGACTGGAAGGTCGCCACGAACAGCAGGGGGATCCGCGCCACCCGGGCCCGGGACAGCTGCGCCCGGTACACGGCCGCCAGGGACGGCCACAGCCGTGCCCGGGGGCCGAGCGGAGCGGGTCCCGGCGCGGCGGCCTCCTCCGCGGTCAGGACGCCGGCCGGCAGGGCGCCGGCGGGTACGACACTCACGTCGTGCTGCTCCCCTTCGCTCGGAGATCCGTCCGGAGCCGCTCCGGAGGTCGCCCCGTTCCGTACGGATGACACGGCCCGTGTGCTCACGCCTTCACCAGTCCCTGTCGCACGGCGCCGCCCAGCGCCAGGTACACGTCCTCCAGGCTCGGTGTGGCCAGCGTGAAGTCGTCGAGGGCCGCGAACGCGGCGCCGCCGGTGACGGTGGCGACGACCGTGCGGGCCTCCTCGGGCGCCAGCCGCAGGGTCCAGCGCCGGCCGGACTCGACGGCCCGGTCGCGCAGCGCGGTCACCTCGGGCACGTGCAGCGGCGCGGCCTCGCGCCACACCAGCTCCACCCGGACCTCCCCGGCGACCTGTTCCTTCAGGCCGTTCGGGGTGTCACAGGCGATGACCCGGCCGCGGTCGAGCACGGCGACCCGGTCGAGCACGGTCTCGGCCTCGATGACGTTGTGGGTGACCAGCAGCACCGTGGTGCCGTGCTCCGCGCGCCGCCGGTCGACGGCGGACCACACGGCGCGCCGGGCGACGGGGTCCATGCCGGTGGTGGGCTCGTCCAGCACCAGCAGGGGCCGCTCCCCCACCAGCACGGCGGCGAAGCAGGCGAGCCGGCGCTGGCCGCCGGAGAGCTTGCGCAGCGGGCGGGAGGCGAGGGCGGCGAGCCCCAGCTCGTCGAGCACGTCGTCCCGTTCGGCGCGGGCCTGCCGGGCGTCGAGGCCGCGCAGCCGGCCGGTGGTCTCGGCGGCCAGGGACACGGTCAGCTCGTCGAGGGCGCTGGACTCCTGCCCGAGGTAGGCGAGGATGCGGGAGGCCCGCTCGGGGTGGCGGACGATGTCGTGACCGAGGATCTCGACGCTGCCGCTGTCGGGCCGCATCAGGCCGGTCATCTGCCGGACGAGGGTGGACTTGCCGGCGCCGTTCGGCCCGAGCAGGCCGAAGATCTCACCGTGCCGGATGTCGAGCGCCACGTCGTCGGTGGCCCGCACCTCGGGCGTCGCCGGCACCCCGCGCCGCCCGCGCACCGCCGGATAGGTCTTGGTCAGCCCGCGCACCGCACACACGACGTCACCACCGTGCCGATGTGCCTGTGCCGCGCGCGTACTCACAAGGGACGAGCCTACGGGGTCGCCGCCGTCCCCCCGCTCCCGGGTCACCCTTCCGCCCGGCCCCGTCCGGGGGGACGCACCGGACACCGGGGGATGGATCGGCACCTGCGACGGCGCACGGAGCCCAGGATCCTGGCCCGCTACGCGCCCGCGGGCACGCGTGGCTCAGCCTGACCGGAGTTCCGAGCGCCTGAGCAGGTACCTGCGGGTGCGTAGTGGCTGGTCGCGCAGTTCCCCGCGCCCCTTCGGGGCGCGGTCACCGCGGCACCTTCAGGGGCGCGGGGAACTGCGCGAGCAACCCACGACGGCCTCCGCCGTGCCCACGAGCCTCGGCCCCACCGATACAGGGGCGCGCGGAACCGCGCGGACGGGTGCCATGACCACCCCCGGCTGTGAAGCCGGCGCGGCTCTACTCCCCCGTGGAGGCCCGCTCCGTCCCCGTCCGGGTGTCCAGCTCACGCCAGAACCCCGCCCGGATGGCGTAACGATCGCGCTCGTCGATCTGGTCGTCCTTGTGCGCGAGCAGCCCGAACCGCGCCGCGTACCGCAGCAGCTCACCGTCGATGCGGTGCGGGATCCGCGGATACATCGCGGACAGCTTCCGCACATGGCTCTGGTCGCCCAGCCGCTCGACCCACCGCCGGGCGAAGACCTGCCCCACCTCGAAAGGGTCACCGCCCACGGTGGTGATGTCCTCCTCACGGTCGGCCCATCGCTGCTCCGCCGTGGTCAGCTGGGCCAGCGTCGGCATGGACGCGGCCTCCGGCGGCTCGGCGACCGGCCGGTCCACCCAGCCCTTGTCGGAGGACCAGCGCAGGGTCGCGGAGGCGGGCTGCTGCGGCTGGTGCAGGCCGGGGTGGCGCAGCGCGGCCAGGTCCTTCGGGGTGGGGACGCCCTTCGCCGCGGGCGCGCGCTCCACGCTCCCGTTGTGTGCGGCGGCCGGATGGCGCGGCTCGGCCGGGGCGCGCTCGGCGGCCGGGGCGAGGGCGGAGTCGGGCAGCGGCGCGGAGAGGATCGCGGCGATCTCGGGCCGGGTCGCGGGCGGCGGCGCGCACACCCCGCCGGTCTCCTTGGCACGCACGGCCTGCGTGATCCACGCCCGGTCCAGGACCCGGCGTTCGTCGGCCTCGGCGACCAGGTCCTCGGACTGGTTGTAGTCGCCGTCGGCGGCCTGCACGGCCCACAGATGCACGGCGACCCCGTGCTCCTTGGCGGCCATCATGCCCGGCAGCAGGTCGCCGTCGCCGGTGACGAGGACGATGTCGGAGCAGGCGCGGTTGCGGGCGAGCTCGGTCAGCTCGGCGTGCATCGCCGCGTCCACGCCCTTCTGCGCCCAGCGCCCGTCGCTGCGGGTCAGCGCGCCGAGCCGGACGGTGACCCGGGGCATCACGCGCAGCCGGCGGTGCTCGGGCTGCGGCACGCGGTCGGGGGCGCCGTCGAACCAGTAGATGCGCAGCAGCGGCCGGCGCGTGTCGTTCTCGGCGCGGTCACGCAGTCCCTGGATCAGGGCGGCGTGGTCCACGGTGATACGGGACCGCGAGGGCTCCCCGGCGAGGAGACTCGCGGCGGCCCCCAGCAGATACCCGGCGTCCACCAGGACGATGCAGCGGTCCACGCGATCCACCCTCTTTCCGGGAGGTTTGGCTTCGGGCTTCCTTCGAGTCTGCCCGACCCCGCCGGTCTTAACGGCCCGAACTCGATCTTCGGCGTGGCGTTTCCACACTTCCTCCCCCGACCGCCCCACTACACACGGTAATTGTCCGACATGCGTGGGTTATCGGCTTATGTGAATCTGAATTCGGCCCTGGCCCCTAGTCCCCACAGGAGGCAACACCATGGCCAAGAACAAGAACCGTGACCGTAAGCAGCCCCAGGCCGAGCGCGCCTCGCGCGCCGCGCAGACGTCCACCATGGAGACCCCGGACGAGCAGCGCACCACGCAGGTGGTGCCCGGCGAGGTCGGCCGCGGCAAGGGCCGGCAGAAGCGTTTCGGCCACAACTGACACCGGTGTGAAGGGCCGTTGCGGCCCGGCCGCACAGGAAGAGGGGCGCACCCGTCACGGGTGCGCCCCTCCGGCGCGTCGGGGGCCGGTGTCTAACCGGCGAGGCAGGACGGGCCGAGCAGCACCTTCAGGTCGCCGAACAGGGCCGGGTCGGGCTTGACCCGGTGCCGGTCGAGCCGCAGCACCGTCGTCCTGGTCGGGCCCTGGAGCTTGATGCGGACCTCGCTGTCGCCCTTGTGGTGCGTGAGGATCTCGCCGAGCCTGCTGACCAGGGGCGGGGTGACACGGGTGGCCGGGATGGTCAGCACCACCGGCGCGTTGGTGCCCGCGTTGGACAGGTCGGGGACCATCAGCTCCATGGCGACCAGCCGGGGCACGTCCTCCCGCTTGTCGAGCCGGCCCTTGACGAACACCACGGCGTCCTCGACCAGTTGCGTCGAGACGAGCTGGTAGGTCGCCGGGAAGAACATGCACTCGATGGAGCCCGCGAGGTCCTCCACGGTGGCGATCGCCCAGGCGTTGCCCTGCTTGGTCATCTTGCGCTGGAGA
This sequence comes from Streptomyces werraensis, assembly GCA_014656175.1. GTDB lineage: Bacteria > Actinomycetota > Actinomycetes > Streptomycetales > Streptomycetaceae > Streptomyces > Streptomyces werraensis. The sequence goes on from BNBX01000001.1 coordinate 133,908, forward strand.
CCGGAGATGATGCCGCCGATGGTGACCACCGCGCCGTCGCCGAAGTCACCGCCGGTGAGCTGCGAGATGCCCGCGTCGGCCTTGTCGGACAGCACGTGCTCCAGGCCGAACAGCGGGTGGTCGGAGACGTACAGGCCGAGCATCTCGCGCTCCTGCGCGAGCAGGTAGGTCTTGTCCCACTCCTCGTCGGTGAACTGCACGTCCAGGCCGAAGCCGGGCTCGTCGCTCTGCTCCTCGCCCATGCCGCCGAAGAGGTCGAACTGTCCCTCGGCCTCCTTGCGCTTCACCGCCACCACGTTGTCGATCATCGGCTCGTACTGCGCGGTGAGGCCCTTGCGGGTGTGGCCCAGGGAGTCGAAGGCGCCGGCCTTGATCAGCGACTCGGTGGTGCGCTTGTTGCAGACGACCGCGTCGACCTTGTCGAGGTAGTCCGGGAAGGACGTGTACTTCCCCTTGGCCTTGCGGCACTTGATGATCGACTCCACCACGTTGGTGCCGACGTTGCGCACCGCGGAGAGGCCGAAGAGGATCACGTCGTCGCCCTGCGCGGCGAAGTTCGACTCGGACTCGTTGACGTTCGGCGGGAGCACGCGGATGCCCATGCGGCGGCACTCGTTGAGGTAGACCGCGGACTTGTCCTTGTCGTCCTTCACCGAGGTGAGCAGCGCCGCCATGTACTCGGCGGGATGGTTGGCCTTGAGGTAGGCGGTCCAGTAGGAGACCAGTCCGTACGCGGCGGAGTGCGCCTTGTTGAAGGCGTAGCCGGCGAACGGCACCAGCACGTCCCACAGCGCCTGGATCGCCTCGTCGCTGTAGCCGTTCTTGCGGGCGCCGGCCTGGAAGATGACGAAGTTCTTCTCCAGTTCCTCCGGCTTCTTCTTGCCCATCACGCGGCGGAGGATGTCGGCCTCGCCGAGCGAGTAGCCGGCGATGATCTGGGCGGCCTTCTGCACCTGCTCCTGATAGACGATCAGGCCGTAGGTGACGTCCAGGACCTCCCTGAGCGGCTCCTCCAGCTCGGGGTGGATCGGGGTGATCTCCTGCTGGCCGTTCTTGCGCAGGGCGTAGTTGGTGTGCGAGTTCATGCCCATCGGGCCCGGCCGGTACAGGGCCGAGACGGCGGAGATGTCCTCGAAGTTGTCCGGCTTCATGAGCCGGAGCAGGGAGCGCATGGGGCCGCCGTCGAACTGGAACACGCCGAGGGTGTCGCCGCGCTGGAGCAGTTCGAAGGTCGTGGGGTCGTCCAGGGGCAGCGACAGCAGGTCGATGTCGATGCCCTTGTTGGCCTTCACCATCTTGACGGCGTCGTCCATGATGGTGAGGTTGCGCAGGCCCAGGAAGTCCATCTTCAGCAGGCCGAGCGACTCGCAGCTCGGGTAGTCCCACTGCGTGATGGTCACGCCGTCGGTGTGCCGGACCCAGACCGGGACGTGGTCGGTGATGGTCTCGCTGGACATGATCACGCCGGCCGCGTGCACGCCCATCTGCCGCACCAGGCCCTCGACGCCCTTGGCGGTGTCGATGACCTTCTTCACGTCCGGCTCGTTCTCGTACATCGACCGGACCTCGCCGGCCTCGGAGTAGCGGGGGTGGTTCGGGTCGGTGATGCCGGACAGCGGAATGCCCTTGCCGAGGACGTCGGCGGGCATGGCCTTGGTGATGCGGTCGCCCATCGCGTACGGGTAGCCCAGCACGCGCGCGGAGTCCTTGATGGCGTTCTTCGCCTTGATGGTGCCGTAGGTGCCGATCATGGCGACCTTGTCGGCGCCGTACTTCTCGGTCACGTAGCGGATCACCTCGACGCGCCGGCGCTCGTCGAAGTCGATGTCGACGTCGGGCATCGAGATGCGCTCGGGGTTGAGGAACCGCTCGAAGATCAGGCCGTGCGGGATGGGGTCGAGGTCGGTGATGCCGAGGGCGTAGGCGACGATCGAGCCGGCCGCGGAGCCTCGGCCGGGGCCGACCGCGATGCCCTGCTTCTTGGCCCACATGATGAAGTCGGCGACCACGAGGAAGTAGCCCGGGAAGCCCATCGAGATGATCGTGTCCATCTCGTACTCGACCTGCTTCATGCGGTCGTCCGGGATGCCGTCGGGGAAGCGGCGGTTCATGCCGCGCATGACTTCCTCGCGGAACCAGGAGACCTCGGTGTACCCCTCGGGGATGTCGAACTTGGGCATCAGGTCACGCTTGACGAACATGCCCGTGGTGTCGACCATCTCGGCGATCAGCCGGGTGTTGGCGCACCCCTGCTGCCAGGCGTCCGAGGAGTCGATGGCGTACATCTCGTCCGTGGACTTCAGGTAGTAGCCGGTGCCGTCGAACTTGAAGCGGTCCGGGTCGGAGAGGTTCTTGCCGGTCTGGATGCACAGCAGCGCGTCGTGCGCCGCGGCCTCGTGCGCGTAGGTGTAGTGCGAGTCGTTGGTGACCAGGGGCGGGATGCCGAGCTTCCTGCCGATCTCCAGCAGGCCGTCGCGGACCCGGTGCTCGATGTCGATGCCGTGGTCCATCAGCTCCAGGAAGTACCGGTCCTTGCCGAAGATGTCCTGGTAGTCGGCGGCCGCCTTGAGCGCCTCGTCGAAGTGGCCGAGGCGCAGCCGGGTCTGGACCTCCCCGGAGGGGCAGCCGGTGGAGGCGACGATGCCCTCCGACCACTTGGCGATGGTCTCCTTGTCCATCCGGGGCCACTTCTGCAGCCAGCCCTCGGCGTAGGCGTCGGAGGAGAGCCGGAAGAGGTTGTGCAGACCGGTGCTGTTCACCGCCCACATCGTCTTGTGGGTGTAACCGCCGGAGCCGGAGACGTCGTCCCGCTTCTGGTGCGGCTGGCCCCACTGGATCTTGCGCTTGTTGCGCCGGGACTCGGGGGCGACGTACGCCTCGATCCCGATGATCGGGGTGACGCCGGCCTTCTGCGCGGAGTGGAAGAAGTCGTACGCCCCGTGCAGGTTGCCGTGGTCGGACATGGCGATGTGCGTCATGCCCATCTCGTTGCAGGCGTTGAACATGTCCTTCAGCCGCGCGGCACCGTCCAGCAGCGAGTACTGGGTGTGGACGTGCAGGTGCGTGAACGGCGGCTTCGACACGGTGCGGCCTCCAGGGAGATCTCATCGGCAGCGGGTGGACGGGTCCCGGGGGACAGCTCGGAAGTCTATGCCCCGGCACCGACACCCGGAGCCCTTCCCCGCGTACCTTCGGGCGGGGCGCCGGGCACTCCCGCGCACCTCCGCACGTTAGGCAGGCGACGGCACGGCCGTTCCCGAGATCCCGCACCAGGAGGCACCCAGCGATGTCGGTCCCGCAGCTCAGCGACGAGCACCGCGGCGAGGAGATCCTCGCCGTCCTCGACACCGCCTTCGGCGAGCTCCTGGCCGCCGACCCGGCCGCGTTCCGGGTGAAGTTCCGGAAGATGGCGGCGTCGGCGTTCGCGTTCTACCGCGGCACCGCGAGCCTCTTCTACCACGACCTGTCCGCCGAGCACGCCGGGCCCGGCGGCGCCGCGCACAGCGGGCCGTACCTGGACGAGCGCACCTCGCGCGTGTGGATCCACGGCGATCTGCACGCGGAGAACTTCGGCACGTACATGGACGCGGGCGGCCGCCTGGTGTTCAACGTCAACGACTTCGACGAGGCGTACGTCGGCCCCTTCCTGTGGGACCTGAAGCGCTTCGCGGCGTCGATGGCCCTGATCGGCTACGCCAAGGCGCTCAGCGACGAGCAGATCACCGGCATGGTGTCGGTGTACGCGGCTGCCTACCGGGAGCGGATCCGCGCCCTGGCGACGGGCGCGAAGAGGGACGAGGTGCCGCCGTTCACCCTGGACACCGCGCAGGGCCCGCTGCTGGACGTGCTGCGGGACGCCCGGTCGCTGACGCGCTTCGGGCTGCTGGACTCGATGACCGAGATCCGCGACTTCGAGCGCCGCTTCGCGCCCGGCGGCGGCGCGATCGAGCTGGACGCGGCCACCCGGTACAAGGTGCTCGCGGCCTTCGACGGCTATCTGGAGACGCTGCCGGACTCCTCGCTGGCCCGCCCGGACTCCTACCGTGTGAAGGACGTCGTGGGCCGCCGGGGCATCGGCATCGGCTCGGCCGGGCTGCCGTCGTACAACATCCTGCTGGAGGGGCACAGCGACGCCCTGGAGAACGACGTCGTGATCTACGTCAAGCAGGCGCAGACCCCCGCCGTCTCCCGGCACATCACGGACCCGGCGGTGCGCGAGTACTTCCTGCACGAGGGGCACCGCACGGTGATCTCCCAGCGCGCCCTCCAGGCACACGCCGACCCGTGGCTGGGGTGGACCGAGCTGGACGGCGCCGGGCAGCTGGTCGCCGAGGTCTCGCCGTACGCGGTGGACCTGGACTGGAGCGACCTCGACGACCCGGAGGAGATGGCGCTGGTGGTCGCCGACCTGGGCCGGGCGACGGCGGCGATGCACGCGGCGGCGGACGACACCTCCGGCGAGTCCCTGGTGCCGTTCTCCACGGAGCGGGCCATCGACGCGGCGATCGCGGCCGACGAGGACACGCTGGTGCCGCTGCTGGTGGACTTCGCCCACGACTACGGGGCGCGTGCCCGCCGGGACCACCAGATCTTCCTCGACCTGTTCCGCAACGGCCGGATTCCGGGGCTGTAACCTTCCGCACATTCACAGGCCCCCTTTAGGGATCCCTTAACGGAGCACGTGCCACACTCGTAGCCGCCATGGACATATCCGGACCCCAGCTCAGAGCCGTTCGCGCGGCGCTGTTCACGGCTGTCGTCGTGACGCTCAGCACCGCGTCGCACGTGCTGCTGTCCGGGGCCCCGCTGCCGCTGAACACGGTGACCGCGGTCGGCGCCGCCGTGTTCGGCCTGGCCTACGCGCTCGCGGGGCGGGAGCGTTCCTTCGGGCGCATCGCCGCCCTGCTGATCCCGCTGGAGCTGGCCGCCGACACGGTCTTCACCACCGGCCAGCACGTCTGTTACGGCCGCATGGGCGGCCCGGTGGCCGGTCCGCTGCGTTCCGTCGGGTTCGACGTGCTGTGCGGCGACGGCACCGGTGTGGGCGCGCCGCTGGCCCGGGTCACCGGGCACGCCGCTCAGGGCGGCGACCGGATGGCGGCGGTGCTGGCCGAGGCCGGCCCGGCGACCGCGTGGCTGCTTCTGGGCGCGCACATCGGGGTCGGCCTGTTCGCCGCCGCCTGGCTGCGCCGCGGGGAGCGGGCCCTGGCCCAGCTGCTGGGCGCGGTCGCGGCGACGGCGGTCCGTCCGCTGCTGCTCGCCGTCGCGGTGGTCACCGTGCGCCGGGCGCCGAGGACGGGCCGGCCGGTGAGCATGCCGCACCGTGCGGCCGTGGCGCGCACCCTGCTCCTCGCGCACTCCCTGGGACGGCGCGGGCCGCCGTGCTCCCTCGCCGCCTGAGGCGGATCACGCCCCGGGCGGTCGCCCGAGCACCAGCAGTCCCCCCGTACGAACTCCGCACACGACCGTGTGCGTCCCCTGTGGAGACATCATCATGAGCAAGCGGAACAGCCAGGCGGCCAAGATGGCGGCGCGCGAGCGTCTGCGCCAGGAGCGCGAGCGCCAGGCGAAGAAGGCGAAGGTCAGGCGGCAGCTGATCGTCGCCGCGTCGGTGGTCGGCGTGCTGGCCGCGGCCGGCGGCATCGGCTACGCGGTGGTCCAGGCGAACAAGCCGGACCACTGGGAGGCAGCGAAGGACGCCAAGCTGGTCAAGCCGGCGAACACCAGCGGCAAGGACGGCACGACCGTCGTCATCGGCAAGGCCGACGCGAAGAAGACCCTCGAGGTGTACGAGGACCCGCGCTGCCCGATCTGCGCCTCCTTCGAGCAGGCTGTCGGCGAGACGATCGAGAAGGACGTCGCGGACGGCAAGTACAAGGTGCAGTTCATAGGCGCCTCGTTCCTGGACCGCAACCTCACCGGCGAGGGCTCGAAGAACGCGCTGAGCGCCCTGGGCGCCGCTCTGGACGTCAGCCCCGAGGCGTTCCTCGCGTACAAGTCGGCCCTGTACTCCTCGGAGTTCCACCCCGAGGAGACGGACGACAAGTTCAAGGACGACGCCTACCTGATCAAGATCGCCGACACGGTGGACGCCCTGAAGAACAACAAGGAGTTCCAGGCGGCCGTGAAGGACGGCACCTACGACCGCTGGGCGCTGGAGATGTCGGACAAGTTCGACAGCAGCGACGTCCAGGGCACGCCGACGGTGAAGATGGACGGCAAGAAGCTGACCGGCTCCGACGGGCAGAACGCGCCCATGACGGCGGCCGAGTTCACCACGGCGGTCGACAAGGCGCTGAAGGGCTGACGCGGCCTGCCGACGCCCCGCTGACGCGTGGTTGAAGAGCGGGCGAACTTTCCCGGGTTCGCCCGCTCCGGCGACTACACGCAGCATGTACACGTCAGTAACCTGTGCGGCTGTGACCAGTCGACACGGAAGAACCGAGAGCGCCGTCTCCGCCACCGCGGACACCGCCTCCCTCACCCCGCGCCGCCGCACCGTCGTCAAGGCGGCCGCCGCCACCGCGGCGCTGGCCGGACCGCTCGCCGCCGCGCTGCCCGCCCGCGCCGCCCGGTCCGCCCCCGCCTTCCTGCACGGCGTCGCCTCCGGCGACCCGCTGCCGGACGGCGTGCTGCTGTGGACCCGCGTGACACCCACCCCGGACGCCCTCCCGGGCTCAGGCGCCGGACCCGACACCGAGGTGCGCTGGACCGTCGCCCGCGACCGGGCGTTCACCGACGTCGTCGCCCAGGGCACGGTCCTCGCCACCGCCGCCTCCGACCACACCGTCAAGGCGGACGTCCGCGGTCTGCGGCCCGCCACCGACTACTGGTTCCGCTTCTCCGCCGGCGGCGCCGACTCCCCCGCGGCCCGCACCCGCACCGCGCCCGCCGCCGACGCCTCCGTGGCGGGGCTGCGCCTCGGGGTGGTCTCCTGCGCCAACTGGGAGGCCGGCCACTTCGCCGCATACCGCCATCTCGCGGCCCGCGGCGACCTGGACGCCTGGCTGCACCTCGGCGACTACATCTACGAGTACGGCTCCGGCGACTACGGCACCCGCGGCACGGTCGTCCGCCCGCACTCCCCCGCCCACGAGATCGTCACCCTCGCCGACTACCGCACCCGGCACGCCCGCTACAAGACCGACCCGGACCTCCAGGCGCTGCACGCCACCGCCCCGGTCATCGCCATGTGGGACGACCACGAGTTCGCCAACGACACCTGGTCCGGGGGCGCGGAGAACCACACCGAGGGCGCGGAGGGCTCCTGGGCCGCCCGGCAGGCCGCCGCCAAGCAGGCGTACTTCGAGTGGATGCCGGTCCGCCCGGCGGTCGAGGGCACCACCTACCGACGGCTGCGCTTCGGCAAGCTGGCCGACCTGTCGCTGCTGGACCTGCGCTCCTTCCGCTCGCAGCAGGTCTCGCTCGGCGACGGCGACGTCGACGACCCCGGCCGCACCCTCACCGGCCGCGCCCAGCTCGACTGGCTGAAGGCGGGCCTGTCGGCGTCCGACACCACCTGGCGGCTGGTGGGCACCTCGGTGATGATCTCGCCGTTCGCGCTGGGCTCGCTGCCCGCGACCCTGCTGAAGCCGCTCGCGAAGCTGCTCGGCCTGCCGCAGGAGGGCCTCGCCCTCAACACCGACCAGTGGGACGGCTACACCGCCGACCGCCGCGAGCTGCTGGCCCATCTCCGGGGCAACGCCATCCGCAACACGGTGTTCCTCACCGGCGACATCCACATGGCGTGGGCGAACGACGTACCCGTGAACGCCGGGACCTACCCGCTGTCCGCGTCCGCCGCCACGGAGTTCGTGGTCACGTCGGTCACCTCCGACAACCTCGACGACATCCTCAAGGTCGGCGAGGGCACCGTCGACGCGGTCGCCTCCCCGCTGATCCGGGCCGCCAACCGGCACGTGCACTGGGTGGACACCGACCGGCACGGCTTCGGGGTGCTGGACCTCACGGCGGAGCGGGCGCAGATGGACTACTACGTGCTGTCCGACCGCACCGAGGCGGGCGCCACGGCGGCCTGGGCCCGCTCCTACCGCACGCGCAGCGGCACGCAGAGGATCGAGCGGGCCGCCGCCCCCGTCTGATCACCCGCGGCACAAGGGACGCGGAGTCGGCGGACCAGACGGATCAGACGGATCAGTCTGCGGTCTCCTCCAGCGAGTCGAGGAAGCCGAGCGCCACCCGCCAGGTGGCCTCGGCGGCCTCCTCGTCGAAGTCGGGCAGGTCGGGATCGGTGTAGAGGTGTCCGGCGCCCGCGTACCGGTGGCACCAGCAGGGTCAGCGCGACCTGGAGGGTGGGGTCGCCGAGCAGGTCCATCGCCTTGTTGGTGGCCCAGCCGAGCACCAGTCCCACGGCGACCGCCACCACCGCCGACAGCACCAGGTCGAGCCCGGCCGCCCAGGGCGAGAAGGTGCCGCTCACGGCGGCGGCCACGGCCACGTGGTACAGCACGATCGCCGTGACGTCGTTGAAGAGGCCCTCGCCCTCCAGGATCGACACCAGCCGGCGGGGCAGCCCCAGCTTGCCGGCCACGGCGGTCGCCGCGACCGGGTCGGGCGGGGCGACCAGCGCGCCGAGGGCGACGGCGGCGGCCAGCGGCAGACCCGGCACGATCGCGTGGGCGACGGCGGCGACGCAGAAGGTGGTGACGAAGACCAGCGCCACGGCCAGCAGCAGGATCGGCCGGACGTTGGCCGCGAACTGGCGCCAGGAGGTGCGGCGCACGGCCGCGTAGAGCAGGGGCGGCAGCAGCAGCGGCAGGATCAGCTGGGGCGGGACGTCGACGTTCGGGACGAAGTTCAGCAGCGCCAGCACGATCCCGAAGACCGTCATCAGCACCGGCGCCGGCAGTCTCAGCCGCTCCCCCACGGGGACACTGACCACCGCCCCGAGCAACAGGGCGAACAGCAGGGCCAACTGATCCACGGTCACCGCTCCCGGAGGTCGGACGGGTCGGGCGGTCTCCAGCCTGCCACGCGCCGCGTGACCGGCGCGGGCACGCGGACCCGGCTAGAGGGCGCGCCGCATGGCCCGGTGCGGCATGCCCGCGTCCGGGAACTCCGGCCCGTAGGCCTCGTAGCCGAGCCGCTCGTAGAAGCCGAGGGCGTGGGTCTGCGCGTGCAGGTCGACGCCGGTGAGCCCGCGCTCCCGGGCCGCCTCCTCGACGGCCCGCACGAGGGCCGCGCCGACGCCGAGGCCGCGCGCCCGCTTCAGCACCGCGAGCCGGCCGAGGGAGCCGACCGCCGGGTCGCCGCCGTTCTTCGCCGCGGCGGCGGCGCCGTGCAGCAGCCGGGCCGTGCCGAGCGGGGTGCCGTCGCCGGCGACCGCGAGCAGGTGCACGGCGTCCGCGTCGTGGGCGTCGTACTCGATGTCCTCGGGGACGCCCTGCTCGGCGACGAAGACCTCCTTGCGGACCGCGAAGCAGGCCTCGCGGTCGGCGGGGTCGCCGGCGACCCGGACCGTGACCGCCGGGCTCATGCGTACGTCTCCTCGCGGACCTGGTCGAGCGCCTGCTGGAGGTCGTCCGGGTAGTCGCAGGAGAACTCCACCCACTGTCCGTCGCCGGGGTGCTCGAAGCCGAGGCGCACGGCGTGCAGCCACTGCCGGGTCAGCTTCAGCCGCTTGGCGAGCGTGGGGTCGGCGCCGTAGGTGAGGTCGCCGACGCAGGGGTGACGGTGGGCGGCCATGTGCACCCGGATCTGGTGCGTGCGGCCGGTCTCCAGCTTCACGTCGAGCAGGGACGCCGCGCGGAACGCCTCGATCAGGTCGTAGTGCGTGACGGACGGCTTGCCCTCGGCGGTGACCGCCCACTTGTAGTCGTGGTGCGGGTGGCGGCCGATGGGGGCGTCGATGGTGCCGCTGGTCGGGTCGGGGTGGCCCTGGACGAGCGTGTGGTAGCGCTTGTCGACCGTGCGCTCCTTGAACTGGCGCTTCAGCGACGTGTACGCGTACTCGGACTTGGCGACCACCATCAGCCCGGAGGTGCCGACGTCGAGGCGGTGCACGATGCCCTGGCGCTCGGCGGCGCCGGAGGTCGAGACACGGAAGCCCGCGGCGGCCAGACCGCCGATCACGGTCGGTCCGGTCCAGCCCGGGGAGGGGTGGGCGGCGACGCCGACGGGCTTGACGATCACGACCACGTCGTCGTCGTCGTGCACGATCTCCATGCCCTCGACCGGCTCGGCGACGACCTGCACCGGGGCGGGCGCCTGCGGCATCTCCACCTCGAGCCAGGCGCCCCCGCTGACCCGCTCGGACTTCCCGACCACCGACCCGTCGACCGTGACCTTCCCCGCGGCGGCGAGCTCCGCCGCCTTGGTACGGGAGAAGCCGAACATGCGGGAGATGGCGGCGTCGACACGCTCGCCCTCCAGGCCGTCGGGCACGGGCAGGGTACGGATCTCGGGAATCGTGCTCACCCGTCGAGTATGCCGGACGGGCGGGTCACTCCCGCACGGGAGTGACGGGGCCCTCAGTCCTCGCGGTCCGCGCCGTCAGTCCTTGTGGACCGTGCCGTCAGGGTCGAGGCCCCGGAAGGACAGCAGCACGATCAGGATGCCGCCGCACACGATGGCCGAGTCGGCCAGGTTGAACACGGCGAAGTGCTTGGGCGCGATGAAGTCGACGACCGCGCCCTCGAAGACGCCCGGCGAGCGGAAGATCCGATCGGTGAGGTTGCCGAGGGCGCCGCCGAGGAGCAGGCCGAGCGCGATCGCCCAGGGCAGGCTGTAGAGCTTACGGGCCAGGCGGAAGATCACCACGATCACCGCCGCCGCGATCACCGTGAAGATCACCGTGAACGCCTCGCCGAAGCCGAAGGCCGCGCCCGCGTTGCGGATCGCCTCGAAGCGCAGCCAGTCGCCGACGATCTCGATCGGCTCGTGGTGCTCCAGCTTGGCGACCACGATCATCTTGCTGATCAGGTCGAGGAGGTAGGCGAAGGCGGCGACGGCGAACAGCACGGCGATCCGCCGCCTGCCGCGGGGCCGCTCCGCCTCCTCCGTCGTACCGTCGGCGCCGGCCGGCTCCCCGCCGTCCCGGCCCCGCAGGTCCCGGTCCTCGAGGTCCCGGTCCTGCCCGTTCCGGTCCGCGTCCGGGGTGTCCGGCGTACCGATGATGCGCTCCGCCTCTGCCACGTGAGTCCCTCAGCCTAGGTCCTTGACTGAGGACGAGGGTACGGCACGGCCTGCGGGGCCGCTCCTCAGTACCGGCGCTCCTGCTTCTGCTTGCACTCGACGCACAGGGTGGCCCTCGGGAAGGCCTGCATACGGGCCTTGCCGATGGGTTTGCCGCAGTTCTCGCACAGGCCGTAGGTGCCCGCGTCGAGCCGCTGGAGCGCCCGCTCGAACTGGTCGAGCATCTCGCGCGCGTTCGCCGCGAGGGCCAGTTCGTGCTCGCGCGTGATGTTCTTGGTGCCGGTGTCGGCGTCGTCGTCGCCCGCGCCGTCGCCGGAGTCCCGCATCAGACCGGCCAGCGACCGCTCGGAGGAGCTGATCTCCTCGCGCAGCCGCAGCACCTCCGACATCAGCTCGGTCCGGGCCTCCTCGACCTCTTCGCCGGTCCACGGCTCCTCGCCGGGACGCACCGCGAGCTCGCCCGGCTCCACGGCGTTGTGGCGGGCCTTGGGCACGGCGGTCGCCGCCGCCGCTGTGGCCGCCGGGCCAGGGGTCTTCTTCGCACCCACCGTCGTCACTCCCGTCTGCGCCGCGGCCTCGGCCGCGTCCGCGTCGTCGGCCGCGCTGTGCCCGGCCCCGTCCTGAGCGGACCCGCTGGTCCTGGCCGCACCGTTCCCCTCGGGGGCGCCCTGACGGACGCTCCCGCCGTGACCCGCGGCGGCCGCCTTTCCGGCGGCTCCCCGTGCCGGCTTCCTGCCGGCGAGCTTCTTCGCGGTGGCCTTGCGGCCTCCGGCCTTCGCGGTGGCACCCTTCGACGCCGTCGTCCCGGACGCGGCCTCGGCCGCACCGGCCTTCGTCTCGGCGGCCTCGGCCGCCGCACCCTTCTTCGCCACCATGGCCGCGGGCCCCTTCACATATTGTGATCTTGCGCGCGAATCGTGCTGGGACGATAAATCGACCGGGGCCCTGCGGCAACGGGGCGCACCGCACGGTCACCTCGCCCCGTGCACGCCGCGCGGCGACCTGCATGCGTTGTGCCCAGCTACCCGCCGGGTATGCCGCCCGCACGGACGTCCCGGTATTCCGAACAGGCGTACCGGTCCATTCGGGGCATCACCGGGCATACCGTCGCGGGAAATGCGGTCGGCCGCCCGCCCCGCCGCGCCGTACACTGGGCGGAGCGAAAAGCGTGGATGGGGACGAGTAGCGGCGTACGCAGCCCAGAGCGACCCGGGGACGGTGTGAGCCCGGGGGCGAGCGCGACGTGAAGATCACCCCGGAGCCGCCGGAAGAAAGCCGCAGCGAGGCCGCAGCGGCGAGTAGAACCGGCATCGCGACCCGAATGAGGGGGCTCACCGGAGCGTACGGCGCACTGGAGGGCCAAGGAGGGTGGTACCGCGGGAGCGCGCCGACGGCGGCGCAAGGACTTGAGCTCTCGTCCCTCCGGTCGGAAGGCAGCAAGTCCGCCGGAGGAAGCCCGCTGATGACAACGCCGACGTACCGCCCGGTACCCGCCCAGGTCGACCTGCCCGCGCTCGAGCACACGGTGCTCAGGTTCTGGGACGAGCAGAAGATCTTCGCCAAGAGCCTGGAGCAGTCCGAGGGCCGCCCCGAATGGGTCTTCTACGAGGGTCCGCCCACCGCCAACGGCATGCCCGGCGCCCACCACATCGAGGCCCGCGTCTTCAAGGACGTCTTCCCCCGCTTCCGCACCATGCGCGGCTACCACGTGGCCCGCAAGGCCGGCTGGGACTGCCACGGCCTCCCGGTGGAGCTGGCCGTGGAGAAGGAGCTGGGCTTCTCCGGCAAGCAGGACATCGAGGCGTACGGCATCGCCGAGTTCAACGCCAAGTGCCGTGAGTCGGTGACCCGGCACACGGACGCCTTCGCCGAGCTGACGACCCGCATGGGCTACTGGGTCGACCTCGACGAGGCGTACCGGACCATGGACCCGGAGTACGTCGAGTCGGTCTGGTGGTCGCTGAAGGAGATCTTCAACAAGGGCCTGCTGGTCCAGGACCACCGCGTCGCCCCCTGGTGCCCCCGCTGCGGCACCGGCCTGTCCGACCACGAGCTGGCGCAGGGCTACGAGACGGTCGTCGACCCGTCGGTCTACGTCCGCTTCCCGCTGACCTCCGGCCCGCTGGCCGGCGAGGCGGCCCTGCTGGTGTGGACGACCACCCCGTGGACCCTGGTGTCCAACACGGCGGTCGCCGCCCACCCCGAGGTGACCTACGTGGTGGCGACCAACGGCGAGGAGAAGCTGGTCGTCGCCGAGCCGCTGGTCGGGAAGGCGCTCGGCGAGGGCTGGGAGACCACCGGGCAGACCTTCACCGGGGCCGAGATGGAGCGCTGGACGTATCAGCGTCCCTTCGAGCTGGTGGAGTTCCCGGCGGAGGCCCACTACGTGGTCAACGCCGAGTACGTCACCACCGAGGACGGCACGGGTCTGGTCCACCAGTCCCCCGCCTTCGGTGAGGACGACCTCAGGGTCTGCCGCTCCTACGGCCTGCCCGTGGTCAACCCGGTCCGCCCCGACGGCACCTTCGAGGAGGACCTGCCGCTGGTCGGCGGGGTCTTCTTCAAGAAGGCCGACGAGCAGCTCACGGAGGACCTCCGGCAGCGCGGCCTGCTCTTCAAGCACCTGCCGTACGAGCACAGCTACCCCCACTGCTGGCGCTGCCACACCGCGCTCCTCTACTACGCGCAGCCGTCCTGGTACATCCGCACCACCGCCGTCAAGGACCGGCTGCTCGAGGAGAACGAGAACACCAACTGGTTCCCGGACACGGTCAAGCACGGCCGGTACGGCGACTGGCTGAACAACAACATCGACTGGGCGCTGTCCCGCAACCGCTACTGGGGCACGCCGCTGCCCATCTGGCGCTGCGAGGAGAACCACCTCACCTGCGTCGGCTCGCTCACCGAGCTGACGGAGCTGACCGGCACGGACCAGTCGGGGCTCGACCCGCACCGCCCGTACATCGACGAGGTCACCTTCGCCTGCCCGCAGGACGGATGCGGCGCCACGGCGACCCGCGTGCCCGAGGTCATCGACGCCTGGTACGACTCGGGCTCCATGCCGTTCGCGCAGTGGGGCTACCCGTACAAGAACAAGGAACTCTTCGAGTCCCGGTACCCCGCGCAGTTCATCTCCGAGGCCATCGACCAGACCCGCGGCTGGTTCTACACGCTGATGGCGGTCGGCACGCTCGTCTTCGACAAGTCGTCGTACGAGAACGTCGTGTGCCTCGGCCACATCCTCGCCGAGGACGGCCGCAAGATGTCCAAGCACCTGGGCAACATCCTGCAGCCGATCCCGCTGATGGACCAGCACGGCGCCGACGCGGTGCGCTGGTTCATGGCGGCCGGCGGTTCCCCGTGGGCGGCCCGCCGGGTCGGCCACGGCACCATCCAGGAGGTCGTCCGCAAGACGCTCCTCACGTACTGGAACACGGTCGCCTTCCAGGCCCTGTACGCCCGCACGTCCAACTGGGCGCCGAGCGAGGCCGACCCGGCCCCGGCCGACCGCCCGGTGCTGGACCGCTGGCTGCTGTCCGAACTGCACGCCCTCACCGACCAGGTGACCCAGGCGCTGGAGAACTACGACACCCAGCGGGCCGGCAAGCTGCTGTCCGCGTTCGTCGACGACCTCTCCAACTGGTACGTCCGCCGCTCCCGCCGCCGCTTCTGGCAGGGCGACAAGGCCGCGCTGCGCACCCTGCACGAGGTCGTGGAGACGGTGACCAAGCTCATGGCCCCGCTCACCCCGTTCATCACCGAGCGGGTGTGGCAGGACATGGTCGTCCCCGTCACGCCGGGCGCGCCGGAGTCGGTGCACCTGTCCTCGTGGCCGGAGGCGGACCTGTCCGCGGTCGACCCGGAGCTGTCCCGCCAGATGGCGCTGGTGCGCCGCCTGGTGGAGCTGGGCCGCGCCACGCGAGCCGAGTCGGGCGTCAAGACGCGTCAGCCGCTGCGGCGGGCGCTGATCGCGGCGGCCGGCTTCGACGCCCTCGGCCCGGAGCTGCACACGCAGATCACGGAGGAGCTGAACGTCGAGTCGCTGGCGCTGCTGTCCGAGGTGGGCGGCTCGCTGGTGGACACCACGGCCAAGGCCAACTTCCGCGCGCTGGGCAAGCGGTTCGGCAAGCGGGTCCAGGACGTGGCCAAGGCGGTCGCGAACGCCGACGCCGCGGCGCTGTCCGCGGCCCTGCGCGAGGGCACGGCCTCGGTGGAGGTCGACGGCGAGACGATCACCCTCTCCCCGGACGAGGTGATCATCACGGAAACGCCGCGCGAGGGCTGGTCGGTGGCGTCCGACGCGGGCGCCACGGTCGCCCTGGACCTGGAGATCACCGAGGAGCTGCGCCGCGCGGGCCTCGCCCGTGACGCGATCCGGCTGATCCAGGAGGCCCGCAAGAACAGCGGCCTGGACGTGGCCGACCGGATCGCCCTGCGCTGGACGTCGGACGACGCCGCCACGGCGGCCGCGCTGACGGAGCACGCGGAGCTGATCGCCGACGAGGTGCTCGCCACGGACTTCGCCCGGGGCGAGGCGGACGACTCCTACGGCGCCCCGTTCACGGACGAGGGCCTGTCCCTGACGTTCCGTCTGCGCAAGGCGTAACCGCCGTCACACGGCGAAGGCCCGTTCTCGCGGAGGAAGTTCTCCGGGAGAACGGGCCTTCGGCGTTGCGTGCGTCGGACATGTCCGCCGCGTCCGAACAAACGGAGCGAACCGTGGGAAACCTCTGTGAACCGCTGTGAACCGGTGGGAACACGCGTAGCACAAGGGCGGGGCCCCGGGTTGGTGAACCCGGGGCCCCGCCCTGAACGCTGCCGACTTCTACGCCGTACCTATGGCCACAGGGGCCGTCAGTTGTCGTCCTCGTCGATCAGGAAGCCACGCATCGGCGAGGGAGCCTGACCCATCGGCGAGGGGCCCTGCGGACGGACCGGAGCCATGGGCTGGGTCATCGCCGGCTGCATCTGCTGCTGACCGCCGTACGACGGGCCGGACTGGCCGCCGGGGCCGCCCATCTGGTTGCCGCCGTAGGACGGGGCACCCGCGCCGGCCGGGGCCATCGAGGGCGCCGGGGACGGCGGCAGGGACGGAGCGGCGCTCGCGGGCTGACGCGGCGGGGCGAGCGAGTCGTCCGCCTGGGTCTCCAGCTGACGCAGCTGCGACTCCAGGTAGGACTTCAGCCGCGTGCGGTACTCGCGCTCGAAGCCGCGCAGGTCCTCGACCTTGCGCTCCAGCGTGGCGCGGGCGGACTCCAGGGAGCCCATCGCGACGCGGTGCTTCTCCTGCGCGTCCCGCTCCAGGGCGTCGGCCTTGGCACGGGCGTCACGCTCGAGGCCCTCGGCACGCGAACGCGCCTCGCCCACGATCTTGTTGGCCTCGGAACGGGCCTCCGCGATCGCCTGGTCGGCGGTCTGCTGGGCCAGCGACAGGACGCGCGCGGCGCTGTCGCCACCGGGGCCCCCCTGACCGGGGAGACCGGGACCGCCCATGGGACCGCCCATCGGGCCGCCAGGACCCATCTGCCCCTGCATCGGGCCGCCCTGGCCCATCGGCCCGGGACCCTGGCCCATGGGGCCGTGACCCTGCGGGCCGCCCTGTCCGCCGGGGCCGGCGGGCAGCTGAGGAGCACCGCTCGGCAGCTGGGGCGGGCCACCCATGGGGCCGCCCATCTGCTGCTGCGGCGGGCCCGATATGCCGGCGGGCACCGGAGCGCCGGGACCTCGCATGCCCTGCTGGGGCATGCCGGGAGGCGGACCCTGCTGTTGCTGCTGGTCCTGCTGCTCCGGAGGCTTGCGCATGTTCTGCTGGTTCTGCGCCGCGGCGCGCGTGGCAGCGGCCAGCTTGGCGCGCAGGTCCTCGTTCTCGCGCAGCAGGCGCGTCAGTTCGGCTTCGACCTCGTCGAGGAAGGCATCGACCTCGTCCTCGTCATAGCCTTCTCGGAGGCGGACGGTCGTGAACTGCTTGTTCCGCACGTCCTCGGGGGTCAACGGCATCTCTTCACCTCAACGTAGTCATCGGCAGTCGGCAAGACCGTATCGTCCAGCCTCATCACACAAACCTCTGTGCGACGGAGATGAGGATCCAGACGATGATCATCAGGACGAAGAAGGACAGGTCGAGCGCCACGCCCCCGAGACGCAGCGGCGGGATGAACCGCCGCAGAAGCTTCAGCGGTGGATCGGTGACAGTGTAGGTGGCCTCCAGAACGACCACCATCGCCTTGCCGGGTTGCCATGAGCGGGCGAACTGGAACACGTAATCCATGACCAAACGGAAGATCAGCACGATGAGGAACACCATCAGCGCGATGTAGATCACCTGCGCGAACACGCCCATGGTCTGCTTTTCCCTCTCCCCTGTGCCGCTCTCGTCCGGTCCTGCGTCTCAGCTCTGGTTGAAGAACCCGCCCTCTGCGATGCGGGCCTTGTCCTCCGCCGTGACATCGACGTTAGCAGGCGACAACAGGAACACCTTCTGCGTCACCCGCTCGATACTGCCGTGAAGACCAAACACCAAACCTGCCGCAAAGTCGACAAGTCGCTTCGCGTCTGTGTCATCCATCTCAGTCAGATTCATGATCACCGGGGTGCCCTCACGGAAGTGTTCCCCGATGGTACGGGCCTCGTTGTAGGTCCGGGGGTGAAGCGTGGTGATCCGGTAAGGCTCTCGTTCCGACACGACCTTGGGCATGATCACCGGTGCGTTCTTCTCCAGGCTGGCGCGTTCTTGTGTGATGGATGCCACGGGCGCGATCCGCGCCGGACGTGGCGATTCCGCGGGCAGCGAAGCGGACCGGGACACCGGTTCGCGGGGCGCGGGCGGGTGGACGACTCGTACCTCTTCGTCCCTTTGTTGCTGATGTGTTCCGTGGGACTGGTGCGACGGCTCGTGCCGCCGGTGGTCCCGCTCCGGCTCCGGGTCGAGTTCCGGTTCGAAATCGTCGTCTGGGTCGAATCCGCGGCCGTCGTACCCATCGTCCTCCACGAGGCCGAGGTAGACCGCCATCTTGCGCATCGCGCCGGCCATGCTTCGAGTCCTCCGCTCTGTGGTGGATCCGCTGACGACCGCCAAGTGCCCGCGATCCACTGGGTCCTTGCTCCGCCGTTGGGCGGAAATGACCATATTTTCTGCTGTGGTCCGACTTCTTGGCGACGTTACCCGAGCCTGGGGCGGACTCCGAGTACCGCACTGCCGACGCGCACATGTGTCGCTCCGGCGGCCACGGCCTGTTCGAGGTCCGCACTCATCCCTGCCGACACCATGTTCGCAGCCGGATGGGTCCGGCGCAGGTCGGTCGACAAATCCATCAACCGCTCGAACGCCGCCTGTTGACGGCCGGCGTACTCCCCGGTGAGCGGCGCGACGGTCATCAGGCCGTCCAGCCGCAGCCCTTCGGCGCCGGCCACCAGGTCGGCCAGCTCCGCGACGCCGGAGGGCGCCACGCCGCCGCGCTCGCCCCGGCCGTCGACGCCGGCGTCGAGCGCCACCTGGATGAGGCAGCCGACCTCGCGCCCGGCCCGGACGGCCTCCTTGGAGAGTGCCGACACAAGACGGGCACGGTCGACAGACTGCACGACATCGGCATAACCGACCACCGAACGCACCTTGTTGGTCTGAAGTTGACCGACGAAATGCCATACAAGGGGCAGATCCGCGCAGGCCGCCGCCTTCGGGGCGGCGTCCTGGTCGCGGTTCTCGGCGACGTGCCGCACGCCGAGTCCGGAGAGAATGCGCACGTCGCTCGCGGGCCACGTCTTGGTGACCACGATCAGCGTCACCTCGTCGCGTCCGCGACCGGCCGCGTCGCACGCGGCGGCGATCCGCTCCTCCACTCTCGCCAGGTTCGCGGCGAGTTCGTCCTTACGGTCCGTCATGTCCTCGGGTCCAGCCACACATAACTCGCGAGCCGCCCGGTGGTGCGGTCGCGACGGTACGAGAAGTGATCGTCCGACTCCCGTGTGCACACGGGCGAGCGCCCGGCGCCGAAGACGCCCAGCCGCTCGAGTTGCGCGTGCACACCCGCGACGACGTCGACCGCCGGGGTGCCCCAGCTCGTCTCCGCGCCGGCCGCCGGTTCGACGGCGGCCACGTCGGCACGCATGTCCTCCGGCACCTCGTAACACCGGCCGCACACGGCGGGCCCGGTGCGCGCGACGATCCGGGCGGGGTCGGCGCCGAGTCCGGTCATGGCCCGTACGGCGGCCGGGACGATCCCGGCGACCAGTCCGGGCCGGCCCGCGTGCGCCGCGGCGGCGACCCCCGCGACGGGGTCGGCCAGCAGCACGGGCACGCAGTCGGCGGTGAGCACGGCGAGGACGAGTCCGCGCCGCGCGGTGACGACCGCGTCCACCTCGGGCACCGGGCGGTCGCCCCACGGCTCGTCGACGACGACCGCGTCGGCCCCGTGCACCTGGTTCATCCAGACCACGCGGTCCGGGTCCACGCCGAGCGCCTTGGCGGCCAGTTCGCGGTTGGTCCGCACGTTCCCGGGGTCGTCGCCGACCGCGCCCCCGAGGTTGAGCTCCTCATACGGAGCGGCGCTCACCCCGCCCCACCGGTCGGTGAAGCCGAAGTGCGCGCCGCTCACGCTCTCGCGCTGTCCTATCACTTCAGGAAGTCCGGGACGTCCAGTTCCTCGGCCGCGCTGTCGTAGCTCCGGGACGGCGGGACGGGGGGCTGGACGGCCGGGACGTCGGCCACGGGCTCGGGGGTCGGGGCCGGCTCCGGGTCCTCCTTCGGCGTGACGCTGCCGAGCGAGCCGAAGGACGGGCGGCTCTCCGGGCGGCCCGCCGGGGCGGGCTCCTCGCGCTTGGCCGAGGAGGAGCCGAGGACGTTGTCCCGCTTGGCGGGCGGCTGGCCGCCGTCGAAGCCGGCGGCGATGACGGTGACCCGCACCTCGTCGCCGAGGGCGTCGTCGATCACGGCGCCGAAGATGATGTTGGCCTCCGGGTGGGCGGCCTCGCTGACCAGCTGGGCGGCCTCGTTGATCTCGAACAGTCCGAGGTCGGAGCCGCCGGAGATGGAGAGCAGCACGCCACGGGCGCCGTCGATGGACGCCTCCAGCAGCGGGGAGGAGATGGCCATCTCGGCGGCGGCCACCGCGCGGTCGTCGCCGCGGGCCGAGCCGATGCCCATGAGGGCCGAACCGGCCTCGGACATGACCGACTTGACGTCGGCGAAGTCGAGGTTGATGAGACCGGGGGTGGTGATGAGGTCGGTGATGCCCTGCACACCGGAGAGCAGGACCTGGTCGGCCGACTTGAAGGCGTCGAGAACCGACACCTGGCGGTCCGAGATGGACAGCAGCCGGTCGTTGGGGATCACGATGAGGGTGTCGACCTCTTCGCGGAGCTCCGCGATGCCGTCCTCGGCCTGGTTCGCGCGGCGCCGTCCCTCGAAGGTGAACGGGCGCGTGACCACGCCGATGGTGAGGGCACCGAGAGAACGGGCGATGTTGGCCACGACGGGCGCGCCGCCGGTGCCGGTGCCGCCGCCTTCACCGGCCGTCACGAAGACCATGTCGGCCCCCTTGAGGACCTCCTCGATCTCCTCGCGGTGGTCCTCGGCGGCCTTGCGGCCGACGGCCGGGTTCGCTCCGGCGCCGAGTCCGCGGGTGAGTTCACGGCCGACGTCGAGCTTGACGTCGGCGTCGCTCATCAACAGCGCCTGCGCGTCGGTGTTGATGGCGATGAACTCGACGCCCTTGAGACCGACCTCGATCATCCGGTTGATGGCATTGACACCACCGCCGCCGACACCGATGACTTTGATGACTGCGAGGTAGTTCTGCGGTGCTGCCACGTCGAAGGCCTCTCGCCTCGAGTTACGTGTCGCCGGGGCGCCGGAGCAACTGCTGCCCCCGCGATCCGACGACTGATGCCGAATGGGACGGTCCGTATCGCCGACCCGAACCCTAACGTTGAAGTTTAGGGTTACCAGTGTGTCTGTTCCCTGGAGTCTTCTGAACAGGACACTAAGTCGACACGTGGCGCACGTTCAACGAACACGCCGAACCTCCCGTTTTTCTTTTCACCCTATGTGATCAGCCGTGTCGCTGCCCAACCAGGGTGCTGGCCTGCGCGGATGTGCGTCAACTCCCTGATGACGCCGGGGCACTGGGGACGCTGACGTCGAAGTGCCGTGCGTCCGGCTCCGCTTTCATCAGCGCGGTGAGGGCACGTGCCTTCTGCGCCCCCTTCTCGCCGGATCCCCAGTCGACGGTACGGCCGTCCGTGAGTTCCAGCGAGATGGCGTCGTAGGAACGGACCTTGACGCTGCGCGTTTCCGGCGCGAGGGACTCGGGGACGGCGCCGGCCACGCGTACCGCCTCGCGCACCAGACGGTCCTCGCCGAAACGCCGGAGGCTGGCCGCGGCGGATCCGGAACGGGAGAGATCCATTTCCAGCGCGGGCACCCCCTTGGGCGCCTTCTCGACGGTGGCGAACCGGACGCCGTCGTCGTCCACTTCGACGAACTTGCCGCGCTGGTGGACCAGGAGCACGGGGGTGCGTTCGACGACCCGGAGCTTGATCTCGTCGGGCCAGGAACGGACCACGTCGACGGTGTCGATGCGGGGCAGCGCCTCGGCGGCCCGCTTCTCGATGGCCCCGGTGTCGACCGAGACGAGCTGTTCCCCGAGCGGCACGTCGGCCGCCTCGCGGACCTGGTCCGGCGTCAGGACGTCGGTCCCGGACACCGAGACGCGTTCCACGCGGACCAGATCGGAGCCGTACAGCAGCCAGAAGGCGCCGCTGCCGAGGAACAGGAGGACGACCGCCGATGCGATGATCAGACGAAGGCGCCGTCGCCGTACGGCTCGTACGGGCGGCGGGCCGGACGACTCCCGCTTGCGTTCACCGCGCTCGGCGGTCGTCGATCCGGCCACGCTCCCTGCCTTCCGTCACATGCCTCTACCTGTGGGCACGGGCGGCGACCGCCTCGTACACCATGCCGACGAGCAGCTCGTCGGCGTCCCGGCGGCCGAACTCGCTTGCGGCGCGGGACATCTCGAACAGCCGGTGCGGGTCGGCGAGCACGGGCAGGACGTTCTGCTGCACCCACTCCGGGGTGAGGTCCGCGTCGTCGACCAGCAGTCCGCCGCCCGCCTTCACCACCGGCTGGGCGTTGAGCCGCTGTTCGCCGTTGCCGATGGGCAGCGGGACGTAGGCGGCCGGGAGTCCGACGGCGGAGAGCTCGGCGACGGTCATCGCGCCCGCGCGGCAGAGCATCATGTCCGCCGCCGCGTACGCGAGGTCCATCCGGTCCAGGTAACTTACCGGGATGTACGGGGGCATGCCCGGCATCTGCTGCACGTGCGGCAGTTCGTTCTTCGGACCGACCGCGTGCAGGATCTGGATGCCGGCCTGCTGCAGCCACGGGGCGACCTGCTGGACGACCTCGTTGAGCCGGCGGGCGCCCTGCGAGCCGCCCGAGACCAGCAGCGTCGGCAGGTTGGGGTCGAGCCCGAACGCGGCGCGCGCCTCGGGACGCACGGCGGCCCGGTCGAGGGTGGCGATGGTGTGCCGCAGCGGGATGCCGATGTAGCGCGAGTTGCGCAGCTTGCTGTCCGGGATGGCGACGGCGACCTGGGCGGCGTACCGGGAGCCGATCTTGTTGGCCAGGCCCGGGCGGGCGTTGGCCTCGTGGATGACGATCGGCACGCCGAGACGCTTGGCCGCGAGGTACCCGGGCAGGGCGACGTAGCCGCCGAAGCCGACGACGACGTCGGCCCGGGTGCGCTCCAGGATCTGCTCGGTCGCCTTGATGGTGCCGCGCAGCCGGCCCGGGACGGTGATCAGCTCGGGGGTCGGCTTGCGTGGCAGCGGGACGGCGGGGATCAGCGCCAGTTCGTACCCGCGCTCGGGTACGAGACGGGTCTCAAGGCCGCGCTCCGTGCCCAGGGCCGTGATGCCCACGGACGGATCCTGCCTGCGCAGCGCGTCCGCGAGGGCGAGCGCGGGCTCGATGTGGCCCGCGGTTCCTCCGCCGGCGAGTACGACATGCACCGAAATTCACCGCTCTCCGGACGAACGCGCCCCCGGGGCACGTCGTCGCATCGTGTTCCATCTATGGGGCCGCTGAGAACCCCTGATCCGCTTTCTACCAAAGCGGGGTTGCCGCATCGCAAGCGCCATCCGCGCAGCGGGGTCCTCACGCGCGAAGGCGATGAGCAGCCCGATGGCGAACATGGTCGGCAGCAGGGCGGACCCGCCGTAGGAGAACAGCGGGAGCGGGACTCCGGCGATCGGCAGCAGACCGAGCACCGCACCGATGTTGATCACGGCCTGCGCCGTGATCCAGGTGGTCACGCCTCCCGCGGCATACCTGACGAAGGGGTCCTCCGTGCGTCCGGCCACGCGGATACCCGCATAGCCTAGAGCGGCGAACAGGGCGAGCACCGACAGCGTCCCCGCCAGGCCCAGTTCCTCACCGGTGACGGCGAAGATGAAGTCCGTGTGTGCTTCGGGTAGTTCACCCCATTTCTCCAGACTCGCTCCGAGTCCGGAGCCGAAGATCCCGCCGGAGGCCAGGGCGTAGATGCCGTGCACGGCCTGCCAGCAGTCGACCGGCCCTGTCTGCGGCTCGGTGGCGCCGAGGCAGGCGAGCCGGGCCATGCGGTTCTCGCTGGTGCGGATGAGGACGGCGCCGAGCAGCGCGGCGACCGCCAGCACCCCGGCGAACAGCCGGGTCGGGGCGCCCGCCAGCCACAGCAGGCCGAAGAGGATCGCGGTGAGGATGATGGCGGTGCCCATGTCGCCGCCGAGCATGATCAGCCCGAGCAGCATGAACGCGGCCGGCACCAGCGGCACCAGCATGTGCTTCCACTGGGCCAGCAGCCGCTTGTCCTGTTTGCGGGCGAGCAGGTCGGCGCCCCACAGCACCAGCGCCAGCTTGCCGAACTCGCTGGGCTGGAGCTGGAAACTGCCGCCAAGCGAGATCCAGTTCTGGTTGCCGTTGACCGCGACTCCTATCCCCGGCACCTGCACCAGGGCCATCAGGAAGACGGCCCCCGCGAGGATGGGGTAGGCGAGCGCCCGGTGCAGCTTCACCGGCATCCGGGACGCCACCAGCAGCAGCACGGCGCCGATCGCGGCGGCCAGCAGCTGCTTGCGGAAGAAGTACGAACCCGGCAGCGACATCTGCAGCGCCGTGATCTGGGAGGCCGAGTAGACCATCACAAGACCCAGCACGGTGATCAGCAGACTGCCGCCGAGGATGACGTAGTACGCGGTCAGCGGCCGGTCCCAGGCCCTGCGCGCCCGGGTCACCAGGGTGCGCAGGGGGTTCTCACGCGGGGGGCGCGGCACGACGGGGCGCCGGGCGGCCCGCTGGACGGGCGGCCCGCCGGTACGGCTACTGGACATCACGACCTCCGCGGTACGCCGGCCAACAGGTCTCGGACGGTCCCACGCGTCCCTCCCAAGGTCGCCCGGCGCCGGGGCGGCCGGGGTCAGGCGCCGAGCTCGCGCACCGCCTGTGCGAACGCGTCACCGCGCTTGTTGTAGTTGGCGAACATGTCCATCGAGGCGCAGGCCGGGGCCAGCAGCACCGTGTCACCGGGGCGTGCCAGCCGCCGCGCCTCCCGGACGGCCTGGAGCATCGCCCCAGTGTCGGTCCGCTCGAGGTCCACGACGGGTACTTCCGGGGCGTGTCGCGCGAGGGCTTCGCGGATCAGGGCGCGGTCCCGGCCGATCAGCACGGCGCCGCGCAGCCGCCCGGCGGCCTCGGCGACGAGTTCGTCGAAGGTGGCGCCCTTGGCGAGCCCGCCTGCGATCCACACGACGGAGTCGTACGCGGCCAACGAGGCCTGCGCGGCATGCGTGTTGGTGGCCTTGGAGTCGTCGACGTAGGCCACGCCGTCCACGTCCGCCACGTGCGCGATGCGGTGGGCGTCCGGGGTGAAGTTCCGCAGGCCTTGCCGCACGGCGCTCGCGGGCACCCCGTAGGCGCGGGCGAGGGCCGCCGCGGCAAGGGCATTGGCGATGTTGTGCGGGGCGGCCGGCTTCACGTCGGCGACCTCGGCGAGCTCCTGCGCGTTCTTCTGCCGGTTCTCCACGAAGGCGCGGTCGACCAGGAGGCCCTCGACGACGCCGAGTTGGGAGGGGCCGGGGGTGCCGAGGGTGAAGCCGATCGCGCGGCAGCCCTCCTCCACGTCGGCCTCGCGGACGAGGTCCTCCGTGGCCTTGTCGGCCGTGTTGTAGACGCAGGCGACGCGGTTGCCCTCGTAGATGCGGCCCTTGTCCTTCGCGTACGCCTCCATGGAGCCGTGCCAGTCGAGGTGGTCGGGCGCCAGGTTGAGGACGGCGGCGGAGTGGGCGCGCAGCGAGGGCGCCCAGTGGAGCTGGTAGCTGGACAGCTCCACGGCGAGCACGTCGTACTCCTCGTCGCCGAGGACCGCGTCGAGGAGGGAGACGCCGATGTTGCCGACGGCGGCGGTGCGCAGGCCGGCCGCCTCCAGGATGGAGGCGAGCATCTGCACGGTGGTGGTCTTGCCGTTGGTGCCGGTGACCGCGAGCCAGTCCGCCGCCCCCGGCTTCCTGAGCCGCCAGGCGAGTTCGACGTCGCCCCACACCGGCACCCCGGCCGCGTCCGCCGCCGCGAAGAGCGGCTTGTCCGGCCTCCAGCCGGGGGCGGTGACGATGAGCTCGGTGCCGTCGGGCAGGGTGTCGCCGTCCCCGAGGCGGACGGTGACGCCGAGCGCCTCCAGTTCCGCGGCCTGCTCGCGGGCCCGGGCGTCGTCGCCGTCGTTGACGACGGTGACCTTCGCGCCGAGTCCGTGGAGCGCCTTGGCCGCCGGGACGCCGGAGACGCCGAGTCCCGCGACGGTGACGTGCTTGCCCTGCCAGTCGGTCACTTGTCCGCTGCCCATCCCGCGTAGAAGAGGCCGAGTCCGACGATCACACAGATGCCCTGGATGATCCAGAAGCGGACCACCACAAGGACCTCGGACCAGCCTTTGAGTTCGAAGTGGTGCTGGAGCGGTGCCATCCGGAAGACCCGCTTACCGGTGAGCCGGAACGAGCCGACCTGGATGACCACCGACATCGTGATGAGGACGAACAGGCCGCCGAGGATGGCGAGCAGCAGCTCGGTGCGGGAGCAGATCGCGAGACCCGCGAGCACGCCGCCGAGCGCCAGCGAACCGGTGTCGCCCATGAAGATCTTGGCCGGGGAGGTGTTCCACCACAGGAAGCCCAGGCAGGAACCCATCAGCGCGGATGCCACGACGGCGAGGTCGAGCGGGTCGCGCACCTCGTAGCAGGCGCCCGGGTTGGTCAGCGTGTCGCCGTTGGCGCAGGACTCCTGGAACTGCCAGACGCCGATGAAGGTGTAGGCGCCGAAGACGAGCACGGAGGCGCCGGTGGCCAGACCGTCCAGACCGTCGGTGAGGTTCACGCCGTTCGACATCGCGAGGATCATGAACAGCGCCCAGATCACGAACAGCACCGGGCCGATGGTCCAGCCGAAGTCCGTGATGAACGACAGCTTCGTGGAGGCGGGGGTCTGCCCGCGGGAGTCCGCGAACTGCAGCGACAGCACCGCGAAGGCGACGCCGACGATCAGCTGGCCGGCCATCTTCGCCTTGGCCCGCAGACCCAGCGAACGCCGCTTGACGATCTTGATGTAGTCGTCGAGGAAGCCGACGAGGCCCATGCCGACCATCAGGCCCAGCACCAGCACGCCGGAGTACCGCGGCGACTCGCCGCTGATCACCTTGGAGAGGAAGTAGGCGGCGACCGTCGAGAGGATGAAGGCGATGCCGCCCATGGTGGGCGTACCGCGCTTGCTGGCGTGCTCGCGCGGGCCGTCGTCGCGGATGTACTGCCCGTATCCCTTGCGGGCGAGCAGCTTGATCAGCAGCGGCGTGCCGATCAGCGTCAGGAAGAGGCCAATGACTCCTGCGAACAGGACCTGATTCATCATCGGGCGGCGACCTCACCCTCGGCACCGGTCTCGAGCAGCGCCTGCGCCACGCTCTCGAGCCCGACCGAACGGGACGCCTTCACGAGTACGACATCCCCCGGGCGCAATTCGCTGCGCAACAGGTCGACCGCCGCCTGTGCGTCGGACACGTGCACCGACTCCTCACCCCACGAACCCTCGTTATATGCGCCCAGTTGCAGCCAGGCGGCTTCCCTGCCCCCGACCGCGACGAGCTTGCTGACGTTGAGCCGGACGGCGAGCCGTCCGACCGCGTCGTGCTCGGCGAGCGCCTCGTCCCCGAGCTCGGCCATCTTGCCGAGCACCGCCCACGTGCGTCCCCCTCTTGCCCGTGAGGCTTCGCCCATCGCCGCCAGCGCACGCAGCGCGGCCTTCATGGACTCGGGGTTCGCGTTGTAGGCGTCGTTGACGACCGTCACGCCGTCCGGTCGCTCGGTGACCTCCATGCGCCAGCGGGAGAGGGAGCCCGCCTCGGAGAGCGCGCGGGCGATCTCGTCTGCGGACATGCCCAACTCGTGGGCGACGGCGGCCGCGGCGAGCGCGTTCGACACGTGATGCTCACCGTACAGGCGCATGGTCACATCGCTTGCACCGGAGGGTGTGTGAAGCCTGAAGGAAGGCTGTCCGCTGTCCGTGAGTCGCACGTTCTCGGCTGAGACGTCCGCTTCGTCGGACTCTCCGAAAAGGATCACCTTCGCCTTCGTACGGGAGGCCATGGCGCGGACGTAGGGGTCGTCCGCGTTGAGGATCGCGACGCCCCCCTCCTCGGCCGGCGGCAGCGCCTCGACGAGTTCGCCCTTGGCCTGGGCGATCTGCTCACGGCCGCCGAACTCCCCGATGTGGGCGGAGCCGACGTTCAGCACGAGGCCGATCCTCGGCGGCGTCAGACCGGTGAGGTAGCGGATGTGGCCGATGCCGCGCGCGCCCATCTCCAGCACGAGGAACTTCGTCTCCTCGGTGGCGGTGAGCGCGGTCAGCGGCAGCCCGATCTCGTTGTTGAGGGAGCCGGGGGTGAAGACGGTCGGCGCCTTGCTCCGCAGCACCTGGGCGATGAGGTCCTTGGTGCTGGTCTTGCCGGCCGAGCCGGTGAGGGCGACGAGGGTGGCGCCGAGCCGGCGGACGACGTGCCGGGCGAGGGCGCCGAGGGCGGCCTGGACATCCTCCACGACGATCGCGGGGACCCCGACCGGCCGGGAGGCGAGCACGGCGACGGCGCCCGCCTCGACGACCTGGGCCGCGAAGTCGTGGCCGTCCACGCGCTCGCCGACGAAGGCGACGAAGAGGCTGCCCGGACCCGCCTCCCGCGAGTCCCGGACCACCTCGCCGGTGACCAGGACGGAGGGGTCCGGTATGTCGTGCGTCTGCCCGCCGACGACTTCTGCGATCTCGGCGAGGGAGAGGGCGATCACAAGTTCATCCCTGGGTCTTCTTGATGGCTTCGCGAAGCACCTGGCGGTCGTCGAACGGACGCACCACCCCGGCGATGTCCTGTCCCAGCTCGTGGCCCTTGCCGGCGACCAGCACGGTGTCGCCGGGCTCGGCCCGGGCGACGGCGGCGGCGATCGCGGCGGCCCGGTCCTCGAAGACCTGGACCTCGCCGCGTTCGTGGGCGGGCACCGAGGCCGCGCCCAGGAGCATCGCGGCGAGGATCGCCAGCGGGTCCTCGGAGCGGGGGTTGTCGGAGGTCAGTACGGCGGTGTCGGCGAGCCGCGCGGCGGCCGCGCCCATCGGCTCCCGCTTGGTGACGTCGCGGTCGCCGCCGCAGCCGAGCACGACGTGCACCCGGCCCTCGGTGACCTTGCGCAGGGCGCGCAGCACCGACTCCACGGCGTCCGTCTTGTGGGCGTAGTCCACGACCGCCAGGTACGGCTGGCCCACGTCGACGCGCTCCAGACGGCCGGGCACGCCCGGCACGGCGGCGACGCCGTCGGCGGCTGCCTGCGGGTCGAGTCCGGCGGCGGCCAGCGCGACGATCGCGGCCAGGGAGTTCGCCACGTTGAACGGGCCGGGCAGCGGCGAGCGGGCGGTGATCCGCTCGCCCTCCGGGCCGGCCACGGTGAACGTCGAGTCCAGCGGGCCGACGTGGACGTCCTCGGCGCGCCAGTCGGCGTCCGGGTGGCCCTCGGCGGAGTAGGTGACGACCGGGACGCCGGCCTCCTTCACCAGGCGGCGGCCGTACTCGTCGTCCACGTTGACCACGCCGAGCCGGCTGCGGGCGGGCGTGAACAGCTGCGCCTTGGCCTGGAAGTAGTCCTCCATCCCGGAGTGGAACTCCATGTGCTCCGGGCTGAGGTTGGTGAAGACGGCGATGTCGAAGACGCAGCCGTCGACCCGGCCGAGGACCAGGGCGTGGCTGGAGACCTCCATGGCCACGGCCTCGGTGCCGCGCTCGCGCATGACCGCGAACAGCGCCTGGAGGTCGGTGGCCTCGGGCGTGGTGCGCTCGGACTTGATGCGCTCGTCGCCGATGCGCATCTCGACCGTGCCGATCAGTCCCGTCCTGCGGACGGTCCGCAGACCGCCCTCGACGAGGTAGGCGGTGGTGGTCTTGCCGGAGGTGCCGGTGATGCCGATCTGGAGCAGATCGCGGCCGGGGTGGCCGTAGATGGTGGCGGCCAGTTCGCCCATCCGCGCCCGCGGGTCGTCCACCACCAGCGCGGGCAGCCCGGTCGCGGCGACGCGTTCGGCGCCGGCCGGGTCGGTGAGCACCGCGGCGGCGCCGAGTCCGGCGGCCTGGGTGACGAAGTCCGCGCCGTGGGCGCGGGCGCCGGGGAGCGCGGCGTACAGGTCCCCGGGCCGGACGGCGCGCGAGTCGTGGGTGATGCCCGTGACCTCGGCGGCCTGCTCCGGAGCGGGGACACCCAGCTGACCGGCGAGTTCCGCGAGGGTCGTGGCGGAGACCCGGTCCGGACGGGGCGGTCCCGGATATGTCACGGGTTGGCCCTTCTGGGTGGTTTGGGACTGATCAGCGTGTGGCACGGCGGTGAGCGTACCGGGCGTACCGCTCGGCGGGCCAAGCGAGGGGCCGCGGGGGCTCTGGTTCCCGGGGTCGGGGGTGATCGTTGTCACGAGGTGGTTCCTGGTGGCTCGGTGCTCGGTACGGGGTCAGGGCTTGAAGGTGACCGGCAGGGCGGCGGGGGCGGCTCCGGTGGGCGGCACCTGGAGGCTCTTCAGGGAGAACTCCATGACCTCCTTGAAGACGGGTCCGCAGATCTGGCCGCCGAAGTAGCTGCCCTGGGTGGCGTTCTGGATGACGCAGTAGACGGTGATCCTGGGCTTGTCGGCGGGGGCGAACCCGGCGAAGGACGAGGTGTAGCCGTGGTACTTGCCGGTGGCCGGATCCACGCGGTTCGCCGTACCGGTCTTTCCCGCGACCCGGTACCCCGGAATCCGGGCTTTGGTACCGGTGCCCTCCTCGTCGTCGACGACCGACTCCAGCATCTGCGCGAGGGTTTTCGCCGTCTTCTCGCTGACGACCCGTGTCTTCTCGGGCTCGGGGGCGGGTGTGAAACGCCCGTCGGGTCCCTTGGAGCCGCGGACGAGGGTGGGCTCGATACGGACGCCGCCGTTGGCGATGGTCGAGTAGACGGAGGCTGCCTGCATCGCGTTGACGGACACGCCCTGGCCGAAAGGAATCGTGTACTGCTGCGAGGTGGACCACTGGTCCGGCGGGGCCAGGATGCCCTTGGTCTCGCCCGGGAAGCCCAGCCCGGTGTGGCTGCCGAGGCCGAACTTGCGAAGGTAGTCGTACAGCACCTTGTTGGCCTGGCCCTGGGTCTTGCCCAGCTGGCCGGTGGCGAGGATGGTGCCGATGTTGCTGGACTTGGCGAGGACGCCGTTGAGCGTCAGGTACCAGGTCGGGTGGTCGATGTCGTCCTTGAACAGCCGGTCGCCGCGGTGCAGCCGGTTGGGCACCACGACATGGGTGCCGGGGGTGGCGGCGTTCTCCTCCAGCACGGCCGCCATGGACAGCACCTTGGCCGTGGAGCCCGGCTCGAAGGCGTCCTGGAGGGCCGCGTTGCCGAGCGTCCTGGGGTCGGCGTCGGACAGGTCGTTGGGGTCGAAGCCGGGGGCGTTGGCCATGGCCAGGACCTCGCCGGTGCGGGTGTCCTGCACGATGACGTAGCCGCGGTCGGCCGCGGACTCCTCCACCTGCCTGCTGATGGCGTTCTGGGCCGCCCACTGGATGTCGCGGTCGATGGTGAGCTCGATGTCGTCGCCGGGCACGGCCGGGGTCTCCGTGGAGCCCGCGGTGGGCACCAGACGGCCGCCGGACTGGGCGTAGCGGATCTTGCCCTCCTCGCCGGCCAGCCGGTCCTCGAGCTGGAGCTCGACGCCGCCGCTGCCCTTGCCCTCGGCGTTGACCCAGCCCAGTATCCCGGCGGCGAGCTCGTTGTTCGGGTACACCCGCTTGCTGGTCGGCACGGAGAAGATGCCGGCCAGCACGTTCACGGTGGACCCGTCGGTCTCGGACTTGGTGGCGAGGGCGGACCTGAGGTCCTTGATCTGCTTCCAGACCTGCGGGGTCTGCCGCCCGGCCAGCTTCACGTAGCGCAGCGACGGGTTGTCCGGCCGCAGCTTGCGGACCAGGTCCTCCTGGTCGGCGCCGAGGATCGGGGCGAGCAGCGCCGCGGCCTGCTCGGGCCCGTCGTCGATCTTCAGCTCGTCCGGGGCGAACATCGTGGGGTCGGCCGTGATGTCGTAGGCGTCCTCGCTGGTGGCGAGGGCCACGCCGTTGCGGTCGGTGATCTCGCCGCGTTCGGCGGCCAGCACCTGCCCCACGTAGCGGTTGCGCTCGGCCTTGCCGGCGTACGTGCTCGCGTCGACGGCCTGGACCTGCACCAGGCGGACGACGAACGCGAGCATGACGAGGGTCAGGCCGACGCCGACCAGGCGGAGCCGGGGGCGCGGGCTGCCCAGCCGGATGGTCTTCGGGGCGCCGGGGCGCGGTCCGCCGGGCCTGCGGGCCGGGCGGGCGCCGGGGCCGGGGCCGGTGCGGCCGCGGGCGGCCGGGCGGACGGGCCGGGCGGGTCCCGGCACCCGGCGGCGGGGCGGTTGCCTGTCGGACACTTCCGTCACCTGCCGGGGGTCGGGGCGTGCGGGGAACGGGGGGCGGACTGCGGCGACGGCGGGGCCGTCGCCGTGGCCAGCGCCTCGGGCGCGAGGACGAGGGGGGCGCGGGCGGGGGAGGCCTCGCCGGGCACACCCTTGACCTTGCCGTCGGGGCCGAGGAAGGCGGGGTCGCCGCCGGGCACCATGCCGAGCTCGCGGGCGCGGCGCTGGAGGGCGTCGGGAGCGGAGTAGGCGTCGATGTCGCGCTGCAGGGCCTGTTCCTCGTCCGTGAGCTCCTTGGTCTCGCGCTGGAGGTCGTCGAGGTGGAACGCGCCCTCGCTGAGCGCGGAGTTCAGCACCAGCAGGCCGATCAGACCGCCGCCGAGGAGCAGGACCACGAGGAGCACGAAGGGGGTGCGGGCCGCCTGGGCGCGGCCGGTGGGCAGGAGGTGCGCGAGCCGGGCCGCCCGCCCCCGCAGCTCGGGCCGCCCCTTCAGTTCGGGTTTACTGGTCACTCACGCTCCCCTGAGTTCGCTCGTCCCGTCCGTTCACCCGGCCGTCACCCGTTTCCTGGCCGGCCCGTGCCTCACCGGAGCCGCCTCACCCGACGTCCTCCCGGATGCGCTCCGCGCCGCGCAGCCGCGCGGGAGCCGCACGGCGGTTCTCGGCGATCTCCTCCTCGGTGGGAAGTTCGGCACCGCGCGTGAGCAGCTTGAGCCGCGGCTGGTACTGCTCGGGGACGACCGGCAGGCCGGGCGGGGCGGTGGTCGCGGCGCCCGCCGCGAACACCTGCTTGACCAGCCGGTCCTCCAGGGAGTGGTACGACAGCACGGCGATGCGGCCGCCGACGTCCAGGGACTTCACGGCCGCCGGGACGGCGCGCTCCAGCACCGACAGCTCGCCGTTGACCTCGATCCGCAGGGCCTGGAAGGTGCGCTTGGCCGGGTTGCCGCCGGTGCGCTTGGCGGCCTGCGGCAGCGCGTCGCGGATCAGCTCGACCAGACGGGCGCTGGTGGTGAAGGGCTCCTTCTCGCGCTCCCGGACGACGGCGGCCACGATCCGCTTGGCCTGCTTCTCCTCGCCGTAGGCGCGCAGGATGCGGACCAGCTCGCCGGGCGGGTAGGTGTTGAGGACCTCGGCGGCGCTGACGCCGGCCGTCTGGTCCATGCGCATGTCGAGGGGGGCGTCCTGGGCGTAGGCGAAGCCGCGGTCGGCCTCGTCCAGCTGCATCGATGACACCCCGAGGTCGAACAGGATCCCCTGCACGCGAGGGATGCCGAGCCGGCCGAGGACGTCGGGAAGCTCGTCGTAGACGGCGTGCACCAGGGTGGCCCGGTCGCCGAACGGGGCGAGCCGCTCGCCGGACAGGCGCAGCGCCTCCTTGTCGCGGTCCAGGGCCACGAGCCGGGCCTCGGGGAAGCGGCTGAGCAGCGCCTCGCTGTGGCCGCCGAGGCCGAGCGTGCAGTCGACGACCACCGCGCCGGGCCGCTCCAGGGCGGGCGCCAGCAGGTCCAGGCACCGCTGGAGCATCACCGGGACGTGTCGGCCACCGCCCTCCCGTCGCCCGCCACCGCCCTTGTTCGGAAGCGCTTCGCGCCCGTTCACTTCGGCCCTCTCAGATCCGGCGTGACGCTCACGCACCGCCGGTTCCCCGCCCTCCCCGGTGAGGGGGCGGCCGGCGCCGGAGGCGTCGGCCGGGCGGCGGCGGGAGAAGGCCGAGCCGTACGTACGCGCCGCGCACGCGGGGAGATCCCCCGGTCGGCGCCGGGGGATCCGGGGGAGTCACTGCAGCGGGCGGTCTCACCTCCCGCTTCGCGTCACTTTAGTCCACGGTCCGGCCCGGTCAATCAACCGGACTGCGCGTCGTGGCCCGCGCGGGTCAAGAGGCGGATCGGACACATCACCCGTAGGCAGGGGGTCACACCACTCCTGTGGGTTACCTCACACCCAGCACCGTCGGCGTTCTTTGTCCCCTCTCACAACGGGCTCGGCGCACTCCTGACCAGTACCGTCAGGAGTATGACGACTTCTGCATCCGTACCCGCGGGATCCGGGAACGCCGCCGTCGGCTCCGGCACCGTGACCGACCGCCTGATCGAAGCCAACGCGCGCTATGCCGCCGCGTTCGCCGATCCGGGCATGGACGCGCGCCCGGTGCTCCACGTCGCCGTGGTGGCGTGCATGGACGCCCGCCTCGACCTGCACGACGCGCTGGGCCTGTCGCTAGGCGACTGTCACACCATCCGCAACGCCGGCGGTGTGGTCACCGACGACGTGATCCGCTCGCTGACCATCAGCCAGCGGGCGCTGGGTACCCGCAGCGTCGTCCTCATCCACCACACCAACTGCGGTCTGGAGTCCCTCACCGAGGAGTTCCGGCACGAGCTCGAGATGGAGGTGGGACAGCGTCCGGCGTGGGCCGTCGAGGCCTTCCGGGACGTGGACCAGGACGTCCGCCAGTCGATGCAGCGGGTGCGGACCTCGCCGTTCCTGCTGCACACCGACGACGTGCGCGGGTTCGTCTTCGACGTGAAGACGGGTCTGCTGCGTGAGGTCGACCCCGCCTGACCGGCCCCGTCCCGGGCCGGCCGTACCCGGAGAGCCGTCGAACGTCGTAAGAGCTGACATATCGCTGTCAGTTGTCCACAGGCGAGTGACACGAAACGGTAACGGCGGCAAGAATGCGGAAGTGGTGTCACGCGGAACTGTTCCCTCGTGACATCCGTGATTCGGGGTGGGCCGGTCCGCGGGGTACGGGATCGGCCGGCACATTTGGGGAACCCCCGCTCATCGCGGAGCGTGGGTAAGGCCGAGGAGGGCCGGGTGACGACCTATGACGATCGTGCAAGCCATGGGGGCGCCCCCGACCGGGCATACGGGGCGGTCGGGGAGGACCTGACCGCCGTCGTGGAGCGCGTGCGTGGTGCGGTGGAAGGCGTGATCGAGGGGAAGCCCGAGGTCGTACGGCTTTCGCTGACCGTGCTGCTCGCCGAGGGACATCTGCTCATCGAGGACGTCCCGGGAGTCGGCAAGACGATGCTGGCGAAGGCACTGGCGCGGTCGATCGACTGCTCGGTGCGGCGCATCCAGTTCACACCGGACCTGCTGCCCTCGGACATCACCGGTGTGTCCATCTGGGACCAGCAGCGCCGTGACTTCGAGTTCAAGCCGGGCGCGATCTTCGCGCAGATCGTCATCGGCGACGAGATCAACCGCGCCTCGCCGAAGACGCAGTCCGCGCTGCTGGAGTCGATGGAGGAGCGCCAGGTCACCATCGACGGCAAGACCTACGAACTGCCCAGCCCCTTCATGGTGGTGGCGACGCAGAACCCGGTCGAGATGGAGGGCACCTACCCGCTGCCGGAGGCCCAGCGCGACCGCTTCATGGCCCGCGTGTCGGTCGGCTACCCGAGCGCGGAGGCCGAGCTGCAGATGCTCGACGTGCACGGCGGCGTCTCCCCGCTGGAGGACCTCCAGCCGGTGGCGCACGCGCACGACATCGTGAAGCTCATCGAGGCGGTGCGCGGCGTGTACGTGGCCGAGCCGATCCGGCGGTACGCGGTCGACCTGGTCGCCGCCACCCGCACGCACCCCGACCTGAGACTCGGCGCGTCGCCGCGCGCGACGCTGCACCTGCTGCGGGCGACGAAGGCGGCGGCGGCCCTGGCGGGCCGTGACTACGCGCTGCCGGACGACGTGCAGGCGCTCGCCGCGGCCGTGCTCGCCCACCGTCTGCTGCCCACCGCCCAGGCGCAGCTCAACCGCCGCACCGCCGAGCAGGTGGTGCAGGAGATCCTGCAGCGCACCACGGTGCCCGCGGCGGCCGGCCAGCCCGCCGGGCTCGGCCTGGGCCGCGGAGGCTACGGCCGGCAGCCGTCCCGGAGGCTGTGATGAGCACCGCCGGCGCGGTCCACGCCGACGACGACCGGGGCGACCGGAGCGGGCTGAGGACCGCCCTGGCGGGGCTCACCACGCGGGGGCGCTCCTTCCTGGCGGCCGGGATCGCGGCCGCGGTCTGCGCGTACGTGCTGGGGCAGAGCGACCTGCTGCGGGTCGGCCTGCTGCTGGCGGTGCTGCCGCTGGTGTGCGCGGCCGTGCTCTACCGCACCCGCTACCGGGTCGCGGGCAGCCGCCGCCTCTCCCCCGGCCGGGTGCCGGCGGGCACCGAGGCGCGCGTGCACCTGCGCATGGACAACGTCTCCCGGATGCCCACGGGCCTGCTGATGCTCCAGGACCGGGTGCCCTACGTGCTCGGCCCGCGCCCGCGGTTCGTGCTGGACCGGATGGAGGCGGGCGGACGCCGTGAGGTGTCCTACCGGGTCCGCTCCGACCTGCGCGGCCGCTACCCGCTGGGTCCGCTCCAGCTGCGGCTGTCCGACCCGTTCGGGATGTGCGAACTGAACCGCTCGTTCTCCTCGTACGACACGCTCACGGTGACGCCCCGGGTGGAGGCGCTGCCGCCGGTGCGGCTGAGCGGCGAGTCCAAGGGGTACGGCGACGGGCTGCAGCGCTCGCTGGCGCTGGCCGGCGAGGACGACGTGATCCCCCGCGGCTACCGCTACGGCGACGACCTGCGCCGCGTCCACTGGCGCTCCACCGCCCGCTACGGCGAGCTGATGGTGCGCCGCGAGGAGCAGCCGCAGCGCGCCCGCTGCACGGTGCTGCTGGACACCCGCGCCATCGCCTACGAGGGCGCCGGGCCGGACTCGGCGTTCGAGTGGGCGGTGTCGGGCGCGGCCTCGGTGCTGGTGCACATGCTGGAGCGGGGCTTCTCGGTGCGGCTGCTGACGGACACCGGCGACTCGGTGCCCGGAGAGGGCGCCGACGGCTTCTCGGGGGTGCACCAGGAGTCGGCGGACGCGGCCGGGCTGATGATGGACACGCTGGCCGTGGTCGACCACTCCGACGAGGAGGGCCTGTCCCGCGCCTACGACGTGCTGCGGTCCGGCAGCGAGGGCCTGCTGGTGGCGTTCCTCGGCGACCTGGACGACGAGCAGGCCGCCGTGCTGGCCCGGATGCGGCAGCGCAGCGGCGGCGCCGTCGCGTTCCTGCTGGACAGCGACGACTGGCTGCGGGAGCCGTCCGACGTGCCCGGCCCCGACGCGCGGCCGGGCGAGGAGCACCTGCGGATGCTGCGCGAGTCGGGCTGGACGGCCGTGGGGGTGCCGCGGGGCGCCTCGCTGGAGCGGCTGTGGCGGCAGGCGGACCGTGAGCGCTCCGGCCTGGTGGCGGCGAGCGGTGGGGAGGGACCGTGATCAGCTCACTGGCCAGGCTCACCGTGCGCGCGTGGGCGGCCACCCTGCTGGCGGCCTGCGCCCTGCTGCCGCTGGTGGAGTCGACCGCCTGGATCCTCCAGGCGGCGCTGCTGCTGGGCGTGCAGGCGGGCGTGGGCGCGGCGGGGCGGCGGGTGCCGCTGGCGCGGCCGCTGACGGTGACGGCGCAGGTCGTCGTCACGCTGATGCTGCTCACGCTGCTGTTCGCGCGGGAGCACGCCGTCGCCGGGCTGATACCCGGCCCGGACGCGCTGCGCTTCTTCGGGCAGCTGCTGGAGCAGGGCGGCCAGGACGTCAACCGGTACGCGATACCGGCGCCGCTGAGCGACGGCATCCGGCTGATGCTGGTCGGCGGGGTGCTGGTCATCGGCCTGCTGGTGGACGTGCTCGCGGTGACCTTCCGCAGCGCGGCCCCGGCCGGACTGCCGCTGCTCGCCCTGTACTCGGTGGCCGCGGGCCTGACGGACAACGGCATCGAGTGGCTGTGGTTCCTGCTGGCCGCGGCCGGTTATCTGATGCTGCTGCTCGCCGAGGGCCGGGACCGGCTCTCGCAGTGGGGCCGGGTGTTCGCCGGGCCGCCCCGCGGCCGGAGCCGGGAGACGCCCGGCGCGCCGGCGCCGGCCCGGTTCGGGCACCGGATCGGGGTGGTGGCACTGGGCATCGCCCTGGTGGTGCCGCTGGCGCTGCCCGCGATGGACGGCGGCCTGCTCGACCCGAACGGCCGGGGCGTGGGCGCGGGCGTCGGCGGGGGCGGCACGATCTCCGCGGTGAACCCGCTGGTGTCGCTGCGCGACTCGCTGAACAACGACGACGACCGCGCGGTGT
Source organism: Streptomyces werraensis (assembly GCA_014656175.1). Lineage (GTDB taxonomy): Bacteria > Actinomycetota > Actinomycetes > Streptomycetales > Streptomycetaceae > Streptomyces > Streptomyces werraensis. The sequence goes on from BNBX01000001.1 coordinate 172,158, forward strand.
TCTCGGTGCGCACCGAGATGGAGAACACCTCGGACCTGTATCTGCGCATCGTGTCCCTGGACGACTTCGACGGCACCACGTGGAAGCCGTCGAAGCGGGCGATCACCCAGGTGCCCGAGGGCTTCCCGGCCCCGCCGGGACTCGGCCCGGACGTGGAGTTCACGGAGGTCGGCACGTCGGTCTCGGTCGCGAAGTGGTACGGCCAGACGTGGCTGCCGATGCCGTACCCGCCGAGCCGGGTGAGCGTGCAGGGCGACTGGCGGTACGAGCCGGTCGGCATGACGCTGGTCGGCGACCACGGGCAGAACACGCGCGGCCTGACGTACGAGGTGCGCAGCCTGGACGTGCGTCCCACGGCGGAGCAGCTGGCCGAGGCCCCTGAGCCGCCGGCCGATCTGCTGCGCGAGTACACCGACCTGCCCGACTCGCTGCCCTCCGTGGTGGCCGAGACCGCCCGTGACGTGACGGACGGCGCCAAGAGCGACTACGACCGCGCGGTGATGCTGCAGGACTGGTTCACGCTGAGCGGGGAGTTCCAGTACGACACCCAGGTCGACGTCGGCAGCGGCTCGCAGGCGGTCGCCCGCTTCCTGAAGGACAAGCGGGGCTTCTGCGTGCACTACTCGTTCGCGATGGCGTCCATGGCACGGTCGCTGGGCATCCCGGCGCGGATCGCGGTGGGCTTCGCGCCCGGCACCCCGCAGGCCGACGGCACCGTCTCGGTCGCGATGCGGGACGCCCACGCCTGGCCCGAGCTGTACTTCGAGGGCGTGGGCTGGACGCGGTTCGAGCCGACCCCGACCCGGGGCTCCACGCCCGACTACACCGTGCAGGACGTCGAGGACAACGGGCCCGCGGATCCGGCCCGGCCCTCGCAGGCCGCGCCCGCCGACCCGTCGGCGCAGCCGTCGCAGAGCACCGACTGCCGGGCGGACGGCGGTGACCCGGGGTCCTGCGAGAGCGAGTCGCCGCAGGCGGCCCTGCCGACGGACGGCGACGGCCCGAAGTGGCACGTGATACTGCTGTGGGCGCTGGCCGGGCTGCTGGTGCTGGCCCTGCCGCTGTCGCCGCTGCTGTGGCGGACGCGGATGCGCGCGGTCCGGCTGGGCGGCCACGGCCGCACGGAGGAGGACATCGCCCCGAGTGTGCTGGCCGCCTGGGAGGAGCTGACGGACACGGCCTGGGACCACGGGATCGTGCCGGACGAGTCGCTGACCCCGCGCGGGGCCGCCGACCGCATCGTGCGGACGGGCGGGCTCGAAGGGGACGCGGCGGCGTCGGTGCGGAGGCTGGCGGGGGCGGTGGAGCAGGTGCTGTACGCGCCTCGGCCGCTGCCGGCTGCGGGGCTGGCGGAGGATGTGCGGCGCGCGTCGGGGGCGTTGCGGGAGTCGGCCTCCCGGGCGGGCCGTCTGCGGGCGGTGCTGGCGCCGCGGTCGGCCGTGCGGGTGGTGTGGGCGGTGTCCGACCGCTGGGTGTCCCTCCGGGACCGTGTGGTCGCCCTCCGCCCTGACTGGCATCTGCCCACGCGCCAGCGCGGCTGAGGTCTCACCGGCGGCCGCGGACCGCCCCGGGCCGTTCGCGCGGTTCCCCGCGCCCTTGAAGGCGCCGGCAGCGACAGCGCCCCGTAGGGGCGCGGGGAACTGCGCGAGAAACCACGACGTAGGGGCGCGGGGAACTGCGCGAGAAACCACGACGTGCCCGCAGACACAACGCGGGAACGCGTGGAACACACCCCAGGGGCGCGGGGGAACTGCGCGAAGAAACCGCCATGCACCCGCAGGGTTCCGCAGGGACGACTCAGGGGTGCCCACCCGTGCGGGTGGACACCCCTGAACCGAAGACTACGCAGGCCTCAGTGGCCGCCGCCCTGCTCGTCGCGCCGACGCTGCCACCGCTCCTCGATGCGGTCCATCATCGAGCGCCGCGCTCTCCCCTGGCGGCCCGCCCGCGGGGCGGCTGCCGCCCCCGGGGCCTGCTCACCCGGCTTGGGCGCCTTGCGCCACCCGGTCACCGCGAGTACGGCGCACCCCAGCATCACGAGGAAGCCCACGACGCTGAGCCACACCTGCTGGGCGACCATACCGGCCATGAGGAGCGCAATACCTACGAGGAAGCCCGCGACCGCCTGGTAGACCCGTCGCCGGGTGTACGTACGCAGCCCGCTTCCCTCGAGCGCCGTCGCGAACTTGGGATCTTCGGCGTACAGCGCTCGCTCCATTTGCTCGAGCATGCGCTGCTCGTGCTCCGAGAGCGGCACGGAGTCCTCCTCATCGTGCAGTCGCCGGGGCGACCCGGGGGGTCCCTTCAGGATAGGCAGGGAATCGCCCCCGTGAAACCCGCCCCTCTGCGCCAATTGCCGACCGGTGTCCGCCATCACGCACCGGTCCGCTGAGGCTGTCATTCCCCGGCGGCCGACCCGTCATGCCGGGCGGTCTCCCTCGATCATACGGCTCCGAGCCGCCATTCGGGGGGCCTGTGGCACAGTCCATGCGCCCCGGGGCCGCCGGGCGCGCCGCTGATCAGCGCCGTGTCACGGCGGCCGCTCACGCCCCGGCGGCCTCGCCGGCCTCACCGAGCACATGAAGCTGCGTGGCCACGGAGTGGAACGCGGCGAGCTCGGCCGCGGCGGCCTCCAGCTTCAGCAGCGCCTCCATCGCCCCGGGCTCGGTGTCGACCAGGACGCCCGGGACGAGGTCGGAGAAGACGCGGACCCCGTGCACCGCGCCGACCTCCAGGCCCGCGCCGCGCACCAGTCCGGTGAGCTGCTCGGCGGTGAAGCGGCGCGGTACCGGGTCGCCTTCGCCCCATCGGCCGTTCGGGTCACCGAGGGCCTGCCGGGCCTCCGTGAAGTGGCCGGCGAGGGCACGGGCGAGGACCGCGCCGCCCAGGCCCGCGGCGAGCAGGCTGAGGACGCCGCCGGGGCGCAGGGCGGCCACCGTGTTGCGCACGCCCTCCGCCGGGTCGTCGACGTACTCCAGGACGCCGTGGCACAGCACGACGTCGTAGCCGCCGCGCTCGGCGACGTCGAAGAGGCCGCGGGCGTCGCCCTGCACGCCGTGCACCCGCTCGGCGACGCCCTCCTCGGCGGCGCGGCGCTCGAGGGCGAACAGGGCGTTGGGGCTGGGGTCGACGACGGTCACCCGGTGACCCAGCCGGGCCAGGGGAACGGCGAAGTTGCCGCTGCCGCCGCCGGTGTCGAGGACGTCCAGGGCCTGCCGTCCGGTGGCCTTGACCCTGCGTTCCAGGGCGTCCTGGAGGACGTCCCAGACAACGGCGGTACGGAGAGCGGCGCGGGGGCGCATCGGGTCCGACACGGTGGTGACTCCTCGGCGGGGCACCGCCTGGGGTGGGGCGGGGCGATCGGGTTTCAGGCGCTGTCCACCCTATGGCCTGCGCCGCGGCCCGCCGTCACCCGGTGGCCTCCGGGTCAGCCCGCGTCGGGCAGGCCGCCGCGCGGGGCGGTGTCCGGGCCGTCGTCCTGGTCGGGGCGGGGCTGGGGCAGCACCGGCTGGAGCACCAGCATCCGCTCGACCAGGCGCAGGAACATCGCCACGTCCCGGATCAGGTCGTCGGCGTCCCGGACGGTCGCCGCGCCCTGGATGCCCGCCTCGGCCCTGGCACGGCGCCGGGCCCCGGAGGCGAACAGGGCGCTCCACTCGGCGAGTTCGGGCGCGATCTCCGGGAGCACCTCCCACGCGCTTCGTATCTTCGCCCGGGCCCGGGGCGAGGTCTCGGGCCTGCCCCGGGCGGCGAGCACGGCGGCGGCGGTGCGCAGGGCGGCCAGGTGGGCCGTCGCGTAGCGCTCGTTGGGGGTGTCGAGGACGGCGGCCTCGTCGAGTCCGGCACGGGCCTGGGCGAGCAGGTCGAGGGCGGCGGGCGGGGCCGCGGCGCGGCGCAGCACCGGGTGGATGTCGCCGGCCGGGCCGTTGTTCAGTGAGGGGGCAGGGCCGGCTGCGCGGCGCCGACGGGCGGCGGCTGCGGACGAGTGGGCCATGACGAACCTCCTGTCGTCTTCGTGACGGCACGCCATGAGGCAAGTGCCGTATGTGCACATCGTGCGGTATGGCACTGACAATCCGTTCTGACCTGCGGCGTTGCCTCGTCCGCCCGTTCGAGCTAAATTTTGCACTGACCAGTCAGTTCAAAAGATGTTCCCGCACGTTCAGGGGGATTCGTGGACGATCCGAGCGGACTCGCCGTCGTGGCCGACGGCCTCGGCCTGAGGGGACCACGGGGGTGGGCCTTCCGCGACGTGTCGGCCGACGCCGGACCCGGCGCGCTGATCGCGGTGGCCGGGCCGTCCGGCACGGGCCGCACCTGTCTGCTGCTCACGCTCACCGGACGCATGAGGCCGACGGAGGGGCGGGCCGTCGTCGGCGGTCTTGAACTGCCCCGGCGCATGGCCGCCGTGCGGCGTCGCAGCGCCCTGGCGCACGTGGCCGGGGTGACCGACCTGGACCCGGCGCTCACCGTGGCCGAGCATCTGCGCGAGCAGGAGCTGCTGCGGCGGCGCTTCGGGGGCGCGCTCCCCCGGCCCCGGCAGTTGCTGCGGCCGCGCGCCGAGCGGCGACGGGAGCGGCGCCGGCACATCGACGGGGCGCTGGCCACCGCCGGGCTCGACCTGTCCGCCCTGCCCAAGGGCGGGCGGACCGCGGTGCGGGACCTGGAGCGGCTGGAGGCGCTGCGGCTGTCGCTGGCGCTGGCGTTGCTGGGGCGTCCCCGGCTGCTCGGGATCGACGACGCCGACCTGAAGCTGTCGGCCGGCGAGCGGCAGGAGGTGTGGGAGCTGCTGCGGTCCGTCGCCGGCACGGGGGTCACGGTGCTGGCCGTGTGCAGCGAGCCGCCGTCCGACGCGGTGGTCGTCCGCACGGGCGCGGACCGGTCCGGCGGCACGGGGACCGACGGGCCCGCCGCCAGCACCGGCGACGGCACCGACGCCTCCCACGCCGGCGACGAGCCCGGCGACTCCCCCGCCGGCACCGGCACGGAGACCGGCGCCGCCCCGGCGGCGGACCCGGCCCGTACCGCGGACGGCCCCGACGCCGTCCCGCACGAGACCGGTGAGTCCGACGAGGCCGTGGCCACCGGCCGGGCCGCCGGCGCCGAGTCCGCCACCGACGGGTCCGCCGACCGGACCACCCACCACGAGAAGGAGGCCGCCGACGATGCGATCGCCGCGACTGGCCGCTCTTGAGCTGCGGCGCTTCGGCCGCGGCACCCTCCCGCGCGCCGCGCTCGTCGCCCTGCTGGTGCTGCCGCTGCTCTACGGCGCCCTGTACCTGTGGTCGTTCTGGGATCCGTACGGCCGTCTCGACCGGATCCCCGTGGCCCTCGTGAACGCGGACGAGGGAGCCACGGCGAACGGCAAGCGGATCACGGCCGGGGACGACATCGCCGAGGGCCTGCACGACAGCTCCGCCTTCGACTGGCGGGAGGTGGGCGAGGAAGAGGCCCGGCGGGGGGTCGAGGACGGCACGTACTACCTGTCCCTCACCGTGCCGGCCGACTTCAGCCGTCGTATCGCCTCCAGTTCGGGAGACTCGCCCGAGACCGGCGCCCTCCAGGTGCGCACCAACGACGCGAACAACTACATCGTCGGGCAGATCTCCCGGACGGTCTTCGGCGAGGTGCGGCGGGCCGCGTCCACCAAGACCTCCCGGTCCTTCCTGGACCAGATCTTCGTCTCCTTCTCCGACCTGCACGGCGAGACGGTGAAGGCGGCCGAGGGCGCCGACAGGCTGAACGGCGGCATCGGGAAGGCGGAGGAGGGCTCCAAGGACCTCGTCGACGGGCTGAAGGACGCCCGCGCGGGCAGCGGCAAGCTGGCCAGGGGCCTGAAGGACCTGCACAAGGGCGCGGGCACCCTGGAGGACGGCTCCGGGAAGGTCGCGGACGGCACGCGTCGCCTCGCCGAGAAGGTGAACGCGCTGAACGCGGAGGCGGGCCCGTTCCTGAAGAAGAACGAGAAGGCCATCGGGGAGACGGCGGGCTTCGTCGCCGACACGGCGGGACAGCTGCGGGACGACCTGGACGCGCTGACGGAGAAGGCGCCCGCCGCCGCGAAGGACGCCCGTGAGGCGTCCGGCACCCTGGACACGCTCCACCGCGAGCGCTGCGAGGACGCCGGCGAACCCGACCCGGCCTGCCCGGAGCTGAAGAAGGCCAAGGAGGCGGCGGCGACCGCCTCGTCCGTCGCGGACGACGTCAGCGACCTGGTCACCGGGCACCGCGCGGACCTGAAGAAGCTCGACGGGCACCTCGCCACCCTGGAGAAGCAGGCGCGTGCGCTCGCCGGCCGCGCCCCGCACCTCTCCGAGGACCTCGACGACGCCGTCAGCCGTATCAACAAGCTCAACACCGGCGCCGGCAAGGTCGCGGCGGGGGCGAAGAAGCTCAACAAGGGTCTCGCCACCGCCGAGACGGGCGCCCGGGACCTGGACAAGGGCGTCGGCAGGCTGAAGACGGGCGCGGACGACCTGAGCGGCGGACTCTTCAAGCTGGTCGACGGCTCCGAGGAGCTGGCCGGCGGTCTGCACGAGGGCGCCGGGCAGATCCCCGACTACGACGAGGCCGAACGCGACGAGCGCACCGAGGTGATGGCCGACCCGGTGCGGCTGGTCTCCCGCGACCTGCACAAGGCGCCCAACTACGGCACCGGTTTCGCCCCGTACTTCATCCCGCTGTCGCTGTGGGTGGGCGCGATGGTGGCGTACATGCTGATCGCGCCGATGAACCGGCGGGCGCTCGCGGCGGGGGCGTCCGCCTGGCGGATCGCGCTGGCGGGCTGGCTGCCGGTGGTGGCGATCGGGGTGCTGCAGACGGTGGCACTGATGTCGGTGCTGCACTGGGGGCTCGGGCTGCAGATGGCGCGGGCGGCCGGGACGGTGGGCTTCCTGTTCCTGGTGACGGCGTGCTTCGCGGCGCTCGTGCAGTGGCTGAACGCCCGCTTCGGCGCGGCCGGCCGGATCCTGGTGCTGGCGCTGCTGATGCTCCAGCTCACCTCGGCGGGCGGCACGTACCCCGTGCAGACCAGTCCGGGCTTCTTCAACGCGCTGCACCCGTTCCTGCCGATGACCCATGTCGTGGAGGCGCTGCGGCGGCTGATCTCGGGCGGCGGGCTCGGGCCCGTGTGGACGGCCTGCGCGGTGCTGGCGGCCTTCACCGCCGGCGCGCTCGCGCTGACCGCGCTGTCGGCCCGCCGCCGGCAGGTGTGGACGCTCGACCGGCTGCACCCGGAGCTGAGCCTGTGAACCGGCCGGCCGGAGCTCCTGTGAGAATCGGGGCCATGGAACGCAGCAGCACCACGCCGGGCGGCAGCGCCCGCCGCGAGGCCACCCGGCAGAAGCTCTACGAGGCGGCCGTCACGCTCATCGCCGAGCAGGGGTTCTCCGCCACCACCGTGGACGAGATCGCCGAGCGGGCGGGCGTCGCGAAGGGCACCGTCTACTACAACTTCGCGAGCAAGTCGGTCCTCTTCGAGGAGTTGCTGCGGCACGGGGTCGGCCTGCTGACCGCCTCGCTGCGGGAGGCGGCCGAGCGGACGGAGCGGGAGGGCGGCAGCAAGGTCGACGCCCTGGACGCCATGATCCGGGCGGGGCTGGTGTTCATCGACCGCTACCCGGCATTCACCCAGCTCTACGTGGCGGAGCTGTGGCGCACCAACCGGGCCTGGCAGTCCACGCTGATGGTGGTGCGGCAGCAGGCCGTGGCGGTGGTCGAGGGGGTCCTGCGCGAGGGCGTGGCGGCCGGGGAGTTCAGCGAGGAGATCGACGTGCCGCTGACGGCGGCCGCGTTGGTGGGCATGGTGCTGGTGGCGGCGCTGGACTGGAAGTCGTTCCAGCCGGAGCGGTCCCTGGACGACGTGCACGCGGCGCTGTCGCGGCTGCTGCAGGGCCGGGTCAGCGGCCGCGGGTAGTCCGCCGGGCGCGCCGGACACGCGAAGGCGCCGGTCGGTCGGTGGCCGCGTCCCCCGCGGGCCACCGGCCGGGCCGGCGCCTCCTTTGTTCCCCCGTGTCCCCCGTGATCCCCCGTACGTCCCCCCGTTGAACCCCCGTTGCGGTCGTTCCCCCGGGTCCCCCTGCCTCGCTCCCGCCGGCGGCGCCGGCGGAAGGAGCGGATCGCGGGCCGGTCCCCGCTCCGGCGCCCCGTGTCGCCGGTGCCGTGGGCCCGGGCCCCCTCTCCGTGGTCTCCACTCTCCCGTTCCCGCTGGTCCGGGCCCATCCGCCGCCGTACTCATCTCGCCGGCTAGGTACCTGTACTCACACCTGCGCACCCGGGCCCACCACGGCCTGCGCCCGCACGGTCACGCCACGGGGGCGCGGACACTCGGGAACGAGCCCCTGCCGGCGGCGGATAAAGTCCCTGACATGGCACGGATTGCGGTGATCGGCGCCGGCGCGGGCGCGCTGGCGGCCGCCGCCCGGCTGGCCGTCGCGGGCCACCGGGTGGCGGTGTACGAGCGGACGGAGACGTACGGCGGTGCGCTGCGCCGCCGGGAGCGGGACGGGTTCGCCTTCGACACCGGGCCCGGGCTGCTGCCGCTGCCGGCCGTCTACCGGGACCTGTTCGTGAAGACGGGCCGGGAGCCGCTGGAGGAGTGCGTCGAGCTGGTGCAGGCCGACCCGTCGTCGCACCACGTCTTCGCCGACGGCACCCGGGTGTCCCTGCCGAACGCCTCCCGGGCGGGTGTGGTCTCCGCCGTGGAGCAGGCGCTGGGCGCGGACGCGGCGCGGCGCTGGGGCGACTTCCTGGTGCGGGCCCGCGAGGCCTGGGACCGGGCTCGCCGCCCGCTGCTGGAGGAGCCGCTGTGGCCCAACTGGCAGGTGCTGGCCGAGCGCGAGCCCTACCCGGCGGTCCCGCACCGGCGGCTGCTGCGCCTGCGCAGGGCGGCCACGCTGTCGGAGGTCGGTGACCGGGAGCTGCGCGACCCGCGGCTGCGGGCTCTCCTCGAGAGCCACGCCCTGGCGTTCGGCCTGGACCCGCGGGCCACTCCGGCGAGCGCGGCGGTGCTGCCGTACATGGAGCACGCCTTCGGCACCTGGTACGTGCGCGGCGGGCTGCGGGAGCTGGCGCGGGCGATGTACGAGCGGTGCCTGGCCCGCCGGGTGGAGTTCCACTTCGGCGCGGAGGTCACCGCGGTGCGGGAGAAGGACGGCCGGGCGGCGGGCGTGGAGCTCGCCAACGGCACGGCGGTGGAGGCGGACCTGGTGGTCGCGGGGGTGGGCCCCGGGCTGCTGGAGCGGATGTGCGGCACGCGGCCCCGCGGGGAGGGCGAGGCGCCCGCCCGGCGGGAGGGGGCGAGCCGGACGACGGTGCTGCTGGCACTGCGCGGGGCCCGCCCGGAGGGCACCCCGCACCGGACGGTGGTGCACACCCGGGACCGTACGGCGGAGCTGGACGCGCTGTCCGGGGGCGGACTGCCCGCCGAGCCGACGGTGACGGTGCTGCGGCCTGACGACCCGGCGCTGGTCCCGGACGCCGCGCACGAGGCGGTGACGGTGACGGCGGTGACGCCCGCGGGGGCGGAGGGCGTCGAGGAGTTCGCGGAGCGGATGGTGACGGCCGCCGCGCGGGCGGTGCCGGATCTGCGGGACCGGCTGCTGTGGCACGAGGTGCGCACGCCTCAGGACGTCGCGCGGGAGACGGGCGCGGAGGGCGGCGCGGTGCCGGCGCCGGCGCTCGCCGCGGCGGACGGCCGGTTCCTGCACGCGTCCAACACCACACGGCTGCCGGGGCTGTTCACCGTCGGCGGCTGGTCGCACCCCGGCGGCGGCCTGCCGCATGCCGGGATGTCGGGGGCGCTGGTCGCCGGACTGATCGTGGAGGGGCCGGAGTTCCGCGGCTCGCAGTGAACGCGGGGCGCTGCGCGGGCGGTTGAGGAGACCCTCGGCCGTCCGTGACCGCCCGCCCGCTCAGTAGCGGTACTGCTCGTCGTACCCGTTGCCCTGGGTGCCCTGCTGCCGGCCGCCGTCCTGGTACGGGTACTGCTGCTCCGGCGGGAGCTCGCCGCCGTACGGGTCGTCGGCGCTGCGCTGCTGCGGCACCCACAGACCGCCGGCGGGGGTCTCGCCGCCGTAACCGCCCGTCGCGTAGGGGTCCTGGGCCGTGTAGCCCTGCTGGGCGTACTGCTGGTCCGTGTAGCCCGTGTCGTACGTGCCGCCGCCGTAGGTGGTGTTTCCGATGTACGGGTCGGAGTACGCGGCGTACTGCTGGCCGGTGTCGTAGCCCTGCTGCTGCCCGTAACCGGAGTAGTCGTAGGCGTAGTTGGGGTCGGCGGTCTCCGCGGTCGCGGCGTACTGGTCCTGGCCCGCGTACTGGTTCTGGTCCGCGTACTGGTTCTGGCCCGCGTAGCCCTGCTCGCCGTAGACGCCGTAGGAGCCGGTGTCGTCGGGCAGGGGCTGCGGCTCGTAGACGGCGGTGGACTCCGCGGCCGTCTGACGGTCGGCGGCGGGCGTGAAGACGTCGTCGCGGTCGTAGTCGTCGTCGACGCCGTAACCGGCCGTCACGGGGCCGGTGTCGGACGCGTCGGCGCGGTCGCCGGACGCCTCGAGGTCGGTGACCTCCAGGGTCGGTTCGTCGCGACGCCTCTTCACGGCGGACAGCATCGGCGCGTTGACCGCCCAGCCGGCCTGGAAGCCGCGGCGGAACGACAGCGTGACGTAGGTCTGCCCGACGGCGAAGGCCGCGGCGCCCAGTCCGATCACCACCACGGACGGGATCAGCACGCCGAACACGACGCCGAGGAACCCGACGAAGGCGAGCAGCCGCCAGCGCAGGCGCGCCTTGTACTGCAGCAGCACCTCACCCAGCAACCACAGCGCGACGATGCCGAACGCGATGTAGAGGACCGTCCAGCCCATGTACGCCCCTCTCCCAGTGGTCGTTACGCAGTGTGTCGTATGCGCGTGCGACCGGTCTAGGCCTGCGGCGGGTGGTGCAGACCCAGGTTCTCGTAGATTTCCAGCGTCGCCGTGGAGTTGTTGAGCGTGATGAAGTGCAGACCGGGCACTCCTTCGGCCAGCAGCCGCGCACAGAACTCCGTGGCGAAGTCGATACCGATGGAGCGTACCGCCGCCGGATCGTCCTTCGCTGTGAGGATCCGCTCTTTCAGGGCGTCGGGGAACACCGCATTACTGAGCTTTGGCAACCGTTCCAGCATCTTCACGCTGGTCACAGGCATGACCTCGGGAATCACAGGCGTGTCGCAGCCCGCCGCGTCGACTCGGTCACGCAGCCGCAGGTACGACTCGGGCTGGAAGAACATCTGGGTGATCGCGTAGTCCGCGCCGGCCCGGCACTTGTCCACGAAGTGGGCGACGTCGGTGTCCCAGTCCGCGGACCGCGGGTGCATCTCGGGGAAGGCGGCGACGCCCACGCAGAAGTCGCCCGACTCCTTGATGAGACGCACCAGTTCGGCCGCGTAGGTGAGGCCCTGGGGGTGCGGGACCCACTCGCCCATCGGGTCGCCGGGCGGGTCGCCGCGCACGGCCAGCATGTTGCGGATCCCGGCGTCGGCGTACTGGCCGATGATGTTGCGCAGTTCGGCGACGGAGTGCTCCACCGCCGTGAGGTGCGCGACCGGGGTGAGGGTCGTGTCGGCGGCGATCTGCTCGGTCGCCTTCACCGTGCCGGCCCGGGTGGAGCCGCCCGCGCCGTAGGTGACGGAGACGAAGCTGGGCGCGACGGCCTCGATCCTGCGGAGCGCGTTCCAGAGGTTCCGCTCGCCCTTCTCCGTCTTGGGGGCCCAGAACTCGAAGGAGTACGTCGTCTTCCCGCCGGCGAGCATGTCGCGCACGGTGCGTGCGCGGTCCGTCCTGGTGGATGCGGTTCCGAGGGCCATAGGGGCAGCGTAGCCACGGGTGGACGGCTCCCCCACCAGAAGCGGGATATTTGTCTGATTTGCCGACTTGCTGTCCACAGTGTGGACAAACTTGAGACGCCGGGGGCCGGGCGCCGGTGACCCCGGTCAGCCGGCGTCCGCTGCCTCGCGTACGCGCCTGGCCAGCTCGGCGGCCGCGGCGGCCGGGTCGTCCGCCTCGGTGAGGGCGCGGACCACGACCACCCTGCGGGCTCCGGCGTCCAGCACCTGGTCGAGGTTGGCGAGGTCGATGCCGCCGATCGCGAACCACGGGCGGTCGGTGCCGAGCCCGGCGGTGTACCGGACGAGGTCCAGGCCGGGCGCGGGGCGGCCGGGCTTGGTGGGGGTGGGCCAGCAGGGTCCGGTGCAGAAGTAGTCCACGCCGGGCTGGACGGCGGCCGCGGCGGCCTCGTCCTCGGCGTGCGTGGAACGGCCGATCAGTGGTCCGTCGCCGAGGATCGCGCGGGCGGCGGGCACGGGCAGGTCGCCCTGACCCAGATGGAGGACGTCGGCGCGGGCCGCGTGGGCGACGTCGGCGCGGTCGTTGACCGCGAGCAGTTTGCCGTGCCGGGCGCAGGCGTCGGCGAGGACCGCCAGGTGCTCCAGCTCCTCGGCGGCCTCCATGCCCTTGTCGCGCAGCTGCACGATGTCCACGCCGGCGGCGAGGACGGCATCCAGGAACTGGGGCAGGTCGCCTTGGCGCCTGCGGGCGTCGGTGCAGAGGTAGACGCGGGCGTCGGCGAGGCGGTCGCGCGGGCTGTCGGTCGCGGCGGTCATGGGTTTCCCCCGGGGTCGATCGCGTCGGCGGGGCCGGACGAACCCGCGCCGTCGGCGGCCCCGGCCCGCCCGTCACGGCCCGAGCCCGCCGCCCGGAACCCTATGCGGTGCCTGTCGGCACGCGAGCCCCGGGAGCGGCGGCTCGCCGCCTCCGGGCGGGTCGGGGCTGTCCCCTGCGGGTGCGTGGGGGCTGAGCGCGCAGTTCCCCGCGCCCCTGAGGGGGTCACCCGGACGTCCCTCGGGCCGTGCGGGCTTCGGCGGCGCAGGGTCCGTCGGCTGCGGGTGCATGGGGGTTGAGCGCGCAGTTCCCCGCGCCCCTGAGGGTGTCACCCGGATGTCCCTCGGGCCGTGCGGGCCCGGGCGGCGCACGGTCCGTCGGCTGCGGGTACGCGGGGGCTGGGCGCGCAGTTCCCCGCGCCCCTGAGGGGTCACCCGGACGTCCCTCGGGCCGTGCGGGCCCGGGCGGCGCACGGTCCGTCGGCTGCGGGTGCGCGGGGGTTGAGCGCGCCGTTCCCCCCGCCCCTGAGGGGTCACCCGGACGTCCCTCGGGCCGTGCGGGCCCGGGCGGCGCACGGTCCGTCGGCTGCGGGTGCGCGGGGTTGAGCGCGCCGTTCCCCCCGCCCCTCAGGGAGTGGGGCCGCCGTGTCCCTGAGGGGTTACGGGAACGTCGGTCAGACCGCGAGGGCCTGGGCCCTGCGCTTCACCTCCGTGCCGCGGTTCTCCGCGAGGGCCTGCGCGGGCGTGCCCGGCAGGCTGGGGTCGGGGGTGAAGAGCCACTCCAGCATCTCTTCGACCGTGAAGCCGTCGTCCCGCAGGAGCGTCAGGGTCCCGGTCAGGCCCTTGACGACCTTGTCCCCGTCGATGAAGGCGGCGGGGACGTGCAGCGCGCGGTTCTCACCCCGGCGCACGGCGATGAGCTGGCCCTCCTTGACCAGCTGCCGGACGCGCGTCACCTCGACGCCGAGCTTCTCGGCGATGTCGGGGAGGGTGAGCCAGGCGGGGACGAGAGCATCGATCTTTGCGTCAATCTCGGTCACGGGACAAGCCTGCCACCTGGCACCGACAGTCGGAAGCCAGCCCCGTCCCACCACGCGGGCGAGTCGGTCAGACCGTCGCCGACTTCAGCGGCCGCGCCGGGTCCGCCACCCGCTCCGGGTCCAGCGCGGCGCCCGACTCGATCAGCCGCCTCCCCTGCGCCAGGTCCCGGGGCCGCCCCACCGCGAGCAGCGCGACCAGCCGGCCCCCGCGCAGCCAGCACACGCTCCACGCCGGGCCGGCCGGGTCGCCGCGCCACACCGTGCGGTCGGCGTCCGCGTGGTGCCCGGCGTACTGCACGAACCGGCCGAACTGCTCGGACCAGAAGTACGGCACCGGGTCGTACGCCTCACGCTCCTCAGGCCCGCCGACGATGTTCGCGGCGACCGTGCGCGGCCCCTGGAGGGCGTTGTCCCAGTGGTGGACGAGGAGGCGCTCGCCGTAGCGGGCGGACGGGAAGGACGCGCAGTCGCCGACGGCGTACACGTCGGGCAGGGAGGTCGCCAGGTGCGCGTCGGCGACGACCTCGCCGTGCGTGCCGAGGGCGATCCCGGACCCGGCCAGCCAGGCGGTGGCGGGGCGGGCGCCGATGCCGACGACGACCGCGCCGGCGGGCAGCCGGGTGCCGTCGTCGAGGAGCACGGCGCCGGGCTCGACGCGCGCCACGCGCGCGTGGGTGCGCAGCGTGACGCCGGCCTCCGCGTACCAGGCGGCCATCGGAGCGGCCACCTCCGCGGGCAGCACGCCCGCCAGCGGCCGTTCCTCGGCCTCCACGACGGTGACCGCGCAGCCCGCCTCCCGGGCGGCCGTGGCGAACTCCGCGCCGATCCAGCCGGCGCCGACGACCACGATGTCGTGCCGGCCGGCGAGCACGGGCCGCAGCCGTTCGGCGTCGTCCAGGGTGCGCAGCAGGTGCACGCCGGGCACGCCCTCCGCGCCGGGCAGCCGCAGCGGTTCCGCGCCGGTGGCGATCACCAGCACGTCGTACGGGACGGGCCCGGCCTCCGTGTCCAGCTCGTGGTCGCCGGGGCGCAGGCCGGTCACCTCGCAGCCCAGCCGGAGCTCGATCCCGAGCTCTTCGAAGTCCACGTCGAAGGCGGAGCTCTCGGCGGTGCCCAGCAGCACCGCCTTGGACAACGGCGGCCGGTCGTACGGCTGGTGGGGCTCCGCGCCGATCAGCGTCACCTCGCCGGCGAAGCCGCGCTCCCGCAGCGCCGCCGCGGTCTGCACACCCGCCATGCCCGCGCCCGCCACCACGACCCGGCGTGGCGCGGCCCCTCCCGGTTCCTGCGTCTGCTCGCTCACCCGCTCACCATAGACACCCGTGCCCGCCGCGCCGGACCGCTGCCGCGCGGGGTCCCTTACGGGTGCGGCACGGCGCGGGCTAGGGTGGCTCGCGTACACGCACTCGCGGGAGCCCGGACGCACCGGGCTGAGAGGGAGGCTGGCGGCCTCCGACCGTACGAACCTGATCCGGGTCATGCCGGCGAAGGGAGGGGCTGGACGCCCATGTCGCCCACGCGTACCGCAGACGTCCTCGTCGTCGGGGGCGGGATCATCGGTCTGGTGACGGCCTGGCGGGCCGCGCAGGCCGGTCTCGCCACGACGGTCGTGGACCCCGAGCCGGGCGGTGGCGCCGCCCGGGTGGCGGCCGGGATGCTGGCCGCCGTCACCGAGCTGCACCACGGCGAGCAGACGCTGCTCGGCCTCAACCTGGCTTCGGCGCGCCGCTATCCCGACTTCGCGGCCGAGCTGTCCGACTGCACCGGCCAGGACCTCGGCTACCGCCGCTGCGGCACCCTGGCCGTGGCGCTGGACGCCGACGACCGCGCCCATCTGCGCGAGCTGCACGCCCTGCACGAGCGTTCAGGGCTGGACTCGCAGTGGCTGACCGGACGCGAATGCCGGCGCCTGGAGCCGATGCTCGCGCCGGGTGTGCGCGGAGGGCTGCGGGTGGACGGCGACCACCAGATCGATCCGCGCCGGCTGGCGTCCGCGCTGCTGACCGCCTGCGAGCGGTCCGGCGTCACGCTGCACCGCGCCCGGGCCGAGCGGCTCGTCGTCACCGGCGGCCGCGCCGCCGGCGTGGTCACGGCGGACGGCGGCGAGCTGGGCGCGGAGCAGGTGGTGCTGGCCGGCGGCAGCTGGAGCGGGCGGCTGGCGGGCGTCCCCGCGGACGTACTGCCGCCGGTGCGGCCGGTGAAGGGGCAGGTGCTGCGGCTGACGATGCCGGACCGCCCCGAGCCGTTCCTGAGCCGCACGGTGCGGGCGGTGGTGCGCGGCAGCCATGTCTACCTGGTGCCGCGCGAGAGCGGCGAGCTGGTGATCGGCGCGACCAGCGAGGAGATGGGCTGGGACACCACGGTCACCGCGGGCGGCGTCTACGAGCTGCTGCGCGACGCCCACGAACTGGTGCCCGGCCTCACCGAACTGCCGCTCACCGAGACGCTCGCGGGACTGCGCCCCGGCTCCCCCGACAACGCGCCGCTGCTCGGCCCGACCGGCCTCGACGGTCTGCTGCTCGCCACCGGGCACCACCGCAACGGTGTGCTGCTGACGCCCGTCACGGGCGACGCCATGGCGCGGGTGCTGACCACCGGCGAGCTGCCCGACGAGGCCCTCCCGTTCACCCCCCGGCGCTTCGGCGCCCCCGTCCTCGCGGAGCAGTCCGTATGAACGCCCCGGTCACCACGGTCACCGTCACCGTCAACGGCGAGCCGCGTGAGTTCCCGTCCGGCACGGCCCTCGACCTCGTCGTGAGGTCGCTCACCGCGGCGCCCTCCGGGGTGGCCGCCGCCGTCAACGAAACCGTCGTCCCGCGCGCGCAGTGGCCCGCCACCCCCCTGTCCGAAGGGGACCGGGTGGAGGTCCTCACCGCCGTCCAAGGAGGCTGACCATGGCCGACGATCCCCTCGTCCTCGGTGGCCGGACCTTCACGTCCCGGCTGATCATGGGCACCGGCGGGGCGCCGAGCCTCGACGTGCTGGAGCGGGCGCTGGTGGCGTCCGGCACGGAGCTGACGACCGTCGCGATGCGGCGGGTGGACCCCTCGGTGCAGGGGTCGGTGCTGTCGGTGCTGCGGAAGCTGGGCGTGGAGGTGCTGCCGAACACGGCCGGCTGTTTCACCGCGGGGGAGGCCGTGCTCACCGCGCGGCTGGCCCGGGAGGCGCTGGGCACGGATCTGGTGAAGCTGGAGGTGGTGGCGGACGAGCGCACCCTGCTGCCGGACCCGGTGGAGCTGCTGGACGCGGCGGAGACGCTGGTCGACGACGGGTTCACGGTGCTGCCGTACACCAACGACGACCCGGTGCTGGCGCAGAAGCTCCAGGACGTGGGCTGCGCGGCGGTGATGCCGCTGGGCTCGCCGATCGGCTCGGGCCTCGGCATCCGCAACCCGCACAACTTCGAGCTGATCGTGGAGCACGCGGGGGTGCCGGTGATCCTGGACGCGGGCGCCGGCACGGCGTCGGACGCCGCGCTGGCGATGGAGCTGGGCTGCGCGGGCGTGATGCTGGCGTCCGCCGTGACCCGTGCCCAGGAACCGGTGCTGATGGCGTCCGCGATGCGGAGCGCGGTGGAGGCGGGGCGGCTCGCGCGGCGGGCCGGGCGCATCCCCCGGCGCCACTTCGCCCAGGCGTCCTCGCCGGTCGAGGGCCGGGCCGAGCTGGACCCGGAACGGCCCGCGTTCCGGTGACGGACGAACGGGTTCCGGGTGCGCTCCGGGCCCGCGCGCCGGTCGCCCTTCGGACGCGGTCGGGTAACACAGGTCACAGGTCCGCTCCAGCGGCGGTTGAACGGGCCGGGGCTGTCGTCGCGGACTCGTAGACTCGCTGCGTGGACACGACCCTTCAGGACCCGCTGGTCGGGCAGGTGCTCGACGGCCGCTACCGCGTCGAGGCGCGGATCGCCGTCGGCGGGATGGCCACGGTCTACCGGGCCCTGGACACCCGTCTCGACCGGATCCTCGCGCTCAAGGTGATGCACCCCTCGCTGGCCTCCGACGCCGGCTTCGTGGAGCGCTTCATCCGCGAGGCCAAGTCCGTCGCCCGGCTGGCCCATCCCAACGTGGTCCAGGTGTTCGACCAGGGCGCCGACGGGGGGTACGTCTATCTGGCGATGGAGTACATCCCGGGCTGCACCCTGCGGGACGTGCTGCGGGAGCGCGGGGCGCTGCAGGCGCGGGCCGCGCTGGACATCCTGGAGCCGGTGCTGGCCGCGCTGGGCGCCGCCCACCGCGCGGGGTTCGTGCACCGCGACATGAAGCCGGAGAACGTGCTGATCGGGGACGACGGCCGGGTCAAGGTCGCCGACTTCGGACTGGTCCGCTCGGTGGACACGGTCACCAACAGCACGGGCACGGTGCTGGGCACCGTGGCGTACCTGGCCCCGGAGCAGATAGAGCACGGCACCGCCGACCCCCGCGTCGACGTGTACGCCTGCGGCATCCTGCTCTTCGAGATGCTGACCGGCGAGAAGCCGCACGACGGCGACTCTCCCGCGATCGTCCTCTACAAGCACCTGCACGACGACGTGCCGCCGCCCTCCGCGGTGGTGCCCGGTCTGGCGCCGGCGCTGGACTCGCTGGTCGCGGCGGCGACCGCGCGCGACGCCGAGGTCCGCCCGGCCGACGCGGTGGCGCTGTTCGCCCTGACCCGCGAGGTGCGCGGCCGGCTCACCGACGAGCAGCTCGACGCGATGCCCCCGCAGGCGCTGTCCGCGGAGCACGACAACGCCGACGACCGCACCAGCGTCATCCCGCGCTCCCTCACCGTGCCGCGGCCCCTCCCGGTGAACGAGGACGACGACGGCGCGGACCGTGCGCACCGCACCAGTCGCTTCCGGTCCCCTCCCCCGCTGCCGCCCCGGCGCCGCACGGCGCTGCACCGCGGCCCGGCGGCGATCGTCGTGGCCGTGCTGCTGGTGTTCGGCCTGGGCGCGGGCATCTGGTACATCAACTCCGGGCAGTTCACCAAGGTCCCGCCGGTGCTGTCGAAGACCGAGCAGGAGGCCCGTGACCGGCTCGCCGAGACCGGACTGGACGTCGGCGAGGTCAAGGAGGAGTACAGCGACACCGTCGAGCGGGGCAAGGTGATCAGCACCGACCCGGCGGCCGGCGCTCGCGTCCGCGGCAGCGCCTCGGTGTCCCTGACCGTGTCGAAGGGCCCGCAGACCGTGCGGGTGCCCGACCTGGACGGCTACCGGCTCGACGAGGCCCGGTCGCTGCTGGAGGACGAGGGCCTGGAGCCGGGCATGGTGACCCGCGAGTTCAGCGACTCCGTGCCCAGGGACGCGGTGATCTCCACCGAGCCGGGCAAGGGCACCAAGGTCCGTGCGGGCACCGCGGTGAAGCTGACGGTGAGCAAGGGCAGCCCCGTGGATGTGCCCGACGTGACCGGCGACGACCCGGAGGACGCGCGCGCGGAACTGGAGGAGGCCGGGCTGAAGGTGGAGATCGCCGACGGTCGGGTCCACTCCGAGCACGACGCGGGCAGGGTCGCCCGGCAGGCCCCTGGCGCCGGGGGTGAGGCCGCGGAGGGCGACACCGTCACCCTCACGCTGTCCAAGGGCCCGGAGATGATCGAGGTGCCGGACGTCGTCGGCGACAGCGTGGACGAGGCACGGGACAAGCTGGAGGGTGCCGGGTTCGGGGTGAAGGAGGACCGCGGTCTGCTGGGCCTGTTCGGCGACACGGTCAAGGACCAGTCGGTGGACGGCGGCGAGACCGCGCCCAAGGGCTCGACGATCACCCTCAAGATCAGGTGACGGAGGGGGTCGTCCGGGTGACGCACGCGTCCGTGACACCCTTGACGGGTGAAGAGTCACCCGTCCGGCCCCGCCCGCAACCCGATCGGCAGCCACGTCCCCGTGGCCGGCGGTCTGCATTCCGTCGGTCTGTCCTACGCCCGTGACCTGGGCGCGGAGACCGTGCAGGTCTTCGTCGCCAACCCGCGCGGCTGGGCCACCCCCGCCGGCAACCCGCTCCAGGACGAGGCGTTCCGCACGGCCTGCGCCGAGGCGTCGGTCCCGGCGTACGTGCACGCCCCGTACCTGATCAACTTCGGGTCCCACACCCCGGCGACCGTCGAGCGGTCGGTGGAGTCCCTGCGGCACTCGTTGCGCCGTGGCCGGGAGATCGGCGCGCTGGGCGTGGTCGTGCACACCGGCAGCGCGACCGGCGGACGGCAGCGCGCGGTGGCGCTGAGGCAGGTACGGGAGCACATGCTGCCGCTGCTGGACGAGCTGACCCGTGACGACGACCCGTACCTGCTGCTGGAGCCGACCGCGGGCCAGGGCGCCTCGCTGTGCTCCCTGGTGGAGGACCTGGGGCCGTACTTCGAGGAGCTGGACGCCCATCCGAGACTCGGCGTCTGCCTGGACACCTGCCATGTCTTCGCGGCCGGGCACGACCTTGCCGGACCCGGCGGCGCGCACCGCACCCTGGACGAGCTGGCCTCGACCGTCGGCACGGGGCGGCTGAAGCTGATCCACGCCAACGACTCCAAGGACGTCGTCGGCGCGCACAAGGACCGGCACGCCAACATCGGCGCGGGACACATCGGCGAGGACCCGTTCCGGTACCTGATGACGCACCCGGAGACCGCGGGTGTGCCGCTGGTGATCGAGACGCCCGGCGGCAAGGAGGGGCACGCGACGGACGTGGAGCGGCTGAAGAAGCTCCGGGACGGCTGAGCGCCGGCGGGGCGGGTCAGAGCTCGGGGCCGTCCCCGGGCTCCTCCTGGTAGGAGTAGCGCTGTTCCTTCCAGGGGTCGCCGACGTTGTGGTAGCCGCGCTCCTCCCAGAAGCCCCGGCGGTCGGCGGTCATGTACTCCACACCCCGGACCCACTTGGGGCCCTTCCAGGCGTACAGGTGCGGCACGATCAGGCGCAGCGGGAAGCCGTGCTCGGCGGTGAGCAGCTCGCCGTCCTTGTGGGTGGCGAAGAGGGTGCGGTCGGACGTGAAGTCCTCGAGCCGCAGGTTGGAGCTGAAGCCGTACTCCGCCCACACCATCACATGGGTGACGTCCGGTGCGGGCGGGGCGATCTCCACGACCGTGCGCGCCGGGATCCCGCCCCACTCCGCGCCGACCATGCTGAACTTCGTCACGCAGTGCAGGTCGGCCTCGACCGTGGTGTACGGCAGCGCCGTGAACTCCTCGTGGGTCCAGCAGTGCTTCTCGCCGTCGGCGGTGGCGCCGAAGACCCGGAACTCCCAGCGCTCCGGGCGGAACTTCGGAACCGGCCCGTAGTGGGTGACCGGCCAGCCCTTCTGGAGCCGCTGTCCCGGCGGGAGCTGGAGATCCGCCGCTCCTCGTGTCGCGCGCTCCCCCGATTCGCGTTCCGCCGGCTGACCCATGTCTCCATCCTGACAGACCGGTGGCCATGCTCCTGAACCGGGCCCCGCACATACGGACATTCATGGCCTGAACGGGTCAAGTATGGGATTACTTACTAAGTCCAGACTTACTGGACGATCTTTCGCGCCGGTGCAATCATGCGCCCCGACCCGCACATTCCCCCCACGCGGAAGGAGCCGTGCCATGCAGGGCGATCCCGAGGTCATCGAGTTCCTCAACGAGCAGCTGACCGCCGAGCTGACGGCGATCAACCAGTACTTCCTGCACTCCAAGCTCCAGGACCACAAGGGCTGGCACAAGCTCGCCAAGTACACCCGCGACGAGTCCTTCGACGAGATGCGTCACGCCGAGCTGCTCACCGACCGGATCCTGCTGCTGGACGGCCTGCCGAACTACCAGCGGCTGTTCCACGTCCGCGTCGGGCAGACCGTCACCGAGATGTTCCAGGCCGACCGCGAGATCGAGCTCGAGGCGATCGACCGGCTCCGCCGGGGCGTGGAGGTCATGCGCAACAAGAACGACATCACCTCGGCCAACATCTTCGAGGCCATCCTGGCCGACGAGGAGCACCACATCGACTACCTCGACACCCAGCTGGAGCTGATCGACAAACTGGGCGAGGCGCTCTACCTGTCGACGGTGATCGAGCAGACCCAGCCGGACCCCTCGGGCCCCGGGACGCACGGGTTCACGACGCCCTGACGGCGCCGGGGAGCCGCCTAGGCGGCTTCCGGGACCTCCGCCGCGACCTCTGCCACGAGCGGCTGCCCGCCCTGGTCGATGATCTGCCGCCGGGGGCAGGCGCCGCGGCCGAGCAGCGCCTGGATGCGCCGGACGCAGCCGCCGCAGTCCGTGCCGGCCTTGCAGGCGGAGGCGATCTGCCGGGGCGTGCAGGCACCGGCTTCCGCGTGGCTCCTCACCTGTTCCTCGGTCACGCCGAAGCAGCTGCAGACGAACACGCGGGTCACCTCCCGACGAAGATCTGGGTCGTGCCGTACCGACCCTCCGTCGGTGAGGCTAACCTAACCTTACCTGCGCACTTCGAGGGCGGAAAAGGGGGGTGGGGCGTGATCCCGTGTGAGACACGCCCCACCCCCGACGGCTGCCGGCCGGACCGGCCGGTCACTGGTCCCGGTACATCTCCGCGACCAGGAACGCCAGGTCGAGCGACTGGCTGCGGTTCAGCCGCGGGTCGCACGCCGTCTCGTAGCGCTGGTGCAGATCGTCGACGAAGATCTCGTCGCCGCCGCCCACGCACTCGGTGACGTCGTCGCCCGTGAGCTCCACATGGATGCCGCCCGGGTGGGTGCCCAGCTCCTTGTGGACCTCGAAGAAGCCCTTCACCTCGTCGAGCACGTCGTCGAAGCGGCGGGTCTTGTGCCCGGACGCGGCCTCGAAGGTGTTGCCGTGCATCGGGTCCGTCACCCACGCGACGGTCGCGCCGGACGCGGTCACCTTCTCCACCAGCTCCGGGAGCTTGTCACGGATCTTGTCCGCGCCCATCCGCACGATGAACGTCAGCCGGCCGGGCTCCCGCTCCGGGTCGAGGCGGTCGATGTACTGCAGCGCCTCCTCGGCCGTCGTGGTCGGGCCGAGCTTGATGCCGATCGGGTTGCGGATCCGCGAGGCGAACTCGATGTGCGCGTGGTCCAGCTGCCGGGTGCGCTCACCGATCCACACCATGTGCGCCGACACGTCGTACAGCTGACCGGTGCGGGAGTCCACGCGGGTGAGCGCCGACTCGTAGTCGAGCAGCAGCGCCTCGTGCGACGAGAAGAACTCGACGGTCTTGAACTCCTCCGGATCCGCGCCGCAGGCCCGCATGAAGTTCAGCGCCTGGTCGATCTCCCGCGCCAGCTGCTCGTAGCGCTGGCCGGACGGCGACGACTTCACGAAGTCCTGGTTCCAGGCGTGCACCTGGCGCAGGTCGGCGTAACCGCCGGTGGTGAAGGCGCGCACGAGGTTCAGCGTGGACGCCGACGCGTGGTACATCCGCTTCAGCCGCTCGGGGTCCGGGATCCGGGCCTCCTCGGTGAACTCGAAGCCGTTGACCGAGTCGCCCCGGTACGTCGGCAGCGTCACGCCGTCGCGGGTCTCGGTCGGCTTGGAGCGCGGCTTGGAGTACTGCCCGGCGATCCGTCCGACCTTCACCACGGGCACGGAGGCCGCGTAGGTGAGGACGGCGCCCATCTGGAGCAGCGTCTTCAGCTTGTTGCGGATGTGGTCGGCGGACACGGCGTCGAAGGCCTCGGCGCAGTCGCCGCCCTGGAGGAGGAACGCCTCTCCCTTGGCGACGGACGCCATCCGGGCGCGCAGCTGGTCGCACTCGCCCGCGAAGACGAGCGGCGGATACGACTCGAGGTCCGCGATCACTGCGCGCAGAGCCTCGGGGTCGGGGTACTCGGGCTGCTGCGCCGCGGGCAGGTCTCGCCAGGTGTTGCCAGCGCTCGCGCTGGTCTTAGCGTTCACGGTCACGCATCCCACATTACGGGGTCGGAACGGCCGTCCATCCCGACGCCCAGCAAATGAGACAGGGTCCGCACCGGTGCGCGATGCGCTATGGTCGGGGCCATGTTCGCGCACTCGACCCGCACCTGGTGGTGGACCGCTCATCCGGCGGCCCACTGACTGCGCGTACGCACCGACTTCGCGAAGGCCGCCCGAGGGGCGGCCTTCGGTGGTTTCCGGGGCCGTTCCTCACCGCTCACGACAGCGACGAAACGAGGAACGCCCCATGGACCTGGCACGGCTCCCGCACGACGACCGCCCCTTCGCCCTGCTGCGCCGCCGCACCCCCGGCCACGACCACGACACGGTGGAGCTGCTGATCGGCCCGGTCACCTCCCGTGACCGTCTGGCGGACCTGCCCGACGAGGGTCTGGCCCTGGTGCCCTTCCGGCAGATCCGCGAGCGCGGCTTCGACGTACGCGACGACGGCACCCCGCTGCTGGTGCTGACCCCCGAGGAGCGGCACGAGATCCCGCTCGACGAGGTCCTGGCGGCGCTCCCGGCGCACGACGTGCGGGTCGAGGGCGGCGGCTTCGACGTCGGCGACGAGGAGTACGCGCGCATCGTCGGCCGGGTCCTCGACGAGGAGATCGGCCGCGGCGAGGGCGCCAACTTCGTGATCCGCAGAACGTACGAGGGTGAGATCCCCGGGTTCGGGCGGGCCGACGCGCTCGCGCTGTTCCGGCGGCTGCTGGAGGGCGAACGGGGCGCGTACTGGACGTTCGTCGTGCACACCGGGGAGGAGAAGGGGCCCGAAGGGCCTTCCCCGGAAGGACGGGGGCGGAAGACGGGTGGGCGGACGCTGGTGGGCGCGAGCCCCGAGGTGCATGTGCGCGCGTCCGGCGGGACCGTCGTGATGAACCCGATCAGCGGGACCTACCGCTACCCCGCCGAGGGCCCCACCCCCGAGCACCTGCTCCGCTTCCTCGCCGACGGCAAGGAGATCGAGGAGCTGTCGATGGTCGTCGACGAGGAGCTCAAGATGATGTGCACGGTCGGCGACATGGGCGGCGTGGTGATCGGCCCCCGGCTGAAGGAGATGGCCCACCTCGCGCACACCGAGTACGAGCTGCGCGGCCGGTCCTCGCTGGACGTGCGCGAGGTGCTGCGGGAGACGATGTTCGCGGCGACCGTCACCGGCTCACCGGTGCAGAACGCCTGCCGGGTGATCGAACGGCACGAGGCCGGCGGGCGCGGCTACTACGCGGGCGCGCTGGCCCTGCTCGGACGGGACGAGGGCGGCGCCCAGACACTGGACTCCCCCATCCTGATCCGCACCGCCGACATCGACGCGGCCGGACGGCTGCGGGTGCCGGTCGGCGCCACGCTGGTGCGCGGCTCGGACCCGGCCGGCGAGGTGGCGGAGACCCATGCCAAGGCCGCGGGTGTTCTGGCCGCGCTGGGTGTGCGCGCGGGGCGGCCGCGTGCGGAGGCCGTGCGGCCGAGGCTGGCGGACGACCCGCGGGTGCGGGCCGCGCTGGACGGGCGCCGGGCCTCGCTCGCGCCGTTCTGGCTGCGGATGCAGGAGCGGTCGGACGCGCTGACCGGGCACGCGCTGGTCGTGGACGCGGAGGACACCTTCACCGCGATGCTCGCCCAGGTGCTGCGGGCGGCCGGACTCGACGTCACCGTGCGCCGCTACGACGAGCCCGGACTGCGGGAGGCGGCCCTCACCCACGAGGGCCCGCTGGTGCTGGGCCCCGGCCCCGGCGACCCCTCGGACACGGACGACCCGAAGATGCGGTTCCTGCGCGGGCTGACCGCCGAGGTGATCGCGGCCAGCCGGCACGGCGTGCTCGGCGTCTGCCTCGGCCACGAGCTGATCGCGGCCGAGCTGGGCCTGGACATCGTCCGCAAGGAGGTGCCGTACCAGGGGGCGCAGACGGAGATCGACCTGTTCGGGCGGCCGGAGACGGTCGGCTTCTACAACAGCTTCGTCGCGCACTGCGACGACGAGGCCGCGCGGGAGCTGGCCGCCCACGGCGTCGAGGTGAGCCGCGCGGCGAACGGCGAGGTGCACGCGGTGCGGGGCCCCGGTTTCGCGGGTGTCCAGTTCCACCCCGAGTCGGTGCTGAGCCTGGACGGGGCGTCCATGGTGCGGGAGCTGGTGGGTCAGCTGCGCGGCACCAGCACGTTCTCGGAGCGGCGGCCGGCGGTGTAGTCGAGGACGTTGTCGACCGTCGTCGCGACGATCTGGGTGACGGCGTCCACGGTGTAGTACGCCTGGTGGGACGTGACCAGGACGTTGGGGAAGGTGACGAGGCGGGCCAGCGTGTCGTCGTCGACGGCCTCCAGGGACTTGTCGAGGAAGAACAGGCCCGCCTCCGCCTCGTACACGTCCAGGCCGACGCCGGTGAAGCGGCCGGCGCGCAGTTCGTCGACGAGGGCCGCGGTGTCGACCAGGCCGCCCCGGCTGGAGTTCACCAGGATCGCGTCGTCCCGCATGGACTTCAGCGCGGTCGCGTCGATCAGGTGCCGGGTGCTGGGCAGCAGCGGCACGTGCAGGCTGACCAGGTCGGACTCGGCGAGCAGGCGCTCCTTCGGGACGTACGTCATGCCCAGCTCGCGGCAGGCCGGGTTCTCGGCGACGTCCCAGCCGAGCAGCCGCATGCCGAAGCCGTGGGCGATGCGGGCGAACGCCTCGCCGATCTTCCCCGTGCCGAGCACACCGGCGGTGCGGCCGTGCAGGTCGCGGCCCATCAGCCCGTCGAGGCGGAAGTCGAAGTCGCGGGTGCGGGTGGAGGCGCGGACGATGCGGCGGTTGACCGCCATGGCGAGGGTCCAGGCGAACTCGGCGACCGAGTACGGGGAGTAGGAGGAGACGCGGGCGACGGTGATGCCGAGGCGTTCGGCGACGTCCAGATCGACGTTGTTGAAGCCGGTGGAGCGCTGGGCGACCATCCGGGTGCCGCCGGCGGCGAGGTTCGACAGGACGTCGGCGCCGAGGTCGCAGTTGACGCTGGTGGAGATGATCTCGTGGCCGGCGGCGATGGGGGCGGTGTCGGTGTTCAGGAAGACGCCGAGGGTGCGGACGGGGTGGTGGGGGGCGAAGGCGCGTTCGACGAGGGGCTTCTCGTCTGCCTGCACGCCGAAGGCGAGGATCTCCACGGGCCCCTCCGGGGGTTTGCGGCGGTCTGCTTCCCTGCGGGGAGCTTACGGGGCCGTCGGTGAGCTCGACGTGGGCCGAAGGGCCCTCGGTGTCGGCGCGGGGGCGGGGGTGTGCGCGGCCCGGCGTTCGCGGGGTGCCGCCGCGGGCAGTCGGGGGCGCGGGGAACCGCGCGACCAGCCCCGACGGGCTGCACCCGGCGGACGACCGTGCGAGGCACCCCATGAGCCGCGGGCAGGGCGCTGACGCCGAGGCTCTCCGCGAGGTGCCGCCTGCGCCCACCCGTGCCGCCCCGAGCGGCACGACTGCCCGCAGCCGGCGGCGCCCTGCGCGGCCGGCGCTACCCGAAGAAGACGCCCACCTCCTCGTAGAGGGACGGCGGAACCGTCTTCAGCCGGGCTGTCGCGTCCGCCATCGGGACGCGGACGATGTCCGTGCCCTGGAGGGCGACCATCGTGCCGAAGTCTCCGTCGCGGACGCAGTCGATCGCGTGGAGGCCGAAGCGGGTGGCGAGCCAGCGGTCGTACGCGCTGGGCGTGCCGCCGCGCTGGACGTGGCCCAGGACCGTGGTCCTGGCCTCCTTCCCCGTGCGTTTCTCGATCTGCTTGGCGAGCCATTCGCCGACCCCGGACAGCCGGACGTGTCCGAACGCGTCCAGGGACTGGTCCTTGAGCACCATGTCGCCGTCGCACGGCACCGCGCCCTCCGCGACGACCACGATCGGCGCGTACGAGGCGCGGAACCGTGAGGTCACCCACGCGCACACCTGGTCGACGTCGAAGGGGTGCTCGGGGATGAGGATGACGTTGGCGCCGCCGGCCAGGCCCGAGTGGAGGGCGATCCAGCCGGAGTGGCGGCCCATCACCTCGACGACCAGGACCCGCATGTGGGACTCGGCGGTGGTGTGCAGCCGGTCGATGGCCTCGGTGGCGATACCGACGGCGGTGTCGAAGCCGAAGGTGTAGTCGGTGGCGGACAGGTCGTTGTCGATGGTCTTCGGCACGCCCACGCAGGGGACGCCGTACTCGTCGGCGAGGCAGGTGGCGACGCCGAGGGTGTCCTCGCCCCCGATGGCGACGAGGGCGTCCACGCCGAGCGCGGCGAGGTTGTCCTTGATCCTGCGGATGCCGTCCTGCTCGTTGAGCGGGTTGGTCCGTGAGGAGCCGAGGACGGTGCCGCCGCGGGGCAGGATGCCGCGCACGGCGGGGATGCCGAGGGGCACGGTGACGCCGTCGAGGGGACCGCGCCAGCCGTCCCGGAACCCGGTGAACTCGTAGCCGTACTCCTGTACGCCCTTGCGGACGACGGCCCGGATGACGGCGTTGAGCCCGGGGCAGTCGCCGCCTCCGGTCAGTACTCCGACCCGCATGGAAGTGTCCCTTCGCCATGGTCGACGCAATGCCGTTCGTTCCCACCTGGCACGGTAAGGGTGACTGGGGTCACATCGACATGGCCGGGACGGTAAATACCGGGAAGCGTCCGGGTGTTGGGACGGGACCGAACGGGACTACTCGTCGTCGAGACCGCGCTCGATGGCGTACCGGACGAGTTCCACGCGGTTGTGGAGCTGGAGTTTTCCGAGGGTGTTCTGGACGTGGTTCTGCACGGTGCGGTGGGAGATGACGAGGCGTTCGGCGATCTGCTTGTAGCTCAGGCCCTTGGCGACCAGGCGCAGCACCTCGGTCTCGCGCTCGGTGAGCCGGGGCGCCTTCTGCTCCTCGCCGCCGGCGGCGGGAGCGGCCGGTTCGGAGGCGAGGCGGCGGTACTCGCCGAGGACCAGTCCGGCGAGGCCCGGGGTGAACACCGGGTCACCGTCGGCGGTGCGGCGCACGGCGTCGCGCAGTTCCTCGGTGGAGGCGGACTTCAGCAGATAACCGGTGGCGCCGGACTTCACGGCCTCCAGGACGTCGGCGTGCTCGCCGCTCGCGGAGAGCACCAGCACCCGGACGGCCGGGTCGGCGGCGACGACCTCCTTGCACACCTGCACGCCGGGCTTGCCGGGCAGGTTGAGGTCGAGGACGAGGACGTCGGGCGCGGCGGCCTTGGCGCGGCGCACCGCCTGGTCGCCGTCGCCGGCCGTGGCGACGACCTCGAACCCGGACTCGGAGAGGTCGCGGGCGACGGCGTCCCGCCACATCGGGTGGTCGTCGACCACCATCACCCTGATCGGTGTCGTCCCGGTCATCGCTGTTCCGCCTTCCCCCGCAGGTCGTTCGTCTGCTGACGGTGCTTCGGCACCCGGAGTTCGACCTCCGTGCCCTGTCCCGGCACGGAGATCACGTCGGCGCCGCCACCGAGGTCGCGCAGCCGGCCCCGGATGGACTGGGCCACACCGAGCCGCCCCTCCCCCTCGGCCTGGGCGAGCCGTCCTTCGGGGATGCCGGGGCCGTCGTCGCGGACGGTGACGATCACCTCGTCCGGCTCGTCCTCGACCAGGATCCAGGCGCGGGCCTGCTCCCCGGCGTGACGGCGGACGTTGTCCAGGGCGGCGGCGACGGCGGCGGCCACCTCGCGCGCGGCCTGCGGGGCCAGCGGCACGGGCGCGCCGGGTTCGGCGAGGCTGACCCGGGACCCGGCGTGCGGGGCGAGCAGGGACCGCAGGTCCACCGGCCCGTCGTCGTCCGGCTCGTCCACCTCCACGCTGCGTACGACGGCGCCCTGGGCGGCGTCCTCGCTGGCGCGGGAGACGGGGACGAGGCCGCCGGAGACCAGGGTGCGCAGCGCCACCTCCTGCTCGCCGGCCAGGCGGCCCAGCTCGGCCGCCTCGCCGCCGATGACGGCGCCGCGCCGCTGCACCATCGCCAGCACCTGGAGCACGCCGTCGTGGATGTCGCGGGCGAGGCGCTCCCGTTCCCGGGTGGCGGCCTCGATCTCCAGGGCGCGGGCGAGGGTGCGTTCGGAGGCGCGGGCGACCTCGACGACGTAGCCGATGGCGATGGAGGCGACCCAGACGAGGACGACGTTGTGCACGGTGTCGCGGGCGGGGGAGCCGCGCTCGACCATGTTGGCGACGGCGACCAGGGTGGAGGCGAGGGCCGCCCAGCGCCAGCCGCCCTTGACGGCGAAGGCGAGCACGGAGCCTGCGGTCCATATGGACGGCAGGGTGGGTCCGCCGTCGTGGACGCGCTGGGCGGCGTCGGCGAGCGGGGTGATCAGGATGCCGGTGAGCGCGACGGTGAGGTCGACGGCGAGGAACGGCTTGGTGCAGGCGGCGGCGCTCGCGACCTTGGGGAGGGTGGCGAGGGTCCACGCGCCGAGCACGACGAAGTAGGCGACGGCGAGCCAGGGGCGGGTGAAGCCGTCGTGGGCGGCGGCGAACAGCCCGATCGCGTAGATCATGGTCAGGACGCGGTAGCCGGCGAGCGCGCGCCACAGCGGCTGCTCGACCGACATGCGCATGACTCTGTCGCGCTGGGCCATGTTCCCCCCCACTCCCCCAGGTGCGTGCCGGGCCCGGCTACCGCTCGGACGGTCCCCCGGACTGTCCCCGGTCCGCCTGCTCCATGGCCGCCTTGACCTTCTCCGCCTGCTCCTTGTCGGCCCGGGCGACGGCGGCCCTGGCGGCCTTCTCCGCTTCCTTCTCGGCCTTGGCCGCCTCGGCGAGCTGCCGCTTCATGGCGGTGGCGTACATGTCGACGTACTCCTGGCCGGACAGCTTCATGATCTCGTACATGACCTCGTCCGTCACCGCGCGGAGCACGAAGCGGTCGTGCTCCATGCCCTGGTAGCGGGTGAAGTCGAGGGGCTTGCCGATCCGGATGCCCGGGCGCATCAGCTTGGGCATGACCTGGCCCGGGGGCTGGATCTTCTCCGTGTCGATCATGGCGACCGGAATGACCGGCGCCCCGGTGGCGAGCGCCACGCGGGCCAGGCCGCCCGGCTTGCCGCGGTAGAGGCGGCCGTCGGGCGAGCGGGTGCCCTCGGGGTAGATCCCGAACAGCTCGCCGCGCTCCAGCACCTCTATGCCGCTCCTGATCGCCGCCTCGCCGGCGCCGCGCGCCCCGGAGCGGTCCACGGGGAGCTGGCCGACGCCCTTGAAGAACGCCGCCGTCATCCTGCCCTTGACGCCCGGGGTGGTGAAGTACTCCGCCTTCGCGATGAAGGTGACCTTGCGGTCGAGCACCGCGGGGAGGAAGAAGGAGTCCGAGAACGACAGGTGGTTGCTGGCCAGAATGGCGGGGCCCTCGGCGGGGATGTTCTCCAGGCCTTCCACCCAGGGCCTGAAGGCGAGCTTCAGCGGCCCTCCGATGGCGACCTTCATCGTGCCGTACAACAACCGAGTGCCTCCTGTGCGTGTTGGTCAGACCATATCCCGGAGCGGCGCCGAAGGGCCCGACGGCCCTGGTCGGTGTCAGTGCCGTCGCGTACGGTGAAGGTCCTGCATTCCCCGTGCCGGCCCCCGCCGTCCGAGACGACGTGCCGGACCGTCCACGAGTCCCAGGAAAGTCCCAGGAACAGGAGGCCGAAGGTGCCGCTGCTGACGGGAGCCGAGCCGTTCCGCCACGAGGGCGGGGAGACCGCCGTCCTCCTCTGCCACGGCTTCACCGGTTCGCCGCAGTCCATGCGCCCGTGGGCGGAGCATTTCGCCGAGCGCGGACTGACCGTGTCGCTGCCGCTGCTGCCCGGGCACGGCACCCGCTGGGAGGATCTGCGGGTGACCGGCTGGCAGGACTGGTACGCGGAGGTGGACCGCGAGCTGCGGCTGCTGCGGGACCGCTCCGCGCGGGTGTTCGTGGCCGGGCTGTCGATGGGCGGTGCGCTGGCGCTGCGGCTGGCGGCGCTCCACGGTGACGCGGTGAGCGGGGTGATGGTGGTCAACCCGGCGAACAAGGTGCACGGGGTGGCGGCGCACGCCCTTCCGGTGCTGCGTCATCTCGTCCCGGCGACCAAGGGCATCGCGAGCGACATCGCCAAGCCGGTGACCCGGGAGCTGGGGTACGACCGGGTGCCGCTGCACGCGGCGCACTCCCTGCGGAACTTCTTCCGGCTGGTCGACCGTGAGCTGCCGCAGGTCACGCAGCCGCTGCTGCTGATGCGCAGCCCGCAGGACCATGTGGTGCCGCCGGCGGACTCGGCGCGGATCCTGTCCCGGGTGTCGTCGGCGGACGTGACGGAGGTCCTGCTGGAACAGAGCTACCACGTGGCGACGTTGGACCACGACGCGGAGCTGATCTTCCGGGAGAGCACCGCGTTCATCGGCCGGCTCGCACCCGGCGCCGTCAGGGAGCCCGGTCTCGGCAAGGAAGGGACGACCGCAGGTGGCTGAGCACGACTCGGACCGTGAGGGCCGCGAGCCGGAGGAGAGGGGCGTCCCCTTCGACGAGGCCGCCGCGTGGGAGGCGATCGTCGCCGGGTACGGCGAGGAGCCGCCGGACCCGCCGGGCGCCAAGCCGTTCAAGTCGGTGGAGGACCTGGCGCTGCTGGAGCCCGAGACCAACGACGAGGACGGTACGGACGCCGTCGGGACCAAGGCGCCGCCGCGGAAGGCGGAGGAGGAGCCGCCGGCCAGGCCGCTGGGCGGCTCGGTGGCGTTCGCCCCGGGGGTCGGGCCGCGTGACTACAGCGTCGCGGAGCCGGCGGAGGAGGACCTCGACGAGAGCGACGAGGGGCACTTCGTGCCGCCGGAGCCGCCGCCGCTGCCGGAGGCGGACGTGACCTCCAGGTTCGCCTGGCTGGGGGTGCTGGGCGCCCCGGTGCTGCTCCTGCTGGCGATACTGCTGGGCTGGGAGATGACCTGGTGGCTGACCACCGCGTGCATCGGCGGCTTCCTGGGCGGCGCGGTCACGCTGGTGATGCGGATGCGCACGGACGACGAGGACGACGACGACCCGGGCCGCGGCGCGGTGGTCTGACCGCCGTCACACAGCCGCCGGGACCTTGAGGGCGGCCAGCACGGGCAGATGGTCGGTGGCCGCCCGCAGGTCCGCCTCGGTGACTCCGGGCTGGCCGTAGGGGACGCCGCAGCCCAGCACCTCGACGCCGTCGGTGACGAACAGGGCGTCGATGCGTTTGGGTGGTTCGCTGCGCACCCAGGTGTGCTCGCCGCCCCAGGGCGCGGCGGTGCGGCAGTCCGTCAGGGTGCCGGCCAGCCGCCGGAAGGTGCGCCCGGACGGCTCCTCGTTGAGGTCGCCGCCCGCGACGGCGTGGTCCACGCCCATCCCGGCCACCCGGTCCAGCAGCATGCCGCCCTGCTCGTGGCGCTCGCCCTTCTCCAGGGACAGGTGACAGCTCAGCACGCCGAGCCGGGCGCCGCCGAACCGTACGACGGCGGTGGCGAAGCCGCGCCGGTGCTGCCCCGGGGTGAGCGGCAGCAGGACGTCCTCGGTCCGTTCGACGGTGGCGCGCAGGGAGCACAGCAGGGCGGGTCCGGCGGCGGTGGCGCCGCCGGAGAGGACGACCAGTCCGGAGTCGGAGGCGAGCCGGGCGAGTTTCTTGCGCCAGCGGAAGAAGCGCGGCGCCTCCTGGAGCAGCACCAGGTCGGGCGCGCAGGCGCCGATCACCCGGGCGAGGGCGGCGGTGTCGTCCTTCATCGAGCGGATGTTGTAGCTGAGCACCCGGACGACGGCCGAGCCGTCGGCGTCGGTGCGGGACCCTGGCAGCAGCTCGGTCGTCGCCATGCGGATCAAGATACGCCGCGGGCGCCTCCCGGAACGGCGACGCCCGCCGTTCCCCTGCGCGGGGTCGGGCGGGCGCCGCCGAGTGCCGAGGGGGCCGTCACATGATCGGGTCGGGCTCCCGGGCCAGGTCGGCCGCGCCGACCAGGCCGGCCTTGTTGCCGAGCTGGGCGCCGAGGACCTCGGCGACGGGACGCCAGTTCCCGCCGACGAGCCAGCGCCGGTAGGACTTGCGGATCGGGCCGAGGACCAGCTCGCCCTCGTCGGAGAGACCGCCGCCGACGATGAAGGCGGACGGGTCGAACAGGGAGGCCAGGTCGGCGAGGCCCGCGCCGACCCAGCGGGCCAGCTCGCGGTAGGAGTCGACGGCCACCCGGTCGCCCTGGCGGGCGGCCATGGAGACGTGCTTGCCCTCGATGCCCTCCGGGGAGCCGTCGCCCAGGGAGAGCAGGGTCTGGGCCTGCTCGGGGGTGGCGTTGGCGCGCTGCTTGGCGTAGCGGACGAGGGCGCGGCCGGAGGCGTACTGCTCCCAGCAGCCCTGCGAGCCGCAGCCGCACAGCAGGCCGTCCGGCACCATGCGGATGTGGCCGAACTCGGCGGCGACGCCGAAGTGGCCGCGGCGCAGCTTGTTGCCGATGATCACACCGCCGCCGAGGCCGGTGCCCAGGGTGATGCAGATGACGTTGCGGTGGCCCTTGCCCGCGCCGAACTTGTACTCGCCCCAGGCTGCCGCGTTGGCGTCGTTCTCCACCACGACCGGGAGGCCCACGCGGGCCTCGACCTTCTCCTTGAGCGGCTCGTTGCGCCAGTGGATGTTGGGGGCGAAGTAGACCTCGGAGCGCTGGCGGTTGACGTATCCGGCCGCGCCGATGCCCACGCCGACG
Organism: Streptomyces werraensis; assembly: GCA_014656175.1. Taxonomy (GTDB): domain Bacteria; phylum Actinomycetota; class Actinomycetes; order Streptomycetales; family Streptomycetaceae; genus Streptomyces; species Streptomyces werraensis. Next base: position 206,294 of record BNBX01000001.1, read on the forward strand.
ATGTCGTGTCCGGCGCGCGCTCCTTCCACCGCGGAGGCGATGGCGTCCACGATCTCCTCGGGCGTGCCCGGGGTCGGCACCTTGTGGGTCGAGAGGATGGTGCCTTCCTCGTCGACCACGCCGGCCGCGATCTTCGTGCCGCCGATGTCGACGCCGATGGTGAGTCCCATGAATCCCTCAGTTTCGGTCGAGCCCCGCTACGCCAACGGTACCCGAGGTGACGGGCGCGCCGTCCCTGTGTCCGCAGGCCGGGCGGCCGGCAGCGGCCGAGGGGGTCCGGGCGGCGCTCAGTCCAGGTCGATGCGCTCTCCGGGGCCGGTGCCGGGGTCGTCGCCGGGGTCGTCGCCGGGGTCGCGGCGCTCTTCGGGGTCGCGCGGCGGGGTGTCGCGCGCCGTCCAGCGGCGCTCCTGGTCCTGCACGGCGGAGCGGTAGGCGGCGAGGAGTTCGCTGCCGGCGGCGGCGAGGTGGTCGAAGACGTCCGGGTTGCGTTCGATGACGGGTTCGACGGCGGCCTTCGCCTGCTGCACGACCTGGCGGACGACCTGCTGGGCGGCGGGTCCTGCGACCCCGCCGAGCAGCGGTGACCGGAGGTCGGAGAGTTTGTCGGCGACCGCGTCGACGAGCTTCCTGAACTCTTCGGCGGCGGAGCCGGGGGGCGGGCCGTGGCGGGCGCGGCGGCGGGCCCGCTCGGCCTCGAGATCCTCGGCGGCCGCGGTGGCCCAGGCGTCGTCGTGGACCTCGGAGGGGGCTTCGGCGGGCGCCTCGGCGCGGGCGTCCCGGGCGTCGTCGGCCCGCTTGCCGAAGGTCTCGTCCCCGGCCTCGTTCCCGGTGTCGTCGGGCGGGGGGAGCTGTTCGCTCATGACGGACTCCTTGACTGCGGGTGGCCCCCTCGACGGTACCCGAACGGCCGTCCTGGCTTCACCGGGTGCGCGGCCAGAGCTCCGGATCGGGCCGGAAGCGGATGCGCAGCTCGCCCTCGCGCAGGGCGGCGCCGTCGACGGTGCAGCGGCGCAGCGCGGAGGGCAGCGGGACGACGCGGCGGAACGGCCCGGCGGTGACGGTCAGTTCGTCGCCGCGGCGGACGAGGTCGAGGGTGTCGCGGCGGGCGCCGGGCAGGGGGAGGTGCCAGACCAGGACGCCGTCCTCGGCGGTCCGGTCGGCGACCGCCCAGCGGACCGGGTCGGTGAGGGCGGGGGCGGCGGGCGTCGCGAGGACGGCGAGGTCGTCGGCGCCGCGCGGGTCGTGGCCGAGGTGGGCGACGGCGTGCACGGTGTGCTCCTCACGCCATGCGTCGAGCGCCTTGCACTGCTGGGCGACAGGCCCGGCGAGCCAGCCGGCCGCCTCGCTCTCCGGCAGGACGCGGTTGGCGACGACGGCGTCCAGGCGCAGCCCGCGCAGGGCGGCGCCGAGGGCGGCGGTGCGCAGGGCGTCGGCGCCGGCGGGTCCCGGTTCGGCGACCAGGCGCAGGGCGGTGCCGCGATCGGCGAGGAGGGCCTCGACGGCGGCGAGCTGCAGGTCGAGGCGGGCGGCCGTCTCGTAGATCCACTCCGCGGGCATGGGGACGCCCGCGAGCCGCCCGAGCACCGGGCGCAGCGCGCGGGCGGCCTGCCGCTCGGGCGGCAGCAGGCGGCGCAGGACGCGCCGGAGCTCCTCGGGCAGGGCGAGCAGGGCGAGCGCGCGGGGGGTGGCGGGCAGATCGACGACGAGGAGGTCGTAGGCGTCCTCGGAGGCGGCGGCGTCCCGCAGGGCGCGCAGCACGGCGAGTTCCTCGGCGCCGGGAAGGGGACCGGTCTCCTCGGGCACCAGACGGGAGGCGCCGAGCAGGTCGAGGGCACCGCCCGCGCGCTCCTGCAGCGCGGCGAGGTCGGCCCGGAACCCCGCGTCGGGGTCGACCCGCCGCACGGTGAGCCCGGGCGCGTCCGCGTCCCCGAGCACCGCGCCCAGGGTGTCCGCCGGGTCGGTCCCGACCAGCAGGGTGCGGGAGCCCTCACGGGCGGCGGCGAACGCGGTGGCAGCGGCGATCGTGGTACGGCCGCTGCCGCCGGGGCCGGTGATCAGGAGGGTACGCATGGAACCGCACGCTACCGGCCGCCCGTGCGCCCGGGACGCGAGCGTCGGCGTACCCGGCCCCTCCTGCGGCGCGGGGCACCGCTCGTGCCGGCGGACCGCACGGCAACGGAACGGCGCCTGCCGTCCCGGGGGCTCCGCCCCGGACCCCGCTCCGGACCCCGCCCCCGGACACCAGGCGTCCTACTTCGCGCCGGACTCCACGCGCTTCTTCAGGCCCGCCAGCGCGCGGTCGATGATGACCTTCTCCGCCTTGCGCTTGATCATGCCGAGCATCGGGATCTTGACGTCGACGGTCAGGCGGTAGGTGACCTCGGTGGTGTCCGCGCCGGCGGGGGTGAGGACGTAGGTGCCGTCGAGGGAGCGCAGCATCTGGGACTTCACCAGGGTCCAGGAGACCTCGTGCGGGCCGCTCCAGGTGTACGCCAGGGTCTGGTCGTCCTTGATCGCGCCGGCGTCCATGACCAGGCGCACCTGCTCGGCGCGGCCCTCGGCGTCGGTCTTGAGGACCTCCGCCTCCTTCACCTCTCCCGTCCACTCGGGATAGCGGGCGAAGTCGGCGATCACCCCCATCACGTCGGCCGGTGCCGCCTCGATGGTGATGCTCGAGCTGGTGTGTTCCGCCATCGCCGTGGCTCCTCCAGATGCGGGCCGGTAGGTCGTCCTCGCCGTGCGTGGGCCGGACAGCGCACGCGCGTGCAGCGGAAGGCTACCGCGCACCACGTGTACCGAGATCACCCGACCTGGGCGTCGGCGTCCGGGGGCGTCTCAGAACTCCAGCGCCCAGGGCCGGCCGGTGGACGCGAAGTGCCCCACGTTGACGCATTCGGTGGCGCCGATCCTCATCCGCCGCACCAGCGGCTGGTGGACGTGTCCGAACAGCGAGTAGCGGGGCCGGGTCCGGCGTATCGCCTCCAGCAGCGCCGTGCTGCCGCGCTCGAAGCGGCGGGCGACGGTGTCGTAGACCAGCTCCGGGACCTCCGGCGGGATGTGCGTGCACAACACGTCGACCTCGCCGACCGCCTCGATCTTCGCCGCGTACTCCTCGTCGTCGATCTCGTACGGCGTGCGCATCGGGGTGCGCAGGCCGCCGCCGACGAAGCCGAACGTCCAGCCGCCGATCTCCACCCGCTGCCCGTCGAGCACGGTGGTGCCGGGCCCGGCGTACTCCCGCCACAGGGGCGGCACGTCGACGTTGCCGTAGGTGGCGTACGTAGGAGTGGGGAAGGCGGCGAACAGCTCCGCGTACTGTTTGCGCACCGCCGTCTCGATCGCCGTCGCGCGGTCGACGCCGATGCCCGCCCACAGCCCGCGCTGGAAGTCGCGCGCCTCCTCGAAGCGGCGGGCGGTGCGCAGCTCCACGATGCGGTGGGCGTTCTCCGTGCCGAACAGGTCGGGGAAGATGCCGCGCGAGTGGTCGGCGTAGTCGAGGAACAGCACCAGGTCACCGAGGCAGACCAGGGCGTCGGCGCCCTCCTTGGCGCGGGCGAGGCCGGCCGCGTTGCCGTGTACGTCGCTGACCACGTGGACGCGGGTGCGCGGGCCGCCGCCGGGTGAGGATGCCATGGCGATCAAGCCTAATCGTGTGCGGCGTACGTGAACAACGGCAGCCCTACCTGCGGTTACTGGCTCGCTGGTTCGGCTGTGGACTACTGTGCGCAATGAAACACCAACCTGTGTGACGCAGCGAACATCTGACAGGGCCCCCCTGTCGTGACAGCCATACCGGCGGGTAACGTCCGGGCAGTCCAGTCGTGCTCGGGATTTCAACCAGTGAATTCGCGAGCACCCGCCCGAGCCTTGGACCGCACCGTCGCATCGCACAACGTCGTGGCGCCGGCGCCCTAAGAGGAGCAGCAGTCTTGCGCGAGTTCAGCCTTCCGGCCCTGTACGAGGTCCCCGCGGACGGCAATCTGACCGACATCGTCCGCAGAAACGCCGCGCAGCATCCTGATGTCGCCGTCATGGCCCGCAAGGTCGGCGGGACGTGGCAGGACGTGACGGCCACCACCTTCCTCGCGGAGGTGCGGGCCGCCGCCAAGGGCCTGATCGCGGCGGGCGTGCGGCCCGGCGACCGGGTCGGACTGATGTCCCGCACCCGTTACGAGTGGACGCTGCTCGACTTCGCGATCTGGAGCGCCGGAGCGATCACCGTGCCGGTGTACGAGACCAGCTCGGCGGAGCAGGTCGCGTGGATCCTCGGCGACTCCGGCGCCACCGCCTGCCTGGTGGAGCTCGACTCCCACACGGCGACCGTCGAGTCCGTGCGCGACCGGCTGCCCGCGCTGAAGAACGTCTGGCAGATCGAGGGCGGCGGCCTGGACGAGCTGGGCCGCCTCGGCGCGGACGTCGGCGACGACACGGTCGAGGAGCGCTCCTCGGCCGCCAAGGCCGACGACCCGGCGACCATCGTCTACACCTCCGGCACCACCGGCCGCCCCAAGGGCTGCGTGCTCACCCACCGCAGCTTCTTCGCCGAGTGCGGCAACATCGTGGAGCGGCTGCGTCCGCTGTTCCGCACCGGCGAGTGCTCGGTGCTGCTGTTCCTGCCGCTCGCCCACGTCTTCGGCCGGCTGGTGCAGATCGCGCCGATGATGGCGCCGATCAAGCTCGGCTGCGTCCCCGACATCAAGAACCTCACCGACGAGCTGGCCGCGTTCCGCCCGACGCTGATCCTCGGTGTGCCGCGGGTCTTCGAGAAGGTCTACAACTCGGCGCGCGCCAAGGCGCAGGCGGACGGCAAGGGCAAGATCTTCGACAAGGCGGCGGACGCCGCGATCGCCTGGAGCCAGGCGCTGGACTCCCCGTCGGGCCCGTCCTTCGGCCTGAAGGTCAAGCACAAGGTCTTCGACAAGCTGGTCTACGGCAAGCTCCGCGCGGTGCTGGGCGGACGCGGCGAGTACGCCATCTCCGGCGGCGCCCCGCTCGGCGAGCGCCTCGGCCACTTCTTCCGCGGCATCGGCTTCAGCGTGCTGGAGGGCTACGGCCTGACCGAGTCCTGCGCGGCCACCGCCTTCAACCCGTGGGACCGCCAGAAGATCGGCACGGTCGGCCAGCCGCTGCCCGGCTCGGTGGTGCGCATAGCGGACGACGGCGAGGTGCTGCTGCACGGCGAGCACCTGTTCAAGGAGTACTGGAACAACCCCGGCGCGACCGCCGAGGCGCTGGCCGACGGCTGGTTCCACACCGGGGACATCGGCACTCTGGACGAGGACGGCTACCTGCGGATCACCGGCCGGAAGAAGGAGATCCTGGTGACGGCCGGCGGCAAGAACGTCGCCCCGGCGGTCATCGAGGACCGCATCCGGGCGCACGCGCTGGTCGCGGAGTGCATGGTGGTCGGCGACGGGCGGCCGTTCGTGGGCGCGCTCGTCACCATCGACGAGGAGTTCCTGGGCCGCTGGTGCGCCGAGCACGGCAAGCCGGAGGGGTCGACGGCGGCGTCGTTGTGCGAGGACCCGGATCTGCTGGCGGCGATCCAGGCGGCGGTGGACGACGGGAACGCGGCGGTGTCCAAGGCGGAGTCGGTGCGGAAGTTCCGTATTCTTCCGGCGCAGTTCACGGAGGAGTCGGGGCACCTCACGCCTTCGCTGAAGCTGAAGCGGAATGTGGTGGCCAAGGACTACGCGCACGAGATCGAGGCGATCTACGCCAAGTGATGTGCGTGGAGCAGCGCCGACCGGGGTGCTTGCGCCCGCCGTCGGCGGATGCCGGTTCGTGGGGGCCGGTCGCGCAGTCCCCACGCCCCTGAAGCGAAAAGCCGCCCTTTCCGAGGGCGGCTTTCGCGTTACAGCAGGGTCTTCAACTCGTCGGCGAGAAGGTCCCAGCGCCATTTCTCCTCGACCCATTCTCGGCCGCGGCGGCCCATGCTCGCGCGGAGCTCGGGGTCGGCGAGGAGCGTGGTGACGCGGTCGGCCGTGTCGGCCGGGGACGTGCCGGGGACGACCCAGCCCGTCTCGCCGTCGAGGACTGCGTCCGGGGCGCCGCCCGAGTCTCCTGCGACGACGGGGAGGCCCGTCGCGGACGCCTCCAGGTAGACGATGCCGAGGCCCTCCACGTCCAGGCCGCCGCGCCGGGTCCGGCAGGGCATCGCGAAGACGTCGCCGGCGCCGTAGTGGGCGGGCAGCTCGGACCAGGGGACGGAGCCGGTGAAACGGACGGAGGCGGCGACGCCGGTGTCGGCGGCGAGGCGGCGCAGGTCCTTCTCGTAGGGGCCGCCGCCGACGATCAGCAGGACGGCGTCCGGCTCGGCGGCGAGGATCGCGGGCATCGCCCGGATCAGCGTGTCCTGGCCCTTGCGCGGCACGAGACGCGAGACGCACACGACCACCGGGCGGTCGGTCAGCCCGAGCCGCGCGCGCACCTCGTCCCCGCCCGAGCCGGGGTGGAAGGTCTTCTCGTCGACCCCGGGCGGCAGCTGCACCATGCGGGCGGCGGCCTGTGGGGTGAGGGCGCGGGCGATCCGGGAGCGGGTGTACTCGCCCAGGTAGGTGATCGTGTCCGTGGACTCCCCGATGCGGCGCAGCAGCTGCCGTGCGGCGGGCAGCTGGGCCCAGCCGGCCTCGTGGCCGTGGGTGGTGGCCACGATCCGCTCGGCACCCGCCCGTCGCAGCGCGGGCGCCATCAGGCCGAGGGGCGCCGCCGCCCCGAACCACACCGAGGTGCAGCCGTGCTCGCGCAGCAGGCCCACGGCCCGCCGGGTGGCGGCAGGGGTGGGCAGCAGCATCGTCGTGCGGTCGCGGACGACGGTGAAGGGCTGCTCGGCGTCGAAGGCCGCGGTCGCCTCGAGGCCCTCCCGGGTGCGCTTCCAGGTGGAGGCGTAGACGACGACGCGCTCCGGGTCCAGGCGCAGCGCCATGTTGTGCAGGAAGGCCTGGATGCCGCCGGGACGGGGCGGGAAGTCGTTGGTGACGATCAGGGTCTTGTGCATCGCCGCCGACCCTACCGAACGGTTGTCGCGCGTCCGCCACGGCGCTGCTCGGTGGCATGTGCACCGGCTTCCGGGACATCATGGCCCCTCATCGACCGCACACCGGACGGGCAGGAATCACGTGGAACCGAGGGCCGCACGGGGATCTCTGGCAGGGCTGCTGGGGATCTGGGGGGCGACGCGCGCGGCGCTGCTGCTGTGCGTGCTGAAGGTGGTGGTCTTCCCGGGCCCGGACGTCACCAGCGACGTGTCGGTGATCTACCGGGGCTGGTACGACGTCCTCGTCACCGGAACGTTTCCCCAGGACGACGTGACCTGGCAGTACCCGCCCGCCGCAGCCCTGGCGGTCCTCTCCCCCGCCGTGCTGCCGTTCCTGGAGTACGCCACGGCCTTCTTCGTGCTGGCGCTGGCGGCCGACGCCGCGGCGCTGGCCCTGCTGCTGCGCGGGGCGCGCGGCACGGGCCGCTCACGGCGCGGGGCGTGGCTGTGGGTGGCGGGCGTGCCGCTGCTCGGTCCGACGGTGTACGCCCGCTACGACGTGATGGTGACCGCGGTCGCGGTGGCCGCGCTGCTGGCGGCCGGCCGGCACCCCCGCGCGGCGGGCGCGCTGATGGCGTTCGGGGCGCTGCTGAAGGTGTGGCCGGCGCTGCTGCTGCTCGCGGTGCGCGGGCGGGCCGCGTGGGCGTCGGCGGCGGTGACGGGCGTGGTGATGGCCGGGCTGTTCGCGGTGCTGATGCCGGGCGCGTTCGCGTTCCTGGGCTTCCAGCGGGACCGGGGCACGGAGGTGGAGTCGCTGGGGTCGCTGGTGTTCCACGTGGCCCGGCACCACGGCTGGGACGGCGAGGTGCTGCTGAACTACGGCTCGGTGGAGTTCCTCGGCCCGTACGTGAGCTGGGTGTCCACCGGGGCGCTGTTCCTGACCGGGGCCGCGCTGGCCTGGCTGGTGCTGTGGCGGCTGCTGGCGACCCGGTTCGCGCCGCACACCGCGGCGGACGCGGCGTTCACGGCGGTCCTGCTGTTCACGGTCACCAGCCGGGTGATCAGCCCTCAGTACATGGTGTGGCTGGTGGGGACGGCGGCGGTGTGCCTGTGCTTCCGGGAGAGCCGCATGGGCCGCCCCGCGGCCCTGGTGCTGGCCGCGTGCCCGGTCACGGTGCTCGAGTTCCCCGTGTGGTTCGGCCACGTGGTGGCGAGCGACGCGCTGGGCATCACCCTGCTGACGATCCGCAACGGCCTCCTGGTGGCGGCGTCGCTCCTGGCGGCACGCGCCCTGTGGTGCGCGACGGTGCCGGGCCGCCGCGAGATCCCGACAGCTCCGGGCCCCTCCCGGCCGGAACGCACACCGGTGTCGTCCTAGCGCCCCGAAGGGGCGCGGGGAACCGCGCGACCGGCTGAGGACGGCCCGCACCCCCCCCCGACGAAACCCCACGCCACGTCACCGCAGCGCACCCCGCACGAAGTCCCGCCACTGGAGGGTGAACTCCTCCGGCGTGACGCCGAGGACGCGGCTCATCGCGTCCTCGACAGCCCCCTCCCGCTCCCGGTGCGCGCCCACGGCGCGATAGAACGCCCCCAGCCGCTCCTCCCCCCACCGCTCCGCGATCATCTGGCACGCCAGCCAGCTCCCCTCGTACGCACGCGCCAGCCCGTCCGCGTCACCGGTGAAGCCGAACTCCTCGTCCTCGGGCAGCGCGTCCGGCACCTCGCCCCGCCCGACGGCGTGCGCGAGTTCCGGCGCGGCCTCGGCGGGGGTGCGGCCCGCGCCGCGGTAGCCGACCCAGTCGGCGTACCCCTCGGACAGCCACAACGGTGTCGCGGCGGAGGTGTGGGCGCGGGTGGCGACGTGCGCGGTCTCGTGCGTGAGGACGACCTGCCGTCCGGAGTCGCCGAGCAGCCCGAAGGCGTCCGGGTTGACGATCACCCGGTCCGCGGGCGCCGTGGGCCCGCCTCCGGTCGCGCCGGTGGTGACGGCCGCGATGCCCCGGTAGGAGGACGGGGGCGAGCCCAGGAGGCCGGCCATGCCCTCCAGGGTCTCCGGGACGAGGACCACGACGCTGCGGGCCCACCGAGAGCCCCAGGCGTCGGAGACGGCGGGCACGGCGCGGTCGGCGAGGTCGGCGTAGTCGCGCAGCGTCTCCTCGGACTGCCCGACGCCCAGCACCAGGCTGCGCTCGCCGCGTACGGCCTGCGCCCTGCCCTGGTCCCAGAGCTGCTGGCCGGACGCCTCGGCGGGGCGGTCGGACTCCACCGACCAGTGGCCGTCGCGGTCCCGGCTGAGGCTCAGGGTGCGGGCGGTGACGACCGGGGAGCGGTCGTGGCCGTCGACGCGGTAGCTCAGGTCGGCGGCGGCGGTGGCCCGGTCGCCGGTGCGGTCCAGGGCGGTGACGCGGTACGACCAGTCGGCGAGGGGCACCGCGCGCAGGTTGTCGAAGCCGTCGCGGGTTCCGGTGCGGGCGTAGGCGGCGGCGTCCCGGTCGAGGACGGCCTCGGCGCGCCGGTCGAGCAGCGCCTGCACCTCCGCGCGGGCGGCGTCCACGACGGGACCGCCGCCGCATCCCACGAGGGCGGCGAGCAGCAGGCACAACGCCGCCACCGCCGCCTGGGATACCCGCGTTCGACCGGCCACCATTCCGAGGGTACGGGCGCGGGCCCGCGGAGGTCAGACCCTGGTGACCGAGGAGACCGGCATCATGCCGACCGGGTCGTAGCGCACGGGCGCGCCGGGGTAGGGGGCGTGGATCACCTGGCCGTTGCCCATGTACATCGCCACGTGGGAGGCGTCGGAGCGGTAGAGGACCAGGTCGCCGGGGCGGGCCTCCGACAGCGGGACCTGCCGGCCGGCGTCACGCTGGGCCTGCGAGGTGCGCGGCAGCGCGACCCCGGCCTGCGCGTACGCCCACTGGGTGAGCCCGGAGCAGTCGAAGCCGGAGGGGCCGTTGGCGCCCCACACGTAGGGCCTGCCGAGGGCGGAGCGGGCGGCGGCGACGGCGGCGGCCGCACGCCCGGAGGCCGGGGCGACGGCGGGGCCGAGCAGGTCGGTGCGGCCGGAGCGGGAGGCGCGGTCCCAGGCGGCGCGCTCGCCGGCCGGGAGGGAGCCCAGCAGTCGGCGGGCCTCGGCGAGCTTGCGCTCCACGGTGCGTTTGTGGGTGGCGGCGGCCTCACGGCTGCGTTCGAGGGCGCCGAGGCGTTTCGACGCCTCGGCGCGGTCCTGGGACAGGGAGCGCAGGGTGCCGCGGAGCTTCCTCAGTTCGGCGGTCTGGTGGACGCCGAGCCGGTCGAGGACGGAGGCCTTCCGGAGGTAGTCCTCCGGGTCCTCGGAGAGCAGCAGGGAGAGGGTGGGGTCGAGGCCGCCGGAGCGGTACTGGGAGCCCGCGAGCGAACCCAGCGCCTCCCGCATGGTGTTGACCCGCTGCTGCTTGCGGGCGATGCCGTCCTGGGCGTCGGCGATGTCCCGGCGCAGGGCGTCGGCGCGCTCGTCGGCCGCGTTGTAGGCCTCGGTGGCCTTCTCGGCCTCGCGGTAGAGGCGGTCGACCTCGGCCCGGGTGTCCTCCTGGGGCGCGGCCGTGGCGGGTACCGCGCCGAGGGCGGTGGCGGCCGCGGAGAGCAGGCCCAGGGCGAGGGCGGTGCTCCGCTCGGACCCTGAGGACGGTGCGGTACGGCGATGGGACCCCACGGGAAGTCGCGCTCCTTCCGCTGGCGGACAGGGAAACGCGGCAGACAGTAGCCGTCGGGGCGGCCCGCGGAGCCACGGCCAGGGCGGCACGCACGGTGACGCCCCGCCGTTGACCTGGGTCGCGGCGGGGCGTGGAGGGGGTGCGGGGCCGCCGGGAATCCCCCGAACGGGGGCACCCGGGGCGGTGTCCGGTCGGGCGGACGCCGGTCGGGTCAGACGCGGACGCCGAACATGAAGGGGCCGCCGATGGTGTTCATCGACTCGTAGCGCACGACGGTGCCGGTGCGGGGGGCGTGGATGATCTGGCCGTTGCCCGCGTAAAGGCCCACGTGGTGCAGGTCGTTGAAGAAGAAGACGAGGTCGCCGACCTTGAGCTGGTCCACCGAGTAGATCTTGGTGCCGGCGCCGGTCTGGGCCTCGGAGGTGCGCGGGATGCCGACGCCGGCCTGCGCGTACGCCCAGGAGGTCAGGCCCGAGCAGTCGAAGGAGGACGGGCCGGTGGCGCCGTAGACGTACGGGGTGCCGAGCTTGCTCTGCGCGGCGGCGAAGGCGGCGGCGGCGCGGCCGGAGCCGGCCGGGACGTTGACCGAGAGGGCGTCGCGCTCGCTGGCGCGGGTGGCGCGGTTCTGCTCCTCGGCGAGCTGCGCCTTCTCCGCAGCGGTGAGGCTGTTGAGCAGCTTCTGCGCGGAGGCGAGCTTCCCCTGGACTTCCTTCTTCTTCTTGCCGAGTTCCGCCCGGGTGGAGGACAGGTCCTTCAGCTTCTCGGCGGCCTCGGCGCGCTGCTGGGCCAGTTCGCGCTGCTTCTCCTGGATCTTCTTCAGCGAGTCGACCTGCTGGGCGCTCAACTGGTCCAGGGTGGACGCCTTGTCGAGGTAGTCGTCCGGGTCGGCGGAGAGGAAGAGCTGGACGGAGGGGTCGATGCCGCCGCTGCGGTACTGGGCGCTGGCCATCGAACCGAGGCCGTCGCGCAGGTCGTTGAGCTCCTGCTGACCCTTGGCGACGTTGTCCTGGATGGTGGAGATCTCCTTCTGGAGCTTCTCCTGCTTCTCCTTGGCCCCGTTGTACTTCTCGGTGGCCTGCTCCGCCTGCTCGTAGAGCTTGTCGACCTTGGCCTTGACCTCGTCCTTGCTCGGCTTCTCGCTGGGGGCCGCGTTGGCGGCCTGCGAGCTCATGACGACGGCAGCAGCGGCGGCGGTGGTGAGCACAGTCACGCGTGCGCGGCTCGGCTGCTTGGGACGACGGTGGGACGCCACGGAGACGAGCTCCTTCTCGAGAGTGATCGCGCGAGCGAGGGTTCGAAGGCAGACCCTAGTGATTCTCTTGTGATCAGTTCAAATCCCCGGGCACAAAATCTCCGCTACAGCGCGTTTATTACGTGACAACTCACCTGCAGTGACGCCGCATTGACGCTACGTTGCGTGACGGTTCCGTCAATTCAGGCATTACCCCTGTACGTTGCACGAGGGACGGATGCGCATCAGATACTAGGAAAGCCTTTTGAGGAGCACGGCGGATGCGACGGGGCGCGCGCCGGCGCGTGCGACCCCGTCGGCGACCTCGCGGTCGGTGGAGGCGACGATGACCGGCCGCCCCGGCGGCTCGGCGCGCACGAGCTGGCGGATGAGCTCGTCGGCGGTGATGCCCGGCTTGGAGAACAGCACCCGCACCCCGCGCGGCGGCGCCAGCAGCACCGGCGCGGCCAGTTCGGCGCCGTCGAAGACACAGGTGACCTCGGCGCCGGTCTGGGCGGCGAGCTGGGCCAGCTGGCCGAGCAGCCGCAGCCGCTGCTTCTCCAGCGGCATCTGCGGATAGCCGGTCTTGGTGACGTTGTAGCCGTCGACGACCAGATGCGCCTGCGGCAGGGCGAGGAGCTGGTCGAGGACGGCCGGGTCGTCCTCGGACAGCGCGCGGGCGGCGATGTCCTTCGGGGTCATCCGGCCCGGCTCCAGGGCGTCCACGGTCTCCGCGGGCCGCACGGACACGGGAGGCAGCGCGAGTTCGCGCCGGAGCCCCTGGGCGGCGTCCAGCACGGTGTCGAGCAGCAGCCGTACGCGCATGTCCTCGACGCTGCGGCCCTCGCGGGCGGCGCGGCGGGCGGCCTCCAGGGCGGCCTCGGTCTCGCCGAGCCGGGCCTTGAGGCGCCGGGTCTCGCTCTCGGCGGCGGACACCTGGGCCTGGCCCTCGGCGCGCACCGCCTCCATCTCGCCGCGCAGCTTGCGCAGGGCGGCCTCGCCGCGCTTGACGTCGGCGAGGGCGGACCGCAGCTTGCGGTGCAGGGAGTCGGTCTCCTTCTTCGCCGCGTCCAGGTCGGCGCGCAGCCGCTCGGTCTCGGCGCGGGTGTGCTCACGGGCACGGTCCAGTTCGGCGCGCAGCCGCTCCAGCTCGGCGCGGGTCTCCTCGTCGGCGCGCTCGGCGTCGGCGCGCTGCGCCTCCTCACCGGCGGCGGTGACCAGCTTGACCCAGCCCGGCGGGCGGAGCACGTAGGCCGCGGCCGCCACGTCGAGCGGGTCCGCGGCCGGAGGCGGGGAGCCGGAGTCGAGGGCGCCGGTCAGTTCCGGCTCGGTCTCTCTGAGTTTCTCGCCGATCCGCTGCCGGAACAGCGGATCCGTCTCCAGCGCCGCCGCCATCGCGTTCCCGGCGAACTTGGCGCGGCGGTTCGGGGTGAACCGGGCGTACTGCCGCAGTTGCGCGGGGAGCTCGGCGACGGTGAGACCGCCGAAGCCGTCCGCGACGATCTGGACGACCTTGCGGCGCACTCCGTCGGGCAGCGGACGGTCGAGCACCTCGGCGGCGCCGTCCTGCGGCCCCCCGCCTGTGGTCTCCACCATCCGTCACACCCCAATGCCCGTGTGCGGCCCCGTCCGCGGGGTCGCCGTCAGCGGGGCCTTCCCCCACTCCCGACGTCGCCCGAGCGGGAGGGGCCCCCTTGTCTCAGGAACCGGCGCCCGGCCTGTCCACGAGTTCCACCTGGTCCACGGCGTTGCACCAGCGGCACCGCACCGACTCGATCGTCTCATCGAGCACCTCACGCTCCTCGACCTTGGGCTCTCCGGCCAGATCGAGGTGCACGTACTCGACGACCTTCGACGAGCGGGTGACGTCGAAGCGGGTGAGGTTGCCGCACAGGGTGCAGCGCCACCGCGTCGAGTCGGTCGGCAGGGGAACCGTCATCGTGGCTGTTCGCCTTTCTCCAGTGTCCTTGACGCACCGGGCGGCCGGTGCGTGTGGCTCGTAACCCTACGGCCTGCCGGGCCCGCGCCGCCCGCCCGTCCACGGCGGCGAGGCGATCCGCACGGTTGCGTCCGGTTACGTCATGCTCTGTACCCATGATCCGCAACTGGACCGCTGCGGCCGCCGGGGCGCTGAGGACCACGCCCGCCCCGGTCACCCGCACCCTGATCGTGCTGTGCTGCCTGGTCTTCCTGATCGGGCCGGCCTCGGGGCTGCACCCGGCGCACGGCTCCGGTGAGGAGCTGCTCACCGCCCAGGGGGACTACTTCCGCCGCTGGGGAGTGATCCCCGCAGACCTGTTCGACGGGTCCCCCGCGGCCGTCCTCACCCCCGCCACGGCGCTCTTCGTGCACGGCAGCTGGGTGCATCTGCTGGGCAACATGCTGTTCCTCCACGTGTTCGGGCCGATGACCGAGGCACGGATGGGCCGGGTGCGGTTCGCCGTCTGCTACGCCGGCTGCGGCTACCTCGCCCTGCTGGGGTACGCGGCCGTCAACGCCGGCTCCGAGCGGTCCCTGGTCGGGGCCTCGGGGGCGATCTCGGCGCTGCTCGGGGCGTTCCTCTTCCAGTTCCCCCGCGGGCGGGTCACCAGTCTCCTGCCGTTCGCCTTCTTCCTGCCGGTACGGCTGCCCGCGTGGGCGGTGCTGCCGTTCTGGGCGGCCCTGCAGTGGGCGGCGGCCGGGCGCACGCCGGAGGGCGGGCCCGGGGTGGCCTATCTGGCGCACCTGATGGGCTTCGCGCTGGGGTTCGGCTGCGCGTGGGTGTGGCGCGGCGGGGCGACTACAGTGAAGTCCGCCCCTGCTCCGGCCCCCGAGGGAGAGAACCAGCCGTGATCACCGCGATCGTCCTCATCAAGACCAGCGTGGACCGGATCCCCGAGATCGCGGAACAGATCGCCGCGCTGGACAGCGTCAGCGAGGTCTTCTCCGTCACCGGCACGTACGACCTGATCGCCATGGTGCGGGTGCGGGAGCACGAGGATCTGGCCGAGGTCATCCCCGGCAGGATCAGCAAGATCCCGGGTGTGGAGGGCACGGACACGCATGTGGCGTTCCGGACGTACTCCCAGCACGACCTGGAGGCGGCGTTCGCCATCGGGCTGGACAACTGACCTTCCGGGGCCCCGCCCCGAACCCCGCCCCTCGAACGCCGGAGGGGCCGGTCCCATCCCGTCCGGCGTTCGAGGAGGGGGCCCGCCAGGGCCGGAGAAGGGTCAGGCGCGTCCCGAGGTGTCGGGCACGCACCGGCCGTCCACCGTCCGGTACTTCCACCGCGCCCCGTCCCGCACGAGCTCCCGCACCGCCCGCACGAACCGTGCGACGTGCTCCTCCGGCGTCCCGGCCCCGAAGCTGACCCGGATCGCGTTGAGCGTCCCCGCCTCCGGCGCCCCGCACTCCCCCGCGCCGCCCGTGTCGCCGCCCAGCAGCCTCCGCACCAGCGGGTGCGCGCAGAACAGACCGTCCCGTACGCCGATGCCGTACTCCGCGGACAGCGCCGCCGCGAAGTGGGAGCTGTTCCAGCCGTCGACCACGAAGGACAGCACCCCCACGCGCGGCGCGTCGTCGCCGAACAGGGACAGGAACCGTACCTCCGGCACGTCCGCCAGCCCCTCCCGCACCGCGCGCACCAGGGCGTCCTCCCGCGCGGCCAGCGCGTCGAACCCGGCCTCGGTGAGCGCCTTGCAGGCGGAGGCGATGGCGTAGGCGCCGATGACGTTGGGCGAGCCGGCTTCGTGGCGGGCGGCGGTCTCGTGCCACTGCACGTCCACTCCCCCGTCCGCGCGCCGGGCGACCGTGCGGCTGGCGCCGCCGCCGGCGAGGTAGGGCTCGGCCTCGCGCAGCCAGTCGGCGCGGCCGGCCAGCACTCCGGAACCGAAGGGGGCGTACAGCTTGTGCCCGGAGAAGGCGACCCAGTCGACGTCGAGGTCGCGCACGCCGACCGCGCGGTGCGGGGCGAGCTGGGCGGCGTCGAGCACGATCCGGGCGCCGTGCGCGTGCGCGGCGGCGGCGAGTTCGCGGACCGGCCACAGTTCGCCGGTGACGTTGGAGGCGCCGGTGACGCAGACCAGCGCCGGCCCGTAGGGGTCGCGGTCGGCGAGGGCGCGCTCCAGGGTCGCGACGGCCTGCGCGGGGCTGTCGGGGGCGTCGAGGACGGTCACCCGGCCCGCCCGCTGCCAGGGCAGCAGCGCGGCGTGGTGCTCGGTCTCGAAGACGAACACCTCGCAGCCGTCGGGCAGGGCGGCGGCGAGCAGGTTGAGGGAGTCGGTGGTGGAGCGCGTGAACACCAGGTGATCGTCGGCGCGGCAGTCCAGGAACTCGGCGACGGTACGGCGGGCGTTCTCGAACAGATCGGTGGAGAGCTGGGAGAGATAGCCCGCGCCGCGGTGGACGCTGCCGTAGTACGGGGCGTAGGCGGCCACGTCGTCCCAGACCCGCTGCAGGGCGGGGGCGCTGGCGGCGTAGTCGAGGGCGGCGTAGGTGACCTCGCCGCCGGTGACGAGGGGGACGGCGACGTCCCGGCCGAGGACGGGCAGCGGGGCGCGGACGGACGGCTCGGCGGCGACGGTGGTGGCGGCGGCAGGCATGACGGGACTCCCGGAGGGCAGGGCGGATCCTCGCGCGGGCGGACGGCACGACGGCGGCGCTCCGGCGCGGAGGTGAAGAGTGGAAGGGGATGCGGAGGCGGGGCTCGACGCCCTAGCGCATTCGCTTGCTCACAGAAGACTCCTCGACGACCAGGACCCCTGGTGTGCGAGGGGTCCGCGCTTGCCGTGAGCCCTGCTGCTCACGGCCTGGTCCTCACCCGGGGCACCCCGCCACGGACGGAGGGTTGCCGGACAGCCGGCCGGGGCCTGATGGCTGTCACTCATGACCTGAGAGGGAACGTAACCGAGGCGACGGCCGCCCCGCAACCCGTATCCGGATGGCGGGACGGCCGTACGGCGCCTACGCGTTGGTGACGGCGACCCAGCGTTCGAGGACGCGCCTGGCGGCGCCGGAGTCGATCGACTCGGCGGCCTTCTCCATCCCGGCGCGGAGCTGCTCGGTGAGCGTGCCGGCGCCGGGCTCCAGGGCCACCAGCGCCGCCGCGGAGTTCAGCAGCACCGCGTCCCGTACGGGGCCCCGTTCGCCGTCCAGCAGCCGGCGGGCGACCTCGGCGTTGTAGGAGGCGTCGGCGCCGCGCAGCGCCTCCACCGGGACCAGCTCGATGCCGACGTCGCGCGGGTCGAAGGTCTCCTCGGTGACCTTGCCGTCGCGGACCACCCACACCTTGGAGGTGCCGGTGGTGGTCAGCTCGTCGAGGCCGTCGTCGCCCCGGAACACCAGGGTGGAGTTGCCGCGCCCGGCGAACACCCCGGCCATGATGGGCGCCATCCGTGCGTCGGCGACGCCGACGGCCTGTGCCCTGACCTTCGCCGGATTGGCCAGCGGGCCGAGGAAGTTGAACACGGTGCGGACGCCGAGCTGGCCGCGGGCGGCGGCCACATGGCGCAGCGCCGGGTGGAACCTCACCGCGAAGCAGAAGGTGATGCCGGCCTCCTCGGCGACCTCGGCGACCCGGCGCGGGGTCAGGTCGAGGTTGACGCCCAGCTTCTCCAGCACGTCGGAGGCGCCGGAGGCGGAGGACGCGGCGCGGTTGCCGTGCTTGACGACCTTCGCACCGGTGCCGGCGACCACGATCGAGGACATGGTGGAGATGTTCACCGTCCTGGCGCCGTCGCCGCCGGTGCCGACGATGTCGACGGTGGCGCCGGGCACCTCGATGACGTTGGCGTGGTCGTAGAGCGCCCGCACGCAGCCGGTGATCTCGTCGACGGTCTCGCCCTTGGCCCGCAGGGACACCGCGAACCCGGCGATCTGCGCGTCGGTCGCCTCGCCGCGCATGATCAGGTCCATCGCCCAGGCGGCCTCGTCGGCGGTCAGGTCCCGGCCGTCCAGGAGGGTGTTCAGCAGGGCGGGCCAGGAGCGGCCCGCCGCGGTGTCGCCTCCAGCGGGGGTCACAGCGCTCATGGTCGCTCCTGACGGTCGTAGCGGGTCCTCGGGGACCGGACGGGTCCCGCACCCACCCTATCCAGCCGCGGGCACGGCGAAGGGCCCCCGTCCGCAGAACGGACGGGGGCCCTTCGCTGTCGTGTGGCGACGTGTGGAGAAGCTCCGGGATCAGTGGTGGCCGTGGCCGCTCGTGATCTCCTTGTACTCCTCGACGGTCGGCTTCGGAATCTGCGACTCCTCGCCGTAGAAGCCCTTGCTGAGCTTCGCGCGCAGCTTCTCGCTGGCCTTCACCTTGCGCCGGACGCCGTTCTCGTCGACCTCCGGGCCGAGCTCGAGCGGCTTGGGCTGCTCGTGCGCGGTGAGGGTGTACAGCTGCTCCTGGCTGAGCGGCTCGTGGACCTCGATGAACTCACCGTGCGGCAGGCGCTTGATGATGCCCGACTCGCGGCCGTGCAGCACCTTCTCCTTGTCCCGGCGCTGCAGGCCGAGGCAGATCCGCTTGGTGACGACGAACGCCACGACCGGGGCGACGAAGAACGCGATCCGGACGAACCAGGTGATGGCGTTGATCGACAGGTGGAAGTGCGTGGCCCAGATGTCGTTGCCGCCGCCGATGAGGAGCACGAAGTACAGCGTCATCCAGGCGACACCGAACGCGGTGCGCGTCGGGGCGTTGCGCGGGCGGTCCAGGATGTGGTGCTCGCGCTTGTCGCCGGTGACCCAGGACTCGATGAACGGGTAGACCGCGATGGCCACCAGGACCAGCGGGAAGATCATCAGCGGGATGAACACGCCCAGGACGAGCGTGTGACCCCAGAAGTTGATCTCCCAGCCCGGCATGACACGGACCAGGCCCTCGGAGAAGCCCATGTACCAGTCCGGCTGGGCGCCGGTGGAGACCATGTCGGGCCGGTAGGGGCCGATGGCCCAGATCGGGTTGACCGTGGCGATCGCGGCGACGGCCGCGATCACACCGAAGACCAGGAAGAAGAAGCCTCCGGCCTTGGCCATGTACACCGGCAGCAGCGGCATGCCGACCACGTTCTTGTTGGTCTTGCCGGGGCCCGGGAACTGCGTGTGCTTGTGGTAGAAGACCAGGATCAGGTGCGCCACCACGAGGCCGAGCATGATGCCCGGCAGCAGCAGGACGTGGATCGAGAAGAACCGGGCCACGAAGTCGTCGCCGGGGAACTCGCCGCCGAAGAGGAAGAACGACAGGTACGTGCCGACGATCGGCACGGACAGGATCGCGCCCTCCATGAAGCGGATACCGGTGCCGGAGAGCAGGTCGTCCGGGAGCGAGTAGCCGGTGAAACCGGTGAACATGCCGAGGACGAGCAGCAGGAAGCCGAACAGCCAGTTGATCTCACGCGGCTTGCGGAACGCGCCGGTGAAGAACACGCGCATCATGTGCACGAACATGCCGGCCACGAAGATCAGCGCGGCCCAGTGGTGGATCTGCCGGATGAGCAGACCGCCACGGACGTCGAAGCTGATGTCCAGCGTCGACTTGTACGCCTCACTCATCAGCTGGCCCTGCAGCGGGACGTAGCTGCCGTGGTACTCCACCTCGTTCATCGACGGGTGGAAGAACAGGGTCAGGTACACACCCGTGAGGATGATGATGATGAAGCTGTACAGGCAGATCTCACCCAGCATGAACGACCAGTGGTCGGGGAAGATCTTGCGCATGTTGGCCTTGGCCAGGGAGTAGATCCCCAGCCGGCCGTCGGCCCAGTCGGCGACCCGCTCGCCGGCCGGTGCCTTCCCGCGGGCGCGGGAATCGGTGCTGGTCGTAGTACTCATCCGCGCTCCCAGAAAGCAGGGCCGACGGGCTCTTCGAAGTCGCCGAGCGCTTCGAGGTAACCCTCGTCGTTCACGCCGATGCGCAGCTGAGGCAGCGGGTGACCGGCGGGACCGAAGATCACCTTGGCACCGTCGGCGAGGTCGAAGGTGGACTGGTGGCAGGGGCACAGGGCGTGGTGCGTCTGCTGCTCGTACAGGGAGATCGGGCAACCGACGTGGGTGCAGATCTTCGAGTAGGCCAGGATGCCCTCGTGCGACCACTCGAGCGCGCGCTTGTCCTTGATGTCGTCCGGCTGGATGCGGACCAGCATCAGGGCGGCCTTGGCGATCTCGTTCTGGAAACCGTGGTCGTGCTCCTCCAGGCCCTCGGGCTTGGCGAAGGTCAGCGAACCCACGATCAGGTCCGACGGACGCAGCGGCTCGTTGGTGTTCATGTTGACGAGCAGCTTGCCCTTGGACCACAGGGTGTGGCGCAGCTTCGTCCCGGGCAGCGGCCCGAGGTCGCGCAGCAGGACCACACCGGAGAGCGGGACCAGGGCGAGCGCGCCGAACATGGTGTTGCGGATCAGCTTCCGGCGGCCGATCACCGACTCCTTGGCGCCCTGGCGGAAGTCGTCCATGACCTTCGCGCGGACCTCGGGGGCGGCCTCGATCGGGTGACGCTCGTCGGCCAGCTCGTGGTCCGACATCAGCGTGCGGGCCCAGTGGACCGCGCCGGCGCCGATGCAGAACAGGGCGAGGCCGAGCGTCATGCCCAGCGCGAAGTTCAGCGCGCTGATGTGGCCGAGCGGCCAGATGTAGACCGCCTTGTCGACCGGGATGGTCACGTACGAGGCGATGAAGCCGACGGTGGCCAGCATCGACACCGTGAACAGCAGGGCGACCGTGCGCTCGGACCGCTTGGCGGCCCGCTCGTCGATGTCCTGCACCCGCGGCTCGTGGGGCGGGAGGCCCGGGTCGGCGAACGGGTTCTGCTCGTCCGCGAGCTTCACCGCTCCGTGGCTGGTGTCCTGCGCTGCGGGCAGGTTCTCTTCGGGAATGTCTTGGCTACTCATGACTTCTTGGCCTTTGCGGTCCGAGCGGCGACCCACACGGCGACCGCGATCAGCGCGCCCAGTCCGAAGATCCACGCGAACAGGCCTTCGGCGACGGGGCCGATACCGCCCAGCGCCAGGCCGCCGTAGCTCTCGGTCTCCTCGCCGTTGACCGCGTTCAGGTACGCGATGACGTCCTTCTTGTTCTGCTCCGACAGGGTGCTGTCGGGGAAGGAGGGCATGTTCTGCGGGCCGGTGAGCATGGCCTCGTAGATGTGCTTCGGCGTGACGCCCTCCAGGTCCGGGGCGTACTTGCCGTGCGTGAGCGCGCCGCCCTTGCCGGTGAAGTTGTGGCACTGCGCGCAGTTGTTGCGGAACAGCTCGCCGCCCTTGGCCGCGTCGGCGCCCTCGGGGCCGTACTGCTCCTCGGTCGGGACGGCCGGGCCGGCGCCCAGGGAGGCGATGTACGCCGCCAGCTGGTCGATCTCGGCCTGGGAGTAGATGTTCTTCTTGCGCGGGATCTGCGCAGCCTGCGAGGTGGCGGCCGGCATACGGCCGGTGCTCACCTGGAAGTCGACCGCCGCAGCGCCCACGCCCACCAGGCTCGGGCCGTCGGAGGTGCCCTGACCGCCGGTGCCGTGGCAGCTCGCGCAGCCGACGGTGTAAAGCTTCTTGCCCTCCTCGATGGTGAGGGACTGGGCGGTTTCGTCGGCCTGCGCCTTGTCCGCGGGTGCGAACACGGCGTACAGCCCCCCGGTGCATGCCAGCGCGAGGAGTAGGACGACGAGCGCCGCCAGCGGATGGCGTCGTCGTGCGGAGAGCTTTTTCACGGATTACCCCGGTGTCAGGATCTTCTGCGTCGATGCTTCTGTTGGGTGCGCTGTGGTCAGCGCGCGCGGATGAGGCCCGCCTACTTGATCATGTAGATCGTGGCGAAGAGGCCGATCCAGACGACATCGACGAAGTGCCAGTAGTAGGACACGACGATGGCCGCGGTGGCCTGCTCGTGGGTGAACCTCCGGGCCGCGTAGGTCCGGCCCAGGACCAGCAGGAAGGCGATCAGGCCGCCCGTCACGTGCAGGCCGTGGAAGCCGGTGGTCAGGTAGAACGCCGAGCCGTACGGGTCGGAGGAGAGGGACAGGCCCTCGTGCTTGACCAGCTCGGTGTACTCGAAGACCTGGCCGCCGATGAACACCGCGCCCATGATGAAGGTGACGATGAACCACATCCGGAGCTTCTTCACGTCACCGCGCTCGGCGGCGAAGACGCCGAGCTGGCAGGTGAGCGAGGAGAGCACCAGGATCGTGGTGTTCGTCGCCGAGAACGGGAAGTTCAGCAGGTCGGCCTTCTCCGACCAGAAGTCGGGTCCGGTCACCGATCGCAGGGTGAAGTACATCGCGAAGAGGGCCGCGAAGAACATCAGCTCGGAACTCAGCCAGATGATGGTTCCGACGCTGGTGAGGTTCGGTCGGTTGACCGACGGGTGCGCGTGCCCGGTGTCTACTGTCGTTGCTGTCGCCACGCCGACATTATGTCGGTCGCTTATCCCGCCCTCACTCCCGGGGGTGCCGTTCGGTGTGTTCGCCCCTCCTGGACTGCCCGTATGGCCCAGGGGAGCCCCTTTCGAAGCCGTGTCCGAACCGGTGTTGACGGGCGGTCCGAGGGGGTAGCATCCGCGCCATCGGTACCCGAAGTTCCCGACAGAGCCGTGCCCTCTCTCTTACGCGTGGAGGAACAATGCAGGCGACCGCCACGGTGCTGGTCTACAGCGACGACGCCAACACCCGGGAGCAGGTGCGGCTCGCCACCGGGCGGCGGCCGGCGCCGGACGTGCCCCTCGTGGAGTTCGTGGAGTGCGCGACGCCGGCGGCCGTGCTCACGGAGCTGGACCGGGGCGGCATCGACGTGTGCGTCCTGGACGGCGAGGCCGTGCCGATGGGCGGCATGGGGCTGTGCCGGCAGATCAAGGACGAGATCTTCAACGCCCCTCCGGTGCTGCTGCTGATGGGCCGCCCGCAGGACGCCTGGCTGGCGACCTGGAGCCGCGCGGAGGCCGCGGTGACGCTTCCGGTGGAGCCGGTGGAGTTCGCGAACGCCCTGGCCTCCCTGCTGCGCCGGAAGGCGCTGGCGGGCGCCTGAGGCTTCGGCGCCGGCCCTGGCGGCCGGACGGGGCCGCCGGCCGCCCGTGGGCGTGCGCGGCGGCCCTGAGCTGTTTCACACGGCCGCGGGCCGCAGCCGTGCCACCTGCTGGGCGGTGTCGGGGGTCTTCCCGCTGCCCGTGAGGGCGCTGCCCTCGCGCCACTTGTCCCAGGTCAGGTTCCAGTCGCCGAAGCCGTTGCCGAACGGCTCCATGGTGTCGCCCTCCGAGTTCACGACCTCCACGAGGTCGCCCTGGCGGAAGGTGTCGAAGAACCACTCGGCGTCGGCGGTGCTCATCCCGACGCAGCCGTGGCTGACGTTGGCGTAGCCCTGCGAGCCGACCGACCACGGGGCGGCGTGCACGTACTCGCCGCTCCAGGTGACCCGGGTGGCGAAGTGCACGTCCAGGTCGTACGACTCGGACGAGCCCTCGGCGATGCCGACGGTGGTGCTGCGCATGCGTACGAAGCGTTCCTTGGCGAGCACCACCTTGACGCCGTTGCGGGTCTCGAAGCCCGGCTTGCCCGTGGTGACGGGGATCTGCTTGATCTCCTCGCCGTTCTTGTGGACCGTCAGCCGGTGCGCGGCGGCGTCCGTGACGGCTATCACACGGTCACCGGTGCGGATGGTGAGCGGCTTGGCCGCGTCGCCGCGCAGCCGGTCGCCGACCTTGATGCCCTCCAGGTTGCTGCGCACCTGGACGGTGGCGTTGGCCGGCCAGTACTCCTTGGGCCGGAAGTGCAGCTTCTTGTCGTCGACCCAGTACCAGGCGCCGGTGACGGAGGGCGTGGAGTCGACCTTCAGGCCGCGTTCCACGACGGCACGCTGCGCCGGCTCCTCGACGGGCTCGCTGAGCTCCGCGACGAGCGGCTGTCCGACGCCGTACGTGCCCGCCTCGGGGCCGAAGGTGATGCCCAGGCGCTTGGCGGCGCCGGGCTTGCCGGTGGTGAAGGTGAGGACCTTGCGGCCGGGCCTGCCGTCCTCGTCCTCGGTGCTCACGCGGACCGTGTACTGCGCGGAGGCGGCCAGCGGGGTGGTGCTGTGCCAGCGGCTGCCGTCGGCGGCCAGTTCACCCGCCAGGTGCCGTCCGGAGGCGTCCACGGCGACGACGTCGGTGATGCGCCCGTCGGAGTCCTCGGCGGTGATCTCGAGGGGCTTGTCGGGGTCGGCGGGCTTGCCCTCGTCGAGGGAGCCGCTGAAGGAGATCTGGTCCGTCGCGTCGTACGGCTCGGCGGACAGCGGGCTGCCGTCTGAGGAGCAGCCGGTGACGCCCGCGCCGAGGGCCGCCACCAGCAGCGCGCAGCCGGCGAGGCGGGCCCGCGTGCCGCGCAGGCCGGTGCGGGGGGACTCTGTGTCTCTCATGGCCTCACGCTAGGGAGCCCGGCCCCTCCCGGCTCACCGGGCGGCCCGAACGGGTGAGGCGGATGCGGCAAAGGCGGGAGCCCGGACCCTCCTGACGGAGTGTCCGGGCTCCCCGGTGCCTCGCGGCGTGTTACTGGGTGCGGTTCTCACCGCGGTAGTACTCGAAGACCCAGCCCCACAGGCCGATCAGCAGCAGCGGCGCGGAGAAGTACATCAGCCACCAGCCGATCGCCACGCCCATGAAGGCGAAGGCGCCGCCCGCGGCCAGGGCCAGGGGCTGCCAGCTGTGCGGGCTGAAGAACCCGACCTCGCCGGCGTCGTCGGCGACGTCCGCCTCCTTGTTGTCCTGGGCGCCCACGTCGACCCGCCGGGCGGTGAAGCCCAGGTAGAAGCCGATCATGATGCTCAGGCCGAAGGACAGGACGAGGGCAGTGGTGCCGACCGGCTCCTTCGACCACAGGCCGTAGACCACGGCCATGGCCAGGAAGAAGAGGCTCAGCCACATGAACATCTTGCCCTGGATCTTCACTTGCCGGCCTCCTTGCCGCCGGAGAGGGCCTTCTCGCCGTGACCGGCGTTCTCGAGCTCGTCGAGCGCGGCGATCTCCGGGTGGTGCAGGTCGAACGCCGGGGATTCACTGCGGATCCGCGGCAGGGTGAGGAAGTTGTGCCGGGGCGGCGGGCAGGAGGTCGCCCACTCGAGGGAGCGGCCGTAGCCCCACGGGTCGTCGACCTCGACCGGCTTGCCGTACTTGGCGGTCTTCCACACGTTGTAGAAGAACGGCAGCAGCGACATGCCGAGGAGGAACGAGGCGATCGTCGAGACCGTGTTCAGGGCGGTGAAGCCGTCCGCGGCCAGGTAGTCCGCGTACCGGCGCGGCATGCCTTCGACGCCCAGCCAGTGCTGGACCAGGAAGGTGCCGTGGAAGCCGATGAACAGCGTCCAGAAGGTGATCTTGCCGAGCCGCTCGTCCAGCATCTTGCCGGTGAACTTCGGCCACCAGAAGTGGAAGCCGGCGAACATCGCGAACACCACGGTGCCGAACACCACGTAGTGGAAGTGCGCCACCACGAAGTACGAGTCGGAGACGTGGAAGTCCAGCGGCGGCGAGGCCAGGATGACGCCGGTCAGACCGCCGAAGGTGAACGTGATGAGGAAGCCCAGCGTCCACAGCATCGGCGTCTCGAAGGACAGGCTGCCCTTCCACATGGTGCCGATCCAGTTGAAGAACTTCACACCGGTCGGGACCGCGATCAGGAAGGTCATGAAGGAGAAGAACGGCAGCAGCACACCGCCCGTGACGTACATGTGGTGCGCCCACACCGTCACCGACAGACCCGCGATCGCGATGGTCGCGCCGATGAGACCCATGTAGCCGAACATCGGCTTGCGGGAGAACACCGGGATGATCTCGGAGACGATGCCGAAGAACGGCAGCGCGATGATGTACACCTCGGGGTGACCGAAGAACCAGAAGAGGTGCTGCCACAGCAGCGCTCCGCCGTTCGTCGAGTCGAAGATGTGCGCCCCGAACTTGCGGTCCGCCTCCAGGGCGAACAGCGCGGCGGCCAGCACCGGGAAGGCGAGCAGCACCAGCACACCGGTGAGCAGCACGTTCCAGGTGAAGATCGGCATGCGGAACATCGTCATGCCGGGGGCGCGCATGCAGATGATGGTGGTGATGAAGTTGACCGCGCCGAGGATGGTGCCGAAGCCGGACAGGGCGAGGCCCATGATCCACATGTCGGAGCCGATGCCCGGCGAGCGGACCGCGTCCGACAGCGGCGAGTAGGCGAACCAGCCGAAGCTGGCGGCGCCGTCCGGCGTCAGGAAGCCGCCGACCGCGATGAGCGAGCCGAACGAGTAGAGCCAGTAGGCGAACATGTTCAGCCGCGGGAACGCCACGTCGGGCGCGCCGATCTGCAGCGGCATGATCCAGTTCGCGAAGCCGGCGAACAGCGGCGTCGCGAACATCAGCAGCATGATCGTGCCGTGCATCGTGAACGCCTGGTTGAACTGCTCGTTCGACACGATCTGCAGGCCCGGGCGGGCCAGCTCGGCGCGCATCACCAGGGCCATCACGCCGCCGATGACGAAGAAGACGAACGATGTCGCCAGGTACATCGTGCCGATCGTCTTGTGGTCCGTGGTCGTCAGCCACTTGACCACGACGCTGCCACGGTTCTGGCGCCTGACCGGCAGTTCGTCCTCGTAGTGGGACCCTGCTGCCGCGGCACCCTTGGGTTCGTTGAGGATGCTCACAGGATGTTCGACTCCCGGTTCTTCTCGGGGCCGGACTGCTCGATGCCCGCGGGCACGTAGCCGTTCTGCCCCTTCTTCGCGAGGTCCTTCAGGTGCTGCTCGTACCGCTCGGGGGAGACGACCTTCACGTTGAACAGCATCCGGGAGTGGTCGACGCCGCAGAGCTCGGCGCACTTGCCGAGGAAGGTGCCCTCACGGTTGGGGGTCACCTCGAAGGCGTTGGTGTGGCCCGGGATGACGTCCTGCTTCATCAGGAACGGCACCACCCAGAAGGAGTGGATGACGTCACGCGAGGTCAGCACGAAGCGGACCCGCTTGCCCTCGGGCAGCCACAGGGTGGGGCCCGGGTTGTTGGTCTGCGGGTTCCGGGTTCCGGGGATGCCGCAGTCGTGGACACCGCCGGCGTCGGCCGGGAAGGCCTTCCTGTAGCGGTCCGGGATCGCGTCGAGTTCCTTGGACGTCTTGGCGTCGCCCGTGGAACCCTCGACGTTCTCGACGTAGTTGAAGCACCAGCTCCACTGGAAGCCGACCACGTTCACCGTGACGTCGGGCTTCTTCTCGAGCTTCAGCAGCTCGGATTCGTCCCGTGCGGTGAAGTAGAAGAACACCGAGACGATGATGAGGGGGACCACCGTGTACAACGCCTCGATGGGCATGTTGTACCGGGTCTGCGGAGGTACCTCGACCTTGGTGCGGCTGCGCCGGTGGAAGAAAGCACTCCACAGGATCAGGCCCCACACCAGCACGCCGACGGCGAGCGCGGCCGCCCAGGACCCCTGCCACAGGGAGAGGATCCGGGGAGCCTCTTCCGTCGTGGGGGTGGGCATGCCAAGGCGGGGGAAGTCCTCCCATGTGCAACCGGTGGCGGTCGCCAGGACCAGGCCCGCGGTCAGTGCCTGCAGCAGCTTCCGCCGCATCGGGCGCCGCGGCTTGGGGGTACCGCCCACGCCTTCCAGGCCGTGGGGGAGGTCGGAGCCGTTGGGACTCACGTAGCGCCTTCCCGAGAGTCTCGCCCGCGCTGTTCGGCTGCGGCCTGGCCTTCTCGCTGGTCGGTCGCCGCCCTGCGTCGGGCAGGGGTTTGGATGTTTATGCGGACCAAACCCTAGCCGACGCTCTCCGAGGGGTCGCGGGGAGGGGTGCCGTACGCGCCGCGGGTTACGTCGGGCGCCTCGTCATCCGGGGGTACGGACGTCGTGGCGGCCGCGGTGTCGCCGTGGCCGATCGCGCGGTTCCCCGCGCCCCTGAGGGGGTTAGCGTTGCCGTGTGCCCTACTTCGATGCTGCTTCCGGTGCTCCCCTTCATCCCGTCGCCCGTCAGGCTCTGCTGGCGTCGCTGGACGAAGGGTGGGCCGATCCGGCGCGGTTGTACAAGGAGGGGCGGCGGGCGCGGCTGTTGCTCGACGCCGCCCGGGAGGCGGCCGCCGAGGCCGTGGGGTGCCGGCCCGACGAGCTCGTGTTCACCCCGTCCGGGACCGCCGCGGTGCACTCCGGGATCGCGGGGGCGCTGGCCGGCAGACGGCGCACCGGTCGTCACCTGATCGTGTCAGCGGTCGAACACTCTTCTGTACTCCATGCGGCGGAAGTTCACCGGGACGGCGGCGGCACGGTCACCGAGGTCCCGGTGGACCGCACGGGCGCCGTACGCCCGTCCGAGTTCGCCGGGGCGCTGCGGCCGGACACCGCGCTGGCCTGTCTGCAGTCCGCCAACCACGAGGTGGGCACCCTGCAGCCGGTGGCCGAGGCGGCCGAGGCGTGCCGGGCCGCCGGGGTCCCGCTGCTGGTGGACGCGGCGCAGTCGCTGGGCTGGGGCCCCGTGGAGGGCGGCTGGTCGCTGCTCGCGGCGAGCGCCCACAAGTGGGGCGGGCCCTCGGGGGTCGGTCTGCTGGCCGTGCGCAAGGGGGTGCGGTTCGCGCCCCAGGGTCCGCGGGACGAGCGGGAGTCGGGGCGGGCGCCCGGGTTCGAGAACCTCCCCGCGGTCGTGGCCGCGGCGGCGTCGCTGCGGGCGGTGCGGGCGGAGGCCGCCCAGGAGGCGGCCCGGCTGCGGGAACTGACGGACCGGATCCGGGCGCGGGTGCCGCGGCTGGTGCCGGACGTGGAGGTGGTCGGGGACCCGGAGCGGCGGCTGCCGGGCGTGGTCACCTTCTCGTGTCTCTATGTCGACGGGGAGACCGTGCTGCACGAGCTGGACCGGGCCGGCTTCTCCGTGTCGTCCGGCTCGTCCTGCACCAGCAGCACGCTGACGCCCAGCCATGTGCTGAGGGCGATGGGAGTGCTCAGCGAGGGCAACGTCCGGGTCTCGCTGCCGCCGGGCACCGAGGAGGAGGACGTGGAGCGCTTCCTCGACGTGCTGCCGGGGGTGGTCGCCGGGGTGCGGGAGAAGCTGGGCGCGCCGGTGTCCCGGTCGGAGACCGTCAGGCAGGAGCCGGACGAGGCGCTGGTGGTCGACGCGCTGGGACGGCGCTGCCCGATCCCGGTGATCGAGCTGGCCAAGGTGATCGGCGACGTGCCGGTGGGCGGCCTGGTGCGGGTCCTCGCCGACGACGAGGCGGCCCGGCTCGACATCCCCGCGTGGTGCGAGATGCGCGGCCAGGAGTACGTCGGCGAGCAGCCGGCGGACCGGGGCGCGTCCTATGTGGTCCGCCGGCTGTCGTGAGGTGACCTGGGTCAGCGCAGGTGCTCGCGCACCTCGGTGGCGGCGTCGTCGCCGTAGGCCTTGGTGAAGCGCTCCATGAAGTGGCCGCGGCGCAGCTGGTACTCCTGGGTGCCGACGGTCTCGATGACGAGGGTCGCCAGCATGCAGCCGACCTGCGCGGCGCGCTCGAGCGAGACGCCCCACGCCAGGCCGGACAGGAAGCCGGCGCGGAAGGCGTCGCCGACTCCGGTGGGGTCGGCCTTGCGCTCCTC
This sequence comes from Streptomyces werraensis, assembly GCA_014656175.1. Lineage (GTDB taxonomy): Bacteria > Actinomycetota > Actinomycetes > Streptomycetales > Streptomycetaceae > Streptomyces > Streptomyces werraensis. Next base: position 235,693 of record BNBX01000001.1, read on the forward strand.
GTCGGGGCAGGCGACCTCGACGACCGGCTCGCCGGCCCGCTCGATGCGCACGCCGCGGGCGCCGAGGGTGGTGACGCGGTGGCCGACCTTGGCGAGGATCTCCTCGTCGGTCCAGCCGGTCTTCGTCTCGATGAGGCCCTTCTCGTACTCGTTGGAGAAGAGGTACGTGGCCCCTTCCAGCAGTATCCGGATCTCCTCCCCGTCCATGCGGGCGATCTGCTGGGAGAAGTCGGCGGCGAACGGGATGCCCCGCGAACGGCACTCCTCGGTGTGCCGGAGCATCGCCTCCGGGTCGTCGGCGCCGATGGACACCAGGTCGAGGCCGCCCACGCGGTCGGCGACGGTCTTCAGCTCGATCAGGCGGGCCTCGCTCATCGCGCCCGTGTAGAAGGAGCCGATCTGGTTGTGGTCGGAGTCCGTGGTGCACACGAAGCGGGCGGTGTGCAGCGTGTCCGAGATACGGACGGAGTCGGTGTCGACGCCGTGCCGCTCCAGCCAGGCACGGTACTCGTCGAAGTCGAACCCGGCCGCGCCGACCAGGATCGGGCGGGTGCCGAGCTGGCCCATGCCGAAGGCGATGTTCGCGGCCACCCCGCCGCGACGCACGTCGAGGTTGTCGACCAGGAAGGACAGCGAGACCGTGTGCAGCTGGTCCGCGACGAGCTGGTCGGCGAACCGGCCGGGGAAGGTCATGAGGTGGTCGGTGGCGATGGAGCCGGTGACTGCGATGCGCACGGCGTGGATTCTCCTGGGGGAGGGGGTTTGACACTTCACGCTACCGGGTGGGAACGGCCCGTAGAAGCAGCCGAAACTACCCGATAGTAGCTCTTTCTTCACGGCTGTCGGCGTGCATACGGTGCGGACATGACGAACATCAAGGTCCACACCTCCGCTCCGGTCGACCTCGAGGGCGACCTGACCTCGCTGCGCGGCGACTGTGCGCGCATGGTCCGGCACTGGGCGGCGCCCGAGCGGACGGCGGTCCGGCCGGTGTCGCCCTCCCTGATCCACGGGGTGGACGTGCCGCCCGCCTCGGCGCGGATGCTCGACGCCATGTCCGACTACGGCGACTGAGCGAACGCGGGGAACCGCGCGCTCCCCCACTGCGTCCCATCGCTGTCCCCCGTGAAGGGGATGCGGGACACGAACCCTCAGCAGCCCCGGCGCGACCGGGCAGGGTCCGCATGGGACAGCTGTGCAGGCGAAGGAGCGATGCGGTGAACACCGAGCGACCCGACCACGACGACGAGCCGCGCCCCGTCTCGGGCGACGCGCCCGACACGGAGGGCGCACGGCCGCGCACCGCCTCCTCGGAGGCGGCCGCATCCGGTTCCGGTGCCACGGGGACGCGTGGCGCGGGGGACGTCGAGGCACCCGCCCCGGCCGGCGACGCGGGGGCTCCGCGGTCCGAGGACGGCGGGGACGCCGCGTCGTCCGAGGCCGGGCACGTCACACGGACGGGTGGATCCGGTGCGGCCGATCGGACCGAGGAGACGGAGCCGGACGCCCACGCCTCCCAGGCGGAGGCAGGCGGGTCCGCCGGGCACCGGCCCGCCGCAGCGCCCGACGGGAGCACCGCGCCCGCGGCCCGCACGGGAACGGCCGGGACCGGGGAGCCCGGCCGGACCGAACCGCGGGCGGCACCGGCCGACGCGTCCGCGACTTCGCGCCTGAGCGAGCCGGAGGCGGCAGGCCCGCAGGCCGCCGGCGGCGACACGCCTCGCGCCGAGGAGGGCGGGCCCGCGCGGGCCGACGCGTCCGCGGCCGGGACGGACGGGCCCGCGAGCACCGGAGTCCCCGCGGCCGAACCCGCCGGCCCGGCAGCCGCAGGCGACGCGCCCGCCGAGCCCTCCGCCCCGCCGGCCGGCGACGCCGCCGACGCGCACACGTACGCCGGACCCGAGCCCGTGGTCGGCGGGAGCCGCGACGCGGACCGTGGGTCCGAGCGGCCGGCCCGCCGCCGCACACCGGCGTTGGCCGCCTCCGTCGCCGCCGCCGTGCTGCTGGTCGGCGGCGGCGGGGCGTATCTCGCGGCCGGGGCGGCCGGGGACGCCGGGGGCGGTTCGACGCCGGGGGCGAACGGCGACGCCACTCCCCCGCCGCTCGCCCTGGACGGTTACTCCGAGAGCGGCCCGAACGGCATCGCGCCGGGCGAGCCCAACCCGTACGGCGCGGCCTACCGCGCCGAGGGCGCCCTCCCCGACGGCCCGGACGCGGCGCCCGTCTTCCACGCGCGCGGCCAGGTCACCGAGGACCGGGTGGTCGCCCTTGCCGAGGCGCTGGGGATCGAGGGCAGGCCGTTCGCCGAGGGCGGCTCCTGGCGCATCGGCGGCCAGGACGGCTCCGGTCCGACCCTGCGTGTCGACAAGCAGGCCCCCGGCACCTGGACGTTCAGCCGGAACATCCCCGGCAGCGACAACTGCAAGGGAGTCACCTGCAAGGCCCCGACCGGCGCCGGGACGGCCGCGGTGAGCGAGGCCGCGGCGAAGAAGGCCGCCGCGCCGGTGCTGAAGGCGGTGGGCCAGGACGACGCCAAGCTGGACGCGAGCCAGGTGCTGGACGGCAGCCGCGTGGTGAACGCCGAACCGGAGGTCGGCGGGCTGCCGACGTACGGCTGGACGACCGGGGTGGTCGTCGGGGCGAGCGGCGAGGTCGTCGGCGGCAGCGGGCGGCTCGCGGAGCCGGTGAAGGGGGACGAGTACCCGGTGGTGAGCGCCCGCGAGGCGCTGGACGCGATGAACGGGGCGCCCGGCGCCGGCGACCGGGTGGAGATCGGCGGCTGCGCCGCCCCCGTGCCGCTGGACGAGGGGCAGCAGCAGGAGCCGTGCGCCCCGGCGGCGAAGGAGCCGGCCGGCGACACGGTGTCGGTGGACGAGGCGGTGTTCGGGCTGGCCGCGCACTCGGTGGACGGGCGTCCGGCGCTGGTGCCGTCCTGGCTGTTCGAGGTGCGCCCGGCGGGCTCCGACAACCCGTTCACGGTGACGCATCCGGCGGTGGAGCCGGAGTTCCTCGCCGCACCGACGGGGTCCGGGGAGCGTCCGGGCGGGGAGCCGTCGGGCCCCGGTGACGAGCCGACGTCCGCGCCGGCCACCCGTGAGGTCGAGGTGGAGGGCTACACGGCCCAGGGCGACGAGCTGACCGTGACGTTCACCGGCGGCGTCTGCGCCGACTACCGGGCGACGGCGAGCGAGAGCGACGGCAAGGTCACCGTGCGGGTGACCGAGACACCCTGGCCGGACAAGGTGTGCATCCTGATCGCCAAGCAGTACGAGCAGACGCTGCGGCTGGACGCTCCGCTCGGCGACCGTCAGGTGGTGACGGCGGACGGCGACCCGGTGCCGCTGCACAAGGGCGGAGCCCGCCTGCCCGCACCGCCCAGCGCCCGCTGAGCGTCGTACGCACCGCACGCGCCTACGACGAAGGCGGCGGTCCCGTGGTCACGGGGCCGCCGCCTTCGTCATGTGGTCCGCCGGACGGACCGGTGACGCTCAGCTGAACGAGTCACCGCAGGCGCAGGAACCCGTGGCGTTCGGGTTGTCGATCGTGAAGCCCTGCTTCTCGATGGTGTCGACGAAGTCGATGGTGGCGCCGCCCAGGTACGGGGCGCTCATGCGGTCGGTGACGACCTTCACACCGCCGAAGTCCTTCACCACGTCGCCGTCGAGCGAGCGCTCGTCGAAGAAGAGCTGGTAGCGCAGGCCGGAGCAGCCACCGGGCTGGACGGCCACGCGCAGGGCGAGGTCGTCACGGCCTTCCTGGTCGAGCAGGGCCTTGACCTTGGACGCGGCGGCGTCGGTCAGGATGATGCCGTCGGTGACGGTGGTGGTCTCGTCCGATACGGACATCTACATCTCTCCCGGGTTGTACGGAGACTGCTTGCCGACGGTTGCAACCGACGGGGCCGCGGATTCATTCCGGGCCGGGCGCGTCTTTTCCTCGGCTCCCTCCTCATGCTCGCACACGCCGTGCGGAGCGGAAACCGTCGCCGGGCGGGGCCCGCGGGGAATGAACGGGCGGCCGCCGGGATTCACGTCACATGGACGCTATGGCCATCGTCAAAGTGACGTGAACCGGTTATGATAGATAGCGTCATTTCGACGAGAAGTCGCCAGAACAGAAAGGGTGCGTGTCGTGACCACCGCCCAGACCCCGGAGCTCGACGTCCAGCCGACGCCCCTCGCCCTGCTGCTCCTCGGCCGCGAGGCCGACCCGAGGAGCGAGCGCGGTGTGGAGTGCCCCGGCGACCTCCCCTCCCCCTCCGACCCGGACCTGGTGGAGCGCGCCCGCGCGGCCAAGGAGAAGCTCGGGGACAAGGTCTTCGTCCTCGGCCACCACTACCAGCGTGACGAGGTCATCCAGTTCGCCGACGTCACGGGCGACTCCTTCAAGCTGGCGCGGGACGCGGCCGCGCGCCCCCAGGCCGAGTACATCGTCTTCTGCGGTGTGCACTTCATGGCCGAGTCCGCCGACATCCTCACCGGCGACGACCAGAAGGTGGTCCTCCCCGACCTCGCGGCCGGCTGCTCCATGGCGGACATGGCCACCGCCGAGCAGGTCGCCGAGTGCTGGGACGTGCTGACCGAGGCCGGGATCGCCGAGCAGGTCGTCCCCGTCTCGTACATGAACTCCTCCGCCGACATCAAGGCCTTCACCGGCAAGCACGGCGGCACGATATGCACCTCGTCGAACGCCAAGCGCGCCCTGGACTGGGCGTTCGAGCAGGGCGAGAAGGTCCTCTTCCTCCCCGACCAGCACCTGGGCCGCAACACGGCGGTGCGGGACATGGGGATGTCGCTGGAGGACTGCGTCGTCTACAACCCGCACAAGCCGAACGGCGGACTGACCGCCGAGGAGCTGCGCGCCGCGAAGATGATCCTGTGGCGCGGCCACTGCTCGGTGCACGGCCGCTTCAGCCTGGACTCCGTCAACGAGGTCCGTGAGCGCATCCCGGGCGTCAACGTCCTGGTGCACCCCGAGTGCCGTCACGAGGTCGTCGCCGCCGCGGACCACGTCGGCTCGACCGAGTACATCATCAAGACGCTGGAGGCGGCCCCGGCCGGCTCCAAGTGGGCCATCGGCACCGAGCTGAACCTGGTCCGCCGCCTGGCGAACCGTTTCGCGTCCGAGGACAAGGAGATCGTGTTCCTCGACCGCACGGTCTGCTTCTGCTCGACGATGAACCGCATCGACCTCCCCCACCTGGTCTGGGCGCTCGAGTCCCTCGCCGAGGGCACCCTGGTCAACCGCATCGAGGTCGACAAGGAGACCGAGGCGTTCGCGAAGCTGGCGCTGGAGCGGATGCTGGCGCTGCCGTAGCCGGCCGCCCCGCCCTCACCCCGGCACGGGCTCCCGGTCGGGGTGGGCGGGGTCCAGCGAGAACAGATCGCCCTCGGACGTGCTGACGACCAGGGCGCCGTCGTGCAGCAGCACCTGCGCCGACTCCCGGCCCAGGTTCTCCGCCCGCCGGGCACGCGGCAGGGTCTCCCACAGCGGGGTTCCCTTCGAGGCGTCGAGGGCCGCGACCCGGCCGCTGGCGGTGGAGAGGTAGACCACGCGGGCCCGCGGATCGTGGGTGACGCCGGAGGGCTGTTCCAGGCTGGTGCGGGTGGTCCACAGCCGTGCGCCGGTCCGGGCCGACACCGCGGTGAGCCGGCCGGAGGAGGAGGCGCCCCACAGGACGCCGTCCGCGAGCGTCACGTCCCCCTCCAGCTCGTGCGCGAGCCGGGTCGTCGTGGAGCGGCCCGTGCCGGTGTCGACCAGCCGGATGCGCGTGTACGCGTCCCCCTCCTCGTCCTCGGACCGGTCGAGCAGGAGGACGCGCCCGTCGAACGATCCGAGGGGCACGGAGTCGTAGGGCGCCTCGGCGGTGTGCGCCGTGCCGTCGGTTCCGTCCAGGGTCAGGAGCACCCGGTGCTCCGCGGGCTCATCGCCCGGCGCGCACACAAGGGGGACGTCGGTGCCCGAGCCCGCCCAGTCGCAGTACTGCCCTTCCGGCAGCGCGGCCGTCCAACGCTCGGCGCCGGTGCGTGCCGAGCGGGCGACGAGCGTCCGGCCGCTGTCGTCGTCCGGGACGACCACGAGGTCGCCGTGGAGGTGAGCGCGGGCCTGACCGGCATTCAGGCCGCGGTGCCACAGGCGCTTTCCGGTGCGCGCGTCGAGGGCGCTGACCGAGGTCCGGATCTCGCCGCCCTGGCTGGGGAGGTACTGCTGCTCGACCACCACCGTGCCGTCCACGACCCCGAGCACCGAGAAGCCGAACTCGCCCTCGGCCGCGGCGGACGGCACCCCGTCGGCGCGCCAGACGGCCCGCCCGGTGAGCGCGTCGATCCGCAGGGGCAGCGTCCCGTCGCCCGCGCAGAACACGGCGTTTCCCTCCACCGCGCACCGCGGGGCGGAGAAGACGCCCACCCCGGCCACGTCGTACGCCTGCTTCACCCCGCTCGCGGCGGGCGCCTCCACCGTCGTCTGCCATGGCCGCCAGCCGTCCGGCGGGGCGGCCCACCGGGAGGGCGCGGCGACGTCCGTGCCCTTCCGCCCGTCGTCCCCGAGGCCTGAGAGGAGGTAGGCCGTCAGCCCGAGGGCGAGCGCGACGGCGGTCCCGGACACGGCCCACAGCCTGCGGGCACGGCCCCGGCGGCGGGCGGGCGGCTCGAGCGCGGACGAGGCGTCGGGGCCGAAGCCGGAGTCGGGGGTCCCGGCGGGCCGGGTCCGCACCAGGGCCAGCTCGCCGGCGCGCAGCCGCACCGTGGACGGCTCCTCGTCGCCGCTCTCCGGCAGCGCGGCCATGAACTCGGCCGCGAGGGAGCCCGGTTCGGGCCGCTTCTCGGGGTCCTTGGCCAGGCAGCGTTCCAGGACCGGTCGCAGGAGGTCCGGCACGTCGTCCAGGGCCGGGGCGTCGTGCACCACCTGGTACGCCGTCAGATAGGGGCTGTCCGCGTCGAAGGGGCCGCGGCCTGTGGCGGCGAAGACGATCAGGGCGCCCAGGGAGAACACGTCGGAGGCCGGGCCCACCGAGCGGGCGTCGGTCAGCTGCTCCGGGGACATGAACGGCGGGGTGCCGATCATCTGGCCGGTCTCGGTGAGGGTGTTGTGGTTCTCGACCGCGCGCGAGATGCCGAAGTCGATGACCCGGGGGCCGTCGTCGGCCATCAGCACGTTGGCGGGCTTGAGGTCGCGGTGGACGACCCCGGCGCGATGGATGTCCCGCAGCGCCTCCACCAGGCCGAGCGCCAGCCGCCGCAACTCGGTGCGGTTCAGCGGGCCCTCGTCGCGGATCCGCGCGGCGAGCGAGGGGCCGGGCACGTACTGGGTGGCCATCCACGGGCGTTCGGCGTCCGGGTCGGCGTCCACGACGGGCGCGGTGAAGACACCGCTCACCTTGCGGACGGCGGCGATCTCCTGGCGGAAACGGGTCCGGAAGACGGGGTCCTCGGCGTACTGGGCGTGCACCACCTTCACGGCGACCTCGCGGCCGGACCGCGATCTGCCCCGGTAGACGGCGCCCATGCCGCCCGCGCCGAGCCGGTCGAGCAGCCGGTAGCCACCGACCGACTTCGGGTCGTCCTTGCGCAGCGGCACCCCGAGCCCCTCCCCCGTGAGCCAGTTCGAGGCCCCAGCATAGGTAACGGCGAAACGGCGACGGCCGGTTCCCGAACCGGTTGTTCCGGTTCGGGAACCGGCCGTCGCCGGTCACGCGTCACGCGGTCAGACGGACGCGGGCCGCGTCTCGTCGGAGGAGGCGTCCGGCGCCGGCTGCTCGGGCAGGTCCGCCTTCCCGGCCCGCTTCGCCGCCCTCTTCTTCGCCCTGCGCTCCTTGCGGAGTTCCAGCATCGCGTAGAGCGTCGGGACCAGGAGCAGGGTGAGCAGGGTCGACGTGATCAGGCCGCCGATCACCACCACCGCGAGCGGCTGGGCGATGAAGCCGCCCTCGCCGGTGACGCCGAGCGCCATCGGGAGGAGGGCGAAGATCGTCGCCAGGGCCGTCATCAGGATGGGCCGCAGCCGGTGCCGGCCGCCCTCCAGGACGGCGTCGATGACGCCGTAGCCCTGCCTGCGGTACTGGTTGATCAGGTCGATCAGCACGATCGCGTTGGTGACCACGATGCCGATCAGCATCAGCATGCCGATCATCGCCGGGACGCCCATCGGGGTGCCGGTGACCAGCAGCAGGCCGATCGCGCCGGTCGCCGCGAACGGGACGGACACCAGCAGGATCAGCGGCTGGGCCAGCGACCGGAAGGTGCCGACCAGCAGCATGAACACGATGGCGATGGCGGCCAGCATGGCCAGGCCCAGGTTGACGAAGGCATCGTCCTGGTCCTCGGTCACTCCGCCGATCTCGGCCGTCGCGCCCGCGGGCAGCGTCAGCTCGTTGATCTTCGCCTGGAGCGCCGTGCCCACGGCGCCCGTGTTGTCGCCGACCGGGCGGGCGGTGACGGTGGCCGCGCGCTGGCCGTCGATCCGGGTCATGGACACCGGGCCGTCCACCTGCCGGACGGTGGCGATGTCACCCAGCTTCACCGGGCCGAGGCGCAGGTCGCGCAGCTGCTCGACGGTCGTGGCGGGCCGCGCCGAGCGGATCACGACGTCCCGCTCGGTGTCGTCGAGGACGGCCTTGGCCACCGGGGTGCCCTTCACCGACTGGGCGACGGCCGTCCCGAGGGTCTGGGCGTCGAAGCCGGCCGCGGCGGCCTTGTCGTTCGGCGTGACGGAGATGCGGGGCACGCTCTGCGCCAGGTCGCTGGTGACGTCGGTGACGTCGTCCAGGGAGGCCACCGCCTCGCGGACCTGCTCGGCCGCCTTGTTCAGCACCTGCGCGTCGGCCGCCTTGACGACGACGCTGAGGTCCTGGCTGCCGAAGCCGTCGCCTGCCGCCACCGTGGTGGTGCCGATGCCGTCGAGTGCGGCGAGGCCCTTCTCGATGCCGGCGCGGACGTCGTCGGAGGACGCGGAGTCCTCCAGCATGATCTGGTAGGTCGCCTGGTTGGTGTCGGTGCCGCCGCCGAAGGCCGCCATGAAGCCGGACGAGCCGACGGTCACCTGGTAGTCCTTGACGCCCTCGGTGTCCGAGAGCAGCTTCTCGACCTTCTTCGCCTGGGCGTCGGTGGCGGCCAGGCTGGTGCCGGGCCCGAGCTTCTGCGTGACGGTGAGGACCTGCTGCTCCCCCGCGTCGAAGAAGTTGGTCTTCAGCAGCGGGGCCATGGCGAAGGTGGCGATCAGCACGACCACGGCGATGGCGACGCTGGTCAGCCGGCGCCGGGTGGCGAAGCGCAGCACGGGCACGTAGGTGCGCTGGAGGCGGCTCTTCGCCTCCTTCTCCTCGGCCTGCCTGCGGGCCTCCTCGGCGTCCTCCGGGGTGCCCTTCGGCGGCCGCAGGAACCAGTACGACAGCACCGGAACGACCGTCAGCGACACCAGCAGGGACGCCAGCAGCGCGGCGGTGACGGTGAGGCTGAAGGAGCCGAACAGCTCGCCCACCATGCCGCCGACCAGGCCGATCGGCAGGAACACGGCGACGGTGGTGAGGGTGGAGGAGGTGACCGCGCCGGCCACCTCGCGCACCGCGGTCATGATCGCGGAATGGCGTTCCTCGCCGTAGCCGAGGTGCCGCTTGATGTTCTCCAGGACGACGATGGAGTCGTCGACGACCCGGCCGATGGCGATGGTCAGGCCGCCCAGGGTCAGCATGTTGAGGGAGAGGTCGCGGGTCCACAGCACGATCAGCGCCAGCACCACCGACAGCGGGATGGACACCGCGGTGACCAGGGTGGAGCGGACCGACGCGAGGAAGACCAGGATCACCAGCACGGCGAAGAGCAGGCCGAGCGCGCCCTCGGTGGTGAGGCCGTCGATGGCCTTCGAGACGGCGGGGCCCTGGTCGCTGACGACCGTGAGGGTGGCGCCGTCGCCGAGGTCCTCGCGCAGCCCGGGCAGCTTCTTCTCCACGGCCTCGGAGATGGCGACGGCGCTGCCGTCGTGGTCCATGGTGGCCATCACGGCGAGGCTGGGCCTGCCGTTGGTGCGGGTCAGCGAGTCGGAGCGCGCCTCCTCCTGCCGGACCGCGGCCACGTCGCCGAGGCGGACGGGCTTGCCCTGGCCGGGGGCGGCGGTGACCATCAGGTCCTGGATCTGCCGGACGGAGGTGAAGCCCCCGCCGACCTGGACGGTGCGGTTGGCGCCGTTCTCGTCGAAGGAGCCGGCCGGGACGGTGGCGCCGCCGGCCTGGAGGGCCTGCGCGATCGACGCGCCGGTCAGGCCCGCCTTCGCGAGCTTCGCCTCGTCGGGGACCACGGTGACCTGGAGGTCCCGTACACCGTCCACCAGGACCTGGCCGACGCCGTCGATGCTCTTCAGCGCGGGCACCACCGTGCGGTCCAGCTGGTCGGCGAGCGCCTGCTGGTCCTTGTCGGAGGTGACGGCGAGCACCACGGTCGGGATGTCGTCCGTGGATCCTGCGACGACCTGCGGGTCCACCCCGGACGGCAGCCGGGCGCCGGCCCGGTTGACGGCCTGCTGCACGTCGGCGACGAGCTGCTGGGTGTTGTTGCCGTAGTCGAAGGACGCCATGATCACGGCGTTGCCCTCGCTCGCCTTCGAGGTGACGCCGGAGATGCCGTCGACGGCCTCCAGGCTGTCCTCGATGGGTTCGACGACCTGCTTCTCCACCACGTCAGGGGAGGCGCCCTGGTAGGGCGCGATCACGGAGACCATGGGCAGTTCGATGGTGGGCAGGAGCTGCTGCTTGAGCTGGGGTATCGCGATCGCCCCGAAGACGAGCGCGATGATCGACATCAGTCCGATCAGCGCCCGTTGCGCGAGGCTGAATCTGGACAGCCAGGACATGGGTCAGGGTCTCTTTTCCGTGGAGCGGCGAAAGTCCGGCAGACGGGCGCACGCACAGTGGGCGGCCCGCTCTACACCCTGGGCCATGGCCGAGTGCCGATCCGTGGTCCCGAGGTCCGATTCTTCACACGGCGCCTACTCCCGCCGCAGTACTCCCGGCTACGCCTGGTCCGTCCTCGGACGGACCAGCCCGGACTCGTAGGCGATGACCACGAGCTGGGCCCGGTCGCGGGCGCCCAGCTTGGCCATGGCGCGGTTGACGTGGGTCTTCACGGTGAGCGGGCTGACCTCGAGGCGTTCGGCGATCTCGTCGTTGGAGTGGCCGCCGGCCACCTGGACCAGCACCTCCCGCTCCCGCACGGTGAGCGAGTCGAGCCGCTCGGCGCGCTCGGGGTCGCGGTCGGGGCCGGGCGGGCCGTCCTGGGCGAGGAAGCGGGCGATCAGGCCCTTGGTGGCCTGCGGGGACAGCAGCGCCTCTCCCCCGGCGGCGATGCGGACGGCGCTCAGCATCTCGCCGGGCTCGGAGCCCTTGCCGAGAAAGCCGGAGGCGCCGGCCCGCAGCGACTGCACCACGTAGTCGTCGACCTCGAAGGTCGTCAGTATGACCACCCGCACCCCGTCGAGCGCGGGGTCGGAGCTGATCTCGCGGGTGGCGGCGAGCCCGTCGGTGCCGGGCATGCGGATGTCCATGAGGACCACGTCGGGCCGGTGTTCGCGGGCCAGCCGGACGGCCTCGGCGCCGTCGGACGCCTCGCCCACGACCTCCATGTCCGGCTCGGAGTCGACGAGGACGCGGAAGGCGCTGCGCAGCAGTGCCTGGTCGTCGGCGAGCAGGACGCGGATCGTCATGCGGGCTCCAGCGGGGCGTCGGTCACGGGCGGCCGCCGGGGGCGGCGGAGGTGCGGGGCTCGACGGGAAGGATCGCATGCACACGGAAGCCGCCGCCGTAGCGGGGGCCGGTGGTGAGGGTGCCGCGCAGGGCGGTGACGCGTTCGCGCATGCCGAGCAGTCCGTGCCCGCCGCCCGGGGCGGGGTCGTGTCCGTCGTCGTTGCCGTCGTCGAGCACGGTGACCTCGATGTGCGGTCCGACGCGTACGACGCTGACCTCGGCGCGCGCGCCGGTCCCGGCGTGCTTCTGCACGTTGGTCAGCGCCTCCTGGATGATCCGGTACGCGGCCAGGTCGACGGCGGCGGGCAGTTCGGTGCCCTGGTCGGCGCGGGCGACCTCGACGCGGAGTCCGGCGTTGCGGAAGGTGGCGGCGAGCTCGTCGAGGCGGTCGAGTCCGGGGGCGGGTTCGGTGGGCGCCTCGGGGTCGCCGGACTGGCGCAGCAGGCCGACGGTGGCGCGCAGTTCGCCGAGGGCGTGGCGGCTGGCCTCGCGGACGTGGGCGAGGGCCTCCTTGGCCTGGTCGGGGCGCTTGTCCATGACGTGCGCGGCGACCCCGGCCTGCACGTTGACCAGGGCGATGTGGTGGGCGACCACGTCGTGCAGGTCGCGGGCGATGCGCAGCCGCTCCTCGGCGACCCGGCGGCGGGCCTCCTCCTCGCGGGTGCGTTCGGCCCGTTCGGCGCGCTCGCGGATGGCCTGGACGAAGGCGCGGCGGCTGCGGACGGCGTCGCCGGCGGTGGCGCCGATGCCGGTCCAGGCGAGGATCGCCAGGTTCTCCTGGGCGTACCAGGGCAGGGGTCCGGCGGCCATGGCGGCGCCGGTGAGGACGGTCATGGTGAGCAGGCCGAGCCGCCAGGTGGTGGGGCGGTCGGTGGAGGCGGCGACGGTGTAGAGGGCGATCACCGCGCACATGGCGACGGGGGCGCGCGGGTCGCCGGTGACGGACTCGACGACGGAGAGGCCGCCCGCGACGCCGAGCACCGTGCGCGGGGCGCGGCGGCGGAAGACGAGCGCGGCGGCGCCGAGCGACATCAGGACCAGGCTGAGCGGGTCGGGGGTGCGCAGCCCCCAGCTGACCCCCTCGGGGTCGTGCGGTTCGACGAAGGACCCGGCGACCATGCACAGCAGGACGCCGACGGCCAGCGCCGTGTCCACGGCGGCCGGGTGGGCCCGCGCCCGGCAGCGGACGCGTGTCAGGGTGCTCACGGCTGGTTGCGGCGACCGGGGCGGGCGCCCGTGCGGCGCGGCCCCGGCTCCCCCCTCTCTGCGGACTGCCTCTGCGTGGACGGCCGGACGCGGTGGTCCCGGAGACGTCTCAGGTCCCCGGGATGAGGCCGTCGTCGGTGAGGAGGTCGCGGACCTCCTCGAGGGTGGCGTCGGGGGACGGGAGGATGAGGCCGGACGGCTCCAGGGAGTCGTCCGGCAGCGGCTCGCCCAGCTCGTGCACCTTGTCCAGCAGGGCCTGGAGCGTGGCGCGGAAGCCGGGACCGTCGCCGTTCTCCATCTCGGCGAGCAGTTCCTCGTCCAGCTTGTTCAGCTCCGGCAGCCGGCTCTCGTCCAGTGTCAGCTGCCCCTCCCCCATGATCCGTACGATCATGTCGCCCTCCTCGGCGTGGGCTACTGCTTGTCGAAGCGCGGGGTGTCCTGCGGCTGCTGCTGGGTCTGCGGCCGCGCCTGGTCCTGGCCGCCCTCGAGGGCCTGCCGGTCGCCGGAGGAGCCCCCGGCCAGCTCGGCCTTCATGCGCTGCAGTTCGAGCTCCACGTCCGTGCCGCCGGAGAGGCGGTCCAGCTCGGCCTGGATGTCGTCCTTGTGCATGCCGGACTGGTCGTCGAGGGCGCCGGAGGCGAGCAGCTCGTCGATCGCGCCGGCCCGCGCCTGGAGCTGGGCGGTCTTGTCCTCGGCCCGCTGGATGGCCAGGCCGACGTCGCCCATCTCCTCGGAGATGCCGGAGAACGCCTCGCCGATCCGGGTCTGCGCCTGGGCGGCCGTGTAGGTGGCCTTGATGGTCTCCTTCTTGGTGCGGAAGGCGTCCACCTTGGCCTGGAGGCGCTGCGCGGCCAGCGTCAGCTTCTCCTCCTCGCCCTGGAGCGTGGCGTGCTGGGTCTCCAGGTCGGTCACCTGCTGCTGGAGCGCGGCACGGCGGGACAGCGCCTCGCGGGCCAGGTCCTCGCGGCCCAGCGCGAGCGCCTTGCGGCCCTGGTCCTCCAGCTTCGACGACTGGGACTGGAGCTGGTTGAGCTGGAGCTCCAGGCGCTTGCGGCTGGTCGCCACGTCGGCGACGCCACGGCGGACCTTCTGGAGCAGTTCCAGCTGCTTCTGGTACGAGTAATCGAGGGTCTCGCGCGGGTCCTCGGCCCGGTCAAGGGCCTTGTTCGCCTTCGCGCGGAAGATCATCCCCATACGCTTCATGACACCGCTCATGGGCTTCGCGCGCCCCCTTCTGACGGACTCCAGCTCCAGTGACTGCCTCAGAACCCACAGTACGGGCCCTGCATCCATTACCGCACTGTCCGGGGACGGATGCGCTCATCCCCAAGGACGACTGAGTACCCTCCTGATCCGGCGTAGGGAGTAGGTGGCTCCCGGGGTGGCGGCCGACGGTCGTCCCGTAAGGCCCCCCGCTACGTCCCCATCTGTCCTAGGAGAGACGTCCGGTGTTGCCGGATCGTTCCCCGCGGGGCTGTGGCCCAACCCCGGCCACCCCGTACCCTTGGGTTTTGTGTTCCGTAGCCGCTCCAAGGAAGAGAAGGCACCGGGCGCCGACAAGGCGACGGTGACCGACTCCCATCAGCCCCGTCACCCCGAGGCCCCCAAGGGCCGCCCCACACCCAAGCGCAGCGTGGCCCAGTCGCAGCGCCGCAGCGTGGCCAACACGACGATGTCGCGCAAGGAGGCCGCCAAGCGTCAGCGCGAGGAGCGCCGTGCCGCACTGGAGCGTCAGCGCCAGGCGCTGGCCAGCGGCGACGAGCGGTACCTGCCCGCGCGCGACAAGGGTCCGGTGCGCCGGTTCGCCCGTGACTTCGTGGACTCGCGCTTCCACATCGCGGAGTGGTTCCTTCCGATGGCCGTGGTCATCCTGGTGCTGAGCATGGTCCAGGTGGCGCAGCTGCAGAACATCGCGCTGCTGCTGTGGCTGGTCGTCATCGTGATGATCGTGCTCGACTCGGTCGTGACGGGCTTCCGCCTGAAGAAGACGCTCGCCGAGCGCTTCCCCGACGAGAACCGGCGCGGCGCGGTGGCCTACGCGCTGATGCGCACGCTCCAGATGCGCCGACTGCGGCTGCCCAAGCCCCAGGTGAAGCGCGGGGAGCGGCCCTGAGCACCACCCCGTTCGCGCACGGTACGACGGCGCCGGGTCCGCCGACCGGACCCGGCCGTCTGCGTGACGTCGTCCGTGAGGAGCTGGTGGCCCGCCAGCTCGAGGAGCAGATAGTCGCGCGCTTCCCGGTGGGGAAGCGGCTCCGGGTGCTCGACGTGGGCATGGGCCGGGGCGCGCAGGCGCTGCGGCTGGCCCGGGCCGGCCATCAGGTGACGGGCGTCGAGCAGGACGCCGCCTCGATCGCGGCGGCCCGCGAGGCGTTCGCCGGGGAGCCCGAGGGCATCCGGGAGCGGATGCGGATCATCGAGGGGCACGCCGGGGACACCGGTGTGCACTTCCTGCCGGGCAGTTTCGACGTCGTGCTCTGTCATGGCGTGCTCATGGACGACGTCGAGGAGCCGGACGCGCTGCTCGCGGGGGTGGCCCGGATGCTGGCGCCCGGCGGGATGCTGTCGCTGCTCGTGCGCAACGGCGACGCGGCGGCGATGCGGGCGGGTCTGTCCGGCGACTGGGCGGGGGCGCTGGCGGCGTTCTGCCCGCCGACGGCGTCGTACGGGCTGAAGCGGCTGACGTCGACGCTCGCCGGGATCGGTGCCCCGCTGCACACCTGGTACGGCGTGCGGGTCTTCACGGACACGGCGGCGGACGACGCGGTGCTGCCGGACGACCTGGACGCGGTGCTGGCGGTCGAGGACCGGGCCGGGCGGACGGACCCGTACCGGGGGGTCGCGGCGCTGCTGCACCTGTGCGGGGTCCGGGGCTGAGGGGTCAGCCCCGGAGAATCTCGGCCGCGGACGGACACTCCGGTCCCGGTGTCACCGGCCCCGGTGGCGCCGGCTCACGCTCCTTCGCCGGCGCTCCCGCTCTCCGCCGCCGCGGCCCCGTCCGCGTGCAGGCTCATCGGGCCGTAGATCTCGGTGTCGTCCTCCAGCAGCCGCACCTGGTCCGCGCCGCCCTCCAGAAGGGCCTTCCAGTTCTCCCCGATCCAGGACTCGGCGTCCCCCTGCGTGGTGAACTCCTCCGGCGCCACCGCGGGCTCGACCTGCGTCCCGTCGGCCTTCTCGAACCGCCACGTCCATGCCGCCATGTACGCCTCCCAAGCGTGTGAGCTCACTGCACAGCAGAAGCCGGATCTTGGTCCGGCTCCTGACCAAGAGCGTAGTCGGACGGGCATCGACTGTGGGGAAAGGCGAGAATCGGGGCGTGGAACTGACTCTGCTCGGCACCGGCGCCCCGGCGGGACTGCCCCGCCCCGACTGTCCCTGCGCGGCGTGCGCGTGCGCGCTCGGACCGGACGCACGGGCGGCGACCTCGCTGCTGGTGGACGGCGCGCTGCTGCTCGACCTGACCCCCGGCGCGGCCTTCGCCGCGGCCCGTGCGGGGCGTTCACTGGGCGGGGTGCGCCAGGTGCTGCTGTCGCACCCGCACGACGGGCCCGCGGTGGAGGTGCCGGCCGGACTGCCGCAGCCGGGGCGGGTGCCGGACGGGCGTGAGCTGGCGCTGCTGACGGGGCATCGGGTGCGGGCGGTGGCACTGGACGCGCCCGGCACCGGGTACGCGGTGACCGGCCCCGACGGGCAGCGGCTGCTGTACCTGCCGCCGGGCGGCGCCCCGGCCGGTCTCGAGGCGCCCGCCGAGCCGTACGCGATGGTCGTGCTGGACGTCGTGGGCCGCCCGGACGCGCTGGCGCGGCTGCGGGAGACGGGCGCGGTGGTGCCGACGACGGACGTGATCGCGGTGCACCTGGACCACGACGTGCCGCCGGGCCCCGAGGTACGGCGCCGGCTCGCGGCGGCCGGGGCGCGCGCCGTGCCGGACGGGACGACGCTGGAGGTGGGGGCGTACGAGGACGTGCCCGACGTGCCGCGCCGCACGCTGGTGCTGGGCGGGGCGCGGTCCGGCAAGTCGGTGGAGGCGGAGCGGCGCCTGGAGTCCTTCCCCGAGGTGCTGTACGTGGCGACCGGCGGCTCGCGCAACGGCGACACCGAGTGGGCGGCGCGGGTGTCCGCGCACCAGGAGCGGCGGCCGGGGTCCTGGCGGACCGTGGAGACCTGCGACCTGGTGCCCCTGCTCAAGGACGACGGCCCGCCGCTCCTGGTGGACTGCCTGTCGCTGTGGCTGACGGACGCGATGGACGCGGTGGGCGCCTGGGACGACGCGGAGTGGGCTGACGGCGGCGAGCGCGCCCTCCGTGACCGCGTGCGGGCCCTCACGGACGCGGTCCGCGAGACCCGCCGCACGGTGGTCGCGGTCTCCAACGAGGTCGGCTCCGGCATCGTCCCCGCCACCGCGTCGGGCCGTCGCTACCGCGACGAACTCGGCCGTCTCAACACGGCGTTCGCGGCGGAGTGCGAGCAGGTGCTGCTGGTGGTGGCGGGTCAGGCGCTGGTGCTGCGGGGCTGAGCCGGCGGGGACCGCCGGCCATCACGCCACCGGCTCGCCGGCACCCGGCAGCGGCCTGTCCGAGCCCACGGCTCCAGGCGCGCCGCCGGTACTCGGCACGGCTCTTCGGTGCGCACGGGCCGCGCAGCCGCGGCCGGGCCGGCTCGCGCGCCGCGTCTCCCGGGCGACGGGCTGTCAGGGCCGCGCGCGGGACGGCGCCGAGGGCCGCAGCTCGCTCCCGTGTCTTCGCGCGTGGCGACCGGGCGCTGTGGCCCTCCCGCCGCCCGCGTGCGAGGCGTCCACGGCGCCCGGGGCCGCCGCCCGGGCTTTCCGGCCGGTCGCCAGGCGCACGGCCCTCGCACAGGACCGGCGAACGGGCAGCGGGCGGCTTGGACATGGCCTGGGCGGTGAGGGGGACGGCCGGGTGCGGGGGCACGGGGTGCCGCAGGAGGCTTTGTGACGCACCGTGTGCGGGGCGCGGGCGCGCGTGCGTCACCGTTTCGGTTTGCGGGCGATCACGCGGTAGCTGTTGGCGAGCGGGGTGTGGCGGGCCAGGGGGGAGAGGGCCAGGTCGGCCATGGCGGCGGCGATCACCAGGGGGGTGCCGGCGCGCAGCAGTGCGGTGCGCAGGCGCTGCTCGGCCGGGGAGGGCGGGATCGCCCGCCAGGGGGTGTCCGGGGCGGGGAGGGCGTGGGAGAGGGCGAGGGCCGTGAGGCCGGCCAGGTCGTGGGGGACGTGGGCGGCGCGGTGGCCGGCGGTGACGATCTCGCAGCCGCGCGCCTCGAGTTCCTCGCGGAGGTTGCGGCGGGGCAGCAGGTGCAGCCGGCGGGGCTGGTCGTAGGGCAGCCACCAGCGGCCGAACAGGGCGGCGTACGCACAGCGCGGGTCGAGGGTCTCGATCAGCAGGTGCCCGCCGGGGCGCAGGGCGTCGAGGGCGGCGTGCAGTTCGGCGCGCGGGTCGGTGGTGCGCTCCAGGTGGTGCAGCAGGCTGACGACGTCGTAGCGGCCGGCCAGCCGGGCCAGCACCCCGGGGTCGGCGAGCGGCCCCACGTGCGCCTCCTCGATCCGGCCGAGCTCCCGGGCCCGTTCGACGCGGGGGGTGAGGTCGGTGCCGTCGAAGGCCGTGTAGGGGAAGAACTCCCGCGCGGTGTCCGGGAACCGGGCGAGTCCCGTGCCCACGTCCAGCCAGCTCTCCGGTTCGCCGAACGGCAGCATCGCGCGGGCCGTGGCGCGGCGGCGGTGGCGTACGGCGTGCAGGGCGAGGACCCGCTCGGTGGCGGGGTCGCGGGGGGCGCCGCGCACCGCGCGCCGGTAGAAGGCCAGGCCTTCGGGGGTGAGCCGGGGGTTCTGGAAGGTGTGGCCGCAGTCGCGGCACTCGTCGACGGTGAACAGCCCGGGCCGGTGCCGGCGCAGGTCCCCCGTTCTCAGCCGGGTGCGCAGCCGCGCGGACCCGCACCAGGGGCAGTCGGGGCGGCGCGGTTCGTGCACGCGGGCGGAGCCGTGCGGGGCGGGGAACGCGGTGTCGGGGGCGGTGGCGGGCATGGGCGGCTCCCGGCGTGAGGTCGTACGGCACGCGGGTGGCGCGACGTGCGGGGACGGTCGGGGACGGACGGAGGGATCTCCGGCATTCCCGAGCAAAACGTTACGTACGGGAAGGCCTCACGGGGTGGATCACGGCCGGGGTGGCGTGGTGGGGGTGAGGGCGCGAACGCGGGGACGACCGGCGCTCCGGGGTGTTCGACGAGGGCCGGTACTGTTCGGCGAATGAGCTCGCTTAATCTCGACGACTTCACCGATCTGATCGAGCGTCCGGACGGCGGGGTGCGCCGTGACGCGGAGGAGCACCGGGCCCGTCTGGCGGTGCCGCCCGGGTCGCTGGGCCGCCTGGACGACCTGGGTGAGTGGCTGGCCGCGGCGCAGTCCTCGGTGCCGGTGCGGCCCGTGGAGCGGCCGCGGGTGGTGCTGTTCGCGGGCGACCACGGGATCGCCGAGCGGGAGGTCTCCGCGCGTCCTGCGGGCACCGCCGTGGAGCTGGTGCGGGACGTGCTGGAGGGCGGCCGGCCGGTCTCGGTGCTGGCGCGCCGGCTGGACGTGCCGGTGCGGGTGGTCGACATGGCGCTGGACTGCGACCCGGCGTCGCTGCCCGAGGACGTCGTACGCCACCGGGTGCGGCGCGGCAGCGGACGCATCGACGTCGAGGACGCGCTGACCCTGGAGGAGGCCGAGGCGGCGTTCCGCGCGGGGATGGCCGTGGCGGACGAGGAGGCCGACTCGGGTACGGATCTGGTGGTGCTGGGCGACGTCAGCGTCGGCGGCACGACCGCGGCGGGTGTGCTGGTCGCGGCTCTGTGCGGGACGGACGCGTCGGTGGTGACCGGGCGCGGCGGTCTGCCGATCGACGACCTGGCGTGGATGCGCAAGTGCGCGGCGATCCGGGACGCGTTGCGCCGGGCGCGGCCGGTGCTGGGGGACCAGCTGCGGCTGCTGGCGACGGTGGGCGGGGCGGACCTGACCGCGATGACCGGGTTCCTGCTGCAGAGCGCGGTGCGGAAGCTGCCGGTGCTGCTGGACGGGGTGGTGACGGCGGCGTGCGCGCTGGTGGCGCAGCGGGTGGCGTTCCGGGCGCCGGACTGGTGGCTGGCGTCGCACGCGAGCGGGGAGCCGGGTCAGGCGAAGGCGCTGGACCGGATGGCGCTGGAGCCGGTGCTGCCGCAGGGGGTCGCGGTGGGGGAAGGCGCCGGGGCGTTGCTGGCGTTGCCGCTGGTGCAGGCGGCGGCGGCGCTGGCCGCGGAGTTGCCGGTCCGGCAGGAACTCGTCAAGGACGCGTGAGGGTGACGCCCTCAGGGGCGGTCCGGCTTTCCGCCCAGCCAGTCCTGGACCGCCCGCGCCGGGCGCGACCACCGTCGGTCGTGGTGGTAGGCCCGGAGGATGGCCTTCGCCCGGGCGCGGTGCCGGTGGCGGTAGAAGCGTCTGGCCCACGGCGAGCCCGGCCGGGCCAGCCGCAGGGATCCGACGAGCGCCACCACCGGGACGATCACCCCGAAGACCGCGAGCCGCACCTTCCCCTTGCTCAGCGCGATCAGCGCGAAGCCGGAGTTCACCGCGACACCGGTCAGCGCGCCCGCGCGGTTCTGGAGTTCCTGCTGGGAGAGGTCGTTGACGCCGAACGGCGCGAACCCCGCCAGCAGCAGCACCACCAGCGCCGCCGTGATCACCACCATCTCCACGCTCTTGCGTCCGGCCTCGGACCAGTACACGTCGTCCAGGTGCAGGATCAGCGCGAACTCGTCCAGCACGAGCCCCGCGCCGGTCCCGAACAGCACCGCGCTGAGGTACGCACCGAAGCCGTGCCCCCCGCCCGCGACCGCGCCGAAGCCGCCGACCAGGGTGAGGATGACTCCGGGCACCACGTGGTGGATGTGCACCGAGCCGGCGGTGACGTTGCCGAAGGGGCCCTTGCCGGCCCGGATCAGGCGGGTGATGATCCGTGTGACCACGAAGGTGAGGACGAACGCGGCCAGGGCGAGGAGCAGCGGGAGCTTGCCCGGCTCGATGACGTTCCGCTCCAGCCACTGTCCCATATGCGTACTTTATTCATGCCTCCGCCCGACGCCCCGGTGACCGCCGGGTAATCTGCGCCGGTGCCCGAGCCCTCCCCCGCGTCCCCCGCGGTTCCCGCCTCCCCCGCCGACGGCCTCCGCTTCGCCTTCGGCACCCTCACCGTGCTCCCGGCCGGGCCGACCCGCTGGGACCGTCCGGCCGCGCGGGCGGGCATGCTGTGCGCGCCCGCGGTCGGCCTGGTGGTGGGCGCGCTCGCCGCCGCGACGGGACTGGTGCTGCTGTTCCTCGGGGCGGGGCCGCTGCTCGCCGCGGTGGCCTCCGTCGCCGTGCCGGCCGCGCTGACGCGGGGGCTGCACCTGGACGGGCTGGCCGACACCGCGGACGGTCTGGGCAGCGGCAAGCCCGCCGAGGACGCGCTGCGGATCATGAAGCAGTCGGACGTCGGACCGTTCGGGGTGCTCACGCTGGTGCTCGTACTGCTGGCGCAGGTGGCCGCGCTGGCGCAGGCGTACGGCGGTTCCTGGGCGCGGGGCGCGCTGGCCGCCGTGACGTCGGCGGTCGCGGCGCGGGTCGCCCTCACCCTGGCCGCGCGCACCGGTGTGCCGGCCGCACGGCCGGAGGGGCTGGGCGCGGCGGTCGCCGGCGTGGTGCCGGTGCGGGGCGCGGCGGCCGTCGCGGTCCTCGCCGCCGGGCTGCTCGCGGGCGCGGGCGCGGCGCTGGGCACGTACGACGCGGTGCGCGCCGGGCTCGCGGTGGCGGTGGCCGCCGGGGCGGCCGAAGTGCTGCTGCGACACTGTGTGCGGCGGTTCGGCGGGGTGACCGGCGACGTCTTCGGCGGGGTCGCGGAGACGGCGGCGACGACCGCGCTCGTCGTCATGTCACTGGGCTGAAACGATCGTCGTACCGCCCGGTGGACACTTCCGCCCCGCCACTACCCTGTGGGCCGAATCGGCAGACTGCCGGGGGGCGTCGATGCCGGCATTGCGTCGTGCCACGGGCCGGCTGATCGACTTCGCGCTGGTGGTGACGGCGGCCGCGCTGCTGGCGGTGCTCACCTTCGACCGGATGTCCGCGCTGGTGACCGACGTGCCCGAACTGGCCGCGCGCGGCGGCTTCGACCTGCTCACCTCGCGCGGCGACGTGCTGGACGCGTCCGCCGGCCTCGGCACGTCGCTGTGGGACAAGTCGGTGGGGTACGTCCGGCAGGCGTTCGCCCTGCTGGTCGTCGCCGCCTTCCTCTGCCAGTGGGCGTGCCTCGCCCTCGCCGGGCGGACCGTCGGCAAGGCCCTGACCGGGCTGAAGGTCATGCCGCGCACACCCGGCCTGGCGGCGCTGCGCGCGGCGGTGACCACGGCCGCCGACGTCGCCGTGTACGCGGTGGCGTGCGTGCTGCTGGTCCAGGGCGAGGTCCTGCTGTCGGTACTGGTGTGGCTGGTCGCGGTGGCGCTGTTCCTGCTGAACGCGCTGCCGGTGCCGGGCGGGCGGCGGCGCTCGCTCGCCGACCGGGTCGCCGGGACGTCGGTGGCCTCCGTGCGGCTCAGCAGGTTCGCCGCCACGCGTCGAGCGGGTACCTCTTGAGCAGCGAACTCAGCCGGAGACGGCGGGAGTCGGCGCAGAAACGGCCGGTGGGCAGCTCGTACTCGGCGTGGAAGACGGCCTTGCCCGCCTCCACGAAGGGGGTGAGCCGCTCGCACTCGCCGTACTGGGCGCACTGCTCGTTGACGGCGAAGTCGAAGTCGCCGACCAGCTCCGGGATCTGGTCCAGGTCGTTCTTCAGGCCGACGGCCATGCCGCGCTCGTGCGCGAGCCGGGCGATCAGCCGGTTGTAGCGGAGCTGGTCGGCGGCGGTGAGCGGGAAGCCGGTGCGGTTGCGGTAGCCGTCCATGTTGTCCGGCTCCACCGCGTCGAAGCCCTTGTCCCGGCACATGTCGAGGCGTTCGGCCATCAGCGGCTCCAGGACGTCGGTGCGGCGGATGTCGAGCCAGCGCTCGCCCTCCCAGCCGTTGCCCCTGCCGATCACGGACTCGGGGAAGTCGCCGGCGTCCGGGCGGAAGTCCTCCCAGGCCCCGGTGGACAGGTAGCAGACGACCTTGCGGCCGTCACGGTGCAGCGCGTCGACGGTCTCCTTCGAGTGGTGGAAGCCGTCGATGTCGTACACGGGGACGTCGACGGAGGTGTCCAGGCGGCCGGTGAGCTGCCACTGCCAGTCCAGGCCGGGCCGCGGCCGCCACCACTCCCCCGACGTTTCTCCCGACGGCCTCGCGTCCGTGCCGCCGGAACCGCCGGAACACCCCGTCAGCACCAGGGCCAGCAGGACGACAGCCACGCACGCTCTTCTCACCGGACGCTCCCCACCTCACGGCCGCCGCACCCCTGCGGCACGACGGCACCCCCATGATCGCGCGGGCATCCCCGGGCCGTCGCGGGGCACCCGCCGCGCCGGGACGTGCGCGCACCGGCCATGAGTGCGTGCGCACACGCGCGTAGGCTCGGGGCCGAGTGTTTCGCCGCACCGGGGGCGCCCCCGCCGGGAGCGCACCCGGACGTCACGATTAGGGTCGGCTGCCGGGCCCGGTCGACCCACACCCTTCGGCCACTGAAACTTCACATCGGAAGCGAGAATTCACCACCGTGACTGCTCTGACTCTCAGCACCGCCGCGGTCGCCGGCCTGCGCGCCGACGCGATCGTGATCGGTGTCGCCAAGAGCTCCGCGTCCAAGCCCGGAGGACCCGTCGTCGCTCCGGGCGCCGAGGCCGTGGACCAGGCGTACGACGGCAACCTGGCCGGTGTCCTGGAGACCCTCGGCGCGTCCGGTGCCGAGGGCGAGGTGACCAAGCTCCCCGCGCCGGCCGGTTTCAAGGCCCCGCTCGTCGTGGCGGTGGGCCTGGGCGCCCAGCCCCGGGAGAACTCCGGCTACGACGCCGAGGCGCTGCGCAAGGCGGCCGGCGCCGCCGCCCGCGCCCTCACCGGCACGAAGAAGGCCGCGTTCGCGCTGCCCCTGGCGGACGCCGCCGACGCCGGCGCGGTCGCCGAGGGCGTGCTGCTCGGCGCGTACTCCTTCGACGCCTACAAGGACAAGGGCGACGCGAAGAACGGCAAGAACGGCAAGGCCCCGCTCGCCGAGGCCGCGCTGCTCGGCGGCAAGCCCCGCGACAAGGCGTACAAGGCGGCCGTCGAGCGCGCCGTCGCCGTGTCCGAGGAGCTCAACCGGGCCCGCGACCTGATCAACACCCCGCCGAACGACCTCAACCCCGAGGCGTTCGCGGCAATCGCGCAGGCGGCGGCGAAGGAGCACGGCATCAAGGTGCAGGTGCTCGACGAGAAGGCCCTCGTCAAGGGCGGCTACGGCGGCATCCTCGGCGTCGGCGCCGGCTCGGCGTCCGGTCCGCGCCTGGTGAAGCTGTCGTACACCTCGTCCAAGGCGAAGAAGCACCTCGCGCTGGTCGGCAAGGGCATCACCTACGACTCGGGCGGCATCTCGCTGAAGCCGGCCGGCCACAACGAGACGATGAAGTGCGACATGAGCGGCGCCGCCGCCGTGTTCGCCGCGGTCGTCGCCGCCGCGCGTCTCGGCCTGGAGGCCAACGTCACCGGCTGGCTGGCGCTGGCGGAGAACATGCCCTCCGGCTCGGCGACCCGCCCGGGCGACGTGCTGCGCATGTACAGCGGCAAGACCGTCGAGGTGCTCAACACCGACGCCGAGGGCCGGCTGGTCCTGGCGGACGCGCTGTGGGCCGCGTCGCAGGAGAAGCCGGACGCGATCGTGGACGTGGCGACGCTGACCGGCGCGATGGTGCTGGCGCTGGGCAGCCGGACCTTCGGCATCATGGCCAACGACGACGACTTCCGCGCCGTGGTGCAGGAGGCCGCCGAGGAGGCGGGCGAGCCGGCCTGGCCGATGCCGCTGCCGGAGCACCTGCGCAAGGGCATGGAGTCGTCGACGGCCGACATCGCCAACATGGGCGAGCGGATGGGCGGCGGCCTGGTCGCCGGCCTGTTCCTGCGTGAGTTCGTCGGCGAGGGCATCACCTGGGCCCACCTCGACATCGCGGGCCCGGCCTTCAACGAGGGCGGTCCCTTCGGCTACACCCCCAAGGGCGGCACCGGATCCGCGGTGCGCACCCTGGTGCGGCTCGCGGAGCGGGCCGCCGCGGGCGAGCTGAGCTGACACGTCCTCGGGTGACGGGCCTCGTACGCGGGTGCGACGGGGCCCCGTCACCCGGGAGTGGGACGTCTCACACCACGGCCCGGCGTCTCGTACGGCCCCGACAAGTGCGAGGATAGGGCTCGGCAGGACAGGGCCCCACACAAGGGCCGAGAACATAGAGCGGCCGGACACCAGCCGCCGACCGGTCACTGGAGACCGGCGTGGCGCACATGCATGGAGGACGTGACGTGGCGAACGACGCCAGCACCGTTTTCGACCTAGTGATCCTCGGCGGTGGCAGCGGTGGGTACGCCGCGGCCCTGCGCGGGGCTCAGCTGGGCCTGGACGTCGCCCTGATCGAGAAGGGCAAGGTCGGCGGTACCTGCCTGCACAACGGATGCATCCCCACCAAGGCCCTGCTGCACGCGGGTGAGATCGCCGACCAGGCCCGCGAGAGCGAGCAGTTCGGTGTGAAGGCCACCTTCGAGGGCATCGACATCGCGGCCGTCCACAAGTACAAGGACGACGTGATCGCCGGCCTGTACAAGGGTCTGCAGGGGCTGATCGCCTCCCGCAAGATCACCTACATCGAGGGCGAGGGCCGGCTGTCCTCCCCCACCTCCGTCGACGTGAACGGCCAGCGTGTCCAGGGCCGCCACGTCCTGCTGGCGACCGGCTCCGTGCCGAAGTCGCTGCCGGGTCTGCAGATCGACGGCGACCGGATCATCTCCTCCGACCACGCCCTGGTCCTGGACCGCGTGCCCAAGTCCGCGATCGTCCTGGGCGGCGGCGTCATCGGGGTCGAGTTCGCGTCCGCGTGGAAGTCGTTCGGCACCGACGTCACCATCATCGAGGGCATGAAGCACCTCGTCCCGGTCGAGGACGAGAACAGCTCCAAGCTGCTCGAGCGCGCGTTCCGCAAGCGCGGCATCAAGTTCAACCTGGGCACCTTCTTCGAGAAGGCCGAGTACACCCAGGACGGCGTCAAGGTCACCCTGGCGGACGGCAAGACGTTCGAGGCCGAGGTCCTGCTCGTCGCCGTCGGCCGCGGCCCGGTCTCGCAGGGCCTGGGCTACGAGGAGGCCGGGGTCGCCATGGACCGCGGCTACGTCCTGGTCGACGAGTACATGCGCACCAACGTCCCGACGATCTCGGCCGTCGGTGACCTCGTCCCGACGCTCCAGCTCGCGCACGTCGGCTTCGCCGAGGGCATCCTGGTCGCGGAGCGTCTGGCCGGTCTGAAGACCGTCCCGATCGACTACGACGGCGTCCCGCGGGTGACGTACTGCCACCCCGAGGTCGCCTCCGTCGGCATCACCGAGGCCAAGGCCAAGGAGATCTACGGCGCGGACAAGGTCGTCGCTCTGAAGTACAACCTCGCGGGCAACGGCAGGAGCAAGATCCTCAAGACCGCGGGCGAGATCAAGCTCGTCCAGGTCAAGGACGGTGCGGTGGTCGGCGTCCACATGGTCGGCGACCGTATGGGCGAGCAGGTCGGCGAGGCCCAGCTGATCTACAACTGGGAGGCGCTGCCGGCCGAGGTGGCCCAGCTCGTCCACGCCCACCCGACGCAGAACGAGGCGCTCGGCGAGGCCCACCTGGCCCTGGCCGGCAAGCCCCTCCACTCCCACGACTGAGCCATCGGTCACCGGGCGCGACGACACAGACTTCCGCACTTCTAAGGAGCAACCGAAACCATGGCGGTTTCCGTAACCCTTCCGGCGCTCGGCGAGAGCGTCACCGAGGGCACTGTCACCCGCTGGCTGAAGGCCGAGGGCGAGCGCGTCGAGGCCGACGAGCCGCTGCTCGAGGTGTCGACCGACAAGGTCGACACCGAGATCCCGGCCCCTGCCTCCGGCGTGCTGTCCTCCATCAAGGTCGCCGAGGACGAGACGGTCGAGGTCGGCGCCGAGCTGGCCCTGATCGACGACGGCAGCGGCGCCCCCGCGGCCACCGAGGCCCCGGCCGCCGAGCAGGCCGCCCCGCCGGCCCCCGCGCCGGAGCCGCAGGCCCAGCCGTCCACCGAGCAGGCCGCCCCGGCCCCCGCCCCCACCGCCGAGGCCTCGGCCGGCGGCGGTTCGGCGCAGGGCACCGATGTCGTCCTGCCGGCGCTCGGCGAGTCCGTCACCGAGGGCACCGTCACCCGCTGGCTGAAGTCGGTGGGCGACACCGTCGAGGCCGACGAGCCGCTGCTCGAGGTGTCCACCGACAAGGTCGACACCGAGATCCCCGCCCCCGCGTCCGGCACCCTGCTGGAGATCGTGGTCGGCGAGGACGAGACCGCCGAGGTCGGCGCGAAGCTCGCCGTCATCGGTGAGGCCGGCGCCGCTCCGGCCGCCGCCCCCGCCCAGGAGGCCCCGGCCGCCCCGGCGCAGCCCGAGCCCGCCCCGGCCCCGGAGCCCACCCCGGCCCCGGCCGCCCAGGCTCCGGCCGCCCCGGCTCCGCAGCAGGCCGCCCCGGCTCCGGCCCCCCAGCCGGCCGCCCCGGCGCCCGCTCCGGCTCCGGCCGCCCCGGCCCCGCAGGCCCCCGCTGCTCCGGCTCCGGCCGCCGCCCAGGCCACGGACGACGGCGCCTACGTGACCCCGCTGGTGCGCAAGCTCGCCGCCGAGAACGGCGTCGACCTGTCCACCGTCAAGGGCACCGGCGTCGGCGGCCGTATCCGCAAGCAGGACGTGCTCGCCGCCGCCGAGGCCGCGAAGGCCGCGGCTCCGGCCCCGGCCCCCGCCGCCGCCGCGCCCGCCGCGAAGAAGGCCCCCGCCCTGGAGGCGTCCCCGCTGCGCGGCCAGACCGTGAAGATGCCGCGGATCCGCAAGGTCATCGGCGACAACATGGTCAAGGCCCTGCACGAGCAGGCCCAGCTGTCCTCGGTCGTCGAGGTCGACGTCACCCGTCTGATGAAGCTGCGCGCCCGCGCCAAGGACGCGTTCGCGGCACGCGAGGGCGTCAAGCTCTCCCCGATGCCGTTCTTCGTCAAGGCCGCGGCCCAGGCGCTGAAGGCCCACGCGCCGATCAACGCCCGGATCAACGAGGCCGAGGGGACCATCACCTACTTCGACACCGAGAACATCGGTATCGCGGTGGACTCCGAGAAGGGCCTGATGACCCCGGTCATCAAGAACGCCGGCGACCTCAACATCGCCGGTATCGCCAAGGCCACGGCGGAGCTGGCGGGCAAGGTCCGCGGGAACAAGATCACCCCGGACGAGCTGTCCGGCGCGACCTTCACCATCTCCAACACGGGGTCGCGCGGTGCGCTCTTCGACACGATCATCGTGCCGCCGGGCCAGGTCGCGATCCTCGGCATCGGCGCCACGGTCAAGCGTCCGGCCGTCGTGGAGACCGAGGACGGTCCCGTCATCGGCATCCGCGACATGACGTACCTGACCCTCTCCTACGACCACCGTCTGGTGGACGGCGCCGACGCGGCCCGTTACCTGACGGCGGTCAAGGCGATCCTGGAGGCGGGCGAGTTCGAGGTCGAGCTCGGTCTGTGAACCGGGCGGTGACCACGGGCCGCTGATCAGGTCCCTCGGTGCCCCCGTCCGGAAGCCCTCGCGGCTTCCGGACGGGGGCACCGTCACATGGGGCGTGTAAGGCTCGTCTCACCTGGGCGAAAGCGCCCCCGCGCGCCCTACCCGGGCAGGCTCCCGGCCGTATTGTCTATTCGTCAAAGCCCCCCGGGGGCCCGCGGGCCCCGCTAAGGAGCCCGTCATGACCGCGCCCGTCGTCCACTCGCTGCGCGAACAGATCCGCGAGCACATCCTGGAAGGGATCATCAGCGGGCGCTGGAAGCCGGGCGAGCGGATCGTGGAGCGGCGCATCGCGACCGAGCTGGAGGTCAGCCAGACACCCGTGCGGGAGGCGCTGCGCGAGCTGGAGTCGCTGCGGCTGATCGAGTCGGCGCCGAACAAGGGCGTGCGGGTGCGGAACCTGACGGCCGCGGACCTGGAGGAGAGCTACCCGGTCCGGGCCGGTCTCGAGGCGATCGCCGCGGAGCTGGCGGCGGCGCGGCTGGCGGAGGACTGCTCGGCGCTCGAGCCGCATGTCGCCGCGCTCTACGAGGCGGACCGGCTGTCGGACGGGACCGGGCAGGTGCGGCACACGGTGGGGTTCCACCGGGAGCTGGTGCGGGCGGCGGGGAACTCGGTGCTGCTGCACACGTGGGAGGGGCTGGGGATCGAGGTGTTCACGGCGCTGTCGATACGGTGGCTGGGGACCGTGCAGCAGTCGTACGCGGAGGAGCACGAGGAGCTGGTCGCGGCCTTCCGCCGCCGGGATCCGCGTATCGCGGAACTGGTCAAGTCGCATGTGCTGGGGTGTGCGCCGCGGGCCTGAGGGAGTTCGCCCCCGCCGCCCCTTCCCGTCCCGTCCCGGGGGCTCCGCCCCCGGACCCCCGCGGTCAGCCCCCACGCGGCCCGGTGGCGCTCGTCGGCGCGCAGCCCCCCTCACCTGCGCGAACGCGCGAAAACACCGTCACCGCGTGCCACCGCCGGAGGCACCCCGTGCCGACTTTCTCCGGATCAAGGGATTTTGCCCCTCAACCCTTTGATCGATCATCGATCACGGAGTTATTGTCGCCTGCGGACTTCCACCGAAGTCCACAGCCCTGTCCTGCCAAAGACCAAGGGCACCCCCGAACCCTTCTGAGGGCACCCCCTTCGACTGAGGAAGGCGGCGACATGACCGACCCCAACGCCATCCAGCCGAGCGAGCTCGACCAGCTCCCGGACCGCGACCCCGAGGAGACCGCCGAGTGGCAGGCCTCCCTGGACGCCGTGACCGCGGCGGCCGGGCCGCACCGTGCCGCGTACCTGATGCGGCGCACGCTGGAGCGTGCCGAGGGCGCCGGCGTCGCGCTGCCCAAGCTGCTCGAGACCGACTACGTCAACACCATCCCCACCGCGGCCGAGCCCGCCGTGGACGGCGACGAGGCGATGGAGCAGCGCATCACCGCCTGGAACCGGTGGAACGCGGCGGCGATGGTGACGCGCGGCAGCAAGTACGGCGTGGGCGGCCACATCGCCACCTTCGCCTCGGCCGCGTGGCTCTACGAGACCGGCTTCAACCACTTCTTCCGCGGCAAGGAGGGGGACGGCTCCGGCGACCAGCTCTACATCCAGGGCCACGCCTCCCCCGGCATCTACGCCCGCGCGTTCCTCGACGGCCGGATCAGCGAGGAGCAGCTCGACAACTTCCGCCGTGAGGCGGGCGGCAACGGCCTGCCGTCCTACCCGCACCCGCGGCGTCTGCCCTGGCTGTGGGAGTTCCCCACGGTGTCGATGGGCCTCGGCCCGATCTCCGCGATCTACCAGGCGCGCTTCAACCGCTACCTGACCAACCGCGGGATCAAGGACGTCTCCGACTCCCACGTGTGGGCGTTCCTCGGCGACGGTGAGATGGACGAGCCCGAGTCGACGACCGCGCTCACCCTGGCCGCCCGCGAGCAGCTCGACAACCTGACCTTCGTGGTCAACTGCAACCTGCAGCGCCTCGACGGCCCGGTCCGCGCCAACTTCAAGATCGTGCAGGAGCTGGAGGCCCAGTTCCGCGGCGCCGGCTGGAACGTCATCAAGACCCTGTGGGGCACGGCGTGGGACGAGCTGTTCCAGCTCGACACCACCGGCGCCCTCGTACGCCGCCTCCGCGAGGTGCCCGACGCGCAGGTGCAGACGTACCAGACGCGCGACGCCGCCTACATCCGCGAGGACTTCTTCGGCAAGGACCCGGCGCTCGTCGAGATGGCGAAGCTGCTGAGCGACGACAAGATCCTCGAGTGCTTCCACCTCTCGCGCGGCGGCCACGAGTCCCGCAAGGTCTACGCCGCCTACAAGGCCGCGCTGTCCCACAAGGGCGCGCCGACCGTGATCCTGGCGCAGACCGTCAAGGGCCACACCCTCGGTGAGGGCTTCGCCTCGAAGAACGCCAACCACCAGATGAAGAAGCTGACGGTGGACGAGTTCAAGGCGATGCGCGACCGCCTGGAGCTGCCGATCCCGGACTCGGCATTCGTCGACGGCGTGGTGCCTTACGCGCACCCGGGCGCCGACTCTCCCGAGGTCCGCTACCTCCAGGAGCGCCGCGCCGCCCTCGGCGGCCCCGCCCCGGCCCGCCGCGTGCACCCGGTGGCGCCGCTGCCGCAGCCCGCGGACAAGGCGTTCACCGCCTTCGACAAGGGCTCCGGCTCGCAGAACGTGGCCACCACGATGGCGTTCGTCCGCCTGGTCAAGGACCTCGTCCGCGACAAGGAGACCGGCCGGCGCTGGGTGCCGATCGTCCCCGACGAGGCGCGCACCTTCGGCATGGAGAGCCTCTTCCCGTCCCTCGGCATCTACTCGCCGATGGGCCAGACGTACGAGCCGGTCGACCGCGACCAGCTGATGTACTACAAGGAAGCCAAGAACGGCCAGATCTTCAACGAGGGGATCACCGAGGCCGGTGCCATGGCCGAATTCATCGCCGCGTCGACGTCGTACTCGACGCACGGCGAGACGATGATCCCGTTCTACATCTACTACTCGATGTTCGGCTGGCAGCGCACCGGCGACCAGATGTGGCAGCTCGGCGACCAGCTGGGCCGCGGCTTCCTGGTCGGCGCCACCGCGGGCCGCACCACGCTGACCGGTGAGGGCCTCCAGCACGCCGACGGCCACTCCCCCGTCATCGCGGCGACCAACCCGGCCGCCCTGACGTACGACCCGGCGTTCGCGTACGAGATCGCGGTCATCGTCAAGGAGGGTCTGCGCCGGATGTTCGGCGAGGCGAAGCCGGACGAGGACCAGAACGTCTTCTACTACCTGACGGTCTACAACGAGCCGCTGCCGCAGCCCGCGAAGCCGCAGACGGCGGGCGTCGACGAGGGCATCGTCAAGGGTCTGTACCGCTTCAACACGGCGGAGTCCGCGGGCCTGTCCCCCGCCGCCAACGCCCCGCGCATCCAGCTGCTGGGCTCCGGCACGGCGATCCACTGGGCGCTGAAGGCGCAGCGGCTGCTCGCCGAGGAGTGGGGTGTGTCCGCCGACGTGTGGTCCGCCACCTCGTGGACCGAGCTGCGGCGCGACGCGATGGAGGCCGACGAGGCCCTGCTGCGCGGCGAGGACCGGACGCCGTACGTACGGCAGGCGCTCCAGGGCGCCGAGGGCCCGGTGCTGGCGGTGTCCGACTACATGCGCCAGGTCCCGGACCAGATCGCGCAGTGGGTCGAGCAGGACTACACCTCGCTGGGCGCCGACGGCTTCGGTCTGTCGGACACCCGTGAGGCGGCCCGCCGCCACTTCGGCGTGGACGCCGAGTCCATCGTCGTCGCCGCCCTGGCCCAGCTCGCCCGCCGCGGCGAGGTGAAGGCCACCGCGGTGAAGGAGGCCCGGGAGAAGTACGGGCTGTAGGGCCCGAGTTGCGGGGAGGCCCCCGTCGTCACGCGTGTGCGCGTGGCGACGGGGGCCTCTTGCATGATGGGCGCATGCGTGCTGCCCGGTTGATCAAGATGGTGCTGCTGCTGCAGTCCCGGCCCTCCATGACCGCCGCCGAACTGGCCCGGGAGCTGGAGGTGTCGGAGCGTACGGTCACCCGTGACGCGCAGGCGCTGTCGGAGGCGGGCGTGCCGGTGTACGCGGACCGGGGGCGGATCGGCGGCTACCGGCTGGTCGGCGGGTACCGGACCCGGCTGACGGGGCTGGCCCGCAGCGAGGCGGAGGCGCTGTTCCTCTCCGGGGTGCCGGGCGCGCTGCGCGAGATGGGCCTGGAGGACGCTGCCTCGGCGGCCCGGCTGAAGGTGTCCGCGGCGCTGCTGCCGTCGCTGCGGGACGCCTCGCGGACGGCGGCGCAGCGGTTCCACCTGGACGCGCCGAACTGGTTCCGGGAGCCCGAGACGCCGGAGCTGCTGCCGGCCGTGGCGGACGCGGTCTGGGACGACCGGCGGATCACCGCACGCTACCGGCGCGGGTCCGGGGAGCGGCGGCACGAGGTGGAGCGGGAGCTGGAGCCGTACGGGCTCGTGCTGAAGGCGGGCGTCTGGTACCTGTGCGCGCGGGTCACGGGGCGGGACTCCTTCCGGGTGTACCGGATCGACCGGTTCACGGCGGTGGAGCCGCGCGAGGAGCGGTTCGAGCGGGCGGAGGACTTCGATCTGCCGGCGTTCTGGGAGGAGCGGGCGGAGCAGTTCGCGCGGTCGATCCTGCGCGCGGAGGTGGTGGTGCGGCTGTCGGCGGAGGGGGTGCGGAGACTGCCGTACGCGGTGGACGCGGGGGCGGTGCGGGAGGTGCTGGAGGGGGTGGCCGAACCCCGTGACGGGGAGTGGGTCACCGTGACGCTGCCGGTGGAGTCCGAGGAGGTGGCCCGGACGCAGCTGGCTTCGCTGGGGGCGGAGGTGGAGGTGCTGGAGCCGCTGTCGTTGCGGGAGTGGTTCGCCGCCGAGGCGGAGCGGCTGGTGCGGTTGTACCGGAGGTGAGGGGGTGTGGGGTGCGTCCGGGTTTTCCGCCCCCGCCGCCCCTTCCCTTCCCTGGGGGCTGCGCCCCCAGACCCCCCTTTTGCGCAGTTCCCCGCGCCCCTTGGGGGTCCTTGGGTCGATGCTTGTTCCGTGATGGACGAGACGGAGTTCTGGGCGTTGGTGGACGGGGCTCGGGAGGATGCCGAAGGGGATCCCGAGGAGCAGGCCGATCTGCTCGTGGAGCGGCTCGTGCTGCTGGACCCCGAGGCCGTGCTGGACTTCGCCCGTCACTTCGAGGCGCGCTACCAGCGCGCGTACCGCTGGGACCTGTGGGGGGCCGCGTGGGTGCTGCTGGACGGGGCCAGCGACGACGCCTTCGACTTCTTCCGGTGCTGGCTCATCGGCCAGGGCCGTGAGGTGTTCGAGGGCGCGCTGCACGACCCGGACGCGCTCGCCGAGCTGCTCGACGACTTCGACGAGGAGATCGACGGCGACGGGGAGGACCTGGGCTACGCGGCCGACGAGGCGTACGAGCAGCTCACCGGACTGGTGATGCCCGACCTCGGCCTCCCTCCGGCACCCGCGGAGCCGGAGGGCACACCGCTCGACTTCGAGAACGAGGCGCGGCTCGCCGCGCGCTATCCGCGGCTGTGGCAGAGGTTCCGCGGGGACTGAGCCGCGGGGCGCGGGCGCCGGGCGCCGGTCACAGGCGCCGGTGCGGGCTCTGCGCCTGCCGCAGGGGGGCCGCGTTGGCCTGCATGAGGGCGGAGGCCGTGGAGGCGGCGGGGCCGAGGACGACGGCCGCCGCGGCGCACAGGGCGGTCCAGGGGCGTCGCAGGGCGTCCGCCCAGGTGGTACTTCGGGCAGGGGTGTCTCTCATGGGCTCAGCTCTTCGTTCCGTGCGTCGTCTTCGACAGTGACGCGCTGTGTGTCGGTGCCGGTGTCCCGGCCGGGGCCGGTTCCGGCGTCGCGGCCCTGGAGGCGGGCCGCGAGGTCCCTGATCTCCGGGAGCCGCGCGTGCAGGGCGGCGCCCGGGCAGTCGGTCATGTAGCCGTCGCTGTGCCCCGCGACGGCGGGCAGGGTGGCGGTGGCGCCGGCCGCGTAGCGGCTGCCGCCGTTGCTGGAGACCAGCCGCACCTCGGAGCGCGGGTCGGTGCCGGAGGGGCCGAGCTTCCAGGCGGTCACGGCGGCGATCGAGCGCAGCATCTCGTCCGGCACCTCCACGCCCTCGGTGAAGGTGCCGAGGGCGGCGATGCCGGCGGTGCGGTGGTTGAAGCCCTGGGTGTGGGCGCCGGTGACGGGCCGGTCGGCGCCGCCGGCGCGGCCCTCGTAGACGGTGCCGCAGCGGTCGACGACGAAGTTGTAGCCGAGGTCGTCCCAGTCGCGGCCCTGGGTCTGCCCCTCGTACAGCGCCCGGATGATGCCGGGGGCGTCGGCGCAGTCGTACCCGCCCGGCGAGTCGGTGTGGTGGATGAACACGGCGACGACCTGGTCGTCGTAGCGCGGCGGGGGCTGGTCGCGGGCCGCGTCGCCGAGCCATGCCGCGCGCGGCACGATGTCCGGCCGGGGGGCGTGGAAGGCGGGTGCGGGGCGGGCGGCGGCCTGGGCGTCGGAGGACTCGGCGGCCCGTTCGACGCCGTAGGCGCTCAGCACCAGCGCGACGGCCGCGGCCGCGCCCGGCACGAAGCCGAGGGGCACGGTGACCGTTCTCGGCAGCCGCGTGGAGCCGGGCCGGCCGGGTATCCGGGCCGGGCGGGGCTTCCGCGCGCCGCGCGGTCTCCTGGGGACACGCATGGTCCCACTGTGGGGCGGGCCACAGCGGGACGCGACGTCTGCTCCGCCAGTCGGTGGACGGCCGGTGGAACCATCGTCCGGGTGCATGACGTTTCCCCCAGTGCACGCGCGCCTCGCGGGCTGCTTTCCCGCGTCCGGCGGGCGTGTGGCTGATCACGTGGCCCCCGGGCCCCGTACTGAGGGTCGTGGTCCGAAGAGAAAGGCGGCGTGCGTGGATCTGCTCGACATCCTGCTGATGCTGGTCGTCCTGGCCTATGCGGCGTCCGGTTACCGGCGCGGACTGGTCGCCGGCTGTGTGTCCCTGGCCGGTTTCGTGGGCGGCGCGGTCGTCGGCGTGTGGATCCTGCCGTGGGTGATGGACCTGGTGACGCCGGGGACCACGCGGGCGACGGTGACCGCGGTGTTCACGGTGCTGCTGCCGGCCGTCGTGGGGCACGAGCTGGCGGGGCGGCTGGGGCTGCGGCTGCGCCGGGAGCTGGACCGGGGCCCGCTGCGGGTGGCGGACGGGGTCGGCGGGGCCGCGGCGAACGCGGTGGCGGTGCTGATCGTGGCGTGGGTGGCGGCGAGCGTGCTGGGCGCGTCCTCGTCGCCGCTGGTGACGTCGGCGATCCGGGACTCACGGCTGCTGGGCGCGGTGCAGGACGCCATGCCGGACACCACGCCGGCCTGGTTCTCGCGGGCGACGTCGGCGCTGACCGAGGCGGGATTCCCGCAGGTGTTCAACCCGTTCGAGAACGAGTCGACCGCCGATGTCGCCGCGCCGACCGGGGACAACGTGACGGCGGCCGCCACCCGTGCCGCGCAGCGCGGCACGGTGAAGGTCGAGGGTGTGGCGGGCACGCAGGGCCGCGAGGGCAGCGGCTTCGTGTACGCGCGGGAGCACGTGATGACCAACGCGCACGTGGTGGCGGGCATCGACGAGCCGACCGTGCGGGTGGGCGGCGTCGGGCAGGCGTACGAGGCGCGGGTGGTGCTGTTCGACGCGCAGACCGACGTGGCCGTGCTGTACGTGCCGGATCTGACGGCGCCGGTGCTGGCCTTCGACGACGACGCGGAGCGGGGCGCTGCGGCGGTGGTGGCGGGCTATCCGCAGGACGGCGACTTGAACCTGCAGGCGGCGACGGTCGCGGCGCGGGTGCAGGCGCTCGGGCAGAACATCTACAACGACGCGCCGGTCACCCGGGAGATCTACTCGATCCGCTCCACGGTCCGCCCGGGCAACTCGGGCGGACCGCTGCTGACCACCGAAGGGCGGGTGTACGGCGTGGTGTTCGCGCGCTCCACGTCGGACGCGGAGACGGGGTACGTGCTGACGGCGGACGAGGTGGCCGACGAGGCCGCGCGGGCGGCGACGGCGACCACGCCGGTGGACACGGGAGAGCCGGTGATCTCTTAGGGGCGGGCCGCCGTCACAGGAGGCTCCGGCCCATCAGGACGTCGTCGACGTAGCGGCCGTCCAGGTGGAACTCGCCCGGCAGCACGCCCTCCACGACGAAGCCCTCGGACGCGTAGAGCGTGCGGGCGACGGTGTTGGGGCCGAGGACGCGCAGGGTGATACGGCGGGCTCCCCGGCGGCGGGCCTCCTCGACGGCGGCCCGCACCAGAGCGCGGCCGGTTCCCTTGCCGCGTGCCTCCTCGGCGACGGCGAGGCCGCGGATCTGCAGGACGTGCGCGTTGGTCGGCATTCCGGTGGGGTGGCCGAGGCGGACGTAGCCCATGACCCGTCCGTCGTGCTCGGCGACGAGATGGGCGTCCGGGCCGCAGGTCGGGTGGAAGAAGGGTTCGTCGGGTCCGGGCGGCTCGGGCCGGACCTCGTGCAGCGGCGACCAGGTCTCGCGGTCCAGGCGGGCCAGGGCGGCCTCGTCGTCGGGGCGGGCGGGACGTATGAGGGGTTCCGGCATACGCGTCACTCTAGGACTCCAGGTGCGCTCCTCACCGTGAATATCGCCGTGACCCGGGCAGGATGGACGCCATGGAACATGCGCGGATCGCGGTGGCCGGGGCGTCCGGACTGATCGGCTCCGCCCTGGTGCGGTCACTGGCGGCGGACGGGCACACGGTGCTGCGGCTGGTGCGCCGGGAGCCCCGGTCGGCGGACGAGGTCCGCTGGGACCCCGCCCGCGGGACGGTGGACGCGGCAGGGCTCGCCGGGTGCGACGCGGTGGTGAACCTGGCGGGCGCCGGAGTCGGCGACCGGCGCTGGACGGACGCGTACAAGGAGCTGATCCGCTCCAGCCGGGTGCGGGGCACGACCGCGCTCGCCGAGGCGGTCGCCGGGCTGCCCGAGGACGCCCGGCCGCGGGTGTTCCTGAACGGCAGCGCGATCGGCTACTACGGCGAGACCGGCGACCGTGCGGTGGACGAGAGCGCGCCCGCGGGCGAGGGGTTCCTGCCGGAGGTCTGCGTGGCGTGGGAGGCCGCCGCGGCGCCGGCCCGGGAGGCGGGCGTGCGGACGGTGTTCGCGCGCACCGGGCTCGTGGTGGCGCCCGGGGGCGGCGCGTGGGGGCGGCTGTTCCCGCTGTTCCGGGCCGGTCTGGGCGGGCGGCTCGGGGACGGGCGGCAGTACTGGTCGTACATCGCGCTGCACGACGAGGTGGCGGCGCTGCGGCATCTCCTGGACACCGAGGGGCTGTCGGGGCCGTTCAACCTGACGGCGCCCGAACCGCTGACGAACCGTGAGATCACCGCCGCGATGGCGCGCGTGCTGCGCCGGCCCGCCGTGTTCGCGGTGCCCGCGCCGGTGCTGCGGACGGTGCTCGGCGAGATGGCGGGGGACGTGCTGGGCAGCGCGCGGGTGCTGCCGGCGCGGCTGCTGGAGTCGGGGTTCAGGTTCGCCTTCCCGCGGATCGAGGGGGCGATCAGGGCGGCGCTGTAGGGGGCGGCGGGCAGGAGCGGCGGGCGACCTCTTCTGACCCCTCTGCGACCGCGTCCTGTCCGTCGGGGCGCGTATGCGACCGTCGTGCGCCCGTGCACTGTGCGTGCGCGCCTGACCCGGGGGCAGAGCACGGACCTAACCTCGAGCCGAACTCGGGTATCCCTGGGGCCTGTTGAGGGCATGACGTCTCCAGCGCCCGCGCAACCTCGAGGAGGGGCACGTGCTAGAGCCCACGTACCAGGCGGACGTCGTCGTCGTGGGAGCCGGTGTGGCCGGACTCTCCGCGGCACGTCGACTGACCAGCGCAGGAGTCTCCACCGTGGTCCTGGAGGCCGCCCATGAGGTGGGGGGCCGCATGGCGACCGAGAAGGTCGACGGCTTCCGTCTCGACAGACTCGGCCGGCTGCTGTCCACGGCATGCGCCGAACTGCACGTCACCCCGGGGCTGGAGGACCTGGTGCTGCGGCCGTTCGCGCCCGGTGTCCTGCTGCACAGCGACGGGCGACATCATCGCGCCGGCGTGCAGCCGGGCAACCGGCGCGCACGTGGCGCACGGAGCGCGAGGGGCGCACTTCACG
This sequence comes from Streptomyces werraensis, assembly GCA_014656175.1. Classification (GTDB taxonomy): domain Bacteria; phylum Actinomycetota; class Actinomycetes; order Streptomycetales; family Streptomycetaceae; genus Streptomyces; species Streptomyces werraensis. Next base: position 274,504 of record BNBX01000001.1, read on the forward strand.
CGGTGCGTGCCCTGGCGAGCGCCCCTCTGCCGGGGCCTCGCAGGCCGGCCGCGGTGCCCGGACGGCAGGTGTCCCTGCCCCGCCACCGGGTGGGCGCCCCCTTGGGCACGGCGCTGGACCAGGCGCGGCTGGGCGCCGCGCTGAACCGGCTGGCGGGCACGTCGGTGGAGCGGCTGCTGGCCCGCCCGGAGACGACCGCCGCCGAGGCGCTGCACGGCCGGGGCCTGCCCGCCCGCACCGTCGACGGCTTCCTGCGCCCGCTGCTCGCGGCCCTGTTGTGCGACCCCGAGCTCACCACCTCCAGCAGGCCGGCGGACCTCGCGCTGCGGGACTTCGCGAGCGGGCGGCTGTGTCTGCCGGAGGGCGGGGCGGAGGCGCTGCCGCAGCTGCTGGCGCGGTCGCTGCCGCCGGGCACGGTGCGCACGGGAGTACGGGTCACCTCGGTCTCGACGACCTCGGTGACCACCGCGGAGCACGGGGAGCTGCGGTGCGCGGCCGTGCTGGTCGCGACCGGCGCGCGGGACGCGGCGGAGCTGCTGCCGGGGCTGCGGGTGCCGGACTTCCACCCGGTGACGGTGGTGCACCACACCACCGACGAATCGCCGGCCACGGACGCCTCCCTGCTGCTGGACGCGGACCGGGGCGGGCCGGTGGCGCACACCGCGGTCGTCAGCGCGGTCGACCCGTCCCGCGCACCGGCCGGCCGCACGCTGGTGACCTCCACGGTCCTCGGCCCGGCCACGGCGGACACCGACACGGCCGTGCGGGCGCACCTGGCGCGGCTGTACGGGATGCCGACGACGCGCTGGGAGACGCTGGCGGTACGGCACACCGCCGACGCGGTCCCCGCGATGCGTCCCCCGCACGACCTGCGCCGTCCGGTGCGGCTCCTGGCCGGCCTGTACGTCTGCGGCGACCACCGCGACAGCGGCGCTGTCCAGGGCGCCCTCCGCTCCGCCGACCGGGCGGTCACGGCCCTCCTGACCGACCTGGGAGTGGGCCGCCCGATGCACACGGCCGACCCCCTCCCCACAGCCCGAGCGGCCTGACCCCACAGACCGGCGCCCGCCGACGGTGAACACACCCTCGGCGGGTGCCTTCCACACGCCCCACTCGGGCGGCACCTCCGCAGCGCCGGGCGCGGGCGGTCCGTGACTGAGCGCGCCGTTCCCCGCGCCCCTGAGGGGCGCTACCGGCACCTCGTCAGTGCCGAGGTGCGCGACACCCCGTCACGCGAACGTGGTCGCCACCTTGTCCCGGTACGTACGGACCGGTCCCGCGTCCCGGTACGGCTCCAGCCGCCGCTCGAAGTCCCGCACGTACTCCACCGCCCGCACCGACCGCATCTCCGCCGCCTGCGCGGCAGCCTCCGCCGCCAGCTGGCACGCCTGGTCCAGCTCCCCCAGCCCGAGCCGCGCGGTGGCGAGGACGACCCGGCAGAACAGCCGACTGCGCGCATACCCCGGCGCCCGCAACTGCAGCGACCGCTCCGCGTGCTGAGCCGCCGCCCGGAACTGCTGCAGATCCCGGTGGCAGTGCCCGAACTCGTCGGCCAGCTGGGCCTCGTCGAAGAACCGCGCCCAGTGCGGCACCTCGTCCCCGGGCCGCGCCGCGTCCAGCGCGCGTTCCGCACGGACCAGCGCGGCCGTGCAGGCCCGCACCTCCCCGAGCACCCCGTGCCCGCGCGCCTCGGCGGCGTGCAGCAGGGCCTGGACGGCGGGCGGGGCCGAGCTTCCCATGCCCTGCTGGGCGACCCGGGCGAGCTGCACGGCCTCCCGCCCGTGGCCGAGGTAGACGGCCTGGCGGCTCATGGTGACCAGCACGTACGCCCCGTAGGCCCGGTCGCCTGCCGCCTGCGACAGCCGCAGGGCCTGGACGAAGTACCGCTGGGCGAGCCCGTGCGCGGCGATGTCGTACGAGGTCCAGCCGGCCAGCCGGGTCAGGTCGGCCGCGGCGGCGAACAGCCGGCGGCCCGTCTGCTCGCCGTAGGTGCCCCGCAGCATCGGCTCCAGCTCGTGCTCCAGGTAGCGCACGAGGGCCTGGCGGGCGTGCCCGCCTCCGTAGGCGTCGTCCAGGGTGCGGAACAGCTCGCCGACGGAACGCAGCGCGGCGATGTCGCCGCCGGTGACCCGGTAACCGGGCGCGCGGTCCGCCGCCCCGCGCCGACGGGCGGCGATCTCGGCGGGCGTCACGGGCCGCACCGGCGGGCGGCCCTGGGCGGGCACCCGGACCGGCTCGGCGCGGGCGACCTTCTCGTCGGGCCGTCCGATGAGCCAGTCCCGGCTGGGCACCACGAGACCCGCCGAGGTGAACGCGATCTTCCGCAGCTCGGCGTGGCTGCCGGAGTCCTTGCGCCACAGCCCGCTGACGATGTCGACGGCCTCCTCGGGGGTGGCCGCGAACTCCAGCCCCGCGTAGACCGGCGCGCAGGCGTCCAGTCCGAGGTCCTGGGCGGTGAGCCGACGACCGAGGCGCCGGGTGAAGACCTCGGCGATGAGCGCCGGGGTCGTCCCGCGCGGCTGCTGTCCGCGCAGCCAGCGGGTGACCGAGGTCTTGTCGTATCTCAGGTCGAGCCCGTGTTCGAGACCGAGCTGGTCCACGCGACGGGCGAGTCCCGCGTTGGAGAACCCCGCTTCTGCGATGAGCGCGGCGAGCTGTCGGTTGGGGGTGCGCTGCGCGGGTCGTTCCGTCATCTGCGGTGCGGTCTCCTGCCTTCCGGCTGTTCGTCTGTCGGATTGCCTGTGAGCAGCCCTTATGGACTCGCGGTCGGCGCGAATGTAGCGGAGAGTGAGCACCCGATCGCAGAGATCAACCGGCATTCATCCGATCGTGTGAGGATTGGTCCGAAGCTGACGACTGGGGGCGGACAGCACTGGCGACGGCCGACAGCCGGAGGTCCGTCGAACGGTCGTACAGTGGCGTGGGCGCGTTTCGCGCCTGACGACCTTCGAGGGAGGCGTTTGCCGTGGGTGAGTTGCGGTTCGTCCGGATGGGCTTCGGTGACGAGGCGGTGGACTACCAGGTGGCCTGGGACGAACAGCGCCGGGTGCACGCCGCGCGGTTCGCCGACGAGGTGCCCGACACCGTGATCCTGCTGGAGCACCCGCCCGTCTACACCGCCGGGCGGCGCACCGAGGACAGCGAGCGGCCCCTCGACGGCACCCCCGTCATCGACGTGGACCGCGGCGGCAAGATCACCTGGCACGGTCCCGGCCAGCTGGTGGGCTATCCCATCCAGAAGCTGCCCCGCCCGGTGGACGTGGTCGCGCACGTCCGCCGCCTGGAGGAGGCCCTGATCCGCACCTGCGCGGAGTTCGGCCTGGAGACCACCCGGGTCGAGGGCCGCAGCGGCGTGTGGGTGCTGGGGGACCCGGTCGAGCGGCGCCCCTCCCTCGGAGGGCTCTCCCTGGACTTCGACCCGCGGCTGCACGACGAGGAGTTCGACCCCCGGCTCAACGGCCCGGAGTACGCCCCCTCCAACGCTGGCCAGCGCCGCGAGGACCGCAAGATCGCCGCCATCGGCATCCGGGTCGCCAAGGGCGTCACCATGCACGGCTTCGCGCTGAACGTGAATCCCGACAACAAGTGGTTCGACAGGATCATCCCGTGCGGCATCCGGGACGCGGGCGTCGCCTCCCTGGCGAACGAGCTGGGACGCGACGTCACGATCGAGGAGGTGCTGCCCGTCGTGGAGCGCCACCTGAAGGACGTGCTGGAGAACGCCGACCTGAGGCCGCGCGTGGTCGAGAAGGCCCCGGCGGCCGTCACCGCGTCCGGCGTCTGAGGGCCGTCCGGGCTTTCACATCCACGGGCGTACGCTTGACGACGCCGAAGAATCAATCGCTAGGAGCCGGTCGTGTCCGCAGTCGCACCCGACGGACGCAAGATGCTGCGCCTGGAGGTCCGCAACAGCCAGACCCCCATCGAGCGCAAGCCCGAGTGGATCAAGACCCGGGCGAAAATGGGCCCCGAGTACTCCAAGATGCAGAACCTGGTCAAGAGCGAGGGTCTGCACACCGTCTGCCAGGAAGCCGGCTGCCCCAACATCTACGAGTGCTGGGAGGACCGCGAGGCGACCTTCCTCATCGGCGGCGACCAGTGCACCCGGCGCTGCGACTTCTGCCAGATCGACACCGGCAAGCCCGAGGCCCTGGACCGGGACGAGCCGCGCCGCGTCGGCGAGTCGGTCGTCACGATGGACCTGAACTACGCCACGATCACCGGCGTCGCCCGCGACGACCTGGAGGACGGCGGCGCCTGGCTGTACGCGGAGACCGTGCGCCAGATCCACGCGCAGACCGCCGACCGCGCCGAGGGCCGCACCAAGGTCGAGCTGCTGGCCCCGGACTTCAACGCCGTCCCCGAGCAGCTCGCGGAGGTCTTCTCCTCCCGCCCCGAGGTGTTCGCGCACAACGTGGAGACGGTCCCCCGGATCTTCAAGCGGATCCGCCCCGGCTTCCGCTACGAGCGCTCCCTGAAGGTCATCACCGAGGCCCGTGACTTCGGCCTGGTCACCAAGTCCAACCTGATCCTCGGCATGGGCGAGACCCGCGAGGAGGTCAGCGAGGCGCTGAAGCAGCTGCACGACGCGGGCTGCGAGCTGGTCACCATCACCCAGTACCTGCGTCCCTCCGTGCGCCATCACCCCGTGGAGCGCTGGGTGAAGCCGCAGGAGTTCGTGGAGCTGAAGGAGGAGGCCGAGCAGATCGGCTTCTCCGGTGTGATGTCCGGGCCGCTGGTCCGCTCCTCGTACCGCGCCGGCCGCCTGTACCGGATGGCGGTCGAGAAGCGCGGCGCCTTCGTCGCCTCCCAGGCGGTCTGAGCACGGCGGCGGCGGGGCCCCTCGGGCCTCCCCCCGCGGCCCCGAGGGGCCTGCCCGCACGCCCGCGGGCCTGCCCCGATGTGCCGCCGCCATGCTGTGAATTCACACACAAGGCCCTACCGGCGGGTAGTGGCCGAGAGAACGCGGTCCCGGCCGTCCTCCCAGTTGAGGGCACAGGCCGGGGCCGCGTCGGCGTTCGGGCCCCAGCGCGAAGGCTTCATGCCTGTTTGACCGGTCGGTCACGCCCTGGTAACACCAGGCAGTGACCCTGGTATCACCGCACGCCACCATTGCCCGCCGGCATCGAGGGAGACCGTCACCATGCAGGCCGCGCCCGTCCGCGCCACCGCCATCCCGTCCCTCACCACCGCTCTGCGCGCCGTCGAGTCGCTGCTGATGAGCGGCGGCCAGCGCACCGCACGGCGCAACGCCTGGACGTCCGTGCTGGAGGACCGCCGCCGCGCCAAGGACCGGGTCGAGGCGCAGCGCGTCCTCGACCAGAGCCTGATCGCCCGCCCCTGAACCAGGCCGGTCCGGCCGGTCCGGGCCGACCGCGGCACTGCCGTCGAACGCGCTCCGGGGGACACGTAGACTTCATGCCATGGCGAGGAAGGAAACCGCAGCGGACGCTGCGAACCCCGGGCGACTGAAGCAGATCGCCCTGACCTACAAGATGACCCGCAGGGCCGACAAGAAGATCGGTCTTGTACTCGCGGCTGTCGGAATCGTCACCTTCGGTGTCTTCCTCGCGATCGGTTTCTTGATCGGGCACCCCATCTATCTCGGCCTCCTGGGCTTCCTGCTCGCCTTCCTCGCGACGGCGATCGTGTTCGGCCGCCGTGCCGAACGGGCGGCCTTCGGACAGATGGAGGGACAGCCGGGCGCCGCCGCGGCCGTGCTCGACAACATCGGCCGAGGCTGGACGACGACCCCGGCGGTCGCGATGAACCGCAACCAGGACGTGGTGCACCGCGCGGTCGGCAAGGCCGGCATCGTGCTGGTCGCCGAGGGCAACCCGAACCGGGTGAAGAGCCTGCTGGCCGCCGAGAAGAAGCGGATGAACCGCATCGTCGCGGACGTGCCCGTGCACGACCTGATCGTGGGCACCGGCGAGGGCCAGGTGGAGCTGAAGAAGCTCCGCACCACCATGCTGAAGCTGCCGCGCGTCCTCACCGGCCCGCAGGTCACCGCGACCAACGACCGGCTGCGCGCGCTGGGCGACCTGATGAGCAACATGCCGCTGCCGAAGGGGCCGATGCCGAAGGGCATGAAGCTGCCGAAGGGCGGCGGTCAGCGGGGCCGCTGAGTCCCGCGGGACATGGCACGACGAGGACGGGGCGCCGGAATGTGGATTCCGGCGCCCCGTCCTCGTCGTGTGCGGTCGTGCGCGGGCCGGGTCAGAAGCGGATCTCGACCGTGCGGGCCAGCCGGTCGTGCAGGCCGCGGCCGTCGCGGTCCCAGACGAGCGCGGGGATCGCGAGGCACAGCAGCACCGAGCGCAGCAGGCCGCGCAGCGGCTGGACCCGGCCGGTGTCGAGGGCGACCACGCGCAGTCCGAAGAGGCGCTTGCCGGGCGTGGAGCCGACGGTGCCGACGGTGAGCACGCTCAGCACCAGGAACACCAGCAGCGCCCAGTTGCCGGTGCGGGCGTCGTAGCCGTCGGTGAGCAGGCCGTATGCGATCAGGAGGCACAGGCCCCAGTCCACGGCGAGGGCGCCGATCCTGCGGCCGGGGCGTGCGATCGACCCCGGTCCCTGTTCCGGCAGCCCCAGCTGCTCGCCCCGGTAACCGAAGTCGGCACCGGCCTCCTCCATGGCCGCGCGCGGGCCGGACAGCCATGATCCGATTGCTTGCCTGTTGTCCACCCGTCCACGGTACTGCGGCCGGATATGACCGGGAGACGGCGGGGTGCGCCGGAGCTACCGTGGAAGAGGCGCCGGTTAACTTGTGCGAAACAAACGGGTCACGCCCGAGAAATGACCCGTCCCTAGGGTCGAGTGCAGCGTGTGCCCCCCGCACTGGCCGCACGAACGATCTACCACCCCGGCGGGACGGTCGGGAGTAGGAGGAGCTGGATGTTCCAGAACGCCGACGAGGCCAAGAAGTTCATCGCGGACGAGGACGTCAAGTTCATCGACGTCCGCTTCTGCGACCTGCCGGGCGTGATGCAGCACTTCACGATCCCGGCGTCGGCCTTCGACCCGGCCGAGGAGCTGGCCTTCGACGGCTCCTCGATCCGCGGCTTCCAGGCCATCCACGAGTCCGACATGGCGCTGCTGCCCGACCTGTCCACCGCGCGGGTCGACCCCTTCCGCCGTGACAAGACGGTCAACATCAACTTCTTCATCCACGACCCGATCACGGGCGAGCAGTACTCCCGTGACCCGCGCAACGTGGCGAAGAAGGCCGAGGCGTACCTCGCCTCCACCGGCATCGCCGACACCGCGTTCTTCGGCCCCGAGGCCGAGTTCTACGTGTTCGACAGCGTGCGCTTCAAGACCTCGGAGAACGAGTCCTTCTACCACATCGACTCCGAGGCGGGCGCCTGGAACACCGGTGCGCTGGAGGACAACCGCGGTTACAAGGTCCGCTACAAGGGCGGCTACTTCCCGGTCCCGCCGGTCGACCACTTCGCCGACCTGCGCGCCGAGATCTCCCTGGAGCTGGAGAAGGCCGGCCTGCAGGTCGAGCGCCAGCACCACGAGGTGGGCACCGCCGGCCAGGCGGAGATCAACTACAAGTTCAACACGCTGCTCGCGGCCGCCGACGACCTGCAGCTCTTCAAGTACATCGTGAAGAACGTCGCCTGGCGCAACGGCAAGACCGCGACCTTCATGCCGAAGCCGATCTTCGGTGACAACGGCTCGGGCATGCACGTCCACCAGTCGCTGTGGGCGGGCGGCGAGCCGCTCTTCTACGACGAGCAGGGCTACGCCGGCCTGTCGGACACCGCCCGCTACTACATCGGCGGCATCCTCAAGCACGCGCCGTCGCTGCTGGCCTTCACCAACCCGACCGTGAACTCGTACCACCGTCTGGTGCCGGGCTTCGAGGCGCCGATCAACCTGGTGTACTCGCAGCGCAACCGCTCCGCCGCGATGCGCATCCCGATCACCGGCTCGAACCCGAAGGCCAAGCGCGTGGAGTTCCGCGCCCCGGACTCCTCCGGCAACCCGTACCTGGCCTTCTCGGCGCTGCTGCTGGCCGGCCTGGACGGCATCAAGAACAAGATCGAGCCGGCCGAGCCGATCGACAAGGACCTCTACGAGCTGGCTCCCGAGGAGCACGCCAACGTGGCCCAGGTCCCGACCTCCCTCGGCGCCGTGCTGGACCGCCTCGAGGCCGACCACGAGTTCCTCCTCCAGGGCGACGTCTTCACGCCGGACCTGATCGAGACGTGGATCGACTACAAGCGCCAGAACGAGATCGCGCCGCTGCAGCTGCGTCCGCACCCGCACGAGTTCGAGCTGTACTTCGACGTGTGACCGGACTCCCGCGCGTCCGACGCGTCGGTTCTCGCGCCGCCCCCGTCCCTGGTCCGTCCAGGGGCGGGGGCGGTGGCGTTGGCCGGAAAGCTTCCCTCCGGGCGGGTGGGGAGGGATCCTGAGGGTGACACGGTTGTTCGAGAGAAGGTCACGGGGATGTCCGAGCGGGACGACGAGGAGCGCGAGTTCGATCTGCGGTGGGCGGACGGCGCCGCGCACAAGGAGCCCTCGGCCCGCGCGCGGATGCTGGCCGCCCGCTGGAAGGAGAACCCTCCCGGACCGGTGCCGTTCCGCGCCGAGCCCGAGTACCGGGGGCCGGCGGTGCGCCGCCCGTGGGTGTCCACGGTCGTGGTGCTCGGCTGTGTCGTCGCGTTGATCCTTCTGCTCGGGTACGCCGGCGTCGGCCCCTACTGACCCGGGTCAGTCGCCCTGGGCGACGGCGACCGTCGGCGGGGTGCGGGAGGCGCGCAGGGCGGGGACCGTGCCCGCCGCCGCGGTCACCAGGACGAGGGCGGCGAGGACCGCCGCGAGCTGTCCCGCCGGCACCGTGAACGGGGCGCTCACATCGGCGACCCGCACCACCAGCCACGAGTACGGCACTCCGAGCGCCAGACCGAGGATGCCGCCCAGGACGCCGTGGAGGGCGCACTCCAGTGTGACCGTACGGCGCACGGCCGCCCCGCCGAGGCCCAGGGCCCGCAGCAGCCCGAACTCCCGTCGGCGCTCGACCACGGTGAGGCTCGCCGTGGTGGCGACGCCCGCGACCGCGACCAGGACGGTCAGGCAGAGGAGCAGCACCACCGTGGTGGCCGTCGTGCGCAGGTCGTCGTCCGAGCCCGTGCGGGTGGCCGCGTCCTCGGCGACGATCCGGCCGTCGCCGCGCCCTGGTCCGGTGAGCGTCGCGGTGACGGCCCGGTGGGCGCGGGCGCGGCCCTCGGCGCCGTCCTCCGCCGCGTCGGCGGTGATCAGGGTGGGCGCGGGGCCCGCTCCCAGGCGCGTGAGGTCGGCCGGGGTCACGAAGAAGTCCGCGCCGTAGGGTCCGGCGCCGGGCAGCGTCGCCGCCACGGTGAGCCGGACGGGACGGCCCTCCGGCTCCAGCGTCACGCGGTCGCCCGCCTCCACGCCGAGGCGGTGCGCGTGCTCGGCGTCCACGACGACGTGCGCGGGGCCGAGCCGGCCGAGGGCGCCGGTGCGGGCGGTCAGGCCGGTGCCGGAACGGACGGTGGTGAGGTCCAGGTCGGAGACGGTCGCGCTGCGGCCGTCGTCGACCACTTCCGCAGTACGGGACGCGGTCACGCCGGCCAGCTCGGGGCGGGCGGCCAGGTCGGCGACGAGCGTCCGGTCCAGTGTCCCGCCCTCCCCCGCGTACAGGTGGAAGTCCGCGGGCGCCTCCAGCGTCCGCTGGTACCGGTCGTAGGTGTCCAGGCTCGCGAGGCAGATCAGGGTCGAGCCGACGAGGCAGACGCCGAGCGCCACCACGACCGAGACCGAGGCGGCCCGGCCGGGCGCTCCCCCGACGCCCGCCACCGCGAGCCGGCCCGCCGCACCGGTACGGCGCAGCGGTACCGCGAGGGCGGACAGCACCGGCCGGACCAGCAGGGGACCGAGGGCGATCAGCGCGAGGAAGGCGAGTCCGCCGGAGACCACCACGAGGGTCAGCGCCGCGAACCGGTCGTACGCCGTGTCGCCCGGCTCGGGCAGTCCCGCGTACTGCTGCCGGGCGAGGAGCAGGGCGCCCGCCGCGCAGAACACGCCCAGCAGGGTCCGCCCGGTGCCGCTGACCGTGCTCTCCCCGGAGGTGGCGGTGCGCAGCGCCTGGAGCGGGGAGACGCGGGAGGCGGTGAGGGACGGGGCGAGCACCGCCAGGACCGCGAGGAGTCCGGTGCCGAGCACGGTGAGGGCGGCCTGCGGCAGCGGGAGCGCGGCGGGGGCGGACAGGTCGTGCCCCAGGCGGGCGGCGACCGGCGGGACGAGCCGGGCGCAGCCCCACGCGGCGAGCACGCCGGCCGCGCCGGCCAGCAGGCCGACCACCGCGCCCTCGGCGACGAGGGCCGCCGCGAGCCGCCTCGACGTGGCGCCGACGGCGCGCAGCAGTGCCAACTGCCGTACACGGCGGGCGAAGACGATGCGGAAGGTGGAGGTGGAGACGAGCACGGCCGCGCCGACCGCGACAGCGAGGAAGACGCCGGCCAGCTCCAGGGTGTCGCTCGCGTCGGCGACGGCCGCGCGGGCCTCCTCGTCACGCACCTCGTCCCCGGACCGTACGACCGCTCCGGGCACCGCCCGCCGGATCCGCTCCGCCGCCTCCGTTGCCGCGGCGGGGGTCTTGGTGCGGACGTCGACGCGGGAATAGCCCGGCATGCCGAGCAGCCGCACCAGGTCCGGGCCGGGCGCGTACCCGGTGGGTTCCCCGGCGCCGGTGGCGGCGGAGCGGACGATGCCGGTGATCTCGACCGGGACGCGCCGGGTGCCCTCACCGTCGGGCGCCGGGAGCAGCAGGGTGAGCGACGACCCCGGGGCGAGTCCGTACGCCTCGGCGGCCCGGGTGTCGACGGCCAGCCGGCGCGGGCCTGACGGGTACGCGCCCTCGACGGCCCGTACCTGGGCGAGGGGGCCGGAGCCGGGGTCCGCGGCGAGGGCAAGGTAGCGTGCGGCGGCGCTGCCGCCGACCGGGGTGCCGCCGTCGGCGCGGCCGACGGCCTCGGTGACCCCGGGCGCCCTGCGGATCGCGTCCAGTCCCGCCTCGCCGATGCCGGCCGCGTCCTTCCGCGTGACGACGAGCGACACCGCGTCGGGGGTGCCGCGGAACCGGTCGACGACGGTCGCGGTGACGATCTGCTGGGCCATGACGGCCCCGAAGACGACGAACGCGGCGATCAGCAGCGACAGGCCGGTGGCCGCGAACCGGCCCGGTCTGCGCAGGAGTTCGGCCATCTGGGAGCCCAGGACGGTCGCGCGCCAGGGGCCTGTCATCGCCGCCTCCCGAGGGTGTCGTCGGGGGTGGTGCGCTCGTCCCCCACGACGCGTCCGTCGGCGAGGGTCAGCACGCGGTCCGCGTAGCGGGTGGCGGCGGGGTCGTGGGTGACCATCACGACCGTCCGGCCGAGTTCGTCGACGGCCCGGCGCAGCATGGTGAGCACCTCGGCGCCGGCCCGGGAGTCGAGGTTGCCGGTGGGTTCGTCGGCGAAGACCACGGCGGGTCGGGCGACCAGCGCGCGGGCGACGGCGACCCGCTGCTGCTGCCCGCCGGACAGTTCGGCGGGGCGGTGGGTCAGCCGGCCGGCGATGCCGAGGACCTCGCACAGGTGGTCCACGCGTTCGCGGTCGGGGCGGCGGCCGGACATGGTGACGGGCAGCACGATGTTCTCGTAGGCGGTGAGCTGCGGCAGCAGGTTGAACGACTGGAAGACGAAACCGATGCGTTCGCGGCGCACCCGGGTCAGCTGCCGGTCGGCCAGCCCGGTGAGCTCCGTGCCGTCGAGGACGACGCTGCCGGAGGTGACGGTGTCGAGTCCGGCGACGCAGTGCATGAGGGTGGACTTGCCGGACCCGGAGGGGCCGACGACGGCGGTGAACCGGGCGCGGCGCACGGCGACGGACACCCCGTCGAGGGCGCGGACCTCGTCGGCGCCCTGGCGGTAGGTCTTCACCAGGCCGGTGGTGGTGATGACGTCGTCGGGTGCGGGGCCGCGCGCGGCGGCGTGGGCGGTCATGGTGGTGCTCTCCCCGGCCCGGTCAGGAGCCGAGCGGCGGCAGGGTGAGGGTGACGCCGGAGTCCACGCAGTGGCCCCGCGCGTCTTCCTGGAGGCTCTTCACGTCCTTCGCGGACGGCGCCTCGGCGGAGTTCTTCGCGGTCTCCAGCGCCCAGCCCTCGTAGCGGGAGATCTTCGCCCCGAGGTAGCCGTCCTCCATCGTGGCGCGGCGTTCGTCGCCGGTCTCCTTCCACCACTTCTCCGCCTCCGGCACCGGCCCGGCGGCGATCCGCGCGCCCTCGGTGACGATGCGCTGCGCCGTCCTGCAGTCCTCGGCGGACGCCTGGCTCAGCTCCTGGCGGTCCTGCCACCAGTACGCGCCCCCGGCGGTCAGGGCGGCGACGACCGCGCCGGCGAGGGCGCCAAGGATCAGGCGGTTGCGCGTGCGGTTGTGCTTGTTCGTGGGCGTGCCGGTCATGGTGGTCATGGGGTCCCTCCCGTGTCTTCTCGGCCGCGTCCTGCGGCACCGAGAAGTCTGGGATCCGGGGGGCCCTCGGCGGATCGGTCACGGATCCGAGATCGCGGGCGGCTCGTCCGGTACGCCGGGCGGGCGCGCTCTGCGCCTGTGGGGGCAGAAGGCGGGTGAGCCTCTGCCCCCTCAGGAGGAGGCGGCTCAGGGGGACGGACGCACCAGGCCGGACTCGTACGCGAAGACGACGGCCTGGGCGCGGTCCCGCAGATGCAGCTTGGCCATCAGGTTGCCCAGGTGCGTCTTCACCGTGGCCTCGGCGACGTACAGTTCGGCGGCGATCTCGGCGTTGGACAGGCCGCGGGCGACCAGGCCGAGCACGTCCCGTTCGCGGCCGGTGAGCAGACCGAGGCGCTCCGGCTGCCCGTTGGCCGGGGAGAGCCGGTCCGAGACGCGGTCGAGCAGCAGCCGGGTGATGCGCGGGGCCACCACCGACTCGCCGGCGGCCAGGACGCGGATGGCGTGGACGACCTGGTCGGCGGGGGCGTTCTTCAGCAGGAAGCCGCCTGCTCCCGCGCGCAGGGCGGCGAAGGCGTCCTCGTCGTCGTCGAAGGTGGTGAGGACCAGGACGCCGGGCGGGCTGTCGCGGCGCATCAGCCGCTCGGTGGCCCGGATGCCGTCCATGACCGGCATGCGGACGTCCATGATGACCACGTCCGCGTCGACCTCGTCGAGCAGGTCGAGGGCCTGCTGTCCGTTCTCCGCCTCACCGACGACCTCGATGTCGTCCTGGCCGGCCAGCACCATGGAGAAGCCGGCCCGGATGAGCGGCTGGTCGTCCACCACGGCCACCCGGATCGGCCTGTCGGTCCCCGTCATCGCTCGGTCCTCACGGAAGTCCTCGTCGCCTCTGGATTCCCGGTGCCCGCCGAAGTCCGCGCGGCCACCGGCGTCTTCGTCCGCACCGGCACCGAGGCCCGTACGTGCCATCCGCTGCCGAGCCGGGGGCCGGCCTCGAAGGCGCCCCCGGCGAGTTCCACCCGCTCGCGCATCCCCACCAGCCCGTTGCCCCCGGACTCCCCGACGGGGGCCCGGCCCGCGAGGGCGCCCCCTCCGTCGTCGGTGACGTCGATCAGCAGCGTGCCGTCGTCCTCGCGGACGCGGATGTCGACGCGAGCCCCGGAACCGGCGTGCCGGAGGGTGTTGGTGAGGCACTCCTGGACGATGCGGAACGCTGTCATCTCCTCCGTCGGCGACAGCCTTCCCTGGTCCACGTCGACGGAGAGGTCCACGGTCAGCCCGGCGGTCCGCGCGCGGTCCGCGACGGTCTCGATCTCGTCGAGGGTGACCAGCCGCCGGTCCTCCCCCGCGCCCTGGGTCCCGGGCCGGCCCTCGCGCAGGACCCGCACGATGCGGTGCATGTCGTCGATGGCGTCCCGGCCGGTCGCGGCGATGGTCTTCAGCGCGGACTCCGCCATGTCGGGCGACGTGCGCAGCACGGCCCCGGCGCCGTCGGCCTGGAGGATCATCACGGCCAGGCTGTGCGCCACCACGTCGTGCAACTCGCGTGCGATCTCGGCGCGTTCGCGGACCGCGGCGAGCCGGGCGCGCTGCTCCTGCTCCCGCTCGGCGTGCCGGGCGCGGGCGGCCTGGCTCTCGGCGTAGAGGCGGCGGGTGTGCAGGGCGAAGGCGGTGAGCCAGACCGTCAGCGTCAGACCCCAGAAGATCAGCAGGGACTGGCCGTCGCCGAATCCGTCGAGGCCCAGGAACGGCACCCCGAACGAGGCCGCCCCGGTCGCCAGCAGCACCGCGCCGCCCGCCGCGTACGGCATCCACGGGGTCCGGGAGTGGTGGACGACCGACATCATGGCGAACAGCACGGCCACGTCGTACGCGGCGGGCGCGTGGGCGGGCGGGGGGTCGACGGCCGGGTCGTGCAGCAGGAACTGCGCGAGGGCCAGCGCCATGACGACCGCCATCACCGTGCCGGGCCGCTTCCTGCGGGCCAGCAGGGCCAGGGCCATCAGGGCGCCCAGCAGCAGGTCGTGTTCGCCGGCGTAGTCGTACGCCGCGACCAGGACCGCCAGGGCGAGCGCGACGTCGACCGCGCGGCCGAGGACGCGTGCGTACCGGCCGGACGGCGCGATCCACGGAACCGGGACCCTGCTCTCCTCGGTCAACCGTCCTGCCTCTCTCCTCCACCAGGCACGGCTGCCGGGCAAGTGCCGTGCGATGCCCACGACTTCGGGGTGTGCGACACCTCGCCGCCCATACTGCCTCAGCCCGCTCCCGGAGCGGACACGACGGTGCCGGGCGCCCCCGCGCGGGGGCGCCCGGCACCGGACGCGGGATCGGCGGCCGCGGCTCAGCGGCTGTAGCGCATGAGCGCTCGCACCATGTGGCACGTGGTGTCCGACGGCGGGTGGACGCCGATCAGCTCGGCGGCGCCGCGGATCGTGTCGTTGCGCGCCTGGCTCGGGTGGTACACACCGGAGTCGAGCAGGGCGATGGCGAGACGCATCGCCTTCAGGCGGCGGTTGTGGGTGACGTACCACTCGCGCGGGCGGCCCGGCGGCAGCGGGCGCTTCTCCACCGGGGCGCAGGGCAGTTCGAGCAGGACGGGTCGCTTCGCGGTGGACTGGACGGGCAGGGGCTTCGGCTTGAGTGCGGCAGCGGGCACGGGCATCCTCCTGTCGCGGTCGGGGCCGTCGTCCGGGGTCCACGGCGACCTCGGCGATTCCCTCGAACACTACGTCCATTCTACGGGGCGGCACCGACAATCGGCAGGCTCGCTTCGGCCATCAAATGCGCAGGTGGGATTGGTTTTTGAGGCTTCGGGACGGGTGGTGCGGGAGGGACACGCGGGCGGCCCATAAATCGAACAAGCAGGGGTGCGGCGTACCGTGTGCCCCATGGAGATCTGGATCAACCCCGCCTGTTCCAAGTGCCGCAGCGCGATCAGCGTGCTCGACGCGGAGGGGGCGCAGTACACCGTCCGCCGTTACCTGGAGGACGTGCCGGCCGAGGACGAGATCCGGGAGGTGCTGGAGCGGCTCGGTCTGGAGCCGTGGGACATCACCCGGACGCAGGAGGCGGCGGCCAAGGAGCTGGGGCTCAAGGAGTGGCCGCGGGACGCCGGGGCACGGGACCGCTGGATCGCGGCGCTGGCCGCGCATCCGAAGCTGATCCAGCGGCCCATCATCACGGCGGACGACGGCACGGCGGTGGTGGCCCGCACGGAGGACGCGGTACGGGACGCGCTGTCCCGCTGAAGCCCGTCCCGCCGGCAGCGCCCCAGCTCGAGACCCCTGTGACGCAGGCCACTTGGGTGACTTGGGCCGGCCGCTGAGCAACTGCGTTCGGTATCTCGTACATAGCGGCGTACGCTCCCCCGATCCATTGGAGGCGCGCATGTCGCGCAGGAGAAGTCTCGGCCCGAAGAAGAAGCTCGCGCTGCTGTTGAGCGCGGCCACGGTGGCGGGCGGCGGCGCCTTCGTCATGGCGGCCACGTCCAACGCCAGCCCGCCGGCCGCCACCACCAAGTCGGCGGCGAACTCGACGGTCTGCCAGGGGCTGGCCACCGCGCTCGGCAACAACGAGCGGTTCATCGCGGACCAGCGGGCCAACCCGGACGCCCAGTCCCAGGCGCGGATCGCCAACCGCGAGGCCGTCATCGCGCAGATCAAGGTCCAGCAGGAGGCGTCCGGGTGCGCGGTGGGGGAGTCGGCTCAGGGCTCCCAGCCGGCGCAGCCGGAGCAGCCCGCCCCGTCGCAGCCCGCCGCGGGCGGCCAGGAGGGACAGGCGGGCCAGGCAGGCCAGGACGGGCAGGCGGGCGGCGGCGCCGCGGCCGGTGAGCAGGTGTGCAACGGCTCGACCGTCACCCTGTCCGGCGAGGCCGGCGCCCCGGCCGCGTCCAGCAACCAGTTCCCGGCCGGCACCAAGCTGAAGGTCACCAACCTGGACAACAACAAGTCCACGACGGTGGCGGTCACCTCGGTGTCCGGAAGCTGTGTGCTGCTCAACAACGCCGCCTTCGAGCAGGTCCGCGAGCCGGGCAAGTTCCTGATCCGCCGGGCCGTGATCGAGAAGGTGGGGTGAGGTCCACGCACGGGTGAGGTGCCGGGGGCCCGCCGCTCAGGAAGGGAGCGGCGGGCCCTCACACGTCGTCACACCTTCACGTCCCATCGCATACACCCGGCCCCCTCCCCCGCACCCTCACGGAGTGGCGCCGGGCACACGGGCGTCCGGTAACACGGGGTTCACACATGGGCAATGGACGGGAAATCGCCCGTTGACAAGCTGCGGGGCATCGACGGCGGCGCCCCAGTGCCGCAGCGCCGCAGCATCCGCACCGAGCGCCCAGACCCACCCCGAAGGATGTGGACCGTGAGCTTCAAGGCCGAGTACATCTGGATCGACGGCACCGAACCGACCGCCAAGCTGCGTTCCAAGACGAAGATCCTGGGCGACGACGCGAAGGGCGCCGAGCTGCCGATCTGGGGCTTCGACGGGTCCTCCACCAACCAGGCCAAGGGCCACGCCTCCGACTGCGTGCTGAAGCCGGTGTTCGTCTGTCCGGACCCGATCCGCGGCGGCGACGACGTCCTGGTGCTGTGCGAGGTCCTGAACACGGACATGACGCCGCACGAGTCCAACACCCGCGCCGCGCTGGCCGAGGTCGCCGAGAAGTTCGCCGCGCAGGAGCCGATCTTCGGCATCGAGCAGGAGTACACCTTCTTCAAGGACGCCTACCCGCTGGGCTTCCCCAAGGGCGGCTTCCCGGCCCCGCAGGGCGGCTACTACTGCGGTGTCGGCTCCGACGAGATCTTCGGCCGTGACGTCGTCGAGGCCCACCTGGACAACTGCCTGAAGGCGGGTCTGGGCATCTCCGGCATCAACGCCGAGGTCATGCCCGGCCAGTGGGAGTTCCAGGTCGGCCCGCTGGCCCCGCTGGAGGTCGCCGACCAGCTGTGGGTGGCCCGCTGGCTGCTCTACCGCACCGCCGAGGACTTCGGCATCGCCGCCACCCTCGACCCCAAGCCGGTCAAGGGCGACTGGAACGGCGCCGGCGCGCACACCAACTTCTCCACCAAGGCGATGCGCGAGTCCTACGACGCGATCATCACCGCCGCCGAGTCGCTGGGCGAGGGCTCCAAGCCGCTGGACCACGTCAAGAACTACGGCGCCGGCATCGACGACCGCCTCACCGGCCTGCACGAGACCGCCCCGTGGAACGAGTACTCCTACGGCGTGTCGGACCGCGGCGCCTCGGTCCGCATCCCGTGGCAGGTCGAGAAGGACGGCAAGGGCTACATCGAGGACCGCCGCCCCAACGCCAACGTCGACCCGTACGTGGTGACCCGTCTGCTGGTCGACACCTGCTGCACCGCGCTGGAGAAGGCCGGCCAGGTCTGATCCGCGCCGTACGACTCCCGAGGGGCGCCCGCCGGACGGTGGGCGCCCCTCGCGCCGTCTGCTTCAATGGACCCATGGCCGGCTTCCGCACCCACGACGCGACGGGTCGACGTGACCTGGAGCCGTTCTGGCCCTCCCGTCAGCACCACGACTTCGACCGGGTGTGTTGTCGCGCGACGAACGCGCCGGCCCTGTAACGCCCGGAGTTCCTCCCGGCCTTCGGCCGCCGCGCACCGCGTACGTCCCTCGACGAACCCTTCGCGCGAAAGAGCTGACGTCCCATGGCGACCACTCCTTCCCTCTCCACCCCCGTTCCCGCCGCCTCGGTCCCGCCCGCCCGTGCCCGGCTGCGTGCCGTCGACCGGGACGACGTGGCGGCCGTCGCACGGCTGCTGCCGCCCGGCGCCACCTTGCTGCCCGCCCCGCCGGACGCGGTGCCCGTGCTGCCCGGCCGTCCGCCGATGGTCGGCTACCTGGTGCTGGTCCCCGCCGACCGGCAGCCGCCGTTCCCCGCGCCCGCACCACCCGTCGGCGCGGCGGAGGACACGGACGCGCTGATCCGGGTCGACCCGGTACGCCGCACCGCCGAGGTCGACGGCCGCCGGCTCGACCTGACGTACCTGGAGTTCGAGCTGCTCGCCCATCTCGTTGCGCACCCGGACCGGGTCCACACCCGGGACCGTCTGGTGTCCACGGTGTGGGGGTACGGCCATGTCGGCGACGGGCGGACCGTCGACGTCCACATCGCCCGGCTGCGCCGCAAGCTCGGCCCGGAGTTCCGCGACGCCATCCGTACCGTGCGCCGCGTCGGCTACACGTACGTGCCGCCCGTGCGGCGCTGAGCGCGCGGCCCGGTCTGCCGACAGCAGATCCTCCTTCCCCCGTGCCGCCCGGCGGGGCAGAGTCCAGGTATGAGACTTCTGATGCTGGGTGGTACGGAGTTCGCGGGCCGGGCGGTCGTCGAGGCGGCCCTCGGGCGGGGCTGGGAGGTGACCGTCTTCCACCGGGGACGGCACGCGGCGCCGGACGGCGTCCGCCTGCTGCTCGGCGACCGCACCGCGGTGGACGGGCTGGCGGCGCTCGACGAGGACCCGGGCACCTGGGACGTCGTCGTCGACACCTGGTCGTCCGCCCCGCGCGCGGTGCGGGACACGGCGCGGCTGCTGCGGGACCGCGCCGGGCGGTACGTGTACGTGTCCAGCCGCTCGGTGTACACCTGGGCGCCGCCCGCGGGGTACGACGAGGAGGCCCCGGTGGTGGAGGGCGCCTCCCCGGACGCCGGGCCGACGGACTACGCGCGGGACAAGCGGGGCGGGGAGCTGGCCGCCGAGGAGGCCTTCGGCGCGGACCGCTCGCTGCTGGTGCGGTCCGGGCTGCTGCTCGGGCCGTACGAGAACGTGGGACGGCTGCCCTGGTGGCTGGACCGCATGGCGCGCGGCGGTCCGGTGCTCGCCCCCGGCCCGCGGGACCTGCCCCTGCAGTACGTCGACGTCCGCGACCAGGCGGAGTGGATCCTCGACGCGGCCGAGCGGGGGCTGGCCGGGCCGTACAACCTCACCTCGCCGTCGGGGCACGCCACCATGGGCGAGCTGCTGGAGGCCTGCGTGCGGGTGACCGGGGGTCCGGCCGAGCTGCGGTGGACGGCGCCCGAGGTGATCCTCGACGCCGGGGTGGAGCCGTGGACCCAGCTCCCGGTGTGGGTGCCGCCGCACAGCGACCTGCACGACACCCTGCACGCGGCGGACGTCTCCCGGGCGGTCGCCTCCGGACTGCGCTGCCGCCCGGTCGCGGAGACCGTCGCCGACACCTGGGCCTGGCTGCGGGAGATCGGCGGCACGGCCCCGCAGCGCCCGGACCGCAACGCCAAGGGGCTGGACCCGGAGGTCGAGGCGAGGGTGCTGGCCGCGGCCTCGGGGGTGTAGGGAGCCCTGCCCCCGGGACGGGGGCCGGGCCCGGTGTGCGGGCGGCCGGCGACGGCGGGGCCGGGCCCATGACGACCGGGCCGTCATGACCGGGACGGACGGACACGGCAGAGTGAGCGCGACGCCGGGCTTCCCGCTCGCGGCGGTACGGGGGCCCGCGCCGGCGCCGGACGCCGGGCTTCACGCCGGGTGGAGGAGCGGCAACTCCCGGTGTGGGTAAGCCTGTTGAAACCTACGGAACCGCACTGACTTCGCACCGATTCCTGTGACGGGTGAACACCCGTGGGGCGGGCCGCGTACTCATGGGCGCCGCTTCCCCTCACGGGCGCCTCGATGCCCCGCACAGGGATGCCCCGCAAGGAAGTCAGAGGAGTTCCATGGGACGCAACACAAGAAAACGCCGTACACCGCTGGCCACCAAGGTGATAGCCGGGGCGGCGGCCCTGGCGATCGGTGGGGGCGGTCTGGTCTGGGCCAACTTCTACGCCTCGGCGCACGAGGAGGACGGGGGGCACAACGCCACCAAGTCGGGGCAGGCCCGGGTCGCCACGATCAACTGTCCGGACGTCGGCCAGAAGCTGACCAAGGTGCCCCGCAAGGCGCGCTGGGGCGTCGCGCGTGAACTGGCGCGGCTCGACCGCCAGATCACCGACGCGTACACACGCCTCGCCGAGACGCGCCAGGCGCAGGCGGGCGACGCGAGCTACGTCGACAACGCCATCCTCGGTCCGCTGAAGGACAAGCGCAGGGCCACCCTGGACCGCATCAACATCAACATCAAGCGGGCCGGCGGCCAGGAGCGCGACCTCGGCCGGTTCGCCCGCTGCCAGGGTGTGCCCGCCGAGCAGCCCGGCAACGGTGACGGCGGTCAGGACGGCGGAGGCCAGAACGACGGCGGCCAGAACGACGGCGGCGGTCAGGACGGCGGCCAGAACGGCGGCGGCCAGGACAACGGCGGTCAGGCGGGGAACGGTCCGGTGGCGGACGACTTCATCCGCATCGAGGACGTCCAGCCGGGCACCCGCAACCTGCCCAACGGCCTCGCCGCGAACGGCGACACCGGCTCGACCGGCAGCTTCACCACCGTGTGCGGCACCAACGAGAACGCGTTGCGCAACTCGGACAACGTGATCGTGGCGCCCGGCGTCAGCAACGGCGCCCAGCACCAGCACGACTACGTCGGCAACCAGGCCAACAACGCCTTCGCGAGCGACGAGGACCTGGCAGGCGGCGACACGAGCTGCCAGAACCAGGGCGACAGGTCGTCGTACTTCTGGCCGGTGCTGCGGATCCAGGACGGCACGCAGGACATCGACCAGGACCAGCCGGGCGGCGGCCAGGACGGCAACGTGGGCAAGATCGTCGCGCCCACCGAGGTGAACCTGAAGTTCGTCGGCAACCGCACCAGCGAGGTCGTCGCGATGCCGCGGGCGCTGCGCATCATCACCGGTGACGCCAAGGCCTTCACCAACGGCCTGGGCAACGCGAACACCGCGTGGAGCTGCACCGGCTTCGAGGACCGCCAGGTGACGGACAAGTACCCGGTCTGCCCCGAGGGCAGCGGCGTGGTCCGTACGACCAGCTTCCAGAGCTGCTGGGACGGCCAGAACACCGACAGCGCCAACCACCGCACGCACGTCGCCTTCGTCGGCGAGGACGGCAGCTGCCCGAACGGCTTCCAGGCCATCCCGCAGCTCCAGGTCCGCCTGGTGTACGACAACATCCCGGCGCCCCAGGTCGACAACGGGCAGCTGGTGAACCCGTACGCGGTGGACACCTTCCCGGAGCAGCTGCACAAGCCGATCACCGACCACAACGACTTCATCAACTTCTTCGACGAGGACCTGATGAACGAGATGGTCCAGTGCATCAACAGCGGCCAGGACTGCCAGTAGGCCGCAGGGCCCGCTGAGGGACCGAGGGGAACCCGAAGGAACCGAGGGAGAAGGGAAAAGGCCGGCGGTGGGGGAACCCACCGCCGGCCTTCTGCCGTGCCGGGCGTCCGCGCGGCTCAGCCGTGGTGACCGCCCTTGTTGTGGCTGCCGCCGGGATTCATGTGCTCGGAGCCCTCCTCCAGGTCGCCGCCGAGCTCGGTCCGCAGCGCCTCGACCGTCCTCTCCTCGCCGACGGCGACCCACTTGCGGCCGACGAGGTAGTAGCCGCCGTAGTCCTTGGCCGTGTTGAGCCACTCGGCCTGGCCGCGGTCGGTGGAGAAGGTGGCGAGGACGTACTTCTCGTCGCCCTTCTCGCACAGCGCCTGGCGGATGGTGTCGGCGTCGGTCTGCATGTCGGGGTCGCACTTCACCTCTGCGGCCAGCTTCTCCAGGCTGCCCGTGGCGGTGGGCGGCACCGCGTGCCCCCCGTGGCCGCCGGACCCGCAGCCCGCCAGCGCCAGGGCCGCCACCGCGCAGGTCAGCGCGAGCTTCGGTCGGGTCACCCTCATGTGTTCCTCCGGTCCTGACGGCGACATCGTGGGGCGGCGACATGCCGCTCGGAGCCCCGGCGCGGGGCCCTCGGCATTCGATACGGCTGCGGCGCGCCCGGCGCTCAATCGCCGCGCCGCGTCCGTGCGGACGGTGGCCGGAAGGGCGCGGGTGTCAGGTGACCATCGACTCGTTCGCTCGTTCTGCTGAACGTGCAGTCACAGGATGCCGCCGCCCAGTCCCCCGCGCTCTCCTCCCCGGCCGGTCCGGCCGTGGACGTCGAACAGGCCGAGGCCGCGCTCGTCGAGCACTATCCGCGGCTCGTGCGGCTCGCCTACCTGGTGCTGCCGTCCCGCATGGGCCGTACCCGGCGGGTACTCACCGCGCACGCCCTGGTCCAGCGGGCGCTGCCCCGGGGCCGGGCCGACGCGCCGGTCATCCCCGCGCAGAGCGCCGGCCGCGACGGCGACCCCGGTTACACGCTGGTGCGGCTGCAGGTGGTGCGGTCGGCGCTGGAGGCGGGACTGCCGCTGCGTCGCCGGGGTCTGCCGAAGCGGTCCCAGCTGCCGCCGCTGCTGCCGCAGGTGTGGGGCCTGCAGGTGTTCCCGCGGCCGGGCGGCGCCGACGAGCTGACGCTGGACCAGCGGCTGTCGGCGCTGTCCGGGCCGGCCCGTGCCGCGCACGCGCTGCGCGGTCTGGAGCGGCTGCCGGACGCCGACGTGCGCCGGGTGCTGGACGACGCGGGCGTCGCGGACCCGGACGCCGCCCTCGCGGAGGCCGACGGCATCCCCGACCCGTACCGGCTGCTCGAGTCCCCCGAGTTCGACCCCTGTTCGCTGCAGGCCCGGCCGACGGACCTGCTGCGCCGCCGCCGGCATCTCAAGGCCGGGCTGGTCGGGGCGGCGGCGCTGGCGGTGTGCGGGGCGCTGCTGTCACTGCCCGGTGACGGCTGGGGCGCCGACGGCCCGGCCGCTCCCCCGTACGCGCGCAACGCCGCCGCGCAGGCCGCGCTGGACCCCGCGAAGCTGACCCGGGTGCCGGCCTCGGCGTGGAGGACGTCGGCGCGTACGGACTTCTCGGTGTGGCCGGCGCGCGGCGCGCTCACCGGCGACCGCGCGCTGCTGCGCCGCGCGCTCGCCGTGTGGGCCCGCCCGGGTGAGGGCGTCACCGCCTCGGCCACCCCGGGCACTCCCACGGGCGGGCCGGCCGGGCCGCCCCAGCTGCTGTACGCGGGGACGGTGGACGCCGCGCGCGTGGTGATCCTGTACGACGGCTGGCGTCTCGCCCGGTACGCCGAGCCGGAGGAGGGCGCCCGGGGCGCCGTCCTGGACCTGGCGCGGGTCGACGGGGCCGGGCGGGCCGGGGCGAGCGCGGTGGTGCTGAGCCGCTCGGACGGCAACGTCCGCTTCCTGCTGGCCCCGTGGGTGCGGGAGGCGGGCGAGCGGGACCTGCGAGAGCCGGACGAGGGCGCGCGGGACCTTCCTCTGGAGGACGGGGTGACCGGGCCGTTCGTCTCGGGGCAGGGACGGGAGCCGTGCACGGTGTGGAACGCGCTGGTGGTGTCCGACGGCACCGGCACCCGGCTGCTCACCGACCTCGGCGAGCTGGTCCCGGCGCGGCTGACCACCGGGCGTCCGGGCGAGGTGAAGGACGTGTCCGGCGCGAAGGCGCTGCGCGCCTGGCAGCCGTACTCCTGCTCGCTGGCGGCGATGCGGTCGGCGGGCGTGCGCAGCGTCAACGCCTGGGCGTACGCGGACCAGCCGCTGCCCGACGGCGACGGACGGGCCGAGTGGCTGTGCACGCGCGGGGAGACCTGGCGAGGCACGGGGGCGCGGGTGCTGGCGCAGTTCCACTCGCCGGGCGCGCGGTACGGGGCGGTGGCGGCGCGCGCGGAGAACGTGCCGGCCTGCGGGGAGCGGCAGCCGGACGTGCTGGCCGGGGTGTTGTGGAAGTCGGCCGGCGGCTCCTGGTACCTGCTCGCCGCCGGCAGCGACGGGGTGGAGTCCGTGGAGGCGACCGGGGGCATCGAGGGCGAGTCGAAGGACCGGCTGCTGTCGGTGCGCGCCGAGAAGGGTGCGCGGGCCGACCTCAAGGGCACACTCGAGGACGGGGGGTCGGTCGGCGGGCTGCGGTGATCCGGGGGAAAACCGGCGCGCGGTCCGGTCCGTGGGAGGCCGGAATCGATCGGTAAGGTGTTCGTATGAGTACCGGGGTGCGTCGGAGGATGGGAGTCGAGGAGCGCCGGCAGCAGCTGATCGGCGTGGCTCTCGAACTGTTCAGCAAGCGTTCCCCGGACGAGGTCTCGATCGACGAGATAGCGTCCCGTGCGGGCATCTCGCGGCCGCTCGTCTACCACTACTTCCCCGGCAAACTGAGCCTGTACGAGGCCGCGTTGCGGCGGGCGGCGGAGGATCTGTCCTCCCGGTTCTCCGAGCCGCACGAGGGTCCGCTGGGCTCGCGGCTACGGCGGGTGATGGCGCGCTTCTTCGACTTCGTGGAGGAGCACGGCCCCGGTTTCTCCGCCCTGATGCGCGGCGGCCCCGCCGTGGGCTCCTCCACCACCAACGCGCTGGTGGACTCGGTGCGTCAGGCCGCCTACGAGCAGATGCTGGCGCACATGGGCGTGGTGGGCCCGGCTCCCGCCCGGCTCGAACTGGTGGTGCGCTCCTGGATCTCGCTGGTGGAGTCGACGGCGCTGATCTGGCTGGACGGGCGGCGGGTGCCGCGCGAGGAGCTGGAGGCCCAGTTGGTGCAGGACTTCGCGGCCCTGGCCGCCGTCGCCGCGGCCCGCGACGAGGAACTCGCCACGCTGCTGCGGGGACTGGTCAAACAGGAGCCGGGCGACGGCCCGTTCACCGATCTCGCCGCCCGGATGATCTCCCTGGCCGAGGAGTAGGCCTGCCTACTCGCCCTCGGACTTCCGGTAGGACGGGTCGAGGTCGCGGATCTCCGCGGAGGCGTGCAGCATCTGCCCGCCGGCCGGCTTCACGTGCTGCCGCAGCAGGCCGAGCACCGTCTCGCTGAGCCTCGCCTTGGTCTCGTCGGTGCGGCCGGACAGCAGGGCGATGTGCACGTGCACCAGCGCGTGTCCCTCGGTGTCGGGGCCGACCACCGGGTCCTCGGTGCGCCGGAACCGCGTCTTGCACGCGGGCGGTTTCGCCGCCGCGATCTCCACCACGGCCAAGTGCAGGTCCCGCGCGAACGCGGGCCGGTCGAAACCGTCCGCCAGGTTGTCCGAGTAGTCGACGGTGATCTGCGGCATGGGCCCTCCTGTTCCAGGTCAGGAGGGCCCACCCTAGCCGCAGCCGGTCACTTGGCGGTGAACACCGCCACCGTGCGGGCCGGCACGGTGAACGTGCCGGTCGCCTTCGCGTACGACGCGGTCCTCACGACCGCGTCCCCGCCCGCCGCCTGCACCGGGTGCAGACGGTGGTCCGTCCCGGCGAGAGCGGCGACGCGCTGCTGCTGCCGTTCGGGCGTGGCGTTGAAGACCACGACCAGGTCGCCCAGCCTCATGGTGATCACGCCGGGCGTCTCGTCCTTGCCGGACAGCGGGAACGACAGCCGCGACTGCACCTGGTCCGCCGTGTCGAGGGAGAACACCTTCTCCGTGGTACGGATCCGCAGCAGGTCCCGGTAGGCGGCCGAGGCGCCCTCGATCTGCGGGCAGCCCACCGTGACGGAGCCGAGCAGCGGCTTGGCGTACGGCCACTTGTCCTTGTTGTCGGCGGCCGGCGGCAGACCGCGGCCCATGCCGTTGCCGTCCGCGCAGTTCCAGTGGATCGCGTTGAACCAGTCGCCGCTGTCGTAGGAGTTGCGGTCCAGGGACTTGGAGCGCAGCAGGTCGGTGCCCGCCTGGGAGAGCGCCGGGCCCTGGGAGAGGGCGGCGGTCGCCATGGCGAGGACCTGCATGCGCGCGCGGTCCGCGGCCGGGGTGTCCTTCGGCAGCTTGAAGGCGAGCGCGTCGAACAGCGACTCGTTGTCGTGCGCGTCCGCGTAGGCGAGGGCGTCGCCGGGGGCGGCCGCGTATCCGGCGGGTGCGCCGTTGTAGTCGACCTGGGAGCCCTTGACCTGCTTGCCGCTGGTGTCGGTGAACGTGTAGTCGGCGAGGTTGCCGCTCAGACCCACCTTGATCAGGTCCTGGTAGTGCAGCAGCCGGGCCTTCTGCTCGGCCGGAGTGCCGCCCGCGGCCGAGGAGTTCGGGTCGGTGTAGAGGCCGGAGGCGAAGCCCTGCACGCCGGGGTCCTCGTCGAAGGGTCCGCCGCCGCGCACGGCGTCGCGGGCCCGGTCGGAGAAGGTGGCGATGCCGGTGCCGGCCATGTTCAGCTGCGTGGCCTGGACGAAGCGGGCGTCGTCGGCGATCTCGCCGAAGTTCCAGCCCTCGCCGTACAGGATGATCTTCTTGCCGTCGACGCCGTCCTTCTTCGGCGTGAGGGCGTCGAGGGCCTTGCGGACGGCGAGGATGTTCGCCTTCGGGTGGTGGCCCATGAGGTCGAAGCGGAAGCCGTCGACCTTGTACTCCTTGGCCCAGGTGACGACCGAGTCGACGACCAGCTTGCCCATCATGGCGTTCTCGGGCGCCGTGTTGGAGCAGCAGGTGCTGTTGGCGACGGAGCCGTCGGCGAGGAGCCGCTGGTAGTAGCCGGGGACGATCCGGTCGAGCACGGAGGTCTTCGCCTGGCCGTGGGCGGCGGTGTGGTTGTAGACCACGTCCATCACCACGCGCAGGCCGTCCTCGTTGAGCGCCTTGACCATCTCGCGGAACTCGGCCGTGCGGGCGGTGCCGTCCGGGTCGGTGGCGTAGGAGCCCTCGGGGACCGTGTAGTGGTACGGGTCGTAGCCCCAGTTGTAGGCGTCCTTGGCCGCGGCCTTGGCGACGCACTCCTGCTGCTTGTCGGAGTCGGCCGGGTAGGAGGCGAGGTCGCAGTCGGCGGTCGCCTGGTCCGACTTCCGCTCGGGGATGGTGGCGATGTCGAAGGCGGGCAGCAGGTGCACGTACGACGTGCCGGCCCGCGCGAGCTTGCGCAGGTGCCTGCTGCCGTCGCTGTCCTTGTCGGTGAAGGCCAGGTAGGTGCCCCGGTGCTTCGCCGTGCGGTCCTCGACGGAGAAGTCGCGGATGTGCAGCTCCTGGATCTGCGCGTCCTTCAGCGGCACCGCCTTCGGCTTGGTGTAGCTGTCCCAGCCGCGCGGCTTCAGGGACCGGTCGGCGAGGTCGACGACGAGGCTGCGCTCGGAGTCGGTGGTGAGGGCGGTCGCGTAGGGGTCGGTGACCTTGTTGGTGACGACCTCGCCCGCGGCGGGCGCCCACACCGTCACGGCGTACCGGTACTCCTCGCCCTTCCAGGAGGCGGGGCCGGTCACGGACCAGACGCCGGTGGCGTCGTCGCGGCGCATGGCGACCGTGCGGCCGCCGATCTCCAGGGCGGCCTTCCGCGCGGTCGGCGCCCACACGGACAGGGTGGGCCGGCCGTGGCGGAACACCGGGCCGAGCCGCGCCTCGGTGGCGCCGACGGCGTAGAGGTCGTCCAGGACGCCGGCGATCTGCACGCCGGTGGCGGCGAGCACGGCGCCGTTGGCGGCACGCTGGGTGGCGACGACCTGGCCGCGCAGGGCCTCGCGCACCCGGTCGCGGTCGCGCGGGTCGACGGTCCAGGCGGTGCCCGTGGCGAGGTGCGGGAACTTCGCCTTCTGGGCGTCGGTGAGGGCCGACTTCGTCAGGCGGAGCCAGCGGGCGTCGCCGCTGTCCAGCTTCCCGTCCCTGACCGCGACCGAGCCGGTGCGGGAGGCGAGGAGCTGGGTGGAGGCGGCCGCGGCGGAGCCGTCCCAGACGAGGGTGGAGCGGTCGATCCAGACCGCCTTGGAGGTGGTCAGGTCGAGGGCGGCCGCGGACCCGGCGGGCTGGGGCAGCAGGTACTTCTCCTGCCCGCTCACCAGCCACACCTCGTGGCCGTTCGCCCTGAGGTCGAGCGACTGGTCGGAGGGGAGGTCCTTCTCGTCGCCCTTGTGGAGGATGTAGCTGAGGCTGGTGGCACCCTCGGCGAGCGGCACCTCGAAGACAGCGCCATAGGAGTCAGTCTTCACCGGTTCCAGGGGCTTCGACCAGTCGGTGGGGTTCGCGGCGCCGGTCCAGGTGTGCAGGCCCCAGCCGTCGTAGTTCCCGTCGGCGCGGTGGTAGTGCAGGACGGCCTTGCCGGTGTCCTGCGCCGGGTACTCGGGCCGTTCGGTGGTGACGGTGTCGTCGCCCTGCTTGATCCAGACCTCGCCGGTGCGGGTCACGTCGATGGTGCGGTCGGTGGCGACGTCCTTGTTGCCGTCCTTGTCGACCACCAGGAAGCCGACGTCGGAGGCGCCCGGCTTCAGCTTGACCCAGGCGAAGGCGCCGTAGGCGTCGCGGCCGGTGAAGGCGTGGCCCGTGGGCCATTCGGTGGCCTCGCCGTCCGCCAGGTCGCCCCAGGCGTACAGGCTCCAGTCGTCGTAGTCGCCGTCGGGGCGCTGGTAGTGGACGATCGCGTAGTCGCGGGAGGCGGCGGTGGGCTCCTCCTCGGCCGGCGGGGTGCCGGTCGTCGAGGCGGCCAGGGCGCTCGCGGTACGGCCCGCCGAGTCGATCACGACGGCCTTGTAGCGCAGGGCGGTGCCCGCGGGGACGTCCGCGCCGATCGTGTGGGTGACCTTGTAGGGGGCGTGGTCGGCGGAGCCGAGCGTCTGCCACGTCCCGTTGCCCGTCTGGGCGGCGAAGACGACCCGGTTGAGCTGACCGCCCTGGACGTCGGCGGTGACCTCGACGGTGCCGGTGGCGCCCGCCTCGGGGGCCTTCAGGGTGAGCGTGGGCTTCGCCTCGGGCTTGCCGAGCGGGGCGGCGGCCTTCAGGACGATCGCGGAGCGGGCCGGGACGGAGACCGTGATCTTCTTGTCCGCGTCGCTGGCCACGGTCGCGTCGGTGCCGTGGATGCCCTCGAAGGTCATCCGGGCGGAGCCGGTCGCGAAGGTGGCCTTCTTCGTCTCGGCGGCGTTGTTGAAGGCGACGACGTACTCGGTGGTGTCCTTGCCGGTGGCGGTGCGTGAGAAGGCGTAGACGCCGGGGCCGTCGTCGGCGTGGCGCTCCTGCTGGACGCCGTCGGTCAGCGCCGGGTGCGCCTTGCGGAGCTTCGCGAGGGCGCTGATCTGCCGGTAGAGCGGGGAGCGGGTGTCGTAGGTGTCCTCGGCGTGGGTGCGGTCGCTGCCGATCAGGTCGTCGTCGAGGTAGTCGGCGGTGCGGGACGCGAAGAGGGTCTGGCGGGCGTCCTTGTCGCCGCCGGCGCCGGTGAAGCCCTGCTCGTCGCCGTAGTAGATCACCGGGTTGCCGCGGCCGAGGAACATCAGCTCGTTGGCGAGCATGTCCCGCTGCAGCAGCTCCGCGTCGGACGCCTCGGGGTTGTCCTGCTTCAGGAACGTCCCGATGCGGCCCATGTCGTGGTTGCCGAGGAAGGTGACCTGCTCGTACGCGTTGGCCTTGTCGGTCGTGTACTTGTAGTCGTCACCGAAGACCGAGGCGAGCTTCCGGGCGCTGCCGCCCTGGGAGGCGTACGCGCGGGCCGCCTCCTGGAAGGGGAAGTCGAGGGTGGCGTCGAGCCGGCCCCGCGTGACGTAGGGGGCGGTGACGTCCGTGTCGGAGGAGTACACCTCGCCGAACATGAAGAAGTCGTCCCGGCCGCGCTTCGCCGCGTAGGCGTCGAGGGCGGTGGCCCACTGGGTCCAGAACTCCATGTTGACGTGCTTCACGGTGTCGATCCGGAAGCCGTCGATGTCGAAGTCCCGCACCCAGCGCTGGTAGATCTTCTCCATGCCGTCGACGACCTCGGGACGCTCGGTCCACAGGTCGTCGAGCCCGGAGAAGTCGCCGTACTCGGCGGACTCGCCGGCGAAGGTGGAGTCGCCGCGGTTGTGGTACATCGACGTGTCGTTGAGCCAGCTCGGCACCTTGAGGCGCTTCTTCGCCGCGGGCACCACGGGGGTGCGCGGGAAGGTGCCGGCGTCCACGCGCGGGAACGTCTTCGCGCCGTCGGCGTAGTCGGAGTCGTCGAAGGGCACGCCGTCCTTCGTCAGGTACGGGAAGGCTCCCTTGGAGAGGTAGTCGTAGGACTTCTCCTCGTAGTCGACGACGTCGGCGGTGTGGTTGGTGATGACGTCGAAGAAGACCTTCATGCCCTTGGCGTGGGCCTTGTCGATGAGGGTCTCGAGGTCCTGGTTGGTGCCGAAGTGCGGGTCGACCTGGGTGAAGTCGGTGATCCAGTACCCGTGGTAGCCGGCGGAGGCGTCCTTGCCGGTGCCCTGCACGGGCTGGTTCTTGAAGATGGGCGCCAGCCAGATGGCGGTGGTGCCGAGCCCCTTGATGTAGTCGAGCTTCTGTGTGAGGCCCTTGAGGTCGCCGCCCTGGTAGAAGCCCTTGTCGGTGGGGTCGTACCCGTGGGTGAGGCGCGAACCGGTCAGTCCGCCGCGGTCGTTCCTGGTGTCCCCGTTGGCGAAACGGTCCGGCAGGACGAAGTAGAACTGCTCCCGCGTCAGATCGTGGCGCGCCGGGGAGGAGGCGAGCTCGGCGTCCGAGGGGGGAGCGGGCGGGGTGGCGGCTCGGGCGGCGACCGGCTGCACGAGTGCCGCGGCGAGCGCGGCCACCGTGACGGCGGCGACGCGGCGGCCCCGCGCGGTGCGGCGCCCCGGGGGCGCGGGCCATCTGGGTATCAAGGCGTGAACTCCTTGCGCTTACGGCTCATTGGGTCCGACCCCACGCCCCGGCGGGGACTGTTTCGGCCACATCACCGGAGCGTCGGCGTGACCGTACCCTCGTTGAAAGCCTTACAGCAATAGTCGTGAAAGCGTCGGCAAGAACTTCCAGTGGGAGCTTTCCGTCAGGTGCGGACGAGTCCGGCACACAGGTGCGCCGCCGGTCGTCGGTGGGGCGGCCGGCGGCGCGGGCACTTCGGCGAGGGGCCCGTCGGGCTGACGTCCGGCGGCCACGGAACCGGCCGCCGGACGTCACAGTCGTGCTTCAGCAGCCGCTCTTGCCGGCGTACACGGCGAGGGCGGTGTTGCTGCCGAGGGTCGCGGTGAGCCGGCCCGAACCGTCCACCGTCACCGGCTTGTTGCTCTGCACGTCGCAGTACGTGCCCGCCGGCAGGGAGGTCTGGAAGGTGCGGGTCAGCGAGCCGGACTCGTGGTTGACGGCCACGAAGCCCTTGCTGCCCCGGCCGAAGGCGATGGCGTCGCCGCCGTTGTCCCACCAGTCGGTGACGGCCTGACCGCGGGTGGCGTTGCGGAAGCCGACCATCGACTTGATCTCGGGCCAGTTGTGCTGGCACTTCCAGCCGCTCTGCCAGCAGGCGTCCACGCGGCCGCCGCCCGGAGGTCCGGCGTCGTGGTCGGTGAACTCGTAGCCGGAGTTGATGTCCGGGGCGCCGTAGGGCCAGGCCAGCATGAAGACGTTGGCCAGGGTGTAGGTGGCGTTGTCCTTGTAGCTGAGCGTGGAGCCGTTGCGCTCGGTGTCGTGATTGTCGACGAAGACGCCGGCGGAGCCGCTCTTCAGGTAGCCCCAGCCCTCGCCGTAGTTCTTCAGGTAGGCGAGGTTCTCGTTGTTGAAGACCCGCTTGAGGTCGTAGGCGTAGCGGAACTCCTGGACGTCGCCGGTGCCGGTGTACTCGGTGGGCTGGACGGCCTCGCCGGCGCCGTGGATGACCTCCTGCTTCCAGTAGACGGAGGGGTTGGCCAGGCGGGACTTGATGTCGGCCAGGTCGGCGGCGGGGATGTGCTTGGCCGCGTCGATGCGGAAGCCGTCCACGCCGAGGGAGAGCAGGTCGTTCATGTACCCGGCGATGGTCCTGCGGACGTACTCCTCGCCGGTGTCGAGGTCGGCGAGGCCGACCAGTTCGCAGTGCTGGACGTTCCAGCGGTCGCCGTAGTTGTTGATCTCCGACGTGCAGTTGTCGAAGTCGTAGGAGGAGTACAGGCCCGGGTAGGTGTACTTCGTGTACGACGAGCCGCCCGTGCCCGTGCCGTTGCCGGCGGACATGTGGTTGATCACGGTGTCGACGACGACCTTCACACCGGCCGCGTGACACGTGTCCACCATGCTCTTGAAGGCGGCGCGGTCGCCGAGACGCCCGGCGATCCTGTAACTGACGGGCTGGTACGACGTCCACCACTGCGAGCCCTGTATGTGCTCGGCGGGCGGGGAGACCTGCACGTAGCCGTAGCCCGCGGGTCCGAGGGTGGTGGTGCACTCACGGGCGACCGAGGCGAAGTTCCACTCGAAGAGGACGGCCGTGACGTCCTTGGAGCCGGGCGGGGACGCCTCTGCAACTGTCGGGGTCATGACAGCCGAGGCGGCCGCGAGGGCGGCGATCCCGGCGAGGGTTCTGCGTGCCATGTGGGCATCCTTCTTCATCGAAGGGTGTGGGGAGTGCCGGCACAGGTTGGTTGAATCTTCTTGCAGAAAGGTTCAGCAACCTTGCGGCAACGCAGATGTTAGAGGCCCGCAACCCGAAAGGGCAGCGGGCCGTACCAACTTGAAGGAAAAAAGTTGCGAGGCGTACGACCGTCAGGCCGTCGTCCACCACACGGTCGTGTCGGCCGCGACCACGGCCTCGCCGCCCCTCTCCTCCACCTCGCCGCTGGTGATCAGCACCCGTCCGTAGGCGGGCACGGTCACCGGAGCGCCCGTGGTGTTGGCGACGCACACGAAGTCACCACGCCGGAAGGCCAGCACGCCCTCGGGCGCCGTCAGCCACTCCACCGCGTCGCCCGCGCCCAGGTCCGCCTGCTCGCGGCGCACGGCGAGCGCCGAGCGGTACATCTCCAGCGTGGAGCCGGGCACGCCGGTCTGCGCCTCGACGCTCAGCTCTCCCCAGCCCTCCGGCTGCGGCAGCCAGCTGCCACCGTCGCCGAAGCCGTAGCTGGACCCCTCGCGGGTCCACGGGATCGGCACGCGGCAGCCGTCGCGGAAGCCGTCCTGGCCCGCGCCGCGGAAGTACGCCGGGTCCTGGCGCACCTCGTCCGGCAGGTCGACGACGTCCGGCAGACCGAGCTCCTCGCCCTGGTAGACGTAGGCCGAGCCGGGCAGCGCCAGCATCAGCAGGGTCGCCGCGCGGGCGCGGCGCAGGCCCAGCTCACGGTCGCCGGCCTCGCGGATCTGGGTGCCGAGCCCCGCCGGGTTGGCGAAGCGGGTGGCGTGCCGGGTGACGTCGTGGTTGGACAGCACCCAGGTGGCCGGGGCGCCCACCGGGCGCATCGAGTCCAGGGTGCGGTCGACGACCTCGCGCAGCTCGGCCGCGTCCCAGTGGGTCGCCAGGTACTGGAAGTTGAACGCCTGGTGCAGCTCGTCCGGGCGGACGTAGTTGGCGGTGCGCTCGACGGTCGGCGTCCACGCCTCGGCCACGAAGATCCGCTCGCCGGAGTACTCGTCGAGGATGAGGCGCCACTGCCGGTAGATGTCGTGCACGCCGTCCTGGTCGAAGAACGGGGTGACATCGTTGCCCAGCAGCCGCATCTCGTCGTGCGAGCCCAGGTCCGGCAGGCCCTCGGCCTTCACCATGCCGTGGGCCACGTCGATGCGGAAGCCGTCGACGCCCATGTCCAGCCAGAAGCGCAGGATGGAGCGGAACTCGTCGCCGACCGCCGGGTGCTCCCAGTTGAAGTCGGGCTGCTCGGGCGCGAAGAGGTGCAGGTACCACTCGCCGGGGGTGCCGTCGGGCTCGGTGACCCGGGTCCAGGCCGGACCGCCGAAGATCGACTCCCAGTCGTTGGGCGGCAGTTCGCCGTTCTCGCCCTTGCCGGGGCGGAAGTGGTAGCGCTCACGCAGCGGCGAGCCGGGACCCTCGGCGAGGGCGCGCTTGAACCACTCGTGCTGGTCGGAGGAGTGGTTGGGCACCAGGTCGACGATGATCCGCAGGCCCAGCGTGTGCGCGTCGCGGATCAGCGCGTCCGCGTCGAGCAGGGTGCCGAACATCGGGTCGACGGCGCGGTAGTCGGCGACGTCGTAGCCGGCGTCGGCCTGCGGGGAGGCGTAGAAGGGGCTCAGCCACACGGCGTCCACACCGAGGTCGCGCAGGTACGGCAGACGGGAGCGGATGCCTTCCAGGTCGCCCATGCCGTCGCCGTTGCTGTCGGCGAAGCTGCGCGGGTACACCTGGTAGATCACCGCGTCCCGCCACCAGTCACGGCGCCGCGCGACGGTGGCGACGGCCGAGTCGGTCGTGGGGGTCGGGGCCGGGGCGGCGGAGTGCTGGCTCATGTCGTCCTTGGTACGAGTTCGGGCAGGGAAGCGGAGTGGAGGCGGCCGCGATGACAGCGGGGTCGGATGGCCACGCGGCCGCCTCGGACCCAGGGAGGGGCGAACGCCCCCAGGGGCGCGGGGCTCTGCGCGACCGGCCACGACGAAGCCGCAGCCGGCCGACGGCAGTCACCCCGAACGGCGTTACCCCTTGGTGCCACCGGCCGTCAGGCCGGCGACGAGGTTCTTCTGCACGAGATAGAAGAACGCGGACACGGGTATCGCGATCAGCACCGCCGTCGCGGCCATCAGGTTCCGCTGGGCGTCGTGCTCACTCACGAAACTCTGCAGACCCACCGCCAGCGTGTACTTCTTGTCGTCCAGCATGAACGTCGTGGCGAACGCGACCTCGCCGAACGCGGTGATGAAGCTGTAGAACGCCGCGACCGCGAGCCCCGGCTTGGCGAGCGGCAGGATCAGCCGCGCGAACGTGCCGAACGGGGTCAGTCCGTCGACGCGTCCCGCCTCGTCGATCTCGAACGGGATGGTGTCGAAATAGCCCTTCATCAGCCAGGCGCAGTACGGCACCGCCGTGGAGCAGTACACGAGGATCAGGCCGAGGTAGCTGTCGATGAGCCGCAGGTCCGACAGGATCTGGTACATCGGGACCATCAGCACGGCCACCGGGAACATCTGGGTGACCAGCAGCACCCACATGAACTTCTTGTAGCCCGGGAAGCGCATGCGGGAGACCGCGTAGCCGGTGGTGGCCGCCACCAGGACGCCGATGACCGTGGTGCCGAGCGAGACGATCAGCGAGCTCTTCAGCCAGTCGAAGAAGTTCGTGTTCTGCAGCACGAACGAGTAGTTGTCCAGTGTCATTTTGCCCCAGATCCCACCGGGACGCAGATAGTCGTCCTTGTCGGGGCCCAGGGACAGGAACACCAGCCAGGCGACCGGGAACAGCGCGATCAGGCTGGCCACGATCAGGATGCCGTGGGAGGTGAGACGGCCCAGGGGGCTGACCTCACCGCGCCGGCGGCCCTTGCGGGGCGCGGCGGTCGGCGCGTCGGCCGGCCGGCCGGCCTCGGCGGCGGTGGGGAGGGTCGAGGTGCTCATGAAGACTCCCGCCTCAGATCGCGAGCTGCTGGTCGTTGCGGTTCAGCCAGCGGCGGTAGAAGGACGTGAAGACGATCAGGATGGCCAGCAGCAGCATGCCGTAGGCAGCGGACTCGGCGAACTCGCGCGGCTGCTGTCCGAAGCCGAGCTGGTAGGCCCAGGTCACGAGGATCTGGGCGTCCGGCGCGGTGTTGCCGAACAGCAGGAAGATGATCGCGAACTGGTTGAACGTCCAGATGATGCCGAGCAGCACCACGGTGGAGCTGACCGAGCGCAGGCCGGGCAGGGTGACATGGCGGAACCGCTGCCAGGCGCTCGCGCCGTCCATCTCGGCGGCCTCGTAGAGGCTGCTGTCGATGGACTGCAGTCCGCCGAGCAGGGAGACCATCATGAACGGCACACCGCACCAGGTGTTGACCATGATCGCGGCGAACCGCTGCCAGAAGGAGTCCTCCAGCCACGCCGGGGTGGGCAGGCCGAGGAGGTCGAGGCCGGAGTTGATGATCCCGGCGTCGGCGAGCATGAAGCGCCAGCCGAAGACGGTGACGAAGGTCGGCACGGCCCACGGCAGGATGAGGATCAGCCGGTAGAAGGTGCGGCCGCGCAGCTTCTGGTTGAGCAGCAGCGCGAGGCCCAGGCCGATGCCGTAGTGCAGGGCGACACAGGCGGCCGTCCACACGATCGTCCAGATGAAGTGCGACCAGAACCGGTCGTAGGCGGTCTCGCCCCACAGGATCTCGGCGTAGTTGTCGATGCCGATGAACTTGTAGGTGGCCTCGATCTCGTTGACGCCGATGGTGCGCGCCGAGTTGAGGCTGTCCGCGTCGGTGAGCGTGAGGTAGAAGCCGTAACCCAGGGGGTACAGGACGATGACGCCGAGCACGACGGCCACCGGCGCGATCATGGCGTAGGCGTACCAGTGCTTCTGGTAGGAGTGCTTCAGGCGCTGGCCCAGCCCGGGGCGGGGCGCGCGGTCACCGCGGCGCTTGCCGGTCGCGCGGTCGATGGCGACTGTCATGGTTCGGCACCTTCTGGATGATCAAGGAGTACGGCACACAGGCCGGCGGCCGCCGGACCCTCCCCTCCTGGAAGCGGGTCCGGCGGCCACACGGGCATTACTTGGAGAAGTCCGGCACCAGCTTGGTGAACGCGGCCTCCGCGTCGCTCAGACCCTTGTCCAGGGACTCCTTGCCGCTGGCGATCTGCGGCAGCTCGTCGTCCATCGGGCCCCACAGGGAGCTGTACTCGGGCAGCGCCGGGCGCGGCTGGGCGGCCGAGAGGACCGTCTGGTAGCCGGCGATGCCGGGGTCGGCCTTGACCTGCTCGGTGTAGGCGTCGTCGCGCGTCGGCAGCGTGGAGTTCTTCAGCGCGATGGTCTCCTGCGCCTTCGCCGAGGTCATGAACTTCACGAACTTCAGCGCGGCCTCCTGCTTCTCCTTGCTGGAGCCGGCGTAGACCGAGAGGTTGTGACCGCCGGTGGGGGCGCCCGCCTTGCCCGCGGAGCCGGCCGGGACGGTGGCGATGCCGAGGTTGTTCTTGTCCTTGAAGGCGGAGCCCTTGTAGAAGTTGGTGATCTCCCACGGGCCCTGGATGATCGAGGCGACCTTGCCGTTGACGAACGCGTCCTGGATGTGGGCGTAGGCGTCGGCGGTCACGTCGGCCTTGTGCAGGCCCTTGCCCTCGAAGAGGCTCAGCCAGGTGCCGTAGCCCTTCTTGGCCTCGGCGGACTTGATCGTGATCTTCTTGGCCTCGGCGTCGACCATGTCGGTGCCCTCGCCGTAGAGGAACGGCTGGGCGTAGTAGCCGGCCGTGGAGCCCCAGTAGCCGTCGACGCCGGTCTTCGCCTTGATCGTGGCGGCGGCCTTCTTCAGGTCATCCCAGGTCTTGGGGGTCTCG
Source organism: Streptomyces werraensis (assembly GCA_014656175.1). GTDB lineage: Bacteria > Actinomycetota > Actinomycetes > Streptomycetales > Streptomycetaceae > Streptomyces > Streptomyces werraensis. The sequence continues at coordinate 311,985 of BNBX01000001.1, forward strand.
ACGCCGGCCTTGGCGAACAGCGCCTTGTTGTACACGAAGGCGAGGGTGTCCGTGGTGAACGGGACGCCGTAGGTCTTGCCCTCGTACTTGGCCTGCTCGAGCAGGTTGGGCTTGAACTTGTCCTGCTCGGCGAGCGCCTCGGTGCCGTCGAGGGGCAGGAAGAAGCCCTTCTTGGCGAACGCGGGGGTCCAGCCGACCTCGGAGCGCAGCACGTCGGGGGCGCCCTTGGAACCGGCGGCGGTGTCGAACTTGTTCTGCGCCTGGTCGAACGGGACGTTGACGAAGTTGACCTTGATGTCCTTGTTGGCGGCCTCGAACTCCTTGACCAGGGCCTTGTAGGTCGGCGCCTCGTTGGTCGCGTTGGAGGTGTCCCACCAGGTGATGGTGACCGGGCCGCCGGCCTTGTCGCCGCTGTCGCTGTCGCCGCCGCAGGCCGTCGCCGCGAGGGCGAGGGACGCCACCAGCGCGGTGGCCGCTATGCCACGCCGCATGAGGTTCTCCTTGAGGGTTAAGCCCGTGAGGCGGGAACGGCCCCGTCTGCCGTCCCGCGAGGTGCCGACTGCGCCGTTGCGGCGGCCGGGCGACGTGAACGTAACAGCGTTGGAACGTTTCCGAAAGACCTTGCAGAAAAGTTTTGCAAGGACCCTCGACAGTTATGTCGCCGTGACCCGTTCTCGACCGTCGCGCAACCCTGGTTTCCGCCCGTACGCCGGGGGTTCGGACTGTTGTGCAAGACTCTGCAAGCACTTGCCATCCGTTGCCGCCGGGGGAATCATCCCTTGCGGAGCGGACGCCGACCATGACTTGAGGGATCGCGATGAGCCAGCAGCCCACCACGGGCCGTCCCGCGGCGCGCACCAGGCGTCCGATCGGTGTGCAAGGCGACAACCGGCAGATACAGTCCGGTCCTGTGACCACACGGCTTGCTGATATCGCTGCTCAGGCGGGGGTGAGCGAGGCGACCGTCAGCCGGGTCCTGAACGGGAAGCCGGGCGTCGCCGCCACCACCCGCCAGTCCGTGCTCGCCGCCCTGGACGTGCTGGGCTACGAGCGCCCGGTGCGGCTGAGGCAGCGCAGCGAGGGCCTCGTCGGGCTGATCACGCCCGAGCTGGAGAACCCGATCTTCCCGGCGCTGGCCCAGGTGATCGGGCAGGCGCTGACCCGCCAGGGCTACACCCCCGTGCTCGCCACCCAGACCCCCGGCGGGTCCACCGAGGACGAGCTGACCGAGATGCTCGTGGACCGCGGTGTCGCCGGCATCATCTACGTCTCCGGCCTGCACGCCGACACCACCGCGGACATGCAGCGCTACGAGCGGCTGCGGGCGCAGGGCGTGCCGTTCGTGCTCGTGGACGGTTTCTCGCCGAAGGTGCAGGCGCCGTTCATCTCCCCCGACGACCGGGCCGCGATGGCGCTGGCCGTCACCCACCTCGCGTCCCTCGGGCACACCCGGATCGGGCTGGCGCTCGGGCCGAAGCGGTTCGTGCCCGTGCAGCGCAAGATAGAGGGCTTCGTCCGGGCCGTTCAGGAGCAGTTGGGACTGAGCGCGGAGACGGTCGAGACCGAGCTGGTCCAGCACTCGCTGTACACGCTGGAGGGCGGACAGGCCGCGGCCAGCGCGCTGATGGACCGGGACTGCACGGCCGTGGTGTGCGCGAGCGACATGATGGCGCTGGGCGCGATCCGCGCGGCCCGGCAGCGCGGCCTGGAGGTGCCGGACGACATCTCGGTGGTCGGCTTCGACGACTCGCCGCTGATCGCCTTCACCGACCCGCCGCTGACCACGGTGCGCAAGCCGGTCCCGGCGATGGGACAGGCCGCGGTGCGCACGCTGCTGGAGGAGATCGGCGGAACGCCCGCGCCGCACAGCGAGTTCGTGTTCATGCCCGAGCTGGTGGTGCGCGGTTCGACGGCGTCGGCGCCCGGGGACCGCAGTCGTCCCTGAGGGGGAGAGCGGACGCCGGTGCGCCCTGCCGGGGGAGGAGACGGAGGGCCTGTTCCCGGGGCAGAACATGCGGGCCGGACCCGCCCGGGGGATGATCTGACCGAGAGGTCTTATCTGGCAGACTCTGTGCCCATGGGTGACTCGACCGTGACCACGCTGGAAGGCCGCGAGGCGGCCGCAGCGAGCCCCGTCGAGGAGACGGCGGCGACGGGTCGGCTGCGCCGTCTTCGCGCTCCTCGCCGGCCCCGGCTCTGGTTCGAGATCCTGCTGATCGCGGTGAGTTACGCCACGTACTCGCTCGTGCGCAACGCGGTGCCCGAGCAGCGGGCGGAGGCGCTGCGCAACGCCGATCTGATCTGGCGGCTGGAGGGCCGACTCGGCGCGGCCTTCGAGGAGTCCGTGAACCACGCGGTGAACTCGGTGACTTGGCTCGTCGTCGGGATGAACTACTACTACGCCACCCTGCACTTCGCGGTGACGCTGGGTGTGCTGGTGTGGCTGTACCGCAGACACCCCGGCCGGTACGCGGCGACCCGGCTGGTCCTCTTCGTCACCACGGGTTTCGCCCTGGTCGGCTTCTACCTCTTCCCGCTCGCCCCGCCGCGGCTGATGAACGGCCAGAACTTCATCGACACCGTGCTGGTCCACCAGACGTGGGGTTCGATGGCCTCGGGGGACATGAAGAACGTCTCCAACCAGTACGCGGCGATGCCGTCCATGCACATCGGCTGGTCGCTGTGGTGCGGGCTCACGCTCTTCGCGCTGGCCTCGGTGCCGTGGGTGCGGGTGCTGGGCCTGGTGTACCCGGTGCTCACCCTGGTGGTCATCGTCGCCACCGCCAACCACTTCTGGCTGGACGCGGTCGGCGGCGTCCTGTGCCTCGCCGTCGGCTACGGCGTGGCCCACGCCTGGTACGGCCGCCGCCCCTCCGCCCTCCCCCGCCACCTCCCGGCCCCGGCCACGAGACAGCCGGAGCCGGCCGCCCCGGAGCGTGTTCCCTTGCAGAAGCAGGTCTGACACCCGGGCCCGGGGCCCCGGCGCGCCGCGCGGAAGGAGCGCGGCTCGTCCCCGCGGGCGCGGCACGCGCAGGGGCTACAGCCCGCCGTAGAACAGCTCCTCCACCACCCCGCGCGCCCGCCGGGCCGTGCGGCGGTAGGCGTCGAGCATGTCGCCGGCGTGGCCGGGGCCGTAGCCCAGGTAGCGGCCGACGGCGGCCAGCTCGCGCGGCACGGTGGGAAAGGTGTCCCCCGCCCGGCCCCGGACCAGCATCACCGCGTTGCGGACGCGGGTGGCCAGCACCCACGCCTCGTCGAGGATCTCCGCGTCCTCCTCGGACACCAGCCCGGCCGCACGCGCGGCGGCCAGCGCCTCCCGGGTGCGGGTCGTCCGCAGCCCCGGCACCTGAGCCGCGTGCCGCAGCTGGAGGAGCTGCACGGTCCACTCCACGTCGGACAGTCCGCCCGGCCCCAGCTTGGCGTGCAGCTTGGGGTCGGCGCCGCGCGGCAGCCGCTCGGCCTCCATACGGGCCTTGAGCCGCCGGATCTCCCGCACCGCGTCCTCGTCCAGCCCTCCGGCCGGGTACCGCAGCGGGTCGATCAGCTCCATGAAGCGGCGGCCCAGGTCCTCGTCCCCGGCGACGGGCTCGGCCCGCAGCAGCGCGTGCCGCTCCCATGTCAGCGCCCAGCGCCGGTAGTACGCCTCGTAGGAGCCGAGGGTGCGCACCAGCGGGCCCGACTTGCCCTCCGGGCGCAGGTCGGCGTCCACCAGCAGCGGCGGGTCGGCGCTGGGCACCTGGAGCAGCCTGCGCATCTCCGCGACCACCTTGTTCGCGGCCTCGGACGCCTCGCGCTCGCCCACGCCCTCGCGCGGCTCGTGCACGAACAGGACGTCCGCGTCGGAGCCGTAGCCCAGCTCGTGCCCGCCGAAGCGGCCCATTCCGATGACCGTGAACCGGGTGGGCAGTGTGTCGCCCCAGCCCTCGCGGACCACCGCGCGGAGCGTGCCGGCGAGGGTGGCGGCGGTCAGGTCGGACACGGCGCCGCCCACCATGTCCACCAGGGCGCCCTGGTCGGCCTCGGCGGGCTGCGACTCGGTGCCGTAGGAGCCGACGATGTCCGCGGCGGCCGTGCGGAACAGCTCGCGGCGGCGCACCCCGCGGGCGGCGGTGACGCCCTGCACGGCGTTGTCGGCGCGGCGGACGGCGGCGAGGACCTCCTGCTCCAGGGAGGCGCGGGAGCGCGGGGTGAGGCCGCCGCCGTCCCCGTCGCCGAGCAGGGCGACCGCCTCGGGGGCGCGCATCAGCAGGTCGGGGGCGAGCCGCCCGGCGGACAGCACCCGGGCGAGGTTCTCCGCGGCGGCGCCCTCGTCGCGCAGCAGCCGCAGGTACCAGGGGGTCTTGCCGAGGGCGTCGGAGACCTTGCGGAAGTTCAGCAGGCCGGCGTCGGGGTCGGCGGAGTCCGCGAACCAGCCGAGCAGCACCGGCAGCAGGGTGCGCTGGATGGCGGCCTTGCGGGTGACTCCGGAGGCGAGGGCCTCCAGGTGGCGCAGCGCGGCGGCGGGGTCCGCGTAGCCGAGGGCGACCATGCGTTCGCGGGCGGCCTCGGCGCTGAGCCGGGCCTCGCCGGGGGCGAGCGCGGCGACGGCGTCGAGCAGCGGCCGGTAGAACAGCTTCTCGTGCAGCCGCCGCACCACGGTGGTGTGGCGCCGCCACTCCCGGGTCAGTTCGGCGACCGGGTCGGTGCGCAGGCCCAGGGAGCGGCCGAGGCGGCGCAGGTCGGCCTCGTCCTCGGGGACCAGATGGGTGCGGCGCAGCCGGTGGAGCTGGATGCGGTGCTCCAGGGAGCGCAGGAAGCGGTACGCCTCGTCGAGCTGGGCGGCGTCCGCGCGGCCGACGTAGCCGCCGGCGGCGAGCGCCTTGAGCGCGTCGAGGGTGGTGCCGCTGCGCAGGGAGGCGTCGGCGCGGCCGTGCACCAGCTGGAGCAGCTGCACGGCGAACTCGACGTCCCTGAGGCCGCCGGGGCCGAGCTTGAGCTGGCGGTCGACCTCGGCGGCGGGGATGTTCGCCACGACCCGGCGGCGCATCTCCTGCACGTCGGCGACGAAGTTCTCCCGCTCGGCGGCCTTCCACACCAGCGGCCGGAGCGCGGCCGTGTACTCCTCGCCGAGCGCGAGGTCGCCCGCGACCGGGCGGGCCTTGAGCAGCGCCTGGAACTCCCAGGTCTTGGCCCAGCGCTGGTAGTAGGCGAGGTGGGAGGCGAGGGTGCGGACCAGCGGGCCGTTGCGGCCCTCGGGGCGGAGGTTGGCGTCGACGGGCCAGATGGAGCCCTCGACGGTGGTCTCCGAGCAGATCCTCATCATGTGCGAGGCCAGCCGGGTGGCTGCGCGCAGCGCCTTGTCCTCGTCGGCGCCGCCGGCCGCCTCGCCGACGAAGATGACGTCGACGTCGGAGACGTAGTTCAGCTCGTGGCCGCCGCACTTGCCCATCGCGATCACCGCGAGCCTGCACAGCGCGGCGTCCTCCGGCGCGTCGGCCTCGGCCAGGGCGAGGGCCGCGCGCAGGGTGGCGGTGGCGAGGTCGGCGAGCTCGGCGGCGGTCTGGGAGACGTCGACGGTGCCGCAGACGTCCCGGGCGGCTATGGACAGCAGGCAGCGCCGGTAGGCGACGCGCAGCGACACCGGGTCGGTGACGTCGGCGAGGCCGCGTTCGAACTCCTCCACACCGGGGTGCAGGTCGCGCGGCTCGTAGGTGACCAGGGCCTGCCAGTCGCGCGGGTGCCGGGCCAGGTGATCGGCGAGCGCCGCGGAGGCGCCGAGCACCCCGAGCAGCCGGTCGCGCAGCGGCTTGGCCGCTATCACGGTGTCCAGCAGCTCCTGGCGTGCGGTGGCCGTCTCCTGCGCCTCCAGCAGCCGCACCAGCCCGTGCAGCGCGAGGTCGGGGTCGGCGGTGCCGCCGAGGGCGTCCAGCAGCACGGGGTCGTTGCGCACGGGCGCCAGTTCGGGGCTGTCGAGGAACCGCTCGGCGTCCGACGGATCGGTGAAGCCGTGCCGCAGCAGCCGTGTGAAGGTGCTGCTCCTGCGCCCCGGCGCCGACGTCATCCCCGGCCTCCCTCGTGCCTCGGATCAGGGTCGTACGGCCCTGAGCCTAACCGGAGGACGCGAGCACGGCCCCGGAGTGGCCCGCGGTGAATTCCGGGGCCGGGCGGGGTCTGATGAGGAGAGCGCGGCTGCGCGGTCGCGTCCTTCCGACCGTCGAGGAGTTCCCATGACCGACGTTCCCGACACCCCCGCCCCGCCGGAAGGCCGGGTCGACCCCCGCTACAGCGACCAGCGGGCCGGAGCGCCGCCCTGGCCGGAGGTGGAGCGGCTGATCGCGGAGGCGGAGCTGTTCTGGATCTCCACGGTGCGTCCCGACGGCCGGCCGCACGTCACCCCGCTCCCGGCGGTCTGGTCGTCCGGCGCCCTGCACTTCTGCACCGGCCCCGAGGAGCGCAAGGCCCGCAACCTCGCCGAGAACCCGCACACCGTGCTGACCACCGGCGTCAACACCTGGGCGCGGGGCTACGACGTGGTCGTGGAGGGCCGCGCGGAACGCGTCACGGACGACGCGCGGCTGCGCGGTCTGGCCGCGCTGTGGGAGGAGAAGTACGGCGACTTCTGGCGCTTCGAGGTCCGGGACGGCCATTTCCACCACGGGCCGGGCCGCGCCGTGGTGTTCTCGGTGGCGCCGCACACCGTTTTCGGATTCGGTAAGGGGGAGCCGTTCAGCCAGACCCGGTGGCGGTTCGTCTGACGCGGTAACCCGACAAGGAGCCGGAGGCTCACATGGACATGACCCTCGAAGTGATCCCGCTGCCGGTGAGCGACATCGACCGGGCCCGGGACTTCTACCGGGACAAGGTCGGCTTCCACGTCGACATCGACCAGGAGGTCATGCCGGGCATGCGCATCGTCCAGCTGACCCCGCCCGGCTCCGGCTGCTCGATCGCCCTCGGCGAGACGCTCTGGGAGATGACCCCCGGCCCCACCCCGGCCCCCGGCGCCTACCAGGGCCTCCAGCTCTGCGTCGCCGACATCGGGAAGGCCCACGCGGAGTTCGTCGCGCGCGGCCTGGAGATCTCCGAGCCGGTCCGCTACGCCGACTCCGACGGCGCCACGTTCATGCACTTCACGGACCCCGACGGCAACGGCTGGGCGGTCCAGGAGTACCGCCGCCGCGCGACGGAGCCGCTGCACAAGCTCCTGTCGGAGCAGGCGCAGCAGTAGGCGCCGCCGCCGTTTCCCGGTGGGTGCCGCCCGGTGATCGGGCGACACGACATCAATCTCCTCAAAGTGTGTCAAACAGGCTTAAAGGGCCACCCGTGCAGTGAACGGACGGCCACGTGTGCGGCCCGGAGCGCGACCTCCGGCCCACACCGGGCCCACGGGGGGCACGGGCCGCACGCACACACTCGATGAGGGGAACACGCCGATGAGTGAGTCCGTACGAACCGGCTCCGGCAGCACCGGGGAGAAGGTGAAAGCAGAGACCTCCGCGACGGCCGGACAGGCCAGGCAGGCCGCCGGACAGGTCGCCGGGACCGCGGCGGAACAGGCACGTGCCGTCGTGGGCGAGGCACGGGACCAGGCCGGCACGGTCGTCCAGGACCTGCGGACCCGCGCCGTCGAGGAGGCGGACGGGCAGACCCGGCGGGCCGCCGGCACGCTGCGGCAGTGGGCGACCGACCTCACCGAGCTGGCCGCGCACGCCGAGAGCGACTCCCCCGCCCGCAGCCTGGCGGCCAGGGCCGGGGACCGGGGACGGCGTGCGGCCGACTATCTGGAGCGGCAGGGCGTCGAAGGTCTCGTCACCGACCTGCAGAGCTTCGCCCGACGGCGTCCCGGCGCCTTCCTCGGCGGTGCTCTGCTCGCGGGGCTGGCCGTGGGACGCCTGGCGAAGGTGACACAGGCGGCATCGCAGAGCGGGAACGGCCGGGCCCAGGTCGACGCGGCGCCGGGACAGGGCGAGCTGACACCGCCGGTCGGGACGGCACCGGCCATGACGCCGCCTCCCGCAGCGTCCGCTCCGCCGAACCTGGGCACACCGCCCGCCGGCACCCCGGGCCGTACCTTCCCGGAGGCGTGAGATGGCCACGATGTCACCCCTGTCCCGGGCCCGCACGGCTGAACCGGCGGCGGTTCCGGAGGAGTCCACGGGCCAGTTGCTCTCACAGATCACCTCCGACCTTCAGACGCTCTTCCGTCAGGAGCTGGAGCTGGCCAAGGCCGAGTTCAAGGAAGAGGGCGTCAAGGCCGGCAAGGCTGCCGGGATGTTCGGCGGCGCCGGTTTCGCCGGCTACATGGTCCTGCTGTTCCTGTCGCTGGCGGCCGTGTTCGGCCTGGCCCAGGTGATGGACGAGGGCTGGGCCGCGCTGATCGTCGCCGCGCTGTGGGCGATCGCCGCGGCCGTGCTGTTCCAGAAGGGCCGCACGGGGATGCGAACCGTCTCGCCGAAGCCCGAGTACACCGTCCAGACGCTGAAGGAGGACGCGGAATGGGCACGTCACCCGACCAAATGAGGGCCGAGATAGCGGCCACGCGGAACCAGTTGACCGCGGACGTGGACCGGCTCGCCGACCGGGCCAGCCCGCGGCGCATGGCCCACCGTCGCAAGGCGAGGGTGCGCCGTACGGTGACGGGCATGCGTGACCGCGTCATGGGCACGGCCTCGAACACGGCACACGGCATGGCCGGCACCGCCCGGTCCGCGGCCGGCTCGGTGCAGTCGGCGGCCGGCTCGACGGCCGGAACCGTGCAGTCGGCGGCGGGCTCCGCGGCCGCCACCGTGCAGGAGGGCACCGAGCGGGCGGCCGACACGGCGCGCGAGGTCGCCGAGCAGGCCGGCCAGGCAGTCCAGCAGACACCCGAGGCGGCCCGGCATCAGACGCAGGGCAACCCGATCGCCGCCGGGCTGGTCGCCTTCGGCCTCGGCCTGCTGGCCGCCTCGATGGTGCCCGCCTCCGAGAAGGAGCAGCAGAAGGCGTCCGAGCTGATGGAGCGCGGCGCCGAGGCGCTGGAACCGGTCAAGGAGGCAGCCACGGAGTCGGCCCAGCACTTGAAGGAAGGTGCCGTGGAGGCCACCCAGAGTGCCGCCGCGGAGGTCAAGGGCACCGCCCAGCAGGCGGCCCGCACCACCCAGGAGGAGGCACGCGGCCAGGCCGGCCAGGTCACCGAGCAGGCGCAGGACTCCGGCCGCGCCCTCAAGGACGAGGCGCAGAACCGCTCCCGCCCGCCCGGCTGAGCCCGGCACACCACGGAGCAGGCGTCTGCCCCGGCCGCGCGGCCGGGGCAGACGCCTGCTCGGGTGCGTTCCGTGTCGCGGGCGCACGGGACGCAGCCGGGTGGGCGGGGCGGCATCGGGCCGCCCGCGGGTCAGAGGACGAAGATCAGGACCAGTACCAGCGTGGCCACCAGGCTGATGGCCAACGACCCGAGACAGCCGACCCGGTTGCTGAAGAAGAAGAACATGTTCTCCGAGTACCCCGTCGTGTCCCCTCACGCAGACGCGTCAGGAGCCGGGGCGTTCCGGGGGCCGCCGCCGTCGCGGCCGCCCCCGGGGGATCAGTTCGCGTACGTCTCGAACTCCGCGATGCGCGGGGTGCCCGAGGCGTTGGTGATCTCGAGGGTGATCTTCTTCAGGGAGGCCGGGGAGAAGCTGACCGTCCCTGCTCCGCTGCCGGAGGCCAGGACCGCGCCCGTGTCGTGGTTGAGCAGCCGGTACGCGCCGATGGTGCCGGAGCCCGAGGCCAGGCGGATGCCGGCCTTCGACACGGTGGTGGCGGAGCCCCACTTCACCGAGACCGAGCCGGTGGAGCCGGACGGCGACCAGTAGGTGCTCGTGTTGCCGTCGATCACGTTGCCGTAGCTGGTGCCGGAGGCCTTGGAGGAGCCGTCGGCGCCCGCGCCGAGGCTCAGGTTGGCGCCGGCGGGCGGGTCGGTGGGACCGGGGTCGGTCGGCTCACCCGGGTCCGTCGGGCCGGGGTCGGTCGGGTCCGGGCTCTGCGGGGTGCAGCTGCCGTCCGACACCTTCAGGCCCTTGCCCGCGCCCGCCGTCTGCGCGACCACGCCCGGCACGCAGTTCGCCCCGTCCAGGGTGAAGTCGTACGGGATGCTCACCGAGGTGTTCGACGTGGGGTTCGGGCCCGCCGGGTTGTGGTCGCCGCTGCGCGAGGACCAGGTGACGTTGTCGAAGACGTTGCCGCCGACCTGCCAGTAGCCGGCCTCGCTGGTGTAGAAGGTGCCGAGGACGTCCTTGGAGTCCTCAAAGTAGTTGTTGTCCACCTTGGCGCGGGCGCCGGCGCGGGAGTTGATGCCGGACTCGTTCAGCCGCTTGTAGTGGTTGTTGTACATGTGCGCGATGCCGCCGCGCAGCAGGGGCGCACGGGAGTCGATGTTCTCGTACAGGTTGTGATGGAAGGTCACGTACCCGTTGGAGCGGTCGCTCTCGCTGGAGCCGATGAGGCCGCCGCGCCCGGAGTTGCGCAGGACGCTGTACGAGAGCGTCACGTACTGGGTGTTGTCCTTCATGTCGAACAGGCCGTCGTAGCCCTCGGACTCACCGCCGGACGCCTCCAGCGTGACGTGGTCCACCCAGACGTTCCTGACATCGCTTTCCATGCCGATGGCGTCGCCGCCGTTCGACGTGGGCGAGCCGGACTTCTTGACGTTCCTGACCGTCACGTTCTGGATGACGATGTTGGCGGCCTCGCGGATGTGGATGCCCAGCTGGTCGAAGACCGCCCCGTTCCCGACGCCCACGATGGTGACGTTGCTGATCTGCTTCAGCTCGATCCTGTCGGCGGCGGTGTTGCAGCTGGAGCCGGACACCTTGGTGGTGTTGCCGTGGTTGATCGTGCCCTCGACCTGGATGGTGATCGGGGTGGAGCTGCTGGCCCGGCTGCAGAGAGCCTGGTGGATGGCGGTGCCGGTGGTGGCGCGGACCGTCTGCCCGCCCGCCCCGCCGGTGGTTCCGCCGTTCTGGGTCGCGTAGCCGGTGACCCCTCCGGTGGCGGCGGACGCGGTGGTCGTGGACAGCGCCACGCCGGCGGCGGCCGTGAGGGCCCCGGCTGCCAGTAACGCGGAGAGCCGTACGGCGACTGCTCGTCTCATGGTCGTTTCGCCTTTCGTCGTTCACTGTCACGGAGAACTGTCATGGGCATGTCAGTGAGATCGATGAGGGAGGGCGGGGTGGGCCTGACCCATCGATTGAGAAAGCGCTTTCTGTCTGTGTGTCGCGACAGTAGAGGCGCGGCAGCGGGCTGGCAAGGTTCCGCACGAGAACGGAGCGGAGGCTTCCGAATGACGTCTCGGCGGACGCCGGAAGTAGGACCTGATCTGACCTACATGGCTCCTAACGTGTCTCTCGTCGCGCCGGACGCGTACGGCACGCAGCGCACGAGATCACCGAACTGACCGATGAAGGCGGAGACCATGACCGTGAACCAGCCGACCACCGACCAGTCCGCCGAGGCCCCCGCCGTCGCGGACGAGCGCGCCGACCTGCTGGTGGTGCTCGCCAGGCACCGGGAGTTCCTGCGGCTCACCACCCGCGGCCTGACCGACGAGCAGGCGGGCCTGCGGACGACGGTGAGCGAGCTGTGCCTGGGCGGTCTGATCAAGCACGTCGCCGCGGCCGAGCGGAGCTGGGTGGACTTCATCCTGGAGGGACCCTCGTCGAGGCCCGACTTCAACGACATGACGCCGGAGGACTGGGCGCGCCGGGCCGACGAGTTCAAGATGCTGCCCGGCGAGACGCTGGCCGGCGTCCTGGACGCGTACGCGGAGGTGGCCCGCCGCACCGAGGAGGTCGTCGCCGGCCTCCCCGACCTGAACGCGTCGTGGCCGCTGCCGAAGGCGCCGTGGTTCGAGGGCCAGCCCGAGTGGAGCGCGCGCCGGGTGCTGCTGCACATCCTCGCCGAGACGTCCCAGCACGCGGGCCACGCGGACATCATCCGGGAGGCGCTGGACGGGGCGAAGACGATGGGGTGACGACCTGCGCCGCCGGGGGTGAGGGGCGCCCTCCCACCCCCGGCGGCGGGCGTGCGCAACTCATGACGGCGGGGACGGGACGCGGCAGGCGAGGCCCGCTGGGCCGGTGACCGTAGGGTCGTCGACGGCGCCTGGGTGAAGACTCCACACCGCCGGTACCGAGGGCGTCGTTCGGCGCGGGACGCGGGGAGCAGGACCCGGCGCCGGTCGGCATCCGCACCACCACGGGCACGCCGGGGGCGCCGCCTCATCATCGCGTGCGCGCCATCGGGTCCGGAGTCGGGCGCTGCACCAGGCACCCGAAGTCCATTCCGGTGAACGTGCTGTCGCTCGTTCTGGCCACGGTGCGTCGGCCGGCAGCGCGGCGAAGATCCAGAGGATAGTGGCCGCCCGGGCAGTAGCGCCCCCTCCGATGCCCTTGGGGATGTGTCGTGGACCAATCCTTTCTGACCCACATCGAGGCTGTCGCCGCCAGCGGAAAAGCGACGATCGCAGCGGACGACCACAACATCGTGGAAATCGTCAAGAACACGATCACGAGCGGCAGGACCGCGTCATTCTATCTGACGCATGAGCAGGCTCGAGCCGTAAAGGCCTGGTACTGGACGCCAGACCGCATCAAGGCGTCGGGAATCAAGGTGGTGTCGGGTGAAGAGAGAGCCAGGATCGAGTCGACCTTGGGAATCGACGACATCGGCTCTTTCCGTTCCACCCGTATCGAGTGCGAGTGTGGAAATGTCTACGGCGCGTTCGAGTTCCTGCAGCAGGGTATCCGTGAGCACGGCGCGGACGTCGTGAGATCGGTCTTCGCACTGAAGGAGTCGAGTTTCCTTCGCGCCAACCCGCACCTTCTGGCCATCTGCCCCAACTGCGATCAACTCCTCAGGGGCGACGGATTCGAGTACGACTGTGATGGGTACGGAGGCTGCTGTTACGAGGAGCAGCGGAAGCTTTGACCCGAACGCCCCCGGATGGCGGGGCCGTTGCGCGTCACCCGGGTGAACGTGCGCGCTTCGTCCCTCTGACCCGCCGCGCGTGCCACATTCTTCCGCAACGCGGCGGTTCCGCCCGCACGGCGATCCTCTAGGCAAGCGGCGGTTGGCATGATCGACCTGTATACGATCGGCTCCCAGCACCCGGGCACCGATCCCACCTGGACCACCATCGACATCCAGGGCACGGTGAGGGACAAGCCCATCACACCGGCGCGACGGCTGGCGGGGCTGACGTACAGACCGGCGTCGCGGCTCTACTACACCGTGGCACCGGCCAATCCCGAGGGCCCGCTCCTGTGCAGCATCAGCACGGCCGGAGCGCTGGAGAAACTGGGCCCGACCGGCCGGAACATGACCGGCGGGATCGCCTATCACGGCGCGGACGACTGCTTCTACGCCCTCTCGAACGAGCCCGACGGATCCGTCAAGTTCCACCGCATCACCACGAGCGGCCAGGCCGGGGAATTGTTCACGATCGCCCTCGGCGTGGCCGTCGGCCTGGCCTACGTACAGGCGACCGACACCTTCTACGCCCTGATCACGCAGGACAACTTCACCTGGTTCTACTCCATCAAGAAGAGCAGCACCGTCACCAAGCTCTTCGGCGCCGGGTTGCGCGTGTTCGGAGGGCTGTGCCACTCGCCGTCCGAGAACCTTTTCTACTTCGTGGCGAACGAGGAGGACGGTTTCTCCTACCTCTGGACCCTCGCGCTCAGCGGCAGCGTGGTGAAACGGATGGGCCTCGGGTACAACTTCAACCACGCCGGCATCAGCATGTCCCCGTGGTTCGGCGGGTCCCTGAACATCAAGAGCCCGCTCGAAGGGGAGCGCTTCGTCAGCGGCGAGACCACCTCGCTCGACGCGAACATCCTCAGTGCGACCGGGACATCCTGGAACAGCGACGGCATCGCCTGGAGGTCGAGCATCGACGGCGCGCTCGGCATGGGCTCGCCGACCGTCACGCTGTCACCCGGTACCCATGTGATCACCGCTTCGAAGGAGCGCCTCGACCAGAGCGTCACCGTACGAGTGTTCGCTGACCTGGGCGCGTTGTACAAGGCGGCACCCTCTCCGGCGGAGATCGGCCGCGTGCTCGATGACTTCACTTTCCACTGGGTGGACGGCACCTCCGGCGACCCGACACAGCAGTGGGCCTCGTATCCCGGTTTCCCCTTCGACCAGACCTCGCCGAACCCGTCGCGCACCGCCGTCATCGCCAAACTGGACGTGCTGCGCCATCAGCGATTCTCCCAGCCGTTGCCCTACGGGACCGCCGCGACCGCCTACGAGCAGGTGCGGCTGAACACGCACACGATCCGGGTCTCGCTGGACACCCCGCTCAACATGGCGGGCGGCGGAGTGATCAACCTCAACCGCACGTTCACCACATGGTGGAACAACCCGGCGACGCCTACCGTGGCCGCCCCGTACGTCCACTCGCTGTACCTGTTCAACCATGAGAGCCGGCACAACGAGCCGGGTGACCCCGGCCACGCCACGTGCACCGCGTGGACGGGCGCTCCCGGCGTCGACAACGGCATGGACGCGAAGTTGGACCCCGGCAGCGGCTTCGCTCGCGCGACGCTCTACCTCATGTGGATCTACAAATATGCGCGTTACGACCCCCCGGCGATCCGCGCCGAAGCGAAGAACGTCGCGTTGCAGTTCAAGAACTACTTCTGCGAGCATCCCACGAGTTCGAACCCCCTGGTACGGGCGCTGCTCGCCGAGCTGTGGAACGCTTGAGAAGTCCCGCGTGAGCCGTCCCGGACCTCTGAGAGGTCGGTACGGCCCAGGCTCAGCGACGCACGGGTGGGGCGGCCGGTCCGCGACCGTCGGCCCCACCCGCCGCCTCGACGGAGATCAGGCGCCGACCTGCGCTCACAGCACCGGCAGCAGGTTCTTCAGCTCGAATGCCGTGACCTCGGACCGGTACGCCTCCCACTCCTGCTTCTTGTTGCGCAGGAAGAAGTCGAAGACGTGCTCGCCGAGGGTCTCGGCGGCCAGGTCGCTGCGTTCCATCAGGGTGAGCGCCTCGCCCAGGTTCTGCGGGAGGGGCTCGATGCCGAGGGCGCGGCGCTCCGCGTCGGAGAGGGCCCAGACGTCGTCCTCGGCGCCCGGCGGGAGCTCGTAGCCCTCCTCGATGCCCTTGAGGCCGGCCGCGAGGAGCAGGGCGTAGGCCAGGTACGGGTTGGCGCCGGAGTCGAGGGAGCGGACCTCCACGCGGGCCGAGCCGGTCTTGCCGGGCTTGTACATGGGCACGCGGACCAGGGCCGAGCGGTTGTTGTGGCCCCAGCAGATGTACGAGGGGGCCTCGCCGCCCGCGCCGGCCGTGCGCTCGGTGCCGCCCCAGATGCGCTTGTAGGAGTTGACCCACTGGTTGGTGACCGCGGAGATCTCCGCCGCGTGCCGCAGCAGCCCCGCGATGAAGGAGCGGCCCACCTTGGAGAGCTGGTACTCCGCGCCTGACTCGTAGAAGGCGTTGCGGTCGCCCTCGAAGAGGGAGAGGTGGGTGTGCATGCCCGAGCCGGGGTGCTCGGAGAACGGCTTCGGCATGAACGTCGCCTGCACGCCCTGCTCCAGCGCCACCTGCTTCATGACCAGGCGGAACGTCATGATGTTGTCCGCCGTGGACAGCGCGTCCGCGTAGCGCAGGTCGATCTCCTGCTGGCCGGGGGCGCCCTCGTGGTGGGAGAACTCCACCGAGATGCCCATCGACTCCAGCATGGTGATCGCCTGGCGGCGGAAGTCCATGCCGACGTTCTGCGGGGTGTGGTCGAAGTAGCCGGAGTTGTCCGCCGGGGTCGGACGGCTGCCGTCGACCGGCTTGTCCTTCAGCAGGAAGAACTCGATCTCCGGGTGGGTGTAGAAGGTGAAGCCCAGGTCGGAGGTGCGGGCGAGGGCGCGCTTGAGGACGTAGCGCGGGTCCGCGAAGGACGGGGAGCCGTCCGGCATGAGGATGTCGCAGAACATCCGGGCCGTGCCGGGCGCCTCGGCGCGCCAGGGCAGGATCTGGAAGGTCGACGGGTCCGGCTTGGCGATCATGTCGGACTCGTGCACGCGGGCGAAGCCCTCGATGGCGGAGCCGTCGAAGCCGATGCCCTCGTCGAAGGCCTGCTCGAGCTCGGCCGGGGCGACGGCCACGGACTTGAGGAAGCCCAGGACGTCGGTGAACCACAGGCGTACGAACCGGATGTCGCGCTCCTCCAGCGTCCGGAGCACGAACTCCTGCTGCTTGTCCATCTTCCGCTTCCCCATTCCTGCCGGTCAGGCCGCCCGTTCCTCCCGGCCCCCGGGAGACGGTCCGGCACTCGTGCATCCCACCACACCAGCGTTTCATACGCGTTGCCGGGCCCGGTCGGGCGACCGGCCGCGGCCTGAACCGCCGGGGCCGTCGGACGCACGGTTCCTCCGCTCATCTTGCCCGGTCGGAGCGGCCGCCACGACAGCGGGCGGGCTCCGGATCCCTCCCCCGGGGCCGGCCGGCCCCTCCCCCCGGTCCGGCCGGTCCCCTCCCCTGGTCCGGTCGGCCCGTCCCGTGAGAACACCCCCCGCTTAAATTGGAGTCGCGTATGCAAGTTTAATGAGGGCACAGGCGTCCGAGCCACGAGGAGACCCGATGCTGTCCGAGCAGTCCGCCGCCACCGTCCGCGCCACCCTTCCCGCCGTGGGCGCGTCCCTCGGCGAGATCACCGAGCGCTTCTACGCCGGGATGTTCGCCGCCCGCCCCGAGCTGCTGCGCGACCTGTTCAACCGCGGCAACCAGGCCGCCGGCACCCAGCGCCAGGCCCTCGCGGGCTCCATCGCGGCGTTCGCCTCGCACCTGCTGGACCACCCCGACGGCCGGCCCGACGCGATGCTGTCGCGCATCGCCCACAAGCACGCCTCCCTCGGCGTCACCCCGGACCAGTACGCGATCGTCCACGAGCACCTGTTCGCCGCCATCGCCGAGGTGCTGGGCGACGCGGTCACACCCGAGGTCGCCGCCGCCTGGGACGAGGTCTACTGGCTGATGGCGAACGCCCTGACCGCCGTCGAGAAGCGGCTCCACGAGGAGAGGGGCGGGGCGGCCTGGCGGCCCTGGGAGGTCGTCGAGCGGGTCACCGAGACCGCCGACGTGGTGACCTTCCGGCTGCGTCCGGCCGACGGAGGCCCGGTGCGCGGCTTCCGCCCGGGCCAGTACGTCTCCGTGCGGGTCCCGCTCGCGGACGGCGCCCGCCAGATACGGCAGTACAGCCTCTCCGGCGCGCCCGGCCCGGACCTGCGGCAGTTCAGCGTCAAGCGGGTCCACGAGGGCCCGGCGCCCGACGGCGAGGTGTCCTCCCACCTCCACGCGCGCGTCCGCGTGGGCGACGTCCTGGAGCTGTCCGAGGCGTACGGCGACCTGGTGCTGGACGCCGACGACGACACCCCGCTGCTGCTGGCCTCCGCCGGGATCGGCGTGACCCCGATGGTCGCGATGCTCGGGCACCTCGCGAACTCCGGGCACCGCGCCCCGGTCACCGTCGTGCACGGTGACCGCTCCCCCGCCGACCACGCCCTGCGCACGGACCACGAGGCCTACGCGGCGAAGCTGCCGGACGCCACCGTGCGGTTCTGGTACGAGCGGGACGTCCCGGCGGGCGCGGGCGCCGGGTACGTGGACCTCGCGGACGTGCCGGTCGCGCCCGGCACGCGCGCGTACCTGTGCGGTCCGCTGCCGTTCATGCGCGGGGTCCGCGAGCAGCTGATCGCCAAGGGGGTGGCCCCGGCGGACGTGCACTACGAGGTGTTCGGGCCGGACCTCTGGCTCGCGCGGTGAGCGGGCGGGCCGTCAGCGGACGCGCGGGACGCCCAGCAGCAGGGGTCCGGTCGGGTCCGCGGTGAGGTCGGCGACCGTCAGCGGGTCCAGCGAGGCGTAGAACGCCTCCTGGGCCCGCCGCAGCGCGCCGCGCAGCCGGCAGTCGGAGCGCAGGGGGCAGGGCGCGGTGGAGGCGGCGCCGTCGCAGTCGACGACGTCCCCCTCGCCCTCGAAGGCGCGGACCAGACCGCCCACGGAGGCCCCGCGGCCCTTCTCGGTGAGGGACAGGCCGCCGCCCCGGCCGCGCCGGGCGGTGAGCAGCCCCATGTGCTGGAGCTCGGCGACGACCTTCGCCGCATGGGTGTACGGCACGTCCATGGCCGCCGCGACGTCCCGGGTGGTCGGATTGGTGTCGCCGGCCACGGCGAGGCGCATGAGGACCCGCAGGGCGAGGTCGGTGGAGCGCAGCAGCCGCATACCGGCAGCGTAGGTAATCGGAATCCTGGCTCAAAATTTTCGGCCGGACCTGGACCGGATCCGCCCGGGCCCGTCCGGTCGCCGCCGCCCCCTACGACTCTCCCGGCTCCCCCATTACGATCAGCTGACCCGATCACCACTCCGGCCCCATCTCCTCCGACCCGAAGGGCACCTCCATGGGCTCCGCCAAGAAGAGCAGCGCGGCACGCACGGCACGCATAGAGGAGATGCGGCGCGCCGAGCAGGCCCGCGAGCGCCGCAACCGGATACTCGTCGTCGCCGCCTCCGTGGTGGTCGTCGCGGGCCTGGTCGCCGGCGGGGTGGTGCTGGTCCGGTCGCAGTCGGACGACGGCGGCAGCAGCGCGGCGGACGACGCGAAGAGCGCGGGCAAGTTCGTCACGGACGCGGACGGCGTGCGGGCGTGGAAGGGCACGCTGGGCCGCGAGCACGTCACCAGGTCCGTCGACTACCCGGTGACGCCTCCCGTGGGCGGCGACCACAACCCCGTGTGGATGAACTGCGACGGGGACGTCTACGAGGACGAGATCAACGCGACCAACGCGGTCCACTCCCTGGAGCACGGCGCGGTGTGGGTGACGTACAACGGCGACGCGCCGAAGGCCGACGTGGAGGCGCTCGCGGCGAAGGTGGAGAAGACGCCGTACACGCTGATGAGCCCGGTCGACGGGCAGAAGGACCCGATCGTGCTGACCGCGTGGGGGCACCAGCGCACGGTGACCGGCGCCGCCGACCCGGCCGTGGACGCGTTCCTGGAGAAGTTCGTGCAGGGGCAGCAGACGCCCGAGCCGGGTGCGGCCTGCACGGGCGGGCTGTCGAAGTGAGACACCCCGCCCTGGCCGCCGGGGCGGTGGCGGCGGTGCTCGCCGTCGGCGCGGCTGCCGGGTGGGCGGTGGCCTCGGCGGCCGGCGAGGAGGAGCGCGCCCTGCCCGTCCCGGCGGCGGACTCCGCGGACGCCGGGTTCGCCCGGGACATGGCGGTCCACCACCAGCAGGCCGTGGAGATGTCGTACGTCGTGCGCGACCGCACCGACGACGAGGAGGTGCGGCGGCTCGCCTACGACATCGCCCAGACGCAGGCCAACCAGCGGGGCATGCTGCTGGGCTGGCTCGACCTGTGGGAGCTGCCGAAGGTGTCCGCCGACCCGCCCATGACCTGGATGGGGATGGGTGACGCGGCGGCCGGCGAGGACGGCGCGCTGATGCCGGGCATGGCGACGGACGCGGAGATGGAGCGGCTCGGCCGGCTGAACGGCAGGCAGGCGGAGGTCTTCTACCTCCAGTTGATGACGAGGCATCACCGGGGCGGTGTGCACATGGCGGAGGGCTGTGTGCGCGCCTGCGAGGTGGACACCGGCAAGCGGCTCGCGAGCGGGATGGTCGAGGGCCAGGAGTCGGAGATCCGGCTGATGGCGGGGATGCTGAAGGCGCGGGGAGCGGCCGCGCGGCCGTGACGGCGGGACGCCGGACGGGCCGGGGCGGCGGATCCGCGGTCCTGCCGCCCTACATCGCGTCGCTCTGACGATTACACTGGCCGGGTGCCTCAACTACGACTCGCCCTGAATCAGATCGACTCGACCGTCGGCGATCTCGCCGGCAACGCGGAAACGATTGTCCGCCGGACCCGGGAGTCCGCCGGGCGGGGGGCGCACCTCGTGGCGTTCCCCGAGATGGCGCTGACCGGGTATCCGGTCGAGGACCTCGCCCTGCGGTCGTCCTTCGTGGAGGCCTCCCGGGCGTCCCTGCGCGCCCTCGCCGCGCGCCTCGCGGACGAGGGCCTCGGTGACGTGCCGGTGGTCGTCGGCTACCTGGACCGCAGCGCCGCCGCCCAGCCGAAGTACGGCCAGCCCGCGGGCGCCCCGCGCAACGCGGCGGCCGTGCTGCACCGGGGCGAGGTGGTGCTGAGCTTCGCCAAGCACCACCTGCCGAACTACGGCGTCTTCGACGAGTTCCGCTACTTCGTGCCCGGCGACACCCTGCCGGTGGTGCGGGTGCACGGCGTGGACGTCGCCCTGGCCATCTGCGAGGACCTGTGGCAGGACGGCGGCCGGGTGCCGGCGGCGCGTTCGGCGCGGGCCGGGCTGCTGCTGTCGGTGAACGCCTCGCCGTACGAGCGGGACAAGGACGACACACGGCTGGAGCTGGTGCGCAAGCGGGCGCAGGAGGCCGGCTGCACCACCGCGTACCTGGCGATGATGGGCGGGCAGGACGACCTGGTCTTCGACGGCGACTCGATCGTCGTCGACGCGGACGGCGAAGTCGTCGCGCGCGCCCCGCAGTTCTCCGAGACGTGCCTGCTGGTCGACCTGGACCTGCCGGCCGCGGCGGCCGACGCGCCTCAGGGCGTGGTGGACGACGGGCTGCGCATCGAGCGGGTCGTGCTGTCCGAGGACCCGGTCCCCGCGTACGAGCCGGAGCACACCGGCGGGTACGCGGAGCGCCTCGACGACGACGCGGAGGTCTACTCCGCGCTGGTCGTGGGCCTGCGGGCGTACGTGCAGAAGAACGGGTTCCGTTCGGTGCTGATCGGGCTGTCCGGCGGCATCGACTCGGCGCTGGTCGCCGCGATCGCCTGTGACGCGGTCGGCCCGGAGAACGTGTACGGCGTCTCCATGCCGTCGAAGTACTCCTCCGACCACTCCAAGAGCGACGCCGCGGAGCTGGCGCGGCGCACCGGGCTGAACTTCCGCACGGTGGCGATCGAGCCGATGTTCGACGCGTACATGGGGTCGCTGGAGCTGACCGGCCTGGCGGAGGAGAACCTCCAGTCGCGGCTGCGCGGCACGATGCTGATGGCCATCTCCAACCAGGAGGGCCACATCGTCCTGGCCCCGGGCAACAAGTCCGAGCTGGCGGTGGGCTACTCGACGCTGTACGGCGACTCGGTCGGCGCGTACGGGCCCATCAAGGACGTGTACAAGACGGTGGTGTTCCGGCTGGCGCGGTGGCGCAACCGCGCGGCCGAGGAGCGGGGCGAGACGCCGCCGATCCCGGAGAACTCGATCTCCAAGCCGCCGAGCGCGGAGCTGCGTCCGGGCCAGGTGGACACGGACTCGCTGCCGGACTACCCGGTACTGGACGCGATCCTGGCGCTGTACGTGGACCAGGACAAGGGCGCGGACGAGATCGTCGAGGCCGGGTACGACCGCGAGCTGGTCGAGAAGACGCTGCGGATGGTGGACCGGGCGGAGTACAAGCGGCGCCAGTACCCGCCGGGCACCAAGATCTCACCGAAGGGCTTCGGCAAGGACCGCCGTCTGCCCATCACCAACGGCTGGCGCGAGGGTCTGCCGCCCGAGGTGTAGGTCCGGTACGACGACGGCGGGCGGGGTGCGGTGTTCCGCGCCCCGCCCGCCGTCGTGTCCCCGGGTCCCGGCCCGCGGGTCACTCCGCGGTGCCGGTGATCCGCAGCCGTGCCGCTATCGGCAGATGGTCGCTCGCCGTCGGCGGGAGCGTCCAGGAGCTCTCCGGCTCGGCGCCCCTGACCAGGATCTGGTCGATCCGCGCCATCGGGAACGACGCCGGCCAGCTGAAGCCGAATCCGCTGCCCACCGCGCCCTGGGTGGAGCGCATCTGGGAGGTGACCGCCTTAAGGGAGCGGTCGTTCATCGTGCCGTTGAGGTCGCCGAGCAGGACCACGTTGTCCAGGGGCTCGTCCGCGATGGCCTCGCCCAACGCGTCGGCGCTCTTGTCGCGCTGACGGGCCGTGAACCCGGCCTCCAGCTTCACCCGCACCGACGGCAGGTGCGCGACGTACACCGCGACCCGGCCGGCCGGCGCGTCCACGGTGGCGCGCATGGCCCGCTGCCAGCCCAGCCGGATGTCCACCGACCGCACGTCGCTCAGCGGGTACTTGGACCACAGGCCGACCGTGCCGACCACCGCGTGGTGGTCGTACGTGTCCGACAGCGCCGCCCGGTAGGCAGGCACCTCGGAGGCCTTCAGCTCCTCCAGCGCCAGCACGTCCGCGCCCGCGGCGGCCACCTCGCGGGCGGTGCCGGACGGGTCCGGGTTCTCGGCGTTGACGTTGTGCGTGGCCACCGTCAGATCGCCGCCGGAGGCGTTCTTGTCGCTGAGCAGACCGCCGAACAGGTTGAGCCACACGACCACCGGGAGGACCGTCGCGACCAGCGCCGTCGCCGAGCGGCGGACGAGGGCCAGCACCAGCAGCACCGGCACGAACAGGCCCAGCCACGGCAGGAACGTCTCCAGCAGGCTGCCCAGGTTGCCGACGGCGTTCGGGACGTGCGCGTGGGCCAGCATCAACACCGCCAGCAGGAGCGCGCAGACGGCCACCACCCAGCCCCGGCGCCAGATGCCGCGGTCGCCGCGCAGGGCGCCCAGCCGATGGAGCAGGCGCCGCAACCGGGAGGCCGGGGTCCGGGGGCCCTGGCGCCCGTCGTCCGTCTCCGTCATGTACGCCTGCTGCGCCATTTCGTTGCCTCACAAACTGCCGTGCACACACCGTCGCCCCCGTAAGACCCTAGGGGATGATCGGTTCCGTTCCTGCCGCCGCCCGGCGGCCCTACGGAAGCGATGACGTGCAGGGCCGCGCGAGCAGTTCCTCGAGCGCGTGACCGGGGTGGCGTCTGTGACGAAACCCGCACATCCCGGCCCGTCATGACGGGCGCAGGCCCTCCAGGAGGGTGTCCACCACGCGTTCGGCGAGGTCGTCCGGGAGGCCGGCGTCGGGGGTCAGGACCGTGCGGACGAGAAGGGGGCCCACGACGATGTCGTTGAGCAGCTCCAGGTCGACGTCGTCGCGCAGTTCGCCGTTCTCCCGGCCCCGGCGCAGCACCTCCAGGCCGAGCCTGCGGCGCGGCTGGAGGACGGTGTCGTGGTAGGCCGCCCAGAGGACGGGGCTGCTCTTCATCTGGGCGTGCACGTTGTGCAGGAGTGCCGGGCTCCTGCCGGCCAGGCCGCGCAGTCGCAGGGACTCCAGCAGGACGACGAGGTCGTCACGCACGGAGGTGCCGGGCAGGTCGGGGTCCGGGGGTTCCGCGGCGCGTATGACGTCGACGAAGAGTTCCTCCTTGCCGCTCCAGCGGCGGTAGATGGTTGCCTTGCCGACGCCCGCGGTGCGGGCGATGCGCTCGATGGAGAGCTCCGCGAGGGGCACGCCGTCCTCCAGGAGCCCCATCACCGCCTCGATGATCGCGCGCTCGGCCGCCTTGCTGCGGGGACGGCCCCGCGCGGGCACCTGATACGGAGGGCCGGTACCGGCCGGGCTCACGTCGTCGGATCCTCTCGCTGGGTTGTGGTGATTCTCCCCTGTGGGCGGCGGCGACGGTCCGCCGGCCCGTGGCTTTTCAGTCCGCCGCCGTCACCAACGCCCGGTCCCGGCCGTCGCCTTCCGGCGCCGGTGTGCGGCCTGGCAGGAAGACAGCGACGACGACCGCGCCCAGCACCGCCACGGCCGCCCCCCACAGCGCCGTGACGTGCATGGCGTACAGGAAGGCGTCGGCGGCCGCGTCGGCCAGGGGCTCGCCGCGCGGGCCCAGCCGGTCCGCCACGGCCAGGGTGGCCTCGATGGACTCGCCGGCCGCGTGCCGGGCACCGGGCGGCACCGGGCCCAGCGCCCCCTCGATGTCGGTGCGGTAGGCGGTGGACAGCACCGAGCCGAGGACGGCGATGCCGAGGGCGCCGCCGACCTGGCGGAAGGTGTTGCTGAGCGCGGAGGCGGAGCCGGCCTTCTCGCGCGGCAGGGCCTGCATGACGACGACGCTCACCGGCGTCATCACGTAGGCCATGCCGGTGCCCATCAGGAAGAAGACGACCTCCAGGAACCAGAGGGGCGTAGCCCTGTCCAGGAGCGCGAACGCGGCCAGCGTCGCCGCGAGCACCACCAGGCCCGCGGCCGTGGTGATCCTGCTGCCGACGCGGTCCACCATGAGGCGGGCACGGGGCGCGAAGAGCAGCTGGGTCGCGGCCAGCGGCAGCATCAGCAGGCCGGTTTCCAGCGGCGAGTGGCCGCGCACGCTCTGCAGGTAGAACACCGTGAAGAAAGTCACGCCCAGGAGGGCGAAGAAGACCAGCGCGATCGCGGTGATCGAGGCGGAGAACACCTTGTTCCGGAAGGCCGAGATGTCGACGGACGGGTGATCGCTGCGCTTCTCGAACACCACGAACGCGGACAGCACGGCGAGACCGGCGCCGGTCGTCGCCAGCACGGTGACGTCGGTGAAGTCGGCCAGCTGGCCGCCCCTGATGATCCCGTACACCAGCAGGACCAGACCGGCCACGGACAGCACGACACCGACGGGGTCGATCCGGCCGGGCTTCGGATCACGGGAGTCGGGGACCAGCCACAGCATCAGGGCGACGGCGAGGGCGACGATGGGCACGTTGACGAGGAATACCGAGCCCCACCAGAAGTGGTCGAGGAGCAGTCCGCCGGTGATCGGGCCGATGGCGATGGCCAGGCCCACTCCGCCGGTCCAGATGCCGATGGCCCTGGGCTGCTCGTCGCGCTCGAAGACGTGCATCAGGACGGCCATGGTGGCCGGCATGACAAACGCCGCGCCCAGGCCCATCACCGCGCGGAAAACGATGAGCTCGGCGGGGGATCCGGAGAACGCGGCGAGGGCCGAGCCGGCGCCGAACACAGCGAGACCGCCGATCAGCACCTTCTTGCGGCCGAGCCGGTCACCCAGCAGCCCCGCGGTGAAGAGCAGCCCGGCGAAGACGAGCGTGTAGGCGTTGATGGCCCACTCCAGCTGGCTCTGGGTGGCACCCAGGCCGGTGGGGGCGGGGGTGGAGATCGTCTTGATGGCGACGTTCAGGATCGAATTGTCCAGGACGACGATCAGCAGGCTCATCATCAGCACGCCGAGAATCACCCAGCGGCGCCGGTGCACGGCTTCCGGGATCCGGCGGGCTGGGGCGGCAGGAGAAGTCATGCGGCCCAGCGTAGGAAGTTCCGATACGAGACCGTCTCGTATCGAGGGCGTGTTGCCCTAGTTTGCCCCAGTGTGATGGGACACGCCGGGTGTGGGCGGGTGCGCCGGGCCGCCTCTGGCCCTCCGCCGGGAGAGGTGCCACCATGGACGTGGTCCGGGGACGCCGTCAGGGCGCCTCGAGATGACGTGTTGGGAGACGGATCCATGACGCAGCTTTCGGCTGCCCAGACCGGGACGCCCGGTTCCTCCTCCGGCGGCAAGACGCTGTACGGGGGCAAGGGCACGCGCCGCATCACTGTCCGGGACATCGCCCTCGCCAAGGAACGCGGCGAGAAGTGGCCCATGCTCACCGCGTACGACGCGATGACCGCCTCCGTGTTCGACGAGGCCGGCATCCCGGTGATGCTGGTCGGCGACTCCGCGGGCAACTGCCACCTCGGGTACGACACCACCGTGCCCGTCACCCTCGACGAGATGACCATGCTGGCCGCCGCCGTCGTCCGGGGCACCTCGCGCGCCCTGATCGTCGGCGACCTGCCGTTCGGCTCCTACCAGGAGGGTCCGGTGCAGGCGCTGCGCTCGGCGACCCGGCTGGTGAAGGAGGCCGGGGTCGGCGCCGTGAAGCTGGAGGGCGGGGAGCGCTCGCACCGGCAGATCGAGCTGCTGGTGGAGTCCGGCATCCCCGTGATGGCCCACATCGGGCTGACCCCGCAGTCGGTGAACGCCATGGGCTACCGGGTGCAGGGCCGTGGCGAGGAGGCCGCGCAGCAGCTGCTGCGGGACGCGAAGGCCGTGCAGGACGCGGGCGCGTTCGCCGTGGTCCTGGAGCTGGTGCCGGCCGAGCTGGCCGCCGAGGTGACCCGCACGCTGCACATCCCGACGGTCGGGATCGGCGCGGGACCCGAGACGGACGCCCAGGTGCTGGTGTGGACCGACATGCTGGGGCTGACCGGCGGCCGCGTGCCGAAGTTCGTCAAGCAGTACGCGAACCTGCGGGACGTGATGACCGGGGCGGCGAAGGCGTTCGCCGAGGACGTCGTCGCCGGGTCCTTCCCGCAGGAGGAGCACTCCGTGCACTGACCCGCGCCCGGGTGGGGTGAGCCACCGCGTGCACCCCTGTGAGCCACTGCCGCACCACCACGACGGCCCGCCGATCTTCCCCCGTCGGCGGGCCGTCGCCTTTCCCGGGCCCGCGCCGACACCGCGCCGACAGGCGTCCGCGCGCCGTGCCGGCGGGGTGTCGGCGCTCTGTCGGGGCTTTGTCGGCGGGCGCTGGGATCGTCGGGGACATGACGCGATACGACGAACGAACGGGGGGCGCGGGGAGCGCCGTGACCGTCCGGGGGCTGGTCAAGCACTACGGGGAGACCAAGGCCCTCGACGGGGTCGACCTGGACGTGGCCGAGGGAACCGTGATGGGGGTGCTCGGGCCGAACGGGGCCGGCAAGACCACGCTGGTGCGCGTCCTGTCCACGCTGCTCGCCCCGACCGCCGGGCACGCCACCGTCGCCGGGTACGACGTGGTCCGCCAGCCCCGGCAGCTGCGCCGGGTGATCGGGCTGACCGGACAGTACGCCTCCGTGGACGAGAAGCTGTCCGGCTGGGAGAACCTGTACCTGATCGGGCGGCTGCTGGACCTGCCGCGCAAGGAGGCACGGCGCCGCGCCGACGAGCTGCTGGAGCGGTTCTCGCTCACCGAGGCCGCCCGGCGCCCGGCCGGCACCTACTCCGGCGGTATGCGCCGCCGGCTCGACCTGGCCGCCTCGATGATCGGCCGCCCGGCCGTGCTGTACCTGGACGAGCCCACCACGGGCCTGGACCCGCGCACCCGCAACGAGGTGTGGGACGAGGTGAAGCGGCTCGTCGGTGACGGAGTGACGGTGCTGCTGACCACCCAGTACATGGAGGAGGCCGAGCAGCTCGCCTCCGAGCTGACCGTGGTGGACCGCGGCAAGGTCATCGCCGGCGGCGGCATCGAGGAGCTGAAGGCCCGGGTGGGCGGCCGCACGCTGCGGATCCGCCCGGCCGACCCGCTCCAGCTGCGCCCGCTCGCCGCCGCCCTCGACGAGCTGGGGATCACCGGCCTGGCCGGCACCACCGTGGACGCCGAACGGGGCGCGGTGCTGGTCCCCGTGCTGAGCGACGAGCAGCTGACCGCCGTGGTCGGCGCGGTCACCGCGCGCGGCGTCACGCTGAACTCCGTCACCACCGAACTGCCCAGCCTGGACGAGGTGTTCCTGTCGCTCACCGGCCACCGCGCCAGTGCCCCGCAGGACACCCTGCCCGCCGACACGTCCGAGGAGGCCGTCGCCGTATGAGCGCCGCCACCGCTGCTCCCGCCGCCGGCGTCCGCTCGGACGCGCGGATCTCGCCGCGGGCCCATCTGCGTCACACCGGGGCGCTGGTCCGCCGCAACCTGCTGTGGATCCGGCAGGACCCGGAGTCGATGTTCGACGCCGTGCTCTTCCCGGTCGTCTTCACCCTGCTGTTCGTGTACGTCTTCGGCGGCTCGATCGGGCAGGCCCTGGGCGGCGGCCAGGAGGCGTACGTGCAGTACATCGTGCCCGGCCTGATGGCCATGATGGGCATGAACATGGCCCAGGGGGTGGGCACCGGGTTCAACCAGGACTTCAACACCGGCGTGATGGACCGCTTCCGGTCGCTGCCCATCGGGCGCGGTTCGGTGCTGTTCGCCAAGATCTCCGTCGAGCTGGTGCGCATGCTGATCGCCACCACGATCCTGATGGTCGTGGGGGTGCTGGTCGGGTTCGACATCACCAACTGGCCGGGGCTGTTCGCCGCCGTGGGCCTGTCCACGGTGTTCGGCTCGGCCCTGATGTGGATCTTCCTCACGCTGGGCGTGGTGATGAAGAACGCCCAGTCGGTGCAGGCGATGGGCTTCCTGGTGCTGATGCCGCTGCAGTTCGGCTCGTCGATCTTCGCGCCGACGCAGTCGATGCCGGGCTGGCTGCAGAACTTCACCGAGTACAACCCGCTGTCCGCGCTGGCCGACTCCGCCCGCGGGCTGATGGTCGGCGGCCCGGTCGCGCACGACCTGTGGATGGTGCTCGCCTGGTCCGTCGGGATCACGGCGGTGATGGCGCCGGTCGCCATCCACAAGTTCCGTACGAAGACCTGATCTCACGCCGGGTCGAGCAGGGCGACGGCCTCCTCCGGGGAGAGGCCGTCGCCCTCCGCGTACGCGGCCTCGTAGACGGCCTCGTCCAGTGCCTGGCGGATCCGGGCCTCGGCGCGGGCGCGGGCCGTGCGCTCCACGAGGCCGGGCGCGTGTCCCTCGGGCAGCCAGGAGTCGGCGGCGCCCAGGCAGCGGGCCGCGTCCCGGGCGTGCCGGCCGCCGTCCAGCCCGGCGAGGGCCGCGGCGGCCAGGACGACGTACGAGGCGCGCAGGTGCGGGGCCATGGCGGCGACCAGCGGGTCGTTCGCCTGCCGCATCGCCTCCCGGACGGTCTCGAGCCCCCGCTCGTCGTCGCCCTCGGCCACCTCGATGTAGGCCTCGGCGCCGAGGATGAACGCGTCGAAGACCACGTAGTGGGCGAGGCGGAACTCCTCTCGCAGCGCCCGCAGATGCTCGCGGGCCTCCGCCGTGCGTCCGCTGACGCACAGCCAGCCGACGAGGAACAGCCGCGCGGCGGGCAGCGCCTCGACGTGCCGGCCGCGGGTGCTGTCGATGACCTCGCGCAGCAGCCGCTCGCCCCGCTCGGTGTCGCCCGCCTCGATCAGCGCGTCGCCGAGCCGGGCGGTGAGCACGGCCGTGTGGGAGCGGGCGCCGAGGCGTTCGGCGTGCTCGATGGCCGCCTGGTAGTCGGCGGCGGCCTCCCGGTAGGCCCCCGCGCGTTCCTGGGCCTCGCCGCGCGCGGAGAGCGCCTCGGCGACCCCCCACGTGTCGCCGAGACGCCGGTGGATCTCCAGGGCCTCGTCGGCGTCGCGGCGGGCGTCGCCGGCCCAGTCGCTGCGGTTGGCGAGGAAGTTGGCGCGCAACTGGAGGTTGCAGGCCAGTTCCCACTCGTAACCGGGGGTCTCGCGGCAGGTCCGGATCGCCGCGTCCACCACCTCGCGCAGCCGCTCCATGTCGCCGGTGAGCATCACGGCGAACGTCCACAGCAGGCCGGGCGGGCGGCACACCTGCGGCAGTCCCGGCTCGTACGTCGCGGAGACCAGCCGCAGCCGGTGCTGGGCCTGCGGGGTCTGCCAGTCGTCCAGCTCGGTGTCCATCTGGGCGAGATGGGCCAGGTGCGCCCCGCGGCGGGCCTCGGCGAGGACCTCGCCCGACATCGGGGGCGGCTGGTCGGTGCAGCGCTGCCACAGCGGTGCGGCCGGCCGTACCGGTTCGGTGAACGGGTCGGGGGCGAGCGCCATGACCTCCCTGCACCAGTTGCGGGCCTCGATGCGCAGGTCGCGCATCTGCCAGTACCAGACCAGGGACAGGACGATGCAGAGCGCCTCCTGCTCGTCTCGCCGGGCGACGGCGTGCCGCAGCGCGGTGCGCAGGTTCTCGTACTCGCGCTCCAGCCTGGCGACGGCCTCCACCTGGCGCGGGCCGCGCAGCAACGGCTCGGTGATGCGGGCGAGTTCGCGGTAGTACGTCAGATGGGCGCGTTCGGCGTCGTCGCGTCCGCCGGTCTCGTCGAGGCGTTCGCCCGCGTACTCGGCGACCGTCTCCAGCAGCCGGTAGCGCATACCGCCGTCGCCCGACGGGGCGGCCACCACCAGGGACTTGTCGACGAGGGAGCCGAGCGCGTCGAGGGCGGCGGGGCCGCACACGGCCTCGGCGGCGGTGAGGTCGCAGCCGCCCGCGAAGACGGACAGGCGGCACAGCACGTCGCGTTCGCCGGCGTCGAGCAGTTCCCAGGACCAGTCGACGACGGCCCGCAGGGTCTGCTGGCGGGGCAGGGCGGTGCGGCTGCCGGAGGTGAGGAGGCGGAAGCGGTCGTCGAGCCGGTCGGCGATCTGGCGCGGGGTGAGCATCCGCAGCCGGGCGGCGGCGAGTTCGATGGCGAGGGGCAGGCCGTCCAGGCGGCGACAGATCTCGGCGCACGCCTCCGGGTCGTCGTCGGTGCGGAAGCCGGGGCGGGCGGCGGCCCCGCGCTCGGCGAGCAGGCGCAGCGCGACCGGTTCGGGCAGCGGCTCCACGGGGCGCAGCGACTCGCCGCGCACGCCGAGGGGTTCACGGCTGGTGGCGAGGACGGTGAGGCCGGGGCAGCGTTCGAGGAGCGTCTCCACCAGGCGTGCGGCGGCCTCGACGACGTGCTCGCAGTTGTCGAGGATCAGCAGCATCCGGCGGGGCTCGCAGTGCTCGGCGAGCCGGTCCACGGGGTCGCTGAGCCGGTCGGTGACGGCCCGCATGCCCTCCGCGCCGGTGCCGTACAGCACGGTCTGGCGGGCGCCGACGGCGGTGAGGACCGCCTCAGGCACGGCGCCGGGGTCGTCCACGGGGGCGAGTTCGGCGAGCCACACGCCGTCGGGGTGGGCGGCCCGTACGGTCTCGGCGGCCTCCTGGGACAGCCGGGTCTTGCCCGCCCCGCCCGGGCCGAGGAGCGTCACCAGACGGGCGGCCGACAGGTCGGCGCGGATCGCCTCGATGTCCGCCTCCCGGCCGACGAACGAGGTGAGCCGGGCGCGGAGGTTGCCGGGCGTGCCGCCGCCCGGCCGCGGGGGCGGTTCGGGCGTCCCGGGCCTGAGCAACTCGGCGTGCAGGGCGCGCAGTTCCGTGCCGGGGTCGGAGCCGAGGCGGTCGGCGAGCAGCCGGCGCACCTCCTCGTAGGCCGCGAGCGCCTCGGCGGTGCGGCCGGTGTCGCGCAGGGCGCGCAGCCGCAGCGTCTGGAGCGGTTCGTCCAGGGGGTGGCTGTCGCAGAGGGCGGTGAGCTCGGGAAGGGACTGCTCGGCGTCGCCGAGGGCCAGGGCGGCGGTGTGGCGGGCGCGCAGCACGTCCAGGTGCCGGGTCTCCGCACGGGCCGCCTCGGCGGTGCGGTCGGGCAGACCGGGCAGCGCGGGGCCGCCGTGCCACAGGGCGAGGGCGTCGTCGAGCACGGTGGCCGCCTTGGCGGGGTCGCCGTCGCCCAGGGCGCGCAGGCCCTCGCCGGCCAGCCGCTCGAAGCGGTGCAGGTCGACGTCGTCGGGGGCGGCGGTGAGCCGGTAGCCGCCGTCGGCGGAGGCGACCGCGTCCGCGCCCAGCACCCGGCGCAGCCGTCCCACCAGGGCCTGCACCGCGCCGGTGGCGTCGGCGGGCGGGTCGCCGTCCCAGACCTCCTCGACCAGCAGGCCCACCGGCACGGTGCGGCCGGCCCGCAGGGCGAGCACGGTCAGCAGGGCGCGCAGCCGTGCCCCGCCCACGGGGACGACGGTGCCGTCGGGGCGGACTGCCTGGGTGGTGCCGAGGATGCGGTAGCGCACGGGGTCCATTCTCTCCGGTGCCGGACGCCGGCGACGTGTGGGCCGGGTGCAGGGGCGTCCTCACCCTGCACGGAACCGGGCCCCCGCGCGAAGCGTTTTCCTGGCGCGGCGGGTACGGGTACGGTCGGGCAGGCCCGCGCGCTCTTCTCGGTACAGGGAGTTCCATGACCACCGCCGCCACCCGTCCCAGCGACCGGAGGGTCAGTCCGGTCTTCCTGGGCATCCTGGCCGTCTCGGCGGTCACCGGCTGGGCCACCTGGACGGGGTTCGCGACCGAGCCGGGGCTCGCGGTGTTCCTGTTCGTGACGTCCGCGTGGATCGTGTCCCTGTGCCTGCACGAGTACGCGCACGCGCGCACCGCCCTGCACGGCGGGGACATCTCGGTCGGCGCGAAGGGCTATCTCACGCTGAACCCGATGAAGTACACGCACGCGCTGCTGAGCATCGTGCTGCCCGTGCTGTTCGTGATCATGGGCGGGATCGGTCTGCCGGGCGGGGCGGTGTTCATCGAGCGCGGCCGGATCCGGGGGCGGTGGCGGCACAGCCTGATCTCGGCGGCGGGGCCGCTGACCAACGTGCTGTTCGCGGTGATCTGCACGGCGCCGTTCTGGCTGGGCGCCCTGGACGGCGTGCCGCCCGCCTTCCGGTTCGCGCTGGCGTTCCTCGCGCTGCTGCAGGTCACGGCGGCGATCCTGAACTTCCTGCCGGTGCCGGGGCTGGACGGCTACGGCGTGATCGAGCCGTGGCTCTCCCACGCGGTCCGCCGCCAGGTCGAGCCGTTCGCCCCGTTCGGGCTGCTGTTCGTGTTCGCGTTGCTGTGGGTGCCGTCCGTGAACGGCGTCTTCTTCGACATGATCGACTCGGTGCTGGGCTTCCTGTGCATCGAGGAGATCGACACGTACTGCGGCTTCAACCTGTTCCGCTTCTGGCAGGGGGCGGACGAGTTCTGCGGGGTCTGACAGGGGCGGCACCCCTCGAACTCCCCCGTGGGGCGGCACCCCGCCCTCACGGCCGCCGCTGCGGACGGTCGCGCGGGCGCAGCCCCACCTCGCCGCCGCTGGGCCGCCTCGCCCCCGCCGCTGCGCCACCCGTGCCGCCCCAGCGGCACGACTGCCCGCAGCTCGGTCGAGCTGACGACTCCGGGGTCAGTTCGTGGCCGGGGTGTCGGCTCGGGAGGCTCGGGCCCGGCGGACGTAGTACCACGTCATGTTCGACGACAGCCCCGCCAGGAGGACCCAGACGACGCCGATCAGCACGCTGCCCTCCACGAAGGAGACGACGGCCGCGGCGACGGCGAGGAGGCACACGACAAGGGCGTAGACGGCGAGGCGGGGCATGGCGGGGGGCTCCTGTCGGGGGACACTGCTTGCGCTCCAGTGTCCCCCATCGCCTCATACGTCCGTGACGCGGAGCCCCGCGTGCGCCTTGTAGCGGCGGTTGACGGAGATCAGGTTGGCGACGAGCGACTCCACCTGGTGGGCGTTGCGCAGCCGCCCGGCGAAGATGCCCCGCATGCCGGGGATGCGCCCGGCCAGCGCCTGGACGATCTCCACGTCGGCGCGGACCTCGCCGAGGACCATGACGTCGGTGTCGATCTCGTCGATCCCGGGGTCCTGGAGCAGCACCGCGGACAGGTGGTGGAAGGCGGCGGTGACCCGGGAGTCCGGCAGCAGCGCGGCGGCCTGCTGGGCGGCGCTGCCCTCCTCCGGCTTCAGCGCGTAGGCGCCCTGCTTGTCGAAGCCGAGCGGGTTGACGCAGTCCACGACGAGCTTGCCGGCCAGTTCCTCGCGGAGGGACTCGAGGGTCTTGGCGTGCCCGTCCCACGGCACGGCGACGATGACGACGTCGCTGCGCCGCGCGGTCTCGGCGTTGTCGGCGCCCTCGATGCCGTGCCCGAGCTCCTCGGCCGCGGCCTGCGCCCGCTCGGCCGCGCGGGAGCCGATGATCACCTTCTGGCCGGCCTTGGCGAGCCGGTAGGCGAGGCCCTTGCCCTGCGGTCCGGTGCCGCCGAGCACGCCGACGACGAGGCCCGAGACGTCGGGCAGGTCCCAGGGGTCCTTGGCGGGGGCCTTCTTCGGGGGCTGCTGTGCGCTGTCGGTAGAGGTCATGGCCCGACTCTACGGCGGCGGTCGCCCCCGCACCGGTCGGGCGTGAGGCCCGTCACGCGGGACCCCGCCGGTGTCGGCCCCATGTCCCCGGGTCGGGCGAACCCTCCCGGAACACCGGGACGCGGGCGTGCCGTTGGGGGCAGGATGCGGCGGCATGGATGCCGTACGGGTGGCGCTGCTGAGGGAAGTGCTCGCGGGGACGGAGTGGCTGGGGGCGACCCGGCACTTCGCGGGGACGCTGCGGGGGTCGGTGGTGTCGCACGGCGGCGGGCTGCTGCTGGTGGGCACGCCGGAGTACGAGCCGTGGCACCTGGCCGCGCATCTGGTGGACGAGGCGGCCTGGTCGGGCACCCCGGAGCTGGCGCCGACGCTGGTGCGGCACGACGCGCGTGCCACGGACCCGGCGCACCTGTCGGTGGGCCTCGGCCGGCTGGAGGCGGCGCGGCGGGGTGAGACGCTGCTGGTGGTGGCGCCCGGCGAGCCGCCCGCGGCACTGCTGGAGCGGGTGTCGGACGCCCGCCGCGCCGGGGCGACGCTGCTGTCGCTGGGTCCGGAGGCGGGCGAGCTGCCGGCGCTCGCGCACGAGGTGCTGCCCGTCCCGGACGGCCACGAGCTGGACCTGGACACCGTGCAGCACCTGGTGAGCGCGGCGGCCGGGGAGAACGCGCTGCCCGCCCGCCGGGGCCGCCGCCGTTTCCGGGACCGGCTGTCCCGGCTGGCCGACCTGCTCACCGCCCCTCCGCCGACCCGCTGGTGACGCGTGCGGCTCAGTCCTCGTCGCGGCCCTTCGGCGCGTCGTGCCACGCGGGGTCGTTCTCCCACTGGAGGTTGCGCTCGCGGGCGGTCTCCATCGCGTGCTCCGCCTCGGCACGGCTCGCGTACGGACCGAAGCGGTCCTTGGCCGGGCACTCGGGCCCTTCCTCGACCTTCTTGTGCTCCAGGCAGTAGTACCACTCACCGGGTTTGCCGGCCGCGCGCTTCTTGAACAGGGGCATGACGTCTCCTCTCGCCACGGAAGATGGTCCCCCATCGCCGCTGAATTAGACTCGCGGCATGTCTGGCCAGTCACTCCTCGTACCGGGGAAGCTCTCCCCCACCCGCTCCGTGCCCGGGAACATCCGCCGTCCCGAGTACGTCGGCAAGCCCGCGCCGACCCCGTACACCGGGCCGGAGGTGCAGACGCCCGAGACGATCGAGGCGATGCGGCTCGCCGGCCGGATCGCGGCCCGCGCGATGGAGGAGGCCGCGAAGCTCATCGCGCCGGGCGTGACGACGGACGAGCTGGACAAGGTGGCGCACGAGTACATGTGCGACCACGGCGCCTACCCGTCGACGCTCGGCTACCGCGGCTTCCCCAAGTCGCTGTGCACCAGCGTCAACGAGGTCATCTGCCACGGCATCCCGGACTCGACGGTGCTGCGCGACGGCGACATCGTCAACCTGGACGTGACCGCGTACATCGGCGGGGTGCACGGCGACAACAACGCCACGTACCTGGTCGGCGACGTGGACGAGGAGAGCCGCCTGCTGGTGGAGCGGACCCGGGAGGCGCTGAACCGCGCGATCAAGGCGGTGAGGCCGGGCCGCCAGATCAACATCATCGGCCGGGTGATCGAGTCGTACGCCAAGCGGTTCGGCTACGGCGTGGTCCGTGACTTCACCGGTCACGGCATCAACTCGTCCTTCCACTCGGGCCTGATCGTCCCGCACTACGACAGCCCGCACGCGACGACGGTGATGCAGCCCGGGATGACCTTCACCATCGAGCCGATGCTGACGCTGGGCACCCACGAGTACGACATGTGGGACGACGGCTGGACGGTCGTGACGAAGGACCGCAAGCGCACGGCGCAGTTCGAGCACACGCTGGTGGTCACGGACACCGGGGCGGACATCCTGACCCTGCCGTGACGCCCGCGCGTCCGCGCCACGCCTTCGAGGGCCCGACTCCTCCGGGAGCGCGGGCCCTTCCGCTTGCCCGGGAGGTCCGCTCCCCGGCGTTCGCCCGGCGCACGGAGGGGAAGTTCCCGAGCCGGTCAGCGCTCCAGGTGGACCCGGCCTCCGACCTCCGTCCAGCCCTCCGGCTGCGGCGCCGTGAGGATCTGCGAGCCGGCGCCCTGGGTGATGTTCAGGGCGCGGCCCAGCCGGTCGGTGAGCAGCAGCGCCGCGGCGCCGGTCGCCTCGTCCTCGTCGATGCCGTCGTCCCGGCCGGGGAAGGCGCGGGCCCGGATCCGCCCGGCCGGCTCGTCCAGCCAGGCCCAGGCGTAGATCCACTCGCCCTTCGGGGGCACGGGCAGTTCGTCCACCTCGGCGGCGGTGGCGTACTGGCGCAGGGTGCGCGGCGGCACCCACTCCGCGCGTGCCTCGATCCAGCAGAACTCCCCGTCCTGCCGGGCGCCCACGACCCCGGCCGGCGTGACGAGTTCGGGCACGTCGAGCAGCCAGGCGGCGCCGACGCAGGGGTGGCCCGCGAAGGGCAGGCGGGTGGTGGGGGTGTAGATGT
The DNA here is from genome assembly GCA_014656175.1 of Streptomyces werraensis. GTDB lineage: Bacteria > Actinomycetota > Actinomycetes > Streptomycetales > Streptomycetaceae > Streptomyces > Streptomyces werraensis. The sequence goes on from BNBX01000001.1 coordinate 348,143, forward strand.
CGATCACCCCGCGCTCGGGGTCGTCGACGAACACGGTCTCGCTGAAGCCGAGTCCGGCGGCGAACTCCTGGCGCCCGTCCGGCTCGGGCAGGACCGAGCCGTCCCGGACGACGCCCAGTTCGTTGCCGTATCCGCCGCGTGGGCCGCAGAAGACACGCAGCACGTCGTAAGCAGTCACGGGGGCATTCAAGCACCGTCCCCGGACCCCGGCCGCCCGCGGTCCGGACGCCCGGGCGTCTCAGGGTCACGGCCCGGGGAAGTCCCCTACAGCGCAGGTCAGTTACTGAGGGGCGGGTCAGGGGCGGGCCTCGTCACCGCGTACGATCCCGACGCCGCCCTTGATCACCAGGATGGTTCCCGTCCGCAGCACCCACCGCCGCGATCGGAGCCCCTCCATGACCTCAGGCACCACCGCCCGTGCCCGCGCCACGGCCGTGTCCGCCCTGCTGGCCTCGTCCCTGCTGCTCGTGCCCCTCGCCGGGACGGCAGCCGCCCATCCCGCGCGGGTCTCCCCCGCCGTCTCCGCGCCCCGCACCGCCGATTTCGACGCGACCGCGCTGGAGCGGGCGCTCGCCGAGGTCCCCGACGGGGACGTCTCCGCGGCCCTGATCCGGGTCGGCGGCAAGGGCCGCTGGACGGGCGGTGCGGGCGTCCGGGACCTGCGCACGGGAGCGCCCGTGCTGCCGCAAGCCCGTTTCCGGGCCGGCTCCACGACCAAGGTGGTGACCGCGGCGGTCGTGCTCCAGCTCGTCGCGGAGAAGCGCGTCGCTCTCGACGCACCCGTCAGCCGCTATCTGCCGGACCTGCTCCCGCCGTCCTTCACCGAGCCCCCGACCGTGCGCCAGCTGCTCACCTACACCAGCGGGCTGCGCCCCGGCGCGAGCCTCGGCTCGACGACCGAGGAGATGTACGCCCGCCGGTTCGAGACGCTCACCCCCGAGGAGGTGGTGGCCGCGTCCGTCGCCCAGGGGCCGGCGCACGCCCCGGGCGAGCGACAGGTGTACGGGAACATCCACTACACCGTGCTCGGCATGCTGATCGAGAAGGTGACCGGCGACAGCTACGAACACCAGGCGGCCGTACGGGTCTTCCGTCCCCTCGGCATGCGGCACACCGGCTTCCCCGGTGGCTCCGACCCCCGCGTCCACGGGCCGCACAACCGTGCGTACGCCGACATCGGCGGCCGGACCACCGACGTCACCGAGTGGAACATGTCCGACCGCTGGGCCGTCGGGGACATGATCTCCACCACCGCCGACCTGGAGCGCCTGGTGTTCGGCCTGTTCGGCGGCAAGGTCGTCCCGCGGCCGCTGCTTGACCAGATGCTCACCGTGCCGGACGTCGACGGCGCCACCTACGGGATGGCGCTCCAGCGGTTCGTGATCGACGGCCGGGAGATCTGGGGCAAGACCGGCTCCCGGCCCGGCTACCACACGGTGCTGGGCGCCACCCGGGACCTGTCCCGCACGGTCGTCTACTCGGTGAACGCCAAGAGCGCGCGCGACGACGCCTTCCCGCTCGTGCAGCGGTTCGCCCTGCCGGCCTTCGCGAGCTGATCGGGGTACGCGGAGAGGGCGCCCCCGGGGTGAGGGGCGCCCTTCCGTATCGCGTGGCGACGTGTGCGCCCTCGGTGAGGGTCGCGGTCGCGCCGTCGGGCGTGATGACGTCGTCCTTCGCGGTGACCGCGCCCTGGAAGGCGGCCTTCAGGGTGGCGGCAACGTGAGTTCCCCGTGACCGCCCCCTGCGTGCCACGACCACCATCGGCCGGACCGAGCCCGGCCGGCAGCACGCGTGCGGTGCCGCACGTCACCACAGGGGCAGACCCCACCGTCCGGAGGACGTACGCCGGCCTCAGGTCACGGAGTGGCTGCTGTGACCGGTCCCCGCGTCCGGCGGTGCGGGCGTCCCGGTAGGGTTCGCCTCCGGGAAGGGGAAGGTGAAGCAACCGGATGAGCAGGGATCTCGGTCTTCGTAGGCTCCACGGACTCCGCGGGCCCCGCGGGCCCCGCCGTACCGCGCTGGTCGCGGCCTCCGTGACCGCGCTGTCGCTCACGGCGAGCGGCTGTGTGGTGGTGCACGGCGAGCGCGAGGTGCTCCCGGCGGTCACCCGCGCCGAAGCCGCCGAGGCGCTCAAGGAGTTCACGGCCGCGTACAACGCCGCCGACAAGGCGTACGACTCCTCCCTGAACGCCGACCGCACCACCGGCGCGCTCGCCGACATCGACGGGGCGCGGCTCAAGGCGGGCAAGGTCAACCACCCGGACGGAAACCCGGATCACGCCCCGCTGGAGCTGACCGACGCGAAGTTCACCATCCCCGCCAAGGCGGGCTGGCCGCGCTGGTTCCTCGCCGACACGGCCGCCAACAAGGGCGGTGACGTCCGCTGGCTGCTGGTGTTCACCCGCGACGCGCTGGACGACCCGTGGGAGGTGGCGTACCTGACGCTGGTCTCCCCGGACGACGTGCCGGAGTTCAAGACGGACGAGGACGGCTGGGCCGAGGCCGTCCCCGCGAACTCCACCGATGTCGCCGTCGCGCCGGGCGAGTTGAGCCAGAAGTACGCCACGTACCTGAAGGACGGCGGGGACGCTTTCGGGGAGGGCCCGCACACCAGCGGGTGGCGGGACACCCGTAAGCAGAAGTCGGTGCGGCCGGGTCTGGCGACGCAGTACATCGACGAGCCGCTGGTGAACGGCGACTACGCGCCGCTGGCGCTGCGCACGGCGGACGGCGGGGCGCTGGTGTTCTTCACGACACGGCACTTCGAGAAGCAGACGGCGGCGGCCGGGGCGACGGTGCCGACGCCGAACGCGGACGTGCTGGCGCTGACCAGCGGAGAGATACGTCAGTCGCTGACGATGGAGTTCGTCTCGAACGAGGTGGCGCTCGACCCGGCGGACGGTCCGGTGGAGGTGCTGGGGCGGATCCAGGGGCTGACGTCGGCGAAGGGCGAGTAGCGGCGGCGTCGCGGGCCGGCGTGCGTCAGTGGTTCAGTGGCGGAGGGGCCAGGCGGTCCCGGTGGGGTCGGGCCGGCCGTCCGCGTACCGGGCGCAGGCGTCCGTGAGGTACTCCAGCAGGGTCAGCGGGTCGGGCAGCGGATGCTCGGGGCCGCGTACCCAGCGGACCGACGGGTCGTCGTCGCCGGGGAGGCGGGCGGGCGGGACGAGGACGTAGGAGCCCCGGCAGTGCCAGCGCAGTCCGGGATGCTCGTCCATGGTCTCCGGATGGCAGTCCAGCTCGCACGGCCACCACTCGTCCTCGTCCTCGGGGGTGCCCCGGGTGAGGGTGAAGAACAGCAGGCGGCCGTCGTCGCTCTCGGCGACCGGGCCGACGTCGACCCCGGCCTCCAGCAGGCGGTCCAGGGCCTTGCGGCCCGCGTCGAGGGGGACGTCGAGGACGTCGTGCACCATGCCGGTGGCGGTGATGAAGTTGGCCTGCGGCTGGTGGCGGGCCCAGCGCTCGATCTGGGCGTGGTCGGTGGTCGACTGGGTCTGCCAGGCGAAGGACACCGGGTGCCGGGCGGGGGTGGGACAGCCCACGCGGTCGCAGGAACATCGGTAGCCGGCGGGATGCGCGGCGGGCGCGAGCGGCAGTCCCGCCCCGGCGGCGGCGAGCAGCAGGGCCTCACGGCCGCCGTCACCGGCGGCCTGCTTCGGGCGGCGTCCTCGCAGCCACTGGGAGAGTTTGCCCTGCCGGCCGCTCCGGCCGCCGAACTCCGCGCTCATCTATCCCCTCGCCTCGCCGTCGTGCGCTCCAGCATGCCCTATGGTCCCACGATCGTGCGCATCGGGGGCCCGGAGCCCGTAATCACCGCAGGTGGGACGAGGGTGACGGCACCGGGCGCAAGCTGACCGGTGGGGCGAACAGGACATCCCCCGGGAGGCCGCGGAACGGGTGTCATTGCACGGTTCGCCCTGATGAGCCCGCCTACCGTGGCGCCATGGTCATGTGGATCGCGTCGTCGGCGCCGGCCGCCCTGGTGTCCGTGGTGTCCCTGGCCGCGATGACGCTCACCGGGCACGGCGGCTCGCACCCGCTGGAGTGGGGCGACGGCCCCCTGACGGTGGACTCGCTGCCCCGGGTGACGTACGTGGCGCATCGCGGCGGGGCGCGCGAGGTGCCGGAGAACAGCATGTCGGGACTGATGGCGGCGTACCGGCGCGGCACGGCGCAGGTGCTGGACTTCGACACCCGGGTACTGCGGGACGGCACGCCGGTGGTCTTCCACGACGCGACCCTGAACCGGACGACCTTCCTGGGCGGGGAGGTGCGGAAGCTGGACGCGGAGGAGTGGAAGGGGGTGCGGCTGCGCCCGCGCGACCGGCTGCCGGGGAGCTGGCGGTCGGAGCGGCCGCCGACGGTCGAGGAGGTGCTGGACCGGCTGGGCGGGCGGATCCTGCTGATGCTGGAGCTGAAGGATCCGGCCGGTCTTGAGCCGGTGGCCGGGATGATCAGAGCGCGAGGGCTGACCCGGTCGGTGTTCGTCAACACCAACGACCCCCGGGTCGCGGACCGGGTGCACCGGCTGGGGCTCCCGGCCCAGCTGTGGCGCTCGGCCGAGCAGATGCGCACCGACCGGCCGGAGCGGTGGCGTTCCTTCGTGGACGTGCTGGACGTCGACGTCCGCGCGCGGGACGCGGATGTGCGGCGGGCGGTGCGGTCGGGGATCCCGCGGGTGTGGGCGCACACCGTCGTCACCCCGGCCCAGCGCGACCGCGCCCTGGCGCTCGGCTGCGACGGCGTCCTCACGGACGCGCCGGGGCGGCTGGCGCGGTACCGGACGCGGGTGCCGGGGCCGGTCAGCTCGGTGACGGGGCGGTGAGGGCCGGCCTCAGCGGGGGGCGAGGCCGTGCAGGGCGTAGTCGACGAGGGTGTCGGTGTACTCGTAGGTGATCGGGCCGGTGTACTGGAGCCAGCGCTGGGCGAGCGGGGAGACGAAGAGTTCCAGGGCGATGCGCGGGTCGATGTCGGGGCGGACCTCCCCGGTCTCCTGCGCGGTGCGCAGCCGGTCGACGTAGAGCTGGAGCTGGGGACCGAGGAGCTGGGCGACGAAGCGGCGGCCGAGTTCCTCGTTGACGACGCCCTCGGCGGCCAGGGCGCGGGAGGGCGCCTCGAAGGCGGGGTTGCCCAGCTCGTCGACCGTGGCGCGCAGGACGCTCTTCAGGTCGGCGGCGAGGTCCCCGGTGTCCGGGATGGTGTACGGCACGTGTCCGGCGGCCTCGGCGGCCTGGTTGCCCAGGTCGAGGAACGCCTCGAGCAGCACGTCCGCCTTCGACGACCACCAGCGGTAGATCGTCTGCTTGCCGACGCCGGCGCGGGTGGCGATCCCCTCGATGGTGGTCTTCGGGTACCCCACCTCGGCGACGAGGGCGAGGGCGGCGTCGTAGATGGCACGACGGGACCGCTCGCTGCGGCGCGAGGTGTCGGGGGCGGACGACTGGTTCTGGGCCATGGCCCGAATTTATCAGGTTGACAAGACGCCGCGTCTCGCCGGACGCTGGTACGGCTGGAAAGCGAGACGAACCGTCTCGTTTCGTTACCGTTGACTGTCGGGCGTCTGTCGTGCGTCGACTGTCGGAAGGGAGCTCCTCATGGCTCGAGGCGGAAACATGCTGGGCGTCGGTGGCACCCGGCAGCACCTGGGCCGCAAGGCCCTGCGCGGCGGAGGCCCGGCCGGCCGCATCGGCGGCGGCATGGACCCCCAGGCCCAGAAGCGCGCGCTGCTGCGCAAGCTCCAGGAACAGCGCGACGCGCGCCAGGAGGGCGAGGCGGGGCAGGAGAAGGAGCAGGGCTGACGGCCGTCAGTCCTGCGCGGACCGCGGCGGCCACGGGTCGCCCCAGTCCGTGTCGCGCGCGGCGCGGTAGAGGGCGCCGTGGCGCTTGGTGACCGTGGTGCGCCGCAGGGCCGGGTCCGTCTCGCAGAGGTCGAGGAGGACCTGCCCCTTGCGGATCTGCGGCTTGCGGACGACGCGGGCGGAGGCCGGGGTGACCGGCAGCCGGGTCGCGGCGACGTAGCTGAACTTCTCGTCCTCGTAGGCCAGGGTGCCGCCCTTGATCTGGCGGTGCAGCGAGGAGCGGCTGACGCGTGCCGAGAAGTGGCACCAGTCCGTGCCGGGCACGATCGGGCAGGCCGCGCTGTGCGGGCAGGGCGCGGCCACGCGGAATCCGGCGGCGATCAGACGCTCGCGGGCCTCGATCATGCGGGCGTAGCCGTCGGGGGTGCCGGGTTCCACGATCACCACGGCCCGCGCGGCGCCGGCGGCGGCGTCGACGAGCGCGGCCCGGTCGGGGGCGGTGAGTTCGTTGAGCACGTAGGAGACGGTGACGAGGTCGGCCGGCTCCAGGGTGAGCGCGGACCCGATCCGGGCGCGCTCCCAGCGGGCGCCGCGCAGGGCGGGGTGACCGGCGGCCAGTTCACGGCCGAGGTCGAGCGCGGGCGCGGCCCAGTCCAGCACGGTCACCGGACGCTCCCCGTCCCACGTCGCGCTCACCGCCCACGCCGCCGCGCCGGTCCCGCCGCCCACGTCGACATGGCTCCCGGGCGCCCACCCGGGCACGGCGTCGGCGAAGGCCCGCAACGCCGCGTGCACCGCCTCGAAGGTGGCGGGCATCCGGTACGCGGCGTACGCGGCCACGTCGGCGCGGTCCCGCAGGATGGGGGCGTCGGTGGGGGTGGCGCCCCGGTAGTGACCGATCAGCCGCTCAACGGCCTGACCGGCCTGCCGCGCCGGAATCCCGTCGAGCAGCCCGCTGAGGGCGGCACGCAGGGAGTCGGCGGTGGGGAGGGGGGCGGGGGCGTTCACCCGGAGATTCTATTGCCCCCTCCGGGGGCCTCTGTCCCGCGCGCGGCCCCGCGGGCCGGGGGTACGCAGCTCGTCGCGGTGAGGGGGCGGGGCAGGCGCCGCTCGATGCCTCGGTGCCGAGTGGCCAACTCCCCCGACGAGGGCGCGGGGCGCCCGTACGCCCGGTCCTCGGCCCACGAGAGCCCCAGGACCACATCGGTTCCCTGGCGGAGCGCGCACCGCACCCCGCACGCAGAAGGGCACTCAGCCGGGGCCGAAGCCACCAGCACCGGGGGGCCACTCCCAGCCTTCGGCCCGTGCGGCCCCGAACCACGGCGACGCCTGGAGGGTGTGTGCCGACACGCCCCCTCGGAAGCGGAGCCGCGAGCGCACCCGCGCGCTGCGGGGTGGGGCCGGCAGCCGCCGCGAGGGCGGCACGGCGTCACCGCGTCCACGGCGTGCGAACTCCGGAGCCGCGGCGTCACTCGTGACCGGGGCCGCCCGCGGAGGCAGGCGCCGTCACCTCCCCCGCACCGCCCGTGCCACCCGCGTGGCCGCCTCCGCGCGGGGTGTGCTGTCGGGCGGGGTCGGGCGGCGGGGGTGGACCGCGTTGGCGAGGAGGATGAGGAAGGTGTCCGTGGCTCGGTCCAGGACCACGGACGTGCCGGTGAAGCCCGAGTGGCCCGCCGCGCCGTGGCCTGCCAGGGCGCCCATGAAGGAGGGCTGGTCGACGGCGAAGCCGAGGCCCGGGGCACGGAGCATGAGGTCCACGTGGTCCGGGCCGAGGACGCGGGCCGGGCCGTAGGAACCGCCCGCCAGCAGGGCGCGGCAGAAGACCGCCAGGTCGCCCGCCGTGGAGAAGAGGCCGGCGTGGCCGGCGACCCCGCCCAGCGCCCAGGCGTTCTCGTCGTGCACCTCGCCCCGCAGCATCCCCCGGTCCGCCTTGGCCCAGGGCCGCCGCTGGTCCTCGGTCGCCGCCGCGGACGGGCACGGGCCGAAGCCGGTCGCGTCCATGCCGAGCGGCCGGGTGATGCCGTCGCGCACCAGGACGTCGAGGGTGCGGCCGGTGAGCCGCTCCAGGACGTGCTGGAGCAGCAGCATGTTGAGGTCGGAGTAGCAGTACGTGCCGGGCGCCGCGACGGGCCGTTCCGCGCGCAGCATCGCCAGGCGTTCCGCGTCGTCGGCACAGTCGTGGAGGGGCAGATCGGGGCGCAGCCCGGAGGTGTGGGTGAGCAGGTGGCGCACGGTGACGCCGTGCCGTACGGCCCCCGTGAAGTCCGGCAGGTACGTGCCGACGCGCGCGTCGAGCCCCAGCGTGCCCCGTTCGATCTGCTGCACCGCGGCCACCGTGGTGAACAGCTTGGTCACGGAGGCCAGGTCGAAGGGGGTGTCCACGGTCGTCGGCACCCGCCGCTCCGGCGGGAGCTCGACCGGCGCGTCCGTCCGCTCGTCGTGGCGGGCGTACCGCACCGCCCAGCCCGCCGCCTCCTCCACCGCGATCACCGGACCGCGACCGACGACCACCACAGCGCCCGCGGCCCAGGGCCGTGGCCCCTCGGTGCGGGCGCGTACCTCCTGGACCAGGCGCCGCAGTTCCCCGGCGTCCAGCCCGGCGCGTTCCGGGGTGCCCCGGCGCAGTCGCGGGGTGCTCAGACGCCCCCGCCCATCGTGCTCGTCCCGGTCTTCCACGGGCGGCACATTCCCAGGAAGCAGGCCGTCGCCACCAGGGCGGAGGCCAGCTGGACGACGGCCATCGGGACGGCGGTGTCCTCCCCGGCGATGCCGACCAGCGGGGAGGCGATCGCGCCGATGAGGAAGGACGTCGTGCCGAGCAGGGCGGACGCGGAGCCGGCCGCGTGCCGGGCCCGCATCAGCGGGAGCGTCTGGGTGTTGGGCATGACGACGCCCATGGACGACATCAGCACGAACAGCGCCACGGCGACCGGCACCAGGCCCGTCTCGCCGAACACGCCCAGCGACATCAGCAGCAGCGCGGTCGCGGCGGCGACCACCACGGCGAGTCCCGCGCCGAGCGCCTTGTCCAGCCGCACCCGCCCGACCAGGATCTTCCCGTTGACCTGGCCCATGATCATCAGGCCGATCGAGTTGAGCCCGAACAGCAGGCTGAAGGTCTGCGGGGAGGCGCCGTAGATCTCCTGCATGACGAACGGGGAGGCCGCGACGTACGAGAAGAGGGAGGCGAAGGCGAAGCCGCCGGTGAGCATGTAGCCGGTGAAGACCCGGTCGGCGAGGAGCCGGCGCATCGGCGCGAGGGCCTCACGGACGTCGCCGCCGTGCCGGTCGGCGGGGGCCAGCGTCTCGGGCAGTCTGGTCCACACCAGCGCCGTCAGCAGCACGCCGAGGACGGTCAGGACGACGAAGACGCCCCGCCAGTCCGTGAACCGCAGCACCTGACCCCCGATCAGCGGCGCCAGGATCGGCGCCATGCCGGAGATCAGCATGAGGGTCGAGAAGAAGCGGGCCAGGGCGACCCCGTCGTACAGGTCGCGGGCGACCGCCCGCGCGATGACGATGCCGGCCGCGCCCGCGAGACCCTGCGCCAGCCGGCAGGCGACGAGGAGTTCGACGGTCGGCGCGAAGGCGCACAGCGCGGTGGCCATGACGTAGATGACGAGACCGACGAGCAGCGGCCGGCGCCGGCCCCAGCGGTCGCTCATCGGGCCGACCACGAGCTGCCCGAGCGCCATGCCGGCCAGACAGGCGGTGAGGGTGAGCTGGACGGTCGCGGCGGGCGCGCTCAGCGACCGGGTGACCTCCGGCAGGGCCGGGAGGTACATGTCCATCGCCAGCGGCGTCACGGCGGTGAGGCCGCCCAGTATGAAGGTGACCAGCAGACCGGCCCGCGACGCCCCGCCGCCGGTGCGCCGTCCCGGCGGAGCCGCCGCCGCGCCCGGAGGGGCCACTGCCCCCGCCCCCGGTGCCCCGTCATGGGTCGATTTCGATATGGACGCCCCACCCTCGGGCATGTGCCCCTCCCTTTTCACGCCAACAGCTCCCTATGCTCTCAGCTCGTACGGAGTGCTCGGCGTCGACGGCGATGTCATGGGAGCGCTTCCATCGGCCATCGTCGACGATACGGCGAACGACACGATCAGGGTGGGACGGATGACAGAGCAGAAGGTGCGCTGGGGGATCCTGGCGACCGGCGGCATGGCCGCGACGTTCACGGCGGACCTGGTGGACATGCCCGACGCCGAGGTCGTCGCGGTGGCGTCCCGCTCGGTGGAGTCGGCGAAGACCTTCGCCGACCGGTTCGGCATACCGCGCGCCTACGGCGACTGGGAGGCGCTCGCGGCGGACGACGGTCTCGACGTCGTCTACGTCGCCACCCCGCACTCGGCGCACCGTGCGGCCGCCGGGATGATGCTGGAGGCCGGACAGCACGTGCTGTGCGAGAAGCCGTTCACGCTCAACGCGCGCGAGGCGGCCGAGCTGGTCGCGCTGGCGCGGGACGGCGGACGCTTCCTGATGGAGGCCATGTGGATGTACTGCCACCCCATGGTGCGCCGCCTCAAGTCCCTGGTCGCCGACGGCGCCATCGGCGAAGTACGGCACGTGCAGGCGGACTTCGGCCTCGCGGGCCCGTTCCCGGCCACGCACCGGCTGCGCGACCCCGCGCTCGGCGGCGGCGCGCTGCTGGACCTCGGGGTGTACCCGGTGTCGTTCGCCCAGCTGCTGCTCGGCGAGCCTTCGGACGTGGTGGCGCGCGCGTCGCTGTCCGAGGAGGGCGTCGACCTGCAGACGGGGGCGCTCCTCTCCTGGGAGAACGGCGCCCTCGCCTCGGTGCACTGCTCCATCGTGGGCGGTACGGCCACCTCCGCTTCGGTCACCGGGTCGGAGGGCCGCATCGACATCCCGGACGGCTTCTTCTTCCCGGAGCGGTTCGTGCTGCACCGGGACGGGCGGGACGCCGAGGAGTTCGCCGCCGACCCGGCCGACGGCCCGAGGGCCAGCCTCAAGCACGAGGCGGCGGAGGTGATGCGGGCGCTGCGGGCCGGGGAGACGGAGTCGCCGGTGGTCCCGCTGGACGGCACGCTCGCCGTGATGCGGACGCTCGACGCGATCCGGGACCGCGTCGGCGTCCGCTACCCGGGCGAGGACACGAACGGCGCGGCGGTCACGCCGGCTTGAGCCCCGGGTCCCCCGCCTCCGTGACGAAGGAGGCGGCGGTGGTGAGCGGCGCGCCCTGCGTGGTGACGTGGGAGACCGTCTTGAAGTCGGCGCGCGCCCGCTCCGGGCCGAGGGTCACGGTCGTGTAGCCGCGCAGGCCGTTGTAGAAGCGCATGTGCGGGTTGGCGGCGGTCAGGTTGTCGTAGTTGGCGGGCCTGGCCGACCCGTTGCCGCCGCTGGTGACCGAGGTGGTGACGATCTCGGTGCCCACGGTCTTCGAGCCGGGGTCGGCGAAGTCCCGCTTGATGTCGAAGCCGTAGTGGACGTGCACGTCGCCGGTGAGGACCATCAGGTTCTCGACGCCGGCGGCCTGCGCGCCGGCCAGGACGCGCTCGCGGGAGGCCGGGTAGCCGTCCCAGGAGTCCATGGAGACCTTGGCGGGCGGGGTGGGCGTGTCGAGCCGCCGGGAGAAGGTGACCTGCTGGGGCACCACGTTCCACACGGCGTCGGAGCGGCGCCAGCCGTCGAGCAGCCAGCGCTCCTGGGCGGCGCCGGTGAGGGTGCGCGAGGGATCCTCGGACTCGGGGCCGGGGTACTGCCAGCCGTCGCCGTAGGCCTGGTTGGAGCGGTACTGGCGGGTGTCGAGCACGTCGAACTGGGCGAGCCTGCCCCAGTGCAGCCGGCGGTACAGCTTCAGGTCGGGGCCCTCGGGGCGCTGGGGCCGGCGCAGCGGCATGTTCTCCCAGTAGGCGCGGTAGGCGGCGGCCCGGCGCAGCAGGAACTCCTCCGGCGGGACGCTGTTCTCGGGGGTGTCGCCGGCGTAGTTGTTCTCGGTCTCGTGGTCGTCCCAGGTGACGACGAAGGGGTGCGCGGCGTGCGCGGCCCTGAGGTCGGGGTCGGACTTGTAGAGGGCGTACCGCAGCCGGTAGTCCTCCAGCGTCACGGTCTCATGGTTGAACAGGCCGGAGGGCAGGGTGCCGGCCGGGTAGGCGCGGGCGCCGGCGGCGTCGTTCACCGCGTACTCGTAGAGGTAGTCGCCGAGGTGGAGGACGACGTCGAGGTCCTCCTCGGCGAGGTACCGGTAGGCGGTGTAGTAGCCCTGGTCGTAGCGCTGGCAGGAGACGATGCCGAAGGAGAGTTCGGCGGCGCGGCTGCGCGGGGCGGGCGCGGTGCGGGTGCGGCCGGCGGGGCTGACGAAGCGGCCGGCGCGGAAGCGGTAGTGGTAGACGCGGCCGGGGGCGAGCCCGCCGGCCTCGACGTGCACGGTGTGGTGGAACTCGGGGTGGGCGGTGGCCTTCCCGCGTCTGACGACACTGCGGAAGCGGGCGTCGAGGGCGAGTTCCCACTCCACGGTGACGCGGCGGGCGGGCAGCCCGCCGTCGGCCTGGTACGGGACGGGCGCGAGGCGGGTCCACAGCAGCACCGAGTCGGGGTGCGGGTCGCCGGAGGCGACGCCGAGGGTGAAGGGGTCGTCCGTGAGCTGCGCGGTGTCCAGTTCGGCGGCGGCCGCGGTGCCCGCGCCGGGCAGGCCGACGGCGAAGGCGAGCGCGGCGGCGGCGCCGGTGGCGGTCAGGAAGCGGCGGCGGCCGATGTGGCGGGCGACGGCGCGGAGTTCGGGGGCGTGGGACGGGCGGGCGTGGGGTGTCGTGAGGTCCTGCGTCATGGGTCCTCCCCTGGCGGACGAGTGGGTGCGGGAGGAATTGCAGTGGCCGGGGACGACGCAGTGTTGACGCGTACACAGCATCCGGGTGACGGTCGTATGAGGTCCGCATGGCGAGCCCTCGCCTACGCTGCGGTGCCATGAACGCCAAGGAAACGGACGGACGGGACGGACGGACCGGGGTCGCGGTGGTCACCGGGGCGGGCTCCGGCATCGGACGCGCGGTGACCCGTGAACTGCTGCGCGGGGGCTGGTCGGTGGTGCTGGCGGGGCGCAGGTCGGCGACGCTGGAGGAGACGGCGGGGGCGGCCGGCGGGGAGACCCTGGTGGTGCCGACGGACGTGTCACGACCGGAGGACGTGGAGGCGCTGTTCGCGGCGACGGTCGGGCGCTTCGGGCGGGTGGACCTGCTGTTCAACAACGCCGGTACGTCGGGCCCCGGCGGGGTGCCGGTGGAGGAGCTGCCGTACGAGGCGTGGCGGCACGTGGTGGACACCAACCTCAACGGGGCGTTCCTGTGCGCGCAGGCGGCGTACCGGCAGATGAAGGGGCAGACCCCGCAGGGCGGCCGGATCATCAACAACGGGTCGGTCTCGGCGCACGTCCCGCGCCCGCGGTCGGTCGCCTACACGGCCACGAAGCACGCGTTGACGGGCCTGACCAAGTCGCTGGCGCTGGACGGCCGTCCGTACCGCATCGCGGTGGGCCAGATCGACATCGGGAACGCGGCGACGGAGATGACGGAGCGCATGCGGACCGGGGTGGTGCAGGCGAACGGGGAGATCGCGCCGGAGCCGGTGATGGACGTCGCGGACGTGGCGCGCACCGTGCGGCACATGGCGGAACTGCCGCTGGAGGCGAACGTGCAGTTCGCGACGGTGCTGGCGACGGGGATGCCGTACGTGGGGCGGGGCTGAGGCGTGCGCACCGGCGGCGCGCCGCTCGGCGCACCGTGATCCCCACAACCGGAATTAATACATCCGCACCATTGCGGCCGGTGGAGAATCTATGCTCAACTTCTCTGCACCAAAGCTTCACAGTTGAGGCAGCGGTCTTCCGTCGAGCCACATCCAGGGGGGAGGCGGCAGCCGTTCCACACCGCCGGCTGGGGGGTGGCCCCGCGCGGGACCGCGGGTGCACACCGGCGGGTGGAACGGCTGCCGCACGTCTCACGCGGCCCCTGTCGCTTGCCGCTTGCGCTGGAGGATGTGCTCGGCCTCCGCCATCTGCTGTCCGGTCAAGGGCCCCTTGGCGAGCGCGCCGGCGTTCTCCTCGGCCTGGGCGACGGAGCGGAAGCCGGGGATGGGCACGGTGCGCGGACTGCGCCCCCACAGCCAGGCCAGGGCGCCCTGTGCGAGGGTGCGGCCGCCGCTGGTGAGGACGTCCCGCAGCGCGTCGACGCGGGCCAGCCACTCGGGGTCGGCGCCCCTGCCGTCGCCGAACCCCTGCAGCCAGGCGGGCGGACGGCTGCGGATGTCCCCGGCCTCGAGCGGCCGGCCGCTGCGGTGCTTGCCGGTCAGCAGGCCCATGGCGAGCGGGCTGCGGTTGACGGACGCGAGATCTGCCTCCTCGCAGAGCTGGAGCATCTCGGGGGCGTCGTCGAGGACGTTGAGCGCGTGCTGCACGGCGGCGCAGTGCGGCCCTTCGGCGAAGACGGCGGCGCGGGCGGGGTCGTCGGTGCTCCAGGCGTACGCCCGGATGAGCCCTTCCGTCACCAGTTCCTCGCACGCGTCCCGCAGCCGGGCCGCCCGGCCGGGGTCGGCGTCGGCGAGGTGCAGCTGGTAGAGGTCGACGTGGTCGGTGCCGAGCCGGCGCAGGGAGGCGGTCAGGGCACGGCGGAGGTGCTCCGGGGAGTCGTCGGAGCCGGTGAGGGTGCGGGTGCCGGGGTCGAAGAGGTTGCCCCACTTGGTGGCGACGACGACGTCGTCACGCCGCCGGCCGAGCGCCCTGCCGAGGACCAGCTCACTGTGCCCGGTGCCGTAGACGTCGGCGGTGTCGAAGAAGGTGACACCGAGGTCGAGGGCCCGCCGGATCGCCCGCACGGACTCCTCGTCGTCGACCTTCCCCCACCCGAGCGGCTGCCCGGCCCGGTCCTGCCACTCCCCACCGATCGCCCAGCACCCGAACCCGAGCGCGCTGACCTGGATACCACTGCGTCCCAGTGTGCGTGTGAACTCCATGCGGGGGACGGTAGGAGTTGGAGTGCACGCCAGGGCAAGGGGGTCGTCGAACTCCGGCGGGCGACGGACGCGGGGAGTCACTGGTCCCTTGTCACCGCCCGCTCGTGCCGTCGGTGTGGGAGCGGCCTTCGAGGCGGTCGCCCGCCTCCTCGTACTGCCACGTCACGTCCCGTACTTCGTGTCCGGGTGCGCCGGGGCTGGTCATGGAGATCCGCGCGTCGGGCCAGTGCATGCGGAGGGCCCGCGTCAGATCGTCCCGGTCGACGGCCTGGCCGGCCTTCTTCTCGAACACGGCGAGGTAGGTCACGAACCCACCCTCTCGTGGGGTCACGACGTGGCGGAGCCCGGGAGTCGTATCCAGCTCCCGGGCCCCTGGGGATGCCACCCAATTCGCACGCCGGCGGCGCGTGAGGACGGATCAGTCGTCAGGCCGTCGTGTTCTTCCTTTGAACTACCGCGCCGTGACAGAGGCGCAGGCGAGAGTCGAACTCGCATCCGACGACGTTCGTCCGTCCCCGTTCGGTCCGGCGATCGGCGGCGATGCTGAGACTGGAGCGAGAGTCTGAGATTGACCGCGGCCGCCTCTGCGACGGACCGCTCTTCAGGCTGAACTTCAGTTTCAGCTTGCGCTCCTGACGCGAACCGGTCCTCACCCGGCCCGCGCCCCGTAGCGCACCCCCGCGCTCGCACGCGGGGGCGATCGTGGATGCCACCTGTGGCCGCGCCGCGCGTCAGCCGAACAGGTAGCCGAAGACCGCGTCGCCGACCCGCTGGTCGGTGACCTCGGCGCCGTTGGCCTCCTCACGGGCGAACTTCACGGCCTGCTGGAGCTTCTCGACGCGCTCCAGCAGCTCGTTCACCCGCCGCGCCGGAAGGGCGCCGGAGAACTTCACGGTGGTCCAGTATCCGATCGGAACGTCCTCGTAGTACACCTCGACCTGCGCCGGGTGCTTCTCCGTGGCCTCCGCCTTGACGTGGTTGCGCGGCACCTTCTTGGTCCGGATCGTGCGTACCGGGTCGGTCTTCCACCAGTCCGTGGACGGGTCGAGGGACCAGGACTCGGCGGCGTCCAGCGTCGGCAGCTTCTTGACGAAGCCGTGCAGTTCGGCGAGCTGCTTCTCGAGGAAGAGCAGATAGCTGACGGGGACGTCGGCGACCAGCGTCCGCCCGTCGACCGTGACGTCCGCGCGGGCCCGGCAGTTGGCCCAGTCCTTGGTCGCGGTGACGTCGAACAGCCGCGTCAGCGAGGCGGACACGTCGCGCAGCACGTCCTCGGCCTGCACCTGCACCCGCGTGGACTCGGGCGGCAGCTGCTCGCCCTCCTCGTCCTTCGGCTGGTACGTGCGCGAGATGCCGGCCAGCAGCGCCGGCTTCTGCACCTTGGCGTGTGCGGCGTTGATGTCCTGGAGCGACTTGCTCTTGACACCCTTCTCGACCGCGATGATCTGGTTCAGCTTGGTCACGGGCTCCCCCTTCGAACAGCGGGAACCTACCGCGGGCGACGGGGGCCCGTCGCCGCATTTTCCGCGTACGACTCCCGGGCGGGTGACGTCGGACCCCAGGCCGCGGCGGACCGGGGGGAGACGGGTTCGGCCGGCGCGAACGTCGTCGTCAGGTATCTCGGCCTTCATGTCGCGCACTGCCTGTGCGGCGAACGCCCGTCGGCCTCACTGGTCGTCGGGCCACAGGTGGAACGCGGTGTGCCCGGTCAGGGGGCGCACCATGCGGAAGTGGCGGCGGTCCAGGGTGAGGATCGCGTCCGTGCGGTACTCGGCCGCCATCACCACGTTCATCGTGTCCGTAAGGCCGATCTGCGGATACCTGCGCATGGTGACGAGTGCCGTCGACAGGTGCGGTTCGATCTCCGGGACCGCGTACCGGCGTACGGCCGCCTGGTCCCGGATATGGCCCAGCGCCAGCTGCGCGGCCTCGGGCCCGATCCGGGTACTCAACAGGTAGTCGAGCTCGGCCAGGACCAGCGGACTCACCACCAATTGGGAGGCGTCCGCAACGGCCTTGCGGCAGGCAGCATGCTCGGGGGCGTCCCCGTCGAACAGGGAGAACAGACCCGAGGTGTCGGCAATGAGCACGGTCACGCGCCGAAACCTTCCAGGTACGAGCCGCGACCCTGGGACCAGTCGATCCTGGAGCCGCTGTGGAACACAGGGATGTCGTCGTCGCCCATCGGGTCCGTGGGGTGATCGGGTACCGGCTCCTCCGTGACCGGCGACAGGACGGCGACCGGGCGCCCGTTCTTGGTCACGGTGATCCGCTCGCCCCGCTCAGCCGCGGCGAGAATCTTTGAGGCGTTCTGATTGAAGTCACGCGCGGTCGTCTCCATGTACTACAGAGTACTACGCCCGGACCGTCTTGCCCGGGCCGTCCGGCCGGGCTGGGACCCGCTCGCCCCGGGTGTCGGTGACCTCGACGCGGACGGTGGCGCAGCGGGGTCGGGTGGGGAGGAGGGCGAGACGAATGCGCAGAGGTCGCCGCCGCTACGGCAGGCGTGCCCATCCGAGGCTCCAAGAGCGCCGCCGGGCCCGTCGTCACGGTGTCGCGTGACGCGTGGGCGGGGTTCCTCGGGCCGGCCTCCTCGGAGCGGAGCGTCTGACACTCGTACGGTCACGAGAGCGCGGCCCTTCCGGACGGCAGGGCTCTCGTGCGGGAGCGCCGTGGCGGGGGCCCTCCGAGAGGGCGCCGCAGGGGCGATTTTCGGTCTGTTCATCGTTCAAGCGGATCCGGTCATCGGGCGGTCTGTCCCTGCTGACAGATGATCAATAACCTTGTGCGGTACACGAGTCACGATCGCAGGGAGCCCCATGTCCACCGCCCAGCAGGTGCCCGACATCCTCTCGCCCGAGTTCGCCGCCGACCCCTACCCGGCCTACCGCGTGATGCGGGAGACCGCGCCCCTCCTCTGGCACGAGGCGACCAAGAGCTACATCGTCTCGCGCTACGAGGACGTCGAGCGCGTCTTCAAGGACAAGGCCGGCGAGTTCACCACCGACAACTACGCCTGGCAGCTCGAACCGGTGCACGGCAGGACGATCCTGCAGATGAGCGGGCGGGAGCACGCCGTCCGCCGCGCCCTCGTCGCGCCCGCCTTCCGCGGCAGCGACCTGGAGCAGAAGTTCCTGCCGGTCATCGAGCGCAACTCCCGTGAACTGATCGACGCCTTCCGCCACAAGGGCTCGGCCGACCTGGTCGACGACTACGCGACCCGCTTCCCGGTCAACGTCATCGCCGACATGCTGGGCCTGGACAAGGCCGACCATCCCCGCTTCCACCGCTGGTACACCGCCGTCATCGCCTTCCTCGGCAACCTGGCGGGCGACCCCGAGGTGACGGCGGCCGGTGAGCGGACCCGCGTGGAGTTCGCCGAGTACATGCTGCCGATCATCCGCGAGCGCCGGGAGAACCCGGGCGACGACCTGCTGTCCGTGCTGTGCAGCGCCGAGGTCGACGGCGTGCGGATGAGCGACGAGGACATCAAGGCGTTCTGCAGCCTGCTGCTGGCCGCAGGCGGCGAGACCACCGACAAGGCCATCGCCGGCATCTTCGCGAACCTGCTCGCCCACCCCGACCAGCTCGCCGCCGTCCGCGCCGACCGTTCGCTGATACCCCGCGCCTTCGCGGAGACCCTGCGGTACACCCCGCCGGTGCACATGATCATGCGGCAGTCCGCGACGGAGGTCACCCTCAGCGGCGGCTCCATACCCGCCGGCGCCACCGTCACCTGCCTGATAGGCGCCGCCAACCGGGACGAGCGCCGCTACGCCGACCCGGACCGTTTCGACATCTTCCGCGAGGACCTGACCACCACCACGGCCTTCTCCGCCGCCGCCGACCACCTGGCCTTCGCGCTCGGCCGGCACTTCTGCGTCGGGGCGCTGCTGGCCAAGGCCGAGGTGGAGACCGGCATGAACCAGCTCCTCGACGCCATGCCGGACGTCCGTCTCGCCGACGGGTTCCGGCCGGCCGAGCAGGGTGTGTTCACCCGCGGCGTGCAGAGTCTCCCCGTCCGGTTCACGCCGGTCCAGGGCTGACCCGGTCAGCGGTCCGCGACCCCTTTCACACGCGCCGCCCCCGCCCCCGGCCGGTTCCGTCCCGGCCGGTCCGCCGCGGGGGCAGCGCCCGTCGTCGTACCGCCTGCCGCCCGGTGCGGGCTACTGCACCACCGGCGTGAACTGCACCGGCAGTTCCATCAGGCCCCGCATCCAGATCGACGGACGCCAGACCAGTTCCTCCGGCTCGACGGACAGCACCAGGTCCGGCAGCCGCTCCAGCAGTGTCTCGACCGCCGTCCGCGCCATCACGTCCGCCAGCAGCGGGGCCGGGTACGGGCAGCGGTGCTCGCCGTTGCTGAAGGACAGGTGCGCGGCGTTCTCCGCGCCGACGTGGCCCTCGGGCCAGATCTGCGGGTCGGTGTTGGCCGCGGCCAGGCCCAGGACCAGGCAGTCGCCCTCCCTTATCTGCCGGCCGCCGAGCTGCACGTCCCGCACCGCCCAGCGCCCGATGAAGTTCTGCGTCGGCGTGTCCAGCCACAGCACCTCGTTGAGCGCCTCACCGACGCTGAGCCGGCCGCCCGAGACGTTCACGGCGAAGCGCTCGTCGGTCAGCAGCAGACGCAGCGTGTTGCAGACCCAGTTGGACGTCGGCTGCTCGCCCGCCGAGATCACGGAGATGAGGTCCTGGACGATCTCCTCGTCCGAGAGCCCCGCCGGGTGCATCACCATGCGCGAGGTGACGTCCGGGCCGGGAGCCGTCCGCTTCTCCTTGACCAGCTGCCGCAGCCGCTCGCCCACCCGGTTGTACCCGGCGACCGGGTCCTCGCCCTCCGCCGCGTCCAGGGAGATGCGCAGGTCGTCGACCAGCCGGCGGGTGTCCTCACCGGTCGCCGGCATGCCGCACATCTGCACGACGGCGCGCATCAGGAGGGGGTGCACGTAGTCGGACATCAGCTCGGCCTGGCCGCTGCCGGCGAACCGCGCGATGAGGTCGTCGGCGATCAGCAGGCACTCGTTGGCCAGCTCGAACTGGTCGACGCCCTCCAGCGCGTCGGTGATCACACCGGCCCGCCGCCGGTGTTCGTCGCCCTCGGCGAACAGCACCGACGGCTGGTAGCCCACGTACGGCAGCAGCGGCCAGTCGGACGGGATGTTCTCCCACTGGTTCCAGCGCCGGGAGTCCCGCGCGAACAGCTCGTCGTGGCTGGTCACGTAGGAGAGCTCGGTGTAGCCCAGCACCAGCCAGGCCGGGACGCCGCCGTCGAGCAGCACCGGCGCGACGGGGCCGTGCTCGCGGCGCATCGTGCGGTACAGCTCCGAGGGCGTCTGCTGGAAGTCCAGCCCGGTCAGGCTGACCGCGCCGGCGTGCGCGGGGCACCCCGGGGGCGGCCCGTCTCCGGTGCGGGCCTGCTGCGCGAAGGGATCGGCCGGATCGGTCACAGTGTCGCCTCCTTGGCGGTGGCCAGGTCGTGGAGGTGGTTCACGAGGGTGATCAGCACGTCCTTGCCGGAGGCCCGGACCCGGGCGTCGCAGTCGACCATCGGCACGTGCGCGGGAAGGGCGAGCGCCTGGCGTATCTCGTCCAGGGAGTAACGGACGCCGTCGTCGTCGAACCGGTTGACGGCGACCACGAACGGTGTGCCGTGGTGCTCGAGCCGGTCGATGGCGTACCAGGAGTCGTCCATCCGGCGCGTGTCGACGAGGACGACGGCGCCCAGGGTGCCGGAGAACAGCCGGTCCCACAGGAACCAGAAGCGTTCCTGCCCGGGCGCGCCGAACAGGTACAGCACCATGCGGTCGTTGAGGCTGATCCGCCCGAAGTCGAAGGCGACCGTGGTGGTGGTCTTCGCGGGCAGCCCGTCGGTCTCGTCGACGCCGACGCCGGCCTGCGTCATCACCTCCTCGGTGTTCAGCGGCCGGATCTCGCTCACCGAACGGACCAGGGTCGTCTTGCCCACGCCGAACCCGCCCACGACGACGATCTTCAGTCCCGTCTCCGCGGTGTCGCGCAGCGGTGTGCGGTGGGTGGGCAGCTCAGAGGTTGCGGAGTCCATGGAGCACCTCTTGGAGTAGGGCGGAATCGGGCAGGGAGGCGACGGACGCCGCCGCGCGCGGGTGGCGCGCGGTGATGCGCCCGGTGTCCAGCAGGTCACCGAGCAGGATGCGGACGACCGTGACCGGCAGCCCGAGTTCCGCGGCGATCTCGACCACGGCGACGGGGTGTTCGCACAGCTCGAGGATCCGGGCGTGCTCCGACTGCATCCCCGGCGTCGGCGCGCTCTCGCTGACGATCAGGGTGACCAGGTCGAAGGACTCGTCGGCGCGGCTGCGCCCGCCGGTGACGGTGTAGAGCCGGTCCGGGTCCCCCGTGTCGACGGGTTTGCGGGGGGTCACGAGGTGCCGCTCCCCGGGGCCTCGGTTCGGGGTTCGGCCCGCAGGTGGTCGCCGATCTGCTCGACCAGCTCCATCATCTGGTGCCCGACAACGCCGGGGTCGGCCTCCTCTCCGGCGACGACGGCGAGGTGCGCGCCCTCGCCGGCCTCCACGATGAACAGCAGACCGCCGTGGAACTCGGTCATCGACTGCCGTACGCCGCCGGTGCCGTCGCCGAACTCCATGGAGGCGCCCTGGGCGAGGGCCTGGATGCCGGAGCAGATGGCCGAGAGCTGGTCGGCGAGGTCGAGGGTCAGGTGCTCGCTCCAGCAGAGCTTGAGGCCGTCCCGGGAGAGGACCAGGGCGTGCCGTGCGCCGGGGGTCCGTTCCAGGAGACCCTGCAGGAGCCAGTTGAGGCTGTTGTCGGTGGTCGTGGTCTGCATGGTGGGTGTTGGGACGGTGGTGTCCGGCCTGGCCGGTCACCGGCCCGTTCCTCCTATCTCACGTGCTCGAGCGGGAAGGGGCGCCGTCGCCCCGGACGCCGTACGGGGCCGGGCCGCGGCGCCGTACGGGAGGGGTGGGACTAGGGAGCCGCGGGGGGCAGGGGTGCGGTGCCGGAGGTGCCGTCGCCGGGCGTGCCGGTGGCGCCGTTGCCGGACTGCCGTGCGCCGCGGTGGAAGGCGCCGAACCGTGAACCGGCGTCGCGCGCACCGCGCCGGCCCGACGTGTCGCCGGAGCGGGCGGCCGCCGACTGGCGCTGCTCACGCTCGCGTTCGGCCTCCGCCATGGTGCGGCCGGGGGCGCGGACCGGGAGGCCGTTCGGGGTGGTGCTCGCCGGCTGCCGGTGCCGTCCCTGGCCGGGGACCGAGGGCGCGCCGGACCGCTCGGTGCGGGCGGAGGGCTCGGAGGCGGAGGGCAGCGAGGCGGCCGCGGGGCGGGCCCCGGCAGCGTTGTCATGGTCGCCGTGGGAGCCGCGAACGGGCAGGGCGTCGGCGTCGCGGGAGCTGCGGCTGGGCAGCGCGTCCGCGTCGCTCCGGGAGCCGGCGGAGGGCAGGGCGTCCGTGTCCCGGGCGGGGAGCGAGGACGCGCGGGACGCCGACGGGGACTGCACGGGCACGCCCCTGGCGGCGCCGCCGCGTCCGGCCAGGGACTCGCCCCGCCCGGATGTCTCGTGCGGGGCCGGCTCGCGGTGCTGGGCGAGCAGGTGCAGGGGCAGCAGGACGACGACGCCGGTGCCGCCGCGGGAGGACGGGCGGTAGTTGACGCTGATGCCGTACTTCGAGGCGAGCCGGCCGACGACGGCCAGGCCGAGCCGGGTGCCCTGGAGGGAGGCGAGGTCGGTGACGCGGCCGGTGACGGCCTCCTCGGCGCGCCGCATCGCCGCGTCGGCCATCTTCAGGCCGCTGTCCTCGATGGTGACGACGATGCCGGCGCTGCGGTCCTCGACGTAGACGTGCACCTCGTCGATGGGCGGGGAGAAGTTCGCCGCGTTGTCCATCAGTTCGGCGAGCAGGTGCATGACGCCTTCGGCGGCGAACCCGGCGACCGCGGTACGGGTGGAGCAGTGCAGGCGCACCCGCTGGTAGGCGGCGATACGCCCGGCGGCGCCGCGCAGGATGCTCTCCATCTTGATCGGCTTGTTCCAGGCCCGGCTGGATCGGCCGCCCATGAGCAGCGCGAGACGGTCGGTCATCAGGCCGAGCTGGGAGGTGCTGTGGTCGAGCTTGAGCAGGTCGCCGAAGACCTCCTCGCCGTGCCGCTCCTGCATCTCGCGCAGGTCCGCGAGCATCTGGACGGCCTTGGCCTGGACGCGGCTGAGCGCCTTGGCGGAGGCGGCCTGGGCGGCGGCGGCACGCCGCTCGCTGTGGGCGAGTTCCCGGATGAACGATTCCGCCGGGGCGCGCAGGGCGGGGTGGTGCGGCAGCTCGATCTCGGCGAGCACGGTGTCGGCGGAGCGGCCCTCGCGGAGCCGGCGGATCGCGGCCGGCATCGTCTCCCGTGCGAACCGGTCGTGTTCGGTCGCCGCCTGGTCGAGTTCGTCCCGGACCGCGCGGTACTCGTCCTCGAGCGTCAACACGCGCCGCACGTCCTCCTCGACGGTGGCGGCGAAGACGTGCGTGACGCGGGAGAGCTGCGGGTCGGAGGGCGGGGGCACGGCGGCCAGCACGTCGGCGGCGCTCGTGCCCTCACGGAGCCGCTCGGCCACGGCGGGCAGGGTGGCTCCGGCCAGGTGGGAGATCTCGGCGGAGCGGCGGGCGGCCTCGGCGCGCAGGCGGCTCACCTCGGACTCGCGCTCGGCGGCGGCGGCGCGGGCCTTCTGGACGAGGCGGTGGTCGACGAGGACGGCGACGGCCACGCACGCCCATCCGGCCAGCACCACGGCCAGGGTCCACGGGGCGGCGCCGGACGGCGCCAGGGCGAGCGCCGCGCCACCGGCGGCGGCGGTCACCACCAGCACGGCCGCCCGTGCGGCGAACGAGGTGCGCGGCGCCCCCGCCGGTGGGTGCTGGCTGGGAGAAGCAGGCACTGGCATGGAGCGGTCCCTCGGTCGGTGAGAGCAGGGGAAGGGGGCAGCCGCACGACGACGGCCGCGGGCCGGAGAGGGGATCCGCCGACAGAAGGCGATCTTCCGACCACGTACTGCTCATGCTAATCACCCCGATGCGCGCGGAAGCCCCGCTTGCTGAACAGGGCGTCAGCAAAATGAGTTCGTCGTGAACCCATCGCTCGTACGTTCCGCTGTGGTAGCTGTGACGAGGCCGGACGAGCCGGGCCTGAGTGCGACAACGCGCCCGCCGCCCCTTCTGATGCATCGTCACATCTGCCTCACGGCACGCCTCTCACCGCTCCCCTCACTCACGTGAGGCATCGATTTTCGGTCAACTGCGTTTATGCCAGAGGTCTTTCACACCCGGCCACGGTGACGGGGGCGCCATGAAGGTGAAGGATTCCCGCCACTCGTGAAGCTTCGGTGACGACGGCTCGCGCCGGGCTGCGTCAACCCCGGCCCGGCTCCGTCACGCCCGGTGAGCCGTGTGCCGCCCCGCGTCCACTGCCGCGTACAGGTCGCGCCACGCGGCCGTCAGTCCTTCGACGCTCTCGGCCTCCAGCTTCCTGGCGACCTCTTCACCGTCGACGCCGAGGCCCTCCAGTCGTCTCCAGACCTCCTCGGCCGCCTCGTGACGGCCCATCAGAGTGTCGCCGCACATGTCGAGCCGGCGGGCGGCCGCCTCCAGGGTGGGCAGGGTCATCAGGGTGATCGTGCCCCAGGTGACGAGCTGCTCGACATAGCGGGTGAGGGACGACGAGGGGTCGGTAGGTGTCGTGGCCGTCCACATCAGCCGCTGCGGGTGGCCCCCCGCGGTGGCCAGGGCCCGCCAGTCGGCGCCGCCGAACCAGTCGTCGTACATCCGGTAGAGGTGGCGGGCCCGTGCCACAGCGGCTTCGCCGCGCAGCGCCAGGGCGTCAGGGGTGCCCAGGTCCTCCAGCCGCGCGTCCACCTCGGCGTCCAACAGGCCCACGGGCAGGGAGACGACCGAGGCCAGCGCCGGCAGTCGCCGGCCGTCGGCCAGCGCGCGCCGGAGGCCCTCCGCGTAGGCGTCGAGGGCCTCCCGGTAGCGCGAGGCCGAGAAGACCGCGGTGACATGGACGGGGAAGCCCGCACCGACGCACTCCCTGATCGCGGCGATCCCCTCCGTGGTGGCCGGCAGCTTGACCATCGCGTTCGGCCGGTTCACGGCGCGCAGCGCCTGCTCCGCCTCCGCCACGGCCGACTCGACGTCGTGGGCGAGGCGCGGATCCAGGTCCATCGACACCAGGCCGTCCAGGCCCCGTGTGGCCTGGTACACCGGGCGGAGTTCGTCGCAGGCCCAGCGGACGTCGTACGCCGCCACCGCGCGCACCGCGTCGGCCGCGCAGATGTCGTCGGAGGCCAGGCCCGCGAGCTGCTCGCGGTAGGCGTCGTCGCTCTCGACCGCCGCCGCCAGCGCGGCCGGGTCGGACGTGGCGCCCCGGACGCCGGTGCGCGCGATGAGCCGGGTCAGGCATCCGGAGGCGAGGTGACCGCGGGTGAGTCCGTCCAGCCAGGGCGAGACGCCCTCCGCGACCAGTTCGTCCAGCTCCAGCACGCCCGGTTGCCTCAGCCGGTCCGACATGGCGGCTCGTCACTCCTTGCTAGTCCATGCGAGTTCAAGCGTCAACGTCAGGTTATTCGCATGCACCCGCGATGAACTACGGGTGTCGTGCCACATTGGCGCAAAGTGGTTCCGACATCGACTTGATGAAGTAGCGGCTATTTGACGAAGTGCGTCGATCGCCATTGGGCCTCCCTTCGCTTTCGATACAGGATCGGAGCGAACAGCCGGCCCGAGGTCCGGCACGGCCACTCCGTCTGCCGAGGAGCACCGCATGCACGACCCACATCGCCGTCCTCGACGGCCCTGCACGGGTCTTGTCCGCACTCCGGACGCCGACCGGCACCGGGGTGCCCGCCACCTGGGCGAACGACCTGTTTTCTCCCGCCGCGCCCCGTCGCGGCTCCCCCGGGGCCGACGCTCGAACGGCCCTTCGGACCGGGACCGGGCCGCGCGCGGCCCCGTGCCGGCCGTGCCGGTTTCCCGGCCCGGCACGGGAACCGGAACCGGAGCCGGTTGAAGCGGAAAGCATCACCTCCGAGCCGGTAACGCATTTACGGGGCAGCTTCATTGCGTGCCCCGGCGTCCGGGCCCGCCGCAAAGCGAGCAATTCCCGGCCGCGGCGTTCCCGCCGCCTATCGCATGAGCGGAGCTGTCACCCGAGCTATTACGCGTGCCGGACGAAGTGGCGGTCGTCGCGCCTCCGACGCGCGGACGGGCACCACCGCCACGGCCCGCGGCGG
Organism: Streptomyces werraensis; assembly: GCA_014656175.1. Taxonomy (GTDB): domain Bacteria; phylum Actinomycetota; class Actinomycetes; order Streptomycetales; family Streptomycetaceae; genus Streptomyces; species Streptomyces werraensis. The sequence continues at coordinate 374,152 of BNBX01000001.1, forward strand.
TGCCGCTCGTGCGGCTTGTCCGATGACCGGCGACCCTCGGCACACCCCCCGGTGCGCCGGGCCCCGCCGACCCACGTCCGAGACCCGCACGGCCGCGCGGTCACGGGGTCCTCCCTGCCCCGGCGATGGCGCGCCGCAGTCACGCCCTTCGCCAAAGGAGACACCAGTGGACGACGCTCTGCTCGACATCAAGGACAAACCGGCCAGGCAGCAGCCCGAGTGGGGTGACGCGGCGCGGGTGCGGCAGGTCACGGACACCCTGGCCCGCCACCCGGCCCTCGTCGACGCGGCGGACGTCGACACGCTGCGTTCGCTGCTGGCCCGGGTCGCCTCGGGCGAGGCCCTGGTCGTCCAGTCCGGCGACTGCGCCGAGGACCCCGCCGAGTGCACGCCCGGCTATGTCGCCCGGAAGACCGCGGTGCTGGACCTGCTGGCCGGCGCGCTGAAGATGATCACGCACAAGCCGGTGATCCGTGTGGGCCGGATCGCGGGCCAGTTCGGCAAGCCCCGCTCCAGCCCGACCGAACTGGTCGGCGGTACGGAACTGCCCTCCTACCGGGGCCACATGGTCAACGGCCCGGAGCCCGACCCGGAGAGCCGGCGCCCCGAGCCCGGCCGCATGCTGGACTGCTACCGGGCGGCCCGCGAGATCATGACCCATCTCGGCTGGCGGGGCGCCGGACCGCGGCAGGCCGTCGAGCCGCCGGTGTGGACCAGCCACGAGGCACTGATCCTGGACTACGAACTACCCATGGTCCGCCGGGACGACCGGGGCCGGCTCGTCCTCACCTCCACGCACTGGCCCTGGATCGGCGAGCGCACCCGCCAGCTCGACGGCGCGCACGTCGCCCTGCTGTCCCAGGTCGCCAACCCGGTCGCCTGCAAGATCGGGCCCACGGTGACGGCCGACGAGCTCCTCGGGCTGTGCGAACGGCTCGACCCCGACCGGGAGAAGGGCCGCCTGACCCTCATCGCCCGGATGGGAGCGTCCGCGGTCGGCGACCGGCTGCCGGGACTCGTCGCCGCGGCCCGCGAGGCCGGGCACCCCGTGATCTGGCTGACCGACGCCATGCACGGCAACACCGTCGCCCTGCCGGGCGGCCTCAAGACCCGCTACCTGGAGTCGATCGAGCGGGAGATCCAGGAGTTCCAGGAGGCGGTGCGCTCCGAGGGCGGCATCATCGGCGGGCTGCACCTGGAGACCACGCCGGACGACGTCACCGAGTGCGTCCCCAACGACGCCTGCGTCGATCACGTCGCGGACAAGTACACGTCCTACTGCGATCCGCGCCTCAACCCGAGCCAGGCCGTCGCCGTGGCCTCGGCCTGGCTCGGCTGACAGTTCCGCCACCCACCCCGACCGGCACGCGGCACGGCCGTCGGGCAGACACGCAGATGAGGAGGTCCTGACAATGGACGGAAAGGTCGCACTCGTCACCGGGGCGGCGGGCGGCATCGGCGAGGCGGTGGCCCGCGCCCTCGGCGCTCGCGGCGCGGTGGTGGGAGCCGTGGACCGCGACGCCGACCGGCTGCGGCAGGTGGTGGACAAGCTGCGCGCGGACGGCCTGGAGGCGCAGGCCCTGCCCGCCGACGTCACCAGCGCCGCCGACGTCGACGCGGTGGTCCGCACGGCCGAGGAGCGCCTCGGCCCGCTGGAGTACCTGGTCAACGGGGCCGGCGTGCTGCGCCTGGGCACCGTGCGCAACCTCACCGACGAGGACTGGACGACGACGTTCGCCGTCAACGCCACCGGTGTCTTCCTGATGTCGCGGGCCGTCGTCAACCGCATGCTGCCGCGCCGGCGGGGCGCGATCGTCACCGTGGCGTCCAACGCCGCCTCCACCCCGCGGGTGCAGATGGCCGCCTACGCCGCGTCCAAGGCGGCGGCGACCATGTTCACCAAGAGCCTGGGCCTGGAGGTCGCCCGGGACGGCATCCGCTGCAACGTGGTGGCGCCGGGCTCCACCAGCACCCCGATGCTCACCTCCATGTGGCACGACGAGTCCGGCCCGCAGCACACGATCGAGGGGCGGCTGGACGCGTTCCGGGTCGGCATCCCGCTGGGGAAGGTGGCCCGCCCCTCGGACGTCGCCGACGCCGTCGCCTTCCTGCTGTCCGACGAGGCCTCCCACATCACCCTGCACGAACTCACCGTCGACGGCGGCGCCGCGCTCGGCGCCTGAGCTTCGACCCCCCACCGACCTGAGGCGACCAGGAGAGCACCTCATGCCAGGCATACCGGAGATCACCCCCTACCCGATGCCGACGGCCGGCGACCTGCCCGGCAACGTGGCCCAGTGGTCCGTCGACCCGGACCGCGCCGTCCTGCTGCTGCACGACATGCAGCGCTACTTCCTGCGGCCCCTGCCCGACGGCCTGCGGGAGGAACTCGTGAGCAACGCCCGGCAGGTGCGCGAGCACTGCGCCGGACTCGGCATGCCGGTGGCGTACACGGCGCAGCCCGGCGGCATGACCGACGAACAGCGGGGCCTGCTGAAGGACTTCTGGGGCCCGGGCATGCGCACCGCCCCCGCCGACCGGCAGGTCGTCGACGAACTGGCCCCGGCCCCCGGCGACTGGCAGCTCACCAAGTGGCGTTACAGCGCGTTCTTCCGCTCCGACCTGCTGCGGCGGATGCGCACCGCCGGCCGGGACCAGCTGGTGCTGTGCGGCGTGTACGCCCACGTCGGCGTGCTGATGACCGCCGTCGAGGCGTTCACCCACGACATCCGGCCGTTCCTGGTGGCCGACGCCGTGGCCGACTTCTCCGAGCACCACCACCGGCTGGCCCTGGAGTACGCGGCGCAGCGCTGCGCCGTCGTCGTCACCACCAAGGAGGTCCTGGCATGACCGGCACCGCGAGCGGCGACCTGCTCGGCCGGATCCTGGGCGACCGGCCACCGGCCGCGTACGCCCTGCTGCACCGCCCCGGGACGACGGGTCCGGGCGTGCTGGACGTCGTCGTCGGCGAGGCGTCCGAGCCGCGCACCCTCGCCGAACTGCCCCTGCCCGACACCGGGGAGACGTCCGGCGGTCCCCGCCACGAGGTCCTGGCCCTCGTGCCCTACCGGCAGATCGCCGAGCGCGGATTCGACTGCCCCGACGACGGCACGCCGCTGCTGGCCATGACCGTCACCGGCCAGGCCGCCGTGCCCGTCGCCGAGGTGCTCACCCGCATCCCCGACCTGCCCGTGGAGCTGTCCGGGGGGCACTTCGACGTCCCGGACGAGGAGTACGCCGCCACCGTCCGCCGGGTCGTCAAGGACGAGATCGGCACCGGGGAGGGTGCCAACTTCGTCATCAAGCGCACCTACACCGCCGACATCACCGGCTACACCCCGCGGCACGCGCTGGCGGTGTTCCGGCGTCTGCTGCAACGCGAGAGCGGCGCCCACTGGACGTTCCTGGTGCACACCGGCTCGCGCACGCTCGTCGGCGCCACTCCCGAGCGGCACATCAGCCTGCGCGAGGGCCGGGCGGTGATGAACCCGATCAGCGGCACCTACCGCTACCCGTCGACGGGTCCCGCGCTGCCCGAGGTGCTCGACTTCCTCGCCGACCGCAAGGAGGCCGACGAGCTGTACATGGTCGTGGACGAGGAACTGAAGATGATGGCCCGGATCTGCGAGGAGGGCGGGCGGGTGGTCGGGCCGTACCTCAAGGAGATGGCCCGGCTCGCCCACACCGAGTACTTCATCGAGGGGCGCAGCACGCGCGACCCGCGCGACATCCTGCGCGAGACGCTCTTCGCCCCGACCGTCACCGGCAGCCCGCTGGAGAACGCCTGCCGGGTGATCAACCGGTACGAACCCGAGGGGCGCGGCTACTACAGCGGTGTCGTCGCGCTGATCGGCCGTGACGAGCACGGCGGTCGGGCCCTGGACTCCTCCATCCTGATCCGCACCGCCGACATCGACGCCACCGGACGGCTGCGGATCGGCGTCGGCGCCACGCTCGTACGGCACTCCGACCCGGAGAGCGAGGTCGCCGAGACCGCGGCGAAGGCGGCCGGTCTGCTCGCGGCCTTCGAGAGCCACGGGCCGGCCCGCTTCGCGGACCATCCGCAGGTCCGGTCGGCGCTGGAGCAGCGCAACGCCACCCTTGCCGGCTTCTGGCTGGCCGGTCACGGCTCCGGGGCGCGACCCGGTCCTGAGCTGAGCGGACGCCGTGTGCTGGTCGTGGACGCCGAGGACACGTTCACGTCCATGCTCGACCACCAACTGCGCTCCCTGGGGCTGCGGGTGACGGTCCGCCGCTTCGACGAGCCCTACTCCACGGACGGCTACGACCTGGTGGTGATGGGGCCCGGTCCGGGCGATCCGCGTGACGTCGGGCACCCGAAGATCGCCCACCTGCGTGCCACGGTGCGCGCCCTGCTCGACGAGCGGCGCCCGTTCCTCGCCGTCTGCCTCAGCCACCAGACGCTGTGCACGCTGCTCGGGTTCCCGCTGGTGCGCCGGGCGGTGCCCAACCAGGGCGTGCAGCGGGAGATCGACCTGTTCGGGGCCCGGGAGCGGGTCGGGTTCTACAACACGTTCGCCGCCCGCGCCGAGGAGGACAAGGCCGAGTGCGAGGGGGTGGGCGTGGTGGAGGTCAGCCGCGATCCCGACACCGGTGAGGTGCACGCGCTGCGCGGCCCGCACTTCGCGTCGATGCAGTTCCACCCCGAGTCGGTGCTCACCCAGGACGGCGTGCGCATCGTCGGCGACCTCGTCAGGGAGGTTCTTCCCCACGCGACGGGAAAGGAGCGCGGCGCCGTTGAGCAGGTTGCGCTGGCTGACCGCGGGTGAGTCCCACGGTCCCGCACTCGTGGCGACGCTGGAGGGCCTTCCCGCCGGCGTGCCGGTCACCACGGACATGGTGGCGGACCACCTGGCGAGGCGGCGGCTCGGTCACGGCCGCGGTGCCCGGATGACGTTCGAGCGGGACGAGGTCACGTTCCTGGGCGGCGTCCGGCACGGACTGACCCTGGGCTCCCCGGTCGCCGTCATGGTGGGCAACACCGAGTGGCCCAAGTGGGAGCAGGTCATGGCGGCCGACCCGGTCGACGAGGAGGTGCTGGCCGGCCTCGCGCGCAACGCCCCGCTGACCCGCCCGCGTCCCGGCCATGCCGACCTCGCCGGCATGCAGAAGTACGGCTTCGACGAGGCCCGCCCGGTCCTGGAGCGCGCCTCCGCCCGTGAGACGGCCGCCCGGGTGGCGCTCGGCGCGGTGGCCCGCTCGTACCTGAAGGAGACCACCGGCGTCGAGATCGTCAGCCACGTCGTGGAGCTGGCCTCGGCCAAGGCGCCGAAGGGTCTGTACCCGACGCCGGCGGACGTGGAGCGGCTGGACGCGGATCCCGTGCGCTGTCTGGACGCGGACGCGTCGAAGGCGATGGTCGCCGAGATCGACCAGGCCCACAAGGACGGCGACACCCTCGGGGGTGTGGTGGAGATCCTGGCGTACGGCGTGCCGGTCGGCCTCGGCTCGCACGTGCACTGGGACCGCAGGCTCGACGCCCGGCTCGCCGGCGCGTTGATGGGCATCCAGGCCGTCAAGGGCGTCGAGGTGGGCGACGGTTTCGCGTTGGCGCGGGTGCCGGGTTCCGAGGCGCACGACGAGATCCTCCCGACCGAGGAGGGCGTCAGACGGGCCTCGGGCCGCTCCGGCGGCACGGAGGGCGGTCTGTCCACCGGTGAACTGCTGCGGGTGCGTGCCGCGATGAAGCCGATCGCGACCGTGCCCCGGGCGCTGCGGACGGTGGACGTCTCCACGGGCGAGGCCGCCCAGGCGCACCACCAGCGTTCGGACGTGTGCGCGGTCCCGGCGGCCGGGATCGTGGCCGAGGCGATGGTGGCGCTGGTGCTGGCGGACGCGGTGGCGGAGAAGTTCGGCGGAGACAGCGTCGCCGAGACCCGCCGCAACGTCGCCTCGTACCTCGACCACCTCACCGTGCGATGAGCGGGCCGCTGGTCGTGCTGGTCGGCCCGATGGGCGTGACAAGTCCACCGTCGGGACCGATCGGCCGGGCCCCCGGCCGGCCGCTGCCGGCGGGTGATTCGCACCGGCGGTGGCGTGCGCCGGCCGGGGCACGTCGGCCGCTCCGCACGGAGGTCGCCCGGGCGGTCGTCGACACGAGCGGACGCAGCCCGGTCGGTGTCGTGGAGGCCGTGCCGGCGGCGCCGGCCCCGCGAGGGGTGCGGAGCTGAGGCCCGCATACGAGAACTCCCCGCCCGGAAGGCGGGGAGTTCTCGTATGGCCGGGCGCCCGTCACCGCCGGGCGGCGAGGAAGTCGTGCAGCAGCCGTTCCTCCTCCTCGGTGAGCGGCAGCCCGAACGTGGTGCGCACGGCGTCCACGGTCTCGTGCGGGCGCAGGAGACGCACGCGCTGCTCGCCGCCGCGGTACTCGGTCATGAACTCGTTGTTCTTGAGCCGGTACCGCTCCTCGTCGTTGGCCCGCTGCACCACGAGCTGCCCGACGAAGGGCGAGCCGGGACGGGTGGAGCTGACGTAGTGGGCGGCCTGGAAGTCGACGGCGTACTGGGGTTCGGTGCGGAAGGCGTAGAGGTCGAACCAGCCTTCGGGCCGCCGGTACTGCAGGAGCCAGTGACCGTCCTCGGTCGTCAGCCGCCACGACCAGCCGGCGACGGTGCTGACCTCTTCGGGCCGCAGGGCGACGGGTTCGATGAGCGCGGCGTAGCCGTAGCCGGGGTCGGCCAGCCACACGGTGTCGTCCGCGCGCACCAGCAGGGCCGTGTGGGAGCGGAACCGGCGCTTTCCGCTGCCCTCGCGGATGCGGACCAGCAGCCGCGTGACGGGAAAGCCGAAGCGGTCCAGCGCGGCGGCGAACAGCAGGTTCGTCTCGTAGCAGTATCCTCCGCGGCCCGCCTGGACGATCTTGCGCTGGACGGCGTCGATGTCGAGGGAGACCGTGCGCCCCAGGGCGATGTCGACGTTCTCGAAGCAGACGGAGTCCCGATGGGCGCGGTGCAGGGCGCGGAGCACCGCGAGGGAGGTCTCACGCGGCCCCCGGTAGCCGACGCGGGCGAGATAGGCGTCGAGGTCGAGCCGTTTGCTGCCCCACTCCGGGGAGTCGTCGACCACGAGGGGCAGACCTGAAGTGTCCATGAGCGTCCTTCCGCCGGTGCGAGAGGGGGGTCGGATCGCGCGGCGGTGCGGCGCGCCGCCCGTCCGGGTGCCGCGCCGCACCGCCGTGCCGGTGGGGGTGTCACCACTCCACGCGGACGTCGTACTCCTTCACCCACGCGTCGAACTCGACCAGGCGCTCCATCACGGCCCGCATGCCCCACAGGCCGCCGAGGCCGGCGTAGGACTCGACGGGCTTGTCCAGCAGCTTGCGGATGCCCTCGGCCGGCACGAGGTCGAGCACGGGGGAACCGTCCAGCAGGGCCTCGACCTTGGCGCGCAGGGCCCGCACGTACTCCACGTCCTGGGTGGACGGGTAGGGGCTCTTCTTGCGCTCCAGCACCGACTCGGGCAGGACGTGGCTCGCGGCGGCGCGCAGCAGGCTCTTCTCCCGGCCGTCGAAGGTCTTCATGGCCCACGGCACGTTGAAGACGTACTCCACCAGCCGGTGGTCCGTGAACGGCACCCGCACCTCCAGGCTCGCGGCCATGCTGATGCGGTCCTTGCGGTCCAGCAGGAAGTTCTCCCAGCGGCTGATGTTGAGGTACGACAGCTCCCGCATCCGCGCCTCGTCGGCGGACTCGCCCTCCAGGCGCGGGACCTCGGCGAGCGCCTCGGCGTACCGCTTGGCGACGTACTCGTCGAGGCCGAGCCGGTCCCAGAGGCCGATCTCCTTCATGGTGTCCAGGCCGCCGAGCCGGCGCCAGGCGTCGTACCAGGGGAAGGTGTCGCCCTCGACGGCCTCCTTGTCGAAGAACCAGTTGTAGCCACCGAAGAGTTCGTCCGCGGTCTCGCCGGACAGGGCGACCGTCACCTGCTCCTTGAGGGCCTTGCACAGGTGGTAGAGGGAGTGCTCCATGTCGCCGGTGGAGATGGGCAGGTCCTGGGCGCGCAGTACCCGCATGCGCACGTCCTCGTCGAGGACGTGGTGGTTCTCCAGCTCGACGACGACGTGCTCGGCCCCGGACTGCCGGGCGACGTCGATCGCGTACGGCGTGTCCGGGTCCATCCAGATGCCGTTGCCGCGGAAGTTCTCCTCGTTGTTCTTGAAGTCGATGGAGAAGGCCTTGATGCGCTCCTGCTTGCCCTGGTCGCGGAAGACCTTCGCGGCGAGCGCGGTGATGGCGCTGGAGTCGAGGCCGCCGGAGAGCAGGGTGCCCACCTTGACGTCGGCGACGAGCTGGCGTTCGACGATGTCCTCGAGGAGTTCACGGATCCGCGTGATGGTGGTGTCGAGGTCGTCGGTGTGCGGACGGGCCTCCAACTGCCAGTAGGTGCGGGTGGTGTGGCCGCCGCGGTGGAAGCGCACGACGGTGCCCGGCACCACCTCGTGCATGCCCTTGAAGACGGCGTGGCCGGGGGTGTTGATGATGGCGAAGATCTCCGCCAGGCCCTCGCGGTCGACGACCGCCTCGGCGTCGGGGTGCGCCAGAACGGCCTTGGCCTCGGAGCCGAAGAGCACCCCGTCGGGCGTGGGGTAGTAGAAGAGGGGCTTGACGCCCATGCGGTCGCGGACGAGGAGGAGTTCCTCGGTGCGCGGGTCCCACAGGGCGAGGGCGTACATGCCGTTGAGGCGTTCGGCGAAGTGCTCGCCCCACTCCAGGTACGCGTGCAGGACCACCTCCGTGTCGCTGGAGGTGCGGAAGTCATGGCCGAGCCCGACGAGTTCGTCCTTCAGCTCGCGGTAGTTGTACACCTCGCCGGTGTAGACGAGGACGGGGAGGCCGTCGCCCTCGCCGGTGACGTGCATGGGCTGGCGGCCGCCCTCCAGGTCGATGATGGAGAGCCGGCGGTGCCCGAGGATCGCGTGGGGCGAGATCCACACGCCGCGGTCGTCGGGGCCCCGGCACGCGAGCGTCTCCGTCATGGCCGACGCCGTCCCGCCGTGTGCCGACAGATCGTGGTCGTAGGCGACCCAGCCTGCGAGTCCGCACATCGAAGTCCCAGTCCTTTCGTTGCTGTCGTGGTGTATGGCCGGGGGTGTTCAGGGCCGCGGCACCCAGCCGGCGCGGTCCCAGTACGCCAGGTGGGCCTGGGCCGACACCGTGCCGATCCGGGCCACCCGCTCGCCGCCGAGGACCATCACGCTGGGCCGGTCCGGGGTGAACACCGGCCAGTAGGGCGCGTGTTCGCTGCTCGGCGGTTCGCCGCGGGCGAAGGCCGCCACCAGGTCGATCAGCGTGTCCGAGATCCGCCGCTCCAGCGGTCCGTCCCCGTAGAAGGGCGCGTTGACCGGCAGCGTGAAGGTGCCGAAGAGGAACTTCGCGACGGCCTCGTGCGGGGTGGTGCCGGCGTACGGCGGCCTGAGCGGGTGGGAGAACTCCATCAGGTACTGCGGCGAGGCGGCGGGGTCGCGCTCGCGGGCGTGCCGTTCGGCCAGCCGCACGATCAGGTGGCGGAACAGCCCGTCGCCCCACACCTGTGTCCACACCGACACCGGGTCGACGGGCAGCCCTTCCGTCCCGGACGCCCGCCGGTAGTGGGCGATGCACTCCGCCACCTGCTCGTCGGTGACCTTGGCGGCGCCCTTCTCGAGGACCTCGCGGACGGCGGCGCGCAGTCCTGCCTCGTCGGCCGGGTGCGGGCCGGGGTAGGGGTAGCCGGGGCCGGTGGTGAAGAAGGAGCCCTCGGTGCGGCAGTAGATCGGCATCATGGGGATGCCGGGCGTCGGCAGTGCGTGGTCGTAGCCGCGCATCCACCGTCCGTCGACGACCGGGCCACGGTACTCCCGGCCGCCTTCCACGAACCGCTCGGCGGGGCTGCCCGCGTACACCTCGTCCCAGGCGTCCCGCAGATCGGCGGCCGGCACTTCGCGCAGGCCGGGCACGGTGGTGCCGAAGCGGCGGGCCAGGTGCTCGTAGACCCGGCGGGACTCCTCGGGGGTGGTGGAGCTGGCCGGTTCCCACACGTGCTTGACGCTGACCGGGACGATCCTCTTGATGACGCCCCGCAGTTCGGGCAGCAGGGCGAGCTGCCAGGTGCTGGAGCCGCCCGCCGAGGTGCCGCAGACGGTGATGTTGTCCGGGTCGCCGCCGAACGCGGCGGCGTTGTCGCGGACCCAGCGCACCAGCGCGGCCTGGTCCTGCAGGCCCCAGTTCGCGCAGGATCCCGTACGCGGGTCGGTGAGGTCCTCGTGCAGGCCCCAGCCGAACACGCCGAGGCGGTAGTTGAAGTTGACGACGACCATGCGGCCGTGGACGGCGGTGCGGGCACCGTCGTAGTCGGGCTCGCTGCCCGCGCCGAGCATCCAGCCGCCGCCGTGGATGTAGACGAGGACCGGCAGGTTGCCGTCCGTGTCCGGGGTCCACACGTTGGCGTAGAGGCTGTCCTCGCTGCTGTCGGGCAGGTAGTCGCCCTGCAGGGAGGGGGCCGCGAAGGCGGTGGCGTCCCGTACGCCCTGCCACGGCTCGGGCGGCCGGGGCGAGGAGAACCGCAGCGGGCCCACCGGCGGGGCCGCGTAGGGCACGCCCCGGAAGACGGTCAGTCCGTCGGTCCGCTCTCCGGCCACTCGTCCCGCCGTCGTCCGGACGACCACTGTGCGACTGGGCATCGGGTGAACCTCTCTTCCCGCCTCGGCGTTGTCGGGGGCGGCGCGGCGCGCACCGTGGGGCCACAGTGATCGTCGCCCCGGTGCCGGGCCGGCCGCCAACCGCCGGTCACTACTCCGTCAAGTCAGGCCGCGTCCGCCGCGCGGCGCGGGGGCGGCGTGCCGCCGGGGCCCGGTGATGACAGCAACAGGTCGGGCGGGGCGGTCAGTTCGCGGCCGGTCAGGGCGCGCAGGGTGCGGTAGGCGGTGGCGTCGCCGGCGAGCACGCCGCCGCGCAGGACGCGCCCCTCGGGGCCGAGGACGAGCTTGGCGTAGGTGCCCGCCGTGTCGTCGCGCAGGACGTACTCCACGGCGCCCTCGGTCTCGGCATGGGCGTCGCCGAAGCTGGCCACGTCGACGCCGAGGAGTTTGAGCTTGGCGGCCGTGTCGGGGTCGGCGAAGGGGGTCGTGGGGCGGTCGAGCAGCCGGTCGGCGACGAGTTCGGCCATGCGGTAGCCGGGGGCGACCAGCCCGTAGGTGCGGCCCCGGACGGCCGCGCACTCGCCGACGGCCCAGATGTGCGGGTCCTCGGTGCGGCACAGGTCGTCGACGAGGAAGCCGCCGCGTCCGCCCGTGGCGAGTCCGGCGGGTCCGGCCAGTTCGTCGCGAGGGCGCACGCCCGCGGAGAACACCACCAGCCGGGCGTCGAGCGCGGTGCCGTCGGTGAGGGTGACCCCGCCGACCCGGCCGTCGGCTGCCGGACGGATCTCCCGGACGGCGGTGCCGCAGTGCACCCGCAGTCCGAGGCCGGTGACGAGCCGGGTGAGCACACGCGCTCCCCCGTCGTCGAGCTGCACCGGCATCAGGCGCGGCGCCAGTTCCACGACGTGGGGGCGGACGCCGAGCAGCCGCAGCGCGTTGGCGGCCTCCAGGCCGAGCAGGCCCCCGCCGACCACGACACCGGGAAGGCCCTCGCGTGCCGCCCCGCGAAGGGCGTCGAGGTCGTCGAAGGTGCGGTAGACGAAGCAGCCGGGCAGGTCGCGCCCCGGGACGGGCGGCACGAACGGCCGGGACCCGGTGGCCAGTACGAGGGCGTCGTAGCGGGTGACGGTGCCGTCGGCGGTGGTGACCGTGCGGGCCCGCCGGTCGACGCCGGTCACCGGGGCGGCCGTGCGCAGCTCCACCAGGGGGTCGGTGAGGAAGGCGCGGTCCGCGAGGGTGAGGTCGGCGGCGCTCCTGCCCTCCAGGTAGGACGACAGGGCGACCCGGTTGTAGGCGGGGCGGGGCTCCTCGGCCAGGACGACGGCACGCCAGCTGCCGTGCCGGTCGTGGGCCCTCAGGTGCTCGACGAGACGGTGGCCGGTCATGCCGTGTCCGACGACCACCAGGGTGCGCGGGGTGCGGGTCATGGTGCGCCGTTCCCTCCGGTCGTTGCTGTGGTCGCCGGTGCTCCGGTCGACGGTGTCGCGGGGGCTCCGGTCGCCGACGCGAGGACCAGGCGCACGTCGTCCGCGCAGCCTCCGCAGCCGGTGGTGGCGCGGGTCGCCGCGGCGATCCCGGCCAGGTCGCGTGCACCGGCGCGCCAGGCGCGCAGCAGATCGGCCTTGGTGACGTGGTTGCAGTGGCAGAGCACCGCCGCGTCCGGCAGTTCGACGCGGGCGGGGTGTGCGCCGGCCGGGGTGCCCAGCAGGAGAGCGAACCGGTCGGACGGCACCGGCAGGCCGCGCGCGTACAGCTGGGCGAGCGCCGCGGCGGCGCGCGGCAGCCCGATGAGGACCGCGCCCGCGACGCGGTCCCCGTCGAGGGCGAGCGCCGCGTGGCGGCCCCGGGCCGGGTCGGACAGCGTGATGTGCCGGGTGGCGCCCGACGGCTCGGGCGGACCGAGGCAGGCCAGGTCCAGGCCGGGCGCCCGCAGCCGCAGCAGGGGCCGGCCGGCGCGATGGTGCGTGTCGTGACCGGCGAGGATCCGGGCGAGGCTCTCCGCCTGTTCCCAGGCGGTGCCGACGAGTCCGGGCACCTCGCCGTCGAACTCCGCGCAGTCGCCGAGGGCGTGGACGCGCGGGTCGGCGGTGCGCAGACGCCGGTCGACGACGATGCCCGTGCGGACGGCCAGTCCGGCGCGCCGGGCGAGCGCGGTCTCGGGTACGACGCCGGTGCACAGCGCGAGCGCGTCGGCCCGCAGGACCTCGCCGTCGTCCAGGACCAGCTTGCCGGGCCGGTACTCCACGGCGGCGCGCCCCACGCGCAGGCGGGCGCCTGCGGAGCGCAGCCGGCTCGCGAGCAGGGCGCCGGCCGTGTCGTCGAGCCGGTCGTGCAGGGGGTGCGGCCCGGGGTGCACGAGGGTGACGTCGCGGCCGGCGCGCAGCAGCGCGAGGGTGGTCTCGATGCCGAGCGCGCCGGCGCCGAGCACCACCACGGGCCCGTCCGCGAGCTGTTCGGCGTCGTCGGCGGTGCGCAGGGTGGTGGCGCCCTCGGTGAGCCGGCCGTCCGCGGTGAGCAGGCCGGGCAGCCGCGGGATCCTCGGCCGTGCGCCGGTGGCGAGCACCAGCCGGTCGTAGCGGTGGGTCTCGCCGGTGTCGGTGCGCACCAGGCGGCGGGCGCGGTCGACGTCGGTGGCGGTGACGCCGGTCCTGACGCGCACGCCGTCGGGCGGGGCGGGCAGTTCCAGGTCCCCGGCGGTGAGGGTGCCGTCGAGGACGGAGGTGAGCAGCACCCGGTTGTAGGCCGGCCGCCGCTCCGCGCCGAGGACGGTGACCGGGCCGCGGTGTCCGTGCGCCCGCAGCCGCTCGACGAGCCGGTGCGCCGCGGGTCCGTGGCCGACGACGAGGACGTGGTGCATGGCGCTCATGGCGGGCCTCACGGTGCGTCGGAGCCGGGTTCGATCCGCACGGCGCAGACCTTGAACTCGGGCATCTTGCTGCGGGGGTCGAGGGCGGTCGCGGTGATCAGGTTGGCCCGGCCAGCGCCGGGATGGTGGAACGGCAGGAACACCGTGTCCGTGCGCATGCTGCCCACCAGCCTGACCCGCGCGACCGTGGTGCCGCGGACCGAGGTGACGCGGGCCGTGCCGCCCTCGCGCAGGCCCGCGCGTTCGGCGGTGTCGGGGTGGATCTCGACGTACGGCTCGGGAACGGCGTCGTTGAGTTCGGGCACCCGGCGGGTCTGCGCGCCGGACTGGTAGTGGGCGAGGACCCGTCCGGTGGTGGCGTACAGGGGGTGGTCGGCGTCGGGCGTCTCGGCCGGGTCGCGGTGGTCGACCTCGGCGAACCGGGCGCGGCCGTCCGGGGTGGCGAAACCGTCGAGGAAGAGGCGGGGCGTGCCGGGGTGCGGTTGCCCGCCGGGGCGTTCGGGGCAGGGCCAGTGCAGGGCCTCCCCCGCGTCCAGCCGCTCGTAGGTGATGCCGGAGTAGTCGGCCGTGCCGCCCCGGGAGGCGCGCCGCAGTTCGTCGAAGACCTGGCGCGGCGCCGTCGGGAAGCGGTGGGCCGGTTCGCCGAGCCGGACCGCGAGGCCGTGCAGGACCTCCAGGTCGGTGCGCACGCCCTCCGGCGGGGGCAGCAGCCGGCGGCGGCGCAGCACCCTGCCCTCCAGGTTCGTCAGGGTGCCCTCCTCCTCGGCCCACTGCGCGACCGGCAGGACGACGTCGGCGGTCCGCGCGGTCTCCGAGGGCACGAAGTCGGCCACCACCAGCAGGTCGAGGGCGTCCAGCCGGCCGGCGACGTGACCGGAGTGGGGCGCGGACACCAGGGGGTTGGAGCCGAACACCAGCAGGGCGCGCGGGCCGCCCTCGGTGCCGAGCGCGTCGAGCAGTTCGTAGGCGCTGCGGCCGGGGCCGGGCAGGGCGTCCGGTGCGGTGCCCCAGACCCGGGCGACGTGGGCCCGTGCCTCCGGGTCGGTGATCATGCGGTAGCCGGGGAGCTGGTCGGCCTTCTGCCCGTGCTCGCGGCCGCCCTGCCCGTTGCCCTGGCCGGTCAGGCAGCCGTAGCCGCGGCCCGCGACGCCGGGCAGGCCCAGGGCGAGGGCGAGGTTGATGAAGGCCGCGGCGGTGTCGGCGCCCTTGCTGTGCTGCTCGGCGCCCCGTCCGGTGAGCACGTAGGCCCGGCGCGCCTCGCCCAGCAGTTCCACGGCGGCGCGCTGTTCGGCGACGGGGACGCCGGTGACCTGTTCGACGCGCTCGGGCCACCAGGTGACGGCGCGCCGCCAGGCCGCGTCGAAGCCGGTGGTGCGCTCCTGGACGTACTCCTTGTCGCACCAGCCGTCGCTCACGGCGATGTGCAGCAGCCCCAGCGCCAGCGCGAGGTCGGTGCCGGGCACCGGTTGCAGGTGCAGGGCGGCCCGTTCGGCGGTCTTGGTGCGGCGCGGGTCGATGACGATCAGGTCCGCCTTCCGCAGGTGCCGCATCAACGGGGGCATGGTCTCGGCGGGGTTGGCGCCGGCGAGCAGGATCGTGTCCGCCGCGCCGAGGTCGGCGACGGGGAACGGCAGTCCGCGGTCCAGGCCGAAGGCGGCGTTCTGGGCCGCGGCGGCCGAGGACATGCAGAACCGGCCGTTGTAGTCGATCTGGCTGGTGCGGAGGGCGAGCCGGGCGAACTTGCCCAGCAGGTAGGCCTTCTCGTTGGTGAGGCCGCCCCCGCCGAACACGGCGAGCGCGTCCGGGCCGTGCTCGTCGCGGATGCGCCGCAGCCGCGTGGCGACCGTGTCCAGGGCGGTGTCCCAGTCGGCCGGGGCGAGACGGCCGTCCGGGTCCCGCAGCAGTGGCCGGCGCAGCCGGTCCGGGACGTCGAGCACCGCGGGCGCGGTCCAGCCCTTCTGGCAGAGGCTGCCGTCGTTGACGGGGAAGTCGGAGGGTTCCACCACGGTTCCCGAGGCGCCGTGGCCGAGGCGGGTGCCGCACTGCAGGGCGCAGTACGGGCAGTGCGTGGCCACGCTCGTGCGCGGCGCGCTGTCAGGCACGGGTGACCTCCGAGGACTCGGCGGCCCCGCGTCGGGCCGGCCGTGCCCGCCGCGCGGCGTCCGCCGGGGTGCCGTGCGGGGTGCGCAGGTAGACCAGCAGGGTGACGGCCACGCAGACCGCGTAGAAGGCGAGGAAGAACCAGAAGGCCGGCTCGCCGGTGCCGCGGCTGCCGTAGGACGCCCGGAAGGCCAGGTTGACGACGACGCCGCCGAGCGCGCCGACCGCGCCCGCGATGCCGATGACCGCGCCGGTCAGGCGGCGGGCCCGGGCGAAGGCCTCGGTCGCGTCGTGTCCCGCGGTGACGGCGGCCTCCGCCTGCCCGGCGAAGACGACCGGGATCAGCTTGTACGTGGAGCCGTTGCCCAGGCCGCTGAGCACGAACAGCACCGTGAAGACGGCGACGAACAGCGCCTGCGACCGGTGGGCCGAGGCCACCAGCAGCAGGAGCGTGCCGGCGCCCATGGCGAGGAAGTTCCAGAAGGTGACCCGGGCGCCTCCCCAGCGGTCGGCGAGCCGCCCGCCCAGCGGGCGGGACAGCGAGCCGAGCAGCGGCCCGAGGAAGGTGAGTCCGGCGGCCTCCAGCGGTGTCGCGCCGAACTGGTTCTGCAGCACGAGCCCGAAGGCGAAGCCGTACCCGATGAACGAGCCGAACGTGCCCAGGTACAGCAGCGAGATCCACCAGGTGTGCGGGTTGCCCACCGCCTCGCGCAGCGCGCCCGTCGAGGCCGGGCCCGTGTCGATGTTGTCCATGCCGAGCGCCGCGAGCACCGCGGCCAGGGCGATCAGCGGCAGGTAGGCGGCGATCACGTAGGCGGGGTGGGTGTCGCCGGCGGTGGCGATGACCAGCAGGCCGACGAGCTGGATGACGGCGACGCCCAGATTGCCGCCGCCGGCGTTGAGACCGAGCGCCCAGCCCTGGTGACGCCGGGGGAAGAAGTGGGCGATGTTGGTGGTCGAGGAGGCGAAGTTGCCGCCGCCGACGCCCGCGGTCGCGGCGATGAGCAGGAACACCCACAGGGGTGTGCCGGGCCGCTGGACGAAGTACAGCGCGGGCAGCGCGGGCACGAACAGCAGGACCGAGCTGAACACGGTCCAGTTCCGCCCGCCGAAGCGGGTCACGGCGTAGCTGTAGGGCAGTCGCAGCAGTGCCCCCACCAGGGTGGGGGTGACCACCAGCAGGAACTTCTCGCTCGGGGCGAAGCCCAGGCCGATGGCCGGGGACATGAACAGCACCAGGACCGACCACATGCTCCAGATCGAGAACCCGATGTGCTCGGAGAGGACGGACAGGACGAGGTTGCGTCGGGCGACGTGCTTGCCGGTGCGCTCCCAGAACTCCTCGTCCTCCGGATCCCAGTGCTCGATCCGGCGTCGGGAGGCGCGCAGTGCCGTCATCGGGGGCAACTCCTCGGCTGGGGACGGCGGCCCGGAGGGTGGCGCCGGGCCGCCGGGCGGGGGGTGACGGGGGCGCGGGCCCGCGTGGGGGGAGGGCGGGCCCGCGCCCCGCGGAGGCGGCGGTGCGGGATCCGGGCCCTACGCGTCCGTCCGCTCCGCCTTGAGCAGCCGGGCCAGCTCCAGCCGCTTGATCTTGGTGGTGGCGGTCTGCGGCAGGTCGTCGAGCTTCCACTGCACGGGCTCCGCCATCGCGGGCAGACCGGCCACCGCGGACTTCCAGGCCGCCAGGTCGAGCGGCTTGTCGTCACGGGTGCACACCACGGGCAGGGGCCTGCCGTCCTCGTCCGGGACGATGATGACCTCGACGAGCTCGGGTATCCGGGCGAAGAGGGTGTCCTCGATCTCCAGGGTGCTGTCGATGCCCTCGATCTCGTCGACCTCCCGGTCGAGCAGGTGCAGACAGCCCCACTTGGTGCGGTAGCCCAGGTCGCCCATCCGCCACCACTCGCCGTCGGCCTGCTTCTCCCAGCGCTGGTGCTCGCCCAGGTAGGTGACGATCCGTCCGTCGGAGCGCACCTCGATGTAGCCGGGGTTGGACTTGGTGGGCCGCTTGCCGTCCCGGCTGACCACCCGGACGCCCGTCATGCCGGGGAACGGGGAGCCCACGCAGCGGCCGTCGGCGTCCGCGCCGCGCTTCTTGGAGTAGGTGCGCCCGGCGATCGGGCCGACCTCGCTCTGCCCGTACATCTGCACGAACTGCGGCGACTCGCGCCGTGACGCCTTGAGCATCAGGTGCACGGTGCGCGGGTGGATGGCGTCGAAGGTGCTGCTGAAGTACTTCACGTTGGCCAGCGGCCGGCGCGGGTCGTCGACCAGCACCTCCCAGCGCAGGAACGTGTTGGGGTGCGCCTCTATCAGGCCGGGCGGGGCCTGGCGGAACACCTCGGCCACGACCTCCGGGTCGTCGTCCCGGAGGATGATCATGGGGTGTCCCTGGAGGATCGTGATGGGCATCGCGGTGAACATCCGCGAGTGCACGAACGACACGTGGATGGCCACCGGTTCGCTGCGGCCCACCAGGGAGGCCACCGTGCCCTGCGGGCGGTAGCGGGCCTGGAAGGTGCGCCCGGTGTGCACCGCCAGCTTGGGCGTTCCGGTGGTGCCGGAGGTGTGGGTGACCAGCGTCGGGTGGTCCGGGGGCATGGTCACCGGCTCGACCCGGGCCGAACCGGCCAGCGAGGCGAGCGTGACGGCCTCGTCGTGGCTGCCGGAGGCCAGGAGCACCTGCCGGGCCAGACCGAAGATCTCGGCGGGCAGGTGGTGGTCCAGCTTGTCCTGGTCGGTCACCAGGTAGGGCCGGTCCACGCGGCGCACCAGCTCGCACACGGTGGCGCCGTCGAGCTTCGGGGACAGCAGGACCGGGACGGCGCCGATCCTGGCCGTGGAGCAGGCCAGGAGCGTGATGTCGAACCCGTTGGTCTTGTGGACGACCACACGCTCCCCGGGCCGGACGCCGGCCGCCCACAGCCGGGAGGCGAGGTCGTCCACGAGGTCGGCGACCTCCGTGAGCGTCATGCGGCGCCCGCGTTCCGGGGCGACGTCGAGATCATGGTCGAGAATCACGGGATTCGCCGGATGCCGGGCCGCGGCCCGGTCGAAGAGCGTGCCCAGCCGAATTCCCTTGTTTCCGATGCGCTGGAGAAACATCTGCCCACCCTCTCCTCCGCCGTGACTGTTCCGCAGCCGTGCGGCGGGCCGTTTGAATTCGGGCTCCCGTACGGATCAACGGGAATGTGTCACCGCTTTTCGATGACGTCCTTGATGCGCTTCAGCGTGGCGTCGAGGTCCTGCTCGAGCTTGGCGGTCCAGTCGGCCACGAAGCGCTTGCGGTCGTCCTCGTCGAGGTCTGCGACGATCTTGTGGATGCCGGCCGTGGCCCGGCCCATGCGGAAGTGGTGGGTGAGCACGCAGCCGTCCCCGGCGGGCTCCATGTCGAAGCCCCAGATGCTCTCCTGGTCCTCGCGGGCGTGGGTGAGCATCATCCACCGGAAGGTGCGGCCGGGCTCGGCGGCGGTGATGCGGCACTCGGTGTGCCAGACGCCGCGCACCAGGGGCGCCCAGGCGACGACGTCCTCGCTGCGGAGGTTCTCGCCGCGGAAGACGGCGCCGACGGTGGACGGTTCGCCGGAGACCCACGTGCCGCCCCGGCATTCGGGGCTCCATTCGGCACTGCGCGGCAGATCGCTGACGACGGAGTAGACCTCGAGCGGGGTCGCGGAAATGTGAATGTCGGCCTTGAGCTCGAAGAGCGGCGAGGTGTCGATGATTGACTGAGTCATGTGCAGAATTCTGTCGAGGCCGCCCGGCGCCGGTCAAAGAGCGGCTTTCTCATTTGTCAGGTCCGAATTCCCGCATTTCACCGGCGCCGTTCACCCCGCCCGGCTCAGGCCCCGTCGGTGACGCTCAGCACGAGTTTTCCGTGCACCTTGCCCTCCTCGAGCCGGCGGTGGGCCTCGGCGGCGTCGCTCAGATGCAGCCGCTCGACCGCACGGGGCCTCAGACGGCCGTCGGCGACCAGCCGGTTGACGGCACTGGCGGCCTCGGCGAGCTCCTCGGCGGTGGCGTGCGAGATGGCGAAGCCGTGGATCGAACGGTCCCTCAGGTACAGCGGGCCCACCGGGAGCACGGGCCGGGAGCGCAGTCCGGCGAGCAGCACGATCCGCCCCCGCCCGGCGAGCAGGTCCACCGCGGTCTCCAGGTCGTTGGTGCCGGAGGCGTCGAGGTAGAGGTCGGCGCCCGCCGGGGCGGCGGCGCGGATGCGCCCGGGCACGTCGGGGTCCCGGTAGTCGACGACGTGGTCGGCGCCGAGTCCGCGGCAGTACGCGGCGTCCCGCGCGGAGGCGACGGCCACGACCCGGGCGCCCGCCGCGGCGGCCATCACCACCAGGGCGCTCCCGACGTTCCCGCCCGCGCCGACGACCACGACGGTCTCGCCGGAGCGGAGCCGCCCGTGGGTGAACAGGCCGAGGTAGGCGGTCGCGGCCGGATGGGCCAGCGCGACGGTCTCGTACGGGTCGGCGCTCTCCGGCAGGCGGTACAGCCGGTCGACGGGCACCACCACCCGCTCGGCGGCGGCCCCCTGACGGCCGTCGTGGCCGAGGCTGTTGCACCACACCCGGTCGCCGGGCCGGAACCGGTGGACTCCGGTGCCGACCGCGGCGACGGTGCCGGTGAGGTCCCGGCCTATGACGAAGGGGAAGGTGAGCGGGGTGCGCCAGGCGCCCGAGCGCACGAAGGTGTCGACGTGGTTGACCGAGACGGCCGTGACGTCCACCAGGACGTCGGTCGGCCCCGGTTCCGGCGTGGGCTGATCACCGTAACGGATGACGTCCGGAGATCCGAGCTGTTCAATGTAGGCAGCACGCATCATGGTCACGGATTCTGGCAAAGAGGCCCCGGCCTCGTCCGCGAGCGGCCCGGACGCCGCGACGGATCTGTCAGGTCGGAACCATCTCTGTCAGATCCGCCCCTTCAGACCAGGTTGAGACGGGCCAGTTCCCTCCGGGAGCCGACGCCCAGCTTGGGATAGGCCTTGTACAGATGGTGCTCGACGGTCCTGCGGCTGAGGAACAGCTGCGCGGCGATCTCCCGGCTGCTGTTGCCGTCGGCCGCCAGCCGGACCACCTGCAGCTCCTGCGGGGTCAGCCGGTCGAGGACGTTCTCCGCGGTGGCCTTCGCGCTCGTCGTCGCGTCACCCGCCGCCCGCAGCTCCGCACGCGCGCGCTCCGCCCAGGGCACGGCGCGCAGCCCTTCGAAGTCCTCCAGGGCGGACCGGAGCATGTCACGCGCCTCGGTGCGGCGCCTGGCCCTGCGCAGCCACTCCCCGTACAGCAGCGAGGTACGGGCCCGCTCGAAGGGCCGCCGGCCCTGTCCGTGCAGCCGGGCCGCCTCCCGGTAGTCCTCCTCGCGCCCGTCGACCAGCGCCCGGCACCGGTGGGCCACCGCCAGCGCCCACGGCTGCCGGCCGGCCCGCGCCCAGGCCTCGAAGGCGCGCATCGGCCGCTCGGCCCGCTCGGTCTGCCCGAGCCGTACCGCGGCCTCCACCTGATCGGCGACGGTGGCCATGGCCATCGCCATGTGGCGCTGCGGCCCCGGGCCGGCGGCGGTCTCCAGCCGGCCGAGGGCCGCCTCGTAGTCGCCGCGCGCCAGTTCCAGCAGGCTCAGGGCGCTCTCGCCGGCCACCCGTCCGGCGTCGGGGACGTCCCGCACGAGGTCGCGGCAGCGCTGCTCGTCGCCCTCGATCGCCGCGATCCGGGCGGGAACGCCGCCCAGCCAGGCGACGCGCTCGCGCAGCCCGGTGTCGCGGGCGATCTCCACGGCCTCGGCCACCGACGCCTCGGCGTCCCGGTGGGCCCCGGCCAGCACCTGGCGTTCCGCCAGCAGGTGCAGGGCCTGGGGCAGGGCGCCGATGAGGCCCTGCGCGCGGCAGCGGGACACCTCGGCCGCGGCCAGTTCCATGGCGGTGGAGTCGTCGCCGAGCAGGATCGCGCTGTGCAGGGCGCGCGTGCGGGCCGCGTCCGATCCGTCCTGGCCCGCGGCGACGGCGCGCTCCAGCAGGGGCAGTCCGCGGGCGTAGTCGTCGTCGACGAGGTGGGCCATGCCCTCCACCATCGGGTCGGCCTCCCCGAGGGACGCCAGCCGCTCGGCGGCCTCCCGCACGGAGTCCGCGTCGCCGGCGAACCAGCCGTACGTGGCACCGGTGCGGAGCATGGCGGGGCCGAGACCGGGACCGGCCGCGTGCGTCCGCCGCAGCAGCAGGCGGGCGGCCTCGCGCCGGTCCCCCGACTCGAACATCACGGCGGCTCGTACGGGGGCGAGCCGGGCCAGGTCCTCCGGCTCGGGGCTCGACCGCTCGGCCTGCTCGGCCAGGTCCCGGGCCTGGCCGGCGTGCCCGGCGTTCAGCGCGCAGGCCGCGGCGTCGGTGAGCCGGTGGGCCTGGGCGCGACGGTCGGGGGTGAGCCGGGCGGCCTGCTGGTGCAGGAGGGAGGCGGCGGCGTAGGCGCTGCGGTCGGCGGCCCGCTCGGCGGCGGCGACCAGTTCGGAGGCGACCTCGTCGTCGGGTGAGGTCGTGGCCAGGGGCAGGTGGCGGGCCCGGCAGTCCGGGTCCTCCGCGGCGTCGGCCAGCGCCTGGTGGGCGGCGATCCGCCGGGCCAGCACGGCTCCCTGGTAGGCGGCGGTCCCGATCAGCGGGTGGCGGAAGACGACGGTGCTCTCGGTCACCTGGATCAGCCCCGCCCGCTCCGCGTCCTCCAGGTCCTCCAGACCCACGCCGAGCGTGCGGGCCGCCTTCATCTGCAGCGGCAGGTCGCCCCGCCCCTCGGCGGCGGCGAACAGCAGCGCCAGCCGCGTCTTCTCGGGGAGCGCGGCGATCTGGGTGCGGTACGACGACAGCACCCGGTCGGCGACGGTCACGGGCGTGAAGCTCCCGGGGTCGTCGCGGCGGGCGGCGCCGAACTCGATGAGCGCCAGCGGGTTCCCGGCGGACTCGGCGATGACCTGGTCCCGCAGGGCGGGGGGCAGTCCCAGGTCGGCGAGGAGACTCACCGCGTCGCCGGTGTCGAGCCGGGAGGGGCGCAGCTCGGTGAGCCCGGGGGCGGCGAACCCCTCGTCCCGGGTGGCGAACACCATGGCCACCTGCTCGGCGGCGAGCCGGCGGGCGGCGAAGAGGAGCGCGTCGGAGGTGGCCTGATCCAGCCACTGGGCGTCGTCCACCAGGCACAGCAGCGGCCCCTGCTCGGCCAGGTCCGCCAGGAGCGTGAGGACGGCCAGCCCGGTCAGGAACCTGTCCCGCGTCGGGGTGCGGCCCGCCCCGAGGACCGCCCGCAGGGCGTCCGCCTGGGGTTCGGGCAACCCGTCCAGCCGGTCCTGCACGGGCCACAGCAGCTGCACCAGCCCGCCGAAGGCCAGGTCCGCCTCCGGCTCGACCCCGGTGACCCGCAGAACCCGCATGCCCGCCGCCGACGCCGACTGCGCCGTCCGGTCGAGCAGGGCCGTCTTCCCGATGCCCGCCTCACCGCGCAGGACCAGGGCACCGCTGCGTCCCTCGCGGGCCCCGGCGGTCAGTTCTTCGAGCGCCGCAAGCTCGGCGGACCTGCCGTACAGCACGTAGGTGCCCCCACTCCCCTGATGCGGCCCGCCGGTAGGCAAGCCGTGCCGACGTACGTATCCGGTTTCAGAAATGTTACTGATTCGGCCTGACCTCCCCCCTTCCTACGGTGTGGAACAAGCCGGTTCCCCGATGGAGGAGATCGTGAGCCACTTCTTCGAACCGCTGCCCCTGGGCAAGCTGACGCTGCCCAACCGGCTCGTCATGGCGCCGATGACGCGCAGCCGGGCCAAGGGCGGCGTACAGACCCCGCTGGCCGCCGACTACTACGGACAGCGCGCCGGAGCGGGCCTCATCATCACCGAGGGCACGCAGCCCTGCGTGATCGGGCAGGGTTACATCGACACACCGGGCGTGCACACGCCCGAGCAGGTGGAGGCATGGCGTCGGGTGACCGACGCGGTGCACGAGCGGCAGGGCCGGATCTTCGTGCAGATCATGCACTCCGGCCGTATCGGGCACCCGAGCCTCTACCCCGACGGCGCACTGCCGCTGGCCCCCTCGGCGGTGGCCTCGGGCGGCCGGATGTACACGCCGGAGGGCATGCTGGACCACCCCACGCCCAGGGCCATGGACCTGGAGGACATCGCCCGGGCGGTGGAGGACCACATCTCGGCCGCCAAGTGCGCGATGGACGCCGGGTTCGACGGTGTGGAGCTGCACGGAGCCAACGGCTACCTGATCCACCAGTTCCTCGCCGACAACACCAACCTGCGCACCGACGCCTACGGCGGCAGCGTCGACAACCGCATCCGCTTCGCCGTCGAGGTCGCCCAGGCGGTCAGCGACGCGATCGGTCCTGAGCGGGTCGGCATCCGCCTCTCCCCCGCCAACACCACCAACGGCATCGAGGAGAGCGACTCCGCCGCGCTGTACGAGGCCCTGATCCGCGCTCTGGCGCCGCTCAACCTGGCCTACGTCCACCTGATGGAGTTCGGCGGCCGTGACATCACGAAGCTGATCCGACGCGAGTGGCCGGGCGTCCTGATCCTCAACCCGCACGCCACGGGCGAGGAGGCGGCGGTGACGCCCGAGGCCGCCGAGGAGGTCCTGGCGGAGGGCCTGTGCGACGCGGTGAGCATCGGCTCGCTGTGGCTCGCCAACCCCGACCTGCCCGCGCGGATCAAGGCCGGCGGCCCGTACAACACGCCCGACCCGGAGACCTTCTACGGAGGCGACCACCGGGGCTACACCGACTACCCGACGCTGGACGGCTGATCCCCCGGGCAGGGACGGCAGCGGGGCTCCCGGCCGGCGCCCGGCCCGGCCGCCCCGCTCGCCTCCTGCCCCGATCCCCGACTCCCTGGCCCGGCCGGCGCCTTCTCCCCCGAAGGGCTGCACGCCGGACCGGGCCAGGGTGGTCCAGCGACGACCGACCGCTCAGGGAGCACCGATGAGCAACTCACTCGCCGAGTCCGGCGCCCAGGGTCCCGCCGCGCCGGGCAGGAAACCTCACGCAACCGACACCCGCGGCCCGTTCCACGGACCAGCGGCCCTCTGGCTGGCCCTGATGGCCGGCCCGCTGTCCTTCGGCATCGCGGGCCCCGCCCTGGTGCTGGACGACGCGGCGCGGGACCTCGACGTCTCCACCGGTGCCGTCACCTGGACGGTGACCGCGTTCGGCTGGGGCATAGCCGTCGGGACGCCGCTGCTGGCCGGGCTGCTCGACCGCCGGGGAGCTCGCGCCGCGCTCACCACGTGCGGTCTGCTCGTCCTGCTGGGGGCGGGCCTGGTGGCCGGGATACCCGTCCTGCCGGTGCTCGTCCTGGGCACCGCCCTGATGGGCCTCGGCACGGCCGGCCTCACGGCGACGGCCATGAGCCTGGCCGGCTCGCCCCGCGCCATGGGACTGGTCACCGCCTCGCTCGCCGTGGTGGGTTCGACGGCCCCGCTGGCCGGTTCCCTCGTCAACGACCTGCTGTCCTGGCAGGCCACCCTGGCGCTGCCCGTGCTGAGCGCCGTGGCCGTGCCGTTCGCCGTGGCCCGGTGCGCGCCCGGCGCCCCGGTCACCCGGGAGCCGTTCGACCCGCTGGGCGCGGTGCTGCTGACCGCGCTGGTCACCGCGCTGGTGTTCGTGCCCCACCAGCCCCTGGCCGCCGGGGTCTGCTCCGTCCTCGCCGCGGCGCTGCTGGCGGCCCAGGTGCGCGCACGGCCGCGGGGTTTCGTCCCCGCCGTCCTCCTGCGCAACCCGGGCTTCCTGGTCGCGGCGGGTCTCGCGCTGTGCCTGGCGGTGGTCAACTTCGGCATGATGTACGCGATTCCGGAGCGGCTGGAAGACCACACGTCGTGGTCCACCAGCGAGATCGGCGTCGCCATGGTGTGGCCGCTGCTGCTGGGCGGCGCCCTGTCCTGGTTCGTCGTGGCGGTCTCGGCGGCACGGGCGGGACGCCGGTTCGTGATCACCGCGCTGGTGGGTCTCGCCCTCGCGGGAGCGGTGCTGGCGGCCGTCGGCACCTCCCCCGCGGTCCTGCTGGCCGCTCAGGCCCTGACGTCGATCGCGGCCGCCTCGGGCCAGGGCGCGTTCGCGGTGCACGCCACCTCGGCCGTCCCCGACGCCGAACGCCCCACGGCCATCGGCCTGTTCAACCTCGCGTATCTCCTCGGTGCCGCCTTCGGCCCTGCCATCGTCTCGCTCCTGTCGCTCTGACCGCCGGCGGACTCGATCCTGGCGTGGGGGCACACCCCACGGGTGTGACGGCACGCACCCGTTTTGCGGAGTCTCACCGCATACGGCAACTGGCATACTCTCGGGGGGAGTTCGTGGGGGTCAGCGAGCCGTGAGCCTGCTCGACCGGCAGGGTGGCGGTCCGCAGGCCCCCAGGCCGCCACACGGGGGAGCGGCTGTGGTTCTCGGTGCGCGGGCGCGGCTCAGCGGAATGCACGCGGGTGTCGTCCTGTTGCACCGGTGGAGCCGCGGCCCGTGCGACTCGCCCTCGTGCACCGTCACTGCCAGCGCTGGGGAATCGAGACACCGGAGGACCTCGTGTCGGGGACGAAGGACGAAGCGGTGGCGGCTGTGCTGGCCCTGCTGGACCTCCTGGCCGGTGAAGGGCCGGCGAACCGGTTCGACGCCGTGGTCGAGGAGGCGCGAAGACAGGGCGTGACCGGCGCCGACCTGCGCACGGTGGAACGGATCAAACGGCTGGCCCTGAGCATCCAGGCCCGGCTCGAGCGCCGGCAGCAGCGGAGCGCCGCCCTCGCCACGCTCGTCGACACCGCCTCCGATCTGGCGAGCCCGCACACGGTCGAGGACACCCTCAAGATCATCACCCGCCGGGCGCGGCTGCTGCTCGGCGTCGACGTCTCGTGGGTCACCCTGCCCGCCGCCGACGACGACGGGGCGTTACGGCTGCACTCGCTCGACGGTCACGTCACGATGCTCAACACGCAGCTCCGATTACCGGAGGGAGCCGGTCTCGCGGCCGCGGTACTGGCACACCGCGCGCCGCTGTGGACCTCCGACTATCTGACGGACGACAGCTTCCGGCACGCCGCCGAACTCGATCAGTGGATCGACGCCGAGGGCCTGCACGCCGTGCTCGCCGTGCCGTTGAGCCGCGGCACCGCCTTCGCCGGATCGCTGCACGTGGCGGACCGCAGCGTGCGCCACTTCTCCGCGGACGAGATAGCGCTGGCGAACATGCTCGCGGAGATCGGCGGTGTGGCGCTGTCACGGGCCGTGTACCTGGACGAGACGCTCGCGGAGATGTCGGCGCTGCGGGACCGGCTGTCGCGCGCCGAGGCGGACCTGGCCGACGCACGCGGGCTCATCGAGGCCCAAGGGGCGTTGCTCGCCCTGGTGCTCGACGGCTGTGCCCCGCAGCTGCTGGTGGAGGAGTGCCACATCAGACTGAGGGCTCCGGTGCTGCTGTGCGGCCCGCACGGTACGACGATCGCCGTGTCCGGTGATCTGACCGGGCGCGGCGAGGAGTTCACTCCCGCCGAGAAGGCCACCGGTGTCCTGCTGGATCCCGCCCCCGTCCTGCTCCAGGACGGCATCTGGTCCGTGCCGGTCCTCGCCGGCGGTCACCACCTGGGCGCCTTGTACGTCCAGGCCGGTCCGGCCCTGACCGCCGGCACCGCGGCACTGCTGCGGTACGCGGCGCGCGTCGTCGCGGTGCTGCTGTCCCTGCAGGAGGGCAAGGCTCCTGTGGACGGGCGCGTCCGGGACGAACTGCTCGAAGACCTGCTGCTCAGTGTGTCCCGCCCGCAGGATCTGCTGGAGCGGCGCGCCCGCCGGCTGGGCATCGGACTCGACCAGCCGCACGTCGTCGTGATCGCCCGCGTCGAAGGGGGTGCGCAGGCACACGCGGTGAGCCGGGCATCGGCCTGCGCACGCCGTCTGAACGGACTCCAGACGACACACGAGAGCGACATCGTGCTGCTGCTGCCGGGCACCGACCCGGGCGCGGCCGCCCGGACGGTGCACGACGAGCTGGCGTCCCTGTCCGGCAGCCCGCCCACGGTCAGCGCTTCCGGACCCGTGTCGGACCCCGGAGCGGTCCTCCACGGGTACCGGGAAGCGTCCCGCTGCCTGGACGCGATGACCGCCCTGGGCGCCGCGGGAACCTCCGCCTCGGCTCAGCAGCTGGGGTTCCTGGGGCTGCTGCTGTCGGACCACGGGGACGCGGACAGATTCATCCAGAGCACCATAGGAGCCGTGCTCGACTACGACGAGCAGCGGCTGACGGAACTGGTCCGCACTCTGGACGCCTACTTCGACACCGGCGGGAGTCCCACGTACGCGGCCGAGCAACTCCACGTGCACCCCAACACCGTGGCCCGCCGGCTGGAGCGCATCGGTGAGCTGATCGGCCCGGACTGGCAGAAGCCCGAACGCGCCCTGGAGATCCAGCTCGCGCTCCGCATGTCACGGATACGGCGTGTGCTGCGGGAACGCGACGAGTCGGCCGGCGATCAGGACGCATAACCCAGTTCGGCGTCGCCGGTGTCGCCCAGGGCCGCCAGGACGTGCGCGGCGGACGCGAGGGTGACGTGACGGTGCCAGCCGCGGTAGGAGCGTCCGGCGAAGTCGCGGATCCCCACCTGGTCGGCCCCGTGGACGAGGTCCTGGTCGACCCGGGAGATCATCCCCCGCAACCGCATCAGGAACGCGGGCGGAACCGACGTCAGGTCGGTCAGCCACACCTCCCGCGGCCGGCGCCGGTCGTTGTTCCCCAGCCCCAGCAGCAGCAGGTCACCGTCCCCGCGGCCGGCCCGCCGGCCCGCGGGGGCGGGCAGCGCCACCCGTACGGCGGTGACGAGCCCGGAGCACCTGACCCCGTCGCCCGGCCACACCACCGGCCGCTGCAGGCCGCCGCTCGCGCTCATGATCTGGTGCACCGGCCTGGGGGTGGTGTCGAAGCCCTTCAGCGCGGGGTCCCTCACCGACAGCCGCAGGGAGTCGTTCACCCTGAGCATCATCTGTGTCCCCCGGCCGAGGAGTTGCGACACCGTCGAGGTGATGTCACCGCCGCGGGCGTCCATCACCAGCGGGCGGGACGGCAGCCGCCAGGCCGCCGTCTCGAGAAAGGCCCGCAGTGAGCACTCACCGAGGGTCTCCGCCGACGCGTCGTCCGGTATGGACGCGCGGCGCCGACGGTCCTCGGCCAGCCAGGCCGGGGAGAGCTGGAGCCGCCAGTTGACCGGCACGCTCGCCTCCTCTCCGACCGCCCATACGCCCACGGCCTGCTGGGCGTTGAGCATCTGCCCGTGCTCCGGGAAGAAGCGCCGCTCCACTCCGACGGAGTGCCGCCCGGCCTTGGGGATGACCATGGGCCGCACCACCCACGCCTGTGGCGGGACCACGCTCACCGTGTACCAGGCCAGCGCCCGGCGCACCGGACCCCATTCCCAGCTCGAGTCGCTGATGAAGTGGTGCAGACTCTGCTCCGTCGCCTGTCCCCCGGCAAGCGCGGCGATGTTGCGTATCGATTTGCGTCCCCTCACCTCCAGCAAACCACGTATGTAGTCCATGCCCTTGCGACGTTGGTCGCTGCGGGGCAGGGAGGCGAACAGCCGTGAGCACATCTCCGGCAGCGATACGTTGCACGGAGGCGCGTACGGCAGTTCGTGCCTGGTCGGACTCTGCGCTTGGTCAGGGCTCAGTGCGACCACACTCATGGAACGGACTCTCCATCGGGAGTAGACGATGACGGTCCGAAGGGCTGCCCGTTCACTGTGCGGCAGGCGGGGTTCCCGTCCCAGGTACAGCGAGCACAGGACTTGTGACGGACCGCGGTGGCCGGGCCACCACCGCCTCCCCTCCTGCGCGCGTCCCTGTCCGGAGCGCACGGTTCGGACGGTGTCCGGACCACCGTCCTGGCCGGCCGGCGGCTCCGCGCGGCCCGGTGCGGGGCGACCTGACGAAGTAGCACCGGCATCGGGCGCGGGGCGCCGCACGCGCGTCACCATGGGATTCCACGACGCGGCACACCCCCGGGGACCCCGGTGTGGTCCCGCTACCAAGGAGGACACCATGAGCGCTGCCCCTGAACCACGGCCCGTCACCGTCTGGTCGGACCTGGGGTGCCCCTGGGCCACCCTCGCCCTCCACACGCTGCGCACCGCGGCCCGGGCACGGGAGCAGGACCTCCTGATCGACCACCGGGCCTTCCCGCTGGAGTTGTTCAACCACCAGCCCACGCCCAAGTACATCGTGGAGCCGGAGATCGTGGTCATCTCCGCGCACCGTCCCGACCTCGGCTGGCGTCCGTGGGCCGGGAAGGAGTACGACTACCCCTCGACGATGCTGCCCGCGATGGAAGCCGTGCAGGCCGCGAAGGACCCGTCCGTGGGCGGCCTGCGCGGCAGCGACGAACTGGACGCCGGCCTGCGGCACGCGTTCTACGTCGAGAGCCGGTGCGTCAGCGTTCCCTCCGAGATCCTCGACGTCGCCGCGGGGTGCGAGCACGTCGACGAAGAGGCCCTGGCGCGCGCTCTCGAACGCGGCGCCGGCCGCGCGGAGATCTACGAGCAGTTCCGCGTCGCCCAGGGGCCCGGCATCCAGGGCAGCCCTCATCTGTTCGCGCCCGGCGGGTACGCGGTCCACAACCCCGGCGCGCACGTCCGATGGACGGGCGACCCCGACAAGGGGGGCCTGCCCCGCCTCGACCGCTACGACCCGTCGTGGGCGGAGGAACTGCTCGACCTGCTGGCCGGGGGAAGGCAGCCGGCCGATGCCTGAGAGGGAGCCGCGTGCCTCGAGCGCCACGTACGACCGCCTGGCGGCGGCGGCCGCGGCAGAGGGCGTGACGGTGCGGGCCTACCTCGGAAGGCTGACGGAGTGGATCGCGCCGGGACGGCCCGGACACCCTGTTTCCGTGGCGAGGCCCGAAGCCGACCTGCGGTTGGTGTCGCTGGGCATCGACGCACCGGGTTCGGACGGACGTGGATCCTCCGGGAGCACGGCGCCCGGCTCCCCTTGAGATGCCGCTCGGACGGCATGCGGCACGGAGAGCGGCAGACGAGTCGGGCTGTACGCCGGGTTCTGTTCCCCGGCCCCCTCGCGGGTGCCGGGGCGACGGCCATCCATCTAGGACCGGTGTTGCCACCGGCCTCGTGCGGTCCACCCGCGGACTCGGGCGGGCAGCCCTCGATCGTCCGCGCAGAAGCACCGGGGTGCTTCCTTTTGACCTTGCTCCGGGTGGGGTTTACCTAGCCGCCTGAGTCACCTCAGGCGCTGGTGGTCTCTTACACCACCGTTTCACCCTTACCCGGCGCCGGAGCGCCGGGCGGTCTGTTCTCTGTGGCACTGTCCCGCGGGTCACCCCGGGTGGCCGTTGGCCACCACCCTGCCCTGTGGAGCCCGGACGTTCCTCGGGAAGCCCCCTAGGGGGACTCCACGCGGCCGTCCGCCCGGCTCGTCTGCCGTGCCGACCATGGTACCCGCCGGCCGGCCGCTTTCCGTTCCCGCGCGTTGGCCAGCACCGATCCGGTGAGGATCAGGACGAAGGCGGCCACCACCGTCGCGGTGAGGGCCTCGTCGAGGAAGAGCGCGCCGGCGGCCACCGCGATCGCCGGATTGACGTACGTGATCACGGACGCGCGGATCGGACCCGCCTCCTTGATCAGTTCCAGGAAGGCGACGAACGCCACCGCCGTGCAGACGACGCCGAGGGCGGCCAGCGCGGCCAGGGTCTGCGGGGTGGGGAGGACCGCGGGACGCGAGGCGATCGCCGCGGGGGCGTAGACCAGGGCGGCCAGGGCCAGGCAGGGCGTGATCAGGTGCAGCGTGGGGACGTCCTTGAGGTGGCGGTCCGCGATCAGCGGGGCCGTCGCGTAGCCGACGACCGTGACCAGGACCTCCGCGAGGGAGAGGGCGTCACCGCCGGTCAGGTGGGGGACGGTGAGGACGCCCACGCCGCCGAGCCCGAGCGCCAGGCCCGCGATCCGTCGGGGGCCGAGGGACTCCGCCCGCCCGAAGGCGCGGGACAGCAGGACGCCGACGATCGGGACGCCCGCGATCAGCAGGCCGGCCGTGGAGCTGGAGAGGTGGCGTTCGGCGTCGGTCAGCGTGTACCAGGGGCCGACGATCTCGATGACCGCGAACGCCAGCATCGGCTTCC
This sequence comes from Streptomyces werraensis, assembly GCA_014656175.1. Classification (GTDB taxonomy): domain Bacteria; phylum Actinomycetota; class Actinomycetes; order Streptomycetales; family Streptomycetaceae; genus Streptomyces; species Streptomyces werraensis. The sequence goes on from BNBX01000001.1 coordinate 405,885, forward strand.
AGTGCGCCCGCAGGTTCCGGGCGAGGCCCGCCTGGCGCAGGGCGAAGGGCAGCAGGAGGAGCGCGCCGACGGCGCAGCGGGCGAACACCACGCCCGACGGGGACACCTCGTCCACCGCCACTTTGATCAACAGATAGGGGATGCCCCAGACCACTCCCATCAGGGAGAACAGGAACCAGCCGCGTGCAGTCATGGGAGGAGTGTCCGCCCGCTCAGCGCCCCGCGTCTTGAACGCTGTTGCGGTACGCCGCCGGGGTCACCCCGAGGACGCGGCGGAACCAGCGGGTGAGGTGCGCCTGGTCGGCGAACCCCACGAGGGCGGCCGCCTCCGCCGGCCGCACCCCGGCGTCCAGCAGGGCGCGGGCCCGGGCCACCCGGTACTGGGCGAGCCACGCGTACGGCGGCACACCCATCGTCGTACGGAACGCGCGGAGCAGCTGGTAGCGGGAGAGGCCGAGGTCGGCGGCGAGGTCGGCCAGGGAGGGCGGGGCGAGGAGTTCGTCGGCGAGGCGGTCGCGGACGGTGAGCGCGACGGTCCGGGCGCCGGGGAGGGCGCCGTCCTCGGCGCGGGACGTGGAGTGGCGACGGGCGAGCGCGGCGAGCAGCCAGGGCAGGCGTGACTCGGCCTCCAGCGGGTCCGGGTGGGCGCTGAGGTCGGTGTGCGTACGGCGCAGGGCGGCGGCCAGCTCCGGGTCGTGCAGGACGGGGTCGGGGAAGTACGGGAGGGCGGTGCCGAGGGTGCCGTCGCCGAGCAGGGCGGGGGCGGCGTACAGCGCCTGGTAGGCGTAGCCCTCGGGGGCGGCGGGGCCGCCGGTGTGCATTTCGCCGGGCTGCAGGACGACGATCGAGCCGGGCCCGGACACGATGCGTCCGCCGCGGTAAGCGATCACCTCGAGGCCGCCGACGGTGACCCCGACCGTGTACTCGTCGTGCGCGTGCGGCGCGTACTCGTGCCGGGCGAACCGGGCGGTGAGCAGATCCAGCACGGGCCCGCACCGCCCCAGCCGCGCCCTGGTCCATCTGGCCTGTTCCCGCACGTTCCCCACGATGTCGCACCCCCGGCCTTCAGGGGATCAGAGGAAGTCGGCGGTGTCCAGGTCGAAGGCGAAGGGCTCGGGGAGGGTGAGGGGCTTGCCCAGGGGCCGGGTGCGGTGCTCCCGGTACTCGTCGCCCTCCGGGTCGCCGAAGAGGGTGATCGAAGAGGTCTCGCGGTCCACGAGGAGGTACAGGGGAATGCCGCCCCGTGCGTAGCACCGGCGCTTGGCTTCGCGGTCCGCCCGCGGTTTGGTGGGGGTCACCTCCACGACCATCGCCACGCCGTCGCAGGGCATCCACGGGTCGGCGCCGCGGTAGAGGCGCAGCTCCGTGGGCGCGAAGGTGCCGTCCGGGATGACGTGGTTCTTCGGGCAGGCGCCGCCGCTCTTCAGCTTCAGCCCTTTGTTCCCGGAGAAGTCCATGTCGGTACGGGATCGTCTGATCACCTGCTTCATGATCAGATTGATGTAGTCCTCGTGGTCCCCGTCCGGCGGCGGCGTCACGACGATCTCCCCCTCGATCAACTCCGCCCGGAAGCCCTCCGGGGTGTCCAGGGCGAGGAACCCCTCCAGCAGGACGTCCGCCTGCGAGATCGGTTCGTGGGCCATTGCCGTCACGTCGCGCCCCTCCTTCGGTCGCTCGCCAGACTGGACCATCGGGTGATCACCTGACCGTGGAATCGGGAACCGTCCCCTCGATCGTGGCACAGGATCACGGCCCCCGTCGGACGCCACAGCGTTCGCTTGACCCTGCCGCGACGTCAACGTTTCTACTGGGGGCATGCGGATCGGAGAGCTGGCCGCGGCGGTCGGGGTGACCACGCGGGCCGTGCGGCATTATCACCATCTCGGGCTGTTGCCGGAGCCGGAGCGGCTCGGGAACGGGTACCGGGACTACACCCTGCGGCACGCCGTCGTGCTGGCGCGGATCCGGCGGCTGACCGAGCTGGGGCTCGGGCTCGCCGAGGTGCGGGACGTGCTCGCGGACGACGCGGGCAAGGATCTCGCCGAGGTGCTGGCGGAGCTGGACGAGGACCTGGCCCGGCAGGAGGAGGCGATCCGGGAGCGGCGGGCGCGGCTGCGGACGCTGCTGGAGTCGGAGGGCGGGACGGCCGCCGAGGGGCCGGTCTCGCCGGAGCTGGCCGCGCTGTTCCGGGACACCGCTCACCTCACCGACTCCCCCATGGCCGCGAAGGACCGCGAGATCCTCGCGCTGATCGAGACGTCCGCCCCGCCGGAGGAGCGGAAGCGGCTGATGGGGCTGATGAGCGGGGTGGTCGGGGCGCCGGGCGGGACGGAACGGGCCATGACCGTGTACCGGCTGCTCGACGAGCTCGAAGGGGTCGGCACGGACGACCCGCGGGTCGACGAGGCCGCCCGTGCGCTCGCGGAGTGCGTGCCCGCCGGGCTGCTGCCCGAGGACGCCGTCCTCGACGAGAGCAACAGCTTCCTGGCCGCCCTGTACGCGGACTTCGCCCCCGCCCAGGCGGAGGCCTTCCGGCGGGCGCTGCGGATCGTCGCGGAGGGGCGGGCATGAGCCGGGGAGAGGGTGTGACGGGAAGGACGGTGCGCGTGGGGTGGGCGCTGGTGCGGCACGAGGCGCGCCTGATGGCGAGCCTCGTGCTGTGGCTGGCGCGGCGTACGCACGGCACGGGCGGAGGCACGGCGTTCGGGTACGCGCGCGGCGAGGCGGCCATGATGTTCGGCTTCGCGTTCGTGTGCGTCGTGGAGACGGTCGCGATGTCCGCGCTGCTGGCCGGCCGGCCGACGCTGCACGCGGTGGTCCTGTTCCTGGACGTCTACACGGTCGTCCTCGTCGTCGCCCTGTACGCCGCCTCCGTCGTACGGCCGCACGTCGTCACCGCCGACGGGCTGCGGGTGCGCCGGGCCGTCCACGTCGACCTGCGGATACCGCGGGAGCGGATCGCGTCCGTCCGGCGTGAGCTGCGGATGACGCACGCCGAGGCGGACGGCGAGCTGAACCTCGCCGTCGGCTCGCGGACGACCGTGACGGTGGAGCTCACGGAGCCGGTCGCGCACCGGTCGTTCCTCGGGCGCACCCGGGACGTGCGCGTGGTCCGTTTCCACGCCGACGACGCCGACGGCCTGGTACGGGTGCTCACCGCCGCCCGGCAGGGGCCCACGGGTCACGCCGTACCCTGACAGGCGAGCTCGATCGAAGGAGTACCTGTGCTTGTCCTGCTGCCGCCGTCCGAAGGCAAGGCCTCTTCCGGCCGCGGTGCCCCGCTGCGGGCGGAGTCCCTGTCGTTGCCGGGGCTGGCCGCCGCGCGGGAGGAGGTCCTCACCGAGCTGGTCGACCTCTGCTCCGGCGACGAGGACAAGGCGCGCGAGGTGCTCGGCCTGAGCGAGGGCCTGCGGGGCGAGGTCGCGAAGAACCGCGAGCTGCGCACCGCCGGTGCCCGCCCGGCCGGGGAGATCTACACCGGCGTGCTGTACGACGCCCTCGATCTGGCCTCGCTCGACGCGGCGGCGAAGCGGCGGGCGGCGCGGTCGCTGCTGGTGTTCTCCGGGCTGTGGGGCGCGGTCCGGGTGACCGACCGCATCCCCTCCTACCGCTGCTCGATGGGGGTCAAGCTGCCCGGTACGGGCGCGCTGGGCGCGTACTGGCGGGCGCCGATGGCCCAGGTGCTGCCGGAGGCGGCGGGGTCGGGGCTGGTCCTCGACCTGCGCTCGGCCGCGTACGCGGCGGCGTGGAAGCCGAAGGGCGAGGTGGCCGGGCGGACGGCGACGGTCCGGGTGCTGCACGCGCCGACCCGGAAGGTGGTCAGCCACTTCAACAAGGCGACCAAGGGCCGGATCGTACGGAGTCTGCTGACGGCCGGGGCCGTGCCGAAGGACCCGGCGGAGCTGGTGGAGGCGCTGCGTGACCTCGGGTACGTGGTGGAGTCCACGGCGCCGGCCCGGGCGGGGGCGGCGTGGTCGCTGGACGTGCTGGTGGACGAAGTGCACTGACCCCTTCCGTCACACCCCGAGGCTCCGTTGCATCATGCGCAACGACCTTTGCGCAGGATGCGTGCCGACGGCAGGATGAGCGGCATGAACGCTCCCCTGCCGTCGTCCGGCGCGCCCGATGTCCCCTTCTCGGTGCTCGGGCTCGCTCCCGTGGTGCCCGTGGTCGTGGTCGAGGACGCCGCCGACGCCGTGCCGCTGGCGCGGGCGCTGGTGGCGGGCGGGCTGCCCGCGATCGAGGTGACGCTGCGGACCCCGGCCGCGCCGGACGCCGTCCGGGCGATCGCCGCCGAGGTGCCGGGTGCCGTGGTCGGCGCGGGGACGGTGCTCACGCCGGAGCAGGTGACGGACGCGGTGGCGGCCGGCGCGCGGTTCCTGGTCAGCCCGGGGTGCACGGACGCGCTGCTGGCGGCGATGCGGGCGGCCGGGGTGCCGTTCCTGCCGGGGGTGTCGACGGCGTCGGAGGTGATGGCGCTGCTGGAGCGCGGGGTACGGGAGATGAAGTTCTTCCCGGCGCGGGCGGCCGGCGGCACGGCGTATCTGAAGTCCCTGGCGGGTCCGCTGCCGCAGGCCCGCTTCTGCCCCACCGGGGGGATCGGTCCCGACACCGCCCCGGAGTATCTGGCGCTGCCCAACGTGGGGTGTGTCGGTGGCAGTTGGATGCTGCCTGAGGACGCGGTGGCCGCCCGCGACTGGGACCGCGTGGAGCGGCTGGCGCGGGAGGCGGCGGCGCTGCGGTGACCCGACGGGCGGGGCCCGCGGGGCGCTACCGCAGGTGGGACGTGTCGTTGAACAGCCGGACGCTGGCGTTGCCGTCGGCGTAGTACGCCACGGCGGACAGCGAGGCGGCGGACAGCTCCATGCGGAACAGCGCCTCGGGCGGGGCGCCCAGGGCGAGCCGGACCAGGGTCTTGATCGGCGTCACGTGTGTCACCAGCAGGACCGTGCGGCCCCGGTACTCCACGGCCAGCTTGTCGCGGGCCTCCGCGACCCTGGCCGCGGTCGCCGCGAAACTCTCGCCGCCGCCGGTGGGTTCGGCCTCCGGGGACGCCAGCCAGGCGTCCAGGTCCTCGGGGTACCGCTCGCGCACCTCGCCGAAGGTGAGGCCCTCCCAGGCGCCGAAGTCGGTCTCCCGCAGCCCGTCCTCGACGGCCACGTCGAGCCCGAGCCTGGCGGCGACGATGCGCGCGGTCTCGCGGGTACGGGCGAGGGGCGAGGCGACGACCGCCTGCACGGTGCCGCGCCGCGCGAGCGCGGCGGCGACCTTCTCGGCCTGCTCGCGCCCGATGCCGGAGAGGGAGGGATCGCTGCCCCCGCTGCCGGAGAACCGCTTCTGCGGGGTGAGCGGCGTCTCGCCGTGCCGCAGCAGCACGAAGGTGGCCGGCGCCCCCATGTCGGCGGGCGCCCACCCGGAGGAGGGGGTGGCCACGGCTTGGGCGGCCCGGCGGTCGGCGTCGGCGGGGGCGCCCCCTGCCGGACTGTCCGGCCCTCCGGCCGCGGGACCCTCGCCGGGTGCGCCCGCGGCTCGGACCTCCGTGGCGCGGGGCTCCGCCGCCTGTCGGTCCCGAGACCGGTCCGTGGGTGCCGGACCGCCCGCCGCGCCACCGCTTCCTTCGGCGGCGCGCCCGCCGTGAACGTCCGCGGCTCCCGAGTCGGCCGCCCTGGCGCCGTGTTCCGCGTCCGGCCCTTCACCGGAGGCGTCCTCGGCGCCGCGTCCCGGGGCCGTCCTCGCCGGGTCGGCACCGCCGGCCGCGGCGACACCCCCGGCCACGGGGTGCTGTCGCGGCCCCGGCTCACCGGGCCCGGCAGCGCCGCCCGCCGACGCCAGGGCCTCCCGCACCCGTGCCGCCCCCGCCGTCGCGTCGCCGGGCGGCCCCTCCGGGGCCGGTACGGCCGGGGTGGCCGGTGGGGTGTCCAGTCCGGCGCGGCTCGCCTCCGCCGACCACTGCTCGCCCCGCTTGCCGGCGTCCATCGCCTCGTTGGCGAGCCGGTCGGCGTGAGCGTTGCGTTCGCGGGGGATCCACTCGTAGGTGACACGGTCCGGCGGGAAGACCGTCGCGGCCTCGGCCGCGAGCGGCTTCATCGCCGGGTGCTTGATCTTCCAGCGGCCCGACATCTGCTCGATGACGAGCTTGGAGTCCATCCGCACGTGGACCCGGGCGTCCGGGTCCAGCTCCCGGGCGGCGCGCAGCCCGGCCAGCAGACCCCGGTACTCGGCGACGTTGTTGGTGGCGACGCCGATGTACTCGGCCGCCTCCGCCAGGGTCTCCCCCGTCGCCGCGTCGCTCACCACGGCCCCGTAACCGGCAGGTCCCGGGTTGCCCCGTGACCCGCCGTCCGCCTCGACGACGAACTCCCGCATCGGACTCGATCCCCTGCCGGTAGGTCCCTACAGTCCCGACTCCGCCGTGCGGACCAGGATGCGGCGGCAGTTCTCGCAGCGCACCACGGTGTCCGGGGCGGCGGCGCGGATCTCGTTCAGCTCGGTGATGGCGAGCTCCTGACGGCATCCCTGGCAGGTGCGGGCGTACAGCTTGGCCGCGCCGATGCCGCCCTGCTGCTCGCGCAGCTTGTCGTACAGGCTGAGCAGCGCGGCCGGCACGGAGGCGGCGACGACCTCGCGCTCCTTGGTCACGGACGCGGTCTCGCCGTCGATCTGCTCCAGCGCCGCGTCCCGGCGGGCGGTCGCGTCGTCGATCCTGCCCTGGACGGAGCCGACGCGCTCGGTCAGTTCGGCGACCCGCTCCTGGGCGGACTCCCGGCGCTCCATGACCTCGAGGACGACGTCCTCCAGGTCGCCCTGGCGCTTGGCGAGGGAGGCGATCTCGCGCTGGAGGTTCTCCAGGTCCTTGGGCGAGGAGACGGCGCCGGAGTCGAGCCGCTTCTGGTCGCGGGCGGCGCGCTGGCGCACCTGGTCGACGTCCTGCTCGGCCTTGGTCTGCTCGCGCGTGCAGTCGCTCTCCTCGGTCTGCGCGGCGACGAGCAGGTCGCGCAGCTGGGCGAGGTCCCGGTTCAGGGACTCGATCTCGGCGTGCTCCGGGAGCGACTTCCGCTTGTGCGCGAGCTGCTGGAGGCGGACGTCGAGGTCCTGGACGTCGAGAAGTCGGATCTGGTCGGCGGGCTCGGCGTTCAGTTGGGGGCTCCAGATGATTCGGGGTCGAGCGGGGCGCGCGCAGCGCTCCCCGGAAGGGTGGCGGTGGGTGACGGGTGGGCTCGGGACGACGCCGCGTGGGCGGTCCAGGGGTCGGTGACCGTGCGCGAGACGTGGACCCGGAGGTCCCAGCCGTGACGGTCGGAGATCTCGTCGAGCTGGGCGGCGGCCAGCTCGCACCAGGGCCACTCGGTGGCCCAGTGCGCCGCGTCGAGCAGCGCGAGAGGACTGTGGGCGCGGGCTTCGGACGCCGGGTGGTGGCGCAGGTCCGCGGTGAGGAAGGCGTCCACGCCGGCCGCCCGGACATGGTCGAAGAGGCTGTCGCCGGAGCCGCCGCTGACGGCGACCGTCCGCACCGGTGCGTCGGGGTCGCCGGCGACGCGGATGCCCTGCGCGGTGGCGGGCAGCCGCTCGGCGGCGCGGGCGGCGAACTCCCGCACGGTGAGCGGGGCGTCGGCCTCGCACACGCGGCCCAGCCCACGCCGTCCCCCGGGGTCGGACGGGTCCGGCACCAGCGGCCGTACGACCCTGAGGCCGAGCGCGCCGGCGAGGGCGTCGGAGACTCCCGGGTCGGCGGTGTCGGCGTTGGTGTGGGCGACGTGCAGCGCGATGTCGTTCTTGATGAGCGTGTGTACCGCGCGGCCCTTGAAGGTGGAGGCCGCGACGGTGGTCGTGCCGCGCAGGTAGAGCGGGTGGTGGGTGACCAGCAGGCCGGCGCCGAGCTTCACCGCCTCGTCGACGATCTCCTGGACCGGGTCGACGGCGAACAGGACGCGCGTGACCTCCTGGTCCGGGTCGCCCACGACGGTGCCGACCGCGTCCCAGGACTCGGCCCGCTCGGCGGGCCACAGGTCGTCCAGCGCGGCGATGACTTCTGACAGACGGGGCACGCCGCCAAGGCTACCTGCCCCTTTCGCACGGCAGTACCGGATCCGGTCCCCGTCGCGGTCCCCACCCGGTCGCACGGCGCACCCGTGGAGCACACTCCCCGCGCTTCCTCAGCAGAATCGTTCCTGGAGCACCCTTACGTGTGAAGCGCGTCCCTCCGCTCCGCCGCCTCCGTCCGCGAAAACTACCGTTCGTCACCGGAGGTGACCGAAAGATGACGGTCTGCGCCATCGAACCTGCGGCGGCACACGAGAACGGAGCGGGACGGGCGGGCTGCACCATCACCGCGGACGGCTGCTACGCCGCCCGCCTGGCCCTCGCCGGCGACTCCCTGTTCCCGGAGCGCTGGACCCTGGACGGCCCCGAGCCGTACGCGGTGCCGCTCCCCGGCAACCAGCCCGAGGAGCCCGGCACCGAGGTACAGCCCCTCGCCGACGGCCGGGTCCTCATCCACCGGCTGGTGGACGGGCGGCACGCTTTCTCCCTGCTCTACCCGACCGGCCCCGGCACGGGCGAGCTGCCGCTCGGCACGGTCGACCGCCCCGCCGGGGGGACCCGGCTGCGGCTGCTGCCCCCGGCCCCGGACGGCCGCCGGGCGTACGCCCTCGCCGCCGGCCGGCACAGCGCCGCGGTGTGGCTGGTGGCGGGCGGCGCGTCCGGGCCCGAGCTGGTCGCGGAGATCCCCGGCGGCTGCTCGGGCGGGGCGTGGCTGGACCGTGAGGGGCGGATGCTCGCCCTGGACCGGGAGTCGGGCGGACACGTCAAGGCGGTGGTGGTCGACCTCGGACGCGGCGGCGAGGTGTCGCCGCTGCTGCAGATCGCCCCCGGCAGCGACGACCGGGTGCTGCTCGCCGACCCGGACAGCGGTCTGCTGCTGCTCCGCTCGGACGCGCCCTCCCCGGGGGAGCCGCGGCTGGGCTGGGGCGTGCTGGGCAGCACCCTGCCCGTGCGGTTCCCCGAGTGCCTGCGGCTGCCGGGCCGCACGGTGACGCCGTTCGCGGTGCAGCCGGGACAGATGCTGACCCCGGAGGGGTGCGCGGTGGCGCTGCGCGTCGAGGGGGCGGACGGCGCCGGCTGGATCGGGCTGTGGCGGCCCGCCGAGCGGCGCGTCCACCATGTCCCGGCCCCGGCGGGCTGGCTGAGGGGCACGGGGCTGTGGACGGCGGACGGGGTGCTGCGGCTCCCGTACTCCACCGGCGCGGTGCCGTGCGGGGTGGCCTCGCTGACGATGCCCGGCGAGGAACGGCGGCCGGAGGACGGCTCCCGGGACGACGGCGCCTCGGACCCGGGGGGCGCGGAACCGCCGTCTGCGCACGTCGAGCGGTACAGCAGTCAACTACCCACCCGTGAAACGGAGATGACCGTTCATCACTTCGACTCCCTGGCCGACGTGCCGCGCCCCGTGCCTCTTCAGCAGGCACCCCTCGGACGGCTTGTAACGAACTAGTGGCGGTTGGCGTGGCCGCCTGGATCTGGGGTGCGGTGGGCCGGTTAGACTCGCCCGGCTGTAGGAAAGATCATGTTTACGGGGTGAAATCTTCCGATGAGCGACGTCATCACGCACGAGCCGCGGCCCGTCGAGCACGAGCAGGTGGCCGCGGGTCACGGCAGGCACCGGGGACCGGTCTCCACGCAGGAGGCGGAGACGTCCCCGCGCGGCCGGCACCGCAAGCCGGCCCAGGAGGACGACCGCGGGGAGCAGGCCGCCTGACCCTGGTCGGCCGGTCTCGCCCTCCGCGGGCGGAACGGACGGCACGGCCCCGATCGTCCTCCGACGGTCGGGGCCGTCCTCGTGCTCAGCTCCGGGTGAACTCCACCGTCGCGCCCGCCAGTACGGGCGCGTCCCCGCGTTCCACCGCGCCCACGGCCACCCGTACCGTCCCGTCCCCGCGCCACATCCGGATCCGCAGCGTCTCGCCCGGGTACGTCACCCCGGTGAACCGGGCGGTCCACGAGCGGACGCGGGTGACGTCACCGTCGAGGAGCGTGTCGACGACCGCCTTGAGGGTCATGCCGTAGGTGCACAGCCCGTGCAGCACCGGGCGGTCGAACCCGGCGCGGCGCGCGAACCCGGGGTCGGCGTGCAGGGGGTTGAGGTCGCCGGTGAGGCGGTAGAGCAGCGCCTGGTCCTCCCGTACGGGGCGTTCGACGGTGCGGTCGGGGGCGCCCTGTTCCTCCCGCGCGTCCGCCGACGGCCCCCGGTCTCCGCCCCAGCCGCCCTCGCCGCGTACGTACCCCTGCGCCTCGGCCGTCCACAGCGGGCCGTCCCCGTCGGCGGCGTCGCTGCGCAGGACCAGCACCGCCGCCTTGCCCTTGTCGTGCACGGCGGTGATCCGGTCGGTGCGGGTGGCGGCGGCCCGCACGGGCAGGGGGCGGTGCACGCGAAGCGACTGGCCGCCGTGCAGCACACCGGCGAGGTCCACGTCGACGCCGGGCATGGACAGGGCCGCGATCACCCCGGGCGCTCCGCCGCCGGCGACGGTGGCGAAGCTCGGCAGGACGTGGAGGCGGGACTCCAGGGTGTAGCGCAGTTCGCGGGGGTCGGTGGCGGGGACGCCGGCGCCGATGCCGAGGTGGTAGAGCTGGACGTCCTCGGGGGTCCAGGTGATCTCGGTGGTGCGGGGCGCGGCGGCGAGCGCGCGGGCGGTGTCGACGGGCATGTCGCTCCTGATCGCCGGGGGTGGTCCGGATCCTGTATAGCCCGACGCCCGCGCGGGTCGGCCGTGGGCCCGGGGACATCCGTACCGGCGCGGACCGTACGGACGGCTCTGCAGGGGGGTGCCGGGCCTTGTCCGCCGTCGACGGGGACCGCACCCGGCCGGATGCGGCGGACCGGACGTACGACGGCGGCCGGACACCGGCGGCGGCCCCGGCCGTGGCCCGGTGCCCGGGGCGGGATCCGGCACCACGCCCACGACCGTGCCGTCGAACGCGCGAGGCGCGGCGCCGCGCAGCGCCCCCGCGCGCCCCGGCCGCGGGTTCAGCCCGACTGCCTCGCGGGCGTCCGCGGCAGCCACGCCCACATCAGGAGGGAGCCCAGTGCCAGAACGGCCGTGCCGGTGGTGAAGACGAGGGCGTAGCCCTCGGTCAGCGCCTCCGGGGTGTCCACGCCGTTCGTGCGGGCCGCCGCGATCGTGGCCATGACCGCGAGGCCGAGGGAGCCGCCCATCGTGCGGGAGGTGTTGACCAGGCCGGACACCAGGCCGGCCTCCTCGGGGGCCGCGCCCGACGTGGCGAGGGAGGCCAGCGGGGTGCCGGCGAGGCCCGCGCCGAGCATCATCAGGACGCCCGGGACCATGATCGCGGTGAGGTAGTCGCCGTCCGCCGTCATCGTGGACTGCCAGGCGAAGCCGGCCGTCGCGACGAGGGTGCCGAGCACCGCCACCGCGCGGGGTCCCGTCGCCCGCATCAGGCGCGGGGCGACCTTGGAGCCGACGATCACGGCGACCGAGCTGGGCACCAGGGCGAGCCCGGCCTCCAGCGGGGTGTAGCCGAGGACGTTCTGCGCGTACAGGGTCATGAAGAACCACATGCAGAACATCGCGGAGCCGCTGAGGAACATGGCGACGTTCGCGGACGCCACCGACCGCAGTCCCAGCAGCCCGAGCGGCATCAGGGGGGCCTTGGCGCGGGCCTCGGCGAACAGGAACAGGGCGACGAGGGCGAGCCCGGCGCACAGCGGCACCACGGTGGACGCCGCCGTCCAGCCGGCCGCCTCCGTCTGGGAGACGCCGTACGCCAGGGTGGCGAGGCCCGCCGTGACGAGGACGGCGCCGGGCAGGTCGAGGCGGCGGCCGTCCCCGGCGCGGCTCTCGGGGAGCCGGCGGGCGGCTGCGGCCAGCACGACCGCGCCGACGGGCACGTTGATCAGCAGCACCCAGCGCCAGGACAGCGCCTCGACGAGCACCCCGCCGACGAAGCCGCCCGCCGCGCCGCCGCCCGCGCCGACGGCGGTCCAGGTGGCGATGGCGCGGGCGCGGGCCGCGCCCTCGGGCACCGCCGAGGTGACCAGGGTGAGCGTGGAGGGCGCGAGGACGGCCGCCCCGAGCCCCTGCACGGCCCGCGCCACCAGCAGCTGCCAGCCCTCCTGGGCGAGCCCGCCGGCCAGCGAGGCCAGGGTGAACAGCCCGAGCCCGACGAGGAACATGCGCTTGCGCCCGTAGAGGTCGCCGGCCCGGCCGCCGAGCAGCATGAAGCCCGCGAACGCGATGGAGTACGCGTTGACCACCCACTGCAGGCCCTGCTCGTCCAGCCCGAGGCCGCCGCGTACGGACGGCAGCGCCACGTTCACCACGGAGATGTCGAGGACGACGAGGAACTGGCCGGCGCAGGCGAGCGCGACCACCATCCATACGGGCGGTGCGGTGCGGGCGGGGGCGCTGGTGGTGTCGGGGGCTTCGAGCATGAGGGTCATGGTCTCAATCCCCGCGCGCGGGCCGCATCGGCATTTCGTCCGACCTCCGTCTCCTCCTCCGGACCGAGAGACGGGGAGCCGCCGCGGCCGGGCGACCGGTCCGCGGACGCCCAAGGAACGGTCAAGAAATCGTTAGCGGGCCAAAACAACGGAATAGTTGCCTCGGCGCACGGGGTTCATGGTCCACGTACCTTGCCGTTCGCCGCCTGGAGGCACCCTTCATGACACAGACGACGCCCGTCCGTCCCTCCGGCAGAGCGGGCGCGGCGGTGGTCCCCGTCCTGGCCTTCGCGGGCATCGTCGTCGCGGTGATGCAGACCCTGCTGGTCCCGGTCGTCAAGGACCTGCCGCGCCTGCTGGACACCGCGCCCGCGGACGCCACCTGGGTGCTGACCTCGACGCTGCTGTCGGGCGCCGTGGCCACCCCGATCATGGGGCGGCTCGGCGACCTCTTCGGCAAGCGGCGGATGCTGGTCGCCAGCCTCGCGGTGATGGTGGTGGGCGCGCTGGTCAGCGCGTTCACCAGCGATCTGCTGGTGATGATCGCCGGCCGTACGCTCCAGGGCTTCGCGATGGGCGCGATACCGCTCGGCATCGGCCTGATGCGGGACATGCTGCCGCGCGAACGCCTGGGCTCCGCGATGGCGCTGATGAGCTCCTCCATCGGCGTCGGCGGCGGCCTGGCGCTGCCCGCCGCCGCGCTGGTCGCCCAGCACACCGACTGGCACACCCTCTACCTCGGCGCGGCCGGACTCGGCGTCCTCGCCATCGCCCTCACCCTGGCCGTCGTGCCCGAGTCGCCGCTGCGGGCCGAGGGCTCGTTCGACCTGCCGGGCGCGCTGGGGCTGACCGCCGGACTGGTGCTGTTCCTGCTGCCCGTCTCCAAGGGCAGCGACTGGGGCTGGACGTCCGGCACCACCCTGGGCCTGTTCGGCGCGGCGGCCGTGGTGCTGCTGCTGTGGGGGCTGATGGAACTGCGGGTCGCCGCGCCGCTGGTGGACCTGCGCACCACGGCACGCCGTGAGGTGCTGCTCACCAACCTCGCCTCGATCATGGTCGGCGTCTCCTTCTTCGTCGTCTCCCTGGTCCTCCCCCAGCTGCTCCAGCTGCCCGCGGGGACGGGGCACGGGCTCGGGCAGTCGATGGTGGTCGCGGGGCTGTGCGTGGCGCCGCTGGGCCTGACCATGATGTTCACGGCGCCGGTGTACGCGCGGCTGTCCTCCCGGTACGGCCCGAAGACCACGCTGATCATCGGCCTGCTGGTGATCGCGGCCGGGTACGGCGGCGGGCTCGGGCTGATGAGCGCCGCCTGGCAGACCGTGGTCACCTCGGTCGTCCTCGGCGCGGGCATCGGTCTCGCCTACTCCTCGCTGCCCGCGCTGATCGTCGGCGCGGTCCCGGCATCCGAGACCGGCGCGGCGAACGGCCTGAACACGCTCATGCGCTCCATCGGCACGTCGGTGTCCAGCGCCGTGATCGGCATGGTGCTGGCCAACACCTCGGACGTGGTGGGCGGGGTCGCGGTGCCGACGCTGCACGGGTTCCGCGTGTCGTTCGGTATCGCGACGGCGGCGGTGGCCGTGGGCCTGGTGCTGGCGCTGTTCCTGCCCGGCCGGCGCCCGTCGGAGCACCCGCAGCTGCGGGCGAGCAGCGAGGAGGAGGCGAACCTGGAGCGGGCGCGGGAGGCGCTGCGCGGCTTCCGCGGCCGGGTGCTGGACGCGACCGGCGCGCCGGTCGCCCGCGCCCGGGTCACCCTCATCGACCGGCACGGCCGCCGCGCGGGCGCCACGGTCTCCGCGACCGACGGCACCTACGCCCTCGCGGTTCCGGCCCAGGGCCCCTACGTCCTCGCCGCCCGCGCCCCCGGCCACGGCCCCCTCGCCTCCCCGGCGACCCACACGGGCGCGGGCGACTGCGTCGACGTGGACCTGCCGCTGCCGCCGGAGACGGTCACGGCGTGACGGCCGGGGGCTGCCCGTGACGCGTCACGGGCGGCCCCCCGGTCACCTCCCGGCACCCCCCTCCCCCGCCTCCGCCGGCACTACGGCAGCATGGCCCCGTGGAGACTTCTGTGACCTGCGGAAAGGCGGAGCTCGTGGTGAAGGCGCCGGAGGCGGCCGTGCTCGCCGCGTTCGAGGCGGCGAAGGGGTTCATGCCGCTGGACGAGGGGCTGGCCCTGTACGCGGCCGCGGTCGAGGCCGGGCGGCTGGGACTGCCGTTGCTGGAGATCGGGACGTACTGCGGCCGCTCCACGATCCTGCTCGCCGACGCGGCCCGCGCGGCCGGTGTCACCGCGCTCACCGTGGACCACCACCGGGGCAGCGAGGAGCAGCAGCCGGGCTGGGAGTACCACGACCCGGAGACGGTCGACCCGGAGCTGGGTGTGATGGACACCCTGCCCACGTTCCGGCGGACCCTGCGCCGGGCCGGTCTCGAGGAGCACGTGGTGGCGCTGGTGGGGCGCTCCCCGCAGATCGCCGCCCTGTGGGGGCGCCCGCTGGGCCTGGTGTTCGTCGACGGCGGCCACACCGACGAGCACGCGAGCGCCGACTACGAGGGCTGGGCCCCGCATGTCGCCGAGGGCGGGCTGCTCGTCATCCACGACGTCTTCCCCGACCCGGTGGACGAGTTCACCGGGCAGGCCCCGTACCGCGTGCACCAGCGGGCGCTGAGGTCCGGGGAGTTCACGGAGGTCTCCGCCACGGGTTCGCTGCGCGTCCTGCGCCGTACGGGCGCGGCCGCCGCGCACCGTTAGGGTGGCTGCGTGTCGTACACAGGTCCCGACTTCGATCCGCCCCCGCAGCGGCGCTCCCGCCGTGGTCCGCTGACCGTGGCCCTCGCCGCGCTGGTCTGCGGCGGGCTGCTCGGCTGGGGCGTGTACGCGGCCACGGGCGGCACGGACGACAAGGGCGAGGAGGCCGGGGGTTCCCCGTCGGCCGCGCCCCGCACGCCGTCGCCCGCCGTCTCCTCCCCCGCCTCCGCCGGCAGCGCCTCGCCGTCCGGGGAGGGCGTGGAACCCCCCGCCTCGCGGACGCCCTCCGCGTCCGCGCCCGCCGCGGCCGGCCCGCTCAAGGGCAAGGTCGTCGTCATCGACCCGGGCCACAACCCGACGAACGTCAGGCACACGGCGGAGATCAACCGTCAGGTGGACGTCGGCACGCACCGCAAGGAGTGCGACACCACCGGCACGTCCACCAACGACGGTTACGCGGAGGCCGAGTTCACCCTGGACGTCGCCCACCGGATGCGCGCCCTCCTGGAGCAGCGGGGCGCGACGGTGAAGCTGACGCAGGACCGCGACCGCCCGTACGGGCCGTGCGTGGACGAGCGGGCCCGGATCGGCAACGCGGCCAAGGCCGACGCGGTCGTGTCGATCCACGCCGACGGCTCCGGCGCGGGCAACCGCGGCTTCCATGTGATCCTGCCGGGCTCCGTGAACGAGGGCGAGGCGGACACCCGTGCCATCGTGGGCCCTTCGCGCGCACTCGGGGAGCGCATCGCGGGGAACTTCGTCCGCGTCACCGGCACCGCGCCGTCCAACTACATCGGCGGCGGCACCGGACTCGTCACGCGGAAGGACCTGGGCGGTCTCAATCTGTCAACGGTTCCGAAGGTGTTCATCGAGTGCGGGAACATGCGCGATAGCAAGGACGCGGCGCTGCTGACCAGCGGCGCCTGGCGGCAGAAAGCGGCGCAAGGGATTTCCGAGGGAATCGTGAGCTTCCTGCGCGGGTAGGGATCAGCGCGCTGATCCGGGCGGACAGCCCGATCCGGCGGACGATAGTGTCGTCCGTACGATCAGGGGCCACCCCCGCGCTTCGCACCGGACCCTACGGGGCGACCTGGTGACAGCGACGCCTCTTCCGACGACGAGACGACCTACGAAGGACCTGAAGTGAATATCCGCTCCCTCACTCGAGGCGACGGCGTGGTGATCGGAGCAGCCGTACTGCTGTTCATCGCGTCGTTCCTCGATCTGTACTCGATCGAAGGCGCCTCGGACAGCGTGGACATCCCCAGCCTGTGGGCGAGCGGTCCGGTGCTGCTGAGCGTGGTGCTGGCGGGCCTCATCGCCGCGGCCCTGATCGTCGTCGCCCGGGGTCTGCCGCAGGCGCCAAAGGTCGCGGGTCTGGACCTGGCGCCGTTCGGCGTCGCCTTCGCGGTGTTCGCCGCCTGGAGCGCGCTGGGCAACGTCTTCGACCCGGCTGGCGGCGCCGACAACTTCGGGGGCGGCGGCGACGGCCCCGACGCGGGCCTCGGCCTGATCCTCGCGCTCGTCGCCACGCTGGTGATGGCGGCCGCCGCCGTGGCCACGCCGATGGTGCCGGCGCTCAAGGGCGCACTGCTCCCGGCCGCCCGCCCCGCCGCCCCGCAGCAGCCGTACGGCGCGCAGCCGCCCGGCGGTTACGGCTACCCGGGCGCCCAGCAGGCGGCCTTCGGCGGTCAGCCGGGGCAGCCCGGCCAGCCGTACGGCCAGCCGCAGCAGGGCCAGCCGGCCGCGCCGCCCGCCGCGGACTTCTCGCCGTTCTGGTTCGCCGTGCCGGTGCCGCGTCCGCTGTTCGCCGAGGACGGCTCGCCCACGCCGATCGCCGAACTCGCCCCGGGCACCTGGTACCTGGCGGTGGAGCAGCGCGGTCAGGCGCTGGTCGCCCAGACGCAGGACGGCCGCCGCGGCGTCCTGCAGGACACCTCGGGCATCCAGCGCGGCTGAGCCCCCGGCCCCGTCGTCGACGGCCCCTCGCCCTGCCGGGCGGGGGGCCGTTCGCGTGCGCCCCGCGAACGGGGCTGGTTTCAAGCGGGCGTTCGGGGCCAGACGGACACCATGTCCCCTCGATATCGCTCTGGTTCCACCTCCGCGGGGACGGTCATCGCGGTGATCGCGGACGTCATGGCCGTCATCCTCGGACTGTGGATTCTGATGTATCTGCTGGACGCCAACCGGGCCAACGACCTGGTGCAGTTCGTCCATGACGCGGCCAACTGGCTGGCAGCCTGGTCGCGTGACCTGTTCACCTTCGACGAGGAGTGGGCGCGGGTCGTCTTCGGCTACGGACTCGCCGCCGTGGTCTACCTGTTCGTCGGCCACGCCGTCGCCGGCCGGCTGCGCCGCCACTGACCCGGGCGGGTCGGAACGCCGGGCGGTCAGGCGTCCGTACGGATCAGGCGTCCGGGCAGCAGTCCGGGTCCATGCCCTTCGGCAGCTGCTCGCCGCCGAAGACCGCGCAGGTCGGCTCGTGACCGCCGAGGGCGGCGACGGCCAGCAGCAGCGACCCCGCCGTCCAGGTGGTCAGCTCGCGCGGCCATATGGCGTCGTCGTCGAAGACGTAGCCCGTCCAGTACAGGCCGCTCTCCGGATCGCGCAGGTGCTGGATCGACTGGAGCACCTCCAGCGCGCGGTCGGACTCGCCCGTCGCCCAGAGCGCCAGGGCGAGTTCGGCCGACTCGCCGCCCGTCACCCAGGGGTTGGGCACCACGCAGCGCACCCCGAGGCCGGGCACGACGAACCGCTCCCAGCCCTCGTCGATGCGCTCCCGCGCCTCGGCGCCGGTCAGCGCGCCGCCGAGCACCGGGTAGTACCAGTCCATGGAGTAGCGGTCCTTGTCCAGGAACCGTTCCGGATGGCGCCGGATGGCGTGCCGCAGCGCGCCCACGGCCAGCTCCCAGTCGGGCTGGGGCTCCTCGCGCTGCTCGGCGATGGCGAGGGCGCAGCGCAGGGCGTGGTGGACGGAGGAGGAGCCGGTGAGGAGCGCGTCCGTGGCGGGCGTGCCGTCGTCGTCGCGCCGCCAGCCGATCTGCCCGCCCGGCTGCTGGAGCCTCAGCACGAACTCCACGGCCGCGCACACGCCGGGCCACATGCGGTCCAGGAACGTGTCGTCGCCGGTGGCGAGGTAGTGGTGCCACACGCCGACGGCGATGTAGGCGACGAAGTTGGTCTCCCGGCCCCGGTCGGTGACGTCGTCCGGGTCCCCGTCGGCGTAGGCCGCGTACCAGGAGCCGTCGTCGAGCTGGTGCCGGGCCAGCCACAGGTAGGCCCGCTCGGCCGCCTCGTGCTCGCCCGCCGTGTCCAGCGCCATCGCGGCCTCGACGTGGTCCCACGGGTCGAGGTGGTGGCCGCGGAACCACGGGATGGCGCCGTCCTCCCGCTGCACCGCGAGGATGCCGGCGACGGTCTGCGCCGCCTCCTCGGGCGTCAGCACGCCCGTGAGGACGAGGTGTTCGGCGCTGGGGGTGCGGGGGTCGCCGGCCGACCGGGAGGTCGTCACGTGGCGTCCGCCTCGGCGCGCGGCAGGTGCGGCTTGGTCGCGTAGGCCACGAAGCTCTTGCCGATCACCGGGTTCAGGGCCCGCTCGGCGACCCGGGTGGCCAGCGGCTTCTTCATGATGTCCCAGACCAGCAGCTTGTGGTAGGCGCGTACCGGCAGCGCCTTGTCGTTGTCGACGCCGAACGCGCACTTCAGCCACCAGTACGGCGAGTGCAGGGCGTGGGCGTGGTGGGTGCCGTAGGGGCGCAGGCCGGCCTCGCGGATCTTGGCGAGGAGTTCGTCCGCCTTGTAGATGCGGATGTGGCCGCCCTCGACCTCGTGGTAGGCGTCGGACAGGGTCCAGCAGACCTTCTCCGGGCCGTAGCGCGGGACGGTGACGGCGATGCGGCCGCCCGGCTTGAGGACGCGCACCATCTCGGCGAGCACGCCCTTGTCGTCGGGGATGTGCTCCATCACCTCGGAGATGATGACGACGTCGAAGGACTCGTCGGGGAAGGGCAGGGCGAGGGCGTCGCCCTCCATGGCCGTGGCGGTGGCCCCGGCGGGCGCCTCACCGGCCTCCTTCATCGCCGCGAACCACTTGGCGACCTCGCGGATCTCCTCGGCGTTCCGGTCCAGCGCGACGACCTGTGCGCCGCGCCGGTAGCACTCGAAGGCGTGCCGTCCGGCGCCGCAGCCGAGATCCAGGACGCGGTCGCCCGGGGCGAGCGGGAACCGGGAGAAGTCGACGGTCAGCACGTGGCCCTGCTTTCACGGTCGGAGGTGTCGGCCGCGGGCACGGGTACGCCGCCCGTGTCCGCGAGAGCGTCGGGGACGAGGTCGAGGTCCGCGTGCGCCGGGTCCCGCGGGGCCGGGCCCGGCGCACGGACGGCCGTGTCCCGGCCGGCGCGGGCGGTCTCGATGGCCTCGCGGTAGCGGGCGACGGTGCCCTCGGCGGCGCGCGCCCAGGTGAAGTTGGCCAGTACGCGGTCGCGTCCGGCGGCGCCGAGGCGGGCACGCAGTTCGCCGTCGCCGAGGAGCCGGGTGAGCGCGGCGGCCAGGGCGCCCGCGTCGCCGGGCGGCACGGCCAGACAGGTCTCCCCGTCGCGTCCGGCGACCTCGGGGATGGCGCCGCCGGTGGTGGCGACCAGCGGGGTGCCGGTGGCCATGGCCTCGGCGGCAGGGAGGGAGAAGCCCTCGTAGAGCGACGGCACGCAGGCGACCTGCGCGGAGCGGACCAGGTCGACGAGTTCGGCGTCGGAGATGCCCTTGACGAACTCGACGGCGCCCTCGAGGCCGTAGCGCTCCATCGCCTGGGCGACGGGGCCCTCGGTGGGGCGCTTGCCGACCACGACGAGGTGGGCGTCGGGCTGTTCGGCGCGCACCTTGGCGAGCGCCTCGACGAGGAAGACGAGGCCCTTCAGCGGCACGTCGGCGCTGGAGGTGGTGACGATCCGGCCCGGGACGACCGCGACGGACGGGTCCGGGGAGAACAGGTCGGTGTCGGCGCCGATGTGGACGACGTGGATGCGGTCGGGCCGGACGCCGAGGTCCTCGACGATCTCGGCGCGGGAGCTGCCGGAGACGGTGAGCACGGACGGCAGCCGGCGCGCGACGCGCTTCTGCATGCGGGTGAACGCGTACCAGCGGCGCACCGACATCCGGCGCTTCCAGTCCTCGGCGGCGTCCAGTTCGAGGCGGCGGTCGACGGTGATGGGGTGGTGGACGGTGGTCACCAGGGGCGCGCCGAGGTCGCCGAGCAGTCCGTAGCCGAGGGTCTGGTTGTCGTGGACGACGTCGAAGTCGCCGCGCCGGGCACGCAGATGGCGGCGGGCGCGCAGCGAGAAGGTCAGCGGCTCGGGGAAGCCGCCGGTCCACATGGTGCCGACCTCGAGGGCGTCGACCCAGTCGCGGAACTCGTCGCGTTTCGGGGTGCGGAAGGGGTCCGGCTGCCGGTAGAGGTCGAGGCTGGGCAGCTCGGTGAGGCTCAGCCCGTCGTACCCCTCGTCGAGCACCGGGTAGGGCTGGGCGCCGATGACCTCGACGCGGTGCCCCAGCCGGGCCAGTTCACGGGAGAGATGGCGCACGTAGACGCCCTGGCCGCCGCAGAACGGGTTTCCCTTGTAGGTGAGGAGCGCGATGCGGAGCGGTCGCGAGCCGTCGGATGCGGGGCCTGCCGAGGGCCCGGCCTGACTGGCCTCAGCGGTCACTCTGGGACCCCCTTCTGCCTGCACTGTCCCGCGACAGTACGACGGGACGCCGATCTAGAACAAGTTTCAGAGTTGATCGTTCGGAGGATCCGAATCTACCGGCAGGTAAGAACGCCGGCAGCGGTGGATCAGGTGATTCACGCCACGGCGGACGCCGTGCCATGCTGTCCGATCATCGATCCTCACCGACTGTCACGGACGGGACCCATGCCCGCGGATGCCCACAGGACCAAGGCGGCGCCGGACGCCGGGCGCGCCGAGCCGGCCTCCCCGCTCACGGAGCGGCAGGAGGCGCGGCGCCGGCGCATTCTCGAGGCGTGCGCGCGGCTGGCCTCGAGGGGCGGTTTCGACGCGGTGCAGATGCGTGAGGTCGCGGAGTCCTCGCAGGTGGCGCTGGGCACGCTGTACCGGTACTTCCCGTCGAAGATCCATCTGCTGGTGGCGACGATGCAGGACCAGCTGGAGCATCTGCACGCGACGCTGCGCAAGAAGCCCCCGGCCGGCGAGACGGCGGCGGAGCGGGCCGCCGGGACGCTGATGCGCGCGTTCCGCGCGCTGCAGCGGGACCCGCTGCTGGCGGACGCGATGGTGCGGGCGCTGACGTTCGCGGACCGCAGTGTGAGCGCGGAGGTGGAGCAGGTCTTCCGGCGGACGACGGCGATCGTCCTGGACGCGACGGACCTGACCGACCCGACGCCCGAACAGTTGTCGGCGGTGCGGGTGATCGGGCACACCTGGCACTCGACGCTGATCACCTGGCTGTCGGGGCGGGCCTCCATCGAGCAGGTGGCCGTGGACATCGAAACGGTGTGCCGGCTGATCGACCTGACCGCTGCGCCGCGGGTGCCGTGACCCCCGTCACCTCGCGCCTGTGCGCCTCTCCTCACGCCCGCGGCCGCCCCGGACACCCGTTCTACGGGCGGGTAGAGTGGCCGCGTCGTTTCACACCCGTACGGGGGGAAGCCGGTGCGAATCCGGCGCTGACCCGCAACCGTGAGCCGTCGTGGAGACGGTGAGCCGGAATGCCCCGCACGGATCGTGACCGGCTCACGTGCCCGGCGTCCCGCCGGCGCACGGGCACCGTCGAGGTTTACGGAGCCGAGCCGCCGGGGTGTCCCGCGCTGCCCGGCCCTCTGCAGGGAGAGGCACCCGCCCGTCATGAACGTCCGCCGCAGCGCAGCGGTGCTGGCCGCCGTCGCCGTCCTCGGCGCCGCCGCACCGGCCGCAGCCGACTCGTCCCCGTCGCCGACCCCGCAGGCGCTGCCGTCCGCGCTGTACGGCGACACCGACCCGCAGTACGACGGGGTGTGGCGCCAGTCGCTCGCCCTGCTCGCCCAGCACGCCGCGGGCGTCGAGCCGCCGAAGGCCGCCGTCGGCTGGCTGACCGGCCAGCAGTGCGCCGACGGCTCCTTCGCGCCGTTCCGCGCCGACCCGTCCGCCGCCTGTGACGCGAAGACCATGGTCGACACCAACCAGACCGCCGCCGCCGTGCAGGCGCTCGCCGCGCTCGGCGGCCACGACGCGGTCACGGACAAGGCCGTCGGCTGGCTGAAGTCCGTGCAGAACAAGGACGGCGGCTGGGGCTACACCGCGGGCAGCCCCAGCGACACCAACTCCACCTCGGTCGTCGTCGGCGCGCTCGCCGCCGCCGGTGAGAAGCCGGACGAGGTGAGGAAGGGCGGCAGGTCCCCCTACGACGCGCTGCTCGGCCTGGAGCTGCCCTGCACCGGCAAGGGCGCGGGCGCGTTCGCGTACCAGCCGGAGAAGGACGGCTCGCTGACCGCCAACGCGGACGCGACGGCGGCGGGCGTGCTCGGCGCGCTCGGCCGGGGTCTGCTGGTCGAGCCCGGCAAGGGCGACGGCGCCGCCGCCGGCTCCTGCGTGAAGGCGGCCACCCCTGAGCAGGCCGCCGCGAACGGCGCCGCGCACCTGGCCGGCGCGCTCGCCGCCAAGGGGTATCTGCTCGCCGCGACGCCCGGCGCCGAGGACCAGCCGGACGTCGGCAACACCGCCGACGCGGTGGTCGCCCTCGCCGCCCAGGGGGAGACGGCGCAGGCGGAGAAGTCGTACGCCTGGCTGGAGGAGAACGCCGCCGACTGGGCGGCGCAGAGCGGGCCCGCCGCCTACGCGCAGCTGATCCTCGCCGCCCACGCGACCGGCGCGGACCCGCGCGACTTCGGCGGCACGGACCTGGTGAAGCAGCTCCAGGCCGCCGGCCCCGCCGCACCCGGGAAGACCACGAAGGCGGAGGACGAGGCCGAGGACGAGAAGGACTCGGACTCCCCGTTCGGCGTGTGGTGGTTCGTCGGCGTCTGCCTGGTCGCGGGCATCGGCATCGGTTTCCTGATCAGCAACCGCACCAAGAGGCAGCAGCCGTGATCCGCCGCTTCGCCGTGCTGTTCCTGGCCGCGCTCCTGCCGCTGTCGGCGGGCGCCGGCCAGGCCCACGCAGCCGGGTACCGCTACTGGTCCTTCTGGGAGCGGGACGGCTCGGCGTGGACGTACGCCACCGTGGGCCCGTCGCTGGCGCGTCCCGCGGACGGCGACGTCCAGGGCTTCCGCTTCTCGGTCAGCGAGGACTCGGGCGACGCGGCCAAGCCGCGCGGCGCCGCCGGCTTCGACACGATCTGCGCGAGGACGCCCGCGAAGGACGGCACCAAGCGGGTGGCGCTGGTGATCGACTTCGGCACGCCCGCCGACGCCCCGTCCGGGGAGAAGCCGCCGGCCGGCCGCACGGCCTGCGCGCAGGTGGCGGAGGACGCCACGACGGCGGAGGCGCTGGCCTCGGTCGCCGAGCCTCTGCGCTACGACAGCAACGCGCTGCTGTGCGCGATCGCCGGCTATCCGGCGAAGGGCTGCGGCGAGCAGGTCGCCACGGGCGGGAAGGAGTCGTCGCCCGCGGAGAGCGCCGAGACCGCCGGGACCGCCGAAGAGGCCTCCGCGCAGGACGACGGCGGCTCCGGTCCCTCCGTGGGGCTGATCGCGGGCGCGGCGGTGGTGGCCGTGCTGGGCGCCGCCGCCGTCTGGCAGGTCCGTCGCCGTGCGTGAGGCACGCGGCTCCGAGCGTCCGGGTCTCGCCCGGCCGCGCCCGGAGCGGGGGACGCCGCCCGCCGGCGTCCCCGTCCCGCGCTCGCGCCGCGCGCTGCACCCCGGCGCGTGGTGGCTGTGGGCCCTGGCGCTGGGCACCGCGGCCACCCGCACCACCAATCCGCTCCTGCTCGCCCTGCTGATCACCGTCTCCGGATACGTCGTGGCCGTCCGCCGCCCGCACACGCCGTGGGCCCGCTCCTACGGCGCCTTCGTCAAGCTCGCCGCCGCCGTGCTGCTGCTGCGGCTCGCCTTCGCGGTCGTCCTGGGCTCGCCGATCCCCGGCACCCACACCCTGTTCACGCTGCCCGAGGTGCCGCTGCCCGACTGGGCGCAGGGCATCCGCCTGGGCGGCCGGGTCACCGCGGAGGGCCTCACCTTCGCCCTCTACGACGCGCTGCGCCTGGCCGCGCTGCTGATCTGCGTGGGCGCCGCGAACGCCCTGGCCAGCCCGTCCCGCCTGCTGAAGTCGCTGCCCGGCGCCCTGTACGAGCTGGGCGTGGCCGTGGTGGTGGCGCTGACCTTCGCGCCGAACCTGATCGCCGACGTACGGCGGCTGCGGGCGGCCCGCCGGCTGCGGGGCCGCCCCGACAAGGGCGTGCGCGGTCTGGTGCAGGTGGGCCTGCCGGTCCTCGAGGGCGCGCTGGAGCGGTCGGTGTCCCTGGCCGCCGCGATGGACGCGCGCGGATACGGCCGTACCGCCGAGGTGCCGCCCGCAGTGCGGCGCACCACCGCCGCCCTCACGCTCGGCGGTCTGCTGGGCGTGTGCGCGGGGACGTACGGGCTGCTCACCGCCGCGGGCGGCAGTTACGGGCTGCCCGTGCTGCTGGCGGGTCTGGCGTCGGCGCTCGCGGGCCTCCGGCTCGGCGGGCGGCGCACCCTGCGCACCCGCTACCGTCCGGACCCGTGGGACGCCCGCGCCTGGCTGGTCTCCGCGTCCGGCGCCGCCGTGGCGGCCCTCCTGATCGTGGCCGGCTCGCTGGACCCCGGGGCGCTCAGGCCCGGTGTGGTCCCGCTGGAGCCGCCCACCCTGCCCCTGTGGCCGGCGGCGGCCGTGCTGCTCGGACTGCTGCCCGCCTTCGTCACCCCCGCCCCCGAGGCGGCCCGCGACCCCCGCAAGGAGCCGACGACGTGATCCGCTTCGAGAACGTGTCGGTGACCTACGACGGCGCGGCGCGGCCCGCCGTGCGGGACGTCGACCTGGAGGTGCCCGAGGGCGAACTGGTGCTGGTGGTCGGCCCGTCCGGCGTCGGCAAGTCGACGGTGCTGGGCGCGGTCAGCGGACTGGTGCCGCACTTCACCGGCGGCACCCTGCACGGCCGGGTGACGGTCGCCGGCCGCGACACCCGCACCCACAAGCCGCGCGAACTCGCCGACGTGGTGGGCACGGTGGGCCAGGACCCGCTGTCCCACTTCGTGACGGACACCGTGGAGGACGAACTCGCCTACGGCATGGAGTCGCTGGGCCTGGCGCCGGACGTGATGCGCCGCCGCGTCGAGGAGACCCTCGACCTGCTGGGCCTGGCCGGCCTGCGGGACCGGCACATCTCCACGCTGTCCGGCGGCCAGCGGCAGCGGGTGGCCATCGGCTCGGTCCTCACCCCGCACCCGAAGGTGCTGGTCCTGGACGAGCCGACGTCCGCCCTGGACCCGGCGGCCGCCGAGGAGGTCCTCGCGGTCCTCCAGCGCCTGGTGCACGACCTGGGCACCACGGTCCTGATGGCCGAGCACCGTCTGGAGCGGGTCGTGCAGTACGCCGATCAGGTCGTGCTGATGCCGGGCCCCGGCGAGCGGCCCTGGACGGGCGCCCCGGCGGAGGTCATGGCGGTGTCCCCGGTGTGCCCGCCGGTGGTCGAGCTGGGCCGCCTGGCCGGCTGGTCCCCGCTGCCCCTGACGGTCCGCGACGCCCGCCGCAGGGCGGCCCCGCTGCGGGACCGCCTGGAGGGCAGGGGACCCGGGCGGGACACCGCCGCTCCCCGGACGGCTCCCCCGGCGAAGCGTCTCCTCGGACGGGCGAGGAAGCAGACCGACGGCGCTCCCGGGCCGGTGGCCGAGGTGCGGTCCCTCGCGGTCCGCCGGGACCGGGTGCAGGCGCTGACCCGGGTGGACCTCACGGTGTCGCCCGGTGAGACGGTCGCGCTCATGGGCCGCAACGGCGCCGGCAAGTCGACGCTGCTCGGCGCGCTGGTGGGGCTGGTCGCCCCGGCGTCCGGGTCGGTCCGCACCGGCGGCGCGGTCCCGCACCGCACCCGCCCCCGCGATCTGGTCCGCAGGGTCGGCCTGGTCCCGCAGGAGCCGCGTGACCTGCTGTACGCGGACACGGTGGCGGCGGAGTGCGCGGCCGCCGACCGGGACGCGGAGGCGGAGCCCGGCACCTGCCGTGCGCTGCTCGCCGAGCTGCTGCCGTCGGTGGCGGACGACATGCACCCCCGCGACCTGTCCGAGGGGCAGCGGCTCACGCTCGCCCTCGCGGTGGTGCTCACGGCCCGGCCGCCCCTGCTGCTGCTCGACGAGCCGACGCGCGGCCTGGACTACGCGGCGAAGGCACGGCTGACGGCGATTCTGCGCCGGCTGGCCGCCGAGGGCCACGCCATCGTCCTGGCCACGCACGACGTGGAACTGGCGGCGGAGCTGGCGCACCGGGTGGTGCTGCTCGCCGAGGGCGAGGTGATCGCGGACGGCCCGTCGGCGGAGGTGGTCGTGGCGTCCCCGGCGTTCGCGCCGCAGGTGGCGAAGATCCTGGCGCCGCAGCCCTGGCTCACGGTCTCCCAGGTGAAGGAGGCGCTGGAGCGATGAGCGCGCCGGCCTCCCCCGCACCGCCCGTGGACCGCCAGGCCCGCGCCCTGCGTCTCGGCCCCCGCACCTGGCTGGCGCTGGCGCTGGTGAGCGCGGTGGGCGTGGCCGGCTTCGGCTGGCCGTTCCTCGCCCCGCCCGATTCGGCGGTGAACGCGCACGAGGGCGACGCGCCGTGGCTCTTCGCCGGGCTGCTCGTCCTGCTGGTGGCCGTGGTGGCGGCGGCCCTGTCGGAGTCGGACCTGGGCGCGAAGGCGGTGGCGATGCTCGGCGTCCTCTCGGCGGCGGGCGCGGCCCTGCGCCCCGTCGGCGCGGGCACGGCCGGTCTGGAGCCCATGTTCTTCCTGATGGTGCTCAGCGGCCGGGTCCTCGGGCCGGGGTTCGGCTTCGCCCTGGGCTCGGTCACGATGTTCGCGTCGGCGCTGCTCACCGGCGGGGTGGGTCCCTGGCTGCCGTTCCAGATGCTGGCGATGGGCTGGTTCACCATGGGAGCGGGCTTCCTGCCGGGCCCCGACCGGCTGCGGGGCCGCCCGGAGGTGTGGATGCTCGCCGTCTACGGCTTCCTGGCCGCCTTCGCCTACGGCACGGTGATGAACCTGGCGGGCTGGACCTTCATGTCCTCGCTCGCCTCGAACATCGCGTTCGACGGCGCCGATCCGGTGGCCGCCAACCTGGCCCGCTTCGTCGCGTACTGCCTGGCCACCTCCCTCGGCTGGGATCTGGGGCGGGCCGTGATCACGGTGGTGCTGACGCTGACCGTCGGCGCCACGGTGCTGCGGGCGCTGCGCCGCGCCACACGCAGGGCCGCCTTCGAGGCGCCGGTCACATTCGACGACGCCCCTCGGTGAAGGCGTGTGCGCGCCCTGTGGGCGAGGTGGTGAAGCACCCCACATGACCGGCGTCACATACGAAGGAGGGCCGTAGACCGGCCGCGCGCCCACTCAAGGCCATCGCGCACCAAAACGGACTTTACGGGAAGAAGGTTACGAACGTCTCCGACGGGCGGTAGTAAAAGGGACCTTTGCGGGCGATCCGGGGATTTGTTTCTGTGGAGCGGTCGCCGGGCGCCGACGAACCCCACGGGTCGCGGCGCCGACGTATGCCCCCGCCGCACGGTGAGGCCGCGACTCCCCTGCATCCGACCGAAAGGCCGCCTGTGTCCGCCGTTTCCCTCCTCCGCTCCGTCGCCACCCCGAAGAAGGCCGTTGTCGGCGCCGCCCTGACGGCCGCCACGTGCGGCACGCTGATCGCCGCCGCGCCGGCCCAGGCCGCGACCACGGCGGCCCCCACCGCCGCCTCGGCCCAGGCGACCGCGAAGAAGCTGATCGGCAACTCGGCCGAGTTCCAGTGCTTCTCGAACATCGTGTCGCACGAGAGCGGCTGGAACCCGCAGGCCACCAACGCCTCCAGCGGCGCCTACGGCCTGGTCCAGGCGCTCCCGGCCTCGAAGATGGCCTCGGCCGGCTCGGACTGGAAGACCAACCCGGCCACCCAGATCAAGTGGGGCCTGGACTACATGAAGGACCGCTACGGCAGCGCCTGCGACGCCTGGTCCTTCTGGCAGGCCAACAACTGGTACTGACGAGCGAGCGTCACCCTGATACCGAAGGCGGCGGCCCCCTGATCCCCGGGGCCGCCGCCTTCGCCCGTCTCAGCCCAGGACGAGCGGCAGCCGCGCGGCGAGACCGCCCAGCGCGGCGGTCTCGTCGGCGGTGGGCGCACGGCGGCCCGTGCCGACCAGCAGCGCGTCGGTGTCGGACAGTTCCGCGGGGAACGGCGCCCCCGCGATCCGCTCCAGCCCGGTGCGGGCGGCCGCCAGCGTCTGCGCCGGGGGTCTCGGGGCCAACGGCAGGCGGGCGACGAGGTCCAGGTGGTGCAGGGTCCACTCCAGGACGTACGCGCGGAGGTAGTCGCCGGCGGTCAGCACCTTGTCCTTGGTGCTCACCAGGGCGGCGGGGTCGGCCAGTTCCGCGGCACGCCCGGCCGCGGAACCTACGTCGTCCAGATGGAACCTCAGCAGCGCGGGATCACCGTACGCGGCGGCAAGACGCGGGATCAGCGCGTCCAGCGGGTCGTCGCCGGAGGGCGGCTCCACGAGGTCCCAGTACGTCGTCGCGTCCGCCGTGGGCGCGGAGTCGGCCGGGGTGACGAGCGTGATGAGCACGTCCTGCGCGTCGATGACGAGATGGCAGACGAGATCCCGCACCAGCCAGCCCCGGCAGCCGGACGGCTGGTCGAAGTCCTCGTCGGCGACCTCGCCGACGGCAGCGAGAAGCGCGCTCCAACTGCGGGAGAAGTCACCGGTCACCATGTCGTGCGCCATGCTCCGGATCCTAAGGGCTTCAGATCTCCCCCACCGCCCGCGGCCACGCTCCGAAGTCCTCGTTCAGCTCGGGCCGGTTGGCGGCCTCGGTGGCGCATGCCTCCCGGCCGGGGCGGGCCAGGTCGGTCACGGCGTCGCCGAAGTGCCGTCAACGACGGCGGACGGCACCCCCCTTGAGGAGTGAACGCGGGGGCCGAGTATGACGTCCTCATGATCGTGCCCTCTGCCGACCTCACCCTGCTCCGGCGGCCTGATCCGGCCACGGGGCGGAGCCAACCCTTCCGTTCGTTCTGCCGACGTCGTCGCACACCGCTCCTGGCCACCCTGGCGGTGCTGCCGCTGTACGCGCTGTGGTGGGCGGTGCTGGCGACCGGCGGCGGCGACCTCGCCGCCCAGGACGCGTGGGCGGGGTTCGCGGGGCGGCACGGGTCGTCGGCGTACAACCTGTTCTGGTACGGCGGCATGCACACCGCCAACTACAGCCTGATATCGCCGTACCTGATGGCGGCCGTCGGGGTGCGGGCGCTCACCGTGGCGTCCGGGCTGGCCGCCACCTGGATCGCGGCGGTGCTGGTGGAGCGGGTGCTGCCGCGCCGGCCGCTCGCGCCCGCGCTGCTCGCCGCGCTCGGCCTGTGGGGCAACGTGGCCTCGGGGCGCACCACGTTCGCCCTCGGGGTCGCCCTCGGGCTGGCCGCATGTCTGTACCTCACGGAGCACACGGCCCAGCAGAAACGTCTCGCCCTCACCGGCGCCTACGCCGCGCTCGCCACCATGGCGTCCCCGGTCGCGGGGCTGTTCCTCGCCGTCGTCGGGGCGGGCCTCGTCCTGGTACGGCGGCCGGGCCCCGCCGTCGCCCTGCTCCTGCCGCCCGCTGTGGTGGTGGGCGCGACCAGCGTGCTCTTCCCCTTCCAGGGCGAGCAGTTGATGCCCGCCGGCCGCATATGGATACCCGCGTCACTCGGCCTCGCGGTCGCCGTGCTGTCCCCGCCGTCCTGGCGGGCCGCGCGGTGGAGCGGCGCCGTCTACGCGGCCGGGACCGTGCTGGTGTATCTGATCCCCTCCCCCATCGGCACGAACGTCGAGCGGTTCGCCGAGTACGCCGCCCCTGTCGCGCTGCTGGTGGCCCTGCTCGCGCAGCCCCGGCTGCGGCCGGTGCGCCGCGCCCTGCTCGTGGCGGCGCTGGTGTTCTCCGCCGGGTGGACCGTCAAGAAGACTGTCGACGACCTGAAGGTGTCCACGGACGTCCCCGCCTGGGCGGCGCAGACGGCCGGCGTGGTGCGCGCCCTGGAGTCGCTCGGCGCCGACCGGACGCGGGTGGAGGCGGTGCCCG
The DNA here is from genome assembly GCA_014656175.1 of Streptomyces werraensis. Taxonomy (GTDB): domain Bacteria; phylum Actinomycetota; class Actinomycetes; order Streptomycetales; family Streptomycetaceae; genus Streptomyces; species Streptomyces werraensis. The sequence goes on from BNBX01000001.1 coordinate 436,325, forward strand.
CCCGCAACCACCGGGAGGCGGTGGCGCTCGCCCCGCACGTCCACCTCGCGCGGGGCTGGAACCGGCAGCTCGACATGGAACGGGCCCGGCTGTTCTACGACGGCTCGTTCTCCGCCCGGACGTACCGGGCGTGGCTGGACCGGTGGGCGGTCGGGTTCGTGGTGCTGCACGACGGCAAGCCCGACGGGTACGCCGAGGAGGAGGCGCGGCTGCTGCGGGAGCGGCGGCCCGACTGGCTGGTGCCGGTCTGGCGGGACGCGCACTGGGAGGTGTTCCGGGTCCGGGACGCGGTGCCGCTGGTGTCCGCGCCGGGGTCGGTGGTGCGGACCTCCGGCGCGGAACTGGTGCTGCGGGCCGCGCGGCCCGGCACGATGACCGTGCGGATCGCGTACTCGCCGTGGCTGCGGGTGGACGGCGGCGGCTGCCTGTCCGCCGCGGGCGAGTTCACCCGGCTCACCGTGTCCGCGCCCGGCGAGTACCGGATCAGCTCGGAGTACGGTCCTTCTCCGGCACCGGCGGCCCGCTGCTGACCTCCTTCGCCCCGTCCTCCTCGGCCGCCGCCGTGACCGTGCGGGCCCGGGGTCCCTGGAACAGGTAGGTCAGGGCGAAGCCGCCGCCGACGACCACCGCGCCGCCGGCCGCGTCCAGGATCCAGTGGTTGCCGGTGGCGACGATCGCGGCGGCCGTGAACAGCGGGTGCAGCAGTCCGAGGGCCTTCATCCACACCCTGGGCGCGATGACCGCGATCACCAGGCCGCACCACAGCGACCAGCCGAAGTGCAGCGAGGGCATCGCCGCGTACTGGTTGGTGAGCGCGGTGAGCGTGCCGTAGTCGGGCTTGGAGAAGTCCTGGACGCCGTGGACCGTGTCGATGATGCCGAGGTCCGGCATCAGGCGCGGCGGGGCCAGCGGGTACAGCCAGAAGCCGACCAGGGCGAGCAGGGTGGCGAAGCCGAGGGCGGAGCGCGCCCAGCGGTAGTGGACGGGGCGGCGCCAGTAGAGCAGGCCGAGCACGGTCAGCGGCACGACGAAGTGGAACGACGTGTAGTAGAAGTCGAAGAAGTTCCGCAGCCAGCCGACCTTCACCACGGCGTGGTTGACCGCGTGCTCGATGTCCAGGTGGAGCACGCGCTCCAGGTCCAGGATCTGCCGGCCGTGCTCCTCGGCGCGGGCGCGGCCCGCCTCGTTGCTGCCGCCGGTCGCGGCGAGGCGCACCTTGGCGTACCCGGCGTAGGTGACGCGGATGAGCAGCAGTTCCAGCAGCAGGTTGGGCCGGATCAGCACCCGCCGCAGGAACGGCAGCAGCGGCACGAACGCGAACCGGGCCGGCACGGGCGGGGCGTACGGCGTGGGCACCGGGTCGCGGAAGTACGGCGAGGTGCGGACGAGGAACGGCACGGCGGTGGCGGCGGCCAGCGCGGCGAGCAGCACCACGTTGTCCCGCAGCGGGTGCAGGAACGCCATGTTCGGCAGCATCATCTTGGCCGGCAGCGTCATCACCAGCACGACGGCGACGGGCCACACCAGACGGTCGCGGGCGCGCGTGCCGACCCGGCCGACGACGGTGAGCAGCACCCACAGCAGCTGGTGCTGCCACGCGGTCGGGGACACCGCTATGGCGGCGCACCCGGTGATGCCGACGGCGAGGAGCAGCTGGCCGTCGCGGGCGTAGTGGACGGCGCGCCTCAGGCCGAGGGTGACGACGGCGGCGCCCAGCAGCAGGAAGAGGGCGATCTCCAGCGGGCCCTCGAGGCCGAGACGGAGCAGCGCGCCGTGCAGGGACTGGTTGGCGAGGGCGTCGGCGGGGCCGCCGAGCCCGACGCCCGCCAGGTGGTGCACCCAGTAGGCGGCGGAGTCCTGCGGCATGGCGGCCCAGGCGAGCGCGGTGGCCGAGGCGAAGGTCACGGCGGTCACGGTGGCGGCCTTGCGGCGGCCGGTGAGCCACAGCAGCGGCGCGAAGAGCAGCAGGGTCGGCTGGAGGGCCGCCGCGACGCCGACGAGGACGCCGCCGGCCCGCTGTCCGTGGGCGACGAAGCAGCCGAGCAGGACGAGCAGCACCGGGATGATGCTGGTCTGGCCGAGCCAGAGGGTGTTGCGCACCGGCAGGGACACCATGAGCAGGCTGACCGCGACGGGCGCGGCGAGCAGCGCGGTGCGCCGGCCGACGGGCTGCGGCAGCGCGCGGGCGGCGATCAGCGCCAGCGCCACCACCAGCAGCAGGGTGCCGAAGGTCCAGCCCCAGCCGAGGGTCTGCTCGGCGGATCTGGTGAGCGGTTTGAGGACCAGCCCGCCGAACGGTGTGCCGGTGAACTCGGTGGAGTCGTAGAGGGAGCCGCTGACGTGCAGCACGCCGTCGGGGCCCACCCAGGTCTCCAGGTCGGTCAGGCGTTCACCGCTCGGGGTGGTGAGGACGAGGGCGACCTGGCGCACCGCGAGGACGGCTGCGAGCAGCCACAGTCCGAGGCGCGCCGCCCGCAGCCGCGCCCGGGTGCCGCCCACGGCCGTCGCGCCGAACGCCTCGGCCGCTCGCCCACTGTGTTCCGCATTCGCCACGCCTCGTCGGCCTCCCGCCCCGTTGTCGCCCCGCGCGTCCCGTGCGGGGGTGGTGCCGTGCGCGGCCCGCAGGGCGCACACCCCTCGACAAGGACGCCGGACACCGCCGCTTCACCTGACGGCCCTCTCTCTTTTGTCCGGATGACGATAGTCCGCACGGGATGCGGTTGCCTCGGGGCGACGCGAGAAGGATCACAACCGGCCACCCACGGCGGAGATCGCCGGGGCGGAGGAGTGCCTGCACACGGCACATTTCCGTGCAGTATGCATCGATCTTCGTACCGTACGTAACGGGGGAAACGCCGCCTATCGTCGCTGGCTTCGGCCCGCCCGACAGTGCCGCCGCGCGGACCCGTCCCTGTTCCCGACGAAAGGCAGGCGAGCGAAGTCTTGTCGACTGCTCAGGTCGCCCATCACTCCGTCGCCCCCGGTCCCGCCGGCTCTCCCCGGCCCGGTGCGGCACAGGCACCCGACCTCTCCGCCGGTTCCCCGACGGTCACCGACCCCGCGCTGGTCAGGCGCGCCGTCAAGGCGGCCGCGCTCGGCAACGCCATGGAATGGTTCGACTTCGGTGTCTACAGCTACATCGCCGTCACCCTCGGCAAGGTCTTCTTCCCCACGGGGAACGCCACCGCCCAGCTGCTGTCCACGTTCGGCGCCTTCGCCGCGGCCTTCCTGGTCCGCCCGCTCGGCGGCATGGTCTTCGGCCCGCTCGGCGACCGCGTGGGCCGGCAGAAGGTCCTCGCCCTCACGATGATCATGATGGCCGCGGGCACCTTCGCCATCGGCCTGATCCCGTCCTACGCCGCGATCGGCGTGGGCGCCCCGATCCTGCTGCTGGCCGCCCGCCTGGTGCAGGGCTTCTCCACCGGCGGCGAGTACGCCGGCGCCTCCACCTTCATCGCCGAGTACGCCCCCGACAAGCGGCGCGGCTTCCTCGGCAGCTGGCTGGAGTTCGGCACGCTCGCCGGATACATCGGCGGCGCGGGCCTGGTCACCCTGATGACGGCCCTGCTGTCCACCGACGACCTGCTCTCCTGGGGCTGGCGCGTCCCGTTCCTGATCGCGGGCCCGATGGGCATCATCGGCCTCTACCTGCGCATGCGGCTGGAGGAGACCCCCGCCTTCGCGGCCGAGGTCGCCAAGGCCGAGACCGAGCGCCCCAAGGTGCCGCTGCGTGAGATGGTCACGGGCCAGTGGCGCGCGCTGCTGCTGTGCGTGGGCCTGGTGCTGGTCTTCAACGTCACCGACTACATGCTGCTGTCGTACATGCCGAGCTACCTCACCAGCGAGCTGGGCTACGACGCCACGCACGGCCTGGTCGTCGTCCTCGGCGTGATGGTGCTGATGATGGCCGTGCAGCCGTTCGTCGGCGCGCTGACCGACCGGGTCGGCCGCCGCCCGGTGATGGCGGCCGGCTGCGCGGGCTTCCTCGCGCTGTCCGTTCCCGCGCTGCTGCTGATCCGCGACGGCGGGCTGCTCGCGGTCGCCGCCGGCCTGGGCGCGCTCGGCCTGCTGCTGGTCTGCTTCACGGCCGCGATGCCGTCCGCGCTGCCCGCGCTGTTCCCCACCCGGGTCCGCTACGGCTCGCTGTCGATCGGCTTCAACGTCTCGGTGTCCCTGTTCGGCGGCACGACCCCGCTGGTGGTCACCGCGCTGATCGGCGCGACCGGCGACGTGATGATGCCCGCCTACTACATGATGGCGGCCGCCGTGGTCGGCGGGTTCGCGGTCTGGCGCATGGCCGAGTCGGCGGGCCGCCCGCTGCCCGGCTCGCCCCCGTCGCTCGAGCCCGGGACACACCCGGAAAAGGTCTGACGGCCCGCCACCGCGCCCCGTATCTTCGACAGCCGGTCCGGCCGGGCGGGTCCGGCCGGCGCGACGGAAGGCACCCTGTATGAGCGAGGCGCGGCTCTGGAACGCGGTGGACGACTACTTCACCGGGCGGCTGCTGGACGACGACCCGGACGAGGCCCTGGCGGCGGCACTGCGCGAGAGCGACGCCGCCGGCCTTCCGCCCATCGCCGTCTCACCCCTCCAGGGCAAGCTGCTGCGGCTCCTCGCCCGGCTGCAGGGCGCGCGGCGCGTCCTGGAGATCGGCACGCTCGGCGGCTACAGCACCATCTGGCTGGGCCGCGCGCTGCCCGCCGACGGGCGGCTGGTCACCCTGGAGTACGACCCCAGGCACGCCGAGGTCGCGCTCCGCAACATCGCCCGCGCCGGTCTCGCCGAACAGGTGGAGGTGCGCGTCGGCCCGGCGCTGGAGTCGCTGCCGAAGCTCGCGGACGAGCAGCCGCCGCCGTTCGACCTGGTGTTCATCGACGCAGACAAGGCGAACAACGCGCACTACGTCGAGTGGGCGCTGCGCCTGACGGCCGCGGGCAGCCTGATCGTCCTCGACAACGTGGTGCGCGGCGGCCGGGTCGCCGACCCGGACAACACCGACCCGGACGTGGTGGGCACCCGGGCCGCCCTGGAGATGTTCGGCACCCATCCGCGGCTCGACGCCACGGCGGTCCAGACGGTCGGGGCCAAGGGCCACGACGGGTTCGCGCTGGCGCGCGTGGTGTCCTGAGCCCGGAAGGTCCCGACGGGCTCACACCTCGTGGTAGAAGCCCACGTTGACGCTGCGCGGGGCGGTGCGGTCCAGGATCACGACCTCGCCGCTGCCGCCCCGGGGCAGCGGCACGGTCCCGCCGTACGGGACCGGCCGGGCGTGCTCCCCGACGGTCAGCCGCACCTCCGAGGACGGCTCGGGCAGCGAGCCGCGCAGCCAGGTCAGCTGCCAGCTGCCGTCCTGCGCGCACTGGAACTCCAGGTGCACCCGGGACACGAACAGCCAGTCGTCCGGCGTCGCCAGCCGGCACACGGACGTGTCCCGCCCCACCCGCAGCACGGTGCCCGGCTCGCTGGGCGCGTCGGCCATCAGCATCCCGGCCGTGGCGCCCGATTCCGCCGCTGACACCGCGGCCATGGTGAGTTCGAGCACGTGCGCTCCTCCTGAGAGGTCCTGGGGCCGGGGCGGCCGGATCGGCTGCCCGCCGCCAGATGATAAAACGCCCGGCCGTACCGCGTCCGGCACAATGGGGTCATGACCGAGCGGAAGCCACCGGGCGTCGACTTCGAGAGCTGGGTCGACAAGCAGATCCACGACGCCGACGCGCGCGGGGAGTTCGAGCGGCTCGAGGGCGCCGGCCGGCCGCTGCCGCCCGAGGTCGAGAGCACCTACGACGAACTGTGGTGGGTCAAGCGGAAGATGGCCCGCGAGGGCATGTCGGTGCTGCCGCCGACGCTGGCCCTGCGCAAGGAGGCCGAGGACGCGCTGGAGGCGGCCCTCGCGGCCCCCTCCGAGCGGATCGTGCGGAAGATCCTCGCGGAGATCAACGCGAAGATCAGCGACATGATGTTCAAGCCGCCGCCCGGCCCCCCGCTGGGCAAGAAGCCGTACGACGTCGAGGACGTCGTACGCCGGTGGCGGGAGCGCCGGGCGGCGTCGGACGGACGGGGCGGAACGGGCGGGCGGCGCGGCTCAGACACCTAGCAGGCGCTCCGCGAGTTCGCGGTAGTCCCGCAGCGCGAGCCGCAGTTGCTCGGTGTCGGCGGCCGGGGCGGCGTCGCCCTTCTTCGGGTCGCCGGAAGCGGGCGTCTTCCAGTGCTGTGTGAGGGTGTGGCGGCGCTCGGTGAGGGCGTCGTTGAGCCGCTCGATGACCTCGTGCAGGACGAGGTCGGCCTCCTCGACGGCATCCCGCGGCCGGTCCACGAACCCGGCGACGGCCTGCCGCAGCTGCGCGGAGAGACGGTCACAGGTGTCGTCGGCGAGGAGACGGGAGTCGCGGGGTCCGGACGTCCCGTCCGGGCCGGGTGCGGTGGCGTGGCCGCCGGCGCCGTGGGCGTGAGTGCCGGTGCCGTGGGCGTCCGTGCCGGGCGTGTGGGCGCCGGTGCCGTCCGGGCCGGGTACGGAGGTGCGGTCGGCCGTGCCGGGCGTACCGGCGGAGGTGCGGTCGCCGGTCTGCGGGTGCGCCGCGACCAGCGGGCTCTCCGTGCCGGCGGAGCCGCTGCCGGAGCCGCGCGCGGCGCCCGTGCCTCCGACGGCGGAGGCCGCCTGTGTGCCGCCGGCGTCCCTCTCCCCGAAGCCGGCCGTGGAGTCCGCGCCCCCACGGCCGGCGGAGGGCTCCGCCCTGCGGCCGGCCTCCGCCTTGCGGCCGAGCGGGGCCGCCTCGTGACCGGGGTCCGCGGAGGCGGGGCCGGGCGCCGGGGCGTCCGGGCCGTTCGGGCCGTTCGGGATCCAGGTGTCCTGGGTGGTGCGACGGGGTGCCTCGGGCATGACGATCAGCTCTCCTTCGCCTGGCGGCGGTGCAGCAGCGACGGGGTGCGGTGACCGTCGCGACGGGTGGCGGGGGCGGCCGTACGCGCGCCTGCGACGCCACGGTGTCCGCCGTCGTGGCGCGACGGCCGGACCAGTTCCTCGAACAGCGCCCGCGCCTCGACCATCGCCTCGCGCATCTCCTCCGTGCCGGCGGCGCCGTCGTGCGCGCCGTCCGGGTGGGCCTGCGCGACGCGGTGGACGCGGCGGTAGCCCTCGACGTGGTGGGCGTGGTGCACGGACAGCGCCGCGACCTGCTCCTCGTACTGGCCGCCGGCGGGGAAGCCCCGCGTGCCGGCGAGTTCGGCGATCAGGCGGTCGGCCTCGGCGACCGCCTCACGCGGTGCGTCGACGAACCGCTCCTGGGCGGCCGTCCAGCGCGCCTCGTAGCGCTCGCGCTCGGCCGGCTCCAGCGGCCGCACCTGAAGGGAGCCGTGGCGCTCCACGCGCTCGGACAGCTCCCGCTCGGCGGCCTTGGTGTCCCCGTCGTGCCGGGCGACGGCACGCTCGTACTCGGGTCCGAAGCGCCGCTTGAGGCTCGCGCCGTGTCGCGGGCCGCGTGCGCGCAGGGTCAGGACGGCCGCGACGGCGACAACGACCGCGACAATCACGATCAACGCAATGATCAGGCCAGTGGACATGAATGCCTTCCGGGGTTCTCGTCCCAACCGGCACTCCTCGCGAGCCGGTTCGCCCAACGGGTTGCCCGTTGCACCGCGCACAAACTGCGCGGCACAGACGCCGCGACCGCCGCCGGCGCCCAATTGGCTTGCGCCCGGCGCCGGTCGGGGGCACAGAATGCGGCCATGACCTGGACCGTCGCCCCGGAACCCCCCGACTCGCCCACCGCCCTCGCGCTGTGGCGGGCGTACTACACGGAGGTCAGCGACCGCTGGTACCTGCTGCACGAGGGGCGCCGGACCGACCCGGACGAGCTGGAACGGGAGATCGCCGCGCAGTCGGGCGCCGACCTCGCGCCGCCGCGCGGGCTGTTGCTGGTCGCGCGGTACGGGGGCGAGCCGGCGGGCAGCGCCGGGATCCGCCTGTCACCGCAGGGCACGGCCGCCGAGCTGACCCGGGTGTTCCTGTACGAGGGGATGCGCGGCCGGGGCGGAGCGGCGCTGCTGGTGCGCGCCGCGGAGGAGGCGGCGCGGGAGCGCGGTGCCCGCCGGATGATCCTGGACACCCGAAGCGACCTGGTCGAGGCGCGCACCCTGTACGCCCGCCTCGGGTACGCCGAGACCGAGCGGCACAACGACGACCCGTACGCGGAGCACTGGTTCGCCAAACAGCTCGTCTGAGGCCGGTCCGCGTGTCTCAGCGCGCCGGGGCGACCGCGCGGGCGCCCTGGGGGCGTTCGTCGCGGGAGCCGCACAGCTCGTCGTTGAGGTCGTGCACGAGCTGCACCAGGTCGGTCGGCCGGTCCGGCCCCCACCAGTCGCCCAGCAGCTCGGCCAGGGACTCCTCCCGCGCCCGTGCCAGCCGTTCGCCGACCTCGCGGCCCTCGTCGGTGAGCACCAGGTCGACGCCCCGGCGCACGGCGAGGTGCCGGCTCTCGACCTGCCGGGTGGCCTCCAGGACGACGTCCAGCGGGACGGGGTTGCGTTCGGCGAGCCGGGCCGGCTCCACCGAGCCGTGGCGGCGGATGCGCAGCAGCAGCCAGCTGGACGCGGGCAGCAGGTCGTAGCCCGCGCGGTCGGTGATCTTCCGGTAGATCTCCCGGCGCCCCTCGCGGGTGCCGAGCACCGACAGGGCGCGGCACACCTCGTCGTGCGAGGAGCGTTCCACCGGGTTGGGGGCGAGCGTCTCGGAGGCGTCGGGCGCGGTGACCGAGGCGCGCAGTGGGTCCTCCTTGAGGAACCAGGCCAGCGCGAAGCCCAGCAGCGCCACCGGCACGGCGTACAGGAAGACGTCGGTGATGGCGGTGGAGTAGGCGTCGAGCGCGGCGGGGCGCAGAGGAGGCGGCAGGGCGCCGATGCCGCGCGGGTCGGCCTCCAGCGTCTCGGGCGAGACGCCGAGCGGCAGGTCCACGCCGCGGAAGGCGGCGCTGAGTTGGTCGCCGAGCCGGCCGGCGAAGATCGCGCCGAACACGGCGACGCCGAACGAGGCGCCGATGGACCGGAAGAAGGTCGCCCCGGACGTGGCGACGCCGAGGTCCTCGTAGGGGACGGCGTTCTGCACGATCAGCACCAGGACCTGCATGACCAGACCGAGTCCCAGGCCGAAGACGAAGAAGAAGGCGCTCATCACCGCCGTCGAGCTCTGCGCGTCGAGCTGATGGAGCAGCAGCAGTCCGACGGCGGTGACGGCGGTGCCCGCGATCGGGAACACCTTCCAGCGTCCGGTGCGGCTCACGATCTGCCCGGAGCCGGTGGAGGACAGCAGCATGCCGGCCACCATCGGCAGCATGTGCACCCCGGACAGGGTCGGGCTGATCCCGTGCACCACCTGGAGGAAGGTCGGCAGATAGGTCAGCGCGCCGAACATCGCGAACCCGACGATGAAGCTGATCACGGCGGACAGGGTGAAGGTCCGCACGCGGAACAGCTTCAGCGGCAGCACCGGTTCGGCGGCCCGGCGCTCCACCGCGACGAACGCGACGATCAGCACGCCGCCCAGCACCGCGAGCCCGATGATCTGCCACGACGCCCAGGGCCAGGTGTTGCCGCCGAGGGAGGCGACCAGCACCAGGCAGGTGGCGACGGAGGCGATGAGCAGGGTGCCCAGGTAGTCGATGACGTGCTTGGTCGACCGGCGGGGGATGTGCAGCACGGTGGCGATGACGACGAGCGCGACGATCCCGACGGGCACGTTGACGTAGAACACCCAGCGCCAGCTCAGGTGTTGGGTGAAGAGCCCGCCGAGCAGCGGCCCGAGCACGCTCGTCGCGCCGAACACCGCCCCGAACAGGCCCTGGTAACGGCCGCGTTCCCGGGGCGGCACCAGGTCGCCGACGATCGCCATCGACAGCACGATCAGCCCGCCGCCGCCGAGTCCCTGCAGCGCGCGGAAGCCGATCAGCTGGGGCATGTCCTGCGCGGCCCCGCACAGGGCGGAGCCGACGAGGAAGATGACGATGGCGGTCTGGAAGAGGCGTTTGCGGCCGTACTGGTCGCCGAGCTTGCCCCACAGGGGGGTCGCGGCCGTGGACGCCAGCAGATACGCGGTGACCACCCAGGACAGGTGCTCCAGGCCGCCCAGTTCGCTGACGATGGTCGGCAGCGCGGTGGAGACGATGGTCTGGTCGAGGGCGGCCAGCAGCAGGCCCAGCAGCAGCGCGCCGATCGACAGCGCCACGCTGCCCGACACCTGCTCCGTGCCGGGTCCCCCCGAAGCCGCCGTACCGTCCGGGGGTGCGGGCCGCGTAGGTCCCGTTTCCGACGCCGAACGGTGCGCGTCCCCGGCCATGCGGACCTCCAGAGGTTCTCGTGACACCCTCCATCGTGATCGGTGTGACCGGTTATGGCCTGTCGAGTCCGGGCGGAACTCCGCATTCCGGGGGCGCGCGAACAAGGGTGTGAAGAAGATCTGCATAATCTCTGGAGTTCGCGAGGGGAGGGACGACACGTGGACCAGCCGAACGGGCACCCGTGCCCGGAATGCGGTGCGCCCAGGCACGCCGACCACACGCCGTCGTGCGCCTGCACCCGCCGCACGGCCGACGCCCTTCGCGACGCCCGCACGGCCGAGGCGGCGGCCGCGGAGGACTTCGATCCCCTGCGGATACGCCCGTACGTCGACCTGAACGGCACTAGCCCGGACGGGTTGCCGGAGGCAACGAAGGGAACGCCCCCGGCGCCGGGGACGCCTCGGACGACGGCGCAGGGAGATGCGTCGCCGGGCGCGGCCGGTGGCACCGGGGCGCACCCCGGTGCCGCTGACCCCTCCGCGCCCGCGGGAGGCCCGGCGGCCCACGACGGGACGCCCGCGCCCGAGGACCGGCGGACGACGGCGACGCGGGCGGGTCACGGGGAACGGGACGCGTCCGACGCCACGATGACCTTGAAGGCCATCGGCCCGGACGCCGCGAAGCCCGACAAGGCGACACGCGGCCCGGCGCCGGCCGCACCCCACGCCGGAGGCCCCGCGGACACCGCAACGGCGCCCCGCGAACAGGCCGGGCACACGGACAACCCCGCCGACGCGGCGCCCGGCGGGCCGCGGGAGTCCGTCGACGGCGGCGTCCCGGAGTCACCCGACGCCACCGTGGCGCTGCGCGCCGTCCGTCCCGAGGGCGCTGCCCCCGGCACCCCCTCCCGCGAGGACCGCACGTCCGTCCTCCCCACCCCCCTCGCCCCCGGCACCGCGCCGCCGAACGCCGACGATCTGGGTCTCTTCGACGACGCCACGCGCCCCCTTCGCACGGTGTCCGCGGGGGCGGCGGTCCCTCGCCCCGAGGCCGCCGCACCCCGCAACCGCCGCCGGCGCGGAGCGCTCATCGCGGCGTCCGGCGCCGTCGTGGCCGTGCTGGGCGCCGCGGGCTGGGCGAGCGGGCTGTTCTCGTACGAGACGCCGTCGCGGAACACCGCCGCGCCGGACGACGTCAGGGCGAGCGTGCCGGACGCGGCATCGGAGGCGTCCTCGGCGCAGCCGTCGTCCGAGGCCCCGTCCGCCTCTCCCGGCGCGTCCGCGTCCGCCTCACAGTCCCCGTCCGCGAGCGCGAGCGCGTCCGGGTCGCCGTCGCCCTCGGCGTCCAGTTCCGCGCCGAGCGCGTCCGCGACCGCCGAGCCGTCGGTGACCCCGTCGGCCGACGGGGCGTCCTCCGCGCCCGCCGTGGCGCCGGAGCCGGAGGAGCCCGTCGACGCCGCGCCCGTGCTGCGGCGCGGCGACCGTGGGCCGGAGGTCGTCGAGCTCCAGCAGCGCCTGCGCGAGGTGTGGCTGTACCAGGGCGACGCGGACGGCCGGTACAGCCACCGGGTGGAGGAGGCCGTGCGCCACTACCAGTGGTCGCGGGGCATCGACGAGGAGCTGGGCGTGTACGGTCCGCAGACCCGCTCCCGCCTGGAGTCGGAGACCGGGGCGTCCTGACGGGCCGCGCCACCCGAGGCCGCCGGTGAGGCCGGTCCGGCGGATCGTGCCGAAGCCTCGGCCGCGTCGTCGTCGGCCGCCGACGCTCCGCGTCGGCGCCCTCCTCGGTGGGCGGTCCGCCGGACAGGCCTCACGCGGAGACGTGCAGCAGGATCGTCCCCGCCGGCGTGCGCTCCACCCGAACCTGGGTGAGGTCGCGGACGACGACGTCCGGCTGGTGGAAACCCGCGCGCGGGCCGATGCCGACCACCCGCATACCGGCGGCGCGCCCCGCGGCGATCCCCGCGCCGGAGTCCTCGAAGACCACGCAGTCGGCCGGGTCGACACCCAGCTCCGCCGCGCCCTTCAGGAAGCCTTCGGGGTCGGGCTTGCTCGCGCCGACCGACTCGGCGGTGATCCGCACCGCGGGCTGCTCGAGACCGGCGGCGGCCATCCGCGCCGTGGACAGGGCGACGTCCGCGGAGGTGACGAGCGCGTGCGGCAGCCCGTCGAGAGAGGCGAGGAACTCGCGGGCGCCCGGTATCGCGACGACGCCCTCGGTGTCCGCGGTCTCCTCCGCGAGCAGCCGGGCGTTCTCGGCGTAGTTCTGCTCCATGGGCCGGTCCGGCAGCAGCAGGGCCATGGAGGCGTAGCCCTGCCGGCCGTGCACCACCTTCATGACCTCGTCGCCGTCCAGCCCGTGGCGCTCGGCCCAGCGGCGCCAGATGCGCTCGACCGAGGCGTCGGAGTTGACGAGGGTGCCGTCCATGTCGAGCAGGAGGGCACGGGCGGGGAGTACGGCGGTGGTGGTGGCCGTCATCGGCTGCTCCAAGGCGGGGGCGGGGAACCGTGGAGGCGGATCCCGGGCGGGACAGAGCGGCCCCGCCCGCCGGTCAGGGGAAACGGGCGGGAGCCACTTTGTTCAACCACGGTACAAAACGAACCCGGCTTCCCGCCACCGCCTCCACCGCGTGTTCACCGGCGGGACCGCCGCACGTCACCCGGCGACCGCCTCCCACAGGCTCCACACGCCCAGGCCCAGCATGAGCAGCGCGGCGATCCGCGTGATCAGCTTCAGCGGCACCCGCTTCATCAGCGCCTTGCCGCCGACGATGCCGAGACCGGCCACCGCCCACAGCGCCAGCACGGCGCCCAGGCCCACGGAGAGCGGGTCGTCGTAGCGGGCGGCGAGGTTGGCCGTCATGATCTGGGTCAGGTCGCCGAACTCGGCGACCAGGATGAGCATGAACCCGGCCCCGGCGACCTTCCAGAAGGACTGGTCCTCCGGCTTGCGGATCTCCTCCTCGTCCTCGTCCTTCTTGAGCAGCAGCATCGCCGCGCCCGCGAGGAAGAGCACACCCGTGAGCGCGTGGACGAGCTGCTGCGGCAGCAGGGTCAGCACACTGCCCGCCGCCACGGCCAGCGCGACGTGCACCGCGAAGGCGGCGGCGACGCCGGCGAAGACGTACGAGGCGCGGTAGCGGGTGCCGAGGACGAGACCGGCGAGCGCGGTCTTGTCGGGCAGTTCGGCCAGGAAGACGACGCCGAAGACGACGGCCGTCACGGTCAGGCTGATCAACGGTTCCTCAATCGGTCGGGGCCGCCCCGCCGAGAGTCATGAGCCTTGCGCGCAAGACACCTCGGCACGGCAGCACACTCGGCGCCCGCACCGTACGGCGCGGGCGTGCACTGCTTGCCGAAGGTCTCGCCGGCAGACCCCTCACGGGTCTGCCTCCGGGCGCCGGCTCAGGCGGGCTGAGCAGTATGTCGACGGTCCGGCACAGGGCTACTCCCCTTCTGCGCCGTCCATCGTACGCGACACCGAGCGGACCTTGGGAAACGGCCGCCGGGCCGGACCGCCCGCACCGCTGTGCGCGGAAACTTCACACCCGAACCATAGACGTGTCATGAGCGCGTCATTAACTTCTTACCGGACCCTCGCCTCCCGGCAACACGGCGCCGCGAGCATTCCCCTGCACGCACGCCAACGCCCGCACCCCACAAGGGAGTTCGCATGTCGAAGTTCTACGCGCGTCGACGGCTCAGCATAGCCGCGGCGCTCACCGGACTCATAGCCTCCGCCGGGTTGTTCAACGCCCCGGCCGCCTCCGCCGCCCTCCCCACCCCGGTGAGCGCCGCCACCGCCCGCAGCTACCTCGCCACCCTCCCCGTGCGCACCGAGAACCGCACCGGCTACAGCCGCGACCTGTTCCCGCACTGGATCACCGTCAGCGGCAGCTGCAACACCCGCGAGACGATCCTCAAGCGCGACGGCACCAACGTCGTCACGGACTCCGCCTGCGCCGCCACCAGCGGCAGCTGGTACTCCCCTTACGACGGCGCCACGTGGTCCGCCGCCTCCGACGTCGACATCGACCACCTGGTGCCGCTCGCCGAGGCCTGGGACTCCGGCGCGGGTTCCTGGACCACCTCCCAGCGCCAGGCCTTCGCCAACGACCTGACCCGCCCGCAGCTCCTCGCCGTCACCGACAACGTCAACCAGGCCAAGGGCGACCAGGACCCCGCCACCTGGATGCCGTCCCGCACGGCCTACCGCTGCACCTACGTCCGCGCGTGGGTCCAGGTGAAGTACCACTACGACCTGGCGGTCGACTCGGCCGAGAAGTCCGCGCTGCAGGGGTACCTCAACAACTGCTGACGCGGCACGGACCGGACCGCCGGGTGCGCCGATCTCCCCGGCGGCCTCCGTCGCTGCGTACCGTACGAGGCGACGGAGGAAGGGGTCACCATGGCCGGACTGCGGCTCGGACCGCTGCTGAGGTACGTCGACGGGTCGTCCGCGACCGTCTGGGCGGAGACGGACGGCCCGGGCACCGTGGAGGTGCGCTGCCCGGACGGCGCCGGCGGGACCTCCGGCACCTTCCAGGTGTGCGGTCATCACTACGCGCTGGTCCGGGTCACCGGCCTCACCCCGGGCACGGCCACCCCCTACGAGGTCCATGTGGACGGCGAACGGGTGTGGCCGCTCGCCCGGGAGCCGTTCCCGTCGTTCCCGCCGTCGGTGATCCGCACCCCGGCCGGCGACGACCGGGCGCGCATCTCCTTCGGCTCCTGCCGCTGGGCCTCCCCGCCCACCGGGGAGCCCGACCCGGTGGGGCCGGACGCGCTGGACGCCCTCGCCAAGCGCATCGCCGCCGACCCCGAGGGCGAACGCCCCGACGTCCTGCTGCTCCTCGGCGACCAGGTGTACGCCGACGAGACCTCCGACGCGACGAAGGAGTGGCTGTCCGCGCGCCGCGACCTGAGCGAGCCGCCGGGCAGCCAGGTGGCGGACTACGAGGAGTACACCCACCTCTATTACGAGTCCTGGCTCGACCCGCAGGTGCGCTGGCTGCTGTCCACCGTTCCCACCTGCATGATCTTCGACGACCACGACGTCATCGACGACTGGAACACCTCCGCCTCCTGGGTCGAGGACATGCGCGCCACCTCGTGGTGGCGGGAGCGGGTGCTCAGCGGGCTGATGTCGTACTGGGTGTACCAGCACCTGGGCAACCTCTCCCCCGCCGACGTCGAGGCCGACCCGGTCTACGCGGCCGTACGCGACACCTCCGACGGCACCGGCGCGCTGCGGGACCTGGCCGCCCGGGCGGAGGCCGACGCGACGGCCGTGCGCTGGAGCTACCGGCGCGACTTCGGCCGGGTGCGGCTGGTCATGGTGGACAGCCGCGCGGCCCGGGTGCTGGAGGAGGGGCGGCGCTCGATGGTCGACCGGGAGGAGGCCGACTGGCTGCGCGCCGAGGTGTTCGACGACCGCGGCTCCTACGACCATCTGCTCGTCGGCACCTCCCTGCCCTGGCTGCTGCCCCACCTCGTCCACGACGTCGAGGAGTGGAGCTCCGTGCTGTGCCGGGGCGACAAGGGCCCCCGCTGGGCGCGGCTCGGGGAGAAGCTGCGGCGCGCGGCGGACCTGGAGCACTGGTCGGCGTTCCCGGACTCGTTCGCCGAGCTGGCGGAGGTGCTCGCCGACGCGGGCAGCGGCCCGGACGCGCCCGCCACGGTGTGCGTGCTGTCCGGGGACGTCCATCACGCCTATGTCGCCGAGCCGAGCTGGCCGGGGCGGGCGGAACCCGAGGCGCGGGTGGTGCAGCTGACCTGCTCCCCGGTGCACAACTCGATTCCCGCCTCGATGCGGGTGGGCTTCCGGTTCGGTTGGAGCTCGGCCGCCCGGTCGCTGGGCCGGGCGTTCCGGCGGCACGGCGGTCTCGGGCAGCCGCCGGTCGGCTGGCGCAGGACGGGCGGGCCGTGGTTCGGCAACCAGCTCATGACGCTGGCCATCCGCGGGCGTTCGTCGGTGCTGCGGCTGGAGCACGCCCGGGAGGAGCGGGGCGGGGTGCGGCTGCGGCGCGTGATGGAGCGGCACCTGAGCTCGTGACGGGGCGGCGCTCGAGCCGCCGAGGAGTGCGGGTGGTGCCCTGTGCGTGAGCTGTGCGGCGAGGGGCGGTTCCGGTCATCCGGGTGATCAAGAGGGCCCTGCGGCGTGCGCGGTGACGTGCGGCCCGAGCCCGTGGGAGGGGGTCAAAAGGGGCTGAAGCCGTGGCCAAATGTTGAACTTGCAAGCAAGATTTAGGCGCACCTAGCGTGGGTCTCCGACTCGGTTCCGCCCCCTGGACCGGCCTCATCCGGGCCGGCCCGACCGAAGGAGACCCCCCATGAACGGACGCCTCACCAGCGCCCAGCCCTATGTCCTGGGCCTGTTCCGCATGGTCGTCGGCCTGCTCTTCGCCTGTCACGGCGCCGTTTCCCTGCTCGGCCTGTTCGGCGGCACGGACGGCACCGGCGGCACCGTCGAGACCGGCGTCTGGCCGGGCTGGTACGCCGCGGTCATCGAACTCGTCGGCGGCTCGCTCGTGCTGCTCGGTCTCGCCACCCGGGCCGCCGCCTTCATATCGTCCGGCGCGATGGCGTACGCGTACTTCAAGGTGCACCAGCCCGAGGCCCTGTGGCCCATCGAGAACCACGGCGAGAGCGCGGCCATGTACTGCTGGGTCATGTTCCTGCTGATCTTCACCGGTTCCGGCGCCTTCGGCCTGGACCGCCTGCTCGCCAGGCGCGCCTCGGCGCGCGAGGGCCGGCCGGCGGAACAGACCCCCGTGGCCGCCTGACCGCACGGTCCCACCTCACCACCCGCACGACCGCCGACGCCTCCCCACGGCACCCGCCTCCCCGACGGAACTCCGAGTCGCACCGGGCGCCCCCCGCACACCCGCGGGGGGCGCCTCGGCGTCTTCGGAGGAACGTCCGGCGTACAGGGGCTGCCGGACACATGAACCCCCCGTGACCCTTCTGTCACTTACCGGGCGTACGCTGTATGGCTGTCATCGGCCTCTCCTGCCACTCCTGCCGCCTCCACCGCGACAGCGCGGCAGCACGGGCCCACGGGGGCGTACGGGGAGTGCGAGTGGAGAGTGTCGGGTCGCTGGTCGGCAGCCCGTGGATCTACGCGGTGGTGGCCCTGTCGGTCCTGCTCGACGTGTTCCTCCCGGTGCTGCCCAGCGGGGTGCTGGTGATCACCGCGGCCACCGCGGCGGCCGCGAGCACCGCCGCCTACGTGCCCGACATCCTGGTGCTGACGCTCTGCGCCGCGACCGCCTCCGTCCTCGGCGACCTCGTCGCCTACCGCCTCGCCTGGCGCGGCGGGGCCCGTCTGGACCGGGCCCTCGCCCGCTCGCGCCGGCTGCGGGGCGCGCAGGAACGTCTCGGCGCGGCGCTGGCCCGGGGCGGCGGCGGCCTCGTCGTCCTCGCCCGGTTCGCGCCGGCCGGCCGCTCCGTGGTCTCCCTCGGCGCCGGCGCCGCCCGCCACCGCGCCCGCGACTTCCTCCCCTGGTCCGCCCTGGCAGGCCTCACCTGGGCCGGCTACAGCGTCGCCCTCGGCTACTTCGGCGGCCAGTGGCTCGGCGCGACATGGCTGGCGGCGGCGGTCTCGGTCGGCGCGCTGTTCGCGGCGGGGGCGGGGGCGGGGTACCTGATGCGCAAGCCGCAGCCTTCGGAGGCGGGGTAGGCCCCGGGGGGCGGGGCTTCACCGCCGGGCGCCCGGGGTGACGACGGCTCGTCGGCCGGGAACGCCGCCCGGCCCGCGGGCCCGACGAGCCGGCCGACAGCCGGGGCGAGGGCCGTCCGGTGGCCGAAGGGCGTCGTTCAGCTTGCCGGTTGGCGGGCCGGGGCGCCTCGGACCTCCAGGTTCTCCAGGAGCTCCGCCGTGGCCGCGGCGATCGCGTCGACCGCGTGGTCGAACACCTCGCGGTTGTGGGCGGCCGGCGCCCGGAAGCCGGACACCTTCCGTACGTACTGAAGGGCCGCAGCCCGGATGTCCTCCTCCGTGGCTTCCTCGGGGAGCGCGGGCGGACGCAGGGTCTTGATACTCCGGCACATGACCCCAGTCTCGCGCCTTGCGCCACCCAGGGCCACGAAGGAGTGAACACCGCCCCGGAGACCCCGGAACACCTCGCCACCCAAATTCGAACAGGCGTATCATTGTGCCGTGGCTGCGACCTATGACTTTCCGAGTGACCTCCTCGCCGGTCAGGAGGAACTGCATCAGGTCCGGGCCGAGCTGTCGGCCCTGCTGAAGCGGCTCCCCTGGTCGGTCGAACCCCTCGACGGGTTCAGCGACGACAACGGCTGGCGCAAGGTCGAGCGCCCCGCCTCGCCCGGCTGGACCGAGGACGAGCAGGCCGAGGTCGAGAAGCTCCGGCGCCGTGAGCACGAGCTCGCGGTGTTCGTCAGCACGCACCGCTACTGGTCCGAACTGACCGGCTCCGACCGCGTGCAGGCGCGCTCCGCCCTGAAGCACGCCCAAGAGGGCACGGACGAGGAGGCGTCGCCGTAGCAGCTCCAGACGGCACAGGGCCCCCGGAGCAAGCTCCGGGGGCCCTGTCGTGTGTGGGCGCGGACGGTTTCGAACCGCCGACATCCTGCTTGTAAGGCAGGCGCTCTACCCCTGAGCTACGCACCCCCGACCCGCGCGCACCGCCCGGGTCGAGTGGACAGACTACATGGCCGGGGTCACGGTCCCGCAAACCCCGTACGCCCCGGCACGGGGGATATCCCCACCCCGGATCCGCCGGTCGGCCGGATCCCCTCCCGGCCCCCGTCTCCGTACGGTCGAAGACGTCCGACGCCGCCGTACCGCGCGGCCGTCCGTCCGTCAGCCGTACCTCCAGGGGGAGCCCGTCATGACCGCCACCGCCCGCACCGCCTCACCCACCCGCACGTCCCGTCCCGTACGGGCGCGCGCCCTCGCGCTCGCCGGGGCCGCCGTGGTGCTCGGCGCGGCGCTGAGCGCGTGCGGGGCGTCGGCGGCCGACGACGACGAGCCCGAGCACCGCGCCTTCGACCTGCCCGGCGCGAGCCTCACCGTCGACTCCGACGACTCCGCCCTGGAGATCGTCGCCTCGGACGAGCAGCCGGCGGGCGAGATCGCGGTCAGCCGCTGGTTCCAGGGGACCGTCGCCATCGGCTCGGACCCCGAGGTCACCTGGTCCATGGACGGCGACCGGCTGGTGCTGCGCGAGAACTGCTCGGGCATCGTCGCCGACTGCTCCACCAAGCACCGCATCGTGGTGCCGCGCGGCGTCGCCGTCACCGTGCAGAGCGACGACGGCAGCGTCCGGGCCGGCGGCTTCCGCGACGCGCTGGCCGTCCGCACAAAGGACGGCTCGGTCCGCATCACGGACACCAGCGGGCCGCTGGAGCTGCGCAGCGGCGACGGATCGGTGCGCGCCGAGGTCTCCTCCCGCACCGTGCGCGCCCAGAGCGGCGACGGCTCCGTGCACCTCGTCCTCAGCGCCGCGCCGGACCGGGTGGAGTCCCGCAGCGGCGACGGTTCGACGACCATCGACCTGCCGCGCGGCAGCTACCGGCTGGACACCTCCACCGGTGACGGCGCCGAGGACGTGACCGTCCCCCGCGACGACTCCAGCTCCCATGTGGTGACCGCGCGCACCGGCGACGGCAAACTCACCGTCCGCACGGCGAACTGACGGGCCCGTGTGTTCGTCCTGTACCGGTGGGAGAATGACAACGGGCAGGGCGAACGACAGTACGGGAGAGGGATGTGACGGCGACACCAGCACAGCCGTACTCGCCGTCGGATCCGCGCGTGCCTCGCCTGCGCCGCGCACTGTTCCCCGTGCCGGCGGGAGGGCGTGCCCGCCGCGCCCCCGGACCCCTGCGTGACACGCTCGCCCTGGCCGCCCTGCCGCTGGTCGCGGCGCTGCTGCTGCCCGCCGCGTTCGCCGGGGGCGGCACCCGGCGCTGGTTCGGCGGGCGCGCGGAGAGCCAGCGTGCCGAGGCGCAGGCCGCCAAGGACGCCGCGGCCGCCGCCTTCTACGAACTCGACACCGCCCAGCGCGACCTGCGGATCTCCATCGAGACGATCACCGCCGTCGACGACTCCCCCGCGGCCCGCCGCGCCGTCGACGACTTCGCGGAGCTGGGCCGGCGCATCGACGAGGCCAGCCACCGCTACATCAGCGCCGTCGACGCCCACGACCTCGACCACGACGACCTGGACGCCTCGACGGCCTCCCGGGCCCGCGCCGACCTGACCGCCGCCAAGGACGAACTGGAGCGGGTCAAGCAGGACCTGGACCGGTTCGCCGACGGGCTCGGACCGCTGCTCGGCAAGGCCGAGACCCAGCTGGCCCGGCTCGCGCCCGCCGTCGAACGCGCCCGGCAGGCGCTGCTCGCCGCCTCCCAGGCCCTCGACTCCGCCCGCGGCTCGGGGCTGAAGGCCGACGACCTCGCCGCCCGGCTGGCCGCCCTCTCCCCCGAGCTGACCAAGCTGAACCAGGGCGCCGGGCAGCACGGCGTGCCCGGCACCCTGGACCGGGCGGCCCGTGTCACCCGCGAGGCCGAGGCGATCCGCGTGGAGGCCGAGCGGCTGCCGGAACGGGCCGCCGAGATCGACCGCCGGCTGGTCTCCCTGCGCACCCGCGCCCAGGCCCTCACCACCCGCTCCGAGCAGGTCGAACCCATCCTGAGCGAACTGCGCAGGCGCTTCACCGTCGCCTGCTGGCAGGACCTCCAGGGCGTGCCCGAGCTGGCCGAGCGGAACGTCCGGCAGGCGGAGTCCCGCCTCGCCGAGGCCCGCACCGCCCGCGACGACCAGCGCTGGGCCGACGCCACCTCCCTGCTGTCCACCGCACGGGCCCTGCTGAACACCACCGACGAGGCCGTGTCCGCCGCCGGGGACCGCCTGCGCCGGCTGAACGCCGTGCAGAAGGATCCCGAGCAGGAGATCGAACGCACCCGGTTCGCCGTCCGGGACGCCCAGCGGCTCGCCATGGCCGGCCGCAACACCCCCGATCCGCGTCACGCCCGTCCCCTCGACGACGCCGTGGCCCGGCTGGAGCGCGCGATCGCCGGGCTGGAGGGCCGCCACCCCGACTACTGGCACTTCCTCACCGAGACCGAGGCGGTCCGGGAGACCGTGAGCCGCGTGGTGTCCCAGATCCGCGAGGAGCGCGGCGCCGGCGCCAACTGACCGGGCCCCCTCCCGCCGGTCCGGTTAACCTGTGCCCATGCCTCGCTACGAATTCCGCTGCCGCACCTGCGGCGACACGTTCGAACTGAGCCGTCCGATGGCGGAGTCCTCCGCCCCCGCGGCCTGCCCGGCGGGTCACGACGACACGGTCAAGCTCCTCTCCACGGTCGCGGTCGGTGGCACCGCCTCCGCGGCGGCCCCGGCGCCCCGCGCGGGCGGCGGAGGCGGCGGTTGCTGCGGCGGGGGCTGCTGCGGCTGACACCGCGCCGCCCGGCCGTCAGCTGCCCAGGTAGCGGAGCACCGCCAGCACTCTGCGCGAGTAGCCCTCACCTCCGCCCGCCAGCTCGAGCTTGTCGAAGATCGCGTTGGTGTGCTTCTCCACCGCGCTCTGCGAGATGTGCAGCCGGCGGGCGATGGCCGCGTTGGTGTGCCCCTGCGCCATCTCGGCCAGCACCGAGCGCTCCCGCGCGCTGAGCCGGGCCAGCGGGTCGGCATGGGTGGTGCGGCCGAGCAACTGCCGGACGACCTCCGGGTCGAAGGCGGCCCGCCCGGCGGCCACCCGCTCCAGCGCGTCGAGGAACTCGTCGACCTGGACGACCCGGTCCTTCAGCAGATAGCCCACCCCTTCCGACTCACCCGTGAGCAGCTCCGTCGCATACCGCTTCTCCACGTACTGCGAGAGCACCAGCACCCCCACCTCGGGCCGGCTGCGGCGGATCTCCAGGGCCGCGCGCAGCCCCTCGTCCGTGTGCGTGGGCGGCATCCGGACGTCGGCGACCACGACGTCCGGCGGGGCCGCGGCGACGGCCTGCAACAGCCGCTCCGCGTCGCCGACGGCGGCGAGCACCTCGTGCCCCTCCTCCGCCAGCAGCCGCACCAGGCCCTCCCGCAGCAGGATGGAGTCCTCGGCCAGGATCACGCGCACGGCAGCTCCGCGGTCACCAGCGTCGGTCCGCCCGGCGGACTGCGCACCTCCAGTCTCCCGTCCAGCGCGGCCACACGCCTGGCCAGCCCGAACAGGCCGCTGCCCGACGCGTTCGCCCCGCCCCGGCCGTCGTCCTCGACACTCACCCGCAACGCTCCCTCCTTTGATCCGACCGCGACGACTATCCGGCTCGGCGCCGCATGCTTCACCGCGTTGGTCACGGCCTCGCAGACGACGAAGTAGACGACCGTAGCCACCGGTCGTGCCGGCTCCCCGCTCAGCCCGTACTCCACCCGCACCGGGACCGACGCCCGCTCGGCGACCGTCTCCAGCGCCGCCCGCAGCCCCGCCTCGTCGAGGGTGGTGGGGTAGATCCGCCAGGCCACTTCCCGCAGGTCGTCCAGGGCCTGCCGGCTCTCCTGGTGCGCCTGGCGCAGCAGCCGGTCCGCGCGCTCGGGGTCCTGGCTGCGCAGGGCCCGGCCGAGCAGCATGCCGAGCGCGACCAGGCGCTGCTGCACCCCGTCGTGCAGGTCCCGCTCGATGCGGCGCCGCTCGTCGTTCACCGCGTCGACCACGGCCGCGCGGCTGGCGGACAACTCGGCGATGCGGCGCTCCAGCTCCTCCTGGTGGCGGGGACCGAGCATGCGGCGGGCCAGCTTCCCCTCCAGCTCGGCGACCGCGAGTATCCCCTGCACGGTGAGGAAGAGCAGGAAGAGCCCCGCGAGAGACGTGAAGACGACCGCGCCCGTGTTCCGCACGTCGTCGACCAGCAGCCACAGGTACATCCAGGACGTGCCGTAGCCGAGGCCGACCGCCGCCGAGAGCATCACCACCGCGCCCAGCACGCCGAGGGCCCAGCGGCAGGCCAGATACTGCAGGGCCTGCGTGTCCTCGTACACGGGCGAGGTGTGGACCCGGAGCCAGACCCGCAGCCGGGCCCGCTCCAGCTCCGTCACTTTCCGCGCGCACGCGAGAACCGGGCGGAGCACGGCCCGGCGGGGCCGCGGCCAGGCCACGACGAGCAGAAGGAGCAGACCGGCCAGGACCGTCCCGAGCAGCTCGACGACGGCCGCGGCGGCCCCCCACAGGAGGCCGACCGCGCACCGCACCACACGCCGCGCCATGACTCGCATGATCGCGAGACTAGCCGGGCCGGTCAGGGGCACACACTGCGGAAAACCGCAATTCCCTCTGCGGGGAACCACACGCTTCCGTACGGAGAACCGCAGGCGATCGTGCGGCTTTCCTCAGCGACCCTTCAGCTCCGATTTCCTAGCTTGGACGACATGACAGCCATCGCAGCGCAGACGATCACGGCGTCCTCGGGCACGGACGCCGGACCTCAGTGGGTCAACGACCTGATGGACGCCCTCGGCGCGCCCGGGGCCGGCATCGCCATCGCGCTCGAGAACCTCTTCCCGCCCGTACCGAGCGAGGTGATCCTGCCGCTGGCGGGGTTCGCCGCGAGCAACGGGCGGATGGGCCTGATCGCCGTGCTGCTGTGGACCACCGCCGGCTCGGTGATCGGCGCGCTCGCCCTGTACGGGGTGGGGGCGCTGCTCGGCCGGGAGCGGACTCTGGCGCTGGCGGGACGGCTTCCGCTGGTGAAGGTCTCGGACGTCGAGAAGACGGAGGCGTGGTTCCTCCGGCACGGGTCGAAGGCCGTGTTCCTGGGCCGGATGATCCCGTTGTTCCGCAGTCTCGTGTCGATACCGGCCGGGGTGGAGCGGATGCCGCTGCCGCTGTTCCTCGGCCTGACGACGCTGGGCAGCGCGATATGGAACACGGCGTTCGTGCTCGCGGGCTACGCGCTCGGGGACAACTGGTCGCAGGTGGCGTCCGTCGTGTCGGCCTACTCGAAGGTGGTGCTTGCGGCGGCCGCCCTTGCCCTCGTGGCCTTCGTCGTCATACGCCTGACCCGCTCGGGCGGCGGCAGCCGTCGCGCCGGCCGGGGACCGGGGGACACCGGCTCACGTGACGCGGACGCCGGCGCCCGGACCGATACCGACGCCGACGCGGCCGGTGCCCCGTCCGGGCAGGCCCGCCCGGCGCGGCACTCGGCCACCGAGACCCTGAGCCTGCGCCGCCCCGACTGATCCCGCCGTCGGCCCCGGGCCGGGACCGCCTCGGCGGACCGGCCTCAGCGGGAGCGAACGGTGCGGAGGAACTCGCGGAGGATGCGCTCGCCGGCCAGGACTCCCCGCTCGGGCAGGGCCCGGACGCCGGGGGCCGTCCAGGAGTCCTCGGCGAGCTCACCGTGGCCCGGGCGCCAGCCCAGGTCGGCGGCGAGGAGCAGGTCCGCGTCGAGGAGGGAGTCTCCGGCGGCGAGGGTCAGGTCGGCGCCGGTGCGCCGGGCGACCTCCCGCATGGCGGCGCTCTTGGTGAGCGGCTTGGGGACGGCGTAGATCTTGCGGCCCTGGAGGGACACCGTCCAGCCGCGGTTCTCCGCCCACTCCCCGAGTTCCTTCACCCACTCCTCGCGCAGCAGCTCGCGCTCCACGACGAGGTAGGCGAAGAGGTCCTCGGCGGTCCGGTGCTTGCGCACCCACACCGGGTCCGCGGTGCGCAGCAGGTGGTCCTGCACCTCGGACAGCGGGGCGCACTCGTCGGCCAGCCGGGCCTGGACGCGCGCGTGCCAGTCCCGGTCGGAGACTCCGTCGACGAGCAGATGGCCCCCGTTGGCGCAGATCGCGTAGGTGGGGGGAGGGCCGGGGAGGTTGATGCGCTGGTACTGCTTGCGGGTGCGGGTGGTGGTGGGGACGAACAGGGCCTCGTCGCCCAGCTCTGTGAGGAGCTGGGCCGCGGTCTCCGTCAGGTAGGACAGGGGCCGGCTCTCATGGACCTCCACGCACAGCAGCCTGGGCGCGCGCGCGTCGGGCATGGTCAGGGCGAGCGCGGCTGCCGAGTAGATGAGGGTGCGGTCGAGGTCGCTGGCGACGATGACGGGCATCAGCGGGTCACCGCCGTGCCGTCGGCGCCGGTGGCGCCCCGGGTGTAGCGGGGGTGGATCAGGCCGACGCAGGTGTAGGGCAGGCCGGCGACCTCCTCCACGGGGACGCCCCGCTGCTCGGCGAGGAGCCGGACGTGGTCCAGGTCGCTGCCGGCCCCGGCGCGGGCCAGCACCTTCCAGGGCACCCGGCGCAGCAGCACCCGGGTGGTCTCGCCGACGCCGGGCTTGACGAGGTTCACGTCGTGGATGCCGTACTCCTCGCTGATGCGCTCCACTGCGGCCCACCCCTCCCAGGTGGGCGTGCGGTCGGCGGCGAGCAGCTCCTTGGCCTCGGCGCGGGCGGCCTCGGTGACCTCGTCGAAGCGGGCCGAGACGGCGTCCAGGAAGGCCACGGACAGGTCGGCGTCCGCGAGTTCGCGGTAGTACTTGGCGCCGTGGTAGTCGTCGGGGCCGACCAGGTCGGCGCGGAGCACCGTGCGGGAGATCAGGCCGGAGACCGTGGAGTTGAGGCAGGCGGACGGGATCAGGTAGTCCTCGCGGGTGCCGTAGGTGCGGACGCAGGAGCCGGGGTCGGCGAGGACGGCGATCTCCGGGTCGAAGCCGGAGACACCGTGGGCCTTCTCGAACTCCTGGATGGCCTGGGCGAGTTCGCGGGTGATGGCGCCCTTGCCGGTCCAGCCGTCGACGAACACCACGTCGCGTGGGTCGTGGTGGGCGGCCAGCCAGCGCAGGGCGTTGGCGTCGATGCCGCGGCCGCGGACGATGGAGACGGCGTAGTGCGGCAGGTCGAGGCCGTGGCGGTGCTGCGCCCAGCGGCGCATCAGGATGCCCACGGGGGTCCCCGCGCGGGCCAGCGACACCAGCACCGGGCGGGGCGACCGCTCGGCGAGGACGGTCTCGGTGACCACGCCGACGGCGTGCGCCAGCCGGGCGGCCGAGGCGTCCAGGGCGTTGTGGAAGAGCTGCTGGTACTGCTCGCTGGGCTGGTACTCCACGGGCAGCGACTCGGCGTAGTGGGCGCCGCCGCTCTGGATGGCCTCCTCGCGCTCCTCGGTCGGCGCCTCCAGCGTCACGTCCGAGAGGTCCTGCAGCAGCCAGCCGACCTCCTCGGGGGCGTACGAGGAGAAGGCGGGGCCACGGAGGGGCTCGGGCAGCATGGTGACGGGCCTTTCGGGGGCGTCCTGGGCGCCGGCGGGTACGGCCGGCACGTACGACGGTACGACCGCCAGGAGGACGTGCGGGGTGTGTTCGGCGAGCCGGGCGAGCAGGCCGTCGGGGGCGTGCAGCGCGGGGGTGTCGGCGACGGAGTCGACGACGGCGACCACGGCGTCGAAGCCGGCGCCGGCGATGTTGTAGGCGTAGCGCTCGCCGGGGCCGTCGGCGGGGTCGTCGTGGGCGGGGAAGACGAGGCGGGTCCGGATGGCGTAGCCGGGGTCGTCGACCGCCAGGACGGGTGAGCGGGTGGTGGTGCTGTAGCGCACCTCGGCGGTGGTGGTGCGCTCGAGCTCGGTTGCGAGGCGCAGCGGGGCGTACATCAGTTCCTCGAAGCCGAGGATCAGGACGCGGTGCGCGTTCCCGGGGAGGGCGGTGGCTATTCGGTCCGCCATGGCGGGGAGGGAGTTCTCGAGGCGGGTGCGGTGGGCCGGCGTGAAGCCGTGACGGCCTCCGTCGGGGAGGTTCTCCGGCCAGCGGAGGTCCACTCGCGTGACGTTGCCGGGCGCCTGCGGGCCAGTGGGGGCTTGTCGCGCAGTTCCCCGCCCCCCTGGGGCGGCCGTCCCCGAGGCGCCCGCGAGGGGTGCGGGCGGCGCCGCGGCGGATTCGTGTTCCGCGACCAGCGCCTGCCCCTTCTCCAAGACGCCGTCGGGCAACCGCACCGTCCCCGACGCGACCGTCACCAGGTCGATCCGCGCCCCGATCTCCCGGGCGAACTCCTCCAGCCGCCCGGCGTCGGCCGCCGACCGCATGTCGACCAGGGCGACCACGACATACCGCTCCCGCGGATACCGCGCATGAAGGTCGCGCACGGTGTTCAGCACCGTGTTCCCCGTCGAGAACTCGTCGTCGACCAGCACCAGGGGCCCGTCCCCGGCGAGCAGGGACGGGTTCTCCGGCAGCAACAGGTGGGAGGTGGCGTGCGAGTGGGACTCCTCGAATCCGCCGGCGGTGGCGACCCCGGCGACCGGCCGGCGTGTGGAGTGCAGGTAGGGCGCGGTGCCCAGGCCGTCGGCGACGGAGTGGCCGAGACCGGTCGCGGTCTCGGCGTACCCCAGCACGACGGCCTGAGCGGCCGCCTCCTCGCCCAGCAGCTCCCGCACCCGGCGGCCGAGGTCCACGCCGTGCCCGTGGACCACGGACGGCGCCTGGGGCACGTGCTTGCCGAGGACGTTCGACACCAGCAGGTGAGCCCGCTTGGGGTTGCGCCGCAGCGCCAGCCCCAGCATCCCGCGCAGCCGTTCGTCGCCGGTCAGCTCGACGCCGAGCCGCTCGGCGACCCAGGTGCCGGACCAGGTGTTCACTCTTCTCTTCCTCTCGGTGGCTCCACCGGACGCCTCTCCCGCTCCTCCGGACGCCTCACTCACTCGGCGAGGCCGGCGGCGAGCAGTTCGACGAAGCCGATGTCCTCGTTGGCGACGCCGAAGACCTCGGCGCGCAGCAGGGTCCGCTCCGCCCAGGCGCGGTGCGGCTTCACCTCGTTCATCTTGTTCGTGTACGCGGACCGCAGTACACCCCCGCCGTTGCGTTCCGGCCGCAGGATGTCCTGGGCGTCGCTGAACTCCTCGTGACTGACGACGGACAGCGCGTGCACGGGCAGGACGTGGGAGGGGTGGATGCAGGTCTTGCCGAGGAGGCCGTTGGCGCGGTCCAGGGAGATCTCGCGGAGCAGGCCGTCCATGGCGTGCTCGATGAGCCTCTGGCGCAGCGCGGTGGCCTCCACCTCCAGGAAGGGGCTCTGCCGCAGCTGCGGCTTGAACATGCGCTCCTGCACCCGGAAGTACTCCCAGACGGGCCCGGTCACGGTGAACCCGGTGCCGTCGGCGCGGCCGAGCATGTTCACCACGTCGGAGATGACGGAGGCGACGACCTGGATGTCGTACGCGGTCATGTCGGGGCCGCGGCGCAGCCCGTAGGAGGAGCAGAAGTCGGTGACGCCCAGGCGCAGGGCGAGCACGCGGTCGCGGTACTTGTCGACGGCGCGGAAGATGCCCTCGAGGGTCTCGACGCGGCTCTCGCGGTAGAGCAGCTCGGGCGACTCGAGCACCGGCATGGCGAAGAGCCGGCGGCCGGAGGCGGACTCGGCGGCGGTGAGCGCCTCCAGGAACGGCAGGCCGCGCTCGGCGGTGAACTTGGGCAGCACGAATCCGGAGAGCACTCCGACGGCGGGGCCGAGCCGGCGGACCAGGTCGCCGATCTGCTCCGGTTCGCGGACCCGGACGAACAGCAGCGGCAGGTCCGCCCCGGGCCGTCCGGCGAGGTCGGTGAGCTGGTGGACCAGGTTCTCCTCGCCGGCGACGACCTCGGCGTCGCTGATGGAGTCCTCCAGGCACAGCACCATGGAGACCACGCCGCGGGCGCCCTGCTTGAGGACGTCGTCGGCGAGCCGGGGCCGCGTGGCGGGGCTGTAGAGCGTGGCGCCGAGCGCCGCGGACAGCACCCGGGCCGGGGAGCCGGCGGTGAACTCGCAGGGCTCCCGGTAGAAGAGACGTTTCCGCACCTCAGGGGCGATGTGCCCGAAATGACGCATTGAACTCCCCCGTGGCTGTAGTGGACTGCGCGGAGTGCCGGAAGGTGGCCGGTAATAGTACGTAGAAGTCCTTGTCGGCGGTTCCCGCCGGGGATGAACTTCAGGTAACCCCGTGATGACGGAGCCAACCCCCCGCATTGTCGTGACCAGGACGGAGAAGGCAGGATGACCGCATGACGCACGCGATGCTGAAGGGGTCGAACGTTCCTCTCGAGGCCACCACGGTACGCGCCGTGCTGCGCTGGTCGCCCGGGCAGGGGGTGCCGGACGTGGACGCCTCCGCGCTGCTCCTCGGTCTCGACGGCCGCGTGCGCTCCGACGAGGACTTCGTTTTCTACAACCAGCCCCGGCACC
The DNA here is from genome assembly GCA_014656175.1 of Streptomyces werraensis. Lineage (GTDB taxonomy): Bacteria > Actinomycetota > Actinomycetes > Streptomycetales > Streptomycetaceae > Streptomyces > Streptomyces werraensis. Next base: position 465,727 of record BNBX01000001.1, read on the forward strand.
CGTCCGGGAAGGTGTGGCGGCTCGGCAAGAAGCGCGTGGCCGAGGGCCTGACCGACACGATCCAGACAGATCTCGCCGGTGTCGAGTCCGGTGTCGGCCGGATTCTGCTCGTCGCGTCGGCGGACGGGGTGACCTTCGACCGCGTGCAGGCGCTGCGCATCCTGCTGTACGACGCGCAGAGCCCGGACGGGGAGGCGCTGGCGTACTTCGACGTGAAGCCGGAGACGGGCCAGGAGACGGCGCTGATCTGCGGCGAGCTGTACCGGCGCGGGGAGGGCTGGAAGTTCCGGGCGCTCGGCGAGGGCTACTCGAACGGCCTGAAGGGCCTGGCGACCGACTTCGGGATCTCGGTGGACGAGTCGGAGGCCGCCGAGGAGCCGGAGGCGTCCGCCGCGCCGGCCACGCCGGAGCCGACCTCGCAGACGCCCCCGCGAGCGCCCGAGTCCGCCTCGCCCGACGCGGTGACGCAGGCGCAGGCGCCGGCGGCGGCGGATGTGTCCCACCCGCTGCCGCCCGAGCAGCCGCCCCCGGTCGTGCCTCCGCAGCCCGCGTACGGCTACCCGCCGCAGCAGCCTCCGGCCACCGCGCCCGCGCAGCCCGCCTACGGCTACCCGCACCCGACGAGCCCGCCCGCGTACGGCTACCCGGCGCCCGCGCCCGCCACGGCGGCGGCCCAGGCGACCCAGGACCGGTACGGCTTCCCGCCGCCGGCCACGAACGCGCCCGACCCGGACTTCCGGCTGCCGCCGCAGGGGCCGCAGTTCGTCGGACGCTAGACGAGGCAGTTCCCGGGCCGGCCGCGCCTCAGCGGTCGGCCTTGGTCTTGAAACCCCGGCCCCACTGCAGGCCCCAGCCGTACAGCCGGTCCAGCTCGGCCTGGAAGCCGTAGACGAACCGCACCTCGCGGCGCACGATGATCTCGTTCTTCACGTTCTCGATCAGCACCACCGCGCAGGAGCGGGCCTGCGGCTGGCGTTCGTCGAGGGAGATCTCGATGCGCGGGCCGTTGCTCGGGTAGAGCGTGACGACGGCCTTGGTGCGGTCGAAGGCGGGGGTCTGGTCGTAGATGTAGGCGAACACCAGCAGGCGTTTGATGTTCTCCCGCTGGTCGAGGTTGACGTAGATCGTCTCGCCGGAGGCGGAGCCGAACCGGTCGTCGCCGCTGAGCTTCACGTACGGCGGACCGTTGACGTCGCCGAGATAGCCGCCGAGGGGCTGCACCACGCCCTTGGTGCCGTCCTGCAGCTCGTACAGGCAGCCCAGGTCGAGGTCGACGTTGACCATGGACTGGCTGTGTCCGACGACCTCCGGCGGCTTGAGTGCCTTGAACGGGTGGCGCAGCAGGCTCTCCCGCTGCGGACCGCCCAGGTCGGAGGTGCGCATCTGCCAGCTCAGGTTGATCCGCAGATGGCCGGTGGCCGCGCCCTGCTTGGTCAGCGACACCTGGCCGTGCCGCTTGGTCAGCTCGATGGCGTTGCTGGCCGCGTTGCCGGAGTCGAAGTCGTCGTTCCTGCCGCGCCGCAGTCCGTCCAGTAAACCCATTCCCGCCCCAAGTCCACTCGTCGAACCCCCGCCGGTGGCCGCGGGGCGCCGGTGCGCCGCACGGCCGACGGGGCGGCCTGCGAGGACTGCTCCTCGTGGCCGCCCCGTCGAGAGCGTTCCTCACCCGGAGGGCTGTCACACCCCGGACGAGACCTCGGTCTTCTCGCCCGCCTGTGCCTCGGCCTCCGCGATGCGCTTGTTGCGGCGCACGGAGGACCAGAAGGAGGCGCCGATCAGGACGACGCCGATGAGACCGGTGATGATCTCGTTGATCTCGTACTGGATGGTGACGAGCAGGATCATCGCCAGGGCGCCGATCGCGTAGTGCGCGCCGTGCTCCAGGTAGACGTAGTCGTCCAGGGTGCCCTGGCGGACCAGGTAGACCGTGAGCGACCGGACGTACATGGCGCCGATGCCGAGGCCGAGCGCCATGAGGACGATGTCGTTGGTGATGGCGAAGGCGCCGATGACGCCGTCGAAGGAGAAGGACGCGTCCAGGACCTCGAGGTAGAGGAACATGAAGAACGCGGCCTTGCCGGCCAGGGCGACCGCCGACTTGGGCCTGCCCTCGCGGGCGGCCTTCTCCTCCTCCTCGTGTTCCTGCTCCTCCTCCTCTTCGAGCTTGTCCTCGAAGTAGCCGGAGAGCCCGCCCACGATCATGTAGGTGATCAGACCGGCGATACCGGCGAGCAGGACGGTCTCCGCCTTGTCCACGTGCGTGCCGCCGTGCTGGTGGGCGTGGGTGGCGAAGGTCATGGCGGAGATCAGCAGGATGATCAGCGCGATGCAGACCGACAGCATGTCGACCTTGCCGAGCTTGGCCAGCGGCCGCTCCAGCCAGCCCAGCCACTTGATGTCCCGGTCCTCGAAGATGAAGTCCAGGAAGATCATGAGCAGGAACATGCCGCCGAAGGCCGCGATCGCCGGGTGGGCGTCGGTGACGAGCTCCTGGTAACGGTCCTTGTCGCTGAGCGCGAGGTCGACCGCCTCGATCGGGCCCAGCTGTGCGCTGATCGCGACGATGACGACGGGGAACACCAGTCGCATGCCGAAGACGGCGATCAGGATGCCGATGGTGAGGAAGATCTTCTGCCAGAAGGCATTCATCTTCTTCAGGATTCCGGCGTTGACCACCGCGTTGTCGAAGGACAGCGAGATCTCGAGGATCGAGAGGATCGCCACGATTCCGAAGGCGGTCCACCCCCCGAAGAGGATCGCTGCGACCAGGCCGAGCGCGGTCACCGCGAACGACCAGCCGAAGGTTTTCAGAACCACTGGCTACCCCATGTGTGTGTACGGGTCTCCCCCGCCGCCGTGGCGGCTTTACGAAACGTTGACCCCGAAGTCTAGAGCGATGCCCCGCAGACCCGACGCGTACCCCTGCCCTACTGCACGGAACTTCCACTCGCCCTGGTAGCGGTACAGCTCGCCGAAGATCATCGCGGTCTCCGTGGAGGCGTCCTCGCTGAGGTCGTAGCGGGCGAGCTCCTGGCCGTCCGCCTGGTTCACCACACGGATGAAGGCGTTGCTGACCTGACCGAAGGTCTGGCCCCGCTCGTCCGCCATGTGGATGGACACCGGGAAGACGATCTTGTCGCACTGCGGCGGCACCTTGGAGAGGTCCACCAGCAGGGACTCGTCGTCGCCCTCGCCCTCACCGGTGAGGTTGTCACCGGTGTGCTCCACGGAGCCGTCGGGGCTCTTGAGCTGGTTGTAGAAGACGAACCACTCGTCCCCCATGACCCGGCCACCGCTGCACATCAGCGCACTGGCGTCGAGGTCGAAGTCGGCGCCCGTGGTGGAGCGCGCGTCCCAGCCGAGCCCGACCATCACCTGCGTGAGGTTGGGTGCGGCCTTGGACAGGGAGACGTTCCCCCCTTTGGCGAGCGTGACGCCCATGATGCTGGTCCCCCTCCGAAATGGTGTTTCCAGGTGGTCCTGCCACTCCCCCGCGAGGGGGCGTCCCCGGGCGCCGCGCGCGAAAGGCGCGCGACGCCCGGGCGGTGGCCGTACGGGACGGCCGCTCGGGTCTGTACCCCGGACGTGCCCGGCTCAGACGTTCACACCGAAGTCCTGCGCGATGCCGCGCAGGCCGGAGGCGTAGCCCTGGCCGATGGCGCGGAACTTCCACTCCGCGCCGTGGCGGTACAGCTCGCCGAAGACCATGGCGGTCTCGGTCGAGGCGTCCTCCGACAGGTCGTAACGGGCGATCTCGGCGCCGCCGGCCTGGTTGACGACGCGGATGAACGCGTTGCGCACCTGGCCGAAGGACTGCTGGCGGTTCTCGGCGTCGTAGATGGAGACCGGGAAGACGATCTTCTCGACGTCGGCCGGGACGGTGGCCAGGTTGACCTTGATCTGCTCGTCGTCGCCCTCGCCCTCACCGGTGAGGTTGTCACCGGTGTGCTCGACGGACCCGTCGGGGCTCTTGAGGTTGTTGAAGAAGACGAAGTGCGCGTCGCTGGCGACCTTGCCCGAGCTGTTCAGCAGGAGGGCGCTGGCGTCCAGGTCGAAGTCGGTGCCGGTCGTGGTACGGACGTCCCACCCCAGTCCGACGATGACCGCGGTCAGTCCCGGCGCCTCCTTGCTCAGCGATACGTTGCCGCCCTTGCTGAGGCTGACTCCCACGAGTCCTCCCTTGGTGTCCCGGGGGCGGGATGCCCCGTTGTGCATGGATGTCGGATCAACGAGTCGATCCTAGTGACGGGTTCCCCGGACCCGCAGGCCCTGGGGACGGACGTTCACAGGGTGTCGAGCGCCGCGAGGTACTCGCCGGCGTCGCGGGCGTCCGCCATGGCGCTGCTCACCGTGGCGCGCACGACGCCCTGCCGGTCGATCACGAAGGTGCCCCGCACGGCGCAGCCCTTGTCCTCGTCGAAGACGCCGTAGGCGCGCGAGACGTTGCCGTGCGGCCAGAAGTCGCTGAGCAGCGGGAAGGGCAGATCCTCCTGCTCGCCGAAGACGCGCAGGGTGTGGATGGAGTCGTTGGAGACGGCGAGCACCTCGGCGTCCCGCTCGGCGAACTGCTCCAGCCGGTCGCGGATCTCGCTCAGCTCGCCGGTGCAGACACCGGTGAAGGCGAACGGGTAGAAGAGCAGTACGACGTTCTTCCGCCCGCGGAAGTCGGACAGGCGCACCGGGGCGCCGTGGTTGTCCTTGAGCTCGAAGTCGGGGGCCTGCGCTCCGACCGGGATCGTCATCGTCGTCCTCGTCCCTCCGGGGTGGTGCCGTGCGACCACCCTACGCAGGCAGGACGAGGGTCCCTCGAACGGGCCGACGCGTGCGACGCACGCCGCCGCCGGCCCGTCCGGGGGTGTGTCACCGCTTCGACTTGGCGGCCTTCGGGGTCGCCAGCCGGCTGCCGCTCCAGTCCTTGCCCACGCTGACGCTCTTGGACGCCGTCAGGCCGGCCGTGGTGGCGGCCTCCGAGATGTCGCTCGGCTCGACGTAGCCGTCCCGGCCGGTCTTCGGCGTGAGCAGCAGGATCGCGCCGCCCTCTTCGATGTACGTGGTGGCATCCACCAGCGCATCCGTCAGGTCGCCGTCGTCGTCACGGAACCACAGCACAACGGCGTCGGCCACGTCGTCGTAGTCCTCGTCGACAAGGTCGCTCTCGATGACGCCCTCGATGGCCTCGCGGAGCTCCTGGTCGACGTCGTCGTCGTAGCCGATCTCCTGGACCACCTGCCCGGGCTGGAACCCCAGCCTGGCGGCAGGGTTCGTCCGCTCCTCCGCGTGGTCCGCGGTCGCGCTCACGGGTTGCCTCCTGATCATGTCTTGGGAAATATCTCAGCCACGCGCGTGCGCGAAGCATTGGCCGTAGTCCACACGGGCGGGACGGATCGCGCAAGTACCCGGCCGCGCGGACCGCCGAAACGGTGACGATCCTGGCCGGGTCACCGCAACTCCAGGCACCCCGTCTCCGTCAGCAGTGATGGACACCACACCTTTGTGCCCCGTTTGGGCGTTTGGGAACCGTCTGTGGGTACGAGACTCGCATGTACTCGCCCCTTGCGTCACCGTACCGGCCGCGCCGAGGGATTACCTCTCGGTAGAGATGACGTCCGCGGTTGCGGGGTGGAGCATGGGAGCGGCGCACACCGGGCCGTGGCGAGCGACACGACGGCCCCTTCACGGCCCTCTGACAGGTAAGGAACAGCGTGGCTTCCGCATCCGATCGCAGCCCGATCATCATTGGCGGCCTTCCGAGTCAGGTTCCTGACTTCGACCCCGAGGAAACCCAGGAGTGGCTCGACTCCCTCGACGCCGCGGTCGACGAGCGCGGCCGGGAGCGTGCCCGTTATCTCATGCTGCGGCTGATCGAGCGTGCCCGCGCCCGGCGCGTGGCCGTGCCGGAGATGCGCAGCACGGACTACGTCAACACGATCCCCACCCGGGCGGAGCCGTTCTTCCCGGGCAACGAGGAGATCGAGCGCAAGATCCTGAACGCCACCCGCTGGAACGCCGCCGTGATGGTCTCGCGCGCCCAGCGCCCGGGCATCGGGGTGGGCGGCCACATCGCGACGTTCGCGTCCTCCGCGTCGCTGTACGACGTCGGCTTCAACCACTTCTTCCGCGGCAAGGACGAGGGCGACGGCGGCGACCAGGTCTTCTTCCAGGGGCACGCCTCGCCGGGCATCTACGCCCGCGCGTACCTGCTGGACCGGCTGAGCGAGCAGCACCTGGACGGCTTCCGCCAGGAGAAGTCGAAGGCGCCGTACGCGCTGTCGTCGTACCCGCATCCGCGGTCCATGCCGGACTTCTGGGAGTTCCCGACGGTGTCGATGGGCCTCGGTCCGATCGGCGCCATCTACCAGGCGCGGATGAACCGCTACATGCACGCGCGGGGCATCGCGGACACCTCGAAGTCGCACGTGTGGGCGTTCCTCGGCGACGGCGAGATGGACGAGCCGGAGTCGCTGGGCCAGCTGAGCATCGCGGCGCGCGAGGGCCTGGACAACCTGACCTTCGTGGTCAACTGCAACCTGCAGCGGCTGGACGGACCGGTGCGCGGCAACGGCAAGATCATCCAGGAGCTGGAGTCGATCTTCCGCGGCGCCGGCTGGAACGTGATCAAGCTGATCTGGGACCGCACCTGGGACCCGCTGCTGGCCCAGGACCGCGACGGCGTGCTGGTGAACAAGATGAACACCACGCCGGACGGCCAGTTCCAGACGTACGCCACGGAGTCCGGGGCGTACATCCGCAAGCACTTCTTCGGCGACGACCACCGGCTGCGCGCGATGGTCGAGAACATGACCGACGACCAGATCCTGCACCTGGGGCGCGGCGGCCACGACCACCGCAAGATCTACGCGGCGTACAAGGCGGCGGTGGAGCACAAGGGCCAGCCGACGGTCATCCTGGCCAAGACCGTCAAGGGCTGGACGCTGGGCCCGAACTTCGAGGGCCGCAACGCCACGCACCAGATGAAGAAGCTGACGGTCGACGACCTGAAGCACTTCCGGGACCGGCTGCACCTGCCCATCCCGGACAAGGACCTGGAGTCGGGTCTGCCGCCCTACTACCACCCGGGGCCGGACTCGGAGGAGATGCAGTACATGCACGACCGCCGCCGCTCCCTCGGCGGGTACGTGCCGACCCGGGTGGTGCGCGCCGAGCCGCTGGCGCTGCCGGAGGACAAGACGTACGCGAGTGTGAAGAAGGGCTCCGGCCAGCAGTCCATCGCGACGACCATGGCGTTCGTACGGCTCCTCAAGGACCTCATGCGGGACAAGGAGATCGGCCGCCGGTTCGTGCTGATCGCGCCGGACGAGTACCGCACGTTCGGCATGGACTCGTTCTTCCCGAGCGCGAAGATCTACAACCCGCTCGGCCAGCAGTACGAGGCGGTGGACCGGGAGCTGCTGCTCGCCTACAAGGAGTCGCCGCAGGGGCAGATGCTGCACGACGGCATCTCCGAGGCGGGCTGCACGGCCTCGCTGATCGCGGCGGGCTCGGCGTACGCCACGCACGGCGAGCCGCTGATCCCGGTGTACGTCTTCTACTCGATGTTCGGTTTCCAGCGCACCGGCGACCAGTTCTGGCAGATGGCCGACCAGCTGGCGCGCGGTTTCGTGCTCGGAGCGACCGCCGGCCGCACCACGCTGACCGGCGAGGGCCTTCAGCACGCCGACGGGCACTCGCAGCTGCTCGCCTCGACCAACCCGGCGTGCGTCGCGTACGACCCGGCGTTCGGCTACGAGATCGCGCACATCGTCAAGGACGGGCTGCGCCGGATGTACGGCTCGTCGGAGGAACACCCGCACGGCGAGGACGTCTTCTACTACCTGACGGTCTACAACGAGCCCGTCCAGCATCCGGCGGAACCGGAGAACGTGGACGTCGAGGGCATCCTCAAGGGCCTGTACCGCTTCAGCGAGGGCACCTCGGGCTCGCTCCCGGCGCAGATCCTGGCGTCCGGGGTCGCGCTGCCGTGGGCGGTCGAGGCGCAGAAGATCCTCGCGGAGGACTGGAACGTCAAGGCGGACGTCTGGTCGGCGACCTCCTGGAACGAACTGCGGCGCGACGCGGTGGAGTGCGAGGAGCACAACCTGCTGCACCCGGAGGAGGAGCAGCGCACCCCGTACGTGACGCGCAAGCTGGCCTCGGCGCAGGGGCCGGTGGTGGCGGTGTCCGACTGGATGCGAGCGGTGCCGGACCAGATCGCGCGCTGGGTGCCGGGGACGTACCAGTCGCTGGGGGCGGACGGGTTCGGCTTCGCGGACACGCGCGGGGCGGCGCGGCGCTTCTTCCACATCGACGCGCAGTCGATCGTGCTGGCGGTGCTGACGGAGCTGGCGCGTGAGGGGCACCTGGACCGCTCGGTGCTGAAGCAGGCCGTCGACCGGTACCAGCTGCTGGACGTGGCGGCCGCGGACCCGGGTGCGGCGGGCGGCGACGCATAGCGCCTCCGGCGGGGCGGGGGATGCCACCCGGGGTGGCGGGGCGGCCGCGGGTGGGTTCGGGCCGATCGCGCAGTTCCCCGCGCCCCTGGGCGGCTGTCCCACCGCCGGCCCGAAAGCGCGGGGAACATCACCGCGTGCCCTGTGGGGCCGAGTTGCAGCAGTGAGGGGGCCTCCGGCTGTTTCGCCGGAGGCCCCCTCACTGCTGCTGTCCACCGGGTCAGAGCACGCCGGTCCCCATGCCGCCTGTCCCGGCCAGCCAGACGATGGCCAGGAGCGTGTCGATGGCGCCGAGGACCAGGGCGATCAGGGCCGGCACCGAGCGGGAACCCGCCCAGCTGCGGCCCATGGCCAGCCAGCCGCACACCATCGCCGCCGGGCCCAGCACGATGCCCAGGACGAAGAAACCGGCGACGGCGCAGATGGCTCCGATGATCCCGAGCGTCGCGCGATCCGGCCCGGACCGTGACCACGTCCGGCCACTGGTGCGGGGGTGCCTGCGCGTTCCGTGTCCGAAGCTCGCCATCATCAACTCCCTGATGGGTTGGTTGACATGGCGGGTACCCCCGCTTCCGTCCTGAATTCCCCTTGTGTGTACGGCGGATGACCGCCGCGGCCCGCCGCACCCCTCCGGCGGCGGGCCGCGGCGGCCCTCACGGGACGTCAGATGTGGCCGACGCCCGCGCCCGCCTCGGCGTTCTCACCGCGCTTGGTGAGCAGCGCGACCAGGACGGCGGCCGCGGCGACCCCGGCGGCGACCAGCGACGCCAGGCTCATGCCGGAGATGAAGGTGTCGTGGGCGACGTCGGTGATCTTCGCGGCGATCGCCTCGGGCGTGCCCTTCTGTACCGGCGGCACACCGACCTGGACCGCCTCGGAGGCCTGCCCGGCCTGTTCGGGCGTCAGCGGCGGGAGGCCCGCCTTCTCCCAGTTGCCCGGCAGGTCGCCGTCCACCTTGGAGGCCATCACGGCGCCCAGCACGGCGGTGCCGAGGCTGCCGCCGACCTGCATCGCGGCCTGCTGGAGACCGCCGGCCACACCGGACAGCTCCAGCGGCGCGTTGCCCACGATGACCTCGGTGGCGCCGACCATGACGGGGGCGAGGCCGAGGCCGAGCAGCGCGAACCAGACCGACATGGCGAGGCTGCCGGTGCTCTTCTCCAGCGTGGAGATGCCGTACATGGCGAGCGCGGTGCAGGCCATGCCGCCCGCGAGCGGGATGCGCGGGCCGACCTTGGTGATCATCACGCCCGCGAGCGGGGACCCGACGATCATCATGCCGGTGAGCGGCAGCAGGTGCAGACCGGCGTCGACCGGGCTGAGGCCGTGCACGTTCTGCAGGTAGAAGGTGACGAAGAACAGGCCGCCCATGAAGGCGATGGCCATGAGGACCATCAGCACCACACCCGCGGACAGCGGGACGGAGCGGAAGAGGGCCAGCGGGATCAGAGGCTCCTTCACCTTCGTCTCCCAGAAGGCGAAGGCGGCGAAGCCGACCACGGAGGCGCCGATGAAGGCCCAGGTCCTGCCGTCGCCCCAGCCCCACTCGGGCGCCTTGATGAGCGCCCACACCAGGCAGAACATCGCGCCGGACAGCAGGGCGATGCCGGGGATGTCGAAGGAGCGCGGCGCGTTCTCCGCGCGGTGGTCGAGCAGGATCCACACGCCGAGCGCGACGGCGAGGACGCCGACCGGCACGTTGATGAAGAACACGGACTGCCAGCTCACGTGCTCGACGAGGACGCCGCCGAGGATCGGGCCGCCGGCGGTGGAGGCGCCGATGACCATGCCCCAGATGCCGATGGCCATGTTGAGCTTCTCGGCGGGGAACGTGGCCCGCAGCAGGCCGAGCGCGGCCGGCATCAGCAGCGCGCCGAACAGGCCCTGGAGCACACGGAAGACGATGACGAGCGTGATGCTGTCGGACAGGCCGATGGCCCCGGACGCGGCGGCGAAGCCGACCACGCCGATGAGGAAGGTCTGCCGGTGGCCGAAGCGGTCACCGAGCTTGCCCGCGGTGATCAGGGACACCGCGAGGGCGAGGAAGTACGCGTTGGTGATCCACTGGACGTCGGCGAGGGTGGCGCCCAGGTCACTGGCGATGGCCGGGTTGGCGATGGCCACGATGGTGCCGTCCAGGGCCACCATCATGACGCCCACGGCGACGGTGAACAGCGTGAACCAGGGGTGCCCGCGCAGCCCCTTGCCGGGCGTCGCCTCCGACGGGCCGGCCGAAGGGCCGTCCCCCTGCCCCGCCTTGTCGAGGGTGGTCTGACTAGTCATACATTCGAGGCTAGTGTCAGCCGCTGACACTTGACAATTCATTTCACCAGTCAGTAACTGACAGGACATGCGCCCCTCGCCCGGCCCGGGCGAACGGTTCAAGGAGGAGCCATGGACACGGTCGGGACCGTCGTGGGCGCCCTGCCGCAGCCGGGACTGCGTGAGCGGAAGAAGCAGCGCACCCGGGACGCCCTCGTCCGGGCCGCCCTCGAGCTCATCGCCACGCGCGGCTACGACGGGACGACGGTCGACGACATCGCCGCGGCCGTGGACGTCTCCCAGCGCACCTTCTTCCGCTACTTCGCCAGCAAGGAGGAGGTGGCGCTGTTCGTCCCCCGCCTGGCGGAACAGCGCATCACCGAGGCCGTACGGGCCCGCCCGCGCGACGAGGCGCCACTGGAGGCGCTGCGCCGGGCCGTGCTGGACAGCTGGGACGCCGTCAACGACGCCGTGGGGGAGCTCGTCCCGGTGGAGCTGCACATGCGCGTCTACCGGGTCATCGAGTCCACGCCCGCGCTGCTCGCCGCGCATCTGCGCCGGGCGACGGAGCTGGAGGAGGAGCTGGCGGGCATCGTCGCCGAGCGCGAGGGGCTGGACGCCGACACCGATCCCCGGCCGCGCATCCTGGTGGCCGCGTTCGGCGGGGTGATCCGGGTGGCGGAGCGCCGGTGGTCCGCCGGGGACGACCTGAGCGCCGAGGCGCTGCGGGAGCTGATGCGGACGTGCCTGGACCATGTCGGACCGGCCCTCGCCGCGAACTGGCGTACGACCGCATCCCTGAATCGGCACAACGAAACGTGATCCCGGTCACTGGATTCCCGCGAGACACTCTCGTTCTCCTAGTGTGTCCTCCCAGTGACTTCCTTCGACACCTCCCCCCAGCTGAACGTGTGGCGGGCGCTGCTGGCGCTCGCCGTGGTCTTCGTGATGCTGGCGACCACCGGCTGGACGGCACTGCGCCACCAGCGCCACCCCGCTCCCCTGCAGGCGTCGCTCGCCGCGTGGGAGGACGGCCGGATGGCCGGGAAGCGGCTGCCCGACCCGCAGTCGGCGCCGACGCGACTGGCCCGGTTCTTCGCCTCGCTCACCGACGCGCAGCGGCTCCGGCTCGCCGAGCGTTATCCGCTGGCGGTGGGCAACATGAACGGCGCGCCGGTCGAACTGCGCTACCACGCCAACCGCATCGCGCTGGCCGAGGCCCGCGAGACCGAGCTGAGACGGGTGCACGACAGCCGGCTCACGCCCGCCGGCCAGGAGCAGGCGGCCCGCAGGATGGACCGCATCGAGGCGCTGATGCGGCCGGAGAGGCACATCCTCGCCTTCAACCCGGCGGGCGCCGGGCAGGTCGCCGAGGTCTTCGGTGACCTGCGCCACGCCGAGCGGGTGTCGGTGGTCGTCCCCGGCGTCGACACCGATCTGCTGACGTTCCAGCGCTCCCAGCGCCGGCACTCCGCCCCCGTGGGCATGGCCAAGTCGCTCTACAGGGCTCAGCGGCAGGCCGATCCCGCGACCCGCACGGCCGTGGTCGCCTGGGCCGACTACACGGCGCCCAGCGGGCTCGGCATGGACGCGGCCACGGCGATGCGCGCCGAGGACGGCGCCGACCGGCTAGACGCCATGGTGCGGGGGCTGCCCGGCCTCGCCCCGGTCTCGCTGTTCTGCCACAGCTACGGCTCGGTGGTCTGCGGACTGGCCGCGCGGGACCTGCCGGAGCGGGTGTCCGACATCGCCGTCGCCGGCAGCCCCGGGATGCGGGTGGAGCACGCCTCCCAGCTGCGCACCACCGCGCGGGTGTGGGCGATGCGGGACGCCGACGACTGGATCCAGGACGTGCCCCACCTGGAGCTCGGCGGACTGGGCCACGGGGCCGACCCGGTGGCCGACGGGTTCGGAGCGCGCGTGCTGTCGGCCCGTGACGCCAAGGGGCACGCCGGGTACTTCGTGCCCGGCACGGACAGCCTGCGGAACTTCGCGGAGATCGGGGTTGGCGCATACACGGCGGTGTCGTGTGCGCACCGGAACGACACCTGCCTGGCGGGTTTGTCCGGTACGACCCCTACCGGACGCGCGTAGAAGCGGAGATACTGCGGTATGCGTGGGGAGGGGACGGAGAAGCTCGTGCCGCATACGATGAGCCGCATGGGTGACGTACTGGCCGGATTTCATGCCGCCTGGGAGTTCGAGTCCGACTCCGTGCTCATCCGTTACGTACGGGGGATTCGAACACCCAAGCTGTTCCAGGCGCTCGGGGAGCGGCGCGTGCCTCTCGAGGCGGTCGAGAGCGTGAGCCTCACGCCCGGCAAGCGCGGGACCGTGGTCCTGCGGCTGGAACCCCGGCCGGGAGCGGACCCGCTGATGGAGGCGGCCGCCGGGCAGTTGAAGGAGAGCTGCGACCCCTACCGGCTGGTGCTGCCCGCCGAGCGGGAGACGCTGGCCGAGTACTACGCCGACGAACTGCGCGCGCAGCTCACCGAGTCGGGCCCCGCCGAACGCCACCTGGTGGCCGCGCCGGAGGCGCCGCTGCAGTTCAAGGCCTACGACGGCAAGGCGACGTTCGACGGCACGTCGGTGGCGTTCCGCTGGTTCTGGACCGGGGCGTCCTCGGCGAAGTGGAAGGCCGGCGACCAGCGTTTCCCCGTCTCCGAGCTGAGCGGGGTGGAGTGGCGTTCGCCCGAGGTGTTCGAGGGTCATCTGCGGCTGCTGCGCCGGGACACGACGGCGCCGGCCCCGGCGCAGGCCGACCAGGACCCCGCCGCGGTGGTGTTCGGACTCGGGTACGGGCCCGTGCACGAGTCGCTGCCGTTCGCGGCGGCGGTGCTGGCCGCGGTGCGGGACTGTGCGGCGGTGCCGGCGATATCGCCTGCGGCGGGCACGGTGGGTGTGACGTCCGCTCGGCGCGATCCCGCGGACATCGCCGAGCGGATCCGGCATCTTGGCGAGCTGCACCAGGCGGGGCTGGTGACGGACGAGGAGTTCGCCTCGAAGAAGGCGGAGTTGCTCGCGGAGCTGTGAGTTGTCCGCCCGGGCGCGGGTGCGTGCGGGCTGGGCACGCGGTTCCCCGCGCCCCTTCGGGGCGCTTCTCTACTCCCTGCCCGCCGAGGTGAACGACATGTCCGCGTAGCGGGTGCCGGTGACCTTGTCCGCGATCGGGTCGAGCAGGTCCAGGTCCGCTTCCGTCAGGGTGATGCGGGTGGCCGCCGTGTTCTCGTCCACGCGGGACGGGCTGCGGGTGCCGGGGATGGGGACGACCGGGAGACCGTGGACGCCCGCCTGCTGGTGGACCCAGGCCAGGGCGATCTGCGCGGGGGTCGCGCCGTGGTGCTCGGCGACCGTGCGGACCGGCTCCAGGAGGGCCGCGTTGGCCGCCGCGTTGTCGCCGGTGAAGCGGGGCATCGTGCGGCGGAAGTCGTCCTGCGTGAGGTCTTTCGTGGCGTCCGTGAAGGCGCCGGTGAGGAAGCCGCGGCCGAGCGGCGAGTACGGGACGAGGGTGACGCCCAGTTCGCGCGCGGCCGGCACCACGGCGGCCTCGATGTCCCGGCTGAACAGCGACCACTCCGACTGCACGGCGGCGATCGGGTGCACGGCGTGCGCGGCGCGCAGCTCACCGGCCGTCACCTCGCTCAGGCCGAGCTGCTTCACCTTGCCCTCGCGGACCAGCTCGGCCATGACGCCGACGGTCTCCTCGATCGGCACGTTCACGTCGCGCCGGTGCATGTAGTAGAGGTCGATGACGTCGACGTCCAGGCGGCGCAGGCTCGCCTCGACGGCCTGCCGCACGTACGGCGGGTCGTTGCGGATGATGCGCCGGGCCGGGTCGTCCGGCGGGATCGACAGGGCGAACTTGGTGGCGATCAGCACCTCGTCGCGGTGCGCCGCGAGGAACGGGGCGAGGAAGCGTTCGTTGTCGCCCGCGCCGTACGCGTCGGCGGTGTCGTAGAGGGTGACGCCCCGCTCCAGGGCGCGTTCCAGGGTCGCCCGGGAGGCGTCCGCGTCGGCGGGGCCGTAGGCGAAGCTCATGCCCATGCAGCCGAGGCCCTGCACGCCCACCTCGGGGCCGCCGGCGCCCAGTGCCGTCGTGGGGATCGTGTCCGCGGTCATCATGCCCTTTCCGAGGCCAGGGCGCGCCCGGCGTCCGCGTAGAAGCTGATCTTGCGGTCCAGGACGGCGAGGGTGCCCTGGAGTTCTGCGATGCGGGCCAGCACGTCCTCGCGGGTCGCCTTGAGCAGCTCGAAGCGCTCGGCGTACGTGTGGTCGCCGGCCCGGACCAGTTCGGCATAGCGCACCATGTCGGCGACCGGCATGCCGGTCAGGCGGAGCTTGCCGACCAGGGCGAGCCAGTCGAGGTCGCGGTTGGTGTAGCGCCGCTGCCCGGTGTGGGAGCGGTCGATGTGCGGCATGAGCCCGATGCGCTCGTACCAGCGCAGGGTGTGCGCGGTCAGCCCGGTGAGGGCGGCCACCTCGCTGATCGTGTACTTGTCCTTGCCGTCCGGCCGCCGCTCGCCTTGCGGGGGTCCGGCGCAGGTGTCGGTCCTGGTGTCCGTGGTCTCCGTCACCGTCATGCGTCCACGCTAGATCCTTGGAGTGCGCTCCAGGCAAGCGGTGCCGGTGAGAAATGGGCGGACGTGTCGGGAGGCTCCGGCTACCGTGCGGGCATGAGCCTTGTACGCCGGGCGACGCCCGAGGACGCGGAGGAAGTGCTGCGTCTGCGCCAGGTGATGATCGACTCGTTGGCCCGCTCCGACCCGTCCACCGCGTGGCACGCGGCGTCCCTGCCGGTGCTGCGCGAGCGGCTCGCTGACGACCGCTCCTTCGCCGCGTTCGTCGTGGACCACCCCGAGCGGCCGGGCGCCCTCGCGACGCTGGTGGCGGGCACGCTGGACTACCGCATCGGCGGCGCGCGGAACCCGCGCGGCACCGACGGCTACGTCTTCAGCGTCGCCACCGACCCGGACGCCCGCCGCCGGGGCTACGCGCGGGCGTGCGTGGGAGCGCTGCTGGAGTGGTTCCGGGAGCGGGGCGCCGGGCGGGTGCGGCTGACCGCGAGCCCGGAGGCGGAGCCGCTGTACCGGTCGCTGGGGTTCACGCCCAGGCCGGACCCTTTGCTGGAGCTCACGCTGTGAGCGCTTAGGCTCGACGGCATGTCGTTGAAGAGCCTCGCGTCGATCGAGAACTGGCCGGTTCCCACCGCTGCGGCGGGGGTGGTACGGGCGGACGGCACCGTCCTGGGCACGCACGGCCCGTCCGGGCACCGCTTCCCGCTGGCCTCGGTCACCAAGCCGCTGGCCGCGTACGCGGTGCTCGTGGCGTACGAGGAGGGGGCGGTCGAGCTGGACGAGCCGGCGGGCCCGGAGGGCTCGACGGTCCGCCACCTGCTCGCGCACACCTCGGGCCTCGCCTTCGACGAGCACCGGGTGACCTCCGCGCCCGGCGAGCGGCGGCTGTACTCCAACGCGGGGTTCGAGCAGCTCGGCGACCATGTGGAGAAGGCGACGGAAATCCCGTTCGCCGAGTATCTGCGGCAGGCGGTGCTCGAGCCGCTGGGGATGACGTCCACCTCGCTGGAGGGCTCCCCCGCCAAGGACGGCGTGTCCACGGTGGACGACCTGCTGCGGTTCGCCGCCGAGGTGCAGGCGCCACGGCTGCTGGACCCGCGGACGGTGGCCGCCGCGATGACCGTGCAGTACCAGGGCACCAAGGGCGTGCTGCCGGGCTACGGCCATCAGAGCCCGAACGACTGGGGGCTGGGCTTCGAGATCCGGGACGGCAAGTCGCCGCACTGGACGGGCGCCTCGTCCTCGCCGCGCACCTTCGGGCACTTCGGCCAGTCGGGCACGTTCCTGTGGATCGACCCGGACGCGGGCGCGGCCTGCGTGGCGCTCACCGACCGGGCGTTCGGACCCTGGGCGGTCGAGGCGTGGCCGCCGTTCACCGACGCCGTGCTGGCGGAAGTGCGCGGCTGACTGCCGCCGTTCGCCCGGATTTGCCGCAATCACCACTCCCACCTGCGAGGTTGGCGTGGGGCCGGCGTGAAAACCCTGTGGAAGCGGTGTCGGTGGCGCGCCCTATGATGCGCCGGACGATCACGCGGGACCAGGGGAGGGCGCGGCATGTTCGGCAAGCTGTTCGGCAGGGGCGGGGACGGACCGGGGGCGGATCCGCACGCCCTTCCGGTCCCCCGGCGGAAGAACGGCGTCCATCCGCTGCGCGCCCTCGGCGACCGGCGGGTGCTGGCGCTGGTGGAGGCGGCCGACGCGGGTGACTGGGAGGGCGTCAAGAAGGCGCTGGCCCCGTTCGACCCGGGCCGTGACCACCAGGTCCTCGGTCAGCTCACGGACATCGACGGGCTGCAGGACTGGATCGGCCGCGCCGTCGAGGAGGACAAGGAGCACCGCGCCCTGGCCCTGCTGATCTCCGGGGCGCGGCACATCAAGTGGGGCTGGGAGGCCCGCACCGCCGCCCGCGCCGTGGACGTCTCCGAGGAGCAGTGGCGCGTGTTCCACGAGCGCCTCCGCATCGCTGAGCGGCAGCTGTTCGAGGCCGCCGAGCTGCGTCCGGAGTGGATCACGCCGTGGCGCCAGCTGCTCACCTCCGCGCGCGGGATGTCGCTCGGCTCCCCGGTCGCCGAGACCCGGCGCGACGCCGCCCTGCGCCGCGACCCGCTCGACCTGGAGGTCCACCTCGAATGGCTGTCCCAGCTCCAGCCCCGCTGGGGCGGTGAGCCCGGGGAAGCGCTGGAGTTCGCCCGCGCGGCGTTCGCCGCGGCGCCCGACGGCCACCGGCTCGGCTGCGCCGTCGCCATGGCGTACATCGAGGAGTGGGTGGAGTCCGACGACGGCGCCTGCCTCCAGCAGCCGCGGATCCGCGCCGAGCTGAGGGAGGCGGCGGAGCGCAGCATCCTGCACCACGCCTACGAGCGCCGCCTGGGCTGGCAGGGCGACTACAACATCTTCGCCATGGCCCTGTCCCTGGCCGGAAGCAGCACCGCCTCCAACGTCTTCCGCGAGCTCGAGGGCACGTACACCGAGTGGCCGTGGACGTACATGTCCGAGCCGCAGAAGGCGTACGCGCGCTTCCGCAAGGCCTTCTGAGCCCCGGCTCGTCCTCTTCCGCCGCCCGTCGCACGCCTTCACACCCCGGACCGCCCATGACCCTGCCCGACAACACCCCGGACCGCACCTTCCAGGTGGACCTGCGCGGTCTCGTCGACCTGCTCTCCCACCACCTCTACTCCAGCCCCCGCGTCTACCTGCGGGAACTGATGCAGAACGCGGTGGACGCGCTCACCGCCCGGCACACCCTCGAACCGTCGGCGCCCGCGGGATCGTTCGGCATCCGTCTGTACGCCGATCGCTCCGTCGTCCGCGTCGAGGACGACGGCGTCGGCCTCACCGAGGCCGATGTGCACACCTTCCTCGCCACGATCGGCCGCAGCAGCAAGCGCGCCGACGGCATCGCCGAACAACGAGGCGACTTCATCGGCCAGTTCGGCATCGGCCTGCTGTCCTGCTTCCTGGTCGCGGACGAGATCCACGTGGTCAGCCGGTCCGCGCGCACGCCCGGCGCGCCCGCCGTGGAGTGGCGGGGGCGCGGCGACGGCAGCTACACCGTGCGCACCCTGCCCGTCTCCGCCCGGCCCGCCCCCGGCACCACCGTCACGCTGATCCCGCGCGCCGACGCGGCCGAGTGGACGGCGCCCGCCCAGGTGCAGCGCCTGGCCCGGCACTTCGGTTCGCTGCTGCGGCATCCCGTGACCTTCGACGACGGCTCCGGCGGCCCCGTCGTGCCGGTCAACCCGGAGGAGGCTCCCTGGGCGCGGACGTATCCGACTCCGGGCGCCCGCTCCCGTGCGCTGGCCGCCTACGGGGAGGAGGTGTTCGGCTTCGCGCCGCTGGACACCATCGAGCTGAACCTGCCGGCCGTGGGCCTGAAGGGCATCGCGTGCGTGCTCCCGGAGGCGGTGCCGGCCGGACGCCGTCACGGCCACCGGGTGCACGTCAAGGGCATGCTGCTGTCCGAGCAGGCGGAGGAGATCCTGCCCGACTGGGCGTTCTTCGTGCGCTGCGTCGTCGACGCGGAGAGCCTGCGCCCGACGGCGTCCCGTGAGTCCCTGTACGAGGACGACACCCTCGCCGCGGTGCGCGACGCGCTGGCCGACCAGCTGCGCGCGTGGATCGCCCGCGTCGCCGCCAGCGACCCCGAGCTGCTGCACCGCTTCCTCCAGGCGCACCACCTGTCGGTGAAGTCGCTCGCCGTGCACGACGACGAGATCCTGCGGATGCTGCTGCCGTGGCTGCCGTTCGAGACCACCGACGGGCGCTGCACGCTCGACGAGTTCTCCCGCACCCACCGCACCGTGCTGGTGACGTCCAGCGTGGAGGAGTTCCGGCAGGTCGCGGCGATCGCGTCGGCCGCCGGGCTCGGCGTGGTCAACGGCGGCTACACCTACGACCGCGAGCTGGTGCACCGGCTGCCCGAGATCCGGCCCGAGGTGAGCGTCGCCGAC
This sequence comes from Streptomyces werraensis, assembly GCA_014656175.1. GTDB lineage: Bacteria > Actinomycetota > Actinomycetes > Streptomycetales > Streptomycetaceae > Streptomyces > Streptomyces werraensis. The sequence goes on from BNBX01000001.1 coordinate 484,960, forward strand.
CTCGACCCGGCGACCCTGACCGCGCACCTCGACCCGGTCGACCGGGAGACCGAGCTGGCCGCCTCGGCGTATCTGGCGCTGGCCCGTGACGCCCTCGCGGTGTTCGACTGCGACGTGGCGCTGCGCGCCTTCCAGCCGGCGTCCGCGCCCGCCCTGCTCGTGGACAGCCGGGAGGCCCGCCACGAGCGCACCCGTTCCAGGCTCGCCCGCGAGCAGGAGGGCGGCCTGTGGGGCGACATCCTGGGCGCCCTGCAGCAGGAGGCGCCGCGCGCGCAGCTGATCCTCAACCAGCTCAACCCGCTGGTGCGCACGGCCGTCGCGATCGACGAGCCGGAGCTGGCCCGCACCAGCGCCGAGGCGCTGTACGGGCAGGCCGCGCTGCTGTCCCGGCGTCCGCTCAGGCCAGCCGAGTCCAGCCTCATCAACCGCTCCTTCCTCGACCTTCTCGCCCACGCCCTGCGCAAGGACAGCTGACGATGCAGACCCCGCCCCAGACCACCGACGAGCTGTACGAGGCGCTGCGGGAGAACGACCGCCTCCCCTACGGCCGTACCCGTACCGTCACCGCCGAGGAACTCGCCGAGGCGGCCGAGCTGTTCGGCGAGCCGGTGCCGCTGATCCACGCCCTGCTGGAGCTCCAGGAGGCGTACACGTACGGTTCCGAGCCGCGGAAGTCGCCGGTCGTGTTCGCCCGGCTGCTGAACCTCTTCGACGAGCAGCCGGACGTGTTCGACGCCCGGCTGCGCCACCAGCTGTTCTGGCGGTTCAAGTGGGTCGCGAACGCCCTGCGCAGCCTGCCCGAGATACCGCTGACGAGCCTGCGCCAGTGGCAGACGGAGATGCGCGACCGCTACGAGAAGGCGGGACTCGACCTCCAGCCGTACTACGGGCAGGCGTACCAGCTCGCCGCCCACATCGGTGAGGACACCGCCCTGGCCTACGAACTGTGGGCGGGCCGGACCCGCGGCATGCTCAGCGACTGCGAGGCGTGCGAGACCTGCGAGCGCGCCCTGTACCACCTGGCGGCGGGCGACGACGCGCGGGCGCTCGGCGCCTGGGAGCCGGTGCTGGCCGGCAAGGAGTCCTGCCAGGAGGAGCCGGCCCGCTCCGTCTCCTACGCGCTGCTGCCGCTGCTGCGGACCGGCCGCACGGACGAGGCGCGCCATCTGCACCTGGCGGGCTACCGCGGCTGCCGCCGCAACCCGTCGATGGCCGGGGAGGTCGGCCGCCACCTGGAGTTCTGCGCGCTGACCGGCAACGAGGCGCGCGGCCTGGAGCTGCTGGCGGAGAACCGCACCCTGTTCGACGAGGTGGACTCGCCGCTGGCCCTGCTCGACCTGCTCACCGGTGTGGAGGTCCTGCTCGCCCGCGTCGAGGCGCTGGGCCACGGGGAGCTGCCCGCCGCGGGGTTCGCGGGCCGGAGCTGGACGGTGGCGACGCTGCGCGCCGAGGTGGCGCGGCGTGCCGACGATCTGGCGGGCCGCTTCGACGCCCGCAACGGCACGACGGCGCACTCCGGCCGCCGCGGGGCGCGTCTGGCGCAGGCTCCGCTGCTGGAGTCGCTGGAGCTGACGCTGCGTCCGCGGACCCTGGAGGACGTGGCCCCGGCCCCCGCGGCTCCGGCGCCGGCGCCGGCCGAGCCGCTCCCCGAGTCGCCGGCCGACCTGATCAGGCGGGCGCGGGAGCTGGACGAGCAGGGCCATCCGGACGCGCACGCCTGCTGGGCGCGGCTGGGCGAGGTCGTCTCCGCCCCCGGCTACGTCCATCCGGACGACCCGGAGGTGGGCCCGCTGGTGCGGCTGCGCGCCGATCTGCTTGAGGAGGAGGCGGTGCTGGCGGAGCGCCGGGACGCGCACGCGGACGCGGCGGCCCTGTACGAGGAGGCGGCGGGGCTGTACGAGGACGCGGGGGCGCCGGGACACGCGGTGCTCGCCCGCGCGTGCGCGGTGCTGGCGGCCGCGCAGACGCCGCCGGAGGACTCCGGACATGACGCCGACGCTCATGTCGCCGCCCTGACCGAGGCGCACCCGGCGCTGGTGCGGCTGCACGAGGAGGCGTCGGGGCTGGCCCCCTACCTGGAGGCGCGGCTGCTGCGGCTGCGGGTGAGTGCGCTCGGTCTGCGGCTCCAGGCGTCCGGGGACCGTGAGCAGGTCGCGCCCGTCTTCACCGAGGCGGAGCTGTTGCACGACTTCGCCACCCGGCACGCCCTGACCGGGCAGATCGCCGGCGCGCGGCTGTTGCGGGCCACCACGCACGCCATGTCGGGCGACCTGCCCACGGCGCTCGCCGAGGCGGACGCGCTGGTGGAGTCGCTGCGGGCGGACGGGCCCGCCTGGCACCTGCCCCGCGCGCTCTCCCTGCGCGGCAAGATCCAGCTCGGCCTCGGGGACGCGCAGGCCGCCCACGCGAGCCTGAGCGAAGGGCTGCGGCTGGCCGCCGAGTGGCCCGCCGAGACGGTGGACGCCCCGACGCTGCACGGCGAGCTGGCGCAGGCGTGCATGCACCTGGGCAGGCCCGACGAGGCGCTGCGCCATCTGACGCGCTCGGCGGAACTGGACCTGCGCGCGGGCAACCGGATCGAGGCGTTCTGCACCTACAGCAACGCCGCGCAGCTCAGCCTCGACCTGGGCCGGGTGGAGGACTGCATCGCCCTGCTCGACTCGCTGCTCGTCGAGCCGGACGTCGTGGCCGGCGAGCTGGACGACCGGCTTGTCGCCCAGCTGCGGCTGACCCGCGCCCGCGCGCTGCGCGCCGGGGACGACCTGAAGGCCGCCACCGCGGAGTTCGTGGCCCTCGCGGCGGAGTCGGCCGGCTGGGAGGACGACCCGGGCAGCCACGCCATGATCGCCGCGGAGACGGCCGTGCTCCTCGGTGAGGCCGGGGAGTTCGGCCGGGCGCGGGAGGCCGTGGACCAGGCGCTCGCGGCCCACGCGCGCGACCCACGGTACGAGATGGTCAGCAACGCCCTGCGGGAGCTGGCCCGTCTCCAGGCCTACCAGCAGGGCCCCGAGGGCCTGACGGGCGCCCGCGTTTTCCTGGACGACGCCGGCCGGGTCGCCGACGAGGCCCGCGCCGCCGGGTTCGAGGCGGACGGCCGCTCCCTGGACTCCGCCCTGGCCTACGAGCACGGGCGGGTCGGCGCGTACGGGGGCGCCTACGACGAGGCGCTGGCCTCGCTGGAGAAGGCCCTCGGTCTGCTCGGGGAGCCGGGCGAGGACGGGGAGCGGGCCGCCGAGTGGGCGGAGTGCGCGCGGCTGGCCGCCGTCGTGGAGGGCGTGTACCTGGAGCGGCGCCCGGTGGCGCTCGGCCGCATCGGGGCGGCGGTGGAGCGGCTGACGGCCCTCGGCCACGGTGAGGCGGCGGAGCCGCTGACGGAGCTGGCGGAGAGGCTGCGGGACGAGGAGTAGCGGTGCCCGGGGGCGGGGCTGCGGCCGGCTGCGGCCGGCGGCCCCGCCCTCTGCCGTCTCGCCATGCGGGACGGCACGGGGCCGCGTTCCCGGACGGTGACTGTGACCGTGATCATGTTTACGCCGCGTATCTGTGCCAGTTGATGACCTTGTGTCACCGCCCCTTTGTGGCACGGACGTTAACGAGGGCCCGAACCTCTTGTGCAATCCGCGTAGACAGATCAATCTTTCGCCTGGCGACAGGACATGCGGATCACGGCCACAGCGCCCGTGTTTGGCATGTTCCTGACATGCGTGTGTCCCGGCGACCCGGTACGGACGTTCCGCCGTGCGGCGCCTCCCCCAAGAGGCGCGACCCCCACACTCCCCACCTGTCGAGGAGGAACCCTCAGATGGCAGTGATGCGAAACGCCAAGCGCAGATCGATCGTCGGCGTCGGCGCGGTCGCCGCGGCGGCTCTCACGGGCGGTCTGTTCACCGCTCCCGCCGCGCACTCCGCCGAATCCCCCAAGGGGACGATCGCCTACGCGGACGCGCCGAACGCGGTCGAGGGCAGCTACATCGTCACCCTGAAGTCGGGCACCAAGGCCACGTCCGCCAAGGGCAAGGGCCTCGCCAAGAAGTACGGCGCCGACGTCGAGCACACCTTCCGCGAGGCCGTCAACGGCTACACCGTGGAGGCCACCGAGGCGGAGGCCGCCGAGCTGGCCGCCGACCCGTCGGTCGCGCTGGTCGAGCAGAACCGCACCTTCACCATCCAGGCGACGCAGACCAACCCGCCGTCCTGGGGCCTGGACCGCATCGACCAGACCGCGCTGCCGCTGAGCGGGTCGTACACCTACGACGACACCGCCGGCCAGGGCGTCACCGCGTACATCATCGACACCGGTGTGCGCATCTCCCACAGCGACTTCGGCGGCCGCGCCCGCAACGGCTACGACGCCGTGGACGGCGACAACGTCGCCCAGGACGGCAACGGCCACGGCACCCACGTCGCCGGCACCGTCGCGGGCACCGCGTACGGCGTCGCCAAGAAGGCCTCCGTCGTCGGCGTCCGCGTCCTCGACAACAACGGCTCCGGCACCACCGCCGGCGTGATCGAGGGCGTCGACTGGGTCGCCGCCAACGCGGTCCTCCCGGCCGTCGCCAACATGTCGCTCGGCGGCGGCGCCAGCACCACGCTCGACAACGCGGTCCGCAACGCCATCGCGGCCGGCGTCACCTTCGCCGTGGCCGCGGGCAACGAGTCGACGACGGCGACCGGTTCGCCGGCCCGGGTGGCCGAGGCGATCACCGTCGGCGCGACCACCAGCACGGACGCCCGCGCCAGCTACTCGAACTACGGCTCGAACCTGGACATCTTCGCCCCCGGCTCCTCCATCACCTCCGCCTGGTACACCGGCGACAGCGCCACCAACACCATCTCCGGCACCTCGATGGCCACCCCGCACGTCGCGGGCGCCGCGGCGCTGTACCTCGCGGACAACCCGTCGGCCACCCCGTCGCAGGTCGCCTCCGCGCTGGTCAACAGCTCCGTCTCCGGCGCCGTCGGCAACCCGGGCACCGGCTCCCCGAACCGTCTGCTGTACGTCGGCGGCAACGGCGGCACCACCCCGCCCGCCGGCAAGACGTTCACCAGCTCGACGCGGTACACGATCAGTGACCGTACGACGGTCGAGTCCCCCCTCACCGTCACCGGCGTCTCGGGCAACGCCCCGTCGGCCCTTCAGGTCCCGGTGAACATCGTCCACACCTACATAGGTGACCTGACGGTCTCCCTGGTCGCCCCCGACGGGTCGGTCTACACCCTGAAGTCCTCCGGCACCGGCGGCTCCACGGACAACATCAACACCACCTACACCGTGAACGCCTCCTCCGAGACGGCCAACGGCACGTGGAAGCTCCGCGTCACCGACGGCTACGCCGGCGACACGGGCTACATCAGCAGCTGGGGCCTGACCTTCTGAGGCGGTCCTGAACTCCGCCGAACCCTCTCCGCCCCGGCACGGGTCCACGTGCCGGGGCGGTGCTGAGCTGGCCGGGTCCCAGGTGCCGGCTGAAGAAGCTCACGGCGCTGTCCAGCTCGAAGGCCGGGATCTCGCCGTGTCCGCCGGGGGCGGCGTGGAGCGTCTTCTCCTTCGAGGCCAAGGCGTCGAACAGGGCCAAGCTCTGTTCCCTGGGCACCCGTTCGTCGTCCCACTGGACCAGGAACTGCACCGGGACGGTGATCCGGGCGGCGGCGTCCGCCGAGGCATGCGCGCCGCCCAGGCCCAGCACCGCCGCTCGCACCCGGGGTTCGGCGGCGACGAACGGGACACCGAGTCCGCAGCCGAGCGAGACGCCCCAGTAGCCCACCGGGCCGGGGCCCACGTGGCCGAGTTCCCGCACCGCGTCCAGAACCGCCCGCCACTCCGGCACGGTCCGCCGGGCCACCCGCGCCTGGAACTCGGCGATCAGCGGCGCCAGTTCCTCGCCCGCCTCCACGCGCGCCTGGTTCTCGACGGCGAGGCGGGCGTACTCCTCGACCTGGGGCCGGTCGCCGTGGGCGGGGACGTCGACGCACACGGCGGCGTAGCCGCACGCGGTCACGAGGCGGTGGGCGAGCGCCGAGACCTCGGGGTCCTTCTTGTGCCGGCCGCCGCCGTGTCCCAGGAGGACAAGGGGACGGGTCGCGGCTCCGCCGCCGTCGGGCGTCCACAGGACACCGGGGATCCCGTCGAGGGTGAAGAGCTGTTCGCGGACGCCGTCGGACGACGTCCCGGAGAGGAAGCGCATGGGGATGCGGCCTTTCGCAGAGCCTCTGCGGGCGCTCCCTAGGCCATGCGAGGGAGGGAGACCCGACCTGTCGAAGCGTTGATCGGTCTCACCTCCTCGGGTCGCAGCGCTGCACGGCGGCAGGAACGTACCACGGTGCGGGTCTCAGAAGCCCGACATCTCCCACATCAGCACCTCCGCCTCCCCCTCCGCCACCGCTTCCGCGTCCTTCTCGTCCGTGAGGCGGGCCGCGTCGCCCGGTTCGAGGAGTTCGCCGTCGAGGCGGATCGTGCCCCGGGTCACGTGGAGGTAGAGGTAGGGCGCCGCGGGGACCGCCGTACGCTCGCCGGGCGACAGGCGGCGGACGTGGAGCATCGCGCCGGCCTCCGGGACGGCGTAGGGGGTGGAGTCCGCTATGCCGCGGACGACCTCGTAGCGCGGTTCGCCGCCCGGCTCGAGGGGGGCCAGCCACATCTGGAGGAAGGTCAAAGGGGTGCGGGCCGCGTTGCGCTCCACGTGGCGGACGCCCGACGCCGCGCTGAGCCGCTGGACGTCGCCGGGGCGGATCACCGTCTCGTGGCCCGCCGAGTCACGGTGGGTCAGCTCGCCGGAGATCACCCACGTGACGATCTCGGTGTGGCTGTGCGGGTGCTCGTCGAAGCCGGCGCCCGGGCCCAGGTGCTCCTCGTTGCAGGCGATCACCGCGCCGAAGCGCAGGTTGTCCGGGTCGTAGTGGGGGCCGAAGGAGAGGGCGTGCCACGACTCGATGCCCGCCGCCGGGTCCCCGCCCCTGTAGCGTTCGCTCGCTCGCCTGACGTCCATCACGCCCTCCACGGTAGGCCCTCCCGGGGTGGGCAGGGACGGCGCACGACGGGGGCACCGGAGTCCGGACACGGGGCACGGGCCCGGAGACGGGTGCGACCCTGGGGCACGGCCCGCCGCCCGGATGAGGCAGTCTTGTCCCGTGCCCGAACCCGAAACCAGTACCCCCGGTCCCGCTGCACGCCCCGCCCATCCGCACACCGCGACGCTGAAGCGGCTGGAGCGGTCGTCCGGCTCGCTCGCCGCCCAGGCGATCGCGCGGATGGACGAGACGCTGCCCTGGTACCGGGCCATGCCGCCGGAGAACCGTTCCTGGATCGGCCTGGTCGCGCAGGCGGGCATCGCCGCCTTCACCGAGTGGTTCCGGCGCCCCGACGCCCCGCAGGCCATCTCCACCGACGTCTTCGGCACCGCGCCGCGCGAGCTGACCCGGGCCATCACATTGCGGCAGACCGTGGAGATGGTGCGGACCACGATCGAGGTGATGGAGTCCGCCATCGACGAGGTCGCGGCCCCCGGCGACGAGAGCGTGCTGCGCGAGGCGCTCCTCGTGTACGCGCGGGAGATCGCCTTCGCCACCGCCCAGGTGTACGCCCAGGCCGCCGAGGCACGCGGTGCCTGGGACGCCCGCCTGGAGTCGCTGGTGGTCAACGCCGTGCTCAGCGGCGAGGCCGACGAGGGCGCCGTGTCGCGGGCCGCCGCGCTCGGCTGGAACTCCCCCGAGCATGTGTGCGTGGTGCTCGGCACCGCCCCGGACGGCGACTCCGAGCTGACCGTGGAGGCGATCCGGCGGGCCGCCCGGCACGCCAAGCTCCAGGTGCTCACCGGCGTCCTCGGCAACCGGCTCGTCGTCATCGCGGGCGGCAGCGACAACCCGCTGGCCGTCGCGAAGTCGCTGATCGGCCCGTACGCGGCCGGCCCCGTCGTGGCCGGGCCCGTGGTCCCCGACCTGCTGGCCGCGACCCGGTCCGCGCAGGCCGCCGCCGCGGGCCTCAAGGCGTGTTCCGCCTGGCAGGACGCCCCGCGCCCGGTGCTGGCGGACGATCTGCTGCCGGAGCGCGCGATCGCCGGCGACCCCTCGGCGCGCGAGCAGTTGGTGGAGGAGATCTACAGACCGCTCGAGGAGGCCGGCGCGGCGCTCCTCGAGACGCTCAGCGTCTATCTCGAACAGGCGAGCAGTCTCGAAGGCGCGGCGCGGATGCTGTTCGTTCACCCCAACACCGTTCGTTACCGGCTCCGACGTGTGACAGACGTCACCGGCTGGTCACCCTCCGATGTACGCTCGGCGTTCACCCTGCGGATCGCGCTGATCCTGGGGCGTCTGGCCGATGGTGATCTCCAGACCTAGTGTTTTGTCGGGGGTCGACAAAACCCCCTCCCGTTCTTCGTCCTTGTCCCCACGGGCGGCCCCGCCCGTACGCAAGAGAGAGTGTGAGAGTGCTCGTACTCGTCGCTCCCGGCCAGGGCTCCCAGACGCCCGGCTTCCTGACCGAATGGCTGGAACTCCCCGGCGCCGCCGACCGCGTCGCCGCGTGGTCGGACGCCATCGGACTCGACCTCGCCCACTACGGCACGAAGGCCGACGCGGACGAGATCCGCGACACGGCCGTCGCGCAGCCGCTGCTGGTCGCGGCCGGGCTGCTGTCCGCCTCGGCACTGGGTGACATCGCCCCCGGCGCGGTCGCCGGTCACAGCGTCGGCGAGATCACCGCCGCCGCCCTCTCCGGCGTCCTCGACGACGCCGCCGCCCTCTCCCTGGTCCGCAAGCGGGGTCTGGCCATGGCCGACGCCGCCGCGATCACCGAGACCGGCATGGCGGCGCTGCTCGGCGGCGACCCCGAGGTGACCCTGCCGCACCTGGAGAAACTGGGTCTCACCCCGGCGAACATCAACGGCGGCGGCCAGATCGTCGCCGCCGGCACCATGGAGCAGATCGCCGCGCTGGAGGCCGACAAGCCCGAGGGCGTCCGCCGGGTCGTCCCGCTCAAGGTCGCCGGCGCCTTCCACACCCATCACATGCGCCCCGCGGTCGACACGCTGGCGGAGGCCGCCAAGGCCCTCGCTCCCGCCGACCCGAAGGTCGCCTACGTGTCCAACAAGGACGGCAAGGCGGTCGCGTCCGGCGCCGAGGTGCTGGAGCGCCTGGTGGGCCAGGTCGCCAACCCGGTCCGCTGGGACCTGTGCATGGAGACCTTCAAGGAGCTCGGCGTGACGGCCCTTCTGGAGCTGTGCCCCGGTGGCACCCTGACCGGTCTGGCCAAGCGTGCCCTGCCCGGGGTCAAGACGCTGGCCCTGAAGACCCCCGCCGACCTCGACGCGGCCCGCGCGCTCGTCGCCGAGCACACCGCCTGACGCCCTTAAGGAGCCGACCCGCATGGCGAAGATCAAGCCCAGCAAGGGCGCCCCGTACGCGCGCATCCTCGGCGTGGGCGGCTACCGCCCCACCCGGGTCGTGCCGAACGAGGTGATCCTCGAGACGATCGACTCGTCCGACGAGTGGATCCGCTCGCGCTCCGGCATCGAGACCCGGCACTGGGCCTCCCCCGAGGAGACCGTCGCCGCGATGTCGATCGAGGCGTCCGGCAAGGCGATCGCGGACGCCGGGATCGACGCCGCGCAGATCGGCGCCGTCGTCGTGTCGACCGTGTCGCACTTCGCGCAGACCCCGGCCATCGCGACCGAGATCGCCGACAGGCTCGGCACGGACAAGGCCGCCGCCTTCGACATCTCCGCCGGGTGCGCGGGCTTCGGCTACGGCCTGACCCTCGCCAAGGGCGTGATCGTCGAGGGGTCCGCCGAGTACGTCCTGGTCATCGGCGTGGAGCGGCTGAGCGACCTGACCGACCTGGAGGACCGCGCGACGGCCTTCCTGTTCGGCGACGGCGCGGGCGCCGTGATCGTCGGCCCCTCGCAGGAGCCGGCCATCGGCCCGACCGTGTGGGGCTCCGAGGGCGACAAGGCCCAGACGATCAAGCAGACCTACGCGTGGGACCGCTTCGGCGGCGACCTCGCGGAGCTGCCCCGGGACAGCAAGGGCGGCATCAAGCTCCCCGCGATCACCCAGGAAGGCCAGGCGGTGTTCCGCTGGGCCGTGTTCGAGATGGCGAAGGTCGCCCAGCAGGCGCTGGACGCGGCCGGGATCAGCGCGGACGACCTGGACGTCTTCATCCCGCACCAGGCCAACGTGCGGATCATCGACTCGATGGTGAAGACCCTCAAACTGCCGGAGCACGTCACGGTCGCCCGTGACATCCGCACCACCGGCAACACCTCGGCCGCCTCGATCCCGCTCGCGATGGAGCGGCTCCTGGCGACCGGCGAGGCGAAGAGCGGCGACACCGCGCTCGTCATCGGCTTCGGGGCGGGTCTCGTGTACGCCGCGACTGTCGTTACCCTCCCCTAGGCACTCCGTGCCGGATCATGCATCCGGTACAGGAGGAAAACCGCCACACCCTCTGGAATCACAACGAAGGAGCGCCATCATGGCCGCCACTCAGGAAGAGATCGTCGCCGGTCTCGCGGAGATCGTGAACGAGATCGCCGGCATCCCGGTTGAGGACGTCCAGCTGGACAAGTCCTTCACCGACGACCTGGACGTCGACTCGCTGTCCATGGTCGAGGTCGTCGTCGCCGCCGAAGAGCGCTTCGACGTCAAGATCCCGGACGACGACGTCAAGAACCTCAAGACCGTCGGCGACGCGACCGACTACATCCTCAAGCACCAGGCCTGAGCACGCGCGGGGCGTGAGCCCCGCCAGGCCGGGAGCTCCCCGGCCCCGCCACCCGGCGGTGGCGCCGTACGCATCCTCGTCAATCGTTGGAGAAAGAATTCCGATGAGCTCGACCAATCGCACCGTGGTCGTCACCGGTATCGGCGCAACCACACCGCTGGGTGGCGACGCGGCCTCTACCTGGGAAGGCCTCGTCGCCGGGCGTTCCGGCGTGAAGCCCCTGGAGCAGGAGTGGGCCGCCGAGCAGGCGGTCCGCATCGCGGCCCCGGTGGCCGTGGAGCCCACCGAGGTCATCCCCCGGCCGCAGGCCCGCCGCCTGGACCGCTCGGCGCAGTTCGCGCTGGTCGCGGCCAAGGAGGCCTGGGCGGACGCCGGGTTCGAGGCCAAGGCCGGTGAGGACCCGAACGTCGACCCCGACCGGCTGGGCGCCGTGATCGCCTCCGGTATCGGCGGCGTGACGACCCTGCTGGACCAGTACGACGTGCTGAAGGAGAAGGGCGTCCGCCGCGTCTCCCCGCACACCGTCCCCATGCTGATGCCGAACGGCCCGTCCGCGAACGTCGGTCTGGCCGTGGGCGCCCGCGCGGGCGTGCACACCCCGGTGTCCGCGTGCGCCTCGGGTGCGGAGGCCATCGGCTACGCCATCGAGATGATCCGCACCGGGCGCGCCGACGTGGTCGTCGCGGGCGGCACGGAGGCGGCGATCCACCCGCTGCCGATCGCCGCGTTCGGCAACATGATGGCGATGTCCAAGAACAACGACGACCCGCAGGGCGCCTCGCGCCCCTACGACGTCGCCCGGGACGGGTTCGTCCTCGGCGAGGGCGCGGGCGTCGTCGTCCTGGAGTCCGCCGAGCACGCCGCCGCGCGCGGCGCCCGCGTCTACGCGGAGGCGGTCGGCCAGGGCATCTCGGCCGACGCGCACGACATCGTGCAGCCGGAGCCGGAGGGGCGGGGCATCTCGCACGCCCTGCAGAACCTGCTGGACCGCACGGACCTGGACCCGGCGGAGATCGTCCACGTCAACGCGCACGCGACGTCGACGCCGGCCGGTGACATCGCCGAGCTGAAGGCGCTGCGGAAGGTGTTCGGGGACGACGCGGACCACATGGCGGTGTCCGCGACGAAGTCGATGACCGGTCATCTGCTGGGCGGCGCCGGCGGTGTCGAGTCGGTCGCCACCGTGCTGGCGCTGTACCACCGGGTGGCTCCGCCGACGATCAACGTGGAGAACCTGGACCCCGAGGCCGAGGCGAACGCGGACGTCGTTCGTGGTGAGGCGCGGAAGCTGCCCGTGGACGGGCGGATCGCCGCGCTGAACGACTCGTTCGGCTTCGGGGGGCACAACGTGGTGCTGGCGTTCCGGACGGTGTGACCGCCCCCTCGGGCGGTTGTGGAAGGGGTTCACCTCTGGGAGGTGGGCCCCTTTCCCCGTGTGGGGGCCTCTCGCGCAGTTCCCCGCGCCCCTTGCGGGGCGCTCAGACCACCTGGTGGAGCCAGCGGACCGGGGCGCCTTCTCCCGCGTAGCGGAACGGCTCGAGTTCGTCGTCCCAGGGCTTGCCGAGGAGTTTGGCGATCTCCGACTCCAGGTCGGTGTCCTCCGTGCGGGAGCGGACCAGGGCGGCGCGCAGGCGGTCCTCCGGGATGAGGATGTCGCCGTGGATGCCGGTGACGGCGTGGAAGATGCCGAGGTCGGGGGTGCAGCTGTAGCGCTCGCCCTCGGCGGTGGGGCACGGCTCGGAGGTGACCTCGAAGCGCAGCATCTGCCAGCCGCGCAGCGCGGAGGCGAGCTTGGAGGCGGTGCCGGCCTGACCCTGCCAGGAGAACTCCGAGCGCCAGGTGCCGGGGGCGGCCGGCTGGCGGATCCAGTCCAGGCTGACGCGCGTGCCGAGCACCCCGGCGACGGCCCACTCGACGTGCGGGCACAGCGCGCGCGGCGCGGAGTGCACGTACAGAACTCCACGAGTCGTCACCGGAACCTCCGGGCTGAGCGGGTCGTCTTCGATCGGGCGGAACGGTCACGGCCCGGCGGGCCGCGTTGAGGGCGAGGCTACCGTGCGACGGGGCAAGGAGTGTGACGTACCGTCCGTCCCGGTGGCGGGAAAGTCGTGCCTTTCACCCGGCAGGACGTCTGTGCGGGGGCCGGGGTTCATTCCGGACGGGTGCCTCGAAGAAGCGGGAACTCCCGCGCGTTGTTATGGGTTGGGGGACGGCACGGACGTGGTGGGACGCTCGGGGAGGCGGCGGATGACGCAGGGGACGCGGAGGCGGGGACACCGTGCGCGGGCCGTGCTCGCCGCGGTGGCGGCCGTCGCGTTCGGCGTGGCGGGCTGCGACGCGGGCGGCGGTGAGAAGCCCGGTGCGGCCGCTTCGAGGACGTCTTCTCCCCGGCCGGCGCCGCTGTGGGACACCCGCCCAACCTCGGTGGCCGCGGTGGGCGACTCCATCACCCGCGGGTTCGACGCCTGCGCGGTGCTGACGGACTGTCCGCAGGTGTCGTGGGCGACGGGTGACAGCGAGGAGATCGACAGCCTGGCCGTACGGCTGCTGGGGCGGGCCGGGGCGGCAGGGCGGAGCTGGAACTACGCGGCGACCGGCGCCCGGATGGAGGACCTGCCGCGCCAGATGGCGCGCGCGGTGAAGCGGGAGCCGGAGCTGGTGGCGGTGATGGTGGGGGCGAACGACGCCTGCCGGGAGAGCGTGGCCGCGATGACGCCCGTGGAGGAGTTCCGCGCGGACTTCGAGGCGGCGATGCGCACCCTGCGCGAGGCGCTGCCGAAGACGCAGGTGTACGTGGCGAGCGTGCCGGACCTCAAGCGGCTGTGGTCGCAGGGGCGGACCAGCGCGCTGGGCAAGCAGATCTGGAAGCTGGGCATCTGCCCGTCGATGCTGGGCGACGCGGACGCGACGGACACGGCGGCGACCGAGCGGCGGGCGACGGTGCAGCAGCGGGTGGAGGACTACAACGAGGTGCTGCGGGAGGTGTGCGCGAAGGACCGCCGCTGCCGCACCGACGGCGGCGAGGTGTACGCGTACCGGTTCGGCACCGGGCAGCTGAGCCGCTGGGACTGGTTCCACCCGAGCGTCGACGGACAGGCGAAGCTCGCGGAGATCGCCTACCGGACGGTCACGGCGCCGGGCCCGTGACCTATTGTTTCGCACATGAACGAACTCATCGGCACACTTTCCGACGGCACGCCGGTGCACCGCTGGACCCTGGAGCGGGCGGGCGTACGGGTACGGATCCTGTCGTACGGCGGGATCGTGCAGGACGTCGAGGTGCCGGACCGGGACGGGCGGACCGGGAACGTGGTGCTGGGGTTCGACGGCCTGGACGGCTATCTCACGCACCCGGAGCCCTTCCTGGGCGCCCTGATCGGCCGGTACGCCAACCGGATCGGCGGCGCGCGCTTCACCCTGGACGGCACCGAGCACGTCCTCGCGCCGAACGACGGGCCGAACTCGCTGCACGGCGGTGAGCGGGGCTTCGACAAGCGCGTCTGGGACGTCACCGAGGTCGCGCACGGGCTGCGGCTGTCGCTGGTCGCCGAGGACGGCGAGGAGGGCTTCCCGGGCCGGCTGGAGGTCACGGTGACCTACACGCTGGACGAGCGGGGCGCGCTGCACATCGCGTACGAGGCGGTGACGGACGCCCCGACGCATGTGAACCTGACCAACCACACGTACTGGAACCTGGCCGGTTCCGGCACCGCGCGCGGGCACGAGCTGCGGGTGGCCGCGTCCCGGTACACGCCGTCAGGTCCCGACCTGATCCCGGCCGGCGGGCCCGCGGACGTCTCCGGCACCCGCTACGACTTCCGTGAGGCGCGCAAGGCGGGCGGCGGCTACGACGACAACTTCGTGCTGGACAAGGGGGTGACGGCGGCCCCCGAGGAGGTGGCCGAGCTGTACGACCCCGCGTCGGGCCGGGTGCTGACGGTGGCCACCACGGAACCGGGCATCCAGGTGTACACCGCGGACCACATCGGGGAGCCGTTCGAGCCGGGCGCGGGCATCGCGCTGGAGACACAGCACTTCCCGGACTCGCCGAACCGTCCGGAGTTCCCGAGCACGGTGCTGCGGCCGGGCGAGGTGTTCCGCTCGACGACGGTGTACGGCTTCTCGGTGCGGTAGCGGGCGGGCCCCGCACGGGGTCACGACCCGGCGGGTCCCGGACACACATGAGCCCCGGTCCGGGGTCAGGGTCCCGGGCCGGGGCTGTACATGGGATACCCCGCAGGACCCCGACGTTAACCGCTGACCCGCTCCGGCGGCCGGGGATCGGGGCCACGGGAGGAATCCCGTACGAACCCTTCACATTCGGCCACGGGGTGTGCCCGCGTCGGCCGGGCGGCGCCCTTCGCACCGTGGTGTGATCCACCTCGGTCACGCGATACTGCGGGCTTCCGGCATCCACCCGTACCCCACGACGACGGAAGGCCCACCTCCTGTGATCTCACCCCGTGTGCGCATCGGTGTGCTCGGTCTGGCCCTGCTGGCCGCCCTGTCCTCCCCCGCCACCGCCACCGCCGCCGGACCGGCGGCCCCCGGTTCCGCCGCGCCGCCGACCGTCGAGGAACTGCGCCTCGACAAGGCCGCACCGCAGGAGATACTCCGGCGCTCCGGCTTCGACACGGTCGCGCCCGACTTCGCCCGCGCCCTGGACCGGGCCCGCTCCTACGCCCAGGCGCGGCGGGTCGTGGAACGGGAGGGTTCCGCGCTGTGGCGCAGGGCCGTGGACCGCGTGCAGGGCCGCGGCCCTGCGGGCGGCGACCTGAGCCGGGACGACGACCGGCCGCTGTACTGGGCGCGGCTCGGCATGACGCGTGAACTGCGCGGCTGGGAGCCCCGGTTCGGGCTGGACGCGGAGCGGCGGGCGCGGCTGATCGACACGCTGGAGCGGACCTCGCGCGGGCAGACCGCGATCCGCTATCCGCACGGCGAGGGCCTGAAGCGGGTGCTGGTGACCGGCTTCGACCCGTTCACGCTGGACCGGGACATCCGTATCTCCAACCCGTCGGGGGCCGTCGCGCTGGCCCTGGACGGCACGGTGATCGAGACGGCGAGCGGGCCGGCGCGTGTCGAGACGGCCGTGTTCCCGGTGCGCTGGCGGGACTTCACCGACGGCACGGTGGAGCGGGCACTGCGGCCGCACCTGCCCGGGGTCGACCTGTTCACGACGGTGAGCCAGGGCCGGGTGGGCCGTGTCGACGTCGAGCGCACCAACGGCGCCTGGCGGGGCGGCTTCGGGGACAACGAGAACACCGGGCGGCCCGAGACCGTCCCGGTGTCCGACCCGGCCTCGCAGCCGCAGTGGACGTCGACGACGCTGCCGTACGCGGCGATCACGGCGGCGCAGACCGGGCGGTTCCCGGTGTACGACAACACGAGCGTGACGGAGATCCCGGCGGGAGGCACGGAACCCGTCGTGCGGCCGGAGGGGCCGACGCCGGGCTCGACGGCCCGTGCCGGGGGCGGCGGCGACTACCTGTCCAACGAGATCGCCTACCGGGCGACGCTGCTGCGTGACCGGCTGGGGCTGCACGACACCCTGCCGGGCGGGCATGTGCACACGCCGGTGCTGGAGTTCGGGGCGGGCAACACCACGGAGGTCACCGACCCGCGGTTCGTGCGGAACCGGCTGGACATCGTCGCCCAGGTGCGCGCGATCGTGTCCGTCGCGGTCAGTGCGTCGGAGCGAGCGCGAGGCTGACACCGAGGCCGGCCAGCGCGGTCCCGATCACCTTGTTGAGGACGCGCTGGCCGCGCAGCATCAGGCCGCGCATCCGGTCGTGGGAGAAGAACAGCGCGACGGCGGCGAACCACAGCAGATGGGCCAGCGACATGAACAGGCCGTAGCCCGCCTGCTGGAGCGGCGGTGTTCCGGGGCCGACGACCTGCGCGAACGTCGAGACGACGAAGAGCGTCGTCTTGGGGTTGAGGACGTTGGTCAGGAAACCGGTGCGCAGCGCGGCGAGCGGGGTCAGACCGGTGCGGTGCTCCAGGTCGACGGTGACCTCGGCGCGGGTGCGGAAGGTGCGCACGCCGATGTACACCAGGTAGGCCGCGCCGGTCAGTTTGACCACCGTGAACAGGAAGGCCGAGGAGGCGATCAGCAGCCCCACGCCGAGCATGGTGTACGTGACGTGGACCAGCACCCCGGCGGCCACCCCGGCGGCGCCGAGCAGGCCGGTGCGGCGGCCGTACAGGTAGCTGTTGCGAACCACCATGGCGAAGTCGGCGCCGGGGGCGATCACCGCGAGGACGGTGATCAGGGCGACGGCAAGGATCTCGGTCACGTGCCGACCCCCTCCTCCTCCGGTTCGTCCGCGACGCCGCCCTCCTCCGTCTCCTCGCCCCTCAGGTCGCGGGCCATGAGGGTGGCGCCGGCGACCGCGCCGGGCATCAGGAACACCGCGACGAACGGCACGAGGAACGCCAGCGCGAGGGGCGTGCCGAAGCCCCAGACGAGGGTCTTGCGGGAGCGCAGCAGCGCCAGCCGCTCGCGGACCTCGACGCCGCGCCGCTGGAGTGCGACGGCGGTCAGTTCCTCGGTGAGGAAGAAACCGGTGACGAAGAAGCCGATCACCGGGACGACGGTCTGCCCGGCGACCGGGACGAATCCGAGCGCGAACAGCAGCACCGCCCACACGGCCGCCCGCGCGACGATGCGCAGGCTGTCGCGGGCGGAGATCCACAGCTCCCGCCACAGCGGCAGGTCCGACTCGGGCGCGGTGCCGTCGGGCGAGACGTCCCGGTCGACCTTCTCGGAGAGGCTCTCGTAGAAGGGCTGCCCGATGAGCAGGGTCATCGCGGTGAAGGTGAGCACGCTCAGCAGCAGCGCGAGCGCGAACAGCACGGCGGTGAGGAAGCCGCGGAAGAGGCCCGCCCAGGGCTCGGCCCAGTCGTCGGCGAACGGCGTCGCCCAGCCGACGAGGTCCGCGCCCCACAGGGCGAGCGCGACCAGGGTGGCCGCGTACAGCACCAGGGTGATCAGGCCGGGCAGCAGCCCGAAGCCGTACTGCCGGCCGTGCCGGCCGACCCACTTCTGGCCCTTCAGCAAGTACCGGAATCCGGCCCCTAGATCGCGCATGGGGAGGACTGTAGCGGGGCCGTGGACGCAGGCATGGGACAGGGCCGCACCCCACGTCCAGGGGTGCGGCCCCCGCCGTACGCAACGACACCGGCCGGGCAGGCGTCACGGCCGTCCCGGCCCGGGTGTCACCGGGCGGGGGTGGCCCCGGCGGCCTCCTCCTCGTCCGTGGCGGGACGGTGCGAGCCGTCCGGTCCGCGCAGGGCGACGAGGACCAGCAGGACGGTCATGACGGCGACGCCCGCCCACATGGCCCGCTGCCAGCCCTCGACGAAGGACTCCTGGGCGGCGAGCACCAGGTCCCGGGCCTGTCCGCCGGTGCTCGGGGCCACCTCGACGGCGTTGGCGACTCCCTCCCGCGCGGTGTCCGCGGCCTCCCGGGGGATGCCGTCGAGCCGGTCGTCGACGGCGGCGCGGTAGCCGCCGGCCACGAGCGCGCCGAGCAGTGCCACACCCAGGGCCGTGCCGAACTCCCGGGTGATGTCGTTGAGGGCCGAGGCGACGCCCTGCCGGTCGCGGGGCAGGGAGGCGGTGATCGCCTCGGTGGAGGGCGTCATCGACAGGCCCATGCCCGCGCCCATGGCGAGCGTGCCGGGCAGCACGGACAGGTAGCCGCCGTCGACGGAGACGAACAGGGCCATCAGCGTGAGGCCGAGGGCGGACAGGGCGATGCCCGCCGTCATGGTGGACCGCGCGCCGATCGCGGCGGCCGCTCGCGGGGCCAGTCCGGACGTGGCCATCATGGTGACGGCCATGGGCATCATCGCCGCCGTGGACAGCAGGCCCGACCAGCCCAGCACGGCCTGGAAGAACGGGAACAGCACGACGGCGACACCGGCCTGGACCCCGAACACGACGAGCAGGGTGAGGGAGCCGCCGGCCAGACCTCGCTCGCGGAAGAGGCGTACGTCCAGCAGCGAGGCGTCACGGCGGCGCAGCTCCCAGGCGACGAAGGCGACGGCCGCGACCAGTCCCGCCGCGAGGCCGATGAGCGTCCGGGGGGCGGTCCAGCCGCGCTCGGGGCCTTCCTGGAGGACGAAGATCAGGCCGACGACGGCGACGGCGGACAGCAGCGCGCCCCCCGTGTCGAAGGAGGAGGCGGGGCGTTCGCGGGAGTCGGGCACCGACTTCACGGTCGTCACCAGTGCCACGGCCGCCAGTGCCACGGGCAGCGCGAACAGCCACCGCCAGTCCGCGACGTCCACGAGGAGCGCGGAGAGGAACATCCCGAGGATGCCGCCGCCTCCGGCCACCCCGGTCCACACGCCGATCGCCCTGCCGCGTTCCTCCTCGGGGAACGTGGAGGTGATCACGGCCAGCGTGATCGGCATGATCATGGCCGCGCCGATGCCCGCGGCCACCCGGGCGCCGATCATCACGGCGGCCGACGGAGCGAACGCCGCCACCACGCCGGCCGCGCCGAAGAGGACCAGCCCCGCGATCAGCACCGGTTTGCGGCCCAGGCGGTCGCCGACCGCGCCGAGCGGCAGGAGCAGGGCGGCCAGGGCGAGGGTGTAGACGTTGACGATCCACAGGACGGTCGTCTGGGAGGCGCCCCACTCGACGGCCATATGGGTCTGGGCGACGTTCAGGCCGGACACCGACGCGACGACGGCCATCAGCGCGATCGACACGGCGGTCAGGACCGCGCGCAGTCGTCGCGCGTCCGGCGTTCCGGTGCCGCTCGGTGGCGCGTCCGCCGCCCGGAAGGGCTGGTCGCTGCTCATGTTGTCCTCCGGGAAAAGGGCATACGGGATCGGCGCCGGAGCAGGGCCGGCCGCCGAAGAGGGACGACGCGGGGCGGCGGACGTGCGGACCACCACCCCGCTCTTCCCCGACGCTAAGCCCGTATTGCGCCAAGGGCATACGATGTTGCCCATGACGCAAGAAGACGGCGGCTTGGACGGCCTCGTACGCAAGCGGATCCGGGCGCTGCGGGTCGCGCAGGGGTGGTCCCTGGAGGAACTGGCGACCCGTGCCAACCTCAGCCAGTCCTCGCTGAGCCGGATCGAGAACGGGCAGCGCCGGCTCGCCCTGGACCAGCTCGTCGTCCTCGCCCGGGCCCTGGACACCACCCTGGACCAGCTCGTGGAGAACGCCGACGACGACGTCGTCGTCAGCCCGATGGTCGACGGCGCCCACGGCCTGATGCGCTGGCCCGTGAAGGGCGACCCCGGGATGAGCGTGGTGCGTCAGCGGCTGACCGCTCCCCCGCCCGACAGTCCCGCCCGGATGCGCGCCCACCCCGGCCGGGAATGGCTGGTCGTGCTCTCCGGCACCGCGGTCCTGATGCTCGGGCACCGGCGGTACCGCGTCGAGACCAACCAGGCCGCCGAGTTCCCCACCATGACGCCGCACGCGATCGGGGCGGAGGGCGGCCCGTGCGAGATCCTCGGCATCTTCGACCGCGACGCCCGCCGCGGCCACCAGCGGGACACCGGCGACCGCGCGGAGGGCGGCGGTCCGCGGGGCGCTTAGCCACGCGCGAAAGGACCGCACCCGGCGGCACGGATCGTGCGGCCGGGTGCGGTCCAGCGGCTCCGGGGAGCCTGTCGTCAGAGCTTGACGATCATCTTGCCGGTGTTGTCGCCGCGCAGGACGCCGAGGAAGGCGTCCAGGTTGTTCTCGATGCCCTCCACGACCGTCTCGCGGTACTTCAGCTCGCCGGAGCGGACCCAGGCGCCGACCTCCTCCACGAACTGCGGCTGCAGGTCGTAGTGGTCGCCGACGAGGAAGCCCTCGATGCGGCCGCGGGTCTGGATGAGGCGGGCGAGGTTCTTCGGGCCGGGCGCGGGCTCGGTGTTGTTGTAGACGGAGATCGCGCCGCAGACGGCGATGCGGCCGTCCCGGTTCAGGGAGCCGATGGCCGCCTCCAGGTGGTCGCCGCCCACGTTGTCGAAGTACACGTCGACGCCGTCGGGGGCGGCGGCGCGCAGCTGCTCGCTCACGGGGCCGTTCCTGTAGTTGAACGCGGCGTCGAAGCCGTACTCCTCGGTGAGGAGCTTGACCTTCTCGTCGGAGCCGGCGGAGCCGATCACCCGGGAGGCGCCCTTGAGCTTGGCGATCTGGCCGACCTGGCTGCCGACGGCGCCGGCCGCGCCGGACACGAAGACGGAGTCGCCCTCCTTGAAGGACGCGGTGCGCAGCAGGCCCGCGTAGGCGGTGAGGCCGGTCATGCCGAGCACGCCCAGGTACGCCGACAGGGGCGCGGCCTGCGGGTCCACCTTCACGGCGGTCTTCGCGTCCACGACGGCGTACTCACGCCAGCCGAAGAAGTGCAGGACGTGGTCGCCGACGGATATCCCCTCGGCGTTCGACGCGACGACCTCGCCGACGGCGCCGCCCTGCATGGCCTTGCCCAGCTCGTAGGGCGCGACGTAGGACTTGGCGGCGCTCATGCGGCCGCGCATGTACGGGTCGACGGAGAGGTACTCGTTGCGCACCAGCACCTGGCCCTCGCCCGGGGTCCGGACCTCCGCCTCGACCAGGGCGAAGTTCTCCGGCTCGGGCCAGCCGACCGGACGGCTCACCAGGTGCCACTCGCGGGCGGTGGCGGGGGGCGTGGGCGTGTCGGTCATACGGAGCACCTTTCCTCTAATGCTTCAGTACCTGAAACAACCATGCGACTGAATATTTCAGGATGTCAAGCACATGGGTACCCTGGTGGGCATGGCCACACCCCGTTCCGCGCCCAGCCGTCCCGACGCTCTCACCCTGGAGGTCGTCGAGCTGATCGGCGCGGTCGTGGCGCGCTACCACGAGGAGTACGAGGAGGCGGCCGCGGAGCACGCGCTGACCGGCGCGCAGGCGCGGCTGCTGAGCCTGCTCAGTCTGGAGCCGCTGCCGATGCGGAGGCTGGCGCAGCGGCTGAAGTGCGAGCCGTCGAACGTGACGGGCATCGTCGACCGGCTGGAGGCCCGCGGCCTGGTGGAGCGCCGGCCCGACCCGGCGGACCGGCGCGTGAAGCTGGCGGCGGCGACGGACGAGGGGCGGCGGGTGGCGCGCGGCCTCCAGGAGTCCCTGCGGTTCGCCCGCGAGCCGCTGGCGGGGCTGTCAGACCCGGAGCGGGTCGCGCTGCGGGACGCGCTGCGGCGGATGCTGGGGATCGAGGGCGAGGTCCAGGGCGGCTAGGACGTGGGCGAGCCTCGCGCGCCCGCCGCGCAGGGCGGTCGACTCAGGTCAGCCCACGCGGGCCACGAGACCGGGCGCCGCGTGGGGCGCGACGCGTCCGTGAAGTGGGCGTGGCCCGGGGGTGTTCACGTGCACCACCACAGGAACCTCTCGCACGTCTTCGTCGGTTCGGGTTCCGGCTCGGGTTCGTCCGTCGTGGGGTCCGGGTCGGGGGTGTCCGTGTCCGGGGGGTCCTGCGAGGGCTGTTCCGGGGTGGGGTCACCGGCCGTGGGACTCTCGGCGGGGGCCGAGGACGCCGTCGCCTCCGCCGACTCCTCGTCCGCCTCCTCCGACTCCTTGTCCTCGGGAGAGGACGCGGAGGCCGAGGCGGAGCCCGACGCTTCAGGGCTGGGGGACGTCCCAGGCTCCCCCGGGCGCGGGGCGCTTCCGCTCGCCGACCCGCCGGGCTCGACCTCGTCCGCCCCGCCGTCGACCGACTCCTCACCCGCGACCGCCGGACGCGGCTCGGAGCCGGGGGCGTCCAGGCCCAGTTCCGCCAGGCTCAGTCCGCCGGCCGCGAGGACGAAACCGGCGACGATCAGCAGGGTGCGGTTGCGCCGGCGGCGGTGGGCGGCCGCCTTGCGGTCCCGGCGGCTCTGTCCGCCGTGCCGGTCCTCGTCCTCCTCCGGTTCCCGGCCCCGGCGCCGGGCGGCGCGCCGTCCGAGCGGGGCATCGGACTCGACGTCCTCCCGGTCCTCGTGCGCGTCGTCCGGTCCGTCGTCGGCACGGGCGCCCCTGCCGGCGTGGACACCGCTGTCGGCGTAGGCATCGTTGTCGGCGTAGGCGCCCTCGGCGCGGGCGTCGTCGGCACGGGGGTGGCCGTCGCTCTCGTGGTACGCGTCGCTCAGGGCGTACCCGCCGCTCTCGCCGTACCCCCCGCCCGCGCCGTGCCCGCCGCTCCCCGCGGGTGCGTATGTACCAGGGGTCTCGCCCGCGGGGTCCGCCGGCGCCGCCTGCCGGGCGCGCAGCGTCTCGACGGGCGTGCCGCAACCGGGGCAGGCCAGGGCGCCGTTGAGGTGCCGTCGGCACGGGTGGCAAAAGTCCATGACGCGGGAAGGTTAGGTTCCGGTCCCGCTCGGTTCCTAGGCCTTGCTGTGAAGGTTTGGTGCGGACCTTTACGCAATGGTTTCGAAACCGGAGAAACCCTTGAGTGCGCGACCCATTGACACCCCCGCCGCGCCCTCTTTACTGTCTCGCCAGCATTTCGAACGTGTGACGAAATATCGAACGCGTCGATCCGCCGCATCCGATGCCAGTCCACCACCGCAGCGAGGGGTCAACTGCCGTGCGCATCACCGGAATCAGCACACACGTGGTCGGGACGCCGTGGCGCAACCTGACGTACGTCCAGGTGCACACCGACGAAGGGATCAGCGGGGTCGGCGAGACCAGGATGCTCGGCCACACCGACGCCCTCCTGGGCTACCTGAAGGAGGCCGAGGCCAACCACATTCTCGGCTCCGACCCGTTCGCCGTCGAGGACCTGGTCCGCCGCATGAAGTACGGCGACTACGGCCGGGCGGGCGAGATCGTGATGTCCGGCATCGCCGTCGTGGAGACGGCCTGCTGGGACATCAAGGGCAAGGCGCTCGGCGTCCCCGTCTGGCAGTTGCTGGGCGGCAAGGTCACCGACAAGGTGAAGGCGTACGCCAACGGCTGGTACACCACGGAGCGCACCCCGGAGGCGTACCACAAGGCGGCACGCGCGGTCATGGAGCGCGGGTACCGGGCGCTGAAGATCGACCCCTTCGGCACGGGTCACTTCGAATTCGACCACAAGGAGACCCTCTACGCCGTCTCCCTGATCGAGGCGGTGCGGGACGCGATCGGTCCCGAGGCGGAGCTGATGCTGGAGATGCACGGCCGCTTCTCCCCCGCGACCGCCGTCCGTCTCGCGCACGAGCTGGCGCCGTTCCGGCCGGCCTGGCTGGAGGAGCCGGTGCCGCCGGAGAACCTGAAGGCGCTGGAGAAGGTCGCCGCGAAGGTGGACATGCCGGTCGCGACCGGTGAGCGCATCCACGACCGCATCGAGTTCCGCGAGCTGTTCGAGAGCCAGGCGGCCGACATCATCCAGCCCGACGTCGGGCACATCGGCGGCATCTGGGAGACCCGCAAGCTGGCGGCGACCGCCGAGACCCACTACACGCTGGTCGCCCCGCACAACGTCGGCGGCCCGGTGCTCACCGCCGCGTCCCTCCAGGTCGGCTTCACCACCCCGAACTTCAAGATCCTGGAGCACTTCAACGACTTCGCGGACGCGGAGATCAAGAAGGTGGTCAAGGGCGCGCCCGTGGTCGACCCGGAGGACGGCTGCTTCCACCTCTCCGACGCTCCCGGTCTCGGCGTCGAGCTGGACGTGGACGCGGCCGCCGAGTTCCCGCAGCAGCAGGCGCGGTTCGACCTGTGGGCCGAGGGCTGGGAGCAGCGCAGGCCGAAGGGCACGGGCCGGTGAGCACCGAAGTCGTCGTCGAGGCGCCCGGCGCCCACCGTCTGGTCCCGCACGAGCCCCGCGAGCCCGGCCCCGGGGAGGCGCTGGTGCGCGTGCACGCGGTCGGCATCTGCGGCAGCGACCGCGAGGTCTACCAGGGCAACAGGCCTCAGGGGTACGTCCGTTACCCGCTCACCCCGGGCCACGAGTGGTCCGGCGCCGTCGCCGCCGTCGGTGACGGGGTGCCCGCGGGCCTGGTGGGACGCAAGGTGGTCGGCGAGGGCTTCCGCAACTGCCAGGTGTGCGACCGCTGTCACGCCGGGGAGACCACGCTGTGCACGGCGGGCTACGAGGAGACCGGGTTCACCCAGCCGGGCGCCATGGCCCCCACGCTGACCCTGCCCGCCCGGCTGCTGCACCCTTTGCCGGACGACGCCGACCTGACCGCGGCGGCGCTGCTGGAGCCGGCCGCGTGCATCGCCGCCGCCGCGCTGAAGGCGCGCGCGGTGCCCGGCGAGCGGGTCGCGGTGGTCGGCACCGGCACGCTGGGGATGTTCGCGGTGCAGTTCCTCAGGGCCGCCTCGCCCGCCGAGCTGCTGGTGGTGGGCACCCGGGACGACCGGGAGGCGCTGTCGAGGCGGTTCGGCGCCACGGACTTCCGCACCAAGGACCGGCCGCTGCCGGACGACGTGGACGTGGTGATCGAGACGGCCGGGTCCGCCGACGCGGCCCGTACCGCGGCCGGACTGCTCCGGCGCGGCGGCCGCCTGGTGCTCACCGGCATCCCGGCGCCGGGCGCGGACGGGCTGGACCCGACCGACCTGGTGGTGCGGCAGCTGGAGGTGCACACCGTGTTCGGCGCGCCGCCGGACGCCTGGGCGCACACGGTGCGGATGTTCGGCGCGGGGCTGCTCGACCCGCTGCCGCTGGTCACCCATGAACTGCCGCTCGCCGAGTTCCCCGACGCCATCGAGCTGGCGGGGTCCGGCGATCCGAAGGTGGGCAAGGTCCTGCTGCGTCCCTGAACCCGTGCCGGTACGAGGACGAGCCGACGGCCCTCGTACCGGCGCGTCCCCGACCCGAACACCCTCCGACGTCCCGCCCCGGACCCGGCCGGCCCGTGCCGCGGACCGCGAACCTCGTCCGACATATCGAACACCGAAGGACACCCTGTGACCGACGCTTCCGCCACGGCGCCCCGCAGGCCCGGTGAGCAGGCGCTCACCGCGCTCGGCCTGGGCGCGCCCGCCCTCGACCCCGCCGACGCCTCGCCGCACTCCTTCCCCGGCGGCGGCCGCTGGCGCACCGAGGTCCCCTCGTGCGAGGGGCCCGAGGCGCTGGCGGTGGTGCTGAAGGAGGCCTCCCGCCTCGACGTGCCGGTGCACCGGATCAGCCAGGGCAGCGGCGTGTGGATGCTGACCGACGCCGAGATCACCGAGATGGTGGAGGCGACCGCCGAACGGGACATCGAGCTGTGCCTGTTCACCGGCCCGCGCGGCACCTGGGACATCGGCGGCTCCACCCGCACCGACTCGCACGGCGCCGGACTGCGCGCCCGGGGCCACGACGCGGTGGCCGGCTGCGTCGAGGACGCGGTGCGCGCCACCGAACTGGGCGTGAAGTGCCTGCTGGTGGCCGACGAGGGCGTGCTGTGGACGCTGCACCGGGCGCGGGCGGCGGGCATCCTCCCGGCGGACACCACGCTGAAGGTGTCGGCGCTGGTCGGGCCGGTCAATCCGGCGTCGTTCGCGGTGCACGAGCGGCTCGGCGCGGACTCCATCAACGTGCCCAGCGATCTGACGCTCACCCATCTCACGGAGATCCGCCGGGTGTCGGCGGCGCCGATGGACATGTACATCGAGGCTCCCGACGACCTCGGCGGTTATGTGCGGATGTACGAGGTGGCCGAGCTGATCCGGCGCGGCGCCCCGGTGTACCTGAAGTTCGGGCTGGCCAAGGCGCCCGGCATCTACCCGTACGGCCACCACCTGCGGGAGGTCGCGCTGGCCACGGCGAAGGAGCGGGTGCGGCGCGGCCGGCTGGCGCTGGACCTGCTGGCGCGGCACGGCGCCGACGCCGGTATGGCGCCGCTCGGCTCGCGTCTTCCGGGAGACCTGCGCAGGTTCGACATCCCGTCATAACGTTCCGGAAACTCAGCTTCACACAAGTGGACACAGCCGCGCACAATCCCACACACCTGCTGCCCGGCCCCGGGGGTGACGCCCCCTCGGCCGCACATCCCGGCACCGCTTCGCACACCGCACCACCGACTCGTACCGAGTCACCGACTCAGCTCAACTCGCCCGAGGATCAAGGAAGATCATCATGCGTAACCGCAGAGCCGCATTCGCCGCCACGGCCACCGCCGTCGCCCTCGCCCTCTCCCTGACCGCCTGCGGCCAGAACAGCGAGGGCGGCAGCGAGAACAAGAAGGGGAGCTCCGAGGGAGCGACCATCGGTATCGCGATGCCGACCAAGTCCTCCGAGCGGTGGATCGCCGACGGCAACAACGTCGTCAAGAACCTGGAGGCCAAGGGCTACAAGACGAAGCTGGTGTTCGGCGAGGACGAGCCGGACCAGCAGGTGTCGCAGATCGAGAACATGATCACGCAGGGTGTGGACGCCCTGATCGTGGCGGCCATCGACAACAAGTCGCTGGGCAACGTGCTCCAGCAGGCCGCCGACGCCGACATCCCGGTCATCTCCTACGACCGCCTCATCCTCGGCACCGAGAACGTCGACTACTACGCCTCCTTCGACAACGAGAAGGTCGGCGAGCTGCAGGGCACCTACATCGCCGAGCAGCTGGGCCTGGCGGACGGCAGCGAGAAGGGCCCGTTCAACATCGAGCTGTTCGCGGGCTCCAACGACGACAACAACACCCGCTACTTCTTCCAGGGCGCGATGAACGTGCTGCAGCCCTACATCGACAAGAAGCAGCTCGTCGTCCGCTCCGGCCAGACCGAGCTGACCCAGGTCACCACGCTGCGCTGGGACGGCGCCACCGCTCAGCGGCGCATGGACGACATCCTCACCAAGTCGTACAAGAGGGCCAAGGTCGACGCGGTGCTCTCCCCGTACGACGGCATCTCCATCGGCATCCTGTCCGCGCTGAAGTCGGACGGCTACGGCACCGCGAGCAAGCCGCTGCCCGTCATCACCGGCCAGGACGCCGAGGTCGCCTCGGTGAAGTCGATCATCGCCGGCGAGCAGTCGATGACCGTCTACAAGGACCTCCGGCAGCTCGCGAAGGTGGCCTCCGACATGGTGGACGCCCTGCTCAACGACAAGAAGCCCGAGGTCAACGACACCAAGACGTACGACAACGGCTCGAAGGTGGTGCCGGCGTACCTGCTGGAGCCGGTCGCCGTGAACAAGGACAACTACCGCAAGGCCCTGGTCGACTCCGGCTACTACAAGGAAAGCGACCTCAAGTAACCGCCGGACCAACGGATTGGAAGGCACGACCATGGCGGGACCCGTCCTGGAAATGCGCTCGATCGTCAAGACCTTTCCCGGCGTCAAGGCGCTGTCGGACGTCAACCTGACCGTCCGGCAGGGCGAGGTCCACGCCGTCTGCGGGGAGAACGGCGCCGGCAAGTCGACCCTGATGAAGGTGCTGTCCGGCGTCCATCCGCACGGCACCTACGAGGGGGAGATCCTCTTCGAGGGGGAGGTCTGCCGCTTCAAGGACATCCGGGCGAGCGAGCAGCGCGGCATCGTGATCATCCACCAGGAGCTGGCGCTGGTGCCGTTCCTCTCCCTCGCGGAGAACATCTTCCTCGGCAACGAACACGCGAAGCGCGGCTTCATCGACTGGAACGAGACGCTGAGGCACGCCACCGAGGTGCTGCGCCGGGTGGGCCTCGACGACCACCCGGAGACCCGGGTCGCCGACATCGGCGTCGGCAAGCAGCAGCTGGTGGAGATCGCCAAGGCGCTGTCCAAGAAGGTCAAGCTGCTGATCCTCGACGAGCCGACCGCGGCGCTGAACGACGAGGACAGCGGCAAGCTCCTGGACCTGATCCTGGAGCTGAAGAAGCAGGGCATCACCTCGATCGTCATCTCGCACAAGCTCAACGAGATCCGCCGGGTCGCCGACTCGGTGACCATCCTGCGCGACGGGCGGACCATCGAGACGCTCGACGTGAAGGACGCGGGGACCACCGAGGACCGGATCATCAGCGGCATGGTCGGCCGGGACCTGGAGCACCGCTTCCCGGAGCGCACCCCGCACGAGCCGGAGGAGGGCGCCGCGCCCGCCCTGGAGATCCGCGGGTGGACCGTGCACCACCCCATCGACCAGCACCGCAAGGTGGTCGACGACGTGTCGCTGCACGTGCGGCGCGGGGAGATCGTCGGCATCGCCGGGCTGATGGGCGCCGGCCGCACGGAGCTGGCGATGAGCGTCTTCGGGCGCTCCTACGGCCGGTACGCGGACGGCACGGTGCTCAAGGACGGCGAGGAGATCCGTACGAAGACGGTCCCCGAGGCGGTGCGGCACGGCATCGCGTACGTCACCGAGGACCGCAAGCACTACGGGCTCAACCTCATCGACACCATCAACCGGAACATCTCGCTGAGCGCGCTGGGCAAGGTGGCGCGGGCCGGTGTGGTCGACGAGCACGAGGAGCGGAGGGTCGCCGAGTCCTTCCGCACCTCGATGAACATCAAGGCGCCGACCGTGTTCGAGCCGGTGAGCAAGCTGTCGGGCGGCAACCAGCAGAAGGTCGTCCTCAGCAAGTGGATCTTCACGGGCCCGGACGTGCTGATCCTGGACGAGCCCACCCGCGGCATCGACGTGGGCGCCAAGTACGAGATCTACACGGTCATCGACCGGCTGGCCGCCGAGGGCAAGGCGGTCGTCTTCATCTCCTCCGAGCTGCCGGAGCTGCTCGGCATGTGCGACCGCATCTACACCATGGCCGCCGGACGGCTGACCGGGGAGTTCTCGCGGTCCGAGGCCTCGCAGGAATCGCTGATGCGTCAGATGACGAAGGACAAAGAGGTAACCCGATGAGCACGGATGTGACCGCCAAGACGCCGGCCCCGGCGCCGTCCGGCAAGGGCGGCGGTGCCGCGGGCGGCGGACTGTGGGGGCTGGTCCTGGAGGGCATGCGCCGCAACATGCGGCAGTACGGCATGCTGATCGCCCTCGGACTGATCGTGACGCTGTTCGCGGTGTGGACCGACGGCGACCTGCTGCTGCCCCGCAACGTCTCCAACCTGGTGCTGCAGAACAGCCACATCCTGATCCTGGCGATCGGCATGATGCTGGTCATCATCGCGGGCCACATCGACCTGTCGGTGGGATCGCTGACCGCGTTCGTCGGCGCGCTGGCCGCCGTGCTCATGGTCAAGAACGACATGCCGTGGCCCCTGGCCGTGGCGCTGTGCCTGGTCATCGGCGCGGTCTCCGGGGCCGTGCAGGGGTTCCTCATCGCCTACGGCGGCATACCGTCGTTCATCGTCACCCTCGCGGGCATGCTGATCTTCCGCGGACTGACGGAGATCTACCTGGAGGGCCAGACCCTCGGCCCGTTCCCCGAGGGCGAGCAGAAGATCGGCATGGGCTTCCTGCCCGAGGTCGGCCCGGAGACCAACTACCACAACCTCACGCTGCTGCTGGGTCTCGTGCTGATCGCCGCCGTGCTGCTCCAGGAGGTGCGGGACCGCAAGCGGCAGAAGTCGTTCTCGCTGGACGTGCTGCCGCGCAACCTCTTCCTGCTGAAGCTGGTCGCGGTGACCGCGGCCGTCCTCACGGTCACCCTGCTGCTCGCCAGCTACAAGGGCACACCGATCGTGCTGCTGATCCTGGGCGTGCTGGTGGTCGGCTACAGCTACGTGATGCGCAACTCCGTCTTCGGCCGCCACATCTACGCCATCGGCGGCAACCTGCCGGCGGCCAAGCTGTCCGGTGTGAAGGACAAGAAGGTCACCTTCGCCGTCTTCCTCAACATGGGCCTGCTCGCGGCCCTGGCCGGTCTGGTGGTCGCCGCCCGGCTGAACGCGGCCTCGCCGAAGGCGGGCCTCAACTTCGAACTCGAGGCGATCGCCTCGGCGTTCATCGGCGGGGCCTCCATGAGCGGCGGTGTCGGCACCGTGCTCGGCGCCATCATCGGCGGTCTCGTCCTCGGCGTGCTGAACAACGGCATGAACCTCCTCAGCGTCGGCACCGACTGGCAGCAGGTCATCAAGGGCTTCGCCCTGCTGGCCGCGGTCGGCTTCGACGTGTGGAACAAGCGCAAGGTCGGTTCGTAAGTCAGCCCGGGCCCCGCCGCGCGGCGGGGCCCCTTCCCCTCAGGGAGCCGCACTGATGGAACTGAACAGACGCACGGTCATCGCGGGAGCCGCCGCGGCGGGAGCGGCCTCAGTGGCCGGCACGGCCTGGGGCGGGACGGCGCACGCCTCGTCCAGGGGCCGGGGCAGGCCGGTCCGGGAGCTGTTCGGCAGGCTCGCCGACGGCACCCGGGTCGACCGCTGGACGCTGGAGAACGGCGGCACCCGGATGGGGGTCCTCTCCTACGGCGGCATCGTCCACTCGCTGGAGGTCCCCGACCGGCGCGGCCGGTACGCCAACATCTCCCTCGGCCTGCGCACCCTGGAGGAGTACGTCGCCTCCAGCCCCTACTTCGG
Source organism: Streptomyces werraensis (assembly GCA_014656175.1). Classification (GTDB taxonomy): domain Bacteria; phylum Actinomycetota; class Actinomycetes; order Streptomycetales; family Streptomycetaceae; genus Streptomyces; species Streptomyces werraensis. The sequence goes on from BNBX01000001.1 coordinate 516,001, forward strand.
GGCGCTGATCGGCCGGTACGGCAACCGCATCGGCAAAGGGACCTTCACTCTCGACGGCACCCGGTACCAGCTCTCCGTCAACGACGGCGAGAACAGCCTGCACGGCGGCGCGCAGGGCTTCGACAAGCGGGTCTGGGACGTCGAGCCGTTCACCCGCGGCTCCGACGTGGGCCTGCACCTGTACTACACGTCCGTCGACGGGGAGATGGGCTACCCGGGCACCCTGCGCACCAAGGTGACGTACACCCTCACCCGGCACGGCGACTGGCGCGTCGACTACGAGGCCGTCACCGACCGGCCCACGGTCGTCAACCTCACCAGCCACGTCTACTGGAACCTGGCCGGCGAGGGCAGCGGCAGCATCGTCGACCACGAGCTGTCGATCGCCGCCTCCCGCTACACGCCGGTCGACGCGGGCCTGATCCCCACCGGCGAGCTGGCGAAGGTCGCCGGCACCCCGTTCGACTTCCGGCGCGCCAAGCCGGTCGGCCGGGACATCCGCACCGCCCACCAGCAACTGCTGTACGGGCAGGGCTTCGACCACAACTGGGTGCTGGACAAGGGCATCACCGCGCGCCCGGAGCACGCGGCGACCCTGCGCGACCCGGCCTCGGGGCGCACCCTGCGCATCGCGACGAACGAGCCGGGCCTGCAGTTCTACTCCGGCAACTTCCTCGACGGCACCCTCGTCGGCAGCGGCGGCCGGGTGTACCGGCAGGGCGACGGGCTGTGCCTGGAGACCCAGCACTTCCCGGACTCCCCCAACCGGCCGTCGTTCCCCTCGACCGTGCTGCGGCCCGGGGAGACGTACCGGACGACGACCGTGCACAGCTTCGGGACGTGAGCCGCGCGCCGGTGTGAGCGCTCCGGTGCGGACGTCAGGGTGTGAGCGGTTCCGGTGTGAGAACGATCACGAGACGTCCTCACATTTTCCTCACACGTGCTGAACGGCGCCCCGCTCCGCTCCGTACTCCTGGGTGGCCCGTGCTCCCCCGCGCGGGCCACCCAGGCATGACGGGCCCGTCACGTCCCCGGCGGGCCCGCCGCACACGGAGGTTCCCTTGGCCGACAACGTCACCTCGTTGTTCCGCAGCACGGCGGCGCACAGCCCGTCGATGGCGGCGCTTTCGCGGGAGAGCGACGGGGCCGGTCCGGTGGACTTCTGCATCCCCTGCAATCCGTACTTCCCCACCCCCGACATGTTCGAGGAGATGGCGTCCCGGCTGCGCGACATCATCACGTACTACCCGAGCAGCGCGGACACCATCACCGCCGAGCTGTGCAGCCTCCTCCAACTGCCGCCGCAGTGCGTGGCGATGGGCAACGGCTCGACGGAACTCATCACCTGGATCGACCATCTGCTGGTGCGCGAGTCGCTCGCCGTGCCCGTGCCGACGTTCGGCCGCTGGACCGACCAGCCGATGGAGACCGGCAAGCGGGTCGACATGTTCCCGCTCCAGGAGTCCAGCGGCTTCGCCCTGGACCTCGCGCAGTACGCCGAGTTCATCCGCGCCCGCGGCACCCGGGTCGCCGTCATCTGCAACCCGAACAACCCCGACGGCGGCTTCCTGCACAAGCACGCGGTCGTGCAGTTCATGGACGCCATGGCCGACCTGGACCTCGTGGTGATCGACGAGTCGTTCCTGGAGTTCGCCGACGCCGAGAACGAGCCGAGCGTGGTGCAGGAGGCGATGCTGCGCCCCAACGTCATCGTGCTGCGCAGCCTCGGCAAGAACTTCGGCCTGCACGGCATCCGCTTCGGCTATCTGGTCGCCAACCCGGCGCTGGCCGGGCGGGTGCGCTCCATGCTCCCCAAGTGGAACCTCAACTCCTTCGCCGAGCACGTGGTGTTCATGCTGAAGGAGCACGGCGCCGAGTACGCGCAGAGCCTGCACCAGGTGCGCCGCGACCGGATGGACATGTCCGGTCAGCTCTCCTCGCTGCCCGGCCTCACGGTCTACCCCTCGCAGGGCAACTTCCTGTTCGTGCGCCTGCCCGTCGGCGCCGAGGGGACCGTGGTCCGTGACCGGCTGCTCACCGAGCACCGGATCCTGGTGCGTGAGTGCGGCAACAAGATCGGCTCGTCCAGCCGCTTCCTGCGTCTCGTGGTGCGCCCCCAGGTCGACGTCCGTCGCCTGGTGACCGGCCTGGAACAGGTGCTCTACGGGACGTCCAGGAGGGGAGCCGCCGTGCCCGAGCAGGCCACAGGGACCGGCTACAGCTCGGGCACGGCGGCGGTGGACCGTCTGGTGAGCCAGACCAACGGGGCCGGGACGCGCGGCCTCGCACAGGCCGCCGGCGCCGGCATGCCGCTCCCCGCCGCCGTACCCGCCCCCGCGGTGGGCCCGGGCGGCGGGATGCCGGTGCCGGCCGCGGCGGGGGTGCCGCAGCCGGAACCCCGGCCCGTGCCGCAGGAGGCGCCCCGGCCGCAGCCCGCCTCCCAGCCCGTGCCCCAGCCGGTTCCCGTGCCGCAGCCGCAGCCCGTGCCGCAGCAGTTCCCGCAGCCGGCGGCGTACCCGGAGCCGGCCCCGCAGCCCGCCCCGGCCGCGCCGCCCCTCGCCCCGGCGGCCGCGTTCGCGGCGCCCGCGCCCGCGCCCGCGCAGGTCCCGCCGGCCACCGGGCCCACCCCGCCCGGCGTCCCGGCGCGCGGCGGGCTGACGGCCGCCCAGGTACGGGGCACGGACGGGCTGTCCATGGCCCCGGCGACGGGCTGGCCGGGGGCGCAGAGCTGGCCGGACGCGGCGGGGATGGGCCAGGCGGCGGGCTGAGGCACCCGGCCCGGTACCGGCGTCCACTTCCCTCACTGCCCTGCCGAGGTCTCCGTCGGGGTCGGGCAGGGTGCTCCGGTGCCGGACGGTGAGGCCGTGGGGTCGGGCTCGGGGACGGTCGGCTGCGGGGAGCAGGTGACCGAGGTGGTCGGGTCCGGTGAGGGCTCGGCGGTCCCGGTCGGGGACTCGACGGGCGGTTCCGTGGGCTCCTGGCTCGTCGGGGGGTCCGTCGGTGTGGGGGTCGGGGACGTGCTGGGACCGGGTGACGGCGACGTGGGGTCCGGGGCGGACGGGGAAGGACGCGGGGACGGTCCGGTGCCGCCGGAAGGGCTGGGCTGCGGTCCGACGACGACGCCTCCGCCACGGCCCCCGCTGCCGCCGTCGACCGGTTCGGTCGCCGGGGTGCCGCCCGCGCCGGGGCTGCGGGGGACGACGCCCTCGCCGTCGGGCACGGCGTGGACCCCGTCGCTGTAGAACGCCAGCCAGTACCGGACCAGGCGCAGGTAGGAGCGGGAGTGGTTGTAGCTCAGCACCGCCCGGTCCAGGTCCGCCGGGCGGCGCAGGTCCCGGTCGCCGGCGCACAGGTAGTGGCCGGCCGCCAGCGCCGCGTCGAAGATGTTGTTCGGGTCGGCGCGGCCGTCGGCGTTGCCGTCCGTGCCCCAGCGGGCCCAGGTGGACGGCAGGAACTGCATCGGGCCCACCGCGCGGTCGTAGACGGTGTCGCCGTCGTGGGCGCCCCCGTCCGTGTCCCGGATCAACGCGAAACCCCGTCCGTCGAGGGGCGGCCCGGTGATGCGGCCGAGCGTCGTGCCGTTCTCGTCGACCGCGCCGCCGCGGGCCTGCCCGGACTCGACCTTGCCGATGGCGGCGGGCAGTTCCCAGGGCAGCCGGCAGCCGGGGTCCGTCCTGGCGACCGAGGACTCGGCGGCACGGTAGGCGCGCAGCACGGTGGCCGGGATGCCCGACTCGGCGCGGACCTGCCGATGCAGCACGGGTGAGGCGGACGCGGCCGTCGCGGTGCGCAGGGGCGGGAGTTCGGTGTGGTACGAGCCGTCACCCGGCGGGACGAGCCCCGCGTACGGGTCGCCCGCGGGCGCCGGCCGCCCGCCGTCACCCGCCGGTTCGGCCCGGGCCTTCGTGGCGTCCCGGACGAGGGCGGGCCCCTGCGAAGCGGTCAGGGCCGTCATGGCCGCCACGGCGAGCACACTCGCCCGCAGCCCCCTGCGGGCCCGGCCGGAGTACCGGCGTCGGGATCGTCGTACGGACATGGGCGTCACTCCTGTCGGATCCGGGTGCGGTGCGAGGCCCCTGCGGGGGGGCGTGCGGGGTGGTGCAGGGCCCCTACGGGGGCCGACGAGCAGGTGCCGGGTCGTGCTACGCCCCTGCCGGGGCGGACGTGCGGGGCGCCGGATGGCGCAGTAGCTCTGCCGGGCCGACACGCGGGGTGCCGGGTGGTGCGGGCGCCGGGGGCGCGTGGTGCGGTCGGGCGCATGGCCCGCACGTGCCGAGTCCCTGACGGTGCGGGTGTGCCGGTGGCACCGGGGAGGTGCGGCGCCCGAGGTGCGTGGCGGCGTCCCGCCGCGCCCGGCCGCCGCGCCCCTGCGGCTACGTGCGGTCGAAGGTGTCCAGGGACGTGATCAGCCAGCGGCCGTCGCGGTGGACCGTGTCCACCGCGAGCATCGCCGCCGCGTACACGCCGTCGTCCTGTTGCGCGGCCGCCTTCCCGCCCGCGGTGGCCACGCTGCTCTGGTCGGCGTAGACGAGGACCCGCGCCCGGTCGCCGTCGATCCGTTCGACCGCGGTCTCGGTGACCGCCGTGGTGATCACCGCCTTCCGCGCGTCGGCCCGCTCGCGGACGGCGGCGAACAACTCCCGGTGCTGGGCGACGGCCTTCCCCGTCAGAAGATCCTTCGCGGCCCGGTCGAAGGCCGCGGGATCCGCGTGGTCGTAGGAGAACAGCCGGTCGACGGCCTCGGCCACCTGCCCCTTGATCTCGCTGGTGCGGGCGACGTCGGTCAACGCGGTGTTGGTCCGCGCGGGTTCGGCGCGCAGCGCCTCGGCCTGCGCGTGGGCCCACCCCGCGAAGGCTCCGAGGAGCACGGTCAGCGCGCAGAGTGCCGCCAGGCCCCAGGGACGGCGGGACCGGGCGGGGCCGTTCTCCTCGTCCCGGTGCGACGAGGGCGGCGCCTTCACGGCGGTGCGGACGGCCGCGCCGCGCGTGCCGGGGCGGGCCTCCACGGCCTGCGGGCGGGCCGCGCGGGCCTGGCGGAGCCGCTGGCGGTTGATGTGGTGACGGGTCGTCGACATGGTGGTTGTCCTCCTCGCTGCGGCCGGCCGGTGCGGTACGGGCCGGTCAGCCGGCCGGTGCGCCGCCGACGGGCGCCTGGCCGAGAGCGCTCAGCTTCCACCGGCCGTCGGTCCGGGTGAGCTCGCCGAGCATGCGGCTGTCCTTGTCGGTCCGGGTCCCGTCGGCCGCCCGGACCGTGACGCGCAGGGCGACCAGCACCCGGGCGCGCCCGGCGCGGTCGTCGAGTTCGGTGACGGCTCCGGACAGCACCCGGGCCGTGCTGACCGTCCTCGCCTCCTTCACCTGGTCGGCGAAGCCGTCCCGGCCGGAGGTGAGCTGCTCGTGCAGCTCTCCCGTCGTCGACGCCTCCCAGAGGTCCAGTCCCCGGTCCAGGTCACGGTGGTCGAGGGTGTTGAGGTTCTGCACGGCCTGCTCGCCCGCGGCGAGCGCCCGGTCCCGCTGCGCGGCGTAGGCGGCGCGGTCGTCGTGGGCGGCGCCGTACCAGTCCTGGCCCGCCCACGCGGCGAAACCGCCGGCGACGAGGGCGAGAGCGAGAGCCGGCGCGTACGGGGTCCGGAGGCGGCGCGGGACACGGCGGCGGGCCGGTCGTTCCATCAGGTGCTCCTGTCTCCCGCACGTGTCAGCGGGTTTCGATGTCGACGATCCGCCACCGGTCGTCCTCGAGCCGTGCCGTGACCGTGAGCTGCGCCGCCGCCGTGGTCGCCGCGTCCTCGCCCCGGCGGGAGGTCTGGTCGAGGAAGACCAGCAGGCGGGCCCGGTCGCCGTCGAGTTCCACCACGCCGGTGCGGACGGCGCGGGTGCTCAAGGTGACGCGCTGCGCGGTGAGGTCCTGGCGGACGCGGTCGAAGAGGGTGGCGTACTGGCGGGCGGCCTTCCCGTCGAGGGCGGTGCGTGCGGAGCGCTCGGCGGCGGCGGTGCCGTCGGGTGTGTAGGAGAAGATCCGGGCGAGGGCGTCGCCGACGTCCCCGGCGACCCGGCTGGTGGCCTCGGTGTCGGTGAGCGCCCTGTTGCGGGCGGACCCGTCCGACCGCAGCTGGTGGGCCGCGTGGAGGAAGCCGCAGCCGCCGAGGACCAGGACCGCGACGGCTCCCGCCGCGACGGCCCGCCTCAGCCGCGGTCCCGGGGAACGGCCGCTTTCCCGGCGGCTGTTCTCGGAGCCGCCGCCGAGGCCGCGCCCCTCCTCCGAGCTCTTCCTCCCTGCGTCCTCCCCGGCGGAATACTGTTCCGTACCGGCCTCGCGGGGCGGCCACGTCCGGGTCATCGGGTCCCCTCCTGCCTGGCCGCCTGGACCGGGACGGCGCTCAGCGCCTTCACCTTCCAGACGTCCTCGCCCGTGCGGGCCAGGACCGCCTCCAGGCGCTTGCGGTCGACGGCCGGCTTTCCCGCCCCGGCCGGGGCGGTCTCGACGCGGACCGTGGCGATGAGCTTCGCCGTGCCGGAGCGGGTGTCGAGCGCAGTGACGGCGGCCTCGGTGACCGTGCCGCGCGCCGAGGCGCCCGCCCGGGCCTCGGTGGCGCCGAGTTCCTCGCGCAGCGGCCCGGTGGAGACGCGGCGCCAGTCCCGGACGCTCCCCTCGGCGCGCTGCCGCGTGGAGGCGTCGATCGTGGTGAGCGCGGCGAGGGCCCGGCGCCCGTCGGCGAGCGCGGCGTCCCGTTCCCTGCCGTACGCGAGACCGTCGTCGGCGCGTGCCTGGGCGTACGTCCAGGCGCTCGTGCCGCAGAAGCCGAGGGCCAGCGCGAGCCCCGTCCCGGCGAGGATCCGGGCCCGCCTCATCGGGTGCCTCCCGGGGCGGGCGCGAGGACGTGCGTCAGGTCGCGCGGCGCCTCGCCGCTCTGTCCGGGCAGGGCGAGCGCGCCGGGCGGCGCCGCGCTGCCGGACTGCCGCGCCGCGCCGCTGCCGGAGGGCAGGGAGCCGGGGCGGGCCGGTTCGGGCACCGCGCCGCCCTTGGGGGCGTTGGCCGAGCCGCGCACGTTCTTGCCCGTCGACGGCGGGGCGGTGCAGCCCGCGCCGGTGTTCAGGGGCGGGGCGGTGCCGAGGTCGAGGCCGTTGCGGTAGCGCGTGGCGCCGTACCCGGCGGTGCAGGGCAGGGGGTCGAAGAAGGTGACGGCCATGCCGATGTTCAGCTTCCCTCCGTCGACGGCGGTGGAGCCGGCGGAGACGACCGCCGGGTAGGTCACGAGCAGTTCCTCGATGCCCCGCTGCCGGGTGACGGCCACCTCGGCGGTGGTGAGCAGGTTGGCGAGCACGACGCCGAGGCTCGGGTCGAGGTCCCGCAGCACGCCGCTGACCTGGGTGGCGGCCTCGGGGGTGACCGTGAGGAGACGGCGCAGGTCGGCGTCGGACCCCTTGAGGGCGCGGGCCAGTTCCTCCGCTCCCCGGGCGAAGCCGCGGATGGCCGCGCCCTCCTGCGCCTGGGTGCGCAGCACGGTCTCGCCGTCCTCGATGAGCAGGACGGTGGACGGCAGGGCGCGGTCGGCGGCCTCGACGAAGTCGCTGCCGCTGTCGAGCAGCACCTGGAGGTCGTCGCCGTGTCCCTCGAAGGCCTCCCCCAGCTCGTCGACGACCGTGCGCAGGTCGTCCTGCGGCACCGACCGCACCAGGTCGTCCACACGGGCGAGGACGTCGGTGACGGGGGCGGGCACCTGGGTGTCGGCCTGGTCGATGCGGGCGCCGTCCGTCAGGTAGGGGGAGCCGTCGCTCTCGGGCCGCAGGTCGATGTACTGCTCGCCCACGGCGGAGAGCGCGGCGACCACGGCCTTGGTGTCGGCGGGGATGCGGGGCGCCGACTTCTTGATCCGCAGCTCGGCGACGACCCCGTCGTCGGTCAGTCGCAGGGGGCCGACGCGGCCCACCGAGACGCCTCGGTAGGTGACGTCGGCATGGGTGAACAGGCCGCCCGTGCGCGGCAGTCGCACGTCGACGGTGTAGTGGTCGGCGACGCCGACGTGCCGGCCGAGGTCGGCGTAGCGGATCCCGAGGTAGGACAGGGCGAGCACGGCGACGAGGAGGAAGGCGAGGTTCTTCAGCCGTACGGCGAGGGTGATCACGAGCCGTCACCCGCCTCCGGTGACGCCGGTGCGGTGGTCGCGGGTGTGGAGGGCAGCGGGAGCGGGTCGTCGATCGGCGGGATCACCTGGGTCCCGGGGACGGCGACGACGCCGAGGTAGGCGTTGAGGTAGTCGCCCTTCACGCCGTTCAGCACCTCGTCGGTGAACGGGTAGGTCACCAGCACCTGAAGCGCGTCGGGCAGGTCCGCGCCGGCGTCGGCGAGCTCCTGCAGCGTCGGCGCGACGGCTCTGAGGTCGGCGATCATGTCGTCCTTGCTCGCGTCGACGGTGGACACGGCGACGCCGGAGAGCGTGTCGAGGGAGCGCAGCATGGTGAGCAGGGAGCCGCGCTGCCGCTCCAGCGTCTTCAGTCCGGGCGAGAGGCCGGTCAGGACGGTTCCGACGTCGTCCTTACGGTGGGCGAGGGTGGAGGAGAGCCGGTTGACGGCGTCGAGCGCGTCGGTGATGTCCCCCCGGTGGTCGTCGAGCTCGGTCACCAGGGTGTTGACCCGCCGGAGCATGGAGCGGACCTCGGGCTCCCGGCCGCCGAGCGCCGCGTTCAGTTCCCGGGTGATGGTGCGGAGCTGGTTGACGCCGCCGCCGTTGAGCAGCAGGGACAGCGCGCCGAACACCTCCTCCACCTCGGTGCTGCGGCTGGTGCGGGACAGCGGGATGACGCCGCCGTCGGCGAGCCGGCCGTTCCCGCCGCCGGGCGGCGCGGCGAGCTGCACGTACTTCTCGCCCAGCAGGCTGGACTGTCCCAGGCGCGCGGTGGCGTCGGCGGGCAGCCGTACGTCGCCGTTGATCTGCATGGTGACGCGGGCCGTCCAGTCGTCGCCGAGTTCGATGCGGCTGATCCGGCCGACGGCGACGTCGTTGACCCGGACCGCGGAGTGCGGGACGAGACTGAGGACGTCGTCGAGTTCGGCGGTGACGGTGTAGGGGCGGTCACCGAGGTCGGCGCCGCCGGGCAGCGGCAGGTCCTCGACGCCGTCGAAGCCGCGGGGCAGGACGGTGACACCGCCCACGGCGAGGGTGAAGCCGAGGCCGAGGGCGAGCAGTCCGCCCGCGGTGAGGCCGGCCACCCGGCCGGTGGTGAGGGCGCCGCGTCCGAGCGCCGAGGCGGCCCGTTCGCCGAGCCGTGTGCCGCGCCTCATCTCTCTCCCTTCCGCTCGGTCGCGGGTCCGTCGCCGCTGACGGCGGCTCCGGTGGCGGGCAACGGCAGGAGCGGGCCTCCCATGCTGATCTCGTTGAGGTTCGCGCGGCCGTCGAGGGTGCGGGTGTCGGGGTTGTAGGCGTTCACGACGTTGCCGGCGGCCAGCGGCGCCACGTCCAGCGCCTCGGCCAGCGAGGCCCGTTGCTCGACGAGGGTGCGGGTGACGGGGACGAGCCGGTCGACGTTCTTCTTCAGCTCGCCCCGGTTGTCCTCGATGAAGGTCTTCACCTGGCCGAGTGCCTTGCCGAGTTCCTCGAGCGCGCCGGTGAGGTCGTCCTTGTTGTCGGCGAAGAAGCCGACGACCTCGTCGAGGCGTTCCTGCGCGGTGCGCACGTCGGTGTCCTTGTCCTTGAGCATGGTGGTGAAGGTCTGGAGGCTGCGGAGCGTGCGGAACAGGTCGCCGCTGCTGCCGTCCAGGGTCCTGGCCGCCTTGCCGAACTCCTCGACGCCGTCGCCGATGGCCTTGCCGTTGCCGTCGAGGTTGGCGGCGCCGGTCCGCAGCAGTCCGGACAGGGCGCCCTCGGCGTTGGCGCCGTCCGGGCCGAGCGCGTCGGCGAGTTCGGTGATCGAGTCGTAGATCTGGTCGATCTCGACCGGGACGCGGTTGCGGGAGGCGGGCAGGACGGCGCCGTCGGCGAGGGCGGGGCCGGTGCTGTGGGCGGGGGTGAGCTGCACGTAGCGGTCGGCGACGACGCTGGGGGCGACGACGACGGCCCGCGCGTTCTCGGGAACCTTGATCCCCTCGTCGAGGCGCAGGTCCACGCGGACGGTGGTGCCCTGCGGCCGCACCGACTCCACCTCGCCGGCCCGTACGCCGAGGATGCGCAGGTCGGATCCGGCGTGGACGCCGACGACGCGGTCGAAGTAGGCGGTGACGCGCAGCCCTTCGGGGCGGAGGGCCGAGGCGGCGGCGAGGCCGCCGGCGGCCAGCACCACCAGCGCGAGCAGTCCGCCGATGATCTTTCTGCGTCGGGTCATCGCTCACCGCTCCCCGCGGCCGCCGTCCGCTGCTGGGGCGGCAGGCATCCGGTCTCGGGCCGGGACGTCTCCGGCAGGTAGTCGCGGGGCACGACGCCGCACAGGTAGCTGTCGAACCAGCGCCCGTTGCCGAGGGTGTTGCCGACCAGCCGGTAGTACGGGCCGACCAGGGCGAGCGTCCTGCCGAGCTGGTCGTTGTTCTTCTCCAGGACGCCGGTCACCCGGCCGAGGGCCTTGAGGGTGGGGCCGAGCTGTTTCTCGTTGTCCTTCACCAGGCCGCGCAGTTCGGCGCCGAGGTCGCGGCTGCCCTTGAGGAGGGCGCTGATGGCGGCCCGCCGCTTCCTGAGTTCGCCGAGCAGGGAGCCGCCGTCCTCGATGAGGGTCTCGAAGCTGGACTTCTTGTTCTCCAGCGTCTTGCTGAAGCGGGCGCTGCCCTGGAGGAGGCGGGAGAGTTCCGCGTCGCGTCCGGAGACGGAGCGGGACAGGTCGGACAGGCCGGTGGCGGCCTTGCTCACATGGGGCGGTGAGTCCTCGAAGGTGTCGGAGATGGTTCTGAAGCTCTCCGCGAGCCGGCGGGTGTCGATGGCGTCGACGGTGCCGCTGAGGTCCTGGAAGGCCTGGGTGACGTCGTAGGGGGAGGTGGTGCGGGACGAGGGGATGCGGCTGGCGGGGTCCTGCGGCCGGGAGCCGAGCGGGTCGACGGCCAGGTACTTGTCGCCGAGGACGGTCTTGACGGCGATGGCGGCGGTGCTGCGGTCGCCGATCCAGGCGTCCTCGACCTCGAAGGACACCTTCACCCTGGCGCCGTCCAGCGTGACGCCGGTGACCTGGCCGACCTTGACGCCGGCAATGCGCACCTCGTCGCCCTCGTCGAGGCCCGCCGCCTCGGTGAAGTCGGCGCTGTAGCCGGTGCCGCCGGTGAAGGGGAGCCGGTCCGCGCCGTAGGCGAGGCCGCCGAGCAGGGTGAGGGCGAGCAGGCCGGCGACGCCTACGGCGACGGGGTCGCGGTCCTTGACCGGTTTCATGCGCGGGCGTCTCATCCGCGGCACCTCGATTCGGTGACGGCGATGCCGGTCGGGGGTTCGGAACCGTCGGAGGTCGTCACGCCGCTCACCCGTGCCTCGCAGAGGTAGAGGTTGAACCACGATCCGTAGGAGGACAGCCGGGCCAGGGCGGTCATCTTGGCGGGGGTGCGTTCGAGGAAGTTCTCGATCTGCGGGGTGTGGTCGCCGAGGTTGCGGGAGAGGCGGCCCAGTTCGCGGATGTCCCGCTTCAGGGGCGCGCGCCCGTCGTCGAGGAGGTCGGCGGTCACGGTGGTCAGGTCGCCCATGGCCGCGACGGCCCGGCCGAGGGGTTCGCGGTCCTCGTCGAAGCCCGAGACGAGTGCGCGCAGGGTGACGACGAGGTCGTCGAAGCTGTCCTCGCGGTCGTTGAGGGTGTCCAGGACGGTGGTGAGGTTCCTGACGACCGCGCCGATCACCTTGTCCTTGGCGGCGACGGTGGTGCTGAGCGAGCCGATGCGGCGGATCAGGCTGTCGACGGTGGCGCCCTCGCCCTGGAGGACCTGCACGATCGATCCGGCGAGTTCGTTGACGTCCTTCGGGGAGAGTCCTTCGAACAGCGGCTTGAAGCCGTTGAAGAGGAGGGTCAGGTCGAGCGCGGGAGTGGTGCGGTCCAGCGGCACGGTGGCGCCCTCCTCCAGCGTGCCGCCGAGCTCGCCGCTGCCCCGCCCGAGGGACACGTAGCGCTGGCCGACCATGTTGAGGTACTTCACCGCGGCGGTGGTCGAGCGGGGCAGCCTGCGGTCCTCGCGGACGGTGAACGTGACCTGGGCGAGGCGCCGTTGGACGACGCGTACGTCGGTCACCTCGCCGACCGTGACGCCGGACACGCGCACGCTGTCCCCCTCCCGGAGCCCGGTGACGTCGGTGAAGAGGGCCTTGTAGACACGGCCGCCGCCCGCGCCGGAGCCGGCGACGCCGAGGCCGAGCAGGGTGGTGGCGACGGCGGTGACCACCACGAAGACGAGGGACTTCAGCAGGGGGCCGGTCAGCGGGCGGCGCCGGGTGTGCCCGGTGTCGGCGCCGGTCATCCGAGGGTCACCTCCGTCCCGCGGTAGACGGGGCCGACGAGGAGGGTGCTCCAGTCGGGCAGGTCGCCGGGGGCCGCGCCGGCGGCGGGCGCGAGCAGCTCGTTGACGAGGTCGTTCTCCGCCGGGGAGTTGACGGGCCCGAGGTCCTCGGCCGCCGCGGCGGACGCGGGCCGCGCGGTGGGCCGGGGCAGCGCGCCGACGTAGGGCACGGAGGGGCAGCGCGGCCCGCCGCCGGAGTCGTACACCGGGGTGTCGCGGCCGGGGCGGTAGGCGCCGCGCGCGGCGACGGAGGTGACGTCGACGTGGATGCCGGGCCGGCCGGTGCCCTTGCCGAGCGCCCGGTCCATGGCCGGGACGAACTCGGCGAGGGTGCGCAGGGTGCACGGGAAGGAGGAGGAGTACTCGGCGAGCAGTTCGAGGGTGGGCCGGCCGGTGGCGGCGAGGCGGATGAGGTTGCCGCGGTTCTCGCGCAGGAAGTCCGTCATGTCCTCGGCCGTCCGGGTCGTGGCGCCGAGGGCGGCGGCGAGTTCGGCCTCCTTCCCGGCGAGGGTGCCGCTGGTGGTGGTGAAGTCGGTGAGCGCCGTGAGGATGTCGGGCGCGGCGTCCGCGTAGACATGGCTGACCTTCACGAGTTCCCTGAGGTCGCGGTTGAGGGCGGGCAGGTGCGGGTTGAACGCGGCCAGGTGCCGTTCCAGCCGGCCGAGCGTCCGGCCGAGCTGGTCGCCGCGTCCTTCCAGGGCCTGGGAGACGGCGGACAGGGTCGCGGCGAGCTTCTGCGGCTGGACGGCGGTGAGCATCGGCAGGACGTCGTCGAGCACCTGCTGGAGTTCGACGGCGTTGGCGGAGCGGTCCTGGGGGATGACGGCTCCGGGGGCCAGCGGCTCGGGCGAGGGGTTCTCGGGCGGTACGAGGGCCACGAACCGCTCGCCGAACAGCGTGGTCGGCAGCATCTGGGCGCGGACGTCGGAGGGGACGGCGTCCAGCGAGCCGGGCTTCATGGCGAGGGTGAGGCGGGCGCCGTCGCCCGTGGCGTCGACGGCGCGGACCTCGCCGACGACGACGCCGCGCAGTTTCACCTCGGCGCCCGGGTGCATCTGGTTGCCGACGCTGCCGGTCTCGACGACCACCGGGTCGGACGCGGTGAACTTCTTGTCGTGGACGGCGACGGCCAGCCAGATCAGCAGGGCGGGCGCCAGCACGAACACCACTCCGGCGAGCCGGCGGCGCAGCGTGTGTCCTCGGGCTTCCCAGGGTCCGCTCATCTCACCCCGCCACCTTCACGGTCGTGGTCGCGCCCCACAGGGCGAGCGACAGGAAGAAGTCGGTGACGCTGATCAGGACGATCGCGTTGCGCACGGACCGTCCGACGGCGACGCCGACGCCGGCGGGGCCGCCCGAGGCGCGGAACCCGTAGTAGCAGTGGGCGAGGATCACCATCACGCTGAAGATCAGGACTTTCAGCACGGAGAGCAGCACGTCCGTCGGGGAGAGGAAGAGGTTGAAGTAGTGGTCGTACGTGCCGCGTGACTGGCCGTTGAACAGGACGGTCACGGAGCGGGAGGCGACGTAGGAGGAGAGCAGCCCGATCGCGTAGAGCGGGACGATGGCGACGACGCCGGCGATGATGCGGGTGGTGACCAGGTACGGCATGGAGCGGATGCCCATGCCCTCCAGGGCGTCGACCTCCTCGTTGATGCGCATGGCGCCGAGCTGGGCGGTGAAGCCCGCGCCGACGGTCGCGGAGAGGGCCAGGCCGGCCACCAGGGGGGCGATCTCCCGGGTGTTGAAGTAGGCGGAGACGAATCCGGTGAACGCGGCCGTGCCGATCTGGTCGAGGGCCGCGTGGCCCTGGAGTCCGACGACGGTGCCGGTGAAGAGCGTCATCGCGATCATCACGCCGACGGTGCCGCCGACGACGCCGAGGCCGCCGGAGCCGAAGGCCACCTCGGCCAGCAGGCGCTGCACCTCCTTGAGGTACCGGCGCAGCGTCCGCGGGATCCACAGCAGGGCCCGCAGGTAGAACAGCAGGTGGTCGCCGGAGCGGTCGAGCAGGGCGAGCGGGGAGGCCATCGGACCTCAGCCTCCCTTCGGCGGGACGATCCGGAGGTAGACGGCCGTCATCACCATGTTGACGAAGAAGAGCAGGAGGAAGGTGATGACGACGGACTGGTTGACGGCGTCGCCGACGCCCTTGGGGCCGCCGCGCGGGTTGAGGCCCCGGTAGGCGGCGACGATGCCGGCGATGAACCCGAAGACCAGCGCCTTCAGTTCGCTGACGTACAGGTCGGGGAGCTGGGCGAGGGCGGAGAAGCTGGAGAGGTAGGCGCCGGGGGTGCCGCCCTGCATGACGACGTTGAAGAAGTAGCCGCCGAGGATGCCGACGACGGAGACCAGGCCGTTGAGCAGGACCGCGACGCCCATGGCGGCCAGGACCCGGGGCACGACCAGCCGCTGCACCGGGGAGACGCCCATGACCTCCATGGCGTCGAGCTCCTCGCGGATGGTGCGGGAGCCGAGGTCGGCGCAGATGGCGGAACCGCCGGCGCCGGCGATCAGCAGGGCGACGATGAGCGGACTCGCCTGCTGGACGACGGCGAGGACGCTGGCGCCGCCGGTGAAGGACTGGGCCCCCAGCTGCTGGGTGAGGGAGCCGACCTGGAGGGCGATGACGGCGCCGAAGGGGATCGAGACGAGAGCGGCGGGCAGGATCGTCACGCTCGCGACGAACCAGAACTGCTCGGTGAACTCGCGGAACTGGAAGGGTCTTCGGAAGACGGCGCGGCCGACCTCGGCGGCGAGCGCGAAGAGCCGGCCGGTCTCGCGCAGCGCGCCGGTGATCATGCGCCGCTCCCGGCGACGGGCGCCGTGACGGTGGCCGCCGCCGCGTCCCGCGCGTAGGTCTCCCGGATGGCGGAGCGCGCGGCCGGCGGCAAGGTGTCGATCATGCTCATGACACGCTCACGCCGTCGTGCGACGGCGCGGCGAGGCGGAAGACCGGGGGACGGCTCCAGCTGCGGCACGATCACCCGGGGCGCGGCGGGCATGGCCCGGTCCGCCTCTGCGGCGAGGGTGGCCGCGTCCTTCTCCTCGGACATCCCGATGGGCCCCTCGCGCCGGCCGCCGAGGAACTGGGAGACGACCGGCTCGTCGCTGGTGAGCAGCACCTCGCGCGGACCGAAGGTGACCAGCTCACGCCGGAAGAGCATCCCCATGTTGTCGGGCACGGTGGCGGCGATGTCGAGGTTGTGGGTGACGATCAGCATCGTCGCGTCGATCTGCGCGTTCAGGTCGATCAGCAGCTGCGAGAGGTAGGCGGTGCGGACCGGGTCGAGCCCGGAGTCCGGCTCGTCGCACAGGATGATCTGCGGGTCGAGGACGAGCGCGCGGGCCAGCCCGGCCCGCTTGCGCATGCCTCCGCTGATCTCGCCCGGGAGCTTCCCCTCCGCTCCCAGCAGTCCGACGACCTCGATCCGCTCCATGACGATGCGGCGGATCTCGGACTCCTTCTTGCGGGTGTGCTCCCGCAGCGGGAAGGCGATGTTGTCGAAAAGGGACAGGGACCCGAAAAGGGCTCCGTCCTGGAACATGAGACCGAACAGTTTGCGGGTCTCGTAGATGTCTTTCTCG
This sequence comes from Streptomyces werraensis, assembly GCA_014656175.1. Lineage (GTDB taxonomy): Bacteria > Actinomycetota > Actinomycetes > Streptomycetales > Streptomycetaceae > Streptomyces > Streptomyces werraensis. Next base: position 532,037 of record BNBX01000001.1, read on the forward strand.
GGACTGTTCACCATGTCCACCCCGTCGATGAGGACACGGCCCTTTTCGGGTTTGAGGAGCCCGATGAGCGACTTCAGGAAAACGGTTTTCCCGGTACCGGAAGGCCCCAGCATCACACTGACTTCTCCGGCCGGAAGGGTGAGTGACACGTCCCGCCAGATGTTCTGCCTGCCGAAGGACTTGGTCAGCCCTTCGACGACCACTTCGATTCCCATATCACCTCCAGCGGACGTCCGTGACCCACACCGCGGGCGCACCTCGCCCGCCGCGACTTGTCACCGCGCAGACAACACACCGGCCCGGCGCCCGTCCCGGGGGACGGGGCGGGATCTCGGGCCGCCGGGGGGCGGGCAGCGCGAGACCCCACCGACGAACGCCCCGGCCGGCGGGAGGGTGAGGACCGGTGACACGTCCGCCGTGACTCCGTCCGTCGAGGGCCGGCGGCCGGGAGCCGAGCACCGCACCGGCACGTTACGGCCGGGTAACCTCAGCGGGCAACACCGCATGCCGAGTTTTCCGGGAGACCGGCCCACGCCCCGCGGAACCTGTCAGCGGGAGCACAAGAACGCCCCTGGAAACTGTCCGCCGGTGAGCATCACGGCTGCCACGCGCGCCTGCCCGGAAGCACCTCGCCGACACCGGCCGAACCCGCATTCATTGACAACGCGTGATGAATAAGGTCCGGAATTCCCTCACTCAGGGAACAGCTTGTTCCCTTTCCCGGAAGAATCATGGAACGCCGCATTGTTCGGCCGCGTTTACCGCCAGTAACGTCATGGCACGTCCCATCCGGCCGACCCTCGAGGAGATACCCGGACATGACGCATCATCTGAAGAAAACAGCCGTCGCGGCGTGTGCGGCCGCGGCCGCTCTGGCTCTCACCGGCGGCACCGCCTCGGCGGCGCCCTCCACGGTGTGGACCGTCAGCCCGTCACCGGCCGCCTTCACCGCGGTGAACGCCGGCAACATCGTGCTGACCGCCACCATCCCGATGACCTGCACGGCCTCGAACGCGAGCGGGACGATGGCGAGCACCACCGGCAACCCGGCGAACGTCGCCTCCATCACCACCATGAACTTCGGTACGTCCGGCGCTCCGTGCACCAGCGTCCTGGGCAACGTCACCACCGTGGCCGTCACCCCCTGGAGCGTCGTCGCGGTGGACTACAACTCCGCGACCGGCGTCACCACGGGCTACATCGGCAACGTCAAGGCCAACGTGAGCGCCGGCGTCTGCAAGTTCACGGTGACGGGCAAGGCCTCGGCCACCTACACCAACAGCACCGGCGTCCTCGCGGTCAACAGCGTCGCCGGTGAACTGGCGGTCAGCAACCCCGTCAACTGCGGCGCGATCGTCACGACCAGCACCAAGCCCACCTTCAAGGGGAACTACGCCGTCAAGGTGGCCGGCACGAGCACCGTCCCGACCATCGTCGGCTCCAACCCGTAGGCCGCACGCCCCCGCTCGCCCGCCCGGCCGGCCTCCCCCGGCCGGGCGTTCGCGGGCTCCGCCCCGGATGTCACCGACATCGTCCCTGCCGCCGAGCGGAGTTGTATGAGAGCCCCACGAGCCGCCACCCCACGGCCACGCCGAGCCCGCGCCGCGTTCACGTCGACGGCCGCGTTCGTCGTGCTCGCCGCCCTGATCCCGGCCACGGCCTCGGCCGCCGACACCCAGGAGGTCGACGCCGCACTCCCCTACGTCTGCGCGTTCCCCTCGGGACCGGTTCCCGCGACGGTGCGGATCTCCGCGGAGTTCCCGCAGCGCACCCGGGCGGGCGAGGCGTTCTCGCCCACCGGCGTCACCACGGCCGTGGAGCTCCCGGCGGATGCGGTGGCGGACCTGGCGGGGAACGAGGTGGCCGAGGTGCGCGCCGTCACGGCGCTCGCCGTCACCGTCGCGCAGGACTCGGCCACCGCCACGGCGATCTGGCGGGGCGGCTCCGACCCCGTCCCCCTGCCGGCGTCCGGGCCGCTGACGCTCACCGCGACGGGCGACGTCCCCTCGGTCACGGGACGGGGCGACGGCGACCTGGCCTTCACCGCGGGCGACCTGGCGCTCGGCCTGACGCCCGGTCCGGCGGACGACTCCGGCGACGGCCGGGCGACCGGCATGCCGGCCGTCGACTGCGCCCTCGCCGAGGACGCGCCGGACGAGGGGCTGCTGGTCACCGTGCCGGCCGTCCCGGGCCCGCCGGAGACGAGCGGCCCGCCGTCCGCGCCGGCGCCCGGCGGTACGTCCCCCGCGCCGGGGAGCGGACCGCGGGAGCGGCAGGAGGGACGGTCCGCGCGGACGCCCGGGAACGCGCCGGGGCCCGCCGCCGACCGCGGCGTCCCGCCCTGCCGCTACGGCGAGGACAACCCGCCCACGCCCCTGTCGCTCAACGCCTACGTCACGGGTTACGCCAACGTGAAGAAGCAGAAGGCCGCTTCGTACCTTCCGCCGTCCTGCGTACTGATCGACGGGGGAGAGTTCCAGCTCCCGGCCGACGAACCCCCGGACCCCGAGCACCTGGTCATGGTCCTGGAGACGTACGGCGAGTTCAGCTACCGGGGGCGCAGGGAGACCCCGCCCTACGACAGCACCTTCCTCACCTTCGACTTCACCCCGGTGAAGGCCACCATGGTGCTGAAGCAGACCGGTCCGATGAGGATCGACGCGCGGATGAAGATGCGTTACTCCGACCTGTTCATGACGACGGAGACCTACGTACGGGTCCCCCTGGTCGCCCAGGTCACCGCACTCGAGGTCAACGGCGTTCCCCTGGAGGTGGGTCCCGCCTGCCGGACCGGGAAGTCCCTCACCTCCGTCGATCCGGACCCCGCGAAGCATCCCGGCGACCACGTGGTGCTGTACGGCAAGGCGGAACAGGCCATCGGCGAGGACGTCGTCGGCTACACGCTGCTCACCGGCGGTCCGCTGGCCGGCGAGGTGAGCATCCCGGCCTTCACCGGCTGCGGGACCGGCGACGAGGACCTCGACCGGCTGCTCACCGCCTCCGTCTCCGGTCCCGGCAACCACATCAAGCAGGTCCAGGGCCAGACGTGCACCCCCCTCGTCCCGGTGTTCGAGACCCCGGAGACCAGGGGCCAGTGCACGGAGGACCTCCAGCCCTACCAGATCCCGGTCGCCGAGCGCTGAGCCGCCCGGCCCGCAGCCCCCTCCCCACGAGAAAGGCCACCACCATGCACGCGTTCACCCCCCGCACGAGACTCGCCACCGTCTCCGCGCTCACCGCGCTGGGCGCCTTCGCCTCCCTCGGCACGGCGACCGCCGCCGAGCCCGCGCTGAACGGCGAGTGGGCTCCCTTCACGCGCTGCCCCGTGGACGCTCCGGCGATGCGGGCCGCCGACGGCTTCGAGAAGACCCCGCAGTGCGTGGTGTCCACCTCCGCGGGCGGCTCCATCAAGCTGGGCGACACCACCGTCGTCACCGGGAGGACGAACCTGCAGATCGGCATCGTGCAGAACGCGGACGGCACCAGCACGGTGGTGGCCCCGCCCGGCGGCGCGCTGGTCGCCGAACCGGCCACCGTGCCCGGCGGGCTGCTCGGCCTGATGTGTCCGAGCTCCGTACCCGTCATCACAGGTCTGTGCGAGTCGCTGGAGAACTCCAGCCTCAACAAGATCACCGCGACCATGGAGTCGGTCGGCGCGCCCTACGACTTCAACCAGACCGCCGGGGTCCTGACCGACATGCCCATCGTCGCCCTGCCGGTCCGCATCCACCTGGAGAACCCGCTGCTCGGCAGCAAGTGCTACATCGGCACGGCCGCCGACCCGATCGTGCTGCTGCCCGAGAACCGGACCTACCCGGAGTTCGGCATGACCTTCTTCCAGGGGGACGGCACCCCCGACCCGGCCGGTGAGATGAGCCGGATCGACCTCACCGGCGCCACCCAGAACGACCGCACCTTCGCGGTCCCGGCCGCCAGGGGCTGCGGGCTGAACATCGGCCTCATCAACGCCGCGGTCAACGCGAAGACCGGGCTGCCCTCGCCCTCCGGGAACAACAGCCTGACCCTGAACGACACGCAGACCCGCCTCACCGGCCTCAACGCCCCCGGCACCGCCGCTCCCCGCGCCGGCGAGGTGCTGGCGGAGCACTGGCACTCCGCCGTGAGGTGAAGCTCCTGTGAAGCGGTTTCCGCCCAAGAGGTGTACAAGACAAACAAGTTGACTTACCGTCAGGTTCTCAGACCGGTGCACGTGGCGGCCCGACCGGGCCTCGTCCCGCGGGGCGTAACCCGGTCGGGCCGCCTTGCCGGACAGGTCGGAGAGCAAGGGATCGGTCATGCCCTCAATCACACGTCCTTCGGTGCTCGGCGAGCCGCTCGACCCGCTCCCCCGGCAGTTCGCCGCCTTCATGCGGCCCCTGCTGCCGGGACTGCTGAACGAGATACGGACCGAGGTCACCCGCGCCTACCCGGTGTACGGCAGGCTGCTCAACGGGCCCGACGGCCACGCCATCCGCCAGGGTGTCGAGCAAGCGCTCACCGCCTTCGTGGACCGGGTGGCCGACCCCGGCACCAGCTCGGAGCTGCGCGACGACCTCCTGCGCCGGTTCGGCCGGGTCGAGGCCTACGAGGGCCGTGACCTGGAGGTGCTCCAGGGCGCCTACCGGCTCGGCGCGCGCATCGCGCTGCGCCGGGCCAAGACGCTGGGACGGCAGCACAACCTCTCCCCCGCCCTGGTCCTCGCTTTCGCCGACGCCCTGTTCGCGTACGTCGAGGAGCTGGAGGCCGTCACCCGGGAGGGGTACACGGAGGTGCGGGAGAGGGCCGCGTCCGAGGTGTCCGCGTTACGAAGACAGCTGTTACACCTCCTTCTGGCCGCCTCCCCGCTTCCCCGGACGACCGTGTCCGAGCTGTGCGCGTCCGCCGCCTGGGAACTGCCCCGGACGTGTTTCCTCGTCGCCCTGCGCCCCCCGGTCCCCGAGCACATCCAGGCGGGGCTCGACAGCGACGTCCTCGCCGACTTCGACATCCCGCAACCGCATCTGCTGGTGCCGGGCGAACTCACCCCCGAACGCCTCCGGATGCTCGGCACGGCCCTGTCCGGCACCCGTGCCGCGGTGGGCCTGACCGTGCCGGTCGCCCAGGCCGCGGACTCCGTCCGCTGGGCCCGCAGGGTGCTGCAGCTCGTCGACGACGGCGTCGTGCCGGACGCCCCGCTGGTCCGCTGCGAGGACCATCTGACGACGCTGTGGCTGCTGTCCGACCCCGCCTTGGTCGACCATCTCGCCGCCCGCGAGCTGGCGCCGCTCGACGGGCTGACCGCCAAGCGGCGCGACCGCCTCGTCGAGACCCTCCGGGTGCACGTCTCGACCCGCGCCCCCGCCGAGCAGGTGGGCGAGATGCTGGGGGTGCACGCCCAGACCGTCCGCTACCGGCTGCGGACGCTGGACGCCCATCTGGGCGACCGGCTCGCCGACCCCGACCACCGGTTCGCCCTCGAGGTGGCCCTGCGCTCGCGCCATCTGCGGAGCGGGGACGGCGCCCGGGACAGGGCGGACCTCTCCCGCCCCGGCCCGTAGGCGGCCGGCCGGCCGCCGCTCCGGCCCAGCAGGCCGACGCCCGGCTCGGGTGCCGCCGTCGTCGCCGTCGTCATGCCGTCGCAGGGGGGTGGACGATCAGGTCGCCGTCGACGCCGCGCAGGATCGGCCGGCCGCCGGGTCCGTCGACGCTGCCGTGCGACTCCGGCACGGACGTGGCTCCCTCGTCCGTCCTCGCCACGCCGTTGCGGTCGCGGCACGGGCCGGGGCGGGCGTTCGCCCGCCCCCGCCGTCGCGTCACCTCGCCGGACACTCCTTCCAGGCCAGGTGGTAGACCGTGCTGATGTCGCCGTCCGTGGAGTCCATCGTCATGAAGCTGACCTTGGACGGGTCGTTCCCGGCGGAGACTCTCAGCTCCGTGTTGATGTTGAAGTTGCGCTGCACGCCGCAGGGCGCGTAGACGAGCTGCGCCCAGTCGGTCTCGTCGGTGGCCTGCCAGTTGTCGTCGTACGGGCCCGCGAAGGCGTGCGTGCGGTACTCCGTGTTGGGCGACCCCTGGAAGTAGTACGACGCCCGCTGGGTGCCCCGCGCGCCGGGCTCGAGCGCGGCGAAGCCGCGGTAGTCCGCGCTGGCGATGGCGTAGGTGAAGCCGGAGGGGACGTGGACGAGCAGGCTGAGCTGGCAGTTCTTGCGGGCGGCCGTGGGGTCGGAGCCTCCGCCGGCCTGGGCGAGATAGTCGCTGTAGGTCACGGTGAACGCGGTGTTGTCGGCCGAGACGGCGACGGCCGCGGTACCGGCGGGGCATCCCGACCCGTTCACCGTGGCGACCTTGATGACGATCTTGTCCGGCGGGGGGTCCTCGAACGAGGAGCCCGGGTCGTGCGCGGGCAGCGCGGCGGCGAGCAGCGTGGCCGCCGCGACGCCGAGGAGCAGACCTGAAGCCATGGTTCTCCGTCCTTGGGGTGGGGGGTTGGTGCGGTGCGATGATTGAAGCGTCATGCACATGCCAAACATGCGGGCGCGTGCAGCCCCGGCTTCGTGAAGGAGGCATGGAGGAGCGGTGAAGACCGGGAGCGCTCGCATCGTATGGAGCGCCACGACGGCCGGACAGGGCGAACTCCGGCCATTCACTCCCGTCCGTATACCGCCGGTGAACGCCGCGTGACACCGCCGGCGGACGCCGCGGGCGCGGCGGGACTCCCGTGTGAACGGGGGCCGTTCCGGTTCGGGGACAATGACCCACCAGCACCGCTTGTGGCACAGACCAGGAGGCGCTCCCTTGGAGCTCAGCAGGCGCACCTTCACCGCCCTGACCGGCACGGCCGCGCTCGGTCTCGCGCTGGCCGGGAGCGGCGGGGCGGCGACCGGCCCGCAGGGTCCGGGCGTCGTGCCGACCGGACCGCCGCCCCCGCCGCCGGAGGCCGACGGCCGGCGCCATCGCGTCACGTACGACCGGCACTCCCTGCTGGTCGACGGCAGGCGTCTGGTGCTGTGGTCCGCCGAGGTCCACCCCTTCCGGCTGCCCAGCCCGTCGCTGTGGCGGGACGTGCTGCAGAAGCTGCGCGCCCATGGCTTCACCGCGGTCGACGTGCCCGTGCCGTGGAACGTCCACTCCCCCGCGCCCGGCGTGCACGACTTCACCGGGGTGCGGGACCTGAACCGCTTCCTTACGGCCGCCGCCGAGGAGCGGCTGTACGTGGTGCTGCGGCCCGGCCCCTACCTGGGCGCGGACCTGGACGCCGGCGGCCTCCCCGGCTGGCTGACGGCCGCCCCGGGCTCCGCCCGCACCGACGACCCCGAGTACCTGCGGCACGCCGAGGCGTGGCTCGCCGCCGTCGACGCCATCGCCGTACGGCACCTGTACACCGCGGGCGGCGGGACGGTGCTGCTGTACCGGCTCGAGGACGGGCGTCCGGTGCCGGCCGGGAACCCGGCGGCGCGCGCCCACCGGGCCCGGCTGCGGGCGAAGGTGCGCGCCGACCGCATCGACGTGCCGGTGCTGGACGGCGAGGGCTTCGCCGGCGGGGGCGGGCCGCCCACGGCCGGTCTCACCGCCGTGGCGGGCGGGGCGGCCGACGCCTGGGGCGGGCCGCTGTCCGGCGGCGAGGGCTACGCGCGGGTGCGCGAGAGCCACGACGCGGCGCACGAGCGGCGGCGTCATCTCACCGCGCTCGCGGACCGGGTCACGGTGCACCACACCGGCATGGGGTTCGGCGGGACGTCGTGGGGCTGGCTGCCCGGACCGGGCGTCTACACCTCGTACGACTACGGGGCGGTGCTCGACGAGGGGCGCCAGCCCGCGCCGAACATGGCCGCCGTCCAGCAGCTCGGCCATCTGGTGCGCACCGTGCCCGACCTGGCCCGGCTGGAACCGGACGGGGAAGGGACGGAACGCGCCGCGGACGGCCGGCTGACGGTGCGCCGGCTGGCCAACCCCGACACCGGCGCGCGGTTCTTCGTGGTGCGCAACGACACCGGGGAGGAGGTGCGCGCCCTGCTGCCCGGCACCGGCATCGAGGTGCCGGTCACCGTGGCCGCGGGCGACACCAAGCTGGTCGCCTCCGGTCTGCGCCTGGGCCACCGCAAGCTGGCGTACACCACGGCCCAGCCGATGCTCTGCGTCTCCACCGGGCGGCAGGACGTGGCCGTGTTCGTCGGCCGCCACGGGGAGACCGCCCAGCTCGCGCTGGACTGCGAGAAGCAGCCGGGCGCCGACCGCGCGGACACCGAACCAGCCTGGGCCTACGCCCAGGGCCGGCTGAACGTCGTCTCCCCGCTCGGCGTGGGCGGCCTGAGCCGGGTGCTGGTCAAGGACGGCGACTCCGAGACACCCCTCGTACTGCTGTTCGCCGACGACGAGACCGCGCTGCGCCTGTGGACGTACGAGACCCCGGCCGGGCCGCTCGTGGTGTACGGCCCCGCGATGCTGCGCTCGGCCGAGCTGCGCGACTCCACGCTCCATCTGACGGGCGACGTCACCGTCGAGACCGGCGTGGAGGTGTGGGGGCCGCGCGGCATCGCCGAGGTCACCTGGAACGGCCGGCCCGTCCCCACCTATCTCGGACGTGCCCGCAGCCGCGTGATGGAGGGGCTGATGCCCGCCGTGCGCGCGGTGGCGCTGCCCGCACTCGACGGCTGGCGGTGCCGCACCGAGAACCCGGAGTCCGACCCGGACTTCGACGACTCGGCCTGGACGGTCGCCGACCGCACCACCTCCCACAGCACCACGCCCGTGCCCGAGGGCGGGCCCGTGCTGTTCGCGGACGACTACGGCTTCCACCACGGCGACGTCTGGTACCGGGGGCGTCTCGAGGACCTGGGCGGCATCCCGTCGGTCGCGCTGTCCTACAGCACCGGCACGCAGGGGCTGCTGATGGCCTGGCTGGACGGCCGGCCGCTCGGCACCCACCGCATGCCGGCGCCCGACGAGGACACCGTCTCGCGCGGCACCTGGACGGCCACGGCCCGGTTCGACGTCCCCCAGGCGGTGCGCACCACCGGCGAGCATGTGCTGTCGGTGCTGGTGCGGCCCATGCAGCACGCCGGCACGGAGCCCGGCGAGGACGCCCACAAGGCCGCGCGCGGGCTGGTCGCCGTGGAGTTCGCGGGCGGCGACCGCAGCGTGGAGTGGCGGGTGCGGGGCGCCACCGACCCGGAGCGGGTGACCGGGCCGTTCAACAACGGCGGCCTGTACGGGGAGCGGCGCGGCTGGCATCTGCCGGACCACGACGACCGCCGCTGGCGGCCGGTGGAGTTCCCGCGCGCGGAGTCGCGGCAGGGCGTCACGTGGTACCGCACCCGCTTCCGGCTCGGGTTCGAACCCGAACTGGACGCGTCGGTCGGGCTCACCCTGGAGGACGACCCCGAGCGCGCCTACCGGGTGCAGATCTTCCTCAACGGCTGGAACCTCGGCCAGTACGTCAACGACGTCGGCCCGCAGCACACCTTTGCCCTGCCGAACGGCATCCTGCGCACCCGCGGCGCCAACACCCTGGCGCTCGCGGTGCTGTCCGACGGGACCACCCCGGCCGGACCGGGCAAGGTCACGCTGACGCTGCTGGGGGCTGCGCGCGGCGGCATTCCGGTCGAGCCGGTGGACCCACCCGGGAGGTGAGCCCACCGGCGCGCGGGCACCCGCCGCCGGGTCACGCGGCCCGCGTCACGCCAGCCGGATGACGTTCCAGGACAGCGGCTCCAGCACCGCCGACAGGCGGCCGCCGTCCAGGGTGGTGCCCTCGGCCGCGTGCGGCGTCACCCGGTCCGGCTCGGCGAGGGTGTTGCGGGCGTCGGGGTCGGCGTCCGCGAGCACGCTGTGCTCGACGACGGACGCCACGCCGAGCCCGTTCAGCGCGACGTCCAGGGGCAGCGGCTCGGTGCGGGAGCGGTTGACGGCGAACACGGTGAGCGTGCCGTCCTCGCCCCGCACCGCGGTCGCGTGCAGCAGGTCCGCCTCCCCGTACTTCCTCGTCGCGTAGGTCGGTGAGTCCACGCGCACGTCGAGGACCTCGCCGCGGCCGTACCTCGAGGCCTGGGCGAACGGGAAGAACGTCGTCTGCCGCCAGGCCGGGCCGCCCGGCTCGGTCATGATCGGGGCGATCACGTTGACGAGCTGGGCCAGGCAGGCGACGGTGACTCGGTCCGCGTGCCGGAGCAGCGCGATCAGCAGCGAGCCGAGGACGACCGCGTCCAGGACGCTGTAGTTGTCCTCCAGCAGGCGCGGCGCCTCGGGCCAGTCGAGCGCGCTCACCTGCTCCTCGGTGCGGGACATGTACCAGACGTTCCACTCGTCGAACGAGAGGTTGATCCTCTTCCGGGACTTCAGACGGGCCCCGACGTGGTCGCAGGTGGCCACGACGTCCTCGATGAACGCCTCCATGTCGACCGCGGAGGCGAGGAAGGAGTCCACGTCGCCGTCGAGCGGCTCGTAGTAGGCGTGCAGCGAGATGTGGTCGACCAGGTCGTACGTCTCCTGGAGGACGGTGGCCTCCCACTCGGCGAAGGTCGGCATGGAGCGGCCCGAGGAGCCGCAGGCGACGAGCTGCACGCCGGGGTCGATCTGGCGCATGGCGCGGGCGGTCTCGGCGGCGACCCGGCCGTACTCGGCGGCGGTCTTGTGGCCGGTCTGCCAGGGGCCGTCCATCTCGTTGCCCAGGCACCACAGCCGGATGCCGAACGGGTCCTTGTCGCCGTGCTCCGCGCGCAGGTCGGACAGGGCGGTGCCGCCGGGGTGGTTGGCGTACTCCTGGAGCTGGAGGGCCTCCGCGACGCCCCGGGTGCCGAGGTTGAGGGCCATCATCGGCTCGGCCTGCGGCCCGATCTTCCGCAGGAAGGAGATGTACTCGGACAGGCCGAACCGGTTGGTCTCGGTGGACCGCCAGGCCGGGTCGAGGCGGCGCGGGCGCGCCTCGACGGGGCCGACGGAGTCCTCCCAGCGGTAGCCGGAGACGAAGTTGCCGCCGGGGTAGCGGACGGCGGTGACACCGAGTTCGCGGACCAGGTCCAGGACGTCGCCGCGGATGCCGTCGGCGTCGGCGGTGGGGTGGCCCGGTTCGAAGACGCCGGTGTAGACGCACCGGCCGAGGTGCTCGACGAACGAGCCGAACAGCCGGGGGTCGACCGTGCCGACGGTGAAGGCGGGGTCCAGGGTGAAGCGGGCGGTGCGCATCGTGTCCTTTCGACGGGTCGGGTCCTGCTGCGGGAGCGTCACCGGCCGGCGAGTCCGGTACGGGCGACGCCCGCCACGATCCGGCGGAGGTGTCTGCGGTCCAGGCCAGGCCGCCCCATTCCCTGCCCCCTGCTCATCGCGTGCCGCGAGCCTCGCATGTTCGATATTCCGGATGACGCCCGTAACTTCGAACGGGACCGTAAGTGCCGGGGGGTGACGCGTCAATGCCCCGGACAGAACTCGCCCGCCGCGCACCCCGTCCCGTCCACGGCGGTCATGGATCGCGTGACGCGGACACATCCGGCCGCGTACGCTCGAACAGCCTGAGGTGCGGCGGTCGCACGGGCGAGGGGATCCGATGGATGGCGCGGGCGCACGGACGCGGGCCGTACGGCTCGCCTCCGCGCTGCGGCGCTCCCGCACCCGCGCCGTCCTGCGCCGCCTGGCCGGTGATCTCACCACCGCGCTCCGCATGCGGCCCGGTCCCCTCACGGACGTCCGGACGGCCTGCCGGGTACTGTGCGAGGAGATGAGCTCGCGGCGCGGGGGGCGGCCCGTCGTCCTGCGCTTCGAACGCTTCCCGGACGAGATCGAAGTGACCGGCCTGTGGGTGGAGTTCCAGGACTTCGACCTGGTCATCGTGGAGGAGCGAGCGGAGGCCATGCAGCAACTGGTCATCCTCGGACACGAGTTGTGGCACATGTACGCCGGTCACCGGCACCACGCCCCGACGGCGGCCGAGCAGGTCCTCACGGACGGCCTGCCGGACTGGGACGCCGCGCTCGCGATGGCCGCGCGCGACGGCTCCCGCGAGGCCGACGAGGCCGAGGCCGACGAGTTCGGGCACCGGATGGCCGCCGCCGTGCGCGCCCTCCTGGACGACCGGGACGCCGACGCCGGTCCGCTCCAGCGGGCCCTGGGCTACCGCGGGCGGCGGGGAACGCACCGGTGACCGCCCCGCTCGCCCTCACCCCGTCGGACGTCCTCGGCGACCTCTACATCTCCTTCTGGATCCCCACGGGCGTCCTCACCGCGGCACTGATCATCAAGCTGCCCACCATCGTGCGGCTGTGGCGGGACCCGCTGCTGCGCGCGGTGGGCGGGCTGCTCCTGCTCGCCTGCGCCGTCTTCGTCTTCGTCGCGCCCACGACCATCGCCCGGGTCAACCGCCTCACGGGGGTGCCGAACATATCGGCGCCGTGGTGCTATTCGCTCCTCACCGCCTTCTGCGCCTCCTGCCTGCTGCTGATCATCGCCTGGCGCAACGGGCTGTCCGACCGCTCCGCCGCCACCCGGCGGGCGATGCGCCGGGTGGTCTCGCTCTACTCCGGGGTGATCGTCGCCCTGTGGGTGCTGTTCTTCCTCGCGGACGCGTCCGAGGAGCGGCTGCGGGACCTGGACACCTACTACGCGACCACGCCGTTCATGCGCGAGCAGATCCTGCTCTACCTGCTCGCGCACACCGTCGCCGTCCTGATCACCTGCCGGCTGCTGTGGAACTGGGTGCAGACCGCCGGACTGGACGCCTGGCTCCGGTGGGGCCTGAAGTTCCTGGGCGTCGGCTACGCGCTCAACCTGGTCTTCGACGCCGCCAAACTCACCGCCGTCGCCGCCCGCTGGACCGGGAACGACCTGGACTGGCTCAGCACCGACCTCGCACCGCCCGTCGCCTGCCTGTCGGCCATCCTGATCGCGGTGGGCTTCATCCTCCCGCACGCCGGCCAGTTCCTGCACGAGCGCTGGCGCGTCCGGCTCGCCCACCACCGGCTCCGCCCGCTCTACCTGCTGATGCGCTCGGCCAACGGCAGGGGCGTGCCGTTCCTGCTGCGCGCCACCCCGGAGCTGCGCCTGATCCGCCGGGAGACCTTCATCCGGGACGAACTGCTCACCCTGGCCCGGCACATCGACGAGGAACGGCGTGACCGCACCCGCGAGGCGGCCCTCGGCCTCGGGTTCCCGCCGGAGCGGGCCGTGGCGCTGGCGAACGCCGTGTCGATCCTGGAGGCCGTCGAGTCCCGGCGCCGCGCTCCGGACGACGAGGGCACCCAGGACCCCGACACCACCGACCTGCTGCGGGAGATCGGCGCCGTCTCCCGGGAACTGCGCCGCCCCCACGTCGTGGACGCGGTCCGCGCACGGGCCGCCGCCCTCGCCGCGGACCCCCGGGCGGCCGTGCCCCGCGGCGCGTCCGCCGAATGAAGAACCGACGACAGGTCAGGAGAGCGAAGAGCGTGCCCGCCGCCCCAGAGAGAAGACGTCCGTCCGCGGACGGACGTCCCGCCACCGCCGTCGTGCTCGGCGGATCCGTCGCCGGACTGCTCGCCGCGCGGGCCCTCGCCCCGTTCGCCCGGGTCACCGTGGTGGAGCGCGACGCGCTGCCCGCCGGACCCGGGCCTCGGCGCGGCGTCCCGCAGGCCCGGCACGCGCACCAGCTGTGGTCGGGCGGGGCGCACGCCCTGGAGGACCTCGTGCCGGGCACCGTCGACCGGCTGCTGGCCGTGGGGGCCCATCGCCAGCCGGTCACCACGGACATGGTGGTGCTGTCGCCGTACGGCTGGTACCGGCGCTGGGACGAGTCCCACTTCATGCTGCTGTGCACGCGGGACCTGCTGGAGGCGACCCTGCGGGCGCAGGTGCTCGCCGACGGGCGGATCGAGCTGCTCGACCGGACCGACGTCCTCTCGCTCGACGGCACCCGCACCGCCGTCACCGGCGTCCGGGTCCGCGCCCGTGACGGCGCCGAGCGCACACTGCGGGCCGGTCTCGTGGTGGACGCCACGGGCCGCGCCTCCCGCACCGCCCGCTGGCTGGCCGACGCCGGGCTGCCCGCCCCCGAGCGCCGGGAGGTGGACACCGGGCTGGTGTACGCGAGCCGTCTCTACCGCGCCCCGGAAGGGGCCAGGGACGGCTTCCCGGTCGTCAACGTGCAGCAGGACCCGAGGGCGGGCGGACCGGGCCGCGGAGGGGTGCTGCTCCCCGTGGAGGACGGACGCTGGCTGGTCACCCTGTTCGGCACCACGGGCGGCGAACCCACCTCCGACACGGCCGACTTCGAACGGTACGCCCGCGAGGAGCTGCGCCATCCGCTGATCGCCGACCTGCTCGGCGCGGCGACCCCGGAGACGGAGGTGTCGCTCACCCGGGCCACCGGCAACCGCCGCTTCTTCTACGAGCGGATGAAGGCGTGGCCGGAGAACCTGGTGGTCGTCGGGGACGCGCTGACCGCCCTCAACCCCGTCTACGGCCACGGCATGTCGGTGGCGGCTCAGGGTGCGGCGGCGCTGCGCGCGACGGTACGGCGGCACGGCTGGGGGGCGCCGGGTCTCGCCCGCAGGGCGCAGCGTGCGGTGGCCCGGCCGGCGGTCCCGGCCTGGGACCTCGCCCTGGGCCAGGACGTGTTCTACCCGGGCCCGACGCACGAGGGCCCGTCCGCACGCGACCGGTGGGCGGCCGCGTACGTCGGCCGGCTGATGCACACGGCCACCGGGAACGGGCGCGTCGCGCGGCGGGTCACCGACGTGACGTCGCTGGAGCGGGGCCCGGGCGTGCTGCTGGCCCCGCGGGTGCTCGTGGCGGCGCTGGCGGGTCCGCTGAAGCCCGCCCTGGCGGACCCGCCGCTGACCGCCGAGGAACGCAAGGCGGCCGGCCTGATCTGAGGCGCCTCAGCCGGCGAACGCGGGCTGGGGGACGCCCTTGCCCGCGCCCGGGACCACCAGCAGGGAACCGGCGAGCGGGTGCGGGGCGGTGAGGCCCACGCGGGCCGTGGTGACGTACAGGTCGGTCAGCCCCGGGCCGCCGAAGGCACAGCACGTGACGCGCGGGACGGGCAGCTCGATCACCCGGTCCAGCTCGCCGGACGGGGTGTAGCGGCGCACCGCTCCACCGTCCCACAGGGCGACCCACACGCAGCCGTCGGCGTCGACGGTGAGCCCGTCGGGGAAGCCGGCGCCCTCCTCGATCTCCACGAGCGGACGGCGGCCGGCGATCGTGCCGTCCTCGCCGTAGTCGCACACGTCGACCCGGCGGGTGGGCGTGTCGATGTAGTACATCAGCCGGCCGTCGGGGCTCCAGCCGGTGCCGTTGCTCACCGTCACGTCGTCCAGGAGCACGGTGACCGCACCGTCGCCGGTCACCCGGGACAGGGTGCCGCCGCCGGGCGCCTCGTCGTAGCGCATGGTGCCCGCGAGGAGGCTGCCGTCGGGGGCGACGGCGGCGTCGTTGCCCCGGCGGCCCGGGACCGGCTCGCGGTGCAGCCAGCGGAAGGTGTCGTCGGGGTCGAGCAGTCCGACGCCGTCCCGCAGGTTCAGCACCAGTCCGCCGCCCGCGCGCGGCTTGACCGCGCCCACGTGCTGCTCGCTGCGGCGCACGGTGCGGCGGCCGGTGGCGGGGTCGTAGGTGTGCACCCGGGAGTTCAGGATGTCGATCCACAGCAGCCGCCCGGTGGCCGGGTCCCAGGTGGCCCCCTCGCCCAGTTCCGCCTCCGCGCGGACCGCGACGTCGAACGCGAGTGTCATGCCATGCTCCTGTGGCCCAGGCGCTCGGAGAGTTCGGCGGCGCCCTTGACGGCGAGCTGCTCCAGCTCGGCCAGGCGCTCGTCGCTCCAGCGGATCATCGGTACGGAAATGGACAGCGCGGCGACGACCTGCCCCGTGCGGTCGCGCACCGGAGCGGCGACGCAGGACACGTCCGGGTTGGACTCGCGGCTCTCCACCGCGACGCCCCGCGTGCGGATCTCGGCGAGGGTCTCCCGCAGGACGGCCGGGTCGGTGATGCTGTTCGGGGTCATCGCGGTCAGCTCCGCGCCGTCGGGGAAACGCGCGGCCAGTTCCGGCTCGGGAAGGGAGGCCAGCAGCATCTTGCCGACGGAGGTGCAGTGCGCGGGGAGCCGGCGGCCGGCCGCCGACACCATCCGCACCGCGTGCGTGGAGTCCACCTTGGCGATGTAGATGACGTCGGTGTCCTCCAGGATCGCCACGTGCACGGTCTCGTCGCAGGTCTCGGCGACGGACCGGGCGACCTGCTGCCCCTCGGCGGCCAGGTCCAGGTGCTCGGCGTAGCGGGCGCCCAGCTGGTACGGCCGGACGCCCAGCCGGTAGCGGCCTGGCTGACCGGCGACCGGGACGATGTACTTGCGGGCGGCGAGCGTGGTGACCAGCTCGTGGACGGTCGTGCGCGGCAGTTGCAGCTTGCGCACGATGTCGGGGGCGGAGAGCGTGCCGTCCCCGTCCAGGAAGAGCTCGAGTATGTCGAGAGCCCGGGTCACGGCTGGCACAAGTCGTCCCACGACCGGCCCCTCCTAGCGTTCGATATACCAACAAACGATCGGCATGACGAACACAGGCTAGCCATAGCCCACGTCAGGGGCAACGCCCCGGGAGGGGCGCGGGGAACCGCGCGACAAGCCCCCGCCCACCCGCACCCGGCGGCGAACCGCCCTAATCGACGGCGTTGCCCAGCAGCCCCCGCAACCGCTGCGCCCGCAGCACCAGCTCCAGCTCGAACCGCCGGTCGGGATCGTCGACCGACCCCCCGAACAACTCCCGTATCTGCCGTAACCGGTACCGCACCGTCTGCGGATGCACCCCCAGCCGAACCGCGACCTCCGGCGCCCCGCCCCGTGTCTCCAGCCACGCCAGCAGCGTCTGGGCCAGCCGCCGCCCGTGCGCGGGAGGGCAGTGCGCCAACGGCGCCAGGCACCGCAGCGCGAGATCGTCGATCAGTTCCTCCGGCTGGAGCAGCACCAACGCCTCCGTGTGCTCGGTGCAGTACAGCACCTCACCGGACGGCAGCAGCCCCCGCTCCATCAGCCGCACCGCGGCCTCCGCCCAGCGCAGCGACTTCGCCGCCTCGGTGACCGGCACGGGCGGCCCGATCGCCCCGGACCAGCCGGCGAGCGCCCGGTGCAGCAGCTCCGGCCGGCCGGCCGCGTCGGGTTCGGGCACGACCATGCGGGGCCGCTCGTGCTCCATGTCGAGCAGCACCCCCTGCCCCACCGCGGGCGCGACGGCCTCCCGCGCCGGGCGCAGCAGCACCCCGGCCGCGACCCGGTCGGGCACCGGCCAGCCGATGCGGGCGGCCCGCTCCCCGAGCGCGTCGGCCAGGTCGCCCCGGTGGTGCTCGGCGAGCAGCAGGTCCATCAGCCGGCGCTGCAGCCGCAGCCGTTCGCCGGCCTGCCGGGCCGCCGCCTCGGCATAGCCGCGCACCGACTGGTCGACCAGCCCGTCCAGGTACTCGTAGCCCGCGTCGACGAGTTCGTACATGGCGGGCGGCGGGATGTCGAGGCGCTGGCCGATCTCGGCGAAGCGGCGCCAGGCCATACGGACGCCCATCCGGTAGGTCGCCTGGAGCGCGTCCAGCGAGCGCCCGCCCAGCCCCTCGCCGCGCCCGAAGTCGTGGAAGACGCCGGGCGGCACGGTGGGCCGGCCCACCGTGTGGTCGCCCTGGGCGAGGTGGCGGACGAACACCTCGATGGCGCGGCGGATGCCGATGAGGGCCATCGGCTCGCCGGAGTCGTCGAGGACCACCGGCAGATGCGGGTACTCGCGCCGGATCTCGCCCATGATCTCCTCGGCCAGCGCGGGCGCCTCGGCGAGGGCGATCTCGGCGAACCGGCGCACCTGGTGGCGCGGTACGGCGTGCCAGGCGGAACGGGCGGTCAGGGTGCGGGAGGCCGTCACGGGTCAGCTCCCCTGGTCGGCCTGCTCGTAGGTGATCAGCGGGGTGTTCGGCTGGTCGGGGGTGGCCTCGAGCAGGGCCACGACTCCGAACGCCGTTCCCACGGCGAGGACGGCGGCGAACGCGACCGTCAGGCAGGCGGCGAGCAGTCTGGACATCGCAGGGTCAGCCTCTCTGTCGGGGAGGTTCCCCACCCCCACGTGACCGACCACCCCTGTCCGTCGTGCCCCAGTCTCGGCACGACATTGACACTCCGTCAAGAGGCGCTTACGGTTCCCAGCTCCAGGGGGTGGGGACTCCCGCACGCGCACTGTCCCGTACGGCGAGGCCCGTCAGCGGCCCGCCGACCGAGCCTCTGGAGTGCCCGGATGCGCCGTTCAGTCTCCCCGTTCTCCCTGGTCCTGCTGGGTCTCGGCACCTTCCTCCTGGTGCTGGCGCCCCTCCTCGCCTGGTACGTGCAGCCACGGGCCGCGGTCAATCCCACCGACATCGACACCACCGCCGTCTACACCGGCCGGGGCAGCGTCTTCGACCTGGAGAAGGTCGAGACGGTGCCGAACCAGCGGATCACCGTGACCCAGCGGGTGCGCGGCGACGTCCGGGAGAGCGAGCGCAGCGGCAAGGCGGTGTGGGACGTCACCACGTCCGTCGACACCGACAGGACGCTGCCGGCCGCCGACCCGCACGACGCGCTGTCGTTCACCCCGCACCGCTGGGTGCTGGACCGCCGCACCACCGAGCCGGTGCACTGCTGCGGTGCGAAGCGCATCCAGGGCGAGGCGTACCTGAAGTTCCCCTTCGACGTGCGGAAACGCTCCTACCGGTGGTGGGACAACACCCTCGGAGACACGGTCGTGCTGCGCTACCGGGGCACCGAGAAGGTCCTGGGCCACACCGGCTACCGCTTCACCGGCTCGGTGCCGCCCACCCGCACCGGCACCCGGCTGGTGCCCGGCAGCCTCGTCGGGCTGCCGGGCGGCGGTCAGGTGGCGGCCGAGGAGTGGTACGCCAACCACGGCGTGGAGCTGATCGTCGACCGGCGCACCGGCCGGGTGCTGTACGCGCGGACGGGGCCCCGCCAGACGCTGCGCGCCCCGGGCGGGACCGAGGACGAGGCGGTGCTGCTGGACGCCGAGAGGATCTCCTTCACGGAGGAGACCCAGCGGGCGGCCGTGGAGCAGGCGAAGGACGACGGGGCCCGGCTGCGGCTGCTCGGTGAGACGGTGCCGCTCGGCGCGGCGGTGGCGGGCGGCCTGCTCGCCGCGGCCGGCGCCGTTCTCGTGGCGCGCGGCAGGAAGGTGACGGAGCGTCCGGATCCGCGCGCTTCGTCCGCGTGACCCTCACCGAAAGAAGTGACTCCCGAGTAAGAAAAGCCGGAAATTGTCACGCCGGTGAGTAGCCGTGGGGAACGCCTGGGCGAAAACTGTGCCATCCCCACCCCCACACAGACCGTCCACACCCCCCGCCCAGGACGTCCCGGGGTCCTCCTCAGGGCCCCGGATCCGGGGCCGCCGGCCCCACCCCGCCCCCTGTCGCACCACCCCGCGTTCCTCCCCGACGCCGAGTCACACCGAGACGAGTTGGAGCACCGATGCCCCAGCACGTGCCGTCCTCGCTGCGCACAGCACTCCCCGGCGCGCAGCAGTCCTCCCCGGCGCTCCCCCCACATCCGCGCCGGATCGTCTTCCTCGCCCACCGGGACCTGGGCAGTCCGTCCGCCGGCGGCTCCGAGCTGCTGGTCGACCGGCTCGCCGACGGCCTGACCGGGCGGGGCCACCAGGTCACCCTGCTGTGCGGAGGGCCCGCGGCCTTCCGCGACTACCGGGTGGTGTCGGCGGGCGGACCGTACGACCACTACCTGCGCGCCCGTTCCGCGTTCGCCCGGCAGGTCGGCGACTGCGACCTGCTGGTCGAGGTCTGCAACGGCATGCCGTACCTCGCCCCGCTGTGGCACCGCGGGCCCACCCTGTGCCTGGTCAACCATGTGCACACCGACCTGTGGCCGATGCGGTTCGGCGGCCCGCTGGCCCCCGCCGCGCGACTCGGCCGGAAGCTGGAGCACTGGGCCCTCACGGGGGCCCACCGGCACGGCCTGGTCGTCGCGGTCTCCCCGTCGACGGCCCACGCCCTCCAGCGCATCGGCGTACCGCGGGAACGGATCCGCGTGGTGCACAACGGGGTGGCCGAGCCGGGTCCGCGCACCGAACGCTCCCCGGAGCCGCTGTTCGTGGCGGTGGGCCGGCTCGTCGAGTACAAGCGGATCGACCTGCTGCTGCGTCTGTGGGAGCGGGTGCGGCCGGTCACCGGCGGCACCCTGGTGATCGTCGGCGACGGGCCCGAACGGCAGCGTCTGGAACGGCTCGCCGGGCCCGGCGTCCGGTTCACCGGGCATGTCTCCGAGGCCGAGAAGCACCGGCTGCTGTGCGCGGCCTGGCTGCTGCTGCACCCCTCCGCCGTGGAGGGCTGGGGTCTCGTCGTCACCGAGGCGGCGGTCCGGGAGACCCCGGCGGTCGCCTTCGACGTGCCCGGGCTGCGCGACTCCGTGCGCGACGGCGAGACGGGGGTGCTCGCCCGCGGCGAGTCCTCGTTCGCCGCCGCGTGGATCTCCCTCACCCTGGCCGGGGAACGGCGTGCCCACATGGGCAAGGCGGCACGGGACGTCGCCGCCCGCTACCGGTGGGAACACACCGTGCGCCAGTTCCGGGCGGTTGCCCGGGAGGCCGCCGCGGAGGCCGCGCGGTGACACGGTTCCGCCCTCCGAGACGCACCGGCACATTGCCGGGAACCGGCAAGGATCCGTCCCTGCGGCGCTCCCTCGCGCTGTTCCGCGCCTTCCTGCGCGAGCAGGACGACCCGGACGCCTGCTACGCCCTCCTCGCCCGTGACGCCGTCGACCAGGTGGAGGCGTACGACGGGCCGGTGGCCGGGAGGATCGTCGTGGACGTCGGCGGCGGCAGCGGGTACTTCACCCGCGAGTTCCGCGCCCGGGGCGCGCTCGCCTGCCTGTTCGAGCCCGACGCGCGGGAGCTGGGCGGGAAGCCGCCCGAGGCCGCGGTGCTCGCGGACGGTTATCTGCTGCCGCTCGCCGACGGGGCCGCGGACGTCACGTTCTCCTCCAACGTGCTGGAGCACGTGGCCGATCCGCAGACCTTCCTCAGCGAGCTGGTGCGGGTGACCCGTCCCGGCGGGCTGATCTACGTGTCGTTCACCAACTGGCTGTCCCCGTGGGGCGGTCACGAGTGGGCGCCCTGGCACTACCTGGGTGCCGGGCGGGCCCGCGCCCGGTACGAGCGCCGCACCGGCCGGCCCGCGAAGCACACCCTCGGCGAGAACCTGTTCGCCGTGCACGTCGGCCCCACCCTGCGCCGGGTGCGCGCCCGCGACGACGTGCGGATCGTCTCCGCGCGCTCCCGCTACTGGCCCTTCCTGACGGAGACGGTGGTGCAGGTGCCCGGCCTCCGCGAGTTCGCCACCTGGAACCTCCTCCTCATCCTCCGGCGGTGTCCCGCATGACGACCACGGTCCAGGCTCCCCCTCCCACCGCCGTCCCGGCCGGCCGCACGGCGGCGGGACCGCCGAGCGGCCCGCGCTCGCGCCGCTGGCTGCTCGGCTTCTGGGCGGCGGTGTTCGTCCTGCTCGTGGCGGTGCGGCCGGGACGGCAGACCTTCGACACGAAACTCGGCGTCACCGTCGACCCGGGACGGTTCCTGGCCGACCTGGGCCAGTTGTGGCAGAGCCGGGGCTCGTTCGGCGGGATCGCCGACCAGTACACCGGCTATCTGTGGCCGATGCTGCCGTACTACTGGCTGGCCGATCTGGTGCGGCTGCCGGTGTGGCTGGCGGAGCGGCTGTGGATGTCGCTGATCGTGACGGCCGCGTTCTGGGGCGCGCTGCGGCTCGCGGAGCGGCTGCGCGCCGGCAGCGGCGCGTCCCGGCCGGTCGCGGCGGCGGCGTACGCGCTGTGGCCGGTGTTCACCGCGGTCGTCGGTTCCACGTCGGCCGCCGCGCTGCCCGGCGCGCTGCTGCCGTGGGTGCTGCTGCCGCTGGCGGACCAGCGGTACGCGGCCCGGGTCGCGGCGCTGCGGTCGGCGCTCCTCGTGCCGTTCATGGGCGGCGTCAACGCGGCCTCCACGCTGGCGTCCCTGCTGCCGGTCGGGCTGTACCTGCTGTCCCGCCCGCCGGGTGCGCGGAAGCGGAAGCTGATCGCGTGGTGGGCGCCCGCGGTGGCGGTGGCGACCGCCTGGTGGTGGATACCGCTGCTGCTGCTCGGCGTCCACGGCGAGAACTTCCTCCCCTACATCGAGACCGCGCGCACCACCACCGACACGATGGCGGCGACGGAGGCGCTGCGCGGCGCCGGGAACTGGGTGGCGTATCTGCACTTCGGCGAGCCGTGGCTGCCGGCCGGCTGGGCGGTGGCCTCCTCGGCGGCGGTCGTCGTCTGCTCCGCGTGCGCGGCGGGCCTCGGGCTCGCGGGTCTGGCCCGGCGCGACATGCCGGAGCGGCGCTGGCTGGTGCTGACGGTGGTGGCGGCCGTGCTGGTGCTGCTCGCCGGGTACGGAGGCGCGTCCGGCGGTCCGTTCCACGGGACGGTGCAGGACTGGCTGGACGGGTGGCTGTCGCCGTTCCGGAACATCTACAAGTTCCAGACGGGGCTGGCGCTGGCCCTCGTCCTCGGTCTGGCGCACCTCGCCGGACGGGGCGTCCCCGGCCGGGGGGCGCGGCGGCGGCCGGGGGCGCGGACGGCGGCCGTGCTCGCGGCGGTGCTGGTGCTGCCGGGGCTGGCCTGGCCGTACGTGAGCGGCAAGGTGCTCGGCCCCGGCTCGTTCCAGGAGATCCCCGCGTACTGGCGGGCCACCGCCGACTGGCTGGAGCGGAACTCGCCGGACGCACGCGCCCTGGTAGTGCCGGCGACCGCGCACGGCATCCACACCTGGGGATCGACGATCGACCAGCCGCTCGACGTGGTCGCCGGTTCCCCGTGGGCGCAGCGCGACTACGTGCCCTTCGGCACGCCCGGCAACCGGCGCGCCCTGGACGCGGTGGAGCAGGCGCTGCTGACCGGCGGTGAAGTGCCGGACCTCGCCGACTACTTGAGCCGGGCGGGCGTGCACTACGTCGTCGTCCGCAACGACCTCGACCCGGACCGGCTCGGCCAGGTGCCCACGGCGACGGTGAAGCGCGCCCTGGAGCAGTCCGGGTACGAACGGGTCGAGGGGCTGGGTCCGGTGACGACCGGCGGGGTCATCGCGCCGGACACCCCGCTCCAGGTGGAGGGTCTGTACCCGCGGCAGCGCGCGGTGGAGATCTACCGCCCGGCCGGCGCCGACGCGCCCCGGCCGGGCCGGGCGGAGCTGCTGCCGGTGGCCGACACGGCCGTGGTGTCCGGCGGGCCCGAGTCGCTGCTGCCGTCGGCCAAGGAGCTGCGCGGCCGGCCGGCCGTGCTGACCGGCGACGCGCATCCGGGTCTCGGCGTCCCTGCCGTGCAGGTGACCGGTGACGGGCTGCGCCGCGCGGACACCCGGTTCGGGCTGGTCAACTCGAACACGTCGTACACGTACACACCCGAGGAGCGCAACGCCCCGGACGCCGCCCAGGACCCGGGCGAAAGCCCCCGCCAGATCCTCCCCGTGGAGGGCGAGGAGCACCAGACGGTGGCCGAGCTGCGCGGCGCTCGCGAGGTGTCGGCGTCCTCCTACGGCAACTGGCTGTTCCATCTGCCGCAGTACGACCCGGTGCACGCCTTCGACGGCGACCCGGCGACCGGCTGGGCGGAGGGCGCCGAGGACACCCCGGACGGGCAGTGGCTGCGGATCGCCTTCGACGGCCGTTACGACATGCCGGACACGATCCGGGTCACCCCGCTCCGCCAGAACGGGGTGCGGGCGGCGCCGACCGAGGTGCGGGTGGAGACGGAGAACGGCTCCGCGACGTCGTTCCTGCGCGTCGACGGCGAGCGGGAGCGGACCGACGCGCCCGCGGGCCCCACCCGCTGGATGAAGCTCACGATCACCGGCTCGACCGTGCCGCGCCCCGGCGTCACCGGCGCCGGTTTCGCCGAGGTGGAGCTGCCGGGCGTGAAGGTGACGCGGCTGCTGCGGCTGCCCGAGGACGGCAAGGACACGGCGGCCCCGGCGCGGATCGTGTCACTGCACCGGGCCGCCGACCCCACCGGTCTGTCCCTCGCGAGCAGCGAGTCCGGGCTGCGCCGGATCGTCGACGCCGGCCAGGCCGGGACGTACGCGGTGCGGGCGCGCGCGGTGGCGGTGCCGGGCGAGGCGCTGGACCGGCTGCTGTACGAGGTGGCGCCCGGGCAGCGGCGGAGGATCGTCGCGACGGCGGACTCCACGGCGCGGCTGGGCGCGGGCCTGTCCGCGCGGAACCTCACCGACGGGGACCTCACCACCGCGTGGATCGCGGGCGACGACCCGACCGTCCGGCTGAGCTGGCCGGGGAAGCGGCCGGTCGGCGAACTGGTGCTGGCGCCCGCGGGCGGACTGTCGGCGCGGGCCGAGGAGGTGCGGATCACCTCCCCGGCCGGCGCGGTGGTCGCGGGCGTCGACGCACACGGCTGGGTGCGGTTCCCGCCGATGACCACCGACCGCCTCGACATCACGGTCACCCGCACCGCCCCGCTCACCGTGCACAACCCGGCGGTGGGCGACGACCTCCAGCTCCCGGCCGGCTTCACCGAGGCGTACGTCCCCGCCCTGGACGACCTGCGCACGGAGCAGCCGAAGGGTGACCCCGCGTTCTCACTGGCGTGCGGCAAGGGCCCGACGCTGACGGTGGACGGCGAGCGGTACGACACCGCCGTGCGCGGCACCGTACGGGACCTCGTGGAGCGGCGGCCCGTCGCGGTGACGCCGTGCCGCGACGGGCGGACCGTTCCCGGTCTGGAACTCGCGGCGGGCCCGCACGAGATCGAAGCCGGTGACGCGGGCCCGCTCACCGCGACCGAGGTGACGCTGGCCCTGGGGACCGTGCCGGACCGCGCCGCCACCGAGCGCGACCTGCGGGTGCGGGACTGGGCGGGCGACCGCCGCGAGGTGCTCGTCGGGCCGGGCGCCGCCTCGTACCTGACGATGCACGAGAACCACAACGACGGCTGGAAGGCCACGCTCGACGGCGAGGAACTGACCCCGCTGCGCCTGGACGGGTGGCAGCAGGGCTGGCTGGTCCCGGCCGGCGAGGGCGGCACGCTGAAGCTCTCCTACGGGCCCGCCACGACGTACGGCGCCGCACTGGTCGCGAGCGGCGCCGGGATCGTGGCGCTGGCGGGCCTGCTGCTGTGGCGCCGCCGCGCGGAGAACCCGGACGCCCCGCAACCGGCGCCTCCGCCCCCCGGGGTGTGGCTGGGCACGGTCGCGGTGACGCTGACGGGCGTGGTGATCGCCGGCTGGTGGGCCCTGCTGCTCCCGCCCCTGGCCCTGCTCGCGTGGCGCCGCCGCTCCCTGCTCCCCCCGCTGGCCTTCGCCACCCTCACGGGAGCGGGCCTCGTGGCGGCGGTGGGCGCGGGAGGCGCGGTCCGCGCGGGCGAGGGGGCGTTCGGGCATGTGGCTCAAGTACTGGCGTTGACGGGTCTGTTCGCGGGGCTGGTGACGTTGGGCGCGGGCCGTGAACGCGACGAGACGCCCACCGGCGGGGAGCCGGGCCCGGACGACGGCAACACGGGGCAGCGGCAGCCCCTGCCCCCGGAGCCCACGGCGCCTCTGCCCGCCCCGACGCACCCCGACCCCGGCTCCCAGCCGCCACGGCCCCCCGCGGCCCGCGTACGCCCCTTCCTCCCACCGCTCCCGTCCCGGGGCGAGCGAGGAGAACACGGCCCCGGCGCGGGAGGTCGCGCATGAACGTGTCCACCCGGGCCGGCGGCGGCCCCGCGCGTATCCCCTTCCCCGTCGTCGACGAGATCTCCCGGCACTGTCTGCAGCACCAGGAGCCGGAGACCGTGCACATCGAGGTGCATCTCCCCGGCGACCTGGATCCGGGGCGGCTGCGCAAGGCGTTCGCGGAGGCGTTGCGGCGGCATCCGCGGAGTCTGGTGCGGGAGGCGCCCGGGCGCTGGTACCGGCGGCGCTACGAGTGGGAGGCGACCGACGGGCCGGACGCGGAGCCGGTGAGCTTCCCGGTGCCGGGCGAGCACGCCCTGCGGGACGCCCGTAGGCGGGCGCTGCGCGCGGCGCCCCCGCTCGCCCTGTCGCCGCCGGTCCGGCTGGAAGCCGTGCGCGGGGAGGCGGAGGGCACCGTCCTGGTCCTCACCGTCAACCACACCGCGATGGACGGCCCCGCCTGCCTGCGCGTGCTGGCGACGGCCGCCGAGCTGTACGGCGGGCGGGACAACGAGCCGGCCGCCCCGCCCGTCCGTCCCCCGGACGCGCCGCCCGTCCCGTGGAACACCCCGTCCCCGTGGATCCGGCCCGCCCGGGTGGCGCGCGGCGCGCCCGGCCCCGCGCCCGGCAACGGGCTGATCGTCACGGAGCTGCCGCTGCCGCGCCGTCCGAAGGGCGCCCCGTACACGGTGAACGACCAGCTGATGGCGGCCACCGCGCTGACCGTGGCGCACTGGAACCGGGAGCGCGGCGCCGGGCGGGGCCGGCCGCTGCGGATCACCATGCCGGTGGACGACCGGCCCCGGGACAGCGGCATGCCGATCGGCAACGGCACCCGCCTGGTCGACGTGGCCTTCGCTCCGAAGGAGCTGGACGCGGACGCGGTGCCGGAGCTGCTGCGCCGCACCGCCCTGCGCACCCGCGCCCTGAAAGCCCTCCCCCGCCCCCAGCTGGGGCACGGCGCGGCACTGTTGACCGCTCCGTGGGCGCCGGTCGCCTGCCGGGCCGCGCTGACCCGGGCGGTACGGCGGGCGGCGGCGCCGTGGACGTCGACCACGCTGCTCAGCAACATCGGCCGCGTCCCGTACCCGCTGGACTTCGGTGAGGACGCGGGCCGGGCGCGGGCCGTGTGGTTCTCGGCGCCCGCCCGGATGCCGCGCGGGCTGACGTTCACCACCGCGTCCACGGCGGGCCGGCTGCATCTGGCCCTGCGCTGGTCGAGCGCGCTGCTCGGGGACGGTGACGGGGCGCGTCTGCGCGAGCTGTTCGCGCACCACCTGCGGACCACGGAGGCGACCTGAGTGGCGACGACCTCAACCACGACCACCGGCTCCCCGAGCACGCCGTCCCCGTCCCCCGGGCTGCGCGACTTCTACGAGAACCCCGCCGTGCCCGTCGCCTCGGGCCCTTCCCGCAGTCTGCGCCAGGCCCGCATGCTGGCCCGCGCGCTGGGTCCGGCCGGCGGGTCCGGACCGCGCACGGTGCTGGACATCGGCTGCGGAGACGGCACCGCGGCCGCCACCGCGGCCCCGCTGCTGCGCGGCCACCGGCTGATCGGCGTCGACTGGTCGCAGGATGCCCTCACCCGGGCGCACACCCGGCTGCCGTACGCGGTGCGCGGCGAACTGGGCGGCGGGGGGCTGCCGTTCGCGTCGGGGGCGGCGGACGCGGTGCTGTTCAGCGAGGTGCTGGAGCATCTGGTCGACCCGGACGCGGCGCTCGACGAGATCCGCCGCGTGCTGCGTCCGGGCGGTCATCTCATGCTGTCCACACCGAACCTGGCGGCCTGGTACAACCGCGGTCTGCTGCTCGCGGGGGTGCAGCCGGTGTTCTCCGAGGTGAGCCTGCGCGGCATCCACGGCCGGCCCGGCACGGAGGTGGTGGGCCATCTGCGGCTGTACACCGCCCGCGCGCTGCGGGAGTTCGCCGCCGCGTCCGGCTTCACCGTCGTGACGCTCGAGGGGGCGCCGTTCCACGGGGTGCCGCGCGTGCTGCGGCCGCTGGACCGGCTGGCCTGCGCGGCGCCGTCGCTCGCGTCGATCCTGCTGCTGCACGCGCGGCGGACATGAGAGGGGCGGGGGGACATGTGGTGGGGAGTGGGCGCGGCGCTGCTGGCGAACGTCCTGTACAGCGCCGGGTTCGTGCTGGAGAAGCGGGCGCTGGGCGCGCTGCCCGAGGTGACGGTGCGCCGGCCGGCCCGGCTGCTGCGGCTGGTGCTGGGCAGCCCGCTGTGGATCGGCGGCTCGCTGGCCCTCGCGGCCGGGTTCGCGGCGCAGCTCGCCGTGTACCGCACGCTGCCGATCGCCGCCGCGCAGGGCCTGTTCGTGTCCGGTCTGGTGCTGCTGGTGCTGCTGTCGGCGCGGCTGCTGGGCGAGGAGACCAGCGGCCGGGAGCGGTACGCGCTCGGCGCGATCCTGCTGGCGCTGCTGATGGTGGTGCTGTCGCTGCGGGAGAGCGGCGCGGACGCCGACACCGTCGGCCGGGACGCGCCGTACCCGCTGATCCTGCTGGTGTGCGTGCCGGCGCTGGCGGCCGGGGTGTGGCTGTACTCCTCCGCCGAGCGCAACGCCCGCCACCGGCACCGGCTGCCCACCACCGGCGTGGAGTACGGCGTGGCCGTCGGTCTGCTCTACGGGGTCAGCTCGCTCGCCGTGAAGGGCGTCTCCGGCCACCTGACGGCCGGCGTCGGCGCGTCGGCCGTCGCCCTGCTCCGCTCCCCGTACCCGTATCTGCTGCTGTTCACCGGGGCGTTCGGGCTCGTGATGTCGCAGGCGGCGCTGCAGCGCTGCCGGGCCTCGCTGATCGTGCCGGTGTGCACGACCGTCACCTGCCTGTTCACGGCGGTGCTCGGCACGCTGTCGTTCGGCGAGGAACTCCCGGACGAGCCGCTGCGGCTGGCCCTGCGCGTGCTCGGCACCGTCCTCGCGGTGACCGTGCTGCTCGCCATGCCCAAGCACGACACCGCGCCCAGGTCCCCCGCCACACCGAGGAGTTGACGTCACCGTGAGACCCGACGACCCGCTGCTGAGGATCCTCGCCTGCCCGCTCGACAAGGGGCCGCTGCGCCTGCTCGCCGCGGACGACGAGGACGGGGAGGCGCTGTACAACCCGCGGCTGCGCCGCCGTTACCCGGTCGTCGACGGCATCCCGCAGCTGCTGCCGTCGTCCGGGGAGCAGGTGCCGGAGGAGGAGCACGAGCGGCTGCTCGCCCGCGCGGCCGAGGCCCCGGGGACGGCGCCGTGACGGGGCGGCGCACGCTCGCGGCGCGGGCGGCGTCCGTGCTGCCCGCGCGCGTGGTGGCGGCGACGGCCCGCGCGGTCTACCCGCGCTTCGAGCCCGAGCTGGCCCGCCTCTCCGACCTGTGCCCGCCGGGCTGCGACACGGCCGTGGACGTCGGCGGCTGGTACGGCCCGTGGACGCACCGGCTGGCCCGCCACGCCCGTCGGGTGGTCACCCTGGAGCCGGTGCCCCGCCTGGCCCGGCTGCTGGGTGCGACCGCCCCGCCGAACGTGCGGGTGATCCGCGCGGCGGCCTCCGACCGGCCCGGCATCGCCCGGCTGTGGCTGCCGGACGACGACGCCGGCGCCCAGGGCGTGTCGTCGCTGGTCCGCCGGGACATCCACGGTCACGCCCTGGACGTCACCTGCGTCGCCCTGGACGACCTGGGTCTGCGCGACGTCGGCTTCCTGAAGATCGACGTGGACGGCAGCGAGCCGGCGGTGCTGCGCGGGGCGACCGGCATCCTGGCGCGCGACCGGCCGGCCCTGTTCGTCGAGCTGGAGTCGCGCATCCAGCCGGTCGCTCCGGTGGTGACGTACCTGTCGCTGCTGGGCTACGACGGCTGGGTGCTGCCCGCCGGCACCTGGATCCCGCTGTCCCGCTTCCCGCTGGAGGCCCACCAGGAGCGCACCGCGTACGTCGCCACGCACGGGCTGGTGCGCCGGATCGTGCCGTACGGGCGGCTGCGCGGCCCCCGTTACGTCAACTCGGTGCTGTTCCTCCCGGACGGCCGCCGCCCGGGAGAGCCTCCGGTGGGCGACGATGGGTCCCGTGCCCACCGGACGACGCCCACCTGAACCGTTCACCCCGTTCCACTTCCAGCTGGTGCTGCTGCGCCGCATGGCCGACCACAACCCCGGCCTGGTGGAGGACGCCCGGCGCACGCTGGGCGCCTCCCTCACCGACATGCGGGAGGCCAACCGCCGCTGGCAGGCCATGGTCCGCTCGCCGCGTCCCCGCCCGGCGCTGTCCCGGTACCGCTCGGTGCTCGGCGAGCCGGAGTCGCGTACCCCGCGCCGGGTCGGCGATCTGGACTGCGAGGCGTGGCGGTGGGCGCTGCCGCTCTGGCCGGACCTGCGCTTCGAGGCGCTGACCCCGGCGGGCGGGGGCGCGGTGTGGAACGAGTGGCTGGTCCGCGCGCCCGGCGCGCCCGTGCCGGCGCTGCGCACGCTGGAAGATCTCACGCCCTGGTCGTGCACGGTGGACGAGGTGGCCCGCGCCTTCGCCCCGGCCCGCCCGCTGGAGGGCTCGGCGCCCACCCGGTGGGGGCTGGCGTTCACCGCCCCGGACGCGGAGGGCCGGCCTCATGAGGTGGCCGCGGAGTTCACCTGGGGGCTGCTCCAGCGGACGGGCGTCAGCGGCCCGCCGCCTCGATGATCCGCTCCACGGCCACGGGCAGCGACTCGGGGTGCAGCCACAGGAACAGGTTCGGCTCGACCAGCTCCAGCTCCATCACCCGGGGCCGCCCGTCGTCGCCGTCCACCAGGTCCACCCGCGCGTACAGCAGCTCGGGTGCGCCGGGCACGGCGGACAACGCGGCCTCGGCCACGGCGAGTTCGTCCGACGTGGGGGTCCATCCGGTCAGGTCGGGGTGGGCCGTCTTCCGCTGGTCGTAGGGGGTGCCGGGCGCGAGCACCGGCCCCTTCCTGCTGGCGTGCAGCAGCGTCCCGCCGAAGAACTGCAGCGCCCGCTCCCCGCCGCTGTCGATCGCCCGCACGTACGGCTGCACCATCGCCGTGAACCCGTCCCCGTGCATGCGCCGCACATGCCGTACTGCGGTGTCGTGCTCGTCGGGGGTGTAGCGGGCGGCGAACCGGGCGCCGGCGCCGGAGGCCGGTTTGACCACGAACTCGTGGTCGTCCGGGAGCTCCACGGCGTCCCCGGGCGCCAGGTACCGCGTCTCCACGACGGGCACCGCGGCCGCGGCGAGGTCCGCGAGGTAACGCTTGTCGGTGTTCCAGCGCACCACGTCCGCCGGGTTGGCCAGCCGGGTCAGCGCGCCGCACCGCTCGGCCCACGCGGTGAACTCGGCCGCCCGCCAGCTGTAGTCCCAGGTGGAGCGGATCACGGCGAGGTCGAAGCGGGCCCAGTCGACGCCGGCGTCGTCCCACACCTCGGCGGACGCCCGCGCCCCGGCCTCGTTCAACGCCCGCACCAGCACCGGGAGATCCCGGTCCTCGGCCACGTCGGGCCCGTCCGCACAGGTCACCAGCGCGACACGCACCACGCCGCCTCACCCCTCCCACGACCACTTCCGCTCCGCGAGGAGGCTAACAACCGCGGGCGGACCGCCTGCGACGTACTGGCGTTTGTCCAGCACCGTTCGTTCCGGCGCTGCTTCGCCATCGGACGCAGGGCGTCGGTCACGGCGGTCACGGTCCTCCCGGCGGTGGTGTGGCTGGTGATGGCGGTGCCCGGCCGGGGGTAGGACACCCTGGACCCGGCGGCCCCCGACGGGCCCCGGCCGCGCGACGGCGGCCACCGACGACAGCCACGACCGACCACAGCGACGACAGCGACCCAAGGAGTACGACGCGTGTCCTCTCTCTTCCCGGCCCTCACCGACGGCCCGGCCGGCGGCTCCGCCGGCCGTCCCGCCCTGCGCTTCGGCGAGCGCTCACTGACGTACGGGGAACTCGCCGCCGCGGCCGGCGCGGTGGCCGGGGACCTCAAGGGCGTGCGCACGGCCGCCGTGTGGGCCACTCCGACCCTGGAGACCGCCGTCGCCGTCACCGCCGCGCTGCTCGCCGGGGTGGTCGTCGTCCCGCTCAACCCGAAGTCGGGCGAGCGGGAGCTGGGCCACATCCTCGGCGACAGCGCCCCCGACGTGCTCCTCGCCGCGCCCGGCGCCGCCCTGCCGGACGCGCCGGCCGCCCTGACCCGCGTCGGTGTGGACCCGGCCCGCGGCGCCGGCCCGGGTGCCGTGCCCGGCGACCGGGAGCGCGATCCGGAGGACCCGGCCCTGATCGTCTACACCTCCGGCACCACCGGCCCGCCCAAGGGCGCGGTGATCCCCCGCCGTTCGATCGCCTCGACGCTGGACGCCCTCGCCGACGCCTGGCGGTGGACCGACGCCGACGTGCTGGTGCACGGCCTGCCGCTGTTCCATGTGCACGGCCTGGTCCTCGGCACCCTGGGTCCGCTGCGGCGCGGCGGGTCGGTGCGTCACCTGGGCCGGTTCACCCCCGAGGGCGCGGCCCGTGAGCTGAACTCCGGCGCGACCATGCTGTTCGGCGTGCCGACGATGTACCACCGCATCGCGGAGGCCCTGCCGGACGAACCGGAGCTGGTGCGGGCGCTGTCCGGCGCCCGGCTGCTGGTGTCGGGCTCGGCCGCGCTGCCGGTGCACGACCACGAGCGGATCACGGCGGCGACCGGCGCCCGGGTCGTCGAGCGGTACGGCATGACGGAGACGCTGATGAACACCAGCGTCCGCGTCGACGGCGAGCCCCGCCCCGGCTCGGTCGGCGTGCCGCTGCCCGGCGTCGAACTGCGGCTGGTCGACGAGGACGGCACCCCGGTGACGTCGTACGACGGCGAGACCGTGGGCGAGATCCAGGTGCGCGGGCCGAACCTGTTCACCGGGTACCTCAACCGTCCCGACGCCACCGCGGAGGCGTTCACCGCCGACGGCTGGTTCCGCACCGGCGACATGGCGGTCCGCGACCCGGGCGGCGACGTCCGCATCGTCGGCCGCAAGGCCACCGACCTCATCAAGAGCGGCGGGTACAAGATCGGCGCGGGTGAGATCGAGAACGCGCTGCTGGAGCACCCGGGGGTGAAGGAGGCGGCGGTCACCGGGGAGCCGGACGCCGACCTGGGAGAGCGGATCGTGGCGTGGGTGGTGCCGTCCGACCCGCAGTCCCCGCCGGGCCTGGAGGAGCTGGCGGACCATGTGGCCGCGCGCCTCGCCCCGCACAAGCGGCCGCGGGCCGTCCGCCACCTCGACGTGCTGCCCCGCAACGACATGGGCAAGATCATGAAGCGGGCGCTGACGCATGGCTGAGCGCCCGTCGGCCCGCGAGGTCCTCGCCCTGGTCACGGACACGTTCAGGGAACTGCCGTACCCGGAGCGGCAGTCGGCGCGGGACGGCCCGCTCGGCTGGCCCGGCTACGACGAGGCCCGCTCCCGCGCCGCCGCACGCACCGGTGAGGACGAGTCCGTGGTCTGCGGGGTCGCGGACGTCGAGGGCGTCCGGGCCGTGCTGATCGCGTTCGAGTTCGGCTTCCTCGGCGGCTCCCTCGGCGAGGGCACCGGCGACCGCCTGGAGGCCGCGTACGCGCACGCCGTCGCGCACCGGCTGCCGCTGGTGTCCCTGGTCGCCACCGGCGGCAGCCGCATGCAGGAGGGCATGCTCGCCCTGACGCAGCTCCAGCGGGTGGCGCGCGCGTCGGCGCGGGCCCGCGAGGCGCGGCTCCTCCAGACAGCCGTCCTGCGGGATCCCACGACCGGCGGCGGCTGGGCCACGCTGGGCGCGGGCGCGGACGTGGTCCTCGCCCTTCCCGGAGCGCAGGTCGGCTTCGCCGGCTCCCGGGTCCGCCCGCCGGACGCGGACCCCACGGCGTACACGGCCGAGGCGCAGGTCGCGGCGGGCGCGGCGGACGCGCTGGTCCCGCCGGAGGAACTGCGCACGGCTCTCGGCCGGTGGCTGCGGCTGCTGACCCGCCCCTCGGCCGACCCGGCCCCGCCGCCGCACGCGCTGGGCGACCGGGACCTGCCGGCCACCGGCCGGGGCGCGGTCCGCCGCGCCCGCGCCCCGCGCCGCCCGCGCGCCGCCGCCTACCTGGACGCGTACTTCACGTCCCGCGTCCAGCTCTCCGGCGACCGCTGCGGCGGCGCCGACCCCGACGGCATGCTCTGCGGATTCGGCGACCACGCGGGCCGTACGGTCGCCTACGCGGCCCAGACCGGCACGGCCACCCGCCCCGCCGGCTACCGCACGGCCGCCCGTCTGATCCGTCTCGCCGACCGCCTCGGCATCCCGGTGCTGACCCTGGTGGACACCCCGGGCGCGGCGAGCGACGCGGAAGCGGAACGGCAGGGCGCGGGAGCGGCCATCGCGGACCTCTTCGCCGCCGTCGCCGCCGCGCGCACGCCGCTGACCACCCTGGTCATCGGCGAGGGCGGCTCGGGCGGCGCGCTCGCGCTGGCCGCGCCGGGCAACACATGGGCCGCCCCGGACAGCTACTTCTCGGTGATCGCCCCGGAACTGGCGGCGGCGATCCTGAAACGCCCGGCGTCGGAGGCGGAGTCCACGGCGGACGCCCTGCGCGTCCGGCCGCAGGATCTGGTGGAGCTGGGGGTGGTGCGGGGGATCGTGGGACCCGAGGGTGCTTAGGCGGCGAGTTCCGGTCCCGCGGCGGGTGCTGCTCCTCCTCACCCAGGTGACCGGCCTGCCGGAGCATCTGCACGACGGCGGCGTTCCCGGCGCGCGCCTGGAGCCCCCTCGGTCCCGCGGCGTGGGCGGCCGCCTGTCGCACGGTCAGGGAGTGCTGCGGGAACGTCAGCCCGCGCTCGTCGGCCCTCCGAGCGGGGCGGGCTCGTGGTGACTCACGGGATCGCCTCTTCGCACGTGGGGTCCTGAAGCATCATCAGAAGAACGACCAGCACGGATCAGCCGTTCGGCGGCCCCTCTCCCGGCCCCCCAGAAAAGGCGCCGCCCCCGCCCGACGCGCACGATGCGAGGAGGCCCGCCGCCAGGCGGGCGCAGGCCGCGCACTCGGGAGGAACTGCCGTGACCGCCAGTCTGGAGCAGCTGCGCCGCTGCCACTTCGCCGTCGACCTGGGCGCGGCCCGCACCCGGGTGTACGTCAAGGGCGTCGGCCTCGTCGTCGACCAGCCGTCCGTCGCCGCCGTGAACACCCGTACCGGAGCGCTGATCGCGGTCGGCGAGTTCGCGGAGAAGATGACCGGGCGCACCCCCGACTACATCCGCGTCGTCCGGCCGGTGACCGGCGGCACCGTCGTCGACATCGAGATGGCTCAGCGGATGCTGCGTCAGCTCATCGGCGATCGCACCCGCCGCGCCCTGCGCCGCAGGCCCCGGCTGCGGGCGGCCGCCTGCACCCCGCACGACGCCGACCCGCTGGCCCAGCGCGCCGCGATCGAGACGCTGGTCGGGCTGGGCGCGCGCCGGGTGGAGCTGGTGGACACGCTGATCGCGGCGGCCGTCGGGTGCGGGCTGCCGGTGGAGCGGCCCGAAGCCACCATGATCATGGTGTGCGGCGCGGCGGCCACCCAGGTGGCCGTGCTGTCGCTCGGCTCGATCGTGCGGGCCGAGCGCATCCCGGTGGGCGGCGAGGCGGTGGACGCGGCGATCGTGCAGCACCTGCGCCACCAGCACGAGCTGATGCTGCCGAGCCAGTCCGTACGGCCGCTTCAGCTGGCGCTGGAGGGGAACGGGCTGACGCCGGAGGGGCCGGAGGTCACGGAGATCCACGGCCGGGACGTGGCCACCGGGCTCGCCCGGTCGGTGAAGGTGGACACGGCGGCGGTGCGGCGGGCCATCCAGACGCCGCTCACCGCGGTCCTCGACGGCATCGGCAAGGTGCTGCGGGACTGCCCGCCCGACCTGGTCGCCGACCTGGCCGACCGCGGCATCATGATGGTCGGCGGCAGCGCCCTGCTGCCGGGCCTGGACCAGATGCTGCGTCAGGCGACCGGCATGCCGGTGCACATCGCGGAGCAGCCGGAGCTGTGCGCCGTGGAGGGGCTCGGCGCCATGCTGGAGGGCCGTATCGCCCCCATGGTCCTGGACCCGCTGGGCGCCTGACACCCACTCCGTCCCGCCGCCCCCTTCCTCCCCCTGGCCTGCCCGCATCCGTGCGGGCGGGCCGTCGCGCGTTCCCGGCCGTTCCCGCGGCGCGGTGTGTACCGCGGCTCAGGGCGGGCAGGCGCATCCGCAGCGCAGCAGTACGGTGCGCGGCCTCTCGCGCGGGTGCCGGCGGCGGCCGGGACCGCCGGGACGGCCCGGCCGGCCACCCACGAGCACCGACAGGCGGTGACATGACTTCCGCGGCTTCCTTCCCTCCGGGACGGCAGGACACCTTGGTCATCGGCGGCCGCATGGACGCGGACCGGGCGCTGCTCGCCCCGCGCGGGGAGCTGGTCCGCGGCTGTGCCCAGATGCTGGCCGAGAAGCTGGCGGCGCTGCCCGCCGGCACGGCGCGGGTCGACCTGGACATGAGCGGCGTGCACTTCATGGACACCGCGGGTCTGGAGTTCCTGGAGGTGCTGCGCGACCACGCGCGCCGGCGGTCCATGCCGGTCACCACGTCCCGCTGGACCGGCCAGCCGCGCCGCATCCTGGAGCTGGCCGGGCTGGACACCACGGACCCGCTGCGCTCCCCCGCGCCGCGCCCCTCGCCCGCCGGATCGGCGGTGGCGCTGGAGCGCCAGGAGCGGCTGCACCTGCTCCAGGAGGAGGTCGAGCAGCTGCGGCAGGCCATCGCGTCCCGCCCGGTCATCGACCAGGCGCGCGGCATCCTGATGGCGACGTACGGCTGCACCTCGGACGAGGCGTGGCACATCCTGCGGGAGGCGTCGCAGCTGTCCAACACCAAGCTGCGCACCGTGGCGGAGTCGCTGACGGCCTGCGCGGCGGCGGAGGGCACTCCCCCGCCGCCGGAGGTGCGCACGGCGCTGGCCCGCGCCCTCGCCCGCCGCGCGGCGCGGTGACATCGCCGCGCGCGGGGTACTCGTAGTCGCCGTAACCGACGGGTCCCGCGACAGGGAGGCGGCACGATGAGCGAGCACACTCCGTCCCAGGCCGAGGGCGACCGGGACGACAGCGAATGGACGACCCCCGACGTGGTGCACACCACGCCGTCGCAGGCGGAAGGGGAGCGTGACCCGTCGGACGCCCCGTCGGCGTCCGACGACAACGCCGTACGGGGGACGCACGAAGGCGGCTGACCCCGGCTCGGGGGCGACGGTTCCGGTGAACCGTGACGTGGTGGGGCGGGTGGGACTCGAACCCACGGCCGACGGATTATGAGTCCGCTGCTCTAACCGGCTGAGCTACCGCCCCATAGCGGCGTGTCGCGTACATGTGTGCGCGCCGTCTGCCGCAGCATAGCCGCTCATACGATCTCCTGCTTCGGATGGTCGGCTGCGTACGGCCCTGTTGACCATGAAGACAGCGCCGCGCCGCGCGCGGTTCCACCGGACATGAAAAAGGACCCCTAGGGGTCCTCGTTCAGCATGCTCCCCCGACTGGACTCGAACCAGTAACCTGCCGGTTAACAGCCGGCTGCTCTGCCAATTGAGCTACGGAGGACCGAGCTCCCCCGACTGGACTCGAACCAGTAACCTGCCGGTTAACAGCCGGCTGCTCTGCCAATTGAGCTACGGAGGAATGCCTCGTTCTGCATCGAACGCACCCGCCTGGGTATCCGCCAGGGGGCGCGTGCTCGCTGCGACACATACATTAGCGCAAGCAGGGGGGTGCTTCGCCAATCGGTACTCCCCGGCCCGTCGCCGCGCCGGAGACCCACGCAGACTGGAACAACGGGAAGGGTGGCCGCCATGCGATACCGGCTCACGTTCGTCGCCGGAGCCGTCCTGGGCTACGTGCTGGGCACGAAGGCCGGGCGGGAGCGCTACGAGCAGATGAAGAGGTCCGCGCTGCAGCTGGCGCAGAATCCCGCGGTGCGCAACACCGCGGAGTCCGCGGCCCAGCAGAGCCGTGAGTTCGCCGACAAGGCGTACCACGTGGTGAGCGACAAGGTCGGCGACCGTATGCCCGACTCGGTCGCGCAGCGGGTCCACGCCCTGCGGGAGCGCACCGCCCACGGCCCGGCCGAGGACGACTGGGGCACGAGCAACACCTGACGGACACCGCACCCCTCCCCATGCGGCAAAATCGCCGTATGGGGATAGTCGCCGGGTTGGACAGTGCGCCCGATTTCACTCGCATCGTCGTCTGTGACACGGACACCGGAGCCGTGCTCAGGCAGGGGTACGCCCCGCACCCGGTGCAGGGCCCGGACACCGGCCGCTCCTCGGACGTCGACCCGCAGGCCTGGCTGCTGTCCCTGGGCGAGGCCGCGAGCGGCGGGCTGCTGGAGGGCGTGCAGGCGATCGGGGTGTCCGCGCAGGCGGGCGCGCTGGTACCGCTGGACGCGCAGGGCAACACGGTCCGCCCGGCGATGACGGGGGGCGACAAGCGCGCGCAGGTCGCGGCGGCCGATCTGGTCGACGCGCTCGGCGGGCGCGAGGCGTGGGCGCAGGCCGTGGGCTGTGTGCCGGGCGCCGCGCAGCCGGTGACGAAGCTGCGCTGGATGGCCCGTACCGAACCGGAGAACGCGGCCCGCACCGCCGTTCTGCTGCAGGCGCACGACTGGCTGGTGTGGCAGCTGCTGGGCCGGCCGGTGCGCCGGACCACCGACCGGGGCGGCGCCTCCGGCACCGGCTACTGGGCGGCGGCGACCGGCGGTTACCGGCCCGACCTGGTGGAGCTGGCGCTCGGGCACCAGGCGATGCTCCCGGAGGTGATCGGCCCGGCCGACGCGGCCGGCACCACCCCCGAGGGGCTGATGATCTCCGCGGGCACGGCGGACACCATGGCGGCGGCGTTCGGGCTCGGCATCGGGCTCGGCGACGCGGTGGTGTCGCTGGGCGCGTCCGGCTCGGTGATGGCCGTGCACCCCGAGCCGCTCGTCGACCGGAGCGGCATGATCACGTCGCTGGCCGACGCGACCGGCATGCATCTGCCCGTCGTCACCACGCTGAACGCGGTGCGCGCGCTGCGCGGCACCGCGGAACTGCTGGGGCTGCCGGACCTGGAGAGCCTGTCCGACCTGGCGATGAAGTCGACACCGGGCGCGCACGGGCTGGTGCTGCTGCCGTACCTGGAGGGCGAGCGCACCCCGAGCCTGCCGCACACCGCCGGGACCCTCGCGGGGCTGCGGCGGGAGTCGATGAGGCCGGAGCACCTGGCGCGGGCGGCGTTCGAGGGGATGCTGTGCGGGCTCGCGGACGCGCTGGACGTGCTGCGCGGCCGGGGCGTGGAGGTCCGGCGGGTGTTCCTGCTCGGTCCCGCGGCGGAACTGCCCGCCGTGCAGGCGGCGGCGCCCGCGCTGTTCGGGGCGCAGGTGGTCGTGCCGCAGCCCGCGGACTACGCGGCGACGGGCGCGGCCCGGCAGGCGGCCTGGGCGCTCGGCGTCTCGCAGGGCGCCCTCGATCCGCGGACCCCGCCGGTGTGGCCGGGTCCGGTGGCACAGGTGCTGGACCCGGGCGAGGAACTGGCGGTGGGTCAGGCGGTGCGCCAGCAGTACGTGGCGGTGCGCGAGCAGACGCATCCGGGGGCGTTCCAGCAGTAGGCGGCCGCGCGGGGGCGGCGCGCGGGGGCCCGTAAATGGGTTGAGGTAACGCGGGTGGAGTGTTCGACGATAGGGGCCACGGGCAACCGATCGGCCCCTTCCTCCACTCCGAGAGATGCAGCGTGCTCATACGACTTCTACGTGACCGCCTACGGCCCTACACAAGACCCATCGCCCTTCTGGTGGCCCTGCAGTTCCTGCAGACCTGCGCCACGCTCTACCTGCCCACGCTGAACGCGGACATCATCGACAGCGGTGTCGTCCAAGGTGACACGGGTTACATCCTGGGCCACGGCGGTCTGATGATCGGCATCTCGCTGGCGCAGGTCGTCTGCAACGTCGGCGCCGTGTACTACGGGGCCCGGACCGCGGCGGCCCTGGGGCGGGACCTGCGCGCCGCGGTGTTCGACCGGGTGCAGTCCTTCTCCGCACGGGAGGTGGGCCACTTCGGCGCCCCGTCGCTGATCACACGGACGACGAACGACGTCCAGCAGATCCAGATGCTCGCCCTGATGACGTTCACCCTGATGGTGTCGGCGCCGATCATGTGCGTGGGCGGTGTGGTGCTGGCGCTCGGTCTCGACGTGCCGCTGTCCGGGGTGCTGGTCGCGGTGGTGCCGGTGCTGGGCGTCTGCGTGATGCTGATCGTGCGCCGGCTGCGACCGCTGTTCCGCACCATGCAGGAGCGGCTGGACACGGTGAACCGGGTGCTGCGCGAGCAGATCACCGGCAACCGGGTCATCCGGGCGTTCGTACGGGACTCGTACGAGCAGCGGCGGTTCCACGGGTCCAACACCGAGCTGACCGATGTGTCGCTGCGCACCGGCAATCTGCTCGCGCTGATGTTCCCGGTGGTCATGACGGTGGTGAACCTGTCGTCGATCGCGGTGGTGTGGTTCGGCGCGCACCGCATCGACAGCGGCGGGATGCAGATCGGCGACCTGACGGCGTTCCTCGCCTACCTGATGCAGATCGTCATGTCCGTGATGATGGCCACCTTCATGTTCATGATGGTGCCGCGCGCCGAGGTGTGCGCCGAGCGCGTCCAGGAGGTGCTGGACACCTCCTCGAGCGTGGTGCCGCCCGTCGCGCCCGTCACCGAGCTGCGCCGGCACGGGCATCTGGAGATCCGGGGTGCGGGCTTCCGCTACCCGGGCGCCGAGGAGCCGGTGCTGCGGGCGGTCGATCTGGTGGCGCGGCCCGGCGAGGTCACCGCCGTGATCGGCTCCACCGGCAGCGGCAAGTCCACGCTGCTGGGGCTGGTGCCGCGGCTGTTCGACGCGACCGAGGGCGAGGTGCTGGTCGACGGGGTGCCGGTGGCGGACGTCGACCCGGCGCTGCTCGCACGGACCGTCGGGCTCGTGCCGCAGAAGCCGTACCTGTTCGCGGGCACGGTGGCGACCAATCTGCGCTACGGCAATCCGGACGCCACGGACGAGGAGCTGTGGCACGCGCTGGAGGTGGCGCAGGGCAGGGACTTCGTGGAGCGGCTGGAGGGCGGGCTCGACGCGCCGGTCGCGCAGGGCGGGACGAACGTCTCCGGCGGTCAGCGCCAGCGTCTGGCCATCGCGCGGACGCTGGTGCAGCGCCCGGAGATCTACCTCTTCGACGACTCCTTCTCCGCGCTCGACTACGCCACCGACGCGGCCCTGCGCGCGGCGCTCGCACGGGAGACGGCCGAGGCGACGGTGGTGATCGTCGCCCAGCGGGTGGCGACCATCCGGGACGCCGACCGGATCGTGGTGCTGGACGAGGGCCGGGTGGTCGGCACCGGCCGGCACCACGAGCTGATGGCGGACAACGAGACCTACCGGGAGATCGTGCTCTCCCAGCTGACGGAAGCGGAGGCGGCCTGATGGCGGGGCCAGGGGGACGGATGGCGGCGGGGATCGCACCCGGCCAGCGGTCGATCGACTTCAAGGGGTCCGGGAAGCGGCTGCTCGGCCGCTTCGGACCGGAACGCCTCACCATGTACGGGCTGCTGGCCTGTGTGGTGATCAGCGTGGGGCTCAGCGTGGTCGGGCCGAAGATCCTGGGACAAGCCACCGACCTGGTGTTCGCGGGCATCGTGGGCCGTGACATGCCGGAGGGCGCCACCAAGGAGCAGGTGCTGGAGTCGATGCGGGAGCGCGGCGACGACCAGGTCGCCGACATGCTCCGCTCCACCGACTTCACACCGGGGCAGGGCATCGACTTCACCGCGGTGGGGCACGTCCTGCTGCTGGCGCTGGCGGTGTTCGGCGCGGCGGGGCTGCTGATGGCGGTGGCGACGCGGCTGGTGAACCGGGCCGTGAACCGCACCATGTTCCGGATGCGCGAGGACGTGCAGACGAAGCTGTCGCGGCTGCCGCTGTCGTACTTCGACAAGCGGCAGCGCGGTGAGGTGCTGAGCCGGGCCACCAACGACATCGACAACATCGGACAGACGCTGCAGCAGTCGATGGGCCAGCTGATCAACTCGCTGCTGACCATCATCGGCGTGCTGGCGATGATGTTCTACGTCTCGTGGATCCTGGCGCTCGTCGCGCTGGTGACGGTGCCGCTGTCGTTCGTGGTCGCCACCCGGGTCGGCAAGCGGTCGCAGCCGCACTTCGTGCAGCAGTGGCGCTCCACCGGCACGCTCAACGCGCACGTCGAGGAGATGTACACCGGGCACGCCCTGGTGAAGGTGTTCGGGCGGCAGGAGGAGTCGGCGCGGAAGTTCGCCGAGGAGAACGAGGCGCTGTACGAGGCCGGGTTCCGGGCGCAGTTCAACAGCGGTGTCATGCAGCCGCTGATGATGTTCGTGTCGAACCTCAACTACGTGCTGGTCGCGGTCGTCGGCGGTCTGCGGGTGGCGTCCGGGTCGCTGTCCATCGGGGACGTACAGGCGTTCATCCAGTACTCGCGGCAGTTCTCGATGCCGCTGACGCAGGTCGCGTCGATGGCGAACCTCGTGCAGTCGGGCGTGGCCTCCGCGGAGCGGGTCTTCGAGGTGCTCGACGCGCAGGAGCAGGAGTCCGACCCGTCGCCCGCCGAACGTCCCGAGGAGCTGCGCGGGCGGGTGGAGCTGGAGCACGTGTCGTTCCGCTACGACCCGGACAAGCCACTGATCGAGGACCTGTCGCTGACGGTCGAGCCGGGCCGCACGGTCGCCATCGTCGGCCCGACCGGCGCCGGCAAGACCACGCTGGTCAATCTGCTGATGCGGTTCTACGAGGTGTCCGGCGGGCGGATCACCCTGGACGGGGTGGACATCGCGCGGATGACGCGGGACGAACTGCGCGCCGGGATCGGCATGGTGCTCCAGGACACCTGGCTGTTCGGCGGCACCATCGCGGAGAACATCGCGTACGGCGCGTCGCGCGAGGTGACCCGGGAGGAGATCGAGGAGGCGGCCCGTGCGGCGCACGCCGACCGGTTCGTCCGCACCCTGCCCGACGGGTACGACACCGTCATCGACGACGAGGGCAGCGGGGTCAGCGCGGGCGAGAAACAGCTCATCACCATCGCGCGGGCGTTCCTGTCGGACCCGGTGATCCTGGTGCTGGACGAGGCGACGAGCTCCGTGGACACGCGGACGGAGGTGCTGATCCAGAAGGCGATGGCCCGGCTCGCGCACGGCCGTACGTCGTTCGTCATCGCGCACCGGCTGTCCACGATCCGCGACGCGGACACCATCCTCGTCATGGAGAACGGCGCGATCGTCGAACAGGGCGCGCACGACAAGCTGCTGGCGGCGGACGGGGCGTACGCCCGGCTGTACAAGGCCCAGTTCGCGCAGGCGGTCGCGGAGGTCGACTGAGGCCCCGGGGTGCCGGAGGTGTTCCTCCGGCACCCCGCCGGCTAGTCGAGGTAGCCGCGCAGTTGGTCGGCGTAGGCGTGGTCGCGGAGCTTGCCGAGGGTCTTGGACTCGATCTGCCGTATCCGCTCGCGGGTCACCCCGAAGATGCGGCCGATCTCCTCCAGCGTGCGGGGCCGTCCGTCGACCAGGCCGTAGCGCAGCTGCACCACCTTGCGCTCGCGCTCCCCCAGCGTGGACAGCACCGCCTCCAGGTGCTGCCGCAGCAGCAGGAACGCCGCCGACTCCACGGGGCTGGCGGCGTCGCCGTCCTCGATGAGGTCGCCGAGCGCGACGTCGTCCTCCTCGCCCACGGGCGCGTGCAGCGACACCGGCTCCTGGGCCAGCCGCAGCACCTCGCCGACCCGCTCGGGCGGCAGGTCCAGATGGGCGGCGACCTCCTGCGGGGTC
The DNA here is from genome assembly GCA_014656175.1 of Streptomyces werraensis. Taxonomy (GTDB): domain Bacteria; phylum Actinomycetota; class Actinomycetes; order Streptomycetales; family Streptomycetaceae; genus Streptomyces; species Streptomyces werraensis. The sequence goes on from BNBX01000001.1 coordinate 575,534, forward strand.
GGCTCGTAGCCGCGCTCCTGGAGCATCCGCCGCTGCACGCGCACCACGCGGTTGATCAGCTCCACGACATGCACCGGCACACGGATGGTGCGGGCCTGGTCGGCGAGCGCCCGGGACATGGCCTGCCGGATCCACCAGGTCGCGTACGTGGAGAATTTGAAGCCGCGGGCGTAGTCGAACTTCTCGACGGCGCGGATCAGCCCGAGGTTGCCTTCCTGCACCAGGTCGAGCATGGTCAGCCCGCGTCCCACGTACCGCTTGGCCACGGACACCACGAGCCGCAGGTTCGCCTCGATCAGCCGGCGCTTGGCCATGCGGCCCATGACGACGAGCCGGTCCAGGTCGTGCGCGAGCCGGCTGTCCAGGTCGGGGGTGAGCCGCAGCTTCTCCTCGGCGAACAGCCCGGCCTCGACCCGGCGGGCGAGCTCCACCTCCTCGGCGGCGGTGAGCAGCGGGATGCGGCCGATCTCCCGCAGGTACTGGCGGAACAGGTCGGAGGAGGGACCGCCGGTCTCGGGCCGCACCCGCGGGTCGACGGGCTCGGCCGGCTCCACGACGTCCGGCGGCCCGGCCTCGACGGGCTCCTCGGGACCGGTCCCGGGGCGCTGCCCGACGAGGCTCCGCGCGGGCATCGCCACCAGCAGATCCGCGTCCGGCGCTGCGCCGGCGACGTCCGTGTCGGTCTGGGTGAGGGTCTGGGTCTGCACGGGGGCGACCTCCAGGATGATCGCTGCCTGGGGGTGGGGCAGCGGTACTTCAGGGGCGGAGTCGACGGCCTCGCCGCTGTCCGTCCCGTACGCGATGAGCGGAACCGCGGGGGTGTGCGACCCGTCGCCGACGGGCCGGCCGCGCTCCGAGGACTCAGGCACCGCCCCCCAGTGTGGGGTACGACACATCGTCCCCACGAGGGGCGTGCGATGACTTTTTGCGTCCGGCCGGTCACCGCGCGGTCATCCGGAAGCCTCAGCACCCCCCGCGAGAAACGGGTGTGTTCGCGGTAGGACCGCTGACTACAGGGCTGCCGCGCCGTGTTCGCGCAGGGCCTGGTCGTACTGTTGGAGGACCCACAACTCGTTTTGCACGGCGGACAGTTCGGCCTGGTCGGCGTGGTGCGACAGGCGGGCCAGCTTGCCGTTGACCTCGCGGACACGGCGCTCGACCGCGCGGCGCCGCACCCTGACCAGCACCTCGCCCGCGTACACCTCGTCGACCGCCCGGCGCATGATCGCCTCGACCGCCAGCTCCGTGACCATGGCGCGGACCGTGTCGTCGGGGGCCGCGTCGCGGACGCGGATCAGGTATTCCTGCGGGTCCTGGACGCCGTACTCGGCGCCGCCCGCGTCCAGGATCGCCTGGCGCACGGCCGCGTACGGCGGGGCGGTGAACTCGTCCACGCCGTACGCGTCGAAGGCCGGGGAGACCAGCTCCGGGCGCTGGAGGGCGAGCTTGAGCAGCTCACGCTCGGTGGCGAAGACCGGGTTGCGGAGGTTCAGGGCGGGGCCGCGCGGGGCGGCCGGGGCCGCGGCGTACTGCTGGGGGCCGCCGCCGGCGGGACGGCCACGCTCCGGGGCCGGGCCCTTGCCGCCGCGGTCGCGGGCCCAGCGGGCGAGCTGGGCGACCCGCTTGACGACGAACTGCGTGTCGAGGATGCCGAGCATCCCGGCGAGCTGGACGGCGACCTCGTGCTGGGCGCCGCTGTTCTTGATCCGGGCGACGACCGGGGCGGCCTCGTCCAGGGCGGCGGCGCGTCCGGCGGGGGTGTCCAGGTCGTAGCGGCCGACGATCTGGCGGAGTGCGAACTCGAACAGCGGGGTGCGCGGCTCGACCAGGTCGGCGACCGCCTCGTCGCCCTTGGCGAGGCGCAGGTCGCAGGGGTCCATGCCGTCGGGGGCGATGGCGATGTACGTCTCGGCGGCGAACTTCTGGTCGTCCTCGAAGGCGCGCAGGGCGGCCTTCTGCCCGGCCGCGTCGCCGTCGAAGGTGAAGATCACACGTGCCGAGCCGTTGTCCATCAGCAGGCGGCGCAGGATCTTGATGTGGTCGGTGCCGAAGGCGGTGCCGCAGGTGGCGATGGCCGTGGTGACGCCCGCGAGATGGCAGGCCATGACATCGGTGTAGCCCTCGACGACGACCGCGCGGGAGGACTTGGCGATGTCCTTCTTCGCCAGGTCGATGCCGTAGAGGACCTGCGACTTCCGGTAGATCGCCGTGTCGGGCGTGTTGAGGTACTTCGGGCCGTTGTCCGCCTCGTAGAGCTTGCGGGCGCCGAAGCCGACGACGTCCCCGCCGATGTCGCGGATGGGCCACATCAGCCGGCCGCGGAACCGGTCGATGGGTCCGCGGCGGCCCTCCTGGGCGAGACCGGAGAGCACCAGCTCCTTGTCGCTGAAGCCCTTGCCGCGCAGGAAGCGGGTCAGGTGGTCCCAGCCCTGCGGGCTGTAGCCGACGCCGAAGTGCACGGCGGCGGCCTGGTCGAAGCCGCGCTCGGCGAGGAAGACCCGGCCGGTCTCCGCCTCGGGGCTGGTCGCGAGCTGTTCCGCGTACCACTCGGCGGCCAGCTTGTGCGCCTCGACCAGGCGGATGCGCTCCCCGCGCTGGTGGGACGGGTTGTACCCGCCCTCCTCGTAGCGCAGGGTGATGCCGGCCTGTCCGGCCAGCCGCTCGACCGCCTCCGAGAAGGTGAGGTGGTCGATCTTCATCACGAACGTGATGGTGTCTCCGCCCTCCTGGCAGCCGAAGCAGTGGAAGAGTCCCTTGCCCGGGCTGACCTGGAAGGACGGCGACTTCTCGTCGTGGAACGGACAGAGGCCCTTGAGGTTGCCGCCGCCCGCGTTCCGCAGCTGGAGGTACTCGGACACCACGGCGTCGATCGGGACCGCGTCCCGAACCGCCTTCACGTCCTCGTCGTTGATCCTCCCGGCCACGCGTGAATTCTACGGGGCCCCTGTGACATCCCCGGCCGCCCCAGCGCCCCCCGAGGGGCGCGAGGCTGTGCCATGTGCGGCTCCGCCGCGTGGGCGCGACCAGCCACAACGAGCCCGCACCCGCGACGGAACAGCCCCCGGGGCGCCCCTAGGCGACGAGACTCTCCAACGGCACATGCGGATCCGCCAGCGCGTCCATGTCCACCGGCTCGCGGGAGCGGATCAGCGCCTGGATGGGATCCGTGACATCCCACACGTTCACGTTCATCCCGGCCAGCACCCTCCCCTCGCGCACCCAGAACGCGATGAACTCCCGCTTGCCCGCGTCGCCCCGGACGACCACCTGGTCGTAGGACCCGGGCGGCGCCCACCCCGAGTACTCCATGCCCAGGTCGTACTGGTCGGTGAAGAAGTACGGGACGCGGTCGTAGATCTCGTCCCGGCCGAGCATGGAGCGCGCCGCCGCCGGGCCGCCGTTCAGCGCGTTGGCCCAGTGCTCGACCCGCAGCCGGGTGGAGAACAGCGCGTGCGGGAAGGACGCGACGTCGCCGGCCGCGTAGACGTCCGGGTCGGACGTGCGCAGCCGCTCGTCGACGAGGACGCCCCCGCCGGACGCGGGGTCCGCCAGCTCCAGGCCCGCCGCCTCCGCGAGGGCGGTCCGCGGGGCCGCGCCGATCGCGGCGAGCACGGCGTGCGCCGGGTGCTCCTCGCCGTCGTCGGTGCGGGCGGCGAGGACCATCCCGTCCTGGCCGGTGATCTCGGTGAGCGAGGCGCCGAAGTGGAACCGCACGCCGTGCTCGCGGTGCAGCTCGGCGAAGAGCGCCCCGAGTTCGGGGCCGAGCACCGAGTGCAGCGGGGCCGGCCCCCGGTGGACGACGGTGACCTCCGCGCCGTAGTGCCGGGCGGCCGCCGCGATCTCCAGGCCGATCCAGCCCGCGCCGGCGATCACGAGGTGGCCGTTGTCCCGGCCGAGGGAGGTGAGGACGCCCTTGAGGCGCTCGGAGTGCGCGAGGCGGCGCAGGTGGTGGACTCCGACGAGGTCGGTGCCCGGAATGTCGAGCCGGCGGGGCTCCGCTCCGGTGGCGAGCAGCAGCTTGTCGTAGCGGACGGTGGTGCCGTCCTCGCCGAAGCGGACGGTCTTCGCCGCACGGTCGACCGCGGCGACGGTCGCCCCCAGGTGCAGCTCCACGTCGTGCTGCGCGTACCAGGCGGGTTCGTGCACGAAGACGCTGTCGCGCTCCGCCGAGCCGAGGAGGTAGCCCTTGGACAGCGGCGGACGCTCGTAGGGGTGGTCGCGTTCGTCGCAGATCAGTATCACGCGGCCGGTGAAGCCCTCCGCTCTCAGCGTCTCGGCCGCCTTTGCGCCGGCCAGGCCGCCTCCCACGATGACGAAAGTCTGATCCGCGTCGACCACGTGATGCCTCCTTCGAGCGTTGCCACCAGCGAGCCTCCCGCAAGCGGAAGGCTGCGGGAAGGGGGAGTGACCCGATCAGGCCACCCGTCTCACGCCCGTCTCACGTCCGGGCGGTGAGCCGGGCGTGCAGCGAGCGGGCCGAGGCGTCCGTCAGGGAGGCGATCTGGTCCACGACGACCCGCTTGCGGGCGCGGTCGTCCGGCGCCCGGTCGAACAGCGTCCGGAACTGCGGGTCCAGCCCCTCGGGCGCGCGGGCGGTCAGCGCCTCCGCCAGCTCCAGCACGACGACGCGCTGGTCGGCGCGGAGCCGCTCCTGCTCGGCGCGCTGCATGACGTACCGGTCGGCGACGGCCTTGAGGACCGCGCACTCCATGCGGGTGGAGCGCGGCACGACCAGCTCGGCCGCGTACCGGGTGAGGCGGCCGCCGCCCCAGGCCTGCCGGGTGGCGCCCTCGGCGGCGAGACAGAAGCGGCCGATGAGCTGGCTGGTGGCGTCCTTGAGGCGGGCCTGCGCGACGGCGGTGCCGTCGTAGCCGTGCGGCCACCACTCCTGGGCGAGCAGCCGGTCGAGGGCCTCGGCCAGCTCGGCGGGGTCGGTGTCCGCCGGGACGTACCGGCCGACGGCGACCGCGAAGACCGCGTCCCGCTCCGGGTCGGCGTGCAGGCAGTTGGGGTCGATGTGCCCCGCGTGCAGGCCGTCCTCCACGTCGTGCACCGAGTACGCCACGTCGTCCGCCCAGTCCATGACCTGCGCCTCGAAGCAGGTGCGGGTGCCGGGGGCGTCCTTGCGGAGCCATTCGAAGACCGGGCGGTCGTCGTCGTAGACGCCGAACTTCACGGAGGCCGGGTCGGTGGGGTGGGCGCCGCGCGGCCAGGGGTACTTGGTGGCCGCGTCGAGGGTGGCCCGGGTGAGGTTGAGGCCGACGGAGCCGTCGGGGGTGAACCGCTTGGGCTCGATGCGGGTGAGCAGCCGCAGCGACTGGGCGTTGCCCTCGAAGCCGCCGCAGTCGCGGGCGAACTCGTTCAGCGCCTGCTCGCCGTTGTGCCCGAAGGGCGGGTGGCCGAGGTCGTGGGAGAGGCAGGCGGCCTCCACCAGGTCGGGGTCGCAGCCGAGGGCGGCGCCCAGCTCCCGGCCGACCTGGGCGCATTCCAGGGAGTGGGTGAGGCGGGTGCGGGGGCTGGCGTCCCACACCTGGCTCTGCTCGCCGGGGGTGACGACCTGCGTCTTGCCGGCGAGGCGGCGCAGGGCGGCGGAGTGCAGCACGCGGGCCCGGTCGCGCTGGAAGGCGGTGCGGCCGGGCCGCTTGTCGGGCTCGGCGGCCCAGCGCTCGACGGCCGACGGGTCGTACCCGGCGGGCGGGAGGTGGTGTGCGGACGGGTCGGTCGTGCCGGTCGTGATGCCTTCCATGACCCGACAGTAGCCCCGGCCGGTGACATCCCGGACACCGGTGGCCGTGTCAGGCCGTCGCCAGGGCGGCCGGCCCGGCGACCGGGGTCCCGGGCCGCAGCGCCTGGTCGTAGCGGTGGAGGAGCAGGCGGGCCATCGCGGGGTGGGTGCCGAGCGGGTCGGAGACGGTGCCGGGCGCCGCGTCCGCGCACTCGGCGGCGAACCGGCCGGGCGCGGTGAAGCAGGAGGCGACGGCGACCCGGGTACGCCCGCGGGCGGCGAGGGAGCGGACCGCGTCGGGCACGGTGGGCGCGGCGGCGGAGGCGTAGGCGGGGACGACGGGCACGCCGAGCCGGGCGGCGAGCAGGGCGGCGATGCGTTCGGTGTCGGCGCGGGAGGCGGGGGCGCGGGACCCGGCGGCGGCCAGCACCACGGCGCTGCGGCGGCGCTCACCCGCGTCCCGGGGCGGCTGCCAGCCGGCCTCGGCGAGCCGGGCGTGCAGGGCGTCGACGAGGAGGGGGTGCGCGCCGAGCGGGTCGGCGACGCGGGTGGGCAGCGACGCCTCGGCGGCGGCGTCGGGGATGTCTTGGGTGACATGGTGGCCGCGGCCGAACAGCAGCGGGACGAGCACGGCCGAGCCGGCGCGGGACGCGGCCAGCTCGTCGAGGGTGTCGGGGAGCAGCGGGGCGTTCAGCTCGATGTGCCCCAGGTGCACCTGCAGGCCGGGCCGCAGCGCGCGGACCCGTTCCAGCAGCCGCAGCGCGGTGGCCAGGGCGCGCGGGTCGCGGCTGCCGTGGGCCACCACGACGAGGGCGGGGGGCGGGACGGCCGGGCGGGGCCGGGCGCCGGGGTGCATCGAGTACGCCGTCATGCAGCGAGCGTGACCGGACGAGGTTGCCCTGCCGTTGCGCCGGGGTCACGGGTGTTTGCGGGGTGTTCACGCGGGGCCGGGGGGCGGTGTGAGGCGGCCTGCCCTCCCCGTCGGCGCGTGAGGCCGGTCACAGGGCGCGAACCGCAGGCCCCGGCCCGGCGTCCTACCGGGTCCAGGACCGACCCGGGGGAGGCCGTCCCATGCGCCGTATCACCGTCCGCCGCCCGCGCCTGCCGCGCACCCGTGCGGGACAGCGGCGGCTGGTGCAGGCCGCGGTGGCGGTGTGCGTGCTGGCGCTGCTGCCGGCGACCTGGCTGCGGCTGAGCACGGGCGACCGGCTGCGCACCGTCGCCGACGTGCCGCGCACCGAGGTGGCCGTCGTCTTCGGCGCGGGGCTGTGGGACGGGGAGCCGTCGCCGTACCTGGCGCACCGGCTGGACGCGGCGGCGGAGCTGTACCGCGCGGGGCGGATCCGGGTGGTGCTGGTCACCGGTGACAACAGCCGGAAGGACTACGACGAGCCGGACGCGATGCGCGCCTACCTGACCCGCCACGGGGTGCCGGACACACGGATCGTCAGCGACTACGCGGGCTTCGACACCTGGGACTCCTGTGTCCGCGCCCGGAAGATCTTCGGGGTGGACCGGGCGGTGCTGATCAGCCAGGGCTTCCACATCCGCCGCGCGGTGGCCCTGTGCGAGGCGGCGGGCGTCGCGTCGTACGGCGTCGGCGTGGACGACCGCCACGACGTCACCTGGTACTACGGGGGCGCCCGCGAGGTCCTCGCGGCGGGCAAGGCGGCCCTGGACGCGGCGTTCCGCCCGGACCCCCGCTTCCTGGGGCCGGAGGAGCCGGGGGTGCGCAGGGCCTTGGCGGACGCCGAGGGTTCCGGCACGCCGGACTGACAGCTCCGGCGCGCATACCGGAGTATGCATTCACCCATGGCGGATACGACGCGCATCACGGTGACCCTCCCGACGGAGCAGGTCGCCGGGCTGAAGAAGCTCACCGACAACGTCTCCGGCCATGTCGCCGAAGCCGTGGCTCGTCGCTGCGGCACCACGTCGGAGCCAACACCATCGTCGAGGTGAGTCACGCACGGGTGAACACCGCCCGGATGCGGTGGGCGCTGTCCCGCGTCAGGGTCGAGCCGGTGACCGAGCAGGCGGCGGGAGCGGCTGCGGAGCTGCTCGAAGCGGCCGGCCTGCACGGGCACGAGTACGCGCGACGGTGGCCGAGATGGCGCTGCGCCAGCCGGGCCCCGTGGCCGTACTGACCTCCGACATCGACGCCATGGCGCGGCTGTGCGGGGACCGTGTCCGGCTCGTCGGCATCTGAGGCAGGCGCGGCGGTGCCTCACCGGGGTCGTCCGGCGGCAGAGAGGTCGTCGTGTCCGGGGTGTAACCGCGGTCGGCGTGGTGCGTAACACCGGCACCGCAGCCTGGGCCGTATGCGAAACACCGTGACGTCCACGCACTGCCCCTACTGCGCGCTGCAGTGCGGCATGAACCTGACGCCGGCCGCCGACGGGCGGACCGTCGAGGTGAGCGAGCGCGCGGACTTCCCGGTGAACCGGGGGGCGCTGTGCGGGAAGGGGCGGACCGCGCCGGCCGTGCTGTCGCCGGCCGTGCGGCTGACCTCGCCGCTGGTCAGGTCGGCGGCGGGCACGCTGGAGCCGGCCTCCTGGGAGGAGGCGCTGGACCGGATCGCCGAGGGGATCGGCGGCGCCCGCGCGGACCACGGCGCGGACGCGGTCGGGGTGTTCGGCGGGGGCGGGCTCACCAACGAGAAGGCGTACTCCCTGGGGAAGTTCGCGCGGGTGGTGCTGGGCACCTCGCAGATCGACTACAACGGCCGCTTCTGCATGTCGTCGGCCGCCGCCGCGGGAGGCAGGGCGTTCGGCCTCGACCGGGGGCTGCCGTTCCCGCTGGAGGACATTCCGAGGACCGGCTGCGTGATCCTCGTCGGCTCCAACCCGGCCGAGACCATGCCCCCGGCGCTGCGCTACTTCACCGAGCTGAAGGAGAACGGCGGCACCCTGATCGTCGTCGACCCGCGCCGCACGCGCACCGCCGAGCAGGCCGACCTGCACCTGGCGCCGCGCCCCGGCACGGACCTCGCGCTGGCCCTGGGCCTGCTGCACCTGGTCGTCGCCGAGGGGCGCACCGACGAGGAGTACATCCGGGAGCGCACGGCCGGCTGGGAGGACACCCGGGCCGCGGCGATGGCGCACTGGCCCGAGTACGTGGAGCGCATCACCGGCGTGCCCGTGCCGCATCTGCGGGAAGCCGTACGGCTGTTCTGCGAGCCGGAGAACGCGATGGTGCTCACCGCGCGCGGGCCCGAGCAGCAGGCCAAGGGCACCGACACGGTGAGCGCCTGGATCAACCTGGCCCTGGCGACCGGCCGGCCCGGCCGCCCGCTGTCCGGGTACGGCTGTCTGACCGGGCAGGGCAACGGGCAGGGCGGGCGCGAGCACGGCCAGAAGGCCGATCAGTTGCCCGGCTACCGCAAGCTGACCGACCCGGCCGCGCGGGCGCATGTGGCGCAGGTGTGGGGCGTCGACCCGGACAGCCTGCCGGGACCGGGCCGCAGCGCCTACGAACTGCTGGACGCGCTGGGCACGGACATCCGCGCCCTGCTGCTGATGGGCTCCAACCCGGTGGTGTCGGCGCCGCGCGCCGCGCACGTCGAGGAGCGCATCCGCTCCCTGGACTTCCTCGCGGTGTGCGACGTGGTGCTGTCGGAGACGGCCCGGCTCGCCGACGTCGTCCTGCCGGTGACGCAGTGGGCCGAGGAGACGGGGACCACCACCAACCTGGAGGGCAGGGTGCTGCTGCGCCGCCGCGCGATCACCCCTCCCCCGGGTGTCCGCAGCGACCTCGAGGTGCTGCACGAGCTCGCGGCACGGCTGGGCGGCGAGGGCAGCCCGGAGAAGCGCTTCCCGACGGACCCCGAGGAGGTGTTCGAGGAGCTGCGGCGGGCGAGCGAGGGCGGCCCGGCGGACTACTCGGGGATCACCTACCGGCGGCTCGCCGAGGAGAACGGGGTGTTCTGGCCCTGCCCCTCCACCGGCACGTCCGCCGCGGAGACCGTCCACCCCGGCACCCCCCGCCTCTTCCTCGACCGGTTCGCCACCGAGGACGGCCGGGCGCGGTTCGTGCCGGTGTCGCACCGGGCGGTCGCGGAGGAGCCCGACGAGGAGTACCCGGTGCTCCTCACCACCGGGCGGGTCGTGGCGCAGTACCAGTCCGGCTCCCAGACGCGGCGCGTGGACGAGCTGAACGCCGCCGCGCCCGGCCCGTTCGTGGAGCTGCACCCGCGGCTCGCGCGGCGGATCGGCGCCGCCGAGGGCGAGCCGGTGGCCGTGGTGTCGCGGCGCGGCCGGGCGGTGGCCCCGGCCCGGATCACCGCGTCGATCCGCCCGGACACGGTGTTCATGCCGTTCCACTGGGCCGGGGAGGGCCGCGCCAACACCCTCACCAACCCCGCCCTCGACCCGACCTCCCGCATGCCGGAGTTCAAGGCGTGCGCGGTACGGCTGGAGGCGGTACGCCCGTGAGCGCACCGCCTCCGGAACGGGGGGCGGGTCAGTCCACGCCCACCGCGCTCCAGGCGGCCGCGACCGCCTGGTGCTCGGCGCCGCCCTCGCCGTAGAGGTCCGCCGCCGCCTTCAGGGTGGCGGTGCGGGCGCCGGCGTAGTCGGTCGACGAGGTCATGTGGACCGTGAGTGCCCGGTACCAGATCGTGCCGAGCTTGGCCCGGCCGATGCCGGTGACCGTCGAGCCGTCGCAGGTCGGGGAGTTGTGGACGGTGCCGCCCAGGGTCTTCGCGCCGCTGCCCTCGGCGAGCAGGTAGGCGAAGTGGTTGGCGACGCCGGAGGAGTGGTGGACGTCGAGGTCCTTGACCGTCTCGTCCCAGCAGTCCGCCGAGGAACCGTCCTTGGAGGGGCGGTCCATGTAGCGCAGGGCGTCCTTCCCGAAGCCGTCGCGGACGACCTCCTCGCCGATCAGCCAGTCGCCGGGGTCCTGCGGGTTGGCCGCGTGGAACTCCACCAGGGTGCCGAAGATGTCGGAGGTGGCCTCGTTCAGGCCGCCGGACTCGCCGGAGTAGGTCAGCCCGGCGGTCTTCGAGGTCACGCCGTGGGTCATCTCGTGCCCGGCGACGTCCAGGGAGACCAGCGGGCCCATCCGGGTGCCGTCGCCGTCGCCGTAGGTCATGCAGAAGCAGCGGTCGTCCCAGAAGGCGTTGTTGTAGGCGTTGCCGTAGTGCACGCGGTTGTACGAGCCCTTGCCGTCGCCGGCTATGCCCCGGCGGCCGTGCGTGTCCTCGTAGTAGTCCCAGGTGACGTTCGTGCCGTACTGGGCGTCCACGGCGACCGTGGCGCGGTCGGCGACGGTGCCGGTGCCCCAGTGGTTGTCGGCGTCGGTGACGACGGGGGCGGGGGCGCGGATCACGCAGACGACGAGGACGCACAGGTCGGTGCGGTTGCCCGCGTCGCCGGTGTAGGTGCCGCCGCGGGTCGGGTCCTTCAGCTCGTAGCCGGACGCGGTCCGCGTGGTCTCCAGCGGGACCGTGCCGCCGTACAGGGACCTGCCGTCGCCGGAGACGCTCTCCAGGCGGTCCCAGGCGTCGATGCGGGCGCCGGTGTGCGCGTCGGTGAGGACGGTGCGGGCGACCGGGTTGCCGGCGGAGTCCTGGGCGGCGGCGTCGGTGCGCCAGGCGAGGCGGGGGGCGCCGTGCAGGGCGTCGACCACCAGCTGCGGACGGGCGGTGAGCCGGTTCAGGGTCTCGCCGAGGTGCGCGGCACGCAGTTGGTTCGCGGCGAGGTCGGCGGCGCGGGGCGCGGCGAGGCGCGGGGAGACGGTGGGCAGGTCGATCGCGGCGCGGGTGGCGCGCGTGACGTCGCGGTAGGACCCGTCGGGGGTGAGGTGCAGCACGAAGTCCCCGCCCAGCACGGGGAGTCCGCGGTAGGTGCGGTCGTAGCGGACGTGGCGGCCGCCGTCGGCGTCGACGACGACGTCGCGGACCTTCGTGTCCTGGGCGGCGGTGAGGCCGAGGGCCGCGGCGCGGTCGGCGAGGACGGAGGCGGCGGCCTCGGCCGCGGCGGCGCGGGTGGGGCGGTCGGCTGCTCCCGCGGTGGCGGGGGTGAGGGCGGCGGCCAGCAGGGCGGCGCCGGTGACGGCGGCTCCCGCGGCGGCGGGACGGGGACGTCGGGCAGGCCGTATCGGGCTCAAGCGGTCTCCTGGAACGGGCGCCCCGACGCGGGTGGGGAACGGGGCGGCGCGGGTGGTGCCCGCGATTCAAGTGGCGGCCCGAGTGTCATGTCCATAGCGCAAATGTGGGGGTGTGTGAGGGGAGAGAATCGTTCCCGCAAGGCTCCGGTGGCACTTCCGTGCAGAGGGGCTCCGCCGACCGTCCGCGCAGGTGAAGCGAGTGAACCTCCCCTTCTTCGTCTACGGCACCCTCCGCCCCGGCGAGATCAACCACGACCGCTTCCTGCGCGGCCGCACGGCACACGAGGAACCGGCCCGGCTGCGGGGCGCGGTGCTGTACGAGGGGCCCGGTTACCCGTACGCCGTCGAGGCCCCGGAGGGCGAGGTGCGGGGCGAACTGGTCACCGCCCGGCCGGAGGCGTACGAGGAACTGCTGACGCGGCTCGACCGCCTGGAGGAGTACGTCCCGGGCGACCCGCGCAACCTCTACGACCGGGTGGAGCGGCCGGTGGTGCGGGAGACGGACGGCGCGGCGGTCCGGGCGTGGGTGTACGTCGCCGCCCCGGCGGTCGAGGCCCGGCTGCGGGCGCGGGGGACGCGGGTGGAGGGCGGGGACTGGCGAGGGGTGGGGTGAGGCGCGCGTGGACGCGCCCTCGGACGCGCGCCGGGGCGGGCGCGCCCTCGCCCGGTCAGCCCTTCGCCGCCCCGCCCGGCCCAATCCGCCCGCACGCCGCCCGGCCGCCCGGTGTCACCGGCGTTGACCTGCTGAAACGTGCCGTCGGCCGAGGTGGTCGCCGGCCGCCTGACACCCGTTCAGCCGCCGCCCTGACGCCCTCTCAGGGAGCGGTGACGGCCCCGGGGGTCTTACCTCGGAGGGGCAGGGACGCGGTCGACGGCGGCACATGGGGGTGCCGCGGGCCGGGTCACCTCCGTGAGCTCGAGGGAGCATCCATGCGACGTACCGCCCGGCTGCTGACCGGCACGACCGGCGCCGCACTCGCCGTGGCCGCCGCGGGGCTTCTCGCCTCCCCCGCGTACGCCGGGGAGGCCCCCGGTCCGTCGACCGCCGGTCTGCGGATGTATCCGTCGTCCGTCGCCCCGGGCGCGCAGGTCTCGGCGAACACCGCGGCGTGCGGCGAGGAGGGCACGGCGGCGGGCGACGCCTCGGCCGTCGGCGCGGGCCGGTTCACGCTGGCGCCGAGCACGCACGACGGGGAGGCGATCGGGCAGTTCCAGGTGCCGCCGAGCGCGCAGCCGGGGACGTACGAGATCGTCGTCACGTGCGCCGGGAGCGGGCGCCGGGTGACCGGGGACCTCGTGGTGACGCTGACGCCCGACGCGGAACAGGTGGTACCCCGAGGAAGCGTGAAGACGGGGGTCGGTGGCGCGCTGGGCCCCGACCCCGCACAGACCGCGGCAGGCGTGACGGCCCTCGCCGTCGCCGCCGCGGGCGGTACCTGGCTCCTGCATCGCCGGGCGAGAGGCGACGGGATCTGACGGGCATCCTCCGCTGCCCGTCCCACTGGTACCGCAAGTCCCCTCCCCCTCCGGGTCCGACGCCCCTCGCGGCCCGGAGGGGGGCACGGGGCCCACTCGAGGTGAGGTCACCCCATGCGTCGCAGGTTCCGCCGCACCGGGAGTCCCGGCAACGCGGCGATAGCCGCCGTCACGGTGTGCGCCCTGTGCGCGGGGGCCGTGCTGCTGCGGGACGGCGGGGGCGACGCCCCGCCGCAGCCGTCCGCCGCGCAGGCGCACTCGGAACTCGACGGGCACGGCCCGGCGCGGTCCGCGGCGCCCGCGCTGCCGCCGTCGCCGCCCGACCGTGTGCGCATCCCGGCGATCGGCGTGGACGCACCCCTGACGGGCCTGGGGCTCACCCCGGCCGGCTCCCTGGACGTGCCGCCCGCGGACCGCCCGGACCTGGCCGGCTGGTACGAGGCCGGCACCACGCCCGGCGAGCGGGGCACCGCGATCGTCGCGGGCCACGTCGACAACGAGGACGGCCCGGCCGTCTTCTACTCCCTCGGCGCCCTGCGCAAGGGCAGCACCGTCGAGATCGCCCGGCACGACGGCACGGTCGCCGTGTTCACGGTGGACGCGGTCGAGGCGTACGACGCCCGCCGCTTCCCCGACGAGAAGGTCTACGGCGCGGCCCCCCGCCCGGAACTCCGCGTCATCACCTGCGGCGCCGGCTACTCCCCCACGACGGGCTACCGGGGCAACGTGGTGGTGTACGCCCATCTGACGGGGACGCGGTGAGCCTCCCTCAGCCCGACGCCCCGTCCGGGCAGGACTCGGTCGTCGGGGCCACCAGGAGAGTGACCGGGTACGACGTGATCCGCTGGTTCGCCCCCGGCCTGCTGCCGCAGACACGCCACGCCTGTGGGTCCACCACCTCGCGGTCCTTCCCCGTGGCGTCCTCGAAGCGGACCTGCGTGCCGTCCATCTGCTCCTGTGCCCGGAGCGCGTTGCCGCCGGTGACGTCGGGCATCACGGCGGTGACGGGCCGGGCGGCGGAGTCCGCGGCGGACGCGGAGGGCAGCGCCCTCCTGTCGGGCTCGGGACTCGTTCCGCAGGCGGAGGCAGCCGCGCAGACGACCGCGGCGGCGAGAACGGCTCTCAGCGGTGCGGTGACCGTGGTTCCGGTGATGGCCGTGCCTCTCTTGAGGTGATCATGTCCGGCCCAGTATCCCCACCGGACGCCCCCGCGCCCAGGCCTACGCCAGCCACTGCTCGTACGCCATGTTCGCCACCAGCGCGAACACCACCGTCAGCAGGACCACGCGGACGAAGCCGCTGCCGCGCTTCAGGGCGGTGCGGGCGCCCAGCGTGCCGCCCGCCAGGTTGAAGACCGCCATCACCACCGCCAGTTGCCACAGCACCGCGCCCTGCCAGGCGAAGGTGGCGAGCGCGCCCGCGTTGGTGCAGCAGTTGACGATCTTGGCGGTGGCGGAGGCGGTGACCAGGTCCAGGTGGAGCAGGGCGGTGAGCGCCAGGACGAGGAACGTGCCGGTGCCGGGGCCGATCAGGCCGTCGTAGAAGCCGATGCCGAGGCCGGCCAGGCCGATCGCCGCGAGGATCTGCCGGCGGGACGCCGGACCCGTCGCGGGCGCGGTGCCGAAGGCGGGCCGCAGGATGACGAAGGCGGCCACCGCCAGCAGCACCACCATGATCACCGGCTTGAGCACCTCGGTGCTCATCCCGGCCGCGAGGAACGCCCCGCCCGACGACCCGGCGAGGGCGGCGAGCCCGATCCGCACCGCGGTCCGCACGTCCACCGGCGCCTTGCGGGCGTACGTCACCGCCGCGCCCGTGGTGCCTACGATCGCGACCGCCTTGTTGGTGCCCAGCGCGTGCGCGGCGGGGGTCCCGGCGGGCAGGCCGAGCAGCAGGGCGGGGAGGAGCAGCAGCCCTCCGCCGCCCACCACGGCGTCGATCCAGCCGGCGGCGAGGGCGGCCACGCAGAGCAGGACGACGGTGGTCAGGGATATGTCGGGCATGGCGGTGAGCCTATGAAGGCGGTAGATGTTGCGTCCATCAAGATGAGCGTTTGTTGAGGTTGGCCTCCTCACACCCGCCTCGCGACCGCCTCCGGAAGCCTCACATGCCGCGCCCATGACCGCTGAGGGCAGCGTTCCGCGCGGGAAACAGAAGGGATGTCACCGGGTAACACCCGCCCCGCACGCTCAGGACATGACCTCGAACGAGCGTGTGGTGGTGATCGGCTCCGGCCTCGCGGGCGTACGTCTCGCCCGGCGGCTCGGCGAGCTGGGCACGCCCGTGACGCTGATCGGCGAGGAGGAGCACCCGCCGTACAACCGGGTGCTCCTCGCCGAGGTGCTCGCCGGGCGCTACCGGCCCGAGGTGATCGCCCTGCCCGCCCCCGCGGAACTGGTCCGGGCCCGGGTCACCGGAATCGACCGGGACCGGCGGACCGCCGTCTGCGCGGACGGCACGGAGATCGCCTACGGGCGGCTGGTGCTGGCCACCGGCTCCAACCCCGTCCTGCCGCCGCTGCGCGGCCTGTTCACCGAGGACCACGAGCTGCCCCGGGGCGTGCACGCGTTCCGCACCCTGGACGACTGCCTGGGCCTGTCCGCCGAGGTGCGGCCGGGCGTGCGGGCCGTGGTGATCGGCGGCGGGCTGCTCGGTGTGTCCGCGGCCCGCGCGCTGGCCGTGCGCGGCGCGCAGGTGGTCCTCGCCCAGCAGTCGGAGCGGCTGATGGAGCGCCAGCTCGACCCGGCCGCCTCCGCGCTGGTGCGGCGCCATCTGACCGGGCTCGGCGTGGAGGTGCACACCGAGTGCCGGGTGCGCGACGTGCGCTGCGTCGGCGGCGCGGTCCGCTCGGTGGAGATGGCCGACGGCTACGCCCTGGACGCCGACCTGGTCGTGCCGGCCTGCGGGGTGCACCCGAGGGTGTCCCTCGCCCAGGCCGCCGGGCTCGACGTGGCCAAGGGCGTCGTCGTCGACGACGAGCTGCGCACCTCCGACCCGTACATCCACGCGGTCGGCGACTGCGTCCAGCACGCCGGCACCGTCTACGGACTGGCCGCCCCGGCCCTGGAACAGGCCGACGCGCTCGCCGCACTGCTCGCCGGGGACACCGCCGCCCGCTACACCGGCACCCGCTCGCTCACCCGGCTCACCCTGACCGGCCCGGACAGCCCCTTCGACCTGGCCGCGTTCGGCGAGACCGAGGTGCTGCCGGGCGACGACGTGGTGCAGCTCGCCGACGCCACCCGCGGCACGTACCGCAAGGTCGTGGTCCGCGACGACCGCCTGGTCGGCGGGGTGCTGGTCGGCGAACTCGGCACCGTCGGCGCCCTCGCGCGCGCCTGGGAGGGAGCAGAGCCGCTCCCGTCCGACGGCGGGCCCCTGCTCCATCTGCTCACCAACGACGGAGGCTCCTGATGCCCACGGACACCTCGACCATCGTGCTCGTCGGCCACGGCATGGTCGGCCAGCGCTTCCTGGAGGCGCTCGCCGAGCGCGGCCTGACCGCCACGCACCGCGTGGTCGTGCTGTGCGAGGAGCCGCGTCCGGCCTACGACCGTGTGCAGCTCACCTCGTACTTCTCCGGGCGGACGCCCGAGGACCTGTCGCTGACGGACCCGACGTTCATCGCGGACCACGGCATCGAGCTGCACGTCGGCGACCCGGCCGAGCACATCGACCGCGAGGCGCGCACGGTGACCGCCCGCTCGGGGACGGTCGTCGGCTACGACGTCCTCGTCCTGGCGACCGGCTCCTACCCGTTCGTGCCGCCGGTGCCGAACAAGGACGCCGAGGGCTGTTTCGTCTACCGCACGATCGAGGACCTGCTCGCCATCGAGGAGTACGCGAGGAGCAGGGCGAAGACGGGCGCGGTGGTCGGCGGCGGCCTGCTCGGCCTGGAGGCGGCCGGCGCGCTCAAAGGGCTGGGGCTCACCTCGCACATCGTGGAGTTCGCACCGCGGCTGATGCCCGTGCAGGTCGACGAGGGCGGCGGAGCGGCGCTGCTGCGCACCATCGAGGACATGGGGCTGAGCGTCCACACGGGCGTCGGCACCCAGGAGATCGTGGTCGGCGACTCCGGCGCCGTCACCGGCATGAAGCTGTCCGACGGCTCCGAACTCGCCACCGACATGGTGGTGTTCTCCGCCGGCGTCCGCCCCCGCGACCAGCTGGCCCGCGACTGCGGCCTGGCGGTCGGCGAGCGCGGCGGCATCACCGTCGACGAGCAGTGCCGCACGGTCACCGACCCGCGCGTGTTCGCGATCGGCGAGTGCGCGCTGGCCGCCGACGGCCGGGTGTACGGCCTGGTCGCGCCCGGCTACGAGCAGGCGGAGACGGCCGCCGCGACCATCGCCGAGGACGAGGCCGCCTTCACCGGCGCCGACCTGTCCACCAAGCTGAAGCTGCTCGGCGTGGACGTGGCGTCCTTCGGCGACGCGCACGGCACCGCCGAGGACTGCCTGGACGTCGTCTACTCCGACTCCCGCGCGGGCCTGTACAAGAAGCTGGTGATCGGCAAGGACGGCACGCTGCTCGGCGGCATCCTGGTCGGCGACGCGGAGGCGTACGGCACGCTGCGCGCGTTCACCGGCTCGGTGCCGCCGGTCGCGCCGGAGTCGCTGGTGCTGCCCGCCGGCGCCGGGGCC
This sequence comes from Streptomyces werraensis, assembly GCA_014656175.1. GTDB lineage: Bacteria > Actinomycetota > Actinomycetes > Streptomycetales > Streptomycetaceae > Streptomyces > Streptomyces werraensis. The sequence goes on from BNBX01000001.1 coordinate 593,486, forward strand.
CCGGCCGCGCTCGGCCCGTCCGCACTGCCCGACGACGCGGTCGTCTGCTCCTGCCACAACGTCACCAAGGGCACGATCCGCGGCGCGGTCACCGAGCACAGCTGCACCACCGTGCCCGAGGTGAAGAAGTGCACCAAGGCCGGTACGGGCTGCGGCAGTTGCGTCAAGGTGCTGGGCCAGCTCCTGGACGCCGAGCTGGAGGCCAACGGCGTCGAGGTCGACAAGGGCCTGTGCGGCTGCTTCTCCCAGACCCGCGAGGAGCTGTACGAGATCGTCCTCGCCCTGCGCATCGCCTCCCACCGCGAGCTGCTCGACCGCCACGGCCGGGAGGAGGCGCGCGGCGGCGACGGCTGCGAGGTGTGCAAGCCCGCGGTCGGGTCGATCATCGCCTCCCTGGCGCCCACCATCGGCGCGAGCACCTACGTGCTCGACGGCGAGCAGGCGGCCCTGCAGGACACCAACGACCACTTCCTCGCCAACCTGCAGAAGAACGGCTCGTACTCGGTGGTGCCGCGCATCCCCGGCGGGGAGATCGCCCCCGAGAAGCTGATCGTGATCGGGGAGATCGCCCGCGACTTCGGCCTCTACACGAAGATCACCGGCGGCCAGCGGATCGACATGTTCGGCGCCCGCGTGGAGCAGCTGCCGCTGATCTGGGCCCGGCTGGTCGACGCGGGCTTCGAGTCCGGGCACGCGTACGGCAAGTCGCTGCGCACGGTGAAGTCCTGCGTGGGGCAGACCTGGTGCCGCTACGGCGTGCAGGACTCGGTGCGGATGGCGATCGACCTGGAACTGCGCTACCGGGGGCTCAGGTCCCCGCACAAGCTGAAGTCGGCGGTCTCCGGCTGCCAGCGCGAGTGCGCGGAGGCCCGGTCGAAGGACTTCGGCGTCATCGCCACCGCGGCCGGCTGGAACCTGTACGTCGGCGGCAACGGTGGCGCCACCCCGCGCCACGCCGACCTGCTGGCGCAGGACCTCTCCGACGCCGAACTGATCCGCCTGATCGACCGGTTCCTGATGTTCTACATCCGCACCGCCGACCGGCTGGAGCGCACCTCCACCTGGCTGGAGCGCGTCCCCGGCGGCCTGGACCACGTACGGGACGTGGTGGTGCACGACTCCCTGGGCATCTGCGACGAACTGGAGTCGCTGATGGCCGCGCACGTGGCGCACTACCGCGACGAGTGGGCCGAGACGATCAACGACCCGGAGAAGCTGGCCCGGTTCGTGTCCTTCGTCAACGCCCCGGACACCCCCGACCCGGTGGTCGCCTTCGTCCCCGAACGCGACCAGATCAAGCCCGACCTGCCCCTGCTGAGCATCGGCCTGCGTCCCGCCGACGACGTCCTGGAAGGAACCGCACAGCGATGACCCTGGCACTCGAGACGACCACCGGCCTGACCGTACGACTCCGCCTGGCGGACGACTGGTTCGAGGTCTGCGGCCTCGACCGGCTGACCCCGGGACGGGGCGTGGCCGCCCTGCTGCCCGACGGCCGGCAGGCCGCCGTCTTCACCGACCGTGCGGGCCGCCTGTACGCCCTCGACAACCGTGACCCGTTCACGGGCGCGGCGGTCCTCTCCCGCGGCCTGACCGGCACCCACCGGGGCCGCCCGTTCGTCGCCTCGCCGCTCCTGAAGCAGCGCTTCGACCTGGAGACGGGCCGCTGCCTGGACGACGACGCGGTCCGGGTGACGACGTACGAGGTCGAGGCGGTCTGAGCGGCCGGGACTGTCGGGTCCGGGCCGCCGCGGCCCCGGGCTCCCGGTGGCGGTGCCGCTGTGGGACGCGGGGCCGCCGGCCCGGTGCGCGCCTGCCCGCGGGACGGCCACCCGCCCGTACGCCGCCGGTCATGAAGCGTCCATGTCATTCCCGTAGGTTCGCTGCTCGCACGCCCCCGTCGCCGGCCGGCGGCGGGGCGTTAACGGCCACCTGGAGTGACAGTGGAACGTCGTACCTTCCTTCGTGCGACCGCCCTCGGCGGCGGCTCCGCCGTACTCGGCGGGACCCTGTGGCGCGGTGCCGCGTACGCCGCCCCCGCACAGCCCGGCACCGGCCCGTACGGGCCGCTCGGGGCGGCGGACGCCAACGGGATCGCACTCCCGGCGGGATTCACCAGCCGGGTGATCGCCCGCTCCGGGCAGCGGGTCGGGAGCACGTCGTACACCTGGCACAACGCCCCGGACGGCGGGGCCTGTTACGCCGACGGAAGCGGCTGGATCTACGTCTCCAACTCGGAGATCAACCCGTCGGGCGGCGCGAGCGCGGTGAAGTTCTCGGCCACCGGCGCCATCACGGGCGCGTACCGCGTCCTGTCCGGCACCCGGCAGAACTGCGCGGGCGGGAAGACCCCGTGGAACACCTGGCTGTCCTGCGAGGAGGTGGACCGGGGGTACGTCTACGAGACCGACCCGTGGGGTGTGAAGGCGGCCGTCCGCCGTGACGCCATGGGGCGCTTCAAGCACGAGGCGGCGGCAGCCGACCCGGTGCGCGGGGTGATCTACCTGACCGAGGACGTCTCGGACGGCTGCTTCTACCGTTTCAGGCCCACGACCTGGGGCGACCTGTCCTCCGGCACACTGGAGGTGCTGGTCGGCGGCAGCGGCACCAGCGGCCAGGTGAGCTGGGCACGGGTCCCGGACCCGTCCGGCGCCACCGCCACCCGCAACCAGGTCTCCGGAGCCAAGCGCTTCAACGGCGGCGAAGGCTGCCACTACGCGAACGACACCTGCTGGTTCACCACCAAGGGCGACAACCGGGTCTGGCGGTACGACGCGGCCGCCCAGACCGTCGAACTCGCCTACGACGACTCGCTGGTGACCGGCGGCACGGCCCCGCTGACCGGGGTCGACAACGTCACCGGCTCCTCCTCCGGTGACCTCTTCGTCGCCGAGGACGGCGGGAACATGGAGATCTGCGTCATCACGCCCGACGACGTGGTGGCCCCGTTCCTGCGCGTCAGCGGTCAGTCGGGCTCCGAGATCACCGGCCCGGCCTTCTCCCCGGACGGCACCCGCCTGTACTTCTCCAGTCAGCGCGGTACGAGCGGGAGTTCGTCGGGCGGCATCACGTACGAGGTGAAGGGTCCCTTCCGGGCGTGACGCGCGGGAGGTGGCGGACAGCTACCTCCCGGTCACGTCACGTTCCCATCACGGGTCCTTCATATTCCCCACGCGCCACGAGCCCCCCAGTAGCTTCGGCACCCTCGTGCCGAGCGCACACTTTCGACCGACCTGGGGGGCTCCTCACCATGATCCCGTTCCGTACCTCAGCCGCCGCACTGCTCGCCGCCGTCGCCCTGGCCGCCGTACCGGCCACCGCCGTGGCGCACGACGGCGCCCACCCGTTCGAGAACTGCACCGAGGCGTACGACAACGGGTACAGCAACATCCCCGAGGGCGACCGCCACTACGGCGAACACCTCGACCGGGACGACGACGGCATCGGCTGCGACCAGCCGCCGTCGGACTTCGTGCCGCGCGACGAGAGCGACGACGACGCGGACGCGGGTGCCGGCGCCGGCGGCGCGAAGGAGGAGAACGGCGGCGGCGCCGACCTCGCCGAGACCGGCGGCAGCGACACCACGCCGTACATCGCGGCGGGCGGCGGGGCCGTCGTGCTGCTCGGCGGCGGCCTGATGATCGCCGCCCGCAAGCGCCGCGAGAACCGGGACTGAACCCCTACCGAGGGGGCCGGCCATCCGGCCCCCTCACCCTCACAACTACCCACCGGCGAAGACACCCTCCAGGGGCGCGGGGAACTGCGCGACCAGCCACGGACCACCCGCACCCGACGCAACGGCGGTGCATCCGCCCACCCGCAGCGACGGGGCGCTACAAGCGGCCGCGGCGAAGACACCCTCCAGGGGCGCGGGGAACTGCGCGACCAGCCACGGACCACCCGCACCGGTCCGGGCGCGAAGACACCCGCCCCGTCACCTTTCGCTCCCCACCGCGGTACCCCCGCACACCCCCTCCGACCTGGGCCACTCCTGCCCAACGGCAGGAAGGCACCCCTCCATTCATGGCGGTGCGCCACGATTCCGTCACATCACGTTCACATCACAGGTCGCCCGTAACCCTCCGCAGCACACCCGAACCGCCAGTAACTTCGTCTCGCCACAGCCCGGTCAACGGCACCCGCACTCGGACTTGGGGGCATTTGCCATGCGCCTGACACGAACCACCCTCACGGCCCTCGCCGCCCTCGCCCTGGCCGTTCTCCCCGCCACCGCGTCCGCCCACGACGGGGACCACCCGTTCAAGAGCTGCTCGGAGGCGTACGACAACGGCTGGTCGAGGATCTCCAGCGGGGACGACCACTACGGTCCCGCACTGGACCCCGACGGCGACGGCATCGCCTGCGACGAGCCGCCCGCCGGCTTCATCCCGCGCGACGACACCTCGGTCGACGACGGGAACACGACTCCCGTGGCCGACACCACCCAGGCCGCCACGAGCGACGACGCCGGGTCGGACGCCCCCCTCACCACCTACGTGACCATAGGCGTGGCCGCCGTGGTCCTCGCCGGAGGCGCCGTCCTCATCGCCTCCCGCGTGCGCCGCGGCACCTGACCGCCCCACAGGGCGCGTCGCGCGCACGACGGAAGGGGCGGCACCCCCGCACGGGTGCCGCCCCTCCTTCGTGATCCGGAGCCGTCGCCGATCGGTGAGGGTGGTCGGGTGACAGACGACGGCCCCGGGGTCCTGCGCGCCCCCGGGAGGGCTCAGCGGTGGTCGCTGCCCGCCGAGGTGACGGCGGCGCGGCCGGCCTCCAGACGGGCCACCGGGATGCGGAACGGGGAGCAGGAGACGTAGTCCAGCCCGACCTCGTGGAAGAAGTGGACCGACTCCGGGTCGCCGCCGTGCTCGCCGCAGACGCCGAGCTTCAGGTCCGGGCGGGTCTCCCGGCCGGCCTTGGCCGCGGACTTCACCAGGGAGCCCACGCCGTCCTTGTCGATCGTCTCGAACGGCGACACCCCGAAGATGCCCTTCTCCAGGTAGGCCGTGAAGAAGCTGGCCTCCACGTCGTCCCGGGAGAAGCCCCACACCGTCTGGGTGAGGTCGTTGGTGCCGAAGGAGAAGAACTCGGCGGCCTCCGCGATCTGGCCGGCGGTCAGCGCGGCGCGCGGCAGCTCGATCATCGTGCCGATGGCGAGCTTGAGCCGGGTGCCGGTGGCCTCCTCGACCTCCGCGATGACCTTGTCGGCCTCCTCGCGGACGATCTCCAGCTCCTGCACCGTGCCGACCAGCGGGATCATGATTTCCGCGCGCGGGTCGCCCTTGGCGTTCCGGCGCTCGGCCGCCGCCTCCGCGATGGCCCGCACCTGCATGGTGAACAGGCCCGGGATGACCAGGCCGAGGCGGACACCGCGCAGGCCCAGCATCGGGTTCTGCTCGTGCAGCCGGTGCACGGCCTGGAGCAGCCGCAGCTCGTTCTCGTGCGGCTCCTGCCGGGACTCGGCGAGGGCGACGCGGACCGACAGCTCGGTGATGTCGGGCAGGAACTCGTGCAGCGGCGGGTCGAGCAGGCGGATGGTGACGGGCAGGCCGTCCATCGCCTCGAACAGCTCGACGAAGTCCTTCTTCTGGAGCGGCAGCAGCGCCTTCAGCGACTCCTCGCGCTCCTCCTGCGTGTCGGCCAGGATCAGCCGCTCCACCAGCTCGCGCCGGTCGCCGAGGAACATGTGCTCGGTGCGGCACAGGCCGATGCCCTGGGCGCCGAACCGGCGGGCGCGCAGCGCGTCCTCGGCGTTGTCGGCGTTGGCGCGCACCCGCAGCCGGCGCTTGCGGTCGGCGAAGGCCATCATCCGGTGCACGGCCTCGACCAGCTCGTCGGCGTCGTCGGCGCCCGGGTGCATCCGGCCCTCGAAGTACTCCACGACAGGCGACGGCACGACCGGGACCTCGCCCAGATAGACCTTGCCGCTGGAGCCGTCGATGGAGATGAGGTCGCCCTCCTCGACGACGTGCCCGCCCGGCACGGTCATCCGGCGGCGCTTGGTGTCGACCTCCAGGTCCTCGGCGCCGCAGACACAGGTCTTGCCCATGCCGCGGGCGACGACGGCGGCGTGGGAGGTCTTGCCGCCGCGCGAGGTGAGGATGCCCTCGGCGGCGATCATGCCGTCCAGGTCGTCGGGGTTGGTCTCACGGCGGATCAGGATGACCTTCTCGCCGGAGCGTGACCACTTCACGGCGGTGTAGGAGTCGAAGACCGCCTTGCCGACCGCGGCGCCCGGGGAGGCGGCGATGCCGCGTCCGACCTGCTCGACCTTGGCGCTCTCGTCGAAGCGCGGGAACATCAGCTGGGCGAGCTGGGCGCCGTTGACGCGGGTGAGCGCCTCGGCCTCGTCGATCAGGCCCTGGTCCACCAGCTGCGTGGCGATGCGGAAGGCCGCGCCCGCGGTGCGCTTGCCGACGCGGGTCTGGAGCATCCACAGCCGGCCCCGCTCGATGGTGAACTCGATGTCGCAGAGATCCTTGTAGTGGTTCTCCAGGGTCTCCATGATCTGCATGAGCTGGTCGTACGACTTCTTGTCGATCTGCTCCAGCTCCGCGAGCGGGACCGTGTTGCGGATGCCCGCGACGACGTCCTCGCCCTGCGCGTTCTGCAGGTAGTCGCCGTAGACGCCCTGGTGGCCCGAGGCCGGGTCGCGGGTGAAGGCGACGCCGGTGCCGGAGTCGGGGCCGAGGTTGCCGAAGACCATGGAGCAGACGTTGACGGCGGTGCCCAGGTCGTGCGGGATGCGCTCCTGGCGGCGGTAGAGCTTGGCGCGGTCGCCGTTCCAGGAGTCGAAGACCGCCTTGATGGCGAGGTCCATCTGCTCGCGCGGGTCCTGCGGGAAGTCCCGGCCGCACTCGGTCTTGACGATCTTCTTGAACTTGGTGACGAGCTTCTTGAGGTCGGCGGCCTCCAGCTCGGTGTCGACGGTGACCTTCTTGGCCGCCTTGGCCGCCTCGAGCGCGTCCTCGAACAGCTCGCCGTCCACGCCGAGGACGGTCTTGCCGAACATCTGGATGAGGCGCCGGTAGGAGTCCCACGCGAACCGGTCGTCGCCGGCCTGCTTGGCCAGGCCCTGCACCGATTTGTCGGACAGACCGATGTTGAGGACGGTGTCCATCATGCCCGGCATGGAGAACTTGGCGCCGGAGCGGACCGAGACGAGGAGGGGGTCGTCGGCCTGGCCGAGCTTCTTGCCCATCCGCTGCTCGAGCGCCTCGAGGTGCGCACTCACCTCGTCACGCAGTGCCGCGGGCTCCTCGCCGCTGTCCAGGTAGACCTTGCAGGCTTCCGTGGTGATGGTGAAGCCGGGTGGCACGGGGAGACCGAGGTTGGTCATCTCGGCGAGGTTGGCCCCCTTGCCGCCGAGCAGGTCCTTGAGGTCCTTGTTGCCCTCGGTGAAGTCGTAGACGAACTTCACGCTCTCAACGCTCGTGCCCGACTGAGCTACGTGGGGATCTTTGTTTTCCGACACGGGTCTCGACTCCTCGAGGACGCGGTGGCTGCCCTGACGGCGAGGAATGTACCCAGATCGAAGGCGTCTGGGTACGTCCACTTGCGCGTCGTGCGCCTGTCACCGGCCGGGCGCCGGCGGATCGAAGGTCAAAGCTTGGCAAGCCGTGGAGGCTCGGTGTTTTCACTTCTTGAACGCGGGGCGCCTCCCGGAACCGGTCGAGCTGCTCATGTGAGCATCCTGAACCACGTTTGATTTCGCCCGATGAACGATCATCGAGTGGCACTGAGTGCCAACCTTTGAGAAGTGCAGCCTCCTCCGATTCGCTCATCTGAGCGCAATCCCTATCAGGGGTGGTGAGAATCACGCTGCCATACGGAGCCCGGTTCCACCATGCGGACCGGTGCGATGAACGCTCCGGCCCGGCCGCCCGTACGGACTGGAGGCGGATCCGGACCCCCACGCCGGATCCGCCTCCCGCCTCACCGGTATCGGTACGGAAGGAACCTCCGGGTTGCCCGTCTTCACTCGCGTCCTCACGGGCCTGCGCGCCCTCCGTGTTCCCATGCGCCCGCGGGACACACGTGTCCTCACGCGCCTGCGCCACGCACGCGACGCACACCCCTCCGCCGACCGCGCCCTGCGGCTCACGGGCCACGTCCTCGCCGCCGTGCTGGTGCTCGGCGCCCTGCTGATGCCGAACACCGCGCCGGGCCTGCGCCCCGACCGCTTCACCCGCATCCCCGCCGAGGCGATCGTGGGCGCGGTCCTGCTGCTCGCCCTGCCGCGCCGGCCGCGCGTGATCTTCGCCGCGCTCTACGGGACGGGCCTCGGCGTGCTCACCGTGCTCAACCTGCTGGACATCGGGTTCAGCGAGTACCTGGGCCGCGGCTTCAACCTGGTCCTCGACTGGGGCCTGCTGGACGACGCCCTGTCCTACGTGCGGGACTCCATGGGCGGCTTCGTCGCCGACGCCGCGGCCGTCGGAGGGGTGCTGCTCGCCCTGCTCGTGGTTCTCGTGATGGCGCTGGCCACGGTGCGGCTCGGCAACGTGATCGCCCGGCACCGCACCCGGGCCGGCCAGGGCGCCATGATCGCCGGCACCGTGTGGATCACCTGCGCCTCGCTCGGCCTGCAGATCTCGGGGCTGCCGGTCGCCTCCGACCGCGCGGCGGACACCCTGCGCGGGCAGACCCGGCGGGTGGTGGACACCCTGCGGGACGAGGCGGCCTTCGCCGAGGAGGCCCGGACCGACACCTTCGGCGCCACCCCGCCCGGACTGCTGCTGCCGGACCTGCGCGGCAAGGACGTCGTCATCGCGTTCATCGAGAGCTACGGCCGGGTGGCCGTGGAGGACCCGCTGATCGCGCCCGGCGTCACCCGCACCCTCGACGCCCGGGGTGCCGCGCTCGCCCAGGCCGGCTACCGGGCGCGCAGCGGATGGCTGACCTCGTCGACGTACGGCGGGAGCAGCTGGCTCGGGCACTCCACGTCCCTGTCCGGCCTGTGGATCGACAACCAGCAGCGGTACCGCACCGCCACCAACAGCGACCGGCTGACCCTCACCGCCGCCTTCCGGAAGTCCGGCGCGTGGGACACCGTCGGCATCATGCCGGGCGTGCAGAAGACCTGGCCGGAGGCAGAGTGGTACGGCCTGGACAAGGTCTACGACGCCTCCGAAATGGGTTACGAGGGCCCGAAGTTCAGCTGGTCCACGATGCCCGACCAGTACGCCCTGGAGGCGTTCGAGCGTCTGGAGCACGGGAAGAAGCGGAACCGGCCGCTGATGTCGGAGGTCATCCTCACCTCCAGCCACCAGCCGTGGGCGCCGGTCCCGGAGATGATCGACTGGGAGGACCTGGGCGACGGCTCGGTCTTCGACGCCATCGAGGAGGAGGGCCGGGACGCGTCCGAGGTGATGGCCGACTCCACCGAGTCCCGCAAGGAGTACGGCAAGTCGGTCTCGTACTCGGTGACCGCCCTCACCGAGTGGCTGGAGCGCTACGGCACCGACGACACCGTGCTGGTGTTCCTCGGCGACCACCAGCCGATCGCCCGGGTCACCGGGCACACCAAGAACCGGGACGTGCCGGTGACGGTCGTCGCCAAGGACCCGCAGGTGCTGAAGAAGATCGACGGCTGGCGGTGGACTCCCGGCCTCCGGCCCGCCGACGACGCCCCCGTGTGGAAGATGGACGCCTTCCGCGACCGCTTCCTGAAGGCCTACGGATCCGTGCCCCGGCCCACCAGGGGCTGATCAGCCGCCGGAGGTGTCCAGCTCGGCGTCCTCACCGACGCCCGCGCAGTCGTAGGGGTCCTTCAGCCAGCCGTCCGGCAGCACCACGCGGTTGTTGCCGGACGTACGGCCGCGGGGGCCGTCGGCGCCGGCCGGCCAGGGCTGGTCCAGGTCCAGCTCGTCGAGCCCGGACCGCAGCTCCTGGAGCGTGGAGGTGACGGCGAGCCGCCGGCGCATCTCGGAGCCGACCGCGAAGCCCTTCAGGTACCAGGCGACGTGCTTGCGGAAGTCGATCACGCCGCGCGACTCGTCGCCGATCCACTCGCCCAGCAGGGTGGCGTGCCGCACCATCGCGTCGGCCACCTCGCGCAGGGTGGGCCGGACGTAGTCGTCGGGGCGGCCCTCGAAGGCGGCGACCAGGTCGGCGAAGAGCCACGGCCGGCCGAGGCAGCCGCGGCCCACGACGACGCCGTCGCAGCCCGTCTCGCGGACCATGCGCAGGGCGTCGTCGGCGGACCAGATGTCGCCGTTGCCGAGCACCGGGATCTCGGGGACGTGCTCCTTGAGGCGGGCGATCGCGTCCCAGTCGGCGGTGCCGCCGTAGTGCTGGGCGGCGGTGCGTCCGTGCAGCGCGATCGCGGTGACGCCCTCCTCCACGGCGATGCGGCCGGCGTCGAGGTAGGTGATGTGGTCGTCGTCGATGCCCTTGCGCATCTTCATCGTGACCGGCAGGCCGCCCGCGCCGGCGACGGCCTCGCGCAGGATGGCGCGCAGCAGGTTCCGCTTGAAGGGGAGGGCGGAGCCGCCGCCCTTGCGGGTCACCTTGGGCACCGGGCAGCCGAAGTTGAGGTCGATGTGGTCGGCGAGGTCCTCCTCCGCGATCATGCGGACGGCCTTGCCGACGGTCGCCGGGTCGACGCCGTAGAGCTGGATGGAACGCGGCTGCTCGGAGGCGTCGAACCGGATGAGCTGCATGGTCTTCTCGTTGCGCTCGACCAGCGCCCGGGTGGTGATCATCTCGCTGACGAACAGGCCCTTGCCGCCGCTGAACTCCCGGCACAGGGTACGGAAGGGCGCGTTGGTGATCCCGGCCATGGGGGCGAGCACGACGGGCGGTTGCACGGTGTGCGGGCCGATGGCGAGGGGCGTGTTCACGGTCGGCGAGGCAGTGGGCATTCCCCCATTGTCCAGCATTCCGAGGGGCGCCCGGCACAGAGATCGTGTAGCGGTCATTAGTTAGACGCACTATCGACATCGGCGTACGATGGCGCGCATGCCCCAGCTCAGCCATGGCCGCCGCATGCTGGTGCTCGCGATCTGCTGTATGAGCCTGCTGATCGTGAGCCTGGACAACACGGTTCTGAACGTCGCCCTGCCGTCCCTCCAGCGGGAGCTGGACGCGAGCACCTCGGGACTGCAGTGGACCATCGACGCGTACACGCTCGTGCTGGCCTCGCTGCTGATGCTGGCCGGCTCGACCGCCGACCGGATCGGCCGCCGGCGGGTCTTCATGTCCGGCCTGGTGGTCTTCACCCTGGGCTCGCTGCTGTGCTCGCTCGCCCCGGACCTGAACTGGCTCGTGGTGTTCCGCATGGTGCAGGCGGTGGGCGGCTCCATGCTCAACCCGGTCGCCATGTCGATCATCACCAACACCTTCACCGACCCGCGCGAGCGGGCCCGGGCGATCGGGGTGTGGGGCGCGGTGGTCGGCCTGTCGATGGCCGCGGGACCGCTGGTCGGCGGGCTGCTGGTGGACTCGGTCGGCTGGCGCTCCATCTTCTGGGTCAATCTGCCGGTGGGCCTCGTCGCCCTGCTGCTGACCTGGCGCTTCGTGCCGGAGTCCCGTGCGCCCCGGGCCCGCCGCCCGGACCCGGTGGGCCAGGTCCTGGTCATCGCGCTGTTCGGCTCGCTCACGTACGCGATCATCGAGGCGCCGCACGGGAGCCTGGGTTCCACGCTGCCCTTCGCGGCGCTGGCCCTGATCGCCCTGCTGGCGCTCCTCCGCCACGAACCGCGCCGCCCGGAACCGCTGATCGATCTGCGCTTCTTCCGCTCGGCGCCGTTCAGCGGGGCGACGGTGATCGCGGTGAGCGCCTTCGCGGCGCTCGGCGGGTTCCTGTTCCTGTCGACGCTGTACCTGCAGAACGTGCGGGGGCTGAGCGCGATGGAGGCGGGGCTGTGGATGCTGCCGATGGCCGTCCCGACGTTCCTGTGCGCCCCGCTGTCCGGCCGCCTCGTGGGCAGCCGGGGACCGAGGCTGCCCCTGGTGATCGCGGGCGGCGCGATGACGGTGAGCGGGCTGCTGTTCGCCCTCTTCGAGGCGGAGACGTCGAACGCGACGCTGCTGGCGGGTTACCTCCTCTTCGGCGTCGGCTTCGGCTTCGTCAACGCCCCGATCACCAACACGGCGGTCTCGGGCATGCCCACCGACCAGGCGGGAGTCGCCTCGGCGGTCGCCTCCACCAGCCGCCAGCTGGGACAGAGACTGGGGGTGGCGGTGCTGGGCGCGGTGCTTGCGGCGGGGGTGGGGTCGTCGTCGTACGCCGACACGTTCGTGACGGCGTCGCGGCCGGGCTGGTGGATCCTGACGGCGTGCGGGGCGGCGGTCCTGACGCTGGGCGTCGTGACGACGGGCCGGTGGGCCCGCTCCACGGCGGAACGGGCGGCACGCCGCCTGAAGGGGGAGGAGGAGCGGGCTCGCCGGGCGGGGGTGGGAGCCTGAGGCGTCCGCGCGGGTGGTCGGTGGCTGATCGCGCAGTTCCCCGCGCCCCTTGGGCGGCCTCCGCCGCCGCCATGGAAAGCGCCCCGGCGCTGCGGGCGGGCAGACGCGCAGCCGCTGCGGGCAGTCGTGCCGCCTGGGGCGGCACGGGTGGGCGCAGCGGCACCCTCCGCAGCGCCGGGTGCGGGTCGTGCGTGGCCGGTCGCGCAGTTCCCCGCGCCCCTGAAGGGTGGCTCCGTCAACGGTTGTTGGATCGGGGCCGTGGGCGACACCCGCCGCGCGGGTTCCGCGTACCCCCACCTGTTGATGTTGCTTTTGCTGCACACTCCGTACGGCGACAGCCATCCGCCGACCGCCGGAGGCACCATGCCCCAGATCGACTCGAGCAAGGTAAGCCGCTGGGACCTGCACGGACGTGAGCACACCGTGCACGTCCACCGCACCGGAGTGCAGCGGACGATCAGATGTGACACGTGCGGCTGGCGCCGGTCCGCCCAGTTCCTGCCGTGGCTGAAGGCACAGGAGCACCTGGAGCAGGCCCACCAGGCGACGGTGGACCCCAGCGCAGCCTGACGGACCCGCCCGGGTCAGGCCCGCAACCCCCGCAGCAGCAGATCCACCGCCGCCGCGAAGTCGGCGTCCGCCTCAGGTCTGTCCCACTCCCCCGCGTAGGCGGGATCGTGGAACCGCCCGGTCGCCTGGAACACCGCACGCGCGCTGACCGCGGGGTCGTCGCTGTGGAAGACCCCGGCGGCCACCCCGTCGGCGACGATCCGCGTCAACTGCTCGGTCAGCTCGTCGATGTGCTCGGCGACCGCGCCCACCTGCTCACCGGCCAGCACGCTGTAGGTGGCGAACAGCTCCGGGTCGTCGCCCGCCTTGCGCCGCTTGGCGGTGAAGAGCCCGGCGAGCCAGTCCCGCAGCCGGGCCTCCGGGTCGCGGGACCCGTCGCCCGCTATCCCGTCCAGCGCCTCGGACGTACGGTCCAGCCACCGCTTGGTGACCGCCTCCCGCAGTGCCGCCTTGGTGCGGAAGTGCCGGTAGACGCTGCCGTGGCTGACGCCGAGGGCGCGGGCCACGTCCACCACGGTGGCCTTCGCGGGCCCGTGCCGGCGCAGCACCTCCTCGGTCGCCTCCAGGATGCGCTCGGCGGTCAGGGTCTCGGTCGCTGCCATGTCTAGACCGTACCCGCCGCCGGGATCACTCCTCGGTGCCGAGGTGGGCCATCATCGGCTCCGGGTAGCGGGCACCCGCCGCGGCCCCTGGCGGCACCGCCCGCTCGATCGCCGCGAGGTCGTCCGCGTCCAGCGTGACGTCCAGCGCGCCCAGCGACTCCGTGAGCCGCTCCCGCGTACGGGCGCCGACCAGCGGCACGATGTCCTCGCCGCGCGACAGCACCCAGGCGACGGCGATCTGCGCGACCGTGACGCCCTTGCGCGCGGCGATCTCGCGCAGCGCGTCGACGAGGCGGAGGTTGTGCCGGAGGTTGTCGCCCTGGAAGCGGGGCGAGTGGGCGCGGAAGTCGTCCGCGGAAAGCTGCCGGTCGGCGGTGAAGTGGCCGGAGATCAGGCCGCGCGCGAGCACCCCGTAGGCCGTGACGGAGATGCCGAGTTCACGGGTGGTGGGCAGGATCTGGTCCTCGACGGCGCGGGAGATCAGGGAGTACTCGATCTGGAGGTCGGTGATCGGCGCGGTGGCGGCGGCCCGCCGGATCGTGTCGGCGCCGACCTCGCTGAGGCCGATGTGCCGTACGTGGCCCTTCTCGACGAGCTCCGCGACGGCTCCGACGGTCTCCTCGATCGGCACGTCGGGGTCGGCGCGGGAGAGGCGGTAGACGTCGATGTGGTCGACGCCCAGCCGCTGGAGGGAGTACGCGGCGAAGTTCCGCACGGCGGCCGGGCGGCCGTCGATCGGTCCCCAGCCGCCGTCCGGGTCGCGCAGGGAGCCGAACTTGACGCTGGTGAGGGCCTGTTCGCGCAGTCCGGCGGGGGCCGTGCGCAACGCCTCGCCGATCAGCAGCTCGTTGTGGCCCATGCCGTAGAAGTCGCCGGTGTCGAGCAGGGTGACGCCGGCGTCCAGGGCGGCGTGGATCGTGGCGATCGCCTCGGTCCGGTCCGCCGTGCCGTAGAGCGCGGACATGCCCATGCAGCCGAGCCCCAGGGCGGACACCCGGGGGCCGGTCTTTCCGAGAGGTCGTGTCTGCATCGTCATGCCTCCACCTTGACATGACTAATGACAGATTTCAATATCTGTCATTCATTCATCTGTCACTCGCCCGTCTGCCGCCCACCCGTCGGGACGCCGGTCCGGAAACGCGGAACGCCGGGCCCCGGAGATTCCGGGACCCGGCGTTCGTGCCGGTCAGAAGAGACGGGTCAGCAGCCGACCAGGCGGGCGGCCAGGTAGCCCTCGATCTGGTCGAGGGAGACCCGCTCCTGCTTCATGGTGTCGCGCTCGCGCACGGTCACCGCGTTGTCGTCCAGGGTGTCGAAGTCGACGGTCACGCAGAACGGCGTGCCGATCTCGTCCTGGCGGCGGTAGCGGCGGCCGATGGCACCGGCGTCGTCGAACTCGATGTTCCAGTTCTGCCGCAGCGCCTGGGCGAGGCCCTTGGCCTTCGGGGACAGCTCCGGGTTGCGGGACAGCGGCAGCACCGCGACCTTCACCGGCGCGAGGCGGTGGTCGAGCCGCAGCACGGTCCGCTTCTCCATCTTGCCCTTGGCGTTGGGCGCCTCGTCCTCGACGTACGCGTCGAGCAGGAAGGCGAGCATCGCCCGGCCCACACCGGCCGCCGGCTCGATGACGTACGGCGTCCAGCGCTCGCCGGCCTCCTGGTCGAAGTAGGAGAGGTCCTGGCCGGAGGCCTTGGAGTGCGCGGAGAGGTCGTAGTCGGTGCGGTTGGCGACACCCTCCAGCTCGCCCCACTCGCTGCCGCCGAACTGGAAGCGGTACTCGATGTCAGCGGTGCGCTTGGAGTAGTGGGAGAGCTTCTCCTTCGGGTGCTCGTACCACCGCATGTTCTCCTCGCGCAGGCCGAGACCGGTGTACCAGTTCCAGCGCTGCTCCATCCAGTACTCCTGCCACTGCTCGTCCTCGCCCGGCTTGACGAAGAACTCCATCTCCATCTGCTCGAACTCGCGGGTGCGGAAGATGAAGTTGCCGGGCGTGATCTCGTTGCGGAAGGACTTGCCCATCTGGGCGATGCCGAACGGCGGCTTGCGGCGCGAAGTGGTCTGCACCTGGGCGAAGTTGGTGAAGATGCCCTGGGCGGTCTCGGGGCGCAGGTAGGCGATGGAGCCGGAGTCCTGCGTCGGACCGAGGTGAGTGGAGAGCAGACCCGAGAACTGCTTGGGCTCGGTGAAGGTGCCCTTGTTGCCGCAGTTGGGGCAGCTCAGGTCGGCGAGGCCGTTCTCCGGGGCGCGGCCCTTCTTCTCCTCGTACGCCTCCTCCAGGTGGTCCGCGCGGAACCGCTTGTGACAGGAGGTGCACTCGGTGAGCGGGTCGGTGAACGTCGCGACGTGGCCGGAGGCGACCCACACCTCGGGGGCCAGAATGACGGACGAGTCGATACCGACCACGTCCTCGCGCGACGTCACCATGTAGCGCCACCACTGGCGCTTCAGGTTCTCCTTGAGCTCGACACCCAGCGGTCCGTAGTCCCAGGCGGCCTTCGTGCCGCCGTAGATCTCACTACTGGGGAATACGAAGCCACGGCGCTTGCTCAGGCTGACGATGGTGTCGATCTTGTCGGCGGCCACGGTGCTCTCTTCATTACGACGACGGGCGACGAAGCGGAGATGCTTCCAGCGAATGCCTCAGGTTACCGGCGGGGACGGCCCCTCGACCAAATCGGTCCCCCCAAGCGGACCTCCGACGCACCGGCAGGGGCCGCGGAGGGGGCCGAGGGGGAGCTTGTTGACAACGGTTTCCATATCAGTTGAAAATGACTGTCATGAATGTACGACGACGTCACATATCCGCGGTCGCGCTCACCGCTGTCGCCGCCCTCGGGTTCGGCACCCTCACCGCCTGCTCGTCCGACAGCGCCGCCGCGGGCGACACCGGCACGTTCGACGTCGTCGCGTCGTTCTACCCGATGGCCTTCCTCGCCGAGCGGATCGGCGGCGACCACGTCCACGTCACCAGTCTCACCCAGCCCGGCCAGGAACCGCACGACCTGGAGATCAGCGCCAAGCAGACCGCGCAGCTCGAGGAGTCCGACGCGGCCCTCTACCTCAAGGGCCTCCAGCCCTCCGTCGACGAGGCCATCGGCCAGTCCCCCATCGCCACGAAGATCGACGCGGCCGAGCTGACCGCGCTGGAGGAGCACGGCACCGAGGCCGGCCACGGCGAGGAGCACGGGGACGAGCACGCCCATGAGGACGAGCACGCCGACGAGGACGAGCACGGCCACGACCACGACCACGAGGGCGGCGACCCCCACATCTGGCTCGACCCGGTGAAGTACGCCGAGGTCGCCGAGGGCGTCGGCAAGGCCTTCCAGAAGGCCGACCCGGACCACGCCGCCGACTACCGGAAGAACACCGCGACGCTGGTCAAGGACCTCAAGGCGCTCGACCAGAAGTTCCGCACCGGCCTCGCGAACCGGAAGACCGACGTCTTCGTCACCACCCACGCCGCCTTCGGCTACCTCGCCGAGCGCTACGGGCTGACCGAGGAGGCCATCAGCGGACTGGACCCCGACACCGAGCCCAGCGGGGCGCGCGTGAAGGAACTCCAGAAGATCGCCAAGGAGGACGGCGTCACCACCGTCTTCTACGAGACCCTCGTCAGCGACAGGACCGCGAAGACCCTCGCCGGCGACACCGGCCTGAGGACCGACGTCCTCGACCCGGTCGAGGGCATCACCGACCACTCCCGCGGCGAGGACTACTTCCAGGTCATGGAGGCCAACCTCACGGCCCTGCGCACCGCGCTGGGCGCCCGGTGACCCCGACGACGCGACAGCGGAGGACGGCATGACCACCGAACCCGTCATCACCCTGCGGGGGGTGCGCGCCGAGCTGGGCTCGCGCCCCGTGCTGCGCGGCATCGACCTCACGGTGCACCGCGGCGAGGTCGTCGCCCTGCTCGGCGCCAACGGCTCCGGCAAGTCCACGGCCGTGCGCACCGTGATCGGCCAGGTGCCGTTCACCGCCGGGGAGATCGAGCTGTTCGGCGCCGAGCGGCGCCGCTTCCGCGACTGGGCGCGCGTGGGCTACGTCCCGCAGCGCACCACGGCAGCCGGCGGGGTGCCCGCCACGGTCACCGAGGTCGTCTCCTCCGGGCGGCTCGCCCGCACCCGCTTCGGCCTGTTCCGCAAGGGCGACCGGGCGGCCGTCCGCCGGTCCCTGGAGCTGGTCGGCATGGCGGACCGCGCCAAGGACTCCGTCGACGCCCTGTCCGGCGGCCAGCACCAGCGCGTCCTGATCGCCCGCGCGCTCGCCTCCGAACCGGACCTGCTGATCATGGACGAGCCGATGGCGGGCGTGGACCTGGCCAGCCAGGAGGTCCTCGCCGAGACCCTGCGCACGCAGGTCGGCCAGGGCGCCACGGTCCTCCTCGTCCTGCACGAACTCGGGCCGCTGGAGCCTCTGATCGACCGGGCGGTCGTCCTCCGCGACGGCTGCGTGCTGCACGACGGCCCGCCGCCCAAGGCGGTCGGCCAGCACGCCCTGCCCGGGCACGACCACGTACACCCGCACGCACCGGCGGACGCCGGACCGATCCGCACGGGACTGCTGAGCTGATGGAGATCCTCGACTACGCCTTCATGCAGCGGGCGCTGCTCGCCGCCGTCCTGGTCGGCGTGACCGCCCCCGCCGTCGGCGTCTACCTCGTCCAGCGCCGGCAGGCGCTGATGGGCGACGGCATCGGCCATGTGGCGATGACCGGCGTGGGCCTCGGCTTCCTGCTGTCCTGGTCGCCGGTGTGGATGGCCGCCGTGGTCTCCGTCCTCGGCGCCGTCTTCATGGAACTGGTCCGCTGGTACGCCCGGACCCGCGGTGACATCGCCCTCGCGATGCTCTTCTACGGCGGCATGGCCGGCGGCGTCATGTTCATCAACCTCGCGCCCGGCGGCTCCACCTCGAACCTGTCGTCGTTCCTGTTCGGCTCGCTGTCCACGGTCTCGCCGTCCGACGTGACGGCGATCTGCGTGCTGGCCGCGTTCGTGGTGCTGGTCACCGTGGGGCTACGGCGGCAGCTGTTCGCGGTCAGCCAGGACGAGGAGTTCGCCCGGGTGACGGGGCTGCCGGTGCGGTTCCTGAATCTGCTCACGGCGGTCACCGCCGCGGTCACGGTGTCCGTGGCGATGCGGGTCGTGGGCCTGCTGCTGGTGAGCGCGCTGATGGTGGTGCCGGTCGCGGCGGCCCAGCAGCTCACCCGGAGCTTCGCCGCCACCTTCGCCGTCGCCGTCGCGATCGGCGTCAGCGTGGCCGTCGGCGGTACCGTCACCTCGTACTACCAGGACGTGCCGCCCGGCGCGACGATCGTGCTGCTGACCATCGGCGCCTTCATCCTGCTGACCGCGCTGGCCGCCCCGCTGGCCCGGCGCCGCGCCCGGGCGCTGGCCGCCGCACGGCCCGGACCCGACCCCGCGGAGTGCTCGATTCCGGCCAGTCGTCCGGCGGACGGCAAGGTCGGCGCCTGACTCGCCGGTTCCCGGACTGGCACAATGGCCGGGCAGCAGCCAGACGTGAGGAGGCATTCCGGTGACGACCGCAGGACCGCCCGTGAAGGGCCGCGCCACCCGGCAGCGTGCCGCCGTGGCGGCGTGCCTCCAGGAGGTCGACGAGTTCCGCAGCGCGCAGGAACTGCACGACATGCTCAAGCACAAGGGCGACTCGGTCGGGCTCACCACGGTCTACCGCACGCTGCAGTCCCTCGCCGACGCCGGTGAGGTCGACGTCCTGCGCACCGCCGACGGCGAGTCCGTCTACCGCCGCTGCTCCACCGGCGACCATCACCACCACCTGGTCTGCCGCAGCTGCGGCAAGGCCGTCGAGGTCGAGGGCCCGGCGGTGGAGAAGTGGGCGGAGGCCATCGCCGCCGAGCACGGCTACGTCAACGTGGCCCACACGGTGGAGATCTTCGGCACCTGCGCGGACTGCGCCGGCTGCGCGGACGCCTCCTGACGGCGGGCTGCGGGGCCGGGCGTCAGCAACGGCGCTCCCCGGCCGGCGCCCGTCACACGCGGGACAGGTGCCGGCCGAGCAGCGCCCGCGGCCGGTGCACGTCCGACGCCTGCCGCACCCCCTGCTTCACCGGCACCAGCGCGCAGTCCCCCGCCCGGTGCGGGCTGCGGAGCGGGCGGACGCGGCCGGACTCCGCGTAGCTGCTCGGCGGAGTCCTCGTGCCCCGTGCCCCGCTCCCTGGCCCGTCACGGCCCCTCCCCGGTCCCTCGGTGACGAGCCGTGATCCTGGCGCCGGCTACTCCTGACGGCCCTCCATGGCCAGCAGCTCCTCGTTGGGGACGGCCCCGCCGAAGCGGCGGTCGCGGGAGGCGAACTCCAGGCACGCGCGCCACAGGTCGCGCCGGTCGAAGTCCGGCCACAGCACGTCCTGGAAGACCATCTCGGCGTAGGCGCTCTGCCACAGCAGGTAGTTGGAGGTGCGCTGCTCGCCGCTCGGCCGCAGGAACAGGTCCACGTCCGGCATGTCCGGGTAGTACATGTACCGCTGCAGCGTCTTCTCGTTGACCTTCGACGGGTCCAGGCGGCCCGCCTTCACGTCCTCGGCGAGCGCCTGCGCGGCGTCGGCGATCTCCGCGCGGCCGCCGTAGTTCATGCAGAAGTACAGGGTGAGCCGGTCGTTGTCCTTGGTCTGCTCCTGGGCGATCTGGAGCTCCTTGGCGACGGACTTCCACAGCTTGGGCATACGGCCCACCCAGCGGACCCGGATGCCCAGTTCGTCGAGCTGGTCCCGGGTCTTGCGGATGAAGTCCCGGTTGAAGTTCATCAGGAAGCGCACCTCGTCCGGGGACCGCTTCCAGTTCTCGGTGGAGAAGGCGTAGAGCGAGATGGCGCCCACGCCCATCTCGATGCCGCCCTGGAGCACGTCCAGCACGCGCTCGGCGCCGACCTTGTGCCCCTCGGTGCGGGGCAGGCCCCGCTGCTTCGCCCAGCGCCCGTTGCCGTCCATGACGATCGCCACATGGTTGGGGACGAGTTCCCCGGGAAGCTTCGGGGGCCGCGCGCCGGAGGGGTGCGGTTCCGGGGTCCTGTACTCCCGGCGCTGCCGCCCCAGGAATCCGCGTACGGCCATGTGTCTCTCGTCTCCTCGTGCTGACGGGGGTGGTTACTGCTTCTCGACGTACCGGAGCGAGCGCAGCCCGCGCTCCAGATGCCAGTGGAGGTAGGCGGACACGAGCCCGCTCCCCTCCCGGACGTACCGTGCCTCGCACGCGTCCGCGGTGGCCCAGTCTCCCGTGAGCAGTGCGCCCAGGAGTTCGAGGGCCTGCGGCGAGGGTACGACGCTCCCGGGGACGCGGCAGTCGGCGCATACGGTTCCGCCCGACGCGACCGAGAAGAAGCGGTTCGGTCCCGGCATGCCGCATCTCGCGCAGTCCGTGAAGCTGGGCGCGTAGCCGTTGACCGCGAGGGAACGCAGCAGGAACGCGTCGAGCACCAGGTGCGGGGCGTGCTCGCCCCGGGCGAGGGTGCGCAGTCCGCCGACCAGCAGCAGGTACTGCTGGACGGCCGGCTCGCCCTCGTGGTCGGTGAACCGCTCGGCGGTCTCCAGCATGGCCGTGCCGGCGGTGTAGCGCGCGTAGTCGGTGACGATGCCGCCGCCGTACGGCGCGATCGTCTCGCTCTGCGTGCACAGCGGCAGGCCGCGTCCGACGAGCTCGCTGCCCTTGGCGAAGAACTGCACGTCCACGTGCGAGAAGGGCTCCAGGCGCGCGCCGAACTTCGACTTGGTCCGGCGCACGCCCCTCGCCACGGCGCGCACCCGTCCGTGACCTCGGGTGAGCAGGGTGATGATCCGGTCCGCCTCACCCAGTTTCTGGGTGCGCAGCACGATGCCGTCGTCGCGGAACAGACTCATGGCAGCCATTGTCGCGCACGTTCACGGCACCTCGCGGCGGCTCCAGTTCCGCGGGTGCGGGGCGGTGCGGTGGACGCATCGGGTTCCTCGCATGCGGATGATATGCCGATGACGCCGAAGGCGTGACGTTTCCGCAGGGGTGCAACCAGGAGACCCGGCCCCGGTCTCCTCCCCTGCGGAACCGACACTCCTTCTGTGAGGAGAGCGACATGACCGCGACCGCTTTCGAGTACGGCCCCCCTCCGTCCGCCGCCGGGCAGCCGGGCAGCGACCACCTGCTGGCCCCGCCGGACCCGGCCACCCGCGTCGGCTCCCCCATCGACCCGCGCGACCGGCGTCGCCTCGACCTGCACGCCGCCCTGACCGCCGCCGGGATCCCGCCGCGCCCCGAGGACCGCGAGGCCATCGAGCACCTGAGCGCCCTGTCCGCCGGGGTCAACAGCACCATCCACCGCTGGCTCCGGCACACCCTCTGGCAGGGTCAGCCGGCGCCCGGTGCGACCAGACCCGACTCGTAGGCCACGACGACCAGTTGGGCCCGGTCGCGGGCGCCGAGCTTGCCCATCGTGCGGCTCACGTGGGTCTTCGCGGTGAGCGGGCTGAGCCCCAGCGTCTCGGCGATCTCCGTGTTGTTGAGGCCGCGCGCGACCAGCGTCAGCACCTCCCGCTCCCGGTCGGAGAGGCAGTCGGGGCCGGCGGTGACCGGCGCCGCCGCGGGACTGCGCAGGAAGCGCTCGATCAGCCGGGCCGTGGGTCCGGGCGACAGGAGCGCCTCACCGGCGGCCACCGTGCGGATGGCGTCGAGGAGCTCGGCGGGCCGGGTGTCCTTCACCAGGAACCCGGACGCCCCGGCGCGCAGCGCCTCCACGATGTTCTCGTCCGTGTCGTAGGTGGTGAGGACGAGCACCTTCACCCCTGCCAGGTCGTCGTCGGCGGCGATCAGGCGCGTCGCCTCGATGCCGTCGAGGTCCGGCATGCGGATGTCCATGACGACGAGGTCGGCCCGCCGCGCGCGGACGAGTTCGACGGCCTGCCGGCCGGTGGCGGCCTGCCCGACGACCTCCATGTCGGGCGCCGACTCGACGAGCATCGCGAACGCCTCCCGCACCAGGGTCTGGTCGTCGGCGAGCAGCACACGGACGGTCATCGGGCCCGTCCCTTCCGGGTCGCGTCGGTCAGAGGCAGGGCGGCGGTCACCCGGAAGCCCCCGGCCTCGCGGGGACCGGCCTCCAGCGTGCCGCCCACACTGCGGGCCCGCTCCCGCATGCCGACGAGTCCGAACCCGGGGGTGCCGCCGGGGTCGGGTCCCGTGCCGTCGTCGGTGACGCCGATGTGCAGCACCCCGTCCCGGTCGCTCACGTCGACGCGTACGGCGGGCTTTGGACCGGCGTGCCGGACCGCGTTGGTCAGCGCCTCCTGCACCACGCGGTACGCGGCGGCCCCGACCGCGGGCGGCACCGGCTCCGCGACCCGCACACGGTGCTCCACGCGTGCCCCGGCCAGCCGCGCGGCCTCGACCAGGTCGGACAGCCCGTCCAGCCCGGCGAGCGGACCCCGCGCGTCCTCGGTGCCGCCGCTGTCCCTCAGCACCTCGAGCGTGGCGCGCAGTTCACCGCGCGCGGTGCGGCAGGTGCCGGCGATGTCGTCGAGCGCCTTCGCCACGGCCGCCCGGTCCAGCCGGTCGGGGTCGGCGGCCAGGACGTGCGCCGCGACGGACGTCTGCACCCCGATGAGGGTGATGCTGTGGGCGAGCAGGTCGTGCAGGTCTCGCGCCATGCGCAGCCGTTCCTCGGCGACCCGGCGGCGCGCCTCCTCCTCACGGGTGCGTTCCGCCCGTTCCGCGCGTTCGACGATCGCGGCGACGTACTGCCGGTAGTAGCGGACGTCGAGGCCCAGGAAGAGGACGGCGACGACCCAGCCGGTGATGCGGACGAGTTCCGTGAACCCGTCGGGGTTGGTGAGGGCGTTCACGGTGAGGGTGGTGCCGATGACGACGGTGCCGATCAGCAGCGTCCGGCGCGGGGTGCCGGTCGCGGCGACCGTGTAGAGGGCCACCACGGTCGCGGCCACGGGCGCCCCGTGGTGGTTGTCCAGGGCGTGGTACGGCACGACCGGGGCCAGCGCCGCCAGGAGCGCCGGCAGCGGCCGCTTCCGCCGCCAGGCCAGCGGCACATGGGCGGCGAGGAGCAGGACCCAGCCGAGCGCGTCGGGCCGGCGGCCGTCGTCGGTCAGCAGCGCCAGTGTGACGCCCAGGGCGGCGGTGCACGCGGCGAGCACCGCGTCGTTGCGGAAGGCGTGCGGGCGGGTCAGGGGGTCACGGCTGAGCGCGGTGATGACGCCGTCCCTCGTACGGGAGTTCCCCGTGCGTGACTTCCGGGGGTCCGCGGACCCGGGGTCCGGGCGCCCGGCGTCCATGGTTCCGGAGCCCTTGTCACGGGACGCCCCGGTCCGGGAGGGCTCGGCTGCCTGTGCTGTCGTCGGGTGCACGGGGTCCATCCTCGGGGAGGAGGGCGCCCCTCCGGGAGGGAGGGGCGCCCTGTCACGGTCGTACGGGCGGATCACACCGGCTCCGGGTGCCGCTCCCGGTGTTCCCGCTCGGGCGTGCGGGACAGCGCGCCCGGCCACCACATCCGGCGTCCCAGCAGCACACTCGCCGTGGTGACCAGATAGGTGCGGACCAGGAAGGTGTCGAGGAGGACGCCGACGGCGATGACGAGGCCGAGTTCGACCAACGCGACCAGGGGGAGGGTGGTGAGCACCGCGAACGTCGCGGCGAGCACGACGCCCGCGGAGGCGATGACCCCGCCCGTGGTACGCAGCGCGGTGAGGGCGGCCGCCTCGGGTTCGGCGCCGTTCAGGGACTCCTCGCGCATGCGGTGCATGAGGAAGATGCCGTAGTCGACGCCGAGGGCGACCAGGAACACGAAGGACAGCAGCCCGATCGCGGGGTCCGTGCCGGCGAAGCCGAGCAGCGGTCCGAAGACCAGCCCGCCGATGCCGAGCGCCGCGCCCCAGACGGCGACCACCGCGCCGAGCAGCAGCAGCGGGGCGACGAGGCTGCGCAGCAGGACGACCAGGATCAGGAACACGGCGGCCAGCACCAGCGGCACGATCACCGTGCGGTCGCGCGCCTCGCTGCGGGCGAGGTCGAGCTGCTCCGCGCTGGGCCCGCCGACATGGGCGCCGGTGCCGTCGAGCGTGTCGCGCAGGGCCTCGATGGTGCGGGTCTCCCCCGCCGACTCCGGCGGGGCGGTGGCGAACACGGTGATCTCGGCCCAGGTGCCGTCGGCCCGTCCCGGGGCGGCCTCGGCGACACCCTCCGTCTTCCGGACCCGCTCGACGACCTCGTCGGCGTCCCCGGCGGGCGCGATCACCGTGATCGGCTGGGCGCCGCGCTCCGGGTACTCCTCCGCCAGCGTGCGCATCGCGGCGACGGACTCGGGCCGTTCGGTGAAGGCGTCCTCCTGACGGAGGTCGCCGCCCAGGTTGAGCGTGCCGAGGGCGAGGGCGCCGAGGAGCACAGCGCCGCCGGTCAGCACGGCCGCGGGCCGGCGGGTGGCGGACGTGCCCATGGCGGCGAACAGCGACCGCCGTGCCTTCGGCTCGCTGCCGAAGGCCGGGATCAGCGGCCAGAACACGCGCCGCCCGAGCAGCACCAGGACGGCGGGCAACAGCGTCGTCATCGCGACCAGCGCGGCGAGCACCCCGATCATGCCGACGGGACCCATGCCGCTGCTGCTGTTGAGGTCGGCGGCGAGCAGGCACAGCAGTCCGGCGGCGACCGTGCCGGAGGAGGCGAGCACGGCGGGACCGCAGCCGCGCAGGGCGGCCCGCATGGCGTCGTACGGCCGCTCGTGGCGGCGGAGTTCCTCGCGGTAGCGGGAGACCAGCAGCAGCGCGTAGTCGGTCCCGGCGCCGAGCACGAGAACGGTCATGATGCCGCCGCTCTGTCCGGTGATCGTGATGCCGAACAGCTCGTGCGTCACGTACCCGGCGGCCATCGCCAGGGCGGTCGCGGCGCCCGCCACGGCGAGCGGCACCAGCCACAGGAACGGGCTGCGGTAGATCAGCACCAGCAGCACGGTGACCACGCCGATCGTGGCCGTCAGCAGCGTGCCGTCGATGGTGTCGAACACCTTGTCCATGTCGGCGCCGACCGCCCCGGGCCCGCCGACCTCGACGCTCAGCCCGCCCGTCCCGCCGACGGTCTCCCGCACCCCGTCGACGAAGGCCCGCTGCGCCTCCTCGTCCTGCCCGGGCCGCGTGCTGGAGACCGGGTACATCAGCGTGCTGCCGTCCGCGGAGGGAACGCCCCGCGGCACGTCCGACAGCTCGTACGCCCGCTCCACCTCGGCGATCTGCGCGGCGGCCGTCTCCCGGTCGGCGGCGGTCAGCCGTCCGCCGTCGCGGTGGTAGACCACCACCAGGTCGGTCGACTCGCCGCCGGGCAGCTCGTCCTGGACGCGGGCCACCTGTGTCGAGTCGGCGCCGTCGGGCAGGTAGTCGACCGCCCGGTTCTGCTGCACACCGGCGAACTTCCCGGCGAGCGGCCCGAGCAGCACCAGCGCCGCCACCCACAGCCCCACCACCGCCCAGGGCACGGCCCGCCGCCCCCGTGTGCCTGTCCTGACTGCCCTCATGGCCTCGGCTCCCCTTCCGGTCCGGTCGTCTGGATACGCTGTCCAGCCTTCCGGCGGCGGGGAGCCGGGACGTCCGGCGTGAGACCGAAACGGCGGGTACTGCGGCGGGCGGCCGGAGCGCGGCCGTTACTCCCCCGGGAGTACCGGCGGGGCCCTGCGGGAGGTCAGCCCCGGTCGACCATCCAGGTGCCGTCCTCCTCGTCGTCGACCCGGACCTCGAGCTCGCGCAGGCTCATGCCGGCCTCCCACAGCTCACGGAAGCGCTTCATCCGGTCGTGCACATGGTCCTGGCGGGCGATCAGCCGGGTCCGGATGTTGACGTCGCGCAGGTCCTGGTCGATCTCGAAGGACACGGCCTCGTCGTACACGATGAAGTCGTTGGTGGTGCCGCGCAGCAGATGCGGCGGCAGCTCCGGCAGGACCGCCACGCGCACCTCGATGTGCAGCACCTCTTGCTCCTCGCACAGCCGCAGCAGCCGGTCGTCCAGCTCCCGCGCGCTCTCCAGCAGGAACAGCCTGCGCACCGGGACGCCCTGTTCGATCGCCTCCGCCTGGGCGTGCAGATAGCGGCTGGCGGGCTCGCTGTTCCAGAACGTCCGGTCGACGGAGGTGCTGGTGGCGCAGATCGACTTCTCCGCGGCCCGGGTGAGGGTGAGCATCCAGTCGTGGTTCTCGCCCGGGCACTCGGCGGTGAGCGTGGTGAGGTCGCTCAGGTGCCCGACCACCCGCTGCATCTCCAGCCGGACGAAGGTGGAGAGGATCGGCAGGCCGGGCGAGAGGACCTCGGCGAAGTTGGCGGCCAGGTCGGACACGGACCCGATCCGCACCAGGTTCGGCGCCGGCGGTTCGGGCTCGGCCGGGCGGGGCGGGGGCACCAGGCGCGTCTCGACGAGCTGCTTCATGTCCTCGGTCTGCCGGGTCAGCCCGTGGTGGAGTTCGTCGTAGCGCCGTAAGCCTCCGCGCACGGTGGCGGCGGTCTCGGCCAGCAGGCTCTCCGCGCGCCGGGCCCGCTCCTCGGCGGCCCGGTCCGGGACCGGCACGAGGTGCTGGACGGCGACGGCGGCGACGGCGACCAGGGCGGCGGCGCCGAGCTGCCGTGCCGCGCCGTCCTCCGGGCTGAGCAGCGCGGCGAGGCCCCAGGCGAGCAGTCCGGCGACCAGGCCCACCAGCAGCCTGCGCTGCCACGGGACGGGGCCGGGACGCTCGGCCGGACCGCCGGACCGGGTGGTGTCCGGGGCGCCGGGCGTCTTCGCCGTCCGGTCCACGGGGTGTTCGGGTGTGCCCACCGCACCCGGCGGGCCGGCCGTGTCGTCGGGCTGAGGTGTCTGTGCCGTGCTCATCTCGCTTCTCCCCCCGTTGGGAAACACGTCGGTTCGGGATGCGGAATGTGCGTGGGGGTCCGGACGAGGCCGCTCACGGCTGGTGGGCGTCTCGCGGGCAGGGGTCGGGGACGCGTCAGGGCGCGGGCTCCACCTCCCGGTGCACGGGCGGGATCGCGTGCAGGGTGAGCTGGTCGCGGACGCGCTGCACCAGGGCGAGCCACTGCCGGCTGAACCCGGGCCGCTCCTCCAGCGCCTCCCACAGCGGCGCCAGCTCCCCGGACACGCGGGCCCGAGGCATCCACAGGTGCAGCAGATGGTCGACGGCCGGCCGCAACGCCCGTACCAGCGGCGGGAGTCCGCCGTCCGGCGCGGAACGGGGCCAGGATCCGGGCGCGGCGGGGCCGAGGCGGATGCCGTCGAGGACGCGGACCAGGGTGGTCAGCAGCCAGTCGTGCAGGGCCAGGTCGTCGCAGAGCCCGGCCAGGTCGGCGGCGGGGATGTCCTCCGGGACCCGCAGACGCACGGTGCGCAGCTCGTCCTCGGCGAGGGTGAACCGCTCCAGGGCGGGCGCCTCGCCAGGCGGCGAGGTCAGTGCGACCCAGCGCAGCCGGGTCGGCCTGGATCTCAGCGGCGGCCGCTGGTCGAGCAGCGGGTGCCGCAGCAGCCGGGTGAGCAGGCCCCCCGCGATCAGCCCCACGTCGAGGTCGCCGTGGCGTCCGCCGTCGAGCAGCCCGGCGGCGACCGCGTCGCAGGGCAGCTTCCCCAGCGGCTCGACCAGTCCGGGCCGCACCAGGTAGTCGCCCCAGGGCCGGCGGTGGTCGGGCCCGGAGGCGGGGAGCGTGAAGTACGCGGAGGTCTGCAGCACGCGTCCCTCGGTGAGCGCGGCCCGCGCGGCGACCGTGCCGACGGCGCGGACCCGGGCGCCGTTGGCGCTGGGCAGCGGGCAGTCGACGCCGGTGAGGGTGTCCGGGGAGCGCCCGTAGAGGTTGGGGCGCTCGGACACCAGGACCCGCTCGTCGGCGCGCAGCCGCAGCAGCCGGGCGGCGGCGCGGCTGTCGAGGGCCTGCCCGGCGGGCAGGAGGCAGGTGCGGACCTCGCCGCAGGCCAGCACGGTGCGCGGTGCGGCGGTTTCCGGCTGTGCACCGGGGG
Source organism: Streptomyces werraensis (assembly GCA_014656175.1). GTDB lineage: Bacteria > Actinomycetota > Actinomycetes > Streptomycetales > Streptomycetaceae > Streptomyces > Streptomyces werraensis. Next base: position 622,053 of record BNBX01000001.1, read on the forward strand.
CCGGCATCTCAGGTCTCCTCGCAGAAGACGTAGGAGACGCGGTCGGCGACCGGGCCGGGGACGGGCACGCCTTCGCCCGCGGACCGCTCGGCGATCTGGCGCAGGGCCTCCCTGTCCACGTCGGTCCGGTCGAGGACGACCCGCACGGCGTGCTCGACGGGCAGGAAGCGGCTGGGCAGCACCGAGCAGGTGCGGTAGGCGGCGAACGGGTCCGCCCGCGGGTCGAGCCGCACCAGCGGCGGCAGGTCGTCCCACTCGTCGGGGAACGCGCCGGTGTGCGGCTGCGGATCGAGCACGGGCTCGCCCTGGTGGCGCAGCAGCCCGAGGCGGGCGAGCTGCCACACGGCGGCCAGGAAGGGGCAGGACCACAGGCGTTCGCCGTCGGGCGTCTCGTTCCACAGCTCGACGTCGAGGAACACGGAGTGGCGGCGGGCGGCGGTCTCGCGGGGCGGCTCCCAGACGGCGGCCTTCCGCATCGCCTGCGGGGCGCGGGCGGTGGGGCTGCGCACGCCGTTGGCGAGCCAGCCGGTCTGCGCGGCGGGCGGCCGGTGGCCGTAGCTGCCGGGCGGCGGTTCCTCGACGATCCGCCCGGCCACGGCCTCCGCGACGGGCACCTTCCCGCTGACGGCGCAGGCGGACTCGCGGGCGAGGTAGTCGACGGTGAGGCCGGCGCGCTCGGCCTCCGCCAGCAGCATGGGGACGACCTCGGCGGGGCTCGCGAACCGGGTGAAGTAGTCGTCGATCAGGAAGCAGGTGCTGACGCGGGCGCGCCGCCGGCCGGCCCGGTCGGCGGCGAAGGCCCGGGCGGCCTCCGCCCAGGGGCGGACCCGCGCGAAGTGCCGGCGCAGATGCTCAGGACCCGCCTCGAAGTCCTCCATGTACAGGTGCCCCAGCTCCAGGGAGAGGTGGGACAGGGGGACCGCCTGGGTGCGGGGTTCGGCGGTGGTCTCACGGAACACCGCTTCGGTCATGGCAGCCCCCAGTAGGCGTCGTCGGTGAGCCGCCGGGAGATCTCCTCGAGGGCCTCCAGCGTCTCCTTGTTGGCGATCTGGGTGGCCAGGACGTCCTCCTCGGTGATCAGCTGCTCCCGCCACTGCAGGATCGGCTCCAGCGGCACGGTGCCGAGCACCACGCTGTCGCCGATGCGCTGGTCGGAGGCGAGCCGGCGGAGCGCCCGGTTGCAGGACTGCATCCAGGCGGCCTGGGCGGGCGAGCCCTGCGCCCACATGGCCGACTCCGGGTCGGGCACGGCGGCCCGCACGAAGCGGATGTTGCCCTGGAGGGTCTCCTCGTCGTGCCCGCGGTCGACGCCGCTGCGGAGGATGCCGTTCTCCTTGTGCACCAGGCCGGCGGCGGCGATGACGTGCTGCCGGGTCCAGCGGTGGAACACCAGCCAGCGGTAGGCGACATGGCGCATCTGCGGGTGCGCGGTGGCCGCGAGGACGAGGTCGACGGCGTAGCTGCGGCCGGCGCTGAGGTCGACCATGACGAGGTCGAACTCGCTGTTGAGCCGCAGCAGCAGGTCGATGCAGCGCTCCAGCGTCTCCTCGCCGGTGGCGAACTCGCCGCCGCCCGCGTCGCCGGGGTAGAGGACGAGCCGCCCGGACTGGTTCTGCCGGGCGCGCAGCACCGGGTGCTCGGTGTGCCGCCAGATGTCGATGCTGGCCGGTTCGGTGACGTCGCCCTCCAGGTAGGAGTGCAGGCCGCGCTCCTCGGTGCCGCGCAGGGCGCTGGGCACGTCGAAGACGGCGGCGGCGGTGGGCGAGCCGAAGTCGAAGTCGACGTAGGCGACGTGATCGCCGGTGAGGGCGCGCTGGTAGGCCAGGTTGGCGCTGGTGACCGAGCGGCCCGTGCCTCCCTTGTCGGAGGCCGCGAAGACGAGCACGGCTCAGCCCTCCTGCGCGGCGGCGTCCCGGGCCTGGGCCAGGGTGTCGAGTTCCCGCAGGACGGGCAGGGCGAGCGCGAAGGCGGTGGCGGGCCGCTCGTCGACCAGACCGCGGGCGTGGTCCAGCCGGTTCTCTATGCTCCGCATCGCCCGGGCGCGGCTGCCGTCGTCGCCGGTGGACGCCTCCAGCTGCTCCCTGCCGAACAGGTGCGTGGCCTCGCTGAGCAGGTCCCGGGCCAGGTCGGCCAGCTCGGGACTGCGGATGGGCTCCTGCTCGTAGAGGTTGCGGGCGGCGACCAGGCACTCGGTGACGCGTTCGGTGACGCTCCAGGACAGGCGGCGGTTGACGTCCTTGGCGTCCGGGAAGACGGCGCGCACGTCGTCCCAGAGGCCGGCGCCGTGGCCCTCCTCGATCCTGCGGCTCCACAGGTGCTCGAAGGTCTGCTCGGCGAGCCGCAGCAGCCGGTCCTGCGCCTCGATGTTCCGGGACAGCTCGGCGAGCTGCACGGTCCGTTTGAGCAGCTGGGCGGAGAAGTCGGTCATGCGCCACTGGAGCCGTGACCCGGAGCGCTCCGACCCGGCGAGCGGCATCAGCACGCCCGGGTCGTGCAGCCGGACGACCGGGTCGTTCCGGGTCATGCGGCTGGTGACGCGGCCGCGGTCGGCGAGCCGCTCCATGATGGAGACGGTGCGGGTGAGGTCGTCGTCGGTGGCCCTGCGGCGCACCAGGTCGTGGACGAGGATGGCCGCGACGGTGAGGGAGAAGTACTCGGACTCCAGGCGCAGTCCGGTGGTCTGCCAGGGCAGGTCCTCCAGGGGCCAGCGCTCGCTGCCGAAGCGGGCGACGGCCGACCAGTACTGCTGGCTCAGCTCCCAGCGCAGCCGCAGCGCCTCGGCGAGTTTCTGCTGGTCGGCGTCGAGCAGTCCGAGGGTGAGGGTGCGCTCGGAGAAGAGGTCCTGGATGCCGTCGAGGGCGACGACGGTGAAGTACACGTAGGGCAGCCGGTCGGCGATGCCGTCGGGCTGGCCGGGCACCGGGGTGTCGAGGTCGGTGACCTTGGGTGCGTCCTTGACGACGCCCCAGGCCCAGCCGCACTCGAAGAGCTGGCTCTCGTCACGGATGGACTCGTCGACCTCGATGCCGCGGCTGAGGCTCTCGATGATGGTGGCGCGCAGCGGCCGGAAGCGGCGTGCGAACTGCTGGAGGACGGCCCGGTCGGAGTGCCGGTTCTGGCCGATGACCTGGATGAGGCGCCGGCCCTGCTCGGACTCGGCGTCGAAGACGTTGACCGCGAAGGAACGCAGCAGGCTGACCATGGCGGCGGTGAGCCGCAGATTGGTGGCCTCGCGGAGTTCGCCGAGTGCCCGGCGCACTTCGGGGCGGGTGGTGCTGTTCTCGTAGACCTTGAGGAAGCCGAGGGTCGCCAGGCAGAGCGTGACGGACATCGAATAGGAGTCGACGACGCCTAACTTGCCTTGTTCGTAGGTCAGTTCGACTTGCGGATCGACGGTCTTGAAGTACGGTCCGCCGGCGAAGGTGGGGGCGTCGTCGGGGCCGGTGTGGGTGCGCATGAACTGGGCCAGCGCGGTGATCAGGTTGGGCGGGATCTCCAGCCGGCTGCCCACGCGCTCCATCGCCTGGAGCACGTCCCGTTCGGTGGTGTCGGGCTGGTCCAGGCGGAACGCGGGGATCTCGGTGGCGGGGTACAGCAGGCAGAGCAGCCGCTCGGCGTCCGCGACGCTGCTCAGCCCGTCGGTGTCCCCCCACACGAGCTTGCCGTCGTCGAACGAGTGGCGGGCCGCGGCCCGCCAGATGTCCAGCAGATGCTGGCGTGGCTTGATCTGCATCCCCCTACCCCTCGTACAGACCGTGTGCAGACATGGTCCCCGTTCCTACGTGTCCGCAATCGCCGAATTTCGCCGTCCCAGGGCGAGAATGATGCCCTCGTGCCCCTCGCGCACCATGTGGTGCAGATCGTGGATCTCCAGGTCGTCGGCCCAGTCGCTCAGGCTTTCACGGACCCGCTCCTCGTTGACCCGGTAGGCCGGATAGCGATGGTCGCCCACCTGGTAGCCGACGGATTCCTTCATGAAGGCGGTGGCGAACGGCGCGCCCTCGGTCAGCGCGCCCATGAAGCAGGTGACGCCGCGGCGGAACTCGTCGGGGCACTCGGACATGGAGTCGGCGACGAAGAACATGGTGCCGATGTCCCAGCGGCGCTGGCCGTCGAGGTCGAGGAGGTTGGCGCGCTCGACGCGGACGATCTCGCCGAACCGGCCGCGGGGTTCGACGGCGGCGTAGGCCGGGTGCGCGCTCAGCTGGTCCCAGAAGGGGTCCCAGACGGTGTCGAACCCGGCGGGGGACGCCTGCTTCTCCAGGTACTCCACGTTCGGCTGCGCGTACTCCAGGAGCAGGACCTTCTCGCACCAGGGCAGCATGGACAGCGCCGGGTACAGGTTGGCGCCGGCGCCGACGTCGACACCGCGGCCCGTACGCGGGACGCCGTCCTCGAAGCACTTGCCGAAGTAGTCCCGCATCAGCCGCACGATCAGCAGATCCACCTCGAGGGGACTGCGGTAGTTCGCGTCGACGTAGGCCTCAGGATCGAACTTCGACCACGGGGCGTCGGCGTTACGGTCCATCATCACCCTGCCGCGTTCCATTCAGTGTCGGACAAGACCGTGTGCCCTGTCTGCGCCGTTCCGCTGAACGTCGGCAGGTGAAGCAGCATCTCCGGTTCTCGCACGGTAGGCCGAAGTGGCAGGCCGAGACAGCCAGGAACACGCCGTTCCATGCCGACGGGCGCACGGAAGGCGCACGCCGGTTGTCCGTGCACCCCTGAACTCGCCCTTGCACGCGGTGAGTTGACGGCTCACTCTAACCAGAGACGCCACCGGCCGCCACCGGAAGCAGCAATCCCTTCCGGGTGAACGCCGGTGTCTTGGCGTTGACGCATCCGCATGTCCCGACTGGGGGGTGGCATGACCGCCGAACCGCTGGAGCGCACCCTGGACCGGCACGGGCGACTCGCGGGACCCGAGGGGTTCCCGGAGCCCGGACGCCTGGTCCTGAGGGGGGCCCTCGAGTCCGATCTGCCCGAGCTGCGCCGGCTCGACGAGGAGGTGTTCCAGGAGGTCGCCTATCCCGCCTTCCTGCTCCGCCAGCTGTACGACGTCTACGCCGAGCACTTCCTGGTGCTGGACGACGGCGCGGGCGGGCTGCGCGGCTACGTGCTGGCCGCGACCACCGCGTTCGGCCGGGACAGCTGGATCCTCGGTCTGTGCGTGACCGAGGGGGACCGCCGGCACGGGCTGGGCCGGGAGCTGATGACGGAGATCCTTCAGCGGCTGCGCCGGGACGGCATCGAGACGGTGCGCCTGACCGTCGAGCCCGCCAACCGGGCCGCGATCCTGCTCTACCGCTCCCTCGGCTTCGTCCCCGAGGAGCCGGACGGGGGCCTGCGCCGGGACTACTTCGGACCGGGCGAGCACCGCAGGATCATGCGACTGGAGCTCTGCTAGACCGGCCGTCGGTTCCGGGCGGCGTCCGCCGGACACGCGTCGAGCCGGGACGGCGTCCGCAGGACACGGCCGGGTTCAGGACGGCGTCCGCGCCGCCGCCAGCAGGCGGCCGACGTCGTCGGAGCAGATGGTGAGGGCCGCGCCCACCGTGGCGAGGGCGTCCCGCTCCGCGGGGGTGTACGGACCGTCGGCCAGGGCGATCCGCGCGCCCTGCAGCAGGATCGACTCACGGCCGGGTGCGGCCAGGTGCGGGGCCAGCGGGTCCAGCGCCTCGTGCAGTTCGATGGACAGCCCCGCCACGCAGGGCTCGCCGGTGAACCGGCCGGTGTCCTCCTCCAGCGCCTCGACCAGCGCGGCCAGCTGCTCCTCCGTGCAGTCCTCGAAGCCGGCCGCGCGCACCCCGGCGGCGGCGGTCTCCAGGGCGGCGCGGGAGCAGGCGCCGCCCGCGGCGAGCACGGCGAGGGCCACGGTGTGGACGGCGTCCCGCAGCATCGCGGAGAAGCGGGTGGTGGTGGGGTGGTCCAGCACGTCGGTGCCGAAGTGGCCGCGGCAGGCGGCGCACTCCACGGTCGGCGCGCACACCCCGCGCGGCAGCACGGGCACGCCCAGCACGGTGAACCGGCGGCGTCCGGTGAGCCGCTGGTAGTTGCGGTCGCCGCCGCAGGTCGGGCAGAAGAACTCCCCGTCGCCGACGGCGGTCCACGCGGTGCGGGTGCCGACCAGGCGGCGCGCACGCCGGGCGGCAGCGGTACGGCCGTCGGGTCCCCGTTCTGGCAGCACGTCGCACCTCCATCAACGCCACACAGCTCCGTCGCCGCGCTTGCGTGATGTTAGCCACATCCGGCAGGCGGAGTCAGTACCCGGGACGAGACCTTTCCGTGACCATCACAGCTATTGGCCGGTAACCGACGCCGGGGCCCCGTACGCCGTGACGGCGGACGGGGCCCCGGATTCGCTCCTGCCGCTGATCAGCGGGCCGCGCGGTTGACGGCGGAGACGACCGCCTTCAGCGAGGCGCGGGTGGTGTTCGCGTCGATCCCGATGCCCCACAGCACCTTGTCGCCGATGGCGCACTCGATGTACGAGGCGGCCTGCGCGGAGGCGCCCTCGCTCATGGTGTGCTCCTGGTAGTCCAGCAGGCGTACGTCGATGCCGATGCCCTGGAGGGCGTCGAAGAAGGCCGAGATCGGGCCGTTGCCGGTGCCGACCAGGGTGGTCTCCTCGCCGTCGACCGTGGCCTGGACGGTGAGGGTGTCCACGCCGTCGTGGTCGGTGGTGCTCTGGCCGCCGGCGACCTGGATGCGGCCCCAGGGGTTGTCCGGGTTGGGCAGGTACTCGTCCTGGAAGACCGCCCAGATGTCGGCCGGGGTGATCTCGCCGCCCTCGGCGTCCGTCTTGGCCTGGATGATCTTCGAGAACTCGATCTGCATCCGGCGCGGCAGCTCCAGCTTGTGGTCGTTCTTCAGGACGTACGCCACACCGCCCTTGCCGGACTGCGAGTTGACCCGGATGACCGCCTCGTAGGAGCGGCCGACGTCCTTGGGGTCGATCGGCAGGTACGGCACGGCCCACTCGAGGTCGTCGACGGTGACGCTCTTGGCCTTGGCGTCGGCCTCCATGGCGTCGAAGCCCTTCTTGATGGCGTCCTGGTGGGAGCCGGAGAAGGACGTGTAGACCAGGTCGCCCACGTACGGGTGGCGCGGGTGGACCTCCATCTGGTTGCAGTACTCCCACGTACGGCGGATCTCGTCGATGTCGGAGAAGTCGATCTGCGGGTCGACGCCCTGCGAGAACAGGTTCATGCCCAGGGTGACCAGGTCGACGTTGCCGGTGCGCTCGCCCTGGCCGAACAGGCAGCCTTCGACGCGGTCGGCGCCGGCCATCAGCGCCAGCTCGGCGGCGGCGACGGCGGTGCCGCGGTCGTTGTGCGGGTGGACGGACAGGCAGACGTACTCGCGCCGGGAGAGGTTGCGGTGCATCCACTCGAAGCGGTCGGCGTGCGTGGACGGCGTCGAACGCTCCACGGTGGCGGGCAGGTTGAGGATGATCTCGCGGCCGGGACCGGGCTGGTAGGTGTCCATCACCGCCTCGCAGACCTCCAGGGCGAAGTCCAGCTCGGTGTCGGTGAAGATCTCCGGGCTGTACTGGTAGCCGAACTCGGTCTCGGGGCCCAGCAGCTTCTCCGCGTACTCCATCACCAGGCGGGTGCCGTCGACGGCGATCTGCTTGATGTCGTCCTTGGAGCCGCGGAAGACCACGCGGCGGAAGACGGGCGCGGTGGCGTTGTACAGGTGGACGGTGGCCCGCCTGGCGCCCTTCAGGGACTCCACCGTGCGCTCGATCAGGTCCTCGCGGGCCTGGGTCAGCACGGAGATGGTCACGTCGTCCGGGATGGCGTCCGGGTCCTCGACGATGGAGCGGACGAAGTCGTAGTCGGTCTGGCCGGAGGCGGGGAAGCCGACCTCGATCTCCTTGTAGCCCATCCGTACCAGCAGGTCGAACATCGCGCGCTTGCGCACGGGCGACATGGGGTCGATCAGGGCCTGGTTGCCGTCGCGCAGGTCGGTGGAGAGCCAGCGGGGCGCGGTGGTGATCCGCTTCTCGGGCCAGGTGCGGTCGGGGATGTCGACCTGCTCGTACCGGCCGTACTTGTGGATCGGCATGGGGCTGGGCTGCTGGCGGTTCGCCATGATGCGGGGGCTCCTCGATGGTCCGCGGAAGTGTCCTGGGACGGCCGACGGCGCAGCGCCAAACTCCGCGGGGAGGGGGTCGGCCTCTAACGCAGACCCTCGCCGCGGCAGCTAAGGAGAAGCAGCCCGAAGTACATGATGCTCCGGAGCATAACCGAGTCGCCCACCGTGCGGGGTCGCGTATCAGTATGCGGGATCGGTGGGATGAACGGGACAAAGAGTGCGGTATACCACTTCCGCTGCGGGCGGCGGGCGGTTATCGCGGGGGAATTCATCCGTCATGGTCGCGGGCAGTGACAGTGCGGTCACCCAGTGCGATGGTTCCGGCATGACGACGAACGGGGGCCACGAGCCCGTCTTCTGCACCATCGTCCCGCCGCACGTCCTCGACCGGCTCTCCCAGGCCGAGGACCCCGTGGTCCACGGGCCCGCGCGCCGCACCCTGCGCCGCGACGCCTACGAGCGCACCCGGCGCCGGCTGACCACGGTGGTCGGCGCACCGGCCGTCGCCACGCTCGCCGGGGCCGAGCCCGGCAAGCCCCGGCGCACGGTGTACGACGCGGGGCACGGCACCGACCTGCCCGGCGAGAAGGCGCGCGGCGAGGGCGAGGAGCCCGGCCAGGACGCCACCGTCAACCGCGCCTACGCCGGACTGGGCGCCACCTTCGACCTGTTCCTGAAGGAGTTCGGCCGCGACTCCATCGACGGCCACGGACTGCCGCTGGACGCCACCGTGCACTACGACCGGGACTACAGCAACGCCTTCTGGAACGGCGAGCAGATGGTGTTCGGCGACGGGGACGGGGAGATCTTCCTCGACTTCACGATCGCCGTCGACGTCATCGGCCACGAACTCGCCCACGGCGTCACGCAGTACACCGCGAACCTCGACTACTTCGGCCAGTCGGGCGCGCTCAACGAGTCGGTGTCGGACGTCTTCGGCGCGCTCATCAAGCAGTACACGCTCGGCCAGACCGCGGAGGAGGCCGACTGGCTGCTCGGCGCCGGCCTGCTCGCCCCGCGCGTCACCGGCACGGCCCTGCGCTCGATGAAGGAGCCCGGCACGGCCTACGACGACGACGTGCTCGGCAAGGACCCGCAGCCGGCGACGATGGACGACTACGTCCGCACCGGCCGGGACAACGGCGGCGTGCACATCAACTCCGGCATCCCCAACCACGCGTTCTACCTGGCGGCCACCGCCCTCGGCGGGCACGCCTGGGAGCGCGCCGGGCAGATCTGGTACGACGTGCTGACCGGCGGGGAGCTGGACCAGAACGCGCAGTTCACCGACTTCGCGACGCTCACCGTGAAGGCGGCGCGCGCGCGGTACGGGGAGGGCGCGGAGCTGGTGGCCGTCAGCAAGGCGTGGGAGCGGGTGGGGGTGCGCACGCTGTAGTTCCGTACTAGACACGGACCATGCGTATTCAGGTGCGGCGCACGGGCGGCTTCGCGGGGATCGAGCGGCAGGCCGAGGTGGACACCTCGGGACGGGCCGACGCGGCGGAATGGCACGCCCTGGCCGAGCGGGCCCTGGCGGGCGGGCACGCCGCTCCGCCTGCCGGGGTGCCGGACGGGTTCAGCTACACGATCACGGTGGACGGCAGGACGGTGCGCTGCGCGGACCCCCGGCTCACGGAGGAGCAGCGGACGCTGATCCGCCGGGTGCTGAAGGAGGGCGCGTAACCGGTCCGTCGCGTACGGGCGTTGACGTGACCCGGGCGCGGTGCGGATGATCCGGGCCATGGCGACGACGAGCCCGATCCCCCGTTTCCCGGCCGGCTTCCTGTGGGGTGTGTCGACCTCGGCACACCAGATCGAGGGGGCCGTCGACGAGCGCGAACCGTCGGTGTGGGACGTCTTCACGGCCGAGCCGGGAAAGGTGCGGGACGGCTCGACGGCGGCGGTGGCCTGCGACCACGTCCACCGCCACCGCGAGGACGTGGCGCTGCTCGCGGACCTCGGCGTGGACGCGTACCGCTTCTCGGTGTCCTGGCCGCGGGTGCGGGCGGAGGGCGGCCCGGACTTCTACGACCGGCTGGTCGACGACCTGCTGGCGGCGGGGGTGCGGCCGGTGCCGACGCTGTTCCACTGGGACCTGCCGGCGGACCTCGACTGGCTGGAGCGGGACACGGCGGAGCGGTTCGCGGAGCACGTGGCGCGGGTCGTCGCACGCCTCGGCGACCGGGTGACGAAGTGGATCACGCTGAACGAGCCCGCCGAGCACACGCTGCTGGGCCATGCGCTGGGCGTGCACGCGCCGGGCCGGACGCTGCTGTTCGACGCGCTGCCGGTGGCACACCACCAGCTGCTGGCGCACGGCCTCGCGGTACGGGCGCTGCGCGCGGCCGGGGCGTCCGACATCGGCATCGCGAACTCGCACGGTCCCACCTGGGCGGCCTCGGACGACGAGGCGGACGTGGCGGCGGCGGACTTCTACGACACGCTGCTGAACCGGCTGTTCGCCGACCCGCTGCTGCTCGGCCGCTACCCGGAGGGCATCGGCGAGCTGATGCCGGGCGACGTGGAGGCGGACCTGAAGATCATCGCGGAGCCGCTCGACTGGTACGGGATCAACTACTACGCGCCGACGCGGGTGGGCGCGCCCCAGGGCGCGGAGATCGACTTCGGCGGCGTCCGCATGCCGGCCGAACTCCCCTTCTCCGTGAGGGAGATCGAGGGGTACCCGGTGACGGACTTCGGCTGGCCGGTGGTCCCGGAGGCGCTCACGGAGCTGCTCGGGATGTTCCACGGACGCTACGGCGACCGCCTCCCCCCGGTGGTCGTCACGGAGAACGGCTGCGCGTACGAGGGCCTGGACGACACCGACCGCATCACCTACCTGGACGGCCACGTCCGCGCGCTGCACCGGGCGGTGGAGGCGGGGGTGGACGTCCGCGGCTACTTCGTGTGGTCGCTGCTGGACAACTTCGAGTGGGCGGAGGGGTACGGCCGCCGCTTCGGCCTGGTCCACGTGGACTTCGACACGCAACGGCGGACGCCGAAGGCGTCGTACGACTGGTACCGCGCGCTGCTGAGGGAGCAGCACGGGTGCCGGCGCTCCTAGAAGCCGAGTCGCCGCAGCTGCTTGGGATCCCGCTGCCAGTCCTTGGCGACCTTGACGTGGAGGTCGAGGAAGACGGGAGTCCCCAGAAGCGCCTCGATCTGCTTGCGGGACTTGATGCCGACGTCCTTCAGGCGCTTGCCCTTGGGGCCGATGACGATGCCCTTCTGGCTGGAGCGCTCGATGTAGAGGTTGGCGTGGATGTCGAGCAGCGGCTTGTCGGCGGGGCGGTCCTCGCGCGGCAGCATCTCCTCGACGACCACGGCGATGGAGTGCGGCAGCTCGTCGCGGACGCCTTCCAGCGCGGCCTCGCGGATCAGCTCGGCGACCATGACCTGCTCGGGCTCGTCGGTGAGGTCGCCCTCGGGGTAGAGGGCGGGGCCCTCCGGCATGAGCGGGATCAGCAGGTCGGCGAGAAGCTCGACCTGCTTGCCCGCGGTGGCCGACACCGGGACGATCTCCGCCCAGGTGATGCCCAGCTCCTTGCCGAGCTGGTCCACGGCGATGAGCTGCTCGGCGAGCGCCTTGCTGTCCACCAGGTCGGTCTTGGTGACGACGGCGATCTTGGGAGTCTTCTTGATCCCGGCCAGTTCCTTGGCGATGAAGCGGTCGCCGGGGCCGATCTTCTGGTCGGCGGGCAGACAGAATCCGATCGCGTCGACCTCGGCCCAGGTGGTGCGCACGACGTCGTTCAGCCGCTCGCCGAGCAGGGTGCGCGGCTTGTGCAGACCGGGGGTGTCCACCAGGATCAGCTGCGCGTCCGGCCGGTGCACGATGCCGCGCACGGTGTGCCGGGTGGTCTGCGGCCGGTTCGAGGTGATCGCCACCTTCTGCCCGACCAGAGCGTTCGTGAGGGTGGACTTGCCCGCGTTGGGCCGTCCCACGAAGCAGGCGAAACCGGCCCGGTGAACGGCGTCGGCCGGCTGCTCGGATGACTGGGTACGAACACTCATGCCGCCCATTCTCCCTGATCGCCGAGGCCCCTCCGACCAAGGTGGGCCCCGGCCGCTCCGTACCCTCCGCACGGGCACCGGCGGAGTGCCTGCCGGGTGAGGAGAGACACCGTGAGGCCGGACGTGCTCAGGGCGCTCACCGTCGAGACGAAGGGGCTCGGATTCGGACGGTGCCGGTTCGGCGGGCGGGCGCCGATCAGCCCGCCGTGACCGTCTCCCGCACCGTGCCGTCCGGTCCGGCCACCAGCACCGGGGTGTCCGCCCCGCCCAGGTCCCGTACGGCCGCACGGTCCTCGTCGGAGGCCGACTCCGCCTCCGTCACCACCGCCGCCGCCTCCAGCGAGGTCGCGCCGGACGCCACCGCCATCGCCACCGCCGTTCGCAGCGCGCTGAGCCGGAGCGATTCCAGGGAGACCGTGCCGGCGACGTACGTACGGCCGGTCTCGTCGCGTACGGCCGCGCCCTCGGGCACGCCGTTGCGGGCGCGGACGGAGCGGGCCAGGGTGACGATCTTGCGGTCCTCGGGGGTGAGGTCGGGAGTCTCGGTCATGGGGTGAGCATACGGAGCACGCCCGGCGCCGGCCCGCTCACCCCGCCACCGGGTACATCGCTCCCCGCCGGCCCTCCGGCGAGGCCAGCCACTCCAGCTTCGCCGCGGTGTTCGCCTCGTCGAGCGGCGTGTGCAGCACGATGGTCAGATCGGGCCGGGCCGGCACCCGCAGGGCCGTCGACTCCAGGCTGAGCAGACCGACCAGCGGATGGTCCAGCTCCTTGCGGATCTGCCCGGCGTCCTCGATGTCCCGCTCCTCCCACAGCGCCGCGAACTCCGCACTGGCCTCCTTCAGGTCCGCCAGCACCTGCTGGAAGCCCTCGTCGTCCGGGTTGGCCGCGCACGTGGCGCGGAACTGGGCGACGACCGTGCGCGCGTTGTGCTCCCAGGTACGGCTGCGGGAGCGGTACAGCGGGTCGGTGAAGTAGTCGATGATGCAGTTCCACGTCGTCCCGGGCCGCATGCCCAGCACCGCCGCCGCCGCGTCGTTGTACAGCACGCAGTTGTAGTACCGGTCCATGATGTGCGCCGGATACGGCATCCACGTGTCGATCAGCCGCCGCAGTCCCTCGCACATGTCCCGGTTCGCCGGCTCCACCTCGGCGGCGGGCGGGTTCAGCCCGGCCAGCGTGTACAGATGGCGGCGCTCGGCGTTGCTGAGCCGCAGCACCCGGCCGACCGAGTCCAGGACCTGCGGGGAGACGGAGATGTCGCGGCCCTGCTCCAGCCACTGGTACCAGGACGCGCCCACCCCGGCGAGCACGGCCACCTCCTCGCGGCGCAGCCCCGGCGTCCGGCGCCGCGCCCCGCCGTCCGGCAGGCCGACCTCGGCCGGGGAGATCCGGGCCCGCCGGCTCATCAGGAACTCCCGCAGCTCGCTGCGGCGCCGGTCCCGGCCCGGCGACTCGCCCGGTGCCTTCGTGATCACATCCGGCACGTACGCACTCTCCCCCCCGTGGCGAACCCTCTGACGCACTGTGCCTGGTGGTGGCACCACCAGAACAATCCGTGTCTCCCCACAACTATTCCGGGGGCCCGAGGCTCCTGTCCATGGCGATCGACACCACTCCGACCCCCGTGGCCGGACAGCGGACCGCTGCCCGGCTCTCGACGCGCGACCGGCTCGTCCTGTTCGTGCTCTGCGCGGCCCAGTTCATGGTCGCTCTCGACTTCTCCGTCCTGAACGTCGCCCTGCCCGTGCTCGGCGCGGACCTGGGCATGAGCACCTCCGCCCTCCAGTGGGCGGTCACCGCGTTCGCGCTGCCGTCCGGCGGATTCCTGCTGCTCTTCGGACGCATGGGCGACCTCTACGGCCGGCGCCGCCTCTTCCTCTCCGGCCTCGCCCTCTTCGGCGCCGCCTCCCTCCTCGCCACCCTCGCCTGGGACCCGGCCTCCTTCCTCACCGGACGGGCCCTGCAGGGGCTCGGCGCGGCGGCCATCGTCCCGACCGGCATGTCCCTGCTGACGACGACCTTCCCGGAAGGCCCCGCCCGCGACCGCGCCCTCGGCATCTCCGGCACCCTGCTCTCGCTGGGCTTCACCGTCGGCATGGTGGCCGGCGGTGTGCTGACCGACCTGCTGAGCTGGCGCTCCACGATGGGCCTGCTCGCCCTGTTCGCCCTGATCGTGCTGCCCCTGGCCCCGCGCCTGCTGCCCGAGTCGCGGACTCCGGAGCGGCCCCGGCTCGACGTCCCCGGCGCCGCCGCCGTCACCGGCGGCCTGCTCGCCCTCATCTACGCCCTGACCACGGCCGCCGAGCACGGCTTCGGCCGCACCGACGTCCTCGTCACCCTCGTCGTGGGTCTGTCGCTCCTGGCCGCCTTCGTGGCCGTCGAGTCCCGCAGCGCGGCGCCGCTCGTCTCGCTGCCGATGCTGCGCCGCCGCACGGTGGCATGGGGCAACCTGGGCGGACTCGTCACCTTCTCGATGATGTCGACGGTGGTCTTCGTCCTCACCCTGTACCTCCAGGAGGTCCTGCACCTGGGCGCCTTCGAGACCGGTCTGGTCTTCGGGGTGCAGGGCGTGCTGTCGGTGGTGGCCGGTTCCTTCGCGCCCCGCGTCATCGGCCGCTTCGGCGCCCGCCGCACCCTCGTCGGCTCGCTCGCCGGGCAGGGGGCCGTCGGGCTGTCCCTGCTCGCGCTGGGAGAGGGCGGCTGGTCGGTGGTTCTCGCCACCGCCGCCGTGTCCCTGGCCAGCATGTGCCACCTCGGCGCGATCATCTCCTACGGCCTGACCGTCACCTCCGGCGTCGCCGACGAGGAGCAGGGGCTGGCGACCGGCCTGGTCACCTCCACCCAGCAGGTCGGCATCACCGTCGGCATCCCGCTCCTCGGTGTGCTGGCCACCACCGCGACCGACCTGCGGTCCGGCGTCCACCTGGTGCTGGTCCTGGACGCGGCGATCGTGCTGGCGGCCGCCGCGCTGGTCGCGGTGGGGCTGCGGGTGGCCAGGACCGGCTCAGGGGCGGTCGAGGCGAAGACGGTCGGCACGCGGTAGGCCCGCCACGACGAGGTCGTACGAGTCCTCCACGAGCTCCCGGACGAGACGGTCCGGGAGCTCGCCGGGTCCGCCGTCGACCGTCACCGTGTTCCAGTGCCGTTTGTTCATGTGCCAGCCCGGGACGATCAGGTCCGGGTGCTCGGCGCGCAGCCGGATCGCGTCCTGCGGGTCGCACTTGAGGTTGACCTTCAGCGGGCGCGCGCCCAGGTCCGTCAGGGCGAACATCTTCCCCAGCACCTTGAAGACCGAGGTCTCCGGGTTGAAGGGGAATTCCTCCACCGCCGCGTTGAAGGACAGGCAGAGCGTGCGCAGCCGCGCCGGGGTCACTCCTCCACCGCCTCCTCGCCGGCCGGGGGCTTCGCCGGGCCCACCGGCTCCACCAGCACCGTCACGATCTTGTTCCGGCGTCCGGCCGCGGCCTCCGCCGTCAGCCGCAGCTCACGGCCGTCCGGAAGTTCGACGACCGAGGACGCGCCCGCGATCGGCACCCGGCCCAGCCGCTTGGCGAGCAGCCCGCCGACGGTCTCCACGTCCTCGTCGTCGAACTCCTCCAGCCCGTACAGCTCGCCCAGGTCCGTGATGTCGAGGCGGGCGGTGACGCGGTGGCGACCCTCGCCCAGGTCCTCGACCGGGGGCAGTTCGCGGTCGTACTCGTCGGTGATCTCGCCGACGATCTCCTCGAGGATGTCCTCGATGGTGACGATGCCCGCGGTGCCGCCGTACTCGTCGACGGCGACGGCGACGTGGTTGCGCTCCTTCTGCATCTCGCGCAGCAGGTCGCCGGCGTTCTTGGTGTCGGGCACGAAGAACACGGGCCGCATCGCCGTCGACACCAGGTCGTTCTCCGCGTCCCTGCTGATGTGCGTCTTGCGGGCCAGGTCCTTCAGATAGACGATCCCGACTATGTCGTCCTCGCTCTCGCCGGTCACCGGGATGCGGGAGAACCCGGAGCGCAGGGCGAGCGTGAGGGCCTGCCGGATGGTCTTGTACCGCTCGATGACCACGAGGTCGGTGCGCGGCACCATGACCTCCCGCACCAGCGTGTCGCCCAGTTCGAAGACGGAGTGCACCATGCGGCGCTCCTCGTCCTCGATCAGCGACTCCGCCTCCGCGAGGTCCACCAGGGCGCGCAGCTCCGCCTCGGAGGCGAAGGGCCCGTGCCGGAAGCCCTTGCCGGGGGTGAGGGCGTTGCCGATGAGGATCAGCAGCGAGGGGATCGGGCCCATGATCCGCGCCAGCGGCACCAGCACGTACGCGGCGACCGTGGCCGTGTTCAGCGGGTGCTGACGGCCGATGGTGCGCGGGGAGACGCCGACGGCGACGTACGACACGAGGACCATGACGGCGATGGCGATCAGCAGCGCCTCGGCCGTGCCGTCGAACTCGCGGACGCTGCCGTAGGTGATCAGCGAGGCGGCGGACATCTCGCAGGTGACGCGGACCAGCAGCGCCACGTTGAGGTAGCGGGTGGGGTCCGCGGCGATCTGCGCGAGCTTGGCGCTGCCGCGGCGGCCGGAGCGTACGGCCTCCTCGGCGCGGAAGCTGGAGACGCGCGCGATGCCGGCCTCCGCGCAGGCGGCGAGCCAGGCGACGACGACGAGCGCGAGCGCCCCCAGGACGAGCTGGGCGCTCATGACACGGTCGGGGCCGGAGAGGGGCCGGTGAGGCCCTTCTCCGCGCGCCAGCCGTCCACGATGGCCGCCTGGAGGCCGAACATCTCGGCCTTCTCGTCCGGTTCCTCGTGGTCGTAGCCGAGCAGGTGCAGCACGCCGTGGACGGTGAGCAGCTGCAGCTCCTCGTCCATGGTGTGCCGCGTGGGCGCCTCGGCGCCCTGCCTGGCGGCGACCTCGGGGCAGAGCACGATGTCGCCGAGGAGCCCCTGCGGGGGCTCCTCGTCGTCCTTGGACGGGGGCCGCAGCTCGTCCATGGGGAACGACATGACGTCCGTGGGCCCGGGCAGGTCCATCCACTGGATGTGCAGCTGCTCCATGGCGCCCGCGTCCACCACGATCACCGAGAGGTCGGAGAGCGGGTGGATGCGCATCCGGGCCAGTGCGTAGCGGGCGATGTCGAGGATCGCCTGCTCGTCGACCTCGGTGCCGGACTCGTTGTTGACGTCGATCGACATCTGGTGCTCGGTCTACTTCCCCTTGTGCCCGGACCGGCCGCGGCCGCCCTTGTGGGTGCCGTTCTCGGTGCCGTGCTGGCTGTCGTACTTCTCGTACGCGTCGACGATACGGCCCACCAGCTTGTGCCGGACGACGTCGTGGGACGACAGCCGGGAGAAGTGCACGTCGTCCACGCCCTCCAGGATGTCCTGGACCTGGCGCAGACCGGACTTGGTGCCGTCGGGCAGGTCCACCTGCGTCACGTCACCCGTGATCACGATCTTCGAGTCGAAGCCGAGGCGGGTGAGGAACATCTTCATCTGCTCGGGGCTCGTGTTCTGGGCCTCGTCCAGGATGATGAACGCGTCGTTGAGCGTGCGGCCGCGCATGTACGCCAGCGGCGCGACCTCGATCGTGCCCGCGGCCATCAGCCGGGGGATCGAGTCGGGGTCGAGCATGTCGTGCAGCGCGTCGTACAGCGGGCGCAGGTACGGGTCGATCTTCTCGTAGAGCGTGCCCGGCAGGAAGCCCAGCCGCTCGCCCGCCTCGACCGCAGGCCGGGTCAGGATGATGCGGTTGACCTGCTTGGACTGCAGGGCCTGCACCGCCTTGGCCATGGCCAGGTAGGTCTTGCCGGTGCCGGCGGGGCCGATGCCGAAGACGATGGTGTGCTTGTCGATCGCGTCCACGTAGCGCTTCTGGTTGAGCGTCTTGGGGCGGATCGTGCGGCCGCGCGAGGACAGGATGTTCTGCGTGAGCACCTGGGCCGGGGTCTCCTGGCCGTCGCTCTCCCCGTTCTCGCTCGCCTTGAGCATGGCGATCGAGCGTTCCACTGCGTCCTCCGTCATCGGCTGCCCGGTGCGGAGCACCAGCATCATCTCGTCGAACACGCGCGAGATCAGGGCCACCTCCGTGGCGTCGCCGACCGCGCTGATCTCGTTGCCCCGGACGTGGATGTCGGCCCCCGGGAAGGCCTTCTCGATCACACGCAGGAGCGAGTCGCCCGACCCCAGCACGGTCACCATGGGGTGCTGGGCGGGGACGGTGAACTGCACTCTCGCCTGCCCCTGCGCGGGGGTGTGAGCTGTGGGTGTCTGAGTCATGGGCCGGCTCTGAGGCCTGCGGTTCCTCCTCGTCACGGCCGCGCAGCTGAGGGCGGCCTCGCGACTCCCAGGGTACGACGGCGGGGTGACAAGCCCGTAGACCTTTTATCCGACCGGGCGGCCGACCCCGCTCGCTTCTCTTCCCCCGGTGCGCCGTCGCACGCCTCCCCGCCTGCGCGGGCTCACGCCTCCCGCCTGCGCCGGATCACGCCGAGCGGCGGAACCCGATCGTCGGGACGGCCCGCCGCAGCGGCCAGGGCCGCACCGCCTCCTCCGGTACCAGCCCGGCCAGGAAGCCGTACCGGCGCAACGCGGTGGGCTCCTGCTCCCGCACCGACTGCACCCGGCGCCACCAGGCGGCGATCTCCGCCCAGCCCGGTGCGGACAGCGAGCCGCCGAACTCCTGGACGGACAGCGCGGCCGTGAGTCCGGCGAAGGCGAGCCGGTCGGCCAGCGGCCAGCCCGCCAGCGAGCCGGTGACGAAGCCGGCGACGAACACGTCCCCCGCCCCGGTCGGGTCCAGCGCCTCCACCTCGATCGCCGGGACCGACGCGGTCTCCCCCGTCCTCCGGTCCACCGCGTACGCGCCCTCCGCGCCCAGCGTGACCACGACGACCGGCACGTGCTCGGCGAGGGCGTGGGCGGCGGCGCGCGGGGTGTCCGTGCCGGTGTAGCGCATGGCCTCCGCCGCGTTCGGCAGGAACGCCTCGCAGTACCGCAGGTCGTGCAGGCCCGCCAGATCCCACGCCCCGGTGTCGTCCCAGCCGACGTCCCCGAAGATCCGGGTGCCCTTGCGGGCGGCCTGGGCGATCCAGGGGGCGCTGCGGCCGGGGGTGAGGGAGGCGACGGCGGCCCGGGCGGGGGGCGGGCAGTCGGGGGCCGGCTCCTCGGGGGGCGGTTCGTGGCCGTGGGAGACCATCGTGCGCTCGCCCTCGTACGCCATGGAGACGGTGACCGGGGAGTGCCAGCCGGGGACCGTGCGGGACGGGGAGAGGTCGATGCCCTCGCCCTGCTCCAGCGCGTCCCAGCAGTACTCGCCGTAGTGGTCGTCGCCGAAGGCCGCCGCGAGGGACGTGCGCAGGCCGAGCCGGGCCAGGGCGGTGGCCATGTTGGCCACGCCGCCGGGGCTCGACCCCATGCCGCGCGCCCAGGACTCGGTGCCGCGCACGGGGGCGGAGTCGAGCCCGGTGAAGACGATGTCGAGGAACACGGTGCCGGTCAGGTAGACGTCGCAGGCCGGGTCGCCCGGGCCGCGCAGGGCGGCCAGCGGGTCGATCTGGGCCGGGCAGGGCGGTCCCGCGACGGGTTCCTTCCCGGCTCGTCTGCCGTTCCTCTTCCCGGTGGACGCCATCACGGTGCGCTCCCTGACGTGGTGCGGTTTCAGCCAGTGTGCACCACACCGCCGACAGGGAGGCGGCCGTCAGGCCGCGCCGTGTCCCGGACCGCTCACCAGCGGGGCACGGCCGGCCGGACCCAGTCGGGATCGGCGATCCGCATGGCGGCCGCGTCGTCGCGGTCGCGCAGCGCGCCGTCGTCGTCCAGCCACCGCCGGTGCAGGAACGCCAGCCGGTCGCGGTCGAGTTCCACGCCCAGGCCCGGCGCGTCGGACACCCGGACCGTGCCGTCCTCGAACGTCATCCGCTCGGTGAGGACGTCCTCGGACTGCCAGGGGTAGTGGGAGTCGCAGGCGTGGTGCAGGTCGGGCACGGTGGACGCCACGTGCGTCATCGCGGCGAGGCTGATGCCGAGGTGGGTGTTGGAGTGCATGGAGACGCCCACGCCGAAGGTGCGGCAGATCGCCGCGAGGTGCTGGGTGTTGCGCAGGCCGCCCCAGTAGTGGTGGTCGGAGAGCACCACCTGCACGGCGTCCCGGGTGAACGCCTCCTCGATCTCGGCGAACGTCGTCACGCACATGTTCGTCGCGAGCGGCACGTCGGTGCCGGCGGCCACCTCCGCCATGGCGGGCGTGCCGAGCGCGGGGTCCTCCAGGTACTCCAGGACGTCCCCGAGCTCCTCGGCGACCTTCAGCGAGGTCTCCACGGACCAGGCGCCGTTGGGATCGAGGCGCAGCGGGTGGCCGGGGAAGGCGGCGGCGAGGGCGCGGACGGCGGCGATCTCCTCCTCGGGCGGGAAGACTCCGCCCTTGAGCTTGAACGACGTGAAGCCGTACCGCTCCGTGAAGCGGCGGGCCTGCTCCACCACGCCCGCCGGGTCGACGGCCGCGCCCCAGTCGTCCTTCTCCGCCGGCACCCCCTCGGGGTGCTCGGCCCACTTGTAGAACAGGTACGCGCTGTACTCGACGGCGTCGCGCACCTTGCCGCCCAGCAGGGCGTGCACGGGCAGGCCGAGGCTCTTGCCGAGGGCGTCGAGGCAGGCGACCTCCAGGGCGGAGAGCACGGACAGCCGCAGCTTGCCGGCGGTCTGCACGCCGCGCAGCCCGCCGACGTCGACCTGCCCGGAGACCCGGGCGGCGTCGACGGCGACCTCGTCGGCCCCGGCGAACAGCCGGTTCAGGTCGTCGACGCGGTGTCCGACCAGCCGGTCGGCGAGCGGGCGGGCCAGCTCCAGGTACTTGGTGTCGCCGTACGTCTCGCCGAGCCCGGAGATCCCGTCGGCGGTCACCACCTCCACGATCAGCCGGGGGGTGTACGGCTGGTGCACGCCCTGGGTGTTCAGCAGGGGCGGGTCGGCGACCAGGACCGGGGTGAGGCGGACCTCGGTGACGGTCAGGTCGCGGGAGGGGGTAGCGGTCACAGGGCGGCTCCTACGAGGTCGGGTCCGGCGTCGAGCGGGGTCCTGAGGCCGGTGAGGTCACGGGCGGACGGATCAGTGGGTTCATCCCCCTATATGGACGGCGTCCATGTATGAGAACGAAGGCTAGAGGGGTGAACCGGGGGCGTCAATGGCGCGACTGACGATGTCTCGGAGGCAAAAAGCGCGCTGCTACCCAACCCTTCCGACACCCAAACACGCAAGTGATCCAGATCACACCTTTCTCACTCCCGTTGCGCCCTACACGCTTGATACAAATTGCCCGCGCGTTCTCGTCCGTCGACGGTCGTCGCCCCCACCGCCTCTTTTTCACACCGTCCCTTTCGCACGCCCTGGGAACGCCCGTGTACGCCCCTCGCACCACCCCCTGGCCCCTCGTCGCCCTTTTCACGGCCGGGTACCTCGCCCCGTATCTGCTGCCGACCACCGTCGGGCGGCTGGAACGAGGCCTGGATCTGACGCCCACCCAGGCGGGCGGCGTCGGCAGCCTGTTGCTGCTCAGCTCGGCCACGGCCGGGTTCTTGCTGGCCTCCCAGGTCGAGCGGACCGGAGCGCGCACCCTGGCCCGGCTGGGTCTCGTCCTCGCCGCCGTCGGGTACGGCGGGGCCGCCCTCACCACCTCCGTCCCGGCCGTCGTCGCCGGCGCCGTCGTCGGCGGGTTCGGGTCGGGCACGGCCACCACGGTCGCGGCGACCCGGATCGCCGCGGAGAAGGACCCCCACCGGGCGTCCACCCTGGGCCTGCTGAGCGTGTCCGCGCTGGCCGGCGCGGTCTATCTGACCGTGCCGCACCTGCCCGGGCACGGGCTCACCCTCGCCGCCATCGCCCTCACCGCGCTCGCGGTGTGGCCGCTGACCTCGCGGCTGCCCGGAGGCACGGCAGGGCAGGCCGCGGCCGAGTCGGCGGAGGCCGACGGCTTCGCCACGGGGCGGCTGCCGCACCGGCGTTCGGGCATGGTGCTGGCCGGGGCGATGCTGCTGTGGTCGCTCGCACAGAACGCGCTGTGGGGGGTCAGCGGACGTATCGGCGTCGGCCAGGCGCATCTGTCCGAGCCGACCGTGGGCGTGGTCTTCGCGGTCGCGCTGGGCGCGGGGCTGCTGGGCGTGCTGGCCGCGGGGGCGCTCGGCTCGCGGCTGGGGCGGGCGCTGCCCATCGGGGGCGGGACCGTCGTCATCGCTTGCTGCATCGCGCTGAGCGCTTCCGCGACGGGGCTGGGGAGTTTCGCCTTCGGGGAGATCGCCTGGAACACGTTCTACCCGGTGGTGCTGTCGTATCTGATCGGGCTGGCCGCGTCGCTGGACCCGCGGGGGCGGTGGGCCGTGCTGGTGGGATCGGCGTCGTCACTGGGTACGGCTGCGGGGCCGCTCACCGGAAGCGTGCTGTCGGCGCAGGCCGGGTTCCCGGTGATGGGGGCGGTGCTCGCGGTGGGGCTGCTGCTCGTCGCGGTGCCGATGACCGGGGTCGCGCTGCACACGGGCGGGCGGCCGCTGCTGCCGGGGGCTGTGCGGAGGCGGGGCGGACATCCTGCCGCTGTCGTCGCCGCGACGACGGGGACTCCGTCCGGGGTGGTGCCGGAGGTCGGCGCTCCGGAGCAGCCGGTCGTCGAGATCGCCCTCGACGGGGCGGCGGTGCCCGCGCGGGGCGCGTACGACACGGCGGCGGCCACTCGGGCGCCGGGTGGCATGTGAGGCACGCGGGGACAGCCACGGCCGGCTGAAAGGCGCCGCCGCGCCCACGGGCGCGCTTGAGGGGCGCGGGGAACTGCGCGACCAGCCACAGACCACCCGCACCCGACGCTCCGGACCTGCCCGCAGCGGGAACGCGCCTGCCCACAGGCCACAGCGCCCTACAGGGGCGCGGGGAACTGCGCCCTACAGGGGCGCGGGGAACTGCGCGACCAGCCACAGACCACCCGCACCCGGCGACGCGGAGGTGCGCCCACCCGTGCCGGCCGGGCAGCTATGCGCGCCGCTTCGGTAGCTGGATGCGGTCCAGGTCCCTCGCCACCGTCAGGTCGCCCTCGTAGCCCGCCGCGCGCGCCTGGCGTTCGAACTCCGCCGGGTCCGTGTAGCGCTGGCTGAAGTGGGTCAGGACAAGGTGGCGGACGCCCGCCTCGCGGGCGACCCCTGCCGCCTGACCCGCCGTCAGGTGGCCGAACTCGACCGCCAGGGACTCGTCCTCGTCGAGGAACGTCGACTCGATCACCAGCATGTCGCAGCCCTCGGCCAGCGCGTACACGCCGTCGCACAGGCGGGTGTCCATGACGAACGCGAACCGCTGTCCGCGCCGGACCTCGCTGACGTCCTCCAGGGCGACGCCGTTCAAGGAACCCTCGCGCTGGAGGCGGCCGACGTCCGGCCCCTTGACGCCGTGCGCGGCGAGCCGGTCGGGCAGCATGCGGCGGCCGTCGGGTTCGACGATCCGGTAGCCGTACGCCTCGACGGGGTGGGAGAGCCGGCGCGCCTCCAGCGTGTAGCCGGGGGTGCGCACGAGCGGGCCGTCGGTGTCGACGGGGGCCTCGAGGAGGGCGACGGTCTCGCGGTAGGCGGTCGCGTACCGGAGCCGGTCGAAGAACCGCTGCCCGGAGCGCGGGTAGTGCGCGCTCACCGGGTGCGGCACCTTGTCGAGGTTGATCCGCTGGATCACCCCGGCGAGCCCCAGCGAGTGGTCGCCGTGGAAGTGGGTGACGCAGATCCGGTTGATGTCGTGCGCGGCGACCCCGGCGCGCAGCATCTGCCGCTGGGTGCCCTCGCCGGGGTCGAAGAGGAAGCCCTCGCCGTCCCAGCGCAGCAGGTAGCCGTTGTGGTTGCGGTGCCGGGTCGGGACCTGGCTGGCGGTGCCGAGCACCACCAGTTCACGGACGGACAACGCGGCCTAGCCGGGGGGCCACTCGAGACCGCGCCCGCCCAGCACGTGGGCGTGCGCGTGCCACACGGTCTGGCCGGCGCCGCTGCCCGTGTTGAACACGATGCGGTAGCTCTCCAGCTTCTCCTGGTCCGCGACGGCCTGCGTCTCGCGCAGCACGTCCGCGGCGAGCCCCGGCGCCGCGGCGGCGAGGGCCGCGGCGTCCCTGTGGTGCGCCTTCGGGATCACCAGGACATGGGTGGGCGCCTGGGGGTTGATGTCACGGAACGCGACGGTCGTGTCCGTCTCCCGCACGATCGTCGCCGGGATGCTGCCCGCGACGATCTTGCAGAACAGACAGTCGTCCTGCGGTTCCCCTGCCATACGCCCTCCTCGGCCCGGCGATCACTACAGGGGCATGCTACCGACCCGGCCCCGGCCCGTCGTGCCGCACGGGTGGGGTCACGACAGCTGCGGCGGCACCTTCGCCGGGGTCTCCTCCAGCGCCTCCAGCGCCAGCCGCACCGCCTCGTCGAGCTGGACGTCCCGCCCGGCCGCGTAGTCCTGCGGGCGCTGGACGACCTCGATGTCCGGGTCGACGCCGTGGTTCTCGACGTCCCAGCCGTAGCCCTCCAGCCAGAAGGCGTACTTGGGCTGGGTGACCAGCGTGCCGTCGACGAGCCGGTAGCGGCTGTCGATGCCGATGACGCCGCCCCAGGTGCGGGTGCCGACGACGGGGCCGATGCCGAGCGCCTTGATCGCCGCGTTGACGATGTCCCCGTCGGATCCGGAGAACTCGTTGGCGACGGCGACGACGGGTCCCCGGGGCGCGTCGCGCGGGTAGCTCTCCGCGCGCATCCCGCGCGGCAGGTCCCAGCCGACGATCCGCCGGGCCAGCTTCTCCACCACGAGCTGCGAGGTGTGGCCGCCGCGGTTCTCCCGCACGTCCACGACCAGGCCCTCGCGCAGCACCTCCACGCGCAGGTCGCGGTGGATCTGCGCCCAGCCGGGCGCCTGCATGTCGGGGACGTGGATGTAGCCGAGCCGGCCGCCGGACTTCTCCAGCACGTACGCCCGCCGGTCGGCGACCCAGGCGTGGTAGCGCAGCGGCTCCTCGTCGGCGAGCGGGACGACGACGGCGTGCCGCGGCTCGCCCCCGCCGGCCGGTGACACGGTCAGCTCGACGGGTTTGCCGGCCGTGCCCACCAGCAGCGGCGCGGGACCGGTGACCGGGTCGACGGGCTGTCCGGCGACGGCGACGATCGCGTCGCCGGGACGGATCGCCACGCCGGGCGCGGCGAGCGGGGAGCGGGCCTCCGGGTCGGAGGTCTCGGCGGGCAGGATGCGGTCCACCCGCCAGCTGCCGTCCTCGTGCCGGGAGATGTCCGCGCCGAGGAGTCCCTGCCGGGCTCCGCCGCCGAAGCCGCCGCGCGGGGTGACGTAGGCGTGCGAGGTGCCGAGTTCGCCGTGCACCTCCCACAGCAGGTCCACCAGGTCGTCGTGGGTGGCCAGCCGGTCCAGGACGGGCCGGTAGCGGTCCAGCACCCCGTCCCAGTCGACGCCGCTCATGTCGGGACGCCAGAAGTTGTCCCGCATGATGCGGCCGTTCTCCTCGAACATCTGCCGCCACTCGGCGGACGGGTCGACGAACTGCCGCACCCGCGCCAGGTCGACGGTGATGTTGCTGTCGCTGTCGTCGTCGGAGGAGGCGCGCCGGTCGCTGGGCACGACCTTGAGGCGCCCGTCGGTCCACAGCAGCACCCGCTTGCCGTCGCCGCTGACCTCGAAGTGGTCGGCGTCCACGGCGAGGTGCTCGATCCGCTGCTGGGCGAGGTCGTAGCGCTCCAGGTCGGTCTTGGGGTCCGGGTCGTCGGGCGTGGCCCGGGACGCCCCGAGCACGCCGCGCACCGGGTGGCGCAGCCACAGCACGCCGTCCTTGGCTGCGCGCAGGTTGCTGTAGCGGGCGGCCTCGACCGGGAACGGCACGATGCGGTCGGCGAGCCCGTCGAGGTCGATGCGGGTGGTGGGGGTGCCCTCGCTGTCGGGGGTCTCGTCCCGGTCGGGGGTCTCGAAGGGACGGCCGTGCCGCTGCGGCCCGAACGGCGACGGGGTGGCCGCCGCCAGCGTGATCAGGTACGGCCGTGCGCCCTCGACGAAGGCCAGGTCGAAGACGTGCTCGTCGTAGACCGGGTCGAAGGAGCGGGTGGACAGGAACGCGAGGTGCTTGCCGTCGAGGGTGAAGGCGGGCGCGTAGTCCTGGAAGCGCAGCGGGGTCGCCTCGGTGACCGACAGGTCGGTGGTGTTGGCGAGCTTGATCTGGCTGAGCGGGCGCGGGCCGGGGTGGGACCAGGCGAGCCAGGTGGAGTCGGGCGAGAAGACCAGCCCGGAGACGTCGCCGTCCTCGCTGCGGTCGACCTCGCGGACCTCGCCGGTCTCCCGCTCGACGAGCAGGACGCGGCCGTCGTGCGAGGCGATCGCGGCGCGGCTGCCGTCGGGCGCCATCGCCAGGCCCACGACCCTGCCGAGCTGTCCGGCGGCCAGCCGGCGCGGGGTGGCGCCGGGGGCCGGTCCGGTGGCGGGGGCGAACTCCAGGGCGTCGTCGCCCTCGGCGTCCGTCACCCACACCACCCATTCCTCGCCGTCCGCGCGGAAGGTGCGCGGGCGCCGGGCGCGGACGCCCGGGGTGGCGGCGAGCGCACGGGCGGGTCCGGAGCGGTGGGTGACCCAGTGCACGGTGCCGCGTACGCAGACGGCGCTGCCGCGCGCGGTGTGGTCGGGGGACGCGGAGCCGAACCAGCGGGCCGCGTTCACCGGGAACGGCTGGAGGTCGACGCGCTGCCCGCCGAGCCGGACGTCGAGGCGGCGCGGCTCGGCGGTGTCGAGGTCGTCGAGGATCCACAGCTCGCCGGCACCGGACCAGACGACCCGGGTGCCGTCGGTGGCGGCGTGACGGGCGTAGAACCCTCCCCCACTCTCGGCTTCGCTCGAGCGGGAGGTGCCCCCGAGCGGGGTGTGGCGGCGCAGGTCGGAGCCGTCGGCGAGGGAGGAGTACAGCGCGCCCGTGCCCTCGTGGTCGGAGAGGAAAGCGATCCTGTCCCCCGCCCACAGCGGGTACTCGATGTTCCCGTCGAGGTCCGCGTGCAGCCGGACGAACTCGCCGTCGCCCTCCCGGTCGATCCACAGCTTGCCCGCGGTGCCGCCCCGGTACCGCTTCCAGGCGGCGGCCTCGCGGCCCATCGTCGCGGACAGCAGCACCGTGTGCGGGCCCGCGGCGACCTCGCCGACCGGCCCGTACGGAAGCGTCTCGGCGGGTCCGCCGTCGAGCGGCACGGCGCGCGCCCAGGTGCGGCGCAGGCCGGCCTGGCCATGCGTGCTCAGCACGAGGACCCGGCCGTCCGCGGTCCAGCCGCGGACCTGGGTCTTCATGCTGCCCCAGTGGGTGAGCCGCCGGGCGGGGCCGCCGTCGACGGGGGCGACGTGCACCTCGGGCGCGCCGTCGCGGGTGGAGGTCCAGGCGACGGTGGTGCCGTCCGGGGAGATCCGGGGATGGTTCACCGGCACGTTGTCCGCGCTGACCCGCCAGGCGCGGCCGCCGTCGAGCGGGGCGAGCCACACGTCGTCCTCGGCGGTGAAGGCGACCAACTCGCCGCGCAGATGCGGAAAACGGAGGTATGCGCTGGATGCGACCGATGCAGGCTGTGTCACCCGGTCACCCTATGGGCGCGCGTGCGGTCCGGCCAGAGGTTCCGATCACTTGCCCTCGACGGGGCGACAGGACGGGTACTGGTCGCACCACACCGTGGTGGTGACGGTCACGGTGACGGTGGGCCGGGGGCCCCGCTGCGTCGGTTCGCCCACGCGCGGCGGGCTCTTGGAGTCGCAGTCGCCCAGTCCCTCGACGCGGAACACCTGCCGGCCGTCCACCTTCGCGGTGATGTCCCCACGAACGCAGGCGTTGTTGACGGCGTGGGTGACCCGTCCGGTGACGGTGATCTCCTTGCCGCCCTCGGTCTCGCCCTCGCAGTCGACCGAGGCGGCGGTCTCCTGAGACGCCGGCGACGCGGACCTGTCCCGGTCCCCGAAGGACGCGGTGCAGGTGAGCCAGCGGACCTTGTCCTTCTGGCGGTTGAGCTCCTTGGTCACGGTCCCGTCGGTGGTGATCGCCACGGCGGCGGAGCTGAGGCTGCCGCCTTCGCACGCGGTCACGCCGGTGACCGCGGCCACGGCGAAACCGGCGGCAAGTGCGAGCCGCCGCCCTCGTGTTCCCCGCGGGAACCTCGTCATCGCCCCCATGCAGGGCAGCGTGCCACTGCCGCTCGCGCGGCGGTAGGGCGCATTGGGCCACGTGTGCCTCGACAAGCCCCTCCGGCGTTCGGGGAGCGGGGTCCGCGACGGAGCCCTCCGGCCTCAGGACCAGCGGCCGGTACGGCCGAGCAGCAGCGCCGCCGCGGCGGTTCCCGCCGTGGACGTCCGCAGCACACTCCGCCCCAGGCGGTACGCCCGCGCCCCGACGCTCTCGAACAGCGCCAGCTCCTCGGGTGACACCCCGCCTTCGGGTCCGACGACCAGCACGACGTCCCCCGTGTCCGGCAACGGGACCGAGGCCAACGGCTCCGTTCCGGATTCGTGCAGCACCGCCGCGAACCGCGCTTCGGCGAGAAGTGAGGCAACCTGCTTGCTCGTCGCCGCGTCAGCGACCTCCGGGAACCGCACCCGGCGGGACTGCTTGCCCGCCTCCCGGGCGGTGGCCCGCCACTTGGCGAGGGACTTGGCGCCCCGCTCGCCCTTCCACTGCGTGATGCAGCGCGAGGCGGACCACGGCACGATCGCGTCGACGCCGACCTCGGTCATGGTCTCCACGGCCAGCTCGCCCCGGTCGCCCTTGGGCAGCGCCTGCACGACGGTCAGCCGGGGCGTCTCCACCGGCTCCTCGACGACCTCGCCGAGCCGGACGATCAGCCGGTCCTTGCCCTCGGTGCCGTCCACCTCGCCGGCGGCCCAGCGGCCCGCGCCGTCGGTGAGGACGACCTCCTCGCCGGCCCGCAGCCGCTTCACGGCGACGGCGTGCCGGCCCTCGGGGCCTTCGAGGACGTAGCGGCCGGTGCCGTGCGTGTCGAAGTCGTCGACGACGAAGACGGGGGCGGTCATCGGGCACCTCCGGCCGACAACGCTGTCCGGGCGGCGGCCAGTTCGGCGACCAGGACCTCCACCAGCTGTCCGGCGGGCAGCTCGCGGGCCATCCGGTGCCCCTGTCCCGCCCACAGCGCGAGGCCCTGTGCGTCCCCGGCCTTCGCGGCGGCCTTGCGCAGCGGCGCGGTGAGGTGGTGGACCTCCGGGTACGCGGCGGGCGCGTACGGCCCGTGCTCGCGCAGGAAGCGGTTGACCAGGGCGCGCGCCGGGCGGCCCGTGAAGGCGCGGGTCAGCTCGGTGCGGACGAAGAGGGGGTTGGTGAGGGCCTGCTTGTGCAGGGCGTGCGCGCCGGACTCATGGGCGGTGACGAAGGCGGTGCCCAGCTGCGCCGCGCTCGCGCCGGCGGCGAGGACGGCGGCGATCTGGCCGCCGCGCATGATGCCGCCGGCGGCGACGATCGGGATGCCGACGGACTCGCGGACCTGGGCGACCAGGGACAGCAGTCCGACGCCGCTGCCGTCCGTCTCGGGGACGTCCCGGTGGGTGCCCTGGTGGCCCCCGGCCTCGACGCCCTGGGCGATCACCACGTCGGCGCCGGCCCGTTCCACGGCGCGTGCCTCCTCGGCGGTCGTCGCGGTGACGAAGGTGAGGGTGCCGACGCGGTGCAGCGAGTCGATCACCTCGCGGGCCGGCACGCCGAAGTGGAACGACACGACCGGCACGGGGTTGTCGAGCAGCACGGCGAGCTTGGCGTCGTAGCCGTCGTCGCGGCCGCTCTCGGGGTCGCCCAGCTCGGTCTCGTACCAGGAGGCCTCGCCGGCCAGCTGGTGGGCGTAGACGTCGACGGCGGCCGGGTCGGCCGTCTCGGGCTGGGGCAGGAAGAGGTTGACGCCGAAGGGGCGGGAGGTGAGTCCCCGCAACTGCTTGATCTCCTGGTACATCCCGTCCGCGGTCTTGTACCCGGCGGCCAGGAAACCGAGCCCGCCCGCGTCGGACACGGCGGCGGCGAGCTGCGGCACCGATACGCCGCCCGCCATGGGCGCCTGCACGATCGGGTGCGGGAAGAGATCGGTCAGTACGGAGGACATGACCGCATGTTGTCACGTCCCCCGACCAACTCCGAATTGGCCCTTCCCCTTGGCATAAGCCACTTTTCACCGGGCCGCCGACCACGCCGGCGCCCCCTCGCGCGGGACGGGATCAACGCCCGTTGAACGCGTCCTTCAACCGCGAGAACAGCCCCTGCTGCCCCGGCTGGAACTGCCCCGTGGGCCGTTCCTCGCCGCGCAGCTTGGCCAGTTCGCGGAGGAGGCGCTCCTGCTCCGGGTCCAGCTTGGTCGGGGTCTGCACCTCGACGTGCACGATGAGGTCGCCCCGGCCGCCGCCGCGCAGGTGCGTGACGCCCCGGCCGTGCAGCGGGATCGACTGGCCGGACTGGGTGCCGGGCCGGATGTCGACCTCCTCCATGCCGTCCAGCGTCTCCAGCGGCACCTTGGTGCCGAGCGCCGCCGCGGTCATCGGGATGGTGACCGTGCAGTGCAGGTCGTCCCCGCGCCGCTGGAACGTCGGGTGGGGCAGCTCGTGGATCTCCACGTACAGGTCGCCGGCGGGACCGCCGCCGGGGCCGACCTCGCCCTCGCCCGCCAGCTGGATCCGCGTGCCGTTGTCGACACCGGCCGGGATCTTGACCGTGAGCGTGCGGCGGGAGCGGACCCGGCCGTCGCCCGCGCACTCCGGGCAGGGCGTGGGCACGACCGTGCCGAAGCCCTGGCACTGGGGGCAGGGGCGCGAGGTCATGACCTGGCCCAGGAAGGACCGGGTGACCTGCGAGACCTCACCGCGGCCGCGGCACATGTCGCAGGTCTGCGCGGTGGTGCCGGGCGCCGCGCCCTCGCCGCTGCACGTGGTGCAGACGACGGCCGTGTCGACCTGGATGTCCTTGGTCGTGCCGAAGGCGGCCTCGTCCAGCTCCACCTCGATCCGGATCATCGCGTCCTGGCCGCGGCGGGTGCGCGAGCGCGGTCCGCGCTGCGACGCCGTGCCGAAGAACGCGTCCATGATGTCGGAGAAGTTGCCGAAGCCCCCGGCCCCGAAGCCGCCCGCGCCGCCGGCGCCGCCGGACTGCGAGAGCGGATCGCCGCCGAGGTCGTAGACCTGCTTCTTCTGCGGGTCCGACAGCACCTCGTAGGCGGCGTTGATCTCCTTGAACCGCTCCTGGGTCTTCGGATCCGGATTGACGTCCGGATGCAGCTCGCGGGCGAGCCGCCGGAAGGCCTTCTTGATCTCTTCCTGCGACGCGTCGCGGCGTACGCCGAGTACGGCGTAGTAGTCCGTGGCCACCTATGACTCCGCCAGGATCTGTCCGACGTACCGTGCCACTGCGCGTACCGCTCCCATCGTTCCGGGGTAGTCCATGCGGGTCGGTCCGACCACGCCGAGCTTGGCGACAGCCTCGCCGCCCGAACCGTAGCCGACCGACACGACGGACGTGGAGTTGAGTCCTTCGTGGGCGTTCTCGTGACCGATCCGTACGGTCACACCCGGATCCTTCGCCTCGCCGAGCAGCTTGAGGAGCACGACCTGCTCCTCCAGCGCCTCAAGGACGGGCCGGATCGTGAGGGGGAAGTCGTGGCCGAAGCGGGTGAGGTTGGCGGTACCGCCGATCATCAGCCGCTCCTCGTTCTCCTCGACGAGCGTCTCCAGGAGAGTGGAGAGCACCGTGGAGACCGTACCGCGGTCGTCGGCCTCGAAGGCTTCCGGGAGGTCCTCCACCAGACTCGGCACATCGGTGAACCGGCGGCCCGCGACCCGGCTGTTGAGCCGCGCCCGCAGGTCGGCCAGGGACGCCTCGCCGAACGGCGCCGGGCAGTCGACCATGCGCTGCTCGACCCGGCCGGTGTCGGTGATCAGCACCAGCATCAGCCGCGCCGGGGCGAGGGACAGCAGCTCCACGTGCCGCACCGTCGAACGGGTCAGCGAGGGGTACTGCACCACGGCGACCTGCCGGGTGAGCTGCGCGAGCAGCCGCACCGTGCGGGCCACGACGTCGTCGAGGTCGACGGCGCCCTCGAGGAAGTTCTGGATGGCCCGCCGCTCGGGCGGGCTCATCGGCTTGACGCCGGCCAGCTTGTCGACGAACAGCCGGTAGCCCTTGTCGGTGGGGATGCGCCCGGCGCTGGTGTGCGGCTGGGCGATGAAGCCCTCCTCCTCCAGGGCCGCCATGTCGTTGCGCACGGTGGCCGGGGAGACGCCGAGGTTGTGCCGCTCGGTGAGGGCCTTCGACCCCACGGGCTCCTCGGTGCCCACGTAGTCCTGGACGATCGCGCGCAACACCTGGAGCCTGCGTTCACTGAGCATCGCGCACACCTCCAGCTGGCTTCCGCCCGGTAACGACTCTGGCACTCTTCGCACGCGAGTGCCAGACTTCCCCGGCCCAGTGTACGGCCGGGGGGTACGACGTCGGCAAGGCCGGTCCGCGCCGTGGTGCCGGGTGACGTCGTCCCCGCTAGCGTCCCGGTCATGACCGTGACTTGGGAAGAGTCGGGATGGGAGCAACTGGCCCCGGGGGTCGGGCGGCGCCGGCTGCCGGGGTGGGACTGCACCGCGGGGATCGTCGTGGGCGCGGACGGCGTCCTGGCCGTCGACGCGGGCTCGTCCCTCGCCGAGGGCGCGCGGTTGCGGACCGAGGCGCGGGAGCTGACCGGCCGCCGTGTGACGCATCTCGCGCTCACCCATCCGCACTTCGACCACGTCCTCGGGGCGCCGGCATTCGCGGACGCCGAGGTGTACGGCGCGGTCGGTCTGGACGTGGCGCTCGCCGGGCGGGGACGGGAGGAGCTGAGCGCGGACGCGGTGCGCTGGGGTCTCGACCCGGCGGCGGCCGACGAGGCGGTGGCGGCGCTGGTCCCGCCCCGGCACGCGGTGTCCGGCGAGTGGACGCTGGACCTGGGCGGCGGCCGCCAGGCGCTGCTGGCGAACGTGGGTCCCGGCCACACCGCGTACGACCTGGCGGTGCTGGTGCCCGGCGACCCGGAGGTGGTGTTCTGCGGCGACCTGGTCGAGGAGTCGGACGAGCCGCAGGCGGGTCCGGACGCCGTGCCGTCCCGATGGCCGGCCGCGCTGGACCGGCTGCTGCGGCTGGGCGGCGAGGACGCGGTGTACGTCCCCGGTCACGGCGCGGTGGTCGACGCGGCGTTCGTACGGGCCCAACGGGACGCGCTGGCGGCCCGGTTCGGCGTGTCGGAGTGATCACCGCACCGGTGTTCCTCGTATCGTCGGCAGAATGCGCCAGTACTCCGCCGATCTGACCCCTCCGTGGAAGAAGCCGCAGTCCGTCCCCGAGGTGCCGGCCGAGCCGGGCCTCGTGGTGGAGGAGCCCGGCACCGGGTTCTGCGGCGCCGTGATCCGCTGCGAGGCCGGCACCGTGACCCTGGAGGACCGCTTCGGCAAGCACCGGGTGTTCCCGCTGGAGCCGCGCGGGTTCCTGCTGGAGGGTCGCGTGGTCACGCTGGTCCGCCCCTCCTCCGGCCCGGCCCGCCCCACCCGCACGGCGTCCGGCTCGGTCGCCGTCCCCGGCGCACGGGCGCGCGTCGCCCGCGCGGGGCGCATCTACGTCGAGGGCCGGCACGACGCCGAGCTGGTCGAGAAGGTGTGGGGCGACGACCTGCGGATCGAGGGGGTGGTCGTGGAGTACCTGGAGGGCGTGGACGACCTCCCGTCGATCGTCGACTCCTTCGCGCCCGGGCCGGACGCGCGGCTGGGGGTGCTGGTGGACCATCTGGTGCCCGGCACCAAGGAGTGGCGGATCGCGCAGGCGGTGACGAGCGAGCACGCGCTGGTGGTCGGGCATCCGTACATCGACATCTGGGAGGCCGTGAAGCCGGCGTCGGTGGGGATCGAGGCGTGGCCTCGGGTGCCGCGGGGGGTGGACTGGAAGACGGGGGTGTGCGAGGCGCTGGGGTGGCGGGTCGCCAACACGGGTGAGGCGTGGCGCCGGATCCTGGACTCCGTCCACTCCTACAAGGATCTCGAGCCCCAGCTGCTGGGGAGGGTGGAGGAGCTCATCGACTTCGTCACGGCTCCGTCGTGACACCCGTCCTCGAACGCCGGACGGGCTGATTCTCAGCCCGTCCGGCGCTTGAGGACGAGGCCCGCCAGGGCCGACAAGGGGGGTATGGGGGCACTGCCCCCAGGGTCGGGACGGGAAGGGGCGGCGGGGGCGAGGCAACTCCGGTCAGTCGACCAGGTCCCGGACCACGGCGTCAGCCAACAGGCGTCCCCGCAGGGTGAGGGCCGCGCGGCCCTCCGCGAAGGGCTCCGGACGGAGCAGACCGTCCGACAACGCCCGCCGCGCAGCGGCAAGCCCCTCCGCCCGCAGCAACTCCAACGGCACCCCGTCCAGCAGCCGCAGCTCCAGCAGAATCCGCTCGACCCGCCGGTCCTCGTCCGACAGGATTTCGCGGCCCGCCCCCGGCGACCTCCCCTCCGCCAGCGCAGCGGCATACGCCCCCGGATGCTTCACGTTCCACCACCGCACCCCGCCCACATGCGAGTGCGCCCCGGGCCCGGCCCCCCACCAGTCGGCGCCCCGCCAGTACAGCTCGTTGTGCAGACAGCGTCCCGCCTCCGAGGTCGCCCAGTTCGACACCTCGTACCAGGAGAACCCCGCCGCCGACATCATCTCCTCGGCGATGAGGTACCGGTCGGCGTGGACGTCGTCGTCCGTCATCGGCACCTCCCCCCGCCGGATCCGCCGGGCCAGCTGCGTGCCCTCCTCGACGATCAGCGCGTACGCGCTCACATGGTCGGGGCCCGCCCCGATCGCCGCGTCCAGCGAGGCGCGCCAGTCGTCGTCCGACTCCCCCGGCGTGCCGTAGATCAGGTCGAGGTTGACGTGGTCGAACCCGGCCGCCCGCGCCTCGGCGACGCACGCCTCGGGCCGGCCGGGGGTGTGCGTGCGGTCGAGGACCTTCAGCACGTGCTGCCGGGCGCTCTGCATGCCGAAGGAGATCCGGTTGAAGCCGCCGGCCCGCAGTTCGGCGAGGTAGGCGGGGTCGACCGACTCGGGGTTGGCCTCCGTCGTGATCTCGGCGTCCGGCGCCAGCCCGAACTCCTCGCGGATCGCGCCGAGCATCCGCACCAGGTCGCCCGCGGCGAGCAGCGTGGGCGTGCCTCCGCCGACGAACACCGTGCGCACCGGGCGGGGGTCGTCGCCGAGCACCTTGCGGGCCAGCCGGATCTCGTCGACGAGGGTCTCCGCGTAGTTGTCGCGGGAGGCCAGCACGCCCCCGGTGCCGCGCAGCTCGGTCGCGGTGTAGGTGTTGAAGTCGCAGTAGCCGCAGCGGGTCGCGCAGTAGGGGACGTGCAGGTAGAACCCGAGGGGGCGGTCGGCCGCCCCGGCGAGCGCGGACGCGGGCAGCGCGCCGTCGGCGGGGACGGGCTCGCCGTCGGGGAGTGCGGAAGGCATGTGCTCCATTGTCCCGCACCGCGCGCGATCCCCTTCCTGGCCCTCACTCCGCCTGGAGCACCAGCAGGGCCATGTCGTCCGCCGGGGGCCGCGCCCCGAACTCGTGCACGAGCCGGGTGATCCGGTCCGCTATCGCCCCGGCCTCCATCCCGGCGCAGCCCGCCAGCGCCCGGGCCAGTCCGTCGCCGTCGTCGAACTGCCGGGACCCGGAGCGTCGCTCGGTGACCCCGTCGGTGACGCAGAGCAGGGTGTCGCCGGAGTACATCTCGAAGGTCTCGCCGGAGTACCCGGCGTCCTCGACGACCCCGAGCAGCGTCTGCGGCTGGGCGACGGCCCGGACACCGCCCTCGGGGTCGAGGAGCAGGGGCAGGGGGTGGCCGGCGGAGGCGAGGGTGCAGCGGACGCCGCCGTCGAAGGGCACCAGCTCGCCGTAGAGGAGGGACAGGAAGCGGGTCTGGGGGCCGTCGCCGGGAGCGGTGGGGCGTGCCCCGGCCGCCACCAGCGCGCGGGCGGCGGCGTCCGCGGCCTCGGTGGCGTCGTCGAGGAGGAGCTGGTTGAGCCGGTCGAGGACGTCGGCGACGCGGTAGCCCTCGCGGGCGAGCAGCCGTAGCCAGGGGCGGACCAGGCCGATGACGACGGCCGCCTCGGGGCCCTTGCCCTGGACGTCGCCGACGGCGAAGCACCAGCGTCCGTGGCCGGCCGGGAAGAGGTCGTAGAAGTCGCCGCTGGGGCCGCCCTTGTCGCACGGTTCGTGGACGAGGGCGCTGCGCACGCCGGGGATCTCGGCGACGGCGCCTGGCAGCAGGCCGCGCTGGAGCACGGCGCTGATCGTGGCCTGGCGTGCGTACTGCCGGGCCGCCCCGATGGCCAGCGCGACGCGCCGTCCCAGGTCCTCCACGAGCCCGGTGATCTCGTCGGGGAAGCGGTCGATGCCGCCGCGCCCGATCACCAGCGTGCCGAGCGGGCGGCCCCCGGCGACGAGCCGGTACGCGAGCGCGGACCCGGGCGGCGCGAGGGCGGGCCCTTCGGCCTCACCGGACGGCGGCTCGTCGGCGTGCCCGGACACGGCGGACGCCGGCCCGTCGCCGTACCCCGACACTCCGGACGCCGCTCCGTCGCTCTCCCCGGACACCCCGGACGCCGGCCCGTCGGTCTCCCCGGACACGGCGGGTGCCGGTCCGTCGGCGCCCTCCGCGACCGGGCCGCCCGCGCGCCCGGGCCGGTCCGGCGTGTCCGGGTCTCCGCCCTCCACGGCGGTGGCCCGAGGCCACGGATACCGCACCGGCCCGGTGCCGAGCGGGTCGTCGGCCTGGGGCGGCGGCGTGCGTTCGAGCGCCCGGCTCAGCTCCTCCACCAGATGCTCGCTGGCGTGCCAGACGCGGGCGAGGCGGCCTCCCGCGCCGGGCCGGCCGCCGTGCGCGGTGGCCTCGTCCTCCAGCCAGACCGCGCACCAGTCGGCGAGCCGCGGCACGATCAGCTGGCCGGTGAGGGAGGCGACCAGATCCTCGTCCAGCTGCCCGGCGAGCAGGTCGGACGCCTCGGCGAGGAAGGACAGCGCGCCCCGGCCCAGCCAGGCTCCGTCGCGTCCGGGGCGGCGGGCCAGCCAGTCGTCGCCGTAGGAGGCGGCACGCCAGGCGTCCCGGGGGCCGGTGTGCCCGCGCGGGGTGAGGGGGTCGAGCGGGTCGGAGGCGAGGAGCGCGGCGGCGCGCAGGTCCCGCGCGGGGGCGCGTTCCCCGGCGTACGCGGCGGGCGGGTCCGGGGGCGCCTCCTCGCGCGTCGGCAGCCGCGCCCACACGATCTTGCTGCCGGCGCGGTAGGTGACGCCCCAGGACTCGGCGAGCGCGGCGACCAGGCGCAGGCCGCGCCCGTACTCGGGGAGATCGTGCGACGGCGTCTCCGCGGCGTCGTCGCGCGGCGGGCGGGAGGGGTGCAGGTCGGCGACCTCGACGACGAGCGCGCCGGTGTCCTCCTCCAGCCGGCAGGTCAGACGCACCTCGGTGCCGGCGTGCACGACCGCGTTGGTGACCAGCTCGCTGGCGACCAGGGCGGCGTCGTCGCCGACGCGGCCGGTGAGGAGGTCGGCGCCGTCCGCCGTGGACTGCGTCCACTCGGTGAGCGCCTTGCGCAGCAGCGCGCGTGCGGAGCCCGGCGCGAGGGGACTTCCGGACAGCGTCGTCTCCACCCGCGTGCTCCCCCGCACGTCGGAGGCGCACGAGGTGGTCTCCCGTTGGGTCGGAATGGCCCGCATGGGCAGCTCCCCGGGCAGTTCGTACGAAGAGAACTCGATCGCTTGCCGACAGAGTGACAGAACGGACCCGCCCATAAGCGTGGAGTCACGAAAGTGGATCGCTTGTCGGGGGGACAGTGCCACCCGTTCGGTCAGGAACGGTGCCGAGACCGCTCGCTTTCGGTCATCGCAGAACGAGGAGTGTCGGGGGC
>BNBX01000001.1:660120-826263 GCA_014656175.1 Streptomyces werraensis
GCCCCGACCACAAGAACCTCAGGAGAAGTCGAGGACCAGCCGCCCGCGCAGACCGCCCGCCTCGAGCAGGCGGTGCGCCTCGGCCGCGTCGGAGGCGGGCAGGACCTTGGCGACGCGCAGGGACAGCACGCCCTCCTCGGCCTGCCGCCGCAGGGTGTCCAGCAGTGCGGTGTCGCCCCGTACGCTCGCCACGAAGACCGGGGCCACCGTGACGCCGCGCTCGGCGGGGCCCTGCCAGCCGCGCAGCGCGACGAGGGCGCCGCTGTCCGCGACCGCGGGGACGGCCTCCTCGCGCTGGTCGGAGCCGTCGACGAGGCCGGGCACGCCGTCGGGCGCCAGTTGCCGGATGCGGGCGGCGACGTCCGCGCCCCGGTCGACGACGTGGTCGGCGCCGAATCCGCGCACCAGGTCGCGGTCGTGCGGGGCGGCGTCCGCGACGACGGTCAGGCCGTCGGCCTTGGCGAGTTCCACCGTGTAGCCGCCGACGGCACCCGCGGCGCCGGTCACGGCGACCGTCGCGCCCTTCGGCAGCGCGAGGGTGTCGAGGGCCAGCCGGGCGGTGGCGGCGTTCATCAGGAGGGTGGACGCCTCGGCGTGGTCCGTCCCGGCGGGAGCGGGGACGACGGACTCCGCGGGCACCACGATCTGTTCCGCGTAGGCGCCGCGCGGGCCGGCGGGCACGACGAGGGCGACGACCCGTTGCCCCACGCTCAGTCGGCCGTCGGCGCCGGGGCCGAGCTGGTCGATCACGCCGGCCGCGTCCATGCCGGGCACGTACGGGGGCGGGACGTCCGTCGTCCGTGCGGCGTAGACGCCGGTGCGGAGCATGGCGTCGGTGGGGTTCACGGCCGCGGCGTGCACCCTGATGCGGACCTCGCCGGGTCCTGCCTCGGGTGTGGGGAGCTCCAGCTCCCGCAGGACGTCGGGGCCGCCGTAGGTGGTTAACGCGATTGCCTTCATGGCGAGAGGCAACCGCGCCGGCCCGCCGTCGATTCCCGGGACCGGCGACAAAAAAGCGGAGGGACGGCGTCGGCCGGGAGAGCGTGTCTCCCGGCCGACGGCCCGTCACTTCTCGCGCGCTCCCTCGTACATCTCCTCGATGAGGTGCTTGTACTCGCGCTCCACCACCGGGCGCTTGAGCTTCAGGCTCGGGGTGATCTCGCCGTGCTCCACGTCGAGGTCGCGCGGCAGCAGGCGGAACTTCTTGATGGTCTGCCAGCGCTGCAGGCCCTCGTTGAGCTGCTTGACATAGCCGTCGACCATCTCGACGGTGACGGGCGCCGCGACGATCTCCGCGTACGGCTTGCCCTCCAGGCCGTTCTCGGCCGCCCAGGCGGTGATGGCGGCCTCGTCGAGCGCGATGAGGGCGGTGCAGTAGTTGCGGTCGGCGCCGTGCACCAGGATGTTGGAGACGTACGGGCAGACCGCCTTGAACTGGCCCTCGACCTCGGCCGGCGCGATGTACTTGCCGCCGGAGGTCTTGATCAGGTCCTTCTTGCGGTCGGTGATGCGCAGATAGCCGTCGGCGGACAGCTCGCCGATGTCGCCGGTGTGGAACCAGCCGTCCTCCTCCAGTACCTCGGCGGTCTTGTCGGGGAGGTTGTGGTAGCCCTCCATGATGCCGGGGCCGCGCAGCAGGATCTCGCCGTCCTCGGCGATGCGGACCTCGGTGCCGGGCAGCGGCTTGCCGACGGTGCCGGTGCGGTAGGCCTCGCCCGGGTTGACGAAGGAGGCCGCGGAGGACTCGGTGAGGCCGTAGCCCTCCAGGATGTGGATGCCGGCGCCGGAGAAGAAGTAGCCGATCTCGGGCGCGAGGGCGGCCGAGCCGGAGACGCAGGCGCGCAGCCGGCCGCCGAAGGCCTCGCGGATCTTGGCGTAGACGAGCTTGTCGGCGAGGGCGTGCTTGGTGCGCAGTCCTGCCGGGGCGGTCGCGGTGCCGGTGCGGCGGAAGTTGTCCTGCGTGACCTTGGCGTACTCGCGGGCGACGCCCGCGGCCCACTGGAAGATCTTGTACTTGGCGCCCCCGCCGGCCTTCGCCTTGGCGGCGACGCCGTTGTAGACCTTCTCGAAGATGCGCGGGACGGCGGCCATGTAGGTCGGCTGGACCACCGGCAGATTCTCGATGATCTTGTCGACGCGGCCGTCGACCGCGGTGACGTGGCCGACCTCGATCTGGCCGGAGGTGAGCACCTTGCCGAAGACGTGCGCCAGCGGCAGCCACAGGTACTGCACGTCGTCGGAGTGGACCAGGCCGGTCGCGGCGATCGCCTTGGCCATGTACGACCAGTTGTCGTGCGGCAGGCGCACGCCCTTGGGACGGCCGGTGGTGCCGGAGGTGTAGATCAGGGTGGCGAGCTGGTCCTTGGTGAGGGCCGCGACGCGCTCCTTGATCAGCTCCGGCTCCTTCTGGAGGCGGGCGGCGCCACGCTTCTCCAGCTCGGCCAGGGTGATCACGAAGTCGTCGGTCCTGACGCCCTCGTCGTCGATCACCACCACGCGGGTCAGCTCGGGCAGCTCGTCGCGCTTGGCGACGGCCTTGGCCGCCTGCTCGGCGTTCTCCGCGATCAGTACCCGGCTCTGCGAGTCGGAGAGGATGTACGCGGACTCCTCGGCGTTGGTCTGCGGGTAGATCGTGGTGGTGGCGGCGCCGGCGCAGAGGATGCCGAGGTCGGCGAGGATCCACTCGACCCGGGTGGCGGAGGCGAGGGCGACCCGCTCCTCCGGCTGCACGCCCAGTTCGATCAGGCCGGCCGCGATGGCGTGGACCCGCTCGGCGGCCCCGGCCCAGGTCAGCGACTTCCAGTCGTCCGGGCCCTCGCCGGAGGCCGGTGGGACCGGGTAGCGGTAGGCCTCGGCGTCCGGTGTGGCCGCCACACGCTCCAGGAAGAGGGTCGCCACGCTCGGCGGACGGTTCTCGATCAGTGTCTGTGTGTCGCTCACGACATCCTCCGGGGCCCGCGACGGTGCGGCTGGCTCAGTGCGGCTGGGGTTTCCTCGCGTCGTTGTTTAACTCGCGAGTAACTATCGAGCACGGACAGAGTAAAGGTCGACCGGCCACTGCGTAAGGGGCCACGGCCTGTAACTTCACACGAACGGGCACCCGTGGAACGCGCGAGGTCCGCCGCACGCACGTGCGACGGACCCCGATTCGCCCGGTTCGCGGAGTGACCCCCGGTAACCTTCGGCTACTTCTTGGCCTTGCCGGATCCCGCGTTCTCGTCGCTGGAGAGGACGGCGATGAAGGCCTCCTGA
The DNA here is from genome assembly GCA_014656175.1 of Streptomyces werraensis. Taxonomy (GTDB): domain Bacteria; phylum Actinomycetota; class Actinomycetes; order Streptomycetales; family Streptomycetaceae; genus Streptomyces; species Streptomyces werraensis. The sequence goes on from BNBX01000001.1 coordinate 663,373, forward strand.
GGGACCTCCACGGAACCCACCATCTTCATCCGCTTCTTGCCTTCCTTCTGCTTCTCCAGCAGCTTCCGCTTACGGGAGATGTCACCGCCGTAGCACTTGGCGAGGACGTCCTTGCGGATGGCGCGGATGGTCTCGCGGGCGATGACCCGGGACCCGATGGCCGCCTGCACGGGCACCTCGAACGCCTGCCGCGGGATCAGCTCCTTCAGCTTGGCGACGAGCCGCACGCCGTACGCGTACGCCTGGTCCTTGTGGGTGATCGCGGAGAACGCGTCCACCTTGTCGCCGTGCAGCAGGATGTCCACCTTGACCAGGCTGGACGTCTGCTCGCCGGTGGGCTCGTAGTCGAGGGAGGCGTAGCCGCGGGTCTTGGACTTCAGCTGGTCGAAGAAGTCGAAGACGATCTCGGCGAGCGGCAGGGTGTAGCGGATCTCCACCCGGTCCTCGGAGAGGTAGTCCATGCCGAGCATGACGCCGCGCCGGTTCTGGCACAGCTCCATGATCGAGCCGATGAACTCGCTGGGCGCGAGGATCGTGGCCCGCACGACCGGCTCGTAGACCTCGTGGATCTTCCCCTCGGGGAACTCGCTCGGGTTGGTGACGGTGTGCTCGCTGCCGTCCTCCATGACCACGCGGTAGACCACGTTGGGCGCGGTGGCGATCAGGTCGAGCCCGAACTCGCGCTCCAGCCGCTCACGGATCACGTCCAGGTGGAGCAGGCCGAGGAAGCCGACGCGGAAGCCGAAGCCGAGGGCGGCGGAGGTCTCCGGCTCGTACACCAGGGCGGCGTCGTTGAGCTGGAGCTTGTCGAGGGCCTCGCGCAGCTCCGGGTAGTCCGAGCCGTCCAGCGGGTACAGCCCGGAGAACACCATCGGCTTGGGGTCCTTGTAGCCGCCGAGGGCCTCCGTGGCCCCCTTGGACTGGCTGGTGACGGTGTCGCCGACCTTCGACTGGCGGACGTCCTTCACTCCGGTGATCAGATAGCCCACCTCGCCGACGCCGAGACCGTCCGCGGCCAGCATCTCCGGCGAGTTGGTGCCGATCTCCAGCAGCTCGTGGGTGGCGCCGGTGGACATCATCCTGATGCGCTCGCGCTTGTTGAGCTGCCCGTCGATCACCCGGACGTAGGTGACGACACCGCGGTAGGAGTCGTAGACCGAGTCGAAGATCATCGCGCGGGCGGGGGCGTCCGCGACGCCGACCGGGGCCGGGATGTCGGCGACCACGCGGTCCAGCAGCGCCTCGACGCCGAGACCGGTCTTCGCGGACACCTTCAGCACGTCGTCGGGCTCGCAGCCGACCAGGTTCGCCAGCTCCTCGGCGAACTTCTCCGGCTGCGCGGCCGGCAGGTCGATCTTGTTCAGCACCGGGATGATCGTCAGGTCGTTCTCCATCGCCAGGTACAGGTTGGCGAGGGTCTGCGCCTCGATGCCCTGGGCGGCGTCGACCAGGAGGATGGTCCCCTCGCACGCGGCGAGCGACCGGGAGACCTCGTACGTGAAGTCGACGTGCCCCGGGGTGTCGATCATGTTGAGGATGTGCGTCTTGCTCTTGTCGTGGGTCGGGGCCCACGGCAGACGCACCGCCTGGGACTTGATCGTGATGCCGCGCTCGCGCTCGATGTCCATGCGGTCGAGGTACTGAGCGCGCATCTGCCGCTGCTCGACCACACCGGTCAGCTGGAGCATCCGGTCGGCGAGCGTGGACTTGCCGTGGTCGATGTGCGCGATGATGCAGAAATTGCGGATCAGCGCCGGGTCGGTACGGCTCGGCTCGGGCACATGGCTAGGGATCGCGGGCACGCAGGGTCCTGATTCTTGAGGCGTCCGCATACGTGTGCTTGTCCGTCTGCGGTCTCGGGTCGGATCGATACGTAGCTTCCATGGTCCCACGGGTGGCGACCGGGGACGGGTTTGGGCCACGGAATGGGCCGCTGGTAGTGTGGGGGGCTGTGTCTCATGCCCTCTCAGCGCGAGGCACACCCCAAGAAATCACCCGGTGCGAAGCCGTGCGTCTGCGTACGGCCCGTGCCAGAACCTGTAGAGGCTCATTCGTGGCGAACATCAAGTCCCAGATCAAGCGGAACAAGACCAACGAGAAGGCCCGGCTGCGCAACAAGGCCGTCAAGTCCTCTCTGAAGACCGCGATCCGCAAGGCCCGCGAGGCCGCCGCCGCGGGTGACGCCGAGAAGGCCACCGAGTACCAGCGCGCCGCTGCGCGCCAGCTCGACAAGGCCGTCTCGAAGGGCGTCATCCACAAGAACCAGGCCGCCAACAAGAAGTCGGCGCTGGCTCGCAAGGTCGCGGCCGTCAAGGGCTGAACACCCTGATCTGACCGTCGGCGGGACCCGGGCGGGCCCTCTCTCATCCGCCCCCGGCCGACACTCCCGAGCTCGTACGCGGCCTGCGTTCGCCACGCGGGTACGGGCTCGACAGCTTCATCCGAAGGCCCCGTCCCCCGCCCTTCCCCAGGGTGGGAGGCGGGGCCTTCATGTACCCGGGCGCTACGACCAGAAGTCGTTCACCACGTCGAGGTCCGCGACGCATTCGTCAAGGTCGGTGATCTTGTCCCCGACGATCCGGAAGACTATGCCTCCGTCCTCGTCCACGTGCCGGCCCCGCCGGTCCGCTGTGAAGTGGTGCAGTGTCACGGCATGCCCCCTGCCGTCGACGAGGACCTGCCGCAACTCGACCCTGAACGTCCCTTCGGTCTCCTCACCGAGCCGCCGGTACATGTCGAGGATCGCGTCACGTCCCTTGAAGTCGCCCGACAGGATCCCGGTCCCGGGCACATGATGCGTGGCGTCGGCCGCCATGAGGCCGCGCAAGGTGTCCATGTCCCCGCGCGTGAAGGCGTCGTACCCCTTGCGGACAAGTTGCGCGTTCGGATGCTCAGCCATGTCGCTCGCCACCTCTCATACCTGGCGGCCTGGGCTGATACCTCCGATTGTCCTCTCCGTGCGGCGCGGTGCCACTCGATCCCCGACAGTGGACGACCGACGTCCGGCGGGGGGGCGGGTGGCGGGTGGTTACGCCCGGCGTCCGGAGCGGGCCGCGCGGGCGATGGTGACGACCGCCTTCTCCAGGGCGTACTCCGGGTCGTCCCCGCCGCCCTTCACGCCCGCGTCGGCCTCGGCGACCGCGCGCAGCGCCACGGACACCCCGTCCGGGGTCCAGCCGCGCATCTGCTGACGCACGCGGTCGATCTTCCACGGGGGCATGCCCAACTCGCGCGCCAGATCGGCGGGCCTGCCGCCGCGCGCCGAGGACAGCTTGCCGATGGCCCGCACCCCCTGCGCCAGCGCACTGGTGATCAGCACCGGGGCCACACCCGTCGACAGCGACCAGCGCAGCGCCTCAAGGGCCTCCGCCGTACGTCCCTCGACCGCCCGGTCGGCGACCGTGAAGCTCGAGGCCTCGGCCCGCCCGGTGTAGTAGCGGCCGACGACCGCCTCGTCGATGGTGCCCTCGACGTCCGCGACCAGCTGGGTCACCGCGGAGGCCAGCTCGCGCAGGTCGCTGCCGATGGCGTCGACGAGCGCCTGGCACGCCTCGGGAGTCGCCGAACGTCCCGCCGTCCGGAACTCGCCGCGCACGAACGCCAGCCGGTCCGCCGGCTTGGTCATCTTCGGGCAGGACACCTCCCGCGCGCCCGCCTTGCGCGCCGCGTCCAGCAGGCCCTTGCCCTTCGCGCCGCCCGCGTGCAGCAGCACGAGGGTGATCTCCTCGGCGGGCGAGGACAGGTACGCCTTGACGTCCTTGACCGTGTCGGCCGACAGGTCCTGCGCGTCGCGTACGACGACGACCTTGCGCTCGGCGAACAGCGAGGGGCTGACCAGCTCGGCGAGGGTGCCCGGCTGGAGCTGGTCCGGGGTCAGGTCGCGTACGTCCGTGTCGGCGTCGGCGGCCTTCGCGGCGGCCACCACCTCCCGCACGGCGCGGTCGAGCAGCAGCTCCTCCTGGCCCACGGCGAGCGTCACGGGGGCGAGGGGGTCGTCGGATGCGTTCTTCCTGGCCATCGCCGACAAGCATCCCACGGGCCACCGACAGCCCCGCCCGCCCGGGCGTTCAGCCAGGAGCCACGGCCTACGGCTCCTCGCGCCAGCCGTCCCACCCGGCGAGGAACTCGTTCAGCTCGTCCGCGTCCAGCCGGCCCGCCTCGTCCCGCAGGACGACGAGCCACTGCGCGTCCTCCGCGTCGTCCTCCCCGGCGAGCGCGTCCCGCACGAGCCGCGGCTCCTCGTCCACGCCGAAGCGCTCCGCCAGCGCCTCGGCCACCTCCTCGGCCGCGTCCCGGTCGGGCAGCACCAGCACATGTCGCACATCACTCACACGGCTCATTGTCCGGTACGGACCCGGCCGTCCGTCCCGCCACCCCGCACCGTGCGTCGGTCGTCGGGGGGGGCGATCCCGTCGGTCATGGCCTCAATGTCGCCCCACCTCCACCTCCCCGTCCCCGCCCGTGCCGGGAACGACCGCCAGCGCCCCGTCCCGGTCGGTCCGCAGCACGGCCGCTCCCTGGGCCCGCAGCGCCTCCACCGTCCCCGGGGCCGGGTGGCCGTAGGAGTTGTCCTCGCCTGTGCTGATCAGTGCCAGGCGAGGTGCGGCGAGGCTCATCAGGCCGGGGTCCTGGTAGGCCGAACCGTGGTGGGCGACCTTGAGGACGTCGACGCCGGCCAGGTGCCGCGCCGCGGGTGAGCGGGCCAGGGCGCGCTGGGCCGGGGGTTCCAGGTCGCCGAGGAGGAGCAGGCGCAGGCCGCCGGTGCGGACCAGCATGGCCACGCTGGCGTCGTTCGGCCCCTCGGCCACCGGGTGGTCTCCGGGCGGCGGCCACACCACCTCCCAGGACAGGTCACCGGTGCGGTGCCGCTCCCCCGCGACGATCCGCGTCACGGGGAGGCCGGCGGCGGCCGCGGCACTCCGGACGGCCGCCGCCTGGTCGGCCGGCTCCTCCAGAGCCGTGGTCCCGATGCCGCCCACCTCGCGCCCGCGCAGCACCCCGGTCAGCCCGGCCACATGGTCGGCGTGGAAGTGGGTCAGCACGACGAGCGGGACGCGGGTCACTCCGAGGGAGCGCAGGCAGCGGTCGACCGACTCCGGGTCGGGTCCGGCGTCCACGACCACCCCGGAGCCCTCCCCCGCCGCCAGCACCAGCGCGTCGCCCTGCCCGACGTCGCACATCACCATCCGCCAGTCCGGCGGCGGCCACCCGGTGATCGTGCGCACCAGCGGCCGGGGCTGCACCACCACCAGGACCAGCAGCAGCGCGCACGCGGCGCACCACCAGGGGTGCCGCAGCAGCCGGCGCCCCACGAGCAGCACGGCCACGGTGACCGCGCCGAGCGCCGCCGCTCCGGCCCAGCTGCCCGGCCAGTCAACACCGGCGCCCGGCATCGCCGCCCCGGTCCGGGCTACCCGAGCGATCCACCCGGCGGGCCAGCCCGCGCACCACGCCACCGCCTCGGCCAACGGCATCGCGACCGGCGCGGCGGCCAGGGCGAGAAAACCGAGCACGGTGGCCGGAGCGAGCGCCGCCTCGGCGAGCAGGTTGCAGGGGATCGCCACCAGGCTCACCCGGGCCGACAGCACGGCGACCACGGGGGCGCACAGTGCCTGCGCGGCACCGGCGGCGGCCAGCGCCTCCGCGATCCGGGGCGGCACCCCGTGGCGGCGCAGCGCCTCGCTCCAGCGCGGGGCGAGGGTCAGCAGCGCACCGGTCGCCAGCACGGAGAGCAGGAAGCCGTAACTGCGGGCCAGCCACGGGTCGTACAGCACGAGGAGCAGGACGGCCGTCGCCAGGGCCGGGACGAGGGATCTGCGACGGCCGGTGGCGAGCGCGAGCAGCGCCACGGAACCGCAGGCGGCGGCGCGCAGCACACTGGGGTCCGGCCGGCACACGACGACGAAGGCCAGGGAAAGCACCGCGCCCAGAACCGCCGTGGTCCGCAGCGGGATGCCGAGGCGGGGTGCGAGTCCGCGCCGCTCGGCCCGCTGCGCCAGCCCCGGCGGGCCCAAGAGCAGGGCGAGCAGGATGGTGAAGTTGGCCCCGGACACGGCGAGGGTGTGGGTGAGGTCGGTCTCCCGGAACGCCTGGTCCAGCTCCGGCGTCACCCGCGCGGTGTCCCCGACGACCAGTCCCGGGAGCAGCGCCCGCGGGTCCTGCGGCAGATCCTCGGTCGCCTCGCGCAGTCCGGCGCGCAGCCGGCCCGCTAGCCGCTGCGGGGCGGAAGGTCCGCCCACGGCATGGGGGCCGTCGCGGCCGTCAACCCGCAGCACCGCCGCGAACCGGTCGCCGCCCTCCCGCGCCGGCGCGAGCCTTGCCTCGACCCTCAGCCGGGCGGAGGGCAGCAGGGCCCGCCAGGGCGAGCCCTGCTGCTCGGCGGGGGTGGCGGTCCGCTTCCGGTCGCCGGGGTCGACGATCAGCAGGACCGGGGCCCGCGTCGCACGTGCCGTCGTGCCGGCTCGCTCCACGCGCCGCACCTCGGCCTCGATCAGAACGGACACCGGGGCCATGTGAGGGCCGCTGACCCGGGGCCGGGTGAGCCGTGGATCCGCGGTGACCTCCACCTCCGCGACCACCCGGGCGTACTCCCGGGCCAGCTCCGGGACGGGACCGCGCCGGACGTCCGCGCCATGCAGGCCCGCCGAGCCGGCGGCTGCCGCGACGCACAGCGCGGTGGCGGCGACGGCATGCGCGGTGACGCGTGCCCCTTCCGCCGGACGCCGACGTGCCGGGAGCAGGCGGCTGCCCGCCGCGAGCAGAACGACGGCGACCAGGACCGATGCGGCCACGGTGGTCACGGCCCAGCCCGGCGGGGCATGGAGCGTCACCGCCGCCGTGGCCCAGGCGGCGAGGGCGGGCGGGACCAGCCGGAGGTCGGTCGGTCCCTCCTGCCGGGGACGAAAGGCGCCCTGCCGTTCGGCGTCGGCGTCGGCGTCGGGGACGACACGGGGGCGGGTGCTCATGGCCGGACGAGGTCGCGCAGGTCGGCGAAGCGGCGGTCGCCGATGCCGTTGACCTCCCGCAGCTCGTCCACCGAACGGAAGCCGCCGTTGCGGGTGCGGTAGTCGACGATGTGCTGGGCGAGCACGGGGCCCACCCCGGGGAGGGTGTCGAGCTGGTCGACGGTGGCGGTGTTGAGGGAGACGGGTGCCGCGGGACCGGCCGCCGCTCCCGTGCCCGCCGGGGCCGCGGGGGCCGCCGCTCCGGCCGGCGCCGGCCCGCCCACCACCAACTGCTCGCCGTCGACGAGGAACCGGGCGCGGTTGAGGCCGCCCGTCCTCGTCCCGGGCCGCACCCCGCCGGCCGCCTTCAGCGCGTCCTCGACCCGTGAGCCGGCGGGCAGCCGGTGGACGCCCGGGTTCCGCACCTTGCCGCTGACGTCGACCACGATCTCGGGAGCCGCCGTTCCGCCCGCCTGCCCGAAGGAACCGGGAGCGCCCGAGGGACCTCCTCCGGCGTCCACGCCCTCCCCCTGCGCGGCCGGTGCCGCCCGCGCCACCTCCGGCGCCCGTACCGGCTGGGTGCGCCCGGTCCAGAAGTGCTGCACGGCGAACACCAGGGCGAGCGCGAGCAGCGCGGAGAGCGCCACGACACTGCGCCGCTCCAGCCCGCACCGGGCCTGCACCCACAGGGGCAGCCGCTCCCGCAGCGCGGGGCCGAGAAGCCGCCCGGACGCGGGCGCCGGCGGCGGCTCCGGCTCGGGCACGCCGTCAGCTGTCTCCCGGTCCACCGGGTCCGGAGGGCCGGCCGCGTCCCGGCCAGGGCGCGCGGCGGGCAGGCGCACCGGGTAGGTGGCAGGCTCCTGCCCCTCCGGCCCGGCGCCGAGGAACCGCCCCGGACGGGCCGCCGCATCCGCATCCCCGCCCGACCCGACGACCGCCGAAGGCGCCCCCGCGCGCTCCGGCAGCCGCCTCAACTCCAGCGTCCGCTCCACCTCCGAGGCCCGTCGCCGCCCAGCAGCCGTCCGAGACCTCGTCAGCAGTGCGTGCGCGGCCACCCCCTGACGGTCCACCACCACGGCCCTGCGACGCGGCCGCGAAGGCGGCACCCCGCCCTTCACTCCCGCTAACGCGTCTCCCGCCTCCGACCCCGGCCGCGCCCAGCTGGGCGCCCTCCTCGCCCTCCGCACCGGACGCCCGCCACGCACCACGGGCTCACCGCCGAACAGCGTCTCGGCGCGACGCCGGAGCTCCTCCTCCGGATTCTGAAGGTCACCGTCCCGGACCCACGCGCGCGCCCTGCTCGGGCGGCCCCGGCGATGACGGTGACGGTCGTGGGACGTGCGGCCGTCGGACAGGGGGCCGCGCCCCGGACCACTCGTCGGAACAGCGGTACGTGTGTGTGATCGATGTGCCATGCGACGAGGGTCGGGCACCACCCCGCCCTCGCGATGATCATGGGCAGAATCCGTGGACAGGCACCCGGTTGTGGACAACGCCGTCACCCGTTCGAGGGGGAAAACCCCACTCCGGGGCACTCCGCACTCCGGGGCATTCCCCACATCTCAGGGAACGGCCCGCTCCGACCTCACCGCGCCGAGACCACGACCCCCAGCAGCCCCGGCCCCGTGTGCGCCCCGATCACCGCGCCCACCTCGCTGACATGCAGCTCGGACAGTCCCGGCAACCGGGTGCGGAGCCGGTCGGCCAGGGCGGAGGCGCGTTCCGGCGCGGCGAGATGGTGGACGGCGACGTCCACCTCCGCGCCTCCCGCACGGTCCGCCGCGATCTCCTCCAGGCGGGCGATCGCCTTCGACGCCGTCCGCACCTTCTCCAGCGGTTCGATACGGCCGCCGGCCAGCTGCAGCAGCGGCTTCACGGCGAGGGCGGAGCCCAACAGCGCCTGCGCCGCGCCGATCCGGCCGCCCCGGCGCAGATAGTCGAGCGTGTCGACGTAGAAGTAGGCCGAGGTGTCCGCCGCCCGCTTCTCCGCCGCGGTGACCGCCTCGTCCACGGTGCCGCCCGCCTCCGCCGTCTCCGCGGCCGCCAGCGCGCAGAATCCCAGGGCCATCGCGATCATGCCGGTGTCGACCACGCGGACCGGCACCGGCGCCTCGCGGGCCGCGAGGACCGCCGCGTCGTAGGTGCCGGACAGCTCGGCGGAGAGATGGAGGGAGACGATGCCGGCCGCACCGGACTCGGCGACCCTGCGGTAGGTGTCCGCGAAGAGCGCGGGGCTCGGGCGGGACGTCGTGACGGGACGCCGCTTCTGCAAAGCCTGGGCGAGGGAGCGGGTGGAGATCTCGGTGCCCTCCTCGAGGGCGCGGTCCCCCAGCACCACGGTCAGGGGTACCGCCGTGATGCCGTGCCGCTCCATCGTCCGGGCCGGAAGGTAGGCCGTTGAATCGGTGACGATCGCGACATGGCGGGACATGAGCTGGAGGTTACCTGCCGTGGTGGCCCTGCGGCAGCCCGGGCCCGCAGGGGCGTCGTGCCCCGCGGGGTGGCCGGTGCCGCTCGGGCGGTGGTCACGTGGTGGATTCCGGGCGCGGCTTCTTCTGCCAGGGGTAGGTGGGGCGCGGGGCGGCCGGGGCGATGGCGGGCCGCTCCTGGTCGTCGCCCTGCTGCGGGTCCGCCTCCTGGCGGGCGGTGTCCGGCCAGGTCTGGCCGGATCCGGCGGCGTCGGCGGCCGGGGCCTCGGGCCAGCGTGGCGGCGCGGGCGTGGACGGCTGGTCCGTGGTGGTCCAGTGCCGCAGGGCGCCGGCCTCCATGTCGATCTGCGCGCTCAGCGAGTCGAGGTCGTCGTCCGCGAAGCGGCGGGCGCGATCGCGGGTGGCCCAGCGCAGGGAGTCGGCGGAGCTGGTGATGCGCTCGGTGCGCTCGCGCAGGTCGGGCAGGCGCGCGGACAGCGTGGCGCGGTCCGGCTCGCCCTCCAGGCGGCGCAGTTCGGCGTCCAGTTCGTGGCCGTGCGCACTGAGGCGCTGGAAGAGGGAGAGGGACTCCTTCACCGAGTCGTCCTCGGCGGCGACCGCCTCCAGGGCGTCCTGCGTGGCCCGCATCGAGGTGCGCAGCTTCAGCCGGAGCTGGGCGATCTCGCCGGCCGGGCCGGGCTGCGCGAACGCCTTGGCGCGCAGGGTGTGGTCCTCGACCGTGCGGCGGGCCTGGTGGATGTGGCGGTCCGCGCTGCGCTTGGCGGCGCCGACGACCTTCACCGTGGCGTACACGCCCAGGGCCACGAAGAGCACGAAAAGCAGGGCGACCACTGCGAACACCGCTTCCACGAGGCTCCTCCTCCGGGCACGTCCGGCCTGTTCCGGCACATGTGGTGCCGCTCTTCCACGGTAAACGCAACGGGCAGGCCCGGAGTTCCGGCGGAACCCCGAACCTGCCCGCAGACGATCCGGTCGTTACCCGTAAGGGTCCGACCGGTAAGGGGCGGACCGGTGAGGGTCGGACCGGTGAGGGCCTCAGGCCGGAACGATGTTCACCAGCTTCGGCGCCCGCACGATCACCTTCCGGATCCCCGCGCCGTCCAGCGCCGCGACCACCCGCTCGTCGGCCAGCGCGGTCTTCTCCAGCTCGTCCTCGGAGATGCCCGGGGACACCTCCAGCCGGGCCTTCACCTTGCCCTTGATCTGGACGACGCAGGTGACGGTCTCGTCGACCACGTACGCCGGGTCGGCCACCGGGAAGTCCCGGTGCACCACGGAGTCGGTGTGGCCCAGCTTGCGCCACAGCTCCTCGGCGATGTGCGGGGCCAGCGGCGCGATCAGCAGCACCAGCGACTCCGCGACCGGGCGCGGCAGCGGGCCACCCCGCTTGGTCAGGTGGTTGTTCAGCTCGGTGACCTTGGCGATGGCGGTGTTGAACCGCATGCCCTCCAGGTCGCCGCGGACGCCGTCGATCGCCTTGTGCAGGGCGCGCAGGGTGTCCTCGTCGACGTCGTCGGTGTCGACGACGGTCACCTCTCCGGTCGCCTCGTCGACGATGTTGCGCCACAGCCGCTGCAGCAGGCGGAACTGGCCGACGACCGCGCGGGTGTCCCAGGGGCGGGACACGTCCAGCGGGCCCATGGCCATCTCGTACAGGCGCAGCGTGTCGGCGCCGTACTCGGCGCAGATCTCGTCCGGGGTGACCGCGTTCTTCAGGGACTTGCCCATCTTGCCCAGCAGGCGGGTGACGCGCTCGCCCTGGTACCAGTAGCCGCCGTCGCGCTCCTCCACCTCGGCGGCCGGCACGGCGATGCCCCGGCTGTCGCGGTAGACGTAGGCCTGGATCATGCCCTGGTTGAACAGCTTGTGGAACGGCTCGGCCGAGGACACGTGGCCCAGGTCGTACAGCACCTTGGACCAGAAGCGGGCGTACAGCAGGTGCAGCACGGCGTGCTCGGCGCCGCCGACGTACAGGTCGACGCCGCCGTGCGGCATGCCCTCGCGCGGGCCCATCCAGTACTGCTCGATCTCCGGGTCGACCAGCTTCTCGGAGTTGTGCGGGTCCAGGTAGCGCAGCTCGTACCAGCAGGAACCGGCCCAGTTGGGCATGGTGTTGGTCTCGCGGCGGTACTTCTTCGGCCCGTCGCCCAGGTCCAGGGTGACGTTCACCCAGTCCTCGTTGCGGGACAGCGGCGTCTCGGGCTGGGTGTCGGCGTCGTCCGGGTCGAAGGTGCGCGGGCTGTAGTCGTCGACCTCGGGCAGTTCCAGCGGCAGCATCGACTCGGGCAGGGCGTGGGCGACGCCGTCCTCGTCGTAGACGATCGGGAAGGGCTCGCCCCAGTACCGCTGGCGGCTGAACAGCCAGTCGCGCAGGCGGAAGTTGACGGTGCCCTCGCCGTGGCCCTCGCGCTCCAGCCACTCGGTGATGCGGGCCTTGGCCTCGGTGACGTCCAGTCCGTCCAGGGAGACGTGCTCGGCGGAGGAGTTGACGATCCTCGCGTCGTGGGAGACGAAGGCGTCGTCCCACGTGGCGGGGTCGGTGCCGCGGCCGTCGGTCGGCTCCACCACGCACACGACCGGCAGTTCGAAGGCGCGGGCGAACGCGAAGTCGCGCGTGTCGTGGCCGGGGACGGCCATGATCGCGCCGGTGCCGTAGCCCATCAGGACGTAGTCGGCGATGAAGACGGGCACCTGCCGTCCGTTGACCGGGTTGGTCGCATAGGCGCCGGTGAAGACGCCGGTCTTGTCCTTGGCCTCGGCCTGCCGCTCGACGTCGGACTTCGAGGCGGCCTGCGCGCGGTAGGCGGCGACGGCCTCGGCGGGCGTGGCGTGGCCGCCGGTCCACACCTCGTGGGTGCCCTCGGGCCAGGCGTCCGGGGTGAACTTCTCGACCAGCGGGTGCTCGGGCGCCAGCACCATGTAGGTGGCGCCGAACAGGGTGTCGGGGCGGGTCGTGAAGACGGTGATCTTCTCGCCGTCGATCGGGAAGTCGACGCGGGCGCCCTCGGAGCGGCCGATCCAGTTGCGCTGCTGCAGCTTGATCGCCTCGGGCCAGTCCAGGGCGTCCAGGTCGTCCAGCAGCCGGTCGGCGTAGGCCGTGATGCGCATGTTCCACTGGCGCAGCTTTGCCTTGAAGACGGGGAAGTTGCCGCGCTCGGAGCGGCCGTCGGCGGTGACCTCCTCGTTGGCCAGCACGGTGCCCAGGCCCGGGCACCAGTTGACGGGCGCGTCGGAGGCGTAGGCCAGGCGGTACTCGCTCAGCAGGTCGGCGCGCTCGACGGAGGTCAGACCGCTCCAGGAGCGGCCGCCGGGCACGGGCCGCTCACCGGACTCGAACTGCGCGACCAGCTCGGAGATCGGGCGGGCCTTCTTCGCGTCCTGGTCGTACCAGGAGTTGAAGATCTGCAGGAAGATCCACTGGGTCCACTTGTAGTAGTCCGGGTCGATCGTGGCGAACGACCTGCGCTTGTCGTGGCCCAGTCCCAGCCGGCGCAGCTGGACCTGCATGTTCTTGATATTGGCCTCGGTGGACACGCGCGGGTGCGTGCCGGTCTGCACCGCGTACTGCTCGGCGGGCAGGCCGAAGGCGTCGAAGCCCAGGGTGTGCAGGACGTTGTGCCCGGTCATGCGCTGAAAGCGGGCGTAGACGTCGGTGGCGATGTAGCCCAGGGGGTGTCCGACGTGCAGACCCGCACCCGAGGGGTACGGGAACATGTCCATGATGAACTTCTTGGGCCGCGCGACCAGCTCCGCATCGCCCGCCAGGTCACCCTTGGGGTTGGGCGCCGCGTACGTGCCCTCGGCGTCCCAGAAGTCCTGCCAGCGTGCCTCGATCTCGGCGGCCAGGGCGGCCGTGTAGCGGTGCGGCGCGGCCTCCGCGGCTGCGGGGTTCGTCTCGCTCATGATCCTCAAAGCTCCATCGATCGTCTCTGCCTGCTGCTGCGACTTCCTGGAAATGAAAAAACCCCTCGCACAGGAGGGGACGCCGCGCCGATTCCGACCTGCCGAACATCGGCGGTCGGGACTGATCAGCGCGGCTCGCTAAGCAGGAGGCGTACGGCACGCATGCGGTCAGGGTACCGCAGGGACGGATCTGGCCGCGACGCCCTTCCACGACACACTGAACGAAGGTCAAGAGTTACTTCGCGTAACAACCCCTAAGCGGACAACACAACGGCCACATTGTCTTTTGATAACAGCGCAATAACTCAAACCTGGTACTGACGGGTACGGCGAGGCTTAGAGTTCGGCAGCGGGACCGCTTTACCGAACCGTTCGGAGTTGCCCCCATGAACCCTCGTCCACTCGGCAGCCCACCCCCCGCTCGGGGCAGGTCGGCTGCGACTCCGTCGTACCCGCTGTGCGTCCGGACGTCCGGAGGTGCGTCGTGAGGCCGGACGACAGCACGGCGGACGACTGGTTCGTCGACTTCCTCAACTTCGGCGTCGGCGTCCTGTCGCTCGTCTGCCTCAGCTGCTCCGTGATCTGGGGACTCGTGGCGCAGGACCGGATCCTGCTCGGCCCGCGGCAGCGGATCATCGCGCAGGCGGTGCACCGCACCACGGCGGTCGGGGCCGTCGTCTTCCTGCTGATCCACATCGTGGTCAAGCTGGCGCTGGACCACACCTCGTGGATCGCGGCCGTGATCCCCTTCGGACTCGTCCTCACCGACGACGAGGCCGTCATGGGGCGGAGCTTCCTGATCGGCCTCGGCACCCTGGCCGGCATGCTGATGATCTTCGTGGCGATCACGGGCATCCTGCGCAACCGCTTCGCCTCCCCGGCGGAGGTCGCCGCCCGCTGGCGCGCGGTGCACATGCTGGCCTACCCGGCCTGGTGCGCGGCGCTGGTGCACGGCCTCTACGCGGGTCGAGCGGCCAAGCCGATCTTCCTGATCCTGTACGGCCTCTCGCTGTTCGGCGTGTTCGCGGCCCTGGTGCTGCGGGCCTCGCCGCGCCCGGTCAAGCGCAAGGTGGCCGACCGGATCACCTCGATGCTGGGCCTCACCGAGCAGCCCGGCAGCCGGCTGGACGAGGCCAGAGCGCGCAACGCCGAGTCCGTCCTGCCCGGTTACGGCAGCGCCCGGGACGACAGCCGGTCGCGCCCGGGGCGCCCGTCGTTCGCCGCCCCCGAGCCCGCGCCGGCCCCGGAACCGGCGAACGGGTTCGCGGCCGCCTACCGCGCGGTGTCCCCCCGGCAGTCCGCCGCGCGGAACCCGCTCACGGACGCCACCGCCCGCATGGAGATGCCGGACCTCCCGGCCACGGAGGCGATACCCCGCGTGGACTCGCCCTCCAGCACCTCGGGCAGCTGGCCGATCCCGTCCCCGCCACCGGTCGGCGAGGCGCCTCCGTCGGCCTACGACCCCCTCAACGACACCGGATACAACATCCCGACCTACAACAATTCGGTCGCCTCCGGTTACGGGTCGAGTGATGTGTACGACACCGCTGAGACGAACACCCTCTACGGCACGTACAACCCGGGTGACACGTACAACAGCGGTCCCGCCAATGCACCAACCCCCGGTGTGCCCTCGTCGTCCTACGACTTCGACGCACCGGGGTCGGGCGAACCTTGGAACACGCCTTCCGGAGGCTTTAAGTGAACGAGGCCCTGCCCGACGTCCCCGAAGTCCGCGTCGTAGGGCTTCCCCAGCTCACGTCGGGTTTCGACCTTGTCGACAGGCTCGATCTTCAGATGCACCTCAAGGTGCACGGCCCGCTCGAGCCCCTGGGCGGTGAGCAGCTCGCGCAGCTCGCCGAACGCATCAACCTCAGGGGCCGCGGCGGCGCGGGCTTCCCCTTCCACAAGAAGCTGCGCGCGGTCGCCGAATCGGCGATCAAGCGCGGCGTCCGGCCGGTCGTCGTCGTCAACGGCAGCGAGGACGAACCGGCCTGCCGCAAGGACACGGTGCTCATCAACCGGGCGCCGCACCTCATCCTGGACGGCGCGCTGCTGTGCGCCGAGGCCATGGGTGCCCGCACGCTCGTGGTGGGGGTGACCCGTGAATCCACGCAGCGCTCGATGGAACAGGCGCTCGCCGAGCGCGGCCTGAGCAACGGCCGCCGCTCGGCGCTGCGCGCCCGTGTGCAGCGCAACCCGGTGCGCATGGTGACGGGGGCCGCCGCCTCCCTGATCCGCTCCATCGACGGCGGCCCGGCCATCCCGCCGGGGCGCAAGACCAGCGCCTCCAGGAGCGGTGTGGGCGGCGCGCCCACACTGCTGTCCAACGCCGAGACGTTCGCCCAGCTCGCCATCGCCGCCCGCATCGGCCCGGAGCGCTACGGCAACACCGGCCTGTACGACGAGCCGGGCACCGTGATGCTCACGGTGTCCGGGGCGGTGGCCCGCCCGATGGTGGTCGAGGTGCCCACCGGCGTGCCGCTGCGCTACGTGCTCCAGCTGGCCGGCGCCCCGCCGGTCCCGCAGGGGGTGCTGACGGGCGGCTACCACGGCAAGTGGATCGACGCGGCAACCGTGAACGAGGCGATCATCTCCCGCAACTCGCTGGACGCGGTGGGCGGTTCGCTGGGCGCGGGCGCGATCCTGCCGATCAGTCAGGACACCTGCCCGCTGGGCGAGTCGCTGATGGTGGCCAAGTGGCTGGCGCAGGAGAGCGCCAACCAGTGCGGCCCCTGCTACCTGGGGCTCCCGGCCGCCGCGCGCGGGCTGGAGGACATCCTGGGCGGCGGCGGCGCGGCCGCGCTCGAGGCGGTGCGGCAGGTCGCGAAGAACGTGAAGCGGCGCGGGGCCTGTTCGCACCCGGACGGCTCGGCGATGTTCCTGGAGTCGACGCTGAAGGCGTTCACCGAGGACATCGCGCTGCACGCCCTCGGCAACGGCTGCGGGCGGCCCGTGGCCGGCGTGCTGCCCCTGTTCGAGGGCGGCGCGGCCCCGACGGGCATCCCGGGCGGCGAGGACGAGGACAAGAACGGCCCGAGCCGTCAGAAGATCTTCGTCGACTGGACGCTGTGCCGGGGCCACGGCCTGTGCGCGGACCTCCTTCCGGAGGTCTTCCAGCTCGGTGCGGACGGCTTCCCGACGGTGGCTCAGGCGCAGGTGCCGCGGTACGCGGAGGCGAAGGCGCTGCGCGCGGTGCGCCGCTGCCCGGCGCTGGCCCTGCGCATCGAGGAATCGGCGCCCCAGGCGAAGGCGCCGTCCCGGAACCTTCCGGTGCTCTCCCAGGGCCGCGGCAGGCGCGCTCTGGGGCGCTGACGCGCCGGCGGGGACAACAGGCAGCCGGCCCTCTCCGGCGGTCTCAGGCCGCCCGGAGAGGGCCGTTCGCGTTCTCGGTGTGAGACACGGCGCACAACGACCGAGGGCGGACCATCCGTTCGGATGGTCCGCCCTCGACTTCTGTGGAGCTAAGGAGAATTGAACTCCTGACCTCCTGCATGCCATGCAGGCGCTCTACCAACTGAGCTATAGCCCCTTGCGGTGTTCCCCCGGGTTTCCCCGGCGGCGACGCCAACTTTACACGGTCCCCCCGGCCCAACACCAAATCGGTTTCGCTTCGCCCGGTTCCGCCCGGAACGCCCACACCCGGAAGGGCGCTCCCCTCCCTCCGGCACTCACGCCGTCACGAACGAGTAGAAGCGTTTGAGGGTGCAGTGCTCCTCCAGCAGCCGGCCGTAGATCGGCTCCCCCTCGAGTTCCCGGTACGTCTCGATGGGGTCGCCTTTTATGATCAACGCCCGCGCGCACTCCTCGCACCAGTACTGGTAGTCGGGGTTGATCGGCTCCATGTCGCGGACGATGGGCGTGCCGCTGCCGCACCAGTCGCACTTCCGCCTGTGTGCACCCATCGGTCAGCTCCAGCTGTGGCCGCAGGCCGTGCACACGTAGGAGATCCCGCCGTTGTCGCCGAGCACCTGGGCGACGTGTGCGGAACCGCAGGAAGGGCAGCTGAGACGCGTAGAGGTCCGTCGGGTCGACACCGCTCCGAGAAGGTGGTCGACCTCCTCGAGGATGCTCGCAGGCATCACAACTCCCTCCCGTCGGGCCGCGCCCCCTTCCGGTCGTTTGATTCTGCCACGACCGGGCCAATACGGTCAGCGACGCCGTGGTACCGGTAGGGACACGGCTGTACGCCTCGTAGAGGTATACGTCGGAGAACGCCGCCGCGCTCACCTGCGGACGACAAAAGATCCCGTCTCCGCTGAGGGAGACGGGATCTTCACCATGTGGAGCTAAGGAGAATTGAACTCCTGACCTCCTGCATGCCATGCAGGCGCTCTACCAACTGAGCTATAGCCCCTGGCCGCCACATGAAGTGACTTCCTGGTTTCGCCCCGCTCGGCGGGGCGAACAAGAAGAACTTTAGCCTGCGACCTGCCAGAAAGTGAAATCCGGGTCCGGGACGCCGCGGGGCGGGTCGTACGCCCGCCGCCGGAGGCCCCGGCGGCGGGCACGGCCGTCCTCAGTCGTCGTCGCCGAGCACCGGCTCCGGCAGGGTGCCGGCGTTGTGCTCCATCAGCCGCCAGCCCCGGGCGCCCTCGCCGAGGACGGACCAGCAGCAGTTGCTGAGGCCGCCCAGGCTCTCCCAGCTGCGCGGGTCGAGGTCGAGCAGCCGGCCGATGGTGGTGCGGATGGTCCCGCCGTGGCTGACGACCACGAGCGTGCCGTCCTCCGGGAGTTTCTCGGCGTGCCGCAGCACCACGGGGGCGGCGCGGTCGGCGACCTCGGTCTCCAGTTCGCCGCCGCCTCGGCGGACGGGCTCGCCGCGTTTCCACGCGGCGTACTCCTCGCCGTACCGGGCGATGATCTCGTCGTGCGTCAGGCCCTGCCAGACGCCCGCGTAGGTCTCCCGCAGGGCCTCGTCGTGGACGACGTGCAGGCCGGTGAGCGCGGCCAGCTCGGCGGCGGTGGCCGCGGCCCGCCTGAGGTCGGAGGCGACGATCGCGTCGGGCTTCAGACCCGCGAGCAGTCGGGCGGCCCGGCGGGCCTGGGCGACGCCGGTCTCGGTCAGCTCGACGTCCGTGGAGCCCTGGAAGCGGCGCTCCACGTTCCAGGAGGTCTGGCCGTGCCGCCACAGGATGACGCGGCGGCCCCGGCGCGCGGAGCCGCTCACCTCACCGGTGGCGCTCACCGCCACTCACCTCCCGGCCCGGTCGCCTCCTCGGCCTCCTGGAGCTTGGCGTGCTCGGCGGCCTTGCCCCGGGTGGCCTTGGCGTCCTCCGGGAGGTCCAGCTCGGGGCAGTCCTTCCAGAGCCGCTCCAGGGCGTAGAAGACCCGCTCCTCGCTGTGCTGGACGTGGACGACGATGTCGACGTAGTCGAGCAGCACCCAGCGGGCCTCGCGGTCGCCCTCGCGGCGGACCGGCTTGGCGCCGAGCTCCTTGCTGAGCCGCTCCTCGATCTCGTCGACGATCGACTTGACCTGGCGGTCGTTCGGCGCGGAGGCCAGCAGGAATGCGTCGGTGATGGACAGCACGTCACTGACGTCGTAGGCGACGATGTCGTGCGCGAGCTTGTCGGCGGCCGCCTGGGCGGCGGTGGTGACGAGCTCGATGGAACGGTCGGTTGCGGTCACTGCGTGGCTTTCGGTCGACGGTCGGTTGACCTCCAGGGTCTCACGGACCGCCGGACGCACCCCACGTCATTACGCGGGGTGCGCCGTCCGTCGCCTCTCGTCGCCGTTTCTCACTCCGAGCCGGGGTCGTAGTCCTGGCCGAGGACGACCGCCACGCGCGCGTTGCCGGAGATCTTGCCCTTGGTGACGGCGTCGGCGGGCAGACCCAGGGTCTTGGCGACCTCGGCGGCGTTCTCCTTCTCCGCGGGGTCGGCGTAGACGACCTCGGAGGCGGACTCGGCGGAGCCGGCGGTGCCCCCCTCCAGGAAGGTGAAGCCGCCGTTGAGCAGCACCACGCGGGCCTTCTCGGTGTTGTCCTTGTCGCCGGTGGCGTTGCGCACGGAGACGGTGACGGCGGCGTCCCGGTCGGGGCTCTTGGCGGTGCCGCCGAGGATGTCCTTGACGACGCTGTCGCTCGCCTCGGCGGTGAGCGTGCCGTCCTCCTCGACGGGCAGCAGCGCGGTGCGGTGGTCGCCGCCCTTGGCCCGGTCGGAGAGTCCGGCGAGGAAGGTGCCGAGGTCGGCGTCGGTGAGCGGCGGCTCGATGATCTGGCCGAGGGTCTGGACGGTGGTCGTGGCGGCGTCGGGGTCGGAGGTCATCTTGCGCAGCACCCCGTGCAGCACCTGCCCGAAGCGTTCCAGCTGGGCGTCCTGGGTCTCGCCGGGGCCGCGGTGGGTGGCGTAGGCGACGGCCATCTTGCCGCTGAGGGTCTGGCCCTCGCCCTTCCTGACCAGCGGCGGCTCGCCCTTCTTCTTGGCGTCCGGGTCGGGCACGTCGGTGTCGGTGTCGACCTCGATGTTGCCGACCAGGTCGACGAGCGTGAGCAGGAAGGGCGTGTCCAGCCGCCAGGTGCCCTCGATGTCGGTGCCGAGGACGGTGTCGAGGGCGGTCCTGGTGCCCTCGGAGCCGTCGTCCTCGACGGACTTGGCGAGTGTGGTGGTGGTGCCGTCCTCGGCGGTCAGGGCGAGGGAGTTGGGCAGCAGCACGGTGGTGCCCTGCTTGGTGGTGGCGTTGTCGACGAGCAGCGCGGTGGAGGTGCCGCCGTTCTCGGTGTCGTGCAGATGGACGACGAGCACGTCCCGCTTCTGCGCGCCCGCGGCGGTGGTGGTGCCGGTGCCCTTGTCGGAGGCGGAGAGTCCGGGCAGCTTCCCGGCGTACCAGAGGTAGCCGACGCCGCCGGCGACGACCAGCGCGAACACCACGGTCAGGGCGATGATCCGGCTGCGGGCGCGGCGGCGGGCCTCCTCGCGGCGCTCGGTGCGGTTCTCGGTGAACTTGAGCCAGTCGATGACGTCCTCGGAGTCGTCGTCGGGCTCCTCGACGAAGGCGAACTGCTCGGTGCGGTACTCGGGGGCGGAGCCGGCGCCGTCGTCCCTCCCGTCGTCGGCCGGGCGGGCCTGCTGCGGGACGTGCGCGGTGCGCTCGGGGGCGTGGCCGGGCTGCTCCGGTATGTACGCGGTCTGCTCGGTCACCCGGGGCTGCTGTCCGGTGCCGTCGGGGTGCGCCCCCTGCGCGCCCTGCGCGCCCTGCCCGTACGGGTCGTAGGCGGGCTGCTGGTGGCCGCCCGTGGCGTACGGGTCGTAGCCGTAGCCGCCGCCGTTCCCGTACGGGTCGTACGCGGGCTGCTGCTGCCCGCCGGTCGCGTACGGGTCGTAGCCGTAGCCCTGCTCACCCTGGTGGCCCTGCTGGGTCTGCCCGCCCTGCTGCCCGTAGGGGTCGTACTGCTGCTGTGTCTGCCGGCCGTCGGCCTGCCGGTAGACCGGCCGGCCGTACTCGTCGTAGCCGACGAGCTCGTACGGGCCCCCGTCCCCGTACCCCGCGTCGTATCCGTCGTTCACCGGTGCCCCTCTCGGCTCACTCGCCGCGATACAGCTGGCGCTTGGCGATGTAGCGCACGACACCGTCCGGCACCAGGTACCAGACGGGGTCTCCCTTGGCGACTCTCGCACGGCAGTCCGTGGAGGAGATGGCGAGGGCCGGGACCTCCACGAGCGAGACTCCGCCCTCGGGCAGGCCGGCGTCGGTCAGATGGTGGCCGGGCCGGGTCACGCCGATGAAGTGTGCCAGGGAGAACAGTTCCTCGCTGTCGCGCCAGGTCAGGATCTGGGCGAGGGCATCGGCGCCGGTGATGAAGAACAGGTCCGTGTCCGGGTTGAGCGCGTCGAGGTCGCGCAGGGTGTCCACGGTGTAGGTGGGTCCGCCGCGGTCGATGTCGATGCGGCTGACCGAGAACTGGGGGTTCTCGGCGGTGGCGATGACCGTCATCAGGTAGCGGTCCTCGGCGGGCGAGACCGCGCGGTGGCTCTTCTGCCACGGCTGGCCGGTGGGGACGAAGACCACCTCGTCGAGGTGGAACTGCGCGGCCACCTCGCTGGCCGCCACCAGGTGCCCGTGGTGGATCGGGTCGAAAGTGCCGCCCATGACGCCCAGACGGCGCTTGCCCCGCGCGACGGGGCCGGTGCCGGGGCCGGTAGGCATGTCCTGCTCTCCCATGCGTGCAGACCCTACCGGCCCGGTCTGGGGGCCCCGTGCGCCAGTGCCCTCGGGGCGGGCGCCCGGCGGCTCAGCGGTCGCGGTTGAAGCGGGTGGTGATCCACAGCAGGAGCAGCAGCGCGAACAGGGCGCCGCCGCCGGTGAGGTAGGGGCTGAGGCTCTCGTGGTTGCCGCCGTGCTCTCCGCCCTCGGCGGCGAGGGTGACCATCTGGGCAGCGGTGCTGGGGAAGCTCATCTTCGGCAGGACCTATCGCGTGTGGGCGGGATAAAGACGTGCGCTCATCGTATGCGGGCGGCTTTCCGGCGATCACGCCGACTCCGCCGTTGCGGGCGTGCGGCGTCGCTTCGGTGCCGTCCCGGCGCGGGGAGGCAACCGTTGCCCGGTGCCCGGTCGTCCTTCCGGTGGGGCCGCACGGAGCGGCCGTCCCCACTGCCCGCGCACGGGAATCCCGCCTAGGCTGGGTCCCGCCGCGGGGGGAGCGGGGGCCGCACCGGCGACCGCGCAGGTCCATCAGACGCACATGGGGGATACATGTCCGACGGCCACCAGCACAACGGGCACGAGAGAGTGCCCGGCAGGCAGCGCAGGCGTTTCCCCGGGATCTCCTCGCGTGCGTACGAACACCCCGCCGACCGGTCCGCGCTGGTGGCGCTGCGGAAGCTGAGCGGGTTCGACACGGTCTTCAAGGCGCTGAGCGGGCTGCTGCCCGAGCGGAGTCTGCGGCTGCTGTTCCTGTCCGACTCGGTGCGGGTCTCGGACCGGCAGTTCGCGCACCTCAACGACATGCTGCGGGACGCCTGCTACATCCTGGACCTGGAGAGGGTCCCGCCGATGTACGTCAACCAGGACCCGGTCCCCAACGCGATGTGCATCGGTCTCGACGAGCCGATCATCGTGGTGACCACGGGTCTGGTGGAGCTGCTCGACGAGGAGGAGATGCGGGCGGTCGTCGGGCACGAGGTCGGGCACGCGCTGTCCGGCCACGCGGTGTACCGGACGGTCCTGCTGTTCCTGACCTCGCTGGCGGTCCGGGTCGCCTGGATCCCGCTGGGCAACGTGGCGATCATGGCGATCGTGACCGCGCTGCGGGAGTGGTTCCGCAAGTCGGAGCTGTCCGCGGACCGCGCGGGGCTGCTGGTGGGGCAGGACGTCCAGGCGTCGATGCGCGGCCTGATGAAGATCGCGGGCGGCAACCATCTGCACGAGATGAACGTGGACGCGTTCCTGGAGCAGGCCGAGGAGTACGAGTCGGGCGGGGACCTGCGCGACTCCGTGCTGAAGATCCTCAACGTGCTGCCGCGTTCGCACCCGTTCACCACGGTGCGGGCGGCCGAGCTGAAGAAGTGGGCGGCCTCCCGTGACCACCAGCGGATCATGGACGGCCACTACCCGCGCCGCGAGGACGACAAGGGCGCGTCGGTACGGGACTCCTGGCGGGAGTCGGCCGGCGCCTACGCCGAGGAGGTGCGGACCTCCAAGGACCCGCTGATGAAGCTGGTCAGCGACATCGCGGGCGGGGCGGGCGACCTGGGCGACCGGGTCCGCCGCGGCTTCGGCGGCTTCACGGGACCCAAGCCGGGCCCCTCGCGCCCGGACCCCGCCGACGACGCCGACGGGAACCCGCCGCGCGACCAGGCCTGAGCGGGTGACGCGGGACAGGCCGGGCGGCCTGCCTGTGCGCCTGGGGCGCGGCCCTCGGGGCGCGCCCGGGTCTGCCCGCCCCCGCCCGGCGGCTGGTGCGCGCCGCGTGCACGGCGGCCGGGCGGGCGCGCCGAGCGCCTGACGCACCGCGCGCTGCCGACGATCGGCGGGCCGTCACGCCCGGCCGCCGCGCCGTCCGGCGGGCGCGGCGGCGTCCGGCCGGCCGCACACCGCCGCTCACAGCCCGTGCGCGATCCGTGTGCGGGCGCCTGTCATGCGGGCGCGGGGCGCGTCAACCGGGCTGCTCACAGCCGGGGCTGGGCCGCGTCCGCCAGGGTGCCGCAGAGGGCCGGGGCGGTGCTGTCGGGGGCGTAGGGGTTGGTGCCCGGTGGGGCCGTGTGCGGGGCGCGCTGGCCGGCGAGCAGGGGGTGCAGGCGCGGAGCCGGGTCCAGGGCGCAGGACTGGGGGCCCGCCTGGACGTGGGAGACGACCAGCTCCGCCTGGTGCAGCCGCAGGTCCTCGCGGTCGAAGCGGAACCGCAGCTCGCGGCGGACCGTGAACAGCGACGCCTCCGTGTCCCGGCCCGCGCCGGCCGGGCGGAGCGCGTAGACGACGGTGTGGTCGGTGGTGACCTCCAGGGTCCCGGAGTCGGCCTCGGAGGCCTGGAGGGTGCCGCGTACCCGGATGTGCGGGTCGGCCAGCCGCACGCGGGTGGGGTCGAAGCGGACGAACCATCCGGTGACCGCGTGCCGTCCGTCGGCGGCGGGCCGGTCGATGCTCTCGTCGAACTGCTCCTGCTGGCCGGAGTCGAGCAGCACCCGCACGGCGTGGGTCTCGCGGCCGGTCACCACGGCCGGGTCCAGGGCGGACCGTACGACGTAGTCCCTGGCGGTGAGCAGGGCGGACACCACCTGGTCTCCGGAGAAGTTCGCGGTGCGCCGGGTCGGCGGGAGGGGGACGCCCTCGGCGCCGGCGCGGAAGTGCGCGGCGGGGCTGTGCGCGTACAGCTGGTCGACGTCGCGGGCTCCGGGCACGGCGCCCTCCGGGGCGAGGGGCACCACGGTCATCCGTAAGGGCTCCGCGGGCCGCTCGGCGGCGGGGGTGCGGTAGGGGTGGCGTACGCCCATGTAGACGGCGGTGCCGAAGGCCACGGCGATCAGCAGGACCAGGACGAGGGCCTGCCGGGAGAGGCCGCTGCGGCGGGCCGGCGGGAGCCGGCGCACGGCGGGCGTGTGATCGGTGATGCGCTCCTGCGCGGAGAACTCCTGGAGCCGGGCAGCGCGCACGAAGGTCTCGTCGAAGACGACGGACCGGTACTCGTCGTCGCCGCCTCGGGGGGCTCCCTCGGGCGTCCCCTCGGGCGGGTCCGAAGGCTCTCCCATACCTTCAGGGTAGGTCTGGCGGGGTGCCGGTAAACGCCCGCCGGGGACCCAACTTCTGACAGGTTCTCACCAAGGCGGAGAAGGGGTCACGGCCCGCCGGTGGGGATCACGGGGACGGTCGGCCGGGAGTGGTCGGCCGACGCGGAGGGCGCGGCTCCGGCGTCTGGGCCGACGCCGGTGGTGGCGGGCGGCGGGGCGGGCTCCTGGCGCTGCGCGGAGCCACCCCGGTAGACCGCCGAGAAGGCGAGCGCGACCATGCCGATGCCCATCACCAGGGCGAGCATCCAGGCGACCGGCCGGTGCCAGCGCACCTGTCTGCCGTAGGGGGAGCCGTACTCGGCCTCCAGGTCGTCGGTGTCCTCGTCGTCGGGGTCGTGGCCCCCTGCGCGGTGGCCGCCGTAGCCGTCGTGGTGCCGCTGGGAGCGGGCGCGGTGGGCCTCGACCTCGGAGGCCTCGGCTCTGGCCTGCGCGGCGGCCAGGAGGCGCTCGACGGCGGTCGGCTCGTGCACCGCGGCCGCCTGTACGAAGGCCTCGTCGAAGACCACGGAGGCGAACTCTTCGTCCGACACCCCGCGGTCGTGGTCGTCGTCGGGCTTCCAGCCGTCAGGGAACGGCGTGCCCCCCACGTCCTCCGGCACTCGTCCAGAGTAGACCTGGGGGGTCAATTTGGGCAGACGGTACGGAAATCCGTCCGCCCACCGGACACCGCCCCGCCGAGCCGCCTCCGCGGGCGCGCCGCTCAGCGCCGGGTGTGGCCGTCGCCGGTGACGATGTACTTCGTGCTGGTCAGCTCGGGCAGGCCCATGGGACCGCGGGCGTGCAGCTTCTGTGTGGAGATGCCGATCTCCGCGCCGAAGCCGAACTGGCCGCCGTCGGTGAACCGGGTGGAGGCGTTCACCGCGACCGTGGTGGAGTCCACCAGCTGGGTGAACCGGCGGGCGGCCTGCTGCGAGCTGGTGACGATGGCCTCGGTGTGGCCGGAGGTCCACAGCCGGATGTGCTCGACCGCCCGGTCCAGGGAGTCGACCACGGCGGCGGCGATGTCGTAGGACAGGTACTCGGTCTCCCAGTCCTCCGTGGTGGCCTCCACGACGGTGGCCCGGGAGTCCTTGGCGTACGCCATCACCCGCTCGTCGGCGTGCACGGTGACCCCGGCGTCGGCGAGGGCGTCCAGCGCGCGGGGCAGGAACTCGGCGGCGATGTCCTGGTGCACCAGCAGCGTCTCGGCGGCGTTGCACACGCCGACGCGCTGCGCCTTGCTGTTGACCAGGATGTCGACGGCCATGTCGAGGTCGGCGTGGGCGTCGACGTAGACGTGGCAGTTGCCGGTGCCCGTCTCGATGACGGGGACGGTGGACTCCTGCACGACCGTGTTGATCAGTGAGGCGCCGCCGCGCGGGATCAGCACGTCGACCAGGCCGCGGGCGCGCATCAGCTCCCGCACGCTGTCCCGGCTCTCCCCGGGCACCATCTGGACGGCGTCGGCGGGCAGGCCCGCGCCGTGCACGGCGTCGCGCAGCACCCGCACCAGCGCGGTGTTGGAGCGGTAGGCGGAGGAGGAGCCGCGCAGCAGGACCGCGTTGCCGGACTTCAGGCAGAGGGCGGCGGCGTCGACCGTCACGTTGGGCCGGCCCTCGTAGATGATCCCGACGACGCCGAGCGGCACCCGGACCTGGCGCAGGTCGATGCCGTTGGGCAGGGTCGAGCCGCGGACGACCTCGCCGACCGGGTCGGGCAGCGCGGCCACGTCGCGCACGTCGGCGGCGATGGCGCGGACCCGCTCCGGGGTGAGCGTGAGCCGGTCGATCATGCCCTCGCTGATGCCGGCCTCGCGCGCCTTCGCCACGTCCTGGGCGTTGGCCTCGACGATCTCGCTCGTGCGGACCTCCAGCGCGTCCGCGATGGCGAGCAGCGCGTCGTCC
Organism: Streptomyces werraensis; assembly: GCA_014656175.1. Classification (GTDB taxonomy): domain Bacteria; phylum Actinomycetota; class Actinomycetes; order Streptomycetales; family Streptomycetaceae; genus Streptomyces; species Streptomyces werraensis. The sequence goes on from BNBX01000001.1 coordinate 689,758, forward strand.
TTGGCGGCGCGCGGCAGCGGCGCGAGGGTGGCGGCGGCGCCCTTGGCGCGGTAGGCGGCCTGGCTGACCGGGGACATCGAGTCGAACGGCGAGAGCGTGGTCATGGAGGGAAGCGTAGTGCGCGGGCGGTGCGGCGGAGGCGTTCGTCCCACACCCCGAGACAGGGATATTCACGGTCAAAACGGGTGTGACGGGTGGGACGCGCACGCCACGGGAAGGACCCGGCACTACGGGAAGGGGTGCACCCCGACCGGGGTGGCCGGCACCGGCCCGTGCCCGGCGGCGACGCGGCTGCGGTAGGTGGCCCGGTCGATGACCTCCAGGCCCACGATCTCCCACGGCGGCAGCCCCGCGGTCCTCCGGTGCTCGCCCCACAGGCGCAGCGCCACCGCGGCCGCGTCGTGCAGGTCGCGGGCCTCCTCCCAGTAGCGGATCTCCGCGTGGTCGTCGGCGTAGCGGCTGGTGAGCAGGAACGGATGGTCGTGCGCGAGCTGTTCCAGCGCCCGCCGGACCTCCGCGACCGGCGCGGGCTCGCCGGAGACGCTGAGGGTGACGTGCCACAGGCGGGGCAGGTCGCGCGCCTCGCCGCCCCGGTACCGGTCCCCGGCCGCGACGCTGGTCAGGGCGCGCTCCTCGCTCGCCGCGCGGGAGCCGCGGCCACCGTGAGACACCGTCGTCCCAGGGCGCACTCGTCTCACGACGGCCTCCTTCACACGCGGACCGCCCGCACGCCGGGCGGAATGTGTCCCTGCGACAAAGTTGAGCAGGCCGCCGCGGATCGTGGGGCGGTTTCGCGGAACGTCCACCACCGAGGGCCGACGTTTCGGGGCATTACGGATGCAGGACCACGAGATCGTCCCTGTGTACGACCTCGCGTTCGTACCCGGGGCCGAGCTCCCGCGCGAGTTCGCGGGTGGAGCGGCCCACCAGGAGGGGGATCTCCTTGGCGTCGAAGTTGACGAGCCCCCGGGCCACCGCGCGGCCCTCCCGGTCCCGCAGCTCCACCGGGTCGCCCGCGCTGAAGTCGCCCTCGACGCCGGCGATGCCGGCCGGGAGCAGCGACTTGCGGCCCTCCACGACCGCGCGCACCGCGCCGTCGTCCAGGGTGAGCGAGCCCTGCGGGGTGGAGGCGTGCTGGAGCCACAGCAGCCGGTCGGCGGAGCGGCGTCCGGTGGGGTGGAAGTAGGTGCCGGTGTCGCCGCCGGCGAGCGCCTCGGCCGCGTGGACCGCGCTGGTCAGCACCACCTGGATGCCCGCGGCGGCGGCGATCCGGGCGGCCTCGACCTTGGTGACCATGCCGCCGGTGCCGACGCCCGCCCTGCCGGCGCTGCCGATCTCCACGTGGGCGAGGTCCTCGGGGCCCCTGACCTCGGCTATCCGTGAGGTGCCGGGGCGGGACGGGTCGCCGTCGTAGACGCCGTCCACGTCGGACAGCAGCACCAGCAGGTCGGCGCGGACCAGGTGGGCGACGAGGGCGGCGAGACGGTCGTTGTCGCCGAAGCGGATCTCGTCCGTGGCGACCGTGTCGTTCTCGTTGACGACCGGCAGGGCGCCCATCGCGAGCAGCTTGTCCAGGGTGCGGGAGGCGTTGCGGTGGTGGGCGCGGCGGCTCATGTCGTCGCTGGTCAGCAGCACCTGGCCGACGCGGACGCCGTAGCGGGCGAAGGAGGCGGTGTAGCGGGCGACGAGCAGGCCCTGGCCGACGCTGGCGGCGGCCTGCTGGCGGGCCAGGTCGCGGGGGCGGCGGCGCAGTCCCAGCGGGGCGAGACCGGCGGCGATGGCGCCGGAGGAGACGAGGACGACCTCTCGCTCCCTGCCGCTCCTGGTCTTGGCCAGGACGTCCACGAGCGCGTCCACGCGGTCGGCGTCCAGTCCGCCCGCGGCGGTGGTCAGCGACGAGGAGCCGACCTTGACGACGATCCTGCGCGCCTCGCCCACGGTCTGCCGTGCCCCTGCCACCTTGCCGTCGCTCCCTCACGTCGATCGTTCCGCCCGGCAGGCAATCTACGCGAAGCGCGACGAAGGACGCTCGGCGGTCCAGCCTCCGGACACCACGCCGGACACGGCCCGCGGGCCCTCGGGACGCCGTACTCCGTCCGTGCGACCCGGGGCGTGGACACCTGTGCGACGGCACCTGGCCTGCGGCGGCGCGACACGCGCGTGTCGTCTTCCGGCCGACGGCCGTTAACCCCAGCGCACGTCCCTCACGACCCTGGAGTGACCGCAGTGCCCCTACCCACGTCCCGTCGGCGGTTGAGGGCGGGTATCCGCCGGTCCCGCCTTCCGCTGCTCCGCGCGCCCGGCCGCCCCGCGCTCGCCACGCTCCTCACGGCGTCCGTCCTGGCCGGCGCCTACGGGGTGCAGGCCGTGGCGGCGCTGGCCCCGCACGTGCCGCTGCTGCTGGCCGCCACCGCCCTCTCGCTGGCCGTCGAGGGCGTGCTGTACCGCTGGCAGCGGGGGGTGCCCGCGCTGTTCGCCAAGGCGCACGCGGACATCACCGTCCGCCATGTGCTGCGCGACCTGCTGCTGGTGGTGGGCCTGCTGCGGCTCGGCGAGCAGCACCGCGAGACGCAGTACGCGCCGCTGCTCGCCGGTCTGCTGCTGTGCTACGCCCTGCACTGCGCGATCCAGGCGGTGTCCGTGCTGGTGCGCCGCACCCGCACGCTGCCGGTGGTGACCCGCAACGTCGACGCCTCCGCGCTGCGCCTGTCCCCCGCCCCGCCCGCGCTGCTGCGCCGCCCAGGGCACCGGCTGCCGTTGTTCGGGCTGCCCGCGACGGCCGGGCTGACGGCGACGGCGGTGACGGACGACGCGCGGTGCGCGGCGGCCGGGATCGCGGTGTCGCTGGCGCTCGCGCTGGGCGGTCTGGCCGCGCTGTCGGTGCGGCTGCTGCCCGGGAGGCGCCCGGCCGGCGAGCAGGAGGTGCTCGCCTGGTTCGACGCCTGGCTGGCCGAGTACCGGCCCACCGTGGGGCTGTACTTCTCCGGCGGGCCGTCCTCCGTCTACCAGGCGGGGATGTGGCTGGAGCCGCTGGCCCGGCTGGACGGCCGGCCGCTGATCGTGCTGCGTGAGCGGCACATGGTGTCGCGGATCCCGGCGACCGACATCCCGATCGTGTGCCTGCCGAAGGTGCCGACGCTGATGCGGCTGGAGCACTCCACGCTCCAGGTGCTCATCCACCCCTCCAACTCCGGCAAGACCTCGCAGGTGCTGCGCATCCCCACGATCAAGCACGCCTTCGTCAACCACGGGGAGAGCGACAAGCTGTCGTCCTGCAACCCGTACGCGAAGGCGTACGACGAGGTGTGGGTCGCGGGTCCGGCCGCGCGCGAGCGGTACGCGCTGGCCGAGGTCGGGGTCGAGGACAAGGACGTGGTGGAGATCGGCCGCCCGCAGCTCGACGCGGTCCGGCCGTACGCGGGGCCCCCGGCGGGCGCGTACGTCACCGTGCTGTACGCGCCGACCTGGGAGGGCTGGGACGGCAATCCGGGCAACACCTCGGTGATCGCGGCCGGCGAGAACCTGGTGCGGGCGCTGCTCGCGGACCCGGGCGTGCGGCTGCTGTACAAGCCGCACCCGCTGACCGGCTCGGTGGATCCGCGCGCGGGCGCCGCCGACCGCCGCATCCGGGAGCTGATCCGGGCGGCCGGCCGGGCCCGCTCCGGTCCGCGCCCCGCCCCGTCGGAGGAGCTGGCCGCCCGCACGGCCGAGCTGGACCGGCTGACCGCCACGGAGTTCAGGGAGGGCGCCGACCAGGCGGAGCGGATGCTCGTCCAGTCCGCTCCCCCGGCGGGCCGCGCGAAGGCGGTGGCGCGGGCGACCGAGGCATGGGAGGCGGCCTACTGGGCGTCGCTGCCGGAGTGGGAGCACCAGGTCGTGGTGGACTCCCGTCCCTCGCTGTACTCCTGCTTCGACGTGGCCGACCTGCTGATCAGCGACGTGTCGAGCGTGATCAGCGACTTCCTGGCGAGCGGCAAGCCGTACGCGGTGACGAACACCGGCGGCCTCACCGAGGAGACGTTCCGCGCCCGGTTCCCGACGGTGGCGGCGGCGACCGTCCTCGCCCCGGACGCGACGGGGGTGCCGGCCCTGCTGGAGACGGTCCGGCACCCGGAGAAGGACGGTCTGGCAGAAGCGCGCGCGGAGCTGCGCCTGCGCCTGCTGGGCCCGTCCGAGCCCTCGTCCCAGGAACGCTTCGCCGAGGCCGTACGCGCCCTGAGCGCGGCGGCCGCGACGCACAGGGCCCGGATGACCGGCAGGGCGACGGCGGGAGTCCCGGCCCCCCGCCAGGTCCGGCCGACGCCCGCCCGGATCACTCTGCCCGCGCGGGAACGGCCGGAGCAGCTCGCCTGACGCCGCGCGGAAGGGCGCTCACGGAGCAGGACGGCGGGTCGCCGCGCGTGGATGCGCGGCGACCCGCCGGGGGTCCGGGCGGTGCCGTCAGGCGCGCTCGAAGGAGCTCGGGTACGGGAAGTACCACTCCAGGAAGTCGTGGACGTAGGAGCGCACGTAGTCGCGGCGCTCGGGGGCCGTGTCCACGTCGTTGAGGCAGAAGAAGTCGTAGCCGCGGCGCGCCTTGAGGGACTCGACGCGCTCCTCCAGGTGGGGCTTGCCGACGTCGACGTAGCGGTACTTGAACTTCGCCGGGACGGCGCGGCCGGTGAGCAGCGCCAGGTGGTGGTGGAAGGAGGTGGCCGGCGACACGTCCTCGATCGACCGGAACCGGGAGCGCATGGTCCGCTCGATCGCCTCCGGGTAGTCCCGCTCCAGGTCGGCCAGCACGTCCCGGCGCTGGGGGTGCGGGGTGTGCAGGAACTTGTGGGTGATGGACACCCCGTAGGTCTCCTCCAGCAGCCGGCGCACGTTCCGCCCGGCGGAGTTGGGGGCGGAGGCCTGCGGGTGCGGGGCGCCGACGCCGATCTGGTAGGTGGAGAAGGGCAGCCGGGCGACACCGCTGGCGTGGAAGAAGTGCTGGGGGGTGACGCTGCGGCCGACGAACACGTCGTCGTTGAAGTACAGGTAGTGGTCCGAGAGGCCCGGGATGTGGTGCAGCCGCGTCTCGATGGCGTGCGAGTTGAAGACCGGCAGGACGCCCTCGGGGAAGATGTCCTTGTGGTCGACCACGGTCACGCCCGGCGCCTCCGGGTCGAGCCACTGGGGGGTCTGGCCGTCGGTGACGATGTACACGTGCCGCACGAAGCCGGCGTACGTCTGGAGCGACCGCAGCGAGTACTTCAGCTCGTCGTGGCTGGTGTAGCGGGACTCGCCTACCTCGCGGGCCGCGATGCCGGCGTCCCCGTCGCCGCGGTACTTCTGGCGCTTGGCCCGCAGTTCGGGGTCCTGGCCGTCGACCCAGGTGTAGACGACGTCGATGGGGAACGTCACGTCCTCCACCGTGGTCACGGTGAACGGCGCGAAGGTGGGGTGGTCGCGACCGGCGACCGTGACCTTCGCGGGCGTCTGCTCCGCGGTCGGCACCACGTCGGCGATGCGGTTGCGGCGCGGCGCCACGAGGGAGTCGGCCAGGACGTCGGCGGAGGCCTGCGGCGACACCCGTGCCAGCTCCGCCTCCGCCTGCGGACCCGCCAGCACCTCGGCGCCGTCCTGCCAGAACTCCACGTCGCAGCCGAGCAGCGGGCCGCCCAGGACCTGACCGGCGGGGCCCAGACGCACCACGCCGAAGCGGATCACCGGGGCCGAGGACAGCGACTTGGGCCAGACCTCGTCCGCGAAGAGCGAGAAGTCCGACACACCCCCGGAGCGGGGACGCGCCGCGAACACGACCGTGCCCGCGTACAGCTCGCGCATCGACCGCAGGAACGCCTCACGGTCGGCCTCGCGGACGCCCAGGGCCCACGCGGTCCGGGACACACCCGGCACCACGAAGTACGCGATCTCCGCGCGCTCCAGCGCGTCCGCGACCAGTGCCAGGTTGTCCGCCGCGGCGCCGGCCGCCGTGAACCCGTCGACCACCCGCCCCCACAACGGCTGACCGTCGAACGAGACCTGGCGCACACCCGCGTCGGACCCCAGCAGACCCTGCCGCTGTCGGGCGAGCCGTGCCGCCGAGGCCCGGTCGCGCACCTTGCGGCCGACGCCGAGTCCCCGGCGCGCCAGCCGGCGGATCCGCCGCGAGGCCGGTGCCATCAACGCTTCCCGGAGGAGGTGCTTTCAGGTGCCTTCTCGAAGGAGCTCGGGAAGGGGAAGTACTCCTCCAGGAAGGAGAACATGCGGGCGGTGACCTCTTCGCGCTGCTCCGGCGGCACGTCGACGTCGTTGAGGCAGAAGAAGTCGTAGTTGCGCTTGGCCCGGATGCCCTCGAGACGGCGGTCCGCGTCCTCGCGGCTGATGTTGACGTACCGGAAGCGGAACTTGCCGGGGACGCCCTTGCCGGTGATGTACGCGTGGTTGTAGTGCATCGACGCGGTCATCGCGATGTCGTCGGGCGACCGGAAGCGCGAGCGCATGGTCTGGCCGACCTCCTCGGGGAACATCTCCTCGAGCTCCTGCAGCACCGACCGCACCTGCGGCAGCGGGGTGTGCATGAAGTTGTGCGTGATGAAGCGGTCGTGGGCCTTCATCAGCAGCTGGCGCACGTTCTTTCCGGCCGAGTTGGTCGCGGTCTCGCCGCCGTGCGGCTGGCCGACGCCCACCTTGAGCGGCGAGAACGGGATGCGGGCGATGCCGTTCGCGTAGAAGAAGTGCTGCGGGGTGACGCTGCGGCCGACGAACACGTCGTCGTTGAAGTACAGGTAGTGGTCCGAAAGGCCCGGGATGTGGTGCAGCCGTGTCTCGATGGCGTGCGAGTTGAAGACCGGCAGGACGCCCTCGGGGAAGATGTCCTTGTGGTCCACGACCGTGATGCCGGGCGCGTCGGCGTCCAGCCACTCCGGCTTCTGGCCGTCGGTGACGATGTAGATGTGCCGCACGAAGCCGGCGTACATCTCCAGCGAGCGCAGCGAGTACTTCAGCTCGTCGTGGCTGGTGTACCGGGACTCGTTGGTCTCCTTGTCGAGGATCGCCGGGACGCCCTCGCTCTTGTACTTCTGCCGCTTGGCGCGCAGCTCGGGGTCCTCGCCGTCGACCCAGGTGTAGACGACGTCGATGGGGAACGTCACGTCCTCCACCGTGGTCACGGTGAACGGCGCGAACGTCGGGTAGTCGCGGCCCTGCACCGAGATCTTCGCGGACTTCTGCTCGCTGGTCGGCATGACGTCCGATATCCGGTTGCGCCGGGGGGCGACCAGGGAGTCGGCCAGCACGTCGGCGGAGGCCTGCGGCGACACCCGTGCCAGCTCCGCCTCCGCCTGCGGACCCGCCAGCACCTCGGCGCCGTCCTGCCAGAACTCCACGTCGCAGCCGAGCAGCGGACCGCCCAGGACCTGACCGGCGGGGCCCAGACGCACCACGCCGAAGCGGATCACCGGGGCCGAGGACAGCGACTTCGGCCAGACCTCGTCCGCGAAGAGCGAGAAGTCCGACACACCCCCGGGACGGGGGCGCGCCGCGAACACGACCGTGCCCGCGTACAGCTCGCGCATCGACTTCAGGAACGCCTCGCGGTCGGCCTCGCGGACGCCCAGGGCCCACGCGGTCCGGGACACACCCGGCACCACGAAGTACGAGATCTCCGCGCGCTCCAGCGCGTCGGCGACGAGTGCCAGGTTGTCCGCCGCGGCGCCGGCCGCCGTGAACCCGTCGACCACCCGCCCCCACAGCGGCTCGCCGTCGAACGAGACCTGGCGCACACCCGCGTCGGAGCGCAGCAGGCCCTGCCGCTGCCGCGTGACCCGCAACAACCACGCCCGGCGCTTCTGCGCCTGCATCGCGCTCTTGGTGCGCGACTTCAGACTGCTTCCGATGCGGGTACGCACACTCACTTCAATCCCAAACCTTTCGGCGAGTCCCGACGTGGCCTACATGATGGAGGTGTCAAGACGACCAGCGGCAACGAGCGCTGTACCCCCATACGGCGCCACACGCGGAGCACGCGAGGCTCCTCCAGGGTCAAGCCGCAGGGGGGAAGTTTACAGCAACGGTGTCACATTCCTGTTCGATGACATGCGCCGCCACGACGGGCGGAGTTCACACCTTCGTTGCTTGTGTTTGCGACCGTCAATTCCGGCACTTACATCTCCCCTAAGGGTATTCTTCGGACTTATCCGCCCCTCTTGAGATTCCGACCGTTCCCGGTCACCCGGCGATCATTTTCGTGACGTAGCACACACTCGCGTTTGAGCGCAGAGTGTTCGGGCGAGCATGCAGACTTACGGTCATGCGTGTACCTTCACTCCCCGAAGTCCGCCGCCTCACGGAGAAAGAGCGAGACGCCTGGTGGACCGTTCTCCTGGTCGATCCCGTCGCCACCCCTCTTGTCCGCTGGACCGCCATGTGGACACGGGTGACCCCGAACCAGATCACCTGGGCCGCCCTGGTGCTCGGAATCGGGGCCGCGGCCTGCTTCGCGCAGGGTGACTGGCAGTGGCTCGTGGCCGGAGCCGTCGTCTATCACGTCAGCTTCATCCTGGACTGCATGGACGGGAAGCTCGCCCGTCTGACGGGGAAGGGCTCGGCGTTCGGCGCCTGGCTGGACTACATCTTCGACCGCGTCCGCGTGCTGGTGTGCGCCATCGCCCTGATGGGCGGGCAGTACCAGCGGACGGAGGACGTCACCTACATATGGCTCGCCGTGGCCGTGGTGTTCCTCGACATGCTCCGCTACATGGACGCGCTGGAGATATGGAAGGTCCGCCTCAACATGCGGCGGCGCCAGCGTGAGCGCGCCGAGGAACTGGGCCTGATCGACACCACCCAGGACAACGGCGCGGACGACGAGGCCGACGACACCCCGGTGAAGGGCACCGCCAGGGTCCCCGCCCAGCCGACGGCCGGCGACGCCTCCGCGGCCGCCTCCACGGCGCCGGCCGCTCCCGCGCACGTCGTGCCCCCGGCCAAGACGTTCATCACGCGCCTGCCCGGGTACGTGCCCCTGCGCGATTTCCTGGTCAGCCACCGGATCCGCATCCACCTGTTCAGCGGCATCGAGTTCCAGATGACGATCTTCATCGTCGCACCGCTGCTCAACTCGATCCTCTGGCCGACGGTCGTCGCGGGAGCCCTGCTCCTCGCCTTCGAGGTGCTCGTCGTCTACCGCCTCCTCCTGGCCACCCGCGCCTTCGAGCGCACGATGGCCCGGTACGACCGTCTGGAGGCCGAGATGAGGTCCGAGACGTCCAGCCCGTCGGAGCAGGCCACGCTGGTCTGAGAGGGGGAAGCCCTCCCGGCGGACAGGGCCGTCCGGTCGCTCGTCAGGAGTTCACGGAGCGGCTGGGCGTGTCCCGGGACGGGGTGACCCTGCCGGGCCGGCCGAGAATGTCGTGATCTTGGATTCCGTGACGGGGGACCTCCTCGGCAAGGACACGGAATTCGTCCGGAACATCCACGTGATCTCCTTGGAGCGGCGCGGCAGGAGCCGGATGTCCGGGGCAGACGCGGCTGCTCCGCGAACCGCCTGCGGGCGGTTCCGAGTTACTTGTTACGACAATGCGACAGAAGATGCGACGGTTCGCCACCCGGGCGGAGATACGCTCGAGCGTCCGACTCCGCGTCGAGCACCGGAGCCGGCAGGTCCCGGCAGCGCCCGGCCCAGGACCGTGTCGCAGACTTCTCATGTCTCGCAGACGCTCCCCGAACAAGGAGAACCCCCGAATTGTCCGCCCGCGATCTCGCGTCCCCACCGCGGCCGTCAGCAGATGGTGCCCCGTCCGTCCCCCCCACGCGGGGCGGCTCCCCCGCACCGCCGTCCGGCGGTAGGCCCGCCCAGGCGGCGGGCGGCGCCGGACTGAGGCTGGACATCCAGGGACTGCGCGCCGTCGCGGTCACGCTCGTGGTGGTCGCCCACGCGGGTGTGTCGTCCCTGGCCGGCGGCTTCGTCGGGGTGGACGTCTTCTTCGTCATCTCCGGCTTCCTCATCACCTCACTGATGCTGCGCGAGTGGAAGCGCGAGGGCCGGATCTCACTGGGCCGCTTCTACGCCCGCCGGGCCATGCGCCTGCTGCCCGCCTCCACGCTGGTCGTCATGGCGACGCTGGCCGGGTCATGGCTGTTCCTGGGCCCGCTGCGGTTCGCGGACTACGCCAAGGACGCCATCGCCTCCGCCTGGTACGTCGTCAACTTCCGTCTGGCCGAGACGGGCACCGACTACTTCAACACGGACGTGCCGCCGTCGCCGTTCCAGCACTTCTGGTCGCTGGCGGTGGAGGAGCAGTTCTACCTGATCTGGCCCGTCCTGCTGATCGTCGCGCTGAAGATCTTCCGCCGCCGCGCCCTGCTGGCGATCCCGCTGCTGGCCCTCGCCGCCGCGTCGTTCGCCGTGAACCTGCACCTCACCGAGACGTCCCCGTCCTGGGCCTACTTCGGCTCGCAGGGCCGCATCTGGGAGCTGGCGGTGGGCGCCCTGCTGGCGCTGGTGGCGCACCGGCTGAACGACATCCCGCGTGCCGTCGCCGCGGTCCTCAGCTGGGCCGGCCTGGCCGCCATCGCCTACGCGGCGGTGGCCTTCGACGACCACACCGTCTTCCCCGGCCACAACGCCGTGGTCCCCGTGCTCGGCGCGGCCGCCGTGCTGGCCGGCGGTGCGGCGGGCGGCCGGTACGGCGCGGGCCTGGTGCTGTCGCTGCGTCCCGCCGTGTGGGTCGGCGGCGTCTCCTACGCCTGGTACCTGTGGCACTGGCCGCTCATCGTCATCGTGCCCGCGGCCCTGGGCTTCGGCGAGAACGAGGGCCCGCTGCGGCTGATCGCCGCCCTGGGCGGTCTGGTGCTGGCCTGGCTGACGCTGAAGCTGGTCGAGGACCCGATGCGGTTCCACCGGGCCTTCAAGGCGCACGCGGCCCGTGGTCTGTCGCTGGGCCTCGGTCTGTCGGCGGTCGCTGCGGTGGCCGCGCTGGTCGCCGCGCAGTTCCCGCCGAGCCTGTCCTCGGGCGGCGCCCAGCAGAACACCAAGCAGGCGATCGCCCAGGCGCCCGACCCGCAGGCGGCGCTGACCCGGCTGCTGCAGAACCCGGCGGACAAGATGCCGTCCAACCTCTCGCCGAACGTGCACGACGTGGCGTACAAGCGGACGGCGGTCTACAACGACGACTGCGCGCTGACCATGTCGGAGGAGAAGCAGACGCAGCCGTGTCTGTACGGCGACAAGAACGGCGACCGCAGCGTGGTGCTGTTCGGCGACTCGCACGTCGCGCAGTGGTTCCCGGCGTTCGACGCGATCGCCCGCGAGCACGGCTGGAAGCTGTACTCGTTCACCAAGAACGCCTGCAAGGTCTCCCAGATCACCATCGCCTACAACAACGGTCCCTACTCGTCCTGCGACGACTGGCGTGAGGTGACCATCGACAAGATCCGCGCGATGGAGCCCGAACTGGTCGTCACCTCCAGCTCCAACTCCGCGAAGCTGTGGGGTGAGGGCGACACCGCCACCGAGTGGGGCAAGGGCCAGGCCGAGACGTACCGGATCCTCCAGCAGGGCCGCACCCGCGTGCTCACGCTGCTGGACAACCCCTGGCCGAAGAACAACGCGGTGGACTGCGCGGTGGCCAACCCGGACGACCTGTCCGAGTGCGCCAACAAGCTGTCCGAGTCCGACAAGCAGCCCTCGGTGACCAAGGCGATCCGCGAGGCGGCGGCCGCCGAGGACGTGGCGGTCATCGACCCGTCCCCCTGGGTCTGCGCCCCCTCCGGCAACTGCCCGGTCGTGGTGGGCAACACGCTGGTGTACCGGGACTACGGCCACCTGGCGGACGCCTACGTCGAGGCCCTGACCCCGGTGGTGGAGGAGCGGCTGCTGAAGCTCTTCGGGGCGGACCTGAGCCGGACGCCCGGCAACTGAGCCACCGCATGTACGAGGAGGGCCCGTTCCGTTCGGAACGGGCCCTCCTCGTACATGCGGTGCGCGCGGTGCGCCGTGCGGACTAGAACGGCTCGAAGCCGTCGAACTCCCGCTCCGCCTCGTCGCGCTGGGCGTCGCGGTCACGGCGGCGCTGGGCGGCCGGACGGGGCGCCTCGAAGCGGTGGTCCTCACCGCGGCGGCCGAGCATCTCCGCACCGGCGCTGACGGACGGCTCCCAGTCGAAGACCACGGCGTTGTCCTCGGGGCCGATGGCGACGGCGTCGCCGCCGCGGGCGCCCGCCTTCATCAGCTGCTCCTCGACGCCGAGACGGTTGAGCCGGTCGGCGAGGTAGCCGACGGCCTCGTCGTTGTTGAAGTCGGTCTGGCGCACCCAGCGTTCGGGCTTCTCGCCGCGCACCCGGAACACCAGCTCGCCGCCGGCCTCCTCGCGGGTGACGGTGAAGCCGGTGTCGTCGACCGCCTTGGGACGGATGACGATGCGGGTCGCCTCCTCCTTCGGCCTGGCCGCGCGCGCCTTGGCCACCAGGTCGGCGAGCGCGAAGGACAGCTCGCGCAGACCGGTGTGGGCCACGGCGGACACCTCGAAGACGCGGTAGCCGCGCTCCTCCAGGTCCGGGCGGACCATGTCGGCGAGGTCCTTGCCGTCGGGCACGTCGATCTTGTTGAGGACGACGAGCCGCGGCCGGTTGTCCAGGCCGCCGTACTGGCGCAGCTCCTCCTCGATGACGTCGAGGTCGGAGACGGGGTCGCGGTCGGACTCCAGGGTGGCGGTGTCCAGCACGTGCACCAGGACGCTACACCGCTCGACATGGCGCAGGAACTCCAGACCGAGGCCCTTGCCCTGGCTGGCGCCGGGGATCAGGCCGGGGACGTCGGCGATGGTGTAGACGGTCGAACCGGCGGTGACCACGCCGAGGTTCGGCACCAGCGTGGTGAACGGGTAGTCGGCGATCTTCGGCTTGGCGGCGCTGAGCACGGAGATCAACGACGACTTGCCGGCGCTGGGGTAACCCACGAGGGCCACGTCGGCGACGGTCTTGAGCTCCAGCACGACGTCACGCAGATCGCCCGGCTCGCCGAGCAGCGCGAACCCGGGGGCCTTGCGGCGCGCCGAGGCGAGGGCGGCGTTGCCGAGCCCGCCACGGCCGCCCTGGGCGGCGACGTAGGAGGTGCCGTGGCCGACGAGGTCGGCGAGCACGTTGCCCGCCTTGTCGAGCACCACGGTGCCGTCCGGCACGGGCAGGACCAGGTCCTGACCGTCCTTGCCGGAGCGGTTGCCGCCCTCGCCGGGCTTGCCGTTGGTGGCCTTGCGGTGCGGCGAGTGGTGGTAGTCGAGCAGGGTGGTCACGGACTGGTCGACGGTCAGGATGACATCGCCGCCGCGTCCGCCGTTGCCCCCGTCGGGGCCGCCGAGCGGCTTGAACTTCTCGCGATGGACGGAGGCACAGCCGTGACCTCCGTTACCCGCGGCGACATGCAGCTCGACGCGGTCCACGAAGGTGGTCATGGAATGTGCCTCCAGTTACTACGGGGTTGTCTCTTGGGTAACACGCGAAAGGCGGACCCGCTTCCCGTCGGGGAAGTGAGGTCCGCCTCGCGAAAGTGTCCGATCAGGCGACCGGGACGATGTTCACGACCTTGCGGCCACGGCTGGTGCCGAACTGCACCGAACCGGCCTGCAGCGCGAACAGCGTGTCGTCGCCGCCACGGCCGACGCCGGCGCCCGGGTGGAAGTGGGTGCCGCGCTGGCGGACCAGGATCTCGCCCGCGTTCACGACCTGACCGCCGAAGCGCTTCACGCCGAGGCGCTGAGCGTTGGAGTCACGACCGTTGCGGGTGGACGATGCGCCCTTCTTGTGTGCCATCTCTCCTCAGTCCCTTACTTCGCAGCCGCGGGGATCTCAGTGACCTTGATCGCCGTGTACTGCTGGCGGTGGCCCTGACGACGGCGGTAGCCGGTCTTGTTCTTGTAGCGCAGAATGTCGATCTTCTGGCCCTTGTGGTGGTCCACGACCTCAGCCTGGACCTTGATCCCGGCCAGCACCCACGGGTCGCTGGTCACGGAGTCGCCGTCGACGACGAGCAGGGTCGAGAGCTCGACCGTGTCGCCGACCTTGGCGGTGGAAATCTTGTCAACCTCGACGATGTCGCCGACAGCAACCTTGTGCTGGCGACCACCGCTGCGCACGATGGCGTACACGCGGATCTCACTCTCACTCGAAGAACGGCACCCCCGCAGGCCAGTCGCCCACGCACATACGCGGGCGACCTCTCCCGGTCGCGGCCCGCGTCCGGGAGGAAGAGGTTTACGGGGATGTGGCGGTCCCGATGGACACGCCGACGGTCAAGGTTACGGGGCCGGAGCCACGGGGGTCAAACCGGACCCCTCTGCGCCCGTGCCGCTCAGTGACCGGCGACGATCTCCCGTCCGCGGGCGAGGTCGTCGTGGTTGTCGATCTCGACCCACCGGACGTCGCCGATCGGCGCCACGTCGATCCGGAAGCCCCGGTTCACCAGCTCCTGGTAACCGTCCTCGTAGTACAGCTGCGGATCCCGCTCGAACGTCGCCTTCAGCGCGTCCGCCAGCGCCTCCGCGGCCCCGCCCTCGATCAGCGTCACACCGATGTACTCGCCGGTCGCCTCGGCCGGGTCCATCAGCTTCGTGATCCGCCGCACCCCCTTCCCGGGGTCGACGACGACCTTCATCTCCTCGTCGGCGAGCTTCTTCACCGTGTCCAGCGCCAGGATGATCTGCTTGCCGTCACCCCGCGCGTCCAGCAGCGTCCGCTCCACCGACACCGGGTGCACCGTGTCGCCGTTGGCGAGAATCACACCGTCCTTCAGGGCGTCCCGCGCGCACCACAGCGAGTAGGCGTTGTTCCACTCCTCCGCCTTGTCGTTGTCGATGAGCGTCAGCTTCAGCCCGTACTTCGCCTCCAGCGCCGCCTGCCGCTCGTACACCGCCTCCTTGCGGTAGCCGACCACGACACCGACCTCGGTCAGACCGATCTCCGCGAAGTTGCCGAGCGTCAGGTCCAGGACGGTCGCGGCGTCCGGGTCGCCCTCCGCGCCCACCGGCACCAGGGCCTTGGGGAGCGTGTCGGTGTACGGACGCAGACGCCGGCCGGCGCCGGCCGCGAGCACGAGGCCTATCATCGCGGTCGTTCTCCTTCGGGGACGGAAAAAAGCGTGTGGCCCTGCCCCGCAGGGGACAGGACCACACAGCGTAGACGCTGGTCAGCTCTCGTCGGCCGCGGCCGTGACCGAGGAGGGCGCCTGCTGCTCGGCAGCGGCCGTCTTCTTCGTCGTGGCCTTCTTCGCCGTCGACTTCTTGGCGGTGGTCTTCTTCGCCGCCGTCGTCGTCTTCTTGGCCGCCGTCTTCTTGGCCGTCGTCGTCTTCTTCGTGGCGGCCTTCTTCGCCGTGGCCTTCTTGGCCGTCTTGCGGGCGGCCTTCTTGGCCGGAGCGGCCTCCTCGGCGCCCTCGGCACCCTCGGCACCCTCGACGGGCTCGGCGGCCCGGACGGCCTCCGGCTCGGCGGCGGGCTCCTCGGAGGGCTTCTGCTCGTCCGCCGGGGCGGACGGCAGGACCACGACGGCCGTGTCCTCGGACGCGGTCGCGGTGCTCGGCTTGCGCACCGCACGACGCCGCGGACGGGCCGGGGCGGGCGCCTCGGGCGCGGCCTCCGGGGCCGGGGCCTCCGCCGGGGTCTCCTCGGCCTTCGGCGTCTCCTCCGTCCTCGCGGACTCGGCGACGGTCACCACCGCGGCCTCGGCGCCCGCCGGGGAACCGGCCGGCGCGGACACCTTGCGGGTGGCCCGGCGGCGGGTACGGCCCTGGGGAGCGGCCTCCTCGGCCGGCGGCACCACGGCGTCCTCGGCGGCGGCCGGCTCGGCCAGCGCCTCGGCGGCCGACTCCGGCTGCACGGGACGCCGCGCCTCCTCGGCGGCCGTCACGTCCTGCGCCGTGGGGACGGTCTGCGTCTCCTCGGCGGCGGGCGCCTCCTCGGCGCGCTCCTCGGCCTGCTTGCGGCCGCCCTTGGCGGTCTCACGCTGCGGGGAGCCCGCGGGCGCGGAGGCCCGACGGCTCGCCCGGCGGCGCGTACGGCCCCGGGAGGCGGCGGCCTCCGCCTCGGCGGCGCTGCTGTACAGCTCCTCGTCCGGGGTGAACTCGGGAGCCTGCAGCGCGGCCGGCTCGGCCACCTCGGCGGCGACCTCGGCCGGTGTCTCCGACTCGGCCTCGGCCTCCTGCTCCGGCGTCTCCACGGCGGCCTCGTGCTCGTGCGGCTGGTCCGCCGCGCCGGCCCGGGCCCGCTTGCGGCGCTTGCCGCCGCCGGAGGAGGACGGCTGGTCGAGGTGGACGATGACACCGCGGCCGTTGCAGTGGACGCAGGTCTCGGAGAACGACTCCAGCAGGCCCTGGCCGACCCGCTTACGGGTCATCTGGACCAGGCCCAGCGAGGTCACCTCGGCGACCTGGTGCTTGGTCCGGTCCCGGCCCAGGCACTCGAGCAGACGGCGCAGCACCAGGTCCCGGTTGGACTCCAGCACCATGTCGATGAAGTCGATGACGATGATGCCGCCGAGGTCGCGCAGCCGCAGCTGGCGCACGATCTCCTCGGCCGCCTCCAGGTTGTTCCTGGTGACCGTCTCCTCGAGGTTGCCGCCCTGGCCGGTGAACTTACCGGTGTTGACGTCGATGACGACCATCGCCTCGGTCCGGTCGATCACCAGCGAACCGCCGCTGGGCAGCCAGACCTTGCGGTCCAGCGCCTTGGCGAGCTGCTCGTCGATCCGGTACGTGGCGAAGACGTCGACCTCGCTGGTCCACCGCTGCAGGCGGTCGGCCAGGTCGGGCGCGACGTGGGAGACGTAGCCGTGGATGGTCTCCCAGGCCTCGTCACCGCTGACGACGACCTTGGAGAAGTCCTCGTTGAAGATGTCCCGGACGACCCGGACGGTCATGTCCGGCTCGCCGTACAGCAGCGTCGGAGCGGTGCCGCCGTTCTTGGACTTCTTCTTGATCTCCTCCCACTGCGCCTGGAGCCGCTCGACGTCACGGCGCAGCTCGTCCTCACTCGCGCCCTCGGCGGCGGTGCGCACGATGACGCCCGCGTCCTCGGGGACGATCTTCTTGAGGATGGTCTTCAGCCGGGCCCGCTCGGTGTCGGGCAGCTTGCGGCTGATGCCGGTCATCGAGCCCTCGGGCACGTACACGAGGTAGCGGCCCGGGAGGGAGACCTGGCTGGTGAGGCGGGCGCCCTTGTGGCCGATCGGGTCCTTGGTGACCTGGACCAGCACCGGCTGTCCGGACTTCAGCGCGGACTCGATGCGGCGCGGACCGCCGGACATGCCGAGCGCGTCGAAGTTGACCTCGCCGGCGTAGAGCACGGCGTTGCGGCCCTTGCCGATGTCGATGAAGGCGGCCTCCATGGACGGCAGCACGTTCTGTACCTTGCCCAGGTACACGTTGCCGACGTACGAGGTGGCCTGCTCCTTGTTGACGTAGTGCTCGACGAGCACGCCGTCCTCGAGGACGCCGATCTGCGTGCGGTCGCCGTGCTGGCGGACCACCATGACGCGCTCGACGGCTTCGCGGCGGGCCAGGAACTCGGCCTCGGTGATGATCGGCACGCGCCGGCGGCCCTGCTCGCGGCCCTCGCGGCGGCGCTGCTTCTTGGCCTCCAGGCGGGTGGAGCCCTTGATGGACTGCACCTCGTCGGACGGCTCGGCACCCTTTTCCCGCAGGGGGCGGGGCTCGCGGACCTTGACGACGGTGCGCTCGGGGTCGTCGGCGGACGGCTCGGGCTCCCCTCCGCTGTCCCCGGCGCGGCGACGACGGCGACGACGGCGACGGCTGCTGCTGGAGCCGCCGTTGTCCTCGCGCTCCTCGCGCTCGCGCTCCTCGGCGTCCTCGTCGCTCTGCCCGTCGGTGTCCTCGGCGTCCTGCTCGGACTGCTCGGTCCCGGCCCGCCCGGCGGCTTCGGTGTCGCCGTCCTGCTGCTCGCCGCTGTCGGCGTCGGCGGACTCGCCACGGCGACGGCGACGGCCGCCGCGGCGACGGCGGCGGCGCGAACCGGACGACTCGTGGTCGTCGTGGTCGTCGCCCTCGTCCGTGTCGTCGCCCTCGTCGCTCTCGGCGCCGTCGGTCCGGTCGTCGGTCTGCTCGGCCGTGTCCTCGGCCTCGGGGGTCTCCTCGGCTGCCGGGGCGGCGGCCTCGGGTTCGTCGGAGGCGCCCTTGCGGCGACGGCGACGGCGGGAGGCGGCGGGCTGCTCCTCCGGGAGCTCCTCGGTCTCCTCCTCCGGCTCCGCGGCCTCGGCCAGTCCGGCGGCGGCCTCGGCGGCCGCCCGCTCCGGGGTCTGGAAGCGGGGCTCGGTGAACACCGGCGGCTGGAACACGGCGACGGCGGGACGCGCGGGACGACGCGGGGCGTCCTCCGTGTCCTCGGCATCGGCGCCGCGGGCGGGGCGCGCGGGCTCGGCGAAGCCGGCGGCGGCCTTGCGGACGACGCGCCGACGGCGGCGCGGGCCGCTCTCCTCGGCGGGGGCCTGCGCGGCGGGCGCCTCGGCGGGGGTCTCGTCCTGCTTGTCGTTCTCCGTCACCGGGGCCTCCTCGGCGGTCGGGGCGGCCTGCTCGGTCCCGTCGTCGCCCTGTGCGGCGACGGCCTCGGCCGTCGCGTCGGCGGCGGGAGCACCGGCGGGCGCGGACGCGCGCCGAGAGGCACGGCGGCGGGTGCGGCGCGGGGCGGCGTCCTCGGTGACGTCGGCGGCGGGCTCGGGGGCCGTCCCGGCGGCGGCCGGGGCGGTCTCTTCCGCTGCGGTCTCTTCCGCTGCGGGCTCCTCCGCCTCGGGCTCGGCGGGCGTCTCGGCCGCGGTCTCGGCCGCCGGGGCGGTCACGGTGCGCGTGGCGCGGCGCCGGGTGCGGCGCGGAGCGGCGTCCTGCGTGGCGTCGGCGGCCGGCTCGGTCGGGGTGTCGGTGGTCTCGGGGGCCGCGGCGGTCTCGTCGGCGGCCGGGGTCTCGGCGGCAGGCGCCGGGGCGGTCACGGTGCGCGTGGCGCGGCGCCGGGTGCGGCGCGGAGCGGCGTCCTCCGTGGCGTCGGCGGCCGGCTCGGGCGCCGGGGCGGCGGCCTCGGACGCGGGCTGCGCGGCGGGGACGACGGTCTCGGCGGCCTCCGCGGACGCCGGCGCTCCGGCGGGGGCGGCCGCGCGGCGGACCACACGGCGACGCCGGGGCGCGGGGGCCCCGGTCTCCTGCTGGGTGTCGGTCACGCTCTCGGCGGGCCGGGGCGTCTCGGCCGGTTCGGCGGTCGCCTTCGCGGCCGGCACGGCCGGCGTGACGGTCTCCGCGGTGCTGCCTTCGGCGGCGGCGGGCGGACCCGCCGGGCGGGACGCGGCCCTGCGTCGCCGGCGGGGCGGCAGGGTGTCGCTGGGGGTGTTCGGTTCGGAGCCCTCGGTGGGCTCGGTCGGTTCGAGCATGCGGGCGTTTCTCCCGTCAGGCTCCCGGGCGCCGCGCCTGGTCCGGCGATGCCGGTGACGTCCGCGGCCCGCGCGATGCGCGGTGGCCGCCGTCCGGGGCGCGGGCGCCGCTCGGAAGCTCTCTGTGTCCTGTCTCGCCGGTTCCGTACGCCGAATGCGTACGGCCTGGCGAAAGTCTTCTGGTCGGTGCGCTGCCCGACCCAGGTGGCTCCCGAGTTCGAGGGCGGCGCTTACGACGTCCGTCCCTACGCGGGACCTTCCTTACGCCGGCGCCGTCGCGGCGGCAGTGGCGGCGGCCGTGTGCGGCTCGGTCGCTGCTGCCTCGCGGTCGGGCGCGAGCGGGTCGGTCACCGTGCCGGTCTCTTCATCGAACAGCCCCTGCGCCAGCCTGGTCACCGCTACGGGGACCGGCGGCGCCAGGTCGGCCACGGCGCGGAGACCGGACAGGACGTCGTCGGGTCGTACGGCAGGCGTCACGTGCCGAACAACCAGCCGCAGTATCGCACAGGGCCGGTCGGTCGGCCTATCGGCCGGCGAGGAGTCCGTCCGGGCGTCTTCCTCGACGGTTTCGAGGGAGGCGACCGCGGAACGGGCGTCGAAGGTACGGATGCCGTTCTTCATACGGCGCTGGACCTCGACGGTCTCGGCCGCCTCGAAGGCGTCCACCGCGCGGCGGGCGTCCTCGGGGGCGACGCCGTCCAGCCGCAGCTCCCACACCGAGGCCGTGAGCCGGTCGGCGAGCCCGGAGGTGCGGGCCTCGACGGCCTCGACGATGTCGAGTCCGGCGGGCATCGACTCGTCCAGCAGGACCCTCAGACGCTCGGGGTCCCGCGGCTCGGTGAGCGCGATCTCCAGGTACTCGGCCTCGCTGCCGGTGCCGGTGGGTGCGGCATTGGCGTACGACACCTTCGGGTGCGGCGTGAAACCGGCCGAGTACGCCATGGGCACCTCGGCGCGGCGCAGCGCGCGCTCGAAGGCACGCTGGAAGTCACGGTGGCTGGTGAACCGGAGGCGGCCGCGCTTGGTGTAGCGCAGTCGGATGCGCTGCACCGCGGGTGCGGGCGGCGGGCCTTCGGGCTGTCGCTTGCCCAGTGGATCTTCTCCTTGTCGCAAGGGGGCGCGGGGAGCGCCTTCCCTTCCAGGGTACGGCCGTACGGGACGGCCCCGGCGGGCCCGGTCGGGCACCGGGACCGTGTCCCTTTCAGGGTACGTGCCCGTGGCGACGGCGGTTCCCCGCCGTCACCAGCCGACGGGACGCTCTCCCTGCGCGCCGGTACCCGCTCCCGTACCCCGGGAGACCCCGGACATGCCGTCCCCGTGCGGGGCGGACACCGGGGGCCCGAGCGCGGTGTCGCGCCGGCGGGGAAGTCGGGTGCGGGGGTCCGCTCACGTCGTTCGGGGCGCACCACCGGGGGTTCGGCGCCCGCGACCGGCAGCGGGCCGGAGAGGGCGACCGCGACGGCGACCCGGCCGGGACGAGACGCCTGGTCAGGGCTCGATCAGCGCTTGGCCAGCTGAATCCGGTCGTCCTGCCCGTCCGGCGACCCGACTGCTCCCCTTCCGTCCCGGTCGCCGCGTGCGCCTGCTGTTCCGGGATCACCGACGAGCGCCCGCCGGACGTCCTGGCGCACCTGGCGGACAGTCGCGCGGACGGAACGGAGAGTGTCCCGTGTGACGCGACCCACACTCCGAGAGGCCTCCGCGAGCGGCCTCAGCACCGCGTCACGGACGGCGTGACCGACCGGCGTGAGCACGGTCCGGTACGCCCAGCGGGCCGGCTCCACGACCGTCCACCGGAAGAAGGCGGCCAGCGCCCGGCCCACGGCGAGCGAGACGTGCCCGGCGACCCGCCAGGCGTGCCCGAGGGCCTCCCCGACCTCCCGCGCGACGACGGCCAGCACTCGGCCGACGGGCGCCAGCACCCAGCGCCACACGGCGTGCGCGGGCCACACCACCAGGACGCGGAGCGTCCAGTACAAGGCCGTGGCGAGCGCGGCGACGAGCATCGAGGCCAGCGCGAGGAGCCCCCGGCCGCACCACGCCAGCGCGCGCCCGACCGGAGTGAGCACCCACCGGTACAGCCACACCGACGGCACGACGAGAAGCCGGTGTCCCAGCCAGGCCAGGGCGTGCCCGAGAGGCGTGAGCACCCACCGGTACAGCCACCCGGCCGGGACGACGACCAGTACCGTGCCCAGCCACCGCAGCGCCGCCCCGAGCGGCACGAGCACCCAGCGCCAGAGCGCCACGAACGGCCACACGAACACCGCGCGCCCCACCCACGCCAACGCGCGCCCCACCGGACGGAACACCGTGTCGCCGAGGAACCGCCCCACGACCACCAGGACGTCCCACACCATCCGCAACGGCACCACCAGCACGAGCGCCACGATCCGCACCGGCATGCGGAGCGCGACGACGAGGCACCCCTCGCCGGCCTGCTGCTCCCGTGGCTTCTCCAGATCCATACCGGCAAGGACGCCGGGGACGCCCGCGCGGATGCGAACACCCGGTTCCGGCGGTTTCTTCATATGCTGAACGTCTCATCGAAAAAAGGAAATTCGGAGCCTTCGACAAACCAATTGTCGCCATGGCCGTTCACTCATTCGCCGCGCATCCAAGTGAAAGTGCCGCCGTTAGTCGCTGTATGAAGGCAAGCAGGTCAGGTCCGCCCCAACTGCACTTCGCGCGAACGCTGTTGAGTGCTCCCGCCGGCCCGATGAATCAATCCTGACATGAATGATGAACGCTACGACCCGCTCTGGTACAACGCCGACGCAGCGGACCCGTTCACCGAAATGGGAACCGGCCGGCACCGTGCCGGAGCCGTCTACGCGGAGCCCGTCGAGCCCGCCATGCCTCCCTGGGACCCGGCCGAGGAACTGGCCTACCTCCTCCAGGAGGCCCGCACCGACGAGTACGCCGCCCCCACGGTGCCGCCCCCGCGCGAGGAGACCTCGGTCACCGCTCCCCCGGCCGGCAGCCCCCTGGGCAACCTGCAGGAGATCACGGCCGAACTGCCGCCCCTGCGCTCCGCACCCCGCGCCCACCGCAAGCCCCCACGGCCACGCCCCGACGCCCTGCGCGTCGCCAGCTACGCCATCGCCGCGATGGCGGCGGTCACCGTCTCGATGGTGAGCGTCTTCAGCGGCGTGGTCACCTACGAACCGCTGCTCCTCGTCACCACGGCGCACAGCAGCGGCGACTCCTCGTCCTGGTGGCCGATCCTGGTGTACGGCCCCTGGCTGGCCGGCTCCCTCTCCATCCTCCGCGCGGCCCTCCACCAACGACGCGCCCTGCACTCCTGGTTCGTCGTCCTGCTCTTCTCCTCCGTCGCGGTCCTGCTGTGCGTGGCCCAGGCGCCCCGCACCGTCACCGACACGGCGGCCGCGGCCCTCCCCGGCGTCGCCGCCCTGGCCTGCTTCCAGCAGCTGGTCCGCCAGATCACCCTCACCCGCCCGCCCCGCCGCACGGTCAGCCCCCGCCACCGCGTCCGCCCGTACGGCGGCCGCCAGGTGCCCTGAGAGCCCGTCCACGGACAACGGAGCAGCGGCCCCCCGCCGAAGAGGCCGCTGCTCCGTTGTCCGTTCTCCCGTGTCGCCGCCCGGTCGCCCGGGCCACGCTCAGTGCGCGTGACCGCTCGGCACCGGACCCGCGTTCTTGACCGTCAGCGGCAGCAGTTTCTTGCCCGTCGGGCCGATCTGGATGCTCGTGTCCATCTGCGGGCACACGCCGCAGTCGAAGCACGGCGTCCAGCGGCAGTCCTCGACCTCGGTCTCGTCGAGGGCATCCTGCCAGTCCTCCCAGAGCCAGTCCTTGTCCAGGCCCGAGTCGAGGTGGTCCCAGGGGAGGACCTCCTCGTAGGTGCGCTCGCGGGTGGTGTACCAGTCGACGTCCACGCCGAACGGGGCCAGCGCCTTCTCCGCGCACTGCATCCAGCGGTCGTAGGAGAAGTGCTCGCGCCAGCCGTCGAAGCGGCCGCCGTCGTCGTAGACCGCGCGGATGACGGCGCCGATGCGGCGGTCGCCGCGCGAGAGCAGGCCCTCGACGATGCCGGGCTTGCCGTCGTGGTAGCGGAAGCCGATGGAGCGGCCGTACTTCTTGTCGCCGCGGATCTTGTCGCGGAGCTTGGCCAGGCGCTCGTCCGTCTCCTCGGCGGACAGCTGCGGCGCCCACTGGAACGGCGTGTGCGGCTTGGGCACGAAGCCGCCGATGGACACCGTGCAGCGGATGTCGTTGGAGCCGGAGACCTCACGGCCCTTCTGGATGACGCGCGTGGCCATGTCGGCGATCTGCAGCACGTCGTCGTCGGTCTCGGTGGGCAGGCCGCACATGAAGTACAGCTTCACCTGACGCCAGCCGTTGCCGTAGGCCGTGGCGACGGTCCGGATCAGGTCCTCCTCCGAGACCATCTTGTTGATGACCTTGCGGATGCGCTCCGAACCGCCCTCGGGCGCGAAGGTGAGACCGGAACGGCGGCCGTTGCGGGTCAGCTCGTTCGCCAGGTCGATGTTGAACGCGTCGACGCGGGTCGAGGGCAGCGAGAGGCCGATCTTGTCTTCCTCGTAGCGGTCCGCGAGGCCCTTGGCGATGTCGCCGATCTCCGAGTGGTCGGCGGAGGACAGGGAGAGCAGGCCGACCTCTTCGAAGCCGGTCGCCTTCAGGCCCTTGTCGACCATCTCGCCGATGCCGGTGATGGAGCGCTCGCGCACCGGGCGGGTGATCATGCCGGCCTGGCAGAAGCGGCAGCCGCGGGTGCAGCCACGGAAGATCTCCACGGACATGCGCTCGTGGACCGTCTCGGCGAGCGGCACGAGGGGCTGCTTGGGGTAGGGCCACTCGTCGAGGTCCATGACGGTGTGCTTGGACACGCGCCACGGCACACCGGAGCGGTTCGGCACGACGCGGGCGATCCGGCCGTCGGGGAGGTACTCGACGTCGTAGAAGCCGGGAACGTAGACCCCGCCGGTCTTGGCCAGGCGCAGGAGGAGCTCCTCGCGGCCGCCGGGGCGGCCCTCCTCCTTCCAGGCGCGGATGATCCGCGTGACCTCCAGCACGGCCTGCTCACCGTCACCGATGATCGCGCAGTCGATGAAGTCGGCGATCGGCTCCGGGTTGAACGCCGCGTGGCCGCCGGCCATGACGATCGGGTCGTCGTCGGTGCGGTCCCGGGCCTCCAGCGGAATGCCGGCCAGGTCCAGCGCGGCGAGCATGTTGGTGTAGCCCAGCTCCGTGGAGAAGCTCAGGCCGAACACGTCGAAGGCCCGCACCGGACGGTGGCTGTCGACGGTGAACTGCGGCACACGGTGCTCGCGCATCAGCGCCTCGAGGTCCGGCCAGACGCTGTAGGTGCGCTCGGCCAGGACGCCTTCCTGTTCGTTGAGGACCTCGTAGAGGATCATGACGCCCTGGTTGGGGAGTCCGACCTCGTACGCGTCCGGGTACATGAGCGCCCAGCGGACGTCGCAGGAGTCCCAGTCCTTGACCGTGGAGTTGAGCTCTCCGCCGACGTACTGGATCGGCTTCTGCACATGCGGGAGCAGAGCTTCGAGCTGCGGGAACACAGACTCGGCGGCTTCGGCAGGCATCTCGCGAACCTTCGTGTGGTGACTGCGGTCCCCCCGGGCCGATGCCTCAGGGGCGGGTGACCATCCAGCCTAACCCGCCCGAAGGGGTCTCCCGTACGGCGCTCAGAACGGGAACGCCCGGCTGATCGAGCTCCACGCCTCGGGCAGCGCCTCCTCGGCGACCCGGGCGCGGTGCGCCTCACCGGCGTACAGCACCCCGTAGGTGAAGTCGCTCTCCCCCGCCGCGTGCGCCACGGCGGCCAGCTCGCGCAGGGTACGGCGGGCCATGACGCTGTCCTGGTGGTCGCCGAGCAGGCCCTGCAGCGACTTCATGTCCCTGACCGCCTCCTCGGCGGGTTCGCCCAGCGCGGGGACCGCGGCCTCGGCCGCGTACCGGGTGCGCTTGGTCTTCTTGCGCGCCTCGTGCAGCGCGGTGTCGCGCTCCGGTCCGGGCGCCAGTTCCAGGGCGTGCTCGACGAGCCGGGCCAGCTTGCCGAAGTCCTTCGCGACGGCCTTGGCGAGCACCTTGTCCGGGCGGGCGGCGGCCTTCTTGCGCAGGGGCGGGTCGGCCAGCAGGGCGTCGAGGGTGTCGAGGAGGGAGAGGTGGCGGCGCGAGTCGAGGATGGCGACGAGCTCGTGGTGGGCGCCCTTGTGGCGGGCCTCGGACCAGGCGGCTAGGCGCTCGGCGACCGGGCCGGTGACCTGGTCGCCGGGGAGCCGGCCGAGGGCCTGGGTGAGGCGTTCGGCGAGGACCTCCTGGTCGCGGTCCTTGCCCAGCTCGGCAGCCAGCCACTTCAGGTCGGCGGCGGCCGGGCCGGTGGCCGCGCGGTCGAGGACGGAGCGGAAGCTGCGGAAGGTGCTGCGCAGCCGCCGGGTGGCGACGCGCATACGGTGCACGGCGTCGGGCACGTCCTGCCGCACGGCGGGGTCCAGCTCGACCAGGGCGTCGCGCTGGGCGCGGACGTAGGCGAGGACGTGGTCGCCGGCGGTGACGGGGGCGCCGTCCGGGCGGGGGCGGTGCTTGTGCCCGGGGGCGGCCTCGGGGGCGGTGGCGGGCGGCGTGCCGGCGGCGGCCTCACGCGCGGGGGATCCGGCGGCCGGCGCGGTCTCGGTCCGGGTCTCGGTCTCGGCGAGGGCGCGGGCCAGCTTCGAGGACGACGACGAGGGCCGTACGCCCGCCTTCCTCAGCCGTTTCTCCACCTTGTCGAGGAAGGCCGGGTCGCCGTCGTCGGCGAGTTCCACCTCGATCTCGGTCCAGCGCGCCTCGCCGCCCCCGCCGGTGAGGCGTTCGGCGTGCACGGTGTCGACGCTCACCTCGGCGAGCAGCCGGTCCTGTTCGTCGAGGAGGTGCCGGACGTCGCGGTCGGAGCGGAGGCGGACCACGGGCCGCAGCTCCCGGTCGCGGACGCGGGAGCGGACCAGGGCGGCGAGCTCGTCCGGGAGCGTGTCGGAGAGCGGGGCGCGGATCTCGTCCCGCACGCCGGGGGCGACGGGGAACTTGAGGTGCCAGCCGGCGTCGGCGCCTCCCGTGCGGCGGCGCAGGGTGACCGAGGCCGCGGCGAGGCGCTGGTCGGCGGTGTCGTGGTAGGTGGCGTCGAGGTGGGTGACGCCCCGGCCGCGTACGGACGCGACGCCGGGGACGCGGGTCAGGTCGGGCAGAGCGGCGTCGTCGGACTCGTACTTCCGCTCGATCTCGCGCTTGGTGTCCGCCATGTACCGAATCTAGTCGCCCTGGGTGCGGAGCGGCAGTGGGCCGCTCCGCACCGGTGACGGTCGGTCGGTCGTGGGGTCAGGCGGACATGGGGCGCTGCATGCGGATCGACTGCAGCAGTCCGACCGCCAGCCAGGTCGCGAACATCGAGGAACCGCCGTAGGACACGAACGGCAGGGGCAGACCGGTGACCGGCATGATGCCCAGGGTCATGCCGATGTTCTCGAAGGTCTGGAAGGCGAACCAGGAGACGATGCCCGCAGCGACGATCGTGCCGTAGAGGTCGGTGGTGTCGCGGGCGATGCGGCAGGCGCGCCAGAGGATGATGCCGAGCAGGCCGATGATCAGCGCGCCGCCCACGAAGCCCAGTTCCTCGCCGGCGACCGTGAAGACGAAGTCGGTCTGCTGCTCGGGGACGAACTGGCCGGTGGTCTGCGAGCCCTGGAAAAGGCCGGAGCCGGTCAGTCCGCCGGAGCCGATGGCGATGCGGGCCTGGTTGGTGTTGTAGCCGACGCCGGCCGGGTCGAGCTCCGGGTTGGCGAACGCGGCGAAGCGGTTGATCTGGTACTCGTCGAGGATGCCGAGCTGCCAGACGGCGATCGCGCCTGCCGCGCCCGCCCCGAGCAGGCCGAAGATCCAGCGGTTGGAGGCACCGGAGGCGAGCAGCACGCCGAGCACGATGATGACCATCACCATGACCGACCCGAGGTCGGGCATGAGCATCACGATCAGCATCGGCACCACGGCGAGGCCGAGCGCCTGGAGCACCGTGCGGTGGTCGGGGTAGGGCTTGTCGCCCGCGTCGACCCGCGCCGCCAGCAGCATCGCCATGCCCAGGATGATCGTGATCTTCACGAACTCCGAGGGCTGGAGGGAGAAGCCGCCGGGCAGCTTGATCCAGGAGTGGGCGCCGTTGATCGTGGAGCCCAGCGGGGTGAGCACCAGCAGGATCAGGAACACCGAGGCGCCGTACAGCAGGGGGACCGCCGTGCGCAGCCCGCGGTGGCCGAGCCAGATGGCGCCGATCATGAGGGCGACGCCGATGCCGGTGTTGAGCCAGTGCCGGACCAGGAAGTAGTACGGGTCGCCCTGGTTCAGCTCGGTGCGGTTGCGGGTGGCCGAGTAGACCAGGAGCGAGCCCAGCAGGGACAGGGCGAGCGCCGCGAGCAGTATCGGCCAGTCCATCCTGCGGGCCAGGCCGTCGCGGGCGAACACCCTCGTCCAGCCGGCCCGCTCGGGCCCGTACCCGGAGACCTGGAAGCTGTTGACGCCGCCGGTCATGACGCCGTCCTCTCCGGGCGTGCCGCGCGCGACCGGGAGCGCCGGCCACGCGGGTGTCCCCCGCCGCGGCCGGGGCCGCCGCCGCGCCGTCGTCCGCGGCGGGTGTCGCGGTTGGTGTTCTCCGGGGACGGGGTCGTGCCCGCCTGCTGCGGGTCGGCCGGGTCGTCGCCCTGCGGAGCGGTGGCCTCGCCGTCCGGGGAGGGCGAGGGGCGGAACTCCCTGGCGAAGTCCTTGGCGATCTTCGGCGAGGTGATGGTGCCGTCCGTACGGACCTTGGGCAGGGTCTTCTGCGGCTTGGGCAGCAGCGCCTTCCTGCTGTCGATCTCGCCGTCCTCGGACACGCCGTAGAGGGCGTTGTAGATGTTGCGCACGGCGGGGCCCGAGGCGCCGGAACCGGTACCACCCTGGGAGATCGTCATCACGATCGCGTAGTCCTCGGTGTAGGTGGCGAACCACGAGGTGGTCTGCTTGCCGTACACCTCGGCCGTACCGGTCTTGGCGTGCATCGGGATCTTGTCCTGCGGCCAGCCCCCGAACCGCCACGCGGCCGTACCGCGGGTGGCGACTCCCTCGAGGGCTTCGTCTATCTGCTTGAGCGTCTTCTTCGACGTGGGCAGCTTGCCGTGCGCCTTGGGCTCGATCTCCGTGACGGTCTTGCCGTCGGGGCTGATGACGGCCTTGCCGACGGTCGGGTCGTACAGCGTGCCGCCGTTGGAGATGGCCGCGTAGATGGTGGCCATCTGGATCGGGGTGACGAGCGTGTCGCCCTGGCCGATGGAGTAGTTCACCGAGTCACCGGCGCGCAGCCGGTTGCCTTCGAGGCAGTTCTCGTAGGCGATCTGCTCGGCGTAGCTGCCGCCCTTCTTGCCGTACTTGCACCAGGCGTCCTTGTTGGCCTTCCAGTAGTCGGCCTTCCACTGGCGGTCGGGGACGCGGCCGGTGACCTCGTTGGGCAGGTCGATGCCGGTCTCCTCGCCGAGGCCGAACTGGTGGGCGACCTTGTAGAACCAGTCGTTGGCGTTCTTCTTCGGCTTGTTGCCGCCGTCGCGCTTCCACTCCTCGTGGGAGAGGGCGTAGAAGACGGTGTCGCAGGAGACCTCGAGTGCCCGGCCGAGGCTGATCGGGCCGTGGTTCTGCGACTCGAAGTTCTTGAAGACCTGGCCGCCGATGGAGTACGAGCTGGAGCAGTTGTAGGGGCCCTCGAAGGAGTAGCCGGCCTTGATGGCGGCGGCCGTCGGGATCACCTTGAAGATGGAGCCGGGCGCCGACAGGCCTTGGATCGCGCGGTTCAGCAGCGGGTAGTTGGACTTCTTGCCGGTGAGCTCGGCGTAGTCCTTGGCGGAGATGCCGCCGACCCAGGCGTTGGGGTCGTAGGTCGGGTTGGAGGCCATGGCGACGACGCGGCCGGTCTTGGCCTCCATGACGACCACGGCGCCGGAGTCGGCCTCGTAGTTCCGCCCGGTGTTGCGGTCGTGCTGCTTGCGGGCCTCCTTCATCGCCTCGTTCAGTTCGTACTCGGCGATGCGCTGCACGCGGGAGTCGATGCTGGTGACGAGGTTGGCGCCGGGCTCGGCGGGGTCGGCCTGGGCCTGGCCGAGGACGCGGCCGAGCTTGTCGACCTCGTAGCGGGTGACGCCGGCCTTGCCGCGCAGCTGCTTGTCGTACTGCCGCTCCAGGCCCGAGCGGCCGACCATGTCGGAGCGCAGGTAGGGCGAGTCGGTGTCCTGGGCCTGCTGGATCTCCTCGTCGGTGACCGGCGAGAGGTAGCCGAGGACCTGGGCGGTGTTGGCCTTGCCGGGGCTCGGGTAGCGGCGCAGCGCCTGGGGCTCGGCGGTGATGCCGGGGAAGTCCTCGGCGCGCTCGCGGATCTGCAGGGCCTGCCTGGGGGTGGCCTCGTCGGTGATGGGGATCGGCTGGTAGGGCGAGCCGTTCCAGCAGGGCTGGGGGGTCTCGGCGTTGCACAGCCGGACCTTCATCATGACGTCCTGGGGCTTCATGCCGAGGACGCCGGCCAGCTTGGTGAGGACCGCCTTGCCGTCGTCCTCCATCTTCATGAGGTCCGTGCGGGAGGCGGAGACGACCAGGCGCGTCTCGTTGTCCGCGAGGGGGACGCCGCGGGCGTCCAGGATGGAGCCGCGCACGGCGGGCTGGACGACCTGCTGCACGTGGTTGCCGGAGGCCTCCTTGGCGTACTGGTCGCCCTCGCGGATCTGGAGGTACCACAGCCGCCCGCCGAGGGTGCCGAGCAGGGAGATGACGAGGACCTGGATGACGACGAGCCGGACCTGGACGCGTGTGCTGCGGCCGGTCTCGGGGATGTTGGTCACGCTGCTTCCTCCCCTCTCAGAGCGCGTGCGGATGTGAGCTGACGAGTGGTGAACGACCGGCCGGTGGACGCGCGTTCCAGCCGCGTTCACCCGAACCGGTGAAGTTTCGGGAGGTCACAGGCGCTTGACCCCCTTGATGCGTCCGGCGCGGGCCGAGCGGGCGCGGGCCGCCTTGACCCGCAGGCCGTTGCGCTGGCCGCCGATACGCAGGCCGGTGCCGCCGGCCAGCCAGCCCGAGGAGATGTCGCCGGACTTGGCGGAGGTCGTCTCGGCGAGCGGGTCGTTCTCGGCGCGCCGCGCGAGGGCCATCACGCCCGGCACCACGAAGGGCGCGAGCAGCAGGTCGTACAGGGCGGCGGTGAACAGCAGGCCGCCGAGGCCGACATGACGGGCCGCGGTGTCCCCGACGAGGGCGCCGACGCCGGCGTAGAGCAGGGTGGAGCCGACGGCGGCGGCGACCACCACGAGCATCGGTCCGGCCGCCGTCCTCACCTGCCCGCTCTCGGGTTTGACGAGTCCGGCGAGGTAGCCGATGACGCACAGCACGAGGGCGTAGCGCCCGGCGGCGTGGTCGGCGGGCGGGGCGAGGTCGGCGAGGAGACCGGCGGCGAAGCCGACGAGGGCGCCGCCGACGTGGCCGTAGACCAGGGCGAGTCCGAGGACGACGAGCAGCAGCAGGTCGGGGACGGCGCCGGGCAGGTGGAGGCGGGCGAGGACGCTCACCTGGACGACGAGGGCGACGACGATCAGCGAGCTGGAGAGCAGGATCCGGTTGACGCGCATGGGGTGACAGCTCCTACTGCTCTGGCTGGTCGGGACCGTCGGCGGGCGCCGAGGGCGTGACGGTCACGGTCACGGTCGGCGTCGGGGTCGGCTTGGGCTTCGCAGGCAGCACCGTGTCGCGGGGGTCCTTCTCGGGCGCCTGGACGACGACGCCGACCACGTCCAGCTTGCTGAAGTTGACGAACGGCGTGACGTACAGGGTGCGGGTCAGGTCGCCGCCGGAGGGGTCGACGCGGGAGACGACGCCGACGGGGACGCCGGGCACGAACGGCTTGTCGGCCTGCGAGCCGAAGGTGACCAGCCGGTCGCCCTTCTTGATCTCGGCCTTGCCGTTGAGCAGTTCGACGCGCAGTGGGCGGTCGCCCTGGCCGGAGGCGAAACCGAGTTCGTCGCCGGCCTCCATGCGGGTGCCGACGGTGAAGTCGGGGTCGCTGGCGAGCAGCACGGTGGCGGTGCTGGGTCCGACGGTGGTGACGCGGCCGACCAGGCCGTCGCCGTTGAGGACGGTCATGTCGCGCTCGATGCCGTCGTCGGCGCCGGCGTCGATGGTGATGGTCCAGGAGAAGCCCTGGGCCGCTCCTATGGCGATGACCTGGGCGCCCTTGATGCCGTACTGGCCCTTGCCGGCGACGCCGAGTAGCTTGTCGAGCTGCTTGAGGCGGCTGCGGCTGCGGTCGTCGCTGCCGAGTTCGGCCTTGAGCGCCGCGTTCTCCCGCTCCAGCCGGGCGAGCCGGTCGTGGCGGTCGCCGGACTCGCGGACGGCGGTGACGGCGTTGCCGATCGGGTCGACCGCGCTGGAGACGCCGTTCTCGATCGGGCCGAAGACCGACGCCGCCGCCTGGCGGGCACCGTCGACCGGCGAATCCTCCCCGCCCCGGATGTCCACCGTGATCAGCGCGAACGCGATGGCGATCAGCAGCACCAGGAGCAGCCGGCTCTCTTTCGTGTCCCTCACGTGCGGCGGCCGTGCCTTCCTCGTCGAGAACGGGTATGAGGTGGTTTCTGTTCAGGTTTCAGGTGGTGTGAGGGGTCTTCGGGGCGTCACCGCCCGGATCGTCCCTCGACACCAGCGCTCCGCCGCACGGGAGGGAAGGTCCCGTACGGCGGAGTCGTGGCGGTGTGTCATCGGCGGGGCTGGGCGTCCAGGACCTGCTGCAGCGCCTCGAACTCCTCGACGCACTTGCCGGAGCCGAGCGCCACGCTGTCCAGCGGGTCCTCGGCGATGTGGATCGGCATGCCGGTCTCCCGGCGCAGCCGCTCGTCGAGTCCGCGCAGCAGGGCGCCGCCGCCGGTGAGCACGATGCCGCGGTCCATGATGTCGCCGGACAGCTCGGGCGGGCACTTGTCGAGGGTCGTCTTGACCGCGTCCACGATGGCGTTGACCGGTTCCTCGATCGCCTTGCGCACTTCGGCGGCGGAGATCACCACGGTCTTCGGCAGTCCGGAGACGAGGTCCCGGCCGCGGATTTCGGTGTGCTCGTCGGTGTCGAGGTCGTACGCCGAACCGATCGTGATCTTGATCTGTTCCGCCGTCCGCTCACCCAGCAGGAGCGAGTACTCCTTCTTGATGTGCTGGATGATGGCGTTGTCCAGCTCGTCGCCCGCGACGCGGATGGACTGGGCGGTGACGATGCCGCCGAGGGAGATGACCGCGACCTCCGTCGTGCCGCCGCCGATGTCCACCACCATGTTGCCGGTGGCCTCGTGGACCGGCAGACCGGAGCCGATGGCGGCCGCCATGGGCTCCTCGATGATGTGCACCTGGCGGGCGCCGGCCTGGGACGACGCCTCGATGACGGCGCGGCGCTCGACGCCCGTGATGCCGGAGGGCACGCAGACGACGACCCGCGGGCGAGCCAGATACCGCCGCTTGTGGATCTTCAGGATGAAGTAGCGGAGCATCCGCTCGGTGATCTCGAAGTCGGCGATGACGCCGTCCTTCAGGGGGCGCACGGCGACGATGTTGCCCGGCGTGCGTCCGATCATCTTCTTCGCTTCGGCACCGACCGCGAGGATGCCACCGGTGTTGGTGTTGATCGCGACGACGGACGGCTCGTTGAGTACGATTCCGCGACCCCTGACGTACACCAGCGTGTTGGCGGTCCCGAGGTCGACAGCCATGTCACGGCCGATGAACGACATTGAGTTCCCCATCAGGATTCGTCTGGCCTTCCCACGAGCTTTTGAGGGCTTTTCAGGTCGGCGAGGTGGGTGCGGTGACGCGATGGCGTCCATGGTAGACGTGCCTTCGCGCACACTGTGCGAGGGTCTCCGCCATTGTCATCAGATGGCGCGTCGCCCTGCCTTTGGAGACGGGCCAACGGGGGCATCCGTTCCCCCGAACGCCATGCATATGCCAGAAAAGGCCCGAGGGCAAAGCTCTCAGACCATGCGAGGTACGACAAATAACCGGGCCGCGTCCGCGATGTGATCGTTATGCGCGGATTTCGTCGGGGCGGCACGCCCGTGCGCGCGGCGACGCCCCCGTGTGTCCGCGCGGCCGCACCGGGTCACCGCCGGGACCCGTCAGGGGGCAGGCGCGCCGGTCACGGACGCGACCGGCGCGCGCCGGGGAACGCTCAGGCGCGGCCCGGGAAGAAGATCTTGATCTCGCGCGCCGAGGACTCCTCCGAGTCGGACGCGTGGATCAGGTTCTCCCGCACGATCACGCCGTAGTCGCCGCGGATCGAGCCCGGGGCGGCGGCGATGGGGTCGGTCGGTCCGGCGAGCTGGCGCAGGCCCTCGATGACCCGCTCGCCCTCGACGATCATCGCCACGACCGGGCCGGACGCCATGAACTCCACCAGCGGCTCGTAGAAGGGCTTGCCCTTGTGCTCTCCGTAGTGCTGCTCCAGCGTGTCCTGGTCCAGCGTGCGCAGCTCCAGCGCCGTGATCCTCCAGCCGGCCTTGCGCTCGATGCGGCTGATGATCTCGCCGGTCAGGCCACGACGGACGGCGTCGGGCTTGAGGAGGACGAGGGTGCGCTGGCTCACTGCGGGCTCCTTGTGGGTCAAATGGTGCGGGGCACCGAGATTACCGGGCGTGTCGGACGGCCCGTCACGCAGTGTCGGGCTGTTCCGCCTGTGCGGCGAAACGGGCCTTCGCCTCGTCCACCTTTCGCCCGAAGTGCACCGACGCCCACCACAGCAGCGCGAACACCGCGCCCATGAAGAACATCATCGGGACGAACACGCCGGAGGCGATGAGCGCGATCTGCAGCGCCCACCCGAGGGCGACCCCGCCCGGCCGGCCGACCATCCCGCACAGCGCCACGCACAGGAACATCGCGATGCCGCAGACCGTCCACACCGTGCCGGTCGACAGGTCGGGCTGCTTCATGGCGACAAGACCGGCGAACCCGATGACGAAGAACTCGCCGATCAGTGTCGAAGAACAGAGCGTACGCACGGGATGTCAGCCCTTCCCCAGGAGCAGCCGGGCCTCGCCGACCGTGATGACCGAACCGGTGACGAGCACACCGCCGCCGGCGAACTCGCCCTCCTCCTCGGCCAGCGTGATCGCGGCCTCCAGGGCGTCCGGCAGCCGCGGCTCGACCTGCACCCGGTCCTCCCCGAACACCTCCACGGCGATGGCGGCCAGCTCGTCGGCGTCCATCGCGCGGTGGCTGGTGTTCTGGGTGACGACGACCTCGGCGAAGACCGGCTCGAACGCCTCCAGCAGTTCGCGCACGTTCTTGTCGCGGCTCGCGCCGACGACGCCGATGAGGCGACTGAACTGGAAGGCCTCCCCGATCGTGTCGGCCGCCGCCCGCGCGCCGGCCGGGTTGTGGGCGGCGTCCAGCACGACGGTCGGCGACCTGCGCACGACCTCCATGCGGCCCGGCGAGGCGACGGAGGCGAACGCCTTGCGCACCGTGTCGATGTCGAGCGGCTGGGCGTGCTGGGAGCCGACGCCGAAGAACGCCTCGACGGCCGCGAGGGCCACCGCCGCGTTGTGCGCCTGGTGCGCGCCGTGCAGCGGCAGGTACACCTCGGTGTACTCACCGCCCAGCCCGCGCAGCGTCATCAGCTGGCCGCCGACGGCGACCTGCCGGTCCAGGACGCCGAACTCCAGGCCTTCACGGGCCACGGTGGCGCCCACCTCGACGGCCTTCCGCAACAGCACCTGCGCCGCGTCCACCGGCTGCTGCGCCATGATCACCGTCGCGTCCTGCTTGACGATGCCGGCCTTCTCGGTGGCGATCTCGGCGGGCGTGGTGCCCAGCCGGTCGGTGTGGTCCAGGTCGATCGGCGTCACCACGGCGACCCCGGCGTCGATCACGTTCGTCGCGTCCCAGGTGCCGCCCATGCCGACCTCGACGACGGCCACGTCCACGGGCGCGTCGGCGAAGGCGGCGTACGCCATGCCGGTCAGCACCTCGAAGAAGGACAGCCGGTACTCCTGCGCGGCGTCGACCATCTCCACGTACGGCTTGACGTCCTGGTACGTCTCGATGAACCGCTCGGCGGAGACGGGCGCCCCGTCGAGGCTGATCCGCTCGGTGACCGACTGGACGTGCGGGGAGGTGTAGCGGCCGGTGCGCAGGTCGAAGGCGCCGAGCAGCGCCTCGATCATCCGGGCGGTGGAGGTCTTGCCGTTGGTGCCGGTGATGTGGATCGAGGGGTACGACCGCTGCGGCTCGCCCAGGACGTCCATCAGGGCGGAGATACGGTCCACGGAGGGTTCGAGCTTGGTCTCGCCCCAGCGGGTGGCGAGCTCCGCCTCCACCTCGCGCAGGGCCTTGTCGACCTCGGGGTCGGCGGGGCGCGCCGGGACGTCCGCCTGCGGCGGCCCGCCCTGGGTGCGCAGCGTACGGCTGCCGGCCTCGATCACCGCCAGGTCGGGGTCGCGGCGGGTCTCCTCCTCCACGAGCTCCGCGAACTCGTCGAAGGTGTCGTCCGGGTCGGGACCTGCTGAATCTGGGCGCTCGCTCACGGTCCCCAGTCTACGGAGCGGCGCGGGTGGTCCCCCGCACACCCCGCTGCCGGCTCAGCCGAGCCAGGGGCGCCACCCCAGGCGCCCCCACAGGAGGCTCACGGCGAAGGACAGGGCGGCCGCCGCCACCGTGGTCACGGCGAGCGCCACCGGGGCCCAGGGCCCTGCCGGCAGGTGCCCGGCGACCGGCCCGGCCAGCAGCGTCACGAACACCAGGTGCACCAGGTACGTCCCGAACGACGCGTCCGACAGCCGCGCCAGCAGCGGCCGGGCCCGCTCCGGCACCCGCACCCCGGCCACCGTCCCGAGCACCGCGAACGTCACCGCGGCCACCGCGGCGCTGCCGTACGCGGCGGGGTGGCGCACCGTGAGCTGGTACACGGCGAGGACGACGAGCGTCACCGCGGCGGCCGCCGCCCACAGCGCGCGCGGGCCGCGGCGCGGAGCGGCGAGCAGCGCGGCGCCGGCCACCGCGTACACCACCGAGGACAGCGGCACCGACCACGCCCAGTCGGGCGGCGCCCACCCGGTGAGCGTCGTCATGTCCCCGAGGAGCGCCGGTGCGACGGCCAGGGCGGCCAGCAGCACCGCCGAACGGCGGGGCAGGGCACGCCCCCGCACCACCAGCACCACGACGCCGAGCAGCAGGAGCAGGGGGACGTAGGCGTACAGGTACCAGAGGTGGAAGGCCGCCTCCACGGACCCGAAGAGGGCCCGCACGGCCTCCTCGCCCGCCTGGCCCCGGTTCCCGCCGACCACGTAGGACGCCAGCAGGTAGAGGGCCGTCCAGAGGG
The DNA here is from genome assembly GCA_014656175.1 of Streptomyces werraensis. GTDB lineage: Bacteria > Actinomycetota > Actinomycetes > Streptomycetales > Streptomycetaceae > Streptomyces > Streptomyces werraensis. The sequence continues at coordinate 726,537 of BNBX01000001.1, forward strand.
CCATCGGGCGCAGGATCCGGCCCAGCCGGGCCAGCAGCCGGGCCTCGTCCCGCACCGGCGCACCGGACAGCGCGGCCCAGCCCGCCATCGCGAAGAACGCGGGCACGGCGTACCGGCCCGCCGTGTCCCCGAGGATCCCGGTGGTGCGGTGCCCGGCGTCGATGAACTCGGCGGAGGCGTGCACCAGGACGACGGCGGCGGTGCACAGCACCCGCAGCAGGTCGATGTCGTACCGCCGCTCCCGGCCGGTGGCGCGGTCCGGCGCTTGCGGTGCGGCGGCGGGGGACGTGGCTGAGGACATCGGCGGGGGCGCTCCTGGCGGCGTCGGCCTGTCGGCGGGCGGAGCCGACAGGTTCCCCCCGCCGGGTTACGGGGCCGCCACCACGACGTGAACGGCCCCCGGCCGGGAGGTACCGGTCGGGGGCCGTACGGACTGCGGGCCGGGCGTCAGGCCTGGGGCAGCCGCTCGAGCTGGGTGCGGATGCGGACGATGTCCTCCTCCGCCTTGGCGAGCCGCGTGCGGATCTTGTCGACCACGTGGTCCGGGGCCTTCGCCAGGAACGCCTCGTTGCCGAGCTTCGCGGTCGCCTGGGCCTGCTCCTTCTCCGCGGCGGCGAGGTCCTTGGCGAGCCGCTTGCGCTCGGCGGCGACGTCGATCACGCCGGACAGGTCCAGCGCGACCTCGACACCGGCGACGGGCAGGGTCGCGGTCGCCGTGAAGGAGTCGCCCTCCGGCTGGAGACGCAGCAGCTGGCGGATGGCCGGTTCGTGCGCGGCGAGGGCGGTGCCCTCCAGCGTCAGCCGGGCCGGGACCCGCTGGCCGGGCTGGAGGCCCTGGTCGGCGCGGAACCGGCGGACCTCGGTGATCACCGACTGGAGCGTCCCGATCTCCCGCTCGGCGGCCTCGTCGCGGAAGCCGCTGTCGGCCGGCCAGTCGGCGATGACGACGGACTCGCCGCCGGTCAGCGTCGTCCACAGCGTCTCGGTGACGAACGGGACGACCGGGTGCAGCAGCCGCAGCGTGACGTCGAGGACCTCGCCGAGGACGCGCTTGCTGACCTCGGCCGCCTCGCCGCCCGCCTGGAACGTCGTCTTGGACAGCTCCACGTACCAGTCGAAGACCTCGTCCCAGGCGAAGTGGAACAGCGCGTCCGAGAGCTTGGCGAACTGGTAGTCGTCGTAGTACGCGTCGACCTCGGCGACCACCGAGTTCAGCCGGGACAGGATCCAGCGGTCGGTGGGCGACATCCGGGAGGCGTCCGGCAGCTCGCCCTCGACCGTCGCACCGTTCATCAGCGCGAAGCGCGTGGCGTTCCAGATCTTGTTGGCGAAGTTCCGCGAGCCCTGGACCCAGTCCTCGCCGATCGGCACGTCCACGCCGGGGTTGGCACCGCGCGCCAGGGTGAAGCGGAGCGCGTCGGAGCCGTACTTGTCCATCCAGTCCAGCGGGTTGACCACGTTCCCGAAGGACTTGGACATCTTCTTGCCGTTCTGGTCACGGACCATGCCGTGCAGGGCGATGGTGTGGAACGGCGGGGTGCCGTCCATCGCGTAGAGGCCGAACATCATCATCCGGGCGACCCAGAAGAAGAGGATGTCGTAGCCGGTGAGCAGGACGGAGTTCGGGTAGAACTTCGCGAGCGACTCGGTCCGCTCGGGCCAGCCCAGCGTGGAGAACGGCCACAGGCCCGAGGAGAACCAGGTGTCGAGGACGTCGGAGTCCTGGCGCCAGCCCTCGCCGCTCGGCGGCTCATCGTCCGGTCCGACGCAGACGACCTCGCCGTCCGGCCCGTACCAGACGGGGATGCGGTGGCCCCACCACAACTGCCGCGAGATGCACCAGTCGTGGAGGTTGTCGACCCAGTCGAAGTAGCGCTTCTCCATCTCCTGCGGGTGGATCTTGACGCGGCCGTCGCGGACCGCGTCACCGGCGGCCTTGGCGAGCGGGCCGACCTTGACCCACCACTGCATGGACAGCCGCGGCTCGATGGTGGTGCCGCACCGCGAGCAGTGGCCGACGGAGTGGACGTAGGGGCGCTTCTCGGCGACGATCCGGCCCTCGGCGCGCAGCGCGGCGACGATGGCGGAGCGGGCCTCGAGGCGGTCCAGGCCCTGGAAGGGGCCGTGCGCGGTGATGACGGCGTGTTCGTCCATCACGGCGATGGACGGCAGGTCGTGGCGCTGGCCGATCTCGAAGTCGTTCGGGTCGTGGGCGGGCGTCACCTTGACGGCGCCGGTGCCGAACTCGGGGTCGACGTGCTCGTCCGCGACGACCGGGATGGAGCGGTCGGTCAGCGGCAGCTTGACGAGCTTGCCGACGAGGTGCTTGTAGCGCTCGTCCTCGGGGTGGACGGCGACGGCCGTGTCGCCGAGCATCGTCTCCGCGCGGGTGGTGGCGACGACGATGGTCTCGTCGCCCTCGCCGTACTTCATGGAGACGAGCTCACCGTCGTCGTCCTGGTAGTTGACCTCGATGTCGGAGATCGCGGTCAGACAGCGCGGGCACCAGTTGATGATGCGCTCGGCGCGGTAGATCAGCTCGTCGTCGTAGAGCCGCTTGAAGATCGTCTGGACGGCCCTGGACAGGCCCTCGTCCATGGTGAAGCGCTCACGCGACCAGGCGACGCCGTCGCCGAGGCGGCGCATCTGGCCGCTGATCTGGCCGCCGGACTCGGCCTTCCACTTCCAGACCCGCTCGACGAACGCCTCGCGGCCCAGGTCATGGCGGGACTTGCCCTCCTTGGCGAGCTCACGCTCGACCACGTTCTGCGTGGCGATGCCGGCGTGGTCCATGCCGGGCTGCCACAGCGTCTCGTAGCCCTGCATGCGCTTGCGGCGGGTGAGGGCGTCGATCAGCGTGTGCTCGAAGGCGTGGCCCAGGTGCAGGCTGCCGGTGACGTTCGGCGGGGGGATGACGATGGTGTACGGAGGCTTGTCGCTCTTCTCGTCCGCCTCGAAGTAACCCCGCTCCACCCAGCGCTCGTACAGCGGCCCCTCTACGTCGGCCGGCGCGTACTGGGTCGGCAGTTCGGTCGTGGGCGCTGGTGGCTGCTGCTGAGCGTTGTCGGTCACGCGCCCAGTTTAGAGGCGTCACGGTGGTGTCCCGAAACGCGTTTCCTTTGTAACGGTGCGACCCCCGCCGGTCTGGAGTCGTCGACTCTGAGCCAGGATGTCAGCAGAAGCTGAGCGTCTCGAGGGGAACCGAGTCATGAGTCACCACCAGCCGGGGCCGTACGGCGGGCAGCCGCAGCAGCCCGGTCCGTACGGACAGCAGGGACCGTACGGCGGACAGCCGCAGACCCCGCAGCCCGGTTACGGCTACCCCCAGCAGACGCCCCCGCCGGCCCAGCCCGGCTACGGCTACCCGCAGCAGCACCCCGGAGTGCCGCCGCAGCAGCCCCCGTACGGCCAGCCGCAGTACGGACAGCAGCCGCCGTACGCCCAGCCCCAGTACGGCATGCCGCCCCAGCCCCCCGCCTCCGGCCGCGGTGGCGGCGGCAAGGTGGCCGCGATCGTCGTCGGCGCCGTCGCGGTCGTCACGGCCATCGGCGTCGGCGCGTACCTCCTCATGGGCGGCGACGGCGGCAGCACCGCGGCCGGCCTGACGGACGACGGCCCGCACAAGCTGACCGTGCCGAAGACCGTGCTGGACGAGTACCAGCGATTCGGCGACGGCTCCGAGGAGAGCGGCTCGGAGACCGCGCAGGACATGGAGAAGAGCGGGGTCGAGAACGGCACCGCCATCCTCGGCCAGTGGTCCACCGCCGACTTCGGCAACTACGACCCGGCCGACCCCAGCACCGCGGGCGACTTCCCCGACCAGTCGGAACTGCTGACCGCCAAGGGCATCACCATGGTGGGCGGTTACGGCGAGATCGCCGACCCGCAGAAGACGCTGGACAAGTTCTTCGCCAACATCCAGGAGCAGGTGGAGAAGAGCTCGGAGCAGAACACCGGGGGCATGGAGAACGCGGAGCTCGTCGGCGAGCCCGAGGAGGTCGAGATCGCCGGTACGGTGGCCAAGTGCCAGTCGACGAAGAGCACGAACGCGCTCACCAAGAAGGAGTCGACGGACTGGTTCTGCGCCTGGGCCGACCACAGCACGGTCGGCATGGTCTCGCCCGGCGACAACGCCGGCACGGGGGTGGGCAAGGACACGGCGGTCGACCTGACCACCAGGCTCCGCGAGCAGATCCGCGTCAAGGTCTGACGGCACCGCAGCAGCGAACACGAGGGGGAACCCAGTCATGAGCTTCAACCAGCCGGGCCCGTACGGCGGGCAGCCCCAGCAGCCCGGTCCGTACGGCCAGCAGCCGGGACCGTACGGCCAGCAGCCGCAGACCCCGCCCCAGCCGCAGCCCGGTTACGGCTACCCCCAGCAGACGCCCCCGCCGGCCCAGCCCGGCTACGGCTACCCGCAGCAGCCCGGCCAGCCGGGACACCCGGGTGTCCCGCCGCAGCAGCCGCCCTACGGCCAGCAGCCCCAGTACGGCATGCCGCCCCAGCCCCCGACGTCCGGCTCAGGCGGCAAGAAGGCCGGGATCATCGTCGGCGCGGTCGCGGTCGTCGCGGCCATCGGTGTGGGCGCCTACTTCCTGATCGGCGGCGGCGGGGGCGCCGGCGGCCTGGAGGACGACGGCCCGCACAAGCTGACCGCGCCCGCGTCGGTCCTCTCGGACAAGTACGACCGTCAGGGCCCGGCGCAGGAGGAGTCGGCCAGCTCCAGCGACGAGAAGGATCTGGCGAAGGCGGGGGTGAGCGACGCCACCTCGGTGGGCGCCGTCTACTCCACCACCGACCTCACGAAGCTGGACCCCGAGGACCCGGCCGACCTGGCGAAGCTGCAGAGCGCGGAGAACATCACCTACTTCGGCGTCTACGGCAAGGTCGAGGACCCGGAGAAGGCCCTCGACGTGATGTTCACGCAGATGCACAAGAACACCGACGACGAGAAGGTCACGCTGGTGGGCGAGCCCAAGTCGGTGTCCCCCGACGGGCTGGACGGCGCCGTGATGAAGTGCCAGGAGGCCGAGACCCAGCACCCGGTCACCAAGAAGGAGCAGACGACCTTCATGTGCGTGTGGGCCGACTACAGCACGCTCGCCGTGGTCGAGCCGACCGCCACCGGCAAGACCTACTCGCTCGACGAGTCCGCCGGGATGGCCGCCGACGTCCGCAAGGACGTGCGGGTCGCCAAGTAGGCGGCTGAACACACGGAAAGGGCGTCCGGCGCAGTGCGCCGGACGCCCTTTCCGTGTGCCAGGAGCTACGCCGTCTTCTGCTCGCCCGAGCCGCGGCCGCGCGAGTCGCGCGGGATGAGCGTCGGGTTGACGTTGGAGAGCACCACGTCCGCGGTGATGACCACGCGGGCCACGTCCTTGCGGGACGGCACCTCGTACATCACGCCCTGGAGGACCTCCTCCATGATGGCGCGCAGGCCGCGGGCGCCGGTCTGGCGCAGGATCGCCTGGTCGGCGATGGCCTCCAGCGCCTCACGCTCGAAGTCCAGCTCCACACCGTCGAGTTCGAACAGCCTTTGGTACTGCTTCACCAGGGCGTTGCGCGGCTCGACGAGGATCTGCAGCAGCGCCTCGCGGTCGAGGTTGTGCACGCTGGTGATGACGGGGAGCCGGCCGATGAACTCGGGGATCATGCCGAACTTGACCAGGTCCTCCGGCATGACCTCCTCGAACTGGTCCTTGGACTCCATCTCCCGCTTGGAGCGGATCGTCGCGCCGAAGCCGATGCCCTTGGCGCCCGCCCGGCCCTCGATGATCTTCTCAAGACCGGCGAAGGCGCCGCCCACGATGAACAGCACGTTCGTCGTGTCGATCTGGATGAACTCCTGGTGCGGGTGCTTGCGCCCGCCCTGCGGCGGCACGGAGGCGGTGGTGCCCTCGAGGATCTTCAGCAGCGCCTGCTGCACGCCCTCGCCGCTCACGTCCCGGGTGATCGACGGGTTTTCGCTCTTCCGGGCGACCTTGTCGATCTCGTCGATGTAGATGATCCCGGTCTCGGCCTTCTTGACGTCGTAGTCGGCCGCCTGGATCAGCTTGAGCAGGATGTTCTCGACGTCCTCACCGACGTAGCCGGCCTCGGTGAGCGCCGTGGCGTCGGCGATCGCGAAGGGGACGTTCAGCATGCGGGCGAGGGTCTGCGCCAGCAGGGTCTTGCCGGAGCCCGTGGGGCCCAGCAGCAGGATGTTGGACTTCGCCAGCTCGATGGCGTCGTCACGGCCCTGGGCGCCGCCGTTCTCACCGGCCTGGACGCGCTTGTAGTGGTTGTAGACCGCCACGGAGAGCGCCTTCTTGGCCGCCTCCTGGCCCACCACGTACCCCTCGAGGAACTCGTAGATCTCGCGGGGCTTGGGGAGCTCCTCCCAGCGGACCTCGCTGGTCTCTGCGAGCTCCTCCTCGATGATCTCGTTGCAGAGGTCGATGCACTCGTCGCAGATGTACACACCGGGCCCTGCGATGAGCTTCTTGACCTGCTTCTGGCTCTTGCCGCAGAACGAGCACTTGAGCAGATCGCCGCCGTCACCGATGCGTGCCACGGTGTGCTTCCCCTTCGCCTGGGAGACGACCGGACGTCCGTGTCCGGCGGCTCCTGGTGCTGCCTTATGTCCGACGGTACCTTGCCTGGCCCCCCGTTCGGGCCCCCCTTGGCACGGTTCACTTTGACGTGGACCGTGCCAAACCGTGCCAAGGGGCGGCAGACGTTACACCCCAGCCCCGCATCAGCGCAGGCTGGAGTTGTCCATCTTCCGGGTGGTGATGATCTGGTCGATCAGGCCGTACTCCAGCGCGTCCTCGGCCGTGAGGATCTTGTCGCGCTCGATGTCCTCGCGGATCTTCTCGATCGGACGGGTGGAGTGCTTGGCCAGCATGTCCTCCAGCTGCGTGCGCATACGGAGGATCTCGTTGGCGGCGATCTCCAGGTCGGAGACCTGACCGCGGCCGGTCTCGCTGTACGGCTGGTGGATCAGCACCCGGGCGTTCGGCAGCGCCATGCGCTTGCCGGGCGTGCCGGCGGCGAGCAGGACGGCGGCGGCCGAGGCCGCCTGGCCCATGCACACCGTCTGGATGTCCGGCTTCACGTACTGCATCGTGTCGTAGATCGCGGTGAGCGCGGTGAAGGAGCCGCCGGGGCTGTTGATGTAGACCGAGATGTCCCGGTCGGGGTCCATCGACTCCAGGCACAGCAGCTGCGCCATGACGTCGTTGGCGGAGGCGTCGTCGATCTGCACGCCGAGGAAGATCACGCGCTCCTCGAAGAGCTTCGCGTACGGGTCGTACTCGCGGATGCCCTGGGAGGTGCGCTCGACGAAGCGCGGAATGACGTAACGGGACTCGGCCTGCGGACCGGTGTAGCGGCCCTGCGAGCCGGTCATGTCCTGCACGGCCTGCATACGGTCGTAGATCCCGCTGCCGGGGAATGCGTTCACGGTGTCTCCTGAAAGGGGCTGAGGCGGTCGGCTGGGGCTGCTGGGGCCCCGGGCTCGGTCACGGGCCCGGGCGGGGTCCTACGGGGCTCGTGGAGCCTCGCAGCACCTCTCAGGCCCCGGTGCCGCCGCCGCCCGGCATGCCGGCGGCCGTGGCGATCACGTCGTCGATGAGGCCGTACTCCTTGGCCTCGAAGGCGTCGAACCAGCGGTCGCGGTCCGAGTCACGGGTGATCTGCTCGACCGTCTGGCCCGTGTGCTGGGCGGTGAGCTCGGCCATGCGCCGCTTGGTGTGCAGCAGCCGCTCGGCGTGGATCTTGATGTCCGAGGCGGAGCCGGCGAGGCCTGCGGAGGGCTGGTGGATCAGGATCTCGGCGTTGGGCAGCGCGAAGCGCTTGCCGGGCGTGCCCGCGCTGAGCAGGAACTGCCCCATGGACGCCGCGAGACCCATGGCGATCGTCACCACGTCGTTCTTGATGTACTGCATGGTGTCGTAGATCGCCATGCCGGCCGTGATCGAACCGCCGGGGCTGTTGATGTAGAGGTAGATGTCCTTGTCGGGGTCCGAGGCAAGGAGCAGCAGCTGTGCGGTGATCTTGTTCGCGATGTCGTCGTCGACCGGCTGGCCGAGGAAGATGATCCGCTCGCCGAGCAGCCGGTTGTAGACCTGGTCGCCGAGGCCACCACCGATGGAAGGCTCGCCGGCGGCTGAAGGCATCAGATTCGTCACGTATCCACCTGCTCGTCTTACGACGGCGCCGGGCCGTCTCACGTGTTCCCTGCGGGGCGGGAGCCGTATCGGAGACTCCACTGCCCTGGTATTCATGGACCCTAACGCGCGGGTCCCTTCGGGGAATCCCGGAGATGGGAGTGTTCGCCGGGGGCGTAGTCCGGTGCGGGTGCGCCGTGGTTGCCCGCGCGGTTCTCCGCGCCCCTGGGGCGTGCCGCCCCGGCGGTGGCGAGAAGGCCCCGGGGCTGGCGCCCCGGGGCCTTCTCACATGATCACCGCTGCCGGGGCTCAGCCCTCGGTCTTCTCCTCGGCCTTCTCCTCGGCCTTCTCGTCGGCCGCGGCCTCGGAGGTCTCGGCCTCGGCGGCCTCGTCCTCGTCGTCCTCGAGGTCGACGATCTCGCCGTTGGTGTCCTTGACCGTGGCCTTCTCGACCACGACGGCCAGCGCCTTGCCGCGGGCGACCTCGCCGACGAGCAGCGGGACCTGGCCCTGCTCGACGACCGCCTGGGCGAACTGGTCGGGCGACATGCCGGAGGAGGCCGCACGCCGCATGAGGTGCTCGGTGAGCTCCTCCTGGTTGACGTTGAGCTTCTCCTGCTTCACGAGCTCGTCGAGCACGAACTGGGTCTTGATGCCCTTGATCGCGGCCTCGCGGGTCTCGTTCTCGAACTCCTCCTCGGTCTTGCCCTGGATCTCCAGGTACTTCGCGAGGTCCAGGCCCATCTGGCCCAGCTGGTGGTGCTCGAGGTTGTGCTTGCGGGTGTTGATCTCGTCCTCGAGCAGCTTCTCGGGGACGGGCACCTCGACCAGCTCGAGCAGCTTGTCCAGGACGCGCTCCTGGGCCTGCGTGGCCTGGTCGTACTGCTTCATGTTCTCGAGACGCTTGCGGCTGTCCGCCTTCAGCTCCTCGAGGGTGTCGAACTCGGAGGCGAGCTGGGCGAACTCGTCGTCCAGCTCGGGCAGCTCACGCTTGGCGACCTGGGTGACCTTGACGGTGACCTCGGCCTCCTTGCCGGCCGCCGAGCCGCCCTTCAGCTCGGAGGTGAAGGTGGCCTCGCCACCGGCCTCCAGGCCCTTCACGGCGTCGTCGATGCCGTCCAGCAGCTCACCGGAGCCGATCGTGTAGGAGACGCCGCTGGCGACGCCGTCCTCGAGGACCTCTCCGTCGACCTTGGCCTCGAGGTCGATGGTGACCACGTCGCCGTCCTCGGCGGCCCGCTCGACCGGGGTCGTGGAGGCGAAGCGCTCACGGAGCTGCTCCACCGACTTCTCCACGTCCTCGTCGGTGACCTCGACGGCGTCGACCTCGACCTCGATGCCGGAGTAGTCCGGGATCTCGATGGCCGGGCGGATGTCGACCTCGGCGGTGAAGTTCAGCGTCTCGCCGTCCTTCAGCTCCGTGATGTCGACCTCGGGCTGGCCCAGGGGGCTCAGCTCCGCCTCGTTCACGGCGTCGGTGTAGAACTTCGGGAGGGCGTCGTTGACCGCCTCCTCCAGGACCGCACCACGGCCGAAGCGCTGGTCGATGACCCGGGCCGGGACCTTGCCCTTGCGGAAGCCCTTCACCGTGACCTGCTGGTTGATCTTCTTGTACGCCGCGTCGAGGCTGTCCTTGAGCTCCTCGAAGGGCACCTCGACAGTGAGCCGAACCCGGGTCGGGTTCAGGGTCTCCACGGCGCTCTTCACGGTTCGGTCTCCTTGTGGCTGACTTCTCGGGTTCTGCCGGGACCAGAGCGGTCCGGCCGATTCGCCGCCCGGAGGACTTTCAGAGACACACGGGCGTGCAGCTTGCATAGTAACGGCAGCGGCTGCGGCACCCAAAAGGCGATCACCGATGGTGAGCAGGTGGCTGGTCGGGGTGGCGGGATTTGAACCCACGGCCTTCCGCTCCCAAAGCGGACGCGCTACCAAGCTGCGCCACACCCCGTCTGGTGCGATCCGTAGGGTACATGCACGCGGGCGAAAGGTCCGCCGCCTTTACGGGCTGCGGAGCACCGCCCGGCGGGCCGGCCGGACACAGGGTGTGCGGCGAGGGCGCACGACCCGCTACGATGCCTGTCGGTGCCGCGGTCACGGACGCGCGGCGCGCACCGTGCGGGCGTAGCTCAATGGTAGAGCCCCAGTCTTCCAAACTGGCTACGCGGGTTCGATTCCCGTCGCCCGCTCTGAACGGCCGAAGGCCCAGGTGAGAGGGTGTACACCCACTCCCTGGGCCTTCGTCGTCCCTCGGGACCGGCCGCCTCAGGCGGTCCCGTACCGCCGGGCGGGACCGGGCGCCTCCCGCGCGGAGCTCTGCCGTGGGGGCGGGGTCAGAAGCTGATGGAGTTGATCATCTCGGCTATCGAGTCCAGGAAGCGCTGGATGTCGTCGGCCATGCCCGTCGAGGCGAGGAAGAAGCCGAAGAGGACGGCGACGATCGCCGGCCCGGCCTTGATGGAGCCACCTCTCAGCAGCACCACCAGGATGATCGCCAACAGCAGCACCACTGACAGTGAAATGGCCACAACTGATCACACCCTTGGTCGGTTCGGCTTCCCCGGCCCGGGCGACGCATCCCCGCGCACCCCGCCAGAACCATCGTGCCACCAACACGCCCGCCCTAACCGGCGGCTGACACATCGTCCGTCCCGCCGTCCCGCCGCCGTCGCCCCCGTACCGGACACGAAGGGGCAACACCTGTTTCCCGTACGGCAATTCGAGAGAACACCCGAACGAGTAATTGGACGCCCCCGTCAGCACTTGCCCAGGAATTACGGACGCCTTCTCCTCCCCGCCCTCACATCGTGTTCGCAGACCATTCGAATAATCCCTGTTCCACCCCCACAAGGGGACATGTCACCGGAGTCCCCACCCGCTCCCATGACCGGACTGATCCGGAACAATCCTGACAAGGACGGCTCACATGAGGGCCAACACAGCACGTCTTCACCTGTGTTGCCCATCACGCCCACGCCATGCACGCATTACCGATTCCGGGGTACTCGAACGCGATAACCAGGAATGACGTCGGGCGTTTTACGGATTCCCGAAGACGACGCTAGGGTGCCTGAGATGTTCCACGCTGCCTCGTCCCCCGAAAGCGCAGCGAGCTCCCCGACCGCCTCCCCGTTCCACCGCCGGGAGGGCCAGTGACGAACTCGCAGCGACCGTACGGCAACAGCAGGACGCCGCTCCCTCCGGTGCAGACGCCGGCGGACGGAGTGCCGACCCCGCGCACCCGGACCCCGGAGGGTTCCCGGCCCGCCCCGGGAGGCAGACAGCGCGACGCCTTCTTCGACAACGCCAAGTACCTGGCGATCGTGCTGGTGGCCGTCGGCCACGCCTGGGGGCAGCTCCTGGACGACGGGGCGGTCGAGACGGCCTACCGGGTCGTCTACACCTTCCACATGCCGGCGTTCATCCTCATCTCCGGCTACTTCTCCCGCAGCTTCGACCTGCGCCCCAAGCACGTCCGGCGGCTGATCACCGGAGTCGTCGTCCCCTACGTGGTCTTCGAGACCGCGTACTCCCTCTTCCAGCGCTACGGCAACGACGAGCCGGGGCACGGCATCACGCTGCTGGACCCCACCTACCACCTGTGGTTCCTGTGCGCACTGTTCGTGTGGCGGATCACCACACCGGTGTGGAAGGCGGTCAAGCACCCGCTGCCGGTGTCGCTGGTCCTCGCCGCGCTGGGTTCGCTGTCCCCGCAGATCGGCGACGACCTGGAGCTCCAGCGGGTGCTGCAGTTCCTCCCCTTCTTCGTGCTGGGCCTGACTCTGCGTCCCGAGCACTTCCGGATGGTCAAGCGCCGCTCGGTGCGCCTGGCGTCCGTGCCGGTGTTCGTCGCGGCGGCGCTCACGGCCTGGACGACGATGCCGTACCTGCGGCTCGGGTGGCTGTACCACAGCGACTCCGCCCAGGAGTTGGGCACCGCCTGGTGGACCGGCCCGGTCATGGTGTGGGCCACGCTCGGCTGCTCCCTGGTGACGACCGTCTGCTTCTTCGCCTGGGTGCCGCGCCGCCGCATGTGGTTCACGTCCCTCGGCGCGGGCACCGTCTACGGCTACCTGCTGCACGCCTTCCTGGTGCGCGCGGGCAACTACACGGACTTCTACGACCGGCCCGCGCTGCACGAGCCGCTCGGTGTGCTGGGACTCACCGTCTTCGCGGCCGCCGCCGTGACGCTGCTGTGCACCCGGCCGGTGCAGCGGGCGCTGCGCTGCGTGGTGGAGCCGCGCATGGAGTGGGCGTTCCGCCGGGACGCGGGCGAGGCGGCCCGGGTCCGTGAGCAGTACCGACCCGTCGAGGTGCGGGCGCCGGGCGAGAAGGTCTCCGTCTAAGTTCCCGCGTCCAGGCCCAGAAGGGCCCGCATCCGCGCGTACTTGTCGGCCAGCCGGGCGCGGGTGGCGTCGTCGAGGACGGCGAGGCGGTCCGGGTCGGCGTTGTGCGCCAGGTCCGCCTCCTTCACCAGCAGCGCGCCCGGCGTGGACAGGATGCGCGCCGCGTACTCCTCGGGCGGCTCGCCGGACCGCTTGGTCACGGCGAGGACGATGTCCTTGGTGCGCCGGGTGAGAGCCGCCTCCTCCAGCCACGCGGGGCTCAGCCTGTCGTCCTCCACGGCGTCGTGCAGCCAGGCCGCCGCGATCTGCTCGTCGTCGCCGCCCCGCAGCCGTACGCCCTCGGCGACCGCGTGCAGGTGCTCGGCGTAGGGGCGCCCGGCCTTGTCGGTCTGGCCGGCGTGCGCGGCGCGGGCGGTGGCCTCGACCTCGGCCAGGTCCATGATCGGTGTCCGGTTCACGCGAACAGTGTGCCCGGCGCGGCTCAGCGGGCCGCGGCCGCGGTGGGGCCCTCGCGGCAGATCAGCAGCAGCGCCCGGTCGTCGTTGACGTCCTTGGCGACGGCCTCGATGAGGTGCCAGGCGGCGCCGTGGAAGCCGCCGGCGACATAGCGGTCGGCCTCGCCGGTGAGCCGGTCGATGCCCTCGACCATGTCCCGGTCGGAGGTCTCCACCAGGCCGTCCGTGAACAGCATCAGCACGTCGCCGGGGCGCAGCGAGCCCTTCACCGGGTCGAACTGGGCGCCGTCGTACACGCCCAGCAGGGGCCCGTCGGCGGCCTTCTCCTCCCAGCGGCCGCTGCCCGCGCTGAGCTGCAGGCCGGGCGGGTGTCCGGCGGAGTAGAGCTCGTAGTCGCCGGAGTCCAGGTCGAGGACCAGGTGGATGGAGGTGGCGAAGCCCTCGTCCCAGTCCTGGCGGAGCAGATAGCCGTTGGCGGCAGGGAGGAAGTCGTGCGGGGGCAGGCTGCCGAGCAGGCCGCCGAAGGCGCCCGACAGCAGCAGGGCGCGCGAACCGGCGTCCATGCCCTTGCCGGAGACGTCGGTGAGGACGACCTCCAGGGTGCGTCCGCCGTTGGTGCGTGCCGCGACCACGAAGTCGCCGGAGAAGGACTGGCCGCCCGCGGGACGGAGCGCCATCTCCCGGTGCCAGCCCGTCGGCAGCTTGGGCAGCTTGCTCTGCACGCGGATGCGTTCACGCAGGTCGAACAGCATGGTGCCGCCGCGCCGCCAGGGCACGCCGACCCGGCTGCGGAACTGGGCGACGAGCAGCCCGAAGAAGCCGCAGGCCGCGACGACCAGAACCACGCCGGGGGTGACCCGGGCCACGCCCTCGGTGTACGGGCCGAGTTGCACCGCCTCCACGATCAGCGCGGTGGCCGCCGCCGCGTAGAGCCCGAGCAGGCTGGCCGGGCGCAGCAGCAGGCCGCCCGCGACGATCGGGACGCACAGGGCGGACGGCGCGCACCACACGGAGTTGGCGAGGGTGCCGGCCGCGATCAGCGGGACGGTGAGGAGCAGTCCGGCGAGTGCGATCCAGTCCGAGCCGTCGCCGCGGAAGTAGTCGACGGCTGCCCGGCGCACGCCGACGCGGGCCCGGTGCCACTGCTTCTTCAACCGGGCCGTGAACGTATCGGCCGCCGCGCGCCGCTCTCGTCCTGCTGCCATCAGTTCGGGACCCTATCCATCCAACCGGCCGCTTGGCACGGGAGGTCCAGCTTGTCCCCTCTGACGGGGACCGGACTCACAGTGAACTTCACCCGGGGCCGTCCCGGGGCCCGGGCCGCGGAAATTGCCTCGACCCGATTCCGGAGCCCTGGTAGGCATGACCCCATGGTCGATCACACGGGCCCGGCGCCCGAACTGCGCAGCCTGCAGCCGGACGAGTGGGACAGCGCGTACGGGAACCTGCTGCGGGCCTTCGGCGGGCTGCCGGAGGCCGACGAGGAGCGGCAACTGTGGCGCGCCCTGACCGAGTTCGGCCGTTTCCTGGCCGCCTGGGACGGCGACCGGTGCGTGGCGTCCGGGGGCGCCTTCTCCTTCCGGCTGACCGTGCCCGGCGGGGCGTCGGTTCCGGCCGCGGGCGTGACGATGGTGAGCGTGGCCGCCACCCACCGGCGGCGCGGGGTGCTGACCGCGATGATGCGCCGGCAGCTGGACGACATCCGATCCTGGGGCGAGCCGCTGGCGGTGCTGACGGCGTCGGAGCCGGCGATCTACGGCCGGTTCGGCTACGGAGCGGCGACCTTCCAGCTCGACGCGGAGATCGACACCCTGCGCGCCGGTCTGTCGGTGCCGGCCGGTACGGACGACGTACGGCTGCGGTACGCGGACCCGGCGGAGGTGCTGGACGCGTGCGAGGCGGTCTACGCACAGCTGGTGCCGGGGCGGCCCGGGATGCTGGCGCGGCGGCCCGGCTGGGAGAAGGTGGGGGTGCTGGACCCGGAGAGCGAGCGGGGCGGGGCGTCGCCGCTGCAGTGCGTGGTCGCCGAGCGCGACGGCGCGACGGTCGGGTACGCGCGGTTCCGGGTGAAGCCGTCCTGGGGTCCGGGCGGGCCCGACGGCGAGGTGGCGCTGAGCGCCCTGGACGCGCTGGACCCGGCGGCGGCCGCGGCGCTGTGGCGGTTCCTGTTCGACCTGGACCTGACGTCGTCGCTGCGGGTGCGGGGGCGGCCGGTGGACGATGCCTGGCAGTACCTGGTGAAGGACGTGCGGCGCTGCCGCCCGGCGTTGCGGGACGCGTTGTACGTGCGCCTGGTGGAGGTGGATGCGGCGCTCGCGGCGCGCACGTACCGGACGCCGGTGGACGTGGTGCTGGAGGTGGAGGACGCCTTCTGCCCGTGGAACGCGGGGCGGTGGCGGCTGAGCGGGGACGCCAAGGGGGCGGTCTGCGAGCCGACCCGGGACGCGGCCGACCTCGCCCTGTCGGTGCGGGAGCTGGGCGCCGCCTACCTGGGCGGGGTGAGCCTGACCGCGCTGGCCGCGGCCGGGCGGGTGCGGGAGCTGCGGGACGGGGCGCTGGCCGAGGCGTCCGCGGCGTTCGGCGGCGACCCGGCGCCGTGGCTGCCGCACGGCTTCTGATCTGCGGCGGGCCTTCGGCCGGCGTGCCTCACAGGCCGCGCGTCCGTGGTCAGGCCCGCTGGCAGCCCGGGCACCAGAAGAGGTTGCGGGCGGCGAGGCCGGCGGTGCGGATCTCGCCGCCGCAGATGTGGCAGGGCCGGTTCGCCCGGCGGTAGACGTAGACCTCGCCGCCGTGGTCGTCGACGCGCGGCGGGCGGCCCATGGCCTCGGGGGTGTGCTCGGGGCGGACGGTGTCGATGCGGTTGGTGCGGACGCCCTCGCGCATCAGCGCGACCAGGTCGTCCCAGATCGCGTCCCACTCGGCGCGGGTGAGGTCCTTGCCGGCCCGGTAGGGGTCGATGCCGTGCCGGAAGAGCACTTCGGCGCGGTAGACGTTGCCGACGCCCGCGACGGCCTTCTGGTCCATGAGGAGCGCGGCGATCGTCGTGCGGCTGCGGCTGATCCTGCGCCAGGCGCGCTCGGGGTCGGCGTCGGGCCGGAGCGGGTCCGGGCCGAGCCGGTCGTGTATCGCCCGCTTCTCGGGCTCCGTGATCAGGGCGCAGGTGGTCGGCCCGCGCAGGTCCACGTAGGCGGCGGTGCCGGTCAGGCGCAGCCGCACGGTGTCGGTGGGCGGCGGCGCCGGGGCGGGGCCGAAGGTGACCTTGCCGAACAGGCCGAGGTGGATGTGCACCCACTCCGGGTGGCCGGGGTCGCCGAAGCCCAGGAAGAGGTGCTTGCCGTGGGCGTCGGTGGTGCGCAGCGGGGTGCGGTCGAGGAGGGCCGCGGCGTCGCTGAACTTGCCCTGGGGGCTGGTGACGCGCAGGGAGGAGTCCGCCCGGAAGGCTTTGGCGTAGTCCTCGGCCAGCCGGTGGATGGTGTGTCCCTCGGGCACGGTCCCCCTCGCTCGCTCCGCTGTCTGTGTCCGGTCGTTACTGCTGCGGGTGGTGCGCCGGGATCGGCGGGAGGTCGCCGGTGGTCTCGTAGGAGGAGAGCATGTCGATCCGGCGGATGTGGCGCTCGTCACCCGAGAACGGGGTGTTGAGGAAGATCTCGACGAACTTCGTCGCCTCCTCCTGGCTGTGCATGCGCGCGCCGACGGCCACCACGTTGGCGTCGTTGTGCTCGCGGCCCAGCGCGGCGGTCTGCTCGCTCCACGCCAGGGCGGCCCGTACGCCCTCGACCTTGTTGGCGGCGATCTGCTCGCCGTTGCCGGAGCCGCCGATCACGATGCCGAGGGAGCCGGGGTCCGCGGCGGTCCGCTCCGCGGCGCGGAGGCAGAACGGCGGGTAGTCGTCCTGGGCGTCGTAGATGTGCGGGCCGCAGTCGACGGGTTCGTGCCCCGCCTCCTTGAGCCACTCGACGAGGTGGTTCTTCAGTTCGTAGCCCGCATGGTCGGAGCCGAGATACACGCGCATGCGTCGAGTGTGACACGGCCCCCGTGGGGAAGCGGCGCGGGGTGGGGCGCGTGAAAAATGTGAGCTGTTCCATAGGACCTCAGGAAAAGCTCAAGTAACGATTGGAAATCAAAGGTTCCTGTATAAGTTCACCTCCGTTTCACTGGTGCAGCTCGTGCAGCTCACGTACGGGTACCGCTCAACCGGCTCAAAGGAAGACCCCACATGACTTCGCAGCCGACCCTCACCAAGGCCGGTAACGGCCCCGAGGGCCCCGGAGGCCCGTCCACGGGCTCCGGGCTCCAGGCCGGTCTCAAGAACCGGCATCTGTCGATGATCGCCATCGGCGGTGTCATCGGCGCCGGACTCTTCGTCGGTTCCAGCACCGGCATCGCCACCGCCGGTCCCGGCATCCTCCTGTCGTACGCGCTCGTCGGCACGCTCGTGGTGCTGGTGATGCGGATGCTCGGTGAGATGTCCGCGGCGAACCCGACCTCCGGCTCCTTCTCCGCGCACGCCGACCGGGCTCTCGGCCCCTGGGCGGGATTCACCATCGGCTGGCTGTACTGGTTCTTCTGGGTCGTCGTGCTCGCCGTGGAGGCGACCGCGGGCGCCGCCATCCTCGAAGGGTGGATACCCGCCGTCCCGCAGTGGGGCTGGGCGCTCATCGTGATGGTGGTGCTGACCGCGACGAACCTGGCGTCGGTCGGCTCCTACGGCGAGTTCGAGTTCTGGTTCGCCGGCATCAAGGTCGTCGCCATCGGCGCGTTCATCGTCGTCGGCGGGCTGGCCGTGTTCGGCCTGCTGCCCGGCGTCGACAGCGAGCAGGCGGGCCTGTCCAACCTGACCGGCCACGGCGGCTTCCTGCCGAACGGCGCGGGCGCCATCCTCACCGGCATCCTGCTCGTGGTGTTCTCCTTCATGGGCAGCGAGATCGCCACCCTGGCGGCCGGCGAGTCGGAGGACCCGCAGCGGGCCGTCACCAAGGCCACCAACAGCATCATCTGGCGGATCGGCGTCTTCTACCTCGGCTCGATCCTCGTCGTGGTCTGCCTGCTCCCCTGGGACAGCAAGGCCATCGCCGAGGACGGCTCGTACGTCGCCGCGCTGGACTCGCTGGGCATCGCGCACGCGGGTCAGATCATGAACTTCATCGTGCTGACGTCCGTGCTGTCCTGTCTCAACTCCGGGCTCTACACGGCCTCCCGGATGGCCTACTCGCTCGGTGAGCGCGGGGACGCGCCGAAGTCGTTCGCCCGGACCACCCACCGGGGCGTGCCGCGTGCCGCGATCCTCGTGTCGGTCGTGTTCGGCTTCGTGGCGGTCTTCTTCAACTACAAGTTCCCCGACTCCGTCTTCCTCTTCCTGGTCAACTCCTCGGGCGCGGTCGCGCTGTTCGTGTGGCTGGTGATCTGCTTCTCGCAGCTGCGGATGCGGAAGATCATCCAGGCGGAGGCGCCGGAGAAGCTGGTCGTGCGGATGTGGCTGTACCCGTACCTGACCTGGCTGAGCATCGGGTTCATCGTGTTCGTGCTGATCTACATGCTGACCGACACCGAGCACGACGGCCGGTCCACGATGCTGCTGACGATGCTGGTCGCGGCCGTGGTGCTGGCGATCTCCCTGGTCCGGCAGCGGCTGGCCGGCCGGCGCGCGGCCGCCGCACCGGAGCGGGACGAGGTGGGGGCGGGCTGACCCGCCCTCCCGGACAGGACACGCCGAAGGGCTCGGCGGGCGCCGTGAACGGCGCCCGCCGAGCCCTTCGGCGTGTGCGGTGGAGTCGTCAGCGCTTGTCGACGAGCTTCCAGGCGGTCGGCAGCAGGCCCATCGCGAGCGCCGCCTTGAGCGCGTCACCGATGAGGAACGGGGTCAGGCCGGCCGCGATCGCCGCGGAGGCGGACATCCCGGTGGCCAGGGCCAGGTACGGCACGCCGACGGCGTAGATGACCGCCGAGCCGAGCAGCATCGTGCCGGCCGTGCGCCAGGCGGAGCGGTCGGCGCCGCGGCGGGCGAGCGCGCCCACGACGACGGACGCCAGCAGCATGCCGAGGATGTAGCCGAACGACGGCATGCCCATCCCGGACCTGCCCTCCGCGAACCACGGCACGCCCGCCATGCCGACCAGCGCGTACACCGCGAGCGAGGCGAAGCCGCGGCGGGCGCCGAGGGTGGTGCCGACGAGGAGCGCCGCGAAGGTCTGGCCGGTCACCGGCACCGGGGAGCCGGGGACGGGCACCGCGATCTGGGCGGCGAGACCGGTGAGGGCGGCGCCGCCGAGCACGAGGGCCGCGTCCCGGACACGGGAGGCGGGGACGAGGTCGGCGAGGACCTGTCCGGGCCGGGCGGAGGTGACGGTGGCGGTGCTCATGGGGACTCCCCGGGGTGAGGGCAAGTGGGAACACGGCGACGCTATACCGGCGCCCCCGTGCCGATCACCAGCAGCGCTCGACAAAGGCTCCGTCAGGGAGTTGGTGGGCTCCGGACAAAGGAGGGGGGTCACACCTCGCCCGAGGTGACACGGGTCACTGAGGTGGCGTGGTGTCGCCGACACGGACGCGTGCGGCGGCGGCTGTAGGGATCCACCAACGCGGACAGGCATGCCCGGGCGGGCCGTCTCGCCCGTCGGTCACGGTCTGGGCAGCGGGCGAGGCCGTTTGCTAGCTTCGGGCCATGGTCGCCCAGTCCCGGAACTTCACCTCGCGTCGCCACGTCGATCTGCGACGCGTGGGCGCGGCCGCCTGTCGCCTCCTCTGACGAGGCGGGCGGAGCGGATCCGGCGCGCCTCGACTCCCGTACGACGGCGCAGTGTCGGACCCGTTCCCGAGGAAGTTCCCCATGCTTCGTACCGTGGCACCCCCGCCCCGTTCCCCCGCCCGCCCGGCGCGCGCCGCCGATCCCGACCGGCGGCGCACCAGTGCCCGTACCGTGCTGCGGTGCGTGCTGGAGCACGGTCCGGTGGCGCGCAGCACCATCGCGCGGCTCACCGGCCTGTCCCCTGCCTCCGTGACCGACCACTGCGCCCGCCTGACGGAGCTCGGCCTGGTCCGCGAGGCCACGGCGCCGCGCCGCTCCGGCGGGGTGGGACGCCCGCACCTGCCCCTCGACGTGGACGGGGCCCGGCTGGTGGTCGGCGGGGTCCATGTGGCGGTGCCGTACACCACGGTGGCGCTGCTGGACCTGCGTGGCCGGGTGGTGGCCGAGCGGAGGCTGCCGCACCCGGGCGCCGAACCGCTGCGGGTGCTGGCGCGGGCCGCCGACGGTCTCGCCGAGCTGCTGGAGCGGGTGCCGGAGCGGCGGCCGCTCGGGGTCGGCTTCGCGGCCGGCGGCTGGGTGGACCGCGCGGCCGGCACGGTCGTCGACCATCCGCTGCTGGGCTGGCGGGATGTCCCGGTGCGGGAGGCGCTGCGCGCCCGTACCGGACTGCCGGTCCATGTGGACGGGCACGCACGGGCGTTGGCGGACGCGGAGCGGCTGTTCGGCCGGGCCGCGCGGGGCAGCGGGAGCGCGCTGCACCTGTTCGCCGGGAACATCGTCGACGCGGCCTTCGCCACGCATGACGAGGTGCATCACGGGCCGCGGTCCCAGGCGGGCGCGATCGCCCATCTCCCGCTGGCGGGCGGCACCGAGCGCTGCCCGTGCGGCCGGACCGGCTGCCTCCAGGCCGAGTTGAGCGAGCGCACCCTGTGCCGGCGGGCCCGTGAGGCAGGCGTCTGCGACGGGCGCGACCCGCTGCACGTCGTCGACGCGGCGGCGGCCGGGCATCCGGTGGCGGGGCGGCTGCTGCGGGAGCGGGCCCGCATGGTGGGGCGCGCGGTGGGTCTGCTGACGGACGTCCTCAACCCGGAGAGCGTCGTCGTCACCGAGATCGGCGTCATCCACCGGCCGGACTGTCTCGCGGCGCTGCGCGGCGAGCTGGACCCGGCGCGTGCGGCCACCGTGACACCGACGAGTTTCCCGGAATCCGTGCTGGCCGTCGCCGGTGGAGCGGTCGCTCTCGACGTGCTCTACCGGGATCCGCTGAGCGTGTCACCAGAACGTATTTAATTCAGAAACTCCGAATATTGACAGCCCTCTTCAGGGACGAGGAACATGCTGGTCATGAGCTGTCGCACCCTCTGTTGCTGACACGTTGACGCGCGATCTCCCGCAGCGTCACCCCTTTCTCTCGCGCTTTTTCTTCCGGGCATTTTCCGCCCGGTAATTCAGCCTGCCTTTCCGTCCCCGCGCACACCCTTGTGCGCATTCTTCATCCCGGGAGTTCTCTCATGCCCGCACCACCGGCGGCCGGCCTCGACCGGCGTCTCTTCCTCACCTCCCTGCTCGGCGTCACCGCCGCCGCTGCCGGACTGAGCGGCTGCGCCGAGGCCGGGGCCGCGGCCGACGAGGCCGCGCTGAAGGCCCCGCTGGCCGGCAAGGTCCCGCCCGGCACCCGTCTGAAGATCTCCTCGTTCGAGAACTTCCAGCAGATCCAGCTGAAGCTCGCCGGCCTGGACGACCTGCCGTTCGAGGTGGCGGAGTGGCTGAACATCGGGGCCGGTCCGGACGTCATCAACGCGTTCCGCGCCAAGTCCCTGGACCTCGCCAACAACGCGGGCATCCCGCCCATCCAGGCCTTCTACCAGGGCTTCGACGCGCGGATCGTCGCCATCAACGTCACCCGCAAGCCCAACTACCTGTTCGCCACGAAGCCCGGCAGCGACATCCGCACGGTCGCCGACTTCAAGGGCAGGCGGCTGGCGTTCTCGCAGGGCCAGGCCCAGGGCGTGGTGCTGCTGCGCGCCCTCAAGGAGGCCGGCCTGGACCACGACGACGCCGAGCTGGTGCCGCTGACCAGCAACCAGTTCCTCACCGCCCTGCAGTCCGGGCAGGTGGACATCGCCCCGCTCGGCATCAGCCAGGCACCGGCCTACCTCACGCAGTACGGGTCGAAGGGCGCCCGCACCATCCCCACCGACGTGGTGGACCTGCTCAACCTGCTGTGGGCGCCGGCCGAGGTGCTCGCCGACCGGGCCAAGGCCGCCGCGGTCGCCGCGTACATCCCGTACTGGGCCCAGGGCGCGGTGTGGCAGTACGAGCACCCGGACGTGTGGAACCGGGAGTACTACGTCAAGACGCAGAACCTCACGCCCGCCCAGGCCGAGTCCATCACGGCACTCGCCAACAAGCCCTGCTTCCCGCCGCGCTGGGACGAGGCGATCGTGTGGGAGCAGGAGACCGCCGATCTGCTCGCGGAAGGCGGCTACGTGAAGAAGTTCGACGTCGGCGTCCTCTTCGACCGGCGCTTCGAGTCGCTCGCCGCGCGCGCCGTGCCCGCGGAGTACCGGAGGTGACCGCCGTGACCACGACCACGACCGCGCCCGCACCGCCCGCCGCCGTCGCGGAGGAGCACCAGGTACGGCGACGACGACGGCTGTCTCCCGGGAAACGGCTGCCCGCCACCCGGATCACCGGCCCGCTGCTGGTGCTGGCGCTGTGGGCCGCCGCCTCCGCCACCGGACGGCTGGACCCAGGCGCGATCCCCGCGCCCTGGACCGTGGTGGAGACCGGGATCCGGCTGTGGACCGAGGGCACCCTCCCCCGCGACGTCCTCACCTCGCTGCAGCGCGCCGGGGCCGGGTTCGCCATCGGTCTCACGGCCGGCATCGTGCTCGCCCTGGCCTCGGGGCTCAGCCGGATCGGCGAGGCGCTGATCGACGGCAGCGTGCAGCTCAACCGCGCGGTGCCCACGCTGGGTCTGATCCCGCTGTTCATCCTCTGGCTGGGCATCGGCGAGACCTTCAAGATCGCGATCATCGCCATCGTCGTCTACGTCCCGATCTACCTGAACACCCACGCCGCGCTGTCGGGCATCGACCACCGGTTCGTGGAGCTGGCGGAGGTGCAGGGCCTGTCCCGGTTCGCCTTCGTCCGGCAGGTCGTCGTGCCGGGCGCGCTGCCCGGCTTCTTCGTCGGGCTGCGGCTCGGCGTCACCGGGTCCTGGCTGGGCCTGGTCGTCCTCGAGCAGATCAACGCCACCAGCGGACTCGGCTACATGATGTTCCAGGCGCAGAACTACGGCCAGACGGACGTCATCCTCGTCGGTCTGGTCGTCTACGGCCTCTTCGGCCTGGTCTCCGACACCGCCGTCCGCGCGATCGAACGGAGGGTGCTGTCATGGCGCCGCACACTGAGCAGCTGACCCGGCCGGCCGTACGGCTGCGCGGCCTGACCCGGTCCTTCGAGGGGCGCACCGTCCTCGACGGCGTCGACCTGGACCTGCCCGCCGGTCAGTTCACCGCGCTGCTCGGGCACAGCGGCTCCGGCAAGAGCACGCTCCTGCGGGCGATCGCGGGCATCGACCACGGGGTGGCCGGCAGCGGCACCCTGACCGCGCCCGAGCGGGTGTCGGTGGTGTTCCAGGACTCCCGGCTGCTGCCCTGGCGCCGGGTGCTGCCCAACGTGCTGCTGGGCCTGGACGGCGAGGACGCCGAGGAGCGCGGCCGGGCCGCGCTCGCCGAGGTCGGTCTCGGCGGCCGGGAACGCGCCTGGCCGACCGAGCTGTCGGGCGGCGAGCAGCAGCGGGCCGCCCTGGCCCGGTCTCTTGTGCGGGAGCCCGAACTGCTGCTGGCGGACGAGCCGTTCGGGGCGCTGGACGCACTGACCCGGATCAAGATGCACGCGCTGCTGCGGCGGCTGTGGGAGCGGCACCGGCCGTCGGTGCTGCTGGTCACGCACGACGTGGACGAGGCGATCGTCCTCGCGGACCGGGTGCTGGTGCTGGAGGACGGCCGGATCGGGCTCGACCTGACGGTCGACCGTGACGGCCCGCACGCCCACGGCGGGTACCGCACCCAGCTGCTGAAGGCGCTCGGCGTCTCCGAGGACGCCCCGTGACGGCCCTTCGCCCGCACCGCGCCCGACGCACGCCTCAGCAGCCCCGCACCGAGAAGGGATCCCGCATGCCCAGACAGCTCCATCTGAACGCCTTCCTCATGAACACCGGGCACCACGAGGCGTCGTGGCGGCTGCCCGAGAGCGACCCGTACGCCCATGTCGACCTGGACCATCACGTGCGGCTGGCCCGGACCGCCGAACGGGGCACGTTCGACTCGCTGTTCCTCGCCGACGGTCCCCAGCTGTGGAGTTCCGTGGCACAGCGTCCCGCCGGGGCGCTGGAGCCGCTCACCCTGCTCACCGCGCTGGCGACCGCGACCGAGCACATCGGGCTGATCGCGACGGCGTCCACGTCCTACAACTCGCCCTACAACCTGGCCCGGAAGTTCGCCTCCCTGGACATCGTCAGCAAGGGCCGGGCCGGGTGGAACATCGTCACCACCGCCGGCGCCGGGGCGGCCCGCAACTTCGGCCTGGACGCCGAGCCCGCGCACGCCGAACGGTACGCGCGTGCCGCCGAGTTCCTGGACGTCGCCCGTCTGCTGTGGGACAGCTGGGAGGACGACACGGTCGTCGCCGACAAGGCGGCCGGGGTGTGGGGCGACGACGCCAGGATCCACCCGCCGCGCCACCGGGGCACGTACTTCCGGGTCGAGGGCGCGCTCAACGTGCCGCGCACCCCGCAGGGATATCCGCTGCTGGTGCAGGCCGGGTCGTCGGAGGACGGGAAGCGGTTCGCGGCGCGGTACGCGGAGGCCGTGTTCACCGCCCAGCAGACCCTGGCCGACGCGCGGTCCTTCTACGCCGACCTCAAGACCCGTACGGCGCGGGCCGGGCGCGACCCCGACCACATCAAGGTCCTGCCCGGCATCGTGCCGGTCATCGGCTCCACCGAGGCCGAGGCGCGGCGTCTGGAGCGGGTGCTGGAGGAGCACATCGTGCACGAGCACGGGGTGGGCCGGCTGGAGGAACTGCTGCGCCTCGCCCCGGGGACGCTCGACCTGGACGGCCCGCTGCCCGACGACCTGCCCTCGGAGGACGAGATCGAGGGCGCCAAGAGCCGTTACACGCTGATCGTGGAGCTGGCCCGGCGCGAGCGGCTCACCGTGCGGCAGCTCGTCGCGCGGCTGGGCGGCGGGCGCGGGCATCTGACCTTCACCGGCACCCCCGAGCAGGTCGCCGACACCATCGGCCGGTGGTTCGCCGAGGGCGCCGCCGACGGCTTCAACATCATGCCCCCCGTACTGCCGTCCGGGCTGGAGACCTTCGTCGACGAGGTCGTCCCGATCCTGCGCGCCCGCGGCCTGTTCCGCACCGAGTACGGCCCCCGGCGCACCCTGCGCGAGCGCTACGGCCTGCCGCGCCCCGCCAACCAGCACGTCACCGCGCGCACCCCCGAGGCGGCCCCCGCGGCCGCGCTCGTCCGACACCCCTGAAGGAAGGAACACCCTCATGTCCGACCTCCGGATCACCAAGGTCACCGCGAACATCGGCGCCCGCGTCCTCGGCGCCGACCTCTCCCGGCCGCTGGACGACGCCACCGTCACCGCGCTGCGGGACGCCCTGAACGAGCACAAGACGCTCCTCTTCGACGACGTCCACCTGGACGACGCCGGGCAGCAGGCCTTCGTGCGGCACTTCGGCGAGATCACCGGCGCCCATCCGACCGTGCCGGCCGTCGAGGGCGCACCCGGCGTGCTGCCCGTCGACAGCGGGCGCGGGCGGGCCGCCAACAACTGGCACACGGACGTCACCTTCGTCCTCAACCCGCCGCAGGCGACCTCCCTGCGCAGCATCACGATCCCGCCGTACGGGGGTGAGACGCTGATCGCCAACGCGGCCGCCGCCTACCGCGACCTGCCCGAACCGCTGCGCCGGCTGGCCGACACCCTGTGGGCCGAGCACACCAACGACTACGACTACGCCGTGCCCGAGGAGACGGTCGACGAGGACGAGGCGGCCCGGCGCGCCCAGTTCACCTCCGTGAAGTACCGCACCGTCCACCCGGTGGTGCGGGTGCACCCCCTCACCGGGGAGCGCGGGCTGTTCATCGGCGGCTTCGCCCAGCGGATCGTGGGGCTGTCGAGGGGCGAGTCGCGCAAGGTGCTGGATCTGCTCCAGGCGTACGTCACCCGGCCGGAGAACGTGGTGCGCTGGCGCTGGGAGCCGAACCAGCTGGTGCTGTTCGACAACCGCATCACCCAGCACTACGCGATCGACAACTACGACGGTCTGCCCCGCCGCCTGCACCGGGTCACGGCCGCCGGTGACGTGCCGGTCGGCATCGACGGCAAGGAGTCCTACGTGATCGAGGGGGACGCCTCGCACTACACGAGCGTGGCGAAGGTGCCGGCCGCGGCCTGACGGTCACCCCTCAGTGAGCGGACTGTAACCCTCCGCTTGACTGTCGTCCACATGCTGGGCGGCCGCCCCGGGACCGCCGGGCGGCCGCCCAGACTAGGGGCGTTTTTGTCGTCTTCCCCCCATTGGACGAGCCGCGCCCATGCCCCTCACCACGGTCGAGACGCCCGCCGACAGCGACGGCGTCTCCCTCTCGCACGGCCTCAAGCAGCGCCACCTGTCGATGATCGCCCTCGGCGGGGTGATCGGCGCCGGACTGTTCGTCGGCTCCGGCGCGGGCATCGCCGCCGCGGGCCCCTCCATCGTGATCGCCTACGCCCTCTCCGGCCTGCTGGTCATGCTGGTGATGCGGATGCTGGGCGAGATGTCGGCCGCGTATCCCTCCTCCGGGTCCTTCTCCTCGCACGCCGAGCGGGCCATCGGCCCCTGGGCCGGGTTCACCGCCGGCTGGGCGTTCTGGGTGCTGCTGTGCACCGCGGTCGGCCTGGAGGGCATCGGCGCCGCACAGATCGTCCACAGCTGGCTGCCGGGCACACCCGAGTGGGCGTGGGTGGCGCTGTTCATGGTGGTGTTCTGCGGGACCAACCTCGCGGCGGTGAAGAACTTCGGCGAGTTCGAGTTCTGGTTCGCCGCGCTGAAGGTCGGCGCGATCACCCTGTTCCTGGTGCTGGGCGTGCTGGCACTGGCCGGTGTGCTGCCGGGCACCGACTCGCCGGGCGGCTCCAACCTCACCGAGCTGCTACCCAACGGCGGCGAGGGCCTGGTCATCGGCCTGCTCGCGTCCGTCTTCGCCTACGGCGGCCTGGAGACGGTGACCATCGCGGCCGCCGAGTCCCAGGACCCGGTCCGCGGCGTGGCGCGCGCGGTGCGCACCGCGATGTGGCGGATCGCCGTCTTCTACGTCGGCTCGATGGCGGTCATCGTCGCCCTCGTCCCCTGGGACTCCCCGCAGGTGGTGGAGGACGGCCCCTACGTCGCCGCCCTCGACCGGCTCGGCATCCCCGGCGCCGGGCAGCTGATGAACGTGGTCGTGCTGGTGGCGCTGCTGTCCGCGATGAACGCCAACATCTACGGCGCCTCCCGCATCGGCTACTCGCTGGTGGAGCGCGGCCAGGGCCCCAAGTGGCTGGGCCGGGTGTCGGGCGGGGTGCCGCGCGTCGCCGTGCTGGCGTCCTCCGTCTTCGGCTTCCTGTGCGTGCTGCTGAGCTACTGGCGGCCGGACGACGTCTTCGCCTGGCTGCTGAACATGATCGGCGCGGTGATCCTGGTCGTGTGGATCTTCATCGCCGTCTCCCAGCTGCGGCTGCGCCGCCGCCTGGAGCGCGAGACGCCGGAGAAGCTGACCGTACGGATGTGGGCGTTCCCGTGGCTGACCTGGGTGGCGCTGGCCGGCATGGCGGCGGTCTTCGTGCTCATGGCCCGCGAACCGGACACGCGGGTGCAGCTCTACTCCACCGGCGCGATGACGCTGGCGCTGGCGGCGGTCGGTTACGCCTGGCAGCGGGCGCGCGAGCGCCGCTGACGCGCCCTTCCATCGGAAGCCCCCGCGAGGTCCGACTCGCGGGGGCTTCCGGTGTGCGGCATTCCGGGTCATCGTTGCGCAATGACGACACAGCGGACGATGCAGGACTACTGCTGGACCTGCGGCAGCGACCAGCAGCACCGCCGGCTGACCAGGAAGGAGGAGGACTGGCTCAAGAAGCGGCTCGGCCGTAGCGGGGTCGGCGAGTTCTGGATCTGCGTGAACGTTCTGGACCCCGATACCGGGAAGCAGTGCCGCAACCTGCGTACGGGCTTCAACAAGAAGCCGTTCGCCGAGCCGATCAAGGCGCCCGTCCTGGACTGACGTCCGTCACAGGTTGCTGAAGTCCGGCCCCTTCGTGCGGGTGCGCTTGATCTCGTAGAAGCCGGGGACCGAGGCGACCGCGAGGGTGCCGTCCCAGAGGCGGACGGCCTCCTCGCCCCGCGGGGCCGGGGTGACGACCGGGCCGAAGAAGGCGATCTCCTCGCCGTCGGGGCCGGGGACCGCGATCACCGGGGTGCCGACCTCCTGGCCGACCTTGTCGATGCCCTCCTTGTGGGAGGCGCGCAGCTGCGGCTCGTACGGGGTGGAGTCCCAGTGCTCCATGAGGGAGTCGGGCAGCCCGACGTCCTTCAGCGCCGCCGCGACCGTCTCCTTGCCCGGGCCCTCCCCCTTGTTGTGGATGCGGGTGCCGAGCGCGGTGTAGAGGTCGCCGAGGACCTGCGGCCCGTGCTCCTCCTGTGCGGCGATGACCACCCGGACGGGGCCCCAGGCCTTCACCTCGAGCATCTCGCGGTACTCCGCGGGCAGCTCGTCCAGCTTGTCCTCGTTGAGGACGGCGAGGCTCATCAGGTGCCAGCGCACGTCCAGGTCGCGCTGCTTCTGCACCTCCAGCACCCAGCGGGAGGTCATCCAGGCCCACGGGCACAGCGGATCGAACCAGAAGTCGACGGGCGTGGCGTGAGACTTGTCCGACATGTCGCTCCTCGAGAAGGCAGTGTTCCACCCTGGCAACGCCGTGGCTCGCCCCGGCCATTCCCGGCTGACCCGCGTCAGGGGCGCATGGCAGGATCGGTGCTGTCCATCCCTGTCGACGACGCATGAGGAGTCCGCCCGTGCCCGGTGAGAACCTGACCCGTGACGAGGCCCGGGAGCGGGCAGCGCTGCTGTCCGTCGACGGGTACGAGGTGTCCTTGGACCTGCGGTCCGCGACCGGCGAGCACGACGGCGACGGACCGCGCACCTTCCGGTCGGTCACCACCGTGCGGTTCCGCTGCGCCGAGCCGGGGGCGAGCAGCTTCGCCGACCTGATCGCGCCCGCCGTGACGTCCGTGTCCCTCAACGGACGGGACCTCGACCCGGGCCAGGTCTTCGACGGCAGCCGCATCCTCCTGGAGGACCTGGCCGCCGAGAACGAGCTCGTGGTGGACGCGCAGTGCGCCTACTCCCGCACCGGCGAGGGCATGCACCGCTTCGTCGACCCCGAGGACGGCGAGGTGTACCTGTACACCCAGTACGAGCCGGCCGACGCCCGCCGGGTCTTCGCGAACTTCGAGCAGCCCGACCTCAAGGCCCCGTACCGCTTCGAGGTGCGGGCGCCCGAGGGGTGGACGGTGTGGAGCAACGGCGTGGGCGACCTGGCCGACGGCGTCTGGCGGTTCGCGGAGACCAAGCCGATCTCGACGTACATCACGTGTGTCGTCGCGGGTCCGTACCACTACGTGACCGATCACTACGAGCGGGTCTTCGAGGACGGCACCCGGCTGGAGATCCCGCTCGGCGCGATGTGCCGCAAGGGCCTCGCCCCGCACTTCGACGCCGACGACGTCTTCCTGGTCACCAAGCAGGGCCTGGACTTCTTCCACGACCACTTCGACCACCCGTACCCCTTCGGGAAGTACGACCAGGCGTTCGTGCCCGAGTACAACCTGGGCGCGATGGAGAACCCGGGGATGGTGACCTTCCGCGAGGAGTTCATCTTCCGGGGCAAGGTGACGCAGGCCTCCTACGAGGGCCGGGCCAACGTGATCCTGCACGAGATGGCGCACATGTGGTTCGGCGACCTGGTCACCATGGAGTGGTGGGACGACCTGTGGCTGAAGGAGTCCTTCGCCGACTTCATGGGCGCGTTCGCCCTGGTGGGCGCGACCCGCTTCACCGACGGCTGGATCACCTTCGCCAACCGCCGCAAGGCGTGGGCCTACCGCGCGGACCAGCTGCCCTCCACGCACCCCGTCACCGCCGACATCCGCGACCTGCAGGACGCCAAGCTCAACTTCGACGGCATCACCTACGCCAAGGGCGCCTCGGTGCTCAAGCAGCTGGTGGCGTACGCCGGCCAGGACGCGTTCCTCGAGGGCGCCCGCCGCTACTTCAAGCGGCACGCCTACGGCAACACCCGGCTCGGCGACCTGCTGTCGGTGCTGGAGGAGACCAGCGGGCGGGACATGGCCGCGTGGTCGCGGGCGTGGCTGGAGACCGCCGGGGTCAACTCCCTCACCCCGCAGGTGCTGTCGCGTGCGGACGGCACGGTCGACGAGCTGGCCGTCGTGCAGGAGGCCGCCGAGTCACATCCCGAACTGCGCCCGCACCGGGTCGCGGTGGGCCTGTACCGGCGCACCGCCGCGGGCACGCTCGAGCGGTACGCGCAGGCCGAGACGGACGTCGAGGGCCCGCGGACGGTCGTCGCGGAGCTGGCGGGCGCGGACGCGCCGGAGCTGGTGCTGGTCAACGACGACGACCTGACGTACTGCAAGACGCGCTTCGACGACACCTCGCTGGCCACGCTCCGGGAGGCCCTCGGCGACCTCACGGACCCGCTGGCCCGCGCGCTGTGCTGGTCCGCGCTGTGGAACATGACGCGCGACGCGCTGCTGCCGGCCCGCGACTTCATCGGGCTGGTGCTGCGGTTCGCGGGCCGGGAGACCGACATCGGCGTACTGCAGATGCTGCACGCCTGGGCGGAGTCGGCGGCCGTGCACTACACCGCGCCCGAGCGGCGCGAGGAGGCCGCGCGGCGGCTCGCCGAGGGCGCGGCGGAGCAGCTGCGGGCGGCCGGCGAGGGCAGCGAGCAGCAGCTGGCGTGGGCGCGGTTCGTCGCCCGCGTGGCGTGCGCCGAGGCCGACTTCGAGCTGCTGGCGTCACTGCTGGACGACACGGAGACGCTGCCGGGTCTCGAGGTGGACCAGGAGCTGCGCTGGGCGTTCCTGGAGCCGCTGGCCGCGCACGGGGCGGCGGACGAGAAGCGGCTGGACGAGGAGCTGGCGCGGGACGACACCGCGTCCGGCCGCCGCCACCACGTCCGCTGTCTGGCGGCCCGCCCCTCGGAGGCGGTCAAGGCGCAGTGCTGGGCGCAGGTCGTGGAGTCGGACGCGCTGTCCAACGCGCTGGTGGAGGCGACGATCGCGGGCTTCGCCCAGCCGTCCCAGCGGGAGCTGCTCGCACCGTACGCGGAGAAGTACTTCGCGGTGATCGAGCGGGTGTGGACGGAGCGGTCGATCCAGATCGGCATGGACGTGGTCCGCGGTCTGTTCCCGTCCTACGAGGACTCCGAGGAGACCCTGGACGCGACCGACGCGTGGCTCGCGGCGCACGAGGACGCGGCGCCTGCGCTGCGGCGTCTTGTGCTCGAGGCGCGGGACGACTTGGCGCGCGCCCTGCGGGGCCAGGCGTGTGACGCCGCCGCGGGCTGACACTCCCGCGTCTCATCCGCCCCGGGGCCGCGCCCCGGACCCCGCTCCTCGGACGCCGGAGGGGCTGACATGTCAGCCCCTCCGTGCAACCACCGTTACCGAACGCGGGCATTCGGCCCCGTAACCCCACCCCTCACCCGAACGGACCAGCGGCTTTCGGTATCCGAACAAGCGTCCTTTAGTGCGGGCTTGTCCGGGTTCGTCGACGGACGTGTAACAGGGGTTCGGAGGGCGGCCGGAGGCGGGAAATTGCCGGTCATGAACCACAACACCCCCCTCTCCCCGCGCCCCTTGCACCACCTCGCCACCGGCACCGGACGCCGCGTGCTGACCCACACGCAACTGCGGGCGCACGGCGTCTCCGCCGCGGAGGCCGGAGAGCAGTGCCGTCCCGGCGGGCCCTGGCAGCAGCTCCTGCCCGGTGTGGTCCTGCTGCACCCGGGGCCGCCGACCAGCGAGGAGCGGCTGCACGCGGTGCTGCTCTACGCGGCCCGGGAGCGGACCGTGAGCGTGCCTGTGCAGCCGGGCCGGGACGAGCCGCCCGCCTCCCCCTACGGCGAGGCGATGATCACCGGGCTGGCCGCGCTGACCCTGCACGGCTTCACGTCCGCTCCCCCGCTGCCGTCCCAGGAGACGTTCGACGTGCTGGTGCCGCGCCTGCGCCGGCTGCGGTCGACGGGCTGCGCCCGGGTCGTGCGGGCGGCCGCGCTGCCGGTCCCGGAGCAGGTCACGGGCCTGCCGGTGGCCCCGGTCCCGCGCGCGCTTGCGGACGCGGTGGCGGGCCTGAAGGACGCGGTCGTGGTGCGCCGGCTGCTGACGGAGGCGGTGCGCGGCGGACACTGCGAACCGGCGGCGGTCGTCCGGGAGCTGACGGCCGCGAAGCTGCTGAACCGCCCGCACGTGGTGGACGCGGTGGACTCGCTGCTGGCCGAGGGGCGGGCGCTCGCGGAGTCCCGGCTGTACCGGATGGTCCGCGAGTACGGCCTGCCGGACCCGTGCTGGAACGTGGACCTGCGTCTGCCCGGCGGGCCGCACCTGGGCGGCCTGGACGCGTACTGGCCGGAACAGGCGGTGGCGGTGGAGCTGGACACCCGCGCGCCCCGGCCGGGCGGGCGGCCGGAGGACGACGCCGAGTGGGAGGAGCACGCCCGCAAGCGTGAGCACCTGGAGCGCCTGGGCATCACGGTCGTGCACATCACCCCGCGCAAGCTGCGGGACGCG
This sequence comes from Streptomyces werraensis, assembly GCA_014656175.1. Taxonomy (GTDB): domain Bacteria; phylum Actinomycetota; class Actinomycetes; order Streptomycetales; family Streptomycetaceae; genus Streptomyces; species Streptomyces werraensis. Next base: position 759,145 of record BNBX01000001.1, read on the forward strand.
GCGGAGCAGCAGGCGGCGGTGGTCCGCACGGCCCTGATGGCGTCGGCGGACCGCGACCCGGCGGCGTACGTCGTCGTGCTGCCCCGCTAGTGCGGCGGCCTGACGTGCCGAAGGGGGAGGGCGGCCCGCCGGGGAGCAGGACGCGCCCCGGCGGCCCGCCCCCAGGTCAGTCGCCGCAGTACTCCGCCTCGATCACCGCCTCGGGGTCCCCGGCCCAGTCGCCGTTGAAGTTGAAGGCCACGGAGTGGCGCCCGTCGCGGGTCGTGACGGCGTCGGAGGTGGAGCCGTGGATGCCGCCGCCGTGGCCCCACACGGTCACCCCGCAGCTCAGCTCGGTGCTCATCAGGCCCAGCCCGTAGCCGTTCCTGTCGTTCACGGCCACCGTGTCGGTCATCTCCTCCAGCTGCTCCTCGGGCAGCAGCCGTCCGGTGAGCAGGGCGCGGTAGAAGCGGTTGAGGTCCTTGGAGTCGGAGATCATCTCGCCCGCCGAGGAGGCCATGGACGGGTTGAGCCGGGTGACGTCGTGGACCGGACCGCTGCCGTCCTCGGTCAGCTTGCCGTAGGCACGGCTGCTGGGCCCGGGCACGCCGGTGCGGGTGCCGGGGACCGAGGTGCCGGTGAGGTGCAGCGGCGCGATGACGCGCCGGCGGATCTCCTCGCCGTAGGGGCGGCCGGTGGCCTTCTCGATCACCAGTCCCGCCAGCACGTAGTTGGTGTTGGAGTAGTTCCATCCGGCGCCGGGCGCGAAGTCCGGCTCGTGGGACATCGCGACGCGCACCAGTTCCTCGGGCGCGAGGGTGTCGTAACGGTGCTCGAAGAAGCCCTCCTCGAGGAAGTACGTGCGGCCGAAGTCCTCGTCGGCCGTGTAGTTGTAGATCCCGCTGGTGTGGTTGAGCAGCTGACGCAGGGTGATCCGGGTGCCGTCGTGGCCGTTTCCGCTGACCAGGCCGGGCAGCCAGGAGTCCACGGTGTCGTCCAGCGACAGCCTGCCCTCGGCCTCCAGCTGCAGCAGCACCGTCGCCACGAAGGTCTTGGTGATGCTGCCGACCCGGTAGCGGTCGTGCGGGGAGCGCGGACGCTCCGTGCGCAGGTTCCCCACCCCGGCGGTGGCCGTCCACACGCCGCGCCGGTCCTCCGCCCGCAGCGTCACGCCGGGCACCCCGTCCCCGACCGCGGCCCGCACCGCCCGGGCGGTGGCCCGGTGGTCGCCGGTGTCTCCCGTACGGTCCCCACCGGGTCCCGTCGCGACCGCGGGGGCCGCGAGGGCCGCCGAGAGGGCCACCGCCACCGCTGTCACCGCCGTCGTCCGCATCCGCTTCCGCATGCCCGTGCCTCCCCTGTCCGTCGTGCGTGGTCGCGGGGAGGGACCGCGCCGGGGTGCGGCGGGGTTGCCACGGCTTGCGACGGTTGATCGGGTTTCGGCCGTTCCGCGCGGCCGCGTGGGCGTCACCCCCGGCCGGCTTTCGGATGCCCCGACGCGGGGCGTTCGCGCCACAGCCGCAGGGCGGTGTCGATCAGGCCGGCACGGGCGAGGCCGGGGACGGCGTCGAGGCGCTGCCAGGCGGCGAGTTCGGTGGAGCCGTCCACCTCGTTGCGCAGCTCCCCGCCGGCGATCCGGGCCTCGTAGACCAGCCGCAGGCCGTGGTGGTCGACCGGGCGGCGGAAGCGGCCGGGCAGGGTGCGGCGGCTGGAGTCGATCCCGAGGAAGCCGGTGACCTCGACGAGGTAGCCGGTCTCCTCCTCCAGTTCGCGCCGCACGGTGTCGTAGGGGTCCTCGCCGTGTTCCATGCCGCCTCCCGGCAGCACCCACTCGGGGGCGCCGTCCTCGTCCCGTGATTGGGCGAGCAGGAGGTGTCCGTCGCGCACCACCACGGCGTAGGCCGCCACCCTCAACGTCCGTCGCATCGCCGGACGGTAACCCGGGCGGCCGGGGTTGCGCAGGGGAGTATTCGGGCGGGTCCGCACTGTGGACACCCACCCTGCATGAGCATGACGGACTTGCCCGCTTCGGGCGTGATCTCCCCATACGGGCATCGGGGGTTTTCCCCACACCTCTCCCGGCCTTCCGGCCAACCCTCGCCAAACATCGGCCCTTTACGCGAAGCTCATCGATCGTCCGGTAGTGCATTCCGGACCCCCACGACCAGGACCGATCACCCCTGGCCGCTCCCGATCGTTCGCTCCTTGCAAGGGATGCCGATGACCAACTCCCCGCAGCGCGCCCCCATATCGGGCACCAGACGTGCGGCCCGCATAGCCGTCGCCGCCGGTCTCGTCGCCGCGCTCTCCGCGGCCGGGCCGGTCCCGCTGGCGCTCGCCGCCGACAGCCCGGCCGCCGCCCCGGCCGACGCGGACGTCAAGTCCGCCCACGACAAGCTCGGCTCGCACGACGCGGAACTGCTCGCCGAGGCCAAGGCCGAAGGCACCAGGCACGTCACGATGATGATCGCGACGGCCCCCGGGAAGACCGCCCAGGTCACCGACCAGATCGAGTCCGTCAAGGGCGCCTCGGTCGGCCGCTCGGACGACAAGCTCGGCTACGTCCGCGCCACCGTGCCCACCGGCAAGGCGGACGCGGCCATCGCCGCCGCCACCAAGCTCTCCTCCGTGCACGGCGTCGACCTGCGGGACGAGATCCCGCTCGACGACCCCACGCCGGCCGGCGACACCACGAAGGCCGCCAAGGGCAAGGGCGGCAGCGCCAAGAGCTACCCCGCGCCCGACCGGAAGACGCCCGCGAAGAACCCGTACAACCCGTCCTTCGAGACGGGCGCCGTCGACTTCGTGAAGAAGAACCCCAAGGCGGACGGCCGCGGCGTCACCATCGGCATCCTCGACTCCGGCGTCGACCTCGGCCACCCCGCACTGCAGAAGACGACCACCGGCGAGCGCAAGATCGTCGACTGGGTCACGGCGACCGACCCGATCGTGGACAGCGACCAGACCTGGCGCCCCATGGTCAACGCGGTCTCCGGCCCGGCCTTCACCTACGGCGGCGCCACCTGGAAGGCCCCGCAGGGCTCCTACCAGGTCAGCCTCTTCCGCGAGTCGTACACCACGGGCGGCGACGCGGCCGGCGACGCCAACCGCGACGGCGACACCACGGACGTCTGGGGCGTGCTCTACGACCCGGCCGCCGGCACGGTCCGCGTCGACCTGAACAACAACCAGGACTTCTCCGACGACACCCCGATGAAGCCGTACAAGGACGGCTTCCAGATCGGGTACTTCGGCACCGACGACCCGAAGACCGACGTCGCCGAGCGCCAGCCGTTCGTCGTGGAGATCCGCAAGGACGTCCCGATGGACCCCTACGGCGGCGACTGGGTCGGCAAGAAGGCCGACTTCGTCAACATCGGCGTCATCGAGTCCGAGCACGGCACCCACGTCGCCGGCATCACCGCCGCCAACGGTCTGTTCGGCGGCAAGATGAACGGCGCCGCGCCCGGTGCCAAGCTGGTCTCCTCCCGCGCCTGCACCTGGTCCGGCGGCTGCACCAACGTCGCCCTGACCGAGGGCATGATCGACCTCGTCACCAAGCGCGGCGTCGACATCGTCAACATGTCCATCGGCGGTCTGCCGGCGCTGAACGACGGCAACAACGCCCGCGCCGAGCTGTACACCCGCCTGATCGACACCTACGGCGTCCAGCTGGTGATCTCCGCGGGCAACTCCGGCCCCGGCGCCAACACCATCGGTGACCCCGCCCTGGCCGACAAGGTCATCTCGGTGGGCGCGTCCGTCTCCAAGGAGACCTGGGCCGCCAACTACGGCTCCGAGGTGAAGACCTCGTACGCGATGATGCCGTTCTCCTCGCGCGGCCCGCGTGAGGACGGCGGCTTCACGCCGACCCTGACCGCGCCCGGCGCGGCGATCAACACCATCCAGACCTGGCTGCCGGGAGCCCCGGTCGCCGAGGCGGGCTACTCCCTGCCGGCCGGCTACGGCATGCTGCAGGGCACCTCGATGGCCTCGCCGCAGGCCGCCGGCGCCTCCGCGCTGCTGCTGTCCGCCGCGAAGCAGCAGCGGATCGATCTCACCCCGGCGACGCTGCGCACCGCCCTCACCTCCACCGCCGAGCACATCAAGGGTGTGCAGGCCTACGAGGAGGGCGCGGGCCTGATCGACGTCGTGGACGCCTGGAAGGCGATCCGCAAGGGCGCGACCGCGCACGAGTACACGGTGAAGGCGCCGGTCGACACCGCGATCGACCAGTTCCTCAAGACCCCGGGCCACGGCACGGGTCTGTACGACCGTGAGGGCGGTCTGAAGGCCGGCCAGAAGAAGACGTACGACATCACCATCACCCGTACGTCCGGCCCGGACCGCGCCGTCCGCCACGAGCTGGACCTGGCGAACAACGCGGACCGCACCTTCCGCGTCGTCGGCGGCGACACCGTCTCGCTGCCGCTGAACAAGCCGGTGACCGTCAAGGTCCAGGCGCAGCCCCGCTCGGCGGGCATCAAGAGCGCGATCCTCGAGGTCGACGACCCGCGCACCGAGGGCGTGGACCGGCAGATCCTCACCACCGTGGTGGTCTCCACCCCGCTGAAGTACACCTACTCGGCGAAGGGCACCGCCCAGCGCAACAGCACCACCTCCTACTTCGTCACCGTGCCCGAGGGCGCGAAGACGCTGGAGGTCGCGATGAGCGGGCTGAAGGCGACGAGCCAGACCCGGTTCATCTCCATCCACCCGTACGGTGTGCCGTCCGACCCGACCTCGACGGTCAACTGCTACCCGAACTACAGCAACCCGGCGAACACCTGCCGGCCCGACGTGCGCTCGTACGCGGACCCGCAGCCGGGCGTGTGGGAGATCGAGGTCGAGGCGCGCCGCACCTCGCCGCTGCTCGACAACCCGTACACGCTGGACGTCGCCGCGCTCGGCGCGGCCTTCGACCCGGAGACCGTCACGGTGCCCGAGGCGAAGGTCGGCACCCCGGCCGGCGTCGACTGGACGGTGACCAACGAGGCCGCCGCGATCGACGGCAGGCTGGTCGGCGGACCGCTCGGCTCGTCGAAGACGGCCCGCCCGTCCATCGGCACCGGTGACGTCCACACCACCACGGTGGAGGTGCCCGAGGGCGCCGCGTCGCTGGACGTCTCGATCGGCAACGTCTCCGACACCGCCGCCGACCTGGACCTGTCCGTGTACGACGCCTCCGGCACCCGGGTCGCGCAGTCCGCGGACGGCGACTCGGAGGAGTCCGTCTCCATCGCCTCCCCGAAGCCCGGCACGTACACCGTCAAGGTGGACGGCTACTCGGTCCCGGCCGGCACGACGGAGTACGACTACCTGGACGTGTTCTTCTCCGCCACGCTCGGCGCCGTCACCGTCGACGAGTCCGCGCCGGTGAAGCTGGGCACGGGCGCCAAGGCCACCGTCTCCGGCGAGGTCACCGTCGCCGCCGCGGCTCCCGAGGGACGTGCGTTCTTCGGCCGTGTGCAGCTGGTGAACGCGCGCGGCACGGTCGCGGGCGTCGGCAGCGTGGCGATCGAGAAGGTCGTCCCGTAGCGGACCGGTAGGCACCGGATCACCCACGAGGGGCGGGCGTCCGCAGGGGCGCCCGCCCTTCGCCGTGCCCGGCCCGGCGTCTCAGCCGCAGGTCAGGCCCCGCGACTCGGACGCGGCGACGGCGAGCCCGGCCCGCAGGAGGGCGATGTCCTCCTCACCGGTCACCACCGTGTCCGGGTAGGGACCCCCGTCCGTCGTGCCGACCAGCACCCGGTCGCCCGGGCGCAGCGGGACCTCCCCGGCGTCGCGCAGGAACGCCACCGGGCCGTCGCCCTTGTAGTACCGGGTCGCCCGCACGGTGATCCGCGACGTTCCGGCGGCTCCCGGCACCCGCTCCACCGCCGTCACCTCACCCTCGGCGACCAGACGCGCGCAGGCGAGGTAGCCGGGGGTGCCGAAGGCGCGGGAGCCCGCGTCCTCCTTGGCGTCCGCCCCACTTCCGGCGTCCGAGGCGACGCCCCGGTCCGCCGAGCCGGCCGTCGTGCCGCTCTGCGACACCAGCCAGCCCAGTCCGAGGACGAGACTCGCGGCGGCAGCGGCGGCGAGCCCGCCGAGCGCCGGCTTCAGCGGCCGGAGCCGGGGCCTTCGCCCGAGCGGCGTGGCGGGCGCGGTCCGTGCGGGGCGCGGCCCGGCCGCCCCGGCGTCCTCGGCCGGCCGCTCCCCGGCAGGAGCGGCCTCTTCTCGCCCCGCCAGCGCGTCCCCGATCAGCGTGAGCTGCTCCTGGATCACCGCGAGGTCGGCGAGCGCGGCGTCCCGCGCCGCGAGGAACCCGGCGTCCTGCCGCACCCCCTCGGGCGGCGGCTCGTCGAACAGGGCCGCCGCGAGCGCGTCGTGCCCCTGGCTTCCGTGCCCGGCGTCCTCCCGGAACGGGTCCTTGTCCCCGCTGTTGTCGTGGGCGGTCACGTCACACCACCTCGTCCTCGTGCAGGCGGGCGCGCAGGGCCCGTACCGCCGTGTGCAGCCTGCTCTTGACCGTGCCCTCCGGGACGCCGAGCTGCTCGGCTATCGAGCGCACCGGCAGGTCGGCGTAGAAGCGCAGGACGACGACCTGACGCTGCGCGTCGGGCAGCGCGTCCAGGCCCCGCGCGACGGCCAGCGACAGCACACTGGTCTCCTCACCGGACGGGGCCTGAGCGGGCCGCAGCGCGGCCAGCCGCTCCCCCACCCGTTCCTGCCGCCGTTTGGCCCGGTGCCAGTCCATGGCGAGGTTGGAGGCGACGACCGCCGCCCACGCCGAGACGTCCCGGGGCGCCTCCCTGCCGCTCGCGGCGCGTTCCAGCAGCCGCAGGCGGACCTGCTGCACCCCGTCCGGCAGGTCCGCCTGCGGCACTCCCCCGAGTGCGAGCACCGCCCGCACCCGGCGCTCCTGCGCCGCGTCCAGCGGGTCGTCGTCGGCGACGTACGGCCCGCGGCCGCGCCGGGTTCTTCCGCGCAGCACCGCTCACCCCCCTCACGCTGTTTCTCCTACGACGCGGCGGGCCTGTGGAACGTTCGGACGGATCCGCGGGGCCGGCCGAGGCGTACGTCACACCTTCGTGTGGACGGGGTCGGCCTGGGCAGGGGTCCTTGCGGCCGACGGCCCGCGCGGGGGGAATATCTGCAGCTCAGATGGGTTGACGCCGAAGGTCCGCAACCGGCGCCCGGAGCGCGTTCGTCCCACTGTGCGGGCGGTCGTGGCAAAGAATTGGACAGCCGGGGCGTGGTCGGCCGCATGATGGAACTGCCCCGTCCAGGCACATCAGGTACGCGTGAGACGCAGTAGGGAGTCGTCGTGAGGGTCGGAATCGTCGGAGCCACCGGTCAGGTGGGCACGGTCATGCGCAGGATCCTCAAGGAGCGGAACTTCCCGGTCACGGAGCTGCGCCTGTTCGCCTCGGCCCGTTCCGCGGGCACGGAGCTGGACGGTGTGACGGTGGAGGACGCCTCCACCGCCGACTACAGCGGCCTGGACATCGTGCTGTTCTCCGCGGGGGGCGCGACCTCGAAGGCGCTGGCCGAGAAGGTCGCCTCGCAGGGCGCCGTGGTGATCGACAACTCCTCCGCCTGGCGCAAGGACCCCGAGGTCCCCCTGGTCGTCTCCGAGGTCAACCCGCGCGCGATCGCGAACCGCCCCAAGGGCATCATCGCCAACCCGAACTGCACCACGATGGCCGCGATGCCGGTGCTGCGTCCGCTGCACGCGGAGGCGGGCCTGGAGGCGCTGGTCGTCGCCACGTACCAGGCGGTGTCCGGTTCCGGTCTCGCGGGCGTCGCGGAACTGCACGGCCAGACGCAGAAGGTGGTCGACGAGGCCGACAAGCTGACGCACGACGGCGCGGCGGTCGACTTCCCGGAGCCCGGCGTCTACAAGCGCCCCATCGCCTTCAACGTGCTGCCCTTCGCCGGCAACCTCGTCGACGACGGTCTGAACGAGACCGACGAGGAGCAGAAGCTGCGCAACGAGTCCCGCAAGATCCTGGACATCCCCGGGCTGAAGGTCTCGGGCACCTGCGTGCGCGTCCCGGTCTTCTCCGGCCACTCGCTGCAGATCAACGCCCGGTTCGCCCGCCCGATCAGCCCGGAGCGCGCGACCGAGCTGCTGGCCGAGGCGCCCGGCGTGGTCCTCACGGACATCCCGACCCCGCTGCAGGCCGCCGGCCAGGACCCGTCGTACGTCGGCCGCATCCGCCGCGACGAGACGGTGGACAACGGTCTGGCGCTGTTCGTCTCCAACGACAACCTGCGCAAGGGCGCGGCCCTGAACGCGGTGCAGATCGCGGAGCTGGTGGCGCAGGAACTGAGCGCCTGACCGGCGCACCGGCACGAGGAGAGGCGGGCGTCCCCGGAGGGCGCCCGCCTCTCGCCGTTCCGCCGGCCGGGTGAGCGGCGGTCAGCCCCGCCGGACCTCGTAGAGGAAGCAGCCGTACTCCACGGCCCGTACGTGCACCAGCGCCACGGCCGGGTCGGCGAACGCCTCGCGCAGGGCGGGTACGAAGTCCTCCGGGGCCTGGACCAGCCGCCCGCCGAGGATCCGCCCGTCGGTGGAGTAGCGGCGCAGGACGCGGTGCGCCGAGGTGAAGGGCAGGCCCTCGTCCTCGGGTCCCGCGCACCCGTCCGCGTGGACGAAGACGGGCCCCTGTTCGTCGTACGCGCCCGGGTCGACGCCCGTCTCCGACGCCCAGCGGCGCAGGGGCGCGTAACTCACGAGGGCGATCCGCTCCCCCGGACGGCTGCGGCGCAGACAGCAGCGCAGGGGGGAGCCGCCCTCGCCGTCGGTGAGGGGAACGGCCGGACGGCCGGCGTCGTCACGGACCAGCAGCTCCTTCACGACCTGCGGCGGAACGGCCCGTACCAGCGATGTGTGGGTGCTCATGCCCCCACCTTCGCGCGCCCCTCCCTCTCCCCGCCGGCGGCGATCGGACGTCGAGCCCGACGCGTCCCCCTTTCGACACAGGGGTATCCCCATGCCTGCGGTTTCGTCATCGCGTGATGCCGATCCCGCGTGGAAGGATGGCGCAACCCACACATATCGAGGAGATGACCGCGTGCCTGGCACAAACCTGACCCGCGAAGAGGCGCAGCAGCGGGCGAAGCTGCTGACCGTTGACTCGTACGAGATCGAGCTCGATCTCTCCGGCGCGCAGGAGGGGGGCACCTACCGCTCCGTGACCACGGTGCGCTTCGACGTCGCCGAGGACGGCGCGGAGTCCTTCATCGACCTGGTGGCCCCCGCCGTCCACGAGGTCACGCTGAACGGTGACGCGCTGGACCCCGCCGAGGTCTTCGCCGACTCCCGCATCGCCCTGCCCGGCCTGCTGAGGGGCCGCAACGTGCTCCGGGTGAGCGCCGACTGCGCGTACACCAACACGGGTGAGGGCCTGCACCGCTTCGTCGACCCGGTGGACGGCCAGGCGTACCTGTACACGCAGTTCGAGGTGCCGGACGCCCGCCGGGTGTTCGCGAGCTTCGAGCAGCCGGACCTCAAGGCGACGTTCCAGTTCACGGTGAAGGCGCCGGAGGGCTGGACGGTCGTCTCCAACTCCCCCACGCCGGAGCCGAAGGACAACGTGTGGGTCTTCGAGCCGACCCCGCGCCTGTCGACGTACGTCACGGCGCTGATCGCCGGCCCGTACCACTCGGTGCACAGCGTGTACGAGAAGGACGGCCGGTCGGTGCCGCTCGGCATCTACTGCCGGCCCTCGCTCGCCGAGTACCTCGACGCGGACGCCATCTTCGAGGTGACCCGGCAGGGCTTCGACTGGTTCCAGGAGAAGTTCGACTACGCCTACCCGTTCGAGAAGTACGACCAGCTGTTCGTGCCCGAGTTCAACGCGGGCGCGATGGAGAACGCGGGCGCGGTCACCATCCGCGACCAGTACGTGTTCCGTTCGAAGGTGACGGACGCGGCGTACGAGGTGCGCGCGGCCACGATCCTGCACGAGCTGGCCCACATGTGGTTCGGTGACCTGGTCACCATGGAGTGGTGGAACGACCTGTGGCTGAACGAGTCGTTCGCCACCTTCGCGGAGGCCGCCTGCCAGGCCGACGCGCCCGGCTCCAAGTGGCCGCACTCGTGGACGACGTTCGCGAACCAGATGAAGACCTGGGCCTACCGCCAGGACCAGCTGCCGTCCACGCACCCGATCATGGCGGACATCCGCGACCTGGACGACGTCCTCGTCAACTTCGACGGGATCACGTACGCCAAGGGCGCCTCCGTGCTGAAGCAGCTCGTCGCCTATGTCGGCGAGGACGAGTTCTTCCGGGGCGTGCAGGCGTACTTCAAGCGCCACGCGTACGGCAACACGCGCCTGACCGACCTGCTGGGCGCGCTGGAGGAGACCTCCGGGCGCGATCTGAAGACCTGGTCGAAGAAGTGGCTGGAGACGGCCGGCATCAACGTCCTGCGTCCCGAGATCGAGACGGACGACGCGGGCGTCATCACCTCCTTCGCCGTCCGCCAGGAGGCCCCGGCGCTGCCCGCCGGCGCGAAGGGCGAGCCGACCCTGCGCCCGCACCGCATCGCGATCGGCCTGTACGACCTGGACGAGGCGACCGGCAAGCTGGTCCGCGGCGACCGGGTCGAGCTGGACGTCGACGGCGAGCTGACCGCCGTGCCGCAGCTCGCGGGCAAGCGCCGCCCGGCGGTGGTCCTGCTCAACGACGACGACCTGTCGTACGCCAAGGTCCGCCTGGACGAGCAGTCCCTCGCCGTGGTCACCGAGCACCTGGGCGACTTCGGGTCGTCGCTGCCGCGGGCGCTGTGCTGGGCCTCCGCCTGGGACATGACCCGCGACGGGGAGCTGCCCGCCCGCGACTACCTGTCGCTGGTGCTGTCGGGCGTCGGCAAGGAGTCCGACATCGGTGTCGTGCAGTCGCTGCACCGGCAGGTGAAGCTGGCGCTCGACCTGTACGCCGACCCGGCCGCCCGTGAGACCCTGCTGGCCCGCTGGACCGACGCCACGCTGGCCCACCTGCGGTCCGCCGAGCCGGGCAGCGACCACCAGCTGGCGTGGGCGCGCGCGTTCGCGGCGACCGCCCGCACCCCGGAGCAGCTTGACCTGCTGGAGGCTCTGCTCGCCGGCACGCAGACCGTGGAGGGCCTGGCCGTCGACACCGAGCTGCGCTGGACGTTCGTGCAGCGGCTGGCGGCGGTGGGCCGGTTCGACGAGGCGGAGATCGCCGCCGAGTACGAGCGGGACAAGACGGCGGCGGGCGAGCGGCACGCGGCCACCGCGCGGGCGGCCCGCCCGACGGAGGAGGCCAAGGCGGAGGCGTGGGCCTCGGTCGTCGAGTCCGACAAGCTGCCCAACGCGCTCCAGGAGGCCGTCATCGCCGGCTTCGTGCAGACCGACCAGCGCGAGCTGCTGGCGCCGTACACCGACAAGTACTTCGAGGCGCTGGCGGACGTGTGGGCGTCCCGCTCGCACGAGATGGCCCAGCAGATCGCCGTCGGCCTCTACCCGGGCATCCAGGTCTCCGGCGAGACCCTGGACAGGACGGACGCCTGGCTGGCCTCCGCCGAGCCGGGCGCGGCCCTGCGCCGCCTGGTCTCGGAGTCCCGCGCGGGCGTGGAACGCGCTCTGCGCGCGCAGGCGGCGGACGCGGCGGCGACGTCGGCGTAACGCGGTCCTGTCAACGAGAAGGGGCGCCCGGCTTCCCGGCCGGGCGCCCCTTCCGTCATGTCGCGGACCGGACCGGCGCGCCCGCCTCGGCGGCCTGCCAGGCCGCCTCGGCCATCCGGAAGATCTCGTCCACCGCGGTCTCCGGGTCGTCCGCCTCCCGGGCCAGTGCGAAGGCGTCCACCACGAACCGGGCGAGCGCCCGGCAGGCGACGGCGCCGCGCGGCGCGCCCGGTTCCGCGGCGAGGGCGGCCGCCAGGGTCTCCGCGTGCCGCAGCCGCATGGAGCCCTCGTACTCCCGCAGGGCGGGCGAGGCGTCGATCATCCGCCACACGGGGGCGGCCTCGTCGGCCAGGCAGTGGCGCACCAGGGCGTGCATCTCCCGGCGCAGGGCGGGCACGAGCGGTGCGCCGGGCGCGCGGTCGGTCACCGCGCGGGCGAGGCGCCGCTCGAAGTCCGCGTCCCGCTCGAACACCAGGGCCTCCTTGGAGGCGAAGTGGGAGAAGACGGTGGTGACGGCCACGTCGGCCTCGGCGGCCACGTCCCGGATGCCCACCGCGTCGTACCCGCGCTCCAGGAAGAGCCGCAGGGCGGTGTCGGCGATCTTCTGGCGTGTGGCGGCCTTCTTGCGCTCTCGACGTCCGGACGGCGGCTGCTCGGGCATATTTCGAACGCTAGCAGATACAAAACCCTAACGACTCCAATGAGCTAACGGTTAGTGTTACGGTCGACGGCATGAAGAAAGTGAGCTACGCCGAGTTCGGCGGCCCCGACGTCCTTCGCCTCATCGACGCCGACAAGCCCCACGCGGGCCCGGGAGAGATACGCATCGCCGTGCGCGCGGCCGGGGTGAACCCCGTCGACTGGAGGATCCGGGAGGGCCAGATGCGTCCGGCCCTCCCGGCGTCCCTGCCCGCGGGCGTCGGACTGGACGCGGCAGGTGTGGTGGACGAGGTCGGCGAGGGCGTCACGGACGTGGCGGCCGGTGACCGCGTCTTCGGCGAAGGCACCGACACCTACGCCGAGTTCGCGGTGCTGCACGCCTGGGCCCGGATGCCCGAGGGCCTCTCCTTCGAGGAGGCGGCCGGCTATCCGTCGGTCATGGAGACGGCCCTGCGCGTCCTGCGCGAGTGCGGCATCCGCCCCGGGCAGACGCTGCTGGTCAGCGGCGCGTCGGGCGGGGTCGGCTCGGCGGTGCTGCAGATCGCCCGCGACCGCGGCATCACGGTGGTCGGCACCGCGGGGGCGGCGAACCTGGCGTACCTGCGCGGCCTCGGCGCGCACGCCACGACGTACGCGGAGGGCTGGCCGGAGCGGGTGCGGGCGTTCACGTCGGTCGACGCGGCCCTCGACCTGGCCGGCGCGGGCGTCGTCCGCGAGCTCGTGGAGCTGACCGGGGACCCGGCCAGGGTGGTCTCCATCGCGGACCGCACCGCCCCCGAGCTGGGCGTCCGCTTCTCGAACGTCGCGGGCAGCGTCCCGGACGCCCTGAAGGAGACGGTCCGCCTCCTCGAACAGGGCAGGCTCCACATCCCGGTGGAGAAGGCCTACTCCCTCGCCGAGGTGGCCGCCGCCCACACCGACAGCCGGGCGGGGCACACGAGGGGACGGCGGGTGATCGTGATCTGACCGCGCGGTGAGCCCTGCGCTGCGATGGTCGCGTACCGGCGTCCCGCTGATCGGGGCGTGGGACGCCGATCCCTCACCTCCCGCCCCTCCCCGGCCCTTCACGCCGGACCTCGACCGGCAGGACGGGCGAGGGCCGGCGCCGGTGCGGGCCTGCACCGACGCGTGGGGCCGGCAGCCGCTGACCAGGGAGGGCAGCCGGGGCAGGATCGTGCGGTGCGAGCCGGCTTCGGGCCGGCCCGGCTGACGGCCCCCTCAGCTGGCCCGCCACCGTCGCGCCGAAAGCAAGGGCCATACCGGCGAGTTGGAGAGCGGTCAGGCTCTCGCCCAGGACCGCCCAGCCCAGCACCGCCGCCGTCAGCGGGGACAGCGGGCCCAGCAGCGTGGCCTGGGTGGCGGTGAGGCGGCCGATGCCGCGGAACCACAGGCAGTACGCGACGGCCGTGTTGACCAGGGCCAGGTAGGCGTAGCCCCCGGCCGCGCCGGCGTCCAGGGCGGGCGGGGCGCCCTCCGCGAGAAAGGCGAGCGGGGCGATCAGCAGCCCGCCCGCGGTAAGTTGCCAGCCCGTGAGGGCGAGCGGGCCGACGCCCTCGGGGCGACCCCACTTCTGCGTCAGCACCGTGCCCGCGGACATCGACGCCGTGGAGGCGAACGCCGCCGCCACGCCCAGCGCGTCCAGCGCCCCCGCCGCCTTCAGCACCACCATGCTCACGCCGAGCCCGGCGGCGGCCCCGGCCAGGACGTCCCGAAGCGCGGGCCGCCGCCCCAGCAGCAGCGCCGACAGGCCCAGCACCAGCAGCGGGCCCACGGAACCGACGACCGCCGCCAGTCCGCCAGGCAACCGGTACGCGGAGAGGAACAGCAGGGGGAAGAAGGCGCCGATGTTCAGCGCGCCCAGCACCGCCGCCTTCCACCACCACGCGCCGCGCGGCAGCACCCGGGCGACCGCGAGGAGCAGCAGCCCGGCGGGCAGGGCGCGGACCAGGGCCGTGAACAGGGGGCGTTCCGGCGGCAGGAACTCGGTGGTGACGACGTAGGTGGTGCCCCAGGAGACGGGGGCGAGGGCGGTGAGCGCGGCGACGGCGGCGCGACGGTGCGCGGGCATGGACACCCCTTCCGACGAGTGAGTGAGCCATAACTAGCTTAGCTCTAAGCTACTTATCCACAAGCTACTTTCTTGCGGGCAACCCCTGCCGCGCGGATACTCCCGGCTATGAGTGCACGCCCCGAGCCGCGCCCCGCGGACCCCGTCGACGCGATCATCGAACAGTGGGCCCGGGTGCGGCCCGACCTGGACACCGCCGGGATGGAGGTCTTCGGGCGCATCTACCGGCTCGCGCGCGCCATGGGCGACCGGCACGAGCAGGTGTACGCCCCGTTCGGCATCTCCCGGGGCGAGTTCGACGTCCTCGCCACCCTGCGCCGCGCTGGGGAGCCGTACACGCTCTCGCCCCGGCAGCTCTCGGCCACTCTGATGCTCACCACCGGAGGGATGACGGGCCGTCTCGACAAGCTGGAGCGCGCGGGGCTGCTGCGCCGCTCACCCGACCCGCACGACCGGCGCGGACTCCAGGTCACGCTGACCGAGAAGGGGCTGCGGCTGATCGACGAGGCGGTGGTCGCGGGCGTCGCCGAGCAGTCGCGGGCACTGGCCGCCCTCGGCGAGGAGCGGGCGGCCCAGCTGGCGGACCTGCTGCGGGAGTTGCTGCTCGCCACGGAGCGATAGGCGGCGCCGCCCCGGAACACCTGGGAGCCGGTCGCGCATCCCCCGTGCGAGCTACAGGAGCTGTCCCTGCCCGGGTGATTCGCGGGCGGCGGCGGATTCCTAGCGTGGTCCCAGGTCGCAGCGGGTGCGGCCACGACGGGAAGGCCGCCATGCGTACGACATCCGAGACACCGCACGCCACCGACTCCGGCCCGGACAAGGACCACGACTCCGGCGGCGGCCGTCTCCGCCGGATCGCGCGCTCCCCGCTCGGCTGGATGCTCGCCGGCCTGGCCGGCGTCGGCCTGGTCTCGGGCCTGACGGCGACCGGCCCCGGCCCGGTGCCGGTGCTGGGCGCGGCCGCCGCGGTCGCCGTCTACGCGTGGGTCATGCGCCGTGCGGCGGGCCGCTCCGTGCCGGAGATCGCCCGGTCCGGGGCCGGCCGGGAGGCGCTGCTGGGCGGCGCGATCGGCCTGGCCTTCGTCCTCGTCTCCGCCCTCCTCATCACGGCGTTCGGGGGTTACTCCTTCTCCTGGGCCGGCGACGGCGTCCTGTCGGTCGTCGCGACCGCGGTCATGGTGCAGACCGGCGCCGCGGTGACCGAGGAGCTGATGTTCCGCGGTCTCGCCCTGCAGGCCCTGGAGCGGCTGTGGGGCAGCCGGGCCGCCCTCGTGATCACCTCGCTGTTCTTCGGTGTCGCCCACCTGGGCGCCGAGGGGGCGAGCGCGTGGAGCGCGCTGGCGATAGCCGTCGAGGCGGGCGTCCTGCTCGGAGCGGCGTTCCTGTGGCGGCGTAGCATCTGGTTCGTCGTGGGGCTGCACTTCGTCTGGAACACCACGGTGGAGTTGCTCGGCATCCCGGTCTCCGGGCACACCTCCGACGGTCTGTTCACCGCCGACGTCCACGGCTCCGATCTGCTGACCGGCGGCGCCTTCGGCCTGGAGGCGTCGGTCGTGCCCGTCCTCCTCGGCGTGGCCCTCGCGGTCCCGATGCTCGTCCTCGCCCGCCGGAGCGGCAGGTTCACCACCCGCCGGCGCGCGAACCGTTGAGACAGGCCGACCGAAGGAGAACGGACATGACGGCCCGTCGGGAACTGTGGGGCGCCCCCTCGCTCCGTGCTCCGCTCGACCGGTGGCGGGAGCGGGACGCCCTCCTCAAGGACGGCGTCCTCGCCCTGGCCCTCACCCTGCTGTCCTTCGTGCCGACCCTGTCCGGCGTCGGCGCGCAGATCGGCGACCTGCCCGAGCGGCCGGCGGACGCGCTGGGTGTCGGACTGGTCCTGGCCCAGACTCTGCCCTCGGCGTTCCGCCGCAGATCGCCGGCGGCCTGTCTGGCGGTCGTCGCGGTCGCGTTCGCCGTGCACCAGGCCCTCGGCTACGCGACGACGTTCGGGAGTGTGGGGCTGTACCTGGCCCTGTACTCCGCCGGCGCCCACCAGGTCCGCTTCCGCCGCGGGCTCGCCGTCCTGGCGTGTGCCGGATACGCCGTGCTGGCCGTCGTCCTGGACCGCCTCGGCTCACCGCAGTCGCTGCCGGACTACCTCGCGTTCGGGCTGGTGCTGGCCGCGGTCCGGCAGGTGGGGAGCACGGTGCGCGCACGGCGCACGGAGGAGGCGGAACGACGGCGGCTGACCGCCGAGGCGGCGACGGCCGCCGAGCGGGCGCGGATCGCCCGGGAGCTGCACGACGTGGTGACCCACCACGTGACGGCCATGGTGGTCCAGTCCGACGCGGCGCAGTTCCTGCTCACGTCGGCGCCGGACCGCGCCGCCGATTCCCTGACGGCCGTCAGCGACACCGGACGGCGGGCGCTGACCGAACTGCGGTACCTGCTCGGCGTCCTGGAGGCGACCGGTGAGGCGGCGTCCGCGGACCTGGAGCGCGCGGAGAGGGCGCCGGCCCGGGGGCGGCTGGAGGATCTGGTCGAGCAGGCCCGCCGGGCGGGCCAGCCGGTCGAGTTCGACGAGACGGGCGAGCGGCGGCCGGGCGGCGTGGAGGTGGAGCTGGCCGCGTACCGGGTGGTGCAGGAAGCACTCACCAACGCCATGAAGCACGCGGCGGGGCAGGCGACCCGGATCCTGCTCCGGCACGGCGACGAGCACCTCGGGATAGAGGTCACCACCGACGGGCCGGTCTCCGCACCGGTCCTGCGGGAGTCCGGCCCGGCGGGCGGACGGGGACTGGCCGGGCTGCGTGCACGCGTGCGGATGCTCGGTGGTGAACTGAACGCCGGCCCCCGGCCCGAGGGCGGGTTCGAGGTCCGCGCCACGATTCCGTCCCGACCCGTCCAGGAGTGATCCCGTGAACGATGCGCCGCCACCTGTCCGTGTGCTCGTGTGCGACGACCAGGCGCTGGTGCGGACCGGCTACGTCACCATCTTCTCCGCGCAGCCCGACATGGAGGTCGTCGGGGAGGCCGAGAACGGCCACGAGGCGGTGCGGGAAGCCCGGCGGCTGCGCCCCGACGTGGTCGTGATGGACGTCCGGATGCCGCTGCTCGACGGCATCCGGGCGACGCGTCAACTGGCGGGCCCGGACTCCGAGGACGCGCCGAAGGTACTGGTCGTCACCACGTTCAACGTCGACTCCTACGTCTACGACGCGCTGCGCGCCGGAGCGAGCGGCTTCCTCCTCAAGGACGCGCCCCCGACGGAGCTGGTCAACGGCATCCGCACGGTCGCCCGGGGCGAGGCCCTGCTGGCGCCCGCCGTCACCCGCCGCCTCATCGGCCACTTCGCCCAGCATCTGCGTCCGGCCGACGCCTCCCTGCCGGGCCGGCAGGACGTCGTGGGCGCGCTGACCCCGCGCGAGCTGGAAGTGCTCCGGCTGATCGCCGAGGGACTGTCGAACGCGGAGATCGCCGCGGCGATGTTCATCACGCCCGAGACCGTCAAGACGTACGTGTCGCGGATCCTCGCCAAACTCGGCCTGCGCGACCGGGTCCAGGCCGTCGTCCTCGCCTACCGGGTCGGACTGGTGCCCGGCACACCGTGAGCCGGCCCGGCGGCACGGGCCGTACGCACGCGACGCAGGGCGCCGGCGGAGGCCGGCGCCCTGCGGGAAGCGCGCGTGGACCGCTCGGGCGAGCGGGCCCCGGGTCAGGCGTTGGCGTCCGCCTTGGTCCGGATGTTGGAGCTCGTCGGGTCCTTCTTCTGGTGGGACTTGTCGAGCGCCATCACCAGACCGGCGATGACCACGAAGAGCCCGATCGGGAGCAGGACGTAGAGACCCAGCGTCTCGATGACGCTCAGGCCCGTGCCGGGGTCGTCGCCGTCGTCGCGGGTGAGGGCGAGCGCGGGGGACGACATGAGCAGCATCATCAGCGTCGTACCGGCTGCCAGGGCGCCGGCGCGCAGGGCGTTCTTCTTGTCCACGGTCCCCAACGTATCGAACGCGGTCGGGGGCCGCGCGCCCGGGGTGCCGTACGGGCGCGCGGGCCGGTCAGGGGCCGGGCGGGGCGGACCCGTCGGGGGCCGGCGGGGCGCCGGCGCGCAGCACGTCGACCAGGGCCCGCAGCCGGGGGGACGCGGCCAGGTCCTCCAGGGTCACCGGGCGTCCCTCGGCGTCGGCGACGGGCAGCCGCCAGTTCGGGTACTGGTCCCAGGTGCCGGGCAGGTTCTGCGGACGCCGGTCCCCGACCCCGTCCGGCAGCCACACGCCGACCATGCGGGCGGGGGTGCGCAGCAGGTAGCGGTACACCGCCTGGATCCCGGCCTCCTCCCGGGAGGGGCCCGGACCGCCCTCGTCCGTCCCGGGCAGCAGCCCCAGCCCTGCCAGCCGCTCCAGCCACTCCCCCACGTCCGCGGCGGCCTCCGCCCGCTCCTCGGCGAGCGGCCGGGTGAGCAGGCCCAGCCGGTCGCGCAGCTCCACGTGCTCGCCGGTGAGACGGGCGGCGGTGGACGGCAGGTCGTGGGTGGTGGCCGTGGCCAGGCAGTCGGCGCGCCAGCGCTCCGGCGGCAGCGGGCGGCGGTCGCCCTCCCAGTCCCGCTCGAACCACAGCACCGACGTGCCGTACACCCCCCGTTCGCGCAGTGCCTCGCGCACCCCGGGCTCGACCGTCCCGAGGTCCTCGCCGATCACCAGCGATCCGGCGCGGGACGCCTCCAGGACGAGCACGGCGAGCATGGCCTCGGCGTCGTAGCGGACGTACGTGCCTTCCGTGGGCGGGCGGCCCTCGGGCACCCACCAGAGCCGGAACAGACCCATCACATGGTCGATGCGCAGGGCGCCCGCGTACCGGAAGAGACCCCGCAGCAGGTCGCGGAACGGCGCGTACCCGCTCTCGGCGAGGCGGTCGGGGCGCCAGGGCGGCAGTCCCCAGTCCTGGCCGCGCGCGTTGAAGGCGTCCGGGGGCGCGCCGACGGACATGCCGGGCGCGAAGTGGTCCTGCTGTGCCCAGGCGTCCGCGCCGGTGGGATGCACGCCGACGGCCAGGTCGTGCACGATCCCCACGCCCATCCCGGCCTCCCGCGCGGCCCGCTGGGCGGCGGTGAGCTGGGCGTCGGTGAGCCAGACGAGCCAGGCATGGAAGTCGACGCGGTCCCGCAGCTCCTCGCGTGCGCGGGCGGTCTCCGCCGAGCGGGGGTCACGCAGCGCGGCGGGCCAGCGGCGCCAGTCGGGGCCGTGCGCCTCGGCGAGCGCGTACCAGGTGGCGTGGTCCTCCAGGGCCTGGCCCTGTCCGGCGCGGAAGGCGCGCAGGGCGGCGGCGCGGCCGGGGCCGAGCGGGACCGTCCGCACCAGTTCGAGGGCCTCCCGCTTGGCGTCCCAGACGGCGTCCCGGTCGATCAGCTCGCCCTTGCCGAGCACCGCCTCGCGCAGCCGCGCCGCCCGCTCCAGCAGGGCGTGCAGCCGCTCGCGGTCCCCGACGTACGCGAACTCGGGCACGGCCTCGACCCGCAGGTGCACGGGGTCGGGGAAGCGGCGCGAGGAGGGGCGGTACGGGGAGGGGTCGGTCGGGGGTCCCGGGACGGCCGCGTGCAGCGGGTTCACCTGCACGAACCCGGCGCCCAGGTCGCGCCCGGCCCATCCGGCCAGCTCAGCGAGGTCGGCGAGGTCGCCCATGCCCCAGGAGCGGCGGGACAGCAGCGAGTACAGCTGCACCAGCAGCCCGTGCGAGCGGCCCTCGACCGTGGGCAGCCGGGGCGGCGCGACGATCAGATGGGCGCGGGCCGTGCGGCCGTCGGGGGCGGTGGCGGTGAGCAGGTGCACGCCGGGCGGGAGGTCCTCGGCGGACGCGCGGGTGCCGCCGTCCTCGGTGCGGATCTCCAGCCGGGCGCCCTCGGGCAGCGCGGCGAGCGCCTCGGGCGGGCGGGCGCCCCAGCCGACGACGGTCGGGGGCAGCGGCCGCTCGGCGATCTCCTGTTCGCGCACGGCCAGGGCGGCGCGGACGGCCTCGTCGGTCGACGCGTCGACGCCGAGGGCGGCCAGGGCGCGCGTGACGGCGGCGGCCGAGGCCGGGACCGTGATGTCCGGGGAGGGGCGGTAGGAAGTGGCGACCCCGTGCAGGCCGGCGAGCCGGGACAGCGCCTCGGAGGGGGTCCCGTCCGGCCGTGGCGCGGTCACGCTAGGGCTCCGGGTGGTACTGGGCCGGGAAGGCGTCGAGTCCCGCGGAGTCCGAGGGGTCGGAGAAGGTGTCGGACTCGCTGGTCAGCCGGGTGGCGTCGGCGAGCGGCGGTTCGCTGGTGAGGGGTTCGGCGTCGGGCAGCGGGGGTTCGCTGGTCAGCGGCGCCTCGGCGCCGGTGCCCTCGGCGCCGAGGAAGCAGTCGTGCGGGTCGCAGGCGGAGTGCTCCGCCTCGGGCGCGGAGTGCTCCGCCACGGGTTTGGACAGGACCGGGGGGAAGACGTATGCCGCTGTAGCCACCGAGGGCCTCCTCGTCGAGCCGGACGTGCGGGTCATCTCGCAGCCCTACCCAGTGGACGCGAGCGCAGACGCACAAAGTCGTTCAACGTGAACGTGGTCACATTCTCTCCCTTCACTCTCACTCCACAGGGGGACAAATGCGCCACAACACCCCCTCTGATTGACACGTTCAGTCCAGGAGTGGTAGGCTCGGGGCGTCTCGGTAACGGAATGGACACGGCCGCCGGTCGTACGCCGGCCGGTCCCGGGGGATCAGGAGGGGCCTCGTGCAGCTGTGGCGTGGCAGAACGGCGTCCGCACGGAGGACGGCACTCGCACTCGCCGTACTCGCCGGATCCCTGGGCGTCGCACCCGCCGCGACGGCCGCGCCTGCCCCGGATCCTGCCCGGTCGCCCGCCGCCGGCCCGGCCGGGACGACCGCCGCGGACGTCCCGGCGGTGTGGCCGCGCCCGCACTCCCTGCGCGCGAACGGCGCTCCGGTCCGGGTGACCGAGGAGGTCGTCCTGGTCGCTGAGCGGGGAGCGGATCCGTACGCCGTGGAGGCGCTGAAGGACGTGCTGCGGGAGGCCGGCGCGCGCCGGTTCACCGACCCGGGCGCACCGGTGCCCGAGGGGGCGCTCGTGGTGCGCGCCGGCAGCGAACACGCCTCCGCCGACCCCCGTCACGCCCTTCCGGCGGGCGGCTACACGCTCACCTCCGGCGACGGCTCCGTGACCCTGACCGGGGCGGACGGCGACGGCCTCTTCCACGCCGTGCAGACCCTGCGCCGCCTGGTCCGCCCGGACGGCACGCTCGCCGCCGCCGTCGTGCGGGACTGGCCCGCCACCGCCGTGCGCGGCATCACCGAGGGTTTCTACGGCACCCCCTGGACGCACCGGCAGCGGCTCGGCCAGCTCGACTTCATGGGCCGCACCAAGCTGAACCGGTACCTGTACGCACCCGGCGACGACCTGTACCGGCAGGCCCGCTGGCGCGAGCCCTACCCGGCCGAGCGGCGCGCGGAGTTCCGTGAGCTGGCCGGGCGGGCCGCCCGCAACCACGTCACCCTCGGCTGGGCCGTGGCGCCCGGACAGGCGATGTGCTTCTCCTCCGACGACGACCTGCGGGCGCTGACCCGCAAGCTGGACGCCATGTGGGCGCTGGGTTTCCGCGCCTTCCAGGTGCAGTTCCAGGACGTCAGCTACAGCGAGTGGCACTGCGGGGCGGACGCCGAACGGTTCGGCTCCGGACCCGAGGCGGCCGCCCGCGCCCAGGCGCACGTGGCCAACGCGGTGGCCCGGCACCTGGCGAGGCGGCACGCGGGCGCCCCGCCGCTGTCCCTGATGCCCACCGAGTACTACGAGGACGGCTCGACCGCGTACCGGCGGGCGCTCGCCCGGGAGCTGGACGACGGCGTCGAGGTGGCGTGGACCGGCGTCGGCGTGGTGCCGCGCACCATCACGGGCCGTCAGCTGTCCGAGGCCCGCGAGGTGTTCGCCCACCCGCTGGTGACGATGGACAACTACCCGGTCAACGACTACGCGCCCGAGCGCCTGTTCCTCGGCCCCTACCAGGGCCGGCAGCCCGCCGTGGCCGCCGGTTCCGCCGCGCTGCTCGCCAACGCGATGGAACAGCCCGAGGCGTCCCGCATCCCCCTCTTCACGGCCGCCGACTTCGCCTGGAACCCGCGCGAGTACCGCCCCCAGGAGTCCTGGCGGGCCGCGATCG
Source organism: Streptomyces werraensis (assembly GCA_014656175.1). GTDB lineage: Bacteria > Actinomycetota > Actinomycetes > Streptomycetales > Streptomycetaceae > Streptomyces > Streptomyces werraensis. The sequence continues at coordinate 781,660 of BNBX01000001.1, forward strand.
CCGATCTGGCAGGCGGTGACGCCCGGCGCGGGAAGGCGCTGACCGCCCTCGCCCGCAACACCGCCTCCTCGGTGCTGGGCGGCACGGACGCGGCGTATCTGCGGCCGCTGCTCGAGGAGTTCTGGCGCACCCGGCCCGCCGCGCGCGGTGAAGGCGACACGGCGGCGGCCGGGCGGCTCCGCGCCGCCTTCACCGATCTGCGCGAGCTGCCCGGCCGGCTGTCCGGCACCTCCCTCTCCGACGAGATCACCCCCTGGACCGGACACCTCGCCCGTTACGGCGAGGCCGGCACGGCCGCGCTGGACATGCTGCGCGCCCAGCAGGCGGGCGACGCGGGCGAGGCCTGGGCCGCGTACCGGCGGCTGGAGGCGCTGCGTACGGAACTCCGGTCGGCGCGGGTCACGGTCGCGGAGGGCGTGCTGGGTCCGTTCCTGGCCCGGGCGCGCACGGCGTACGAGAGCTGGGCGGGCATCGCGCAGGCGCCCGGCGGGAGCGACGGCGGCACGCTGCGGCTGGAGCGCGCCCGGGTGCTGGACACCGTGACGGTGCTGGCCGAACCGGGCACCACGGGTTCCGTGGAGGTGCGTACGCAGGCCGGGGCCTGGCGGCGGATCGGCGCGCTGGCCGCTGAGGGCGCCACCGAACTGCGCGCCGGCGGGCGCCGTCCGGGTCGTGGACGTGGATCCGGAGCGGGTGCGGCACGTGGTGCCGTGGTTCGCCGACGTGCCGGACGCCGTGGTGGAGCTGCCCGGCGGCCGCGCCGACGCCGACATCGGCCGCACCCGCACGGTGACGGTCACCCTCGGCTCGGCGCGCCCCGAGGACGTACGGGACCGGCTCACCGTGGACGCGCCGGAGGGCGTCGAGGTGCGGGTGCCGAAGGAGCCGCTGTCCGTGCCGCGCGGGACGCCGGTGCGGGTGCCGGTCGAGGTGACCGTGAAGCCCGGCACGCCCACCCGCTCCTACGACGTCCGCCTGGGCTTCGGCGGCGCGGCCCGCACACTGACCGTGGACGCGGTGCCGCCCGTCGAGGGCCGCGACGTGGCCCGTACCGGCCGCGCGGAGTCCTCGGCCGACGAGACGCCCGACTTCCCGGCCTCGGCGGCCAACGACGGGGAGACCGGCACGCGTTGGTCGTCGCCGGCCGAGGACGACGCGTGGTGGCAGGTGGAGCTGGACCGCCCGGTGCGGCTGGGCAGGGTCGACCTGCACTGGCAGGACGCGCACGCCTCGGCGTACCGCGTGGAGGTCTCCCGGGACGGCCACGCCTGGCGCACCGCGGCGGAGGTCCACGACAGCCGCGGCGGCCACGAGACGGTCCGCATGGACGAGCCGGACGTCCGCCACATCCGCGTCCAGGGCGAACGGCGGGCCACGCGGTACGGGTACTCGCTGTGGTCGGTGGAGGCGTACGCGGTCGCAAAATGATCATTTGCGGCACACCGTCCACGCCCGGCCAATCGGACAGCTGAAAAGGCGAAGGCCGCCTCAGGCAAATAAAGTTGACCCTCAGTCAAGTCTGCTGCTAGCTTTTCCGGGCTGGCCGACATTCGGCCGCACGGGGGGCGGTAAAAGTGGGGGGACACCACTCGCGCGAGCTTCCTCGTGTCTTTACGGAAACAGGGGAAGATGAAGAACAGCGTTCGCATTTCCACCATCGCCGGTACCGCAGCAGTGATCACGCTGGCCCTCGCGCCGCTCGCCCAGGCCAACTGGAGCAGCTCCATAACGGGCGCCAGCGTGGGCTTCGAGTCCCGGCGCTGGTCGGACGAGCTGTACTCGCAGGTCCAGTTCACCAACTGCCGGACGGACGGCTCGAAGAGCACCGACGTGCAGATGTGGAACGACATCTCGCTGCAGCCCGACGAGTCGTACGACAACAAGACGTTCACGGCCTGCTTCAGCGGCGGCACCAGCAACGGTGAGTGGACCGACCTGCCGTCCGGCAAGCGCGACTACTACTTCAAGATCATGAAGATCGGCGGCTCGACCTTCGGCCCGCAGCTGAGCGTCAGCACCGTCACGGTGGACACCACCAAGGCCGACGGCTGATCGACCAGCCCCGAGGGGTGCCCACCGGGCACCCCTCCCCGTCGACCGAAGAACAGTCCGGTGAATCAGCATGAAATTCAGCACCGCCTTCCGCAGCGGTAGTGCGCGATGGGCCTCACCCGCCGTTCTCTTTCTTGCGCTGCTTTATTACGTCACCGGGGAAACAGCCCCGCTTTCCAGTTATTACCATTACGCGCCCAGCATTGTCGCGGAGCCTTTGAAGACGCTTTATGCGCTGGCTTATGCGGTGGCCGCGGCGCTCTCCTGCTGGGAAAGCGGACGGCTGCGCAGCGCTCGCGTCTGGGAACTCGCACCCGCACGGTCCCGGTACCGCATCGCGGCCAACGCCCTGGCGCCGGCCGTGGTGCTGGCGTGGCTGGTCGTCCTGGTGCCCCCGGCGCTGTCGCTCGCGCGCTCCGGCACGCTGCCCACACCGGACAGCCTCCGGCTGCCGCTCGGCGCCATGGTGCTGTGCGTCGCCCACGCCGTCCTCGGCTTCGCCGTGGGCTGCTGGATCCCGCGGGTCATCGCCACGCCGATCCTGGCCGTGGCCGACTGGATCACCGTCGCGTTCACCAGGTCGGTGCTGCCCTACTGGCCCCGTCACGTCTCCGGCCAGTACGGCTCCATCGGCTTCGGCGAGGTGCCCGGTCTCGTCACCGTCCTCGTGCCGGTCCTGCTGGCGGGCGGTGTGGCCGTGGGGCTCCTGCTCCTGTGGCTCCCGTACGGGCCGCTCGCGCTCCGTGCCGCACTCGCTCTCGCCGTCGCGGCGGGCGGCGCCGTCGGCGCGTACCGGACGGCCGTCCCCTGGACTGCCACGCCTCCGCTGACCGCCGGCCACGTGGCCATGACGTGCACCGGTGAGGCCCCCCGCATGTGCGTCCCGGAATTCACCGCCGGCACGCTGCCTCAGGTGCAGCGGGACACGGCCGAGGCGCTGGACACGCTGCGCGAGGCGGGCGCGACCTCGGCGCGGCCCCGGCTGATCACCGACAGCTATGTCGACGGCCGTCTGCACAAGCCGTCGACCGACGCCGTCTGGCGCATGGCGCTCACCGGGCCGATGCAGAGCGGTGACGCCGTCTACCGGGTCGTGGTCCGGTCGCTGCGCTTCAGATGCGAGCAGGTGGACGCCAGGACCGCCCATGGCGTCTGGCTGTGGGCCGCGTCCAGGACCGGCCAGGAGGACGCGTACCGCAAGCGCCGCGAGGAGGAAGGTCTGACGCCGGTGGCCCGGCAGCTCGAGGAGCAGGTACAGGCGGACGTCACCCGGGTGCTGTCCACGTCGCCGGCCGAGCAGACCCGGTGGGTCAGGCGCTCCCTCGCCGCCTGCGGTACGGAGCAGTCGTGAGGTGGTGGTTCAAGGCCCGCAAGGGCTACACCCTGCTGCCTCTCGGCCTGGCGCTGTTCACGCTGGCCCTGTTCGCGGTGCAGGACACCACGGTGCTGCTGCCCTCCGTCACGGGCAGCCCGCGGGTGGCGCTGTCCCTGTTCGTCCCGGTGCCGCTGTTCGCCCTGCTCATGGCGGTGCTGGAGTCACGGCTGCCGTCCGCCGAGGCGTCCGGCGTGCGGTCCCTGATCCGGTTCGACAACGCGCTCGTCATCTCGGTCATGGCCGCCGCGGCCCTGTGCAGCGTGGCTGTCGCCGCACTGCAGGGCACCGCTGCCGCGACCACCGGGGCGCGCAACGCCCTGTTCCTGACCGGTCTGATGCTGATCGGACGGGCCTGGGCCGGCCAGGCGGCGGTCATGGTGCCCGTCGGCTGGCTGGTCACCGTCGTGGTGATCGGGTTCCGCGGCAACATCCCGCGCCCCTGGACGGTGATCGCCCTGCCCGCGGACGACGTGTTCGCCGCGGTCGCCTGTGCGACGGTGTTCGCCGTCGGTCTCGTGGCCCAGATCCCTTCGTCGAGGAAGACAGCGTGACACTCGAACTGCGCAACTGCACCTACGGCTACCGGCGCTGGAAGCGGCCGGTGCTGAGCGACTTCTCCTACGCCCTGCCGGACGGGCTGACCGTCCTCCTCGGCCCGAACGGCGCCGGCAAGTCCACCCTCCTGAAGCTGGCGGCCTCGGTGAACCGGCCGCAGGCGGGCGAGGTGGTCCTGGACGACATGCGCGCGGGCACGCCGGCGTACCGGCGGGCCGTGGCGTGGATGCCGCAGGACATCGCGCCCATGCCCACCCTCACCGCCCGCGAGTACGTCGCCTACATCGGCTGGCTGAAGGGCATGAACCGCGCGGACGCCTGGAAGCAGGCCCGCAAGGCGCTGGTGCGCGTGGACCTGGCCGACAAGGCCGACGACCGCACCGGTCAGCTGTCCGGCGGCCAGTTGCGGCGCGTGGGCGTCGCCGGGGCGCTGGTGCACGGCGCGCGCGTCCTGCTGCTGGACGAGCCGACCGCGGGCATGGACCCCTACCAGCGCCGCGTGTTCCGCGACAACCTGCGCGCGCTCACCGATGACGTGCAGGTGCTGCTGTCCACGCACGACGTCGCCGATCTGGCGGAGGAGGCCGATCACGTCACCGTGGTGCACGGCGGCCGGATCCTGCATCACGGCGACACCCGGGCGTTCCTGCGCCACACGCCGCCGGGCACCGTGGAGGGGCGCGCCGCCGAGGCGGCGTACACGGCTCTCCTCCGGGACAACGGCGTGGCCGCCTGAGGGACGGGGCACCCGGGACCGCGGGGACGGTCCGGGGCGCGACGACGGCGGGCGCCGTCAGGCAGAGATCCCGTCGATCCTCGCCAGCGCGTCGTCCGCGCCGTACGGCTGGAGGTACGGCAGCCAGCGCGGGTCGCGGTGGCCGGTGCCGATGATGCGCCAGGCCAGGCCCGTCGGCGGTGCGGGCTTGTGACGCAGGCGCCAGCCCAGTTCGAAGAGGTGGCGGTCGGCCTTCACGTGGTTGCAGCGGCGGCAGGACGCCACCACGTTGTCCCAGACGTGCTTGCCCCCGCGGCTGCGCGGGATGACATGGTCGACGCTGGTGGCGACGCCACCGCAGTACATGCACCGGCCCCCGTCACGGGCGAACAGCGCCCTGCGGGTGAGTGGGACGGGCCCCCGGTAAGGGACCCGCACGAAACGCTTGAGCCGGACCACGCTGGGTGCGGGGACGGTGACGGTCGCGCTGTGCAGATAGGCGCCGGTCTCCTCGAGGCAGACTGCCTTGTTCTCGAGGACGAGCACGAGCGCGCGGCGGAGCGGTACGACGCCGAGCGGCTCGTACGACGCGTTGAGGACCAGGACATGCGGCACGGACGGCCTCCTTGTACGCCGGCGGCGCGTGGCTCGCGCCGGGACGATCCGTAGTCAGTCTCCCCTCATGCCTGGTGAACGCGCCACCATGTCCCGGTAACGGGCTGGGAGTGTTTTCGACCACACCCGGATACATCCCCAGGATCATGGCCTGTTCAAGCGCAGGTGAGCACGGTCTCTTCTTCACACATCCCGGCGATCCGCTCACAATGCCCCGTTAGTGTGGTGGTTCCGTCCCCACCGGTGACCTGTTCGTGATCTCGCAGGTCTTGACGGCCGCACCGGGGACGGTCGTGCACCTGGAGGTACCCGCCGTGTCCTTGTCCGCCGCCCTGCCGGCCGCCGACCCCTCACCGACCCCCGCGGAGTCGGAGACCCCACGGGTCCCCTCGCTGCAGGACGCCCAGGAGAGCGCCACGAGCGCGGCCGGCTGGGTCGAGGAGAACTGGTCGACGTGGCTCGCCATCGGGCTGCGGGTGCTGCTCATCGTGGTGATCGCGGCGGTGCTGCGCGTGCTCGTCCGGCGGGCCATCACCAAGCTGGTCGACCGCATGTCCCGCACCGGGCAGGCGATGGAGGGCGGCGGGCTCGGGGGTCTGCTGGTCAACGCCGAGCGCCGCCGCCAGCGGTCCATGGCGATCGGCTCGGTGCTGCGTTCCGTGGCGTCGTTCCTGATCGTGGGCACGGCCGCGCTGATGGTGCTGGGCACCTTCCAGATCAACCTCGCGCCGCTGCTGGCGTCGGCCGGTGTGGCCGGTGTGGCGATCGGCTTCGGCGCCCGCAATCTGGTCACGGACTTCCTCTCCGGCGTCTTCATGATCCTGGAGGACCAGTACGGCGTGGGCGACACGGTCGACGCGGGCGTGGCCACCGGCGAGGTGATCGAGGTCGGGCTGCGGGTGACGAAGCTGCGCGGCGAGAACGGCGAGATCTGGTACGTCCGCAACGGCGAGGTCAAGCGCATAGGAAACCTCTCGCAGGGCTGGGCGACCGCCAACGTGGACGTCACGGTCCGCTCCGACGAGGACCTGGACCGGGTGAAGGCCGTGCTGAGCGACGTCGCCGAGCGCACCAGCAAGGAGGAGCCCTGGAACGAGCTCCTGTGGAGCCCGGTCGAGGTGCTCGGCCTGGACTCCGTGCTGCTGGACTCGATGGTGGTCCGGGTCTCCGCGAAGACCATGCCGGGCAAGTCGCTCACCGTGGAGCGGGAGCTGCGGTGGCGCATCAAGCGCGCCTTCGACGCGAACGGCATCCGCATCGTCGGCGGCGCCACGGCCACGGAGGACGCCCCGGCCCCCGATCCGACGGCCGGGATGGCCGCGCCGTCCGCGTACGCCAGCTCGGTCTCCCCGCAGTCGATGGCCGCGTCCCCGCTGCCGGGCCCGAACACCACCAAGTAGCCGCAGGACCGCCGAGGGGCGGCGCCCGGGGGACCTCTCCCGGGCGCCGCCCCTCTCCCCTGTCCGGGGCCGGCTCTTGACGCCCGCTCGACGCCAGGCCTACCTTCGCCTCGTCCGACAGGAAACTTTCCTAACAGTGTCCGGCGGGTGGGACCCCCGGGATGGACGTCCCGTGCGGCCCGCTGAGAAGCTGTGCAGGCGACGAAGGGCAGGTGGCGCACCCCATGGCAGGAACGGCCGGCACGCCGGGCACCCCGCGCGTCCTGCGCGCCATGAACGACCGTGCCGCCCTGGACCTCCTGCTGGAGCACGGCCCGCTGTCGCGCACCCGGATAGGCAGGCTCACCGGCCTGTCCAAGCCGACCGCCTCCCAGCTCCTTGCCCGCCTCGAGGCGGCCGGGCTGGTCCTCGCCACCGGCACCACGGAGGGCCGCCCGGGCCCGGGCGCCCAGCTCTACGCCCTGAACCCGGCCGCCGGGTACGCCGCCGCGCTGGACGTGAACCCGCACCGGATCCGCGCGGCCGTCGCCGACATCACCGGCCGCACCGTCGGCCACCACGAACTGCCCACCCCCGGCCGCCGCCCCGCCGTGCCCGTCGTCCGACAGGTCACCGACGCCCTGGACGGCGCGGTGAAGGCGGCAGGACTGACCCGCGCGGACGTCCACCGCGCGGTGATAGGCACCCCCGGCGCGTTCGACCCGAACACCGGCCGCCTGCGGTACGCCTCCCACCTGCCCGGCTGGCACTCCCCCACGCTCCTGGACGAGCTGGCGGCCGCCCTGCCGATGCCCTGCGAGTACGAGAACGACGTCAACCTCGTCGCCCTCGCCGAACAGCGACTCGGCGCGGCCCGCGACCACGGCGACTTCGTCCTGCTGTGGAACCAGGAGGGCCTGGGAGCCGCCCTGGTGCTGGGCGGCCGGCTGCACCGCGGCTTCACCGGCGGCGCCGGCGAGGTCGGTTTCCTGCCGGTGCCCGGCACCCCGCTGGTCCGCCGGGTCACCAAGGCCAACAGCGGCGGCTTCCAGGAGCTGGCCGGCGCCCAGGCGGTGCCCCGCCTGGCCCGGGAGCTGGGCGTCGAGCACGTCCCCGACGGCCCGTACGCCGAGGTCGCGGCGGCGCTGCTGGAACGCGCCGCGGCCCGCCCCGGCGAGGAACGGCACCGCGCGCTGCTGCGCACCTACGCCACCCGCCTGGCGACCGGCCTGGCCTCCCTGGTCGCCGTCCTCGACCCCGCGCTCGTGGTGCTGAGCGGCGCCGTCCTCACCGCGGGCGGCGAGCCGCTGCGCGATCTGGTCCAGGCCGAGCTGGCGGAACTGGCCGCCTCCCGCCCGCGGCTCGTCCTCGCCGGCGTCCGCGATCACCCCGTGCTGCGCGGCGCGCTGGAGAGCGCGCTCGCGACCACCCGCGACGAGGTGTTCGACACCTCGCGCTGACCCCGCTGCCCGACCCGTCCCGCACCACCCCGTCCGCAGGGAGCATCGTCATGCCCGGAACATCCGGCCACCGCCGCCTTCCCTCGCCCCGCTCACCACCCCCCGCCCCTGCTCATCCCGAGGGCCTTCCGCGGCGCCTTCTCGGTGCTCCTGCTCATCGCCGCAGTGGCCCTCTTCCGCTTCCTCCACGCCTGGAACGACTACTTCGCCCCGCGGATCCACGCCTCGGAGAACCCGGCGGCCTGGACCCTCTCCCACGGCCTTCAGCCCTTCAAGGGCGCCCACCACACCGGCCGGAACCTCACCATGGCCGCGACCGTTCCGGTCATGGCCCCCGTCGTCCTCGTGTTCTTCTTCGCTCGGAAGGCGTTCGTCGAGGGCGTCACCCTCACAGGAGTCAAGGGACAACGCGCATGAAACTCACCGTGGTCGGCGGAGGCTCGACCTACACCCCCGAACTCATCGACGGTTTCGCACGGCTGAGGGACGTCCTGCCCATCACGGAGCTGGTCCTCACCGACCCGGCGGCCGACCGCCTGGACCTGATCGGTCCCCTCTCCCGCCGCATCTTCGCCCGCCTGGGCCACCCGGGCCGCATCACCACGACCACGGACCTGGACGCGGCGGTCGAGGGCGCCGACGCGGTCCTCCTCCAACTCCGCGTGGGCGGCCAGGCGGCGCGCCTCCAGGACGAGACATGGCCCCTCGAATGCGGCTGCGTGGGCCAGGAGACGACCGGGGCGGGCGGCCTGGCCAAGGCGCTGCGCACGGTCCCGGTCGTCCTGGACATCGCCGACCGGGTCCGCCGCACCAACCCCGACGCGTGGATCATCGACTTCACCAACCCGGTCGGCATCGTGACCCGCGCCCTGCTCAGGGAGGGCCACAAGGCCCTGGGCCTGTGCAACGTGGCGATCGGCCTCCAACGCAAGTTCGCGGCCCTGTTGAACGTGGCCCCCTCCGAGGTCCACCTGGACCATGTGGGCCTGAACCACCTCACTTGGGAAACGGCGGTCCACGTCAACGGCGAGAACGTCCTCCCGCGTCTCCTGTCCGACCACGGCGGGACGATCGCCGCCGACCTCCGCCTCCCCCTCCCCCTCCTCACCACGCTGGGCGTGATCCCCTCCTACTACCTCCGCTACTTCTACGCGCACGACGAAGTGGTGGCGGAGATGCGCACCAAGCCGTCCCGGGCAGCCGAAGTGGCCCGCATGGAGAAGGAACTGCTGACGCTCTACGCGGACCCGGCCCTCGACTCGAAGCCGGCCCTCCTCGCCAAGCGGGGCGGCGCGTACTACTCGGAGGCGGCGGTGGACCTGGCGGCGGCGCTCCTGCGCAACGCGGGCTCGCAGCACCAGGTGGTCAACACCCTCAACAACGGCACGCTCCCCTTCCTCCCCGACGACGCGGTGGTCGAAGTACCCGCAACGGTCACCGCCAAGGGCGCGTCCCCCCTCCCCGTACAGCGGCTCGACCCCCTCCTCACGGGCCTGATGGCGAACGTGACGGCGTACGAGGACCTGGCTCTGGAGGCGGCCCTGCGCGGGGGCCGGGACCGCGTCTTCCGCGCCCTGCTCGCCCACCCCCTGATCGGCCAGTACGCGTACGCCGACCGCCTGACCGACGACCTGATCGCGCACAACCGGGAGCACCTCACGTGGGCCTGACCGCAGCCGTCCTCGCCGTCGACGCGGGCAACAGCAAGACGGACGTGGCGGTGATCGCCCCCGACGGCACGGTGCTGTCCACGGCCAGAGGAAGCGGCTTCCGCCCGCCGGCGGACGGCCTGGACAAGGCGATGGAGGCCCTCTCCCGAACGGTCACGGAGGCCCTCACGACGGCGGGCACCCCCACCGCCACCCACACCTCGGCCTGCCTCGCCAACGCGGACCTGCCGGTCGAGGAGGAAGAACTCACCGAGGCCATCGCATCCCACAACTGGTCCTCCACGACCACGGTCCGCAACGACACCTTCGCCATCCTGCGCGCGGGAGTCCCGGAACCCCGAGGGGTCGCGGTCGTCTGCGGCGCGGGCATCAACTGCGTGGGCATGCGCCCCGACGGCCGTACGGCGCGCTTCCCCGCCCTGGGCCGCTTCTCGGGCGACTGGGGAGGCGGCTGGGCCCTGGCCGAGGAGGCTCTGTACCACGCGGCGCGCGCGGCGGACGGCCGAGGCGAACCCACCGCCCTCTCCACCACCCTCCCCGCCCACTACGGCGTCCCCGACATGCCGGCCCTGATCGAGGCCCTGCACCTGCACCGCATCCCGCACCACCGCCGCCACGAGGCGACGCCCGTCCTCTTCACCACCGCAGGCCAGGGCGACGCCGTGGCCCGCAGCGTCATCGACCAACAGGCCACCGAAATAGTCGCGATGGCGACGGTGGCACTCACCCGCCTGGACCTCCTCGACGAGGAGACCCCGGTCTGCCTGGGAGGCAGCGTCCTGGCAGCGGACCACCCCCTCCTCACGGAGGGAATCCGCACAAAACTGAAGGCGGCAGCCCCCAAAGCCGTACCGCACGTCGTGACGGAGCGGCCGGTCCTGGGCGCGGCCCTCCTCGGCCTGGACGACATAGCGGCCCCGCCGGAAGCACAGGAACGCGTGCGCGCGCACTTCACCTGACGGGATGTCCCGTACGGCGGTAAGGGGACGGGGTGGGGGTGCCCGCCCGCAGCGGCCGGCGCGTCCGCGCCCTGAGCTTTCCAGGAGGCACAGTCGCGCCGGACCGAGGACGGGCACCCCCACCGCGGCCCCGGCCCCCACCCCGTCGGCGGGACGTGCACCCCCGCTCACGGGCACAACGTCCCGGAACCGAACGGATTTCCCGGGCGTGTTCCTGGGCAGGGTGGGGTGCGGCGGCCGGAACTTCCGGCCATCTCACTGCAATTGGATCAAGATCGTGCCAAGGCCGGTGCGGATGTCGCGCCCGACGGCGATACTTGCCGCGGAGGATGACCATGGGGGAGGTCAGATGACACACACACCGGACACGGGCGCGCCACCGACACTGCCCGCGATCCCGCCCCAGCCGTCGTCCTCCACGCCCCCCGGCACCAGCACCGCCCGGCCCCCCGCACCCGCCTCTCCCCCCACACCCCCCACCCGCCGCCGCACGGCTTTCGCCGAGGGCGTCGACCAGCTACGCCACGCCGCCACCACGGAACCCGGCCGCCTCCGCGTCATCGGCGCGGTCCTGGCCGCGCTGGTCGTCGCGTTCGGCGCGGTCACGGCCTGGCAGATGACCGAACGAGCGGCCGCCGCGGACGCCGTCCTCACCAGCAGCCAGCCCCTCACCTCCGACGCCGCCGACATCTACCGCTCCCTCGCGGACGCGAACACCGCCGCGAGCAGCGGCTTCCTCGCAGGCGGCCAGGAGTCCGCAGCCACCCGCGACCGCTACGAACGCGACATCGCGACGGCCGCGGCGAAACTGGTCAACGCAGCGGCCAACGCGGCCCCGGGCTCCCCCTCCACCCGCACCATCACCAAGCTCAACCGCCTCCTCCCCGAGTACAAGGGCCTGGTCGAACGCGCCCGCACGTACAACCGCCAGGGCTACCCCGTGGGCGGCGCCTACCTGCGCTACGCCAACGAGAAGATGCAGCAGGAGATGCTCCCGGCCGCCCAGGACCTCTACACCAAGGAGAACGAACGCCTCCGCGCGGACTACGCGGACGCCACCCCGTACCCCTGGCCGGCGATCGCCCTGGGCCTGGCCACCCTCGCCGCCCTCGCCTGGGTGCAGCGCCGCACGTACCTCCGCACGAACCGCGTCCTCAACCACGGTCTCGTCGCGGCGACGACAGCGACCACCGTCGTGCTGCTGTGGCTCACGGCCGGCCACGCCCTCGCCCGCAGCCATCTCGACGACTCCTACGACCACGGCGTCCGGTCCCTCGCCGTGCTCCACGACGCCCGCATCGCCTCCCTCAAGGCCCGCGGCAACGAGAACCTCACCCTCGTCGCCCGCGGCGCGGAGACGGTGAAGGTCGGCGACGAGACCCTCGACGCCTACGACCACGACTTCACCCGCGACATCGGCGCCCTCGCCAAGGGCCTCGCCCACGCCCGGCGCCTCGCGGACGACGACACCGGCGCGAAGCCGGTGACCGCGGCCGTGGGCAGCATGACGGAGTGGAAGAAGCGTCACGCGGCCGCCCGCGAGCAGGACGAGAACGGCAACTACCAGCAGGCGCTGGACATGGTGATCGGCGCGAAGGGCGCGACGGGCGAGTGCTTCGACGCTGTCGACAGGAATCTGGCGACGGCGCTGAAGCACGAGGAGGCCGAGTTCGTGACGGCGGCCGGCGACGGCCGGGACGCGCTGACGGGCCTGCCGACGGGCGCCGCGGTCCTCGCCGTGCTGGGCGCGACGGGCGCGGTGCTGGGCATCGGCCGCAGGCTCTCGGAGTACCGATGAGTGAGCGGTGGCGGACGACGAAGCCGGAGGGGGCGATGACGATGCACGCACGACACCTGCGGGCCCGCCTGAAGGGCTGGGGCGGGGTGGGCGCGATGGCGGCTGCCTGCGCCCTCGCCGTCGTGTTCGCCCTCGCCGTGACCTGCACGGGCTCGGTCGCCTCACAGGCGGGAGCACAGCCGGCGGGCCACCGCACCGCGAAAGCCCTCACCGTCGACGCCCGCGCGGCCGACGACTGCGAGGCACCCGAGAAGCAGACCCTGTCCCCGTCCCGCGCCGACGGTCCCGCCATCACGGCGATCAAGAACCGCCCGGGCGAGAAGCGCAAGCTGGTCGTCGGCGTGGACCAGAACAGCTTCCGCTGGGGTTACCGCGACCCGAACGGCGGCGAGAGCGGCCGCCTCGAGGGCTTCGACATCGACCTGGTGCACCGCATCGCGGAGGACATCCTCGGCGACCCGGACGCCGTGCAGTTCAAGGCGATCCCGACCGACCAGCGCATCCCGGCGATCCAGGACGGCCGGGTGGACCTGGTGGTCCGCACGATGACGATCAACTGCTCGCGTCTGAAGGACGTGGCGTTCTCCGCGCCCTACTTCAAGACGGGCCAGCAGGTGCTGGCGCCGAAGTCCTCCCCGATCGAGGGGTACGACGAGACGCTCGCCCACCGCAAGGTGTGCACGGCGAAGGGCTCGACGGCGTACGCGAAGCTGGAGGAGGACCGCAGGAGCGGCGACCTGCCGGCGTCGACGGACATCTCCACGACCGTGCCGAACCAGCTGGACTGCCTGGTGCGGCTCCAGCTCGGCGAGGTGGACGCGGTCGTCAACGACGGCGCCCTCGCGGCGAGTCAGGCCGCGCAGGATCCGACGGTGGAGCTCAAGGGCGAGGCGTTCACGACCGAGTACTACGGCGTGGCGATGAAGAAGGACGCGGACGACCTGGTGCGCCGGGTCAACCAGATCCTGGTCGACTTCCGGCAGGACACCGCGACCGGCTGGCAGGCGTCGTACACGAAGTGGCTGTCCGCCACGCTGGACGACGACCCGTCCGCGTCGAGGCCCCCGGCCCCGGAGTACCTGCGCCGCAGCTGACCGCGATGTGTGTCACCCACAACCGCACCGCACCAGACCGAATTCCCCGCAGCGAGAGGTGATCGATGGCCGACACGGATCCCGCCGGGCCGGTGATGGACCGGGACGAGGTGGACCGTGCGCTGGCGCGGCTCGGCCAGGAGCACGAGGCGATCGAGACCTCGCTCCTCGCCCTGCAGGACCACGCGGGCCGACGACTGCTGGAGGGCGCCCGGCTCACGGGCGTCACCGCCGAGCGGTGGACGTCCACCGAGGCGGCGATCACGCTGCTGTGGACGTACTTCGACGCGTACACGGACGTGTTGCGCCGGGCGCGGGAGATCCGCGCCCGCCGCCGCTGGTCCAGCCGCGAGGACCTGGTGGAGCTGACGGAGCTGCTGCGCGGCGAGCCGGTGACGGTGGCCGGCAGCGCGGCCGCGACGGCCGGCGCGCCGACGCCGCACGGCGGTCAGGCCGGTCCGGGCGTGCTCAGCGAGCGCTGGTCCCTCTCCGCCCTCGTCGACCGGATGAACGAGCTGTACGCGTCCTCGCTGGACATGGTGGTCGCCGCGGACGCGGTGTGGTCCGCGCTGCCCGCCCGGATCGACTTACTGTCGGCGGAGCTCCGGCGCACGAGCCGACTGGCGCACTCGGTCGGGGTGCGCCCGGGCGAGCATCCGGCGGGCGACGACCTGGAGCGGATCACCCGCACGCTCAAGAAGCTGCGCGAACAGGTCGTGTCCGACCCGCTGGCGTACTGGAAGCCGGCGGAGGGCAGCTCGGCGCCGGGCGGCGGAAAACCCGACACCACCGTCTACGACCGTGAGGCCCGTGCCCTGGAGGACGTACGCCGCGAGATCGACGCGGTGCTGGCGGTCCGTCAGGACGCCGAGAAGCGCATCGTCCGCCTCCGCGACGTCCTCTCCCGCGCCGACCGCACCCTCGCCGAGGCGCGCACCGCGCGCGGGGAGGTGCTGGCGAAGATCGCGGCGACGGAGGTGCCGGTGGTCAGCGGCCCGCCGACGGCGCTCCAGGAGCAGCTGTCGACGGCGGCGGAGTACCGGCGGCACGCCCAGTGGCACCGGCTGTCCCCCCTGCTGGAGTCGCTGGAGCAGAAGGCGGAGGACGAACTGCTGCGTGCCCGCGAGTCGTTGACCGCCGTCACGGCGCCGCTCGCGGTGCGCGCGGAACTGCGCGGGCGGCTGGACGCGTACAGGGCGAAGGTGTCCCGGCACGGTCTGGCCGAGGACCCGCTGCTGGTGGAGCGGTACGAGAAGGCGCGCCGCATGCTGTGGAGCGCGCCGTGCGACCTGCGCGCGGCGGAGCAGGCGGTGCTGCGCTACCAGCAGGCGGTGGCGGAGCTGCTGGGCGCGGCGCCAGGGGTGCCGGGGCAGGGTGCGGGACCGGACGAGCGGAGGGGGCCGGGCACATGAGCGGACCGGGAACACAGGGGCCCGTGGCGCCCGCGACGCCCGCACAGGAGCGGACCGCCTGTCAGCGTCCCGAGTGCGACGGCACGTACGACGACGTCGGCGGGGGCGAGCTGTACTGCGACACGTGCGGTCTGGCGCCCGTGGTGTCGCCGACGGGCCTGGTGGCCTCACCGCCGACGGGCATCACGGCGGGCGGACACGACTCGCAGGGCGCGCGCTCGGGGAGCGGGGGCGCGGGCAGCGGCCGCAGTTCGCGCACGTCCTCCCAGTCGTCGAAGTCCCGCCGCTCCGTCTCGGGGCGGCTGTCCCGTTCGCTGTCCGGCCGGACGGCGGCGGGCCGCTCGGTGTCGGTGCGCAGCTCCGGCTCGGGCGGCAGCAGTTCGGGGCGGGGCCGGCTGGGGGCGGGGCTGGTGCAGGTGCCGCCGATCCCGCGGCCCGATCCGCGGCGGATGGTGCTGGACAACCCGGAGGTGCCGGAGCGCAAGCGGTTCTGCTCGCGGTCGGACTGCGGGGCGCCGGTCGGCCGCGCCCGCACCGGCCGGCCGGGCCGTACGGAGGGCTTCTGCACCAAGTGCGGCCACCCGTACTCGTTCGTGCCGAAGCTGCGCCCCGGTGACGTGGTGCACGGCCAGTACGAGGTGGTCGGCTGTCTGGCGCACGGCGGGCTCGGCTGGATCTACCTGGCCGTGGACCGCGCGGTGGCCGACCGGTGGGTGGTGCTGAAGGGCCTGCTGGACACGGGCGACCAGGACGCGATGGCGGCGGCCATCTCCGAGCGCCGCTTCCTCGCGGAGATCGAGCACGCCAACATCGTGCGGATCTACAACTTCGTCGAGCACCTCGACCAGCGCACCGGCTCCCTCGACGGCTACATCGTCATGGAGTACGTCGGCGGCAAGTCGCTGAAGGAGATCGCCAACGCCCGCCGCACCCCGGAGGGCAGGCGTGACCCGCTGCCGGTGGAGCAGGCGTGCGCGTACGGCATCGAGGCGCTGGAGGCGCTCGGGCATCTGCACAGCCGCAACCTGCTGTACTGCGACTTCAAGGTCGACAACGCGATCCAGACCGAGGACCAGCTGAAGCTGATCGACATGGGCGCGGTGCGGCGGACGGACGACGACGAGTCGGCCATCTACGGCACGGTCGGCTACCAGGCGCCGGAGGTCGCCGAGGCCGGCCCGTCGGTGGCGTCCGACCTGTACACGGTCGCCCGCACCCTCGCGGTCCTCACCTTCGACTTCCAGGGCTACACCAACGTCTACGCGGACTCCCTGCCGGACCCGGACACCATCGAGGTGTTCCGGCAGTACGAGTCCTTCTACCGGCTGCTCGTGCGGGCCACGGACCCGGACCCGGCGCGCCGGTTCGCCTCCGCGCAGGAGATGGCGGAGCAGCTGACGGGCGTGCTGCGGGAGGTCGTCTCGCTCCAGTCGGGGCAGGCGCGCCCGGCGCTCTCGACGCTGTTCGGTCCTGAACTGCGGGTGACCGACACGGAGTTGTTCCCCGCGCTGGACGGCGACGTGTCCCGTCTCGGCGCCCGCCGTCTCCGGACCCGCGGGGGCGCGCTCGTCCCGCCGCCCGCGCTGCCCCGCTCCTCCGCCTCCCTGGTGCGGCCCGTGGACTGCCCCACGGCCGCTCTCGCGCTGCCCGTGCCGCACGTCCAGCCCACCGACCCCAACGCCGGTTTCCTCGCGGGTCTGCTGACGTCCGCGCCCGGCGAGCTGATCCACGCGCTGTCCGCCGCGCCCGACCCGTCGGCCGAGACCCGGCTGCGCGCGGTGCGGGCCCGGCTGGAGACGGGCGAGTGGGCGACCGCGCTGGAGGCGCTGGACGCGCTGGAGGCGCAGGACCCCGACGACTGGCGGGTGGTCTGGTACCGGGGCGTGGCCTCGCTGGTCACCGGCGACCACGAGGGCGCGGCGCTCGCCTTCGACGCGGTCTACGACGCCTTCCCGGGCGAGATCGCGCCGAAGCTGGCGCTGGCGCTGTGCGCGGAGGTGCTGGGGCAACTGGACAACGCGGCCGAGTACTACCGGCTGGTGTGGTCCACCGACCCGAGCTATGTCAGCGCCGCGTTCGGGCTGGCCCGGGTGCAGCTGGCGGCGGGCGACCGGCACGGCGCCGTGCGCACGCTGGAGTCGGTGCCGGAGTCCTCCATCCACTACACCGCCGCCCGGGTCGCGGCCGTCCGGGCGCGGCTGCGGGGGCGCACGGCCACCGCGGCCGACGCGCCGTTCCTGGACGACCTGACCGCCGCCGCGGGACAGGTCGAGGCCCTGGAGTCGTACGGTCTGGATCCGGCGCGCCGCGAGCTGTTGGCGGCGGAGGTCCTCGGTTGCGGACTGGACTGGGTACTCTCCGGGGGCCAGGGTTCCGCTCCTCCCGCCGCCGGGGGGCGGACGCTGCTCGGCAGCGGCCTGGACGAGCGCGGGCTGCGCTTCGGCCTGGAGCGCTCGTACCGCACGCTGGCCCGGCTGGCGCGCAGCGGCGAGGAGAGGATCGACCTGGTGGAACGTGCCAATCGTTACCGCCCCCGGACGTGGGTGTAGTTGATGTCGCAGATGCCCCAGCAGGCCGCGCTGTCGAAATGCCCGAGCTGCGAGGAACCCCTCGAGTCGGGTGATCGTTTCTGCGGCGCATGCGGATACGACTTGTCGGCCGTCCCGGCCCGGCCGGTGGACGAGCCGACGATCGCCATGACCGGCACGGTGCCACCCCGGCCGGCGCCGCCGGCCGCCCCGCCCGCCTGGCCCGCCCCGGCCGTGGTCCCCCCGCCGGCTCCCGCCCCGAGCGCGGTTCCTCCGCCCCCTCCGGCCCACCCGGCGGCGGCCCCTCACGCCGCGGTCGCACCGACGCCCGGCACCCCGCCGGCCGGCGGCACCGCGCACCCGGCGGAGGCCGGCCGGCCTGCGGCCGCCGTCCCGTACGCGGATGCGGCAGCGCGTCAGGCGGCAACCGGCGCGCAGGCGTCGGCCCCGAGCGCGTACGCGGCCGACGGCCCGCCGCACCCCGCGGCACCCGGCCCGCACCCGACGGCCCCCGACGCGCACGCCGTGCACCCGGCAGCGCCCCACCCCACCCCGGCGGCGCCCAACGCCCACGCCGTGCCCGCGAGTGACGCCGCGTCGGCCGGAGGCCCCGTCCACCCGGCAGCAGCCGGCCAGGGCCCGGCCGCGGCCGGCCGGCCGGCCCCTGCCCCGGGCGCGCCCGCGCGGCCCGGCGCCGCCCCGACGGGTGTTCAGGGAACGTCCGTTCCCGCGCAGCCCGCGCCCTCCGGCGGGGTCCGGCTCGACCGGCAGGCGTCGGACGAGGGCGGCGGCGGGGACGACTACACCCTTCAGGCGCCCGACCCCCGCGTCGCGGCCGAGCCGCACGCCGCCGTGTGTGTGGCGTGCCGCGCAGGCCGGGTGGACGACGACGGATACTGCGAGAACTGCGGCCACGCCCAGCCGCGCGAACGGGACCACATGGAACAGGAATGCGGCCCCGTCGCCGCGGTCAGCGACCGCGGCCTGCGGCACCACCGCAACGAGGACGCCTTCGCCGTCGGCACGACCACGCTGCCCGACGGCTCCCCCGTGTCCGTGGCGGTCGTCTGTGACGGCGTCTCCTCGGCGACCCGCCCCGACGAGGCGTCACTCGCCGCCTCCCGCGCGGCGAACGCTTCCCTGCTCGACGCCCTGCCGCGCGGCACGCACCCGCAGCAGGCGATGCACGAGGCGATCCTCGCCGCCTCCGAGTCGGTCAACGCCCTGGCGGACGAACAGCCCGCGGAGGCACGCGAGCACGCCCCGCAGCAGAACGCGCCCGCGTGCACGATCGTCGGCGCCGTGGTGACCGCGGGCCTGCTGGTCGTGGGCTGGGTCGGCGACAGCCGGGTGTACTGGATCCCGGTGGACCGTTCCGCCCCGCCGGCGCGGCTGACCGAGGACGACTCGTGGGCCGCGCAGATGGTCGCCGCGGGGCTGATGGGCGAGGCCGAGGCGTACGCCGACCACCGCGCGCACGCGATCACCGGCTGGCTCGGCGCGGACGCCTACGAACTGGAGCCGCACACGGCCGCGTTCAAGCCGGACCGCCCCGGTGTGGTCGTGGTCTGCACGGACGGTCTGTGGAACTACGCCGAGTCCGCGGACGAGATGGCCGAGGCAATGCCCGCCGACGCCGCCGCGCGCCCCCTGCACGCCGCCCGCGTACTGGTCGGTCATGCCCTCGACGGCGGCGGCCACGACAACGTAACAGTGGCACTGGTGCCGTTCCCCGCCGCCCCGCGAGGGGCAGGATCGGCCTGAGGCCGCGCACCGCGCGCCGAACGCGGCACACGCACGCACGCGTGTGCCGCACCCGCGTGCCGCGTACGGCCGGCCTCGCACGGGGAAGCTTCAACGGACCGGAGGGGACCGGTCCTTGAGGACGTCGTCGCCCCGCGCCGTCGGGGCACCGGAGGGGGAGCGAACCAGGCATGGCCATTTTCTCGAAATCGAACGTGCCGCAGTTCTCGGTGGACGTGTACCAGAACGAGTACCTGCCGGAAGGGGGCCGCGAGGTCAACGCGGTGGTGACGGTCACGGCGACCGGCGGCGGCACCATCGGCAGCGCGGTGGCGGCGCCGCACCTGTACTCGCCCGGCGAGGGCCCGTCGGCGGCGGTGGTCCTGATGGTCGACTGCTCGGGCTCGATGGATTACCCGCCGACGAAGATGCGCAACGCGCGGGACGCCACGGCCGCCGCGATCGACACCCTGCGCGACGGCGTGCGCTTCGCGGTGGTCGCCGGCACCCACCTCGCGCGGGAGGTGTACCCGGGCGACGGCGGGCTCGCGGTGGCCGGACCGGACACCCGGGAGCAGGCCAAGCAGGCGCTGCGGAAGCTCGGCGCGGGCGGCGGCACGGCGATCGGGACATGGCTGCGCCGCGCCGACCGGCTGCTGGCGTCGGCGGACGTGGCGATCCGGCACGGCATCCTGCTCACCGACGGCCGCAACGAGCACGAGTCGCCGGAGGACCTGAAGGCGGCGCTGGACGCCTGCGCCGGACGGTTCACCTGTGACGCCCGCGGCGTGGGCACCGACTGGGAAGTGAAAGAAGTCACAGGCATCGCCTCGGCCCTGCTTGGCACGGCCGACATCGTCGCCGACCCGGCCGGACTCGCGGCAGACTTCACGCGGATGATGGAAACGGCGATGGGCAAGGAGGTCGCGGACGTCTCGCTGCGTCTGTGGACCCCGGCCGGCGCCACCGTCAGGTTCGTCAAGCAGGTCGCGCCCACGGTGGAGGAGCTGACCGACAGGCGCACCGAGGCGGGCCCACGCGCGGGCGACTACCCGCTCGGTTCCTGGGGCGACGAGTCCCGTGACTACCACCTCTGCGTGGAGGTGCCGCCCGCCGCCGTGGGCCAGGAGATGCTCGCGGCGCGCGTCTCGCTGGTCATCCCGCACGCCGGTGGCACCTCCCGTTCGAGCGCGGCCGGGAGTGGGGGAGGCGGCGTGCAGAACCTGGGCGCGCAGGGGCTGGTGCGGGCCGTGTGGACGGACGACCTGGCCGCGTCGACGTCGATCAACCCTCAGGTCGCCCACTACACGGGCCAGGCCGAACTGGCGGAAGTCATCCAAGAAGGGCTGGATCTGCGCAAAGTGGGAGATATGGACGGGGCAACGGCCAAGCTGGGCCGTGCCGTTCAGCTCGCGAGCGTCTCCGGCAACGCCGATACTGCGAAACTGCTTGCGAAGGTGGTGGACGTCGTCGACGCCGCGACCGGTACTGTGCGACTGAAGACGAAGGTCGAGGAGGCCGACGAGATGACACTCGAGACACGGTCGACCAAGACTGTTCGTGTAAAGAAATGATCTGCAAGTAATCGAGCCCGGCCCCTCGGGGTTGGAGAAACCCGGTCGGAAACGACCGGAAAAGGAGAGGGGGAAGCGCCGACATGCCGACCTGCCCGAACGGACACCAGTCGGGTTCCGACGACTGGTGCGAGGTGTGCGGTCACCGCATGGCGGGTGCCGTGCCTCCACCTCCTCCCCCGCCGCCGGCGCCCGGTGGCGGCGGCTACGGCTTCCCGCCGCCCGGCGGCCCCGGTGGCCCGGGCGGCGCTCCGGGCGGCCCCGGCGGCTACGGCGGTCCCGGCGCTCAGCCGGAGCTGTGCCCGCAGTGCCGCACGCCGCGTGAGGGCGGTGCGCCGTTCTGCGAGGAGTGCCGGTGGAACTTCCTCACCAACACGGCGACCTCGTACACCCCGGCCGCCCCGCGCCCGCCGGCCCCCGGCCCGGGCGGTCCCGGCGGCGGCCCCGGTGGTCCCGGCGGACCCTTCGGGCAGCAGCCGCCCCCACCGTCGTACGGCGGCGGTGACGGGTTCGACTACCAGAGCTCGCGCCCCTCGCAGGTGAACCGGCCCGCCGAGCCGATCCCGCCGGGCCCGCCCGGCTTCGGCGGCGAGCCCTCGCGCCCGGTCCCGCCCCCGCCCCCGCCCGGCCGCGGCAACCCGGGCGGTCCCGGCGGCCCGCAGGGGCCCGGTGCTCCGCAGGCGTTCCACTCCGGTCCCCCGGCACCTCCCGGCTTCCCGCAGGAGACCGGCCGTCCGCCGCAGGGCGGCGGCCCGTCGTACGGCGGCGGAGACGACGACTGGGTGATCTCCCCGCCGAACGGCCCCGGCGGGCACGGCGGCCCCGGCGGTCCCAACGGCCCCGGCGGGCACGGCGGTTACGGTTACCCGCAGCAGGGCGGCACCCAGGCGCCTCCCGGACCCGGCGGTTTCCCGCAGCAGCCGCGGCAGCAGCAGGGCCCGGTCACCTGGACGGCGACCATCGGCCCCGACCGCGAGTACTTCATGGCGATGATGCAGCGCTCCGGCCCCGAGGCCGCGGGCCTGAACCTGCCCGCGTACTCACCCGAGCAGCAGCGCACGCTCACCGGCAACCAGATCACCATCGGCCGCCGCCGGCACTCCACCGGCGACACCCCCGACATCGATCTGTCCACCCCGCCGGAGGACCCGGGCGTCTCGCACCAGCACGCGGTGCTGGTGCAGCAGCCGGACGGCAGCTGGGCGGTCGTCGACCAGAACTCGACGAACGGCACGACGGTCAACGGCTCCGAGGAGCCCATCCAGCCGTTCGTCCCGGTCCCGCTGCAGGACGGCGACCGGGTCCACGTGGGCGCGTGGACGACGATCACCATCCGCCGGGGCTGAGCGCCGGCCGGCCCGGCCGGACGTACCTCTCCGTGAGGCCGTCCGGCCGGGCCAGGCACGCGGCACAGGGGGCGGGTCCTAGGCCTTGAGTCCTATGCCGTGGCGTCTGAGACCATGGACGGCGTGACAGAGATTCGGCGCGGCACGCTTCAGGAGCAGACCTTCTACGAGCAGGTCGGCGGGGAGGAGACCTTCCGCCGGCTCGTCCACCGTTTCTACCAGGGTGTGGCGGAGGACCCGCTGCTGCGGCCCATGTACCCGGAGGAGGACCTGGGCCCGGCCGAGGAGCGCCTCGCGCTGTTCCTCATGCAGTACTGGGGCGGTCCGACCACCTACAGCCAGAACCGGGGCCATCCGCGGCTGCGGATGCGGCACGTCCCGTTCAAGGTCGACCGGGCGGCGCACGACGCGTGGCTGAAGCACATGCGGGACGCCGTGGACGAGCTGGGCCTGTCCGAGGAGCACGAGCAGACCCTGTGGAAGTACCTGACCTACGCGGCCGCCTCCATGATCAATTCGCCGGACTGACGGGCCCACGGCCGGCCGTGGTCACGCGGTCGTCACATACCGAGCACGAGACTCCGCATTGCGATCACGATCAGGTCAAAAGCGGACCCGGACCGATGCCTCCCGTCATGTCCCTCTGACAACATCCCCGAGAGGTCTGGACAACACGCGGGGGGTCGCGGGTGGATGCCGCAGGGGGATCGGCGGGATTCGTGCTCGCCCGCGCTCGGGCGCACCGTCCGCTGCTCGCCGCCGCGCTGCTCACGGTCCTGCTGACCACGGCCGTCCTGGCCACCCTGACCGCCTACTCCACGACGATCGGCGACGCGGCCCTGCGGCACGCGCTGGCCAACCCCCGCGACGCCGCCGGGACCACACTGCTCGTCAAGGCCGAGTCGCTGCCCGAGGGCGGCCTGCCCGCCGCCGACGCCGCCGTGCGCCGCGCGGCCGGGCGGGCCTACGACGGCCTGCCGGTGACGCTGCGCACCCTCGTCCGGTCCGGCCCGTACGGCCTGCCGCCGTCCCCGCGCCCGGCCGACCGGCGCGCCGAGGGCGAGGAGCCCGACCTCACGCACTTCGCGGCCCTCGACCGGACGCAGGTGCGCATCACCGAGGGCCGGATGCCCTCCGCACGCCCCGGCGGACCGGAGATCGAGGTCGCCCTCCCCGTCGTCGCCGCCCGTGAACTGGGCCTGCGGCCGGGCGCCCGGATCACCCTGGACAACCGGATGGAGGGCCCTGCGGCGCGGGTGCTCGTCACCGGCCTCTACCGCCCCGCCGACACCTCCGCGCCCTACTGGCAGCTCGACGAACTCGCCGGCCGCGGCATCGTCACCGTCCACTTCACCACCTACGGCCCGCTGCTCGCCGACCCCGCCGTGCTGACCGGGGGCCGGGTGAGCGCGGGGTCCGTGGGCTGGCTGGCGTCGGCCGACTTCTCCGGGATGACCACCGGCCGGATCGACGCGCTGCGCACCGCCATGAAGGAGGGCGTGGCCGCGCTGCCCGCCGCGCCGGCCCTGCACGGCTCGGCGACCGCCGCCGGGGACCTGCCCGCCACCCTGGACCGGGTCGAGCGGGCCCTGTTCGTTGCCCGCTCCACGCTGCTGGTCGTCGTCCTCCAGCTCGCCCTGCTCGCCGCGTGCGCCCTGCTGCTGGTGGCCCGGCTGCTGACCGCCGAGCGCGCGACGGAGACCCGGCTGCTGCGGGCCCGCGGCGCCTCCCGCGCCCGGGTGGCACGGCTCGCCGCCCTGGAGGCGCTGCTGCTGGCCGTGCCCGCGGCCCTGTGCGCGCCGCTGCTCGCGGGCCCGCTCACCCGGCTGCTCGCCGGACGGGGCGCGCTGGCCCGGATCGGGCTACGCCTGGACGCCTCCGTGACGTCCGTCGCCTCGCAGGGCACGGTGTGGCTGGTGTCGGTGGGCGTGGCGCTGGGCTGCGCGCTGGCCGTCACGCTCCCCGCGCTCGCCACCCCGTACGCCCCCGGCCGCGCCAAGCCGCTGCCCGGCCTGGTGCGGGCGGGCGGGGACCTGGGGCTGCTGGTGGTGGCCGGGGTGGCGTACTGGCAGCTGAGCCGCCGTGCGTCCGGGGCCGTCGGCGAGGACCTCGGCGTGGATCCGCTGCTGGTGACCGCCCCGGCGCTGGCGCTGCTCGCCGGCACGGTGCTGACGCTGCGGCTGCTGCCGCTGCCGGCCCGGCTCGCCGAACGGCGGGCGGCCCGCAGCCGGGGGCTGTCGGGTGCGCTGGCCGGGTGGCAGCTCGGCCGCCGCCCGATGCGCGGGGCGGGCCCGGTGCTGCTGCTGGTGCTCGCCGTGGCGCTCGGCATGCTGGCGGTCGGGCAGGGCTCCTCGTGGGAACGCTCGCAGGACGACCAGGCGGACTTCCGGGCCGGCACGCAGGTGCGCGTCCTGTCCAACGGCACCGAGGGCCCGGGACGCGGCGCCGCCTACGCGGCCGTCCCCGGCGTCCGCTCGGCCTTGCCCGCCTTCCGTACGACCGTGTCCCTGTCCGGCGGACGACAGGCCACGGTGCTGGCGCTGGACAGCGAGGGCGCCGCGGGCACCCTGCTGATGCGCCCCGACCTGGCGGACGTGCCGGTGCGCACCGCGCTGTCCGGGCTGGCCCCGAAGGGCGCCGCGGCGGGCGTCCGCATACCGGCGGGCACCGCGCGGCTGGCGCTGACCGCGTCCCTGCACGGCGCGGACGCCACCGCCACCGCCGACGTGACCGCCACCGTGGAGGACGCCCACGGCACCCCGTACCCGCTCATGTTCGGCGAGCTGCCCCAGGACGGGCGGCCGCACGACCTGGTGACCGACCTGGCGGCGGTCGCCGGGGGCCCGGCCGGCCCGCTCACCCTGACCGGGTTCCACCTGGACCTGCCTCAGCCGGCCGGGCCTCCTCGGCGGAGCCGGCTCGCCCTCACCGCGCTGACCGCCGCGGACACCGCGGGCCGGGACCGCGCGCTGCCGTTGTCGGCCCGCTGGCTCCCGTCGCTCGACGGCGGCGGCCCGGACACCGCCGACGACGATGCGGCACGGCCGCGGATGGCCGCCGGCGCCCCCGCCACCGCCGACTTCACCGCCACACCCTCCCCGCCCGACATGGCCTGGCTGCCCACGACCCTCACGCTCCACCTGCGTGTCCCGCAGCCGCCGGTGCCCGTGGTCGAGGGCGTCGCGACGGACCGGTACCTGGAGTCCACCGGCGCCCGGACCGGTCAGCGGCTGAGCGTGCAGCTCGGCGGCGGCACCGTGCCGGTGCGGATCGCCCGCGCGGTGCGGGCGCTGCCCACCACCCCGTCGGACGGGGCGGACGACGACGGCGGCGCCCTGCTGCTCGACCTGGCCTCCGTCAACCGCGCCCTCCAGGCGGCCAAGGGCGAGGCCGTGCCGCCGAACGAGTGGTGGCTCGCCACCGGGCCTGACGCGTCCTCGCGGGTCGCGGGGGCGCTGCGGCAGCGACCCGACATCGACCCGTCCCGTGTGGTGGTGCGTGACGAGATCGCGGAGCAGCTGCGCGACGACCCGTTCGGCGCCGGCCCCGGCAACGCCTTCGCGGCGGCGGCCTTCGCCGCGGCGGCCCTGACGGCGGTCGGCTTCGCGGTGAGCGCGGCCGGCTCGCTGCGGGAGCGGTCCGCCGAGTTCGGGGTGCTCCGCGCCCTCGGCGCCTCCCGGCGCCGGCTGGCCCGGGTGGTGCTCGTCGAGCACACGGTGCTGGTGGGGACGGCGCTCGCGGTGGGCGTACTGCTCGGAGCGGTGCTGGCCCGTGCGGTGATCCCGCTGGTCATGCTGACCGCCGAGGCCACCCGCCCGCTGCCCGGGGTGCTGGTGGTGCTGCCGCCGCTGCGGGTGGCGGCGCTGCTGGCCGCCGTGGCGGCCGTCCCGCTCGTGATCACGGCCGTCCTGTCCCTGCGCAGGGTCGACGCGGTGTCCTCGCTGCGCGACCGGGGAGGTGAGTGAGGTGACCGAACGGCCCTCCGGACGGCCACGGGCGGCCGCCTCACGGGTGACCGTGCCCTGGGTGCGCACCCGGCTGCGGACCGCGCCGGGCGCCGCTGCGGCGCTCGCCCTGCTGGTCGCGGTGACCGCGTTCCTCGCCGCCGCGCTGCCGCCCGCGCTGGACCGGTACGACGAGGAGGGCGTGCGCCGAGCGCTGGAGGCCGCGGGGCCCACCCGCACCGGCGTTCAGATCCAGACGTCGGACGCCGACCTGTATCTGAGCGACGAGCCGTGGGAGGACCGGCTCTCCCGGGACCGGGTGGAGGGCCCGTTCGCCAAGCTGCTCACGCTGCCGGGACGCGCGCTGCCGCTGGAGGTGGACCAGTCGTCGGCCGGGGTGCGCACCACCCGGCCCCTGGAGGCCCCCGACCGGTACCTGTCCCAGCCGGACGGCGTCGCACCGGTGTTCCACCTCGTCGCCCAGGGCGGCGTCGCCGCGCACTCCCGGCTCACGCAGGGGCGGCTGCCGCGGGCCCCCGAGGACCCCGGTCCCGAAGCCGCCGCCCTGGAGGCCGCCGTCACCACCGAGACGGCCGCGACGCTGAACATCCGGGTGGGCTCGGTCGTCCACCTCCCCCGCGCGGAGGGCGACCCGCTCGCCGTGCGCGTCACCGGCCTGGTCGCTCCCCGTGAACCGGACGGGGCCTACTGGTCCACACTGCCCGGACTGGTCCGGCCGCACCGCATGGTCACCCAGGGCCCCGTGCCCAGCCAGTACTGGGCCGGCTCCCTGCTGCTGGCGCCGGACGCGGGCCCGGCGCTGCTGGGCACCCCGGGAGCGCCCGCGCGGTACTGGACGCTGGCCCCCGATCTCACGGCCCTCCAGGGCCGTGACCTGAGGGATCTGACGTCGTCCGTCGCCTCCATGGAGGGCGGGCCGCTGCTGGAGCGGGTCACCGCCACCGTCTCGCCGCACCTGGACGTGTCCACCGACCTCGACGACGTGCTCGGCGGCCACGAGGGCCTCCGGTCGGCCATCGGTCCCCTCGTCGCGGTCGCCGCCTTCGGGACCGGCACGGTCGCGGTCGTGGTCCTGTGCATGGCGGGCGGACTCGCGGCCGAGCGGCGCCGCGCCGAACTCACCCTGCTGCGCGCCCGCGGTGCCTCGCTCCGCGGCCTGGCGGGCCGGCTCCTCGCGGAGACGGCCGTGGTCGCCGTGCCCGCGGCCGCACTCGGCCTGCTGGCCGCCCGGCTCGCCGTCGGCACCGGCCGGCCCCTGCAGTCCGCGGCCGCGGCGGGCGCCGTAGCCCTGGTCGCCGCCCTCGCGCTTCCGCTGCGCGCCCTGGCCGTCCACCGTGCGGTGGGGGCGCACACCGGCCGCGAGGACGTCGTCCGGGCCCGTCCGTCCAGGGGACGCCTGGTCGCCGAGGTGACGCTGCTGGCCGTGGCGGCGGGCGCGGTGCTGACGCTGCGGACGCGCGGCACGTCCGCCGACGGCGACCCCACCGGCGACGAACTGGTGTCGTCGGCCCCCGTGCTGGTGGCGGTGATCGCCGCCCTGGTGCTGGTGCGACTGTATCCGCTGCCGCTGCGCGGCCTGGCGCGCCCGGCGCGGCGGATGCGGGGTGTGGTCGGGCCGCTGTCGCTGGCCCGGGCCGGGCGCGCGGGCGGTTCCACGGTGCTGCCGCTGCTCGCGCTGCTGACCGCGCTGACCACCGCCGCGTTCGGCGGCTCGGTCCTGGCCGGGGTGACCGACGCCCGGGAGCGCGCCGCGGTGTTCGCCGTCGGCGCCGACGCCCGCGTCGACAACCTCGACGAGGGAGCGGCGGACGTCGAGGAACGCGTACGGCGCGCCCCCGGCGTCGAGGACGTCACCTCCGTGAAGGTCTCCTACAACGCGCTCGCCGGGAACCAGCGGGTGTCGCTGGCCGGGGTCGAACCGGACGCGTACGCGGCGCTGAGCGGCCGCCTGGACGACGGCGCCTTCGACGCGGACACGCTGGAGGCGGACGGTGAGGACGCGGTGCCCGCGCTGAGCTCGCCCGCGCTGGCGGAGCGCTTCGGCGACGACCCGTTCCCGGTGATCCTGGACGACGGCGACTCGTTCACCGCGCAGGTCGTGGCGGTGCGCCCCTGGACGCCGGCGCTCGGCGCGGACGACTTCCTGGTGGTGGACGGCTCCGCCCTGCGCGCCGGCCTCGAACCGCCCACCGGGCTGCTGGTCACCGGCGACCACCCGGACGCGGCGGCGCTGAAGAAGGCCGCGGGCGGTGACGCGCACGTGCGGCTCCGGTCGGACGTGGTCGCCGCCACCGTCGAGTCGCCCCTGCAGACCGGCGCCGAGCGCGTCTACGCGGCCGCGGTGGGGGCGGGCGCCGGGTACGCCGCGCTCGCCCTGCTGCTGACCCTGCTGCGCGCCGCACCGGAACGCGCCGCGCTGCTGGCCCGGCTGCGCACCATGGGCCTCACCCGTGCCCAGGGCAGGCGGCTGCTGATCCTGGAGTCGCTGCCGCAGGCGGTGCTCGCCGCGGTGGGCGGCGCCTTCACCGCGTGGGCGGCGATCCGGCTGCTGGCGCCCGGCATCGACCTGACGACCGTCGCCGTCGCCTCGGGCGCGCCTGATGCGGGACGTGCCCTGCTGCGCGCCGACCAGGTGTCCCTGCTGGTGCCGGCGCTGGCGGTGGTCGCCCTGACCGTCGGTGTCGCGGCGGCCCAGGCCTGGTGGTCGGGGCGCAGAGGCGCGGTGCGCGAACTCCGGGCGGGTGACGCGCGATGACCCCGCCCGATTCCGTGTCTCTCCCCGCAGGAGGCTCCCGATGACCTCGGACCCGACCCTCGCCGACCTCACCGAGCGCGTCACGGCCCGCCGCGACCGGCCCGCCTACGGCCATGACGCGCTCATCACCTGCGACCGTCTGGTCCGCGTGTTCACCGCGGACGGCGTGGAGGTGCAGGCGCTCCAGGGGCTCGACCTGCTGGTGCGGGAGGGCGAGCTGATGGCGCTGGTGGGGGCGTCCGGCAGCGGCAAGTCGACCCTGATGAACATCCTGGCCGGCCTCGACACGCCCACGGCCGGCGCGGCCCGGGTGGCGGGCCGCGACCTGCTGACGATGTCCGCGCGGGACCGGCTCGCCTACCGCCGTGAGGTCGTCGGCTTCGTGTGGCAGCAGACCTCGCGCAATCTGCTGCCGTATCTGACGTCGGCGCAGAACGTGGCGCTGCCGATGCAGCTCTCCGGCCGCCCCGGCGGACGCTCCCGGTCCGCGCGCCGGGCCCGCGCCGAACGCGCCCTGGACCTGCTGGAGATGCTGGAGGTGGCGGACTGCCGGGACCGGCGCCCCCATGAGATGTCCGGCGGCCAGCAGCAGCGGGTCGCCATCGCCGTGGCCCTGGCGGGCGACCCTGCGGTGCTGCTCGCGGACGAGCCGACCGGCGAGCTGGACTCGCACACCGGTGAGCAGATCTTCGCCGCGTTCCGCACGGCCAACGAGCGGCTCGGCACGACCGTCGTGATCGTCACCCACGACCAGGCGGTGGCGAACGAGGTCAGCCGCACGGTCGCCATCCGCGACGGCCGCACCTCGACGGAGGTGCTGCGCCGCAGCGAGGTGGACGAGGCCACCGGCGACGAGAAGGTGGTCGCCCGCGAGTACGCGATGCTGGACCGCGCGGGCCGCCTCCAGCTCCCGGCCGAGTACACCAGCGCGCTCGGCATGCGCGACCGGGTGGCGCTGGAACTGGAGCCGGACCACATCGCCGTCCGCCCGGACGACAGCGGGCGGGAGGAACGGTGAGGCGGGTGCGGGGCGTCAGCGGACGCTGAGTCCGAGAGCGCCCGCACCCGACCGTCTGACGGCGACGGACCCGTAGGGCGTCCGCAGCCGCAGCCACGACCCGGACGAGAACAGGGCCCGCTCGTCGCCCCGCAGGAAGCCGAGCGACTGGGCGGCGTGCACGGCGCGCACCGGCAGACCGGTGTCGGCGACCGTGCGGGACCATATCTCCCGCCCGATGCGGTCGAGTTCGGCGCGCGTGCGCTGCTCCGGCGCCAACTGCTCGGTGCGGGAGCGGAATTCGGCGACCGAGGCGGCGACGAGCCGGCGCAGCCGCTCGGGCTCGGGAAGGCCGGGCTCGGGCCTCCAGCCGCCGCGCGGCGGGAGCACCCCGGCCCACGGCGGCCCGGTGACCGCCGCCGGCACGGCCGCCGTGGCGGCGGACTCGTCCACCGACTCCAGCAGCTCACCGGCGGACACGGTCACGTCCAGGGTGACGTCGAGCCCGTTCTCGTACGGTTTGGCCAGCCGCACGGCGCGGATCGCCAGCACCTCGAACGAGGGGGGACGGCCGAAGACCGCGAACGCCGTGCCGGCCGCCTGGAGGCGGACGGCGGCGCCGCGGTCGTAGTGCAGCAGCCGGGACAGGAAGGCCGCGAGATCCGCGGCCTCCCCCTCGTCGGCGAGGTGGAGCACCGTCATGCGGCGACGGCCTCCTCCTTGTCACCGGCGGTGGCGTCGTCCGTGTACTCCTGGAGGAACTCGCGCTCCTCCGCGGTGAGCCGCCGGGGACGCTGTGCCTCGAAGTCGAACGGCACGATCACCGTCGACGCGCGGACGTAGACCAGGTCGTCGTCCTTCACCTCGTAGGTGAGGGTGAAGGACGCCGCCCTGATCTCCGTGACCCACAGCTCGATGTCGACCGGGTGGTGCCGGTGCACGAGCTGCCGCTTGTAGTCGATCTCGTGGCGCGCCACCACGGACCCCTGCTTGAAGTCCTTCTCCGGGCGGAACAGGAAGTCGATACGGGCCTCCTCCAGATAGCGGAGGAACACCACGTTGTTGACGTGGCCGTACGCGTCCATGTCCGCCCAGCGCAGCGGGCAGCGGTAGATGTGCCGCAAGAGATCAGCCCCGGGTCAGCTTCTTGTAGGTGGCGCGGTGCGGACGGGCGGCGTCCGGGCCGAGCCGCTCGATCTTGTTCTTCTCGTACGACTCGAAGTTGCCCTCGAACCAGAACCACTTGGAGTCGCCCTCGTAGGCGAGGATGTGCGTGGCCACGCGGTCGAGGAACCACCGGTCGTGGGAGACGACCACGGCACAGCCGGGGAACTCCAGCAGCGCGTTCTCCAGGGAGGAGAGGGTCTCGACGTCGAGGTCGTTGGTCGGCTCGTCGAGGAGCAGCAGGTTGCCGCCCTGCTTCAGGGTGAGCGCCAGGTTGAGGCGGTTGCGCTCACCGCCGGACAGCACACCGGCCGGCTTCTGCTGGTCCGGGCCCTTGAAGCCGAACGCGGACACGTACGCCCGGCTCGGCATCTCGACCTGGCCGACGTTGATGTAGTCGAGGCCGTCGGAGACGACCTCCCACAGCGTCTTCTTGGCGTCGATGTTCTCGCGGCTCTGGTCGACGTACGAGATCTTGACGGTGTCGCCGACCTTGATGGACCCGGAGTCGGGATGCTCGATCCCCTGGATCATCTTGAACAGCGTGGTCTTGCCGGCGCCGTTGGGGCCGATGATGCCGACGATGCCGTTACGGGGCAGGGTGAAGCTGAGGTCGTCGATGAGGAGCTTGTCGCCGAAGCCCTTGGTGAGGTTGTTGACCTCGACCACGACGTTGCCCAGGCGCGGGCCCGGCGGGATCTGGATCTCCTCGAAGTCCAGCTTCCGCATCTTGTCGGCCTCGGCGGCCATCTCCTCGTAGCGGGCCAGACGCGCCTTGGACTTGGCCTGGCGCCCCTTGGCGTTGGACCGCACCCACTCGAGCTCTTCCTTGAGCCGCTTCTGCCGCTTGGCGTCCTTCTGGCCCTCGACCTTGAGGCGGGCGGCCTTGGTCTCGAGGTACTTGGAGTAGTTGCCCTCGTAGCCGTGCAGACGGCCGCGGTCGACCTCGCAGATCCACCCGGCGACGTTGTCCAGGAAGTACCGGTCGTGGGTCACGGCCACGACGGTGCCCTCGTACTTCGCGAGGTGCTGCTCCAGCCAGTTCACCGACTCGGCGTCGAGGTGGTTGGTGGGCTCGTCGAGCAGCAGCAGGTCGGGCTGCTCCAGCAGCAGCTTGCAGAGCGCGACGCGGCGCTTCTCACCGCCGGAGAGGTTGGTGACGGGCCAGTCGCCGGGCGGGCAGCCCAGGGCGTCCATGGCCTGCTCGAGCTGGGCGTCGAGGTCCCAGGCGTTCGCGTGGTCCAGCTCCTCCTGCAGCTTGCCCATCTCCTCGAGCAGCGCGTCGGAGTAGTCGGTCGCCATCTGCTCGGCGATCTCGTTGAACCGGTCGAGCTTGCCCTTGACCTCGGCGACGCCGTCCTGCACGTTCTCCAGGACCGTCTTCGACTCGTCCAGCGGCGGCTCCTGGAGCAGGATGCCCACGGTGTAGCCGGGGGTGAGGAACGCGTCGCCGTTCGACGGCTGCTCCAGCCCCGCCATGATCTTCAGAACGGTCGACTTACCGGCGCCGTTCGGACCGACGACACCGATCTTCGCCCCCGGCAGGAAGCTCAGGGTGACGTCGTCGAGGATCACCTTGTCGCCGTGCGCTTTGCGCGCCTTGCGCATGGTGTAAATGAACTCAGCCAAGAGAAACCGTCCGGCAACTTGAAATCTGGCAGTGGGCAGATACACCCCATCTTGCCCGACCGCCACCCCTGGGGGGAAACCCGTATCGCGGCACGGCCCTGACCTGCGCGTACGTGGTACGGGGCGCGGCGGGGCCGTTACAGTCGGTCACGGCGCCCGATCAGTCCCGTACTGTGCAGGCGCATGACCGACGGCAAGATCGAGATCACCGCGGATCTGGTCCGCGACCTGTTGCGGGAGCAGCATCCGGACCTGGCGGGCCTCTCCATCCGCGAGGTGGCGGGCGGCTGGGGCAACCAGATGTGGCGCCTCGGGGACGGGCTGGCGGTGCGTGTGCAGCGCATGGACCCCACCCCGGAGCTCCAGCTCAACGAGCGGCGGTGGCTGCCCGTGCTGGCCCCGCGCCTGCCGCTCCCGGTGCCGACCCCGGTGCGGTCCGGCGAACCGTCCGCCCGCTTCCCCAAGCACTGGACCGTCATGACATGGGTGCCCGGTGACCCGCTGGACTGCTCCTCGATCAGCCGCGGCGACCACGCGGCCGGCGCCCTGGCGGGTTTCCTCAGGGCACTCCATGTGGAGGCGCCCGCCGACGCGCCGGTCAGCTCGGACCGCGGTGGCCACCCCAAGGACTGCACGGACGGCTTCGACCGGTTCTTCCACGCCGTCGTCCCCGACGGCCTCGCCGACGACGTCCGGGCCGTCTGGGACGACGCCGTCGCGGCGCCCGAGTGGGAGGGGCCGCCGCTCTGGGTGCACGGCGACCTGCATCCGGCCAACGTGGTCGTCTCGGACGGCACGCTCTCGGGCGTGATCGACTTCGGCGACATGTTCGCCGGCGATCCCGCGTGGGACCTCGCAGCCGCCTGGGTCGTCCTCCCCGCGGGCGCCGCCTCCCGCTTCTTCGACGCGTACGGGCGGGCGGACGCGGGGACGGTACGGCGCGCCCGCGGGCTGGCCGCGATGAAGAGCCTGTTCCTCATGCTGATGGGCCGCAACGGGGACCTGGGTCTTCCCGGCGGCAAGCCGGCGTGGGGACCGGCGGGCAGGGCAGCTCTCGACCGCGTCCTACAAGGCTGAGGCGGCGAGGCCGGCGGCAGCTGCGCGCCCGCGGCTGTTGCGAGCGCATCGCACCTGGTCAGGCGGTGTACGACGGCTGTAGCCGCAAGGCGTTCCTTCTGCCACGGTGTGCCGCATGGACGGGAAACAGCACGCACACCACGACCATGGCGGGCCAACGCGGTCTAAGCGGCGGGGACGGCTGAGGCGGTTGAAGCCGCTCAGGCACCGGCTCGCCCACTTCCTCACCCCCCACGGTCACGAGGCCGGCGACAAGGTGGACGCGGCCATGGAGACCTCCCGCGACGGCATGCGCACACTGTGGATCTCGCTGGTCGTCCTGGGCGTCACCACCGTCGTCCAGGCCGTGATCGTCGCCCTGTCCGGGTCGGTGGCCCTGCTCGGGGACACCGTCCACAACGCCGCCGACGCCCTGACCGCCGTCCCGCTGGGCATCGCGTTCCTCCTCGGCCGGCGCGCGGCCGACCGCCGCTTCACCTACGGATACGGCCGGGCCGAGGACCTGGCCGGCGTCCTCATCGTCGCCACCATCGCCGCCTCCGCCGTCCTGGCCGCCTGGACGGCCGTCGACCGCCTCCTGCACCCCCGCGACATCACCCACCTGTGGGCCGTGTCGGGCGCCGCGCTGGCCGGCTTCGCCGGCAACGAATGGGTGGCGCGCCACCGCATCCGCACCGGCCGCCGCATCGGCTCCGCGGCCCTGGTCGCCGACGGTCTGCACGCCCGCACCGACGGCTTCACCTCCCTGGCCGTCCTGCTGGGCGCCGGCGGCACCGCCCTCGGCTGGCGCGCCGCCGACCCCGTCGTCGGCCTCCTCATCACCCTCGCCATCGTGCTGGTCCTCAAGGACGCCGCTCGCGAGGTCTACCGGCGCCTGATGGACTCCGTAGACCCGGAACTCGTCGCCACAGCCCACGACACCCTGCGCGCAGTCGACGGCGTCCTCGGCACCGGGCAGGTACGGATGCGGTGGATCGGCCACGCCCTGCGCGCCGAGGCGGACATCGTCGTAGACGCACGGCTCACCGTGGTCGAGGCCCACCGCATCGCTGTCGCCGCCGAACACGCCCTCATCCACGCGGTCCCCCGCCTGACGGCCGCCACGGTCCACACGGACCACACGCCGGTCGAGGACGACCCCCACGCCACCCTCCGGCACCACGCCCCGGCCGGCCGACGGGCAGCCCCGTCATCCGCCTACTTCTCGGGCTGATCACGCGACATGGGGGACGGTCGGGTGCGTGCCACGATCACCCCATGGTCATGTGCGCGCACTCCCCGGCCCCGGACGACGCAGCCGCCCTCGAAGTACTGGATCAGCCCGGTCGCCCCCACCCCATGAGTGCCGCGTCATGAGTGCCGCAGTGGAGCGTCCCCTCCTCTTCCTCGACATCGACGGCCCGCTGATCCCCTTCGGGCCCGCACAGCCCTCACTCACGGAAGCAGCCCCCGGCCACGGCAACCCCCTGCTCTCCCGGCTCGACCCCACCGTCGGCGCCCGCCTGCTCGCCCTGGGCTGCTCGCTCGTCTGGGCCACCACATGGATGGAGGAGGCGAACGCGGTCGTCGCCCCGCGCCTCGGGCTGCCGAAGCTGCCGGTGCTGGAGTGGCCGGAGGCCGACGAGCCGAGCCTTCACGGTCTGCACTGGAAGACCTGCCCCCTCGTCGGGTGGGCCCGCGGCCGGCCGTTCGTCTGGGTCGACGACGAGATCGGCGCCGTCGACCGTCTGTGGGTCACCGCCGCCCACCCCGGGACGGCGCTGCTCCATCGCGTGGACCCGGCCCGAGGGCTCCAGGACTCCGACTTCCTCGCCCTCAGCGACTGGCTCGCCGCCCTCGACCGCCCGTCGTGAGGCACCGCGGGGCCCGAGCCCCGCGTCCCGTCCTCGGTCAGCCGTTGTCGCCGGAGGGGCCCTGCCGCCGGCGGGTGAAGACAAGGCCCGCACCGCCGAGGACGACCAGCGCGATGGCGGTGCCGGTGATCCACGGAGTGGCGCCGGACGCGCCGGTCTCGGCGAGGTTGGTGTCCGTGTCCGGGGCGGAGACCGGGACCGGCGTCGGACCCGAGAGGGTCTGGGTCGTCGTCCCCGCCTCGGCGGCCCGCGTACGGCAGTCGAGCATCCCGGTGAAGCGCTGCTGGAAACCGCTCGGTCCCTCGACGGTGAAGTCGTACGGCTGGTCCTCGTTCAGCGGGACCGTCACCGTGTGGGAGCTGCCGGCCTCCACCGTGTACTCGGCGCCCGCCAGCTCGAAGGCGAACGCGGCGTCACCCTGGTTGGCGACCGTGACGTCCACCGCGCCAGCGGCGCAGTTCTCCCGGGCCGAGACCGCGGGTATCGCGCCCTCCGCCGTCCATCCGGCGCTCGCCGTCGCGGAGACGGTCGACTCGCTGGACCCGGCCAGGATCTGCGTCTGGCTCCGGCTCTCGGAGACGAAGGCACGGCCGACCGGCACGCTCGTCGCCGCCTGCACGGTCAGCTGGGCGGTGCCCGTCTCCGCGTCCTCGGGGACCTCGACGTACAGCTTGCTGCCGTTGCCGGCGGTGGTGACGGGTACGCCCTTGGCGTCCACGATCCGTATGCCGGAGGTGGCCGCGTCCGCGGGCGGGGAGACCGTGACGCTCCGCGCGTCGGTGCGGACGGTGACCGGGCCGAGCCGCTCGCCCGGACGGCCGGCGACGACCGGCGGGTCCAGGGTCAGCGACGCCTGCGGCTCCGCCACCTTCTTCGCCTTCTTCTCCAGGTAGTCGGCGAGCTGCTCGGCCTGCGGGTCGAGCGCGTCGACGTCCACGCCGTCGGAGTAACGCCATATCGCGACCTGGGTGCCGGCCGCGGCGTCCTGCTCGGTGAGCTGGCCCCGGACGCCTGCCTTCTCCGCGAGCGACGCCAGGTCGTTCACCTGCGGGTAGGAGTGCTCGAGGATCCAGAGGATCCGGCCGGCGTCCTTGTTGGTGCCGAGCGAGGTGCCGCTCCAGGCGGTCTCGTGGTACTTGGCGTCCTGCTGGGTGGGGGTGTGGATGTCGACGCAGTAGGTCTGCAGCATGCCGCCGCCCTCGACGGACATTTCGAACAGTCCCGCCGACACCTGCGTGTCACCGGCGGCCCCGTGGATGACGGCCGCGCCGTACGTCTTGAGCCCGTCGATCGTCGCGGCTGCTCCGTTGTGCTGCGGCATCGTCCCGGGGTCGTCCGCGGAGGCCGTTCCGGCACCGGCGAGCACGGTGGTGGCGACGATCCCCGTCACCAGCGTCCCCGCTGCGAGGCGGGCCGACCCACGTCCGCGCAGGCGCCGCGCGGAGAACGAAACAGACACCGAATTCCCTTCCGAGCAGGACCCGTTACGTGGGGGGACGGTCCCACCAGCAGAATCTCCGGCCCCGAGAACCCCCGGAGCCATGCCCGGCATCCTAAGGAGCCCTCGGACAGCGCTTGCCGGTGATCGTGTCGCAGCGATGATCCGAATCGGAATCGTTATCGCCGGGACATCGCTGAACAGGGCTTATCGACAAATCCCCGCAGGACGGTTCGGCATCGATCCGTCGATAAGCCTCGGTTCGGACAGCCGTCGTGACGGAGTCCGTCACCGTTGATTTCACGTCACCAGGGCGACTTCCGGCCGCAGTTG
Source organism: Streptomyces werraensis (assembly GCA_014656175.1). Taxonomy (GTDB): domain Bacteria; phylum Actinomycetota; class Actinomycetes; order Streptomycetales; family Streptomycetaceae; genus Streptomyces; species Streptomyces werraensis. The sequence continues at coordinate 819,146 of BNBX01000001.1, forward strand.
ACCCGCCGCGTCACTGTTGTGGGCGTCCGTGGCCCCGTCCGTCGCCGACCCGTCGACCGGCGGTGACGGCGCCGCATCTGTTTCCCAGGCGGGTTCCGAGCGGTCCGATGCGTGGTTCGACTCGGGGCGCGGCGTGCGGCGGAAGGCGGTCGTGCCGCGGGCCAGGTCGTGCCCGACGGACACCGCGTCGATGTCCGCCGACATCCAGCCGGGCTGGCCCTCCCGCGTCTCCGTCCGCACCTTCAACCGGCCCTGCACGATCACCGGTTCGCCCACCGAGAGAGACGCCGCCGCGTTGGTGGCGAGCTGCCGGTTGGCCCACACCGTGAAGAAGTTGGTGTGTCCGTCGGCCCAGCTGTTCTTCTCCCGGTCCCAGTAGCGCGCGGTGACCGCGATCCGGAACCTCGCCGATGGTCCGGAGACCGTCTCCCGGTACACGGGCCGCGTCGCCACGTTCCCCACCACGCACACCATCGTCTCGTTCATCGCGTTTCCCTCCCTGGCCCGGACCCCGCCGGCTCGCTCACCGGCGCCGGGCGGATACGCGTACGGGTCCGTCCCGTACGGCTGCCGTCTGGCGCGGTGACCTCGGAACGTCTCACGCTCCGTGGTCACCGCGGAGCCAGACTGCCTCCGCCGGGCCGGACCCCGCCGAGCCCTGTGGACCGCCCCCACCCTGTGGAAAACCTCGCCACCCGAATGAGTGGCCCGCCCACTCCCCCAGAACGCCTCAGCGTCCCCCGCCCCCCGTTCCCACCCCCGCCACACGCCCGTACTGCTCCCGTACCTCCCGGTACCGCAGCAGCTCCGCCGCCACCGGATCCAGCACGCGGGCGCGCCCGCACCCGGCCGCCGCCTCCCGCAGCCGTCTCTCCGCCTCCAGTCCGTACCGCCGGGCCGGCCCCCGCGCGGCCATCCTGCAGCTCCACTCGACGAGCGGCCCGCCCACGATCCCGATGACCATCAGCAGCACCGGCACACCCAGGTTCGGCGCCATGACGCCGATGATCTGCCCGAGCAGCCACAGACCGCCCACGAACTGCAGGACGGTCATGGACGCCTGGGCGAGCACGGCCACCGGCCACCACCCCGGCCGCGGCGGCCGCCCCGGCGGCAGTCCGGCCCGTACGGCCAGTTCGTCGAGCGCCTCCGGCAGCCCCTGCGACCCGCGCACCGCCGCCTCGCGCACCGCCTGCGCCCAGGGCGTGGGAAGTCCGGCCGAGGCACGGTCGGCCACCGTGCGGACCGCCTGCTCCACGCGCTGCCGTGCGGTGACCTCCTCGTCGGGCCGGCCGCCCAGCGGAACCCTGCCGGTGGTGGGCTCGCGCCGCGCCTGGCACCAGCGCCACAGCCGCAGCCAGGGGGTGCCGCAGGCGCGGTTGGCGTTGCGCAGCCAGGCGCGTTCGGCCGCCTCGCCCGCCGCGGTGGCGCCCACGGCGTCCGCGAGCCGGTCGGAGAACTCCTCCCGGGCCTCCTCGCTCAGCCCGGTGCGCCGGCGCGTCGCGTAGGCGGGCCACAGGCGGGCGGCGGTGATGTCGACGTCGGCGGAGATCCGGCGGGCGGGCGCCCCGCGTTCGGCCACGAACCGGGCGAGCGCCTCGCGCAGGTCGCCCACCCCGTCCCCGGTGAGCGCCGACAGGGCGAGCACGGTCGTGCCGGGTTCGCCGTACTCGCCCAGCACGATGCCGTCCTCGTCGAGGAGCCGCCGCAGGTCGTCGAGGACCTGTTCGGCGGCGTCGCCGGGCAGGCGGTCGATCTGGTTGAGGACGACGAACATGACCTCGGCGTGGGCCGCCATGGGCCGCAGGTAGCGCTCGTGCAGCATGGCGTCGGCGTACTTCTCCGGGTCGACGACCCAGATCACCGCGTCGACCAGCCCCAGCACCCGGTCCACCTGTTCGCGGTGCTCCACGGCCGCCGAGTCGTGGTCGGGCAGGTCGACGAGGACGAGTCCGCGCAGCCGTTCGTCGGCGTCGGTCATGGCCTGGAGGGGGCGGCGGCGCAGCCGGGGCGGGATGCCGAGGCGCTCGATGAGGCCGGCGGCGCCGTCGCTCCAGCTGCACGCGATGGGGGCGGCGGTGGTGGGACGCCGTACGCCGGTCTCGGAGATCGGCACCCCGGCCAGCGTGTTGAACAGCTGCGACTTGCCGCTGCCGGTGGCGCCCGCGATGGCGACGACGGTGTGCTGCCCGGAGAGCCGGCGCCGCGCGGCGGCCTCGTCCAGCACGCGTCCCGCCTGGGAGAGGGTGCGGTTGTCGAGGCGTGCGCGGCTCAGCCCCACCAGCTCGCGCAGCGCGTCCAGACGGGAGGCGAGCTGCGGGTCGTACGACAGGGGGACCACCTTCTGCGGTGTGGAGGCGCGGGGTTCCGCCACGGCGGGCCGTTCCACCGAGGAGGTCCCCGCGGTGGCGCCGCCCGTGGTGCCGTTCACCCGGCGTGCGATCAGCCCGTCGTCCCAGGCGCCGGCCGCGTCCTCGCGGGACCGGTCCTCGGTGTCACGATCGGGGTGCTCGGTGTGGTCCTGGTCAGTGACGGCGGTCACCGGTCACCTCTCCTTCTGCAGTACGGACAACGCGGCGATGAGTTCCGGCTGGGGTTCCGCGTGCACCTCGAGCGTGTCGATCGGGGCGAGCCGGCGTTCGCGTTCGGCGTGCATGATCCGGTCCACGTGGGCGACGAGGAGCCGTCCGCCGCGGTCGCGCAGGCGCAGCGCGCCGTGGGCGCCGATCCGCTCCGCGAGGGTCTCCCCGGCGGTCCGGGCGCGGCGGCCGCCGAGCAGGACCGTGGCGACGAGGGCGGTGACCGTCTCGGGATCGGGCGCGACGCCCCGCTCCAGCTCGCGCACCTCCTCCTCGGCCAGCTCCTCCAGCTCGCGCCGCCAGCGCCGCACGGCTAGGCCGATGCGATGCTCGACGCTCTCGGAGGCGCCGTCGCGGGCGGCGAGCTCGGGCGCTTCGGCGGCGGGCTCGCGCCGCCAGGCCTCGTCGACGCGTTCGTCGGCAGCGGCGACGGCGCACAGCAGGAGCGCGCCGAGGCTCTCCACGAGCGTGTCGAGCAGCTCGCCGGGGGTGCAGTCGAGGGGGAAGGCGCGCCACCGCTTGAGGGCGTCCCCGGCGAGCACGGCCCCGGCCTGCAGCCGTCCCCGCACCCGCGAGTGCTCGCTGTCGTACGCGGTCTCCACGGCGGAGGTGAGGCGCAGCGCCGCGGCGTACTGGGCGGCGGCGGCGCCGGCCAGCTCGGGCAGCCGGGCGTTGAGCGAGTCGAGGATGCCGTACGCGGTGCGGGCCATGACGTGCTGGCGGGCGGCCGGGTCGAGCGTCTGGTGGACGAGCCAGGTGCGCAGCGCGGCGACGGCGGTGCCGGGCAGCAGCCCGCCGCCCCAGGCGGACTCGGGCAGCTCGGGCACGGTGAACCGGGGTACGTCGCCGAGCCCGGCCTTGGTGAGGAGGGCGCCGTACTGCCGTGACACCTCGGAGACCACCTGGTGCGGCACCCGGTCGAGCACCGTGACCAGGCTGACGTCGTACTCCTTGGCGGTGCGCAGCATGTACCAGGGGACGGCGTCGGCGTAGCGGGCAGCGGTGGTGACCATGATCCAGATGTCGGCGGCGTTGATGAGCTCGGCGGCGAGGATCCGGTTGTCGGAGACCAGCGAGTCGATGTCGGGCGCGTCGAGGAGGGCGAGGCCGGGTGGCAGGGTGTCGGCGGTCTCGACGCGCAGGACGCGCGCGGGGTCCTCGCCGGGCAGCAGCAGATCGTCGGCGGGGTCCTGGTGGTGGGGCACCCAGACGCGGGTGAGGTCGGGCAGTACGCGCATCCCGCTGAACCAGTGGTGGTCCTCCGGGTGGCAGACGAGCACCGGCGTCCGTGTCGTCGGCCGCAGCACCCCCGCCTCGCTGACGCGCCGGCCCACGAGCGAGTTCACCAGCGTGGACTTCCCCGCCCCGGTGGATCCCCCGACGACGGCCAGCAGCGGCGCCCCGGGGTCTCTCAGCCGCGGCACCAGGTAGTCGTCCAGCTGGGCGAGCAGTTCGTCGCGGTTGGCACGCGCGCGGGCGGCCCCGGCGAGGGGCAGCGGAAAGCGTGCGGCGGCGACACGGTCGCGCAGGGCGGAGAGTGCGTCGAGCAGCTGAGGCCGTACGTCCAAGGTCACCACATGCGAAGAATGCCCAATTTAAGGGTGATTATGAAGCATATGGGCACGTCTGCGCGCCGACAGGACACAAGCGGATGGAAGGGACGTCTGCGACGCGGGCACAGCCGAGGCATAACGAGTGCACAACACCCGATGCGCCAGAGGCCAAAACGAGTGCACGATTCGTACCTGCCTGCGATTATCAGGACCGCTTCACCGAACCTCCACATCGAGCCACGGAGGCGAGGCGACAGGGACAAGGATGCGGGAGCCCTATCCTTGTCTCCGGCAACGTCAAGGACAGGCCCCCACCAGGGCACCACGACGACAGGCCACCACACCCGGCCCCCGTAGCTCAGTGGATAGAGCAGGCGCCTTCTAAGCGCTTGGCCGCAGGTTCGAGTCCTGCCGGGGGCGCAAACCAAGCCTCACCTGCGCAAACGCGAGTGAGGCTGCTTCGTGGCCGCTTCGCACAAGGCAGAGAGGCCAAGCGCCTGCCTGGCGCTGGCCGCAGGTTCGAATCCAGCCGAGGGCTCCAGTGTCCGCCTTCCCGTAGGGAGGGCCTTCCCCCTGTTCGGCGCGCTGCGTGTGACGCCGGCAAGGTCGGTACGCTCGGTCAGGACGTCTCCCCACTGGGTCAGCAGGTCCACGAACGCGTCGAAGTCATGGACCCAGCCGCCGGGACGGCGGCATGCTGGGCGAAGGGCTCCCGTATCCGGTCGGGATGAGGGCGTGCGCGCTCCCAGCTCGCGGCCAGTTCCCGCACGCTCCCGAAGCAGACCGGCGTGGGTGGTGCCTCGTGGGACTGAGCGAGTAGTCCGACTGCGCCTGCTGCCCGAGGCGCGCCCGGTGATCGAATCGTTGCCGCCGCGCGCACAACCCCGCACCACGCTCCCAAGTCCCCTGATCAGCCGCTGAACACCACAGCGGGCCACAGAGGAAAGGGAGGGGCACTTGAGGACGAGAAGGGCCATGGGGAGCGCGTTGGTGGCCGGCGGGGCCGCGATCGCGTTCACGGCGGTCTCCGCGGTGCCGGCGGGCGCGGCCGAGGGAGGCGTCTCCTTCAGCAACGTCAAGGTGAACGGCGGGAAGCCGATCGTGATCGGGGTCAAGGAGGAGGTCGTGGTGCACGCGACCTTCCGGATGACGACCAGGCTCAGGCACGACCCGGGGGTGTTCGTGTTCCCCTACCGCGGCCGCCTCGAGTCCGGCGACCAGCTGTGGAACACGATCGACGGCTCCAACTGCAAGGTGGTGAACCGGGCGAAGGGCATCTGCGACTACGAGGAGTGGCTGTACATCGATCCGCGCCATGGCGACTTCGGCAACGAGGACGCGGGCGCCTGGAAGACCGCCGGCCGCGTCTGGCTCGCCGGTGACAAGCACGACATCGACGACGTGAAGGTCCCGCTCCAGGTCAAGCGGGCCACCCGTGTCACCGTCAACGCCTCGCCCGAGCCGGTCCTGAAGGGCAGGACGCTCACCGTGACCGGGAAGGTCACCCGGGCCAACTGGGACACGCACACGTACCAGGGGTACGCGGGCCGCACCGTGAGCCTCCAGTTCAAGGCGGCGGGCGCCAAGGCATACACCACCGTCAGGAAGGTGAAGTCCGACAGGACGGGTGCCCTCAGGATCACGGTGAAGGCCACCAGGTCCGGCGCGTGGCGCTGGGTGTACTACGGCAACACCACCTCCGGCGCCAAGGCGTCGGGCGGGGACTACGTGGTCGTCCGTTAGCCGACGCCCACGACGCGAGCGTCGAAGGACCGCTCAGCCCGTCCGGACGGGCTGGGCGGTCTCATCGCCACAGGGGCGCTTGCGCGCGAGTGCGCTCCCCCACGCGGGCCCTTTTTTCTCCAGCCCGGCAGGCCAGCACCCCCCACCTACTTAGGATTTGATCAGGATCGCCCGCATTTGAGTGATTGCGCCCGTATAGCGAGTTTCCTGGTAATCATGGGGCGGTTAGCCATCGTTCCGTTCTTCCCGGAGCCGCTCATGCGCACAGCCGTCATCGCCGCCCAGGACCCGCCCCGGACAGGGGGCTCCGGGCTCGTCCCACCGGTCTCGCCTCAGGGAGAGGCGGAGGAGCGAGAGCTGCAGTTCCAGGGTTTCGCGTACGCCTGCCGGATCGTCCGCCAGAGCGCCCCGCAGACCGCCCCGCTGCTACTGCTCGGCGGGTCCTCGCAGAACCGGTACTCCTGGCAGAGCCACGAGAAGTGGCTGGCACCGCTGTGCACGCTGATCACAGTGGATCTTCCTGGGTACGGCAGTTCCGATTTCCTCCCGGCCCGCTACGACATCGACTTCCTCGGTGACGCGGTCCAGCACATGCTCACCGAGATCGGCGTGTCCGAGGTGAACCTGTTCGGCGGCTGCTTCGGCGAGGTCGTGGGGCTGCGTTTCGCGCAGCGCCATCCGCAGTCGGTCCGGCGCATCATCTTCGCGGCCGCGGCGAACCGGCTGCCCGAGCTCTACCGCGAGGCCGTGCCGCAGTTGTCGCAGGCCCTGGAACAGGGTGACATCGAAAAGGCCGCGGACGGACTGGTGCGGCTGTTCATGTCGAACCCGGAGGCCGGCAAGGTCCGGAGGCACGCGGCCGTCGCCCGGCTGCTGCAGCGCCAGTTCACGACCCAGACGCCGGACGACATCGACAAGGCGGTCGAGCACAACATCAGGCTGATGACCCACGGCCCCTACCGGCCGCTGCCCGTGCCGCGCGTACCGACGCTGGTGTTCACCGGGGAGTACGACACCCTGTGCACCCCGCAGATGGGGCGGGAGCTCGCCGCGACGATGCCGGGGGCGCTGTTCACGACCGTGAAGGAGGCGGACCACCTCGTCACGGTCGAGAGGAGGCAGGAATCGGCCGACCTGATCGCCCGGTTCTGCACCGACCGTCCCATCGGCGACCTGCCGTTCTGCACACCACCCGAGATCCCGTGCCCCATGCCCAGCCCCGCCTCGGTCTGATGCCGGGCGT
>BNBX01000001.1:826283-966305 GCA_014656175.1 Streptomyces werraensis
GTCGCGGCAGGCGTCAGGACTTCGCGCCGGCGACGACGACCCTGGCGGCGCAGGACACCTTCGCGTCGCTCCCGGAGCACTGCTCCAAGTCGTTGACCAGCTGAATCGGCCCGCGCTCCTCGCCGGTGATCCGTTCCTTACGCACGTCCACGCAACGCTCGTATCCCTTGCCGTCGTTGGTGCACTTACCGGGATTCTCGACAGCGGCGGCCTGAACGGCGCCGAAGCCGATCAGAACGGAGCTACCGAGAACCCCTGCCATCACCGTGATGGTCATCGACTTGCGCATCCACCTTCTCCTCAACGCTCGACCTCGCCGCTGCCCCGTGCGGCGCGCCGCCACGAAAGCCGGGACGGCCAACGAAACGGAGAAGGCCCGGCATCCGGATCGCGTGCGATCGGACACCGGGCCCGCCCCTTCACCCAGGGGTGGTCACTCGCCGCCGAGGGCGAGGTTGCTCTCGCACTTCACGGCGTTCGTCTCCTCGTTCTCGACGTTGCCGAGGCCCAGGATGCCGACCGCGAGGTTGATGTCGTCGATGGCGATCAGCGACTGGACCGAGCTGTCCTGAACGCACTTGGTGGTCTGGCTGTTGTTGATCTCCACCTCCGGCTTGTCACCGGCGAAGCTCATGCCGGAGCCGAGGAAGCTGACGCTGCCCAGCATCGCGACGACGACGGCGGCCTTCTGGTACTTGCGCATTACTGCTCCATTCTGGAAGTGAACCGGTCCCTGGTGGGCCGGCCTTGATCGCCGCCCAACATAGGGCGGCATTTGCGACAATTGATAGCGAAACGCCGAACGGTATTCACATGGCGGAAAAAGGCACTTCAGGCTGCTGTCGCCATTTCACACAATCAGCCCGGCAATTCGACGATCGAGCGGCACAGACAGGCGCGTCTGCGCACAGTCAGGACTGCTCGCCCTTGACCACGAAGCTGCTGCTGCAGCTGACCTCGCCCTTGCCGGAGCAGCTCTGCGACACCTTGCTGTCGACGCGGACCCGGCCGTCCTGTTCGGTGACGTGGTGCTCGTTGACCTGGACGCAGCGAGTCACACCCTTGTCGTCCTTGGTGCAGTTGCCCGGGTTCTCCACACCGATGGCCTGGACGGCACCGGCACCGATCAGCGCGAGGCTTCCGAGGAGGCCCGCCACCGCGATCTTCTTCGACTGGAACATCGACTTTTCCTTGACGGTCGTGAAGTGAGGGAAGGGGCCGTGGGGGCCCGGGCCCGCGCCACGAAGGCGCGGAACCCGGAGCCCGCCCGGCTCACCTGACGGCGACTGTTCAGCCGACGTTCGAGGAGCAGGCCACGGCGTTGGTCTCGGCGTTGGACGCGTTGCCCAGGCCGAGGATCGCGCCGACACCGGCGGTCACGTCGTCGATGGCGATCAGCGACTGGACCGACTGGTCCTGGACACAGGTGGTCGTCTGGTCGCTGTTGAGCTCGAAGCCCGGGTTGTCACCGGCGTGGCTCACGCCGGCGCCGAGGAAGCTGACGCTGCCGAGCATGGCCGCGACAACGGCAGCCTTCTGGAACTTACGCATTACCTCTCCGTTTCTCGTGCGGACACAGCCCGTTATGGGCTGGTCACTGACGGTTGTTAACGTAAGCGAACATTGCGGCTTTGGGTAGCCGAAACGCCCATATGCGTAAGTTTCTTGTGAAGATGCAGGTCAAGCCCTTGAGTGACCGCCCCAAACGGTCCACGGCCAGGTGAGCGCATGGCGCGGTTCGACTCATAGGGGGCCAAAGAGTGATCCCTGGACATACCCCGTGACCCGGGCCGCCGTCCCGCGTTGAGCGGTGCGTGCGGCGCTAGTCGTGCTGCCGCGCTTAACCAGTCACTAAGGAGAACGTGATGTCTCACATCGCGAAGGTCGGCGCAATCGCTCTCGGCACCGGTGCCGTGGTTCTGGGCAGCGCCGGTCTGGCCTCGGCCCACTCGGGCGCCGAGGGTGCGGCCGTCCACTCGCCCGGCGTCGTGTCGGGCAATGTGGTCCAGGTTCCGATCCACGCGCCCATCAACGTGTGCGGCAACACCGTGAACATCATCGGCGCCCTGAACCCCGCATTCGGCAACTACTGCGTGAACAAGTAGCAGTTCAGCGGTCTACGCACGTCCGTCGTAGCGCCCCAAGGAGCCCCGGTAGCCTCGCGCCCGGGGCTCCTTTGCTGCGCCTCTCCGCAGGAGCGGAGAAAACATGTGGCCCCCGGTGAAGCACCGGGGGCCACATGCCGCTGGAAGGTGAGAAGGGCTCAGGCGTGCAGACCCACGTCGCCGCGCACCGGCTTGACCTCGTTCACGACGCCCGCGGCCTCCTTCGCGGTGCCCATCACCGACTCCTGGTCGGCCTCGAGCGTGTCCGACTCGTGCAGCGGCATCAGCTCGAAGGGAACCGCGGTGCGCAGGCCCGTGTCGAGGCCGGTGGACGCCAGGTCGGTGGTGTCGGCGTACGCGGGCGCGGCGACACCGGCGGCGATCAGGGACCCGGCAAGGACGGCGGCAGCCTTCAGGGACTTCATCGTGTTCCTTTCTTCGGCAACGCAAGTCGCCGGAGTGGTTCTGTCGCCGTGCACAACGATTCCCGGCCGGAGCGGAAACCGGGAAATCGAAGATTGCCGAGTCCTCATACGAATTCTATGAACTGATGGAGTGTCTGACCCTCCGATCGCGTTTCAGGAATTCGGTGTCAGAAGTGAGGTGAGCGCGGGCAGCAGCCCCGGTGCCGCAGCGGGCTCGGCGGGGGTCGCCGGGGCCGCGGGAGCGGGCAGCGTCGTGGCGGTCGGCGCGTCGGTGCCGACCAGCGCGGCGAGCAGTTCGTCCACCCGGGCCAGCAGCGCGTCGGCCGACGTCAGCGCCGCATCGACCGACTCGTCGGCGGTGACGCCGTCCACCGGCTCCGTGGCGCTCGTGTCGTCCGTCTCCGTCGTCGACGTGCCGCTGGGCTCGGTGGACGCGCTGTCCGCGTCGGCCGGCTCCGACTTCGGAAGCAGCAGGTCCAGGAGGTTGTCCAAGGCCTCCCGTACGGCGCCCAGGGTGCTGTCCGTGATGGCGGCCGGGGTGGTGTCCTGCTCGGCCGTGGGCAGCAGGACGCCCGTCGTCGGGGTCGTGGCGCCGGGCAGAGCCGGGGTGGCGAGGGTCGAGGAGTTGCTGACCACCGTGACCGACGTGGACGACGGGTCGTCGGTGGCCGCCCGGGCGACCGCCTCCCGTGCGGCCGCCGCGAGCCGCTGGGCCTCTGCCAGGGGAAGTCGGCCGTCGGGGGCGGCGAGGACCGCGCGGACCAGGTCGGTGACCGGGGTCAGGTCGGTCCGGGCGGTGTCGGTCTGCGGCAGCCGCGCGACGAGTGATGCCGCCGGGTCCTGTCCGGGGTGGGAGTCGGCCGCGAGGGCGGCCGGGCCGGTGGTGGTGACCAGGAGGGCGGCGCACAGGGCGCCGAGTGCGATGCGCCGGGCCGGCAGAGCGCGCATGGAGAGTCCTTTCGCGGGGCTTCGGATCTTGGACCCACCGTCGAAGCGCCCGCCACACCCCGCAACCGGGCGTACGCCTTTCGGTGCGGGCACCGTCACCCTGCTGCGCGTTCCGGCAGATGAGCCGGTGTGCGGGGCCGCGGGCCAGACAAACCCGGCTTCACGATTCCAACACACTTGCCACCCTCGCGGCGAATTTCACCGCATTTGTCCGTTTGGTCACTAGAGTTGCGGTGCTCCGACGCACCTTCCTTGGGCGGCCGCATCGCACTCGTCCCCGCTGCCGTGCCGCCGCCACCCTTTCCCGAAAGGCTCCGAACGGTCATGCGCCAAACCCTGGGTCAGCTGCTTCGCCGTGCGACGGTGGGCGTCCTCGCCCTGACCGCGCTCTGGGCGCCCTGCGGCCCCACCGCCGTCGCCGCGACCGCCGCGCCCTCCGCGCCGGCTCCGGAGGCGGAGGCACTCCCCTTCGGCGAGCGCTACCGGGCCCTTCAGCACGGCAACATCGTGCGCGCGGCCAACTCCTCCGCCACCTGCCGGACCTCGGCGTCCTCCTGCCGCTCCGTGCAGAGCGGCACGCGGCCCGGAGTGAACGGCGACTTCGACATGCACTACGTCGACGTCGACGACGACCCCAACACGTACAACTCCTCGCAGGGGGAGGTGCGGCTGCCCCAGGGATCGCGGGTGACGTACGCGCGGCTGTACTGGGGCGGCAACCTGCTCGTCGGCGAGCAGAAGCCGGCCGAGGACAACGAGCGCGTGCTGATCGCCGAGCCGGGCGGCAACTACAAGGAACTGCTGGCCGACACCGTCGTCGGGCACCGTGTGGCGGGCGGCATGGACGCCTTCCAGGCCTCCGCCGACGTGACGCGGCTGGTGCGGGACAGTGGGACCGGGCTCTACACGGTCGCGCAGGTCAATGTGGCCGGCGGACGGTCGACGGCCGGCGCCTGGGGCGGCTGGACGCTGGTGGTGGCGTACGAGAACGCCGCCGAGCCGCTGCGGCACCTGTCCGTGTGGGACGGCTTCGCCCCGCTGAGCGGTGACTCGGGCGCGACCTTGGCGCTGCGCGACCTGCCGTTCCCCGCGGCCGCCGGGGGCCGGATGGGCATGGTGGCCTACAACGGCGACCGCGGTACCGCCGGCGACTCCCTCGTCCTGACCGCGGGCGACACCGCCACCGCGCTCGGCAACGACGCCAACCCCGCCGACGACGTGCTGAACTCCACCATCTCCGGCCCGGCGGACGCGCCCTCCTCGCGCGTGCCCGCGTACGCCAACACCCTCGGCTACGACTCCGACGTGTTCGACCTCGGCGGGCGCCTCACGCGCGCCGGTGACCAGGCGTCCCTCCGCCTCACCTCCGAGCGGGACGCGGCGTGGGCCGGCGTGCTCTTCGCTGCCGTGGACGCACGGCCGTGACGGTGCCGTCCCGCCCTCCCCACACCTGGGTGAGCGAGGAAGCCGTGCCCGCGGACCTGACACCGTCCGGCCGCCGGCCGCGGGTCCTGCACCTCACCCAGCCCGTGGACGGAGGCGTCGCCCGGGTCGTGACCGACCTGGTGCGGGCGCAGCTGGCGGACGGCATGGACGTCGCCGCCGTCTGCCCGGACAGCCCTCTCGCCGCCCGGCTGCGCTCCCTCGGCGCGCACGTCCGCACCTGGGAGGCGACCCGCGCGCCCGGTCCCTCGCTGGTGCGGGAGGTACGGCAGCTCAGCGACGCCATCAGTCATGTGCGGCCGGACCTCGTGCACGCGCACAGCGCGAAGGCGGGGCTGGCCGGGCGGCTCGCCGTGCGCGGGCGCATCCCGACCGTGTTCCAGCCGCACGCCTGGTCGTTCGAGGCGGTCGGCGGGAGCACGGCCGCGCTCGCCCTGCGCTGGGAGAGGTGGGCGGCGCGCTGGGCCTCCCGGGTGATCTGCGTGAGCGAGGCGGAGCGGGACACCGGGGCGGCCGCCGGGATCCGCGGCCGGTGGACCGTCGTGCCCAACGGCATCGACCCGGAGCGTTTCCGGCCCGCGGAGGACACGGACCCGGTCAGGGCCCAGCTCGCCGCCCGGTACGGCCTGGACGCGGACGCGCCGCTCGTCGTGTGCGTGGGGCGGCTGTGCCGGCAGAAGGGGCAGGACGTCCTGCTGCGCGCCTGGGACGCCGTACGGCGGCAGGTGCCCGGGGCGCGGCTCGTGCTGGTCGGCGACGGGCCCGACGGTGAGCGGCTGCGGGCCGCCGCGCCGCGCTCCGTGGTGTTCGCCGGGGCCGTGACGGACGCGGCGCCCTGGTACCAGGCCGCCGACCTCGTCGTCCTGCCGTCCCGCTGGGAGGGGATGGCGCTGGCCCCGCTGGAGGCGATGGCGTGCGCGCGGCCCGTGGTGGTCGCGGACGTCGACGGGGCACGCGAGAGCCTGCCGCCGTCGCTGGCCGACCGCTGCCTGGTGCCGCCGGAGGACCCGCGGGCGCTCGCCCGGACCGTGGCCGCGCTGCTGCTCGACCCGCCGCTGCGCGCCTCCCTCGGCGACCGGGCCCGCCGCCATGTGCTGTCCCTCCACGACGTGCGGCACACCGCGAAGGCGGTCGCCGGCGTCTACCGCGATCTGCTCGGTGCCCGCCCGGCCGGCTCCGTGGCGCACGCGCCCCGGCCGGCCGCCGGCGGCGCCGAGGCCGACCGGACGACACAGCGCGTCGAGCACTCAGAGCACAGGGAGTCCATCCACTCGTGACCGCCGAACGTACCGTGACCTCCCCCGGTGTCGCACCGCGGGAGCACGGATCCTCACCCGTGTCCGTCATGCCCCCGCGCGGCTCCGGCACCGCTTCCCGGCCGGTCGCCGCACGGCCCCCGGACCGTCCCGCCTCCCCCGTCCCCCTGCTCCTCGCGGACGGCGCGGCGGCCCTGCTCGCCTGGTGGGCGTCCGCCGGGCACTCCTCGCTGCTGCTCGCCCTGCTGGCCGGGGCGTCACTGCTGCTGCGCCCGCGCGGCGGGCGGACGCCGGTGCCGGCGCTGCTGGAGGAACTGCCCGCCGTGTGCGGGCGGGTGGCGGTGGCCTGGCTGGCCGCAGCCGCGCTGTGGGCGGCGCTGTACCCGCGGGACGTGCTGTCCGTGACCACCGTGCTGACCGGGTTCACCGTGCAGGTGACGGCGGCCGGCGTGCTGCGCGCGCTGGTGCACGGGCGGCGGCGCGCCGCACTGCTGCGCCGCCCGCGGGCGGCGCTCGTCGTCGGGCCCGCGGGGGCCGCGCAGCGCGTGGCCGCCGCGGTGCTGCGCCATCCCCGCAGCGGGGTGCGGCCGGTGGGGGTCGTCGCCACGCAGGGGGACGGCGCCGAGGGGGGCGTCCCCGTGCTGCGGACCGACCAGGAGGTCGAGCGGGCGGTCATCCAGAACGGGGTGCGGGCGGTGCTCGCCGTCGGCCCGTCGGTGCGGACCGAACAGGCCGCGCTGCTGCGGTCGCTGGCCGCGTCGGGGTGCGTGGTGTGGGAGGTCGAGGCGGACGCGGCGCCGTACCCGGCGCGGGAGCGGGTGGCCGGGTTCGCCTGCCGGCGGCTCGACCTCGCGCCGGTGCGGGCCGGCGGCGCGGGCAAGCGGCTGCTCGACATCCTGGTGTCGGGGACGCTGCTGCTGCTGGTCAGCCCGCTGCTGCTGGTGTGCGCGGTGACGCTGCGGCTCACCGACGGGCCCGGGGTGGTGTTCCGTCAGGAGCGCATCGGGCGGGACGGCAGGCCGTTCACGCTGCTGAAGTTCCGCACCCACCGGCCGGTCGACGAGCACGAGTCGGCGACCCGGTGGAGCGTGGCGGGCGAGCACGAGATGCGCCGCTTCTGCCGGATGCTGCGCCGCACCTCGCTGGACGAGCTGCTCCAGTTGTGGAACGTGCTGCGCGGCGACATGAGCCTGGTCGGGCCGCGCCCCGAACGTCCCTTCTTCGTAGCCCAGTTCAGCGAGACGTACCCGGGTTACGCGGCCCGGCACCGGATGCGGACCGGCATCACCGGACTCGCGCAGATCCACGGGCTGCGCGGGGACACCTCGATCGAGGACCGCGCCCGCTTCGACAACGCGTACATCGACGACTGGTCGCTGTGGCAGGACGTCTGCATCCTGCTGCGCACGGCGGCCACGCTGGTCCGTCCGACGGGGAGCTGACGTCAGGTGAGCCACGTCCCCCTGCCTCTGCCGCACCGGGCCACCCGGTTCGCGCCGGTGCTGCCCCTGGTGGCGGTGGTCGCGCTGCTGGGCCTGCCCGTCGCGGGCGACGGCGCGCAGCCCGCCGACGCGGTGTCCGCGCTGGTGGTGGGGTACTGCGTGATCCTGCTGCTGCGGGAGCGGCGGCGTCCGCTGTCGCCGCGCGCGGCGGTGGTGCTGGGACTGCCCGTGGCGGGAGTCGCGGTCGCGGCCATGGGCGCGGCCTCGCCGGCGGCGGGGCTCGATGGGACGGCCCGCTATCTGCAGGTATTCGTGCTGGTCCCGGCGGCCATGCTGGTGCTGCTGCGCGGGCGGGCCGACTTCCGTGTGCTGGCCTGGTCGTTCGTGGGTCTCGCGCTGTGGCAGGGGGCCGTCGGCGTGCACCAGTACGTCACCGGGACCGGCGCCTCCTACCAGGGCGAGACCGTCCGCGCGGTGGGCACCTTCGGGGCGCAGGACGTGATGGGCATGGCCACGGCGGTGGCGCTCGGCGTGGTCTGCGCGACCGGGCTGGCGCTGGGCCGCACCCCGTCGTGGCAGCGGGCGGCGGCGGCCGGGTGCGCGGTGGTGCTGCTGGTGCCGCTGGCGGTGTCCTTCAGCCGGGGCGCCTGGATCGCGACCGCCCTGACCTGCGCGGTGCAGCTCGCGCTAGCGGGACTGCGGCGGGCGCTGAAGGCGGGGGCGGCCGTGGTGGCGGCGGGGGTGGTCCTCGTGGGCGGCTTCGGGGTGGGTACGGCGATGCTGCAGGAGCGGATCGACAGCATCACGCAGGTCGCCGACGCGCCCGACCAGTCCGTGGTCGACCGGTACACGCTGTGGGCGTCCGCCGTCGGCATGTGGCGCGAACAGCCGCTGACCGGGGTGGGGTTGAAGAACTTCCCGGAGTACCGCGACGGGCACGCCACGCTCGCGCTGTCCTCGGGCAGCGACATCGAGGGCGCCGGGGAGACGTACCACAAGCAGGCGCTGCTCTCCCCGCACAGCATGTACCTGCTGGTGCTCAGCGAGCAGGGGCTGCTCGGCTTCTGCGCGCTCGTGGGGAGCTGGCTGGCGCTGCTGCTGTGCGCGGTGCGCACGCTCGGGCGGGCACGCCGCGACGGGTCCGGTCTCGACTGCGCGCTGGTCGCCTGCGGCCTGCTGCTGTGGCAGCTCGTCGACTACGTGTACGGCGACATCGGCGGCCCGTCGACCCTTCTGACCGGCGTCGCCCTCGGCCTGACGGCGTGGTGGGGAC
The DNA here is from genome assembly GCA_014656175.1 of Streptomyces werraensis. Taxonomy (GTDB): domain Bacteria; phylum Actinomycetota; class Actinomycetes; order Streptomycetales; family Streptomycetaceae; genus Streptomyces; species Streptomyces werraensis. The sequence goes on from BNBX01000001.1 coordinate 835,176, forward strand.
TGGCGGAGCGGGCGTCGACGGACGCGGCCCGCCAGGACACCCTCCCCGGCCGCGTGGAGGAGGCGGTGGCCCGATGACGTCCTTCCCTCCCCAGGCCACGGGCACCGCGCCCGGCCCCCGCACGGAGCCCGTCCCGGCCCGTGCGAAGGCCCGCACCGCCGACGCTCACCGCCCGCAGGGCGAGCGCCCCTCCCCCGGTTCGCGGGGACAGCGTGACCCGGACCCCTCCCGCCGTTTCCTCGCCCGTGCCGCGCTGGTCACCGCCGCCCTGTCGATCGCCGGCTCGCTGCTCGGGCTGGTGCGGGACCAGTCGCTGGCGCGGCTGTTCGGGGCGGGGAGCGACACCGACGCGTTTCTCGTGGCGTGGACCGTGCCGGAGATGGCGGCGACGCTGCTGATCGAGGACGGGCTGGCGATCGCGCTGATCCCGGCGTTCAGCATGGCGCTGGCCCGGCGGGCACGGGGCGTCCCCGGCGACCCGGTGCGCGAGCTGGTGCGGGCCACGCTGCCGCGGCTGTGCCTGGCGTTCGCCGCGGTGGCCGCGCTGGCCGCCGCCGGGGCGCCGTACCTGGTGGCCGTGCTGGCGCCCGGGCTGCCCGACCCCCAGCTCGCCGTGGACTGCACCCGGCTCACCGCGCTCAGCCTGCTGGCCTTCGGGCTCGCCGGGTACTGCAGCGCCGCGCTGCGGGCGCACCGCCGCTTCCTCGCCCCGGCGGCGATCTACGTCGCGTACAACACCGGGATCATCGCGACGATGTTCTCCTTCGGCGGCGAGTGGGGGGTGCGGGCGGCTGCGGCCGGGGTCGCGGTGGGCGGCTGTCTGATGGTGGCGGTGCAACTGCCGTCGCTGTGGCGGCAGCTCACCTCCCGTACGCCCGCGCCGGCCGCCGCCGTCGACGGTCCCGCGGACGAGGAGCGGACGGTGCGGCTGACGCTGATCGCCGCCGTGCTGCTGTTCGCGCTGTGCCGGCAGTCGCAGGTGCTGGTCGAGCGGTTCCTGGCGTCGTCGCTGCCCGCGGGCGCGATCTCGCACCTCAACTACGCGCAGAAGGTCGCGCAGATCCCGATGACGCTGTCGCTGATGGTGTGCACGGTGACCTTCCCGGTGGTGGCGCGGGCGCTGGCCGACGGGGACACCGCGCGGGCCCGGGCCCGGGTGCAGCGGGACCTGGTGCTGGCGTCCTGCGTGGTGCTGCTGGGCATGTGCGCGGTGGTCGCCTGCGCCCCGCAGATGATCGAGCTGCTCTTCCAGCGCGGGGCGTTCACCCCGACCGACACCGCCGCGACGGCGGACGTGATGCGGGTGTACGCGCTCGGCCTGCTCGGCCAGACCCTGGTGGGCACGCTGGTCCGCTGCTACTTCTCGGCGGGCCGCGCCCGCTGGTACCCGCTGGGCGTGATGGGCGTGGGCATCGTCGCCACGTCCCTGATCGGCGCGCTCGCCGTGGGCCGTTGGGGCGTCGCGGGGATCGCCGCGGCCAACGCCGCCGGCATCACCGTCACCGCCGTCCTGCTGCTGACCGGCCTGCGCGCCGCCCCCTCCGACAACGCCACGGGCGTCACCGTCGGCGTCCGCCGTGTCCTCGCCGATCTGGGCCGGCCGGTCCTCGCCTCCGTCCTGGCGGTCGCCGCCGGGGTGTTCGCCGCGGGCCGGTTCGCCTCACCCGTGGCGGCGCTCGCGGCCGGCTGCCTCGCCGTCACCGCCGTCTTCGTCCCGATCGCCCTGTCCGCCCTGGGCGTGGGCGCCGCGACCGCGCGGCGCTCCGTCCGTACCGTCACACGAAGGCTCACACATGGCCGCACCCGTTGAATCCCCGCTCGCCGACCGGCCCCCGTCGGCGCGCCGCCCGGCGCCCGTGCCCTGGGTGGCGATGTACCACTCGGTGGGCGACTGCTCCGACGACCCCTACCGCGTCACTGTCACGCCCGACCGGCTGGAGCACCAGCTGACCTGGCTGCGCCGGCGCGGGCTGCGGGGCGTGTCCGTGGCGGAGCTGCTGGACGCGCGCGCCCGCGGTGAGGGCGGGGACCTGGTCGGCCTGACCTTCGACGACGGCTACACCGACTTCCTCACCGGCGCCCTGCCGCTGCTGCGGCGGTTCCGGTTCAACGCGACCCTGTTCGTGCTGCCGGGGCGGCTCGGCGGCGACAACGCCTGGGACCCGCTGGGCCCGCGCAAGCCGCTGCTGGACGCGGACGGCATCCGGCGCGCCGCCGGGGAGGGCGTGGAGATCGGCTCGCACGGGCTGACGCACGTGGACCTGACCCGCGCCGACGACACGGTGCTCGCCGCCGAGGTGACGGAGAGCCGCGCCCGGCTGGCCGAGCTGACCGGCGCCGAGGCGGACGGCTTCTGCTACCCGTACGGCACGGTCGACGCGCGCGCCGTCGAAGCCGTGCGGAAGGCCGGTTACCGGTACGCCTGCGCCATCGACCCCGGCCCGCTGACCGGTCCGCACGCGCTGCCGCGGGCGCACGTCGGGCAGAACGACACGGCGTGGCGGCTGCATCTGAAGCTGCGGCTGCACCGCTGGCGCCGCCGTCCGGTGGAGGGCGTGTGAGATGAGGGCCCTGCACATCATCACCGGTCTCGGCGTGGGCGGCGCCGAACAGCAGCTGCGGCTGCTGCTGCGTCACCTGCCCGTCGACTGCGACGTGGTGACGCTCACCAACCCGGGTCCGGTCGCCGAGGGCCTGCGCTCCGACGGGGTGCGGGTGCTGCACCTGGGCATGGCGGGCAACCGCGACGTGGGCGTGCTGCCGCGTCTGGTCCGGGTGATCCGCTCCGGCGGCTACGACCTGGTGCACACCCACCTCTACCGGGCCTGCGTGTACGGCCGCCTCGCCGCGCGGATGGCGGGGGTGCGGGCGGTCGTGGCGACCGAGCACTCGCTGGGCGACTCCCAGATGGAGGGGCGCGCGCTCACCCAGGGCGTGCGGGCGCTGTACCTGGCGAGCGAACGGCTCGGGTCGGCGACGGTCGCCGTGTCCCCGACGGTGGCGGACCGGCTGAAGCGGTGGGGGGTGCCCGCTCCCCGGATCGAGGTGGTGCCGAACGGCATCGAGCTGGACCGCTTCCGCTTCGACCCGGAGCGGCGGGAGCGCACCCGCAGGCGGCTCGGGCTGCCGGACGGCGCGTTCGTCGTCGGCGGGGTGGGCCGGCTCGCCCCCGGCAAACGGTTCGACGTGCTGGTGCGGGCGCTGGCGCGGCTGCCGGAGGACTGCTGGCTGCTGCTGGTGGGCGGCGGCCCCGAGGAGCACGTGCTGCGCCGCACCGCCCACGAGGCCGGGGTGTCCGGACGGGTGCTGTTCACCGGGGAGCGGCCCGCCGTGCCCGACGGCTCCCCCGGCCCCGACCTGCCCTCCCTCACCTCGGCGATGGACCTGTTCGCGTCCCCGTCCACGGAGGAGGCGTTCGGCCTGGCGGCGGTGGAGGCCCTGGCGGCCGGGCTGCCCGTGCTGCACGGGTCCTGCCCGGCGATCGAGGACCTGCCGCCGGACGCCTCGGCCGGCGCGCGGCGGGTGCGCGGCGGCCCGGAGGAGTACGCCCGCGCGATCGCCGAGGTCCGCGCGGCGGGCCCGGCGCCGCGCACGGCCGCCGAGGCCGCCCGCCACTACAGCATCACCCGCAGCTCGGCCCGCCTCATGGACGTGTACGCGGCCGCCGTGGCCGGCCCCTCCCCGTCCCTCCACGTCAAGGAAGCACCGTCCTCATGACCGACACCCCGACCCGTCTGCGTCTTCCGTCCCTGGACCGTGTCAGAAGGCTGCCGGCCTGGTCCGCGCTGGTGGCGGGCACGCTGCTCGGCGGTCTGTCCGGCGGCGCGTACGGCCTGCTCACCCCTGCCGAGTACACGGCCACCAGTTACGTCGTGGCCGTCCCCACCGACCAGGCCACCCCGGAGTCCGCGCGCGGTTTCGCGCAGGCCTACGGGCGGGTGGCCACCCAGCTCGCTGTGCTGGGGGACGCTCAGGTGTGGGCCGGTGTGCCGGTGCGCACCCTGCGGGACAGCGTGCGCACGGCGACCTCGCCGGACGCGCCGATGGTGTCCGTCACGGCCGTCTCCGAGCGTCCCGGTACGGCCGTCGACATGGCGAACGCGGTGGCGCGGGCGCTGACCCGGCACGCGGAGGACACCAAGGACAGCACCCGGGTCCGGCTGGTGCAGTTCTCCCGCGCGGTGAAGCCGTCCGCGCCCGCCTCCGCGTCGCCCGCGGTGACCGCCCTGGTCGGTGCGAGCGCGGGCGGGCTGCTGGGCGGTCTGGCGCTGCTGGCCCGGCCCCGCCGCGGCGGCCACGGCGGGGAACCTGCGCCCAGCGCCTCCGTGCCCGGTCCGGCCTCCGCCGCCGACGTGCCGCGGTGACGGCGGTGGGCCGGGCCGGGACGGTCCCGGCGTCACCCGGTGCGCGACCACCAGTCGAGGCGCAGGCACAGCCTCCCGCCGAGCCAGTGCTCCACCCAGCGTCCGAGGTCCAGCGGCATGCAGTGGTCCGGCAGCTCCGGTCCCGCGGGCGGCTCGGCGGGCGCCGGGGTCTGCGGGTCCTCGGGTGTGCGGCCCCACAGGGCGTCGCGGAAGACGCGGGAGGAGTCCGGGTTGTCGTCGCACTGCCAGACGCCGTGCGGGCAGTAGTCGGTGAGCGTGTGGTAGAGCGGCCGGTGCTGCTGCATCCAGGCGAGCATGCGGCGCATGTACTCGGGATTGTCGCCGTTGCGGAAGAGCCCCCACTCCGGATAGGCGATGGGCTTTTTGTGCGCCTTGGCGAAATCGACGTGCGCCTGAAGTCCGTACGGTTCCTTCACCTGTTCGTCGAAGGACATTCCGCGCGGCTGGTCGTAGGAGTCCATTCCGATGATGTCGACGGTGTCGTCGCCGGGATAGCACTCCGTCCACGGCACGGCGTCACGGCCCCGGTTGGGCGTGAACTCGAACCGGAATTCCTGGCCGGGGACGGAACGCATCGTGGTGACGATGCGGTTCCAGTACTTCTTCCAGTTCTCCGGGTCGGGTCCGCAGCGGTGGGTGTAGGTGATGCCGTTCATCTCCCAGCCCAGGACCAGGACGGTGTCGGGGATCTTCAGCTCGACGAGCCGCTCGGCGAGGGCGCGGAAGTGGTGGTCGAACTCGCCGGCCGCGCCGCGCCGCAGCAGCTCGCGGACCTCCCCGTCGGGCACGCCCGCCTCGTTGCGCTCCTGGAGCGGGACGTTGAGGACGAGCATCCGTTTGTCGTCGGCGTTGCGCCAGCGCGCCCACGCCTCGAGGAAGCCGACGTCGCCCTCGATGTCCCTCCAGTGGTTGCCGGGCAGGTAGGTGTGGCCGACGCGCAGTTCGGCGCCGCCGAGCCAGCGGCTGAGCTGCTCCATCCGCTCCACGCCGCGCGCGTCGGACGCAAGGAAGGCGCCGAACGGCGGCACGCCCTGCGCGGGGGCGGGCACGGAGGGCGGCCGCAGTTCCGCGACGGAGGGCAGCTCCGGCACGGACACGGCGGGGACGTCGACGTCGGGTGTGGGGAAGGCCGACGTGGCGGGCTCGGCGCCCGGTGCGGGCTGGGCTCCCGCGGCCGGCGTGGGGCGCCCGGTGGGGCCCGGCAGCGCGGCTCCCGCGTCGTCCATGGGCGCTGCGCCGGCCACGGGGCCCGCCGCCAGGGCGGCCGACACGGCGACCGCCGCCGCGCCCACGGCCAGGGCGCGGGCCCGGGCCCGCCTGTGCTGTGGGGCCATTGGCTGCTCCTCTTCTCGCTCGCGTCCGCCTGCTGCCTGATGCCTCGCTGTTGACGAACAGTCATATGAAGTCAGCCATACGAAATACGACAGTGCCACTGTCGTTGCGGCTTTCGAGTGCCGTTCTCGTCCGTGTGGGTGAGACGGCGCCAGAGGAAAGTGAGAATGCGTGTCCTTGCTTGACACCCGGGTTCCCGCGGTCGTGCTGCGGATCGACCGGAATCCCTTTCACCACGGCACCCTGGGCGCCGTCCGCTCGCTCGGCCGGGCGGGGGTGGACGTGCATGTCGTCGCCGACTGCACGGGAAGTCCCGTGGCCCGTTCGCGCTTTGTGCGCCGGCTGCACACCCCGCCGTCCCCGGACGCGTCCACGGACGAGGTGCGCGCGGTGCTGCGCGGGGTCGCCGCCCAGGTGGGCCGTCCGGCGGTGCTGGTGCCGATGGACGACGCCACCGCCATCGCCACGGCCCGGCTGCGCGAGGAGCTCACCGGCTCCTACCTGCTGCCGGTGATGCCGTCCGCGCTGCCCGAACGCGTCGCGGACAAGGCCGAACTGGCCGCCGTGTGCGCGTCGGTGGGCGTGCCGCACCCGCGCACGGAGGTCCCGGACACCCCCTCACGGGCCGCCGAGGACGCGGTGCGGCTCGGGCTGCCGGTGGTCGCCAAGTGGAGCCGCCCCTGGCTGCTCGCGGCGGGCTCCGGGCTGCGCAGCACCCAGGTGCTGCACACCGCCCGCGAGGCGCGGGAGCTGCACGCGCGCACCGCGGAGGCGGGCAGCCCGCTGCTGCTCCAGGCGTATCTGCCGCCCGGCACGGACCGGGACTGGTTCTTCCACGGCTACGCCGACCGCACGGGCGTCGTGCGCGCGGGCGGGCCGGGCCGCAAGCACCTGTCCTGGCCGCGCGGCGCGGGACTGACGGCGGTGGGCCGCTGGACGCCCAACTCGGAGGTGGTCGCGCTGGCCGAGCGCATCACCGGGGAGCTGGGCTACCGCGGGATCCTCGACCTGGACTTCCGCCGCTGCGGCACCACCGGCCGCTACCACCTCCTCGACTTCAACCCGCGCCCCGGCGCCCAGTTCCGGCTGTTCACCGACAGCGCCGGCCTGGACGTCGTACGGGCGCTGCACGCGGACCTGACGGAGCGTCCGCTGCCGGACGGCGATCCGGTGACCGGCAGGGCGTTCGTGGTGGAGAACTACGCGCCCCTCGCCGCGCTGCGTCCCGCGCCCGGCGGGCGCGAACTGGCCTGGTGGGCGGGCGACGACCGCGCACCGGGCCTCGCGATGTGGGCGCTGTGGGCCCGTCATGTGTCCGGCCGGCTGCGCCGGCGGCTCGGCGCCGGGGCCGAGGTGCCGGCGCAGCGCCCGGCGCCCACAGCTCACACGCCCTCCCTGACGACCGACAACGAGAAAGCGAGCAGCTGATGATGTACGACCTTCTGGTGGTGGGCGCGGGTCCGTACGGTCTGTCGATCGCGTCGCACGCGGCGGCCGCCGGACTGACCCTGCGCGTCTTCGGCCGGCCCATGGCGTCCTGGCGGGACCACATGCCGGCCGGGATGTTCCTGAAGTCGGAGCCGTGGGCGTCCAACCTGTCCGACCCGGCGGGACGCTGGCGGCTCGACGCGTACTGCGCCGAGCGGGGCCTGACGGCCCGTCACGCGCATCCGATCCCGGTGGAGGACTTCGCCTCGTACGGGCTGTGGTTCGCGCGCAACGCCGTGCCCGAGGTGGACAAGCGGATGATCGCGCGGGTGTCGTCGGGCCCCGAGGGCTTCAGCGCGGTCGCCGAGGACGGGGAGGTGCTGCACGCGCGGACGGTGGCGCTCGCGGTGGGCGTGATGCCGTTCATCGAGGTGCCTTCGGCGCTGCGCGGGCTGCACCCGACGCTGGTGACGCACAGCAGCCACCACAGCGACCTGGGGCCCTTCCAGGGCAAGGACGTCACCGTGATCGGCGGGGGTCAGGCGGCGCTGGAGACGGCGGCGCTGCTCGCCGAGCAGGGCACGCGGGTGCGGGTGCTGGCGCGGGCGGAGCGGCTGCGCTGGAACGACGTGCCGCCGCCGTGGGAGCGCCCGTGGTGGCAGTCGCTGCGCTCGCCGCACAGCGGTCTGGGCCCGGGGTGGCGGAACTGGTTCTACTCGGAGCGGCCGGGGCTGTACCGGCGGCTGCCGGAGGCGACCCGGACGCGGATCGCGGCGACGGCGCTCGGGCCTGCGGGCGCCTGGTGGGTGCGCGAGCGGGTGGAGCGCGCGGTGGACCTGCTGCCGGGACACGAGGTGACGGCGGCGGCCGCGGTGCCGGGCGGGCTGCGGCTGGAACTGGCCGACCTGTCGGGCGCGCGCCGCACGATGGAGACGGAGCACGTCATCGCCGCCACCGGGTTCAAGGCGCACCGCGACCGGCTGGGGCTGCTGTCGGCGGAGCTGCGCGGCGCGATGACGGCGCTGCCCGACGGGTCGCCGGTGCTGGACCGGGGCTTCGAGTCGTCCTACCCCGGGCTGTTCCTGGCGGGTCTGGTGACGGCGTCCGGGTTCGGTCCGGCGATGCGGTTCGTGCACGGTGCGACGTTCACGGCGTCGACGCTGGTGCAGGGGGTGCGCAGGCGGCTGCGCGCGGCCCCGGTGCGCGGGAGCGTGCCGGTGCCCGCGGGCGCCGGCCGCGGGGGCACGCCGGCCCCGGTGCGCGGCTGACGGACCGTACGACGAAGCGTCCCCCGGACCGGGTGGTCCGGGGGACGCTTCGTGCCGGGGCGCGGACTTCGGGTGGGGTGGGCCCGGTGTCCGCGGGGCCGTCAGCGGCGGGCGCCGACGCGGCCGCGGCGGTACAGCACGGCCCCGCCGGTGAGCAGCACGGCTCCGGCGGCGGAGGCGGCCATCAGGCCGTCGGCGCCGGTCTCGGCGAGGTGCGGCGGGCCGTCCGGGGTGTGGACGGCCGGCGGCTCGACGGGCGTAGGCGGCGTCTTCACCTTGACGGGCGGCTCGGGCTTGTCCTTCTCGGGCGTCTTCTCCGGCTCCTTCTCCTCGTGGCGGTGGCCGGAGTCGTTGACGCAGGTGTTGTCGCTCGCCTCGTTGAACAGGCCCACGAGGTTCAGGCTGTTGCCGCAGGCGTTCACCGGCAGGTGGATCGGCGCCTGGATGAGGTTCCCGGACAGCACACCGGGCGAGCCCTTGGCGGCACCGACCGCGTGGGCCCCGCCGCTCTCGGAGTGCGAGGCTCCCGAGGAGGCCTCGTGGTGGGAGTGCGCCGAGCGGTCCGAGGACTTCTTCTCGCCGTGCGAGCCCTCGGAGACGTTGACGCAGGTGTTGTCGGAGGCGCTGTTGAACGCGCCGCCGATGGTGACGTTGTTGCCGCAGGCGTTGACGGGGGCGTGGACGGGCGCCTGCACGTTGTTCCCGGAGATCACGCCGGGCGAGCCCTTGGCGCCGCCGGACGCGTGCGCGCCGCCGGCCTTCTCACCGTGGCCGCCGGACTCGTTGACGCACGTGTTGTCGGACGCGCTGTTGAAGGCGCCCACGGCGGTGACGGTGTTGCCGCAGGCGTTCACCGGCACGTGGACCGGCGCCTGCACGTTGTTCCCGGACAGCACACCGGGAGAATCCTCGGCACCGCCCCCCGCGAACGAGTCGGCGAGGGCGGGGGTTCCGTACAGGGACAGAATGCCCGTGGCGGCAGCGGCCGCCGCGAACACTCCCCTGCTCAGGGTCTGTCGCAATGTGGTTGTCTTCCTGCTTGAAGATCGGGAGGCCGGCCCCGGCACGGTCAGAGGCGGCCGAGGCCGCGCGTCACGGCCCCGGCTGCCCTGTGGCCTGTCTCCCTCTCCAACCCTGTCGCACGGAATCGGTTGCGCAGGTTCACCCGGTCGGCCGCGTCCCCGTCACACGGCCCCGGGGGTCAGGACACCACGTCCTTGCGCGCGAACCCGCGGAACGCCAGTGCGAACAGCACGAGCGCGTACGTCACGGACACCGACGCGCCCTGGATCATGCCGGACCACTCCGGGGTGGGCTGGACGGCGTCCGCCCAGGCGAACTGCCAGTGGGCGGGCAGGAAGTGCCGCCAGTCGCCGAGGGCGGTGACGGCGTCCAGGACGTTGCCGACGATGGTCAGGCCGACGGCTCCGCCGACCGCGCCCAGCGGGGCGTCGGTACGGGTGGACAGCCAGAACGCCAGTGCGGCGGTGACCAGTTGCGACACGAAGAGATACGCGACGATCACCACGAGCCGCCCGGCGGCGGTGCCCGCGTCGAGCGTGCCGCCGGTGGGGATGTGCAGCGGGCCCCAGCCGTAGGCGACGGTGCCGACGGCGAGCGCCACCACCGGCAGCAGCACCATCGCGGCGAGGCTCAGGCCCAGTCCGACGATCAGCTTGGACCACAGCAGCCGCATCCGGGGCACGGGCGCGGCGAGCAGATAGCGCAGGGAGGACCAGCCGGCCTCGGAGGCGACGGTGTCCCCGCAGAACAGGGCGACCGGGATGACCAGCAGGAAGCCTGCCGACACGAAGAGGCTGACGGCGGCGAAGTTGGCCCCGGACGCGGTGGCCGTGTCCATCAGGTTGATCCGGGTGTTGCGGCCCTCGGGTTCGCCGCCGATCGCGAAGGCGGTCACCAGCACGAACGGCAGCAGGGCGAGGACCGCGCCCATGACGAGGGTGCGCCGCCGCTTGAGCTGGCGGACCAGCTCGACGCGCAGCGGCAGGGTGCGGCCGGCGCGGTAGCCGGCTGCGGTCCCGGCGGGGACGGCCGGCGCGGGGGCCGTGGACTCCTCGGCCCGCTCGGTGAGCGCGCTCATGCGGATCCTCCGATCAGGGTGAGGAAGGCGTCCTCGAGGCGGCGGTGGGGGCCCACGGACGTCACGGGCACCTCCAGCCGGACCAGTTCCGCGATCAGCCGGGGGGCGGTGCCGTCGGCGCCGAGCCGGACCAGCAGCCCCTCGTCGGTGCGGACGGCGGACTCGACGCCGGGCAGCGCGGCGACCTTCTCGGCGAGGGGCTCCTCGACGGGCGTGACGGTGCCGACGAGGAGCGTGTCGCCGGAGCCGACGATGTCGTGCACCGGTCCGGCCTGGACGAGCCGGCCGCGGTCCATGACGACGAGGTGGGTGCAGGACTGCTCGACCTCCGCCAGCAGATGGCTGGAGACGATCACCGTGCGTCCGGCGGCCGCGTACCGGATCATCACCTCGCGCATCTCGCGGATCTGCGGCGGGTCGAGGCCGTTGGTCGGTTCGTCGAGGATCAGCAGGTCGGGCAGGCCCAGCATGGCCTGGGCGATGGCGAGGCGCTGGCGCATGCCCTGCGAGTAGGTGCGCACGGCGCGGGCGAGCGCGTCGCCGAGGCCGGCGATCTCCAGGGCCTCGTCGAGGTGGGCGTCCTCGGGCGGGCGGCCCGTGGCGGCCCAGTACAGCTCGAGGTTCTCCCGGCCGGACAGATGCGGCAGGAAGCCCGCGCCCTCGACGAAGGCGCCGACCCGGGACAGCACGGGCGCGCCGGGGCGCACGGCGTGGCCGAACACGCGGATCTCGCCGTCGTCGGGCTTGATGAGGCCCATCAGCATGCGCAGGGTGGTGGTCTTGCCGGCGCCGTTGGGGCCGAGCAGGCCCAGCACCTGGCCCTTCTCCACGCGGAACGACAGGTCCCGTACGGCGTACCGGTCGGCGGAGCGGGCGTACCGCTTGCTCAGGCCGGTGATCTGGAGGGGGACGTCGGCCAGGTCGGGGTCGGGGGACGGGGCGGTGGTGCGGCGGCGGGCGGTGAGCAGCAGCGCGAGGGCGGTCACGGCGCCGGCGACGGGCAGCCACACCACCCAGGCGGGCAGCGGGGCCGCGGCGGTGGTGACGCCGGGCGCGGTGGGCACCGTGAGGTCGCTCCTCAGCGCCACGGTGTACGTCGCCGGGGCGGCCGGGGAGGCGTAGGCGAGGTCGGTGGAGGCGAGGACCAGGCGCAGCCGGTGGCCCTTGCGGACCTCGTGGTCGACGGCCGGGAGGGTGAGCTCCACGTCCTTGCCGGCGCGGGCGCCCTCGACACGGACGGGGGTGACGAGCTGGGAGGGCAGCACCTGCTGCCGGCCGTCCGGGCCGACGTCGTAGAGCTTGGCGAAGAGGACGGCGTCGTCGCTGGTGGCCTTGATCCGCACGGTGACGGCCGGGGAGCCGGTGACGCGCAGGTCGCGGGTGAGGGGGGCGGACTCGAAGCGGGCGTGCTGGCCCGGGAAGTCGAGGGAGACGCCGATGCCGAGGGAGGAGAGCTGGGAGAGGCCGCCGGAGCCGCCGATGCCGGGCAGGGCGGACACGGCGGGCGGGCTGGCGCCGGCCGGGTTGGCGAAGCGCTGCTCACGGCCCGTCAGCTTCAGGGACCGCTCGCCGCTGTGCAGGCCCGGGTAGGCGTCGGCGCCGGCGCCCCGCAACTGGGCCCGGCCGTCCGTGGAGTCGACGCCTCCGGTGCGGGTGACGCGGAAGGCGGGGCCGGTGTCGGCGTGCTTGTCGTCCTTGAGGTAGCGGTCGAACCAGGCGCGGACGCGCGCGTGCAGACGGTCGGTCTCGGGGTCGCCGCCGTCGTGGCCGCCGGCCAGCCAGTCGACCTTGACGGGGGCGCCGTTGGCGCGGACGGCCCGGGCGGCGGCGTCGGCCTGGCCGAGCGGGAACAGGGAGTCGGTCTGCCCCTGCATCAGCAGTGTGGGCACGTCGATACGGTCGGCGACCGCGACCGGGGAGCGGGCCTCGAGGAGCGCCCGCGCCCGTGCGTCGGGCACGCCGGACTCGGCGACCCGCTCGTACATGGCGCACAGCTCGGGTTCGAAGCGGGCGCAGCCGCCGCCGGAGGTGACGAAGGCGCCGGCCCACAGCTTCTTGAACACGCCGCCGGGGAAGAGGGCTTCGGCGAGGTCGAAGTAGGTGATGGCGGGGGCGACGGCGTCGACGCGGTCGTCGTACCCGGCGCCGAGGAGGGCGATGGCCCCGCCGTAGGAGTTGCCGGCCATGCCCACGCGGGGGTCGCCGGTCTTGTCGAGGCGGACCTCGGGGCGCGTGGCCAGCCAGTCGACGAGCCGGGAGACGTCGGCGACCTCGCCCTCGGGGTCGTTCAGCCCGATCTTCCCGGTGGACCGGCCGAAACCGCGCGCGGACCAGGTGAGGACGGCGTACCCGTCGCGGGCGAGGTCCTCGGCCTGTGCGCGGACGTCCTCCTTGCTGCCGCCGAAGCCGTGGCCGAGCAGCACGGCGGGGCGGCGGCCCTCGGGCCCCGCGGTGAAGAAGGAGGTGTCGATGCGCACCCCGTCGTCCGTGGCCATGACGCGGTCGGCGCGGCGCACCCGGGGCGCGTCGTCGGAGGCGACGGCGGTCCAGGTGCCGGCCCCGGCGAGCACGACGACGGCGGCCGCGGCGGCGAGGGCACGCCGGGGCCGCGGCCGCCTCAGGCGGGGCAGTCGAAGATCCATGCGTCAACCGTACGGGGTCCACCTGTCGGTCCGTTGTCGACCGGAGACCGAACCGGGGGACCTCCCGGGGGTGTACGCGGGTGCGGCCGTGTACCGCGGGCGCGGTACACGGCCACACTCCCCCTGAGCGGGCTCAGTGGTTGCGGGGGAAGCCCAGGTCGACGCCGGCGGGGGCGTCCGCCGGGTCGGGCCAGCGGGTGGTGACGACCTTTCCGCGGGTGTAGAAGTGCGTGCCGTCGTTGCCGTAGATGTGGTGGTCGCCGAAGAGGGAGTCCTTCCAGCCGCCGAAGGAGTGGTAGCCCACGGGGACCGGGATCGGGACGTTGACGCCGACCATGCCGGCCTCGACCTCGAGCTGGAAACGGCGGGCGGCGCCGCCGTCCCGGGTGAAGATGGCGGTGCCGTTGCCGAACGGCGAGGCGTTGATGAGGTCCAGGGCCTCCTCGTACGTGTCGGCGCGCAGCACGCACAGGACGGGGCCGAAGATCTCGTCCTGGTAGGCCTTGGCGGTGGTCGGCACCTTGTCGAGCAGGGAGATGCCGATCCAGTGGCCGTTCTCGAACCCGTCGACGGTGTAGCCGGTGCCGTCCAGGACGACCTCGGCGCCCTCGTCGGCCGCGCCGGCGACGTAGGAGGCGACCTTGTCACGGTGGGTCGCGGTGATCAGCGGGCCCATCTCGGAGGTGGGGTCGTCGCCGGGGCCGATCTTGATCTTCTCGGCGCGCTCGCGGATCTTCTCCACCAGCTCGTCGCCGATCGCGCCGACGGCGACGACCGCGGAGATCGCCATGCAGCGCTCGCCGGCCGAGCCGTAGGCGGCGGACACGGCGGCGTCGGCGGCCGCGTCGAGGTCGGCGTCGGGCAGCACCAGCATGTGGTTCTTGGCGCCGCCGAGGGCCTGGACGCGCTTGCCGTTGGCGGAGGCGGTGGTGTGGATGTAGCGGGCGATGGGCGTGGAGCCGACGAAGGACACGGCCTTGACGTCCGGGTGCTCCAGCAGGCGGTCGACGGCCACCTTGTCGCCGTGCACGACGTTGAACACGCCCTCCGGGAGCCCGGCCTCGGCGAGCAGCTCTGCGAGGCGGACGGAGGCGGACGGGTCCTTCTCGCTGGGCTTCAGCACGAAGGTGTTGCCGCAGGCGATGGCGAGGGGGAACATCCACATCGGCACCATCGCCGGGAAGTTGAACGGGGTGATGCCGGCGACCACGCCGAGCGGCTGGCGGATGGACGCCACGTCCACGCGGCTGGCGACCTGGGTGGACAGCTCGCCCTTGAGCTGGACGTTGATGCCGCAGGCCAGGTCGACGATCTCCAGGCCGCGCGCGACCTCGCCGAGGGCGTCGGAGTGCACCTTGCCGTGCTCGGCGGTGATCAGCTCGGCGATCTCGTCGCGGTGGGCGTCGAGCAGCGCGCGGAACGTGAAGAGGATCGAGGTGCGCTGGGCGAGGGAGGACTGGCCCCAGGTGCGGAAGGCCTCCTTGGCGGCGGCGACCGCGGCGTCGACCTCCTCGACGGAGGCGAAGGCGACCTTGGTGGTGACCTCGCCGGTCGCCGGGTTCGTCACCGGGCCGTAGGTTCCCGAGGCGCCTTCGGCGGTCTTGCCGCCGATCCAGTGGTTGACGATCTTCGTCATGACCGAGAACTCCTTCGCAGATGGCGGCGTCGGGTGGAGACGTGCCGTTCGTACAGCTCGTGCGGCGGTGCCGCGGGCGGGCGCGCCGCGGCGGCGGCCACGGGTCCATCCCACCAGGGGCGGGGTGCCGGGCGGGCCCGACACTGTGTCGGCCGTTCGGGTCCCCGAGTGGACACATGGGTCTCAGGGGCGGACGTCCGGGACTGAACCTCCGGCGCGGGGCCGCGGCGGGCGGGGAGTCGTCGCTCGCACCTCGCTCCTGCCAAAGCGAGGCGGCCTTCCGCGCCGGAGGCGATCTGTGACGGGGCGCCGCCGTGGACGCCCCGACGGCCGGGAAGCGCCCGGCGGCGGTGGAGGCTCGCCATGACGCTCCCTTCGGACGTCTCGCCCGCCCTGCGGGGTCCGAGGGCTCTCCCCGGTTCTAGCCCCGCTCACGAAGCCCTGTCAATGTTTTGTCCGGACATTCGGACGAGAACGCGGAAGTAGGGACGCGGAAGGGGTCTCCGGTAGGGGTCCGGGCGTCCGGGAGTCAATGCGCCCCGCCGGTGTGCCGGTGTGCGCCTGTGCGTCACTCCTGTCACAAACGCTCCCGTCGCGTCACGGGCGTCACACGCGGGCGGCCCTTCCGTCACACCCGCGCACGAGCCCTCTCCGTAAGCGGACCGGCTCGTTCTCCCGCACGACGCTGTCGATCGCCAGCGCATGCCCGGCTCCCCCTGACGGCCGCCCCGGCCGCCGCCGCGGTGTGCGCGGGGAGGTGCACACATGACCGAGCTGTGGTCGTACAAGGACATCGCGGCCCACATCAAGGTGCAGCCGGACACCGTGCGTTCCTACCGCAAGCACGGCCTGCTGCCGCCCCCGGACCGGGTGGAGGGCGGGAAGCCCTACTGGTACCCCGACACGGTCCGCCGCTGGGTCGCCGCCCGTCCCGGCAACCGCAACCGCCGGGACTGACCGGCGCGACACGAGGACGCCGTGCCCCCGCGCCGACCACGCGGGGGCACGGCGTCCGTGCGTGCGCTCAGCGCCAGGGTTCGATCACCGTCACCCCTGCGGCCGGGGTCCTGTCCATCGCCGCCAGCGCCGCGGGCACCGCGTCCAGACCGATCACGGAGGTCACCAGCAGGTCGGGGCGGAGCACCCCGGCGCGCACCAGGTCGAGCATCGGCGGGTAGGCGTGGGCGGCCATGCCGTGGCTGCCGAGGATCTCCAGCTCCAGGGCGACGGCGCGGGCCATGGGCACGGGGGTGGTGCCCGACTCCGAGGGGAGCAGGCCCACCTGGACGTGCCGACCCCGCCTGCGCAGGCCGTTCACCGAGGCGGCGCAGGTGACGGGCGCGCCCAGGGCGTCCAGGGAGAGGTGGGCGCCGCCGCCGGTCAGCTCACGGACCGCGGCGGCGGGGTCGTCCACCGCCGAGGCGTCCACGCACTCCGCCGCGCCGAACCGCCGGGCGAGGCCCAGGGCGCCCGGTGACACGTCGACCGCGACCACCCGCGCGCCGGCCGCCGCCGCGATCATCACCGCGGACAGGCCGACACCCCCGCAGCCGTGCACCGCCACCCACTCCCCCGCCGCGACCCGGCCCTGGCGGACCACGGCCCGGTAGGCGGTGGCGAACCGGCAGCCGAGGGAGGCGGCGGTGGCGTACGCCATGCCGTCGGGGACGGCGACCAGGTTCACGTCGGCGTGGTCGAGGGCCACGTACTGGGCGAAGGAGCCCCAGTGGGTGAAGCCGGGCTGGGTCTGGCGCTCGCACACCTGCTGGTCGCCGGCCGCGCAGGCGGGGCAGGAGCCGCAGGCGCAGACGAACGGCACGGTGACCCGGTCCCCGGCGCGCCAGCGGGTGACCCGGGGACCTGCCGCCTCGACGACTCCGGCGAGTTCGTGACCGGGGACGTGCGGGAGGGTGACGTCCGGGTCGTGGCCCTGCCAGGCGTGCCAGTCGCTGCGGCACAGGCCGGTGGCCTCCACGCGGACCACGACCCCGTGCTCCGCCGGCTCCGGGTCCGCGACCTCGCGCACCTCGGCCGGTTCCCCGAACCGCTCGAACACCACCGCTCGCATGCCAGGTCCCGCCTTCCGGTGATCGCCGCTGTCGGCGGAACGCTATCCCCCGGCCCGTCGCGCTCCGGCGCGCGGGCCGTCCGTCGCGGCGCTCCCCCCTCCTGGACTCATACCCCCTAGGGGTATAGTGTGGGATGTACGGGGTCCTCGGAGGCCCCTGCGACCCCCTGCACACCCCACAAGCCCCGACGAGGAGAACGACATGACGCCCCAGACCGACACCCAGGGATCCGTCACCACCGTCTACAAGGTGACCGGGATGAGCTGCGGGCACTGCGAGGGCGCCGTCTCCGGCGAGATCTCCCAGCTCCCCGGCGTCAGCTCCGTGACGGCCGTCGCCTCCTCCGGCGAGGTGACCGTGGTCTCCGCCGCCCCGCTCGACGAGGCCGCCGTGCGCGCCGCCGTCGACGAGGCCGGCTTCGAGCTGGCCGGCACGGTCTGATCCGGAGCCGCACACCCTCCGACAGCACCCCGCGCGGCGTGAACCGGGCCGCACCGGCCACCCGGCAACCGGCACAGCCGGACACCCCGGCCCCTACGGCCTTTTCGGCCCGGTCCGCCGCCGCCCGCATCCCGGACGTCCCCAGGAGCACGGACATGACCAGCACCACCGCCCCCGAGGCGCCGGCTGCCGCCGGGCAGCCGGCCCTCTCGGAGGTCGAGCTGCTCATCGGCGGGATGACCTGCGCCTCCTGCGCGGCCCGCGTCGAGAAGAAGCTCAACCGCATGGAGGGCGTCACCGCCACGGTGAACTACGCGACCGAGAAGGCCCGGATCACGTATCCGCCGGGCGTCGAGGTCGCCGATCTGATCACCACGGTGGTGAGGACCGGCTACACCGCCGAGGAGCCGGCGCCCCCGCGGCGGGACGACGAGGAGGACACCGCCTCCGGGACCGACCCGGAGACGGCCGCCCTGCGCACCCGGCTGGTCGTCTCCGCGCTGCTCGCCCTGCCGGTCGTGCTGCTGGCGATGGTTCCCCCGCTCCAGTTCGACCACTGGCAGTGGCTCTCCCTCACCCTCGCCGCGCCGGTCGTGGTGTGGGGAGCGGCATCCTTCCACCGGGCCGCCTGGACCAATCTGCGGCACGGCGCGGCCACCATGGACACCCTGGTGTCGGTGGGCACGCTGGCCGCGTT
Organism: Streptomyces werraensis; assembly: GCA_014656175.1. Classification (GTDB taxonomy): domain Bacteria; phylum Actinomycetota; class Actinomycetes; order Streptomycetales; family Streptomycetaceae; genus Streptomyces; species Streptomyces werraensis. The sequence continues at coordinate 853,175 of BNBX01000001.1, forward strand.
CGGCTGGTCGCTGTGGGCGCTGTTCCTGGGCGACGCGGGCGAGCCGGGCATGCGGCACCCCTTCGAGCTGACCGTGTCCCGCACCGACGGGGCGTCCATGATCTATCTGGAGGTCGCCGCCGGGGTCACCGCGTTCATCCTGCTCGGCCGCTATCTGGAGGCCCGCTCCAAGCGGCAGGCGGGCGCCGCGCTGCGGGCGCTGATGGAGCTGGGCGCCAAGGACGTCACCGTCCTGCGGGAGGGGCGCGAGGTGCGGGTTCCCGCCGAGCGGCTGTCCGTGGGCGACCGGTTCGTGGTGCGCCCCGGGGAGAAGATCGCCACCGACGGCACGGTCGTCGAGGGCTCGTCCGCGGTGGACGCGTCCATGCTGACCGGCGAGTCCGTGCCGGTGGACGTGACCGTGGGCGACGCCGTCACCGGCGCGACCGTCAACGCGGGCGGCCGGCTGGTCGTCGAGGCCACCCGGATCGGCGCGGACACCCAGCTCGCGCGGATGGCGAAGCTGGTGGAGGACGCGCAGACCGGCAAGGCGCAGGTGCAGCGGCTCGCCGATCGGATCGCCGGGGTGTTCGTGCCGGTGGTGCTGCTGATCGCCGCCGCCACCTTCGGACTGTGGCTGGGCAACACCGGGGACACGGTCGCCGCGTTCACCGCCGCCGTCGCCGTACTGATCATCGCCTGCCCCTGCGCGCTCGGTCTGGCCACGCCGACCGCGCTGATGGTCGGCACCGGACGGGGCGCCCAGCTCGGCATCCTCATCAAGGGGCCCGAGGTGCTGGAGTCCACCCGGCGCGTGGACACGGTCGTCCTGGACAAGACGGGGACCGTCACGACCGGCCGGATGTCCCTGCGCGCGGTGCACACCGCCGAGGGCACCGACGAGCGGGAGCTGCTGCGACTCGCGGGAGCCCTGGAGCACGCCTCCGAGCACCCGGTGGCCCGCGCGGTCGCCGCGGGCGCCGAGGAGCGCGTGGGCACGCTGCCCGAGGTGGAGCGCTTCGAGAACGTCCCCGGCCGGGGCGTGCGCGGGCGGGTGGAGGGCCGCGAGGTGGCCGTGGGGCGGCTGTCCGAGGTGTTCGGGGAGCTTCCGCCGGAGCTCGAGCGGGCCAAGGAGGACGCCGAGCGCGCCGGGCACACCGCGGTGGTGGCCGGCTGGGACGGAGTGGCACGCGGTGTCCTCGCCGTCGCCGACGCGGTGAAGGGGACCAGCGCCGAGGCGGTCCGTGAACTGCGGGCGCTGGGCCTCACGCCGGTGCTGCTGACCGGCGACAACCGGGCGGTGGCCGAGGCGGTCGCGCGCACCGTCGGCATCGACGGGGACCGGGTGATCGCCGAGGTGCTTCCCGAGGACAAGGCCGACGTGGTGCGGCGGCTCCAGGAGGAGGGGCGCAGCGTCGCCATGGTCGGCGACGGCGTCAACGACGCGGCCGCGCTGGCCGTCGCCGATCTGGGTCTGTCCCTGGGCACGGGCACGGACGCGGCGATCGAGGCGGGCGACCTGACGCTGGTCCGCGGCGACCTCAGGGTGGCGGCGGACGCGATCCGGCTCTCCCGGCGCACCCTCGCGACGATCAAGGGCAACCTCGTGTGGGCCTTCGGCTACAACGTGGCCGCGCTGCCGCTGGCCGCGGCCGGACTGCTGAACCCGATGATCGCCGGGGCCGCCATGGCCTTCTCGTCGGTCTTCGTGGTGACCAACAGTCTGCGGCTCCGGTCATTTCATTGATGTCTCAAGTTGGGCAGTACCCCTGGAGTCCGGTAAGACCCTCACATAAGCTCTTCACAAGCCTCGCGCATCATCCTTACGCTTGGGTCCCGTGAGAGGTTTGCGGGCTCCTGCGCACTGTGGGGACATGTGCAAGAGACGCAGATCACAGTGATCTGAACGTAACCATCGAAGGGGTTCGAAGGTCTAAGTTGGCGATGTCGGGCAGCGTCTTGGGGGGCGCTTCCTGGCATCTGGAGATGTCTTGGGGGACTTCTCCAGAGATTGCGTTGCCGGGGCACGTGCCCAGGGAAGCTTTGAGCGGCCCTCCCGACGTGCGTTGTCCCGGCAGACCGCACACACCGACGAGTGCGGCGGGTTCAGGTCCGTCCGTGCTCATACAGCGATTCAGGCGCTGTCCTCACAAGCGCCCGGCCGGATCCCGTGGGGGGAATCCGCACCGGGACATGGGAAGGCGCCCTGGCTCGTCGGCCCGTGGGGGGACCGGCGGCCGGGGCGCCTTTTCCTTTGCGTGGCGGCAAGCGCCCGAAGAGGCGCGTGCAACACGCCGAAGGGGCGCGGGGAACTGCGCGACCAGCCACAGCCGGCCTGCAGTCGCCCACGCCCCTCAAGACACGAACGCTTACGCGCACGACACCCGCACCGGCAGGTGTCAGCGCTCCTCGACGGGCACGAAGTCCCGCTCGACGACACCCGTGTAGATCTGCCGCGGGCGCCCGATCCGCGACCCCGGCTCCTTGATCATCTCGTGCCACTGGGCGATCCAGCCCGGAAGGCGGCCGAGGGCGAACAGAACGGTGAACATCTCGGTCGGGAAGCCCATGGCCCGGTAGATCAGACCGGTGTAGAAGTCCACGTTCGGGTAGAGGCTGCGCGAGACGAAGTAGTCGTCGGAGAGCGCGTGCTCCTCCAGCTTGAGCGCGATGTCCAGCAGCTCGTCGGACTTGCCGAGGGCGGACAGCACGTCGTGCGCGGCGGCCTTGATGATCTTGGCGCGCGGGTCGAAGTTCTTGTAGACCCGGTGGCCGAAGCCCATCAGGCGGACGCCGTCCTCCTTGTTCTTCACCTTGCGGATGAAGGCGTCGACGTCGCCGCCGTTGTCGCGGATGCCCTCGAGCATCTCCAGCACCGACTGGTTGGCGCCGCCGTGGAGCGGGCCCCACAGGGCGTTGATGCCGGCGGAGATCGAGGCGAACATGTTCGCCTGCGAGGAGCCGACCAGGCGGACCGTGGAGGTGGAGCAGTTCTGCTCGTGGTCCGCGTGCAGGATCAGCAGCTTGTCCAGGGCGGAGACGACGACCGGGTCGAGGTCGTACTCCTGCGCCGGGACGGAGAAGGTCATGCGCAGGAAGTTCTCGACGTAGCCGAGGTCGTTGCGCGGGTAGACGAACGGGTGGCCGACCGACTTCTTGTAGGCGTAGGCCGCGATCGTCGGGAGCTTGGCGAGCAGGCGGATCGTGGAGAGGTTGCGCTGCTGCTCGTCGAACGGGTTGTGGCTGTCCTGGTAGAACGTGGACAGCGCGGAGACCACCGAGGACAGCATGGCCATCGGGTGGGCGTCGCGCGGGAAGCCCCGGTAGAAGTTCTTGACGTCCTCGTGCAGCAGGGTGTGCTGCGTGATGTCGCCCTTGAAGGCGGAGAGCTGGTCGACGGTCGGCAGCTCGCCGTTGATCAGCAGGTAGGCGACCTCCAGGAAGGTGGAGCGCTCGGCCAGCTGCTCGATCGGGTAGCCGCGGTACCGGAGGATGCCGGCCTCGCCGTCGAGATAGGTGATCGCGGATTTGTAGGCGGCGGTGTTGCCGTAGCCGCTGTCCAGCGTCACCAGACCGGTCTGGGCGCGGAGCTTCCCGATGTCGAAGCCCTTGTCACCGACGGTGCTGTCGATCACCGGGTAGGTGTACTCGCTGCCGTCGTACCGCAGTACTACAGAGTTGTCGCTCACGTCTTCCCTCACCGACGTTGTGCCTCATCTTCGAGGTGCCCTGACTGTCTCTACCATCCCCCACTCGGCTCAGGAGAGTGCACTCGGGGTCGACCATCGGGCCTATTGACGGCACTGAGTGCCGCCAACTTGCCCATCCTGCCCCCTGTGTTCCCCATCCGGAAGCCCTGTGTGACCTTCACGACTCATTTGATCGATCATTTTCTGATGACGAGGCCCTCACAGCGGCGTCCGCCCCTGCCGGGAGGCCGTTCCCTCCGGGTCCCCCGCGCGCCGACGCGGAACCGGCGAGGCGCATGTCGAGGGCCGTGCAGCGGCGGCCCGCCGACAGTGTGCGCACGGCCTGCCCGACGGCCTTGCGGGAGCCGACCAGGACGACGAGTTTCCGGGCCCGGGTGACCGCGGTGTAGAGCAGGTTGCGCTGAAGCATCATCCACGCGCCCGTGGTGACGGGGATGACGACCGCCGGGTACTCGCTGCCCTGGGAGCGGTGGATGGTCACGGCGTAGGCGTGCGCCAGTTCGTCCAGCTCGTCGAAGTCGTACGGCACCTCCTCGTCCTCGTCGGTCAGCACGGTCAGGCGCTGGTCGACGGGGTCGAGCGAGGTGACGACGCCGACGGTGCCGTTGAAGACGCCGTTGGCGCCCTTCTCGTAGTTGTTGCGGATCTGGGTGACCTTGTCGCCGACGCGGAACACCCGGCCGCCGAACCGCTTCTCGGGCAGGTCGGGGCGGGCGGGGGTGACGGCCTGCTGGAGCAGGGCGTTGAGCGTGCCTGCGCCGGCGGGACCGCGGTGCATGGGGGCGAGGACCTGCACGTCCCGGCGGGGGTCGAGACCGAACTTGGCGGGGATGCGCCGGGCCGCGACGTCGACCGTGAGCCGCCCGGCCTCCTCGGTGTCCTCCTCGACGAAGAGGAAAAAGTCCTTCATGCCCTCGGTGACGGGGTGCTTGCCGGCGTTGATCCGGTGGGCGTTGGTGACCACGCCGGACTGCTGCGCCTGGCGGAAGACACGGGTGAGCCGGACGGCGGGGACCGGGCTGCCGTCGGCGAGCAGGTCCCTGAGCACCTCTCCGGCACCCACGCTGGGCAGCTGGTCCACGTCCCCGACGAACAGCAGGTGCGCACCCGGCGGCACGGCCTTGACCAGCTTGTTCGCCAGCAGCAGGTCCAGCATGGACGCCTCGTCGACCACCACCAGGTCGGCGTCCAGCGGCCGGTCCCGGTCGTACGCCGCGTCCCCGCCGGGCTTGAGCTCCAGCAGCCGGTGCACGGTGGACGCCTCGGCGCCGGTCAGCTCGGCGAGCCGCTTGGCGGCCCGTCCGGTCGGCGCGGCGAGCACCACCTTCGCCCTCTTGGCGCGGGCCAGCTCGACGATCGACCGCACGGTGAAGGACTTGCCGCAGCCCGGTCCGCCGGTCAGCACGGCGACCTTCTGCGTCAACGCCAGCTTGACCGCGGCCTCCTGTTCGGGCGCCAGGTCCGTCCCCGTACGGCCGCGCAGCCAGCCGAGCGCCTTGTCCCAGGCCACGTCCCGGAAGGCGGGCATGCGGTCCTGGTCGGTGCGCAGCAGCCGCAGCAGCTGGGCGGCGAGGGCCACTTCGGCACGGTGGAAGGGCACCAGGTAGACGGCGGTGACCGGGTCGCCGCCCTCCGGGTCCGGCACCTTCTCCCGGACGACACCGGGGTCCTCCCCCGGGTCCTCCGGCTCGGCGGCGAGCTCGGCGAGGCACTCGATGACCAGGCCGGTGTCCACCTGGAGCAGCTTCACCGCGTCGGCGATGAGCTTCTCCTCGGGGAGGTAGCAGTGCCCTTGGTCGGTGGCCTGCGACAGCGCGTACTGCAGGCCGGCCTTCACGCGGTCCGGGCTGTCGTGGGGGATGCCGACGGACCGGGCGATCCTGTCGGCGGTGAGGAAGCCGATGCCCCAGACGTCGGAGGCGAGCCGGTAGGGCTGGTTCCTCACCACGGAGATGGAGGCGTCGCCGTACTTCTTGTAGATGCGCACGGCGATGGAGGTGGAGACCTCGACGCTCTGGAGGAAGAGCATGACCTCCTTGATCGCCTTCTGCTCCTCCCAGGCGTCGGCGATCTTCTTGGTCCTCTTGGGCCCGAGCCCGGGGACCTCGATGAGCCGCTTCGGCTCCTCCTCGATGACACGGAGGGTGTCCGTGCCGAAGTGCTGGGTGATCCGGTCGGCGAAGACGGGTCCGATGCCCTTCACCAGCCCCGAGCCGAGGTAGCGGCGGATGCCCTGGACGGTGGCGGGCAGGACGGTCGTGTAGTTCTCGACGTGGAACTGCTTGCCGTACTGGGGGTGCGAGCCCCACCGCCCTTCCATCCGCAGCGACTCCCCCACCTGCGCGCCGAGCAGTGCCCCGACGACGGTGAGCAGGTCGTTGCCCCCGCGGCCGGTGTCGACGCGGGCGACGGTGTAGCCGTTCTCCTCGTTGGCGTACGTGATGCGCTCCAACACGCCTTCGAGGACGGCGAGCCGGCGTTCGCCGGGAGGTGCGGGTGGGTGGGTGGGCATGGGTCGACGGTACCGGTGGGATGTGACAGGCGGTTCGGGGTTCAGGACTCCTCGTCCTGGCCGGGGTGGGCGGGGCCGTGGTGGTCGGCGAGGGCGGTGAGCAGGCGGGTGAGTTCGGCCCTCTCGGCCGGGTCGAGGGGGGCGAGGAGTTCGTCCTGCGCCTCGCGGATGAGCGCGTCGAGCCGTTCCAGGCGGCGGCGGCCGGTGGCCGTGAGGGTGATGACGTTGCGGCGGCGGTCGGCGGGGTCGGGGTCGCGGCGGACGCAGCCCGCGTCCCCCAGGTCGTTGAGGACGGCGACCATGTCGCTGCGGTGGATGCCGGTGCGGCGGCTGAGCCCGGCCTGGCTGGCGGGGCCCGCCTCGGCGAGCGTCAGCAGTACCGCGAAGTGCCACTTGTGGGCGCCCTCGGCGGCCAGCCGCTCGCCGACGAGCCGGTCGGCCACCAGGGTGGCGCCGGCCAGCAGACGGCTGGGGATGGCGCGGAGGCGGGCGGGGGCGGGTTCCTCCGGTGCCGGGGTGGGGCTGGGGCTCACGTGCGGTCCTCCGCGTCTTGCGTTGGTGGGACCAACAGTCTACGTTAGTTAGTGACACAAACGTTAGTGTCACTACTGATTACGGAGGCGACCATGATCACGCCGTTCCGCATCGACATCCCCCAGGCCGACCTCGACGACCTCGCCGGCCGTCTGGCACGCACCCGCTGGCCCGACGAGCTCACCGGCGCCGGCTGGGACTACGGCTTCCCGCTGGCCCGGCTGAAGGAGCTGGCCCACCACTGGCGCACCGGCTACGACTGGCGTGCGCACGAGGCCCGGCTCAACGAACTCCCCCACTTCCTCACGGAGATCGACGGCCAGACCGTCCACTTCGTCCATGTGCGCTCCGCCCGGCCGGACGCGCTCGCGCTGATCCTCACCCATGGCTGGCCGGGCTCGTTCCTGGAGTTCCTCGACGTGGTCGAGCCCCTGTCCCGGGACTTCCACCTGGTGATCCCGTCCATCCCCGGCTACGGCTTCTCGGGGCCGACCCACGAGCGCGGCTGGGACGTCGTCCGCGTCGCCCGCGCGTGGGCCGAGCTGATGCGCCGCCTCGGTTACGAGCGGTACGGCGCGCAGGGCGGCGACTTCGGCTCGGGCATCTCCCTGGCACTGGGCGCGGTGGCGCCCGAGCGGGTGGTCGGCGTGCACGTCAACTACCTGCCCACCCGGCCCGACCCGGCCGCCGGCGTCGCCCTGAGCCCTTCGGACGAGGCCCGGCTGGAGAAGGTGCGGCAGCTGATGGCGAACCGCCCGCCCTACCAGGCCTTGCAGGCCACGACCCCGCAGACGCTGGGCTACGCGCTGACCGACTCGCCGGTGGGCCAGCTGGCGTGGATCGCGGAACGGTTCGCGCAGTGGACCGATCCCCGGACGCCGGTGAGCGACGAGCGGATCCTGACCGACGTCTCGCTGTACTGGCTGACCGCCACGGCCGCCTCGTCGGCACGGCTGCACCGCGAGTCGGCACGACGCACCGAGGGGTGCCCCGTGCCGGTGGGGGTGGCGGTGCTCCCCCACGACATCACCCGGTCGGTACGGCCCCTGGCGGAGCGGCTGTACGACATCCGGCACTGGTCGGAGTTCGACCGGGGCGGTCACTTCGCGGCGATGGAGGTGCCGGAGCTGTTCGCGGAGGACGTACGGACGTTCTTCCTGGCGTTGGAGGGCGGGGCGGGCGAACCCGTCACTTCGCGCGCCGCCCGATCAGGGAGTTGAGGAGGGCCGCGCCGCGTTCGGCGTCGTCGACGCTGACGGCGAAGTCCTTGCCCTTGACGGTGCGGATCACCAGGCATTCGCCGCCGCGCAGCATGACGGTGGTGCCGAGGCCGTTCAGGCGGTAGCCCCAGCCGCCGACCTGCATGGCGGTGCGGTTCTCGACCCGGGCGGAGGCGATGGCGTCGGCGGGCCAGCGCCGGGTCGGCCGGCCCAGGGGGCCGAAGGCGACCTCGAGGCCCTTCTCGGTCACCCGGGCCTGGACGGAGGCGCAGGCGAGCACCACCACGGTGACGAGGCCGAGGGCCCCGGCCAGCGACCAGGCGTCCGCCCCCGCCAGGCCGCCGACGGCAGCCACCGTCGCGCCGACGGCGACGATCCCGCTGACGGCCCCTGTGACGTGCAGCCAGCGGTTGGAAGTGCGGGACAGCCACACGAAGCGCTGCCCCTCCGGTATCTCCATGGAGGGCCCGGAGGCGGGCGGCCCGGCGACGCGCGCCCGGCGGCCGATCACCTGGGCCGCGACGCCCACCGCCACCGCGCCGGCCAGGGTGGCGACGGCCCAGCCGGTGACCGGACCGGCGTCGCGCCAGTCGGCACGGTCGAGGTTCGCCCGTACGACGGACGCCTGCGCGCCGAGGAGGGTCACGCCGGTGAAGCCGAGGGTGATGCCGGCCCAGCCTGGAGCCGCGACCGTACCGCCGGCGCTTCGGCGGGCGCGCCACAGGGACACCACGGCAACGGCCGCCAGGAGCAGCCAGATCAGCGCCGGGAAGAAGGTGGCCGCCCAGAACGGCATCGAGTCGTCCGGCTCGCCGCCCGCACCCCAGTGGGTCGCCAGCCGGTCGGGCAGCCGGTCCCGAGCGGTCAGCGGGAAAAGCACCAGGAGCACCAGCACTCCCAGGACCCAGACGGCGGCACCCCATGTCGTGGCGTTCCCGCGCGTTGTCCGCTCGGTCACGTGACCTCCCTGATCATGTCGATGACGTCGTCCTTGCCGTATCCGAGGCGCGCCGCGTCGGCCAGGACCTCACGGATGCGGTCCAGCAACGCCGAACGCCCGTCGGCCCCTTGGGCCACGGTCACTCCGCGCCCCCGCCGGAACTCCAGCAGCCCTTCGTCCCGCAGGGCGCGCAGGCCGCGGAGCACGGTGTTGACGTTCACGCCGAGCGCCTGGGAGAGGTCCCGGGCGGGCGGCAGCCGGTCGCCCGGCGCGCACTCCCCTTCGGCGATGGCCCGCCGTACGGCACCGGCCACCTGCTCGTGCAGGGGGCGGGTGTCGGCGACGTCGAGTCTCAGCAGCATGGTGCTAATGACGATAGCACCATGCGTCTTGATGCCGTCAGACGACGTCGAACTCGTTGCCCTCCGGATCCCGCATGGCCGCGGCGTAGAACCCCGCGTCCGGCTCGTCCTTGATCCTCAGGACAGTGGCACCGGCGTCGACCAGCTGCGCGACAGCGGTCCTGACCCGCTCCGCGCGGACGGCGAGCGGGACCTCCCGGCCCCCGCCGACCTTGAGGTCGAAGTGCCAGCGGTTCTTGACGGTCTTCGGCTCGGGCACCTGCTGGAACCACACACGCGGTCCGCGGCCCGTCGGGTCCACGATCGACTCCGCCAGATCACCGGCCCCGGGCGGCAGCTCCTCCGCGGGCACGCCCATCGCCTCCCAGTAGGCGCGCCAGGTGGGATGACCCTCGGGGGCAGGCTCGGGCACGTACCCGAGGGCGGGGGCCCAGAAGGCCACCATCCGCTGCGGATCGGAGCAGTCGATCGTCAGCTGCAGTGTCATCTCCATGGCCGGAGGCTGCCACGGGGGTCCGACAACCGGTCAGCTCAGCCACAGGGGGCACGGTTGGGCAAGGGGCGACCCGCCGTCCCGGAGGCAGGGGCCCGCAGGAGATCGAGAACCGCGCACCCCGGATAGCCTGCGAAGCTCGCGCACAGGAATCGGTAGTTGCATTCCCAGTAGCTCACGACCCGCCGTTGCGTACGCGCGAAAAAGACGGGATCGTCGACGAGACGTCAGGGGCTAGGACTCTGCGCCCTCACCAAGCCGACTGTCGAGATCACTTGCCCACTCCTGAGCCCAGTCCCTGAGTTCCGCGACCTGACACTCGGTGAGACCGTAGGAGGCGAACTCCTCGTCGTCGTACCACTCGGCGCCTGCCAGACGGTCCCGCAGGTCCTCCCGTCGGAACTCGTCGCGGCCGTGCCGTTCACCCAGGCGTTCGAGGTCCCGGGTCGTATGGTGGGCAGAAGCCGCGTGAACGTCGATCAGGTCCCGGACGGCGCCCCGGTCGGCGAGAGCACGGACCTTGGTTCCGATCACATCGTCGAGAGCCAGGACCGGGCCGTGCTCGGTGTCGAGCGGTGCGGCCCACAGATTCTCCTTGAGGATGTCCACCTCGCACTCTTCTCCTGTGTCCGGATCGGCCACCAGCAGCCTCCCCGACAGTGGATCGACACTGATGGTCGTCACACGCCAGCGGCGCTCGGCCAGCGCCCGGTGGAGGTGCTCGACAATGTCCGCCATAGGAGCGGGGTTTTCGGTCGCGACGTCGAGGTCCTGGCTGAGGCGGTCGACCAACCCGTGCGCCTGGACGGCGTACCCGCCGGTGATGACCAGCGGGTAGGGCGTGCCGATGACGAGGATGTCGGCCAGAAGACGGCGATGCAGATGGCTGAGGTTCACGCGGCGGCGGACGCCTTACGCGCGAGCTCAGGGAACGCTTCCTCCCAGACGTCGCGGACATGCCTGCTCACCAAGGTGCGAAGCAGGGGCCACTGAGCGATCAGCACGTCCCGGTTCAGGAAAGTGGGGAGGTCGTCGCGCTGCCCCTCCGTCAGGACCGTCCGGTACAGGCTCATCCGCTGGCGTGGGCGGTCGAGGTCGTAGGACCGGAGCCCGGACCAGACGATGTGCAGAGGCAACGCCACCTGTCCGTGCACCGGCCCGGTCAGCTCGTCCAGGCGGCTCGGCAGCCGAGCCGCGTACCGAGCACGCAGCACCTCCCCGGCGGAAGGCTCGGTCCGGCGTGAGTGCAGCGCTGTCATGCCTGCATTATCCCCGTGTTCGCCACGTCCGTCGAAGTTCCGACAGGTCGTGCCGGGCCCGTATGCCGTTGGCCCGCCCGGCCACTGTCCCGGCCGCCGGCCCCTCCCCCGGTCACGATTCGGTTGCGGCCACCCCCCATCCCCTTGCCCACCGCCGGTGTAATCGTTTCCAATCGTCCGTGTAATCGATTCCACGAGGAGGTGGGTCGGGCATGGCGGGTATCAAGGACGTCGCCGCCGAGGCGGGGTTGTCCGTCGCGACGGTGTCGCGGGTGCTCAACGGGCATCCGTCGGTCAGTGAGGACGCGCGGCGTCGGGTGACCGCCGCCGTGGAGCGGCTGGGGTACCGGCCGAACGCCGTCGCCCGGTCCCTGCGCACCGATCAGACCCGCACCCTCGGGCTGGTCATCAGCGACGTGATGAACCCGTACTTCACCGAGCTGGCCCGCTCCGTCGAGGAGGAGGCCCGCGCGCTCGGGTACAGCGTGATCATCGGCAACGCCGACGAGCGGCCCGACCTCCAGGACCATCACGTCACCACCCTGCTGGACCGCCGTATCGACGGCCTGCTCGTCTCCCCCACCGACGGCGGCTCGCCCGGCATGCTCGGGGCCGCGCGGGCCGGGACGCCCATGGTGTTCGTCGACCGGTGGATCCCGGGCGTGGACGTGCCGGTGGTCCGCTCGGACGGGCGGGCCGCCGTACGGGATCTCGTCGCCCATCTGCACACGCTCGGGCGCCGGCGGCTCGCGATCATCGCCGGGCCCGCCGCCACCACGACCGGCCGGGAGCGCGTGGACGCCTTCCGTGAGGCGCTCGCGGCCCACGGCCTCGAACTCCCCGACGCCTACATCGGGCAGGGCGACTTCCAGGCCGGCAGCGGGCGCCGGGTGACCGAGGGCTTCCTCGACCTCCCCGAGCCGCCCGAGGTCGTCTTCGCCGCCGACAACCTGATGGCGCTCGGCGCGCTGGACGCGATCCGCGCCCGCGGGCTGCGGGTGCCGGACGACATCGGGCTCGCCGCCTTCGACGACATCCCCTGGTTCGTGCACACCGACCCCCCGGTCACCGCGGTCGCCCAGCCGGTCCGCGACCTGGGGCGGGCCGCCGTGCGCGCCCTGGTCGACCGGATCGAGGGCAGGCCCGGCGAGTCCGTCACCCTCCCCGCCCGGCTCGTCGTGCGCCGCTCCTGCGGCGAGGACGACGCCGGAATCGAGTCCCCCTCCCCCGTACGAAGGAGTACGCCGTGAGCAGCCGCAGTCCTGACGAGTTGCTGCGCATCGAGGGCATCCGCAAGACCTTCCCCGGCGTGGTCGCGCTCGACGGCGTGGACTTCGATCTGCGCCGTGGCGAGGTGCACGTGCTGCTGGGCGAGAACGGCGCCGGCAAGAGCACGCTGATCAAGATGCTCTCCGGCGCCTACACGCCCGACGTCGGGCGGATCACCGTCGGCGGCGAGGAGGTGCGCATCGGCGGTGCGCAGGACTCCGAGAAGCTCGGCATCGCCACCATCTACCAGGAGTTCAACCTGGTCCCCGATCTGACGGTCGCGGAGAACATCTTCCTGGGGCGGCAGCCGCGCCGGTTCGGGATGATCGACCGGAAGCGAATGGACGCGGACGCCGAAGTGCTCCTGAAGCGCGTCGGGGTGGACGTGTCGCCCCGCGCCCGGGTGCGGGAACTGGGCATCGCCCGGCTCCAGATGGTCGAGATCGCCAAGGCGCTCAGTCTGGACGCGCGCGTGCTCATCATGGACGAGCCGACCGCCGTGCTGACGTCGGAGGAGGTCGAGAAGCTGTTCGCGATCGTGCGGCGGCTGCGCGAGGACGGCGTCGGGATCGTCTTCATCACCCACCACCTCGAGGAGATCGCCGCGCTCGGCGACCGGGTCACCGTGATCCGGGACGGCCGCAGCGTCGGGCAGGTGCCCGCCTCCACCCCGGAGGACGAGCTCGTACGGCTCATGGTGGGGCGGTCCATCGACCAGCAGTACCCGCGTGAGCGCGCCGACGCCGGTGACGCCCTGCTCCGGGTCGAGGGGCTGACGCGTGACGGCGTGTTCCACGACGTCAGCTTCGAGGTGCGGGCCGGTGAGGTCGTCGGCGTCGCGGGGCTGGTCGGCGCCGGGCGGACCGAGGTGGCCCGCGCGGTGTTCGGGGCCGACCCGTACGACGCCGGGACCGTGCACGTCGCGGGGACCCCGCTGCGCCGCCACGACGTGAACGCCGCCATGGAGGCCGGGGTCGGGCTCGTGCCCGAGGACCGCAAGGGGCAGGGGCTCGTCCTCGACGCCTCCGTCGAGGAGAACCTCGGCCTGGTCACCCTCCGCTCCTCCTCCCGCGCCGGACTCGTCGACCTCAAGGGGCAGCACGAGGCCGCCGCCCGCATCGCCGGGCAGCTCGGCGTGCGGATGGCCGGTCTCGGCCAGCACGTGCGCACCCTGTCCGGCGGCAACCAGCAGAAGGTCGTCATCGGCAAGTGGCTGCTGGCCGACACCAAGGTGCTCATCCTCGACGAGCCGACGCGCGGCATCGACGTCGGCGCGAAGGTCGAGATCTACCAGCTGATCAACGAGCTGACGGCGGCCGGCGCCGCGGTCCTCATGATCTCCAGCGACCTGCCCGAGGTGCTCGGCATGAGCGACCGGGTCCTGGTCATGGCGCAGGGCCGGCTCGCGGGCGAACTCGACGCCGCCGACGCCACCCAGGACGCCGTGATGGCCCTCGCCGTCGGCACCTCTTCCCTCGACTCCCCCAGCAACGGAACGGAGGCCCCCGGTGGCCACTGACACGCTCAAGAGCAAGCCGGGCGCGCAGGGCGGCGCCACCGGCGGCCTGCGCCGGCTGCTCCTCGACAACGGCGCGCTCACCGCGCTGATCGTCCTCGTGATCGCCATGTCGGCGCTGTCCGGGGACTTCCTGACCGCCGACAACCTGCTCAACGTCGGTGTGCAGGCCGCCGTGACCGCGATCCTCGCGTTCGGCGTCACCTTCGTCATCGTCTCGGCGGGCATCGATCTGTCGGTCGGCTCGGTCGCCGCGCTGTCCGCGACCGTGCTGGCGTGGAGCGCAACGGAGGCCGGAATCCCGGTGGCCCTCGCGGTCGTCCTCGCCGTGCTGACCGGCATCGTCTGCGGCCTGGTCAACGGCTTCCTCGTCTCGTACGGCAAACTCCCGCCGTTCATCGCCACCCTGGCGATGCTGTCGGTGGCGCGCGGCCTGTCGCTGGTGATCTCGCAGGGCTCCCCCATCGCCTTCCCCGACTCCGTCTCCCACCTCGGCGACACGCTCGGCGGCTGGCTGCCGGTGCCGGTGCTCGTCATGGTCGTCATGGGGCTGCTGACCGCGTTCGTCCTCGGCCGCACGTACATCGGCCGGTCCATGTACGCGATCGGCGGCAACGAGGAGGCCGCGCGGCTGTCCGGGCTGCGGGTGAAGAAGCAGAAGCTCGCCATCTACGCCTTCTCCGGCCTGTTCGCGGCCGCCGCGGGCATCGTGCTCGCCTCCCGGCTGGCGTCCGCGCAGCCGCAAGCCGCGCAGGGCTACGAACTGGACGCCATCGCCGCGGTCGTCATCGGCGGCGCCTCCCTCGCGGGCGGCACCGGCAAGGCGTCCGGCACCCTGATCGGCGCGCTGATCCTCGCGGTGCTGCGCAACGGCCTCAACCTGCTGTCGGTGTCGGCGTTCTGGCAGCAGGTCGTCATCGGCGTGGTCATCGCGCTGGCGGTGCTGTTCGACACGGTGCGCCGCAAGGCGGGCGCGACCGCCCCGGCGGCCGGCGCGTCCGGCGGCGACAAGGGCAGGCAGGCACTGACGTACGTGATCGCGGCCGTCGTCGCCGTCGCGGTCGTCGGCGCCACCTCCCTGCTGCACAACGGCTCGTCCGCGGCGGCCAAGCCGAAGATCGGGCTGTCCCTGTCGACGCTCAACAACCCGTTCTTCGTGCAGATCCGGGACGGCGCCGAGGAGGAGGCGAAGAAGCTGGGCGTCGACCTCACCGTCACCGACGCGCAGAACGACGCCTCCCAGCAGGCCAACCAGTTGCAGAACTTCACCAGCGGCTCGCTGGACGCGGTCGTCGTCAACCCGGTGGACTCGGACGCGGCCGGGCCTTCGGTGCGCGGCGCGAACAAGGCGGACATCCCGGTGGTCGCCGTGGACCGCGGCGTCAACAAGGCGGACACGTCCGCGCTGGTCGCCTCCGACAACGTCGAGGGCGGCGCGCTCGGCGCCAAGGCGCTCGCGGAGAAGCTCGGCGGCAAGGGCACCATCGTGATCCTCCAGGGCCAGGCCGGCACCTCCGCGAGCCGTGAGCGCGGCGCGGGCTTCGCCGAGGGCCTGAAGGACTACCCGGGCATCAAGGTCGTCGCCAAGCAGCCCGCGGACTTCGACCGCACCAAGGGCCTGGACGTGATGACGAACCTGCTCCAGGCGCACCCCGACATCGACGGCGTCTTCGCCGAGAACGACGAGATGGCGCTCGGCGCGATCAAGGCACTCGGCTCCAAGGCCGGGAAGTCGGTGCAGGTCGTCGGGTTCGACGGCACGCCGGACGGGCTGAAGGCGGTGCAGGCGGGCACGCTGTACGCCTCCGTCGCCCAGCAGCCCAGCGAACTCGGGCGGATCGCCGTGCGCAACGCGTTGCGGGCCGCCGAGGACGAAAAGGTGGAGAAGATGGTGAAGGTGCCGGTGAAGGTGGTCACGAAGGAGAACGTGGCCGGCTTCGAAGGCTGACACCGGCACCGAGGCGCGGGAGCCACACAGGCACTGGGGCCTCAGGGGCACACGGGCGGGCGGTCACCGGGCCGCCCGCCCTCCTCAGCGGATCGGGGAGCGAATTCATGTACGACTACGACCTCCTGGTCGTCGGATCGGCCAACGCCGACCTGGTGATCGGGGTGGAGCGCCGGCCGGGCGCCGGGGAGACGGTGCTCGGCTCCGACCTGGCCGTGCATCCGGGCGGCAAGGGCGCGAACCAGGCGGTCGCCGCCGCCCGGCTCGGCGCGCGCACCGCCCTGCTGGCGCGGGTCGGGGACGACGACCACGGGCGGCTGCTGCTGGACTCGCTGCGCGAGGCGGGCGCGGACACGGTGGGCGTGCTGGTGGGCGGGGCGCCGACCGGTGTCGCGCTGATCACGGTGGACCCGTCGGGCGACAACAGCATCGTCGTCTCGCCGGGCGCGAACGGCCGGCTGACCCCGTCCGACGTACGGGCCGCAGCGAGCCTCTTCCACGCCTCGCGGGTGGTGTCGACGCAGCTGGAGATCCCGCTGGAAACGGTGGTGGAGGTGGTGCGGAGTCTGGCGCCGGACAGCCGTTTCGTCCTCAACCCGTCGCCTCCGCGGCCGCTGCCGTCGGAGGTGCTGGCGGCCTGCGACCCGCTGATCGTCAACGAGCACGAGGCGAAGGTGATCCTCGGCGACAGCGCCGGGGTGAGCGACGAACCGGAGGACTGGGCCCGGCTGCTGCTGGCGAAGGGCCCGCGCTCGGTGGTCGTCACCCTGGGCGGTGAGGGCGCGCTCGTGGCGTCCTCGGCCGGGGTGACGCGGGTGCCGTCGGTGAAGGTGGAGGCGGTGGACACCACGGGCGCCGGGGACGCGTTCACCGCGGCGCTGGCGTGGCGGCTGGGCACGGGCGAACCGCTCGCCGAGGCCGCCGCCTACGCGGCCCGGGTGGGCGCGGCGACGGTCACCAAGGAGGGCGCGCAGGTGTCGTTCCCGACGGCGGCGGAGGTCGCGGAGCTGTGAAGAAGCACGGGATCCTCAACCGGCATCTGTCCGGCGCCCTCGCCGAGCTCGGCCACACCGACGGGGTGCTGGTGTGCGACGCGGGCATGCCCATCCCGGACGGGCCGCGCGTGGTGGACCTGGCCTTCCGGGCCGGGGTGCCGTCGTTCGCGGAGGTGCTGGAGGGTCTGCTCGGCGAGCTGGCGGTCGAGGGCGCGACGGCGGCGGAGGAGGTACGGGGCGCGAATCCGGCGACGGCGTCGCTGCTGACCGGCCACTTCCCCGACCTGGCGTACGTCCCGCACGAGCGGCTGAAGCAGCTGACGTCCGGCGCACGGCTCGTGGTGCGCACGGGCGAGGCGAGCCCGTACGCGAACGTGCTGCTGCGGTGCGGGGTCTTCTTCTGAGCCGCGTCCGCACGAACTTCGAGGGGCCCGGTCCGTCGACCGGGCCCCTCGCTTCCCTCCCCCGCCAAGACCTCCCTGAAGCCCCCCCGGGTCCCCACCCGGAAGTCCTGACGGTATGTAGACAGGCGGGGTGGGGGGAGGGTTGTACGGGCTGGAGGAATTTTTCGGCGGGCGCTGCCGGGGGGTGTTCCCACGAAGCCTGCCTTCTGGCTGAAGCGCGGAACCACCACCTACGGCTTCACGGCCGACATGCTGAGCCAGTCGCAGGAACTGCCCTGGGGCAGCCCGGTCGATAAGGAGCGCCACGGGCTGGGCTGGGCTGGGCTGGGCCACCAACTGCTCGAGTTCGGCAAGGGGTTCGTCATCGACGGGGTATGGGCGACGATCCGCGGCCTCGGCACTCTTGTCGGGGTGGACGGCTGGGACGCCGCCGGCGAGGCCTTGAAGGGGCTCGGCAAGCTGGCCACCGGCCTGGTCACCACCGCGGTACCGGTCGTCGGCGTCGCGTACTGGACGATGCCCGAGGACAAGCTGCCGCCCTATCTGCGCGACTCCCGTAACACGGTGAAGGAGGCGGGCAAGGCGCTGGTCGCCTGGGACCAGTGGAGCGACAACCCCGCCCGGGCCGGCGGCGCCGTCACCTTCAACGTGCTGACGACGGTGTTCACCGGAGGCGCCGGGGCGGCGGCCAAGGGCGGAGCGGCGGCCCGCACGGTCGGTGCCCTCGGCAGGACGGCGCGTCCGGTCGACCCGATGACGCCCAAGCACCTCTTGAGGCGTTTTTGGATCGGCGAGTACGACACGTGATTGAAGTCGTTCACCTGACGAAATGAGAATGCCGTCCGTGCCCACCAAAATCACTCGCCCCTCACCGGCAGGCAGCCACCCCGACCCTGACCGGTTTCGGGCACAGCTCAATGAGCGCGTTGTTCAACGGGTTGAGGAGTTGCCGGAGTGGCCTCAGAGCTTCGATCTGACTTTCAGTAGTGCCCTGAACGCCGCAAAAACCCAGTGCTCCCTGGATCCCACTGCGGAGTTGCTCGAAACGTGGGAGGCCTGGGTGACCGCCATGCAGGTCGGATCGGCCCTGTTCGCCTCTGCCACCGCTCCCGCAGGGTCCACCGTCGAGTGCGTCATCGCGCACAAGACGCGGACCATCCCTGCCGTCGGCGTCACGCACTTCACCGACGCCGGTACCTGGCTCGACGCTTTCTGGCTCGCGGTGATCTGCCGGGATCAGGCCCGCATGACCCAGCTGTGCCAGGTGTCCGTCGACACCCTGCGTGCCTCCGGCGCCGTCTTCGAGGAGTACGTCTACGACTGGGTCGACACGCTGCAGACCTACTGGCTGGAGCGTCCCGGACTCGGGGAGAAGCTCACTGCCGCCTTCGAGGGAACCGACCCCGAGCGGATGCGGTTCATGGACCGCGAGACGGCACTCAAGGTGCTCTACCCGCCGGTCAATCTCTTCTTCCGCTTCCTCAGCCGAGATGCGGAGAAGTTCAACGAAACGCTGGTGCAGTCCCTCGAACTGCACCGTGAGTACTGGACGGCGAACGAGGAACGCCAGGAGACCGGAGACGGGGATGTCCCGCTCGCCCTCCTCGCCCTCACCTGCCTCGCATACGACGCCGGGCGGCCCATCGAGGTCGAGTCCGAATACCTCCCCGAGCACCTGCTCAAGCGCAGCTGGCTCGGCGAGTTCCCCACGTGACACGAGGTGACGCGGCACCATGACCGCTCAGGACTACGACAGCCAGCTCCTCGAGTCCGTCGCCGTGCGCCGGCGGCGGCTTCGGGACGCCCTGGGTTCGGGACGCAGCGGCAGCGGCGGACCCTGGACGAGCGGGTGGGCAGGGTGATCGCCGGGATGGTGATCGCGGCTGTGCTGAGCGCGGGGTGCGTCGGGTGGTCGTTCGTGTCGCACCGGCTGATGGGGCAGGACCCCTATTCCGGCGGCGCTCCCGCACCCTCCAGCAGTCATACAAGCCGGTGATAGGTTCGCGAACGTGATGTCTGTGGGGCTCTGAGCAGGGAGACAGCCAGGGCTCCGGCGATGTTGAGCCGGGTCACGCTCGTGGGTGAGCGACGCCGCGTCGACATGGTTCTGCCCGCGCGGGAGCCGGTCGGCATCCTGCTGCCGGAGATGATGCGACTGCTGGACGGCCACGTGAAGGGGCGGCCAGCGTCCCGTCATCTCGTCACGGTGGACGGCTCCGCACTCGACCACGACAGCACCCTCGAGTCGGCGGGCGTGCGCGACGGCGCCGTCCTGCGTCTCGCCCGTGCCGAGGACGCCCCGCCCGCCCCCGTCGTCCATGACCTCAGCGACGAGGTCGCCCAGGACCTGGGCCACCGGACCGCCCTGCACTACCCGCTGGGTGACGGCTCGGACCCGAGTGCGCTGGTGGCGCTGCGCCACCTCGCCGCCCACCTGCGGACCGGGGTGCCACGGACGGACGGCTGATGGCGGGGGCGCGCCGTGCACGCCTCTGTGTGCGGCGCGCCCCTCGCGTCCTGTCACACGTCCACGTTCTCCGCCCACCGGCGGGCCGTCTCCGCGAGGAGTTCGCGGCCGTCGCGGGCCCACAGCTCCTCGTTGAACAGCTCCACCTCGATGAAGCCCGTGTAGCCGGCCGCCTCCACGTACCCCTGCCATTCACGCATGTCGATCGCGCCGTCGCCGATCTGACCGCGGCCGTTGAGGACGCCCTCGGGAAGCGGGGTGATCCAGTCGGCGAGCTGGAAGGTGTGGATGCGGTTCTGGGCGCCGGCGCGGGCGATCGCCTCGGGGGCCGTGTCGTCCCACCAGATGTGGTACGTGTCCACGGTGACGCCGACCTGCCGCGCCGGGAAGCGTTCGGCGAGGTCCAGGGCCTGGGTGAGCGTGGACACCACGCAGCGGTCGGAGGCGAACATCGGGTGCAGCGGCTCGATCGCGAGCTTCACCCCGTGGTCCTCGGCGTAGGGGGCGAGTTCCGTCAGCGCGTCCGCGATGCGTTCGCGGGCCGCCCGCAGGTCCTTCGCGCCGGGCGGGAGGCCGCCGGAGACCAGGACGAGGGTGTCCGTGCCGAGGGTGGCCGCCTCGTCGACGGCGCGGCGGTTGTCCGCGAGGGCCGCCGCGCGCTCGTCCGCGTCGACCGCCGTGAGGAAGCCGCCCCGGCACAGTGTCGACACCGTCAGGCCCGCGTCCCGCACGAGCCCCGCGGCCGCCTCCACGCCGTACTCCTGGACGGGCTCCCGCCACAGGCCGACCGCCGGGACGCCCAGGTCGCGGCAGGCGGCGACCAGTTCGGGGAGCGTGAGCTGCTTGACGGTCATCTGGTTGACGCTGAAGCGGGCCAGGTCGCTCACGGGGTCACTCCGTACAGGTGCAGCAGGGTCCTCATCCGGTCCTCGGCCAGCTTCGGATCGGGGAACAGCCCTAGGCGGTCGGCGAGTTCGTAGGCGCGGGCGAGGTGGGGCAGGGAGCGGGCGGACTGGAGGCCGCCGACCATCGCGAAGTGGGTCTGGTGGCCCGCGAGCCAGGCCAGGAACACCACGCCGGTCTTGTAGAAGCGGGTGGGCGCCTGGAAGAGGTGGCGGGACAGCTCCACGGTCGGGTCGAGAAGGGCGCGGAAGCCGTCCGTGTCACCGGTGTCGAGGACGCGGACCGCTGCCGCGGCCAGCGGGCCGAGCGGGTCGAAGATGCCGAGCAGGGCGTGGCTGAAGCCCTGGTCGTCGCCCGCGATGAGTTCGGGGTAGTGGAAGTCGTCGCCGGTGTAGCAGCGGACGCCCTTCGGCAGGCGGCGGCGCAGGTCGATCTCGCGCCGGGCGTCGAGCAGGGAGACCTTGATGCCGTCGACCTTGTCGGGGTGGGCGGCGATGACGTCGAGGAAGGTGTCCGTGGCCGCGTCCAGGTCGGACGAGCCCCAGTAGCCCTCGAGCGCCGGGTCGAACATGGGGCCGAGCCAGTGCAGGATCACCGGTTCCGCGGCCTGGCGGAGGAGGTGGCCGTAGACCTCCAGGTAGTCCTCGGGGCCGCGGGCGGCGGCGGCGAGGGCGCGGGACGCCATGAGGACGGCCCGCGCGCCCGACTCCTCGACGACCGCGAGCTGTTCCTCGTAGGCCGCGCGGACCTCGGGGAGGGTAGCCGGGCCGCCGGTGAGCTGGTCGGTGCCGACACCGCAGGCGATCCGGCCGCCGGACGCCTTCGCCTCGGCGGCGGAGCGGCGGATCAGCTCGGCCGCGCCCGCCCAGTCCAGGCCCATGCCGCGCTGCGCGGTGTCCATCGCCTCGGCGACCCCGAGCCCGTGGGCCCACAGGTGGCGGCGGAAGGCGAGGGTGGCGTCCCAGTCGACGGCGGCGGGCGAGTCGGGGGTGGTGTCCGCGTACGGGTCGGCGACGACGTGCGCGGCGGAGAAGACCGTACGGGAGGTGAAGGGTGTGCCGGGGGTGAGGGCGAGGGGCTCGGTGCGGGGTTCGTAGGCGCGCAGGGCGCCGTGCGCGCCGGGGAGGTGGAGGGTCACAGGGCGATCTCCGGTACGTCGAGACGGCGGCCCTCGGCGGAGGACCTCAGGCCGAGTTCGGCGAGCTGGACGCCGCGGGCGCCGGCCAGCAGGTCCCAGTGGTAGGGGGCCTCGGCGTACACGTGCTTGAGGAACAGCTCCCACTGGGCCTTGAAGCCGTTGTCGAACTCGCCGTTGTCCGGCACCTCCTGCCACTGGTCGCGGAACGCCTCGGTGGCGGGGATGTCCGGGTTCCAGACCGGCTTGGGGGTGGCCGAGCGGTGCTGGACGCGGCAGGTGCGCAGGCCGGCGACGGCGGAGCCCTCGGTCCCGTCCACCTGGAACTCGACCAGCTCGTCGCGGTGGACGCGGACCGCCCAGGAGGAGTTGATCTGGGCGATCGCGCCGCCCTCCAGTTCGAAGACGCCGTAGGCGGCGTCGTCGGCGGTGGCGTCGTAGGGCTTGCCGTTCTCGTCCCAGCGCTGCGGGATGTGGGTGGCGGTGAGGGCCTGCACGGACCTCACGCGGCCGAACAGCTCGTGCAGCACGTACTCCCAGTGCGGGAACATGTCGACGACGATGCCGCCGCCGTCCTCCGCGCGGTAGTTCCAGGACGGGCGCTGCGCCTCCTGCCAGTCGCCCTCGAACACCCAGTAGCCGAACTCGCCCCGCACGGACAGGACGCGGCCGAAGAAGCCGCCGTCGACCAGGCGCTTCAGCTTGAGCAGGCCCGGGAGGAACAGCTTGTCCTGGACGACGCCGTGCCTGACGCCGGCCGCGTTCGCCAGGCGGGCGAGTTCCAGGGCGCCGTCGAGGCCGGTGGCGGTGGGCTTCTCGGTGTAGACGTGCTTGCCGGCGGCGACGGCCTTGCGGATCGCCTCCTCACGGGCGGAGGTCACCTGGGCGTCGAAGTAGATGTCGACGCTGTCGTCGGCGAGGACCGCGTCCAGGTCGGTGGAGAGGTGTTCGAGGCCGTGGCGCTCGGCCAGCGCCCTCAGCGCGTGCTCGCGGCGGCCGACCAGCACCGGCTCGGGCCACAGCACGGTGCCGTCGCCCAGGTCGAGGCCGCCCTGCTCGCGCAGGGCCAGGATGGAGCGGACGAGGTGCTGGCGGTAGCCCATGCGTCCGGTCACACCGTTCATGGCGATACGCACCGTCTTGCGTGTCACGTCGTTCCCTTCGTACGCGGTCCGCGCGCCGCGTACGCCGCACCCGCCCCACACGCCCCGGGAGGATGCGGGGTACTGGCAGACGTGACAGCAAGCGCTTTCTATGTAGTCAGAAACTAGCCTCTGGACCGCGTGTGGACAAGACCACTGCCCCTCCCGGCTTGTTCGAGGGGGCGAACAACGGCGCGAATGGCCTTAAGGTCTGGTCGGACAGCTCGGCCGGAACCACCGGTGTGGGCGCGGGTGTGTACGACGGCGTACGGCACGGGCGGACGGCGCGGCGAGGCGGAGGACGAGACATGACGGTGACCCTGGCGGACGTGGCGGCGCGGGCGCAGGTCTCCCCCGCGACGGTGTCGCGGGTGCTGAACGGGAACTATCCCGTGGCCGCGTCCACCCGCGAACGCGTGCTCAAGGCCGTGGACGAGCTCGACTACGTCCTCAACGGCCCCGCCAGCGCCCTAGCCGCCGCCACCTCCGACCTGGTCGGCATCCTCGTGAACGACATCGCCGACCCGTTCTTCGGGATCATGGCGAGCGCCATCCAGTCGGAGATCGGCGGTCCGGGCGGACGCGCGGGCGGGGAGAGACTCGCCGTCGTCTGCAACACCGGGGGCTCCCCCGAGCGTGAACTCACCTACCTCACCCTGCTCCAGCGGCAGCGCGCCGCGGCGGTGGTGCTGACCGGCGGCGCCATCGAGGACGCGCAGCACAAGGCGGCGATGGACGCCAAGCTGAGGAAGCTGACGGACGCCGGGACGCGGGTGGTGCTGTGCGGGCGTCCGCAGGCGCCGGAGACCGGGGCGATCGCCCTCACCTTCGACAACCGGGGCAGCGGGCGGGAACTCACCGAGCACCTGATCCGCCTCGGGCACCGCCGGCTGGGGTACATCGCGGGCCCCGAGGAGCGCACCACGACCCGGCACCGCCTGGAGGGCCACCGGGACGCGCTGGCCGCGCACGGGATCGAGGAGGACCCGCGCTGGACCGTCCACGGACGCTACGACCGTCGCTCGGGGTACGAAGCCACGCTTGAACTCCTCCGCCGCGACCCGTCGTTGACGGCCGTCGTCGCGGCGAACGACTCCGTCGCGCTGGGCGCGTGCGCGGCGCTGCGGGACTCGGGACTGCGCATCCCGGACGACGTGTCGGTGGCCGGCTTCGACGACCTGCCGTTCAGCATCGACGCGGTGCCGGCACTGACCACGGTCAGGCTCCCTCTCACGGAGGCGGGGGCGCGGGCGGGCCGGATCGCGATGGGCCGCGAGGAACCCCCGCCGGGCGGGATCACGTCGGTGCGGGGGGAGTTGATGGTACGGGGGTCGACGGCGGGGCCGCGGGGCTGACTTCGCGAGGGGCTGAGGGTGGCCCCCAGGGGCGCGGGGAACCGCGCGACCGGCCCCCACGGGCCCGCGCCCGACGAACCGCCGGAGAAGCTGCGGCACCGGAGTGACGGGGAGGAGTCGGTCCCGCGCCTCGGGGGTAGTCCCGTATCCATGAAACTGGCGTTCTCCACCCTCGGTGTCCCCGGTCTCCCCCTCTCCGAAGTGACGGTCCTGGCGACCGCGCACGGCTACCACGGCGTGGAGCTGCGCGCCCACCCGGAGGAGCCCGTCCACACGGGTCTCGGCGCGGAGCAGCGGGCCGACGTGGCGGCCGCGTTCAAGGCGGCCGGGCTCGACATCCTGGGGGTCGCCGGGTACGCCCGGGTCGCCGCGCCCGGCGACGACGAACCCGTCTTCACCGAGGTCCGCGCGCTGATCGACCTCGCGCGGGACATCGGCGCGCCGTACGTACGCGTGTTCCCCGGCGGCGGTGACGAGCAGAGCGCGGAGGAGGCCGACGCGACGGCCGCGCGGCGGCTGGGGACGGCCGCGGAGTACGCGGCGGACCGGGGCGTACGGATTCTGCTGGAGACGCACGACTCCCACCGCACCGGTGCGGATGCCATGCGGGTGCTGGGGCTGGTCGGGCACCGGCAGGTGGGGGCGCTGTGGGACGTGATGCACACGTGGCTCGGCGGCGAGCAGCCGGTGGACAGTTTCGCGGCGTTGTCGCCGCACCTGGGGTATGTGCAGGTGAAGGACATCGCCTCGGCGGAGGACACCACGCCGGTCGCGCTGGGGGCGGGGGTGCTGCCGCTGACCGACGTCGTCGAGGTGCTGTCCCGCAACGGCTGGGACGGGTGGCTGTGCTGGGAGTACGAGAAGCGGTGGTACGCCGACGCGGCACCACTGCCCGGCCTCCTCGCCCCCGGCCGCGAGCTCCTGTCGCGCCTGCTGAACGAATCGGCCTGACGGGCGCGAGCCGCCCGGCGCCGGTGAGCCGGCCCGAGCGCGCAAAAAACGAATGGCCAAGGCCGTGGGCGGGTGGATAACGTCCCCGCCGTGCCTCAGCTTGTCCGCCGCCGCTCCCTCATGCCGTCGTGAGTGTGTCCCGCACGTTCATCGACGTGCGTCCGCTGCGTACCTCACCCGTCTTCCGGCGTCTGCTGGTCGGACGGACCGTGTCCGTGCTCGGCAGCTTCATGACCATGGTCACCGTCATGTACCAGGTCTGGGAGATGACGCACAGCGCGGCCTGGAGCGGTGCGGTGGGCCTCGCACAGGCCCTGCCGCTCGTGTGCTTCGGCCTGTTCGCCGGGGCCTGGGCCGACCGCGGCGACCGGCGGCGGATCTACCTGGCCGCGACTGTAGGCCAGGCAGTGTGCTCGCTGCTCCTGGCGCTGCAGGGGTTCACCGGAAACGTGCCGGTGGCCGGTGTGCTGGCCCTGGTGGCCGCCCAGTCCGCCTGCGCGGCGGTGGGCGGTCCGGCGGCCGGTGTGTTCGTGCCGCGGGTGCTGCCCAAGGAGCAGGTCGCTTCCGGTCTTGCCCTCTATCAGGTCACCGCCCAGTCGATGATGCTGGTCGGCCCCGCCCTCGGCGGGCTGATGCTCGGCTGGTTCGGCCTGGGCGTCTGCTACCTGCTGGACGCGCTGAGCTTCCTCATCGCCTTCTACGGCGCGTTCGGTCTGCCCGCGCTGCCTCCCGAGGGTGAGCCGTCACGGGCCGGCCTGCACGGCGTGGTGGACGGGCTGCGCTTCCTGGCCGGACACCGCGTGGTGCGGGGCGCGCTGGTCACCGACCTCGCCGTCACCGTGCTGTCCATGCCGGCCAGCCTCTTCCCGCTGATCAACGAGGAGCGGTTCGGCGGTGACCCGCGCACGCTGGGTCTGTTCATGTCGGCGATCGCGGTCGGCGGGGTGACGGCGTCGGCGCTGTCCGGGAGGGTGACCCACCTGGGCCGTCCGGGCCTGGTGATGCTGTGCGGCGCCGGCGTCTGGGGGGCCGCGCTGGCCGCGTTCGGCCTGATGCGCAGCCCTTGGGCGGGCCTCGGTCTGCTGGTCCTCGCCGGGGCGGCCGACGCCCTGTCGGTGCTCTCGCGCACCACGATCGTGCAGACCCGTACGCCCGACGCCCTGCTGGGCCGGGTCACCGCCGCCGAGCAGATCGTCGGACAGGCCGGCCCGCACCTCGGCAACATGCGGGCGGGACTGGTGGCGGGTGCGACCTCCGGTGCGACGGCCCTGGTGACCGGCGGGCTGTTGTGCCTGCTCGCGGTGGCCTGGGTCGCCATGGGCACACCCGAACTGCGCGCCGGAGTCCCCGCCCCGGAGTCGGCCTGACCGAGCCCCGTCAGGACGGCGCGGCACCGGCACGCGGTCCCACGGGGGTCGCGCCGGGCCGGGCGACTCGGCCGGCACCCGGTGTCCCGTCGCACCCACCGGCCGGGACGGCCGCCGTGTGCCCGCCACCGGCCCGCACCGCCACCCCTGGGCCCGCACCGCCCCCCCCTGGGCCTGCACCCGCGTCCGCTCGGCCGGCACCCGCGTCCGCGGCAGGCCGAACGCGGCGTCACGCGAGGAGACCGCCTCGGCGGACGCCCCACGAGCGCGGCGTCACGAGGAGACCGGCCGGCGGGCTCTGCGCCGGCTCACCCGACCGGGGAGCCCTCGGAGCGGGCCCCGGAGGGCTGTGCGGCCTCCGCGCCGGGTGCCGCCGAGGGGTGCCGCGGCGTCACCGACGTCAGCGCCACCCCTCCCACCAGCAGCGCCGCCGCGCACCACCGCAAAGGGGTGATCGACTCCCCCAGGAACAGCGCCGCCGACGTCATCCCGAAGACCGGGACCAGCAGCGAGAACGGGGCCACCGTGGACGCCGGGTGGCGGTGGAGGAGCCAGCCCCAGGCGCCGAAGCCGAAGACCGTCGCGCCCCAGGCGACGTAGAGGACCGTGCCCGCGCCCGACCAGTCGAGGGAGCGAAGGGCCTCCAGGTCCGCCGACCAGCCCTCCAGCAGCAGGGAGAGGGCGAGCAGCGGGAGCACCGGGACCGTGCTGACCCAGATCATGAAGTTGAGGGCGTCGGGGGGAGACGCCTTGCGGGTGAGGATGTTGGAGACGCCCCAGCAGGCGGCCGCCGCGACGACGAGGGCGAAGCCGGTCAGCGGGCCCGAGGCGCCCTCGTCGACCGCGGCCACCCCGATGCCGGCCAGCGCCACCGCCATCCCCGCCACTCGGACGCGGGTGGGACGCTCACCGAGGAGCGCGACGGCGAACAGGGCCGTGAACACCGCCTGGATCTGCAGGACCAGGGAGGACAGGCCGCCGGGCATGCCGACGTCCATACCGATGAAGAGCAGGCCGAACTTGGCGACGCCGAGGGCCAGTCCGACCCCCACGATCCACTTCCACGCGACCTTCGGCGGGCCCACGAGGAACACCGCCGGCAGGGCCGCGACCAGGAAGCGCAGGGCGGAGAAGAGCAGCGGCGGGAAGTGGTCCAGGCCGACCTCGATGACCGTGAAGTTCACTCCCCATACGGCGGCGACGAGGACGGCGAGACAGACGTGTGCGGGTCGCATGCGTCGAGCATCACCGGAGACGACATTTCAGCACCAGCGACAATTCCTGCATGGTTGGATGAAGCATCGCTAACCGATGACAGGAGCGGCCATGCTCGACCTCCAGCGTCTGCGCGCCCTGCACGCCGTCTCCGTGCACGGCACGGTCGGCGCCGCCGCCTCGGCGCTCGGCTACACCTCGTCCGCCGTCTCGCAGCAGATCGCCAAGCTGGAGCGGGAGACGCGGACCGTGCTGCTGGAGCGTGAAGGCCGGAGCGTGCGGCTCACCGACGAGGCGCATCAACTGGTGCGCGCCGCGCGGGAGCTGATCGCCATCGT
Organism: Streptomyces werraensis; assembly: GCA_014656175.1. GTDB lineage: Bacteria > Actinomycetota > Actinomycetes > Streptomycetales > Streptomycetaceae > Streptomyces > Streptomyces werraensis. Next base: position 881,189 of record BNBX01000001.1, read on the forward strand.
GGAGCGCGCGGAGACGGAGCTGGAGGAGCGGCGCGGGGTGCCGTCGGGGCGGCTGACCGTCGCCGCGTTCGCGTCGGCGGCACGCGGGCTGATGCCGCCGGTGCTGGCCGACCTGGCGCGCCGGCACCCGGCGCTGGACACCCGGCTCAGCGAGGTGGACCCGCATCTGTCGGTGGACCTCGTCGCCAAGGGCGCGGTCGACCTGGTGGTGGCGCACGACTGGGACATCGCGCCGCTGCCCGCCCCGGCGAACGTGGAGCAGACGGTGATCGGGGACGACCTGTGCGACCTGCTGGTGCCCGAGGGGCACCGGTTCGCGGGGCGGACGGGCGTACGGCGGGAGGAACTGGCCGGGGAGCGGTGGATCTGCCAGCCGCCGGGGCGGGTCTGCCACGAGTGGCTGGTGCGGACCCTGCGGGCGGCCGGGCACGAGCCGGAGATCGTGCACATGGCCGACGAGAACCCCACCCTGGTCGCCCTGGTCGCCGCCGGTCTGGGCATCGCGCTGATCCCCCGGCTCGGACGCGGTCCGCTGCCCGCCGGGGTCGTCGAGGTGCCGCTGGACCCGATGCCCGTACGGCGGCTGTACGCGCTGTGGCGCACAGGTGCGGCGCGCCGCCCCGCGATCGCGGAGACGGTCCGCACCCTGGTCGCGCACTGGCCGGCCGTGTCGGCGCACGGACCTCGCTGACACCGGACGGCCGGGCGAACGGCGTGCGGAGAACGCCGCCGGACAAGGGCGGAACCCGTCGCCGCCTCCGTACGTCCAACGCCGGGCTGTTGGGTGAACCTCCGGGCACACCGCGCCGGCTCCCCCCGCCGGCCGCGGCCGCCGTCCCCCCTCGGCGCCGCGCCCCGGCCGGCAGCCCGCCGTCGTCGGCGCCGCCCTCCTCCCGCCGCGCCGACGGCGGCCCCCTCCGGATGCTGCACACGCCCTTGACTGGCAGAAACTTCCCGGATATTCGTGGCCTCCTGGCAGTTTCCTTCAGCGGATCCCCGGTCCCCCGCGGATCACCTCCCAAAGGAGCGCACGTGCCCGACAGCAGCCCCGGATCCACGGCAAGCACCGCCCGCCCGTCCAGACGTACCGTCCTCGCCGCGACGGCGGGCGTCACCTCCGTCCTGGCGGCCGGCGGCACGGTCCACGCGGCCACCGGCGCGCACCGTCCCGACGACCGCAAGCTGCGCGCCCTCATCTCCCGTATGACGCTGGAGGAGAAGGTCGGCCAGCTCTTCGTGATGCGGGTCTACGGCCACTCCGCCACCGACCCCGACCAGGCCGACATCGACGCCAACCTGTCCGAGATCGGGGTGCGCACGGCCGCCGAACTGGTCGCCAAGTACCGGGTCGGCGGCATCATCTACTTCGCCTGGGCGCACAACACCCGCGATCCGCACCAGATCGCCGACCTGTCCAACGGCATCCAGAAGGCGTCCCTCGGTCTGCCGCGCGGTCTGCCCGTGCTGATCTCGACCGACCAGGAGCACGGCATCGTGGCCCGCGTGGGCGAGCCCGCGACGCTGATGCCGGGCGCGATGAACGTCGGCGCGGGCGGTTCCCGTTCGGACGCGCGCGCCCTGGGCCGGATCGCGGGCCGTGAGCTGCGCGCCCTGGGCATCCGTCAGAACTACTCCCCCGTGGCCGACGTGAACGTCAACCCGGCCAACCCGGTCATCGGCGTGCGCTCCTTCGGCGCCGACCCGCACGCGGTCGCCGAGCTGGTCGCGGCGGAGGTGCGGGGCTACGAGTCGTCGGGTGTCGCGGCCACCGCCAAGCACTTCCCGGGACACGGCGACACGGTCACGGACAGCCACGAGGACCTGCCGTGGATCCACCACACCCGCGAGCAGTGGGAGGAGCTGGACGCGCCGCCGTTCCGGGCGGCGATCGCCGCGGGCATCGACTCGATCATGACCGCGCACATCGTCGTCCCGGCGCTCGACGCCTCCGAGGACCCGGCCACGCTGTCCCACCCGATCCTCACGGGCATCCTGCGCGAGGAGCTCGGCTACGACGGCGTGGTGGTGACCGACTCCCTCGGCATGGAGGGCGTGCGCACCAAGTACGGCGACGACCGGGTGCCGGTGCTGGCGCTGAAGGCGGGCGTGGACCAGCTGCTCAACCCGCCGTCCCTGGACATCGCCTGGAACGCGGTGCTCCAGGCCGTGCGGAGCGGCGAGCTGACGGAGGCGCGCCTCGACGAATCGATCCTGCGCGTGCTGCGCCTGAAGGCCCGTCTGGGCCTCTTCGACGACCCCTACGTCAGCCACGCGGGCGTGGACCGCGTGGTCGGCGCCCGGTCGCACCTGGCCGCCGCCGACCGGATCGCCGATCACGGCACGACCCTGCTGGTCAACGAGGGCGGTCTGCTGCCGCTGTCCCGCCGCCGCACGCCCAGGGTGCTGGTGGTCGGCGCCGACCCGGCGTCCCCGTCCGGCACCACGGGCCCGCCCACCGGGGTGCTCGCGGGCGCCCTGACGGAGCTGGGCTTCACCGCGACCGCCCTGTCCACCGGCACGGCGCCCTCCGCGGCGACCGTCGCCAAGGCCGTGGCGGCCGCGCAGGACGCGGACGCGGTGGTCGTCGGGACGTACAACGTCACCGCGTCCAGCAGCCAGAAGACGCTCGTCGAGCAGTTGCTGGCGACCGGGAAGCCGGTCGTCGCGGTGGCCGTCCGCAACCCGTACGACGTGGCCCGTCTGCCCGGCGTGCGCGCCTACCTGGCGTCGTACTCCTGGACCGACGTCGAACTCCGCGCGGCGGCCCGCGTGATCGCCGGCAAGGTCCGCCCCCGCGGCACCCTCCCGGTCCCGGTCCAGCGCGCCGACGACCCGACGGCGGTGCTGTACCCGGTGGGGCACGGGCTGACGTACTGACGGCCGGCGACGCCCGTCCGGACGTGCCCCCGGCCGTCCGGACGAGGCGTCCTGGTCAGCCGTGATCACGGCCTCTCCCCGGCGGGGCGTAACCCCCCTACGCCGGCCGCCCGGCCCACCACCCCCCATATGCGCAAACGCCCCCACTTGTCTGGCGTGTCCCGGCATCGGGCGGTCAGGCTGGGGCGGGGAGATCCGGGGGACGCCGATGCGTGTGCGCGACTGGGGGGCAGGGGCCGTGGTGGTCCTGGCGGGGCTCGTGGTGCTCGTCGGGTGCCGGGAGGCGCCGCCGGACGCGGCGGGCGGGACGGCGGCCGTGGCGTCGCCCGTGCGGCCGACCGGGTACGGGGCGGTCTTCCTCGACGTCGGCGAGTGCAGCTCCTTCGGGCGCACCAGCTTCACCGAGGTGTCCTGCGCGAGCGAGCGCGCGGCGGCCCGGGTGACGGCCCGGCACGACGGCACCGCGCGCGACGGCCCGCCCTGCCCGCCCGCCACCGACTTCGTGCTGCACATCAGCGAGCGGTGGCCGGCCGCCGACGAGGACGGCGACGGGATGGTGCCGCGCGGCCGCGCCTGCATGCGGAACCTCCAGCCGCCGCACCCGGGCGACCCGGGCGGCGGGGGCGGTCCGCGCACCGTCGTCGGCGACTGCGTGTACGCCCTCGACGGCGGCAAGGTGCGGGAGACGGCCTGCGGCGGGAGCGGGCCCAGGAGGCCGGAGTTCAAGGTGACGAAGGCCGTGGACGCCCGGTCCGCGTGCCCGGCGTCCACGGCCCTCTACGTCCGGCTGGGCGGGACCTCACCGGTCGGCTGTGCCGTCCCGGTGTGACCCCGCCCCCGTCTCACGGACGCAGCGCGTGCCGCGGTTCGACGTCCCGCTTGTCGAGCTTCGCGTCGAACTTCGCCAGCGGCTTCGCGGCCGCCGGGTTCGCCTGGACGGCGTTCGGGGCGACGCCCGCCCACTCCAGGATCCTGGCGGTGGCCAGCGCCTTCTCCTTCTCGACCAGTCCGGCCACGTTCGCGCCGTGGTTCATGCCGGGCGCGGTGAAGACGTACGAGTCGCGCGCGCCCTTGCCGAGGCGGAACGGCTCGGCGCCCCACGGGTCGTTCTCGCCGTACACGAACAGCATGTGCCGGGCGTTGTGGCGGACCCAGGTGTCGACGTCACGCATGGCGTGCGGCTGGAACTTCATGTCGATGGAGCGCGGCACGAAGTTGCGCGGGGGCTGGTAGCCGTAGCGGACGTACTTCTTCTCGATGTGCGGGAAGTGGATGGTCGGCGCGCCCAGCTGGGTGCCGGCCTGGTAGTAGTACGGCGTGTACGGGCTCAGGCCCTGGTCCGTGTAGAACGAGAAGCCCGAGATCGTGTCGACGGAGTTCCAGATCTCGTCGTCCGTCGCGTTCCTGGCGTCCGCCGGGATGTCCTGGCAGTCGGCGACGGTGCTGTACTGCCAGAAGCCCCAGACGTAGTCCAGGACGACCGCCTCGTAGGCACGGTCCAGGCTGCCGATGGTGTCGAACGTGTAGCCGTTCTCGGCGGCGTAGGCGGCGTACTTCTTCTCCAGCGGTGCCCGGCGCACCAGCGCCTCGCGCTGCACGCCGTTCAGCCGGTCGCGGCACTCCTTGGTGCCGACGGTGCGGAAAAACCGGTCGTAGGCCGAGTCCTCCTTGTTCACCACGTCGTTGGGGGCGACGTAGGCGACGACGCCGTCCATGTCCCGCGGGTAGAAACGCTCGTAGTAGGTGGCGGTCATGCCGCCCTTGGAACCGCCCGTGGACAGCCAGTTCTCGCTGTAGATCTTCTTCAGCGCGGTGAAGATGCGGTGCTGGTCACTGGCGGCCTGCCAGATGTCCAGCTTGCTCCAGTCGGCCGGCTCGGGCCGGGACGGGGTGAAGAAGCGGTACTCCATGGAGACCTGGTTGCCGTCCACGATCTGGGTCGGCTCGGCGCGCCGCGGCGTCGTGGAGACGCTGTAGCCGCCGGTGTAGAAGACGGTGGGCCGCGCGGTGTCCTTGTGCAGCACGGTGATCCGCTGCTGGAACGTGCCCTTGGCGGGCCTGCGGTGGTCGACCGGCTGGGTGTAGTTCAGGACGAAGAAGCGGTACCCGGTGTACGGCTTCTCCTCGACGAGGCTCATGCCCGGGATCGCGAGCAGCCTCTCCTTGATGTCAGTGGTGCCGGTGGCGTCCGGCTCGGCGGCGGTGGCCGCCCCGGCCGTGCCCAGTGTGCCTATGAGCACCGTGAGCGCCAGCAGCCATCTGAGCGCCTTGCGCATGCGCACTCCCCTGTGAGACAGATGTGCGCCGGAAGCTACTCGACCAACTCCTCACCGCACCAGGGGACATAGGGAAAACCCTGTGCACGGCGGGTGTGCGGGAGGGTCAGCAGAGGATCCAGCCGGAGCTGACGGAGTCCGCCCCGACCCGGCCGGTGACCCAGACGCAGCGGCGTCCGGCGTGCACGGTCACCGGGCCCGCGTGGTAGGCGAACTGCCCTTCGTCGACCACGGGCCGGCCGCCGCGCGCCCGCACGCTCACCGCCATGTTCCGCTTCACGCCCTGCTTCTTGGCGACGGTGACGGCGCAGACGTATCCGCCGCGCTTGTAGACGAGCACCGACCCGGTGGAGAACGGCAGGGTCCGCACCTTGCGTCCGGGACACAGGGCGGCCGCCTCCGCCTCCTGGGCCGGCGCCGCCAGGGTGAGCAGCCCCGACGCGGTCAGCACCGCAAGGACCGGCGCGAGTCGCCGGTGTATCGCTCCACTGCGCACAGTCGTCCTCCCGTACCGCGCCCGCCGGAACCGACGGCGTACGCGTGTACGGACGCACGGCGTAGGTCGCACGGTTGCGCGAGCCGGTGTGCGCCGCCGGCATACGGCCGGATCAGGCCGGTGCGGGTACGTCCTCACCGACGAACGTCCGCCACAGCGCGGCGTAGCGGCCGCCCTTGCGCAGCAGTTCCTCGTGGGTGCCGTCCTCGGCGACGCGGCCGTGGTCCATGACGACCACCCGGTCGGCGCGGGCGGCGGTGGTCAGCCGGTGGGCGACCACCAGCGTGGTACGGCGGCCGGCGATGCGGTCGGTGGCCGCGTTGACCTGCGCCTCGGTGGCGAGGTCGAGGGCGGCGGTGGCCTCGTCGAGCAGCAGCACGTCCGGGTCGACGAGTTCGGCGCGGGCGAGGGCGATCAGCTGGCGCTGGCCCGCCGACAGGGTGCGGCCGCGCTCGGCGACCTCGTGGAGGTAGCCGCCGTCCAGGGTGGCGATCATCTCGTGCGCGCCGACCGCGCGAGCCGCGGCCTCCACCTCGGCGTCGGTGGCGTCGGGGCGGCCGTAGGCGATGGCGTCGCGGACGGTGCCGGGGAAGAGGTACGCCTCCTGCGGTACGACGCCCAGCCGGTGCCGGTACGCGGTGAGGTCCAGGTCGCGCAGGTCGGTGCCGTCGACGGTGACCCGCCCGGAGGTGGGGTCGTAGAACCGGGCGACCAGCTTGACCAGGGTGGACTTGCCGGCGCCGGTCTCGCCGACGAACGCGACGGTCTGCCCGGCCGGGATGGTGAGGTCGACGGCGGTGAGGGCCTCCTCGCCGTCGCCGTAGGAGAAGTGCACGTCCTCGAAGGCGATCTCGCCGCGCAGGGACGTCACCGGGAGCGGCTTCGCCGGGGCCTTCGTGGAGGTCGGCTCGCGCAGCAGCTCCTGGATGCGGCCGAGGGAGACGGACGCCTGCTGGTAGCCGTCGAAGACCTGGGAGAGCTGCTGCACGGGCGCGAAGAACAGGTCGATGTAGAGCAGGTACGCGACCAGCGAGCCGATGGCGAGCGTGCCGTCGTCGACCCGGCCGCCGCCGACCACGAGCACCGCCGCCGCGGCGACCGAGGACAGCAGCTGCACGAACGGGAAGTACACGGAGATCAGCCACTGGCCGCGGATGCGGGCGCTGCGGTAGGCGGCGCTGCGCTCGGCGAACCGCCGCGCGCCGTCCCCCTCACGGCGGAAGGCCTGCACGATCCGCAGCCCGGCGACCGACTCCTGGAGGTCGGCGTTGACCACCGACACCCGCTCCCGCGCCAGCTCGTACGCCTTCACGCTGGCCCGGCGGAAGAAGTACGTGGCGACGATCAGGAGGGGCAGGGTGGCGAAGACGACGAGGGCGAGGCCGACGTCGAGCGCCAGCAGGGCGACCATGATGCCGAAGAAGGTGACCACCGAGACGAACGCGGTGACCAGGCCGGTCTGCAGGAACGTGGACAGCGCGTCCACGTCCGTGGTCATCCGGGTCATGATCCGGCCGGTCAGCTCACGCTCGTAGAAGTCGAGGCCGAGCCGCTGGAGCTGGGCGAAGATCTTCAGCCGCAGTGTGTACAGGACGCGTTCGCCGGTGCGTCCGGTCATACGGATCTCGCCGGTCTGCGCCGCCCACTGGGCGAGCACGGTGAGCAGGCCCAGCAGGGCGGCCGCCCAGACCGCGCCCTGGGCGGCGCGGGTGACGCCCTCGTCGATGCCGTGCCGGATCAGGATCGGCAGCAGCAGGCCCATGCCGGCGTCCACGGCGACCAGGGCGAGGCTGATCAGCAGAGGCGTGCGGAAGCCCTGCAGCAGGCGGCGCAGGCCGTAGGAGTCCTCGGGGCGGACCGCGCGGGCCTCGTCGACGTCGGGCACGTCGTCGGCCGGGGGCAGCGCGGCGACCTGCTCGAGGAGTTCCGGGGTGGCCGGGGCGCCGTCCAGGGCGGTGTCGCGGGGCTCGCGGTCGCCGGTCCACAGGCGGGGGGTGACGCCCCGCTCGGCGTCGAACTCGGCGTCCAGCTCGGCGCGGACGGAGGTGTCCTCCTCGCGCGGGCCCGCGGCCGGGGTGTGGCCGGGGGAGACGGCGCCCAGCTCGTCGGGGTCGGTGAGCAGCCGCCGGTACAGCGGGGAGCGGCGCTGGAGCTCGTCGTGGGTGCCGATGTCGGAGAGCCGGCCGTTCTCCAGGACCGCGATGCGGTCGGCGAGGTTCAGGGTGGAGCGGCGGTGGGCGATCAGCAGGGTCGTGCGGCCCCGCATGACGCTCTTCAGCGCCTCGTGGATCTCGTGCTCGACGCGGGCGTCCACGGCGGACGTGGCGTCGTCCAGGACGAGCAGGCGCGGGTCGGTGAGGACGGCGCGGGCCAGGGCGATGCGCTGGCGCTGTCCGCCGGAGAGGGTCAGGCCGTGCTCGCCGACGGTGGTGTCGTAGCCGTCGGGCAGCTCGTCGATGAAGCGGTCGGCCTGGGCGGCGCGGGCGGCGGCCCGGATCTCGTCGTCGGTGGCGTCGGGACGGCCGTACGCGATGTTGTTGCGGACGGTGTCGGAGAACAGGAAGGAGTCCTCCGGGACCAGGCCGATGGCGGCGCGCAGCGAGGCGGTGGTCAGCTCGCGCACGTCGTGGCCGCCGACCAGGACGGCGCCGCGGGTGACGTCGTAGAAGCGCGGCAGCAGCAGGGAGACGGTGGACTTGCCGGATCCTGAGGCGCCGACCACGGCGAGGGTCTCACCGGGGCGGATCTCGAAGGACAGGCCGTCGAGGACGGGCCGCCCGGGGTCGTAGCCGAAGGCGACGTCGTCGAACTCGACGGTCGCGGGGGCGTCGGCGGGCAGCTCCTTGGTGCCGTCGGTGAGGGACGGCTCCGTGTCGATCAGGTCGAGGACGCGTTCGGTGCCGGCGCGGGCCTGCTGGGCGACGGTGAGGACGACGGCGAGCATCCGGACGGGGCCGACGAGCTGGGCGAGGTAGGTGGAGAAGGCGACGAAGGTGCCCAGCGTGATGTGCCCGCGCACCGCGAGCCAGCCGCCGAGGGCGAGCATCGCGACCTGGCCGAGGGCGGGCACGGACTGGAGGGCGGGGGTGTAGCGGGAGTTCAGCTTGATGGTGCGCAGGCGTCCCGCGAACAGCCGGCGGCCGACCTCGCGGAGCTTGCCGGTCTCCTGGTCCTCCTGGCCGAAGCCCTTGACCACGCGGACGCCGCTGACCGCGCCGTCGACCACCCCGGCGACGGCGCCGGCCTGCGCCTGGGCGTACCAGGTGGAGGGGTGCAGCCGGGTGCGGCTGCGCTTGGCGATCCACCACAGGGCGGGGGCCACGGCGAGCGCGATCGCGGTGAGCGGCAGGGACAGCGACGCCATGATCACCAGGGAGATCACGAACAGCAGCAGGTTGCCGATGGTCATCGGCAGCATGAAGAGCAGGCCCTGGATGAGCTGGAGGTCGCTGGTGGCGCGGCCGACGACCTGTCCGGTGGACAGCTCGTCCTGGCGTCTGCCGTCGAGCCGGGCGATCGACCCGAACATCTCGGTGCGCAGGTCGTGCTGGACGTCGAGGGCGAGCTTCCCGCCGTAGTAGCGGCGGATGTAGGTGAGGACGTAGACGGCGAGGGCGGCGCCGACCAGGAGGCCGGCCCAGGTGCCCATGTCCCGGGTCTTGTCGCCGATCACGTCGTCGATGATCACCTTGGTGATCAGCGGGACCAGGGCCATCACGGCCATGCCGGCGAGGGAGGAGCCGAGGGCCAGGACGACGTTCCTGGGGTGCCGCCACGCGTAGGCGGCCAGTCGTCGTGCCCATCCCCGTTGCGCTGTCACGCGGTGCCCTCCGATCGTCCTGATCTTCCGGAAGGCTGCAACGCCGACCGAAGCGGATTTCATCCCTCCGCAACAATTCCGCGGGCGCGCACGGCCTACGCGGCGTCGGATTCTCGTCACGCGATCGACACGCCGTCTCCACGCGCTTGACTGCATGTCCATGCCAGTCTCTCGGGTATCTCCCTTGTGCAACCCGCGTAGATCGGACACCCCACATGCTCGCCATACGCATACGGCACCGCAAGGCGGCGGCCCTCGCCACGGCCGCCGTGCTCGCCGGCCTCGCCGCCCCCGCCGCGACCGCCACCCCGGCCGCCCCGGCCACGGTGGCGGAGACCGCCACGACGGCGTCCTACGACCCGGCGTACTACGACGCCGCGGCCGGCAAGACCGGCACAGCCCTCAAGTCCGCCCTGCACACGATCATCAGCGACCAGACGAAGCTGTCGTACTCGGCGGTCTGGGAGGCGCTGAAGGTCACCGACCAGGACCCGGACAACAGCAGCAACGTGATCCTGCTCTACTCGGGCATCTCCCGCAGCAAGACGCTCAACGGCGGTGACGTGGGCGACTGGAACCGCGAGCACGTCTGGGCCAAGTCGCACGGCGACTTCGGCACCTCCACCGGCCCCGGCACCGACCTGCACCACCTGCGTCCCGAGGACGTGCAGGTCAACTCCATCCGCGGCAACAAGGACTTCGACAACGGCGGCAGTTCGTTCACCAACAGCGGCGGCAGCCTCACCGACTCGAACTCCTTCGAACCCCGTGACGCCGTCAAGGGTGACGTGGCGCGCATGATCCTCTACATGGCGGTCCGCTACGAGGGCACCGACGGCTGGCCCGACCTGGAGCCCAACGACACCGTCACCAACGGCACCAACCCGTACCACGGCCGCCTCTCGGTGCTGAAGCAGTGGCACCAGCAGGACCCGCCGAGCGCGTTCGAGGTGAACCGCAACGACGTCATCTTCGCGTCGTACCAGCACAACCGGAACCCGTTCATCGACCACCCGGAGTGGGTCGAGGCCATCTGGTGACGGCGGGACGGGCACCGGTCACCGCGCCTGCGGGGTGACCGGTGCCGGAAACGGGGCAGACTGCCTCATGACCGACGCGACACCGAGTCCCCACACCCTGTCCGGACGCCTGCTCGCCGCCCTCTGGACGCTGCGGCTCCTCGCCACGTCGGAGGGGTCTCCGCCGGAGCCCGAGGAGTTCCTCGCGAAGAAGAGGCCGGCGACCGTGGTGGACAGGGAACTGTCCGCGCTGGGCTCCCACCTCCTCCGGGCCAGACGCCGGGGAGGCGAGCGATGGAAGGCCGCGGTGACCGTCCACCGCGAACTGCCGGACCTCCTGCCGGCGGACGGCGTGAGCCGCGACACCATGTCCCCGCCCGAGCAGCAGGCCTTCTCCTCGGGGTACGCCGAGGGTCTCGCCCACTACCGGAACGAGTTCGGCGAACTGCTTCCCTGAGACGGCTCCCGCCCTCCGTCACGCCGGGTACGGCACCGCCTCGCGGGCCGTGCGCAGGGCGCCCGCCCACCAGGAGAGCTGGTCCAGCAGCTTCTTCGCGTAGCCCGCGGACTCCGGGTCGGCGGGGCGGCCGTCCTCCCACGCCACCCGGTTCAGCGGGAAGGCGAGACCGTCGCGGATGGTCACCGCGTGCAGCTCGCCCATCACGTTCTCCAGGTGCAGGACGGCGTGCCGGCCGCCCGCCCCGCCGCCGTAGCTGACGAACGCGACGGGCTTGGCCACCCACTGGGTGTAGTGCCAGTCGATCGCGGCCTTGAGGGAGGCCGGGTAGCTGCGGTTGTACTCCGGCGTGACCATGATGAAGGCGTCCGCGCCGCCCAGCGCCGCCGTGAGCGGTGCCATGGAGGCGGGGCGCGGGTAGGAGGCGCCGGCCACCGACGGGTAGGCGTCCGGCAGGGCCAGGGGGATGTCGTGATCGGCCAGGTCGACGACCTCGACGTCGAATCCGCCGTGCTCGCGGGCCTGCTCCGCGACCCACGAGCCCACCACGGGACCGAACCGTCCCTCACGGACGCTGCCGACGACGACCACCAGCTTGTGCGTGTTGATGTCCATGCCGTCCACCCTGGAAGCGGCCCGGGACGGCAGCCAGACCGCGCTCAGGCTGGCCCCCGCAGGGCCACGCTGAGCACTGCGCACGGGCGGGTCCGCCGTCCTATCCTCGCGGCATGGGGACACCACTGGGCGACTTCCTGCGGCTCAAGCGCGACAGCACCCAGCCGGAGCAGCTGGGGCTCCCGGAGCACGGCCGCCGCCGCTCCCCCGGGCTGCGCCGCTCGGACGTGGCCGCGCGGGCCGGGGTGAGCGTCGAGTACCTGACCCGGATCGAGCAGGGCCGCGACCGCAACCCCTCGGTGGCCGTGCTGCACGCGCTGTGCGACGCGCTCGCGCTGACCCCGGCGGAGCGGGAGCACGTGCGGTACCTGGCGAAGATCGGCGGCGACGAGTGCACCGGGCATCTCGGGCCGGAGCCCGCCCGCCGGGAGGTCCGTGCGCCGGTGCGGGAGACCCTGCGGCTGCTGGAACCGGGCGTCGCGGTGGTCACCAACCGGCTGGGCGACCTCCTCGCCTGGACCTCCGGCTACGAGGCGGTCGCGGCCGGCACGGGACTGCTGGACGCCGACGGGCCGAACCTCACGCGGTACGTGTTCACCGACCCGCGCGCCCGGTCCCTCTTCCCCGACTGGGACGAGGTCGCCGACGAGCAGGTCTTCGACCTGTGGCTCGGTCCGAGGGCGGAGAACGCGGAGTGGCTGGCGGCGGAGCTGGCCCCGGCGGCGGGTCCGGAGTTCACCCGCCGGATGAACCGCCACAAGGTCCCGGAGCGGGGCGTGCTGCGGCTCCACCACCCCGACGCGGGTGAGCTGCGTCTGCGCCGCGAGTACCTCGAACTGCCGTCGGACTCCCAGCTGCTGCTGGTCCTCCTGCCCGACGGCGAGGCGACGTCCGAGGCGCTCGCCCGTCTCGGTGGCCGGACGGCGCACGGACGGCTCCGGGCGATTTCCTAGGAGCCTTCAGCCCAGGTGCGTCGGCGCGAACATGCGGAGGACCGCCGGGAGGACGACCACCGAGGGACCAGGGGTGGAGAGGGCCTTGGCGAGGTCCTCCTCCAGGGACCCGGGGGTGGTGCGGACGCCGGGGACGCCGAAGGACTCGGCCAGGGCCACGTAGTCCGGGCGGGTCAACTCGGTCGCCGTGGGCTCGCCGAAGGCGTCCGTCATGTACTCGCGCAGGATGCCGTAGCCGCCGTCGTCGACGATCAGCCAGGTGACGTCCAGGTCGTACTGGCGGGCCGTGGCCAGCTCGGCGATCGAGTACAGCGCGCCGCCGTCGCCGGAGACCGCCAGCACCGGGCGGGTGGGGTCGGCGACCGCCGCGCCGAGGGCGGCGGGAAAGCCGTAGCCGAGACCGCCGGCGCCCTGCGCCGAGTGCAGGTGGTTGGGGCCCATCGCGTCGAACGCGGACCACGCCCAGTAGGCGAGGATCGTCATGTCCCAGAAGGACGGCGAGCCGGTCGGCAGGGCGCGCCGCACGGCCGTCAGGACCTGCTGCTCCAGCGCCAGGTCCTGCCCGTCGATGCGGGCCCGCACCCGGTCCAGCAGCTCCCGCACCCGCGCCGGGGCGGTGTCGTCCTCGCGGGGCCCGGCCGTCTCCAGGAGCGCCTGGAGGGCGAGGCGGGCGTCCGCGTGGATGCCGATGCCGGGGTGGTTGGACTCCAGTTTGCCGAGGTCGGCCTCGATCTGGATGACCCGGCCGCGAGGCTTGAACGTGTGGTAGTTCGAGGAGAGTTCGCCGAGTCCGGAGCCGACGACGAGCAGGACGTCCGCGTCCTCCAGGAAGTCGGTGGTGTGGCGGTCCTCGATCCAGGACTGCAGGGACAGCGGGTGGGTCCACGGGAAGGCGCCCTTGCCGCCGGGGGTGGTCACCACGGGCGCCTGAAGGCGCTCGGCGAGCTGCCGCAGCTTGCCGGAGGCGTCGGAGCGGACCACTCCGCCGCCCGCGATGATCGCGGGGCGTTCCGCTCCGGACAGCAGGTGCGCGGCCAGCGCGGTGAGTTCGGGGCGCGGGGGCAGCTCGTCCGGGGTGGCGTCCATCGCCGTCACCACCGGCAGGACCGTCTCCGCGAGCAGCACGTCCTGCGGGATCTCCACCCACACGGGCCCGTGCGGGACGGTGAGCGCCGACTTCCACGCCGCCGCGATCGCCGACGGGATCTGGGAGGCCGTGCGGACCGTGTGCACGGACTTGACGACGCCCCGGAACGAGGCGGACTGGTCGGGGAGTTCGTGCAGATAGCCGTGGCGTCCGCCGCCGAGGCCTGCCGTCGGCACCTGGCTGCTGATCGCCAGCACCGGCGCGGACGCGGCCGCCGCCTCCTGCAGCGCGGCCAGCGAGGTGAGCGCGCCGGGTCCGGTGGACAGCAGCAGCGGGGCCGCCTCGCCGGTGATGCGGCCGTACGCGTCCGCCGCGAAGCCCGCGTTGTTCTCCACGCGCAGGCCGATGTAGCGCAGGTCGGAGCGGCGCAGCGCGTCGAACATGCCGAGGGCGTGCTGGCCGGGCAGGCCGAAGACGGTGGTCGCGCCGAGCCCGGCCAGGGTCTCCACGACCAGGTCTCCGCCGGTGCGGCCGGGCGGGGGGTTCAGCGCCGCCTCCGTCTGCGCGGCGGTCGGACGGAGCTCCAGGTCGTGGTCGTGCGTCACTTGGCGCGGGCCTCCGCAATCTGGCGGGACATGATCGTGGTCAGTTCGTACGCCGTGTGGGACGCGGCGACCGAGGTGATCTCGGCGTGGTCGTACGCGGGCGCCACCTCGACGACGTCGGCCGAGACCAGGTTGCAGGAGGCGAGGCCGCGCAGGATCTCCAGCAGCTCGCGGGAGGTCATGCCGCCCGCCTCGGGCGTGCCGGTGCCGGGGGCGTGGGCCGGGTCGAGGCAGTCGATGTCGATGGAGATGTACAGCGGGCGGTCGCCGATGCGCTGCCGGAGCTGGTCGGCGACCTCGTCGGCGCCGCGGCGGTAGACGTCCGCGGAGGTGACGATGCCGAAGCCCATCTTCTCGTCGTCGGTGAGGTCCTGCTTGCCGTAGAGCGGGCCGCGGGTGCCGACGTGGGAGAGCGCCTCGGTGTCGAGGATGCCCTCCTCGACGGCCCGGCGGAACGGCGTGCCGTGGGTGTACTCGGCGCCGAAGTAGGTGTCCCAGGTGTCGAGGTGCGCGTCGAAGTGGAGCAGCGCGACCGGGCCGTGCTTCCTGGCGACGCTCCTGAGCAGCGGCAGCGCGATGGTGTGGTCGCCGCCGAGGGTCATCAGGCGGGCGCCGGTGCCGAGGAGGTCGTCGGCGGCGGCCTCCATCGTCTCGACGGCCTCGTTGATGTTGAACGGGTTGACGGCGATGTCGCCGCCGTCCGCGACCTGCGCGAGGGCGAAGGGGGAGGCGTCCTGCGCGGGGTTGTAGGGGCGCAGCAGCCGGGACGCCTCGCGGATGGCGTTGCCGCCGAAGCGGGCGCCCGGCCGGTAGGAGACGCCCGAGTCGAACGGCACGCCCACGACGGCGACGTCGGCGCGGCCGACCTCGTCGAGGCGGGGCAGCCGGGCGAAGGTCGCGGAACCCGCGTAGCGCGGCACGCGGGACGAGTCGACGGGGCCGCGGGGCGTCTCGTTGCTGCTCATGAAGGACTGCTCTCTTTCCTACGCTTCGTCGCGTATGTGGTGACTGCCCACGATGCTACTGGGCGGCCGGGACCTGTTCGGACACGGTTTCGGACGCGTTCTCCGGCTCGGTGCCGCGTCCTGCGAGGCGCTCGCGCCAGGCGGCGAGGACGGCCGCGTCGGTCGGGCGGGTGGCGAGGGAGACGACGACGTAGGCCGCGAGGGAGGCGAGGAGACCGTAGTAGACGGGCTCGTTGGCGAGGATGCCGTACGCGGCCATCAGACCGATCACGGCGAGGCCGCCCACGGCGACGGAGGCGAGGGCTCCCTGGGCGGTGCCGCGCTTCCACAGCAGCCCGCCGAGGATGGGCACGAGCAGCCCGCCGACCAGCAGGTTGTACGCGACGGTCAGCGCCTGGACGACGTCGTTGAGGGCGATGGCGGTGGCGATCACGGCGAGACCCATCAGCAGGATGAAGGCGCGGTTGCCCCTGACCTCGTCGTGCTGCTCGCGCTCCGGGCGGACGATGCCGCGCAGCCGCGCCCAGATGTCGTTGTTGGCGACGGTGGCGCAGGCGATCAGCGCGCCGGAGGACGTCGACATCACGGCGGCGAGGGCGGCGGCCAGCACGAGGCCGCGCACGCCGATGGGCAGCTCGTCCTTGACGATGGTGGCGAACGCGTCGTCGGGGCTGGCGAGCTTCGGGTAGAGCACCTTGGCCGCGGTGCCGATGACCGCGCCGGCGACGGCGTAGGCGAGGCAGTAGGTGCCGGCGACGGTGCCGCCCCAGCGGGCCGTGCGGTCGCTGCGGGCGGTGAACACACGCTGCCAGATGTCCTGCCCGATGAGCATGCCGAACGTGTAGATCAGCACGTAGGTGAAGATCGTCTCGCCGCCGATGCCCAGCGGGTCGAAGTACTCGGCGGGCAGCTGTGCCTTCATCTCGCTGAAGCCGCCCGCCTTGACCACGGCGATGGGCAGCAGCAGGAGCAGCACGCCGATCGTCTTCACGACGAACTGCACCATGTCGGTGAGCGTGATCGACCACATGCCGCCGAGCGTGGAGTACGCGACGACGATCGAGCCGCCGAGGACGATCGCGAGGGTGCGGTTGATGTCGAAGAGGACGTCGAAGATCGTGGCGTAGGCGATCGTCGAGGTCACCGCGAGCATCAGGGTGTACGCCCACATGACGAGGCCGGAGATGACGCCGGCCCGGCCGCCGTAGCGCAGGTCGAGCATCTCCGAGACGGTGTAGACCCTCAGCCGGGCGATACGGGCGGAGAAGAAGACGCTGAGGGCGAGCAGTCCGAGGCCGATGGTGAACACCATCCAGGCGCCCGACAGGCCGTACTGGTAGCCGAGGCCCACGCCGCCGATGGTGGAGGCGCCGCCGAGGACGATGGCGGCCATGGTGCCGGAGTACATGGCGGGGCCCAGGCGGCGGCCGGCCACCAGGAACTCGCTCTTGGACCTGGCGCGGCGCATGCCCCACCAGCCCATGGCCAGCATGCCGGCCAGATAGACGACGATGACCAGGTAGTCCACGGCCATGCGGGGGCCTCCTTCGCGCACTGTCGGTGGCGTGTCGTGCAGACGGATCGCGCTCACCGGCGCCGCGCGGGGACATCCGCCCGTACCCGCGGGTTGCCGGTGACCCGACCTTAGGTGGCCGAAAAGCGACTGCGAAGTGTACGTTTCATCCAGATCGACATCCTGGGATGGAGGAAACGTCCACCATGCCGGACCCCGCTGTTCCGCCCACTCCACCCATCCCCCTGGACGCGCTGCTCGCCCGCGCGGACCTGGGCCTGCGCCGGATCGCGGGCCCCGCGGACCCGGCGGTCGTGGTGCACTGGGCGCACACCTCGGAGATGGCCGACCCCTACCCGTACCTGCTGGGCGGCGAGCTGCTGCTGTCGGCGGGCGTGCACGTCCCGGACGGCGCGGGCGCGGGCTACTTCGACGCGTACGTGTCGCGGATCGTCGCGGCGGGCGGGGCGGCGCTCGGCTTCGGTGTCGCGCCGGTGCACGACACGGTGCCCGGGGCGCTGGTGGAGGCGTGCGAGATGCACGGGCTGCCGCTGCTGGAGGTGCCGCCGAGGACCACGTTCTCGGCGGTGGCGCGGGCGGTGTGGCAGCTGATGGCGCAGGCCCGCACGGCCGAGCTGCGGCGGGTCACGGAGGCCCAGCAGAGCCTGGCCACCGCCGCCGCCCGCCCGGACCCGGTCCCCTCCGTCCTCCAGCAGCTCGCCCGCCGCCTGGGCGGACGCGCGGTGCTGTACGGACCCGAGGGCACGCGGATCGCGGCCGCCGGGCCCGATCCGGGCGAGGAGACGCGGACGGCGCTGGCGAAACTCGCGGAAGTCGTACGGCCGTCGGGACAGGAGCCCTCGGACGCCCGCCCCTCCTCCGCGTCCGACACGGTGGCCGGGCTGCGGCTGGTCGCGCACGCGCTGGGCAACGGCGAGGGGTTCGTGCTCGGGACGGCCGCCCCGCAGCGGGACGCGGGCGACCACACCATCGCCTCCGTCGCGGCCGTGCTGCTCTCCCTGCTCACCGGCGAACGGCACAGCGGCTCGGGCGCCGGCCGCTCCTCCGCGCTGGTACGGCTGCTGCTGGGCGCGGCGCCCGCGGAGGTGGCGCCGCTGCTCGGCGGTGACCGGTGGCGGGTCGTGCACGGCAGGCCGGACGGGCGGGCGGCGCCGGACCCGGTGGCCGCCTCCGCGCTCGGCGCGGCCCTCGGTTCGTCCCTGGTGGACGTCTCTGGCGAGGTGGTGCGGGTCCTGGTGCCCGACGGGCGGACGGTGGAGCGGGTGCCGGGCTGGACGCTCGGCGTCAGCGCTGCGGCGGCCCCGCGGGACTGGCCGGCCGCCGACACCCAGGCCGCCCGCGCCCTGGCCCGCGCCCGCGCCACCCGCACCCCGGTGCTGCGCCACGGCGACCGCCCGACGGCCCTCACGGACCTGGTCCCCCCGGCGGAAGCGGACGCCCACGCCCGCGCGCTCCTCGCCCCCATAGAGCAGTCCCCGGCCCTGGTCGACACCCTGCGCACCTGGCTGTCCCTCCACGGCAGCTGGGACCGCACGGCGGTCGCCCTGGACGTCCACCGCAACACGGTCCGGCAGCGCATCGCGCGCTGCGCGTCGCTCCTGGACGCGGACCTGGACGACCCGGACGTCCGCATGGAGCTGTGGTTCGCGCTGCGGCGGACGTGACCGTTGGCCCGGCCCGCGTGAGCGGCCCGAAGCCGGTCAGGACCGGCGGGGCGTCCGGGATCCCCCGCCCTCCGGTGTCAGGGGCAGGCCGCGCAGGGTCAGTCCCGACGGCGGGGGCAACGGTGCGGTGGGCGGGGCGGCCCGGAACGACTGGAGCAGGTACGCCACCAGGCGGCGGGACGCCCTCGGGTCGTCCGGGAGGGCCGCCACCAAGCCGCAGTGGGCCACCAGGGCGACGACGAGGTCGGACGGGTGGAAGTCGGGCCGGAGCGCGCCCGACGCCTGGGCTCTGCGCACCAGGACGGTGAGGTCGCGTTCGGCCTGCTCGCGGGAGCGCGCGTGCTCCTCCCTGGTCTCCGGGAAGGCGTCGAGGAACGCGGCCGGGAATCCGCGTTCCTCCCGCTGGAGGGCGCAGACCGTCTCGACCAGGTGCGTCAGGCCCGTCCACGGGTCGTCGGCGGCCAGGGCGTCACCAAGGGCCCGGCCGCAGGTCTCCATCTGCCGCGCGAACGCGCCCCGCACCAGCGCCTCCCGGGTCGGGAAGTGCCGGTACAGGGTCGCCACGCCGACCCCGGCCCGCCGGGCCACGGTCGCCATCGGGGCGTCGATCCCGTGCTCGGCGAAGACCGCGCGGGCCGCGGCGAGGAGGCGCTCCCGGTTGCGCCGGGCGTCCGCCCGCACGGTGTCCCGGGCCGTGTTCCGAGAGGATCGCGTCGTCACTGTCTCTCGCTTCCGCCTCAACGGACGATCTCGTCCGCTTGCCAGCCTACGGTCGGTCCCGAACCCCCCGGACCACCTGACGCGAAGGCGACGGCGATGGACGACCGCATGATGAAGGCAGTGCTCTACGACCGCTACGGCGGCCCCGAGGAGCTCTACGTGGGCCGCGTGCCCCGGCCCGTGCCCGGCCCCGGCGAGGTCCTGGTGAAGGTGAGCGCGTTCAGCGTGAACGGCGGCGAGCTGTCCGCCCGCTCCGGGCGGCTCCGCCTGCTGCTCGGCCGCCGCTTCCCCAAGCGCGTGGGCCTGGACTTCACCGGCGAGGTCGCCGCGCACGGGGCCCGGGTCACCCGGTTCGCGCCCGGCGACCGTGTGTGGGGCGTCCTGGGCCGGACCTCGGGGTTCGGCAGCGCCGCCGAGTACGTGACCGTGCCCGAGGAGCGCGTCGGCCCGCTCCCCGACGGCCTCGACCCGGTGGACGCCGCCGCGCTCCCGGTGGCCACCACGGCCGTCACCGCGCTGCGCGACAAGGCCGGGCTGCGCCCCGGCGAACGGCTCCTCGTGCGGGGTGCGGCGGGCGGCGTCGGCAACGCCGCCGTCCAGCTCGGACGGGCGTACGGCGCGAAGGTCACGGGCCTCGCCCGCGCCGCCAACCTCGGCCTCGTCCGCGAACTCGGCGCGCACGAGGCCGTCGACCACCGGAGCGTACGGCCGGCGGACCTGGGCCGCTTCGACGTCGTCCTGGACACGGTGGGGACGGAACTCCGCGCCTTCCGGGGCCTGCTGAACCCCGGCGGGCGCATGGTGACCATCGCCTTCGACCTGGGCCGGCCCGTCACGTCGCTCGGCTACATCGCGGGCAGCGCGCTGTACGGACGCGGCCGGGTCCGCTTCTTCAGCGGCGACCCCCGGCGGGCCGATCTCGACGTGCTGGCCCGGCACGTCGCCGAGGGCGCGCTGCGCCCCGTGGTGGACAGGGTCTTCCCGCTGGAGGAGACGGCGGCGGCCCATCGGGCTCTGGAGGCGGGCGGCGTCCGGGGCAAGTACGTGGTGAGGGTCGCGGCTGAGTAGCCGTACGCAGCCGGCTGAGTACGTGACGCACGTCCCAGCGCGCGATACGCCAGGGACGGCCCCTGTTCCCTGCCTCACAATGGACGCATGCCGATACCCGGGACCCCCAGCCGCGCCGAACTCGTCGAGCACCTGGTCGCCACCCGCATCGCGGGCGAGGTCGCCACGCCGCGCGAGAACAACCTCTCCCACTACCGGAAGCTGGCGAACGGCGACCGGCACTACTGGCTCGGCCTGGAGCTCGGCGAGCGCTGGACCGACGAGCAGGACGTGCTCGCGGTGATGGCCGAGCGGGTCGGCGTGAACGACGACCCCGAGCACCGGTACGGGCAGGACACCATCGACCCCGAGCTGACGGTCGACGGCCTGGAGCGGATGGCGGGGCGGCTGCGCAAGGCGGCGGAGGGCCGGCAGCGGGTGCTGCTGGCGACCGGACACCCGGGCGGCCTGCTGGACGTGCACCGGGCGACGGCCGCCGCGCTGCGGGCGGCGGGCTGCGAGATCGTGGTGATCCCGGACGGGCTGACCACGGAGGAGGGCTACGTGATGCAGTTCGCGGACGTGGCGGTGCTGGAGCACGGGGCGACGCTGTGGCACACCCACTCGGGCGCGCCGATGAAGACGATCCTCACGGCGCTGGAGCGGGAGGGGAGACCGCTGCCCGACCTGGTGGTCGCCGACCACGGCTGGGCGGGCGCCGCCGGCCAGTACGGAGTGGACTCCGTCGGGTACGCCGACTGCAACGACCCCGCGCTGTTCCTCGCCGAGGCCGAAGGCACCGTCCAGGTGACCGTCCCCCTGGACGACCATGTGACGAGCCCCCGCCACTACGACCCGATGACGGCGTACCTGCTGGCGGCGGCGGGTCTGAGCTGACTCTCCCCTACGAACCTGTGAACCGGGCCGCGGCCCCTTCCCGGAAGCGCCGCGGCCTCTCCTTCTGCCTCAGTCCTCGTCGCGCGGGACGCGGACCACGCCCTCCTGGATGACGGAGACCGCGAGGCGGCCGTCCTGGGTGTAGATGCGCGCCTGGCCGAGCCCCCGGCCGCCGTGGGCGGTGGGGGACTGCTGGTCGTACAGCAGCCACTCGTCCGCGCGGAACGGGCGGTGGAACCACATCGCGTGGTCCAGGGAGGCCCCGACGACGTCGCCGACGGCCCAGCCGCCGCGCCCGTGGGCGAGCAGTACGGAGTCGAGGAGCGTCATGTCGGAGACGTACGTGGCGAGGACGACGTGCAGCAGAGGGTCGTCGGCGAGCTTGCCGTTGGTGCGGAACCACACCTGGGAGTGGGGTTCGCGGGGCTCGCCGAAGCGGCCGTAGGGCGGCTCGTCGACGTAGCGCAGGTCGACGGCGGCGCGTGCCTCGAGGAAGCGGTCGACGACCTCGGGGTCGAGGTGGGCGTAGCCGCGCAGGCGTTCCTCCGAGGTCGGGAGCGCGTCCGGGTCCGGGGACGCCGGCATCGGCGCCTGGTGGTCCAGGCCCTCCTCGTAGGTCTGGAAGGACGCGGAGAGGTGGAAGATCGGCTTGCCGTGCTGGACCGCGACCACCCGCCGGGTGGTGAACGAGCGGCCGTCGCGGATCCGGTCGACGGTGTAGACGATCGGCGCGCCGGGGTCGCCGAGGCGCAGGAAGTACGCGTGCAGGGAATGGGCGGGCCGGTCCTCGGGGACGGTCCGCCCGGCCGCGACCAGCGCCTGCGCCGCGACCTGCCCGCCGAAGACGCGGGGGACGACTGCGCTGCGCGAGCTGCCGCGGAAGATGTTCTCCTCGATCTGCTCGAGGTCGAGCAGATCGAGGAGTTCCTGAAGAGCCTGACTCATGGAATCAGTTGTATACGGCAGGGATTTCCGGGACCTTACAGGCCCATGTCCTTGGCGATGATCGTCTTCATGATCTCGCTGGTGCCGCCGTAGATGCGGTTGACCCGGTTGTCCGCGTACAGGCGGGCGATCGGGTACTCGTTCATGTAGCCGTAGCCGCCGTGCAGCTGGAGGCAGCGGTCGATGACGCGGTGGGCGACCTCGGTGCAGAACAGCTTGGCGCTGGCGGCCTCGGCGGGCGTGAGCTCGCCGGCGTCCAGGGCCTCCGTGGCGCGGTCGGCGACGGCCTCGGCGGCGTCCACCTCGGCCTGGCAGGCGGCCAGCTCGAACTTGGTGTTCTGGAAGTGCGCCACCGGCTTGCCGAAGACGGTGCGCTCCTGCACGTACTGCTTGGCGAACCGGACGGCGGCCTTGGCCTGGGCGTAGGCGCCGTAGGCGATGCCCCAGCGCTCGGAGGCCAGGTTGTGGCCGAGGTAGTAGAAGCCCTTGTTCTCCTCGCCGAGCAGGTCCTCGGCGGCGACCTTCACGTCGACGAACGCCAGCTCGGCGGTGTCGGAGGTACGCAGGCCGAGCTTGTCGAGCTTCCGGCCGACCGAGTAGCCCTCGGACTTGGTGTCCACGACGAAGAGGGAGATGCCGTGACGGCGGTCCTCGGCGGTGGGGGCCGCGGTGCGGGCGCAGACGATCACCTTGTCGGCGTGCACACCGCCGGTGATGAAGGTCTTGGCGCCGTTGAGGACGTAGTGCGTGCCGTCCTCGCTCAGCTTGGCGGTGGTCTTCATGCCCGCGAGGTCGGAGCCGGTGCCCGGCTCGGTCATCGCGATGGCCCACATCTCCTCGCCGGTGACGAACTTCGGGAGGTACCGCTTCTTCTGCTCGTCGGTGCCGAGCATCTTGATGTACGGCAGGGCGAGCAGCACGTGCACGCCGGAGCCGCCGAACTGGACGCCCGCGCGGGCGGTCTCCTCGTAGAGGACGGCCTCGAACTTGTGGGTGTCCATGCCCGCGCCGCCGAACTCCTCCGGCACGCTGATGCCGAAGATGCCCAGCTCACCGAGCTTGTAGTAGAAGTCGCGGGGCGCCTGTCCGGCCGCGAACCACTCGTCGTAGACGGGGACGACCTCGGCCTCGATGAAGGCGCGGATGGTCTCCCGGAACGCCTCGTGATCCTCGTTGAAAATCGTACGGCGCACTATTCGCCACCTCCGCAGCCTGGGCATGTCTAAGCGCTTGCTCAGAGCAAGGTACCGGCGAGTATCCACACCCGTCCAGACCGGACGCCCCGTAACGCTCGTCACTCCGCGGGAGCGGGCGCGCCCCTCAGGAGTCCGCCGCCGCCGCGAACGCCCCCCGGGCCATCCGGTGCAGCAGCTCCGCCGTACCCGCGCGGTCCGGGAGGGAGCCCGGGCGGGTGAGGTGGGGGGTGGAGTTGAGGAGGCCGAAGACCGAGTGGACCGCCGAGCGGGCGGCCGGTTCGGCGAGGTCCGGGTAGAGGCGGCGCACGACGGCCACCCAGAGCTCGACGTACTGCCGCTGGAGCTGGCGGACCAGCTTGCGGTCGGCGTCCCGGAGGCGGTCCAGCTCACGGTCGTGCAGGGTGATGAGCGGGCGGTCGTCGAGCGCGAAGTCGATGTGCCCCTCGATCAGCGAGTCGAGGACCGCCTCGGGAGCCGTCCCCCGGGCCCCGTCCGCCTCGGTGAGCCGACGCTTCGCACCGGTCAGCAGCGACTCGCTGATGCCGACCAGCAGCTCCGCCAGCATCGCGTCCTTGCCCGCGAAGTGCCGGTAGAGCCCGGGCCCGCTGATGCCGACGGCGGCGCCTATCTCGTCGACGCCGACCCCGTGGAAGCCCCGCTCGGCGAAGAGCCGCGCGGCCTCCTTGAGGATCTGCTCGCGGCGGGTGGGGGCGTCGGTTCTGGTGGCCATGAGGACGATTCTAGACAGGGAGGTTAGCGGTCGTTAACCTGAAGGAAATGCGTTAACGCTCATTAACACGTGAGGGGACCCGCAGGATGCATGAGGCACCGGAGCTTCACAGCGCGGCCGATCCCGCGTCGGAGGCCTTTCGGGCCAACGAGGAGGCGCACCGCGCCCTCGTCGAGGAGCTGCGCGGCAAGCTGGCCGCAGCGGCGCTCGGCGGCGGCGAGCGGGCACGCGCCCGTCACACCGCGCGCGGGAAGCTGCTCCCGCGCGACCGGGTGGACACCCTCCTGGACCCCGGCTCGCCCTTCCTGGAGCTGGCCCCGCTGGCCGCCGACGGGATGTACGACGGGCAGGCGCCGGCGGCCGGGGTGATCGCCGGGATCGGCCGGGTCGCGGGCCGCGAGTGCGTCGTCGTCGCCAACGACGCCACCGTCAAGGGCGGCACGTACTACCCGATGACCGTGAAGAAGCACCTGCGCGCGCAGGAGGTGGCCCTGGACAACCGGCTGCCCTGCGTCTACCTGGTGGACTCCGGAGGCGCCTTCCTGCCGATGCAGGACGAGGTGTTCCCGGACCGGGACCATTTCGGCCGCATCTTCTACAACCAGGCCCGGATGTCCGGCGCCGGCATCCCGCAGATCGCGGCGGTGCTCGGCTCCTGCACGGCGGGCGGGGCGTACGTCCCGGCGATGAGCGACGAGGCGGTGATCGTCCGCAACCAGGGCACGATCTTCCTCGGCGGCCCGCCGCTGGTGAAGGCGGCCACGGGTGAGGTCGTCACGGCGGAGGAGCTGGGCGGCGGCGAGGTCCACTCGCGGGTGTCCGGGGTGACCGACCACCTCGCCGAGGACGACGCGCACGCGCTGAGGATCGTTCGCCAGAT
Organism: Streptomyces werraensis; assembly: GCA_014656175.1. Classification (GTDB taxonomy): domain Bacteria; phylum Actinomycetota; class Actinomycetes; order Streptomycetales; family Streptomycetaceae; genus Streptomyces; species Streptomyces werraensis. The sequence continues at coordinate 905,972 of BNBX01000001.1, forward strand.
CGTCTCCACGCTGCCCGCGCGCGGCCGGCTGCCCTGGCGGGTGGAACCGGCCGCCGAGCCCAAGGTGGACCCGGCTGGGCTGTACGGCGCGGTGCCGGTGGACTCCCGCACCCCCTACGACGTCCGCGAGATCATCGCGCGCGTGGTGGACGGCTCCCGGTTCGCCGAGTTCAAGGCGGAGTTCGGGCAGACCCTGGTCACCGGCTTCGCGCACATCCACGGCCACCCGGTGGGGATCGTCGCCAACAACGGCATCCTGTTCTCCGAGTCCGCCCAGAAGGGCGCCCACTTCATCGAGCTGTGCGACCAGCGGGGCATCCCCCTGGTGTTCCTGCAGAACATCTCGGGCTTCATGGTCGGCCGGGACTACGAGGCGGGCGGCATCGCCAAGCACGGCGCCAAGATGGTCACGGCCGTCGCCTGTACGCGCGTGCCGAAGCTGACCGTCGTGGTCGGCGGCTCCTACGGCGCGGGCAACTACTCGATGTGCGGCCGGGCCTACTCCCCCCGCTTCCTGTGGATGTGGCCGAACGCCAAGATCTCGGTGATGGGCGGCGAGCAGGCGGCCTCGGTCCTGGCGACGGTGAAACGGGACCAGCTGGAGGCGCGCGGCGAGGAGTGGCCCGCGGACGAGGAAGAGGCCTTCAAGGCCCCGATCCGCGCCCAGTACGAGCGTCAGGGGAACGCCTACTACGCGACGGCACGCCTCTGGGACGACGGCGTGATCGACCCGATGGACACCCGGCAGGTGCTGGGGCTGGCCCTGACCGCGTGCGCCAACGCGCCCCTGGGTGACCCCCAGTTCGGCGTCTTCCGGATGTGAGGGGACCCCTGACGATGACTGATCAGATGTTCGACACGGTGCTGGTGGCGAACCGGGGCGAGATCGCCGTCCGCGTCGAGCGCACGCTGCGATCGCTGGGCGTGCGCTCGGTGGCGGTGTACTCGGACGCGGACGCGGACGCCCGGCACGTCCGGGAGGCCGACACGGCGGTGCGGATCGGACCGGCGCCGGCCGCCGAGAGCTACCTGTCGGCTCAGCGGCTGCTGGAGGCCGCCGCCCGCACCGGCGCGCAGGCGGTGCACCCCGGGTACGGCTTCCTCGCGGAGAACGCGGAGTTCGCACGGGCCTGCGAGGCGGCAGGGCTCGTGTTCATCGGTCCCCCGGCGGACGCCATCGCCCTGATGGGCGACAAGATCCGCGCCAAGGAGACGGTGAAGGCGGCCGGGGTGCCGGTGGTGCCCGGCTCCAGCGGCAGCGGACTGACGGACGCGCAGCTCGTCGACGCGGCCCGCGAGATCGGCATGCCGGTACTGCTGAAGCCGTCGGCGGGCGGCGGCGGCAAGGGCATGCGGCTCGTGCGGGACGAGACGCGGCTCGCCGACGAGATCGCCGCAGCCCGGCGCGAGGCCCGCGCCTCCTTCGGCGACGACACGCTCCTGGTGGAGCGGTGGATCGACCGGCCCCGGCACATCGAGATCCAGGTGCTGGCCGACGGCCACGGGAACGTGGTGCACCTGGGTGAGCGCGAGTGCTCCCTCCAGCGGCGGCACCAGAAGATCGTCGAGGAGGCGCCCAGTGTGCTCCTCGACGAGAAGACCCGGGCGGCGATGGGCGAGGCGGCCGTGCAGGCGGCCCGCTCCTGCGGCTACCGGGGCGCGGGCACGGTGGAGTTCATCGTCCCGGGCGACGACCCGTCGGCGTACTACTTCATGGAGATGAACACCCGGCTCCAGGTGGAGCACCCGGTCACCGAACTGATCACCGGCCTCGACCTGGTGGAGTGGCAGCTGCGGGTCGCGGCGGGCGAGCGGCTGCCGTTCGGGCAGGACGACGTCCGCCTCACCGGGCACGCGGTCGAGGCGCGGCTGTGCGCCGAGGACCCGGCGCGCGGCTTCCTGCCCTCCGGCGGCACGGTGCTGCGGCTGCGCGAGCCCCAGGGCGACGGCGTGCGCACCGACTCCGGGCTCTCCGAGGGCACGGAGGTCGGCAGCCTCTACGACCCGATGCTCTCCAAGGTGATCGCGTACGGCCCCGACCGGGCGACGGCGCTGCGCAAGCTGCGGGCGGCGCTCGCGGAGACGGTGACGCTGGGCGTGCAGACCAACGCGGGCTTCCTGCGGCGGCTGCTGGCGCACCCGGCGGTCGTGTCGGGCGAGCTGGACACCGGTCTGGTCGAGCGGGAGGCGGACTCCCTGGCCGGCGGCGACGTGCCGGCCGAGGTGTACGCGGCGGCGGCGCTGCTGCGCCAGGCCGCCCTCGAACCCGCCGCGGCGCCCGGCTGGCGTGACCCGTTCGCCGCCGCCGACGGCTGGCGGATGGGCGGCGGCCGGGCCTGGACGGCGCACCACCTGCGGGTGGCGGGCCACGAACCGGTGACCGTGCGGGTGCGCGCCACGGCCGACGGCGGCACGGAGCTGCTGCTGCCCGGCGCGGACACCCCGCTGCGGGCGTCCGCCGGGCCGCTGGACGGACACCGGTTCACCTGCGCGCTGGACGGCGTGGCGCACACCTTCGCCGCCCTGCCCGACGGCTCCTGGCTGGGCCGGGACGGCGACGCCTGGCAGGTGCGGGACCACGACCCGGTCGCCGCGTCCCTCACCCGGGCGGGTCAGGCGGGCGCCGACTCGCTGACTGCGCCGATGCCGGGCACGGTGACGGTGGTGAAGGTCGCCGTCGGCGACGAGGTGGACGCGGGCCAGAGCCTGCTGGTGGTGGAGGCGATGAAGATGGAGCACGTCATCTCCGCCCCGCACGCGGGCACGGTCACGGAGCTGGACGTGTCCCCGGGCACGACGGTCGCCATGGACCAGGTGCTCGCGGTCATCGCGCCCGTGGAGGCCGCGGAACCGGCGGAAGGGGAGACGGCATGAACGCGAGCGAGCTGGGCCTGCCCATGGCCGTACCGGCCGAGGGGCTGCCGGCGCGGGTGCGGATCCACGAGGTGGGTGCCCGCGACGGCCTGCAGAACGAGAAGCAGACCGTGCCGACGGCCGTGAAGGCGGAGTTCGTCCGCCGGCTGGCCGGCACGGGCCTGACCACGATCGAGGCGACGAGCTTCGTGCACCCCGCCTGGGTGCCGCAGCTCGCGGACGCCGAGGATCTGTACCCGGCGGTGTCCGACCTGCCGGTCGAGCTGCCGGTGCTGGTGCCCAACGAGCGCGGCCTGGACCGCGCGCTGGCGCTGGGCGCCCGCCGGGTGGCGGTGTTCGCCAGTGCCACGGAGTCCTTCGCCAAGGCCAACCTCAACCGCACGGTGGACGAGGCGCTGGCCATGTTCGAGCCGGTGGTGGCCCGCGCGAAGGAGCAGGGCGTCCATGTGCGCGGCTATCTGTCGATGTGCTTCGGCGACCCCTGGGAGGGCGCGGTCCCGGTCCCCCAGGTGGTGCGGGTGTGCCGGGCGCTGCTCGACATGGGCTGCGACGAGCTGAGCCTCGGCGACACGATCGGCGTGGCGACCCCGGGCCATGTGACGGCCCTGATCCGCGCGCTCACGGAGGCGGGCGTGCCCGTCCCCGCGCTGGGCGTGCACTTCCACGACACCTACGGCCAGGCGCTGTCCAACACCCTGGCCGCGCTCCAGCAGGGCGTCGCCACGGTCGACGCCTCGGCCGGCGGGCTGGGCGGCTGCCCGTACGCGAAGTCCGCCACCGGCAATCTCGCCACCGAAGACCTCGTGTGGATGCTGCGGGGCCTCGGCATCGACACCGGGGTCGACCTCGGCCGTCTGGTCGCCACAAGCGTCTGGATGGCCGCCCATCTGGGCCGACCCAGCCCGTCCCGCACCGTACGAGCCCTCTCCCACCAGGAGCAGTGACGCCATGGACCACAAGCTCTCCCCCGAACTCGAGGAACTCCGCCGCACGGTCGAGGAATTCGCGCACGACGTGGTGGCGCCGAAGATCGGCGACTTCTACGAGCGGCACGAGTTCCCGTACGAGATCGTCCGGGAGATGGGCCGCATGGGCCTGTTCGGGCTGCCGTTCCCGGAGGAGTACGGCGGCATGGGCGGCGACTACTTCGCGCTCGGCGTGGCCCTGGAGGAACTGGCCCGCGTGGACTCCTCGGTGGCCATCACCCTGGAGGCGGGCGTCTCGCTGGGCGCCATGCCGCTGCACCTGTTCGGCACCGAGGAACAGAAGCGCGAGTGGCTGCCCCGGCTGTGCTCGGGCGAGATACTCGGCGCGTTCGGGCTGACCGAGCCGGACGGCGGCAGCGACGCGGGCGCGACCCGCACGACGGCCCGGCTGGACGAGGCGACGGACGAGTGGGTCATCAACGGCACCAAGTGCTTCATCACCAACTCGGGGACGGACATCACCGGTCTGGTCACCGTCACCGCCGTCACCGGCCGCAAGCCCGACGGCAGGCCGCGGATCTCGTCGATCATCGTTCCGTCCGGCACGCCCGGCTTCACGGTGGCGGCGCCGTACTCGAAGGTCGGCTGGAACGCCTCGGACACGCGCGAGCTCTCCTTCCAGGACGTGCGCGTCCCGGCGGCCAACCTGCTGGGCGAGGAGGGCCGCGGCTACGCGCAGTTCCTGCGCATCCTCGACGAGGGCCGCATCGCCATCGCGGCGCTCGCCACGGGCCTCGCGCAGGGCTGTGTCGACGAGTCGGTGAAGTACGCCAAGGAGCGGCACGCCTTCGGGCGTCCGATCGGCGCCAACCAGGCGATCCAGTTCAAGATCGCCGACATGGAGATGAAGGCGCACACGGCGCGGCTGGCGTGGCGGGACGCGGCGAGCCGGCTGGTGGCGGGCGAGCCGTTCAAGAAGGAGGCGGCGCTGGCCAAGCTGTACTCCTCCACGGTCGCCGTGGACAACGCGCGCGACGCGACGCAGATCCACGGCGGCTACGGCTTCATGAACGAGTACCCGGTGGCCCGGATGTGGCGCGACTCCAAGATCCTGGAGATCGGCGAGGGCACCAGCGAGGTCCAGCGGATGCTCATCGCACGGGAGTTGGGTCTGGCCGGCTGACCCCGGGACCGGCAGTGGGAGGGCCCGCGTCGGCCATGACGCGGGCCGTCGCCGTGGCCGGGGCGCCTCAGCCCTCGACCAGGTACATCAGCGCCACCAGGGCCGGCAGCGGGATCAGGAGCAGTACCGCCCCGACCACCCAGTGGCGGCGCCCGGACGCGCCCGTGCCGCGCCGGACCAGGATGTTGGCGGGGATCCACAGCCCGATCAGGACCGCCCACGGCGGGAGCAGGAGCCGCAGCCAGCCCGACAGATCGCCCGCGGCCCCGCCGGAGGCGGACTCCGTGCCGGCGGTCAGGAGACTCGCCGCGAAGAGCGCCGTCAGCCACAGCGGTACGACGGCGAGGACACCGAGGACCAGGTTGACGGCCGCGGTGGGCCCCCACTTACGGACCACGTCCATGCCCGATCCCCCTTCGCGTGACCGGTTTCACGGTACAGGGCGGGCATTTCGGCACCCCGCGCAGGGACGGGTACGGGATGCCCTCTGGACAGATCGTTTGGTTAGGCTAACCTAACGCTGTTTGTACACCGGTCCCGTACGCACGAAAGCAGACCCTTCCATGCCGAACGCCACAACCGCCCGCCTCTCCCGTCGTGGACTGCTCGCCGCCGGCGGCGCCCTGGGCCTCGGCGCCGTACTCACCGCCTGCGGGGGCGACGACGCGAAGGACGGCGGCGCGGACACGAAGGGCTCCGCCAAGACCGGCCCCTGGACCTTCAAGGACGACCGCGGCACCACGGTGAAGCTGGACGAGGCGCCCAAGAACATCGTCGCGTTCACGGGCGTGGCCGCCGCGCTGTACGACTACGGCATCGAGGTCAAGGGCGTCTTCGGCCCGACCACGACCAAGGACGGCAAGGCCGACGTCCAGGCCGGCGACATGGACGTCAGCAAGGTGACGGTCCTGGGCAACGTCTGGGACCAGTTCAACGTCGAGAAGTACGCGGCCCTCGCGCCCGACGTCCTGATCTCCACGATGTTCGACGACGCCGGCACCCTCTGGTACGTCCCCGAGGCGTCCAAGGACAAGATCGCCAAGCTCGCGCCCAGCGTCGGCATCTCCGTGTTCGACCGTCAGCTCACCGCCCCGCTCCAGCGGATGTGGGAGCTGGCCGAGTCGCTCGGCGCCGACATGACGGCCGCGAAGGTCACCGAGGCCAAGAAGCGGTTCGAGGCGGCCTCGGAGCGGCTGCGCAAGGCCGCCAAGGCCAAGCCCGAGATCAAGGTGCTGGTCGGCTCCGCGAGCCCCGAGCTGTTCTACGTCTCGGGCAGCAACCTCTCGATCGACCTGGAGTACTTCAAGGCCCTCGGCGTGAACTTCGTGGAGCCGACGGAGGAGGCCAAGAAGGCCACGGGCGGCTGGTTCGAGAGCCTGAGCTGGGAGAACGTCGACAAGCACAAGGCCGACGTGATCATGATGGACGACCGCTCCTCGGCCGTCCAGCCCGCCGACATCACCGAGGCGACCTGGAAGCAGCTGCCCGCCGTCAAGGCCGGCCAGGTCATCGCCCGTTCCACCGAGCCGATCCTGTCCTACGACAAGTGCGTGGCGCCGGTGGAGGCGCTCGCCGAGGCCATCGAGAAGGCCAGGAAGGTCAGCTGACCTCCGCGCAAGGCCCCCTCGCAGGTCCCCTGGCAAGGGCCAGCCGCCCTCGACTCGCAGGAGTACGCCGTGACGACTGCCGTGGCCGCCCCGTTCCGCTCCTTCGCCCCTCGGGCCGCCGGGACGCGGCGGCTCGGCCCGTCACCGGTCCGGGTCACCTTCACCGGACCGGAGCTGGGCGGCTTCCGCTCCGACGGGCATGACCGGTCCCTGTCGTCGCCCCTGCCCGATCCCGGGCGGGACAGACCGGTGGTGCCGCTGGAACTCGGCGACAACCGGTGGCAGGTCCGGCGCGAACTGCCGGAGTGTACGGGCGGTGACGCGCTCGTACACGCTGCGGGCGCCGCGTACGGACGCCCGGGGGCGGACCGCCGAGATCGATGTCGACCTCGTCCTGCACGGCGTCACCCCTCAGGCGGGCCCGTCCGCCGGGGCCGGCCCGGCCTCCCGCCGGGCCGCCCGTGCCGCCGTGGGCGACCGGGTGCTGCTGTTCGGCCCCGCGATCGCCGGCAACCGCGCGATCCGCTTCCGCCCTCCCGAGGGCACCTCGACGGTGCCGCTGTGGGCGGACCGGACCCGCCTGCCCGGCGCGTCCGCCGTCCCGGAGAGCCTCCCGGCCGGCCCGCTCCCGGGTCCGGCTGGAGGTGCCGCACGCCGGGGACGTCCAGGAGCTGCCTGCGGACGCGGAGATCACCTGGTTCGTGCGGGAGGGCTCCGCCGTCCTGGAGGCCCCCCGGCCCCTGGACGCCGTCCGGCGGACCGCCCTCCCCTCCCCCGAGCGCGCCTCCGTGTGGAGCGCCGGTGAGTCCGGCCAGGTCAAGCGGCTGCGTCGGCATTTCGTCCGGGAGCGCGGCGTCGACCGTCGGCGGGTGACGTTCGTGGGCTGCCGGCCGCGCGGCCTGACGGAGCAGCAGCTTCGCGAACGGGCTTGAGGCGTATGTGAGTTGAGACTTTGCAGCGTCCTGTCGAGGACGTGACAACGGTCACGAAGCAAACGGGATTACCCCGGGAAAAGTTTGGTTAGGCTAACCTAAGTTGAACCGCACTGGACCTCTCCCCGCATCAGACCGTCCCCACCGGAGGACCCCCACATGCGCTCGCACCTGCTCAACGACACCACCACGGAGCACTACCGACGCTCCGTGACCGAAGGAGTCGAGCGGGTGGCCGCAAAACTCGCCGCCACCGACCGGCCGTTCACCGGCGTCACGGTCGACGACCTCGCCCCGCGCATCGACGCGATCGACCTCGACCGGCCGCTGCACGACACCACCGCGGTGCTGGACGAACTGGAGGACGTCTACCTCAGGGACGCGGTCTACTTCCACCACCCCCGCTACCTCGCCCACCTCAACTGCCCGGTCGTCATCCCGGCCGTGCTGGGCGAGGCGGTGCTCTCCGCCGTCAACTCCTCCCTGGACACCTGGGACCAGTCGGCCGGCGGCACCCTGATCGAGCGGAAGCTGATCGACTGGACGGCCGCCCGCATCGGCCTCGGCCCCGCCGCCGACGGCGTGTTCACCTCCGGCGGCACCCAGTCCAACCTCCAGGCGCTGCTGCTGGCCCGCGAGGAGACCAAGACCGAGGAGCTGACGAAGCTGCGCGTCTTCGCCTCCGAGGTCAGCCACTTCAGCGTGCAGAAATCCGCGAAGCTGCTCGGTCTCGGCCCGGACGCCGTGGTGGTGGTCCCCGTCGACCACGACAAGCGGATGCAGACCGTCGCCCTCGCCCACGAACTGGAGCGCTGCGCCGGGGCGGGGCTGATCCCGATGGCGGTCGTCGCCACCGCCGGCACCACCGACTTCGGCTCCATCGACCCGCTGCCGGAGATCGCGGGACTGTGCGAGCAGTACGGCGCCTGGATGCACGTGGACGCCGCCTACGGCTGCGGACTGCTCGCCTCCCTCAAGTACCGGCACCGCATCGACGGCATCGAGCGCGCCGACTCGGTCACCGTCGACTACCACAAGTCCTTCTTCCAGCCGGTCAGTTCCTCGGCCGTGCTGGTGCGCGACGCGGCCACGCTGCGGCACGCCACCTACCACGCGGAGTACCTCAACCCGCGCCGCATGGTGACCGAGCGCATCCCCAACCAGGTCGACAAGTCCCTCCAGACCACCCGCCGCTTCGACGCGCTGAAGCTGTGGATGACGCTGCGCGTGATGGGCGCCGACGGCATCGGCCGGCTGTTCGACGAGGTGTGCGACCTGGCGGCCGAGGGCTGGAAGCTGCTGGCCGCCGACCCCCGCTTCGACGTGGTGGTCGAGCCGAGCCTCTCCACCCTGGTCTTCCGTTACGTCCCGGCGGCCGTCACCGATGCCGCCGAGATCGACCGCGCCAACCTGCACGCCCGCAAGGCCCTGTTCGCCTCCGGCGACGCGGTGGTCGCCAGCACCAAGGTGGCCGGGCGCCACTACCTGAAGTTCACCCTGCTCAACCCCGAGACCACGACGGCCGACATCACGGCCGTCCTCGACCTGATCGCCGGCCACGCCGAGCAGTACCTGGGAGAGTCCCTTGACCGCGCTTGCTGACACCACGGAACCGACCTACGACTTCGTGGGCATCGGGCTGGGCCCGTTCAACCTGGGGCTGGCCTGCCTGACCGAGCCCATCGACGAACTCGCGGGCGTCTTCCTGGAGTCCAAGCCGGACTTCGAGTGGCACGCGGGAATGTTCCTCGACGGCGCGCACCTGCAGACTCCGTTCATGTCGGACCTCGTCACCCTCGCCGACCCGACCTCCCCGTACTCCTTCCTCAACTACCTGAAGGAGAAGGGGCGGCTGTACTCGTTCTACATCCGGGAGAACTTCTACCCGCTGCGCGTGGAGTACGACGACTACTGCCGCTGGGCCGCCGCACAGCTGAGCAGCATCCGCTTCGGCACCACCGTCACCGAGGTCACGTGGGACGAGGCCGCCGAGGTGTACGTCGTGGCCACGTCCACCGGCACGACGTACCGCGGCCGGCACCTGGTGCTCGGCACCGGCACCGTTCCGTTCGTGCCCGAGGCGTGCCGCGGCCTGGAGGGCGACCTCTTCCACAACGCGCAGTACATGCACCGCAAGGCCGAGCTGCTGGGGAAGAAGTCGGTCACGATCGTGGGCAGCGGGCAGAGCGCCGCCGAGATCTACTACGAGCTGCTCTCGGAGATCGACGCCCACGGCTACCAGCTCAACTGGGTCACCCGCTCCCCGCGGTTCTTCCCGCTGGAGTACACCAAGCTGACCCTGGAGATGACGTCCCCGGACTACATCGACTACTTCCGCGCGCTGCCCGAGGACACCCGCTACCGGCTGGAGAAGCAGCAGAAGGGCCTGTTCAAGGGCATCAACTCGGACCTGATCGACGCGATCTTCGACCTGCTGTACCAGAAGAACGTGGAGAGCGGCGGCCGCGGCGTGCCCACCCGGCTGCTCACCAACTCCTCGCTCACCTCCGCCCGGTACCAGGACGGCACGTACACGCTGGGCTTCCGCCAGGACGAGCAGGGCAAGGACTTCGAGATCGCCACCGAGGGCCTGGTGCTGGCGACCGGCTACCACTACGAGCAGCCCGCCTTCCTGGAGCCGGTGCGCGACCGGCTGCGCCTCGACGGCCGCGGCCGCTTCGACGTCGCCCGCAACTACGCGATCGACGTCACCGGGCGCGGCGTGTTCCTGCAGAACGCGGGCGTGCACACGCACAGCATCACCAGTCCCGACCTGGGCATGGGCGCCTACCGCAACGCCTCGATCATCCGCGAGCTGCTGGGCACCGAGTACTACCCGGTCGAGAAGAGCATCGCCTTCCAGGAGTTCGCCGTATGAGCACCATCGGTACGTTCACGATCCGCCCGCTCGACCCGGAGAAGGACGCGGAGCTGCTGCACCGCTGGGTGACGCATCCCAAGGCGGCGTTCTGGATGATGCAGGACGCGAAGCTCGAGGACGTGGAACGCGAGTACATGCGGATCGCCGCCCACGAGCACCACCACGCCTACCTGGGCCTGCACGACGGCGAGCCCGCCTTCCTGATGGAGAAGTACGACCCCCGGTACGTCGAACTCGCCGGACTCTACGAGCCCGAGCCCGGCGACGTCGGCATGCACTTCCTGGTCGCCCCCACCGACCGCCCCGTCCACGGCTTCACCCGCGCCGTCATCACCGCCGTGATGGAGGAACTGTTCGCCGATCCGGCCACCCGCCGGGTCGTGGTGGAGCCGGACGTCGGCAACAAGGCCGTGCACGCCCTGAACGAGGCCGTGGGCTTCGTGCCCGAGCGCGAGATCGACAAGCCGGAGAAGCGCGCGCTGCTGAGCTTCTGCACGCGCGAACAGTTCGAGGCCGCACGAGGAGCTTCCGCATGACCCTGTCCGACGCCGTGGCGCACCTGTCCCCCCACCGCTGGGCGCGGGCCAACCGTCTGCTGATCCGCAAGGCGCTCGCCGAGTTCGCGCACGAAAGGCTCGTCACGCCCGAGCCGGCCGGTGACGGCCGGTACGTCGTCCGCAGCGACGACGGCGAGACCCGCTACACGTTCGCCGCGAAGCTGCGCGGCCTGGACCACTGGCAGGTCGACGCCGACTCGATCACCCGCCACCGCGGCGACGCCGAACTCGAGCTCGCCGCGCTGGACTTCTTCATCGAGCTGCAGAAGTCCCTGGGGCTGAGCGACGAGATCCTGCCGGTGTACCTGGAGGAGATCTCCTCCACCCTCTCCGGCACCTGCTACAAGCTGACCAAGCCGCAGATCACCTCCGCCGAGCTGGTCGACGCCGGGTTCCAGGCGATCGAGGCCGGCATGACCGAGGGCCACCCCTGCTTCGTCGCCAACAACGGGCGGCTCGGCTTCGGCGTCCACGAGTACCGGCGGTACGCCCCGGAGGCCGCGAACCCGGTGAAGCTGGTGTGGCTGGCCGCCCACCGCTCGCGGGCCGCGTTCACGGCCGGCGCCGGCATCGAGTACGAGGCGTTCGTCCGGCAGGAGCTGGGCGAGGAGACCGTCGAGCGGTTCCACGGCGTCCTGCGCGCGCAGGACCTGGACCCGGCCGACTACCTGCTGATCCCCGTCCACCCCTGGCAGTGGTGGAACAAGCTGTCCGTCACCTTCGCCGCCGAGGTCGCCCGCCGGCACCTCGTGCTGCTGGGCGAGGGCGACGACGAGTACCTGGCGCAGCAGTCCATCCGCACCTTCTTCAACCGCTCGCACCCGGAGAAGCACTACGTGAAGACGGCCCTGTCCGTCCTCAACATGGGCTTCATGCGGGGCCTGTCCGCCGCCTACATGGAGGCCACCCCCGCGATCAACGACTGGCTGGCCCGCCTGATCGACAACGACCCGGTGCTGCGCTCCACGGGACTGTCGGTCATCCGCGAGCGGGCCGCCGTGGGCTACCGGCACCTGGAGTACGAGCAGGCCACCGACCGCTACTCGCCGTACCGCAAGATGCTGGCAGCGCTGTGGCGGGAGAGCCCGGTGACGTCCCTGGAGGACGGCGAGTCGCTGGCCACCATGGCGTCCCTGGTCCACGTCGACCACGAGGGCCGGTCCTTCGCGGCCGCCCTGATCGAGCGCTCCGGGCTCGCCCCAAAGGAGTGGCTGCGGCGCTACCTGCGGGCCTACTACGTCCCGCTGCTGCACAGCTTCTACGCCTACGACCTGGTGTACATGCCGCACGGCGAGAACGTCATCCTGGTCCTGGAGGACGGCGCCGTGAAGCGCGCGGTCTACAAGGACATCGCCGAGGAGATCGCGGTGATGGACCCGGACGCGGTGCTGCCGCCGGAGGTGTCCCGGATCCGTGTCGACGTCCCGGACGACACCAAGCTGCTGTCGATCTTCACGGACGTCTTCGACTGCTTCTTCCGCTTCCTCGCGGCGAACCTCGCCGAGGAAGGCGTCCTCGACGAGGAAGGCTTCTGGCGGACGGTCGCCGAGGTCACCCGCGAGTACCAGGCGTCGGTGCCGGAGCTGGCCGACAAGTTCGCCCGCTACGACATGTTCGCCCCGGACTTCGCCCTGTCCTGCCTGAACCGCCTCCAGCTGCGCAACAACAGGCAGATGGTCGACCTGGCGGACCCCTCGGGCGCCCTCCAGCTCATAGGCACCCTGAAGAATCCCTTGGCGGCGTTCTGACCCGTCGCCCCTCAGGGGCGCCGGGAGCTGCGCCCCACCCCCACCCACGGTCGGCCACCCACGTTCCCCAGCCCTCCCTCCCCCAACTCCCGCCCCAGCCGGGGAACGTGGCGATGGAACAATCCCCCCATGGCGGAAATCATCCAGAAGGACGGCACGTGGACCTTCGACGGCGAAACCCTGCGCCTGACCCCCGGCCGCGACAAGAACGTCGGCCTGCTCCGCCGCACGCTGGGTGAACTGGCCGTGCCGCTGGAGGCGTTGGCGGGCATCTCACTGGAGCAGGGCAAGAAGTCGGGGCGGCTCAGGCTGCGGCTGCGCGACGGCGCCGACCCCCTGCTGCACGCGACGGGCGGCCGCCTCACCGAGCCCCACGACCCGTACCAGCTGGTCGTGGAGTCCGACCGCTACGGCGTCGCCGAGTACTTCACGGAGGAGGTCCGCACCGCGCTGCTGCTGGAGCAGATCCCGTCGGGCCCGGTGACCGGCTACCTGCTGCCCGGTCCGCCCCTGCCGCTGTCCGTCTCCGCAGGGGACGGCACGGTGAGCTTCGACGGCGAGCGCGTCCGGCTGGAGTGGAACTGGAAGACGGAGGACGCCAAGGCCGCCGCGGGTCCCCGCACCCTGGCGGTGGCCGACCTGGAGGGCGTGGACTGGCAGCCGGCGGCCGGGCTGGAGAACGGCCATCTGCGCTTTCTCGTGCGGCACGCCCCCACCAAGGTCCCGGCCAAGTACGACCCGAACGCGGTGGAGCTGTGGGGGTTCAAGAAGGACCCGCTGATGGCGCTGGTGGCCGCCGCCGTGCAGGCCCGTCTGCCGCACCCGTCCACGCCCGCCGCCCCGGCCCTGGAGGGCCCGCGCACCCCGGAGACCGACCGGTCCGCGCCGCCCGGCCCCGCCGAGGACGACCACGACGCGCTGCTGCGCCGGCTGCGGGAGCTGGGCGAGCTGCACCGGTCCGGGGTCCTCACCGACGAGGAGTTCACCCTCGCCAAGCAGGCCGTCCTGAAGCGCATGTAGAGACCACCGGGCTTGGCCTGCCCGAAATCGGGCACGTTTCTTGCGAAACGGCCGCCGGTACTCCAGGATCATCGGGTGCACGACGAACTTGTCGATCATCTGACGCGGTCCACGCCCCTCAGCCGGGGCGAGGCGCTGCGTGTGATCCAGGACGTGCTCGCCTACTTCGACGAGACGACCGAGGAGTACGTCCGTCGCCGCCATCGCGAGCTCCAGGCCCAGGGCCTGGTGAACGCGACGATCTTCCAGCGGATCGAGGCGGACCTGAGATACCGCGCGGTGGCGCCGCCCGAGCTCTCGCTCCGGCAGCTGCGCCGCATCGTCTACGGCTAGGAACATACCTGTATGTGCGGAATCGTCGGTTACATCGGCAGGCGTGAGGTCGCCCCCCTGCTGCTCGAGGGCCTGCAGCGCCTGGAGTACCGCGGCTACGACTCGGCGGGCATCGCCGTGACCTCCCCGAAGACGGGGACCCTGAAGACGGTCAAGGCCAAGGGCCGGGTACGCGACCTGGAGGCCAAGGTCCCGGCGCGCTTCAAGGGCACCACCGGCATCGCCCACACCCGCTGGGCCACCCACGGCGCCCCGTCCGACGTGAACGCCCACCCGCACCTGGACGCCGAGGGCAAGGTCGCCGTCGTCCACAACGGCATCATCGACAACGCCGCCGACCTGCGCCGCAAGCTGGAGGCGGACGGCGTCGAGTTCCTCTCCGAGACCGACACCGAGGTCCTCGTCCACCTCATCGCCCGCTCGGGGGCCGAGAAGCTCGAGGACAAGGTCCGCGAGACGGTCCGCCTGATCGAGGGCACCTACGGCATCGCCGTGCTGCACGCCGACTTCCCGGACCGCATCGTCGTCGCCCGCAACGGCTCGCCGGTCGTCCTCGGCATCGGCGAGAAGGAGATGTTCGTCGCCTCGGACATCGCCGCGCTGGTCGCCCACACCCGCCAGATAGTCACCCTCGACGACGGCGAGATGGCCACCCTCAAGGCCGACGACTTCCGCACCTACACCACGGAGGGCACGCGGACCACCGCCGAGCCCACCACCGTGGAGTGGGAGGCCGCCTCCTACGACATGGGCGGCCACGACACGTACATGCACAAGGAGATCCACGAGCAGGCCGAGGCCGTGGACCGCGTGCTGCGCGGCCGGATCGACGACCGCTTCTCCACCGTGCACCTGGGCGGCCTCAACCTGGACGCCCGCGAGGCCCGGCGCATCCGCCGCGTGAAGATCCTCGGCTGCGGCACCTCGTACCACGCCGGCATGATCGGCGCCCAGATGATCGAGGAGCTCGCGCGCATCCCCGCCGACGCCGAGCCGGCCTCCGAGTTCCGCTACCGCAACGCGGTCGTCGACCCCGACACCCTGTACGTCGCGGTCTCCCAGTCCGGCGAGACGTACGACGTGCTGGCCGCCGTGCAGGAGCTGAAGCGCAAGGGCGCCCGGGTCCTCGGCGTGGTCAACGTGGTGGGCTCCGCGATCGCCCGCGAGGCGGACGGCGGCGTCTACGTGCACGCAGGACCGGAGGTCTGCGTCGTCTCCACCAAGTGCTTCACCAACACCACGGTCGCCTTCGCGCTGCTCGCCCTGCACCTGGGGCGCACCCGTGACCTCTCCGTCCGCGACGGCAAGCGGATCATCGAGGGCCTGCGCCGCCTCCCCGCCCAGATCGCCGAGATGCTGGAGCAGGAGGAGCAGATCAAGAAGCTGGCGCTGGAGTACGCCGAGGCCCGCTCGATGCTCTTCATCGGCCGTGTCCGGGGCTACCCGGTGGCCCGTGAGGCCTCCCTGAAGCTCAAGGAGGTCTCCTACATCCACGCCGAGGCCTACCCGGCCTCCGAGCTGAAGCACGGCCCGCTGGCCCTGATCGAGCCGGCTCTCCCGACCGTCGCCATCGTCCCGGACGACGACCTGCTGGAGAAGAACCGCGCGGCCATGGAGGAGATCAAGGCCCGCAGCGGCCGGATCGTCGCGGTGGCGCACCAGGAGCAGGAGAAGGCGGACCACACGATCGTGGTCCCCAAGAACGAGGACGAGCTGGACCCGATCCTCATGGGCATCCCCCTCCAGCTCCTCGCCTACCACACGGCCCTGGCCCTGGGCAGGGACATCGACAAGCCCCGCAACCTGGCGAAGTCGGTCACGGTCGAGTAATCACCTCTGAGGGGCGGCGCGCCCCGAAGGGGCGCGGGGCTGTGCCGATATGCGGCTCCGCCGCGCGGGCGCGATCAACCCGCACCGGCCCGCACCGGCCGTGCGAACAGAACGGGCCCCCACGTGTTGCCGGTCAACACGTGGGGGCCCGCCTCACATCACCCCGTCAGGGAATGACGACAACAGGCCGCTGCGCCCGCTTCGCCAGCCTCCCCGCGACCGATCCGAAAAGCCGCCCCACGAGCCCGTGGGTGGAACCCACGACGATCGCGTCGGCCGCGTACTCCCGCCCCACCTCTTCGAGTTCATGGCAGATGTCCCCGCCCCGCTCGACGAGGATCCACGGCACCTCGGCCAGATAGTCGGCGCAGGCGAGCTCCAGCCCCAGCACCTCCGTGCGGTGGTCCGGGACGTCGACGAAGACCGGCGGCTCGCAGCCCGCCCACACCGTGGTGGGCAGCCGGTTGGCGACGTGGACGATGATCAGACCGGAACCGGAGCGCCGTGCCATGCCGATGGCGTACGCGAGGGCCCGTTCGCTGGAGGTGGACCCGTCGAAGCCGACGACCACCCCGTGCCGGAAGGCGGGGTCGCACGCATGGCGCGATTCCTCAGCCGCCAGGGGTTCGGACGCCGTCGGATCGGCGACCGGCCGCTTGCGGTCCGCGGGTTCGAAGAATTCGTGACCGGCCATGGCTGTCTCGGGGGTGTGATCCTTTTATGGGGACGACAGTGTGCGGCGGAGCTGTGTCCGGGAAGTACCTTCCCAACCCCATACCCCCAAGGGTACGGCGGCACGCCTCCTTGGCCCAGATCCCGCGCGAACCGGGAGGCGGGTTCCCCGGAGCATGCACGAGGGTCCGCCCACGGCGCAACGGTTGCTGGCCTGTACAGGCGGTTTGCCGGGTATTCGCTTGACACCTGAACCATCCGCACCGGGTGACCCGCACGGTGACCGACGGACGGCCCGCCCGTCGGGAGGACGGGACCCCGACGGCTCCACCACGGCAGGAGGCACTCCGATGCCCCGCCCCGCCCACGCCCCCGCCCGGCCCCCCGGAAAGCGGCCTTCCGCGCCGGGCGGCGCTCGGGCGCCTGCCGGCCTCGCGGTCCTCCTGTGGCGCGGCGCGCGGCACCTCACGGCGGCAGGCGTGACACGCGGCCCGGCGGCCGTCACGGCCGGGCCCCGCGTGCTGGTCCGCCGCTCCCCTCGCCCCGGCGCCCCTGCCTGCTCCCGGCGCCCCGCCGCCGGCCCCCGCGCCCGGCGCGTCGGCGCCTCTTCCCACGCGCGGGCGCACGCCCCACGGGACGCCGTAGACTCACCGGCCGGTTGACCGGTTTCCGCACCCACCCCCGTCTCTTTTCAGCCAACTTCCGGTTCTGGCGCACCTCGTGCCATGACCACCCCCCAACCCCCGTTCCACCTGCACGGAAAGCACCTCGCGGGCCCCGCGCACCCTACGTGCTTTGGCCACCGCGACGAGGCGCACTTCCCTGCACGGCGCGCGAGTGCAACGCTTCGTGATCGAATGCTTCACGCCAAGTTGCCAAGTCGACAATGCACCGAGTGCCGAACTGGCCACCGGTGCGCGACGGGACACAGTAGATTCGATCTTGACTGTCTTACGGCGGGGGACTCGTGCAGGACCGAGGGGAAACGTGCAGGAGCGACACAACCGAGGAGCCGCGACCACCGAGGGGGGCTTAGCAGGATGAGCCACGACTCCACTGCCGCGCCGGAAAACGCGGCCCGGAAACTCTCCGGGCGCCGCCGCAAGGAGATCGTCGCGGTGCTGCTGTTCAGCGGCGGCCCCATTTTCGAGAGTTCCATACCGCTGTCGGTGTTCGGGGTTGACCGCCAGGACGCCGGCGTGCCGCGCTACCGCTTGCTGGTGTGCGGCGGCGAAGAAGGCCCGCTGCGGACCACAGGGGGCCTGGAACTCACCGCGCCACACGGCCTGGAGGCGATATCCCGGGCGGGCACCGTCGTGGTGCCGGCCTGGCGATCGATCACCTCCCCGCCACCGGAGGAGGCCCTGGACGCGCTGCGCCGGGCCCACGAGGAGGGCGCCCGCATCGTCGGGCTGTGCACCGGCGCCTTCGTCCTCGCGGCGGCGGGTCTGCTGGACGGCCGTCCGGCGACCACCCACTGGATGTACGCGCCGACGCTGGCCAAGCGCTATCCGTCGGTGCACGTCGATCCACGCGAGCTGTTCGTGGACGACGGCGACGTGCTGACGTCCGCGGGCACCGCGGCCGGCATCGACCTGTGTCTGCACATCGTGCGCACGGACCACGGCAACGAGGCGGCCGGCGCGCTCGCCCGCCGCCTGGTGGTCCCGCCGCGCCGCAGCGGCGGTCAGGAGCGCTACCTCGACCGGTCTTTACCGGAGGAGATCGGCGCCGACCCGCTCGCCGAGGTCGTCGCCTGGGCGCTGGAGCACCTCCACGAGCAGTTCGACGTGGAGACGCTCGCCGCCCGCGCGTACATGAGCCGCCGCACCTTCGACCGCCGGTTCCGCTCGCTGACCGGCAGCGCGCCGCTGCAGTGGCTGATCACGCAGCGGGTGCTCCAGGCGCAGCGCCTGCTGGAGACGTCGGACTACTCGGTCGACGAAGTGGCGGGCCGCTGCGGCTTCCGCTCGCCGGTCGCGCTGCGCGGCCACTTCCGGCGCCAGCTCGGCTCCTCCCCGGCCGCCTACCGGGCCGCCTACCGGGCACGGCGTCCGCAGGCCGAGCGGGGCCAGGACGACGGGAGCGCACAGGGCGCCCCGACGGGCGGCGTCCCGGCCGGCCGGCCGGATTCCGCGGGGCACTCGATGCCGCAGCAGCTGCACACGGACGGAGGCGTCCCGCACCAGTCGCGCCGGACGGCGGCCGGTGCGATGGGGTCGTCGCTGACCGCGTCGGCGCCGGGCTTCCCGGGGCAGCGCAGCGCGCCCTGAGACGACCGCCGTGAGGGCCGGAGGCCGCGTGCCTCCGGCCCTCACCGCTGTGCGGGACGACCTCGCCGCCGTACGGGAAGATCCAGGGAATCCCCGCTTCACCACCCGGTCCCGCCCGGCGTCACGCACCGTAGGGTGAGACACATGAACGATCGCATGGTGTGGATCGACTGCGAGATGACCGGCCTCTCGCTGTCGGACGACGCGCTCATCGAGGTGGCCGCCCTCGTCACCGACTCCGAGCTCAACGTGCTCGGCGAGGGCGTCGACATCGTCGTCCGCCCGCCGGAGCGGGCCCTGGAGACGATGCCGGAGGTGGTGCGCGCGATGCACACCGCGTCGGGGCTGCTCGACGAGCTGCCGAACGGCACGACGCTCGAGGACGCCGAGCAGCGGGTCCTCGCGTACATCAAGGAGCACGTCAAGGAGCCCGGCAAGGCGCCCCTGTGCGGGAACTCCGTCGGCACCGACCGCGGCTTCCTGCTGCGCGACATGCCGGCCCTGGAGAGCTACCTGCACTACCGGATCGTCGACGTGTCCAGCATCAAGGAGCTGGCCCGCCGCTGGTACCCCAGGGCGTACTTCAACAGCCCCGAGAAGAACGGCAACCACCGGGCGCTCGCCGACATCCGCGAGTCCATCGCGGAGCTGCGCTACTACCGCGAGGCCGTCTTCGTGCCGCAGCCGGGACCCGACTCCGACACGGCGAAGAAGATCGCGGCGAAGCACGTCCTGCCTGCTCGGTAGGGCCGCCGAGGGGGCCCAGGGGGGCCGCGCGGAAAGGCGTGCGCGAGCACCCCTTCGGACCCTGTACACTTTTTCTCGGCCGGTCGGGGAAGTCACTGATCTCCCGGAAACAGGCCGTGGTGGGTGTAGCTCAGCTGGTAGAGCACCTGGTTGTGGTCCAGGATGTCGCGGGTTCAAGTCCCGTCACTCACCCTCACCGCAGAAGCCGGTGACCTCGTCGAGGTCACCGGCTTCTGGCGTCACCGGGGGCAAGGGGCAGGGTGCGGACGACTCCGCCCGCACCCATGGCGCCCTCAGGACGACGCGCGCTCCACCAGTTCCGTCGCCAGCACCATCTGACGCCGCTCCAGCTCCCGCGTCGCGGACGGGCGGCGGTCGGCGACTTCGCGGAGCAGCAGGTCGGTCATCGCCCGGCCCATCTCCTCGATCGGCTGGCGCACGCTGGTCAGCGGCGGCTCCATGTGGCGGGCGATCGCGGAGTCGTCGTAGCCGACCAGCGCCACGTCGTCCGGGATGCGGCGGCCCGCCTCGCGCAGCACCTGGCGGGCGCCGGCCGCCGTGACGTCGGAGGCGGCGAAGACCGCGTCCAAATCGGGGCGGCGCTCCAGCAGGGCCTCCATGGCGCGGCGGCCGCCGCCCTCGGAGAAGTCGCCCGGCTCGATCAGCAGCTCGTCCACCTGGTGTCCCGCCTCGCGCAGCGCCTCCCGGTAGCCGTCGACGCGGCGCTGGGCGCCGTAGACGTCCAGCCGGCCGGTGATGTGCGCGATGGTGCGCCGACCCCGGGAGACCAGGTGCTCGACGGCCTGCCGGGCGCCGCCGTAGTTGTCGGAGTCCACCGAGGTGAGCGTCTCGTCCGCGGAGCGGGGGCCGCTGATCACGGCGGGGATCTCCAGCTGGGACAGCATGTCGGGCAGCGGGTCGTCGGCGTGCACCGAGACCAGCAGCACGCCGTCCACGCGGTGCGCCGCCAGGTACTGGGCGAGCCGCTGCCGCTCCCGGTCGCTGCCCGCGAAGATCAGCAGGAGCTGCATCTCCGTGTCGGACAGCGCGGCGCCGACGCCGCGGAGCATGTCGGAGAAGTAGGGCTCGGTGAAGAACCGGGTCTCCGGCTCGGGCACCACGAGCGCTATCGCGTCGGTGCGGTTGGCCGCGAGGGCGCGGGCCGCGGTGTTGGGGACGTAGCCCAGCTCGGCGACGGCCGCCTCGACGGCGGCGCGCGTGGCCTCGCTCACCCGCGGAGAGCCGTTGATCACGCGCGACACGGTGCCGCGGCCCACTCCGGCGCGCGCTGCCACCTCTTCGAGGGTGGGGCGGCCACCGCTCCGGCCCCGCACTCCGTGGCTTGCCATCCGCCCCCGCCTTCCTTGTGTGTCACCCTGGCCTGGAATGTAACAGCCCCGGCAGTGACGGTGACCACCCGCGAGGGCGTCCGTGCGGACCCCGGCGTTCCGAGGGGGCGGACCCCGGGTCAAGTTAACGGGCAGATAACTGAACGCAGTTTGCCGCGTCTGTTCCCTTGACACCCCCGCCCGGACCCGGGACTCTTCAACACATCACTTGTGGGAGCGCTCCCACAGTACCTGACACATACACAACCCGCACGTTCCCCGCCCGAGCCGCAACGCGCAGAATACGGGTCAACAACGCCGTTGGCCGGGGGGTCGGCACGTCAGGGCAACAGGAGGACGCAATGCGAGCACGTACCCTGCCCCTCACCAGGCAGCGGTCGGGCGGGGGGAAGCCCTTCGCCCGCAAGGCGCTGGCGGTCGCGGCCGTCGTGTCGCTGGGCACCGGGCTGCTGGCCGGCTGCGCCGACGACGGCGGAGACGACAGCTCCGGTGGTTCCTCGTCCGGCGAGGGCAAGACCACGATCACCCTGGGTCTGTTCGGCACCATGGGCTTCAAGGAGGCCGGCCTCTACGCCGAGTACGAGAAGCTCAACCCGGACATCAAGATCCAGGAGAACGTGGTCGAGCGGAACGAGAACTACTACCCCGCTCTCGTCAACCACCTGACCACCAACAGCGGGCTGATGGACGTGCAGGCCATCGAGGTCGCCAACATCGCCGAGGTCGTGAACACCCAGGCGGACAAGTTCACGGACATGTCCAAGGTCGAGGGTGTGAAGAAGGACGGCTGGCTGCCCTGGAAGTGGGAGCAGGCCACCACCAAGGACGGCCAGACCATCGGTCTCGGCACGGACGTCGGCCCGATGGCCATCTGCTACCGCAAGGACCTCTTCGAGAAGGCCGGTCTGCCCAGCGACCGCGAGCAGGTCGGCAAGCTGTGGGCCGGCGACTGGAACAAGTTCATCGCGACCGGCGAGAAGTACAAGAAGGCGGCCGGCAAGGACACCTTCTTCATGGACTCCCCCGGCGGCCTGCTGAACGCGGTGCTCAGCAGTGAGAAGGAGAAGTTCTACGACGCCTCCGGCGAGGTCATCTACAAGACCAACCCCGCCGTGAAGGCCGCCTTCGACCTGACCGCCGAGGCCGCCGAGAAGGGCCTGGTCCAGTCGCAGACGCAGTTCCAGCCGGCCTGGGACACCACCATCGCCAACAGCAAGTTCGCCACCGTCGCCTGCCCGCCGTGGATGCTCGGCTACATCAAGGGCAAGTCCAAGCCCGACGCGGCCGGCAAGTGGGACGTCGCCGTGGCGCCGAAGTCCGGCAACTGGGGCGGCTCCTTCCTGGGTGTGCCGAAGAGCGGCAAGAACGTCGAGGAGGCGCAGAAGCTGGTCGCCTGGCTGACCGCGCCCGAGCAGCAGGCCAAGCTGTTCAAGGTCCAGGGCTCCTTCCCGAGCGCCCCGGCGGCGTACGACAGCCCGGAGGTGACCGGCGCCACCAACGAGATGACCGGTGACGCGCCGATCGGTGAGATCTTCTCCGAGGCCGCCAAGCAGATCCCGGTCCAGGTGATCGGCCCGAAGGACCAGATCATCCAGCAGGGTCTGACCGACAACGGCGTCATCCTCGTGACGAAGGGCAAGTCGGCCAAGGAGGCCTGGGAGACGGCCACCAAGACCATCGACAACAACCTGGACCAGTGACCCGCATGGCCACCCGCTCCGACATCGCCGCGTCCCCCGTCAAGGGGGGCGCGGCCCCGGGCCGTACGCCCGGGAGCCGCCCCGCGGACAAGGAAGACCGGCGCAGGACGAAGCTGTCGCGCCGCTGGCAGCGCGACGCCCGCTGGAGCCCGTACGCGTTCGTCGCACCGTTCTTCCTGCTGTTCGCGGCCTTCGGCCTGTTCCCGCTGATCTACACCGGCTGGGCCTCGCTGCACCAGGTCGAGCTGACCGCGCCGACCGACATGAACTGGGTCGGTCTGAAGAACTACACCCGGATCTTCGACGACGACTTCTTCTGGAACGCGGCGCAGAACACCCTGACCATCGGCATCATCTCCACCGTCCCGCAGCTGATGATCGCCATGGGCATCGCCCACATCCTCAACTACAAGCTGAGGGCGTCCACGTTCTGGCGGGTCGCGATGCTCGCGCCGTACGCCACCTCGATCGCCGCCGCGACCCTGGTGTTCGTGCTGCTCTTCGGCCGTGACTACGGCATGATCAACTGGGCGCTCGGCGCGGTGGGGATCGACCCGATCGGCTGGCAGGACGACAAGTGGCCCGGCCAGATAGCCGTCTCCACGATCATCATCTGGCGCTGGACCGGCTACAACGCGCTGATCTACCTGGCCGCGATGCAGGCGATCCCGCAGGACCTGTACGAGTCGGCGGCGCTGGACGGCGCCAGCCGCTGGCGGCAGTTCCTGCACGTGACGCTGCCCTCGCTGCGTCCGACGATCCTGTTCACCGTGGTCGTCTCGACGATCGGCGCCAGCCAGGTCTTCGGCGAGCCGCTGCTGTTCGACCCCAACAAGGGCGCGTCGGGCGGCGCGGAGCACCAGTTCCAGACGCTCGGTCTCTACCTGTACGAGCAGGGCTGGGTCAACCAGCACCTGGGCCGTGCCTCGG
Organism: Streptomyces werraensis; assembly: GCA_014656175.1. Taxonomy (GTDB): domain Bacteria; phylum Actinomycetota; class Actinomycetes; order Streptomycetales; family Streptomycetaceae; genus Streptomyces; species Streptomyces werraensis. Next base: position 929,534 of record BNBX01000001.1, read on the forward strand.
CGATCGCCTGGACCATGTTTGCGATCCTGATCGTCATCGGCCTCATCAACCAGCTCATCTCGCGCCGGCTGCGCGCCAGCAGTTAAGGAGTGTGGCCGTGACGACGACTGTGACGCCCCCCGAGACACCGATCGTCAAGGAGCAGAAGCGCTCGCGCCTGCCGAAGTCGGCGCGGGCCGGCGGGACCCTGCACGGCGGACCGCTCGCGTACGCGATCCTCGCCGTGTTCATGATCGTGTCGCTGTTCCCGCTGGTGTGGACCGCGATCGCCGCGTCCCGCGACAACCAGCGCCTGGCGGAGAACCCGCCGCCGTTCTGGTTCGGCTCCAACCTGTTCAAGAACCTGGAACTCGCCTGGAACGACGCCAACCTCGGCGAGGCGTTCCTCAACACCACCATCGTGGCGGGCACCTCCGCCGTCACCATCGTGGTGCTGTCGACGATCGCCGGGTTCGCCTTCGCCAAGCTGCGCTTCAAGGGCCGCAACGCCCTGATGCTGGTGGTCATCGGCACGATGATGATCCCGCCGCAGCTCAGCATCATCCCGCTGTACATGATGGTCGCGAAGCTGGACTGGACCGACCAGCTCCAGGCGGTCATCTTCCCGTCGCTGGTGAGCGCGTTCGGCGTGTTCTTCATGCGGCAGTACCTGCTCCAGGCGCTGCCCGACGAGGTCATCGAGGCCGCGCGGGTGGACGGCGCCAGCAGCTGGCGCGTGGTGTGGCACGTGGTGTTCCCCGCCGCGCGGCCGGCCATGGCCGTGCTGGGCATGCTGATGTTCGTGCAGGCGTGGAACGACTTCCTGTGGCCGTTCCTGGTGCTGACGCAGACCGGCAACCCGACCGTGCAGGTCGCCGTCGCGGGTCTCGGCCGCGGGTACACCCCCGACCAGTCCCTGATCATGGCGGGTGCGCTGCTCGGCACGCTGCCCCTGCTGCTGGTCTTCGCGATCTTCGGCAAGCAGATCGTGGGCGGCATCATGCAGGGCGCGGTCAAGGGCTGACGCCCGCGCCCGATCCCGGTGGGGCCGGGTCGCCGCCGCCTCGGCCCCCTTCCTTCCTCTCACGTTTCCGTCGGTCTTCCACGACCCCTATGCGACCTCTATGGGAGCGCTTCCATGTCTGACTCCGCCACGCCGGCGACCCCGGTGACCTTTCCTCCGGCCTTCCTCTGGGGCGCCGCGACCTCCGCGTACCAGATCGAGGGGGCGGTGCGGGAGGACGGACGTACCCCTTCCATCTGGGACACCTTCAGTCACACGCCGGGAAAGACGGCGGGCGGCGACACCGGTGACGTCGCCGTCGACCACTACCACCGCTACCGCGACGACGTGGCGTTGATGGCCGACCTCAACCTGCAGGCCTACCGCTTCTCCGTATCCTGGTCCCGGGTCCAGCCCACCGGCCGCGGCCCTGCCGTGCAGCGCGGTCTGGACTTCTACCGCCGGCTCGTCGACGAGCTGCTGGAGAAGGGCATCAAGCCGGCCGTCACCCTCTACCACTGGGACCTCCCGCAGGAGCTGGAGGACGCGGGCGGCTGGCCGGAGCGCGACACCGCCTACCGCTTCGCCGAGTACGCGCAGATCGTGGGCGAGGCGCTCGGCGACCGCGTCGAGACGTGGATGACGCTCAACGAGCCCTGGTGCAGCGCCTTCCTGGGCTACGCCTCCGGTGTGCACGCCCCCGGCCGCACCGAACCGGCCGCCGCGCTGAAGGCCGCCCACCACCTCAACCTGGCGCACGGCCTCGGCACCAAGGCGCTGCGCTCGGTGATGCCGGCCCGCAACCAGATCTCCCTCAGCCTCAACACCTCCGTGGTGCGCCCGCTGAACCCCGGGTCCCCGGCGGACCTGGTGGCGGCCCGGAAGATCGACGACCTGTCGGGCGGCATCTTCCACGGCCCGATCCTGCACGGCGCCTACCCGGAGACGCTGCTGGAGGCGACCTCCTCGGTGACCGACTGGTCGTGCATCCAGGACGGCGACCTGGACACGATCCACCAGCCGATCGACGCGCTGGGCCTCAACTACTACACGCCGACCCTGGTGTCGGCCGCCGACCCCGAGGACAAGGGCCCGCGCGCCGACGGTCACGGGGCGAGCGAGCACTCGCCGTGGCCCGCCGCCGACGACGTGGCGTTCCACCAGTCGCCGGGCGACCAGACGGAGATGGGCTGGTCGGTCGACCCGACCGGGCTGCACGAGCTGATCATGCGCTACCACCGCGAGGCTCCCGGCCTGCCCCTCTACATCACGGAGAACGGCGCCGCCTACGACGACAAGCCGGACGCCGACGGCAAGGTCCACGACCCGGAGCGCGTGTCCTACCTGTACGGCCACCTCTCCGCGGTGCGCCGGGCCATCGCCGACGGCGCCGACGTGCGCGGCTACTTCCTGTGGTCGCTGCTGGACAACTTCGAATGGGCGTACGGCTACGAGAAGCGCTTCGGCGCCGTGTACGTCGACTACGTCAGCCAGAAGCGGACGCCGAAGTCGAGCGCGCTGTGGTACGCGCAGGCGGCGAAGGCTGGTGAGCTTCCGGACCCCGAGGGCATCTGACCGGTCCTCGGCGTTCCGGAAGGAACGGGGCGCGGGGTGCGGGGGGCGGGGCGCGGTGGTCCCTGGGGAGTGCCGCGCCCCGCTCGTGTGCGTCCGGGTCCTGCCACGCGGGCCGCTCCAGGCCTGCCGCCGGACGCACGGGTGCCCCGGCCGGGTGGGGGGAGGTCCGGCCGGGGCACGCGTTCCCCGTTTTCTACAGGTGGCTCGACTGCTTCGGGTGACCCGGCCGCCTCAGGTGGCCCGGCCCCCTCAGGTGGCCCGGCGGCTCAAAGGCGGCCCGGCTGCTCAGTTGTAGGCCGCGAACGCCTTCGAGAAGGCGAACTTGTCCTGGAGGATCGAGCTGCAGGTGGCGTCGGCGGCCGGCTTCTCGCCCTCGGGGCACTGCTGGTCGCGGGTGCCGGACCACATCGACAGCCGGCCCAGCCCCTTGGCCTTGGCGAACTCCACCAGCTGGGTGGCGTCCTCGACCGTGAAGATCTCGGTGACGACGTCGTTCACCCCGATCATCGGGGTCACCGCGACCGTCTTCCACGCCTCGGCCTCGCCGAGCCCGAGGACCTCCTTGAGCTGCGCCTGGGTGGCGGTGGCGGCCTGCTCGGCGTAGGTGCCCATGTCGTCGCTGTACGCCGGGCCGTAGTCCATCGCCATGATGTTGACGGCGTCGATGCGCACGCCGTTCCTCCTGGCGTCGGCGAGGAGGTTCACGCCGTCCTGGGTGAGCCCTTCCGGCATCACCGGGAGGGTGAAGGAGACGTCCAGGTCCGGGTGGGACTTCTGCAGAGCGGCGATCGCCTGCGCGCGGCGGGTGTTCGCCTCCGCGTTCGGCAGCGCGCCGCCCTCGACGTCGAAGTCCACCTTGGTGAGCCGGTAGGTGTCGACGACCTCGGTGTAGGCCGCGGTGAGCGCCTCCACCGAGCCGCAGGTGGTGCCGAGTTCGGAGCCGGCCGCGCCGCCGAAGGAGACGCGGACGTCGCCGCCCGCCTCGCGCAGCGCGCCGATCTGCGCGGCCACCGGGTTGTCGCCGAGGCCTCCGGTGCCGCCCCACCTGGGGGTGCAGCCGCCGCCGTCCGTGACGAACGCGAGGGTGTACTCCTTCACGCCGGTCGCCTCGGCGCTCGCCAGCAGGTCGAACGCCGGGCTGAGGGAGGTGTCGACGTAGGGGGCGAAGCCCGCGCCGGCCGCCTTCGCGGAGCCGTCGGCCGCCATGCCGTCCGTCTCGTCCGTGGCCAGTGCGGTGTTCGTGAACAGGAACGCCCCGCCGGCGGCGACGGCCGCGGCCGCCACCGCGCCGATCGCCTTGTTCCTGCCGCTGATCCTGCGCCGGTGCGTGCTCATCGCATGCCTGCCTTCGTTGCCGTTCGTGGGGGGAGGTTGCGGCAGCACGCTAGTGATCCGGAACCGGACAACCCGCCTGATCCGGACGGCGGCAGGGAACCTTAGGGTCCGCTTAAGGGAGGGATCGGGAGCGGTTAAAGGACAGGGCGGCGCGGCCCGTCCTGCGGCGGCGGACGCTCCCCCGGTGCCCGCGCCGCCGCGGAGGCCGGTCGCGGCCGTCGAGCTGGATCCAGATGCGCACCTCGGTCCCGCCGAGCACCGACCGGCCGATCCGCACGTCACCGCCCGTGGACTCGGCGAGGCGGCGCACGATGTCCAGGCCGAGCCCGGTGGAGCCGTCGGTGCCGGAGCCCCGGCCGCGCGCCATCGCCGCCTCGGGGTCGGCTATGCCGGGGCCCGCGTCGGAGACCAGCACGATCACCGCGTCCTCGCCGTTGTGCACGTCGACCGCGAAGGCGGTGCCCTCGGGGGTGTGCCGGAAGACGTTGCCGAGCAGGGCGTCCAGAGCGGCGGCCAGGTCGGCGCGGGCCACGGGGATGCGCACCGGCCGGTCCGCCCCGGCCACCCGCCACTTGCGGCCCTCGTCCTCGGCGAGCGCCGACCAGAACGCCATCCGCTCGCGCACCACTTCGGCCGCGTCGCAGCCCGCGCCCGGTCCGGCGGCGGCCGTCTGCGGCTTGGCGGCGCGGGCGGTGCGGATGATGGTGTCGACCTCGCGCTCCAGCTGCTCGACGGCGGCGCGGGTCTGCTCCGCGGCCGGACCGTCGCCCAGGGAGGCGGCGTTGAGGCGCAGCACGGTGAGCGGGGTGCGCAGCCGGTGGGACAGGTCGGCGGCCAGCTCCCGCTCGTTGGCGAGGAGCTGGACGACCTGGTCGGCCATGGAGTTGAACGCCACTGCGGCCAGCCGCAGTTCGGTCGGCCCCTCCTCGGGGACGCGGGCGCCGAGCTTGCCCTCGCCCAGTTCGTGCGCGCCCTCGACCAGCCGCTGGGCGGGCCGCACCATGCGCACGCCCAGCCGGTCGGCGACCGCGACCGAGCCGACGATCAGGGCGGCGCCGACGGCCGCGAGGACCGCCCAGGCGGTGCCGACGCCGTTGGTGACGGCGGACTCCGGGACGAACACCTCGACGACGGCGATCTCGCCGGAGCTGAGCGCGACCGGCTGGAGCAGCGCCGACCCGCCGGGCACGGTGGAGGTGGAGGCGCGGCCCAGCTCCCGCACGGCGGCGATGTCCTCGTCGGAGGCCCGCCTCTCCCCTATGTCCAGGGGCCGTTCACCGGCGGCGGCCGGGAGGTGCACGGCCATGGCGGCGCCGGAGCCGGCCGAGGCGACGACCCGCTCCAGCTGGGCGCGGTCGGTGGTGATGGACAGCGCGGGGGCGACGGCCGCCGCCTCCCGCTCGGCGCCGGCGAAGGCGCGGTCACGGGCCATCTCGCGGATGACCAGGCCGAGCGGGACGGCGAAGGCCACCACGACCATCGCGGTCACCGCCAGCGACACCTTCACCAGCGCCCATCTCATCGCGGCGGCTCCGCTCCGGGCGCGTGCACGGGTCCGGCCGCGTCGGCCGGGGGCTCCAGCTTCACGCCGACGCCCCGCAGGGTGTGCAGGTAACGGGGGCGGGCCGCGGTCTCCCCCAGCTTCCGGCGCAGCCAGGACAGATGGACGTCGATGGTCTGGTCGTCGCCGTAGGACTGCTGCCACACCTCGGCGAGCAGCTCGCGCCGGGGCACGACCACGCCGGGCCGTCCGGCGAGGAAGGCGAGCAGGTCGAACTCGCGTCTGGTCAGGTCCAGTCGCACGCCGTCCAGCTCGGCCTGGCGGCGCAGCGGGTCGACGGTGAGGCCGCCGACCCGGATCACCGGGGAGGGCGCGGCCTCGCCGCCCGAGGCACGGGCGCGGCGCAGCACGGCGGCCATCCGGGCGGAGAGGTGCTCCACCGAGAACGGCTTGGTCAGATAGTCGTCCGCGCCGGCGTTGAGCAGCCGCACGATCTCCGTCTCGTCGTCACGGGCGGTGGCGACGATGACCGGGACGTCGGTGATGCCGCGGAGCATCTTCAGGGCCTCGGAGCCGTCGAGATCCGGCAGTCCGAGGTCCAGGACGACCACGTCGAAGCGGAAATGGGCGACCTCGCGCAGCGCCTCCAGCGCGGTCCCGACGCTGCGCACGGTGTGCGAGGCGTCGGTCAGCTGCCGTATGAGCGCCGAACGTACGAACTGGTCGTCCTCGACCACGAGAACACTTGCCATGGGCGGCACCGTACGCCATGCCGGGCGGGGGCGGCCGGGGCCTGTGGACAACTCCGGACGAGCTACTCGAAGGCCTGTGGACGGCCCGTCCTGGCCGCCCGGGGGCGCGACACAGGTGGGGCCTGTGGGGCACTATGGGCCGACGATGCGCAGAGGACTCCTTCATGTACTGGCCTGGCTGCTCGCCACGGGCGCGGCGGTCACGCTGTCCTGGTGGGGCGTCAGCACGGTGATGGAGGGCACTGCCTACGACCCGCCGCGCGCCCTGCCGATCCCGGCGGGCGAGGAGAAGGCGCAGGCCGTGTCGTCGTCCACGCGCCGCCCGTCCCCGGGGCCGTCGGAGGACGAGGACGACACGCGGACGGAGAAGTCCCGCGAGCCGTCGGGGACTCCGGCCACCGGGTCCGCCCCGCCGGACCCGACGCCCTCGCGCACCGCCTCCCCTTCGAAGACGCCGTCCGCGCCGGAGGCGACCGCCGCCGGCGAGGTCAAGAGCTACGACACCCGGGGCGGACGGGCGGTGTTCGACATCGGCGAGACGTCCGCGTCGCTGGTGTCGGCGACGCCGGGGGCCGGCTGGTCGATGCAGGTGTGGAAGACGGAGACGTGGATCCGGGTGGAGTTCGCCTCGGGCGCGGACCGGGTGACGGTGTTCTGCACCTGGCACGACGGCCCGCCGCGGGTGGAGATCTCCACGTACTGACGCCGTCCCGGGGCGCGTTCAGCGGAACGCGTCGGCGGGCGGCGCCGGGGACGCGACCGCCCTGAGGTCGGTCACGGGGGCCGCGCCGCCGGTGAAGTCGGTCAGTTCCCGGCCGTGCTGGACCCGGCCGGAGTGCGGGTCGGAGGCGGCCCGGCGGGTCAGCTCGGCGACCGGCAGCGGCGCGTCGGAGGCGACCAGGACCGCGTTGCCGAACCGCTTGCCGCGCAGCACGGCCGGGTCGGCGATCAGCGCGAGTTCCGCGAACCGGGCGGCGGCGGTGGCGATCTGGCCGCGCAGATGGGTGAGCGGCGGCCCGTCGGCGAGGTTGGCGGTGTAGATCCCGCCGGGGGCCAGCGCCCTGCGGACCTCGTCGAGGAACTCGGTGGAGGTCAGATGGGCCGGGGTGCGGGCGCCGCTGAAGACGTCGGCGACGACGAGGTCGGCCCAGCCGTCGGGCACCTTGGCGAGCCCTTCGCGGGCGTCCGCCGTGCGCACCCGGATCCGCGCCCGGGGGTCGAGCGGCAGCTCCCGCCGGACCAGCCGGACCAGCGCCCCGTCGCGCTCGACGACCTGCTGGGTGGAGCGGGGCCGGGTGGCGGCGACGTACCGGGCGAGGGTGAGGGCGCCACCGCCGAGGTGCACGGCCCGCAGGGGCTTTCCGGGCGGGGCGGCGAGGTCGACGACGTGCCCGAAGCGGCGCTGGTACTCGAAGGAGAGGTGGGCGGGGTCGTCCAGGTCGACGTGCGACTGGGGAGCGTCGTCGATCAGCAGCGTCCAGGCGCGTGCCCGGTCGCGGTCCGGGACGAGCCGGGCGGTGCCTCCGTCGACCTGCTCGGTGACGGCCTGGACGGCCGCCTGTCCCCGTCCGCTGCTCCTGCCCCGTGCCATGCGGTCATTGTCCCAGGCGGCGCGTCCGCACCCCGCCGGGGCCCGGAGCGCGGCCGCCCGCTGCCCGCGCCGCCCCTCAGCTGCAGCCGTCCGCCGCTTCGATCATCCGCTGGGCCTGCCCCAGGGCCTCGCGCAGCACCGCGGGGTCCGTCGCGAGGTCGGCCTCGCCGGGCGGCACCAGCCAGTCGGAGCCCTCCGCCGGGCGGTCGGGCGTCAGGCAGATGCCCCGGCCGTCGGTCTCCGTGCAGACGCTGCCGGGGACGTCCCAGGCGGCGGCGGTGCCGGGCGGCACCAGGAAGCCGAGGGTGTCGCAGCCGCCGTCGTGCAGCACCGGACCCACCGCGTCCCCGGCTCCGCGCCGCAGGATGTCCACCGCCTCCAGGCCCTGGCGGGCCGGGACGGTGACGACGTCACAGTCCCGGCCGTCGGGTTCAAGAGGGTCGTTCTTCCGGCTGGTCGTCATCATCCCGGCCTCCACCACACGATCACGCTCGGACGAGGGGTCGGGAGTCGGGGGGCTCCCGGTCCACAGAGTTCAACGAGCCGCGCCGTCAAGGGCTACGCCGGAAGTACGCCGCAAAGGATGGCACTTCATGGCAGATCGCGGCTGACATATCCGGTATGTAGTCAAACTCAGCGTACCCAGCTCGTCACAGCAGGTACGTTCATGCCCGCCGGAAACAGGGTGGCACTCGGACAAGCCGTCCCGTTTCCGGCATGGTTCGACGGTTCGCAGAGAGGACCCGGCCATGGCGTCGTCAACGGTGCCCTCGTCCCAGCCAGCTCGGCCGTCGCGGCCGAATCTCGTCTTCCGGCGACTGCGCGGCTCGCGCTCGCCGGCCGAGTTCGCCGCGGCGGTGCGGCGGGCCGCCCGCGAGATCGGCGAGCGGGTCAGCTGTGACGCGCGGTACGTGCACCGGGTGGAGGCGGGCGAGATCCGCTGCCCCAACTACGCCTACGAACGGGTCTTCCTGCACATGTTCCCCGGCCGCACGCTGACCGACCTGGGCTTCTCGCCCCGCTCGTCGGTCCGCGGGCGCCGGGGCCGGGCCGCCGGGGACCGGCCCGCGGCCCGACCCGCGAACCCGGCGAACGCCACGAGTGAGACCAGCGGGGCGTCCGAGCCGTATGAGACGCACAACAGGTACGACCCGTACGACGAGTTCGACCCGCACGACCACGAGGAGAGCGACGTGCTGCGTCGCGCATTCATGACCGGCGGTGGCGCCACGGTGGCCGCCGTTCTGAGTCCGTACGGGCTCGCCCCGGAGGCTTCGGCGGCACAGCGCCCCGTGCGCCGTGCGGGGACGTCGGACGCGTGCGCCCTGGAGGAGGCCGTACGCCGGATCCGGGTGCTCGACGACCGCCACGGGGCGGACGGGCTCTACCGCCGCGCGGCCGCCCCGCTGCGGGCCGCGTACGAACTGCTGGAAGCCGGGACGACCCGGCAGCGCACGGCGGACCGGCTGTACGCGGGCGCCGGGGAGCTGGCCATCTCGGTGGGCTGGCTGGCGCACGACTCGGGCCGCTTCGACGACGCGCGCTCGCACTACGCGGAGGCGCTGGCGACCGCCCGGGTGACGGGCGACGCGGCACTGGAGGCGCACGCCTTCTGCAACACGGCGTTCCTCGCCCGGGACGCGGGCCGGCCCCGTGAGGCGGTGCGGGCGGCGCAGGCGGCCCAGCGGGCGGCGCGACCGCTCGGCTCGCCCCGGCTGATGTCGCTGCTGGCACTGCGCGAGGCGGGCGGCTGGGCCGGTCTCGCCGACCGCACGGGGTGCGAACAGGCGCTGGTCCGGGCCCAGGCGTACTTCGACCGCGGGACCGCGGAGGCGGACCCCGAGTGGATGACCTTCTACGGGGAGGCCGAGCTGGAAGGCCTGGAGGCGCAGTGCTGGTCCACGCTGGGCGACTGGACGCGCGCGGCGCGCCACGCCCGGCGGGCGGCGGAGCTCCAGGACCCGCACTTCACCCGCAACATCGCCCTGTACACGGCGGAGCTGGCCGACGACCTGGCCCGCGGCGGCCGTCCGGAGGAGGCGGCGCAGGCCGGGATGCGCGCCCTGGACCTGCTGGGCGAGGTCCAGTCGTCCCGCGTCCGCTCGATGCTGTCCGTCACCTCGCGCGTGCTGCTGCCGCACCGCCGTGCGTCCGGCGTCTCGGAGTTCCTGGACCGCCACGCCTCCCTGCCCCGCATGGTGTGAGTACACGGGACACGGGCCGTGGGGCCCCGCCGGCGCAGGGGGAAGAACGCCGGCGGGGCCCCGCGGTGTCCGGGCCGGGTCACGCGCTCTTGGCGGCACGGCCCAGGCGGAGGGCGGAGACGAGGAAGAACACGCCGCCGAGGAAGGCGTAGCCCGCGAGCGTCTTCAGGTCGGCGTCGGCGCCGCCCGCCTGCGCGGCGAAGGACACACCGGCGAGGGTGGAGATGCCGCCGCTCGCGATCATCGCCCACTGTCCGCCCATGCGGCGCCGGACGACGCCCACGACGAGCTGGACCAGACCGGCGGTGACGGCCCAGGCGCCCCAGACCCGCAGCACCGCCGGGATGCCGGAGGTCGCGGCGAGGGCGAGGCCGACGGCCGTGGCGGCGCTCAGAGCGATGTTCAGGTACAGGTGCCGCACGGGACCGCCGTCCGCGGCGGCGGAGCGTACGTCGGCGATCGCGCAGGCGACGTCGAACAGCGGATAGATCACCAGGAGCGTCGCGCTGAGCGGGCTGAGGGTGTCGGCGGTGGCGAACAGCAGGGCGGCCCAGACGGCGGCGAAGGCGAAGCGCACGAAGTACAGACGGCGCAGTGCCGCGGGGGCGGCGGTGGGTGCGGGGGCCGGGGCGGTGGTGACGAGGGTGTCCACGGGAGTGCCTCTCGATGGGCGGAGCTAGTGAGGGAGAACGTTCGGTCTTTCTTGATTGAAGACCCGTCGCGGTCCGCTCGTCAAGACCGAACGTTCTCCCTCGCTCTTTTGGTACGCTCGCACCCATGAGTCGGGGCACACGAAGCGGCAGGCCGTCCGAGGCGCGGACCCGGCTGCTCGGAACGGCGACGAAGATCTTCTACGCCGAGGGGATCCACTCCGTGGGCGTCGACCGGGTCATCGAGGAGGCCCAGGTCACCCGGGCCACGCTGTACCGGCACTTCTCGGGCAAGGAGGAACTGGTCCTCGCCTATCTCGACCAGGCGGACCAGGGCATACGGGCGCAGATCACCGGCGCGCAGTCGCCCGACGCCTCACCGGAGGACGACGTACGGGCGGTCGCGCGGGCCATCGCCGACGGCATCCGCTCCCCCGGCTTCCGCGGCTGCGCGTTCCTCAACGCGGTGGCGGAGTACCCCGACCCTGACCACCCGGTGCACCGGGCCGTGCTGGCGCACCGGCAGTGGTTCCTGGAGACCGTCACCGAGCTGCTCGGCCGCGCGGGACTCGAGCCCGCCGACGCGGCGGGACGGCACTTCGTGATGCTCAGGGACGGCGCCATGGCGGCCGGCTGCCTCTTCGACCCCGAACTGGTCTGCGAGACCTTTCTGAGCGGCGTCGAGTCGTTGCTCAGGGCGGGCGCCGCCGCGTCACGCGCCTGACACCCACGCGCGCGTGGGTGTCAGGGGACGAGGTGCCCCACGTCGTTCCAGCTCTCCACGGCCGGTTCGCCGTACGCCCAGCCCAGGACCGACAGGGACGTCGGGTTGAGACGGATGCGGGCCGCGAAGTCCAGCGGCAGGCCCAGCCAGCGGGCGCCGATGGAGCGCAGGATGTGGCCGTGGGCGAAGACCAGCACGTCACGGTCGGCGGAGCGCGCCCAGGCGACCACTTCGTCCGCGCGGGCCGTCACCTCCGCGAGCGTCTCCCCCTCCGGGACACCGTCCCGCCAGATGAGCCAGCCCGGGCGCACCGCCTGGATCTCCGCCGGGGTCATGCCCTCGTACGCGCCGTAGTCCCACTCCAGGAGCGCGTCCCAGTGCTGCGCGCGGTCGCCGAAGCCGGCCAGCTCGCACGTCTCCCGCGCGCGGGACAGCGGGCTGGTGCGCACCTCGACGTCCGGCAGCCCGTCGTAGGGCTGCCGGTGCAGGCGCTCGCCCAGCAGCTTCGCCCCCTGACGGCCCTCCTCCAGCAACGGCACATCGGTCCTGCCGGTGTGCTTTCCGGACAGCGACCACGCCGTCTGTCCGTGCCGGGCCAGCAGGATGCGCGGAGCCATGGGGAACCTTCCGGGAATGTCACAGGCGGGACCCGTCCATCATCGCTCACCCCGGTCCAGGGCAACCCGGGGGGCGATCTCCGCGTCTTCCCGGTTCCGAGGGCGTGTACGCGGGAAGACGCGCACACCGTAGAGTGGCTGGCCGCCGACCAGGACAGCACGAGGACGAAGGGGGAGCGATCGGATGCCGCACGCCGAGACACCGGGCACCGAGGCGGTCCCGGCGACCCGGATGCGCTGGTGGACGGAGCTGCCGCTCATCCTCCTCGTGTACGCCTGCTACTCCGCGGGACGGCTCGTCGTCCGCGGCGACGTCTCCGACGCCGTCGACCACGGCCTGGCGCTGCTGCGGATCGAGAAGGCGTTGTACCTCAACGCCGAGCACCCGCTGAACCGCCTGTTCACCCGCGAACCGTGGATCGGCATACCCGCCGACTTCTGGTACGCCTCCCTGCACTACCTGGTCACCCCGGCGCTCCTCGTGTGGCTGTTCCGCTCCCGCGCGGTGCGCTACCGGGCGGCCAGGACCTGGCTGATGACGTCGACGTTCATCGGCCTGATCGGCTTCACCCTGCTGCCCACCTGCCCGCCCCGGCTGCTCGACCCGAGCCACGGCTTCGTCGACACGATGGCCTACTACAGCTCGTGGGGCTGGTGGGGCGGCGAGGCGAGCGCCCCGCGCGGTCTCGGCGGCATGACCAACCAGTACGCGGCGATGCCCAGCCTGCACGTGGGATGGGCGCTGTGGTGCGGCGTGATCCTCTGGAAGTACGGGCGCGGGCGCTGGGCCAGGACGGCCGCGGTCGTCTACCCGCTGGTCACCACGATCGTGGTGATGGGCACCGCCAACCACTACTTCCTCGACGCGCTCGCGGGCGCCGCCGTGATGGGCGCGGGCTACCTGCTGGCCCCGCACGTGATGCGGTACGCGGACGTCGTGAAGGCCCGCTTCCGGATCGGTGCGACGGCCGTCCCTGCGGTCTCGTCCGGCCCGGATACCGCGATTGTCAGTGACGGATGCCAGACTTCCGCGGGTGAGCGAATTCCACGGCAGCGGCAGCCCGGGGCGCGGTACGGAGCCGAACCGGGTGCCTCCCCCACGGACGCCGGAGAAGGGGCTCCGGCACCGGCTCGCTGAGCTGCGCGGTCCCGAGGTGACGCCCAGGGCGCTGGACGCCCGGGCGCTGGCCGCCCTCGCCGCCAACCCGGGCTGCAGACGGCGCGCGATCCTCGACGGCGCCGGCGTGGACAAGGCCAAGCTGGCGAGCGCGCTGGGCTCGCCCTCGGTCTTCGGCCAGTCGCAGTTCGCCTTCGTCCGGGGCAACGCCTTCGAGGCCAAGGTCAAGGCCGACGGCGGCACCGAGCTGCTGCGCCTCGCCCACGAGAAGCTGGACCGCACGGCCGAGCCGCCCATGGGCGCGCGCCTGCCGGACCTGGGCGCGCAGGACTCCGACGGCCGCACGCGGCGCACGGAGGAGGCGCTGCGCGAGGCCGCCGCGGAACCGGGCGCCTGGACGCTCCTCGACCACCCGATGCTCGCCCTCGACGTGGCGGGCTCCCCCGCGTTCCTGGAGCCGGACGCGGTGGTGGTGCACCCCGACGGCAGCTGGACGGTCGTCGAGATCAAGTCGTTCCCCATGCTGGACGGGGCCGCCGACCCGGCGAAGGTCGGCGCGGCCGCCCGCCAGGCCGCGGTGTACGTGCTGGCGCTGGAGCGGGTCGCCGAGCGGCTCGACCCGCCGCCACGGGTGCGTCACCGTGTGCTGCTGGTGTGCCCGAAGGACTTCTCCAACCTGCCCACCGCCTCCGCCGTGGACGTCCGAAAGCAGCGCGCGGTGACCGCGCGCCAGCTGGCCCGGCTCACCCGTATCGAGGAGATCGCCGGGACGCTGCCCGACGGCGTGTGCTTCGCCCCGGAGCTGCCGCCCGAGCAGCTCGAGTGGTCCGTGGAGTCCGTCCCGGCGACGTACGCGCCCGAGTGCCTGTCCGCGTGCGAGCTGGCCTTCCACTGCCGTGACCGGTCCCGCGCGGCCGGCGCCGTGACCTCCCTGGGCCGCCCGGTGCGGGCCGAGCTGGGCGGTCTGACGACGGTCGGGGACGTGCTGGCGGCGGCCCGCGGCGAGGCGGGCGACCCCGACGACCCGGCGGTCGCCGCGCTGCGCCGGGCCGCCGCCCTGCGCGCGGAGGCGCTCGCGTCCGCCGCCGAAGGGGCGCGGGAGGTGGCCGGGTGTCGCTGATCTCCACCCTCGCCCGGCTCGAGGCGGTCGACACCGGCCGCGCGCAGCCCGCCGCGACCGTCCGGCACCGGCATCTGTCCGAGCGCCCGCTGGTGTTCGTGCCGCTCATCACCGCCGGTGAGGCGGGCGCCCCGCTCGGCGCGCTGGTGGGGACCGACCGGGACGCGCCGCGGCTGCTGGTGGTGCCGCAGCCGCGCGACCGCGAGCTGCGGTTCGCGTTCCTCGCCGAGCTGGCGGACGTCGTCCTGCCATACGTGGACGGGTTCGCGGACGCCGTGGAGGCGGCCGAGCGCTCGGAGACCGACCCGGAGACGGGCAAGCGGGTCAAGGTCGAGGTCGAGCTGTGCGCGGACGCGCCGCAGCTGATCGTGCCGAGCCGGGCCGGCGTCGACCTGGTGCGCCTGCTCGGCCGGTCGATGCGGTTCCGGCGCACCGCGGAGCAGGACCCGGAGACCCCGTTCCCGGCGCCGCCCCGGGTGCCGCTGCTCGGCCGCTGGCTGACGCACTTCGGGGAGCGGGCCCGGGTGCCCGGCTCCTGCCTGCTGCTCGCCATGACGGACGTGCTGGGCCGGCACTGGGCGACCGGCCAGTCCACGCTGGAGGACCAGCACCTGGGGGCGCTGCTCGCCTGGATCGACCCGCCCGAGGGCCGCTCCGGCGCGGAGGCCGCCCAGGAGGCGGAGCTGGCGCGGGACGACGACGGGCAGCTGGTGTGCCCTCCCGCGGGCCCGGCCACCGACCCGGCGTTCGACAACAAGCTGCTCGCCCCGGCCATCGAGCGCTACGACCGCGCGCGGACCGCGCTCGCCGCCGCCGAGGACGGCGTGGAGGCCGACGCCCGGCTGGGCGTGCTGACCGCCGCCGAGCGGGAGATCCGCGCCCTGGTGGAGAGCCGTACGCGGCCTACCTGGGACGCGGTGTGGCGGGGCCTGGACCTGCTGTGGGAGCTGCCGGAGGGCGCCCGCGTGGAGGAACGCTGGACCCGCGACCGCTGGTCGTTCACCAGCCACCGCGACCGGGTGGCGGCCGGGGAGCCGCCGCAGCCGCGCCGCGACGACGCGGTGACGGCGGCGAACAAGCTGGCGGCCCGCGAGCGGGAGCAGGCGCGTCTGGAGGCGCAGGAGGCGCTCGACGACCCGCTGGTGATGGCGGCCCGGCGGCTGTCCGGGGAGGCGTTCGCCGGGGAGGTCGTCGACGTGGTGATGGCGTACAGCGAGAGCAGGCGGCCGAGCCCGCGCCCGCTGGTCACGGTCCGCACGGACGACCGGCCGCATCTGGGCGAGCGCGTGAAGGTGTACCGCTCGCTGGGCGGGAAGCCGCAGACGGCGGAGTTCGTGGAGTACGCGGCGGGGCCCGAGGACGGTCTGCTGGTCCTGCGGATCATGGACAAGATGGGCCGGGGCAAGGAGCCGGAGCCCGGTTCGGTGCCGGAGAAGGGCGACCGGCTGTGCTTCACGCTCTTCGAGCACGAGCCGCGCGGCGGCGCCAAGCTGCCCGACCCGGAGGAGACCCCGTGGACCCACGGCGGGCCGCCCAGTGAGGAGCCGGCGCCCGAGCCCGCCGACCCGGTGACCGAGGAGGACGTGCTGTGACCGCCCCTGTCGAGGCGACGGTGTTCGACCCCGGCTCCGCGGCCGCCCGGGCCACGGACGCGATCCTCCACGACACGCTCCACGGCCCCGCGCGCGGTGTCGTCGTCGACTCCCCGCCCGGCGCCGGCAAGTCCACGCTGGTGGTGCGCGCGGCGCTGGAGCTGGCGGAGGCGGGCCGCCCGCTGATGGTGGTCGCGCAGACGAACGCGCAGGTGGACGACCTGGTGCTGCGCCTCGCCGAGAAGAACCCCGACCTGCCGGTGGGCCGCCTGCACAGCAGCGACACCGACCCGTACGACAAGGCGCTGGACGCCCTCGACCAGGTGCGCACGTCGGCGAAGGCGGCGGACCTCGCCGGGCTGCCGGTGGTGCTGTCGACGGCGGCGAAGTGGGCGCACGTGAAGAACGTGGAGCCGTGGCAGCACGCCATCGTCGACGAGGCGTACCAGATGCGCTCGGACGCGCTGCTGGCGGTGGCCGGGCTGTTCGAGCGGGCGCTGTTCGTGGGCGACCCGGGGCAGCTGGACCCGTTCTCCATCGTGGGCGCCGAGCAGTGGGCGGGCCTGTCGTACGACCCGTCGGGCTCGGCCGTGACCACGCTGCTCGCGCACAACCCCGGCCTGCCGCAGCACCGGCTGCCGGTGTCCTGGCGGCTGCCCGCCTCGGCGGCGCCGCTGGTGTCGGACGCGTTCTACCCGTTCACGCCCTTCCGCAGCGGCACGGACCACGGCGACCGCGCCCTGACCCTCGCCGTCCCGTCGGACGGCTCGGGCCCTGACCGGGTGATCGACGAGGCGGCGGAGACCGGCTGGGGCCTGCTGGAGCTGCCCGCCCGCCACACCCCGCGCACCGACCCGGAGGCGGTGAGGGCGGTCGCCCTGGTGGTGCGCCGCCTGCTGGACCGGGGCGGTGCGGCGGTCTCCGAGCGCTCCCCCGACCCGACGCCGCTCACCGCGGACCGCGTCGCGGTCGGCACGGCCCACCGCGACCAGGCGGCGGCGATCCGTTCGGCGCTGGCGGACCTGGGCGTGAGCGACGTGACCGTCGACACGGCGAACCGCCTCCAGGGCCGCGAGTACGACGTGACGGTCGTCCTCCACCCCCTCTCCGGCCGCCCCGACGCGACGGCGTTCCACCTGGAGACGGGCCGCCTCTGCGTCCTCGCCTCCCGCCACCGCCACGCGTGCATCGTCGTCTGCCGCGAGGGCGTGACGGACCTCCTGGACGACTACCCGTCCACGGAACCGGTCCAGCTCGGGACGCTGGTGAAGTTCCCGGACGGCTGGGAGGCGAACCACGCGGTGCTGTCGCATCTGGCGGAGCACCGGGTGGCCTGGCGGCCCTGAGGCCGGACGGGGGCCGCGTCGGCGTCCGGCGCGCGCCGGTGCCGGGCGGGCCGGGGGAATAACCGGGGACCACCCCCTGTTCCCTCCACCGCACATGCACCGAGTGCGAAGACGTCCGACAGGAGGCACCCACGTGACCGCAGGCGACGAGATCAGGGGCACGGCACACGGCACCGCCCCCGTACCCCTCTCCGTTCTCGACCTGGTCACGGTGGGTGCCGGGCGGACCGCGTCCGACGCGTTGCGGACCAGCGTGGAGCTGGCGAAGCTCACCGAGGCGCGCGGGTTCCACCGGTACTGGGTGGCCGAGCACCACTCCATGCCGGGCGTGGCCTCCTCCTCGCCGGCCGTGATCCTCGCGCACCTGGCCGCGTACACGGAGCGGATCCGGCTCGGGTCGGGCGGTGTGATGCTGCCCAACCACGCGCCGCTCGTGATCGCCGAGCAGTTCGGCACGCTGGAGGCCATGGCGCCGGGACGGATCGACCTGGGGCTGGGGCGGGCGCCCGGCACCGACGGGGCGACCGCCGCCGCCCTGCGCCGCACCGACCGGCTGAACGAGGGCGCCGACGACTTCCCGCAGCAGCTCGCCGAGCTGACCCGCTTCCTGGACGACGACTTCCCCGACGGGCACCCGTACCGGCGGATCCACGCCGTGCCCGGCCCTGTGCAGGCGACCTCGCCGGGCGGGGTGCAGTCCCCGCACCGGCCGCCGGTGTGGCTGCTCGGCTCCTCCGGGTTCAGCGCCCGGCTGGCCGGCGTGCTCGGCCTGCCGTTCGCCTTCGCGCACCACTTCTCCGCGCAGAACACCGTCCCCGCCCTCGACCTGTACCGGGAGAGCTTCCGGCCGAGCGAGGTGCTGGACGCGCCCTACGCGCTGATCGGGGTCGCCGCGCTCGCCGCCGACGACGAGAAGGAGGCGCGCCGCCAGGTGCTGGCCGCCGCGCTGAACATGGTGCGGCTGCGCACCGGACGCCCGGGGCTCGTGCCCACGCCCGAGGAGGCGGAGGCGTACGACTTCAGCCCGATGGAGCGGGAGTTCGTGGAGTCCTGGAACGCCAACGTCATCCACGGCACGGCGGACGAGGTCCGGGCCGGCCTGGACGACCTGCAGAAGCGCACCGGCGCCGACGAGTTGATGCTCACCGCCAACGCGCACGGTGGTGACGTCCGGGTGCGGTCGTACGAACTGATCGCCGACGCCTACGGGTTGCCGACGCCCGCCTGAACCCCGGGTGTGCCGAGCAGTTCGGAGATGCGGTCGGGCGGGACGGGCCGTGAGTACAGCCAGCCCTGGCCGGTGTCGCAGCCGATCCGGCGCAGCCGGGTGGCCTGCGCGGAGGTCTCCACGCACTCCGCGGTGACGGTCAGCCCCAGCCGGTGGGCGAGCTGCACCATCGCCTCGACGATGACCTCGTCCGCCGGGCTGGCCTTGGCGGCGCGGTCCTCGATCTGGAAGCCGCGCACGAAGGAGCCGTCGAGCTTCAGCACCGACACCGGCAGCCTGCTGAGGTAGGCGAGGTTGGAGTAGCCGGTGCCGAAGTCGTCGATGGCGATGCGCACGCCCATGTCGCTGAGGGCTTCGAGCGCCCGCAGCGGCCGGCCCGAGGAGCCCATCACCGCGGACTCGGTCAGCTCCAGCTGGAGCAGGTGCGGGGGGAGCCCGGTCTCCTCCAGGGTCTCGGCGACGTCGGCGACCAGGTCGGAGTCCCAGACCTGACGGACCGCCACGTTCACGCTGACGAAGATCGGCGGCTCGTCCGGGTGCTGCGTCTGCCAGGCGCGCGCCTGCCGGCAGGCCGTGCGCAGCACCCAGCGGCCGAGCGGCACGATCGAACCGTCCTCCTCCGCCAGGGAGATGAACCGATTCGGCGTGAGCGTGCCGAAGCGCGGGTGGTGCCAGCGGATCAGGGCCTCCACGCCGTGCACGCGGTCGTCGTCCATGCCGACCAGCGGCTGGTACTCCAGGGCGAACTCGCCCCGGTCGATGGCCGGGCGGAGGGAGGAGACGAGGGCCTGCCGGGTGACGCGTGAGGCGTTGCGCTCCGGGTCGAACAGCGTCCAGCGGGCCTTGCCGTCGGCCTTGGCCCAGTACAGCGTGGTGTCGGCGGCCTGCATCAGCGCCGTGGGCGTGGTCCCGGCGGCGTGCCGCTCGACCACGCCGATGGAGGCGGACACCTTCAGGCGGCGGCCGGACAGGTCGAACGGCTCCTGGATCGCGTCGAGCAGCGACTCGGCGAGGTCGGCGAGCTGTTCGGTGCCGGTGGAGTCCTCCACGAGCAGGGCGAACTCGTCGCCGCCGAGCCGGGCGACCAGCGGGATCCCGGCCCGGGCCCGGCCCGCGTCCTGCGCGCACCGCGTGAGCCGGTCGGCCACGGCGGCGAGGAGCTGGTCGCCGACGCGGTGGCCGAGGGTGTCGTTGACGGCCTTGAAGCCGTCCAGGTCGAGGTAGCAGAGCCCGATCCGGCCGGTGCCGCTCTCCGCGTACGACTCCGCCTCCAGGGCGGTGGTCAGCCGTTCGAAGAACAGGGTGCGGTTGGGCAGCCGGGTCACCGGGTCGTGCATGCGGAGGTGGCGGAGCCGGGCCTGGAGGGCGCGGTGGTCGCTGATGTCGGCGACGGACAGCAGGACGCCGCCGTCGCCGGAGGGCAGCGGGGCGACCGTGACCCGCACCCACAGGGCGTGCCCCTCGGGGTGTTTCAGCCGGCGGGTGCAGCGCAGCCGGGCGCGGCGGCCGCGCAGCAGTTCGCGGTAGGCGTGCCAGGTGCGGGCGTCGGAGGCGAGGTCGACCAGGTCGGCGGCGACGGCGCCGGTGAGGGCGTCCTGGTCGCGGCCGAGCAGGTCGGCAAGGGCGGCGTTGGCGCCGGTGACCATGCCCTCCCGGTCGACGACGGCCATGGCGAGCGGGGCGGCGGTGAAGACGGAGCGGTAGGACGGGGGCGCGGGCGACCGCGGGGAGGCGGACCCGGCGGAACCGACCGGCTCGGCAGCCTCGGCGGACCCGGCACCCGGGGACGCCGGGTTCTCACTCTCCGTGACGACCGACCGATTGAGCTCAGTCGCGGGCGTCGGCCCTTCGGACGTTCCGCTCACCACTCGCTCCCGCAGTGCACTCGCTCGCTGTCGTGCAGGAAAACACCTTCCGCATCCGGAAAGTGTGCCGATCATAGAGGCCCGCGTCGGGCCCTTCCAGCCACTGTCCGGCCTCCGGGCCGGTTCCGCATCTCTGCCAGATCGTTTCTGCACGGGTGTGGACGGCTTCTGCCGAGGCTCCGACCAGTTGTGACGTTCTGTGAGTGCGGACGGTGCTCAGTGCGCGCGGTCCCGCCCGTTCTGCCGCCGTTCTCACCCGAGCGGTGCAGTTGAACAGGGCGCAGTACGACAAATCATCCCACTCTGGGTGCGGTGTCCCGCGAACCGTCTCCCGGAGGTCCCCGTGCCGCGTCAGCTCACCCCGAGAGGACTCGGTCGTGAGGCACTGCGACAGCGGCTGGGCCGTTCGGGTGTCCGGCCCCGGCTGCGGACCACGGCGGCGATGTGCACGACGATGTCGGCGCTCGCCGCGACGTCCATGGTGAGCGTGCCGTCCGGTCCCGAGCCGTTCTCGGCGGAGCCGTGCGTACTCACCCGGACCGACGCCCACCACTCGGAGGGGCTGGACACCTGGAACGCGGCCTATCCGCGTCCGACCAGCCGGCTGGACGCGGTGATGGTGTTCCTGTCGTTCCCCGACTCGCGTCCGCTGACCTCGCCGGACGAGCTGGCCGCCGACCACTTCCCGATGACCAGCCGCTTCTTCGAGCGGGCCTCCTACGGGAAGTTCAGCCTGCGGGCGCATCCGGTGAAGCGGTGGATCCGGATGCCGCGTCCCTCGACGGCGTACGCCGTACAGCGCGACTGGACGGTGGCGCACCGTGCGGCCTACCTGCGGGACGCGCTCGCCGCATCCGATCCGCACGTCGACTACTCGGCCTACGACATCGTGTACCTCGTCGCCGATCCGGACGCGCCGGGGGTGGACTCGGACGCCACCAAGGTGGTCAACCTGGACCGCCCGATGCGGGCGGACGGCGCCGACATCCGGCGGGTCGTCACCGTGTTCGAGAACCATCCTCCGGACCGTCTGGTGCTGGCGCACGAGACGGGGCACGTCTTCGACCTGCCGGATCTGTACCACCGGCCGGTGGACGGCAAGGGCGACTGGGACACCCATGTCGGGGACTGGGACCTGATGGGCAGCCAGTTCGCGCTGGCCCCGGATCTGTTCGGCTGGCACAAGTGGAAGCTGGGCTGGCTGGAGCCGCGGCAGGTGCGGTGCGTGCAGGAGGGCGGTCCGGTGCGGCTGACGCTGGAGCCGCTGGGGGCGGGGCCGGGCACGCCGGTGACGGGCGCGGCCGGGGCGCCGTCGTTCGGTCTGGGGCGCGGCACCAAGCTGGCGGTGGTGCGCACGGGCGCGGACACGGCGCTGGCCTTCGAGGTGCGCGGCCCGGTCGGCAACGACCGCGCGGCCTGCCGGCCGGGGGTGCTGGTCTACCGCGTGTCCAGCGGCACCCGCTCGGGACGCGGTCCCGTCGAGGTGATCGACGCCCACCCGCACACCGAGGGGTGCTGGGAGGACTCGGTCTATCCCCCGCTGGCGGACGCCCCGGTCGCCCTCGGCGAGAGCTTCACGGTCCCCGGCGAGTCGGTCCGCGTCGACGTGGAGGGCCGCACGCCCTCCGGCGCCTGGACGGTCAAGATCACCACCGGCGACCGCGCGGCCCGGGCGTCCTGACCGGACGCGTGACCCACGCGCAGAAGGCCCCCCGCTTGCGCGAGAGGCCTTCCACGTGTCGTGCGCCGCCAGGGACTCGAACCCCGGACCCGCTGATTAAGAGTCAGCTGCTCTAACCAACTGAGCTAGCGGCGCCTGCTGACGTCGTAGACATTAGCACCACGATCGGCGGGAGGAAAAATCGATATCCGCACGGCGGCACGGGCCGCCCGGACCGCCGCCCAGAGCAGTACCTCCGGGCCCGGCAGCCAGGGGCTCCGGCTGTCGGGGGCGACCAGCCAGCGGGCCGGAGGCCCCGCGTCGGGGCGGGCGGGTCCGGACGGGGCGGGGACGGTCACCGCGTCGCCGGCGCCGTGACACAGCAGGGGCGGGACGCCGTCCGTGCGGCTGCCGTGGGCGCCCCACTCCTCCCACTTCAGCAGGGCGGGCAGCCGCTGGGCCGTGCCCACGGCGCCGAACAGCAGCATCCGGCCCCGGTACTCCGCGACGGGACCCGAGCCCGGCCCCTCCTCCCACAGACGGTCCAGCATCCGGCGCCCGAAGATCGCCGGCACGCTCACCACGTCGAAGACGACGCCGCAGGGCAGGACCACCGGGGCGTCCGGCCGCTCGCCCCAGAGGGTGCGGGCGCCGCGCGGGGCGGCGCCGGCCGAGGCGAGCCAGGCGGCTCCGTCCGGGGTGACACCGCTGACGTCGGAGACATTCGGTGTGCTGCTCATACAGATATTTCTACGTGCCGTGAGGGAACGGTTCCGCAGAGTTGCCGGAATCCGGGACGGGGACCCGGCCGGGCGCGTACCCTGTCGTCCGGCATATGCCACACCCGTTCGACGGGCCGGAGGACCGGGGTGCCGGCGCGGCTCACACGGGGTCGACGTGCCCCGGGCCCTCGCCGCCGCGCATCAGGTCGCGGCCGAACTCGACCATCTTCTTCGCGTAGTCCTCGGTCCACTCGGCGCGCTCGGCGATGTCCGCCGTGGACAGCCGGTCGAAGCGCCGGGGGTCGGCGAGCTGGGCCGCCGCCATCGCCTGGAACTCCGTCGCCCGGTCCGCGGCGGCACGGAACGCGAGCGTCAGCTCCGTGGCCCGCTCCAGCAGCGCGCGCGGATCCTCGATCGACTCCAGGTCGAAGAAGTGCTCGGGGTCCGAGGCCGCCTGCGCGGGCTCGAACAGCAGGGGCGCGGGGCGTAGCCGCGGCTGGTCCGGGCGCGGCGTGTGCTCCGCCATGACTTCTCCTTCGTACGTCGCGGTGGCCTCCGGGTGCCGGAGGGCCACCGTCCATTGTCCCGCGCCCCCGCAAGAGGGCGTCCGGCCCGCGGGGACCGGCGGCCCCGCGTCCGCGGGCGCGCCGACCGGTGACTACCCAGCTCGCGGGGCGCACAAAGACGGCGACGGGAACGCGCTCCGGGCGCGCGGGAGGGCGTACGCCGGCGAAGGTGGCGTTCGTCACGTCCGTGCCGGACCGGCGCTCCCGTCACACCTGGACGACCGGCTCCCGGGTGAAGAGCGCGCCCAGTTCGGGCGCGTTGACGCGGCGGTCGGCCAGGCGCAGGCCCTCCCAGGCCGTGACCTGGTTGGCGGTGAGGACCGGCTTTCCCAGCTCCTTCTCCAGTGCCGGGATGTGGGCCACGGTGTGCAGGGCGGTGTCCGGCAGGAGCAGCGCCTCCGCGTCCGGGGAGTCGGCCGCGCGGGCCAGCGCGAACAGCTCCCGCTCGCCCCAGGCGCCGGCCTCGGCGGCCGTGACGGTGGTCCCCGAGCTGCGCACCCCGGTGACCTCCGCTCCCCCGGCCCGCAGGAAGTCGGCGAAGAGCCGGGCGACGTCGTCGGGGTAGGTCGCGCCGACGGCGACCCGGCGTACCTCGATCTCCCGGATCGCGTGCACGAAGGCGAAGGAGGTGGAGGAGGCGGGCATGCCCGCGGCGAGCGCGAGGCCCCGCACCTGCTCGTGGGCGCCCTCCCAGCCGTGCACGAAGCTGCCGCTGGTGCACGCCCACACCACGGCCTCCGCGCCGGAGAGCCGCAGTTCCTGCAGTCCGGCCGCCAGTCGTTCGGGCGAGCCCATCTCGCGCAGCACGTCCACCCGGTGCGCGTCCTCGCCGATGTCGGTGTGCACCAGGTCCAGGCGGACGTCGCTGCCCAGCAACTGCTCGATGCGCGGATAGTCGTCCTCCGCGAAGTGGCCGGGGTAGAGGAATCCCAGTGCGGTCATGTCCAGCCTTCCTGCTGCTTCTCTCCTGGCGCTTCCGGCAGTACGGGACCGGGCGCCGCCCGGCCGGGCAGCACGGCCGGCGTCCGGCCCGGCGTGACGGTCCCGGAGCGTGCGGACGCGTCGATCGGCGCCCGACACGGTCCCACCGCCCGGGTACCCCATCGGCGCAACGCCGCCCACATGCTCACCTGGTTGGCCGAGATGAGCGGTATGTGAGGTCCCGCCTCCTCCTCGACGGTGACCGAGAGGGCGTGGACCTCGTTGGACGCCGCCGGACAGCGGGAGAGATTTCCGGACGGCTTCACAGCTGATCGGGGCACGGTCGTCGAGCAGCCGTGCGATGCCGGACACCTCACGCCCGACCAGGGAGATCTCGAGAAATCGGCCGGCCGTGCACCCCGTGGTCCCGTGCCGGTCGAGACCGCTCCCACGGCCGGACGGGCCGAAACTGGCCGGAATAACTCGCATCGCTTCGGGTAGCGGCGCCGCCATGGCTCCACCACTTCATCCACTGAGACGAATCACAGGGACCTCCGGGCCCTCGCGTCGGTCGCTGCTCGCGGGGGTCGCGGCGCTCGGCGCGCTGGGCGCGGCGGGGTGTTCCCGCGTGCCGACCGCCTCCACGACGGACGGCGGCGACCTGCTCGAGCGGCTGAGGGCGGCGGGCGTGGTCCGGCTGGGCATCGCCGGTGAGATCCCGTTCGGCTACATCGACAAGGACGGTGAGCTGACCGGCGAGGCGCCCGAGCTGGCCAAGGTCATCTTCAAACGGCTGGGGGTGGACCGGGTGCAGCCCGTGCCCACCGAGTTCGGCTCGCTCATACCCGGGCTGAACTCCCAGCAGTTCGACGTCGTGGCCGCGGGCATGTACGTGAACCCCGAGCGCTGCGAGCAGGTCATCTTCTCCGACCCCGACTACCAGATGCTCGACTCGTTCATCGTCCGCAAGGGCAACCCTCTGGGGCTGCGCGACTACCAGGACGTGGTCGAGAAGAAGGCGAAGTTCGCCACCGGCACCGGCTACGCGGAGATCGCGTACGCCGTGGAGGCCGGCTACAAGGAGAGCGACATCCTGATCGTCCCCGATCAGGTGGCCGGCCTGAACGCCGTCGAGGCCGGACGGGTCGACGTCTTCGCCGGAACCGCGCTCACCACCCGTGAGGTGGTCAAGAAGTCGAGCAAGGCCGAGGCCACCGAGCCGTTCAAGCCCCTCGTCGGGGGCGAGCCGCACGTCGACGGCGGCGCGTTCGCGTTCCGGCCGACGGAGACCAAGCTGCGGGACGCCTTCAACGTGGAGCTGGCGAAGCTCAAGAAGAGCGGCGAGCTGCTGCGCATCCTCAGGCCGTTCGGGTTCACCGAGGACGAGATGACCGATCTGACCGCGAAGGAGCTGTGCGGCGGATGACCTCAGGACTCTGGGAACGCGTACTCGAAGGCGTCTGGGTCACGATCCAGCTGCTCGTGCTCAGCGCGCTGCTCGCCACCGCCGTGTCGTTCGTGGTCGGCATCGCGCGCACTCACCGGCTGTGGATCGTCCGCTTCCTCGCGGGCTTCTACACCGAGGTGTTCCGCGGCACCTCCGCGCTGGTGATGATCTTCTGGGTGTTCTTCGTGCTGCCGCCGGCCTTCGGCTGGCAGCTCGTGCCGCTGTGGGCGGGCACCCTGGCACTCGGCCTGACCTACGGGGCGTACGGCTCGGAGATCGTGCGCGGCGCCCTCGCCGCGGTCGACCCGGCCCAGCGTGAGGGCGGCATCGCCCTCAGCTTCACGCCCTGGCAGCGGATGAGGCTCATCCTGCTGCCGCAGGCGGTGCCCGAGATGATCCCGCCGTTCTCCAACCTGCTGATCGAGCTGCTCAAGGGCACCGCCCTGGTGTCGGTCATGGGCATGGGCGACCTGGCGTTCAGCGCCAACCTGGTCCGCCTGGCGCTGCAGGAGAGCGCGGAGATCTACACGTACGTCCTGCTCATCTACTTCGCCATCGCCTTCCTGCTCACCCGGTCGATGCGCGGGCTGGAGAGGAAGCTGAAGGCGGGCGTCGGCAAGGCGCCGAGGAAGAAGGCCGCCGCCGTGCGCGTGCCCGAGGGAAGTGGTGTCTCGTGACGTGGGACTGGGGCGCGGTCGCCGACTTCATGCCGTACTTCTGGGACGGTCTGTGGGTCACCCTGCAGATCCTGGTGTTCGGTTCGCTGATCTCCTTCGCGCTGGGCCTGGTGTGGGCGCTGCTGATGCGGGCGCCGACGCGCTGGGTGACCTGGCCGGTCGGCGGCCTCACGGAGTTCGTCCGCAACACCCCGCTGCTGGTGCAGCTGTTCTTCCTCTTCTACGTGCTGCCCGAGTGGGGGATCACCTTCTCGGCGATGACCACCGGCGTCTTCGCCATCGGGCTGCACTACTCGACGTACACGATGCAGGTCTACCGCGCCGGTATCGAGGCCGTGCCGGTGGGCCAGTGGGAGGCGGCGACGGCGCTGAACCTGCCGCTGCGCCGGACGTGGACCGTGGTGATCCTGCCGCAGGCCGTGCGCCGGGTGGTGCCCGCGCTCGGCAACTACGTCATCTCGATGCTGAAGGACACGCCCCTGCTGATGGCCATCACCGTCCTGGAGATGCTCGGCCAGGCCCGGCTGTTCGCCCAGCAGAACTTCCAGTTCACCGAGCCCCTGACGGTGATCGGCGTGGCCTTCATCGTCATCTCCTACCTGGCCTCCCTTGCCCTGCGAGCCCTGGAGCGACGCCTTGTCCACTGACACCCACGCCCCCTTCGAAGAGAAGCCCGGGACCCCGCGCGCGACCGGTGAGCTGATCCGGCTGGAGCGGGTCACCAAGCGGTTCGGGGACCACACGGTCCTGGACAACCTGGACTTCTCGGTCGACGCCGGCAAGCACGTGACGCTGATCGGTCCGTCCGGGTCCGGCAAGACCACGATCCTGCGGCTGCTGATGACCCTGCTGAAGCCCGACGAGGGCGTCATCACCGTCGACGGGCAGCAGCTGTTCCCGGCGCCGGAGAAGCAGGTCCGCGAGGTCCGCAAGAAGATCGGCATGGTCTTCCAGCAGTTCAACCTGTTCCCGAACATGACCGTGCTGCGGAACATCACCGAGGCCCCGGTCACCGTGCTCGGCATGTCCAAGGACGCCGCCGAGGAGCGGGCGCGGGAGCTGCTGGAGATGGTCGGGCTGAGCGACCACCTCGACAAGTACCCGGCCCAGCTCTCCGGCGGCCAGCAGCAGCGGGTGGCGATCGCCCGGGCGCTGGCGATGCGCCCGCAGGTGCTGCTGCTGGACGAGGTCACCTCGGCCCTGGACCCGGAGCTGGTGGCCGGCGTGCTGGACGTGCTGCGGGACATCGCCCGCTCCACGGACATCACGATGCTGTGCGTGACCCACGAGATGAACTTCGCCCGGGACATCTCGGACCAGGTGCTGATGTTCGACTCGGGCCGGGTCATCGAGGCGGGCTCGCCGGAGAAGATCTTCAACGAGCCGGAGCACGACCGGACGCGGGAATTCCTCAGCGCGGTCCTGTAGTCACGGAGCGTGCCCCGGCGCATCACCCGAGGTCCACGGTCTGGGTCATACCCCTGGCATATGCCAGGGGGTCGGCACCGCAGTTCAGAGGGCCGCAATCTTGTCAACCCCCGCCTTCGACAACGTCTTTGACGGCTATCGTGGAGGGGATTCGTTGACCGGATTGCGGCCCTACGAGCGAGCGCAGGGGGAAACCGTGGCGCTGAGGCACGAGCCGACCGCGTCGTACCACTCGGTCCAGGACGCGCTGCGCGTCCTGGAGACGGTGGCGCGGCGCGGCACAGGAATCAACGAGACCGAACTGGCCCGCGAGACCGGCATCGCCACGGAGCGGCTGACCACCCTCCTGCGCATGCTGCGCCGCGAGGCCTACGTCGAGCAGATCGCCGACGGCGCCTACGTCACCGGGGCCGCCTTCGTCCGGCTCGGCTCCGCCGACGGACACCGGCAGGCCCTGCGGGACACGCTCCAGCACACCCTCGAACGGCTGCGCGACTCCGTGGGCGCCGCCGTCTACCTCAGCCGGTACGTCGACGGCGAGGTCCGGGTCACCCAGTACGCCGACTCCCCGGCCACCCCGAAGGTGAACGAGTGGGTGGACTTCCGCTACTCGGCGCACGCCACGGCGGTCGGCAAGAGCCTGCTCACCCAGCTGGACCACGAGGGCCGGCGCGACCACCTGGCCCGGCACCGTCCGGCCCGGCTCACCTCGCGCACCATCACCAGCGACCGCCTGCTGCTGTCGAAGCTCGCCGCGCAGCCGCCGACGGTTCCGGTCCTGGACCTCCAGGAGTACGCGGTCGGCACGGTGTGCGCGGCCGTCCCGCTCACCGCCGGGTCCACGGCGGGATGCCTGGCACTGTCCCTGCCGCTGGCCCACGCCCACCGGCTGCGCAGGGCCGCCGACGCCCTCAACCGCAACGCCGCCCCGGTGCTGCTGTCGCTGGCGATCTGACCCTCGGCGGGAGTGGTCGGGAGCACCCTCTCGGACCAGGTATGATTTTTCCCGTCGCCGACCGCGGAAGCGGACGGCGGGAGTCATGCGCCGCTAGCTCAGTTGGTTAGAGCAGCTGACTCTTAATCAGCGGGTCCGGGGTTCGAGTCCCTGGCGGCGCACCGAGAAGGGCCTCTCGTGGGAGCGAGAGGCCCTTTGACGTGCCCGGGGACCTGTCAGAAGGTCACGTCGGAGCAGGCGTAGAACGCGTTGCCCGTGTCATGGACCGTCCACACCGCGAGGATCACGTGGTGGCCGCTGAGCCCGGTGGGCAGCCGGCCGCTGTGCGACAGGGTCTGCGGCGGACGCTGGCCGTTGTAGGGGACGGTCAGGAACGGGGTGAGGTTGAGGTCGGACCGGGACAGGTTGTGGTTCTGGTTCCAGCCCGGCTTGGTGACGTAGTACTTGAAGTCGGTGGTGGCGTGCATCGCCGTGAACTGCCACCGGAAGGTGTACTCCTGGCCGCCGGTCACCCGGGTGGTGGGCCAGGCGCCGCCCGACGGGGTGCGCGGGGCGTCGAGGGGGGCGAAGGACGCGTTGCCGGCCGAACAGAGCTTGCCGTCGGCGGGGCCGCCCGCCGGGAAGCCCTTCGGGCCCTCGACGCTCTGCGGCTCCCACTGGATGGCGCCGCAGTTGGAGACGCCGCCGTTCTGGCAGAGCTTCTGCCTGCTCACCGGCAGGTCGGTGTAGCCGTGGCCGCTGGCGCCGCCGGAGGAGAGCATGAGCGCTCCGGTCGTGGCCAGTCCCACCGCGGCCGCGTACAGCTTGGTCCGTTTACGCATGCTGCCGCTCCTGGATCGTGGGGGAGTTGTCAGGGGTGCAGGTCTAGACCAAGTCTCAGAGTAAGGACGGTTGTTGAACATGTCCATACCAATCGCGGGGGTTGTTTCCCTCCGCGGTCGCCCTCCGTTCAGACCCCGGTCTCACCCCGCCCCGCGTAGAACGCCACCGTCAGGTCCTTCACCAGCACCTGGCGCTCGTAGTCGTCCAGGTCCACCAGGCCGCGCATGGTCAGCCGGGTCACGGTGTCCTCCACCGAGTCCACGACCGCGCCGATCACGCTCGCCCGGTGCCGGGCGTCCAGCGCCGTGATCCGGCGCCGGTGCATCGCGGCGGCCACCTCCGGCGCGTACTCCACACGCAGCGGACGCACCGCGCACACCTCCACCCCCACCGGCCCGGCGTCCGCCGCCACCAGCCGGGTCAGCGCGTCCTGCGTCGCCTGCACCGCGCCCCGCCCGGCGCCCGGCGCGGCCACCGGCACCCGCAGCAGGGCCGCCTCCACGCACGCCCGCAGATACCCCTCGTGGTCCTCGACGCCCAGGGTCGCCCGCGCGGTGTCCAGCACCCGCCACACCACCAGCACCGACACCCGCAGCGCCACCCCGCCCCGGTCCGCCGCGGGGAGCGGCTCACCGCGCCAGTGCCGCAGCCGCACGTCGACCCGGCGGCGCAGCAACAGCGGGTTCACCCACAGCAGTCCGGTCCCCCGCACGGTCCCCCGGTAACGGCCGAACAGTTCCAGCACCCAGGCCCGTCCGGTCCGCCCGCGGGCCAGACCGCCGAAGCCGAACAGTCCGAGCGCCCCGGCCCCGGCGAACGCCGCCCACTGCGCGGGCCCGAGACCGCCGGCCCCGGCGGACGGTCCGAACGCCTCCGCCGCGAGCGGCGGCAGCACTCCCGCCCACCACGCGGTGACCGCGCAGCCCGCGGCGCCGCACACCCCCGCGAACACCCCGGCGATCCCCGGCAGCACCCGCGCGGGCCGCTCCACGATCTCCGGGTCGACGCCGGGCGCGGACGCGCGGGCCCGTACCCCGATGTCCCGGGTGTCCCGGTCCTCCTTCTCGGGCGGGGGACGGTGGGCGACGACCGCGGGCCGCGGCTTCTCCTCCGCGGGAGGCGCCGAGGGTTCCTCACGGAACAGCAGGTGGACGGGGATCTCGGTGGTGGACTCGGTGTGGATCAGCCGGGCCGGGCGGGCGGCCGCGAAGCCGCCGTCGGGCCCCTCGGACTCGGGGACGTGCTCGGGGATGTGGGGTGTCGTGGTGGTCATGCGTGCCTCCAGCCTCCGCGCCAGATGCGTCACATCGAGGGACTCGGGCGGGGGGCGGAAGCCCGGCGCCCCGGTCGGGTCAGGCGAGGGGCCGCCGCCAGGTCTCCGGGTTCGGGACGCCGTCCGCCGCCCCGCCCCGCAGGCCCTGGGCCCGCTGGAAGCCGGCCACGTCGCGCCGGTCCTCATCGCCCCGGCGCGGGCCGGCCCCCTGGGTGCTGTGCCGGC
Organism: Streptomyces werraensis; assembly: GCA_014656175.1. Classification (GTDB taxonomy): domain Bacteria; phylum Actinomycetota; class Actinomycetes; order Streptomycetales; family Streptomycetaceae; genus Streptomyces; species Streptomyces werraensis. The sequence continues at coordinate 960,429 of BNBX01000001.1, forward strand.
CGGATCCCTTCGCCACCGGCTGCCGGCCCAGCCGGGTGACGTGTTCGTTCTCCGCACCCGGACGGAACGGCTCCCGGCCCGGCACCCCGTGCGCGGCGGGCGCGGCGAGAAGGCCCACCGGGGCAGAAGCGGAACCTCCGTTTGAGCCGTCGGGGGATCCGCCGGACTGTCCGCCCGACGGACCGGGCGCACCGTCCGCGGCGGCGCCCCGCCGCGCCGGCGCCACACCGGCCGCCCCCTCCCCGGCGTCCGTCCCGCGCGGTCCGTCGGGCACGACGGGCGCCGGCGCCACGCCGCCCGCCACGACGGCGTCCGCGCCCTCGGTGACGGGTGGGGAATCCGCCACCTGCGGCTCGGCCGAAGGCGTGGGCAGGACGGGCGCGGCGGTCTCCGGGGCGGCCCCCGCGGTTCCGTCGGTCACGCCCTTGTAGCGGTACGGCACATAGCGCGCCGAGTTGTTCCAGTAGGCGTACGGCGTCGTCATCTTGCGGGTGTGCGGCGGGGTCTGCTCGTAGGCGACGTACTGGGTGCGGGCGGAGTTCGCCCACCCGCCGAAAATGACGACGTGCGAACCGTTGTACGGATCGGACGCATTGTGGAACAGGAGGATGTCACCCGGCTGGAGTTCCGCCTTGGTGATTTTCTCGGCGTATTGCGCGAGGCTTCCCGTCCATTCGTTGCCGGGCAGTTTCCAGGCCATCGACACATAGCCCGAGCAGTCCTGCCGGTATCCGTCGGACCAGTAGGAGGACACGCTGTAGGGCACCTTCTGGCTGACCCAGGAGGCGGCCCGCCTGACGATGTCCGTCCGGCTGATCGCGGGGACCGTCCCGGGCGGCAGCGCGGGACCCGTGCGCCCGTCGGAGCCGAACAGGGGACCCGGCGCGCCCTGCCCGCCGCTTCCCTGATCTGCGGGGACGCCCTGGCCCGCGGAGACCCGGGCGTCCTGGGCGGCGACCGCGGGGACCGGGTGCGCGCCGAACGCGGCGGACGCGACCGCGGCCACCACGAGGGCGGCGCGGTGCGCCAGGGAGCGCCGCGGCCGCCCCGCGCGGGGAAGCGGCCGCTCCCGCCGTTCACCCGCTCTTCCGGGGGACGCGTGGTCTCCGGCGGGACCGCATTCCTCGCACACCGGAGACCCCATGCGATTTCCCTCACATTCCCGGAACGTTTCTCCGCATCTGCGCACGAGCGTCAGTCTCGCAACGGTCGTCCGGGCGCGCACTTTGACGGTCCGAATGATGTAAAGCGCCCCTCCTCCGGACGCCCCGGGTGGCGGGCGGCGGGCCGGGGTGGTCACGAGCAGCTTCCGGGGTCCTGTAGAGTTCTTCCGTCAGCAGGCGCCGCTAGCTCAGTTGGTTAGAGCAGCTGACTCTTAATCAGCGGGTCCGGGGTTCGAGTCCCTGGCGGCGCACCGACACGACGGGCTCCTCGTTCCACGAGGGGCCCGTCGGTTTTTGGCCGGAAACTCTCTCGCCCCCGTTGAGCGCCTCGCTCTCGCGGCCCGTACGGAACTGTGACACCACAGGACACCCTCGGGCGTCACAAAGGTCCCCCTTTGCCCGGTCTGCACCGTGTTTCGCACCTTGCGATCATGAGGAGCGAACCGGGACCCTGGGTCCCTTCAACGGTCCGCGCCGTCGCGGTCGTTGGGGGGATCGGGGGAGCACCGGCCGCCGGCGGGGACGGGGTGAGGGACCCCGTTCCACCGCGCCGGCACCGAAGGGGGATCATGCAACCGGAAGGACACGAAGTCGTGTCTATAAGGTGTGCGTGACGTGGTGACCGCGGTCCGCCACTGACACGTCCGGAGGTCGAGGGGGACCGGCCCGGACGTAAGAAAGCGACGAAACACGCGCTCTTGCCGCGTGTGGGGGGATGACTCATGACGTCGACGCCGACGGGCGCCCACCGGGACGACGACCCGTCCCAGACCACCCAGCTGCGGGTGCCCGGCCATCGGAACTGGAACACGGGTACGTTCCGCCGGATCAAGAAAGCGCTGCCCAGATACGACTACGAGCACTACAGCCGCCTCGCGGGTCCCCTCACCCAGCCCGACCCGAACAAGCCGTACAAGGTCCAGTACCGCTCGCTGATCTCGCAGGAGCCGCACCGCATCCGCATCGCGCTGATGCTGCTGGCGGCCCCCGTGCTGTCGCTGGTGCTGCTGGTGTGGCTGCTCCAGCCGTCGCACTGGACGGAGCGTGACTACCCGGCGTTCGAGTGGCTGCCCGCCCTCGACGTCGTGATGCTCGTGTCGATCGGTCTGATCGAGCTCTTCCGCTGCATGAACGTGGTGTCGAACGCGCACGCCACGCTCGTCGCGCGCGACCCGATCCCCGTGGTGCCCGAGACCGGCACCCGGGTGGCCTTCCTCACCTCCTTCGTGCCCGGCAAGGAGCCGCTGGAGATGGTGACGAAGACCCTGGAGGCGGCCGTCAAGATCCGCCACCGGGGCCTGATGCACGTCTGGCTGCTCGACGAGGGCGACGACCCCGAGGTGAAGGCGGTCTGCGAGCGCCTCGGCGTGCACCACTTCTCCCGCAAGGGCGTCGCGAAGTGGAACCAGAAGAAGGGCCCGCACCGCGCGAAGACCAAGCACGGCAACTACAACGCCTGGCTGGACGCGCACGGCGACAACTACGACTTCTTCGCCTCCGTGGACACCGACCACGTGCCGCTGCCGAACTACCTGGAGCGGATGCTCGGCTTCTTCCGCGACCCGGACGTCGGCTTCGTCATCGGCCCGCAGGTCTACGGCAACTACGACAACTTCGTCACCAAGGCCGCCGAGTCCCAGCAGTTCCTCTTCCACGCGCTGATCCAGCGCGCCGGCAACCGCTACGGCTCCCCCATGTTCGTGGGCACCTCCAACGCGGTGCGCATCAAGGCGCTGAAGCAGATCGGCGGCCTGTACGACTCGATCACCGAGGACATGGCGACCGGGTTCGAGATGCACCGGGCGAAGAACCCGGAGACCGGACGGAAGTGGCGCTCGGTCTACACCCCGGACGTGCTCGCGGTCGGCGAGGGCCCCAACGCCTGGACCGACTTCTTCACCCAGCAGATGCGCTGGTCGCGCGGTACGTACGAGACGATCCTCAAGCAGTACTGGAAGGGCTGGTTCTCGCTCCCGCCGAGCAAGCTCTTCAACTACACGATGATGATCATCTTCTATCCGATGTCCGCCCTGAACTGGATCCTCGCGGCGCTCAGCTGCGCGCTGTTCCTGGGCCTGGGCGCCTCGGGTGTGAACATCGACCCGGCCGTCTGGCTGATGCTCTACGGCAACGCCTCCGCGCTGCAGATCGGCCTGTACGTCTGGAACCGCCGGCACAACGTCTCCCCGCACGAGCCGGAGGGCTCCGGCGGTGTGGCCGGCATGGTGATGTCCGCGCTGTCGGCCCCGCTCTACGCGAAGGCGCTGATCGACTCGGTGCTGCGCCGCAAGAGCAAGTTCGTGGTCACCCCGAAGGGCGACTCGGCCAGCCCGGACACCTGGTTCGGCACCTTCCGCTACCACTGGTACTTCATTCTGATCTTCGGTGGATCCATCGCCGCGGGCTTCGTCTTCGGGCACTCCCACCCGGCGATGGTCATCTGGGCCACCTTCGCCCTGCTCATCACCGCGGCGCCGATGTTCGCCTGGCGTCACGGCATGCGGCAGGACCGGAAGAAGCCCGGCGCGCACGCGGCGGGGCACCGGCGCGAGGACGCGACCCCGGCCGACGGCGTGCGGATGCCCCAGCAGCAGCACGCCCCGCACCAGCCGCAGCCCCGGCCCCACTGGGCCGGCTCCCACGGCGCACCGGGCGGACCAGGGGGCCCCGAAGGGCCGGGAGGCCCCGGGGGCGGCAACCCCGGTGACGACCAGACCATGCAGATCGCCCTTGGTGGACTTGGGGGACGTAAGGAATGACTGACCGTGCAGGCCGCCGTCGCGCCCGTCGGATCGCGATAGGCACGGCGGTGGTGCTCGCGCTGGCCGGGATGAACGGCCCGTGGCTCTACCGCTTCGGGACGGAGAAATACCACCAGTACAAGATCAATCAGCCGGAGTACAAGGCCGCGAACGGCAAGTGGGAGATCGTCGAGTTTCCCGAGGAGTACCGGCAGAACACCATCCACGCGGCGCTGCTGCGCACCGGCAAGGTGCTGCTCGTCGCGGGGTCGGGCAACAACCAGGACAACTTCGACGCGAAGAAGTACGACACCCGGATCTGGGACCCGGTCAAGGGCACCATCAAGAAGGTGCCCACGCCGAACGACCTGTTCTGCACCGGGCACACGCAGCTCGCCAACGGCAACCTGCTGATCGCGGGCGGCACCAAACGGTACGAGAAGCTCAAGGGCGACGTGAAGAAGGCCGGCGGCCTGATGCTCGTCCACAACGAGAACCCGGACAAGCCGATCACCCTGCCGGCGGGCACCAGGTTCACCGGCAAGGAGAACGGCAAGACCTTCGTCTCCAAGGACCCGGTGCTCGTGCCGCGCGCCGAGAAGAAGTTCGACCCGGAGACGGGCGAGTTCCTCGGCACCACCCCGGGCGTGGGCCGTATCTACGTCGAGGCGCAGAAGGAGGGCGCCGAGTACGAGACCGGCACGCAGGACAACTACCGGGTGCAGGGGCTCTCCGGCGCCGACGCGCGCAACACGTACGGCATCGCCGAGAAGCTCGCCCTGGACAAGAAGGACTTCCAGGGCATCCGGGACGCCTACGAGTTCGACCCGGTCGCCGAGAAGTACATCAAGGTCGACCCGATGAAGGAGGCCCGCTGGTACCCGACGCTCACCACCCTGAGTGACGGGAAGATCCTCAGCGTCTCCGGCCTCGACGACATCGGCCAGCTGGTCCCGGGCAAGAACGAGATCTACGACCCGGAGACCAAGGAGTGGGAGTACACCGACAAGGAGCGGCAGTTCCCCACGTACCCGGCGCTGTTCCTGATGCAGAACGGCAAGATCTTCTACTCCGGGTCGAACGCGGGCTACGGACCGGACGACGTCGGCCGCGAGCCGGGCGTCTGGGACGTGAAGACCAACAAGTTCAAGAAGATCCCCGGGCTGAGCGACCCCGAGCTGATGGAGACGTCCGGCACGGTGCTGCTGCCGCCCGCCCAGGACGAGAAGTACATGGTCATCGGCGGCGGCGGGGTGGGCGAGTCCCCGCGCTCCAGTGAGAAGACCAGGATCGTCGACCTGAAGGCCGACGACCCGACGTTCGTCGACGGACCGTCGCTGGACAAGGGCACCCGCTACCCGCAGGCGTCGATCCTGCCGAACGACGAGGTGCTGATCTCCGGCGGCTCGGAGGACTACCGGGGCCGCGGCGACTCCAACATCCTCGAGGCGCGGATCTACGACACGGAGAAGAACGAGCTGCGGCGGGTCGCCGACCCGCTGGTGGGCCGCAACTACCACTCGGGTTCCATCCTGCTGCCCGACGGCCGCGTGATGTTCTTCGGCTCGGACTCGCTGTTCGCCGACAAGGCCAACACCAAACCGGGCAAGTTCGAGCAGCGCATCGAGATCTACACCCCGCCGTACCTCTACGGCGACGAGGAGCAGCCCGACCTCTCAGGCGGGCCGCAGACCATCAGGCGCGGCGGGTCCGGCACGTTCACCTCGCAGGACGCGGCGTCGGTCAAGAAGGTCCGGCTGATCCGGCCGAGCGCCACCACCCACGTCACCGACGTGGACCAGCGCTCGATCGCCCTGGACTTCACGACCGACGGCGACGAGGTCACGGTGACCGTGCCGAAGAACAAGAACCTGGTGCAGTCCGGCTGGTACATGCTGTTCGTCACCGACGGCGACGGCACGCCCAGCAAGGCCCAGTGGGTGCGGGTGCCGTAGCGCGCCGCCGGTACGACA
>BNBX01000001.1:966323-1160522 GCA_014656175.1 Streptomyces werraensis
CGATCGCACGGCCCCCCCTCTGGTGTACGCGCGCTGTCCTGCCGCTAGTTCGTCGACGCGCGCGCCAGGTCCAGGGCGTAGTCCTCCCACCACTCGCCGGCCTTCGGGCCGCCCTTGCACTCGCCGTCCGACTCCCCCGGGCGCTTGATCCACAGGTAGGCGTCGACGAGCGGGTCGGCCGTGCGGGTCGTGGGGGTCTCGCCGAGCGCCCGGCCGGGCGGGTTGCACCAGCGCTCGTCCGGATCGCCGTCCGTGTAGGGGCCGTTGCCGTTGCGGCTGGTGTCGACGACGAAGTGCTTTCCGCCGACCTCGGCGGACAGCTTCTTGCCGTAGGCGATGGAGTCCTCGGTGGTGTAGAAGTTCGAGACGTTCACCGCGAAGCCGTCGGCCTGCTCGATCCCGGCCCGTTTCAGCGGCTCGTGGATCTGGTCGGGGCTGCCCCAGCCGGCATTGCCCGCGTCCAGGTACACCTTGGTGTTCTTCAGGTCCTTCAGCCGGGTGACGGCGCCCTTGAGGAGGTCGTAGCGCTCCTCGTGGAACTCCTGCGGGGTGCAGCCGTCGACCAGGTGCAGCACCGCGTCCGGCTCCAGCACCACCGTCGCCGGGCGGTCCCCGATGCCCTCGGCCACCGCGTCGACGAAGTCCCGGTAGGCGTCGCCGTCGGCGGCCCCGCCCTGGGAGTACTGGCCGCAGTCGCGGTGCGGGATGTTGTAGAGGACCAGCACCGCGCGGCGGCCGGCCCGGTCGGCGCCCTCGGTGAACTCCCGCGCCTGCTCCTCGGCGTTCTCCGGGTTGATCCACTCCGCGACGGGCTGCTCGGCGATCTTCCTGAGCTGCTGCGCCTCGGCCTTCCTGCCGTCCCCCAGCAGCTCGCCGACCTCGCGCGCCGCGACACCGTCCGGGTTGACCCAGAAGGGGTCCGACTCCTTCGGCTGCTGCGTGACGACGGCCGCGGCCGAGCCCTCCTTCTGGTCGTCACCTCCCGAGGAGCATCCCGTGAGCAGCAGCGCCGCCCCCAGCACCGCTGCGGACGCCCGCCCCCCGGCGAACGCCCCGACCCCCCTGCTGCCGTACATCCAACCCCCCTTGGGTGCACTTGTTCCAAGTGTTCCGAGCCCCAATCCTGGCACACCGCACGGCCCGCCAGGACGGCCGAGTGCCGCTTGTCCACGGCCTGTTACAGCGGGCCCGGGGCGTCGTGGCGTCCGCCGTGCGCGACGTGGCCGGATCCACGCCCACCTGCGCCGATCACGGAATGCGACCGGTCCGGGACTGTCACGCGTCGGTGCGGGGCGCCGAGACGTCGGTGAGGTACGCGGAGACGACGACGTTGGCCTCGTAGGCGCCGGCCGCGGGGTCGAAGGCGCCGCCGCAGGTGATCAGCCGGAGCTCGGCGCGCCCCTCATGGCGCGGGCCGTACGCCTCCTGGGCGTCGAAGCCGTCCCGGGCGAGCACGCGGACGTCCTCGACGGTGAACTCGGCGACCGTGCCGTCGCTGCGGGCCACCCGGATCTCCTGGCCGGGCTCCAGCGTGTCCAGCCGGTGGAAGACGGCGGGCCGCGTCTCGGTGTCCACGTGCCCCACCATCAGCGCGGCGCCCTCCGCGCCGGGGGCGGTGCCGGCCGCGTACCAGCCGACCTCGCCCGGGCGGTCCAGCGGCGGCGGGTCGGGGGCGCCGCGCTCGTCCAGGCTTCGGGCGGCGACCGGGGCGCGCAGGTCCAGGCCGGGGATGTCGAGGGTGAGCGGGTCGGCGGCCTTCAGCGGCCGGTGCACGGTGGGCAGGTCGGTCAGGGGCGGGCGTCCGGCCGCCGCCATGTCGCCGGTGGCCGGTCCGGCCGTCCCGGCGGGCACCTCGGTGAGCCCTTGCCCCCACAGCCACAGTCCGAGCAGCAGCGCCACCCAGACCGCGCCGGCGGGCAGCCGTTTCGTCAGGTCGCGCATGATGCCGGTCAACCCGTCCTCCGGCCGCGCCGCGCCTGACGCCGGGCCGTCCGGTGCACGGTGAGGGCGGCGGTCCCTGCCAGGGCGAGGGCGACCACCGTCTGCGCGGTGCCGGGCCCGTGCCGCTCGGGGCCGTCGGCGAGGTCCCGTGCCGCGCCGCCGGCTCCGGCGTTCACGGGGGCGACGGGCGAGGGATGCGCGGAGGGCTCGGCGCCCGCGGCGGGCGTGGGGTTCCGGACGACCTCGACGGTGCCCTTGTGCTCCGTGCCGTCGCAGGCGACGGTCACCGTGTACGTCCCGGCGGTGAGCGTGGACCGTACCCGCCCGTCACCCGTGAGGCCGTCGCCGTCGTCGCCGGGGGTGAGGCGGGCGTCGGACACCAGCGCCGGGGACTGCGCGACCGCCTCGCGCGCGTCGCACCCGGTCACCCTGAGGGCGATGTCGCCGCCGGGCGCGGACGTCGTGGGGACCGCCGAGACGCCCCCGCCGTCCGCCGCGTACGCCGCACAGGCCGCCGGACCGAACGCGGTGACGGCCAGGACACCCGCGCAGAGTGCGAGTCGCCGCTTACCCATCGTGAACCTCCAGACACTCTGGAGGTTCCCCCGCCCGGTCCGGCCCCGCACCTCCTCACGCGCGACACTGGACCGGTCGGGTGAACGAGGTACGGCGAAACGGCCGTACGACGATCAGACGAGGTCGACGATGTCCGCGATGGAGTCGACGACCCTGCTCGGCCGGTACGGGAAGTTCTCCACCTGCTCCGGCCGGGTCAGCCCGGTCAGCACCAGGTACGTCTTCATGCCGGCCTCGATGCCCGCCAGCACGTCGGTGTCCATCCGGTCGCCGATCATCGCGCTGCTCTCGGAGTGCGCGCCTATGGTGTTCAGTCCGGTGCGCATCATCAGCGGGTTGGGCTTGCCCGCGAAGTAGGGCTGCCTGCCGGTCGCCTTGGTGATGAGCGCGGCCACCGCGCCGGTCGCCGGGAGCGGGCCCTCGGTGGAGGGGCCGGTCTCGTCGGGGTTGGTGCAGATGAACCGGGCCCCGGCGTTGATCAGCCGCACCGCCTTGGTCATCGCCTCGAACGAGTACGTGCGGGTCTCGCCGAGGACCACGTAGTCGGGGTCGTGGTCGGTGAGGATGTAGCCGATGTCGTGCAGCGCGGTGGTCAGGCCGGCCTCGCCGATGACGTAAGCGGAGCCGCCGGGCCGCTGGTCGTCGAGGAACTTGGCGGTGGCCAGGGCGGACGTCCAGATGTTCTCGATCGGCACCTCGAGCCCCATCCGGCGCAGCCGGGCGTGCAGGTCGCGCGGGGTGTAGATCGAGTTGTTGGTCAGCACCAGGAAGGGCCGCCCGGTTTCGCGCAGCTTCTTGATGAAGGCGTCGGCCCCGGGAATCGGCACACCTTCGTGGATCAGCACCCCGTCCATGTCGGTGAGCCAGGACTCGATGGGCTTGCGGTCTGCCATGTACACGATCTCCTGCCGTCGTCGGGCCCTGTGGGCCCCAGCCTAAATCGTCCCGGGTGCGGGTCGTCCGTGGCCGGTCGCGCAGTTCCCCGCGCCCCTGAAGGGTGCTGCGGCCCCGGCCGCCGACAGCGCACCCCCGCCAGCCGCAGGCAGTCGTGCCGCTGCATCGCCGGGTACGGGGCGTCCGTGGCCGGTCGCGCAGTTCCCCGCGCCCCTGAAGGGTGCCGCGGCCCCGGCCGCCGACAGCGCACCCCCGCCAGCCGCGGACAGTCGTGCCGCTGCATCGCCGGGTGCGGATCGTCCGTGGCCGGTCGCGCAGTTCCCCGCGCCCCTGAAGGGTGCTGCAGCCCCGGCCGCCGACAGTGCCGGGCTGCGCGGTAGCCCCGCCCGGCACCACACCGTGGACCGCTCACCCGTCCTGCCCGAACACCGGCGCCAGCACCAACTGCGCCGCCCCCTCGGCGACCCGCCCCTCCCCGGGCACCGACCGCACCGCCGCACACTCCTCCCCCGTCCGCCGGGCCCGGGCCTCCAGCACCCTCCGCACCCCGGACACGAACACCTCCGGCGCCCCCTCAACCGTCCGCCCGCCCACCAGCACCCGATCGATGTCCAGCAACCCGACCAGATTCGCCGCCCCGGTCCCCAGCACCCGAGCCGCCTCCTCCGTCTCACCCCGCGCCACGGCTGCCAGGCACAGCGCCTCCACGCACCCCCGGTCCCCGCACCCGCACGGCGGCCCGTCCAGCTGCACCACCTGGTGCCCGAACTCCCCCGCCCCGGTCCGCGGCCCCCGGTGCACACTCCCGCCGATCACCAGCCCGGCCCCGAGCCCCGTGCCGAGGTGCAGATAGGCGAAGGACCCGCCCTCGCCCCCGACGGCCAGCCCGAGCGCCACGGCGTTGGTGTCCTTGTCGACGACGACCGGGACGGAGCCCAGCCGCGCGGACAACGCCTCCCGCAGCGGAAACCCGTCCCACTCGGGAAACCCCGTCACCCGGTGCAGCACCCCCCGCCGATGGTCGAGCGGCCCGGGCAGCGCGACGCCCACCCCCAGCAGCGCCTGCACGCCCGCGACCTCCGTCCCCAGCTCCCCCACCACGGACGCGACCCGCCCCAGCACCGCCTCCGCGCCCGCCCCCAGATCCAGCGCCGTACGCCGCCGCGCGACCACCGTGCCGTCGAGATCCGCCAGCACGGCCCGCAGCTCGTCGCGGTCCAGATGCACACCCACCGCGTGCCCCGCCTCCGGCACCAGCCGCAGCACCGTCCGCGGCTTGCCGCCCGTGGACGCCCGCCGCCCGGCCTCCGCGGCGAGGCCCTCCTCACGCAGCCGGGCGGTTATCTTGCTGACCGCCTGCGGGGTGAGCCCGGTGCGCTCGGCGAGCTCCAGCCGGCTGATGCCCTCCGCCCCGGCCGTGCGCAGCAGGTCCAGCACCAGTGCGGTGTTGTGGCTGCGCAGGGCGAGCAGATTGGCCCCGCCGCCCGCGCCTCGCATGCCACCGCCGTACGTCCTGTTCACCCGCCCATTGTGTCCCCCTCTTGCACTTTGGCAACAGCGTTGCGAAAGTAGGACGCATGACTGGCACTCCCCTCCGCGTCGGCCTCGTCGGCTACGGCCTCGCGGGTTCCGTGTTCCACGCCCCGCTGATCGCCGCGACCCAGGGCCTCGCGCTCGACACGGTCGTCACCTCGAACCCCGAGCGGCAGGCGCAGGCCCGCGCCGAGTACCCGGACGTCACGGTCGCCGCCTCGGCGGACGAGCTGTGGGCACGCGCGGACGAACTGGACCTGATCGTCGTCGCGTCCCCCAACAGGACCCACGTCCCGCTCGCCACCGCCGCGCTGGAGGCCGGTCTGCCGGTCGTCGTGGACAAGCCCGTCGCGGGCACGGCGGCCGAGGCCCGCACGCTGGCCGAGCTGGCCGACAAGCGCGGCCTGCTGCTGTCGGTCTTCCAGAACCGCCGCTGGGACAACGACTTCCTCACCCTGCGCAGGCTGATCGCCGACGGCGAGCTGGGCGAGGTGTACCGCTTCGAGTCACGGTTCGAGCGCTGGCGTCCGCAGCTCAAGGGCGGCTGGCGGGAGTCCGGCGACCCGGCGGAGATCGGCGGCCTGCTGTACGACCTCGGCAGCCATGTCGTCGACCAGGCGCTGGTCCTGTTCGGCCCGGTGACGTCGGTGTACGCGGAGACGGACGTCCGCCGCGAGGGCGCGCGGACCGACGACGACACGTTCATCGCGCTCACCCACGAGAGCGGGGTCCGCTCCCACCTGTACGTCTCCGCGACCACCGCCCAGCTCGGCCCGCGCTTCCGCGTCCTCGGCTCGCGGGCCGGGTACGTCAAGCACGGCCTGGACCCGCAGGAGACCGCCCTCCGCGAGGGCGCGCGCCCGGGCGCGTCCGGTGCCGAGTGGGGCGCCGAGCCCGAGGAGCTGTGGGGCCGTCTCGGCGCCGGGGAGTCCCCGGTGACCGGCGGCGGCAGCCCCGTCCCCACCCTGCCGGGCGACTACCCCGCCTATTACGCGGCCGTGGCGCGGGCACTGCTCTCCGGCGGCCCCAACCCGGTGACCGCACAGGAGGCCGCCGCGGCGCTCGACGTCCTGGAGGCGGCGCGCCGTTCGGCCGCCGAGAAGGTGACGGTGACCCTGTGACCAGCCCGAAGCAGTCCCCGGAGCCGACCCCGACGGTGGAGGAGCTGGAGGCGCAGGAACGCCGCCTGGTCCTCCGGCAGTTCACGCACGACGACGCGTGGGCGCTGGGCTCCCTGCTGGTGGACCTGGCGCGTGAGCGGCAGGCGCCGGTCGCGATCGACATCCACCGCGCGGGCCAGCAGCTGTTCCACGCGGCGCTGCCGGGCTCCACGCCCGACAACGACGCGTGGATCGCCCGCAAGCGCCGGGTGGTGGAGCGGTACGGCTCCGCGTCCTACCTGGTGGGCGCGCGGTTCCGGGCGAAGGGCACGACGTTCGAGGAGTCGTCCCGCCTCGACCCGGACATGTACGCGGCCCACGGCGGCTCCTTCCCGATCACCGTCGAGGGCGTCGGCGTCGTCGGCGCGGTGACGGTCTCGGGCCTGCCCCAGCTCCAGGACCACCGGCTGGTGGTGGAGGCGCTGGAGCTCTTCCTGTCACGGGCCTAGCCGGCCCGTATCACGCGACGAGGAGCAGGACGACGGCCCCGGTCCCTCGCCTCCCGCCCGAGGCGAGGGACCGGCGTGTCCCTGTGTCCTACGCCTGCGCCAGCACCTGCCGTTGCCGTCCGAGCCCCGTGACCTCCAGCTCGACCACGTCTCCTGCCCTCAGGTACGGCTTCGGTTCGGGGTGGCCCATCGCGACCCCGGCCGGGGTGCCGGTGTTCACGACGTCGCCCGGGTACAGGGTCATGAACCGGCTGACATAGCGCACGACCTCGCCGACCGGGAAGATCTGCTCGGCCGTCGTGCCGTTCTGTTTCAGCTCGCCGTTGACCCACAGCCGCAGCGACAGGTTCTGCGGGTCGGGCACCTCGTCGGCGGTGACCAGCCAGGGGCCGAGCGGGTTGAACGTCTCGCAGTTCTTGCCCTTGTCCCAGGTGCCGCCGCGTTCGATCTGGAACTCCCGCTCGGAGACGTCGTGGGCGACGGCGTACCCGGCGACGTGCGCGAGTGCGTCCTCCGCCGACTCCAGGTACCGCGCGGTCCGCCCGATCACGACGGCCAGTTCGACCTCCCAGTCGGTCTTCACCGACCCGCGCGGGATCAGCACGGTGTCGTCGGGGCCGACGACGGTGTCCGGGGCCTTGAAGAAGACGACCGGCTCGGCGGGCGGCTCGGCGCCGGTCTCGCGGGCGTGGTCATGGTAGTTCAGCCCGATGCACACGATTTTGCCGATCCGCGCGAGCGGCGGCCCGGTGCGCAGTCCCGCCGTGTCCAGTGCGGGCAGGTCGCCGGCGGCGGCCGCGCTCCTGATCCGGCCGAGGGCGTCCTCGTCGGCGAGGAGTGTCCCGTCGATGTCCGCGACGATTTCGGACAGGTCCCGCAGGGTCCCGTCGGGGTCGAGCAGGGCGGGCCGTTCCCGTCCCTCCGTACCGACGCGCAGCAGCTTCATGGTCGTGTCTCCCTCGCTCGCGGGCGCCCGCCCGACGGGGACGACCGGTGCGGCGGGCGCGGCCGTCGGAGGACCGGCCGATCCTCCAGGCCGGGCCCTCCACTCCGCAAGACCCGGTTCACGTACTGGACCGTGTCCGCCGCACACCTCACCGGTACAGCACGGACCGCTCGACCACGCTCCACGTCGTGGAGGTGACCACGTAGAGCGCGGCGGCGAGGGGCACGACGGCGACGGTGACCAGGGTGAAGAAGGACATGAACGGCATGACCTTCATGACCCCGCCCATGGCGGCGGCGCCCGGCACCTGCGGGTCCGCGCCCGCTCCCGTGTCCGCCATGGCCGCCGAGGCCGCGGTCATCCGGCGGGAGAGCCGGTAGCTGAAGTACGCGACGACCGCGACGACCGCGAAGAGGCCGAGGTACACCAGGCCGGCCCCGCCGAACATCCCGCCGTCGTCGAGGGCGTCCGCCCACCGGCCGCCGAGGGGCGCGTCGAGCAGCCGGTGGGCGAGCAGCGCGTTGGGCTCGCCGCCGATCGAGCCGCTGGAGAAGAGGTGGTAGAGCAGGAAGAACGCGGGGAGCTGGAGCAGGCTGGGCAGGCAGCCGGACAGCGGGGACACCTTCTCCTCGGCGTGCAGCTCCATCACGGCCTTCTGGAGCTTCTCCGGGTTCTTGCCGTGCTTGCGGCGCAGTTCGGCGATGCGCGGCTGGAGCGCGGCCCGCGCCTTCTGCCCGCGCGCGGCGGCCCGGGAGAGGGGGTGGACGAGGAGGCGTACGAGGGCCGTGAACGCGATGATCGCGGCGGCCGCGGCGGACAGGCCGAACAGGGGGCGGAGCAGGTCGGCGAGCTGCTCGACCAGGGTGGCGAAGACAGACAAGGGTGAGCCCTCCGGGGGTCTCGTCGTGCCGGGGGTCCCGGCACGGCGGACGGCCGGGACGGGACGGGGAAGGTCGGCATGACGACCCGCGCGCGGGCGTGCGGAGGGAACGTGGAGAGAACGTCCCGCGGAAGTGCCCTACGCGGCGGTCGCCGGGAGGGCGTGACCGGGCGCTCGGGGACGGGTGCGCCCCTTGGCGTCGGGATCTCGCTGGGGGAGGAAGGCCGTACGCCGGTCGCGGTCCCGCAGGGCCGTGCGCACCCGGGTGGGCGGCACGGCGGGCGCGCTGCGGGCGGCGATCACGGCGCAGACGGTGAGGGCGGCGCCGGCCGCGGCGGTCGCGGCGAGCGTGACATGGACGAGGGAGAGGCCGCCGTCGGGGGCCGGGGTCAGCAGCAGGGCGATCTGGAGCAGCGGGAAGAGCAGGGCGAGGAGGGTGCGCGCGGAGCGCGTGGCCGGCCGCCCGGCGTGCGTGTGCCGCGTCATGGGCCGTGTCCCCCCTCTCCTCGTCCCGTGGTGCGTCGCGTGCACCGCATTGTGCCAGGCCCCTGTGTCAGCTCGGTGTGAGCCGTCGGTCAGGCGGGCTCGACCTCCACGGGCCGCAGCAGCCGCTTCGGCTTGAGCAGGGCCCGGCTGACCGGGTCGGCCGGGTCCCGGCTGAGGTCCGGTCCCGGCACCACTTCGACGTCCGGGACGGCCACGACGGTTCCACAGGCCGGGCAGTCGCTGTACGGGCCGAGCTCGGTGCCGCAGGCGGCGTGCCGGAAGATCCGCAGCCGCCGTTTCGTGAGGTGCTCGCGGCCCCACAGTCCGAGGGCGCGCAGGGTGGGCCACAGGGCGATGCCGCGGTCGGTGAGGACGTACTCGTCGCGGGGCGGGGACTCCTGGTAGCGGCGCTTCTCCAGGATGCCCTGGGCGGTGAGCGCCTGGAGCCGGGAGGCGAGGACCGCGCGCGGGATGCCGAGGTGGACGAGGAAGTCGTTGTAGCGGCGCACGCCGTAGAACGCGTCGCGGATGACGAGCAGCGTCCAGCGTTCGCCGATGACCTCCAGGGCGCTCGCGATGGAGCACTCCTGCGTCGCGTAGTCCTTGCCCAGTGCCATGCCGTCCACTGTAACCACTTTTCCGATTGTTGGTTCAATGAGCGAACCGACTGGTGTTACCTTGGTCGGGTCCTGGTGAGTTCAATAAGCGAACCTACCCTTCTCGCGTCTCTCACGCACGCCTCCCTCCCGATCCCGCAGAGGACCCCGACGACATGACCGCCACCCCCGCCACCGCCGCACAGGCGCAGGCCGCCACCGCGCGCGCCGCCGGCCCCGAGTCACCGCCTCGCCCAGCCGCCACCCTGGCCCTGACCAGCGCCGCCACGGCCGTGGCGCTGATGACGTACACCGCCCCGATCGTCACGCTGCCCGCGACCGCGGCTGCCCTGCACACCCCGCTGTCCGCGCAGGCGTGGCTGCTGAACGGCACCCCGCTCGGGCTCGCCGCGCTGCTCCTGGTGGCCGGCAGCCTCGCCGACGACTACGGCCGCCGCCGGGTCTTCGTCTGGGGCACCCTGGCGCTCGGCATCACCACGGCCCTCGGGGCCCTGGCCACCGACACGTGGCTGTTCACCCTGGCCCGGATCGCGCAGGGCGCTGCCAGCGCGGCCCTGCTGGCCAGCAGCCTCGGCCTGATCGTGCACGCCTTCCCGACGGCCGCCGGGCGGCTGCGGGCGACGGGCGTGTGGGGCGCGTTCGTCACCGGAGGCATCGCGGTGGGCCCGCTGCTCGCCGCGGGGATACCGAACTGGCGCACGGTCTACGGCGTCCTTGGCGCCGCCGCGCTAGTGATCGCCCTGCTGGGCACCCGCGCGCTGACCGAGTCACGGTCCGCGCGCGGGGGCCGGCCCGACTTCGCCGGGGCCGCGACGTTCGGACCGGCGCTGGTGGCGCTGGTGGCGGCCCTCACGCTGGGCCGGGACGGCTGGCTGCGGGCACCGGTGTGGCTGCTGCTGGGCGCGACCGTCGTCCTCCTCGCCGGGTTCGCGCTGGTGGAGCGGCGCACGGCGACCCCGATGATCGACCTGTCCCTGCTCCGCCACCGCGGTTTCCTCGCCTCGTCCGTGGGCGGCCTGTTCACGGGACTGTCGGTGATCGGCCTGTTCAGCTTCCTGCCGGCGGTGCTCCAACGGGTGCTGGGCATGTCCGCGATGGAGACGGCGCTGCTGTCCCTGCTCTGGGCGGGGCTCGCGTTCGTCGTCGCGCTGCAGGCCCGCCGCCTGGCAGGCCGCATCCCGACGCGCGTCCAGCTGGCCATCGCCTTCGCGCTGCACGCCGTCGGCGTGATCACGATGCTGGGCGCGATCGACGCGGGCTCCACGGCCCGTTTCGTCCCCGGCATGATGATCGCCGGCGTCGGCAGCGGCCTGCTCAACGCGGCGCTGCCGCTGCTCGCCGTCGAGTCGGTCCCGCCCGCGCGGGCCGCGATGGGCTCCGGCGCGCAGCAGACCCTGCGCTACATCGGCTCGTGCGCCGGCGTCTCCCTCACCATCGCGGTGGCGACGTCGTCGAGCGGCGGCCCGGCCCGGGGCACGGACATCGCGATGGTGGTGTCCGCGGTGCTGGCTCTGGTCGCGGCGGTCGCGGTGCTGGCGCTGCGGGAACGGCCGTAGGACCGCGGCGGGCATGCCGTGGACCGGCTCCGGAGGGCCTTGGGGCCCTCACTTCTGTCACCTGTCGGCAGTACGGTGTCCCCCATGCGCCCCGACACGCCTGCCGAAAACGTCGACCACATCAACGAGGCCGCCCGTCTGGAGCGGACCGCCGACCGCTACCCCGAGGACGCCGAGGCCCTGCTGCTGCGGGCCGCCGCGCACCGGGAGCTGGCCGGCGACCGCCCGGCCGCCACGGCGCTCTACGACCGTCTGCTGACCTCGGGCGCGGACCTGGACAACCCGTACCTGGTCCGCGCCCTGAAGGCCTCCAACCTGTGGGAGTACGGTCATGAGGCGGAGGCCCGCGCGATCATCGACGGCATCCGCACGGCGTGCCCGCGCGACCCCGCCCCCTGGGTGATCGTCGCGGAAGCCCTGGAGGCGCACGACGAGCTGGAGCAGGCGCACGAGACGTTCACCGAGGCGGTGCGCCTGCTGCTGACCGGGGTGAGCGAGCCGCCGCGCGCCACGCATCCGCTGCTGCTCGGCCGCCACCGGGTGCGCAGGATGCTGGGCGCGGCGCACGACGAGTGGGACGCGCTCGCGGACTCCGTGCACAGGCACCCCATCGGCCTGGACGAGCTGCACGACCCGAAGCGCGTGTGGTCGCTCGGTTCGGAGAACCCGGAGGAGCTCGAGGCGGAGATCCTGCGGCTGCGCGCGGAGCTGGGCGCGTACCGGGAGGCGCTGTCCCGCCCGTTCCCGGTGGCGGTGCTGCACTGGCCGGCCGACGAGCTGGCGGAGCTGACGGAGGCGTACCCGGACCTCGCCGAGGAGTACCCGTCCTACGAGGCCCACCTGCGGACGATAGAGGCGGCCCTGCGCGAACTGGCCGCGTCCGGCACACCGAACCTGGGCATCGTGCGGGGCACGGTCCCGTCGTACGAGGCGTTCGCCGCGTCGGAGCTGACGTCCCCGTCCGACGCCTCGCTCCTCCCCCAGTACGCCACGACGCTGGCGGCCCGGGGTCGGGCGGTGGCGTGGCCGCCGGAGCGGTCGCAGGCGTGCTGGTGCGGGTCGGGGCAGGCGTACGGGGAGTGCCACGGGGTGCGGGCGTCTTCGCGCTGACGCGCGCGTAGGGGTGCGCCCGGCCACCGGTTCGTCCGGCGGCCGGGCGCACTTGGCGTTTCCGCGGCTGTTGTCGCGTTACCCGGCGAGGGCCGCGTTACTTGGCGAGGCCCGCGTTACTTGGCGAGGAAGGCGAGGAGGGCGTCGGTGACCTCCTGGGCGTGGGTCCACAGCAGGCCGTGCGGGGCGCCCTCGACGACGACGTACTCGGCCTGGGGCAGCGCCTGGTGGAAGGGCTCGCCGGTGGACTCGATGGGCAGGATCCGGTCGGCGGTGCCGTGCAGGATCAGCGCCGGGACGTCGATCTTGGCCAGGTCGGCGCGGAAGTCGGTGGTCCAGGTGGCGACGGCGGCGATGGAGGCGTACGGGGAGGACCCGGCGGCCACGTTCCAGCTGTTGCGCAGGGCCTCTTCGCTGATGCGGGTGCCGAGGTTCTCGTCCAGGTTGTAGAAGTCCTGGTAGAACGCGGTGAAGTAGGCGTACCGGTCCTCGGTGACGGCCTTCTCGATGCCCTCGAAGACGGAGGCGTCGACGCCCGTGGGGTTGTCGTCCGTCTTGAGCAGGTACGGCTCGAGCGAGGCGAGGAAGGCGGCCTTCGCGACCCGCTCCGACCCGTAGGTGCCGAGGTAGCGGCCGACTTCGCCGGTGCCCATGGAGAACCCGACGAGGACCGCGTCGCGCAGGTCCAGGGTCTCCATGACGGTGTTCAGGTCGGCGGCGAAGGTGTCGTAGTCGTAGCCGGTGGTGGGCTGGCTGGACTGCCCGAACCCGCGCCGGTCGTAGGTGACGACCCGGTAGCCGGCGGCGAGCAGGGCGGCGGTCTGCTTCTCCCAGGAGTGACCGTCGAGCGGATACCCGTGGATCAGCACGACCGGCTGCCCGGTGCCGTGGTCCTCGTAGTACAGCTCGATGTCGGTGCTGTTCTCCTGGCCGACGGTGATGAACGGCATGGCGTCTGCCCCTCTTTCCTGAGGTCTGGGTGCGGTGAGCACTGATGAAGAAGATAGCGCGTCATTTGGTTGTGCGCAACTAGATTGCGCACAACTTATTTGGGGACGGCAGGCGCGCCGGGGGCTGCGGGACTACTAGGCGACTGGGCCGGAGGCGGCCGCAGTGGCCCGCAACAGGTCGTGGACGAGGTCGAGGCCGACGCGGTCGGGCTCGCTGAAGCGGAGACAACTCCCACCCACGTCCTGGTCGGCCGGCCGCTCGGCGAAGGCGTCGCGGGCGTCGCCACGGAACAGGTAGAAGGCGCGCACCTCCGTCCACCCTTCCGGCGCCGGCAGAATGCAGGTGTGCCCGGTGTCGTCCCGTCCTCCCCCAGCGTCTCCGCCCGCATGAGTCGTCAGAACCGTCGCGACACGGCTCCCGAAGTGGCGGTCCGGCGGATCCTGCACGCCGGAGGCCTGCGGTACCGGGTGAACGTACCCGTACCCGGGATGCCCCGCCGCACGATCGACATCGTCTTCCCGAAGGCCAAGGTCGCCGTGTTCCTGGACGGTTGCTTCTGGCACGGATGCCCCCAGCACGCGACCAGCCCGAAGTCCAACGCGGAGTGGTGGCGCACCAAGCTCGACAAGAACATGGCGCGCGACAGCGAGACGACCGAGCATCTGACCCAGGAGGGGTGGACCGTCCTCCGCTTCTGGGAGCACGAACCTGTCGACGACGTGGCCTCCCGCATCACGGCCGTGGTGAAGCCGCGCCGGGAGACCGACGACCACCCCTGAAGAAGGCGGTTTCATCCCGCCCGCCCTTTTCATCCGTCACCGGTACACACGCGAACGAAGGGCTTTGCGAGATCGATTTACTCAGCAACGACCTACACCAATAATGTGTAGGCGATGTGAACGCGGGGGCGTTGATGTGTGTCGCAGCACGCCTGTCGAACAGGCGAACGATGAACGAGAGCGGGGGGCGGTCGACCACATGACCGACGATTTCGATGCCATGTACGAGACGTTCCAGGCGCTTCTGGAAACGTTCCCGCCTTCGGAGGCTGTGAAGCGGCTAGAACTGCTCGGCGTCGAACAACACGTCATCGAGGAGATCCGCCGGCGCCACGAGGAGCGCACGATACGCATCCGGGAGCTCGAGGAGCCCCACGCGGTGGTGCTGGGCAACCGGGACACCTGGTACACGGGCCCGCAGGCCAAGGACAAGTGCTGGCCCGCGATCGTGAAGTTGCTCCGCAAGGACGGCTGGCCCGAGAAACCCGCCATCCAGGATCTCGACGACTCGTCCACCCGGGTCGTCTCCTTGCTCAATCATCCCAAGGAAAAGGCCTTTTCGACCCGCGGCCTGGTGGTCGGGTACGTGCAGTCCGGCAAGACCACGAATTTCACCTCGGTCATGGCCAAGGCGGCCGACCGTGGTTACAAGCTCTTCATCGTGTTGGCCGGCATCCACAACGGGCTCCGTCGTCAGACGCAGGCACGACTGGTGCAGCAACTCGTCGAGCCCAACCCGTCGATGTGGTCGCAACTCACGGGGCTGGACAAGGACTTCACGCCCCAGGAAAACCCGGCGGGCTACTTCGGGAAGAGCAACAAGACGCACGTCCTGTGCGTGGTGAAGAAGAACGCGACGGTGCTGCGCAAGTTGTCGCAGTGGCTGGCCAAGGCGTCCGACTACCTGGAGGACTGCCCGGCGCTGATCATCGACGACGAGGCCGACCAGGCCACGGTGGCGACCAAGTCCATCAACCCGCTGATCCTCAGCATCATGAACAGCCTGCCGCGCTCCGCCTACGTCGGTTACACGGCCTCCCCGTTCGCCAACCTGTTGATCGACCCTGCCGCCGAGGACCTGTATCCCCGCGACTTCGTCGTCAACCTGCCCAAGCCGAAAGGCCATTTCGGCACCGAGGTGCTGTTCGGCCGGTACGCGCTGGAGGGCGAGGACAAGGAGGACGTCGACGACGGCCACGACATGATCCGCTCGGTGCCGAAGGACGACGTGCCGTGCGTCCGCCCCGAGACGAAGGCCGACGTAGAGGGCTTCGAGCCCGTGATCACGGAGACCCTTGAGCGTGCCATCGACTACTTCTGGCTGGTCACCGCCGCACGCAGGGTACGTGGCACCGGCAACCCGCACAGCACGATGCTCATCCACACGAGCGTCAACACGGCGGTGCACAACAGCTTCAAGAGGCCTTTGGAACATCTCAGGCGGAAAAGGGCCGAGTCACTCGCCGACGCCGACGTACTGAGTCGACTGCGCGCACTGTGGGACCAGGAGACCGCTCGTGTCCGCGCCGAGGAGTTCGGCGAGACCAAGGTGCCGTTCGACTCGCTGCTTCCCGAGCTGCCCGGCGTCCTCGACAGCTGCCGGGTCATCATGGACAACTCCAGCAGCGAGGACCGCCTGGACTACGAGAACGGCCCGGTGGTCGCGATCGCCGTAGGCGGCAACACCCTGTCGCGTGGTCTGACACTCGAGGGCCTGTCCGTCAGCTACTTCGTGCGGGCGGTCTCCGCCTACGACACGCTCCTGCAGATGGGGCGTTGGTTCGGGTTCCGCAACGGCTACGCCGACCTGCCCAGGATCTGGATGACCGACGAACTGGCCGAGTGGTTCCGCCACCTGGCGACGGTCGAGACCGAGATGCGGCGGGACATCGACGTCTACATGACGGAGTCCGAGACCCCTCTGACCTTCGCGGTCCGGCTGCGCACGCACCCGTCCCTGCGCGTCACGGCAGCCGCCAAGATGCGCTCGGCCGTCACGGCCGCGTCCTCCTACGGTGGTCGGCGCGTGCAGACCCACTACTTCCGCACCGACGCCGAGTGGCTGCGCGGCAACATCGACGCCGCGCGCAAGCTGGTCGGGGCGTCGCTGGCCAATGCCGTACGGGTGGAGGACCGGTCGGCCGAGGGGCGCTACGTGTTCCGCGACGTCCCCTACGACGTGGTGACCGACTTCCTGGCGGAGTACAAGTTCCACGAAAAGTCACCCGAGAACGACGGCGAGCTGATGACCGCGTACATCCGAAAGCGCATCTCCGCGGCCGGTAGCCTGCGCCGTTGGAACGTGGCCGTCGTCGGCAACCCCAAGGGTGAAGCCTTCGAATTCGCGCCGAACGTGGCCGTCGGTCGGAGTGTCCGTGCCCGCCTGGCCGACACGTTGGGTCCCGAGCACGCCGACATCAAAACCCTGATGAGCCGCCGTGACGCCGCGGTCGACCTGTCGGGCGACGTGTCGAAGCTGAAGGAGGAGGAGATCATGCGGGAGCGGAAGGCTCAGCTCCCGGACACCGGACTCCTGATCCTGTACCCCATCGACAAGACGTCCGCGCCCAATCCGCCCAAGCCGACGCGTCGGCCCCTGAACGCCGAGGAACACGTCATCGGTGTCGGCCTCGTCTTCCCCGAGCCGCGCGACGGGGACAGCACCGTGGAGAAGTACATCTCTGCCGACCTCTCCGGCGTCAGCATCGAGGACGAGGACCTCAGCCTCCTGGAGAGCGAGGAGGCGTGAGCGAGCCCGCATGGAGCAAGCTCGTCGAGGAGCACTGGACGGCACTGGAGGCGAGGCCCACCACGGGTGAGCACCGCCTCCGTGTGTCCCACCTTCCGGTGACCACGGGCGAGGGACCGATAGCGGCGGCCGTCGATCACGAGGGCCACCACCACCTCCTGGTGCCGGTGAACAGCCGCACCAAGGTTCGCTCCGGTCTCGACGGCCCGGTGCTGCGCCTGCGCAAGCGCCCACTGGAGGACGAGGAGACGTACCAGACGTACGCGGACCTGGCCTGTCTCCGGGGCGACTTCGAGGACCTGTTCACCAAGCTGTGCGCCGACGTGCTGTCCACGGTGGGCGAGGCACCCGAGCACCCCGTCAAGGGGCTGTATCGCGTTCTCGACCGTTGGAAGGCGTTGTTCCAGACCCAGGGTCCCGCACTGGGACCCGAGCAGCTCGCGGGCCTGTTTGGTGAACTCCTCGTCCTCGACCGGCTGCTCGAACGCGATCCGGGCGCCCATCGCCTGTGGGCCGGTCCGAAGGGGCACCGCCACGACTTCTCGACAGGTCTCGACGCCGTCGAGGTCAAGACGGCGGTGGAGCCCTCCGGCCGCAAACCCCGCATACACGGACTGGACCAGTTGGAGCCTCCGCAGGACGGCAGTCTGCACCTGGTGTGGGTCGCACTGCACCGGATGACGGCGTCGGGGGGCGGCACCGGCTTCGTGGAACTGGTCGAGCGCACGCTGCGGCACTGCGACGACGAGAGCGCCCTGCTCGGTCTGCTGTCCGAGGCCGGCTACCGCCACTTCGAGGCGGACCGCTACCAGGACGTCCGTTTCGCCGTCGGGGAGGAGACGTGGTTCCGCGTCCTCCCCGGGTTCCCCGGGCTGACCGGCGGCGCGCTCGCCGCGGCCGGTCTGCCGGTCTCCGTGCTGGACGTCGAATACTCCATCGACCTCACGGGCGAGGTCCCCGGCACGCTGACGCCCGACGAGGTGTCGCGGGTCGTCTATCGCATCACTCAGGAGTCCGACTGATGGAAGTCTCGTGGTACTCCCAGCCCTACCCGCCGGAGGGGGCCAGTGCCGCCGAGGGCATTCGGAACCAACTGGGGCGTCCGGAACTGGACCTGTTGACCATCCTGGTCCGGGAGTCGGCGCAGAACAGTTGGGACGCCCGCCTGCCCGACTCCTCGACACCGGTCGACTACGGCATCGACATGTGGACGGTGGACCCCGCGCATGCCGGAGCCTGGCGGACGCTCCTCCCGGCCGGAGCCCCCACGAACCCCGATCACTTCCCGCTGCGCACCACGCTGAGGCACCCCGTCATCCGCGCGCTCGCCGTCTCCGACCGGGGGACGCGCGGTCTGGGAGGCCCGACGCGCGCCAACGACGCGGTCGGTGCGGACCGGGACTTCGTGTCGTTCATCCGCAACATCGGCGAGCCCCGGGACAGGGCCCTGGGCGGCGGCACGTACGGCTTCGGCAAGGGCATCTTCTACCTGTTGTCCAAGTCCGGCTCCGTGCTGGTGCACTCCCGCTGCCGCACATCTGACGGGGGCTATGAGACCCGCCTCATCGGGTGCACGCTCTGGAAGAGTTACGTGGCCACCGAACGCGGAGGGGACCGTCGTTACACGGGGCGGCACTGGTGGGGCGACACCTCCGGCGACGTGGTGGAGCCCCTCGTGGGCACCGCGGCCGAAGCCGCCGCCCAGCGGCTGGGCCTTCGGTCGTTCGGCCCGCGGGAGACCGGCACGACCGTGGTCGTGATCGACCCGAACCTCGACGAGTTCGAGCAGCCGACGGACGCGGCCGACTACCTGGCCGAGACGATCGCCTGGCACCTCTGGCCCAAGATGATCTCGACGGACGGCAAGCCCCCCGCGATGCGCTTCTCCGTCACCTGCGACGGCGTCCCGTACGAGGTGCCGGACCCTCGCAGCACGCCTCCACTGCACATGTTCGTCAAGGCGTACGAGGTGATGAAGAGCGAACAGGGCCGTGACCTCGCATGTCGAAACCCGAAAAAGCACCTGGGGCGGCTCGGCCTGGACAAGCGCATCATGCCGGCGCTCGAACGATCCCGCGCCAAGGACCTTCTCGGCATCGAGGACGTCGTTCACCATGTGTGTCTGATGCGCCCCGCGGAGCTCGTCGTCACCTATCGTCCGGGACCCAAGCCACCCAGCATCCACCAGGGATACGCGGGCGTCTTCCGGGCCGACGAGTCCATGGACGAGGTCTACGCCAAGGCGGAGCCGCCCACCCACGACGCTTGGAACTCCCAGTCGTTGGAGCGACCGGAAAGCACGTACGTCCACACCACGTTCACCCGCATCGGGGAGGCGTTGAACGGGTTGCTGTCCCTCAACGGGAACGCCGGCCAGGGCGCAAGCAGCGTGGCCCTGGGAGCCGCCAGCTCGTACTTCTCCGGCCTTGTGGGCGGAGCATGGGGCATCGGCGGAGCCACCGACTACTCCAAGCCGGGCAGCACCGCGACCCGGTCGACCGACGTCGACGACACCGGTGGACGCGGGCGAAGGACCACGAAGAAGGGCAAGGTCTCCGGCAGGGCGACCGTCGGTGGCGAGGACGGCGACGACGCCGGTGCTCCGCACGGCGGGAACGACCCCGTGCCCCGCCGCCGCCCTCGGGTGCAGTACGTCGGTGACCCCTACTACGAGGACCACGGGGAGAGCACCTTGCTGGTGCAGGAGTTCCGCCTGCCGGTAGCCGGTCCGCAGCGCGTCCGGAGCGATCTCGCGGTCACGCTGCCGGGAACCGGTGGACGTGAGACGGACCCGCCCCTGGGGGCGAGCATGCCCGTGCTCGTCGGTTGGCAGGACGCGTCGGGGCGCGTGCACGACGGCGATCCCTGTGTCGTGGAGGGGAGCGACGCCCTGTGGCGCGCGCTCGTCCGTCCCGCCCCCGACACCATGACCGAGATCGGCATCAAGGTGGAGGCGGTGAAGGAGCCGTGAGCCGCCGCGTCCTTCCCTACCGCGTCCCGACGGAGGACGTCGTCTCGGCCGAGTCCTGGCGACTCGTCGTCGAGGACGGCGAGGTCCCGTTGCCGGAGGCCATGCCGGACTGGGACTACCAACTGGACCTGCTCCTGCGCCGGACCGTTCGCGTCGACCTCGAACGCGCACGGCGTCAGTCGGGACTGCCCGACGATGCACCGCTCGTGCTGTCGGCGGTCTGGACGGCGACCGGTTCGAACCTCAGCGGTCCGGCCGAGCAGATTCCGATGCCCGCGGACGCGACCGGCGTCGCCGAGTTCGACTTCCGGCTGCGGGGCGCCGACCTGGGGGGTCTACTGCTCCTGGACACGGCGCTGCTGCTCGCCGAACGCAGGGTCGACGCCCGCCCCTCCACCCCTCGCAGGGCGGGATCGGTGCTGTGGAGCGACCGGCAGACCCTGCGACTCCAGGGTGACGCGCCGCAGTTCCCCATGGCCGTCATCGACTTCGCGCGGACGTCGTTCCCCGACGACGCCGCCTGGCACCTCCAGATCAGCGGCGGCCTCGACAGCGCGACCATGGGTGCCCTGCTGCTTCTCGTCAACGAGCGCAACAGCGCCACAGCGAACGCGTTCCAGAAAGCGTCGAAACCCGGTCCCGTGGACCGGATCGTGCTGTCCGCCGTCTACGCCGACGCGGCACGCATCATGGTCGAGCACGCCCTGAATCAGGACGACTTCACCGAGGACACCGACTTCCCCGAAGGATCGCTGGGCGCCACCCTCCTGAACCTCGTCGAACAGCTCTTCCCCGGACAGTCGATCACCGACATCCGACTGCGCCGACAGCAGTCCCCCGCCTTGTTCGCCTCCGACCTGCAGGCGGCAGTGAAGATCTTCAAGGTGTAGACATGGGCTTCCTCTATCCTCGGCTGCTCGCGGACCAGGCGAAGCCGCTGTTCCACGAGTACCGCGAGCTGACCGTCACCGAACTGGCCGCCCGCGTCGGCGTGACGCACGAATCAGCCGTCTACGTGGCGACAGGAGGGGACCGGGTCCCCGAGTCCCGTCTGAAGGAACTACGCGAAGGCGTTCTCGACCTCGCGAGACGGGCAGGCTTCCCCTACGACTCGGACCGGGTGCGCAACGCCGAGTTCGACCTGGCGTTGGCCGCGTTCCTGCACTCCGAGGCGGGCATGGTGCCGGCCGAGGCCGCCGCCCGGGACGTGTGGGCGTTCCTCGCCCTGGTCCTCATGCCGGACGTCTCCTTCTGGCGCTACCCGCAACCGCCGGGGGACCGCATCCTCGGTACGGACCTGACGCGTCACGTCTTCGGTCGGCTGTGGTGGCGGGCCCAGTTGGTACGGGCACCCGAGCACCCGGAGCCGTACCACGCGCTGCACATCCTGGGCGAGGCCGCGTTCGACCAGATCTACGCCCGACGTGCCGCGTTGGGCGGGAGCCCTCATCTGGTGCGTGCCATCCTGCGGGTCTGGAACGAGGTGGACCTTACGGGGCTCAGGAGGCGCGAGACACTCCAGGACTTCCTCAAGCGTCTGCTCCGCCTCGCCCCCTTCGTGCTGTTCGACGGCATCGAAGAGCGGGCTCTCGACGACGAGTTGCGTGCCGTGGCCCTGGAGGCGGTCGATGCCCAACGCGGTACTTCGTCGACCGCCCCGACACCTGCACCCTCGATCCCCGCCCAGCAGATCGGCGAGGCGAGGACGTCCAAGGCGGTCGAGGCCGCCCCGCAGCCCGTGCCCGCACCGATCCCGGCCGACCGCCGCTTCACATCGGTGGAAATCTGCGCCGGGGCCGGAGGCCAAGCCCTTGGACTGGAGGTTGCCGGCTTCGACCCGGTCGTACTGATCGACAGCAAGCCCGACGCCTGCTCCACCCTCATCCGGAACCGGCCTGGCTGGGAGACCATCTGCATGGACCTGGCGCAGTTCCAGCCGGACGAACGCCCCGACGTGATGAACGTCGATCTCCTGAGCGGTGGACTGCCCCGTGTGAAGTCCGTGGCGACCCTTTCCCGTCCCGAGGACGCCGAGGAGCGCCGGGTTCTGCGCGTGGCGATCGACCTCGCGTGGAGAATCGGACCGCGCGCTGTCCTTTTCGAGAATGTGCCCGAACTCGTCGAAGGGCAGGAGTTCGAGTCCGACCGGTATTGGATCGAGACCACACTGGCCCAAACCGGACTGCGGTGCAGCTGGAAGGTGCTGAACGCCTCGGACTTCGGTGTACCGCAGAATCGCAGAAGCGGATTCCTCGTCGCGATGCGCGAACCCTGGTTCGGTGCCTTCTCGTGGCCCGAGCCGAGCGGGTCTCCCGCGCCGACCGTGGGTCAGGCCTTGGGGCCTTCCATGGCGTCCCGCGGCTGGTCCGGCGCCGAGACGTGGGCCAGGAACGCGGACCGGGTCGCTCCGGCGCTCGTCGGCGGTTCCGACCGGCGCGGTGGTGCCGATCTCGGCCCCACGGGCAGCAAGAAGGCCTGGGCGACGTTGGGAGTGAACGGCAACAGCCTGGGCGACGAGCCGCCCGGTGCCGACTTCTCCCCGGAGGAGATGCCCAAGTTGACCGTGGAGCAGGCCGCCCTCATCCAGTCCTTCCCCACCCAGTGGACCTTCGTCGGCGGCAAGACCTCCCGCTACCGCCAGATCGGCCACGCCATGCCCCCGCCCCTCGCGACTGCTGTGGGCCGCAGCATCGCGGCAGCTCTCCGCAGCTAGGATCCATCCATGCGCACGCCCCGTCCGGACACCCCCAAGCCCATCACCGTCGTTGATCTTTTCAGCGGCTGCGGGGGTTTCACGCAGGGCTTCCACGAGTTCCGCCCCGCGCACGCCGGCGACGTCGGACCCGTCTTCCACAGCGTCGCCGCGGTGGAGCACAACACCGCCGCAGCGGCCACGTACGCGGTCAACTTCGGCAAGCTCCGTCTCGACCAGCAGCTCCCGCCTGCCCACGTGCACGTCGGGGACATCGAAGACTGGGATCCCACTCCTGAGGCTCTCGGAGCGGAGGTCGTGGTGGGAGGGCCACCGTGTCAGGGATTCTCAGCCCTGAACCGCGCGAAGAAGGGCAGCGAGCGTAATCGTCTGTGGGAGGACTACGTACGCATCGTCGCCAAGGTGCGTCCCAAGGTCTTCGTCATCGAGAACGTCGACCGCTTCGTCAGGTCGGACGAGTTCAGGAGCCTGCTCCGGGAGGTCGGGCCCGGCGGCAAGCTGGCCGACTACCGCCTCGTGGACCCTCCGGGACACCAGCCGACCGACGACGCCGAGACCAGGGCGAAGCGGTACCTGCTGAATTCCGCTGACTACGGGGCACGTCAGGCGCGGCGCAGGGCCATCGTCATCGGTGTCCACAAGGACGCGGGCATCGGACGGACCATGGTCTACCCGAAGCCGACTCACGTCCGGCGACCGAAGCACCCCGTGGCCAACGCCACCGCCTCCCTGCTGGACGGCATCGAGACCTCGGTCACCTACTGGAACACCGTGGACGAGGTCTTCGCCGAGTCCGCCCGTCGTGAGCTGAGTGGAACGGAACTGCCCGAGGGCATGGAAGTCGTTCCGGAGATCAACACCGAGAAGCCCGGGATCTTCACGACGGAGGATCTGCACTTCGGCCGGAATCCCGCGCTGCTCTCCCAGGCCCGGTATCGGGCCATTCCACCGGGAGGCAACCGCAAGGACCTCCGAGGCAAGTACTTCGTGCTGGACGACTCCGGGGAGATCCACATCCTCACGGAGGAAGAGGCGGCCGCCCACGAAAATCCCGTGTATCTGTCCACGCAAAGCTGGGACAGCCACAATTCCGGCACCGGCGACGTCATGGGACGCCTCCGGCGGGGTGAGCCCTCTGTCACGATCAGAACCGAGTTCTACAAGCCCGAGAAGGGTCGCTACCTGCACCCCGAGTTGAATCGCCCCATCACCCACTTCGAGGCCGCGCGTATCCAGGGTTTCCCTGTCGACTTCCGTTGGTGCGGGACGAAGACGGAAATCGCCACGCAGATCGGGAACGCGGTGCCGATTCCCCTCGGCAAGGCGATAGCGTCCGCCATCCACGCATTCCTGCGAGGCTGACCAGCCGCGCCTTGGACGTCCGCGTTCAGGGCGACAAAGGAAGCCCGGCACCTTCGAGGCGGCTCTGCGCACAGTCCAGCACCCGGTCCACGTCACCACCGTGGGCGCGCAGCCGGTGGAGGAGGTCCGTGACCATGTCGATCACGGACTCCTCCTCGACCCGCCGCCGCACCCTCCCGGACTCGCGGTCGTACGAGCACGCCGGCGGCTTCAAGGTCGCGTAGACCTCCAGCAGGGCATCGGCGCGTTCCACCGACGGCTCCCCGTCCGGCGCGATCGGCGCCGACGAGCCCTCCACCGCGAACTCGCACCACGTCACCTTGTGGTCGTCGTACACCTGCACGCCCCAGCGGTCGGCCAGCGCGGCCACGAGCGCCATCCCCCGTCCGCCCTCGGCGTCGACCTCCGCGTCCACGAGGGTGGGCAGGGCCCGCGT
The DNA here is from genome assembly GCA_014656175.1 of Streptomyces werraensis. GTDB lineage: Bacteria > Actinomycetota > Actinomycetes > Streptomycetales > Streptomycetaceae > Streptomyces > Streptomyces werraensis. The sequence goes on from BNBX01000001.1 coordinate 990,433, forward strand.
GTCCGGGTCGTGCACCTCGACGCGCAGTCGCGCCCCGCCCGTCGACAGGACGAGCGAGCCCGGAGTACCGGTGCCGACATGCGTGACGATGTTGGAGACGAGCTCGCTGACACAGAGCTGCGCCGTGTCGACCAGATCGTCGAGGCCCCATGCCCTCAGGCGGAGCCGTACGTCGCGGCGCAGGCGGGCGACCTCCTCGGGGTGTGCGGTGAAGGCCACGTCCCACGACCTTCGCGTCACCCGGTGTCCCTGGATCACGACGTCATCTCCCATCACGTGCGTTCGCGGCGTGTCCCGGAGCGTGACCGTCGATCACGTTCCGTCGTTCCGTGACTCCAGAATGGGTTGATCCCATCCCGTCGTGCAATGTGCACGGCGGGATTCCCACTTCCGTGTGATTGGCACGCGGCACTCTTGGCATCAGACTGAACTCTCGCTAAGCACCGCGGGTTTGAGGGGAACGTCATGGCCGGTTCACCGACGGCACGCCGTCGGCGTCTGTCGATCGAGCTGAAGAAGCTCCGGGAGAAGAGCGCACTGACCTGTGCGCAGGTCGGCCAGGCGTTGGACTGGAGCGGTTCCAAGGTCAACCGCATGGAGACGGGCAGCGGGCGGGTCCAGCCCTCGGACGTCGACGCGCTGTGCCGCTTCTACGGCACCAGCGACGAGCTGCGTGAGTTCCTCAAGTCTTTGGCGCGCGAGGCGAAGACGCGCGGGTGGTGGCAGGTGCACGGGGCGGGCGTGCCCGAGTGGTTCAACATCTACATCGGCCTGGAGCAGGATGCCTCCACGCTCCGCCAGTACCAGTGCGAGGTGCTGCCGGGCCTGATGCAGACCGAGGCGTACGCCCGCGAACTCCACACGACCGGCGCCCACATGTCGGCCGAGGACATCGACCGGGCCGTGCGTGTACGACTCGAACGGCAGGAGATGCTGACGCGTCCCGACGCGCCCGAGGCCTGGTTCGTCGTGAACGAGGCGGCCGTGCGCAACGTCATCGGGGACCGGGAGGTCATGCGGGAACAGCTCGAAAGGATCCTGGAGACGACCGAGCTGCCGAGTGTCACCCTGCAGGTGCTGCCCTTCGACTCGGGCACGTACCCCGCGACGGGCTCCTTCACCATGCTGGGTTTCCCTGCCCCGGAGGACCCGGATCTGGTGTACCGGGACGGCATCACGGACGCGGTGTACCTGGAGGGCGAGCATCATGTCCGGGAGTACACGCGGGCCTTCGACGGCCTGCGTGCGGCGGCCCTCAGCCCTCAGCGGTCCGCCCGGCTCGTCCAGTCCGTCGTGAAGGAGTACTCGAAGTGACCACCCCGGCGCCGACCGACCGCGCACTCGCCTGGCACACGTCCTCGTACAGCAACGGCGCGGGCGGTGAGTGCGTGGAGTGCGCGATCACCTCGACACGCGCTCATGTGCGGGACACCAAGACGGTCGGCGGGCCCGTGGTCACCGTGGCGGGTTCCGCCTGGGCCGCGTTCCTGCAGGAGCTCAAGAGGGGGTGACACCGGGCGCCTTCCCAAAAGGCGCCGGCGTTCGGAAGCGGGGAGGGCCTACCCCCCTGCGCCCCCCTTCCACTCCCCCGCCAACAACCCCAGCACCACCTCGTCCATGAACTCCCCCAGCACCCACGCCGACGACCGCAGCACCCCCTCCCGCACGAAACCGTTGCGTTCCGCGGCGCGGATCATGCCCTCGTTGTCCGCGAGGGTCTCGATCTGGAGGCGTTGCAGGCCGCGTACGGCGAAGCCGTAGTAGCAGAGGGCCGCGACGACGTCCGTGCCGTAGCCCTTGCCGCGGGCGGCGGGGAGCAGGCCGATGCCGATGTGGGCGTTGCGGTTGTGGGTGTCGATGCCCCACAGGTTCGCCGTGCCGATGAGGGTGCCGCCGGCGAGCTCCACCACGGAGAAGGGCGCCATGTTCTCCGGCGGGTTGTCGAAGGCGAGCTGCGGGTCCTTCGCCGTGACCGGCCGCCACGGGCGGCCCTCGGCGCGCGCGGCGTTGACCACGTCGTTGTAGAGCTCGGTCCGCAGGACCGGTATGTCGTCCTCGTGCCGTGCCCGGAGGCCGACCCTGGTTCCCTTCAGCATGCGGCCCTTCCTATAGGTCCGGGCGGGCGGGCGACAAACCATTAATCGGTGTGCCGGGTCCGTGGTCGGGGGTTCGGACGGGCGGTGACGCCCGCACCGCGCGGAAGGAGTTCTCCGTGAGCCACGAGGACGTGGACGCCGCAGTGGCGGCGATGCTGCGGGTCCTCGGACCGCCCACCGCCGACGCCTGGACGGTGCCGGCCGGGACGCTCGGGTGGACCTGTTGGCAGACGGCCGCCCATATCGGGCACGACCTTCCGGCCTACGCCGGGCAGCTCGCGGCGCGTGCGCGCCCCACCGACGCCTACCTCCTCCCCGTCGACCTGACCGTGCGTCCCTCCCGCTTCGCCGGCCGAGGTGCTCTCCAGTCCGTCACCGCCTGCGGCGGGCTGCTGAGCAGCGCGCCGGCCACCGCCGGCCCGGACGCGCGGGCCTGGCACCGGGGTCGTGCGATCCCACGGGCTTCGCCGCGATGGGCGTCGCCGAGACCCTCCCGCACACCTACGACATCACGCAGGGCCTGTCGGTGGACCGGCTGCCGCCCGCCGAACTGAGCGGGGCGGTACTCGACCGGCTCTTCCCGGCCGCTCCGCCCGGGGACCCGGCCCGGGTGCTGCTCCTGTGGTGCACCGGCCGCGGCGACCTCGACGGCCTTCCTCGCCGGACCTCGTGGGTGTGGGAGGCGGCGCTCCCGGACTGAGCGGGGGCGGCCGGGCGACCGGACGTACGGCCGTGGATCCGGTGCGGAGTACGGGGTGCAAGGGCTGCGAAAACCCCGGGCGTCGCGCACCCGCCCGGCGTTACGCTGGCGCCATGGAGTGCTTCGCCGCCTTTCGCACGCGTCGCTGAGGGCCCCGCTCGCCGTCGCCGGGTCACGGCCGGGAGCGGGCCGACCGATGCCCCCTTCCCACCCGGGCGTCCAGCCCTCAGCCCGAAAGGCACACTCCCATGCGCATCCGCGCGTACACCCCGCAGGACCTCGCGGCCCTGACCGACCTGACCATCGAGACGTTCCGGCCGTTCTACGAGGACTCCTTCCGCCCTCTGGTGGGCGAGGCCGTCTTCGCCAACCAGCACGGCGACTGGCGCGACGACTACCGTCGGGAGGTCCCCGGACTTCACGCGCCCGAACGGCACAGGTACGTCGCGGTCGCCGAGACCGGCGACGGCAGCGGCATCGCCGGCTACGTGGCGTGGAGCGTCGCCCCCGGACGCCGGAACGGCAGCATCAGTCACCTCGCCGTCTCCCCGCGGCACCGCCGCCACCACGTCGGCGCCGCCCTGTGCGAGCACGCCTTCGCGCAGATGCGGAGTCTCGGCGCCGAGGTCGTCGAGATCGGCACCGGCGGCGACCCCTTCCACGCACCCGCCCGCGCCCTCTACGAGCGCCTCGGGTGCACGGCGCTGCCGACCGCGGTCTACTACCGGCGGCTCTGAGCCGGGTCCCGGGTGGGCGCGGCTTCCGTGCCCGCCCCGGGCTGCGCCTGGCTCACTCGGCGCGGCCGGTGAACGCCACCGACGCGCCGAGGCCGATCTTGGCCAGGCCGCCGGTGCCGCCGCACGCGCCGTACCGCAGTGGTCGGACCGGGAGGTCCCCGCGGGAGGGCCGTGCGCGCCCGCGCCCGGCTGCTCGATCCGCGCTTCGACGCCGACCGGTACGACGCCGAAGTGGCCCGGGCGGAGGCGGGGCGGGCGCGGACACCAACGCCGCGAAGCAACGATGACGCCGGGGGCCGCCCGTCAGCCCTCCGTGATCCTCGCCACCGCCTCCCGCGTCACCGACAGGTCCGGCGGGTCGTCGTCCAGGGCGCGGTGGAGGGTGAGGCCCTCGATCAGCGCGTCCAGCCGGCGGGCCGTGTCCGGCGGGAAGTGGGTTTCCAGCAGGGCGCGGCTGCGGCGCATCCACCGGACGCACAGCGCGCGGTACGGCTCCCTGCGTGCCGCCAGCGTGTACAGCTCCTGCACCAGGATCAGGTCGCGGCGCGGGCCTTCCGAGAGGGTGTGGATCAGGCCGGTGACCGCCTCGCGGGCCTCCTCAGGGGTCGCGGCGCCCGCGAGATGCCGTTCGAAGACGGCGGCCACGTGGTCGGCGTACCCCGTGAACGCCTCCAGCAGCAGCTCGTCGATGCCGGTGAAGTGGTACGTCATCGAGCCGAGCGGCACCCTTGCGCGGGCGGCGATCTTGCGGTGGGAGACGCCGGCGACTCCCTCCTCGGCGACCAGGTCGAGCGCCGCCGCGAGAATCCGTTCGCGGCGGCGGGGGTCGGTGTGTCCGGTGGCCATACGCTCAGAGGGAGCGGACCGGGCGGGCCGGGTTGCCGACCGCCACGACGTTCGCCGGGATGTCCTTGGTGACCACCGCGCCCGCGCCGATGACCGAGTTGTCGCCGATGGTCACGCCGGGGCAGACGATCGCGCCGCCGCCGATCCACACGTTGTCCCCGATGGTGATGGGGCGCGCCGCCTCCAGCTTGTCGCGGCGCGGCTGCGGCTCCACCGGGTGGGTGGGCGTGAGCAGTTGGACGTTCGGGCCGATCTGGCAGTCCTCGCCGATGGTGATGGCGGCGACGTCCAGCGCGGTGAGGTGGTAGTTGACGAAGGTGCGGGCGCCGACGGTGATGTTGCTTCCGTAGTCGACGTGGAGCGGCGGGCGGATCTCGACGTCCTCGCCGACCGAGCCGAGGAGTTCGGCCAGGACCGCCTTCGCCTGGTCCCGCTCCTCCAGGTAGGTGGCCTGGTAGCGGGCGGCGAGCCGCATCGCGCGCTCCAGCCGGCGGCCGATCTCCGGGTCGTCGGCGATGTACGGGTCGCCCGCGAGCATCCGCTCCAGGTTCGTGCGCGGATCCCCCGCGAAGTAGTCCGTCGTCATGCGTACGATCGTACGCTTCAGGCTCGGCGCGAGCGTACGGGCGCACTCGCCCTCGCGCGGCGAGCGCCCCCGCGCCGTGTCGGGCACGGGGGCGCTCGCCGGTGAGGAAGGGGAGCTACGGCGTGGCCGTCACGCCGCCGGTGTCAGCTCCGCCCGGCCGAACAGGAGGGCGTAGCCGGACGGGAGCTGGTGCAGGATGCGCGTCACCAGCTCGTCGCCGACCAGCGGCGGCAGGACGCTGAGCACGGAGCTGACGTCCCAGCGGGCCGTCGCCGGGGTCGCGCCCTCGATACGGGCCGCCACCGAGTCGACGAACTCGGACGCCGTCAGCCGGCGCGTCGCCGGGATCTGCGAGGCGACGACCCGCGCGGCCTCCTCGGGCAGGGCGCGGGCCAGGTCGACGCGCTCGTCCCCGACGACGTGGCCGCCGAGGGCGGACAGGACGATGCGGGTGACGCTCTCCGCCTCCGACCGCGTCGGGTACTGCCCGGCCTCCCGCACGGCGTCGACGAGTTCACGCCAGGCGGGGTCCTGTGCCGGGCGCGGCGCGGGCGCCGGGGTGATGGTGCCTCCCGGCTGCGGGATCGCGGGCTTCTGCGGCGTCAGCGTGGTCATCCGAAGCTCCTCTCCTGCTGCGGTATTCGGTTCTCAAGGGGGTCCGGTGTCGTGTCCCCCACCGGGGGTGTACGGCGCGTGGACGCGTCCCGCGGGAGGGGGATCCGCGGGACGCGTGGAAGGGGCGCGCGGGTGTCAGCCGACGATCTGCTTGCGGCTGTCGCCGCCCGTGATCTGGATGCGGCGCGGCTTGGCCGCCTCGGCCACCGGGATGCGCAGGGTCAGGACACCCGCGTCGTACTTCGCGTCGATGCGCTCGGTGTCCAGGGTGTCGCCGAGGAACAGCTGCCGGCTGAAGTGGCCGGTCGGACGCTCGGAGACCACCACGTCCGCGTCCTCGGGGGCCGGCGAGCGGCGCTCGGCACGGACGTTCAGGACGTTGCGCTCGACGTCGAGCTCGATGGACTCCGGGTCGATGCCGGGGATGTCGAAGTGGACGATGAAGTCGTCCCCTGCCCGGTAGGCGTCCATCGGCATCGCCGAGGTGCGGGTGGCCGGGCCGAAGGCCTGCCGCGTGAGTCGGTCGAACTCGGCGAACGGGTCGGTACGCATGAGCATCACAGTCCACTCCTCTCCGTGAAGCCGCTTGTGCGATGCCCTACGGATCACTTCCTTATATAACCCACCCGCTGGAAAGTTGACAACCCCCGACTCAGTTTTGCGCGGGCGTTCGCTCCGGGGCTGGTGGGAGGGGGCGGCGCCGGGCGCGTTAGCCTCGGAGATCCGAGGTTTCCGCGCCCCGCGCGGGGCGCAGTGGCAGGAGGCAGCAGGCATGGCGAAGGTTCCCAGTTCGGTCGTGGCCGCGAGCGGGCTCGTCGGCGGGTACGGCGTGGCCCGCTGGACCCGTAAGCGGCAGCTCGGCGGGGTCGTGCTCGCCGCCGCCGGGGTCGCCGCCGCCCAGCAGTGGCGCGAGCGGGCCGGCGGCACGGCGGCCGGTGTGCTGTCGGCGGCGTACGTGGCCGCCTTCGCCGGGTCGCACCCGCTGGCGAAGAAGGTCGGCGCCTGGCCGGCCGTGTTCTCGGTGGCCGGCGCGGTCGCCCTCGCGTCGTGGGCGGTGGCCGACCGGCGAGGCTGAGCCTCCGCCGGCCGCACCCCCGTCGAAGGCGGCCGTCAGGAGCCCGTCCCTCAGGGACGGGCCACCGCCTGCTGCGGTTCGGCCGCCGACAGCGGCGCCGCGATGTCCTCCAGCGACCGCCGCTCCGCGTTCACCGCGAGCAGCGCCGCGACGACACCCGCCGCGACCATCAGCCCCGCGCCGATCTGGAACGCGAGCACCGTGTCGCCGACCTTGCCGGTGCCGGTCAGCTCGGCGAACAGCAGCGGGCCGCTGATACCGCCGGCGGCGGTGCCGATCGCGTAGAAGAAGGCGATGGACATGGCCCGGGTCTCCATCGGGAAGATCTCGGAGACCGTGAGGTAGGCGCTGGACGCGCCGGCGGAGGCGAAGAACAGCACCACGCACCAGCACGCCGTCATCGTCGCCGCGGTGAGCGAGCCGCGGTCGAACAGCCACGCCGTGCCGAACAGCAGCGCGCCGGACAGCACGTAGGTGCCGGAGATCATGATGCGGCGGCCGACCGTGTCGAACAGCTTGCCGAGCAGCAGCGGGCCGAGGAAGTTGCCGGCCGCGATGACCGCGAAGTAGTAGCCGGTGTTCCCGGACGGCACGTCGAAGAACTGCGTGAGGATCGCCCCGAAGCCGAACGTGATCGCGTTGTAGAGGAACGCCTGCCCGATGAACAGGGCGAAGCCGAGGGTGGAGCGCCTGCGGTAGCGGCCGAAGACCGTCCGGGCGATCTCGGTGAACGTGGTGCGGCTGCGCTGGTGGATCGTCATCTCGCCGTCGGCGGCCGGCAGTTCCTTGCCGCCGTCGGCCGTGACGCGTTCCTCGATGCCGGCGACGATCCGCTCGGCCTCCTCGTCGCGGCCGTGGATCAGCAGCCAGCGCGGGCTCTCCGGGACGTGCCGCCGTACGAGCAGGATGACCAGGGAGAGGACCGCGCCCAGGGCGAAGGTGAGGCGCCAGCCGACGTCCGCCGGGAAGATCGAGGTGTTCAGGGCGACGATCGACAGCAGCGCGCCGGCGACCGCGCCGAGCCAGTAGCTGCCGTTGATGAGCAGGTCCACGCGGCCCCGGTACTGCGCCGGGATCAGCTCGTCGATCGCGGAGTTGATGGCCGCGTACTCGCCGCCGATGCCGAAGCCGGTGAGGAAGCGGAAGAGGAAGAACCACCAGGTGTCGAAGGACAGGGCGGTCATCGCCGTCGCGCCCAGATAGACGGCCAGGGTGATCAGGAACAGCTTCTTGCGGCCGTAGATGTCGGTGAGCCGGCCCCAGAAGAGGGCGCCCAGGCAGGCGCCCGTGACGTAGAGGGCGGCGGAGATGCCGGTGACCTCGCCGGAGGTGATGGGCAGTCCGCTGCCGGGCTCCGACAGACGGGCCGCGATGTTCCCGACGACGGTGACTTCCATCCCGTCGAGGATCCATACGGTGCCGAGGCCGATGACGACGGACCAGTGCCAGCGGGACCACGGCAGGCGGTCCAGGCGGGCGGGGATTCTGGTGGTGATGGTGCGTCCGGTCCCGGACTGCGCGGTGGCCATGGGCTCCCTCCTCGACGAAGTGAACCTCGTGTGCCCCGCGCCGGCCGCTTTCACGCCCGGCCGGTCCGCGGCCGGTCCGCGGCCGGTACGGCCCCGGACGCCTCAGGGGCCGGACGTCCCAGGGGCCGGACCGCGCGACGCCTCTGCCCCCTACGCCCCCAGCGCCCGTGACACCGTGTAGATCAGCAGGCCCGCGAGCGAGCCGACCACCGTGCCGTTGATGCGGATGAACTGCAGGTCGCGGCCGATGTTGGCCTCGATCTTCTTCGTCGTGTGCTCCGCGTCCCAGCTCGCCACCGTGTCCGTGATCAGCGAGGTGATCTCCTTGCGGTAGGTGGTCACCACGTACACTGCGGCGCTCTCCAGCCAGCCGTCGACCTTGCCCTGGAGCTTCGGCTCGAGCGACATGCGGGCGCCCAGCGACAGCAGCGACGCCCGCAGCCGCAGCCGCAGTTCGCTGCGCTCGTCCTCCGCCGCCGAGACGATCATGCCCCGTACGGCCGTCCAGGCGGACGCGATCAGGTCCTGCACCTCGCTGCGGCCCAGGATGTCGCCCTTGAGGCGCTCGACGCGCGCGCGGGTGTCGGTGTCGGACTGGAGGTCGGTCGCGAAGTCCGTGAGGAAGCGGTCCAGGGCCCCGCGCGCGGGGTGGCTCGGCATGTCCCGCATCTCGGTGACGAAGCGCAGCAGCTCCTTGTAGACGCGCTCGCCGACCTTGCGGTCCACGAACTTGGGCGTCCAGCCGGGGGCGCCGCCGTGCACCGCGTCCATCACGGCGTCGCTGTGCAGCACGAGCCAGTCGTGGGCGCGGGTGACGACGACGTCCACCGCGCGTTTGTGGGCGCCGTCGGCGACGATCCGCTCCAGCATCTTGCCCATGCCGGGCGCGACCTCCTGGGCGTTGGCCCGGCGCGTGATCGCCTCCCCGACGACCGCCTGCACGTCCGAGTCGCGCAGCACGGTCAGCGCGCCGCGCAGGGCCGCCGACGCCTCGGCGGTGACGCGGTCGGCATGCTCGGGGACGGAGAGCCAGGCGCCGAGTCTTGCGCCGATGCCGACGGCGCGGAGGCGTCGGCGCACGACGTCCTCCGAGAGGAAGTTCTCCCCGACGAAGTCGCCGAGGGCCGTGCCGAGCTGGTCCTTCTTGGTGGGGATGATCGCCGTGTGCGGGATGGGCAGGCCCAGCGGGTGCCGGAAGAGCGCGGTGACGGCGAACCAGTCGGCCAGCGCGCCCACCATGCCCGCCTCCGCCGCCGCGGCCACGTACCCCGCCCAGGCGCCGGCGCCCTGGTGGGAGGCCCACTCGGCGAGGACGTACACGAGGGCGACGAACAGCAGCAGGCCGGTCGCCGTGAGCTTCATCCGGCGCACCCCGCGCTGCTTCTCCTCGTCCGCGGGGCTGAACGTCGTCATCGCGCGGTTCGTGGCGGCACCGGTGCGGGCATGCTGCCCGGCGGCGTCCCGGCCCTCGGTGTCTGCCGTATCAGTCCGTTCCATCCGCTCCACCCGTTCGGTGATCTCTCACACATTGTCCCTTCCTGACCGACTCCTGGAACGGAACAGGAGTTCCCGGCGTCTGTCCGTGGGGGGATCGTCCAGGGACGTCACCTAGAGGTACCCCGGGCCGGCCCGGACACCCCGGGCCACGCGGACCGACCACCCGAAGGCCCGCGCGGGGCCCGTCCCCGCGGCCGGTCCCAGGTCACGCCCGGTCTCGTCCCGGGCCCGTCCGGGTCCGCCCGGACGATCTTCGGCCGCGTCCCGCACCCGGCCTCCCCCGCCCTGACCCACCATGGTGCGACGGACGGAGCCCCGAGCGGCTCCCGCTTCCCGAGGAGAACAGAACAGCATGACCCGTGACGGGGACACGGCGGTGGGGCCGCGCACACCGCAGCCCCCCGCCCCGCAGCGGCGGCCCGGACGGTACGCGGCGTTGCTGGCCGCGGTGCTCGCGGCCGTGCTCGCCGTGTCCGCCGTGATCTTCGTCGGGGTGTCCGCCGACGGCCTGCGCGGGCGGGACACCCCGGCCCGTGACGGCGGCGGGGCCGGGAACCCCGTCGCGCCCGCCTCCGCCGGTACCTGGGTCACCGCCTGGGCGACCGCGCCCGGCGGCGGCGAGCCCGGCACGCAGACCGCGGGGTTCGCCGGCCGGTCCGTGCGCAACGTCGTCCACACCACCGCCGGCGGCACCCGCGCCCGTGTCACCCTGTCCAACCTCTACGGCCGCGCCCCGCTCACCCTCACGCACGCGTCGGTCGCCGTCTCCGCCGGCCCGGACACCGCCGCCGCGCTCGCCGGCACCATGCGGCCCCTCACCTTCGCCGGCAGCCCGTCGGTCGTCGTCCCGGCGGGCGGACAGGTGGTCAGCGACGCCGTGCGCGTCCCGATCCCGCGCGACGCGCACGCGCTGATCAGCACGTACTCCCCCGTCCCCTCGGGCCCGGTGACGTACCACGAGCACGCCCGGCAGATCTCGTGGGTCGCCGAGGGCGAGCACACCCGCGACAGCACCGGGGCCGCCTACAACGGGCAGAGCACCGTATGGCGGTACGTCACCGCGCTGGACGTGTTCAGCGACGACTCCGAGGGCACGGTCGTCGTCCTCGGCGACTCCCTCACCGACGGCATCACCGCCACCGTCGGCGCCGACGCCCGCTGGCCCGACGTGCTGTCCGGCCGGCTGCGCTCGCCCCTCGCCTCCGGCCGGGACCTCCCCCGCTACAGCGTCGTCAACCTCGGGCTCAGCGGGAACCGCGTCCTCGCCGACGGGCCCGGCCGGCCGCCGCGCAACCCCAGCGCGCCGCGCCGCTTCGACCGGGACGTGCTGGGCCGCGCGAACGTCCGGGTCGTGGTCGTCGCGCTCGGCGTCAACGACATCCTCCGCGCGCCGGACACCGCCGACCCGGAGCGGATCCTGCGCGGGCTGACGGCCCTGGCCGAGCGGGCGCACGCGCGGGGGATCAAGGTCGTCGGGGCGACGCTGATGCCGTACCGCGGGCACCACGGCTGGACCCCGTACGGCGAGGACGTACGGCAGCGGGTCAACGAGGAGATCCGCGACGGCGGGGTGTTCGACGAGGTCGTGGACTTCGACGAGGCGGTGCGGGACGGGTACGACCCCCGCCGCTTCCGGGCCGGCTACGACTCCGGGGACGGACTGCACCCCAGTGACGACGGCTACGCGCGCATGGCGCAGACGTTCGAGCTGAAGGCGCTGAAGGGCGGGGCGCCGGCCCGGCTGTGACCGGCGCCGGGACCGGTGAGCGCGGTCAGCGTTCCCCGGGCCGCCGCTCCCGCTCCTGGTGCGGGCCGTGCAGATTCAGCGGGTCGTGCGGACGCCGCGACTCCTCAAGCTCCCGGATGTGCCGCTCGGCGCTGTCCAGATGCTCCCGCCGCTGCCGCTCGGCTCGCTCCAGGTGCTCCCGCCGCCGCTCCTCCTTGAGCGCCTGCTTCTCCCGCCGTCGTTCCTCGCGCAGCCGCTGCCGCTCGGCGCGCGGCAGCTTGCGCTGCACGCCGACGCCGCCCCAGAAGGCGAGCCCGGTGACGATCACGCGCGGGGCGCCCGGCTCGGGCGGCACGCCCTCCTCACGGTGGTCGAAGCCGCCCATGATGCCGACGCCGCGCACCACGACCTCCACGCCCGGCGGCACGATCACATCGACGCCGCCCATGATCGCGACGGCGTTGACGACGACCTCACGGTCCGCGAAGTTCGCCTCGCGCAGGTCGATCTCGCCGCCGCCCCAGAAGGCGAAGCAGTTGAACCGCCGCGGCGCCGTCCACCGGCCCTTGCGCTGGAAGCCGCTCATCACGGCGACCGCCCAGGTCGACGTCCCCGACTCGTCCCCGCCGACGATCCGGTCCGCCCAACCGCCGCCCGTCGCCGGGTCCTTCGTCAGCGACACGGAGGGCGCGACCGCCGTGCCCGACGCGGGCAGGTCACGGGTGAGGGGGGCCAGTTCCCCGTAGGTGCGCGCCTGGTAGGTGGCGTCCAGCCGCTCCTCGAACTCCTCCATGTCCAGGCGGCCCTCGGCGAGGGCGTCCCGGAGGACTTCGGCGACCCGTTCACGGTCGGCGTCGGAGGCGCGGAGGTCCGGGGCGGGTGCGTCGTCGGTCATACCCAGCAGCCTACGAGTTGTCCCCGTCACACGGCTACGAGGACTGCGTGGGCGCCCGCCCGGCCCGCTCCGCGTACATCCGCGCGATGACCGCCTCGATGTCCGGTTCCCGCACCGACAGGTCGACGAGCGGGTAGCGCTCGGCGATCCGCGTCACCAGCCCGGCCGCCGGCTCCGACGCGGGGAACGCCACCCACTGCCGGGGCCCGTCCACCCGCACCACACGCGCGGGAGCGGGCACCTCCACCGGCGGGCACTCCCGCTCCAGGTCCACCACCAGCGTCCGCTCGCCCTCCCCCACCTCGTGCAGACCGGCGAGCGCCCCGTCGTACACCAGCCGGCCGTGGTCGATGACCATCACACGGGAGCAGACCTGCTCGATGTCCTGGAGGTCGTGCGTGGTCAGCAGGACGGTCGTGGAGCGCTCGGCGTTCACCTGCCGCAGGAACTCCCGCACCCGGGTCTTGGAGACGACGTCCAGGCCGATCGTCGGCTCGTCCAGGTACAGCACCTCCGGGTCGTGCAGCAGCGCCGCCGCGATGTCCCCGCGCATCCGCTGCCCCAGCGACAGCTGCCGCACCGGCACCTCCAGCAGATCACCCAGGTCGAGCAGTTCGACCAGCCGCGCGAGGTTCTCCCGGTAGCGGGCGTCGGGGATGCGGTACATGCGGTGCATCAGCTTGTACGAGTCGATCAGCGGCAGGTCCCACCACAGGGTGGTGCGCTGCCCGAACACCACCCCGATGCGGTGCGCCAGCCGGGTCCGCTCCCGCGACGGATCGATGCCAGCGACCCTCAGCCGCCCGCCGCTCGGCGTGAGGATGCCGGTCAGCATCTTGATCGTCGTCGACTTCCCGGCGCCGTTCGGCCCGATGTAGCCGACCATCTCGCCGCGCCCCACCGTGAAGGAGATCGAGTCCACGGCGCGCACCTGGTGCCGCTCTCGCCGCAGCAGCCCCTTGCGCCGGCGCACGTCGAAGACCTTCTCGACCCGGTCCAGCTCGATGAACGCCTCCGGTCCGGCACCGGGACCCGGCTCCACTGTCGTGTGCATCGGCCCTCTCAACTCCCCACGCTCCTGTACGACCTGAGCCCCGTCCGCCACACCAGCCCCGCGAGCGCACAGCACCCCGCCGCCACCAGCGGCGACACGAACGCCGTCCACCCCGGCAGCGCCAGCGGGTACGGGCGCCCCAGCACGTGCGCGGCGGGCACCCAGTTGACGAAGGCCAGCGGCAGCACGAACGTCACCCCGCGCACCAGGTCCTTGCCGAACACCGCCGGCGGATACTGCAGCATCGTCGTCCCGCCGTACGTGAACGCGTTCTGCACCTCCGCCGCGTCCTGCGCGTAGATCTGGAACGCCGCGCCCGCCACGAACAACGCCACGAAGATCGCCGCACCCGCGAGCACCATCAACGGCACCAGCAGCACCCGCGACACCGTCCAGTCGATGTCCGCCGCCACCAGCGCCCAGCCCAGCACCGCCCCGCCCTGCACGGCCCGCCCCAGCCGGCGCACCGAGAAGCGGTCCCCGCCGACCTGCGCCAGCACCGGAACGGGCCGCACCAGCAGCACGTCGAAGGAGCCGTCCCGGATCCGTGACCCCAGCTGCGGCATCGAACCGGCCGCCAGATGCGCGATCCCGAACGACGTCACCGACGCCCCGTACAGGAACGCCACCTCCGGCAGCGACCAGCCGGCCAGGGAGTCGACGTGCGAGAACATCAGCAGGATCCCCACGAAGTCCAGGCCCGTCATCACCAGGTTCCCGAACAGCGTGAACACGAAGGACGCCCGGTAGGTCATCCCGGACCGCACCCACATCCCGGCGATCATCCGGTAGGCCCGCAGCCCCTCCAGCACCGCGCCGCGCTCAGCCACCCTGCACCACCACCCGGCGCGTGGCCGCCGACTGCACCAGCCGGCCCGCCGCCAGCAGCACCACCGCCCACACCGCCTGGAACGCCAGCGCCCCCGCCGCGCCCGTCTCCCCCATCAGCACGTCCGCCGGCACCTGAAGCTGCGCCGCCCACGGCAGCGCCCGCGCGACCTCGCCGAACCCTCCGGGAAAGACGTTCAGCGGCAGCACCATGCCCGAGAAGAACACCCCGAGGATCATCATCGCCTGGTTGACGCCCGTACCGTCCAGCAGCCAGAACACACTCAGCGCCACCAGATAGCGGATCGCGAAGCTCACCACCGCCGCCAGCGCCAGCGCCACGCCGAAGGACGCCCACACGTCGAACCGCGTGGGCAGCGCCGTCGGGAAGAACAGCCCGCCCACCAGGAACGGCACCACACCCCGCCCCAGCAGCTGGAACACCCCCCGCCCCAGGTCGCTCGCCAGCCACCACAGCTGCAGATCCGCCGGCCGGTACAGGTCCACCGCGATGTCACCGGTGCGGATCCGCTCCATCAGCTCCTGCTCGACACCGCCGCCCTGCAGCGCCAGCGCCGCGAACAGGCACTGCCCCAGCCACACGTACGTCACCGCCTGCGCCTGGTCGTACCCGCCGAGGTGGGGACGCTCGTCCCACAGGGCCAGATACGTGTAGACGAGGATCAGCCCGAACACCGTGTTGGTGAACACACCGGCCGCGGTCGCCGCCCGGTACGACGCGTACCGCCGGAAGCCCCGGGCCGCCACGGCCAGGTACAACCGTGCCGAACCCACCTCTTCCTCCCCTTTCCGCCGCGGACACCGAAGCGCAGGAGCCTAGTCCGCGAGGCAGATGAGCCGCCACGGGTTTTCCGGCCCGTCCTCCGGTCAGGTGAACACCCGGCGCGGCCGTACGGGCGGGAAGCCGCAGGGCGCGCGAGGCGCGTCGCCGCCCGGCGAAGGCGGCGACGGATGCGACAGTCTTCAATAAGAGGCACGCACCAGGCGTACGCGCACACACGACGCGTACGCCTACGCATGAGGCGTACGGGAACGAACAAGGCGAATCAGGAGTCCGTGCACGACATGAGCGACGAGCCGCAGCCGAAGAAGCCCCGCCCGGGGTGGGCATCGCACGAGCCTCAGGCGGCCGACGCCCCGCGGGGGAGGAACGGCGGCGAGGCCCACGACGCCGACGGCGCACCGGACGACCCACGGACGGACGAAGCCGCCCTCCCACGAACGGATGAATCCGACGGGGACAGCGGGACCGGCCCCGCCCCCGCGAGAACCGGCGCCTCCGCGAAGAAGGCCGCCCGGGAGGAACGCCGCGCCGCCCTCAAGGCCCGCCGCACCGGCTGGCGCCGCCTCGTCCCCACCTGGCGCATGACCCTCGGCGCGTTCCTCGTCACCGCACTGCTCGTCGTCGGCGGCTTCCTCCTCGGCTACGCCCTCGTCCAGATCCCCGCCGCCAACGCCCTCGCCACCCAGCAGGCCAACGTCTACCTCTACGCCGACGGCTCCGTCATCGCCCGCGACGGCGAGGTCAACCGGGAGAACGTCACGCTCTCCCAGATCTCCGAGGACGCCCAGCACGCCGTCCTCGCCGCCGAGGACCGCGACTTCTACACCGAGTCCGCCGTCGACCCCCAGGCCATGGTCCGCGGCGCGTGGAACACCGTCACCGGCAAGGGCAAGCAGTCCGGCTCCACCATCACCCAGCAGTACGTGAAGAACTACTACCTGCGCCAGGAGCAGACCGTCACCCGCAAGGTGAAGGAGTTCTTCATCGCCATCAAGCTGGACCGCAACCAGTCCAAGGACGAGATCCTCGAGGGCTACCTCAACACCAGCTTCTTCGGCCGCGGCGCCTACGGCATCCAGGCCGCCGCCCACGCCTACTACGACATGGACGCCTCCGAACTCGACGCCGGACGCGCCGCCTACCTCGCCGCCCTCGTCAACGCCCCCAGCCAGTACGACGTGATCGCCCACCCCGAGAACCGGGCCTTCGTCGAGAAGCGCTGGAACTACGTCCTCGACGGCATGGTCGACGAAGGCTGGCTCGACCCTGCCGAACGCGCCCGCCTCACCTTCCCCGTGCCCAAGCGGACCACCCACTCCACCGGCATGTCCGGGCAGCGCGGCTACATCGTCAACGTCGTCAAGCAGCACCTCACCGACAACAAGATCGTCGACGAGGCCTCCCTCGACACCGGCGGCTACCGCATCACCACCACCCTGCAGAAGAGCAAGCAGGACGCCTTCGTCGAGTCCGTCAACGACAACCTCATGGACCGCCTCGACCAGGAGAACCGCAAGGTCGACACCTACGTCCGCGCCGGCGGCGCCTCCGTCGAACCCAAGACCGGCAAGGTCGTGGCGATGTACAACGGCATCGACTACGTCAAGCAGTACACCCCCAACGCCACCCGCCGGGACTTCCAGGTCGGCTCCTCCTTCAAGCCGTTCGTCTTCACCGCCGCCGTCGAGAACGGCTCCCGCACCCAGGACGGCCGCCGCATCACCCCGGGCACCCGCTACGACGGCACCAGCGAACGCCCCGTCCAGGGCTGGGCCGGCCCCCGCTACGCGCCCGAGAACGAGGACCACGAGGACTACGGCGACATCACCGTCGCCGAGGCCACCGACAAGTCCGTCAACGCCGTCTACGCCCAGATGGCCGTCGACGTCGGCCCCGACAAGGTCCGCCAGACCGCCGTCGACCTCGGACTCTCCCCCGACACCCCCGACCTCGACGGCGCCGGACCCTCCATCGCCCTCGGCGTCGCCAACGCCAGCGTCCTCGACATGGCGCAGGCGTACGCGACCCTCGCCAACCACGGCAAGCACACGCCGTACACCCTCGTCGAGAAGGTCACCCACAACGGCCGCGACGTCGCCCTCCCCGACCGGCGGACCCGGCAGGCCGTCAGCCGTGAGGCCGCCGACACCACCACGTCCGTCCTCAAGGGCGTCGTCGAGAAGGGCACCGCCACCGCCGCACAGACCTCCGGACGCCCCGCCGCCGGCAAGACAGGCACCGCCGAGGAGGACACCGCCGCCTGGTTCGCCGGCTACACCCCCGAGCTCGCCACCGTCGTCGCCGTCATGGGCCAGGACCCCGTCACCGCCGGCCACAAGTCCCTCTACGGCGCCATGGGCCTGCCCCGCGTCAACGGCGGCGGCGCCCCCGCCGAGATCTGGGGCCAGTACACCCGCGACGCCCTCGACGGCGAACCCGTCAGCTCCTTCAGCCTGCGGCTCCAGCCCGGCGCCGACGAGAGCCAGCCCCCCGCCCCCGACTCCAGCGGCGGACCGTCCTCCTCCGGCGACCCCTCCTCCGCCTCCGCCGCCCCCGACGACGAGGACACCGACAGCGGCGCCCCCGAGGACAGCGGGAGCAGCAGCGACGACGACGGCACGGAGAGCGAAGAGCAGGACTCCACCGGCGGCACCACCACCGGCTCCCCCACCGGCGGCACCGGCGACGGCGGCGGCACCGGCACGGGCGGCGCCGGGGACACCACCGGCGGCGGCAGCACCGACGACGGCTCCAACCGCGACGAACTCCCCGGCCCCGGCGGACTCAGCGGCGCCCTCGACGGACGCCGCTGGAACTAGTCGCCCCTAGTGACCCGAGGTCGCCTTCAGACCCACCACGGCCACCAGCAGCAGACAGATGAAGAAGATCCGGGCGGCGGTCACCGGCTCCCCCAGCACCACCATGCCCAGCACCGCCGCCCCGGCCGCGCCGATCCCCACCCACACGCCGTACGCCGTCCCGATCGGCAGCGTCCGCGCCGCGTACGACAGCAGCAGCATGCTCGTCACGATGCCGGCGCCCGTCAGCACGCTCGGCCACAGACGGGTGAAACCGTCCGTGTACTTCATGCCGACCGACCAGCCGACCTCCAGCAGACCGGCGACCACCAGCAGAACCCAGGCCATGACGGCACCTCCGGGACACGACAGCGAAACGGGGGTGCGTCGTCTTTGCCTTCACCCCGGTACGGCGCGTCTCGTCGGGGCCCGCGCGGCGGGACCGCACAGGACCTCCCACGGTAGCCGACCACACGAAAAGGGCCGGTGACACCCGTCACCGGCCCTCCGAACAACGGGAACTACAGGTACAGGCCGGTCGAGTCCTCCGACCCCTCGAAACGGTCCGCGGCCACGGCGTGCAGATCACGTTCCCGCATCAGCACGTACGCCGTCCCGCGCACCTCGACCTCCGCACGGTCCTCCGGGTCGAACAACACCCGGTCACCGGGCTCCACCGTCCGCACGTTCTGACCCACCGCGACCACCTCGGCCCAGGCCAGCCGACGGCCCACCGCCGCCGTCGCGGGAATCAGAATGCCGCCCCCCGAACGCCGCTCACCCTCACCGGTCTCCTGCCGCACGAGCACACGGTCGTGCAGCATCCGGATCGGCAGCTTGTCGTGCTGGGAACTGTCGTTTCTGTTGGCGCTCACAGCCTGAAACCTACCTGCCTCGACAACGGGCGCACGCGGGAGGGGGACCGTCGGACCCTCACCTCAGCGGCGCCGCTTACGGGTACCCAGGGCCAGCAGCCCCACGACTCCCACCACCAGCAGCCCCACCGGGACCACCCGCTCCAGCCGCGGCGACCCCGTCTCGTCCACGAACTGCGCCTTCACATCGCTCACCACACGGTTGACGCCCACATAGGCGCGCCCCAGCGTGTGGTCCACGTTCGACACGACCCTTGCCTTCGCGTCCCCCACGATCGTCTTCGGGTGCACCCGCACCCCGATCTCGTCCAGGGTCTCCGCCAGCACCGCACGGCGACGCGCGATGTCCGCCTCGATCTGCGCCGGGGTCCTGGTGTCCGCCGTGTCCGCCACCGTGTCGCCTCCACGATCCGCTGTGTTGCCTGTGCCGGACAGTCTGTCAGCTTCAGGCCGCGCCGCACTGTCAGGACCCCCGGTTACCCTCGATCCCGGCACCCGATCCACGCAGTGCACGTACGAGGAGACGAGACCGATGAGCGCACGCCTGACGCCCGGGGACGAGGCCCCCGCCTTCACCCTGCCCGACGCCGACGGCAACGAGGTGTCGCTGGCCGACCACAAGGGCCGCAAGGTCATCGTCTACTTCTACCCGGCGGCGCTGACGCCCGGCTGCACCAAGCAGGCGTGCGACTTCACCGACAACCTCGACGTGCTGGCCGAGGCGGGGTACGACGTGATCGGCATCTCCCCGGACGCCCCGGAGAAGCTCGCCAAGTTCCGCGAGAAGGAGAACCTGAAGGTCACCCTGCTCGCCGACCCGGACAAGAAGGTCCTGGACGCCTACGGCGCGTACGGCGAGAAGAAGAACTACGGCAAGACGTACATGGGCGTCATCCGCTCCACGATCGTCGTCGACGAGGAGGGCAAGGTCGAACACGCCCTCTACAACGTCCGCGCGACGGGCCACGTCGCCAAGATCATCAAGGACTTGGGCATCTGACCCGGCCGCCCTTGCGGAACGGCCTGCACGGAGCACCGGTACAGGCCGTTCCGCTTTCCGGGATCCGCGACCGCTGCGCCCGAACCGCCCCGCCCTCACCGGTGCCCGGCGCAGAGGCGGGAACCGGCGTGGAGCGTCAGCTCGCCGGGTAGCATGGCCCCGCAGGCGGCCGTTGCTGAATGGTATAAGCAGAGGTTTTAGGTGCCTCGGGGCATTTGCCCATGTGGGTTCGACTCCCATCGGCCGCACGGACAGAGGGGCCGCCGATCGGTGGCCCCTCAGCCGTCGCTCAGCCCAGCAGCTCCCGCACCACCGGTACCAGCCCCCGGAACGCCTTCCCCCGGTGGCTGATCGCGTTCTTCTCCTCCGGGGTCAGCTCCGCGCACGTGCGTGTCTCGCCCTCGGGCTGGAGGATCGGGTCGTAGCCGAAGCCGTTGGTACCGGCGGGGGTGTGGCGGAGGGTGCCGTTGAGGCGGCCCTCCACGACCCGCTCCGTGCCGTCCGGCAACGCGAGGGCCGCCGCGCACGCGAAGTACGCGCCGCGGTGTTCGTCGGCGATGTCGGAGAGCTGGGCGAGGAGGAGGTCGAGGTTGGCCTTGTCGTCGCCGTGGCGGCCGGACCAGCGGGCGGAGAAGATGCCGGGGGCGCCGCCGAGCACGTCGACGCAGAGGCCGGAGTCGTCGGCGACGGCGGGCAGGCCGGTGGCCCGGGCGAGGGCGTGGGCCTTGAGGAGGGCGTTCTCGGCGAAGGTGACGCCGGTCTCCTTGACGTCGGGGACGTCCGGGTAGGCGTCGGCGCCGACGAGTTCGTGCGGCAGGCCCGCGTCGGCGAGGATCGAGCGGAGCTCGGTGATCTTTCCGGCGTTGCGGGTGGCGAGGATCAGGCGGGTCATGGGCCCAGTATCCCTGGGCCGTGACGCGGCCTGTCGTTACGGGGTGCAGACC
The DNA here is from genome assembly GCA_014656175.1 of Streptomyces werraensis. Lineage (GTDB taxonomy): Bacteria > Actinomycetota > Actinomycetes > Streptomycetales > Streptomycetaceae > Streptomyces > Streptomyces werraensis. The sequence continues at coordinate 1,011,039 of BNBX01000001.1, forward strand.
TTGGTGAGTTCGCCGGCGGCGTCGGTGACGGGGCCGATGTCGGGGGTCGCGTCGCCGTTCCTGACGGAGGTGCGGACGTTGTCGACGGCCTTGTCGAGGTCGTCGACGGCCTTGGAGACGTCGGCGTTGTCGGTCTTGTCGCCGATCTCGGTGAGGTTCTTGTCGATGGAGTCGAGGGATTCCTCGAGCTGGGTGACGTCGTTGCCCGCGTTCTCGACGGCCTGCTGCATGTCGGTGACGCTGTCGGCGATGGCGTCGGCGGTCTGGACGCAGTCCAGGGCCTTGTCGACGGCGTCGCAGCCGGTGGTGAGTCCGGCGGTCAGCGCGACGGCCGCCAGGGTGGCGGCGACGGCTGCGGTGCGGCGTCGGCGGCTCGATGCCATGGATCGTTCCCTCCTTCGTCGGGCCGGTGGGGCCCGGTGTGTCGGCGGGGCGCGCGGGGGGTGCCCGTGCGCCCGTATCCCTTCAGACGCGGCGGCGGTCGGCGCGGTTGCTCGCGCCGACCACGGGTCTTGGGGTGCCCTTTACCTTTCGAGGAGGGTATCGAGTGCGGTGCGCTGGGCGGCGGCGAGTTGGGTGCATCCGGTGACGGCGAGGTCGAGGAGGGCGTTGAGCTCGTCGCGGGCGAAGGGTTCGGCCTCGGCGGTGCCCTGGACCTCGACGAAGCGGCCGTCGCCGGTGCAGACGACGTTCATGTCGGTGTCGGCGCGGACGTCCTCCTCGTAGCAGAGGTCGAGGAGGGGCACGCCGGCGACGATGCCGACGGAGACGGCGGCGACGGTGCCGGTGAGGGGTTTGCGGCCGGGCTTGACGAGTTTCCTGGCCTGGGCCCAGCCGATGGCGTCGGCGAGGGCGACGTAGGCGCCGGTGATGGCGGCGGTGCGGGTGCCGCCGTCGGCCTGGAGGACGTCGCAGTCGAGGACGACGGTGTTCTCGCCGAGGGCCTTGTAGTCGATGACGGCGCGCAGGGAGCGGCCGATGAGGCGGCTGATCTCGTGGGTGCGGCCGCCGATGCGGCCGCGGACGGATTCGCGGTCGCCGCGGGTGTTGGTGGCGCGGGGGAGCATGGCGTATTCGGCGGTGACCCAGCCCTCGCCGCTGCCCTTGCGCCAGCGGGGGACGCCTTCGGTGACGGAGGCGGTGCAGAGGACCTTGGTGTCGCCGAAGGAGACGAGGACGGAGCCTTCGGCGTGTTTGCTCCAGCCGCGTTCGATGGTGACGGGGCGGAGCTGTTCGGGGGTGCGGCCGTCGATGCGAGACATGGCGTCGAGCCTAGCCGTAGACACGGCGGGGCCCTTCCCCGTGCTGGGGGAAGGGCCCGGGTGCGGTGGCGGCCGATGGGGCCGCGGCGCGCGCGTCAGGTGGTGCGGTCGTTCACATCATGTCTTCGATCTCGGCGGCGATGGGGTCGGCGTCGGTGCCGATGACGACCTGGATGGCGCTGCCCATCTTGACGACGCCGTGGGCGCCGGCGGCCTTGAGGGCGGCGTCGTCGACCTTGGACGGGTCCACGACCTCGGTGCGGAGGCGGGTGATGCAGCCCTCGACCTCTTCGATGTTGTCGATGCCGCCGAGCCCGGCAACGATCTTCTCAGCCTTGGTGGCCATGTTCGTTCTCCCTGATCCGAACCGCTTTGTCGCAGTAACCCACAGTTGGCCCATCTTTGCGAGCGGTCATGTCGTGGGCGCTCGATGATGGGCGTCACGACAGCGGAACCGTCCTGCCTCACTGGTCTACACCACCGGGTGGACTGCCGCCAAACCCTCAGGGTCGTCCAGCGAAGGGGACTTGATGAGTACCGAGAGCCCCGCGGGTGCCGGCGCGGGGGTGAGCCCGCTCCGGGAGCGCTGGCACCGGTTGTTCCAGGGCCTGCAGAAGATGGGGCGGAGTCTGCAGCTGCCGATCGCGGTGCTGCCGGCGGCGGGCATCCTCAACCGGCTGGGGCAGCCGGACGTGTTCGGGGACGACGGGCTGGGGTGGACGAACGTCTCGAAGGTGATGGCGGGGGCGGGCGGGGCCCTGCTGGACGGTTCGCTGGGGCTGCCGCTGCTGTTCTGTGTGGGTGTGGCCATCGGGATGGCGAAGAAGGCGGACGGGTCGACGGCGCTGGCGGCGGTGGCGGGATTCCTCGTCTACTTCAATGTGCTGCGGCAGTTCCCGAAGGACTGTCCGGAGGGTTCCGAGGCGGTGCCGAACGTCGGCTGTCAGCTGGCGGACGGGACGGTGACGGCGTTCGACTACCAGAATCCGGGGGTGTTCGGCGGCATCGTCATCGGTCTGACGGCGGCGTATCTGTGGCAGCGGTTCCACCGGACGAAGCTGGTGGACTGGCTGGGCTTCTTCAACGGGCGGCGGCTGGTGCCGATCATCATGGCGTTCGCGGCGATCGTGTTCGCGGCGCTGTGTCTGTGGGTGTGGCCGCCGATCGGTGACGCGCTGGAGAGTTTCAGCGACTGGATGACGGGGCTCGGCGCGTGGGGTGCGGGCGTGTTCGGGGTCGCGAACCGGGCGTTGCTGGTGATCGGGCTGCACCAGTTCCTGAACGTGCCCATCTGGTTCCAGTTCGGTACGTACACGAAGCCGGACGGGACGGTGGTGCACGGTGACATCAACATGTTCCTGGCGGGCGACCCGGATGCGGGGCAGTTCCTGTCGGGGTTCTTCCCGATCATGATGTTCGCGCTGCCGGCGGCGGCGCTGGCGATCACGCACTGCGCGCGGCCGGACCGGCGCAAGGAGATCGGCGGTCTGATGCTGTCGGTGGCGCTGACGTCGTTCGTCACGGGGATCACGGAGCCGATCGAGTACTCGTTCCTGTTCGTGGCGCCGCTGCTGTACGCGGTGCACGCGGTGCTGACGGGTGTGTCGATGGCGGTCACGTGGGGCCTTGGTGTGCACGACGGGTTCAGTTTCTCGGCGGGTCTGATCGACTACGTCATCAACTGGAACCTGGCGACGAAACCGTGGCTGATCATCCCGATCGGGCTGGTGTTCGCGGCGGTGTACTACGCGGTGTTCCGTTTCGCGATCACGAAGTTCGACCTGAAGACTCCGGGGCGGGAGCCGGAGGAGGAGGTGGAGGACGCGACGCGGCGCTGATCTCCTAGGCTGGAGGCGGCTGTCCCAGCCCTCGGGACCTCGAGTTCCGGGGGCTTTTCGGTGTGCCCGTGAAGGGGTCCGGCCGGCGCTTCCGCAAAGGCACCGTGCGTAGTTCCACGGTCGCTGATTCGCGGGTTCCTTACGTGGCCTTCATCGTGCTACAACAGGTCTACACCACTAGTGGTGTAGACCACCACCGATGGAGGAAGTATGAGCACCGCCACCGACTCGGCGGCCCCCGCAAAGAAGCGGGGATCCGGCCTCTTCCAGGGCCTGCAGAAGGTCGGCCGCAGCCTTCAGCTCCCGATCGCCGTCCTGCCGGCGGCGGGCATTCTGCTGCGCCTCGGCCAGCCGGACGTGTTCGGCGCGGACGGCCTTGGCTGGGACAAGGTCGCGGCCGTCTTCGCCACCGCGGGTGGCGCCATCTTCGACAACCTGCCGATGCTGTTCTGCATCGGCGTTGCCATCGGCTTCGCCAAGAAGGCCGACGGCTCGACCGCCCTCGCCGCGCTCGTCGGCTTCCTGGTCTACAGCAACGTCCTGAAGGCCTTCCCGGTCACCGAGGCCAAGGTGCAGGACGGCGCGGACATAGCCGCGACGTACAACAACCCGGGTGTCCTCGGCGGCATCCTGATGGGTCTGCTGGCCGCGGTGCTGTGGCAGCGGTACCACCGCAAGAGGCTGGTCGACTGGCTCGGCTTCTTCAACGGCCGCCGCCTCGTCCCGATCATCATGGCCTTCGTCGGCACCCTCGTGGGCGTCTTCTTCGGCCTGGTCTGGGAGCCGATCGGCAACCTCATCTCCGACGCCGGCGAGTGGATCACCGGTCTGGGCGCCGCGGGCGCGGGTCTGTTCGGTCTGATCAACCGCGCGCTGATCCCCATCGGCATGCACCAGTTCGTGAACACCGTCTCCTGGTTCCAGATCGGTGACTTCACCAACGCGGCGGGCGAGGTCGTCCACGGCGACCTGAACCGCTTCTTCGCCGGTGACCCGGACGCCGGCCAGTTCATGTCGGGCTTCTTCCCGATCATGATGTTCGGTCTGCCGGCCGCCGCGCTCGCCATCGCGCACGCCGCCCGGCCCGAGCGCCGCAAGGCCGTGCTGGGCATGATGCTCTCGCTCGCGCTGACCTCGTTCGTGACCGGTGTGACCGAGCCGATCGAGTTCGCGTTCATGTTCATCGCCCCGGCGCTGTACGTGATCCACGCGGTGCTGACCGCGCTGTCCATGGCGATCACCTGGGCGCTCGGTGTGCACGCCGGCTTCACCTTCTCGGCGGGCTTCATCGACTACGCCCTGAACTGGAACCTGGCGACCAAGCCCTGGCTGATCATCCCGATCGGCCTGGTGTTCGCGGTGATCTACTACGTGCTCTTCCGCTTCGCCATCACCAAGTTCGACCTGCCCACCCCGGGACGTGAGCCCGAGGAAGAGCTGGAGGACACCACCAAGGCGTGACGCCTCCTCGTACGACGCCGAAGGCCCCGGAACCGGCTCGGTTCCGGGGCCTTCGGCGTGCGCGCGGCTGCCGCGCTCAGATCTCGTACGTCGCCCCCGGCGCCGCCAGCCCCACCGGGCCGTCGTACACCGCGCGCGCGTCGGTGAGGTTGACCTGCGGGTCGGTCCACGGCGGGATGTGCGTGAGGATCAGCCGGCGGGCCCCGGCGCGGGCCGCGGACTCGCCCGCCTCACGGCCGTTGAGGTGCAGGTCCGGGATGCTCTCCTTGCCGTGCGTGAAGGCGGCCTCGCACAGGAAGAGGTCGGCGTCCCGGGCGAGGTCGTCGAGGAGCGGGGTCGCCCCCGTGTCGCCGGAGTAGGTCAGCGTCTTCCCGCCGTGCTCGATGCGGATGCCGTACGCCTCGACCGGGTGCGCGACGCGCTCGGTGTGCACGAGGAACGGGCCGATCTCGAAGGTGGACGGCTTGACCGTGTGGAAGTCGAAGACCTCGCTCATGGAGGAGGCCGAGGGGGTGTCGGCGTAGGCCGTCGTCAGCCGGTGCTCGGTGCCCTCGGGACCGTAGACCGGCAGCGGGGCGCAGCGGCCGCCGTCGTGCCGGTAGTAACGCGCCACGAAGTAGGCGCACATGTCGATGCAGTGGTCGGCGTGCAGATGGCTGAGGAAGATCGCGTCGAGGTCGTAGAGACCGCAGTGGCGCTGCAGCTCGCCCAGGGCGCCGTTGCCCATGTCGAGGAGCAGCCGGAAGCCGTCGGCCTCGACGAGGTAGCTCGAGCAGGCCGATTCCGCGGACGGGAACGACCCCGAGCAGCCGACGACGGTGAGCTTCATGAAGCAGAAACCTCCGCTGGCGGGTGGGAGAAGACGGGGGTCGTGCGGTTCGTCGAGCGTAAGGCGCAAAACCTGCGGTCGCTCCTCCACCAGGCGCCGTTGTGGGCGAACTCACCTGTGCTGTCACCGGTTCGGCTGGAAGGGGCGCGTGCCGGGGCGGGAGGGGGCGCGCGTCCTCGGTCCGCGCCGGTACGGTCTGGTCATGAACACGGCCTGGTGGCTCGCACTCGCCGCGGTGGTCCTGCTCGCCCTGGTCACCGCCCTCGTCGACGGCTGGGGCAGAGGCCACCGGCCCCGCAGAGACCGTCGCCGGGGGAAGGAGGGGGAGACGGAGTGAGTCCGCCCCGGACAGCGGAAGGGCCGGGGAGTGTGTCCCCGGCCCCGGCACGTCACGCGTGACGGACTACGCCCAGAGCTGCCCCTGCAGGGTCTCGATGGCTTCTTCCGTCGTCGGCGCCGTGTAGACACCCGTCGACAGGTACTTCCAGCCGCCGTCGGCGACGACGAAGACGACGTCGGCGGACTCGCCGGCCTTGAGTGCCTTGTTCGCGACGCCGATCGCCGCGTGCAGGGCGGCGCCGGTGGAGACGCCCGCGAAGATGCCCTCCTGCTGGAGGAGTTCGCGGGTGCGGGTGACCGCGTCGGCGGAGCCGACGGAGAAGCGGGTGGTGAGGACGGACGCGTCGTACAGCTCCGGCACGAAGCCCTCGTCGAGGTTGCGCAGGCCGTAGACCAGGTCGTCGTAGCGCGGCTCGGCGGCGACGATCCTCACGTCGGGCTTGTGCTCGCGCAGGTAGCGGCCGACGCCCATCAGGGTGCCCGTGGTGCCGAGGCCGGCGACGAAGTGCGTGACGGACGGGAGGTCCGCGAGGATCTCCGGGCCGGTGGTCGCGTAGTGGGCGCCCGCGTTGTCCGGGTTGCCGTACTGGTAGAGCATCACCCAGTCCGGGTGCTCGGCGGAGAGCTCCTTGGCGACGCGCACGGCGGTGTTGGAGCCGCCCGCGGCCGGCGAGGAGATGATCTCCGCGCCCCACATGCCGAGCAGGTCGCGCCGCTCCTGCGAGGTGTTCTCGGGCATCACGCACACCATGCGGTAGCCCTTGAGCTTCGCGGCCATGGCGAGGGAGATGCCGGTGTTGCCGGACGTCGGCTCGAGGATCGTGCAGCCCGGGGTGAGACGGCCGTCCTTCTCCGCCTGCTCGATCATGAACAGCGCGGGGCGGTCCTTGACGGAACCCGTGGGGTTGCGGTCCTCCAGCTTGGCCCAGATGCGGACGTCGGCGGACGGCGACAGCCGCGGCAGGCGCACCAGGGGGGTGTTGCCCACCGCGGCCAGCGGGGAGTCGTACCGCATGCGGATCAGGCCATGCCGCCGGCGACGGCCGGCAGGATCGTCACGTTGTCGCCGTCGCTCAGCTTGGTGTTGATGCCGTCGAGGAAGCGGACGTCCTCGTCGTTGAGGTAGACGTTGACGAACCGGCGCAGCTGGTCGCCGTCCACGATGCGGGCCTGGATGCCCGAATGCCGGGTCTCGAGGTCGGCGAAGAGCTCGGCGAGGGTGTCCCCGTTGCCCTCCACCGCCTTCTGACCGTCGGTGTACTGGCGGAGGATGGTGGGGATGCGGACCTCGATGGCCATGGCTGAGGGCTCCTGTCGGAAGGTGTCGTGGGTTCGTCGTAGGCGCACGGCGGCGCCGCGGCTCACGGCCGCAGGCGGCGGCGGAACGTCAACAGATGGCGCTGTTCAGCCTGCACAGGTCGACGTGGAGCCGCGCCACGAGCAGCATGCCCGGCGCCTTGTCGCCCACGTCGAAGAGAACCATGCACTCATCGTATCGATTCCCCGGCGGGATCCCGGAGGGTGATCCCACATCCCGGACGTGAACCATCCGCCATGCGGGATCAGTACGCGTCGACGACCCGTACCTCCTCCTCGGTGACCTCGCCCTCCACGATGCGGAAGGAGCGGAACTGGAAGTCGCCGGCGCCGTCGGTGTCGGCGGTGGAGACCAGCACGTAGTGGGCGCCGGGCTCGTTGGCGTAGGTGATGTCGGTGCGCGAGGGGTAGGCCTCGGTCGCGGTGTGCGAGTGGTAGATGACCACCGGCTCCTCGTCACGGTCGTCCATCTCCCGGTACAGCTTCAGCAGGTCCTGGGAGTCGAACTCGTAGAACGTGGGCGAGCGGGCCGCGTTCAGCATGGGGATGAAACGCTCGGGGCGGCCGGAGCCCACCGGGCCCGCCACCACGCCGCACGCCTCGTCGGGGTGGTCCTCGCGGGCGTGCGCGACGATCTGGTCGTAGAGGGCCTGGGTGATGGTCAGCATGGGCTCAGGATAAGCAGACGGGCCGTTCCGTACCGAGGGGTGGTACGGAACGGCCCGGATGCCGGACGCCTTGAGCGGATGGCGGCGGGGAACCCCACGAGTGCTCCCCGTGCGCCGGCGTCCTTCGGGGTGGTCAGCCGACCTTCTCGAACCGGTCCTCGTCGCGGTCCGCGATCGCCGGGTTGCCCTTCTTGAGCACGGTCCAGCCGATGCCCAGGGCGACGGCCCAGCCGGCCGCGACGTAGAGACAGACACGGGCGTCCGCGTCCGCCGCGATCATGCCGGTGACGCCGATCAGGAAGACCAGGGCGACCCAGCTGAACAGGGCGCCGCCGGGGGCGGGGAAGGACGAGGCGCGCAGCCGGCCGGCGTCGACGGCGCGGCGGTAGCGGATGTGGCTGACGAGGATCATCATCCAGGTCCAGATGCCGGCCGCGGTGGCGACGGAGGTGACGTAGAGGAACGCCTTCTCCGGGACGACGTAGTTCAGGACCACGCCGATGCCCATGAGGGCGACGGAGACCGTGATGCCGACGGCGGGCGTCTTGCGGGCGTTGAGCTTGCCGAAGGCCTGCGGCGCCTCGCTGTTGGAGGCCAGGTCGCGCAGCATCCGGCCGGTGGAGTACATGCCCGAGTTGCAGGACGACAGGGCCGCGGTGAGCACGACGAAGTTGACGATGCCCGCGGCGAGCGGGATGCCGATCTTGCCGAAGGCGTGCACGAAGGGGCTCTCGCCTGCGGAGAACTCGGTCCACTTGACGACGGAGAGGATCACCAGCAGGGCGCCGACGTAGAAGACGATGATGCGCCAGGGCAGGGTGTTGATGGCCTTGGGCAGCGTCTTCTCGGGGTTCTCGGACTCGCCCGCGGTGACGCCGACGAGCTCGACGGCGAGGTAGGCGAACATGACGCCCTGGAGGGTCATCAGGCTGGAGCCGATGCCGTTGGGGAAGAAGCCGTCGTGCGACCAGAGGTTGGAGACGGTGGCGGTGTCACCGGCGTCGGAGAAGCCGAGGGTGAGCACGCCGAGTCCGATGACGATCATGCCGATGATGGCGGTGACCTTGATCATCGAGAACCAGAACTCGACCTCGCCGAAGATCTTGACGGAGATCAGGTTCACGCCGAACAGCACGACGAGGAAGACCAGGGCGCTGACCCACTGCGGGATCTCGGGGAACCAGAAGTGGATGTAGATGGCGGCGGCCGTCAGCTCGGCCATGCCCGTGACCACCCACATCAGCCAGTACGTCCAGCCGGTGACGAAGCCGAAGAACGGGCCGAGGAACTCGCGGGCGTACTCGGCGAAGGAGCCGGAGACGGGACGGTAGAGGAGGAGCTCTCCCAGGGCCCGCATGATGAAGAAGATGACCACGCCCGCGAGGGCGTACATGAGGATGATGCTGGGGCCGGCCTTGGCGATGTTCGCCCCGGCGCCCATGAAGAGGCCGACGCCGATGGCGCCGCCGATCGCGATCATCTGGACCTGGCGGCTGCCGAGTCCGCGCTCGTACCCCTCTTCAGGGGCTTCGGTGACCTTCGCAGAGGTCATGTGTCGTGCGCCTTTCTCCATGCCGACCCGGGCCGTCTCTCGGCCGCGGATCGGGTCTCGATCCCCCCGGACTGATGGAGCTGAGCGGACGCGCGGGCCCGCTCGTGCCTGGCCGGCGGTGACCGGCTCGGTGGCGCACCCGGCCGAACGTTCGGGTGGCGTTCGCCGGGCGGTCGTGAAGGTCTATCACGGCCGCCATACTGATCACAGGGGGGCGCTGTGGCGCGCCTCACAGGAAGAAGCGGACAAAAGGCACCTGAAGAGCCCATAGGTGGCGGCCATTTGACGCGATCGTTATCCGGATTTGAGCGTCCTCTGAGCGAACACGTCGACGGACTTTTCCGGACATTCAGGCCGCATGTCCGGCATGCCGCCCGGGGCGGACGGCACGCCCGGCGGACTCACGGCATGAGCGTCGAGACGAGCGTCTCCTGAAGACCGCCCAGCCACAGGTACGCCATCACCATCGGCTTGCGCGGGTCCTCGTCCGGGAGGCGGAACAGCAGGTCGCTGTCGTCCTCGTCGGTGATCTCCAGCCGGGCGCCGATCGCCAGGCGCAGATCGTTCAGCGCGCCGAGCCAGCGCAGGGACTCCTCCGGCGTCAGCTCGAGCACCGCCTCGCCCTCGCCGGCCGCCGCCCTCAGCCCGTCCAGGGAACGGATCACCGCCAGCGCGTTCTCCCGCTTGCCGGCCCGCAGGTCGTTCTCCGTGTAGCGGCGGAACTCGGCGGAGTGGGCCCGCTGCTCCTCGGCCTCCTCGGGCCGCTCGGTCCCCTCCGGGTCGACGTAGGCGTCGGGGAAGAGGCGGCGCAGCACCGGGTCGGAGGGCGGCTCGCTGGGGCCGTCGGCGAAGAGCTCCGCGAGCGGGTCGCCGCCGGACTCCTCGGCCGGGCCGGGGCCGATGATCTCCATCAGCTGCACGGCGAGCGAGCGGATGATGGAGATCTCGACGTCGTCGAGGGCGACGGCCGCGCCGCCGCCGGGGAGCGGTTCGAAGTGTCCTGGCATAGGGGCGGTTCGCTGCTTCCGGTCCTGCGGGCGGGGTCGGGCCACGTCCGGTGCGGTCATGTCCGGCTTCACTTCCGGTCGTGCTGGAGGGTCGCCCACAGGCCGTAGCCGTGCATGGCCTGGACGTCGCGCTCCATCTCCTCGCGGGTGCCGCTGGAGACGACGGCCCGGCCCTTGTGGTGGACGTCGAGCATGAGCTTGGTGGCCTTGTCCTTGGAGTAGCCGAAGTACGTCTGGAAGACGTAGGTCACGTAGCTCATGAGGTTGACCGGGTCGTTGTGGACGATCGTGACCCACGGGACGTCGGGCTCGGGTACGGCGAAGACCTCCTCCGCCGACTCGGTGCGTTCGATCTCCAGGGGTGCGGGTGACGTCACACTGCCCATGCTGCCACCGGAGGGGGGTGGTCGCACAAACCGGCCCGCTCACGACCGCCCGCGGAGTTAAATCGTCAGAGTGACGAAATGGGGGTACCATCCTCGCCATGGACACAGCGGACCTTGGGTTGCCGGTGAATGTTCCGTCGACGGCGCTCTTCACCGACCAGTACGAACTGACGATGCTGCAGGCGGCGCTGAAGGCCGGCACGGCCGAGCGGCACAGCGTGTTCGAGATCTTCACCCGGCGGCTGCCGCACGGCCGCCGCTACGGCGTCGTGGCGGGCACCGGACGGGTGCTGGACGCGGTGGAGAACTTCCGCTTCGACGAGGGCGTGCTGCGCTTCCTGCGCGAGAAGGCCGTCGTCGACGAGGAGACCTCGGACTGGCTGGCCGGCTACCGCTTCTCCGGCGACATCTGGGGCTACCCGGAGGGCGAGGTCTACTTCCCCGGCTCGCCCGTCATGCGGGTGGAGGGCAGCTTCGCCGAGTGCGTGCTGCTGGAGACGGTGATCCTGTCGATCCTCAACCACGACTCGGCCATCGCCGCCGCGGCCTCCCGGATGTCGTCCGCCGCCGGCGGCCGGCCGCTGATCGAGATGGGCGCCCGGCGCACCCACGAGCTGGCCGCCGTCGCCGCCTCCCGCGCCGCCTACATCGGCGGCTTCTCCTCCACCTCCGACCTGGCGGCCGGCTTCCGCTACAACATCCCCACCGTCGGCACCTCCGCCCACGCCTTCACCCTGCTGCACGACACCGAGCGGGACGCCTTCCGCGCCCAGGTGGACTCCCTCGGCGCCGGCACCACGCTGCTGGTGGACACCTACGACGTGGCCGAGGCGGTCCGCGCGGCCGTCGAGGTCGCCGGGCCCGAGCTGGGCGCGGTGCGCATCGACTCCGGCGACCTGCTGCTGGTGGCCCACCGGGTGCGGCAGCAGCTCGACGAGCTGGGCGCCCGCGACACGAAGATCGTCGTGACCTCGGACCTGGACGAGTACGCCATCGCCTCGCTGGCCGCGGCGCCGGTGGACGCGTACGGGGTGGGCACGCAGCTGGTGACCGGCTCCGGGCACCCGACCGCCTCCATGGTCTACAAGCTGGTCGCGCGCGCCGAGTCCGCCGACCCCGGGGCGCCGCTGGTGCCGGTGGCGAAGAAGTCCACCGGCGGCAAGACGTCGGTCGGCGGCCGCAAGTGGGCCGCGCGGCGGCGGGACGCGGACGGCGTCGCCGAGGCCGAGGTGATCGGCACCGGCGAGGTCCCGCCCGAGCTGGCCGACCGGCAGCTGCTGGTGCCGTTGGTGCGGGGCGGCGAGGTGATCGCCCGCGAGCCGCTGGACGTGGTCCGCGACCGGCACGCCGCCGCCCGCGCCGGTCTCCCGCTGTCCGCGACGCAGCTCTCCCGCGGGGAACCCGTCCTTCCGACGGAGTACGTGCACGTGCCGTCGGGTAGCTAAAGGCAAGCCAAGGCGTGAGTCCCCGTCCGCGTCGCTCCGTCCAGGGGCCCAAGGCACGCCCGCCCGGCCCCGCCGAATCCATCCGTCCGCCCAGAGCCGAAGGACACCGACCATGCGCCGCGCACTGATCGTCGTAGACGTGCAGAACGACTTCTGCGAGGGGGGCAGCCTCGCCGTCGCCGGCGGCGCCGACGTGGCCGCCGCCGTGACCGAGCTGATCGGCCAGGCCCCGGCCGGGTACCGGCACGTGGTCGCCACCCGGGACCACCACGTGGACCCCGGCGACCACTTCTCCGACCACCCCGACTTCCAGCGGTCCTGGCCCGCCCACTGCGTCGCCGGCACCGAGGGCGTCGGCTTCCACCCGAACTTCTCGCCCGCCGTGACCTCCGGGGCGGTCGACGCCGTCTTCGACAAGGGGGCGCACGCGGCGGCCTACAGCGGCTTCGAGGGCGCCGACGAGAACGGCACACCGCTCGCCGAGTGGCTGCGGGAGCGGGGGGTCGACGAGGTGGACGTCGTGGGCATCGCCACCGACCACTGCGTACGGGCCACGGCGCTGGACGCGGTGCGGGAGGGCTTCCGCACCCAGGTGCTGCTCGATCTCACCGCGGGCGTGTCCCGGGAGACCACCGAGCGGGCGCTGGAGGAGATGCGGGAGGCCGGCGTGGAGCTGTCCGGCAAGCCGGTCGTGCGGTGAGCCGGATCAGGCGGGGGCGGCCGGGCGGTTGATCAGCGCCCGGATCGGGTGCCACAGCTCCACCGGGAGCACTCCCCCGGCGGAGGCCGTGCGCCATATCAGGCCGTCGGGATGGTGCAGGACCGCCGTGATCTCGTCGGGCGTGGGCGGAGCGGTGTTCCCGCGCAGGTAGACGGCGCGCAGGCCCAGGTTGCGCAGCCTGGTCAGGGCGCGCGCCCGGTTCTGCGCGTGGACCAGCACGCGTACCCCGGCCGGTGTGTCGGCGGCGGGGCTGGGCAGGTTCAGCGCCACCACCACCGTGCCGTTCGGCAGCTTGCAGAAGCCTCCTGCGGCCATGCGGTCATACCCCCGTGTCAGCAGGTGTCAATAAGAGAGCCACAGGAGGCACCTAAACACGGATCGGCGGTGACCCGCCAGGGGGTCACCGCCGATCATGCTCTGACCTGCTAGAACGCTATTCAGCGACCCGCAGGACCCACCTCGAGCTCGATCGTGGAGCCGTCCTTGGCCTCCTTGGTGATCTTGATCTTGGTGTTGGTGTCAGTGACCTGGACGCTGCCGGTCGGGTTCGCCGGGTCCCAGTAGGTGTTGGTGCGGTCGTTGAAGACCGGCACACCCTTCGAGGACGGGATGTACGTCGCGACGTCCGCCTTGTGCAGCGTGATCGCGTCGGTGCGGAAGGTGCTGAACGGCGAGTCGTAGGCCTGGATGCGGTTGCGCATCAGGGTGCCGTCGGACCACTTCAGCGCGGTCGGGTGGGAGTCGATCGGGAGGATCAGACCCGTGCCCGGGTGCACGCTGGTGTTGTTGTCCAGCTGGGAGGTGTCCCACTTCCAGATCAGCAGGCCGTTCTGGTAGGCGTAGTGCTCCACCCAGTCCGGACGGCTGTTCGCGAAGCCGAAGTTGTACGGGCCGACCTTCAGCGTCTTGTCGTACGACACGTACTGCCGGTTCTCGGCGATGTAGTACTGCTCGTAGTCGTTGGTGAACGACGCGCCGATGCGGGAGAAGCCCTTCGCCGTCCAGGCCTCGTCGGCCGTCTCGGCGTTGTCCGTGAAGAGCGTGGTGCCGTCCGCCGTCACCGTGATCGCGTCGGCCGTGAAGCCCTTCAGGGCGACACCGCCGTCGGTCTGGTAGCGGAAGCGCAGGTCGATCTTCTGGCCCGCGTAGGCGTCCAGCGGGTACACCAGCTTCTTGTGGCCGTCGACCGTGCCGTGCAGGGCCGGCTTGTCGCTGCCGTCCCGCGGGATCGGCTGACCGTCCACCGTGCCGTCCAGGGCGGTCCAGTTGGCGCCGCCGTCGGTGGACACCTCGGTGTAGAGGAAGTCGTAGTCGGACTCGATCTCGTACCAGCCGTCCAGGGACAGCTCGGCCGACGACGTGCCGGTGAGGTCGACGCTGCGGGTGAGGGTGTTCCGCAGGTCGTCACCGCTGCCGCTCCACCACTGGGTCCGGCCCTCGGCCGGAGTGACGACCTCGGTGGTGACGGCCTTCTTCGGGAGCTGGACGACCAGCGCCTGCTTGTGCTTGGTGTTGTACTCGGCGACGCCCAGCTTGTGCCAGGAGTTGACGCCGGCCTTGGCGGTGTCGTAGTTCAGCCAGCCGAGCTGCAGCTTGTCCCAGGCGGTCATGTCGCCGGGCAGGTTGCCGATCTCGTTCTTGCCGGTGCCCAGCCAGGAACCGGAGGACATCAGCGTCCAGAAGCCTGTGGCGTTCTCGCCGCCCTGGGTGTCGTAGAGGTCCGGCAGGCCGAGGTCGTGGCCGTACTCGTGGGCGAAGACGCCGAGTCCGCCGTTCTCGGGCTGGATGGTGTAGTCGCCGACCCAGATTCCGGTGTCGCCGATCTGCGTGCCGCCGAGCTTGTTGTTCTCGGGGCCGGTGGCGCCGGCGTCGGTGCCGAAGGCGTACCAGCGGTGCGCCCAGATCGCGTCCTCGCCCTGGGCGCCGCCGCCGGCGGACTCGTCCTCACCGGCGTGCACGATCTGGAAGTGGTCGATGTAACCGTCGGACTCGTTGAAGTCGCCGTCACCGTCGAAGTCGTAGCGGTCCCACAGGTCGTACTGGGAGAGCTGCGCCTTGATCTGGGCGTCGGTCCGGCCGGCGGCCTTCTGCTGCTCGACCCAGGCGGTGACGCCGTCCTGCACCGCGTACCAGGCGCAGTTGTCGGGCACACACTTGTTGGATCCGTAACGGGCCTCGTTGTAGGGCACCTTGACCCAGTCGGAGACCTCGCCGTCGACCGAGTAGCGGCCCGAGGACTGCTTCTCGTAGTACGTCTTGACCGAGTCGACGCCCTTGCCGGACCCGAAGTACAGGTCCTCGAAGTGCTGCTGGTCGTAGTCCTCCTGCCAGGCCGTGGAGTTGTCCACCTCACGGTCCGGCTCGGCGATCTGGTTGTGCAGGGGTCCCGGGGTGCCGCCGTAGCGGCTGTCGATCTTGTCGCCGAACTCCACCAGGATGGTGAAGATCTTGTCGGTCTTCTCCCGGCCGAGCTCGACGTACTTGCTGTCGCCCTTCTTGCTCTTGAGCTGGACGACCTTGGAACCGTCACGGTTCTTGACCGACGTCTTGCCGGAGAGCACCTGGTTGAGGGCCTCCTCGCGCTGGGCCGCCTGCGTCTTGGAGAGCGGGCCCTCGAGGTCGTGGTCGACGTGGTTGTTCGACGCCGGGTCGTGCCGGTCCACGGCGCTGGGACGGCCGGCCTGGTCGGCCGAGTCCGCCTGCGCCACGGTGAACGCAGAGCAGGTGGCGGTGGCCGCCGCAAGGGCCACGCCTATCGCGGCCGCTCTGAACGTCCAGGGTCTACTGGTCACTTGAGATCCCCTCCCGCGTGCCTGCGCGCGGCCGAAGGAGGTTCCGTCTGTGGAAGGTCCCGCGCGCACGTGATCAACGCGTGTAGTCAAGTGACGTCATTTGACTAGAGGTTCGCCAGAAAAAACAGACCTTGACTTGAACAGATCAAACGCGTTATGCGGAGCGGCGGTTCGCATTGCGGACAGTTCCCCGCGAAACCCTGGCGGGCGCGTCCGCCGGGCCCTGTGCGGTGCGCCATGAATCCGTGCGCCCCCTGTGCACCGGCCCTGTAGGTCAGGTCACGCTTACTGTCCGTTCCCCTCGGGCACGCTCGCGGTTAGAGTCGCTTGGCGGAACACCCTTGAGCCGGTGGAAAGCCAGGCCGACAGCCCCCGACTTCCGAGGACACGATGGCCATGCCCCGTCCGACTGTCGCTCAGTTCGCCTACGGCTCGTGCGCCGTGATCCTGTCGACCCTCGCGTTGCTGCTGCTGTCCGGGACGAGTTCCGGCGCGGGCGTCGCGGCGGTCGCCCTCGTGGCGCTCGCCCTGGGACTCGTGGTGGCCGTGCGCGTACCGGGCCCCGCGTCCCGTCGCCCCGCAGCGGCCCGGCCCGCGACGCCGCTCCCGGTGCGGGCCACGGTGCCGTCCCCGTCCCGCGAGCAGGTCCGCGAGCCGGTCCACGAGCGCGCGGCGTCCTGACGCTCCGCCCGTCACCCGAGGGACTCCCGCCGGCCGCCCGGCCGGGGTGTATCGCGGTGCGGCCGGGCCTCACCGCGTGCTGACCACGACGGTCCTGGCCGCCTTGTCGTGCAGTCCCTGCTTGTAGGGCCGGTCGAAGTAGCTCCAGCCGCCCGAGATCGCGGTCCAGACGCAGGCGCAGCAGAAGGCGAACGGCAGCCACAGCACGGCCGCGCGGATCAGCGCGGTCTGCACGGAGGGGTTGGAGCCGTCGGCGAGGTCGGCCACCCGCATGCCCAGCCACTTCTTGCCCAGGGTGCGGCCGTAGCGGACGGCCATGAAGGTGTCGTACGCGATGTACAGGGCCGCGGCGATGACCGACTGGGCGAAGCCGTTGCCGACGTTGACCCGGTCGCCGTCGATGTTGTACTCGCTGACCCCGACCGGCCAGGTGAGCAGCCAGACGACGACGCCGACGAGGATCATGTCGATGACGCGGGCCAGCGTGCGCCGGCCGCTGTCGGCGAGCGGAGGCATCCCGGCCGGCGGGTCGCCCGGTCCGCCGCCCCCGTAGGGACCGCCGCCCGGGCCGCCGCCGTACGGACCGCCGCTCCCGCCGTAGGGACCGCCCGCTCCCCCGCCGCCGTAGGGCCCCTGGGGGCCGCCGCCCCCGTACGGGCCGCTGCCGCCCTGACCGGGCGGGGGCGTGGAGCCGGGCGTGTCGTACGGGGAGCCCGGGCCGGGGGCGCCGGGCGGGGGCTGTTTCCTGAACGGGTCGTCGTCCGGCGGCGGCTGCTTCCGGAACGGGTCCTCGTCCGGCGGCTGCTGACCGGAGCCGGGGGGCGGTTCGGTGGTCATGCCCCCGATCCGATCCCGAACCCCGCGGCCCCGCATCCGGCGGGCCGCCGTCCGGAGTACCGGCGCCGCCCGCCGGGCCGATGCGGCGTCAGGCGGCGGCGCCCGGCGCGCGTGTCAGGCGGCGGCGACGAAGGTGTGCGCGGCCTTGTCGTGCCAGCACTGGCGCCAGGGCTTGTCGAACAGGCACCACAGCACGCCGACGACGCCGACCACGAGCAGTCCGGGCACGCTGTAGACCAGCCAGCGCCGCAGCGCCGCGCCGAGCTCCGGGGCCTCGTGCGCCTCGATGTCCCGCACCTCGATGCCCATGAGCCTCTTGCCCAGCGTGCGGCCCCACTTGACGGTCGGCAGCACCTCGAGGAGCACCCCGCCGAGCAGCAGGACGGCGAGGACGATGCCGAGGTGGACGGAGGTGGTGCCGTCGACCAGCCACACCGTGACGGTCCGTCCTGACAGCTTGGCCGCCTCGATCTTCGCGTCGATGTGGTCCAGGGCCTTCATACCGAGGGGCACGGCGGCCGCGGCGGTGACGGCGCCGAGGACGACCGTGTCGAACAGCCGGGCGGCCAGCCGTCGGCCCAGGGTGGCGGGGCGGGCGGCGGCCTGGCGGCGGGCGGCGGCCTGGAACACGTCGTCGACCGGCGGCTTCCAGGGCGCGGGCTGCGGTTCCGGGGCGGCGCCCGCGAGCCGGTGCACCTGCTGCGGCCAGGAGGGCTGCCCGCCCCCGGGGCCGGACGTCAGCGGCGCCGAGGCGGCCGGGGCCGCGGCCGCCGCCGGGGTCGCCGGGGCGGACGCGGCGGGCGCGGCGGGTCCGGTGGTCTGCGGGGGCACGGCGGGCGCGGTGGCCTGCTGCGGGCCGGACGGCGGGGCGGCGGGCGCGGACGCCGACGCGGCGGCGCGCTCGGCCGCGGCCTTCCCGGCGGTGAAGCCGGGCCGTCCGGCGCCGGGCGCGTTCGTCTCCCCGGCGCGCGGGGAGACGGCGCGGAAGGTCATGGTGCCCTCGTCGGGGGACGCCGCCGCGCCGCCGGACGGGACGGGCGGTTGCGCGGAGCCGGCCGTCGGCCTGCGGAAGACGAACGTCCCGTCCGCCCGCGGGGCGTCCTGGGAGGCGGGTGCCGGTGCCGAGGTGTCCGGGGTGTGCGGCACGCGGGGGTCGGCGCCGGCGGTCCCCCAGGAGACCTTGCGGTCCTGGTCGCCGCCGAAGCCGGACTGGCGGGAGCGGTCGGCGCCCCAGGCGGAGGCGGGCTCGGGCCTGCTGCCGTGCTGGGCGTCGGCCGGGGACGGGGCCGCCGGGGCGGGCGCGTCGTCCGGGTCCTCGTCGAAGAAGTGCGGGCCGGTCTCCTCCACGGACGGCACGGCCGGCGCGGCGCCGGAGGAGGCGGCCGGCGCGGCGCCGGGCGGCGGGGCGAGCGGCTCTCCGTCGGCGGGTGCCGGACGGCTGGTGCCCGGCACCCAGGAGGCGCCGTTCCAGTACCGGACGTAGCCGGGAATGGAGGGGTCCGGGTAGTACCCCTCGCGGGGCCTGTCGTCTCCGGGTGCCGGGGTTGGGGCGCTCATGTCCGTCGTCCCGTATCTGCTCGAGGGATGGGTCGGGGGCAACCACATCTATCAGACGGGCGGGGCCCGGACGTCCCGTCCGGGCGGACCCCACCCCTTTCGGGCACCTTCTCGTTCAGAAGAGCTTGCCCGGGTTCAGAATGCCGAGCGGATCGAACGCGAGCTTGACGGCCCGCTGCATCTCCATGGACACGGGACCGGCCTCCCGCGCCAGCCACTCCTTCTTCAGCACGCCGACCCCGTGCTCGCCGGTGATGGTGCCGCCGAGTTCCAGGCCGAGCGCCATGATCTCGTCGAAGGACTCGCGGGCCCGCCGGGACTCGTCCGGGTCGGAGGCGTCGAAGCAGACCGTCGGGTGGGTGTTGCCGTCGCCGGCGTGGGCGACGACGCCGATGGTCAGCCCGTGCTTCTCGGAGATCCGCTCGACGCCCTCGATCAGCTCCCCGAGCCGGGAGCGGGGCACGCACACGTCGTCGATCATCGTGGTGCCCTTGACGGCCTCCAGCGCGACCAGGGACATCCGGCGGGCCTGGAGCAGCATCTCCGACTCGGCGGCGTCCTCGGCGGGGACGACCTGGGTGGCGCCGGCCTCCTCGCAGAGCGCGCCGAGGGCGGCGAGGTCGGCGGCGGGGTCGGCGGTGTCGAACGCGGCCAGCAGCAGCGCCTCGGTGGACTCCGGCAGGCCCATGCGGGCCATGTCGTTGACCGCCTTGACGGTGGTGCGGTCCATCAGTTCGAGGAGGGACGGGACGTGACCGCCGGCCATGATGCGGCACACCGCGTCGCTCGCGGCGGCGCCGGAGGCGAACTCGGCGGCCAGCACCAGCTGCTCCGGAGGCTTGGGCCGCAGCGCGAGGACGGCGCGGACGACGATGCCGAGAGATCCCTCGGAGCCGACGAACAGCCGGGTCAGGTCGTAGCCGGCGACGCCCTTGACGGTGCGGCGGCCGGTGGTCAGCAGCCGCCCGTCGGCGAGGACGACGTCCAGACCGAGGACGTACTCGGCGGTGACGCCGTACTTCACGCAGCACAGGCCGCCCGAGGCGGTGCCGATGTTGCCGCCGATGGTGCACATCTCCCAGCTGGAGGGGTCCGGCGGGTAGGCGAGGCCGTGCTCGGCGACCGCGCGGGAGAGGGCGGCGTTGATCACGCCCGGTTCGACGACCGCGATCCGGTTGACCGGGTCGATCTCCAGGATGCGGTCCATCTTGGTCAGCGAGAGCACGATGCAGCCGTCGGTGGCGTTGGCGGCGCCGGACAGGCCGGTGCGGGCGCCCTGCGGGACGACCGGCACCCGCAGCTCGGTGGCGGTGCGCATCACGTGCTGGACCTGCTCGACCGTCCGGGGCAGCACCACCACCGCGGGGCTGCCGGCCGGGCAGAAGCTCGCCATGTCGTTGGCGTAGGAGGCCGTGACGTCCGGGTCGGTGAGGACGACCTCCGCGGGCAGGCCGCCGAGCAGCCGGTCGACGAGAGGTCCGGCCGCGACCGTGTCTTCATCGCGTCGCGCTTCGATACGGCTCATGATCACAGCGTCGCACCCGGGGCCATCGGTGTGAACCCCATGAAGGCGGGCGGGTCCCGTCGGAGTGTGATGATCATATGTAAGCGGCGGGTGACGCACAGTGTGCGCCATGGACGACAAGCCTCATGCGCGCCGGCGGAGGTACCGTCGCGCCCTGCTCGCCTCGGCCGGCGGCACGGTCGTACTGGGCGGGGTGCTGGTGACGCTGCCGTGGGGCGGGCAGGCGGCGCCCCCGGCGCCCACTCCGCAGGAGCGCGCCCTGGCCGCGGTGACCAGCGGCGTCCCGGCCGCGCTGCCCGGCCTGGATGCGCTGGCCGCCGAGCGCGAACGGCATCTGCGCACGCACCCCCGGGACGCGCGCGCCTGGGCCGAGCTGGGCGCGGCCCGGGTGGAGCAGGGGCTGCGGCTGGCCGACCCGCGCTACTGGCCGCGCGCCGAGAACGCGCTGCGCACCGCGCTGAAGGTACGGAAGGACGACGTGCCGGCGCTGCGGGCGATGGCCGTGCTGGCGAACGCCCGCCGGGACCACGCGGCCGCCCGCGCCTGGGGCGAGGCGGCACGGAAGCTGGAGCCGGAGCGGTGGACGACGTACCCGCCGCTGATCGAGGCGTCCGCCGGGCTCGGCGACGACGAGGAGACCGGCCGGCTGCTGGAGAAGCTCGCGAAGCTGCGGTCGGGCCCGGAGGTGATGGCGCGGGCGGCGGCCGTGTACCGGGACCGGGGCTGGCGGGAGGACGCGGCGGCGAAGCTCGCGGACGCCGCGTCGGCCGCCGGGGAGCCCGCCGAGCGCGCGGCCTACCTGGAGCGGGCGGGGCAGCTCGCCTGGGAGCGCGGTGACCGGCAGGACGCGCTGCGCCACTTCCAGGAGGCGGTGCGCACCGACCCCGACCAGCGGGCGGCCCAGGCCGGGCAGGGCCGGGTGCTGGCGGCGATGGGCCGCACCACGGAGGCGCTGAGCGCGTACCGCACGGCGCTGGCGAGGCAGCCGCGGCCGGAGTACGCGCTGGAGCTGGGCGAGCTGTACGAGTCGCTGGGGATGCGGCCGGCCGCCGAGGCGCACTACGCGCTGGTGCGGGAGCGGGTCCGGCTGGCCACCGCGCACGGCGCCGACGAGGAGCTGGTGCTGGGCCGGTACGAGGCCGACCACGGGGACGCGGAGGCGGCGGTGCGGCGGCTGCGGGCGGAGTGGCGGCGGCAGCCGTCGACGGAGGTCGCGGACGCGCTGGGCTGGGCGCTGCACCGGGCCGGTGAGCACGAGGAGGCGCTGCCGTTCGCGGTGCGGGCCACGGAGGGCACCGAGGGCGGGGGCGTGCGCAGCGCGCTGTTCGCCTACCACCGGGGGATGATCGAGCACTCCCTGGAGCGGTACGGGGCCGCGCGCCGCCATCTGACGGAGGCGCTGCGGATCAACCCCTGGTTCTCGCCGCTGCACGCGCCCCGGGCGAAGGAGGCGCTGGCCCGCCTGGGTGAGCCGTCCGTCCAGGCGGGCCCCGAGTCCTCCTGAGAGGGGGCGCGGGCGCGCGGCGCCTACAGGTTGCCGCGCTTGGCCTGCTCGCGCTCGATCGCCTCGAACAGGGCCTTGAAGTTGCCCTTGCCGAAGCCCATGGAGCCGTGGCGCTCGATCATCTCGAAGAAGACGGTCGGGCGGTCCTGGACCGGCTTGGTGAAGATCTGCAGCAGATAGCCGTCCTCGTCGCGGTCGACGAGGATCTTCAGCTCGCGCAGCGTCTCCACCGGCACGCGGGTCTCGCCCGCCCACTCGCCGAGGGTGTCGTAGTACGAGTCCGGGGTGTCCAGGAACTGCACGCCGGCGGCGCGCATCTGGCGGACGGTGTGCACGATGTCGTTGGTGTTCAGCGCGATGTGCTGGACGCCGGCGCCGCCGTAGAACTCCAGGTACTCGTCGATCTGGGACTTCTTCTTGGCGATGGCGGGCTCGTTGATCGGGAACTTGACCTTGAGCGTGCCGTCGGCCACGACCTTCGACATCAGCGCGCTGTACTCGGTCGCGATGTCGTCGCCCACGAACTCCTTCATGTTCGTGAAGCCCATGACCTTGTTGTAGAACTCGACCCACTCGTTCATGCGGCCGAGCTCCACGTTGCCGACGCAGTGGTCGACGGCCTGGAAGGACCGCTTGGCCGGCGGCTCGACGATGGGGTCGGCGGAGACGTAGCCCGGCAGGTAGGGGCCGTCGTAGCCGCCGCGCTCGACCAGGGTGTGCCGGGTCTTGCCGTAGGTGGCGATGGCGGCCAGCACGACGGTGCCGTGCTCGTCCTTCAGCTCGTAGGGCTCGGCGACGGAGGTGGCGCCGTGCTCGATCGCGTACGCGTAGGCGGCGCGGGCGTCCGGCACCTCGATGGCGAGGTCGTACACGCCGTCGCCGTGCGCGGCCACATGGTCCTCGAGGAACGCGCCCCACTCGGTGGACCGCTTGATCACCGAGGTGAACACGAAGCGGGCCGAGCCGCTCTCCAGCACGTAGGAGGCGGTCTCGCGGTTGCCGTTCTCCGGTCCGGAGTAGGCGACGAGCTGCATGCCGAAGGCGGTCGAGTAGTAGTGCGCCGCCTGCTTGGCGTTGCCCACGGCGAAGACGACCGCGTCCATTCCCTTGACCGGGAAGGGGTCTGCCTGCCGTGCGGTGTCGGGAGCGGTGTGTGTGGTCTGCGTCATAGGGGCAGGGTGGAACAGCCCTGCAAGGTGCGCAATAGTTTGCCCAATCATTGGGCAACCTGCCCAGTCAGATGCCCGTATCGGCGGGCTTTCTGTACAGGATGACCACTGGGGAGAGCGGTATGGCGATCGATCATCTGGACGGGCGGATCATCCTGCTGCTGGCGCGCGAGCCGCGCGTCGGGGTGCTGGAGATGTCCCGCAGGCTGGGGGTGGCGCGCGGGACCGTGCAGGCCCGCCTGGACCGCCTTCAGTCGAACGGAGTCATCCGCGGATTCGGCCCCCAGGTGGACCCCGCGGCCCTCGGCTACCCGGTCACCGCGTTCGCCACCCTGCAGATCAGACAGGGTCAAGGCGCCGACGTACGGGCCCACTTGGCGACCGTCCCCGAGGTTCTGGAACTCCACACCACCACCGGGACCGGAGACATGCTGTGCCGCCTCGTGGCTCGCTCGAACGCCGATCTCCAGCGGGTGATCGACCGCGTCGTCGGTTTTGATGGCATCGTCCGGGCGTCCACGGCGATCGTCATGGAGAACCCCGTTCCGCTGCGGATCATCCCGCTGGTGGAGCAGGCCGCGCTCGGCGAGTGACCGGACCTGGCCGAGCTGGGGGTGAGCGGATGTGAACTTCTGGGAGTACCTGGAGAGCCGGCACCAGCAACTGCTCACCGACGCCTACCAGCACGCCAGCGTCGTCTTCCAGTGCATGGTGGTGGCCACCGCCCTCGGTGTGCTCATCGGGATCGTCACCTACCGCAGCGAATGGGCGGGCAGCCTCGCCACCACCCTCACCGCGACCCTGCTGACCGTCCCGGCGCTGGCCATGATCGGCCTGCTCATCCCGATCGTGGGGCTCGGCGTCCCGCCGACCGTGATCGCGCTGACCCTGTACGGGCTGCTGCCCGTCGTGCGGAACGCGATCGTGGGCCTGCGCGGGGTCGATCCGGCGCTGGTGGACGCGGCCACGGGCATCGGCATGTCCCGGCTGTCCCGGCTCGTGCGGGTGGAGCTGCCGCTGGCGTGGCCGCCGATCCTCACCGGCATCCGTGTCTCCACGCAGATGCTGATGGGCATCGCGGCCATCGCCGCCTTCGCCTCCGGACCCGGCCTCGGCAACCTGATCTTCCGCGGGATCGCCTCCCTGGGCAGCAGGAACGCCCTGAACCAGGTGCTCGCCGGCACCCTCGGCATCGTCGTCCTCGCCCTGCTGTTCGACGCCGCGTACGTCCTGCTCGGACGGCTGACCATCTCCAGGGGGATCCGTGCCTGAGTCCGGTACGACCGAGGCCGCTCCCCGGTCGGTCGGGGCGACCATCGAGCTGGAGGGCCTCACCAAGCGCTACCCGGGCAGCGACCGGCCCGCCGTCGACGACGTCAGCATGGAGATCGGGGCGGGCGAGACGGTGGTGCTCGTCGGCCCCTCCGGGTGCGGGAAGTCCACCACGCTGAAGATGATCAACCGGCTGATCGAGCCGACCGGCGGCCGGATCCGCATCGGCGGCGAGGACGTCACCGACATGGACCCGGTGAAGCTGCGCCGCACCATCGGCTACGCGATCCAGGCGAGCGGGCTGTTCCCGCACATGAGCGTCGCGCAGAACATCGCCCTGGTGCCGAAGATGCTGCGCTGGCCGGCCGCGCGGGTGCGCGACCGGGTGGAGGAGATGCTGGACCTGGTCGGCCTGGACCCCGGCGAGTTCCGCGACCGCTATCCGCGCCAGCTCTCCGGCGGCCAGCAGCAGCGGGTCGGCGTGGCGCGGGCGCTGGCGGCGGACCCGCCGGTGCTGCTGATGGACGAGCCGTTCGGCGCGGTCGACCCGATCACCCGCGACCACCTCCAGGACGAGCTGATCCGGCTCCAGCGGGAGCTGCACAAGACGATCGTGTTCGTCACCCACGACTTCGACGAGGCGATCAAGATCGGGGACCGGATCGCGGTGCTGCGCGAGCAGTCGCACATCGCCCAGTTCGACACCCCGGAGGCGATCCTCACCAACCCCGCCGACGACTTCGTGTCCGGTTTCGTCGGCGCGGGCGCGGCGCTGAAGCGGCTCAACCTCACCCGGGTCGGGGACGTGACGATCACCGACTACCCGACGGTGGGCGTCGACGACCCGCTCGACGAGATCTCCGCCCGGCTGCGCTCCGCCGGCACGGACGAGGTGCTGGTGCTGGACAAGCGGGGCCGTCCCTACAAGTGGCTGCGGCGCGGCGACATCGTGCGCGCGCAGGGCTCCCTGGCCCGCGCGGGCGTCCTGGTGCACGACACGGTGACCCGGGACGCCACCCTGCGGGACGCGCTGGAGGCGGTGCTCACCGACAACACGGGCCGTGTCGCGGTGACCGGACGGCGCGGCGCCTACGAGGGCGTCGTGGACGTGGAGACGCTGATGAACTCCGTGCACGAACTGCTGGAGGCGGACCGGCTGGAGGCGCGGGAGTCGCAGACGGGTCCGGAGGAACGGCGGTCCGCGCAGACGCACGCCGAGCAGGAGGGCACGCGCCCCTCGGGCGACCGCGGGGAGGCCCAGGCATGAGGACCTCCGAGGGGCGGCGGTCCGGGGACGGGCCCGGGGTGCGCGAGGGCGCGGGGCCGGACGGGGAGGAGGCCCCTGAGCCGGTCCGGCCGGCCGTGGCGCCGGCGCGGGTGAGCTGGCAGAAGCTGACGCTGCTGCCGCTGCTGCTGATCGCCGTGCTGCTGGCGACGTGGCTGTGGTTCGAGCAGGCCGACCTGGACGCCCTCACCCGCAACGCCCTGTCGGACGGGCGGGTGTCGAAGGCGCTGTGGCAGCACATCGAGCTGACCGTGATCTCGACGTTCTTCGTGCTGATCATCGCCATCCCGCTGGGCATCCTGCTGACCCGGGGGCCGGCCGGCCGGGCCACCCCGGTGGTGATGACGCTCGCCAACATCGGCCAGGCCACCCCGGCGATCGGGCTGCTGGCGCTGCTGGTGATCTGGCTGGGCATCGGCCGCCGGGCGGCCCTGATCGGCATCATCGCCTACGCCGTGCTGCCGGTGCTGTCCAACACGATCACCGGGCTGCGGGCCAACGACCCGGCGCTGCTGGAGGCGGCGCGCGGCATCGGCATGTCCCCGGTGGGCGTGCTCACCCGGGTGGAGCTGCCGCTCGCCGTGCCGCTGATCCTCGCGGGCGTGCGCACCGCGCTGGTGCTGAACGTCGGCACGGCGACGCTCGCCACCTTCGGCGGGGGCGGCGGACTGGGCGTGCTGATCACCACCGGGATCACCAGCCAGCGGATGCCGGTGCTGGTGGTGGGGTCGGTGCTCACCGTCGCGCTGGCCCTGCTGGTGGACTGGCTGGCCTCGCTCGCGGAGCTGCTGCTGCGGCCGCGCGGGCTGGAGGCCGGGCCGTGAGCGGGCGCCCCGGGGTGTGCCTGACGCTGGCGGCAGTGCTGCTGGCGGTGGTGTCGGGGTGCGGACTGACCAGCGGGTCGCCCATGGTCGACGACGTGGAGCCGGGCACGATCGGCCGGGGGAAGCCGCTGGAGGGCGCCGAGCTCACCGTCACCTCCAAGGAGTTCACCGAGCAGCTGATCCTCGGCGCGATCATGGGCATCGCCTTCCAGGCGGCGGGCGCGGAGGTGGTGGACCGGACGGGCATCCAGGGTTCGGTCGGCTCGCGGGAGGCGGTCGTCAAGGGCGAGGCGGACGCCGGGTTCGAGTACACGGGCACAGGGTGGATCACGTACCTGGGCAACAGCAGACCGATCCCCGACCCCCGCGAGCAGTGGCTGGCGGTGCGCGAGGCGGACGCGAGGAACGGCGTGACCTGGCTGGAGCCGTCGGAGCTGAACAACACGTACGCCCTCGCCATGAACCAGGCCAACTACGAGCGGTACGGCACCCGCACCCTGTCGGAGGTGGCGGAGCTGTCGAAGACCGACCCGGGCGCGGTGACGCTGTGCGTGGAGGGCGAGTTCGCCAACCGCGCGGACGGGCTGCCCGGCATGGAGAAGGCGTACGGGATGAGCGTCCCGGCGGGCGGCATCACGCAGATGGACACCGGGATCATCTACACGCAGACGGCCAAGGGCGCCTGCACCTACGGCGAGGTCTTCACCACCGACGGGCGGATCAAGTCCATGAACCTGGTGGTGATGGAGGACGACAAGAAGTTCTTCCCCAACTACAACGCGGCCCCGACCGTGAACAGCGGGACGCTGGAGAAGTGGCCCGCGATCGCCGAGGTGCTCGCCCCGGTCACGGAGAAGCTGGACAACACCGTGGCGCAGACCCTCAACGCCCGCGTCGACGTCGACGGTGAGGACCCCCACCAGGTCGCGCTGGACTGGATGGTGGCCGAGGGCTTCGTCGAGGAGAAGTAGCGGGCCGCCGGGTCAGCAGGCCGGGACCTTGCCGGTGCCCTTCTCCAGGGCGACCAGCGCGTCCACGGCGCCCTTGAGGGTGGTCACCGGGACCAGGCGCAGCCCCTGGGGCAGTTCGGCTTGGGCCTCGGCGCACTCGTCGCGCGGGACGAGGAAGACGGTGGCGCCGTCCCGCTTGGCGGCCTGCGTCTTCAGCGGGACGCCGCCGACCGCGCCGACCCGGCCCTCGGCGTCGATGGTGCCCGTGCCGGCCACGACCCGGCCGCCGGTGAGGTCGCCGCCGCTGCCGTCGCCGTCCAGCTTGTCGACGATGCCGAGGGAGAACAGCAGTCCGGCGCTCGGACCGCCGACGTCGGCGAGCTCCAGGGTGACGTCGATGCCCTCGTTCTCCCGGCCCAGGTACGCCAGCGCGGCCCGGGTGGCCTCGTCCTGGGACTCCTTCATCTGCTTCTGGTTGAACTGCTCGATCTCCTGGACGTCGCCCCCGCTGGGGTAGACGGCGTCGCGGGGCATGACCGCCTCGTCGCTGCGGAACCAGCTGTCGATCACCTGCGGCAGGTTCACGCGGGTGTCCGGGGAAGTGGCCACGATGGTCGTCATCCGCAGCTGGCCGGTGGTCCTGCGCACCTGGGCGCCGGAGATGGTGATGACCTGCCGGCCCTTGTTCTCACCGAGCACGTCGACCGTCGTCCCGGGCTGCGCCACGGAGAAGGGCAGCGGCGCGAGCACGGCGGTGGCCAGCAGCGCGGCGGCCGGGGCGGCGCAGACGGCCAGGGCCTGGGGACGTGTGAGGCGAGTGAGCACGGAGCCAATCTAACGTGACGTGCGTGGGACCCGGCCGGGGTGCCCTCCGAGGCGGATCCGCCGGGTGGGCGCCCCGCCCGGCGCCTGCGGTCAGCGCAGGGCCTCGGCGACCTCCCGGGCTGCCTCCACCACGCGTGTGCCGACCCGTTCCGGCACGACGTCCGCCAGCATGACGACGCCCACGCTGCCCTCGACCCCCGTGACGCCGACGAGCGGCGCTGCCGCCCCGCAGGCGCCGGTCTCCAGCTCGCCGTGGGTGAGGGTGTAGCCGGGGTCGCCGGGGGTCTTCTGCCGGGCGGCGAGTATCGCCCTGCCCGCGGCCCCGCGGTCCAGCGGGTGCCGGAACCCTGCCCGGTAGGCCACGTGGTAGTCGGTCCATGACGGCTCCACCACCGCCACGGCGAGGGCTTCCGCCCCGTCGACCAGGGTCAGGTGGGCGGTGGCGCCGATGTCCTCCGCGAGGGACCGCAGCGCCGGCATCGCCGCCTCGCGTACCAGCGGGTGTACCTGTCGTCCCAGCCGCAGCACGCCGAGACCGACGCGGGCCCGGCCGCCCAGGTCGCGGCGGACCAGCGCGTGCTGCTCGAGCGTGGCGAGCAACCGGTACACCACGGTCCGGTTGACGCCCAGTTTGTGGGAAAGCTCGGTGACGGTCAGCCCGTGGTCCGTGTCGGCGAGCAGTTTCAGGACCCGTAGGCCCCTGTCGAGCGTCTGAGAGGTCTCCGCGGTCACGACGCCCACTCCTTCAGTGGTGAGGTCGACGGCCCTCCCGCTGCATGTGCGTCACCGGTCCCGGCGGTCACGCGCTTCAGAGGGCCGCCGATCGGCCGGCGGCCCGGACCAGTCCCGGGCACAGTCGCTTCACGGCTGCGCTCCGCGGCGGCGCTGCCACGGGGCGTGTGCGTAGCGGGACAGTAGCGACCCGGTCCCGCTGAGCGGAAGGCTCCGTCCAGAATCCGGTCACCAGTTGAACAAACTGGTCACTTTTGTCCCGGTACGCACGCAGGGTGACCGCTCCCACACGCATCACCGTCCACAGATGACGCACAGGCGTCTCACCGCATGCGGGTGGCCCACTCCTGCACCTTGGCGATCCGCTGGCGCAGCTGGCCCGCGGTGGCCTCGGCGGACGGCGGGCCGCCGCACACCCGGCGCAGCTCGGTGTGGATCACGCCGTGCGGCTTGCCGCTCTGGTGGACGTAGGCGCCGACGAGCGAGTTGAGCTTCTTGCGCAGCTCCATCATCTCCTTGTGGGAGACCACGGGCCGCCGCTCGGCGGGCAGTTCGAGCAGGTCGGCCTCCTCGGCCGGCTTCTTCCTGCTGTGCGCGATCTGCCGGGCCTGCCGCTTCTGGAGCAGCAGTTGCACCTGGTCGGGCTCCAGCAGGCCGGGGATGCCGAGGTAGTCCTGCTCCTCCTCGCTGCCGGGATGCGCCTGCATGCCGAACTCGGCGCCGTTGTACATGACGCGGTCGAAGACGGCGTCGGACTCCAGCGCCTCGAAGGGCAGCATGTCCTGCTCGCCGGTGTCCTCGTCCTGCTGCTTGTTCGCCTCGTCCATCTCCTTCTCGGACTCGGCGTAGGGGTCCTCCTCGCCCTCCTTCTTGGGCTTGTCGAGGACGTGGTCGCGCTCGCGCTCCATCTCGTTCGCGAAACCGAGCAGGTCCGGCACGGTCGGCAGGAACACGGACGCGGTCTCGCCGCGCCGCCGGGAGCGCACGAAACGGCCGACGGCCTGGGCGAAGAAGAGGGGCGTGGAGATGGTGGTGGCGTACACGCCGACCGCGAGGCGCGGGACGTCGACACCCTCGGACACCATGCGGACGGCCACCATCCAGCGGTCGTCGCTCGCACTGAACTCGTCGATCCGCTTGGACGCGCCCGCGTCGTCGGAGAGCACGAGGGTGGCCTTGTGGCCGGTGATGTCCCGGATCAGCTTGGCGTAGGCGCGGGCGGACTCCTGGTCGGAGGCGATGACCAGGGCGCCGGCGTCCGGGATGGCCTTCCTGACCTCGGTGAGCCGCTGGTCGGCGGCGCGCAGCACGGACGGCATCCACTCGCCGCGCGGGTCGAGGGCGGTGCGCCAGGCCTGGCTGATCGCGTCCTTGGTCATGGGCTCGCCGAGCCGGGCGGCGATCTCGTCGCCGGCCTTGGTGCGCCAGCGCATGTTGCCGCTGTACGACATGAAGATCACCGGCCGGACGACGCCGTCGGCGAGGGCGGAGCCGTACCCGTAGGTGTAGTCGGCGGACGACCGGCGGATCCCGTCGTCGCCCTCCTCGTACGTCACGAACGGGATCGGATTGGTGTCCGAGCGGAACGGCGTACCGGTCAGCGCGAGGCGGCGGGTGGCCGGCTCGAACGCCTCCAGGCACGCCTCGCCCCACGACTTGGAGTCGCCGGCGTGGTGGATCTCGTCCAGGATCACGAGCGTCTTGCGCTGCTCGACACGGTTGCGGTGCAGCATGGGGCGCACACCGACGCCAGCGTACGTGACGGCGACGCCGTCGTACTCCCTGCCGAGCGGTCCCGCGCTGTACTCCGGGTCGAGCTTGATGCCTATCCGGGCGGCCGCCTCCGCCCACTGCTTCTTCAGATGCTCGGTGGGCGCGACGACGGTCACCTGCTGCACGACGTGGTGGTGCAGCAGCCAGGACGCCAGCGTCAGCGCGAACGTGGTCTTTCCGGCGCCGGGCGTGGCGACCGCGAGGAAGTCACGTGGCTGGGCCTGGATGTACTTGTCCATCGCCGCCTGCTGCCAGGCGCGCAGCTTGCCGGCGGTGCCCCAGGGGGCACGGCCGGGGAAGGCCGGGGACAGGTGGTGCGAGGCGGTGCCGGCGGTGGTAGTCACGATCTCCGGGAGGGTGGGTCGGGCGGCTCTGGTGCGTGGGACGACCGGGCCACCCTACCGATGCGGCGGTGACGCACATGCCGCTACACGGCCGTCCCGCCCGAGGGTGGGACCCACGTCACAACTGCCTCAGCCTCCGTGCGATCTCTCTCACATCACTCTCCGCCCCGGACGCCACATCGACGACCAGCGTGTACGCCGTGTCCTGGTCCACGCCCGCGAGGTCGGCCCCGTTCACCGCGAGGAACGTGGCGGTGGCCAGCCAGGCGGTGCGTTTGTTGCCGTCGACGAACGGGTGGTTCGCCGCGACGGCGTGGAGGAGCGCCGCGGCCTGCTCGTACGGATCCTCGTACGCCGCGGTGCCGAACATCCGGGCGCGTGGGCGGTGCACGGCCGAGGCCAACAGCCCAGGCGCCCGGGTCTCGGGCGGCTGCCCGCCGAAGGCGACCTCGGCGATGGCCGTGACCTCGTCGACGGTGAGGTGCCGGGTCATTCGCCGAGCCTCCTCAGCAACTCGGCGTGCTCCCGCGCGATGCGCTCGGCGACGGCACACACCAGCGTGCCCTCCTCGTGCAGGTGGCGGCGCAGCGCTTCCCGCGCGACCTCCTCCGGGGCGCGGTCCTGCGCGTCCGCGAGGTCGTGGAGAGCCTGGTGCACGTCGGGGTCGAGGCGGAGAACCAGTTCGGACATGCCGGGAGACTACTGCCGGCGATCACCCGGCGACGACCGGTTTACGGGTCGGCGCTCCCGCACCCGCGTAGCCACCCAGACCCCCGCCAGGGCCACCGCCGCCATCGGCAGGAAGACCACGGCGAAGGCGGCCGGGTGGGAGCCGGTGGCCTCCGTGGCCGCGTGGCTGACGGTGCCTCCGCCGAGGGCGGCGAAGGCGGCGCCGCCGATCGCCAGGAGGAGGACGTTGGAAAGACCGTCGGAGATCTGGAGGGCGGCGGAGTTGGTGCCGGCCTCCTCGGGGGCGGAGAGCTGGAGCAGCAGCACGCTGGTGGAGGAGATCACCAGGCCCATGCCGAAACAGCCGAACGCCCACGCCACCGCCGGCGTCCAGGCGGGCACGGAGTGGATCAGCACGCTCGGCGCGGCCGCGATGGCGGACGCGACCAGCAGCATCCCCACGGTCATCAGCCGCTCCCGGTGCTTCTCCAGGCGGGGCCGGGACTGCACCCAGGAGCCCAGCGCCCAGGTGCCGCCGCCCGCCGCGAGGGAGAATCCGGCCAGCGTCGGGCTGAGTCCCCGCTGGGTGACCAGCATCAGCGGGACGAAGGACTCCGCCGCGATGAAGGAACCGGCGGCGACACCGCGCAGCAGCACCACCGACGGCAGGCCGCGGGCCGCCCGCCAGGTGCCGCGCGGGAGCAGGCCGAGGACGGCCGGGACCAGCAGGGCCACGCCCAGCGCACCCGGCAGCAGGGACAGCCACCGCAGGTCCTGGGCGGCGTACTGGAGCAGCCCCGCGCCGAAGGAGATGGCGAGCGCCAGCCGGATGCGGCGGCGGTCGAAGGAGGCCGGGGTCTCGGCGGCGTCCCCGACCGGGCCGGAGGCGAGCCGCCGGATCTGGGGCAGTGCCAGCGCCAGCGGCAGCACCACGATCACCGGGATACCGAGGAACACCCAGCGCCAGCCGAGATGCTCGGTCACCGCGCCCGAGGCGAGCGGACCGACGATCGACGGGACGACCCACGCGGCCGCGAACGCCGCCATGATGGCCGGGCGCAGCCGCTCGGGATAGGCGCGGCCGACGACGACGTACAGGGCGACGATCACCAGGCCGCCGCCGAGGCCCTGGACCGCGCGGCCCAGGATGAACAGCCACATCGCGCCCGCGGTGCCGCCGATCAGCAGCCCGGCCGCGAAGGAGGCGATGCCCCAGGTGAGCGGGGCGAGCGGCCCGCGCCGGTCGGACCACTGGCCGGACAGCACCATGCCGAAGAGGCTGGTGGTGAAGTATCCGGAGAACGCGAACGCGTACAGCGGGACGCCGTTCAGCTCGCGGGCCGCGACGGGCATCGCCGTGCCCACCGCGGTCGCCTCGAAGGCGATCAGCAGCACGACGGAGACGACCCCGATGCTCAGTGCGCGGTACCGGCGGCTGAGGACGGTGTCGTCGGGGACGACGGCCGGGGCGGGGGCGCCGGCGGGCTCGGCGACACCCGTGTCGCGGGGGTTCGGGGCGGTCATGCCCGCCAGGGTAAGGTCCACGGCCCTGGTTGACCCCTGTCGGGGGTCGGGTCCGGCACCGGGACCTTGGTCGTAGGACCGGCGCCTCCCCTTTGTGAACGGGGCATGGCAGTCACGTTGCACGCCACGGAGTTCCCTTGAGCCCCGCGAACCCACTCCGTACGGTCGACGTACCGGTTCGGGACGGCGAGGCGCCGCACGGCACCTTCTCCCCCACCGACACGGCCGTGTGCCCGAGTGGTTCAGGGACTCGCCTGCAAAGCGAGTTACGCGGGTTCGATCCCCGCCACGGCCTCGACGAAGGGCGGGGCGCTTCAGGCGCCCCGCCCTTCGACGCGCGCGGCGGTACGACTCACCCGCCGCGCTCCGGTGACACCGTGTCGAGGTGGCCCGCCCTCGTCGGGGCGACCCGCCTCAGAGCACCCCGCCCGCCTCGTCCTGGAAAAGGTGGGTCCAGTAGTGCCAGTCCGTGTCCTCCGTCGTGCCCGTGGGGTCGACCGAGGCGAGGACCTGGATCATCGTCAGGGCGAGCTGGTCGTAGGCGTCGCTCGTGAGGGCGTGGCCGGAGGCCTCGTCGAGGGAGCGCTCCCGGTGCAGGAGCCAGAGGGTGAACGCGAGCGTGGAGATGTCCGTGTTCAGCGGGCGCAGCGCCCCGTCCGACTCGCTCCAGCTCAGCACCGCTCCCGTCGCCCCGTCGACGACCAGGCTGTGGTCGTCGACCAGGTGCCCCACGCGTACCAGCCGGTCGGCGTGGGCCGGGACGAGACCCGGCGGGAAGCCGCTCCCGCAGTCGTCGGCCGCGTACTCCGTGAGCGTGCGCAGCGGCTGGTCGGTGTCCAGGGAGAACAGGAAGCCGTCCTCGGGCAGGCCCGTCTCGCGCAGGAAGCGGCGGGTCGGCTCGTGCGTGAGCGTCGCCGGGAAGTCGACGTCCTCGAAGCGGACCACGCCGCCCCGGCCGAACTCGTCGTCCAGCAGGCGCAGGGGGAGGTCCAGGGCGAGACCGGAGGCCGTGCCGGGGCCCGCGACCAGGGCCAGGGGGCGGATCAGCGCCGCCATCCGCCAGAACGGCGCGGGCTCGCCGTCCGCGCCCTCCTCGAACACCGCGAGCAGCTGCCGCGAGGCCTCCGCGACCGCCTTGGTGCCGTACCGGCCGGCGTAGGCGGCGAACTGGCCGCGCAGCCCGGCCAGTTCGTCCGTGGCCGCGGCGAAGCGGACGAACGTCGGCAGGGACGGGGCGAGCGGACGGCAGTCCATGAGGTCGGGCCGGTCCTGGACGTACGCGCTGGAGACCTCGCCGGTCGCGCCGTCGAGCAGCACGGACTCCGGCTCCAGGCCCGCCGGGGCGGCGAACGCGCCGATGACGAGCCGGTCGCGCAGCGCGGGCGACAGCCGGCCGGCGGCGCCCGTCACCTCGGCGACCGTGGGCAGGCCGCCGGGGCGGGACGGCTCGACGAAGCGGAACAGGCCGTTGTCGCACGGCAGTCCGGGTCCGGTCAGCCAGCTCCGCGTCGACGCGTGCGTGACCTGGGGACCGAGGTCGTCCTCGGTGAGTGTGATCGCCCTCGCGACAACGGTGTCGGTCGTGCTCATGATTCCCCCGCGATACGTGTGCTCGGTCCCGGGCCCGCGAACGTCCCGCCCCGGGCAGGACGGCCCGCGCCCTGCCGGGCCCACGGCCGTCCCCCACTGCTCCGAACAGTACGCGGCGCCACTGACAACGCATCGGAGACGGGGAGCACGGCCGGCGTCCTGTATCCCAAGACGCCCGGGAGGCCCCGAG
This sequence comes from Streptomyces werraensis, assembly GCA_014656175.1. Taxonomy (GTDB): domain Bacteria; phylum Actinomycetota; class Actinomycetes; order Streptomycetales; family Streptomycetaceae; genus Streptomyces; species Streptomyces werraensis. Next base: position 1,045,907 of record BNBX01000001.1, read on the forward strand.
CGTTGCCCCGGCGGGGCGATCGGCCCGGGGAATCGCTCAGTTGGAGGTCACCACGGCGGCCTGCGGGCGGATCGGCAGCCGGTTGACCGGCCGGCCGGTGGCGGCGCGCACGGCGGAGGCGATCGCCGCCGGCGAGGTCACCACCGGCACCGCGCTGACCGCCTTCGCGCCGAACGGCGCGACCACGTCCCGCTCCTCGACCAGCTTCACGATCCGGATGTCGGGCGCGTCCAGCGCGGTCGGCAGCGCGTACCCGGTGAGGTCCGGGTGACGGATCAGGCCGCGCGGCGTGCGCAGGTTCTCGGTGAGCGCGGCGCCCAGGCCCTGGGTCACGCCCGCCTCGATCCGCGCGGCGAGCTGCGCCGGGTTGAGCACCCGGCCCACGTCCTGCGCGACGGCCAGCTCCACGACCCGGACCGAGCCCAGCTCGATGTCGACGTCCACCACGGCCCGGACCGCGCAGAAGGCGATGCCGACGAAGGCGTCGCCCTGCCCCGCGTCGTCCAGCGGCTCGGTGGGGTGCGGCCGGCACTGCGCGGTCGCCCACAGCTCCTTGCCGTCCATCGCCTCGGTGACGGTCGTGGACAGCACGCCGTCGTACGAGGTGATCTTGCCGTCGGTGATCTGGAGCAGCTCGGTGGACATGCCGAACTTGTGCGCCAGCGGCTGGAGGAGCTGGGTGCGGACCATCTTGGCCGCGCGCTCCACCGCCCCGCCCGACACCCAGGTGTGGCGTCCCCGGCAGCCGGCCCCGGCCGGGGGCTGGTCGGTGTCGACGGGGACCACGTGCACCTCGTCGATGCCGAGGGTCTCCTGCACGATCTGCCGGGCCAGCGTGGAGAAGCCCTGTCCGGTCTCGACGGCCGCGCACAGCACGGTCGCCACGCCGTTCTGGACGCGCACGGTGGCCGTGGACACCTCGTCGGCGCCCTCCGCGCCCAGCATGTGCACCATGCCCAGGCCGTAGCCCACGCCCCGCCGCACCGCGGCCGGTTCGCCCGCGCCCTCGGGGCCGCCGGGCAGCAGCCACTCGTCCTCGGGGGTGTCCTTGGGCAGCGGCGGCAGCGGGAAGTCCCGTACGGCCTCCAGCAGTTCGGCGACGGGGGCGGGGCAGGTGACGGTCTGGCCGGTGGGCAGCACGTCGCCGGTGGCCATCACGTTCCGCAGCCGCACCTCGGCCGGGTCCAGGCCGAGCTTCTTGGCCAGCTTGTCCATCTGCGCCTCGTACGCGGCGCACACCTGCATCGCGCCCTCGCCGCGCACATGGCCGGAGGGCGGGTTGTTGGTGCGCACCGCCCAGCCCTCGATGAAGGCGTTGGGCACGACGTACGGGCCGCAGGCGAAGGCGACGGCGGCGGCCAGGGCATCGGAGGAGGTGCCGGCGTAGGCGCCCGCGTCGAGCAGGATCTGCGCCTCGACCTTGACCAGCCTGCCCTCGGCGTCGGCGTGGTGGCGGTAGCGCAGCAGGGTGGGGTGGCGGTGGGTGTGGCCGAGGAAGGACTCCTCGCGGGTGGCGGCGAGCTTCACCGGGCAGCCGGTCTTCAGCGCGAGCAGCCCGAGGGGCAGCTGGAAGCTCTGGTCCTCGCGGTCGGCGGTGGCGCCGGGCACACCGGTGACGACGATCTTGACCTGGTCCTGCTGGAGGCCGAACGCGGCGGCGGCGGTGTCCCGGTCGCCGTGCGGGTCGGTGGAGGCCAGGTACAGCTCGACCCCGCCGTCCGGGCGGGGCACGGCGAGTCCGGCCTCGGCCCCTATGGGGGCGGGGTCCTGGCGGCCGATGCGGTAGAGCCCCTCGACGACGACCTCGCCGACCGCGTCCGCGTCGCCGTGGCGCAGCGGGATGTGCCGGATGAGGTTGCCGTCGGGGTGCAGCGGTTCGGCCTCGAAGGCCTGCTCGGGGTCGGTCACCGGGTCGAGCACCTCGTACTCGACGATGACCGCGGCGGCGGCCATGCGCGCGGTGTCGGGGTGGTCGGCGGCGACGGCGGCCAGCGGCTCGCCGTGGTGGCGTACGACCTCGGAGGCGAAGACGGGGCGGTCGGCCTTGCCGCGGCCGAGCACCGGGGTGCCGGGGACGTCCTCGTGGGTGACGACCGCGCGGACGCCGGGCATCTCGCGCGCGTGCGTGGTGTCGATCGACTTGATGCGCGCGTGCGGGTGCGGGGAGCGCAGCACCGCGGCCCACAGCAGGCCCTCGGCCCACAGGTCGGCGGCGTACGGGAAGGTGCCCTCCGTCTTTGCGCGCGCGTCGGCGGCCGGGAGGGACGCGCCGAGTCCGCGTGGTGGGGCGGTCTCCTCCTCGGGGGCCGCCTCGGCGGTCTGCACGGTGGCTGCTTCGTTGCTCACGCCTGGCCTCCGTCCTGGCCGTGGTGCCGGTCCTGCGGTGCGACGCCGAACGCCGAGGGGTTGACCCCGCCGGCGCCGGGGCCCGCCTGGTGCGGGATGCGGGGGGTGCCGTCGCCGTCGTCCGCGGCGGCCTCGGCCTCCGCGTGCGCCCCGCGTTCGGCGACGACCTCCTGCACGGCGTTCACCACGCCCCGGTAGCCGGAGCAGCGGCACAGGTTGCCGCACAGGGCCTGGCGGGTCTCCAGCTCGGTCGGGGCCGGGTTGCCCTCCAGCAGGTCGTGCACGGTCATCGCCATACCGGGCACGCAGAAGCCGCACTGCACGGCGCCGCAGCGGGCGAGGGCACGCTGCACGTCCGAGGGGCGGCCGTCCTGGGCCAGTCCCTCGACGGTGCGGACCTCGCTGCCGGCCGCGGTGACGGCGGGGACCAGGCAGGACGCGACGAGCCGTCCGTCGACCTGGACGTTGCACGCGCCGCACTCGCCCTGCGAGCAGCCGTCCTTGGCGCCGGCCAGGCCGAGGCGCTCGCGCAGCACGTAGAGCAGGGACTCGCCGATCCACGCGTCGGTGACGGGCCGGTCGGTGCCGTTGACACCGAGGACGTAGGAGGCGAGGGGGTGGTCGTCGTGCGGGGCCACGAGGACGTCGGCGACGGGGGCGTCCGGTTCGTCGGAGGCCTCCGGGGCGCCCGGACCGTCCGCGTCGGGGATGTCGTCGCCCTCGGGGTGCTCCGAGGCCTCCGTGGGCCCTTCGGAGGGCTCGGCGGCGTCCTGGGCGTCCGCGGGGTCGCCGTCGGCCCCGGACGCGCCGGAGGGGGGCTCCTCGGCGTCCTGGGGGGCGTGCGGGTGCTCGTGGCCCCCTGCGGCCCCGGCGTCACCGTCGGCGCCCTCCTCGGACTGCCACGGCTGCTCCGGGAGTTCCTCGGCGGGCAGCGGCCGGGAGGCCGGCGGGGCGTCGTGCGCGGAGGTGTCCTCGTCGGGGCGCGCCTGCGGCTGCTCCGGGGAGGCGCCGGGCGTGCCCGGGTACGAGGGCTGCGAGCCGTGCTGCCGGGCGGAGGCGTCCTGCGTCTCCTGGGCGGGACCGTGCTCGCCGCTGTGCCCGTCCTGGCCGTCGTGGGCGCCGGGCCCCTGCCCGTACGCACCGGCCTGCTGTTCGTGGTCCTGCGGCACTCCGGGTACGCCGGGGCCCCAGGGCGTGCCGATGGACTGGGACTCGGCCCAGGGGGCGGCGGCGCCGCCCGGGAGGGTCGCCGGGGGGGTGCTCCCCCACTGCTCGACCAGGGAGGACCTGGTGAACTCGCCGGACTCGTCCGGCAGGTCGCCGCCCGCCACGGGGATCGACCACTGCCCGGTGACGTCCTGCCCCGGCGCCTGGCCGTGCCCGGGGTGCTGCCCCGCGGGATCGTGGCCCGGCGCGTGCTGCTGCCCCTGCGCGTTCGGGTCGTAGGTCCACTGCCCGCTCGCGCCGGGGTCGTAGCCGTACGGGTCCCCCGCCGCCGCGTCGGGCTCCGCGGACGCCGGGTCGTGCCACTGGGCGCCGTCGACGGGGGCGCCGGGCGCGGCCCAGCTGCCGGTGGCCGCCGGGTCGGTGCCCGCGGTGGTGGCCGGCGTGACCGTGATCTGCGGCGGGACGTAGCCGTGGCCGGGGGCGGCCAGCGGGCTCTCCATCGCGTCCAGCAGGGCGTCGATGCCGCCCTCCGGGAGGTTCACGAACGCCGTGGCGCCGTCGTCGTAGTCGCCCTGCGGCAGCGGGTCCCAGCGGCTGCCGCCCGGAGGCGTGCCGCCCTGTCCGTGCTGGTCGTCGGTCACGACAACGCCCTCCCCAGTGCTCGTCGGGCCAGCGCGGCGACGGTGCGCCGCAGGTGCAGTACCGCGGGCGGCAGCGGCGGGACGGTGCCGTCCTCGCCGGGCGCGGCGTCGGGAATGCAGGCCGCGGCGACGTACTCCCCGAACGCGCTGAGCGCCTCAGGGACGATCGCGCGGTTGTTGTCCCAGTCGATGAGCTGCGCGACCCACTGCTCGGCCTCCAGGGGCCGCAGCGGCATCGGCGCTATGGCGCCCACCGCGCAGCGCACCCCGCGCCGGGCGGGGTCGAGCACGAGGGCTACGGAGGCGACCGCGCGGCCGGGTCCGGTGCGGCCGGTCGCCTTCAGGAAGACCTGGGGGGCGTGCAGCAGCGGCACGCGCACGTAGCCGATCAGCTCGCCGGGGCGCAGCACGTCCATGCCGGCCAGCAGGTGCGACACCGGGACCTCGCGGCGGGCGCCGCCCGGACCGGCGACGATCAGCGTCGCCTCCAGGGCGGCCAGCACGGGCAGGGCGTCCCCGGTGGGGGCGGCGGAGGCGATGTTGCCGCCGAGGGTGCCGGCGTTGCGGATGTGCGGGGGTCCGGCGGCACGCGCGGCGGCGGCGAGCGCGGGGATGAGCGCGGCGAAGTCGGGGCGCCCCATGCGCGCGTGGGTGAGTCCGGCGCCGAGCAGCGCGTGTCCGTCCAGGTACTGCCAGCCGCGGATCTCGCTGATCTTGCCGAGGCCGACCAGCGCGGCGGGCCTGAGCTGCCCGGAGTTGACGGCGGCCATCAGGTCGGTGCCGCCCGCGACGGGCACGGCGGCGGGCATGGCGGTGAGCGCCGCCACGGCCTCGTCCAGCGTCGTGGGCAGCGTCACGGCCTGCGCCGCCTGCGGTGCGTGCGTGCTCAAAACCGGCTGCCCCTTCCCGCTGCCCCACCTGGTCCCACCCGTGCGCCGTACGGTACGTGCTGACAGGGCGGACGTGGCAACTCTGGCACATCTTGGCAGGTGCCGAGGACGGGGGTCCGCTAGGAGGCATTCGCCCGTCCGGGCCCGGACCTGGCCGTTCCGTCCCCGAATCGCCCCGGCACCACGGAATCACAGCCTTCGGAAGCTCTTGTTCCGTTATGACCCGGCCTGTTCGGCCCGCAGCGAACGCGGGGGACACGCGTCGTCCCCCGGGGCGGAGGAGCACCGGGGGACGGCCGAGGCACGCGGCTACAGGGCGGGCGGCGGCCCCTCGATCGGGCGGCCGAGGACGCCCGGGCGGCGCTGCCACGGGCGGGGACCGCCGGGCGGGCGGTAGGCGACGCCGAGGGCGTCCAGGCGCCGGTAGTGCTCGGTCATCCGCCGCTCGAAGCCGGGGAAGTCCCGGTCGGCGGGGGCGGGCAGCTCGCTCCAGGCGACCTCGGCCAGCGCGGCGAGGCGGGGGAACGTCTGGTAGTCGACGCGTTGCTGGTCCTCCATCACCTCGGTCCACACGTTGGCCTGCGTGCCCAGCACCCGCTCCCGCTCCTCGGGTGTCAGCTCACCCGGGACCGGTTCGAACCGGTAGACGTCCTCCAGGGTGCGCACGTACCCGATGGGCACGGGCTCGTCGGGGCCCCCGTCCTGGCGGTGGTCCAGGTAGACCTGCTGCTCGGGGCACATCACCACGTCGTGTCCCGCGCGGGCCGCGGTGACCCCGCCCGCGTAGCCGCGCCAGGACGACACGGCGGCGCCCGGCGCGAGTCCGCCCTGGAGGATCTCGTCCCAGCCGATGAGCCGCCGCCCGCGGTCGGCCAGCCAGCGGTCGAAGTGGCCGATGAACCAGGACTGGAGGGCGTCCTCGTCCGCGAGCCCGAGCTTCGCGATCTGTTCCTGCGCCGTCCTCGACGCCCGCCACTGGTCCTTGACGCATTCGTCGCCGCCGATGTGCACGAACGGCGAGAACGGCCCGGCGTCGGCGGGGAACAGTTCCAGCAGTTCCTCCAGCACCCCTTCGTAGAAGCGCAGGGTGTCCTCGGTGGGGGCGAGGACGTTCGGATTGATGCCCCAGGTGTCCCAGACGGTCAGCGCGGCGGTGTCGACGACATCGGAGTTGCCAAGTTCCGGATACGCGGCGATGGCGGCCTGCGAGTGCCCGGGCACGTCGATTTCGGGGACGACGCAGATATGCCGTTCGGCGGCGTAGGCGACGATCTCGCGGAGATCGTCCTGGGTGTAGTGGCCGCCGTGCGGACGGTCGTCCCAGAGCGGCGAGGCGCGGTGGCCGATTTTGGTGCGGGCACGCCAGGATCCGGTCTCGGTGAGGCGCGGATACCGCTTGATCTCGACGCGCCAGCCCTGGTCGTCCGTCAGGTGCAGATGCAGCACGTTGAGTTTGTGCGCGGACATCAGATCGAGATAACGCAGCACGCCTTCCTTCGGCATGAAGTGGCGTGCCACGTCGAGCATCAGACCGCGCCAGCGGAAGCGGGGCGCGTCCTCGACGGTCAGGTGCGGCACGGTCCACGCCCGGTCGCGGCGGACCGGCGCCCTGCGGAACGCGTCGGCGCCGAGGAGCTGGCGCAGGGTCTGCGCGCCGTGCTGCACGCCGGCCGTGTCGCCGCCCTCGACGAGGACGCCGGCAGGGTCGCTGACGAGCCGGTACGCCTCCGGGCCGAGGTCCGGCGCGAGTGCGAGCCGGACGCCGACGCCGGCCTCGGCGGGCTCCCGCGCCTCCCTCCAGGGCAGCCCGGTGGCGGCCCGCAGCACGGCGCCGAGCCACCGCCCGACGCCCTCCGCACCGGCCCCGGCGTACAGCCCGGAAGCCTCCGTCAAGCGGGTCTCCCCGGCGCCGGCGACGACGCCCCTGGGGGCCGGAATCAGTGAAGTCGGCATCACGTCAGTCCTTTACCGCGCCGCCCAGTCCGGAGACCAGGCGCCGCTGTACGAGTACGAAGAAGACCAGCACCGGAATCGTCATCACGGTGGACGCCGCCATGACCCCGCCCCAGTCGGGGTCGTCGGGTTTGTAGAACACCAGCAGCGCCATCGGCAGGGTCGACTGGGAGATGTCGCTGATGATGAACGACTTGGCGAACAGGAAGTCGTTCCAGGCGGAGATGAACGAGAACACACTGGTGGCCACGAGGCCCGGCAGGACGAGCGGGAAAAGGATCTGCCAAAGGAACCGCGCACGGCTCGCGCCGTCCATGTACGCGGCCTCCTCCAGCGCCTCCGGAACGCCCTTCACGAAGCCTCTGAGCATCCAGATCGCGAACGGCAGCGAGAAGGCGATGTGCGGCAGGATCAGCGACCACAGCGTGTTCAGCTGGCCGAGGTCCCGCATCACGAAGAACAGGGGGATCGTCAGCGCCTCCACGGGCACCATCTGGGCCACCAGAAACATGATCAGCAGGGTGGTCCGCAAACGGAACCGGAATCGCGTCACGGCGGTCGCGGCGAGAAACGCGATGAACGCGGAGGCGATCACCACGGCGACCGCGACGACGACGCTGTTGAGGAAGTAGCGGCCGAAATCCTGCTGCCCGAACACCCGCCGGAACGAGTCCAGCGTGGGCGCCGACGTCCACGGCCGCGGCTCGTCCGAGCGGATCTCCCCGGCCGGCTTGAAGGCGCTCAGCACCATCCAGTACAGCGGGAAGGCCACCACGGCGGCGACCACCAGCGCGGTCGCCTCGGCGGCCGTCCGGCCCGGGCGCCGGGTGAACCGGCGCAGAAGATTCACCCGGGATTCCACGTCCTGCCTCACGGGACTCACAGTTCCTCCCCCTGGCGGCGCAGCAGCCGCAGGTACACCAGCGTCACGGCGAGCAGGATCAGCAGCATCACCACGCCGATCGCGGCGCCCAGGCTGTACTGCGAGGACGCGAACGCCTTCTGGTACGCGTACACGTTGAGCACCAGGTTCTGTCCCGCGATGCCCCCGCCGCCCGTCATGACGTAGATCTGCGTGAAGACCTTGAAGTCCCAGATGACCGACTGGACGGTGACGACGACCAGGATCGGGCGGAGCATCGGCACGAGCACCGACCGCCAGATCCGCCACGGGGAGGCCCCGTCCAGCGCGGCCGCCTCCAGCACCTCCGCGGGCACGGCCCGGATGCCGGCGTAGACGGTGACCATCACGAACGGGAAGGAGCACCACACCACTTCGAGCAGCACCAGGAAGAACGCGCTGAACCGTCCGTACGTCCAGGAGTGGTCACCGAGCCCGAGCACCCGGTTGACGGGACCGAAGTCGGCGTCGAAGAGGAACAGCCACACCGTGGACCCGGTGATCGCGGGAGTGGCCCAGGCGCCGAGCGCGGCCAGCATCAACGCCAGCCGGGGCACGGCCCGCACGCGGGTGAGCAGCACGGCGAGCGCGCACCCCACGGCCAGCGTGGAGACGACACAGGCCGCCGCGAACGCCACGGTGGCCAGCAGCACCTCCCAGAACTGCCCGTCCGAGAACAGCCGGGAGTAGTTCCCGAACCCCTCGAAGGTCGTCGGCTCCCCACCACTGACCTGGGCCTGGGTGTAGTGGAAGACCGAAATCAGCCCGAGCTGGTAAATGGGATAGGCGAGCAACCCCCCGAGCACGACAAGCGCCGGCGCGAGATACAACCAGGGCGTACCGGAACGCCTTGTTCGGGGGCGCGGGGAACTGCGCGGGAACCCCCCGCGGACCGGCACCCGCGAACGCTCGAGAACCCCCGAGCCCGTGGGCCCGCTCACCCGGCCGACCCGAACGCGTCGTTCATCTTCCGAGCGGCGTCCGCCGAGGCGGAGTCCACGTCCTTCTTGCCGGACACGATCTCCTGGAACATCGTCGGCAGCACCGCGCCCGCATCGATCTGCGCCCACGCCGGCGAAGCGGGCACGAACCTCGTGTCAGCCGCGAGCGTCTCGACGAACGGCTTGACGAAGGGCTCCTTCGCGGCCACCTGCTGCCGCACGTCGGAGAACGTCGGCAGGAACCCCATCGCCTCGAACAGCTCCCCCTGCGCCTTCTTGGACGCGAGCCGCTTCATCAGGTCGACGGCGAGGGTGCGGTGCGTGGTGGACTTCAGCACGCCCAGGTTGTTGCCGCCCGCGAACGCGGGGGCGATCGACCCCGCCTTCAGGCCCGGCAGCGGCACGACCTTGTACGCGCCCTTGACCTTGCCGGCCTCGACGGCGGCGTGGCTGAAGTCGCCGCCGATCGCCATGGCCGCCTTGCCCGCCGCGAACGCGGTGATCGTGTCGTTGCCGGTCATCGCGGCGCACTTGGCGGCCGGGCAGTTGTCGTCGCCGAACAGCGAGGTGTACGCCTCGATGCCCTTGCGCGCGGCGGCGCTGTCGATGGCGGCGGCGTACGAGCCGCCCTTGCCGGTGGCGAGTTCGCCGCCGTGGGCCCAGATGAAGGGCATCGCGCCGTAGGTGTAGGCGCCGCCGACGGCGAGCCCGTACAGGTCGGGCTTCGCGGCGCGGATCTCCTTCGCCGTGGAGATCAGCTCCTCCTGCGTCTCCGGGACGTCGAGGCCGAGTTCCTCGAAGACGTCGGTGCGGTAGTACAGCGCGCGGACGCCGACGAAGTAGGGGACGCCGTAGACCTTGCCGCCGACGGTGACGGACTGGCGGGCGGTGGGATCGGTGTCCTTGGCCTCGTTCCAGGCGCCGAAGTCCTCGGTGACGTCGGCGAGTCCGCCGTCCTTCACATAGCCGGCGGTGTCGGTGTTGCCGTACTCGATGAGGTCGGGCGCCGACTCGGGGTCGTTGAAGGCGGCCTTGATGCGTTGGGCGCGGGTCTCGACGGGGATGTACTCGACGGTGACCTCGGCGCCCTCGTGCTCCTTCTCGAACTCGGCGAGGACGGAGTCGACGACCTGTTCCTTGGGCTGGTTGTTGACCTCCTGGAAGAGCCAGACGCGCAGGGTGCCGGTCTTCTCGTCCTTGTCGGACGCGGAGTTGCCGGAGGTCTGAGGGGTGCAGGCGGCGGTGGCGAGGACGGCCGCGACGGCGACCATGCGGACGGACAGCTTCATGGAGTGCTCCTCCGAGCGCGTTGCAGCATACGCAATGGCGGTTTCGCTGTGCACAACACACCGGAGGCTATGGACTGGGTGAACCACGCCACAAGAGGTCTCAACCACTCTGTGACCGGCCGACGCACCCTGCGCAACGGGCAAGCAGCACAAAGGCCCCCGTGGGCACGCAAAGCGCACCCCGGGGGCCTCGGAGGACTCGGACCGGCGTCAGTCAGGAAGGGAGGGGACTACTTGTCGCCCTTGCCCTTGTCGTCGCCGCCTTCACCCATGGACTCGTAGATCTCCTTGCACATGGGGCACACCGGGTACTTCTTCGGGTCGCGGCCGGGCACCCACACCTTGCCGCACAGCGCCACGACGGGAGTGCCGTCGAGGGCGCTCGCCATGATCTTGTCCTTCTGGACGTAGTGGGCGAAGCGCTCGTGGTCACCGTCGCCGTGGGAGGTCTGCGGCGTCGGCTCGACGAGGGTCCCCGTACCAGTCCCGCGCTCGGGCTCAAGAGTGCTCATAACAGCCAAGGGTACTGAAGCCCGCCCCGGTCAGTTGAGCGAAGGGTCGTCCGGATACGTGGCGACCATCGCCAGTTCGTTGCGCTGCCGGCGGAGCACCTCGCGCCAGAGCCGCTCGGGCGCCGGACAGGAGACGTCACCGGGCTCGGACTCCACCACGTACCAGGCGCCGTCGACCAGCTCGTCCTCGAGCTGGCCGGGGCCCCAGCCCGCGTAGCCGGCGAAGATCCGCAGCGAGCCGAGGACGGAGGCGAGCAGTTCCGGCGGGGCCTCCAGGTCGACCAGGCCGATCGCGCCGTGCACCCGGCGCCAGCCGAGCGGCGGCTCCTCCCCCGCCGCGCCGCCCGGGACGACGGCGACGCCGAGGGCCGAGTCCAGCGACACCGGGCCGCCCTGGAACACCACGCCGGGTTCGCCGGCCAGGTCCGCCCAGCCTTCCAGGATGTCGCCCACGTCCACCGGGGTCGGCCGGTTGAGGACGACACCGAGGGAGCCCTCCTCGTCGTGGTCGAGAAGGAGCACCACCGCGCGGTCGAAGTTCGGGTCCGCCAGAGCGGGAGTGGCCACGAGCAGCCGCCCTGTGAGCGAGGACACCTCGGTCATGCCAGACATGATCCCGCATCTTCCCGCCGCGCGGGGAGGCAATGCGGGTGACGGAGTGAAGACCGCCGCCGCGCGCGAGAGCTTCCTGGTCGGGCGTCGTCCGGCCGGAGCGAAGGGGTGCGGGCGGGCGGCCGGGAGCGCGCCCGGCGCACGTCCGGCCGCGGTGACCCCGCGTGGCCGCGGGGGAACCGTTCGTGTTGTGACAGAGCCATGACGTTCCCAGGGCCTCCTCGGGCTTACAGAAGGGGGGTCAAGGGCGATTACCCTTTCCCTTCTGACCCTCTGCCCCACTCCACGGAACGCGAGATTCATGACCGTCAACGACGTCGATGACGTACTGCTTGTCCACGGCGGAACCCCGCTGGAGGGCGAGATCCGGGTCCGCGGTGCGAAGAACCTCGTACCGAAGGCCATGGTCGCCGCGCTGCTGGGCAGCGCACCGAGCCGGCTGCGCAACGTTCCGGACATCCGTGACGTCCGGGTCGTCCGGGGTCTGCTGCAGCTGCACGGCGTGACGGTCCGTCCGGGCGACGAGCCCGGCGAACTGGTGCTCGACCCCACCTACGTGGAGAGCGCCAACGTCGCTGACATCGATGCCCACGCCGGTTCCTCGCGGATCCCGATCCTGTTCTGCGGCCCGCTGCTGCACCGTCTCGGGCACGCGTTCATCCCAGGCCTCGGCGGCTGCGACATCGGCGGACGCCCCATCGACTTCCACTTCGACGTGCTGCGGCAGTTCGGCGCGACGATCGAGAAGCGCGCGGACGGCCAGTACCTGGAGGCCCCGCAGCGGCTGCGCGGCACGAAGATCCGCCTGCCGTACCCGTCCGTCGGCGCCACCGAGCAGGTGCTGCTCACGGCGGTGCTCGCGGAGGGCGTCACCGAGCTGTCCAACGCGGCGGTGGAGCCGGAGATCGAGGACCTGATCTGCGTCCTGCAGAAGATGGGCGCCATCATCGCGATGGACACCGACCGGACGATCCGCATCACCGGTGTGGACACGCTCGGCGGCTACACCCACCGCGCCCTGCCGGACCGCCTGGAGGCCGCATCCTGGGCGTCCGCGGCGCTCGCCACCGAGGGCAACATCTACGTCCACGGCGCCCAGCAGCGCTCGATGATGACGTTCCTCAACACCTACCGGAAGGTCGGCGGCGCCTTCGAGATCGACGACGAGGGCATCCGTTTCTGGCACCCGGGCGGACAGCTGAAGTCCATCGCCCTGGAGACGGACGTGCACCCCGGCTTCCAGACCGACTGGCAGCAGCCCCTGGTGGTCGCCCTGACGCAGGCCACGGGCCTGTCCATCATCCACGAGACGGTCTACGAGTCCCGGCTGGGCTTCACGTCCGCGCTCAACCAGATGGGCGCCCACATCCAGCTCTACCGCGAGTGCCTGGGCGGCTCCGACTGCCGCTTCGGCCAGCGCAACTTCCTGCACTCGGCGGTCGTCTCCGGCCCGACGAAGCTCCAGGGCGCGGATCTCGAGATCCCCGACCTGCGCGGCGGCTTCTCGTACCTGATCGCGGCCCTCGCCGCCCAGGGCACGTCCCGTGTCCACGGCATCGGGCTGATCAACCGCGGCTACGAGAACTTCATGGAGAAGCTCTCCGCCCTCGGCGCGAAGGTGGAACTCCCGGGCAAGGCCCTCGGCTGACCCCCGCGCCAACGCCGATGGGGCGGTCACCCTGGTCGGGTGACCGCCCCATCGGCGTTCACTGCGGCGCCCCGGAAGGGGCGCGGGGAACTGCGCGACCGGCCACGAGGGGCCGGCAGACGGCGAGAGGGACGCCCGGCCGAACGGCGCTGGACCGCTCAGGCGTGAGGCGCCCGCAGGGCGCCTTACTTGCCCTTGGCCGCTTCCTTGAGCTTCGACCCCGCAGACACCTTCACGCTGTAACCAGCGGGGATCTGGATCGGCTCACCGGTCTGCGGGTTGCGCGCGGTGCGCGCAGCGCGGTGGGTGCGCTCGAAGGTCAGGAAGCCGGGGATGGTGACCTTCTCGTCGCCCTTGGAGACGATGTCGCCGACGACGTCGGCGAACGCGGCCAGCACGGCGTCGGCGTCCTTGCGGGTCACCTCGGCGCGGTCGGCCAGCGCGGCCACCAGCTCACTGCGGTTCATGTTGTTACTCCCGTGTTCTTCTTGCCGTTGAGGCGTGCCACGCGGCGGAGCCGCATGTCGGGCACGGCGAAAGCCGATGCTGCCAGGTTCCTCGGTGAGTCCCCGGACCCGGGTCCTTCGTCGGACCCTCGCGCCCAGGGACGCATCCTGCCTCTACCTGCGGCGGTAATGCCAATCCGGCACCCGCAGGAGTCGTGAGAACACCCGAGGGAGTCACACGAAGAGCGCCACGGCCTCCGCACGGTGACGCTCCGTCCGCTTCCGGCAGCGGACAGCAGGGGCCGGAGCCCAGGCCCGGCCGCCCACCCTAGAGGGCGGCCAGGACTACGGGTTCCGCGACGCGCCGGTTCAAACCCCGTGGCGATCCTCACAACGTGCGGTCCGCCGCGGATCAGGCGCTCACACCCTTCGCGGGCGTCACGCCCCGGCCGCCTTCGCGGCGTCCCGGACGGCGCCGGCGACCGCGCCCGCGACCTTCTCGTTGAAGACGCTGGGGATGATGTAGTTCGGGTTCAGCTCGTCCTCGGTGACGACGTCGGCCAGGGCCTGCGCGGCGGCCAGCATCATCTCGGTGTTGACGGTGCGGGACTGCGCGTCCAGCAGGCCGCGGAAGACACCCGGGAAGACCAGCACGTTGTTGATCTGGTTGGGGAAGTCGGAGCGGCCGGTGGCGACAACCGCCGCCGTCTGGCGGGCGATCGCCGGGTCCACCTCGGGGTCGGGGTTCGCGAGCGCGAACACGATCGCGCCCTCGGCCATCGCGGCGACGTCCTCGGCGCCCAGCACGTTCGGGGCGGACACGCCGATGAAGACGTCCGCGCCGCGCACGGCCTCCTTCAGCGTGCCGGTGAGGTTCTCCGGGTTGGTGTGGTCGGCGATCCAGCTCAGCGCGGAGCCGGGGGCGGCGTCGACCAGGTCCTCGCGGCCGGCGTGCACCACGCCGTGGATGTCGGCCACCACGGCGTTCTTCACACCGGCGGCCAGCAGCAGCTTGAGGATGGCGGTACCGGCCGCGCCGGCGCCGGACATGACGACCCGGATGCTCTCGATGGTCTTGCCGGTGACGCGCAGCGCGTTGGTCAGGGCGGCGAGCACCACGATCGCGGTGCCGTGCTGGTCGTCGTGGAAGACGGGGATGTCGAGGGCCTCGCGCAGCCGGGCCTCGATCTCGAAGCAGCGGGGCGCGGAGATGTCCTCGAGGTTGATGCCGGCGAAGCCGGGGGCGATCGCCTTGACGATCTCCACGATCGCGTCGGTGTCCTGGGTGTCCAGGCACAGCGGCCAGGCGTCGATGCCGGCGAACCGCTTGAACAGGGCGGCCTTGCCCTCCATCACCGGCAGGGCGGCCTTGGGGCCGATGTTGCCCAGGCCCAGCACGGCGGAGCCGTCCGTCACGACCGCAACGGAGTTGCGCTTGATGGTCAGGCGGCGGGCGTCCTCGGGGTTCTCGGCGATCGCCATGCAGACCCGGGCCACGCCGGGCGTGTAGATCATGGACAGGTCGTCACGGGTGCGGATGGGGTGCTTCGACGCCATCTCGATCTTGCCGCCGAGGTGCATCAGGAACGTACGGTCGGAGACCTTGCCGAGGGTGACGCCCTCGATGTGGCGCAGCTGTTCGACGATCTCGTCGGCGTGGGCGGTGGAGGTGGCCGCGATCGTGACGTCGATCCGGAGCCGCTCGTGGCCCGACGCGGTCACGTCGAGGCCGGTCACCAGGCCTCCGTGGGACTCGACTGCCCCGGTGAGCTGGGACACCGCGGTTCCTCCCGCGGGCACCTCCAGCCGGATGGTCATCGAGTAGGAGACGCTGGGCGCCGTTGCCATGGCCGACTTCCTCTGCTTTTCAACCGTGTCGCGAATCGTGCCGTCCGATCGTCGCACCTACCGCTGAGTACGTGGTAGCCGCCTCGGATTGCGGACGTTTTGTTCATCGCCGTCTGCCGCCAGACGGAAAGTGAGTTCCACCATACGAGAGGCGCCGGGGCAACAGAAGAGGCCCCCGTCACATCTCGTGACGAGGGCCTCTCGAACGCCTGTGACACCGACCCGCCATGCTCGCCTCGCGGCAAGTGGTCGCTCGAAGCGACTAAGGTTGGGCCCGGGGGCTTGGATCGGGCCGGTGCCACATCCAGGCTAACAAACGGATCGCCCAAGGCCATTCCCATGACCGGGGGATATTTCCCGAGCCCCCCGGCACCCCCCTCCGCTCAGTCCCGCAGCAGGTCGGGCACCCCCTCGGCGTCCGGTTCGTCGCGCTCCGCGGACACCACGGTGAGCTGCTGCGTCGCGCGCGTCAGGGCGACGTAGAGCACCCGCAGGCCGGCCGGGGACTCGTCCGCGATCTCCGCGGGCGAGACGACCACCGTCGCGTCGTACTCCAGGCCCTTGGCCTCCAGGCTGCCGAGCGCCACCACCCGGTCGCCGAGCCCGTCGAGCCAGCGCCGCGCCTCCTCGCGCCGCCGCATGGCGACGACCACGCCGACCGTGCCGTCCACCCGCTCCAGCAGCCGGGCGGCCTCGGCGCGCACGGTGTCGCCCAGCGTCCGGCCGGCCACGGCGAAGCGCGGCTCCACGCCGGTGGAGCGCACCGCGCGCGGCGACCGCGAGCCCGGCATGGCGAGGGCCAGGACCTTCGCCGCCAGCTCCGCGATCTCGGACGGGTTCCGGTAGTTCACGGTCAGCTCGAAGCGCCGGCGCGGACGGGTGCCGAGGGCCTCGTCACGGGCGCGGGCGGCCTCGTCCGGGTCGGACCAGGAGGACTGGGCCGGGTCGCCGACGATCGTCCAGGTGGCGTGGCGGCCGCGGCGGCCGACCATGCGCCACTGCATCGGGGTGAGGTCCTGCGCCTCGTCGACGATGACGTGCGCGTACTCGACGCGCTCCTGGGCGAGCCGCTCGGCCCGCTCGCGCTGGGTCTCCTCGCGCACCGGCATCAGCTCCTCCAGACCGGTGAGCTGGTCCAGCGGGTCGATCTCGCGCTTCTTGCGGGGCCTGGCGGGGGCGCCCAGGATCGCCTGGAGCTCGTCCAGCATCGCGATGTCGTGCACGGAGCGCCCGTCCCGCTGGAGGGCGCGCGCCAGCTTGCGCACCTCCCCCGGGTTGAGGACGCGCCGGGCCCAGCGGCCGAGGCGCCGCTCGTCGGCCATGGCGTCCAGGACGGCGGCGGGGGTGAGTTCCGGCCACCAGGCGTCGAGGAAGGCGGTGAAGTCGTCCTCGGAGGTGATGTCCTCGTCGAAGGAGGAGCGCAGCTCGGCGGCGAGCTCGGGGTCGGTGTGCCGGTTCCCGGCGCCGGAGCGCTCCCACAGGGCGTCCAGGAGCAGCTTGCGGGCACGGGGGCGCAGCAGGTTGACGGGGGCGGTGCCGCCGAGGGCGGTGCGGCGGATGCCCGCCAGCTCCTCGGCCTCCAGCTCGAGGCGGCGGCCGAAGGCGACGACCCGCAGCCGCTGCGGCGCGTCGTTCAGCTCCAGCGCGCCGCGGGCGGCCTTCCGCAACACCTTGAGCATGCGGTACGAGCCCTTGATCCGGGCCACGGCCGGGGAGTCGTACACGGTGGCCTCGGCGCCGTCGACGAGGGAGCCGATGGCGCGGATCGCGACCTGGCCCTCCTCGCCGAGTGACGGCAGCACGCCCTCGGTGTAGGCGACCAGCAGGGGGGTCGGGGAGACGATGAGGATGCCGCCCGCGTACCGGCGCCGGTCCTGGTAGAGCAGGTAGGCCGCACGGTGCAGGGCGACGGCGGTCTTGCCGGTGCCGGGGCCGCCCTCGACGTAGGTGACGGAGGCGGCGGGGGCGCGGATCACCAGGTCCTGCTCGGCCTGGATGGACGCGACGATGTCCCGCATGGTGTGCGTACGGGCCTGGCCGAGGGCGGCCATCAGGGCGCCGTCGCCGATCACGGCCAGCTCGCGGCCGTCGAGGCTGGCCTTCAGCTCGGGGCGCATCAGGTCGTCCTCGACACTCCGCACCCGGCGCCCCTTGGAGCGGATCACCCGGCGCCGCACGACCCGGCCGGGATCGACCGGCGTGGAGCGGTAGAAGGGCGCCGCGGCGGGCGCGCGCCAGTCGATGACCAGCGGGGCGTAGTCCTCGTCGAGGACGCCGATCCGGCCGATGTGCAGGGTCTCGGCGATGTCGGCGGTGTTGTCGGGGCGGACGGCGCCCTCGGCGGGCTCGACGGCGGTGTACGCGCCGTCCGGGCCCTTCTTGCCGTCCTTGCCGAGCAGCAGGTCGATCCGGCCGAAGAGGAAGTCCTCGTACTCGTGGTGCAGCCGGTTGAGGTGGACGCCGGCCCGGAAGACCTGGGCGTCCCGCTCGGCGAGGGCGCCGGGCGTGCCGACGTGGCCGCGCTGGGCGGCGTCGCGCATGAGGAACTCGGCCTCGGAGATCTTCTCCTCGAGGCGCCGGTACACCCGGTCCAGGTGTTCCTGTTCCACACGGATCTCCCGGTCGCGAACGGAGTCGTGAACCGGGACGACCGCGGATTCCTGTTGAGCCTGAGCGGCCACCGGGCCCCCTTCTGACGTGCTGGGCAGCCGTCAACCGTACGCGAAGGGGGCCCCGTGAGGCTACGCGTCGACCTCCACGAGCGTCTTGCCGTCGAAGGTCGCGATCACGAAGTGGTCGATCTGGTTGCGCTCGAAGGCGGCGCCGCCCTGGACGTACAGCGGCTGCTTGCCCTTGTCGGTCGCGGCGTCGGGCAGTCCGTAGCCCTCGCCGGTGACCGCCCAGGAGTTCACCGTCTCGCGCTCGCCGTTCTTGCCGACGGCGATGAGCGAGCACTTCTGTTCGCCCTTGACGTTCTTCAGCTCGGTGACGATCTCGGTGCCCCAGAGCTTGTCCTCCAGGGCCACGGTGGCGGTCACCCCGGTGGCGGGGTCGGTCGCCGTGATCTTCTCGGAGCTCTTGTCGAAGGCGTCCTTCACCGGGTTGGCCGCGAGCGTGCGGCCGGTGTTGCCGCCGCCGCCGCTGCCGCCGTCCCCGCCGCTCGCCGCGACGGCCACGAACGGGCCGCTGACGATCAGCGCGCCGGCCGCGGCGACCATGTAGAAGTTCCGGCGGCGCTTGCGCGCCCTGCGCTCGGCCACCTCGTCGACGAGCTTCTCCACCACGCGCGGCGACGGCTTCGCGGACAGCGACTCGCCGATCGCGGGCGATCCGGCGGCGTCGGGCAGGTCCGCGAGCGCGGCCAGCATCGGTTCCATGCCGGCGAGTTCGTCGAGCTGCTGGGCGCACCACTCGCAGGTCGCCAGATGCGCCTCGAACTCGGTGGCTTCGGCGTCGTCGAGAATGCCGAGGGCGTAGGCACCGACGGTCTCGTGTTCGTTCGGCACCGGTGATCCCTCCATGGCACCAGACATACCCGTCCCGCCCGTGCCGAATCCCTGGTTTCCCCCGTACACCCTCATCACGCCGTCACCCCCCGCTCCTCCAGAGCCAGCTTCATCGACCGCAGGGCGTAGAACACCCGGGAGCGTACGGTGCCGCTCGGTATGCCGAGTGTCTGGGCCGCCTCATTGACGGTACGCCCCTTGAAGTAGGTCTCGACGAGGACCTCCCGGTGTGCCGGGGTCAGGTCGTCGAGTGCGTCCGACAGCGTCATCAGCCACAGCGCCTTGTCGATCTCGTCCTCCGCGGGGATGACCTCCAGCGGCGACGGATCGACCTCCTGCGGCCGGGCCTGCCGGCTGCGGTGGCCGTCGATGACGATGCGCCGGGCGACCGTCACCAGCCAGGGGCGTACCGAACCGGTCGCCCGATTGAGCTGACCGGCGTTCTTCCAGGCACGGATGAGCGTTTCCTGGACGACGTCCTCGGCGCGCTGCCGGTCTCCGGCGACCAGCCTGAGGACGTAGGCCAGCAGGGGTCCTGCGTGCTCGCGGTACAGCGCACGCATCAGCTCCTCGTCAGGTTCCGAGGGCTGTGAAGACATGCGATGTCGGGCCCTCGTTCCACGTTCATTGGCCACGGCCGCATCCTTGCGCACGCCCACCTCCGGTGTCCGGGGGATCCCCCAGTCGGTCGCTCGACAACCGGTACGCACGCGGCCCGTCAGGTGTTCAAAGAGAGACGGCAGTTTTCTCAGGGACGTCTCGACGACCGGGACATGAACACACATTCCCGCTGCTTTCCCTTCACATTTCCGACACACCACGAGCCGAAGGCTGTCGACGGGTGACCGCAAGCGCCCAACAAGGGCGTGACGGACATCACTTGGCCGATTTTCGGGATCTCGGGGACACGAAAACCGCGAAGCGGATAAGGGAGTTCAATCGGGCGCCGGAGGAGGGCGCCGTTCAGGCGCGGGTGAGGGCTGCCGTACGACGGCGGTGGCGGGCCACGCGCTCCCGGTTTCCGCAGACCTCGCTGGAGCACCAGCGCCTCCTGCGCCCCCGTGAGGTGTCGACGTACACGATGGGGCAGTTGTCGCCCTCGCACTGGCGCAGGCTCGCGCGGGCGGCCGGGTCGGTCAGCAGGTCCACCGCGTCCCGGGCCACCGCGCCGAGCAGCGCGTCACGGCCGGGCGGGCCGTCGAGCCGGCGCACCAGCGTCCCGTCCGAGCCGGGCACCGCGCGGGGCGCCGGGGGTGCGGAGCGGGCCAGGTCGTTGACCCGGGCCAGTGCGGGGCCCTGGGACGGGGAGCCGGGCGCCCGCACCAACGGGGCGAGATGGGCACGCAGTTCGCGGAAGGCCCCCAGCCAGGACGGGTCGGCGTGGGCGAGCGGGGTGCCCTCGGGGACGAGTCCGGCCCCGGTGATCCAGGCCCGCAGCGCGTCGACGGAGCCCAGCCGTTCTCCCGGATGGGTGGTCGCGAGCAGATCCAGGCAGACCCGCCCGGTGTCGAACCTCAGCTCGTAGGACGCCGTGACCGTGCCCAGTGCCATGTCCTGCCACCGCCTAGGTGGGCCCCGCGCGCGTGGGGGGCCGTGCGCGAACCGGGAAACCGTGCTCTCTCCACAGTGCCCGCCCGCCCCGGGCCCCGGAACCCCTCCTGCCGGGTGCTTTCGACGCGGCCTCGCGGCACCCCGGTGCGCCCGGGTCAGACCGCCGCGTCGTACTTGGTGTCCGCCGCCGGGTCGAGGGCGAGGCGGTAGCCGCGTTTGACGACCGTCTGGATCAGCTTGGGGGCGCCCAGGGCCGTGCGGAGGCGGGCCATCGCCGTCTCCACCGCGTGTTCGTCGCGGCCCGCGCCGGGCAGGGCGCGCAGCAGTTCCGCGCGGGAGACGACCCAGCCGGGCCTGCGGGCCAGCGCCCGCAGCAGGGACATCCCGGCGGGCGGCACCGGCCGCAGCCCGCCGTCGACCAGCACCGCGTGACCCCGGATCTCCACCCGGTGCCCGGCGACGGGCAACGTGCGCGCGCGGGAGGGGAGTTCGCGGCACAGGAGCTGGACCAGCGGGCCCAGACGGAAGCGTTCGGGCTGCACCGTGTCGACGCCCCGCGCCTGGAGCGGCAGGGCGGTGACCGGCCCGACGCAGGCGGGCAGCACGTCGTGGCCGAGCGCGGCCAGCAGGTCGTCGAGCAGGCCCCGCTCCTTGGCGCGGGACAGCAGCGACGCGGCGGCGGGCGCGCTGGTGAAGGTGACCGCGTCCAGGGTGCGGGCGACGACCGCGTCGATCAACCGGTCCACCGGTCCGATGTCCTCCGGCGGCAGCCACCGGTAGACCGGTACGCCCACCACCTCCGCTCCCCCGGCCCGCAGCGACTCCACGAACCCGGGCAGCGGCTCGCCGTGGAGCTGGACGGCGATGCGCAGCCCGTCGACGCCCTCCTCGAGGAGCCGGTCCAGCACCTCCGCCATCGACTCCGACGCCGGCGACCACTCCTCGGTCAGCCCGGCCGCCCGGATGGCGCCCTTCACCTTGGGCCCGCGCGCCAGGATCCGCACCCCGCGCAGCCGCTCCAGCAGGTCCTCGCCGAGCCCCCAGCCGTCGGCGGCCTCCACCCAGCCGCGGAACCCGATGGCCGTGGTGGCGACCGCGATGTCGGGGACCCGCCCGATGATCTCCTTCGTGGCGGCCAGCAGCTCGCTGTCGTCGGAGAGCGGAACGATCCGCAGCGCCGGGGCGTGCAGCACCGCCGCGCCGCGCCGCTCCAGCAGCGCGCCCAGCTCGTCGGCCCGGCGCGCCGCGGTCACGCCCACGGTGAACCCCGCGAGGGGGCCGTGCTCCGGAGACTGTTCTCGTTCGTCGTACATCACTCTCGTCCCGGCTCGAGTCGGCGTCCTGCACGGAGGTGCGGCTCCACGTCCGTGCCGAGCGAGCCTGTCAACGATCCATGACAGGCTCGGTTCGGCTTCATGTCACCAGTGTTACGTCACCCGCCGTCACACCTCGGCGTAGCTGAGCTGCGGCTTCTCCTCCGTGGCGGGGGTCCGGCCGGCCGGGCCCGCGGCGGGCCGGCGAAGGTATACCGCCCAGGTGACCGCGAAGCAGACCGCGTAGCAGGCGAGGAACGCCACGAACGCGCCGGTGCCGGAGCCGTAGGAGAGGAAGGACTGGCGGAAGGCCAGGTTGATGCCGACGCCGCCGAGCGCGCCCACCGCGCCGATCAGCCCCATCGACGCCCCGGACAGCCGCCGCCCGTACGCGGCCGCCGCCTCCCCTTCGAGGCCCAGCACGTGCGCCTTGGCCTGGAAGATGCCGGGGATCATCTTGTACGTCGACCCGTTGCCGAGGCCGGTCAGCACGAACAGCACCACGAAGGCGACGGTGAACAGCGCCAGCGACTTCGCCATGGAGGCGGCGATCAGCACGGCGGTCGCGGCGCCCATGGCGACGAAGTTCCACAGGGTGATGCGCGCGCCGCCGTAGCGGTCGGCGAGCCGGCCGCCCACCGGACGGATCAGCGAGCCCAGCAGCGGCCCGACGAAGGTGACGTACGCGGCCTCCAGCGGGGTGCGGTCGAACTGGTTCTGCAGCACCTGTCCGAAGGCGAAGCTGTAGCCGATGAACGAGCCGAAGGTGCCGATGTAGAGGAAGGACATGATCCAGGTGTGCCGGTCGCGCGCGGCGTCCTTGGCGGCGCCGGTGTCGTTCCTCACCGAGGCCAGGTTGTCCATGTAGAGGGCGGCCAGCACGGCGGCGACGACGATCAGCGGGATGTAGATGCCGAGCAGTACGCGCGGCCCGCCGCTCGCGCCGATGATCGCGAGCGCGGCGAGCTGGATGACCGGGACGCCGATGTTGCCGCCGCCGGCGTTCAGCCCGAGCGCCCAGCCCTTCTTCCTGAGCGGGAAGAAGGCGTTGATGTTGGTCATGGAGGAGGCGAAGTTGCCGCCGCCGACACCGGCCAGCAGGCCGACGAGGAGGAAGGTGGAGAAGGACGTCCCCGGCTCCATCACGGTGAACGCGGCGACGGTGGGCACGAGCAGCAGCGCCGCGCTGATCACCGTCCAGTTCCGTCCGCCGAAGATCGCGACGGCGAAGGTGTACGGGACCCGGACGACGGCGCCGACGAGCGTGACCATCGACGTGAGCAGGAACTTGTCGGCGGGGGTCAGCCCGTACTCGGGGCCCATGAAGAGCACCAGCACGGACCACATGGTCCAGACGGAGAAGCCGATGTGCTCGGACAGGACGGAGAAGAGGAGATTGCGGCGGGCGATCTTCTCTCCGGTGCGGTTCCAGAAGGTCTCGTCCTCCGGGTCCCACTGCTGGATCCAACGGCCGCTGCGGGCTGTCATGGGGCCTCCACTGCTCTCCGGGGCGCGGCGGTGCCGCGAGGGCTGGTCCCGAAGGTAGGGAGGGAGCGTTTCCGGCCTGTGGCAGGCGGTGACCGGCAGGGAACGTTGCTCTCACCCCCGCCGGGGGCGGGGTGAGAGAAGTCCGTCACCGGTCACCGGTGGCGCGGTGAGGGGTCAGTGCTGCGGGGGCGGGCCGTAGGGGCCGGGCTGCTGCTGCGGGGCGCCGTACGGGCCGGGCGCCTGCTGCGGGCCGTACGGGCGGGGCGCCTGCTGCGGGCCGTACGGGCCGGGCGCCTGCTGCGGGGCGCCGTACGGGCCGGGCTGACCGTAGGGGCCGGGCTGACCGTAGGCGGGAGGCTGCTGGGCGTGGCCGGGAGCGGGCTGCTGCTGCGGGAACGGCTGGCCGTACGCCGGGGGCTGCGGTGCGTGTCCCGGGGCGGGCTGCTGCTGCGGGAACAGCGGCGCGCCCTGGGCCTGCGCGCCGTACGGCCCGTACGGGCCGCCCCCGTACGGCGTGCCGGAGCCCGGCGGCAGGTAGCGCACGCGGCCCGTCCCGTCCGTCACCGGTGCGAAGCCGGCCGCTTGGAGCCGCGCCGCGAACTTGGCGTTGCGCTTGCGGGTGACGACGAAGCCGATGCCGAGGATCGCCATGAGCGCCAGCCAGATGACCGCCGCGACGACGAAGTCGTCCGAGGTGCCGCCCAGCCGGTAGGCGATGATCACGGCGCCGATGGAGACACCGAGGGCGCCGTAGCCGATCCGCTTCTCGGCGCTCTTGCCGGTGAGGTCGAAGTTGATGCGCGCCTTGAGCAGTTCGACGGCGTCCGGCACGAGCGGCGGCAGGGAGACGCCGTCGTGGGCGTTGGGGTACTGCGCCCAGTTCTGCGCGGCGCGGGCCTGTGCCTGCGGGCTGGGGTTGGGCACGATCAGCATCTTCAGCTGGCTGTTGTTGCCGCCGCCCTGCCGGACGTCGGCGTACTCGTAGCCGAACTGCTGGGCGACGAAGGCGAGTCGGGCGAGTTTCTTCACGGATGCCATGGGGCTGGTGAGCTCCACCGGCTCCCCGCCCGCCATCAACCGCAGCATCTTCTGCGTCTGCCGCTTGCCCATGCGCCCCGCGCCCCCTGGCCTGCCGTTCACTTCAGCAACAGGGGCAGTGTGGCACGCCCGCCCACCTCGAACCAGAGCAGCTTCCCGGCTCCTCGCCTCGGCCCGCCGTCGCCGAGGGACCACCCACCCCAGGAGTCGGCGTACTCCTGCACGAGACGCAGTCCCCGCCCGGATTCGGCGCCGGGCCGAGCGGGCGGAACGGAGTCGTCGCCACCAGCCCCGCTGAACGGGGCCGGGACGTACGGGTGACTGTCCCACACGCCGACCCGCAGCCGGCCGTCGCTCAGCCCGGTGAGCCGCAGGGACGCGGGCCCCTTGGTGTGCAGGTAGGCATTGGTGACCAGCTCCGACGTCAGCAACTCCACGACGTCGAGGGCGTCCTGCCTGCCGTGCCCGTCGAGCGCCGCCCGCACCGTCATGCGTGCGACGCGTACCGCGCGGGGGTCACGGGGGAGGCGAAGGGCGTACGCCCAGGAGCGGGGCGGGGCTACGGTGACCATGGGTGTCTCCGGGGATCAGAAGGGGACTTGGGTTTCGCACTCACGGCCACGCCGGGCGGTGGCAGTGCCTTGGTCGGTGCGCTTCCGGCTTACGAGCGCGACGTGTGAGCGATACCGCTACGGTAGAGCCGATCTGGAAGATAGATCTCCCAACTGCGGGAGGTTCATCTCTATTTAGCTCGTGTGAGGGACGTGAGAGCCGCTTCGCGGCCAGGAAGGACACGCTGTGCCGCCCACGAACAATCCGACGCTGCGGCAACGGAGACTGGGCGCCGAGCTGCGCAAACTCCGCGAGAAGGCGGGGTTCACGGTGACCCGGGCCGCCGAGCACCTGGGCGTCAACCAAGGGCGCGTGAGCATGATCGAGACCGGTCGCAGCCCGGTGAGCGCCGACCTCGTGCGCGGGATGGCGTCCGCCTACGAGTGCTCCGACAAGGCTCTGGTCGACGCGCTGGCCGCCATGACCGGGCGCCGACGCCGGGGCTGGTGGGACGAGTACCGCGAGCATCTGCCCGCCGCACTGGTCGACCTGGCGGAGCTGGAACACCACACGACCGCGCTACGCGTCGCGCTGGTGATCCACATTCCGGCGCTGTTGCAGACCACCGATCACGCCCGCGCCCTCTTCCGGACCGTCGTGCCGCCCATGCGCCAGTACGAGATCGAGCACCGTCTCACGTACCGCATCAAACGGCAGGGCATCCTGCACCGAGAGGATCCGCCGTCCTACTCGGCGATCATTCACGAGGCGGCCCTCCGCATGGGCTTCGGCGGCTCTTCGGTGGCTCACGGCCAGCTCACACACCTGCTCGACATGGGCGAGTTGCCCCATGTCACCATCAGGGTGATCCCGTTCGGCACGGACCACTTCCCGAGCACCGGCCAGTCATTCGACTACCTCATGGGCGCCGTACCGCAGCTCGACACGGTCCAACTGGACACGCACCACGGGGGCTGCGGTTTCCTGGACGCGGAGGCACAGTTGGCCAAGTACCGAGCCGTACTGGACCACATGACGTCCTGCGCACTCGATCCCACCGAGTCCCGCAACTTCATCCACAACCTCATCCGGAAAGCCTGAGAAGGAACACCGTGCAGACCATCCGTTGGCGCAAGTCGTCCCACAGCGGCGACAGTTCGAACTGCGTAGAGATAGCCCCCACGGCCGCCGCCGTCCTCATACGCGACTCGAAGACGACGTCCGGCCCGCGGCTCGGCCTCTCCCCCACCGCGTGGGCCGCCTTCCTCACGCACATCAAGAAGTGACCGCCGACTCCGGCGGCCTTCTCTTCTTCTGCTACAGCTCAGATTGACGCCAGCGCTTCACCAAATCATCCAGGGACTGCTGCAGAAATTTCCCGGTGAACGCCTGCCGGTAGCTTCCGGTCGAAATACCGACGGCACTCGCCTCAGCACCGTCGATCAGCCTGACAGCACCGGAGGGACTCTCAGCGGAACCGAACTCGCCGAAGTCGAACCCCGGAAATGCCAAATTCGGCGAGTGGTAAATTTCCGGCTCGGCCGGAAATGCGGAAAGCAGACCCTCATCCCGCCCGACCACTTGCCATGATCCGTTCACGACCTCCGTATCATCACTGTAAACGGGGAACTTGCATGCGGAGGAATGTTCGGGGTGCACAGCGTCGAGGGAACGGAACTTCTCTCCGAAGATTCCGAACGCCACGCCGAACCTGTTGCGCGCGACCACGATCACCGCATACCAGGCGTCATCGACGGGAACAGCAAGAATGTCCCCCACCTCGGGCCGGGCAGAACTCCCTGCTCCTGCAATTACGAGGCGGGAGATATCCCCAGCGGACACATCCACGAGGTTCGCCGCTTCGCTGTTGACGAATTCCAGCAGGATGTTCGCCAGGTCATTCGGGGGTACAGGGCCCCCACCGTCCTCATCGGACAGGCCCGCTAGGAAGTCAGCCACGTCCGTGAACACCGAGTCACCCATTTCGGACACCCTGGACTCTGCCGGGCCAGAGTAGGCGGTTCCGTCCGCCAGAGTGGCCTCAAATTCGAGAGGGGCAGAGTAAATGGCTTCCGATGACCACTTGAAGAGCTCCAAGAACTCCTTCAAGGATGGCCGGCCACCTGCAGTTTCGGAGAACTCCAGCAGAATCGCCCTCAGCTTTGCGTTCACACGTTCGCCACTCACGGGCACCCTCCATTCTTATAGCTCTCGTAGGCAAGATATGCGGGCTTTTTTCCTGACTCCATCGGGTTGTCGCGATTCCCTCGATACGTTGGCCCCCTCCCGACGTAGGTACCGAAGTACTCCATCATCCGCTGTTCGAGGAGACGCGCTTGACCGTATGTCCTGGTACCCGGAAACACGCTCATCTTGTCACCCTTTGCAGGGCTGAACCGATCATGATTGTTGCCGTGCCGCCTCTGAACCGTCGCCGGCGTTTCGTTCGGACCGAACCTGCCAACGTAGTAAACTCTGTTATTTTTGTCCACCAATACGTAATTACTATGACCTGGAGCATCCATTTCGGTGAGGTCAAAGGCGGGACCACCCGAGTTGTGAACGAGTACCGGAGTCCCGCCCGCCAGCACATAGTACGTATGGAGGTCGTCAACCGTGAGATTGTAGGTGCGGGCATGCCTGGTGAAGGCATGGTTTCCGGTGACGATGACCGTGTCGCCGGTGTCGGTGCGCAGGGTCATGCCGGCGGTGAGTTCGCCCGCTTCGATCCAGCTCTGTTCGGACGGGGACCAGAAGGGGTGCTCGTGAGTTGCGGTGAGCTTCTCGATTCCGTCGGCCGTGGCGATCGACAGCTCGTTGAACTGCTTGTCGTCATCGGTGACGATGAGACGGGTGACCTTGCGGGACCCCGTCTCACCGGTTTCGGGGTCGGTAGCCAGTACCTCGTCCCCGAATGCGACGTCCTCGATGTCCTTGGTGGTCCCATCGGCCATGAGGACGTCCGTCCCCGCCAGGAAGCACTTGCAGCCCCACCCCTTCGTCTTCCCGACGGCCGAGGCCGCCGATGCGCTCCTTCCCCCGGTGACCAGCGCCGCGATGAATCCCTCGATCAACTTGCCGCGCTCGAACGCCCTGAAGTCCGACACGCACTCGTTCAAGTTCGCGACGCAGTAGTTGGCGGCGATGCGCTTGGCCTCCGCCACGTCGTCGTGGCGCAGCAGGTACTTGTACGCCTGACGGCATGCCTCCCGGCCGAAGCACGCGTTGCCCGGACCGTCGTTCTCGTAGATGGGCGTCACCCAATAGTCGGTCTCGAGTGCGTCACCGTTAGGACTGTTCGTCAAGAAGTGATTGAGCAGTTCCTGGATGTCGTTCGTCCGAGGCGTCTGGGCGGCGTTCCACGTGACGGTGTTCTCCCAGCTGCCACCGCCACCGTGCGGCGTCCCCCGCACCGTGCCGTCGGAGTCCAGCCCTCCGTCCGGGTCGCCCTGGGTGCCGCCGTCGGGGCGGGTCCAGCCCTTGCCGTCGTTGCAGCTGTCACACCAGAGTCCGCTCGGATCGCTGTGGCTGACCGGACTGTTGCCGCTGTACGCGTAGCCGTTCATCTGGAGCGGGTCCGCGATGTCGATGACCGGGTCCGCCGAGAGGAAGCGTCCGGAGTCCTGGTCGTACTCGCGGGCACCGATGTGGGTCAGCCCGGTGGCCGTGTCGTCGATGCCGACGCCCAGGTAGCCGCGCTTGTTCGGCCAGACCGACGGCTTGGTCCCGCGGGTCTCGCCGTAGGGCTTGAAGGCACGGCGGGTGACCGCCTGGCCGCTCGACAGGGAGACCGCCGTGTTCGCCGTGCCGAGGTGGTCGGTGAGCAGCACGCTGAGTTGGTGACCCGATGTCGCGCCGTTGCTCGTCGTGCGGGTCACCGACGGTGCGCCGGCCTGCCCGTAGGTGCGGGAGGCCCGGACGATCGCCCCGGCGGCGTCGGTCGTCACCTCGGTGTCGCCCAGGTAGAGCGTCGAACCCGACGGGGAGTTCTCCAGGACGCGGTTTCCGGCGGTGTCGTAGACGTATGTGGTCTTCTTGCCGTCGTCCGTGATCGTGTCGAGCTTGTTCTCCTGCGTCCAGGTGAGGTTCTGCGTGGTGGTGGGCAGGTCGCGGACCTCGGTGTTGCCCGTCGCGTCGTACGTGTAGCTGCTGCCCTTGCCGGCCGGGTCGGAGCTGATCCACTTCATGGTGTGCGGCTGGGGCGTGCCGTAGCCGTACTCGAGGGAGACGTTCTTCGTCGCGTCCGCCGGGTCGTGCTCGGTCATGGCGGTGCGGTTGCCGAGCCAGTCGAAGGTGAAGGACTGGTGGTAGGCGGTGCCTCCCGTGGAGACCGTGGCCGCGTCGGGGGCGGTGGCCGCCCGGGTGGAGGCCAGCGAGGTGTCCGGGCTCGACACGTCCGTCGACGCGTCGGGGGCGTCGGCCACCGGTCCTGACGAGGCCATGTAGTCCGTGCGGGGGCCCCAGGTCGCGCCGTTCGACGCCTTGCAGCCGTCGTCGGAGCCGGTCGGGGTGATGTTCGACGTCCAGGCGTTGAGCAGCTCGCCCATCACGTCGTAGGTGAAGCACTGGGTGTCCCACGACGAGCCCGAGGCGTCCGTCAGCCGGCGTGCGTGGGAGGTGATGGTGCCGGACTTGTCGTACGAGTAGTAGCCGTCGGCGATGCGGTGCGGACCGGAGGTCTCTCGGTCCGTGACCGTGCGCTGGAGCCGGCCGGTGTGCGGGTCGACGAAGTTCGTCGTCCACACCCGGTACGGCTGCGCGCCGGACACCGTGCGCAGGGCCTCGCCGTAGGGCGAGTAGCTCACGTCGGACGTGTACCAGGCCAGGCCCGACGTCGACTCGGGGAGGCCGTCCGCGTTGTAGCGGGTGACGACCTTCTCCTGCGCCAGCCCGCCCACGGCGGGCAGCGTGACCGACTGGACCTGTCCCGTGACGGGTGTGTAGGTGTACGCGTAGGCGTACGTTCCGGCGACGCCCGTCGTCAGCGAACCGGGCGGGACCACCGTCTCCTTGCCGGTGGGCCGGTACTCGGTGTCGTAACCGGTGACGCGGTCGACGTAGTCCCCGTTCAGGGTGTGCCGGATCGAGGCGACCGGCTGCCCGAGCGCGCCCGGCAGGCTGTCGTACGTGAACTCCTTGACCGGGACGGCCGTCGCGGAGCCCTCACGGACGGACTCCACCCGGCCCAGCTCGTCGTACTCGGTGTACGTCGTCCTGGACTCGGCGTCCGTCACCTTCTGAGGCCGGTCGGCCTCGTCGTACCACGTCTTCGTCTCGCCCGTGTCGGGGTCGGTGGCGGAGGTCACCCGTCCCCGTGCGTCGTACGTGTACGTCCACGCGTTGCCGGCCGGGTCGGTGACCTTGGTGCGGTAGCCGCGCGCGTCGTACTCGTACGAGGTGGCGCGCCCCTCGCTGGTGCTCCCGTCGTCCTTGTAGTGGCGGACGGAGGTGACCCTGCCGAGGGCGTCGGTGAAGGTGCGGGTCCGCGGGACCGTGGAACCGGCGGGGTCGACGTACGTGCTGGTGTCGCTGTAGTAGGTGTAGGTCGCGTACGCGAAGTCGCCGTCGTGGTACGTCGACTCGCGCTGCTTGCGCTCCAGGCCGTCGTAGCGGTACTTGATCCAGCTCGGGATCAGGGACCGGGACCTGGGGGCGAAGAGCTCGGCGGCCGGCTCGCCCTTCGCGAGATACCCGCTGGTCTGCTCGTTGACCAGGCCATGGTCGTTGTAGGTGGTGTCGGTGACGACACGGCCGGGGCCGTGGGCTTCGGACTGCGTCTGCACGGGGCGCATCAGGCCGTCGTAGATCACCACCTGACGGCTGTACGTCCCGTCGTCCTTGAGGCTCTTGGTGGTGGCCGCGGCGGGGCGGGTCGTCTCGGCGGTGGCGATCGCCGCCTGGTACGAGATCTCGACGTCGGGCGACTTGCCGCCGGAGGAGCGGGACGGCGACCAGCCCTTCACCAGGCGCCCGAGGGCGTCGTACTCGTTGCGCGTGACCCGGCCGTTGGCGTCGGTGACCGTCAGCGCCAGGCTCCGGCCGGGGTCGAAGGTCGTCGTGACGGCATGGCCCTTGGCGTTGATCACCTTGGTGGCGGTGACCGGCCCGCCGGCGTCCGCGGGGGTGTACTGCGTCTCGGCCGTGCCGACCCCCGGACTGGTGACCGTGCGGACACGGCCCAGCGGGTCGTACGTCGTGCTGGTGACGACCGAGTAGGAGGTTCCGGCACCGTCGACACCGGCCTGGGAGGTGAGCAGGCCCTTGGTCGGGGTCGCGCCGTACGACAGGCTGTCGTAGCTGTTGCGGACCGCCTTGACGAGCTTGGTCGCCGGGTCCGCGGTGTCGTACCCCGCGCACGAGGTGCCCGTGGTCCGCTGTTCCTTCGTCAGGCCGATCAGCCACGCCGTCGTGTTGTGTACGTACGCCGTCCTGGTGCAGCTCTGGTCGGACAGGGTCTCGCCGGTGCCGTT
Source organism: Streptomyces werraensis (assembly GCA_014656175.1). Classification (GTDB taxonomy): domain Bacteria; phylum Actinomycetota; class Actinomycetes; order Streptomycetales; family Streptomycetaceae; genus Streptomyces; species Streptomyces werraensis. The sequence continues at coordinate 1,077,019 of BNBX01000001.1, forward strand.
CGGCTTGACCACGGACGTCTCGACCTGGACCGGCAGACCGTAGGTGTCGTCGACGGTCGTCAGGGTCCGTACCGCCCGCCAGCTCGTGTCGACGGTCTGGATCTCGTCCGACCGTTTGACGCCGGTGCGGTGTGCGAGCAGCGGGTCGAGGGCGGTGCCGTTCTCGGCCTCACGGGAGCGGGAGGCGGTCTGCCTCGACCAGGGGAAGCTCAGGGCACGCTTCTGCACCCGCTTGTCGGAGTCCAGGTAGGTGATGCTCTCCGCCGTCATGCCCGCGTACTGCGGTGCGTCGTCGGTGACCAGCGTGTACTTGCCCGTGGAGTCCTTGACCTCCCCGCCCGTGCCCTGGAAGTACCGGGTCTCGGAGTACGACTGCGCCTGTGGCTCGCCCGACTGGGAGGTGGTCTTGCTCCCCTTGGTGACCGCGACCTGGCGGTAGCCCTGCCAGACGCTGAACGTCCGCAGGGACGGGCGGGTGAACTCGTCGTCGTTCTTGGCCCAGGCGGGGCCGGTGTACTTGTACGTCGTGTGGACGGGTCTGCCGTGCGAGGTGACCTTGTCGGTCTGGGTGACGGAGTGGACGACGTACTTGTTGAACCACGACTTCGCCGGCGTCTTCTCGTCACCGTCCGGCGACCAGCGGACCGGGTAGCAGGTGCCGTTGTCCTTGCCCTTGTCCTCGGCCGGCTCACCGGCGCAGCCGCCCTTGTACTCGACCTCGATGTCACCGCCGTGCTCCGTCGCGACCGTACCGATGCGGGGCCGGGTGAAGGCGGGACGCTGGTCGTTCGGGCCGCTGGGCACGAGGTTGGGAAGCTGGCGGTCCTTCAGTCTCGCGCGCAGGGGTGACGTGGAGCCGACCGAGTACTCGGCGAAGCTGACACCGTCCTTGTGCTGGAGGGTGCCGGTGGTGTCACCGGGGGCGAAGCCCCGGCGGGTGATCGAGTTCAGCCACAGGCCGGGGGCCGTGTCGTACCAGTCCTCCGGGAAGGACTGGTGGAGCTGGTAGGTGTCGACCTTGCCCAGGCCGGTCTGGCCGGCGCGGGCGGCCTTCGTCGTCACCGTGTCCAGACGCATCTGCGTCCAGAACGACGGGAAGGCGGGGCACAGCTTCGACGTCGACTTGCAGTTGAGGTTGCCGGGGGTGTCCCACCAGGGGCGGTAGGCGCCGGGGTCGTCGGTCTTGGCGAAGTTCGCCGCGTCGCAGGCGGTCTCCGACTTCAGGCAGCGCTGCTCGGCGCCGAACTCGACCGTCGCGGACGGCTTGGTGAGATCGGAGGAGCGCATGCCGTACTCGATGGTCGTCGGGTAGGCGGAACGCTCGTACTGCTCGGGGGAGGTGAACTTCTTCTTGACCGCGTAGTGGTTCGTCTCCTGCTTCCAGTTGACGACCATCACGTTGCCATGCACGTCGACGACCTTGTCGAGGCCCCAGCGCCAGGCCTGCTGCCGGCCGGCCCCGCAGCGGGAGTCGGCGAACGCGGTGGCGTGACAGGGTTCCCCCGGGTGGTTGCCGAAGACGGGCACGGTGGAGACGGAGTCGGCGTCGGCGTGACCGCCGCCGACCTGGTCGAGGCCGAAGTAGTACTTGGTGCCGTCCGTGGTGGTGACGATCCAGTACTCGCCGTTGTCGTCGCCGTTGGTCCCGCCCGTCCTGTGCTCGACGCGGGTGCCGTCGTCGGTCTGGGCACGGTAGACCTCGGTGTCGGTCTCCGGGTCGCTGCCCGCGGGTGCGTCCCGCACGAGCTCGACGTTCCTGCCGCCCAGGGACATCACCGCGTTGTACGACACCCAGCACAGGTCGGAGGTCTTGTCCGCCTTGGCCGTGTTGTTGGGGGTGCCCGCGTCCAGGGTCTTGCGGTCGTCCTGGCAGGAGCGGTAGCGGCGCTCGATGTGACCGGGGTCGTAGCCCCAGCCCTCACCGATCCAGGAGGACTGGGGTGAGGAGACCGCGACGCGGCCGTCCACCGACTGGGAGTTGTAGCTGAAGGTGATCTGTGGAGCGGGACCTGCCGGAGCGGCGGGAACCGTCAGCGGGTACGACCAGGTGAACGCTCCCGAGGAGCCGCCGGCCTGCCAGGAGCCGCTGGAGGCCAGCGGCGTGGCCTTGAAGGTCCCTCCCGCGCCTCCGCCGGAATCGACCGCGCCGACGACGGCCGTGTCGCCGCTCGCCGCGGCCGGCGTGACCGAGGTGCGGTACGCGGCCCGGGCGACGGAGGGGCCGGTGGCCCCGGGGGTCTCCGCCACGGCCGGTGTGACGGTGCCGTCCGCCGCCGTGTCGACCGTCGCGGTGATCGTCTGGGTCCCGGTGTCGTTGGTCGTCTCCAGTTCCTCGTACGTCTGGCACGCCTCGACATCGGGCGTGGTCAGGTAGCACTCCGGGAACTGGACGAAGCGCAGCCGGGAGGCCCAGTCCGCGCCGTAGAGGTTCTTGAACTTCGCGTAGTCGAGCTCGACCGAGACGGGGACGGAGCCGGTGGCGGGTGCCTGGACGGTGATGAGCGCGCCGTCGACTCCCTGAGAGACGGGCGCGGTACGGGCGGCGACGGACACCTGCCAGGTGCCGGTGGGCGCCGGCTGGTCCACGGCCTGCCCGAGGCTGACGGGAAGGTCCTCGACCGGGGTGAGGCCGGCCTGCCGGGCGTCCGTGCCCGCGCGCACGGTGGCCTGGTCGGCCGTCGCGGCGGAGCCGAAGCTGACGAGCCCGGAGTCGGCGGCGGGCGCCGTCGCCGTGCCGGCCGGGGCTTGTTCCAGGTCTGCGGGGACGTCGACCTTCAGGGTTTCCAGGTCCCGCTCGAAGGCCTCGCCCGAGAGCGGCTTATCCTGGTCGAGCGCCTCGAGGTCGAGGGTTTCGCGGCCCTTCTCGGCCACGGACGGATCGGGCGGAAGGGCCAGTGACTGCGTGGGCAGGAGGCCCACCAGCAGGGCCGCCCCGATGGTGGGCACGACGGCCGCGCGCACACGGCGCGTGCGACCACGGCGGGCAGGTGAGTAGCGACCGAACACGACGGGGTCCCCCCGGACCAGTGAGGCGGGACCGGGTTCGGACCACGCGTGATGGCGTATCAGATGAGCTGATTTTGTGCAGCGTCTGTGAAGTTCCGCCAGATCGACCGCGCGGATGTGATCACCATCACGTTACGCAATACTTCATAACGCTCCGTAACGCACAGTTCTCGCCTATCCGAGGTAACGCCGACACCCGCACTTCCCTGAGGTAGCGCGCGATTCACCGGATTCAGCCGCAAACACTCGTCGGTGCGGGGAATTTTTGTCCGGCTTGGAACTGAATTGACGTCAGCTCGCGTGTCCCGCCAGGCAGTTGACGGCAATTCGTGTCCCCCGGAGGTACGGCCCCGGTGCCCGATCCGCTCATCCCGTGGGCTCGACGCGAAGCGTGACGTCGGCGCGCTCATGGGTCATCATCGGCTCGCCCGGCCGCGCCTGTTTCCGCGCCGGTTCCAAGGGGGGAAGGGGAACTCGCCCGATGACGCGCACAGAGCGCACCCGGCGCCGGGGGCTGCCCGGAAATCGGACCACCGCCGCCGTACTGACCGCGGCTCTTGCCGCCACCGGCATCACCTTCGTCGGCCTCGGCCTGGACGACTCCGGCTCCCGCGGGGAACCGCACCGTGACCGGAGCGCGAAGCCGGTGACCGAAGCCGCCGCTGTGTCGCGGGCGCGGAAGACCGGCGAGCTCGTCGAGGTCACCGCATCGCGTACGGCGCGCTCCACCACGTGGGCGCGACCCGACGGCCTCATGGTCAAGAACCTGCACTCCTCGCCGGTCCGGGCCAAGGTGGGCGGCGAGTGGAAGGACATCGACTACGACCTCCACCGCACCGAGGACGGCTGGGAACCGAAGGCGACCAACGCGCGGATGGTCTTCTCGGCCGGCTCCGAGAAGGGCTCGCCGGCGCGGGAGGACCGGCGGGCCTCGCGCTCGACCGTGCGCCGCGTCTCCCTGCTCAACGGGGCCGGGGCCGCTTCGGACGAGACCGCGAGCCCGCTCGTCACCCTGACCGTCGACGGCTACGACATCCAGCTCACCTGGCCGGGCGCCGTCCCCGCCCCCGTCATCGACGGTTCGCGGGCCCTGTACCCGGAGATCTTCCCGGGCGCCGATCTGGTGCTCACGGCCGACGACGAGGGCTTCGCCCAACTCCTCGTCCTGAAGAACCGGGCGGCTGCAGCCAATCCGCTCGCCCAGCGGCTGTCGTACGGCATCACCTCCGACGACCTGACCTTCCGGCTGGACCCGGTCACGGGTGTCCTGTCCGCCGAGAACGTCTACTCCCAGGAGATCGCGGTCTCGCCGACCCCGCTGATGTGGGACAGCAGCGGAGCGCCGGCGGTGACGGACGGCGGCGTCGGCGCGACCGCGCAGCCGACCGCTTCGGAGACCCCCGGCCCCACCGAGTCGGCCACCGACCTGCCGAGCGACAGCCCCAGTCCCACCGAGGAGCTGATCGAGACCGACGAGCAGGCCGACACCAATCCGGAGACCCTGCCGGTGGCCAGCGACGGTCCCGAGGTGACGGTGTCGGAGTCGCCGTTGCCGTCCGTCCCGGCGGAGCCGACACCCGCGCCCACACCGACCGGCCCGGCGGCCACCCTCGGCCTGGCCGGGCTGGACGGGCCCTCGCCCGACTCCCGCGGTGAGCTGGTCGAGGCGGAACTGTCCGGGGCGAACTGGGTCCTCACCCCCGAGCCGTCCTTCCTCGACGACCCGGCGACCACCTATCCGGTGTTCGTCGACCCGTCGGTGAAGAAGCACACCCAGAACTGGACCACCGCCTACAGCCGGCACCCCAACGCCACGTTCTACAACGGCAAGGGCTTCAACAAGGGCGGTACGCACGAGGCGCGGGTCGGCTTCGAGTCGGACACCTGGGGCACCTCGCGCTCGTACTTCAACATCGCCTTCGACAAGGGCCTCAAGGGCACGAAGATCACCAGTGCGAAGCTGCGGATGCTGGAGACGTACTCCTGGTCGTGCAGCGCCCGTTCGATGAGCGTGCACCTCACCGGCGCGGTCAACGGGCACACCAACTGGAAGAACGCGCCGAAGCTGACCGACGGCAACAAGTTCGCGACCAAGAGCTTCGCGCACGGCTACAAGTCCGGCTGCCGGGACGCCTACGAGACCTTCGACGTGAAGAAGGCCGCGCAGCAGCGGGCCGACCAGGGCAAGGACAGCATCACGTTCGGGCTGCGGGCGCGGGACGAGAAATCGCAGTACGCGTGGAAGAAGTTCCGGGCCAACGGCGACAACGCGCCCGTGCTGGAACTCGTCTACAACCGCAAGCCGGTCGTCGACGCCAAGTCGCTCGACCTCGGCCCGGACGCCAAGTGCACCACCACCGAGCCGTACGTCCGCATGGGCTCGGGCGACCTGACCTTCACCGCGCGGGCGTCCGACAAGGACAACAACCTCGACCGCCTGGACTTCGACCTGTGGCCGACCGGCAAGTGGGACACCACCGGTGACCTCCTGAAGACCACCGGGAACGTCTCCGTCGGCGGCGACAAGGACGTCGCACTGCGCACCACCGGCGGGTTCGCCACCAGCAAGCTCACCAACAACACCCTCTACTCCTGGCGGGTGCGCGCGGTCGACGACGCCAACTCCACCTCCGCCTACGCCCCCGCCAAGACACCCTGCCGCTTCGTCCTGGACACCACCGCACCCAAACCCCCCAAGGTCAGCTCCACCGACTTCCCCAACGCCGACGGCAGTGAGAACGGCTTCGGCAACGACGCCGAGGACGCCAACTGGTCCACCAAGAAGTTCGGCACGCCCGGATCCTTCACCGTGCGCGCACTGAACACGGACGTGGTCCGCTACGAGTACGGCTTCAACTCGGCAAGCTACCCGTTCTCCTTGAGCCGCACCTCCGGAACGGCCACGAGCATCAGCGCGACGCTGGCGAACACCAAACCGCCGACCGCCGGACCCAACGTGCTGTACGTACGGACCGTGGACGCCGCGGGCAATGTGTCGCAGGCGACGAAGTACTTCTTCTACGTCACCCCACGCGACCAGGCCGACACCCCCGGCGACTTCACCGGCGACAAACTGCCGGACCTGATGGTCGTCACCGAGGGCGGCAACCTGGCGCTGTACCCCTCCCAGGCCACCAACGACCTGGCCAAGGGCTCGGGCGACCTGGACTACTCCATGTCCGGCGCCTACCGCTCCAACCCCGACAAGGACCCGGGCGGCGACGACCTGCCCCCGTACGTCGCCGCGCCCTCCGGCCACTTCAAGGGCGGCCTGATCACCCACAACGGCGACATCTACGGCGGTGACGGCCTCCAGGACCTCATCGTCCGCGTCGGCGGCAAGCTCTGGGTCTACCCCGGCGACGGCTACGGCGCGGTCGACATCGACCGACGGGTGGAGATCCTCCTCCCCGACAACGCGCCCAGCCCCGCCTCCCTCACCCAGATCGTCTCGGCCGGCGACGCCACCGGGGACGGCCGCACGGACTTCTTCGCCACCGTGGGCGAGGAGATCTGGGCCTTCACCGGCTACCACGGCGCCAGCATCGACAAGGCGATCCGGCTGTCCTCCACCCCCTGGGCCGACCGCGACATCGTCACCGTGGCGGACATCAGCGGCGACGGGGTGACGGACCTGGTCTACCGCACCGACGTCTCGGGCCGGCTCCTCTTCCGCAAGGGCATCAAGGCCGCCGCCGGCGGAACCGACCTGACCTCCCTGGCCTCCGCCGCCAACTCCGCCGACGGGGTCGACGCCGTCTACGGTTCCTCCGGCTGGGGCAGCTCCAGCATCTACCTGCTCATCGGCACCCCCGACGCCAACGGCGACGCCATCCCCGACATCTGGACCGCGCGCACCGACGGAACCGTACGCTTCTACGCCGGCGGCAGGACCGTCCTGTCCGGATCCGGCACCGAGATCATCGGAACGGCGAGCTACTGGAAGACCCGCATCGCCATCGGCTGAGCCGCACGGCCGCAGGCGAAACGGGCGAGGGCCGTCGGAGGTGTTGTCCGACGGCCCTCGCCCGTTTCGCGCGTCAGCGCCGTGACCGTCAGCCCCGGTGCGCCCCGGCGCCCGGCTGGGGGCGCTTGCTCCTGCTGCCGTTCGGCCACAGGCGTGGCTTACGCTTCGCCCCGAGGTCCTCGATCCAGCCGACTGCGAGGATCATCAGGCCGATGAGCGGCCAGACCAGGGCGAACGTCCAGAGCGTGTACGTGCTGTCGAGAGCGGCTGTCGCCCGCTCGCTCTGCATGAACGGAAGCTCGTACAGCAGGTCGATGATCGGGAACGTCGCCATGATCATCATGTTGTGCCACAGGTAGATGGTGACCGCCCGGTTGTTGGACAGGGTCACCAGCTTGTCCCAGTTCGCCAGGCGTCCGGGGAGCTCCCGCCACGACGGGGAGTACTGGAGCAGGATCACCACGAAACCGAACGACCAGGCGGCATCGGCCAGCGGAATGTCGTTGAGGTCCCAGCCCGAGGAACCGAGGTGGCCCGAAGCCCACCACAGGCCGAAGGCCATCACCAGGGACGCGCAGGAGACGGAGACGTACCGCGGGATCTGCTTCAGCATGCCGTCGTGATGGGCGAAGCCGAGGACCCAGCAGCCGCCGTAGACCGCGAAGTCGGTGACCGCGTTGCCCAGCTCGCCGGGGATGGTCACCAGGCCGGTGCCGACGATCGCCGTCAGGCCGAGCGGCGCGAGCAGTGTCGGCCAGGGAGCCTTGCGGAACAGCCACAGCAGCAGCGGCGACGCGATGACGAACCACAGGTAGGCGCGCAGGTACCACAGCGGCCCCACGGTGTCGTCCGCCCAGGTGCTCTCCAGCGGACCCACGACTCCGGCCTCCACCGGGTAGGGCGGGGCGCCGATCGGGACGACGTAGTTGACCAGGTTGATCAGACCCCAGACCCCGTCCTGGTCCGGGTCCTTCGAGGGGCTCCAGTCGACCACGAACAACAGCGTCAGCACGACCGCCGCGAACGCCCACAACGGCGGCAGCAGCCGACGGACCCGCCCGCGGATCACGCTCCACGCCGGACGCTTCAGCGACCGCGCCATCAGCGAGCCCGCCAGCGCGAACATCACGCCCATCGACGGGAACAGCACCGACAGCCAGGCCCACCCGAAGAGGTGGTACACCACGACGCGGACCAGAGCGATGGAGCGCAGCAGGTCCAGGTACCGGTCGCGGCCCGGCTTCCCGGGCTCCGGGGCGGGCACGGGCTCGGTCGTGCGCTGCTGCGGGACGTCGGCGTGCGGTGTTCCGCACGGGCCCGCCGGTTCCGGGCTCACGCCCGTACCGGTCGTGTATCCGTGGGTCATGCCACGGGCCTCCGATCATCGCCGCGCCGGCTCTGGCCCGGCACCGCTCCGGCGACGGGCGCCTCGACGACGCCGGTGCGGCGCAGCTTCTGCCAGCGCAGGCGGCCGCCGGTGAGTGCGGTGATCCAGGACTGGAGCAGCACGACGTACATGAGCTGGCGGTAGAGGATCTGCTGCAACGGCAGCGAGATCAGGTGGGTCATGCGTTCGCGGTCGAGGCGGAAGGCGAAGGCCGCGCAGACCGCCTGGATGGCGAGGACGCCCAGCCACGCCGTGATCGTCTTCTCGGTCGGGCCGAAGACGATGCCGTAGAGCAGGAAGACGTCGATCAGCGGGGCCAGCAGCGGGGCCACGATCATGAACAGGGAGACGAAGGGCAGCCCGATGCGGCCGAAGCGGCCGGAGGGACCCTTGTCGATCACCGCGCGGCGGTGCTTCCAGATGGCCTGCATGGTGCCGTACGACCAGCGGTAGCGCTGCGACCACAGCTGCTGGACGGACTCCGGGGCCTCGGTCCAGGCGCGGGCGTTCTCCGCGTAGACCACGCGCCAGCCGGCGCGGTGCAGCGCCATGGTGACGTCGGTGTCCTCGGCGAGCGTGTCGTCGCTCATGCCGCCGATGGGCTCCAGCGCCGACTTCCGGAAGGCGCCGACGGCGCCCGGGATGGTCGGCATGCAGCGCAGGATGTCGTACATCCGGCGGTCCAGGTTGAAGCCCATCACGTACTCGATGTGCTGCCAGGCGCCGATGAGGCTGTCCTTGTTGCCGACCTTCGCGTTGCCGGCGACGGCGCCGACCCTCGGGTCGCCGAAGGGCTGCACGAGCTCACGGACCGTGGACGGCTCGAAGACCGTGTCGCCGTCCATCATCACGACGATGTCGTGGCGGGCGTTGGCGAGGCCCCGGTTGAGCGCGGCGGGCTTGCCCGCGTTGAGCTGGCGGACGACCCGGACGTTGGGCAGGCCCATCGCCTCGACGATGCGGGCGGTGCCGTCGGTGGACCCGTCGTCGATGACCAGCACCTCGATCGGATGATCGCTGGCCATCAGGGAGTTGACCGTGTTCTCGATGCACTTGGCCTCGTTGTACGCCGGGACCAGCACCGTGACCGGCTCGGTGACCGGCGGGCCCCAGCGGAAGTCCGTGCGGCGCACCCGGCGGGCGTGGGCGCCGGACAGCAGCAGCATCAGCACGAAGCGGGCGATGACCAGGGTGCCGATGACGGCGAGGCCCACCACCAGCACGTCGGTGATCCTCTCGGAGGCCTGCACCAGGAAGATCCAGGCCTTGCCCTTCCACAGCTCGGGTCCGGTGACCGGGCTGTGCGCGCTGGGCGCGTCCAGGGCCTCGGTCAGGTTGTCGAACTCGTAGCCCTTCTTCTTCAGGTCGGGCAGGAAGGTGTCGAGCGCGGTCACGGTCTGGCTGCGGTCGCCGCCGGAGTCGTGCATGAGGACGATGGCGCCCTTGCCGTTCTCCGGGGTGGCGCGGCGGATGATCTCGTCGACGCCGGGCCGCTTCCAGTCCTCGCTGTCGGTGTTGTTGACGACGGTGAGGTAGCCGCGGCTGCCGATGTACTCGGTGACCGGCCAGGACTCGTTGTCCATGGCGTCGGAGAAGGACGAGTACGGCGGGCGGAACAGCGAGGTGCGGATGCCGGCCGCGCCGGTGAGGGCGAGCTGGTTCTGCGACAGCTCCCAGTCGATGCGCTTCTTGGACTGGAGCGACAGGTCGGGGTGGTTGAAGGTGTGCAGGCCCAGCTCGTGGCCCTCGTCGACCATGCGCTGGACGAGGTCCGGGTAGCGGGAGGCCATGGTGCCGGTGACGAAGAAGACGGCGTGCGCGTCGTGCTTCTTCAGCACGTCGAGCACCTTCGGCGTCCAGGTGGGGTCGGGGCCGTCGTCGAAGGTGAGCACGAGATGCCGGTCGGGCACGCTCAGGGTCGTGGCCTTGCCGTTGCGGGCGTCTATCACCGGGCCGCCCTCGAGTATCTCCTTGGGCACCTCGGTGGTGGGCGCCGGTGCCTGCACCCGGTGGTCCGCGAGGATCTCGCTGTGCACGTAGCCGCGCAGCATCAGCATGGCGGCGAGGGCGACCAGGACCAGCAGGGGCAGCAGCAGACGCAGCGGTACGCGACGGCGCAGTGCGCCGCGCCGGTCCGGGCGGGGCGCCCGGCGGCGGTGGGACGGGGGTGCCATCAGAGGACGTTCTCCGGGGACGGTGCGGCGGCGGGGGCGGAGTCGGCGCCCGACGCGGGTTCGGCGGCGACCGGACGGTCGGCGGAGGGAGCGGAAAGGCTGTCGGTGCCGCCGGCCTCGCCGCCGCCGGTGGGGTCGGACGTCTCGGAGGACGGCGGATCGGCCGGGGTCGTCGGCGTCGTGGGCTGTGTGGCGGTGCCGCCGCCGGCCGGGGGTGCGGTCGCGGTGGTCCCGCCGTTCCCGCTGCCGCCTCCTGTGGTCGGCTGGGAGCTGGCGCGGCCGGCCGGGGTGGTCGCCGGGGCTCCCCCGTCCGGCTGCCGCGCCGTGCCGCCGGAGCCGCCCGCCACAGGGGCGGAGGCGCCGGGCCCGGGCAGGTCGGAGGCGCCCGGGGCGGGCGTGCCGAGGCCGGGGTCGAGGCTGGTGCCGGAGCTGGGCGCGGGGTCGGTCGCGGAGGGCCGGGGCGTGGTGTCGACCTGCTCGGCCGGCCTGTCCTCCTGGCCCGGGACGGGCATCCAGGGGGCGTCGGAGTTGCCGGACAGCAGGGTGGCGACCATGACGACGGCGTAGCCGGCGCAGGCGAGGCCGACGGCGAGGCCGATGCGGCGGTAGAGCCGGTTGCGGCGGCCCGACTCGTCGACGAACACGGGGGCCGCCTCGGGTGCCGCGCCCGCTCCGGGGGTACGGCTCAGCACACCGCCGGCGCCGATCTGCACGGCGTCGAGCTGGACCGTCACCTCGTGCGGGTCGTGGGTGGCCTCGGCGGTGCCGGGGTCCTCCTGCCACGGATCGCGGACGGCGGTGTCGGCGGGAACGGTGGCGTCCACGGCCGGGATGCGGGTGGTGGCTCCGGGGTCCGCCGTCCCCCCGGCCGGTGCCGCCGGCGCGGCGGGGCGGGGCACGCGCAGGGCGGTGGTGCGCTCGGAGTCGTAGACGTCGTCGGAGGTCCTGCGTGTCGCGGGCGCGGGCGGCTTGCGGAAGGCGTCGAAGCCGCCGCGACCACCGGACGGCCCGGGTACGTCACCCGGGCGAACGCCGCCGGCCGGACCGGGGCGGGAGGACGGACCCGGGATGCCGCCCACCTCGGGCAGCACCTGCGTGCGGTCCTCGCCGCCGTGCCGGGGCGCGCCGGACGGGCCGGAGACGCCGGGGCGGCCGCCCGTTCCGGGCAGGACGTCGGTCCTGTCGTCGCCCCCTGTCGGAGGCAGCACCTGTGTACGGTCCTCGTCCCTGCCGTTCCCGGACGGGAACACGCCGAGCCGCGCCCAGCGCTCGTCCAGGGAGCCGGAACCGGAACCGGCGCGGAAACTCTCCGCGCCGTCTCTCACACCGGGTTCGGCGGGTCTCTCCGCCAGGGGGAGCACCCGTGTCTCACGGGCGTCCTCGTCCGCTTCCGCGAACCTCCGGGAGCCGTCGGCCGACTGCGGCCGCCCCGGTTGGGCGTCTTCTCGCCACTTCTCCACGCGCTCGCACTTCCCCCCAACGGAACCTTCGGCGCGCGTACGACCCGAGCACCCGTCGGCGGACCGGGCCCCCACCCGCTCCGAGCGCCCCGTTTATCACACCGTGCTCGGGCATCGAATGTAGCGCACGCGGAGGTTGTGTGTTTGCGGGCCGACCTTTTGTGTCAGCAGCGAGACATTGGGTGCGCTCCCATCACATCGGCGTCGGCTGCGGGGATCCAGGAGTCCGCGGGACGCCGCAGCCAGCCCCGAGCGGCGGCGATTTCGGCCGCCGACCTGCGCAGTTCGGTCAGAGCGGGGTGGATCATCCCCTTCCGCCACACAAGAGACACGGGTGAGAGGGGGACCGGCTCGACCAGGGGGCGCGACACGGTCCCGGGAAGTGGCGGAAAACCGACCACGGCGAGGATCGGGTTCCGGGTACGTGCCATCACCCGCTGGAACTCCTCCTCCCCCACCGCCAGCGGGGCGGGCGGAGCGAGCGCGATGCCCCGCCCGTCGAACAGCCGCCGCGCCAGGTCCGTCCACTCCTCGGTGCGGGTGTTGCCCGCACCGGCGTAGACGGTCTCGCCCGCCAGCGCGGCCAGCGGCACCTCGGGCAGCCCGGCCAGGGCGTGTTCCTCGGGCAGCACGACCGCCATCGGCTCGTATCGCACCGGCTGCTGGTCGAGCCCGGCCCGCACGGCCGGGGCGAGCCCCGCGAACCGGCCGAACGACGCGTCGAGCCGCCCCGCGAGCAGCTCCCCCGCCGCCCAGGTCAGCCCGCTCTCGTAGCGGGCCATCAGCTCGTGCCCGGGGGCGCGCTCCCGGGCCCGGTGCAGCACCTCGCGGTGGGTCCCGAGGCCCGGTGAGTTGAGGTCCACCAGGAGCGGGCGGCTCTGTCCCGCGGCGGCGAGCAGGTCGTCCTGCGACTGGAGCACGGCGCGGGCGTACGGCAGCAGGCGTTCCCCGTCGGCGGTGAGCGTGACCCGGCGGGTGCTGCGGACGAACAGCTCGCAGCCCAGCTCCCGCTCCAGGCGCCGCACGTCCCGGCTGAGCGCCTGCTGGGCGATGTGGAGGCGGGCCGCGGCGCGGGTGAAGTGCAGCTCCTCGGCGACGGTGACGAAGGCGCGCAGCAGGCGGGGTTCGACGTGGGCGGGTGCGGGCATGGCCGCGAACCTACAACACAGGTGCGTCAATCGGTGCGGAGAAGGTGTTGGACCGGATGCCCGGCCAGGGGCGACGGTGAGGCCATGCCGCAGCCGACCTCCGGGGACACCCGTCTGTTCACCGTCACCGCCGACACCCTCGTGGCCGTCGACTTCACTCCCCGCGCCCCGCGCGAGCCGGGCCCGTACCGCCGTCTGTTCGCCGTGCCCGGCGCCCGCGCCTTCACGGCGGGGAATCTGCTCGCCCGGCTGCCGATGGGGATGTTCGCGCTGAGCGCGATCGTGATGATCGCCGGGAGCCGCGGGTCCTACGCCCTGGCCGGCGCCGTCACCGCGACCGGGCTCGCCGCCACGGCGGTGGTCGCCCCGTGGACCGCGCGTCTTGTGGACCGTTACGGGCAGGCCCGGATCGCACTGCCGGCCACGCTGGTCGCGGTGCTCGGCTCACTGGCGCTGGTGCTCTGCGTGCGCCACGACGCCCCCGACTGGACCCTGTTCGCCGCCTACGCCGCGACCGCCACCACCCCGAACACCGGAGGCATGTCACGGGCCCGCTGGGCGCATCTGCTGAAGGGCAGACCCGACGCGCTGCACACCGCGAACTCCTTCGAGCAGGCCGCCGACGAGCTGTGCTTCATGCTCGGCCCGGTGCTCGCCGCCGTGCTGTGCGGGACGTTCTTCCCGGAGGCGGGGACCCTGACGGGCGCGGTGCTGCTGCTGACGGGCGTCGCGCTGTTCACCGCGCAGCGCTCCACGGAGCCCCCGGCGGTCCGCCGCGCCACCGGGCGGGCCCCGCTGCGCGCGCCGGGCGTACGGCCGCTGCTGCTGGTCTGCCTGGCGACGGGCGGGGTGTTCGGCTCGATGGAGGTCGTGACGATCGCGTTCGCGGACGGGCAGGGGCACCGTACGGCGGCCGGTGCGGTGCTGGCGCTCCAGGCGGCGGGTTCCTGCGTGGCGGGCCTGCTGTACGGGGCGGTGCGCCCGGCCGGGTCGGCGTGGTCCCGGCTGGTCCGGTGCCTGGCCGCGATGACCGCGCTGATGACGCTGCCGCTGCTGGCCGCCGCCCTCACCGGCTCGCTGCTGGTCCTGGCGGGGGCGCTGTTGGTGGCGGGCATGGCGACCGCCCCGACGATGGTCACCACGATGACCCTGGTGCAGCGGCACACCCCCGAGGGGCGGCTGAACGAGGGCATGACGCTGGCGGTCACCGGGCTGCTGGGCGGGATCGCCTGCGGCAGCGCGGCCGGCGGCTGGATCGTGGAGCACGTTTCGGCCACCGCCGGGTACGGGGTGCCGGTCGGGGCGGCGGTGACCGCCTTCGCGGTCGCGGGGACCCTCCTCGCGTTCGGCTCGTCGAACCGCTTCACGGATCACCGTCCGCACCATTGACGGCCACAGATCCCGCACATACCTTCACCCGTCGAAGCGCTTCGACGAGGGCGTCGGCCGCTTCCTCCCCCCACGAACCGTGCCCACGAGGACTCCCGATGGTGAAGATCACGGATGTGGCCCGGCGGGCCGGCGTCTCCCCCAGTACGGTCTCGTACGCGCTGAGCGGCAAGCGGCCGATCTCCGACGCGACCCGGCGCCGGGTGCAGGCCGCGGTGCGCGAGCTGGGCTACCGCGCGGACGGCGGCGGACGGTCCCGGTCCGGCGCCCGGTCGAAGGTGCTCGCGCTGGCGGTGCCGATGCGGCCCGGCATCCATGTGCCGGTGGTCACCCAGTTCGCGGTGTCGGTGGTCACCGCCGCCCGCGCCCGCGACCACGACGTGCTGCTGCTCACCCAGGGCGAGGGCGACCAGGGCATCGGGCGGGTCACGGAGACGGGGCTGGCGGACGGGGTGATCGTCACGGACGTACAGCTGCAGGACCCGCGACTGCCGCTGCTGCGTTCCTGTCCTTCACCGTCCGTGCTGATCGGGGTGCCCGCCGAGGCGGACGGCCTGACCTGCGTCGATCTGGACTTCCGGGCGGCCGGGGAGCTGTGCGTGGACCATCTGGCGGAGCTCGGGCACCGCGCGGTGGCGCTGGTCGGCTCGCCGCCGGAGGTGTACGTGCGGCGCACGGCGTTCGCCCGGCGGCTGGTGGAGGGGTTCACCGCGGCCGCCGACCGGCACGGCCTCGCCTCGGCGGTGCTGCCGTGCGGCACCGGCCGGGACGCGGCCCGCGCGGTCGTGGAGCGGCTGCTGCGCGACCTGCCCGCGCTGACCGCGGTGGTGGTGCACAACGAGCCGCTCGTCGACCCCCTGATCGAGGCGTTCGAGGAGCTGGGCATGCGGATCCCCGGCGATCTGTCGCTCACCGCCGTGTGCCCGGCGCCGGTGGCCGCGGCGGCCCGCGTCCCGGTCACCTCGGTGGCCGTGCCGGCCGCCGAGCTGGGCGCCCGCGCGGTGCATCTGCTGGTACGGAAGCTGTCCGGGGCCGCCGTACCGGGCACCACCCTGCTGCCGCCCCGGCTCACGGTGCGGGCGAGCACGGCGCCGCGCGGGCACTGAGACTCAGCCGAGCTGCCAGGCCTTCCCCAGCCGGTACGCGGCGCACAGGTTCACGTCCAGGAAGTACGCCCCGGCCGCCCCGCACTGCGCTTCCCCGGTCCCGGGGTCGACGGGCTGGCCGTGCCCCACCCCGGTGAGGCTGTACGTCTCCACGACCGCGTTCCCTCCGGGGCCTCGGTAGACGCGGTGCGGGTACCCGGCGACGGTGTCGCCGACGTCGGCGGTGCGGTCGGCGCCGTGCACGTTCGTCCACTGGTCCACCAGGGCGGTCATGTTGACCGGCTTCACCGTATAGTCGGCCGTGCCCTGGAACAGGGTGAGCGCCGGCCAGGGCCCGGTGTACCCGGGCCGCGCGGCCCGCACCCGGTCGCCCCACTGCGCAGGCGTCTGGGTGGCCCCGACGTACATGCACACGTACGCCGTTCCGGCGGCCTGCGCGCAGCCGTAGGGCAGTCCGGCGACGATCCCGCCCGCGGCGAACTTCTCCGGGTACGTGGCCATCATCACGGCGGTCATCCCGCCGCCCGCGGACAGCCCGGTGACGTAGACGCGGGACGGGTCGCCGGAGACGTCGGCGAGCTGCCGGTCCACCATCTGGGCGATCGAGGCGGCCTCGCCCTGCCCGCGCCTGATGTCGGCGGGCTCGAACCAGTTGAAGCACTGGCTGAGGTTGTTGCCGCTCTGCTGCTGCGGCAGCACCACGGAGAAGCCCCAGCGGTCGGCGAGCGTGGTCCAGCCGGTGCCGGAGGCGTACCCGGCGGCGTTCTGGGTGCAGCCGTGCAGGGCGACGACCACGGGGCGGCCCGCGGGCAGCCCGTCGGGGACGTAGCGGTACATCTTCAGGGCGCCGGGGTTGCTGCCGAAGCCGGTGACCTCCTGGAGGGAGGCGGCGGAGGCGGGCGCGGGGGCGAGCAGGACGGAGAGGAGGGCGGCCAGGAGGGCCGTCAGCACGGTGGGGCGCAGTGCGGCTCTGGTCTGTGTCATGGAGAGCGAAGGTAGAAGCGTGAACCACCCACCGATATGGGTGCGGCCCCCACATCCCGGGGGTGCGCCCATGTGGCCGCGCATGACAGAGGCCCCGCCGCTCGCGCGACGGGGCCTGCTGCCCACATGGGGTAAGTGGAGATGGCGGGAATCGAACCCGCGTCCAACGGTGAGGAACCAGGGCTTCTCCGTGTGCAGTCGGCTGTGCTTTTCTCGGCCCCGGAGATCACGCCGACAAGTCTCCGACGGGCCCAGTCACTGTTGGATTTCCCTTTTCACCCCGTGACCGGGATCAAGGTTTAGTTCCCTAGCTGATGCCAGGATCCGGGTCGGGAACATCCCCGGGCTGACACTCCCTTAAGTGGGGGAGCCGCTGCTCGCTACCTGAAGATCAGGCAGCGAGGGCGAGCTCGCCCTGGGAGAGGGATCGCTTGGAATTGGCGATTATTTTTTTCGGCCTGTGGTTTACGAGATCATGGCCGCTTCCTCGACACGCTTCCCCTGCTTCGACAGCCGCTGTCGAAACCGATCATCCCCATGTTGTGTTGTCAAACCCTCCCGGAGGAGGTGACCCGCACCCTCTGTGAGGTGCGAAGCCATCGTACGTGACCAACGCGGGTCGATGCCAGCCTATTCCCGCGAGGCCCCGGGGGCCTCAGGCCCGCTGCTTCCTGCGCACCGCGGAGATCGCCCGCTCGGCCTCGCGCCGGTCCTGCTTCTCGCGCAGCGTCTGCCGCTTGTCGTACTCCTTCTTGCCCTTGGCGAGCGCGATCTCGACCTTCGCCCGGCCGTCCTTGAAGTACAGGGAGAGCGGCACGATGGTGTGGCCGGTCTCCTGGGACTTGGCCTCCAGCTTGTCGATCTCCTCGCGGTGCAGCAGCAGCTTCCGCTTGCGCCGGGCGCTGTGGTTGGTCCAGGTGCCCTGGCTGTACTCCGGGACGTGCACGTTGTGCAGCCACGCCTCGTGGTCGGTGAGCTGGACGAAGCCGTCCACCAGCGACGCCCGGCCCTGGCGGAGGGACTTCACCTCGGTGCCGGTCAGCACCAGGCCCGCCTCGTAGGTGTCGATGATGAGGTAGTCGTGGCGCGCCTTCTTGTTCTGCGCGATCAGCTTGCGCCCTTTTTCCTTAGCCATAGTGCCGCCCATTTTCGCACTACGGAGAGGCTCCCGGGGAAGCGATTACCGGGGGCGGCTCACCTGCCGAGTCCGCTGATGACCGTCTCGGCGCGCTCCAGCGCCTGCCCGCCGGCCTCCAGGTCGGGGGTGATGCCGTGGCCGTCGACGCCGCGGCCGGAGGGGGTGCGGTAGTGACCGACGGTCAGTTCGGCCACGGAGCCGTCGGGCAGCTCGGTCGGCATCTGCACCGATCCCTTGCCGAAGGTGCGGGAGCCCACGACGACCGCCCGGCCTCGGTCCTGGAGGGCGCCGGTGAGGAGTTCGGCCGCGCTCATCGTCCCCGCGTCGACCAGCGCGACCAGCGGTCTCTTCGTGTCGCCGCCGGGCTCGGCGTGCAGGGCGCGCTGCTCGCCGGCGACGTCGTAGGTGGCGACCAGGCCGCCGTCGAGGAAGGCGGAGGCCGCGGTGACCGCCTCGGCGACCAGGCCGCCGGGGTTGCCGCGCAGGTCGAGGACGATGCCGGACCCCTTGGGCGCCTCGCGTACGGCGGCGCCGACCCGCTCGCCGGATCCCTTGGTGAAGGCGGACACCTGGACGACCGTGACACCGGAGGCCAGGGAGCGGACGGTGACCGGCTCCCGGGAGAGCCGGGCGCGCCGGACGGTCTCGCTCCACGAGCGCGAACCGCGCTCGAGGCCGAGCCGCACGGTGCTGCCCGCGGTCTTGCCCGCCCTGTCGCCGCGCAGTAACGAGACGACCTCGGTGACGGGCCGGCCGTCGACCTTCTCGCCGTCGACGCTGCGCAGCCGGTCGCCCGGTCGGATGCCCGCCTCGTCGGCGGGGGTGCCGCTGCCGACCCTGCTCACCTCGATGCGCCCGTCCCGCTCGCGGGCCCACAGGCCGACGCCGGTGTAGGCGCCGTCCAGGGTGGCCTCGAACTCCTCGTACTCGCCGCGCGAGTAGACGGCGCCCCAGCGGTCGCCGCTGCGGCTGACCGCGCGCTCCGCGGCCTCCAGCGGGGACGCGCCGTGGGCTGCGGCCTCCTCGGCCGCCCGGGCGACCTCGGCGTGGTGGCCGACGGGAGCGGCCTGCGCGGCGCCGTCCGCGGCGTCCCCGCGGTCGGTGCCGGGAAGGCTGCCCGTGGCCGCACCGGCGACGAGCACACTCGCGAAGACCAGGGTCAGGGCGGCGCCGCGGCGAACGCTGCGGGGCCGACAGAACGGGTCACGACCTGACATGCCGGTGAGTCTAGGACAACGCAAAGGGGCGCACGGCCCGTTGGCCGCGCGCCCCTCGTTGGCAAGAGTCACACCTTCAGATACTTGCGCAGCGCGAAGAACGCGGCCAACGCCGGCATCAGCAGACTGGTCGCCAGGATGAGCGGAAGCTTCGTCAGGACGGCGTCCCAGCCGATGAAGTTGATCAGGCTCAGCTTCTCCGACAGGGCGAGTCCGTGGTCGATGATGAAGTATCGCGCCAGGAGGAGGAAGGCGCACGCGAGGGTGCCGCCGATGAGTCCGGCGACCGCGGCCTCCATGATGAACGGCGCCTGGATGTAGAAGCCGGAGGCGCCCACCAGACGCATGATCCCGGTCTCGCGCCGGCGGCTGAACGCGGACACCCGGACGGTGTTCACGATCAGCATGAGGGCGACGACCAGCATCAGCGCCATCATGGCGAGGGCGGCGATGTTCATGCCCTCCAGCAGCCCGAAGAGGTTGTCCAGCAGGCCCTTCTGGTCCTGCACGGACTGCACCCCGTCCCGCCCGTCGAAGGCGGTCGCGATGACCTGGTACTTCTCCGGGTCCTTCAGCTTGATGCGGTACGACTCCTGCATCTGGTCCGGCGTGAGGGAGCTGGCCAGCGGCGAGTCGCCGAACTGCTCCTTGTAGTGCTTGTACGCCTCGTCCTGCGACTCGTACGTCACCGTGTCGACGACCGACATCTTCTCCAGGTCGGCCTTGATCTGGCTCTTCTGGTCGTCGGTCACCGCGCCCTTGGCGCAGTTCGGGTCGGACTCGGCGTCGGACTTGTTGCAGAGGAAGATGGAGACGTTGACCTTGTCGTACCAGTAGCCCTTCATCGTGCTCACCTGGTCGTTCATCAGGAGCGACCCGCCGAACAGGGCGAGCGACAGGGCGACGGAGACGACGACCGCGAAGGTCATCGTCAGGTTGCGGCGGAGACCGACGCCGATCTCCGACAGGACGAACTGGGCGCGCATGGCGTCTGATCAAGCCTTTCCGTGGAGCGTCAGTGCTGGTAGCCGTAGACGCCGCGTGCCTGGTCGCGCACGAGGCGGCCCTTCTCCAGCTCGATGACGCGCTTGCGCATCTGGTCCACGATGTTCTGGTCGTGCGTCGCCATCACCACGGTGGTGCCCGTCCGGTTGATCCGGTCGAGCAGCTTCATGATGCCGACGGAGGTCTGCGGGTCGAGGTTGCCGGTGGGCTCGTCGCAGATGAGCAGCTTGGGCCGGTTGACGAAGGCCCGCGCGATGGCGACGCGCTGCTGCTCGCCGCCGGACAGCTCGCCCGGCATGCGGTCCTCCTTGCCGCCGAGCCCGACCAGGTCGAGCACCTGCGGCACGGACTTGCGGATCTCGCCGCGCGACTTGCCGATGACCTCCTGCGCGAAGGCCACGTTCTCGGCGACCGTCTTGTTGGGCAGCAGACGGAAGTCCTGGAACACGGTCCCCAGCTGGCGCCGGATCTGCGGCACCTTCCAGTTGGAGACGCGGGCGAGATCCTTGCCGAGGACGTGCACCTGACCGTGGCTGGCCCGCTCCTCGCGGAGGACGAGCCGCAGGAAGGTGGACTTACCGGAGCCGGAGGACCCGACGAGGAACACGAACTCGCCCTTCTCGACCTCCAGGGACACATCCCGGAGGGCAGGGCGGGTCTGCTTGGGGTAGACCTTGGACACGTTGTCGAATCGGATCACGGATGCACCACGGGTAGCCGGGGGTAGATGAGCGTGACCTTACGCGACCCGGGGAGCCGAGCGCAGTCACCGGAGGGGGTTGTGGAAGAGATGCGCCCTTTGTACCGGCCGACGCCGGCTGCCCGGGGTCGGGGGCGCCCCCGGGGAGGGCCCTGACTGGGGAGGACCCGGCGCGCACCCGGCGGGAACCTGGCACAGTGGAAGGGGAACGTTCACACGGCGGTGGGCGTTGAACCCCAGGAATCGGCGCGAGGAGGGCGAGCGCATGACGTACGACCGGCTGGTGTGCGCGAACTGCGCCGCGCCCGTGAGCGAGGGCCGGTGCCCCGTGTGCCGTGCGAACCGCGAGCGGATGCAGCAGGAGAACTTCTTCGCGGGGCTGACCCCGATGACCCTGATCGTCCTGCTGGCGGTGCTGGTGGCGGCGGTGGCCCTGCTCGCCCATCAGACCGTCTGACCAGGACGGACAGGGACCCCACAGACGGAGCGAGGGCCCGGAGCGCGGCGGCGCTCCGGGCCCTTGCGTCATGGCGTGCGTACGGTGCGTACGCGCGCGGCCACCGTCAGGCGGCGGCGCCGCCGCGGCCGGTCATCAGGCGCGGGAGCACCCGGAAGCCGATACCGCCGGCGATCATCGTGGCGGCGCCGATCACCAGGAAGGTGGTCTCGGCGGCACCGGTCTCGGCCAGCTCCTTGCCGTTGCCCTGCGCCGAGGCCGCCGGGGCCTCCTCGCCGGTGTCGGTCAGGGAGGAGGAGCCCTCCTCCTGCGGGGAGGCGCCGCCGTCGGGGTCGAGGCCGCCGGGGGCGGACTCGGAGGGCTCCTCGGTCGGGTCCTCGGTCGGGTCCTCGGTGGGCTCCTCGGTGGGGTCCTCGGTCGGGTCCTCGGTCGGGTCTTCGGTGGGGTCCTCGGTCGGGTCCTCGGTGGGCTCTTCCGTGGTGGGCGTGCTGGTCGGCAGCTCGGTGGGCGGGGTTTCCGACGGCTCGCCGGTGGGCTCGTCGTCGTCGCCCGCCTCGAGGCCAACACCGAGGCCGAGGCCCGCGTCGTTCGCCTCGGCGCTCACGCCGATCTCGAGGGCGGAGGCGGCGCCGGCCGCCGTGAGCGAGGCGCCGGCCGCTATCACGGCACCGGCCGCGATACGGGCGACACGGATCCGCGTCTTCTTGGTCATGTGGTTGCTACCCCCAGTAGCTCATCGTCAGTGAGGCGGCGCCCGGGGCCGTGATCAACGGAGGTAACTGCCGTGAAAAGCCCCCCGGTTCACATGCGCCCCAGAAATGCGCATGCCACGCGCCACCCTTCCCACTTTCCAAAAGAACGTCAAGGGCGTTGCGTACGCGATGTCCGGCTCCGCATGCTTTGCCGGACACGGAAGCTGTGAGTGTGATGTAAATCCCGGACATCCCCGACACGACAAGGCAACTGCCGCTTCCCCAGCGGCAGTTGCCTTGTCGACAAATCGGTGTGCGGGCGGGGTCCTACTTCTCCCGCTGCTTGCGCCAGCGAATTCCGGCCTCGAGGAAACCGTCGATCTCGCCGTTGAACACGGCCTCCGGGTTGCCCACCTCGAACTCCGTGCGCAGGTCCTTGACCATCTGGTACGGGTGCAGCACGTACGAACGCATCTGGTTGCCCCAGGAGTTGCCGCCGTCGCCCTTGAGGGCGTCCATCTTGGCCTGTTCCTCCTGGCGGCGCCGCTCCAGCAGCTTGGCCTGGAGGACGTTCATCGCGGTGGCCTTG
This sequence comes from Streptomyces werraensis, assembly GCA_014656175.1. Lineage (GTDB taxonomy): Bacteria > Actinomycetota > Actinomycetes > Streptomycetales > Streptomycetaceae > Streptomyces > Streptomyces werraensis. The sequence continues at coordinate 1,099,438 of BNBX01000001.1, forward strand.
TTCTGGATCTGCGACCGCTCGTTCTGGCAGGAGACCACGATGCCGGTGGGGAGGTGCGTGATGCGCACCGCGGAGTCCGTGGTGTTCACGCCCTGGCCGCCGGGGCCCGAGGAACGGTAGACGTCGATGCGCAGCTCGGACTCGTCGATGTCGACGTGGTCGGACTGCTCGACGACGGGGAGCACCTCGACGCCCGCGAAGGACGTCTGGCGGCGGCCCTGGTTGTCGAAGGGCGAGATGCGCACCAGGCGGTGCGTGCCCTGCTCGACGGAGAGGGTGCCGTAGGCGTACGGCGCCTGCACGGCGAAGGTGGTCGACTTGATGCCGGCCTCCTCCGCGTAGGAGGTCTCGATCAGCTCCGTCTTGTAGCCGCGCTGCTCGGCCCAGCGCAGGTACATCCGCTGGAGCTTCTCGGCGAAGTCGGCGGCGTCCACGCCGCCCGCCTCGGCGCGGATGTTGACCAGCGCCTCACGGGAGTCGTACTCGCCGCTGAGGAGGGTGCGGACCTCCATCTCGTCCAGTGCCTTCTTGACCGAGGTGAGCTCCGACTCGGCCTCCGCGCGGGTGTCCGGGTCGTCCTCCTCCTCGGCCATCTCGAAGAGCACGGCGAGATCGTCGATCCGCGAGCGCAGGGCCTCGGCCTTCCTGACCTCCGCCTGGAGGTGGGACAGCTTGCTGGTGATCTTCTGCGCCTCGTCCGGGTTGTCCCAGAGGGACGGCGCGGCCGCCTGCTCCTCGAGCACGGCGATGTCTGCCCTCATCTTGTCGAGGTCCAGGACGGCCTCGATCGACTCCATGGTCGAGGAGAGGGACTTGAGCTCTTCGGATACGTCGACGACTGCCACGCCCTCCAGCGTAACGGCTTCCCGCCGTGGGCCATGCCGGGCGGGGGCGCCCGGCTCCCTCCCCTCGTCCGGGGGCTGCGCCCCAGACCCCCCTTCGCGCAGTTCCCCGCGCCCCTGAGGGGGGCCGCTCTCCCCTGGGCCGGGGAGGCGCCGCGTGTCTCCCTCACCTCCCTGGGGGCTGCGCCCCCAGATCCCCCTTCGCGCAGTTCCCCGCGCCCCTGAAGGGGGTTGCTCTCCACTGCGCCGGGGAGGTGCCGCGTGTCTCCCTCACGCCCCTGGGGGGTGTTGTTCTCCCGCGTTGCTAGGGGGTGGCCGGGGCCGAGTTCTCCATGTCGGTCGGTGGGGGCGGGGTGTCGTCCGACGTGGCCAGCCAGGTGCCCACGCCTGCTGCCGCAAGGAGGGTCGCCGCCACCGCCAGCGTGAGGCGGCGGCGGCGCGTCACCGCTCTGTTGCGGGCCGAGCCGGGACGGGGGGCGCCGGCCGCCCGGGGGGCGCGGGCCGTGCCGTGGGCTCCGCCGGCCAGCTCGTCCGGTGCCGGGACCCGCATCGACGTGTGCGTGTCGCGGTTGGAGTCGGAGGGCCGGGCGCCCGGCACCAGCGGAACCGCGCCCCGGCGGCGTACCGGCTGTCCGGCGGCGGGGGCGGCGCCGGACAGTTCCTCGGCGGCCTCCTCGGCCTGGTCGGTGTCCGGCTCGTCCACGTCCAGCGGCGGCATCCCGGCCAGCATCGGGAGCAGTTCCCGCAGCCGGGCGGCCAGCTCGGAGGCGCGCAGGCGCGAGGCGGGGGCCTTGGCCAGGCACTGCACCAGCAGCTGCCACAGCTCGTCCGGGATGCCCGGCAGCGGCACCACCGTCTCGGTGACGTGCCGGCGCAGCACCGCGCCCGGGTGGCCGCCGCCGAACGGGGTGAAGCCCGCGAGCAGCTCGTAGAGGACCGTGGCGAGGGCGTAGATGTCGACGGCGGCGCGCGGCGGGAGGCCCTCGACGATCTCCGGGGCCAGATAGTCCGGCGTACCGATGATCTTCGAGGCGCGGGTGCGGCGCGGGGTGTCGATGAGTTTCGCCACGCCGAAGTCGGTCAGCAGGGCGCGGTGCGAGCCGCCGGGGCCGAGCGGGCCCTGCATGTCCAGCAGGACGTTCTCCGGTTTGACGTCGCGGTGGACGACGCCGGCCGCGTGCGCCGCCGCCAGGCCGTCCGCGACGTCCGCGGCGATCGCCACCGCGGCCTCCGGGGCGAGCCTGCGCTCCCGGTCCAGCCGGGTGCGCAGGTCGGTGCCCCGGACCAGGTCCATGACCAGCGCGAGGTCGTTGCCGTCGACGACCAGATCCCGCACGGACACCACGTGCGGATGCTCCAGACCCAGCAGCGCCGTCCGCTCCTGCACGAAGCGGCCGACGAGCTCCTGGTCCGAGGAGAGATCCTCACGCAGCAGCTTGATGGCGACGGGCCCCTCGGGGCCCTCGCCCAGCCACACCGTGCCGGCGCTGCCCCGCCCGAGGATCTGATGGGCGGTGTACCGGCTGCCGATTCTCCGTGCCAAGACTGCTCCTACCGACGCGTGTTGTCGCCAAAGCTACGCGTCCGGACAGGTGACCTTCACCGGAGACCCGGAAATCGGCCCCCAGATGTCGACAAAGCGGCAAACGAGTCTAGTTCGCCGGGTCGGAGGGGCCGCCCAGGTCCTCGATCCAGCCCGTGACCGAGCCGAACCAGTCACTGAGCTGGTCCCAGTAGCCCTTGCCCGTGCCGATCCAGTCCTGGAGCGGGCTCAGCTCCCAGATCAGCCAGCTCGCCACGAACAGGATGAGCAGCGTGAACAGGCACCCCTTGAGGCAGCCGAGGCCGGGGATCCGCATCGGGTTGGCGCTGCGCTGCCGGGGCTGGCGCGGCTCCCGTGCGGGGCGCTGCGGCTCCGGCGGGGGCGCGTACCGCTGCGGCGGCTGGGGCGCCTGCCGGCGCTGGCGCTCCGGCGGCGGGGCGTACTGCTGCGGCTGCTGCTGCTGCGGGTAGCCGTACCCGGGGCCGGGCTGCGGCTGCTGCTGGGGGTGGCGCTGCGGCGGCTGCTGCGGGGGCCGGGCCACCTGCCGCTGGGGGCGGCGGCGCAGCGGGTCCTGGCTGGGGTCGAGGTACTGGACCTGGGTCTGCTCGTTGCGGTCGCGGGCCGCGCGGAGCTGGTTCTGCCAGGGGTGCGGGTCCTCGGGGCCGCCGGGCTGCCCTGGCGGCACCGGGGGCATCACGGCCGTGGGGTCGGCCGCGCCGGACGGGCCGGTGTGCGGCAGGACGGTGGTGGCGGCGCCTGGGTCGTAGGCGCCGTTCGGGTTCTGCGGCAGCACCTGCGTGGGGTCGGAGGCTCCGTGGGCGGACGGCTCGCCGGGGACCCGCGCGGGCGCGGGGTCGGGGGCGAGGAGCGCGCCGACGTTCTCCGCGGCGGAGATCTGCGCCGAGTTCGCGTGCACGCCGATGCCCTGGGCGACGACCCGCAGCCCGCGCGCGAGGTTCTCGGCGCTGGGCCGCTCGTCGGGGTTCTTGCGCAGGCAGCGCTCGATGACCGTCCACAGCGGGTCGGGCACGGTGGACGGGCGGCGCGGCTCGGCGCTCAGGTGCTGGTGCAGCACCTCAAGGGCGGACCCGCCGGAGAACGGCGGACGGCCGGTGACCAGCTCGTACAGCAGGATGCCGGCGCCGTAGATGTCGACGGCGGAGGTCTGCGGGCGGCCCTCGGCGGACTCCGGCGCGATGTACGCGGGCGTGCCGACGAACTCGTGGGTGCGGGTCAGGCCCGGGGAGTCGGCGAGGCGCGCGATGCCGAAGTCGGTGAGCATCGGGTGCAGCTCGTCGCCCTGCTGCTTGAGCAGGACGTTGGCGGGCTTGAGGTCGCGGTGGACCACGCCGTCGGCGTGGCTGGCCCCGAGCGCGTCGGCGATCTGCGCGGTCAGCAGGGCCGCGGCGACGGGGGTGAAGGGGCCGTTCTCCCGCAGGTAGCGGTGCAGGTCGGGGCCCTCGACGAGGTCCATGACCAGCGCCAGCAGCTCGCCCTCGACCACCAGGTCACGGACCCGGACGATGTTGGGGTGGGTGAGCCTCAGCAGGACGGAGCGCTCGCGCAGGAAGCGCATCACGACGTCGGCGTCGCCCGCCAGCTCCTCCTTGAGGACCTTGATCGCCACGGTCTCGCCGGGCTGGCCCGGCACGGCCGCCTCGGCGCCCGCGGTCTCCCGCTGGCGCGCGCGCCAGACGGTGCCCGTGGCGCCGCGTCCGAGCGGCTCCTCGAGCAGGTACTTGCTCCCTACCGGCCGCACGTCATGCGCTCCCTGCTGCTTGCTGGCTGGCGTACACCGTGGTCCACCCTGCTGCGGAATGTTCCGACCCACTGTAGTGCCGCCGCACGGGATACCGGCGGGCCGACTTCTGCGTCGCCCTGTGCTGGGTCCTACGCACCGGTTCCCGTTCCTGTTCGACGGTTTCGACGACTCCGTTGAATTGTCCGCGGATTCCGCGTGTGCGGAGTCTGCCGGAAAGACGCCCGACTCTGTCCGTTGGTTGCCGCGGGCCGGACGTGACCGATCTCAAGTCGGCGCGGAACGATCATCCGCGCGTCATTGGTCAGGCATTTTTACGGGCAGAGCCGACCAATCAAGATCATTTGATGCCCGGAGGCGGGCGCGCTGTCGGTGACAGGTGCGAGGATGCGGGCAGTACTGGCCGTACGTGCGCGTGTGGCGGTGGGGGAAGTCCGCGGAGGGGGACCGCGGGGCGGCTTCGTCCCCCGTGTCGCGGGCGCCCGCGCAGAAGGGACCGCTGACGGCTATGCAGATCCGGCTGACCGTCGTAGACCCGCTGGGCCCCTCCTCCCCCGTCCGGGAGCGGGCCGTGAGCTGCGACGTGCTGGTCACGGCGCCCGCGGGCACGGCTCTCGCCGCGGTCGCCTCCGCGCTCGCCTCGGCGGTCTCCGGCGGCGACGGCTTCGCCGGCTCCTCGGGCGCGCCCGTGCTGTACGCCGGTGACCAGCGGCTCGACGCCCAGCGCTGCACGCTGGGCGAGCCCCCGCTGATCGACGGAGCGGTGCTGGCGGTGGGCGCCCCCGGCGAGCCGGAGCCGCACCCCGAGCTGGACGCCACCCCCACCCGGCTGCACGTGGTCGCCGGGCCCGACGCGGGCGGGGTGCACCTGCTGCACGGCGGGGAGATCCGCATAGGCCGCTCGGCCGACGCCGACGTGCCGCTCGACGACCCGGACGTCTCCCGGCTGCACTGCGCGGTGACGGTCGGCGCGGACGGCCGCGTCTCCGTCGCCGACCTCGGCTCCACCAACGGCACCACGCTGGACGGCCGCCCCGTCGGCCCCCGCCCGGTGCGGCTCACCCCGGGCGCGCTGCTGCGCATCGGCGAGTCGGCCCTGCGGCTGACTCCGGCGGAAGGGCCGTCCGCCCGCACGGCGACCACCCCGGACGGGGAAGGGCACGTACGGGTGCCGGGGCCGCGTACGGCCCGGGCGGCTCGGGACGCCGTGGGGACGCCGGGTCCGCGAGATGCCGGGAGCGCCCCCGAGGGGCCCCGCGCGCCGACCCACCACGCCTACGGCTCGGCGGACCCGGCCACGCCCGCCCACGCCGGCGCTCCGGCGTCGGGCCCCGTTTCCCATGTGCCGGAGCAGAGCGGCCCCCCGGAGGCCGAGCGGCGCGACGGAGGGAGCCAGGGGCGGCGCACCGTGCGGATCGCCGCCCAGGGGGACGTGCCCCGGATGCCCCAGGGGCGGCGGGTGTCCCGGCCCGTCCCGGCCGACGAGACGCACGCGGGCCGGGGGCGGGCGCAGGGCCTGTACGCCGGCCCCGCGCACGGCCAGACGCGGGACGAGGCGCCCACGGCGCACCCCGGACCCCATCCCGCCGGACCGCCGCCCGCCGGACCCACCGGCCGGACCACCGGCGACGCCCGCGACGGGCGGTACGCCGACGCCACCGCCGCGCAGACCTCCGACACCCCCGACGGCACCCGCAAGGGCACCCCCGTACGGGGCACCGACGTCCCCGAGCCGCCGCGACCGCGCAAGCGGGGCGGGATCGGCGCCTGGGCGCGGCGGCTCACCGGCGGGCGGACCGAGCGGGACGACGACGCCGCCGCCCTCCACGACGGCCCGGCGCGGGGTACGGCGTACGCCCCGGCGCCCGCCGTCCCCGCGCAGCCCGAGACCTGGCCGGACCCGGCCACCCTGCTGCTGACCGCGCTCGGCCCCGGCCCCCGGCTGTGGGAGCGCGGCCCTGACCACCCGGAGGCGCTCGCGGTGCGGCTCGGCACCGCGGACCGGCCCGCGCCGGACGGCTCCGGGCTGCTGCCCGTCGTCCCCGTGACCGTGGGACTGCGCGAGGTCGGCGCGCTGGGGCTCGCCGGACCGCGCGAGCGGCTCTCCGGGCTGGCCCGCGCGGCGCTCGCCCAGCTCGCCGCGCTGCACTCCCCCGACACGCTGGAGATCGTCCTGATCGCCGCGGACCCGTCCCGTCCGTCGGACGAGCGCACCGCCGAGTGGTCCTGGCTGGGCTGGCTGCCGCATCTGCGGCCCGGACACGGCCAGGACTGCCGGCTGCTCCTCGCCCACGACCGGGAGCAGGCCGCGGCCCGCGCCGACGAACTGCTGCGCCGCCTCGCCGACCACGACCACGCGGGCGCCGCGGCCGACGCGGGGCCGTACACGGTGGTCGTGGTGGACGGCGACCCCGGCGGCGCCGACGTGCGGGACGCCCTGGCGCGGCTGGCGGTGGAGGGGCCGCGCGCCGGCGTCCATCTGGTGTGCCTCGCCGAGACGCCCGCCGCCTCGCCCGCGTCCCCGGTGACGGAGACGTACGAGGCGGCCTGCGCGGTGGCGCCCGCGTTCCGTGACTGCGGTGCTGTCGCCCTGCTCAGCGGGGACGTGGCGACCGCGCTCCGGCTGCTGCGGGTGGCCAGGACCGGTGACGGCTCCCCGCCCGGCCCGGTCGGACACGGCACCCTGGCCACCGTGGACGCGGTGTCCGCGGCCTGGGCCGAGCGGTTCGCGCGGGCGCTCGCGCCGCTGCGGCCCGACGGTCCCGCGGCCGGACCGCACCCGCGCGTGTCGGCGCCGCTGCCCCCGTCGGCGCGGCTCCTCGACGAACTGGGCCTGGCCCGTGCCACCCCGGCGTCGCTCATGGCCCGCTGGGCGGACGCGGCCGACGACCCCGGCGCGCTCGGCGGACGCGCCACCGCCGTCCTCGGCGCCGGCCCGCGCGGCCCGGTCACCGCCGATCTCACCGCCGACGGGCCCCACCTGCTGGTCGAGGGCCCGTCCGGCAGCGGCCGTACGGAGCTGCTGCGCGCGGTCGTCGCGTCACTGGCCGCGGCCGAGCGGCCCGACCGGCTGGGCATCGTCCTGGTCGACGGGCGCGGCGGCCCTGTCACCGGTTCCGGGGCCGGCGAGGGTCTGCGGGTGTGCACGGACGTGCCGCACGTCTCCACCCACCTGAGCGCCGACGACCCGGTGCGGATGCGGGAGTTCGCGCAGTCCCTGAGCGCCGAGCTGAAGCGGCGGGCGGAGCTGCTGGGGCGTTCGGACTTCGCCGAGTGGCACACCGGGCGGGAGCTGGCGGACCGGATGGTCGCCCAGCGCACGGCCGCGAACGGCGACCTGGACAGCCCGCCCAGCTCGACCGTGCGGCTGCGTCCCGGCGCGGACCGGCGCAAGACGCAGGCCGCGCCGGCGCTGCCCCGGCTGGTGGTGGTCGTGGACGACCTCGACCAGCTGGTCTCCCCCGCGCTCGGCGCGCCCGGCAGGCCGGCCGCGGGGTCGGTGATGCGGGCGCTGGAGGCGGTGGCTCGGGACGGTGAGCGGCTCGGGGTGCACCTGGTCACGGCGACCGCGCCCTGTCCCCGGACGGCGCAGACCGAGCCGGTGAGGCAGGCGTCACTGCGGGTCGCGCTGGACGCGCCGGTCGTGGGGCGAGGGCCGGACGATCCCGCGCCGGGGCGTGGCCGGCTGGTCCGCCCGGACGGGCGGGGGACGGAGTTCCAGGGCGGCCGGGTGACGGGACGTATTCCGCGTACGGCGACGCTGCGGCCGACGGTGGTGCCGGTGGAGTGGCACCGGATGGGTGACCCGCCGGCCCGGCGGCAGGTGCGGGAGCTCGGCAACGGGCCGACGGACCTGGCCCTCCTCGCCAGCGCCCTGGACCGGGCGGCCCGCCAGGTCGCGTCACCCCGGGTGCCGTCGCTGTTGTAGACGAGGGCGTTCCATTCCCCCTGGGGGACGGCAACGGTGCCGTGGCGCGCGGCACCGGGTCTCGCTCACGCCCCCGGCCGGGTGCCGCTGCGCGGTGCCCCTTCCAGCGACCGTGACGGAAACCCCCCAGGGGCGCGGGGAACTGCGCGACCAGCCACCGACCACCCGCACCCGGCAGCCAGCCCACAGCGGCGGCGGAACACCTCCAGCGACCGTGACGGAAACCCCCCAGGGGCGCGGGGAACTGCGCAACCAGCCACCGACCGCCCGCACCCGGCACCGACACCTGCGCCCCGGCCGCCCGCCGCCACACGACCGCCCACAGCCAAGGCGGCAGCCAGCCCTCAGCGTCGGCGAGGCGCTTCCAGCGACCGTGACGGATACCCCCAGGGGCGCGGGGAACTGCGCGACCAGCCACCGACCGCCCGCAGGCCGCGGAGCGGTGACGCCCGGTCACGACGTGGTCACGATCGTCGAGTTGACACAGGACGCGCTCTTGCCACCCCCTCGCGCCGGGCGTAGACCAGACCGCACGGAACAGCGCTCGAACGTTCGGCCAAGTACGACGGAGTACGAGAACGGGGCAGTGATGCGCAGGACGAGCAGGAACTTCCGGATACGCGGGTCGGCCGGGCGGCACGGGCCGGTCCTCCCCACCCGACGGGCCGTCAGGGCCGCCGCGGCGCTGGCCGCCGGTGTGCTGGCGGTCTCCCTCACCGCCTGCGGAGGCGACGACGACGGCGGCGGTGGCGACGACAAGGGCAAGGCGTCCGGGGACACCGGAACCACCGTCACCCTGCCGAAGCTGGACGGCCAGACCCTGGAGGTCGCGGCCGTGTGGACCGGTGCGGAGCAGAAGAACTTCAAGCAGGTCCTCGCGGAGTTCGAGAAGCGCACCGGCGCCAAGGTGACCTTCGTCCCCGCCCAGGACCCGATCATCAATTTCCTCGGCTCGAAGATCGCGGGCGGCGCCCCGCCGGACGTGGCGATGCTGCCGCAGCCCGGCGCGATCAAGCAGGCCGTGGAGAAGAACTGGGCCAAGCCGCTCGGCCCCGAGGCCACCAAGGAGCTGACGAAGAACTACTCGCAGGGCTGGCAGGACATCGGCAAGGTCGACGGCAAGCAGTACGGGGTCTACTACAAGGCCGCCAACAAGTCGCTGATCTGGTACAACGCCCAGGTCTTCGAGAACGCGGGCGCGTCCGAGCCGAAGACCTGGGACGAGCTGCTGAACACGGCGCAGATGGTCTACGACTCCGGCGTCACCCCGTTCTCCGTCGGCGGGGCCGACGGCTGGACCCTCACGGACTGGTTCGAGAACATCTACCTCTCGCAGGCGGGCCCGGAGAAGTACGACCAGCTCGCGAAGCACGAGATCAAGTGGACGGACCCGTCCGTCAAGGAGGCGCTGACCACCCTCGCCGAGGTGTGGGGCAAGAAGGACTACCTCGCGGGCGGCGCGAAGGGCGCGCTGCAGACGGAGTTCCCGGCGTCCGTGACGCAGACCTTCACCGGCGGCGACCAGCCCAAGGCCGGCATGGTCTACGAGGGCGACTTCGTGCAGGTGAACATCGGCGAGACCAAGGCGAAGGTGGGCACCGACGCGAAGGTGTTCCCGTTCCCCGCGGTCGGTGACGCCCCGCCCGTGGTGTCCGGCGGCGACGCGGCGGTGATCCTGGAGGACTCCGAGGCGGCGCAGGCCCTGGTGACGTTCCTCGCCTCCCCTGACGCGGCGAGCATCCAGGCGAAGCTCGGCGGCTACCTCTCCCCGAACAGGAACGTGCCGCAGTCGGCGTACCCGAACGAGGTCCAGCAGAAGATGGCCAAGGCGCTCATCGACGCCGGCGACGACTTCCGCTTCGACATGTCCGACCAGGCCCCGCAGGCCTTCGGCGGCACGCCGGGCAAGGGTGAGTGGAAGGCGCTGCAGGACTTCCTGAAGAACCCGTCGGACGTGGCCGGCACGCAGGCGAAGCTGGAGGCCGACGCGGCCGCGGCGTACGGGAACTGACCGGCGATGGCGGCGGACACGGCGGCGGGGGCCGCGAAGACGGCCCCCGCCGCTCCCAGGTCGCGCAAGAGCGTCACCGGCACCCGCAGGACCGTGGCGGCGCTGTTCCTGCTGCCCGCCCTGGTGCTGCTCGGGGCGCTCGTGGTCTACCCGATCGGGTACTCGGTCATCCGCAGCTTCTACGACCAGTCCGGCGACTCCTTCGCCGGGTTCGACAACTACCGGGCGCTGTTCACGGACGACGGCATCCGCACGGCGCTGAAGAACAACATCGTCTGGGTGGTGTTCGCCCCGACGGTGGCGACCGCGCTCGGTCTGATCTTCGCGGTGCTCACCGAACGGGTGCGCTGGGGCACGGCGTTCAAGCTGGTCGTCTTCATGCCGATGGCCATCTCCATGCTGGCGGCGGGCATCATCTTCCGTCTCGTCTACGACCAGGACCCGGACAAGGGCGTGGCGAACGCCGTGTGGGTGGGCGTGCACGACACCTTCGCCCAGTCCTCGGCGTTCCCGAAGGCGCACCCGGGCCGCGAGTCGCCGCTGGAGCCGGCCGGCGGGGGCGCGTTCGTCACCAAGGACACGGTGAGCGCCGGGGACACGGTGACGCTGCCGCTGGTGGGCGTCGCCCCGGACGTGATGCCGGACGACGCGAAGCCGGCCGCGGCGCCGAAGCCGGAGGGCGACCGGATCACCGGCAGCACCTGGCAGGACTTCACCCGCGGCAAGGGCGTCGGCACGCTCAACCAGGTGGACTCCTCCGAGCTGGGCTACGCCGGGATGCGGATCGAGGCGGTGAAGGACGGAACGGTGGTGGAGACGGCCACGGCCGCCGCCGACGGCACGTTCTCCTTCTCGTCGAAGGCCGACGGGGCGCAGCTGCGGCTGCCCGCGAGCAACTTCGCGGAGCCGTACAACGGCCTCGACTGGCTCGGCCCGTCGCTGGTCACCCCGGCCATCATCGGCTCGTACATCTGGATGTGGGCGGGGTTCGCGATGGTGCTGATCGCGGCCGGGCTCGCGGGCATGCCCCGTGAGCTGCTGGAGGCCGCCCGGGTGGACGGCGCGAACGAGTGGCAGGTGTTCCGGCGGGTCACGGTGCCGTTGCTCGCGCCGGTCCTCGCGGTGGTCACCGTCACCCTGATGATCAACGTCCTGAAGGTGTTCGACCTGGTGTTCATCATCGCGCCGGGCTCGTCCCAGGACGACGCCAACGTCCTCGCGCTGGAGCTGTACCGCAAGGGCTTCTCCGAGGACCAGCCGGGCGTCGCCAGCGCCATCGCGGTGTTCCTGCTGCTGCTGGTCGTCCCGGTGATGTGGTTCAACGTACGGCGGCTGAGGCGGGAGGTGCGGCGATGAGCGCGGACGCCGGAAGCGTCACGAAGGCGGGCGTGCGGCCCGCCGGGTCCGTCCGGGCGGAACGGCCGCTGGGGTCCCGGCTCGCCGGGTGGGTGAGCGGCGGCGCGGTCCGCGTCTTCCTGATCGTCGTCGGCCTGTTCTGGCTGGTGCCGACGATCGGGCTGCTGATGGCCAGCCTCCGCTCGCCGGAGGACATGGCGGTGGACGGCTGGTGGACGGTGTTCACCGAACCGTCCGAGCTGACCTTCGGCGCGTACCGGACCCTGCTGGAGAACGACGACATCACCGCCTCGCTGCTGAACACGGTGTACATCACCGTGCCGGCGACCGTGCTGGTGGTGGTGATCGGCGCGCTCGCCGGGTACGCCTTCGCGTGGATGGACTTCCCGGGCCGCGACTGGTGGTTCCTCGCCGTGGTGGGGCTGCTGGTGGTGCCGGTGCAGGTGGCGCTGATCCCGATCGCCGAACTCTTCGGCACACTGGGCATCTTCGGCTCCCTGACCGGTGTGGTGGTGTTCCACGTCGGCTTCGGTCTGCCGTTCGCGGTGTTCCTGCTGCGGAACTTCTTCGCGGAGATCCCCAAGGAACTGCTGGAGGCGGCCCGGCTGGACGGCGCGGGCGAACTGCGGCTGTTCGTGCGGGTGGTGATGCCGCTGGCCGGTCCGGCCGTCGCCGCGCTGGGCATCTTCCAGTTCCTGTGGGTGTGGAACGACATGCTGGTCGCGCTGATCTTCACCGACTCGGGGAGCCAGCCGATCACGGTCGCCCTGCAGACGCAGGTACGGCAGTTCGGGAACAACATCGACGTGCTGGCGCCGGGCGCGTTCATCTCGATGGTGGTGCCGCTGGTGGTGTTCTTCGCCTTCCAGCGGCAGTTCGTGTCCGGCGTGATGGCGGGCGCCGTCAAGTAGGCACATCACATCCACAGTTGGGGGCGGACCGGCCGAGGTCCGCCCCTTCGTGCGACGTGATTCCCCCGGATGCCGCAGGGGTGCGTAACCAAGGCGGGCCAACGGGCGTTGCCGGGCAGAACGCCCGCGCCGACCGTTGGATGCCCCTTGCCCAGGTTCAGTGTCATTGTCCCCGCGTACCAGGTTCAGGCGTATCTGCGCGAGTGCCTGGAGTCGGTGCTGACCCAGTCGTACCCGGACCTCGAACTGATCGCCGTGGACGACTGCTCGCCCGACGCCTGCGGAGCGGTGATCGACGAGTTCGCGGCCCGCGACCCGCGGGTGCGGCCGGTGCACCTGCCGGCCAACGTCGGTCTGGGCCCGGCCCGCAACGCGGGCATGGCCCGCGCGACCGGCGACTACCTGGTGTTCCTGGACGGCGACGACACCCTCACCCCGGACGCGCTGCTCGCCGTCGCCGACCGGCTCAAGGAGACCGGCGACCCGGACGTCCTGGTCTACGACTACGCCCGCGCCTACTGGACCGGCGAGACCGTGCGCAACCAGGTCGCGGCCCAGCTCGCCGAGCACGGCCCGGCGCCGTTCACCCTCGCCGACCGGCCCGGGCTGCTCGGCCTGCTCGCGGTGGCCTGGAACAAGGCGTACCGGCGGGAGTTCGTCGAGCGGGAGGGCTTCACCTTCCCGCCCGGCTACTACGAGGACACCCCGTGGACCTACCCGGTGCTGATGACGGCGGGGACGGTCGCCACCCTCGACCGGGTGTGCGTGCACTACCGGCAGCGGCGCGCCGGCGGCATCCTGCACACCACCAGCGAGCGCCACTTCGAGGTCTTCGGCCAGTACGACCGGGTCTTCGCCCACCTCGACGCGCACCCCGGCCTGGAGCGCTGGCGGCCGGTGCTGTTCCGCCGCATGGTCGACCACCTGCTCACCGTGTACACCCGCCCGGACCGGCTGCCGCGCGGCTCGCGCGCCGCCTTCCTGCGCCGGGCCCGCGACCAGTACCGGCGCCACCGCACGCCCGGCGCGTCCGTCCCCGCGCGCGCCCGGGTGCGGCACGCGCTGGTCCGGTTCGGGCTGCACCGCACCTACCGCACCCTGCGGCTCGCCGCCGCTCTCGGCCGTCGCGCGGGCCGGATGCGCCGCCGTGCCCTGCGCGGTCTGCGCCGCGCCCTGCTGCGCACCCACTACGGCGTCCAGCGGCTGCTCCCCCTGGACACCGGCCGGGTCCTGTTCACCGTCGAGGACGACGGCGGCTACGGCGGGGACCCCGCCGCCCTGGAGTCGGCGGTCCGCGACCACGCCCCGCACGTCCGCACCGCCTGGGCGGCCCGCCCGGAGCTGCACCACACCCTGCCCACCGCCACCCGCCGCCTGGTGCCCGGCACCGCCGCCCATCTGACCGCGCTGGCCCGCAGCGCGTACGTGGTGACCGACCGCACGCTCGTGCCCGGTCTGGTCAAGCGCAAGGGGCAGATCCTGGTGCACACCCCGCCCGGCACCCCGCTGGCGTACGCGGGGCTCGACCTCCAGGACCGCCCGGCGGCGGCCCGGGACACGGACTTCGCCCGGCTGCTGGAGGGCGTCGACCAGTGGGACCACGTCGTCACCGGCGACCGCCACTCCACGCTGACCTACGAGCGGGTGCTGCCCGGCCGCTACCGGACGCTGGAGTACGGCAGGCCGCGCACCGACCGGTTCCACACGGCGACCCCGCAGGACGTGGCCGTGCTGCGGGACTCCCTGGGCGTCCCCGCGGGCGCGGTGGCGATCCTGTACGCGCCCGCGCCCCGCGACTACCGCCGCACCCCGGTGGGAACGCTCGACCTGGAGCGCGTGGTGCGCCGGCTGGGCCCCCGGTTCGTGATCCTCTCCCGCGCCGGACGGCCGCAGGACCAGCCGCTGGAGGCCGCCTCCGACCGGGTGGTGGACGTGAGCGCCCACCCGGACGTGATGGCGCTCTGTCTGGCCTCGGACGCCCTGGTCACCGACTTCTCCCCGCTGATGTGCGACTACGCGGGCCTGGACCGCCCGATCGTGCTGCACGCCGAGGACCGGGAGGCGTACGCGGCGGCCCGCGGTCTGTACGTCGACCCGTGGACCTTCCCGCCCGGCGCGGTCGCGGACAGCGAGGACGAGCTGATCGAGATCTTCGCCGGGGGCCGCTGGTGCGGGCCGCGCGCGACCCGGCTGCGGGCGGCGTTCCGTGACCGCTTCTGCCCGCACGACGACGGCCGCGCGGCCGAGCGGGTGGTGCGCACGGTGCTGCTCGGGGAGTTCGCCGAGCCGCTGCCCGTCCCGCCGGAGCGGCGCCGCCCGGTGCCGGCGGCCGCCGCCGCGCCGGAGACCCCCGTGGTGTCGCTGCCGCCGCAGCCGGCGGTCTTCTGACCGTCACTCACCCCGTCCGCCCGTCGTTGCCCCACTGGGAGTACGCATGTCCCCCGGCTCGTCACGGCCCGCCCCGGCCCGGCCGCCCGCGCGGCGCCCGACGGGGCGGCCCGGGCGGCGGCCCGCCCGCTGAGCGGCCGCCGTCACGCCCTCGTCAACGGAAAGAGCAGAATGCCCCGCTTCAGCATCATCGTCCCGTCCCATGGGGTCGCAGGCCGGCTGGGCCAGGCGCTGGACTCGGTCCTCGCCCAGTCGTTCGGAGACTTCGAGCTGATCCCGGTCTGCGACGCGGCCGGGTCACCGGCGGCCGGTGTCGCCGCCGGGCGCGCCGGGCGGGACTCCCGGGTGACGCCCGTCCACGCGCCGCCGTCCGAGGGGCTGGCGGGTGCGCGCAACGCGGGCGTGCGGGCGGCGACCGGGACGTATCTGCTGTTCCTCGACGGGGACGACGTGCTGGTGCCGGGTGCGCTGGCGGCGCTGGACGCGCGGCTGGCGGAGACCGGCCCGGTGGACGTGCTGCCCTGCGAGCACGAGCGCGTCCCCTGGTGGGAGGGGGAGCCCACGCGTCCCGTCGCGCCGCTGCTGGAGCACACCCCGGGCGGCGCCTTCGCCCCCGCCCGCGCCCCGCAGCTCACCGGGGTGCGGCTGCCCGCGTGGAGCGCGGCCTGGCGGCGCGACTTCGTCGCCGAGCACGAACTGGCCTTCCCGCCCGGGTGGTTCACCGACGTCGCCTGGTGCGGGAGGGCGCTGCTGCGTGCGGAGCGGGTGGCCGTGTCGCGCCGGGTGCTGGTGCGGCACCGGGCGCGCCGCCAGGGCGACCGGCTGCGGCTGCCCGGGGCCCACCACCACGACCTGCTGGACCAGACGGAGCGGGTGCTGGACGAGGCCGCCGGTCTCGGGCTCCCGGCCGAGCGGTCGGGGCCGCTGTTCGAGCAGCTCTTCGCGGCCGTGCTGAAGACCGCCGCCCACCCCCGCCGGCTGCCGTCCGGACACAGGGAGTTCTTCCGCCGGGCGAGCGCCCTGTACCGCGGGCACCGGCCCGCCGGGTTCCGGCCGCCGGGCGGCAGCCTGGGCGTGCAGCACCGGCTGCTGGCGGCCGGTTCGTACGAGGCGTTCGCCGCGCTGCGCGACGCCCGGCGCGCGGCAGGCCGGGCGGCGGCCGCGCTGCCCCGTCCGCGCGGTCTGCGCACCCGGCTGCACTACGGCCTCCAGCTGCGCCGCCCGCTCGACCCGAACCTCGCGGTGTACTGCGCGTACTGGGGCCGGGGCTACGCCTGCAACCCGGCCGCGATCCACGCCAGGGCCCGGGAACTCGCCCCGCACATCCGGGGCGTGTTCCTGGTGGAGGCCGACCAGGCGCACACCGTGCCCGACGGCGTGGAGTACGCGGTCCTCGGCAGTCACCGCGCCTGGGAGCTGCTGGCCCGCGCCACGTACCTGGTGAACAACGCCAACTTCGCGGAGGGCGTCGTCAAACGCCCCGGCAGCGTGCACCTCCAGACCCAGCACGGCACCCCGCTCAAGACCATGGGCGTGGACCAGTCGACGTATCCGGTCGTGGCGGCCGCCACCGGCAGTTTCACCAAGCTGCTGGGGCGGGTGGACCGCTGGGACTTCAACCTCTCCTCCAACCCCCACTCCACCCGCGTCTGGGAGCGCGCCTTCCCCGGCTCGTACGAGCATCTGGAGTACGGCTATCCGCGCAACGACGTGTACGTGACGGCCGGCGCCGACGACGTGGCACGGGTCCGCGCCGAGCTGGGCGTCCCGGAGGGCGCGCGGGCCGTCCTGTACGCGCCGACGCACCGCGACCACCACACCGGGTTCGAGCCCGGCCTCGACCTGGAGGCGTTCTGCGAGGCGGCCGGCGAGGACGTGGTGGTGCTGCTGCGCGCGCACTACTTCTACGACCGGGGCGGGCGCGGACGTGGCGGGAGGGTCATCGACGTCACGGCGCACCGGTCCTCGGAGGACGTGTGCCTGGCGGCGGACGCGCTGGTGACGGACTACTCGTCGATCATGTTCGACTACGCCAACCTGGACCGCCCGATCGTGGTGTACGCCGACGACTGGGAGGTGTACCGGGAGACGCGGGGCGTCTGCTTCGACCTGATGGCCGCCCCGCCGGGCCGGGTCGCCCGCACGCCCGAGGAACTGGCCAGGGTGTTCCGCGACGGCTCCTACGCGGACGGGGAGGCAGCGGCGCTGCGGGCCGCGTTCCGGGAGCGGTTCTGCCCGTTCGACGACGGCCGGGCCGCCGAGCGGGTGGTGCGCCGGGTGCTGCTCGGCGAGCCGCCCGAGACCCTGCCGCCCGTGATCCCGCTCGCGGAGCGTGTCCCCGCCCCCGCGGCCGCCGCCCTGGTGAGGAGCTGACGTGCCCCGCTTCAGCGTCATCGTCCCCGTCCACCACGTGCAGGGCTATCTGCACGCCTGTCTCGACTCGGTGCTCGGGCAGTCCTACCGCGACCTCGAGCTGATCGCCGTCGACGACCGCTCCCCCGACGGCTGCGGGGCGATCCTCGACGACTACGCGGCCCGCGACGAGCGGGTGCGGGTGCTGCACCTGGAGGAGAACGTGGGCCTCGGCCGGGCCCGCAACGCGGCGATGCCGCACGCGACCGGCGACCACCTGCTCTTCCTCGACAGTGACGACACCCTCACCCCGGGCGCGCTGCGTGCCCTCGCGGACCGGCTCGACGAGACCGGCGACCCGGACGTGCTGGTCTTCGACTACGCCCGCACCTACTGGTGGGGCGGCACCCGCCGCAACGTCCTCGCCCATGTGCTGTCCGAGGCGGCCGGGAGCACCTTCACGGCGGCCGAGCGGCCGGAGATCCTCGACCTGCTGATGGTGGTGTGGAACAAGGTCTACCGCCGTGACTTCGTCGAGCGGGAGGGCTTCACCTTCCCGCCCGGCTACTACGAGGACACGCCCTGGACCTTCCCGGTGCTGCTCAGCGCGGAGCGCATCGCCACCCTGGACCGCATCTGCCTGTACTACCGGCAGCGTCGCCAGGGGAACATCCTGTCCACCACCAGCCGCAAGCACTTCGACGTGCACGAGCAGTACGCGCGGGTGTTCCGGTTCGTGGACGCACGTCCGGCGCTGGCGCAGTGGCGGCCGTTCCTGCACGCCAAGATGGGCGAGCACTGTCTCGACATCCTGTCCAAGCCGGACCGGCTGCCGCCGTCGGACCGGGCCGAGTTCTTCCGCCGCACCGCGGAGATGTTCCACACGCACCACCCGCCGGGGGCGCGGGTCCCCGCCGAACTGCGGGTCCTGGAGGGCTCGTACGCCGGGTACGTGCTGCGCCGCCGGGCCACGCGGACCGGCCGGGAGCTGCAGCGGCGGGCCCGGCAGGTCCACGCGGCGACGGCGGCGCGTGCGGTGCGCGCCCGGTCGCTGCTGCGCCGCCCGCTGGACCCGCACCTCGCCGTGTACTCGGCGTTCTCGCACCGCGGGATGCTCGGCGACCCGGCGGCCGTCTACCGCGCGGCCCGTGAACTCGCCCCGCACATCCGGGGCGTGTGGGTGGTCGCCGACGAGGAGCGGGCCGCGTCCCTGCCGCCGGGCACCCCGTTCGTGCTGCCGGACACGCCGGAGTACCGCCGGGTGACCGAGCGGGCCACGTACTTCGTCAACAACGTCAACTGGGCGGGCACGCTGGTGAAACGGCCGGGCAGCGTGCACGTCCACACCCACCACGGCACCCCGCTGAAGTACGCGGGCGCGGATCTGCTGGAGAAGCCCGGCGCGCGGCTGCACTTCGACGTGCCGCAGATGCTGCGCCGGGCCGACCGCTGGGACCACAGCCTGGTCGCCAACCGCCACTCCGAGCTGGTGTGGGAGCGGGCCTTCCCCTGCCACTTCACCTCGCTGCGGTCGGGCTCCCCGCGCAACGACGTGCTGGTGCGCGGCGACGAGGAGCGCGCCCGCGCGACACGGGAGCGGCTCGGGATCCCGGAGGGCGACACGGTGGTGCTGTACGCGCCGACCCGCCGGGACTACCGCAGGGACGGGCTGGTGGAGCGGATCGACCCGGCCCGGTTCGCCGCCGACCTGGGCGAGGGCCGCACCCTGGTGGTCCGGCTGCATCCCACGCTCGCCGACGGACCGGCGCGCGGGCTCGGGCTGTCGGAGCTGCACCGGCGGGGCGTGCTGGTGGACGCCACCGACGAGCCGGAGGTGCAGGACGTGCTGCTCGCGGCGGACGTCCTGGTCACCGACTACTCGTCCGTGATGTTCGACTACGCCCTCCTGGACCGGCCGGTCGTGGTGCACGCCGACGACTGGGACGCCTTCCGCGCGAGCCGGGGCGCGTACCTGGACGTCACGGCCCGGCCGCCTGGTCATGTGACGCGCTCCTACCGGGAGCTGGCGTGGCTGTTCGCGTCGGGCACGTGGGCGGACGAGGAGTCGGCGCGGCTGCGGGCGGCGTTCCGGGAGCGGTTCTGCGAGTACGACGACGGCCGGGCCGCCGAGCGGGTGGTGCGCGCCGTGATGCTGGGCGAGCCGTTGCCGGAGCTCTCGGGCGATCCCGGCCTGGTGCCCGCGCAGACCGCCGGCCGCGACCTGCTGACCCCGTCGTGAGGCCGCGCACCTGGGTGCTGCTGCTGGCCGCCCTGTTCGCGCTGATGCAGCTGGCCACCGTGGAGGGCCGTGACACCCCCGACAGCAAGAACTACGTGTCGTACGCGCTGAGTCTGACCGGCGCGGACGAACGGGAGGCTGCGGCCGCCACCATCGACCACTACTGCGCGGGCAGGGCGGCGATGGCGCACCGCGCGCAGCTCGTGGACGTGGTGCGCTTCCACGCCCCGGACCCCGCGCCACGGGTCCTCGAGGAGTGCCGGGAGCAGGAGTGGCGGCAGGTGGAGGCGCGCCTCGCGGCCGGGGACACCGGCGGGCGCACGGTGCCGTTCATGCCGGAGCGGTTCATGCGGATCTTCGAGGTGCGGCCCGGCTATCCGCTGGTCCTGGCGCCGTTCGTCGCGCTGCTCGGGGTGACGTGGGGCGTGTGGACGGCGGGCGTGCTGATCACCTGTACGGGCGGGGTGCTCGCCTACCTGGTGCTGCGCACCCTGGCGGCCCCGGTGCCGCTCGCGCTCACCGGGATGGCGCTGTACCTGGTCCTGCCGTGCGGGACGACGGCGATGCGCCCGATGACCGAGGGCCTGATGCTGGCGCTCACCCTGGCCGCGCTGTGGGGCTGCGCCCTGGTGCTGGGCGGGACGAGACCCCGGGCGGGGCTCGCGCTGGTGGGGGGCGCGCTGTTCGCGCTGTTCACGGTGAAGCACTCGCAGGCGCTGTTCCTCGGGGCGTGTCTGGCGGCGGCGGGCGTGGCGGTCGCGGTGCGGCGGCGGTGGCGGGGGACGCCGGCGGGGCGTGGTCCCGTCGCGCTGGCCGCGGTGGGGTGCGCGGGGGTGCTGGGCACGGTGCTGGTGTCCCGGCTGCTGGACTACCCGTCGGTGTCGGAGAGCGTGCAGGACCTGCTCACCGACCACTTCGCCCGGCCGGACCGGGAGCGGCCGTGGGCGGAGTTCTTCCAGCTCCAGGGGAACTTCTGGATGGAGTGGGCGCGACGGCAGCTGTGGGAGCCGCTGTTCCTCGCGGCGCTGGCGGCGGGCGCGCTGGGGGCGCGGCGGCGGCCGGCGTTCGGGGTCTTCCTGGCCGCGGCGGCCTGCACGGGGATCCTCAACCAGGCGGGGCACCCGGACATCAACATCTGGGGCGACCGGCTGATCACGCTGGCCTGGCTGCTGCCGGTGCTGGGGGTGCCGCTGCTGCTGGAGCCGGTGCTGCGGCGGGCGATGGTGCCCGCGCAGGGGGCGCCGGTGGAGCCGGTGGGCTGACCGGCCGTCACCCGAAGCGGTGACGGCAGGTCAGGATCACGCTCACACGGGAACATTGGTCGAATGCCTCGAATGCCCCTTTTTCTTCGCATCCGATGAGCGCCGGCGTCCTCGTCCGGCGCCGCACGGTGGACGGCGCCACGGCGCTGCGCGGCGGCGGGTCCTGGCGGCCGTCGCCGTACCAGTGCGCCGGCTTCCTGTTCTTCCTGGTGATGACTCTGGCGTTCTGGCGGGTGCCGCTGTGCTGCGACGCCGGGCAGCACGCGGCGGTCGTGGAGCGCCTCAAGGCCGATCTGCTGCGCCCCCGGCACCCGATGGCGGACCTGCCCGGCGCGGGCAGCCCGTACTACTCGCCGTACGCCGTGGCGCAGGGCGTGTTCGCCCGGCTGACCGGGCTGGGCGGCTGGGAGGTGCTGCGGCTGACCGGGCCGCTGAACCTGCTGGTGCTGCTCACCGGCCTGGGCCGCTTCGTGCGGGTGCTGACCCCGCGCCCCTGGGCGCCCGTGCTGGCGCTCGCCGCGACGGCCCTGCTGTGGGGCGTGGAGCGGGCCTGGTGGAGCGGCTATCTCAACCTGATGTCGATGACGGGCAACCTGCCCTACCCGTCGGCGTTCGCGATCGGGCTGGCCTTCTGGGCGTGGGCGCTGACCGGCGCGCGGGCCCGGGACACGGGGAGTGTGCGCTACCTGGGGCCGGGCGGCCTGCGCCCGCTGTCCGGGTACGCGGGCCTCGGTCTGCTGTACGGGCTGATCCTGCTGGTGCACCCGATCACCGCGGTCGCGGCGGCGCTGGGGGCGCTGGCACTGGTCGCCGGGTGGCAGCGGCGGTGGTCGGCGGCGCTGGCCGGGCGCTGGGCGCTGACCGGCGCGGTGGCCCTGCTGACGGCGGCCTGCTGGCCCTACTTCGACGTGTTCGCGCTGGCCGGGGACTCCAGCGTGGACGCGATGCACCGGCGGCTGTACCTGGATCTGGCCGGGCAGTTCGGGCTGGCGCTGCTGGGGCTTCCGGCCCTGTGGCTACGGGCCAGGCGCTCACGGCGGGACCCGCTGGTACTGATGTTCGCCCTGGACTGCGCGGTCGTGGCGTACGGCTGGGTGAGCGGCCACTACACCTACGGGCGGGCCCTCGGGCTGACGCTGGTGCCGCTGCAGCTCGCGCTGGCCGTGGAACTTGCGGCGCCGCGCCCCTGGCCGGTGTGGCGGCGGCTGCTGGGCGGGGCCGCGGCGGCGGGGGCCGTCGCCGGGTTCCTGACCGTGCACGCGGGGGCGCTGGTGCCCCCGGCCGCGGACCCGGTCGGCTTCCGGCAGCCGCCGGACTGGCCGTCGTACGACTGGGCCGCGCGGCACATCGCCCCCGGGGAGGTGGTGATCACCGACGGCTACTACGCCATCCACGCGATCGCCGGGTACGGGCCCGACCTGGCCGCACCCGCCTGGCCGGACGCCTCGCTGGACGAACGGGAGCGGCTGCGGCGGCTGGCCGATGTGCGCGCCTACCTGGATCCCGCCTCGACCCGCGCCCTGCGGGACACGGTGGTCCGCCGCTACGGGGTGCGCTGGCTGCTCCTCACCCCCTACCAGCGGGTGCCCGAGGAGGCCGTGGTGGTGGCCTGGAGCCGGCGCACCGGCGAGGTGCTGGCGCGAGTCGGGAGCGGGCGGCGGGACTACTCGACGACGAGCTCGACGGGGATGTTGCCGCGGGTGGCGTTGGAGTAGGGGCAGACCTGGTGGGCCTGCTCGACCAGCTTGCGGCCGGTCTCCTCGTCGAGGCCGTCGGGCAGCTCGACGCGGAGCGTCACGGCGAGACCGAAGCCCTCGCCCTCCTTGCCGAGCACGACCTCGGCGGTCACCGCCGCGTCGGCGACGTCCACCTTGGCGGCGCGGCCCACGACGCCGAGGGCGCTGCCGAAGCAGGCCGCGTACCCGGCGGCGAAGAGCTGCTCCGGGTTGGTGCCCTTGCCGTCGCCGCCCAGCTCCTTCGGGGCGCTCAGGCCGAGGTCCAGCTTGCCGTCGGAGGTGACGGCGCGGCCCTCGCGGCCGTGGGTGGCGGTGGCGACTGCGGTGTAGAGCGCGTCCATGGGGACACCTTTCGTCTTCGGCGGGTGACCGGCCGGATCCTGGGACCCGGCCTCCGTGGGCTCAAGTAGAGCACACAATTCAATTGGACACAACCAAATGGCTCGCACAGCGCTACCCTGGACGTATGACAGCGACACCCAGCCCCACCCCGGCGACGGACGCGCCGGCCGTCACGGACGACTGGCTCCGTCTCGACCAGCAGATCTGCTTCAGCCTCAACTCCGCCGTCCGCGCCTTCAACGGCGTCTACCGGGTGGTGCTGAAGGATCTCGGCCTCACCTACCCGCAGTACCTGGTCATGCTGGTGCTGTGGGAGGACGGCACCCTGCCGGTCAAGCGGCTGGGCGAGCGCCTGCGGCTGGACTCCGGCACCCTCTCCCCGCTGCTCAAGCGGCTGGAGGCGGCCGGTCTGGTGCACCGGGAGCGCAGCGCCCGCGACGAGCGGTCCGTGGAGGTGCGGCTCACCGAGGAGGGCGCCGCGCTGCGCGAGCAGGCCGTGCGGGTGCCGCGCCGGATCGCCGCCGCCACCGGGCTGCGGGCCGAGGAGATGCGTGCCCTCGGCGCCACCCTCGCCGATCTCACCGCCGCCCTGGACAAGGCGGCCGCCGAAGGGGCCTGACGCCCGCCGGGACCGCCCCGGGGTGCGGGACGGCACACGCCGGGCGAGCGTGGAGTGAACCTCCGCAGCGCGCCCCGAGGATGCCATGCACCCCGACCCCTCCCCCGCCCACGCCGGCGCCGTCTCGGTCGTCGTCATAGGCCACGACGACGCCGCCCATGTGGCCGGCGCGGTGAGTTCCGCGCTGGGGCAGGGGCCCGCCGTGCGGGAGGTCGTCGCCGTGGACGACTGCTCCACGGACGGCAGCGCGGAGCTGCTGGAGCGGCTGGCCGCCGCCGAGCCCCGGCTGCGGGTGGTCCGGCTGCCGGTCAACAGCGGCGGCTGCGGCACCCCCCGCAACACCGGGCTGGACGCGGCGGTCGCCCCGTACGTGATGTTCCTGGACAGCGACGACGTGCTGCCGCCGGGCGCCGTGGACGCGCTCCTCGCCGCCGCGCGGGAGACGGACGCGCAGGTGACGGGCGGTCTCTGCGTGCGCCGCGAGCTGCCCTCGGGCCGTGAGGTGCCGTGGGAGCCCGCCCTGTACGCCTCCCCCGCCGTCCTCGCCCGCCCGGCCGACCGCCCGCGCCTGGTCCGCGACACCCTCAGCGTCAACAAGCTGTACGCGACGGACTTCCTGCGCGCCCACGGCATCCGGTTCCCCGACGGCCGCTTCCCCTACGAGGACATGGTCTTCACCGCGCGGGTGTGGGCCGCCGCCCCGCGCGTCGCCCTCGTCCCGGACCGGGTGTACGTCTGGCACGTGCGCCGCGCCGCGCGCCGGCTGTCGATCTCGCTGGACCGCGCGGGCGTCGACAACTGGCGCGCCCGCACGCACGCCTGCCGCACCGCCCACGCGATCCTGCTGGACGCCGGGGAGAAGGGGCTGGCACGCGCCGTCCGCGCCAAGTTCCTCGACCACGACCTGCGCATGTACGTCCGCGAGCTGCCGCTGCGTGACGAGGCCTACCGCCGCCTGTGGTGGGCGCACACCCGCGCGCACCTCGCCGAGTACGACGCCGCCGACCGCTCCGGCGACCCGGCCTCCCCCGGCATGTTGCTCGCGCGGGTGCTGCTGGCCTCGCCCGGGCCGCGCGACCTGCCCCGGCTGCGCGAGCTGGCCGCCCGCCCGGCCCGGCTGTGCCCGCCGTACGCCCGGACGGCCGAGGGCACGCCCTGCTGGTCGGCGGAGCTGCCCGAGGTCACCCTGGAGACCCTGCCGGAGCGCCCGGTCCGCCTGCTGCCGCTCGCCGTGGACGCCGAGCTGCGTCCCCGCACCCGCCTGCTGCGGCTGCGCCTGCACGAGCTGTACGGCGCGGTCGGGCGGGCCGGTCCGGTGGACGCGGAGGTGGAGTGGCGCCACCGCGACCGCGCGCGCCTGGTGCTGCGCCGTACGGTGCCGCTGCGGCCGGCCGCCGACGGCGCCTGGACCGCCGTCACACCCGTCCCGCTGGAACGGCTGGCGGCGCTCGCCGCGGGCGCCTGGGACCTGCGGCTGCGGCTGCGCTTCCGCGACGGCGCGTCCCGCACCGTCTCGGCCCACGCCCTCACCGGTCCCGGCCTGCTCCGCCCGCGCGCGGTCCCGAGCGCCCGCTTCGGCCTGCTCCTCACCCGCCCGTACGCCACCCACGGAGGAGCGCTGGCCCTGCGGGTCACGGCGGGCGCACAGGGCGCGGGCCGGATCCTGGCCGGCCGGCTGCGGCGGTGGCTGCCCTGACGCGGACCCGCACCGTCCCGGCGGCTCCGCACCCCGGCCGCCGCGAGCCACCCCTACGTCCCGACCGTCGTCCGCACTGGCCGGACCGCGGCGGGGCCCAGGGCGCGAACCGGCCGTACGGCCAGATCCCGTCCGCCCCTGCCGCCACACGCGGGGCGCGCCGACCCCGCGCGTCGCGGCGGGCGCGGGCCGGGTAGGCCCGATGGCTGGCTTGCCCCGACGAGGACGGAGTCCGTCTCCTCCGAGCCCGCGCCGTCCCGAGCCGCCGGCCCGGCCCGCTCCTCGTCCACCCCTCCCCCGGGGGGACACACCGGCCCCGCAGGTCGCGGCAGGGGCACAGGGCGTCGGCCGGGTGCCGGCCGGGTGCCGGACGGACGGATGCCCTGGCGCGATCCAGGGATCAGAGCGCCTTGAGGGCCTGCGCCGTCGCGCGGGCCAGGCCGTCCAGGTAGCCCTTCGGCAGCTTCGGGCTGCGGATCACCACCGAGCGCCAGTACAACGGCCCGGAGATCAGGTCGAGGGCCAGGGCGTGGTCCACGCCGGCGCCGATCTCACCCCGCTCCTGGGCCGCGGTGACGATGCCCTTGGCGACCCCGTCCTGGCCCTCGCGCAGGGCCTTCTGCACGGCCTCGGCGATCTCGGGGTTGCGGGCGGCCTCGGCCTGGAGGTCGGGGAGGATCTGCGAGGCGACGGGATGGCGCAGGGCGCGCGAGCTGACCTCGTAGAGCAGGCGCAGGTCGCTCTCCAGGGAGCCGGTGTCGGGGGCGGGCAGGCCCTGGACGGCGAGCGCGGAGACCACGTCGAGGACGACGTGCAGCTTGGAGCGCCAGCGGCGGTACACCGCGGTCTTCCCCACGCCCGCGCGGCGCGCGATGCCCTCGATCGACATCCGGGCGTAGCCGACGGCGGCGAGCTCCTCGAAGACGGCCGTCCGGATGGCCTCGGTGACGTCCTCGCGCAGGACGGCGGCCCCGGCGGGAGCCCGGCGGCGCGGACGTGGCTCGGGCGCGTCGGCGTTCGTCATGGGCTCCAGCATAGGCCGCCCGCGTAGCGACGATACGGTTGCGTTCCGACGTGCATTCGACCTACGCTCGTCGTCACGACGATACGGTCCCGTTCCGACGTCGGACCGTTGGACCCGTCACCCCCACCCCCCTCCTAGCGAAAGCAGCGGATGTGAGTCAGGCACTCGACACACCGCCCGCCGCGTCGGCGCGCCCGGAACCGCCCGAGTCCGACCTCGCGGCCCTCGCAGCCCGGCACGGCCTCACGGTCAGCGGAGCCCGCCCGCCCCTCGGCGCATACGTCCGCCAGCTGTGGGGGCGGCGCCACTTCATCCTGGCCTTCTCCCAGGCCAAGCTGACCGCCCAGTACAGCAAGGCGAAGCTGGGGCAGCTGTGGCAGGTGGCGACGCCGCTGCTGAACGCGGCCGTGTACTTCTTCATCTTCGGTCTGCTGCTGGGCGCCCGTAAGGGCATACCGGGCGATGCCTACGTGCCGTTCCTGGTGACGGGCGTGTTCGTGTTCACCTTCACGCAGAGCTCGGTGCTCGCGGGCGTGCGGGCGATCTCGGGGAACCTGGGGCTGGTGCGGGCGCTGCACTTCCCCCGGGCGTCGCTGCCGATCTCGTTCGCGCTCCAGCAGCTCCAGCAGCTGCT
Organism: Streptomyces werraensis; assembly: GCA_014656175.1. Lineage (GTDB taxonomy): Bacteria > Actinomycetota > Actinomycetes > Streptomycetales > Streptomycetaceae > Streptomyces > Streptomyces werraensis. The sequence goes on from BNBX01000001.1 coordinate 1,126,080, forward strand.
GTTCTCGATGATCGTCCTGGTCGTCGTCATGATCGGGTTCCGCAGCTACCCGGATGCCTCCTGGCTGCTGGTGGTCCCCGCGCTGGCGCTGCAGTTCGTGTTCAACACCGGCCTCGCGCTGATCTTCGCGCGGATGGGCAGCAAGACCCCCGACCTGGCGCAGCTGATGCCGTTCGTGCTGCGGACCTGGATGTACGCGTCCGGCGTGATGTTCTCCATCCCCGCGATGCTGGCGGACAAGAACGTCCCCGCCTGGCTGGCGGACGTCCTGCAGTGGAACCCGGCCGCGGTCTACATGGACCTGGTGCGGTTCGCGCTGATCGACAAGTACGACTCGTCCTACCTGCCGCCGCACGTCTGGGCGTTCGCGCTCGGCTGGGCGGTGCTCGCCGGCGTGGTCGGCTTCGTCTACTTCTGGAAGGCAGAGGAGAGGTACGGCCGTGGCTGACACCCCCAAGGACAGGAGGCCGACGGTCGTCGCCGACGGCGTCGACGTGGTCTACCGGGTCAACGGCACCGGCGCCGGACGCGGCACCGCGACCGCAGCGCTCAACCGCATGCTCCGCCGCGGACAGACCGAGAAGGCGGCCGGCGTGCGCCGGGTGCACGCCGTGCGGAACGTGTCCTTCGTGGCGTACCGCGGAGAGGCGATCGGACTGATCGGCACCAACGGCTCCGGCAAGTCCACCCTGCTCAAGGCCGTCGCCGGGCTCCTCCCGGTGGAGAACGGCAACATCTACACCGACGGCCAGCCGTCCCTGCTCGGGGTCAACGCGGCCCTGATGGCCGACCTCACCGGCGAGCGCAACGTGATGCTCGGCGGGCTCGCGATGGGCATGTCCCGCGAGGAGGTGAAGGCCCGCTACCAGGACATCGTCGACTTCTCCGGGATCAACGAGAAGGGCGACTTCATCACCCTGCCGATGCGCACCTACTCCTCCGGCATGGCCGCCCGGCTGCGCTTCTCCATCGCCGCCGCCAAGGACCACGACGTGCTCCTCGTCGACGAGGCGCTGGCCACGGGCGACCGCTCCTTCCAGAAGCGCTCCGAGGCCCGTATCCGCGAGCTGCGCAAGCACGCCGGCACGGTGTTCCTGGTCAGCCACAACAACAAGTCCATCCGCGACACCTGCGACCGGGTGCTCTGGCTGGAGCGCGGCGAGCTGCGCATGGACGGCCCCACGGACGAGGTGCTCCGGGAGTACGAGAAGTTCACGGGAGCGGCCCGCTAGCGGATCCGGCGTGGGCGCGGCGAGCGCCGTTCGGGTGGACTTCACGCCGACCGATTCGCCCGACAGGTGTCACTATGACTGGATGACGACCGACGGGACCGTCCGCGCCGACGAGCAGCCGAAGGAGCCCCGTGATGCCCCAGCTCAGCGTCATCGTCCACGGGCCGAACACCCAGGACCACCTGACCGGCCTGCTCGACTCGCTCGTCGCCCACCCGCTGCCGGACGTGGAGGTCGTCGTCGCCGCTGTCGGCGACTGGGCCCGTGAGACGGCCGAGCGGCACGCCCCGCAGCTCCAGGTGGTCCCGCTGCCCGACGGCGCCTCCGACGCGGCGGCGAGAGCGGCGGGGGCCGCGCGGGCCGCAGGCCGCTGGCTGCACTTCGTCCGCGCCAAGGACGGCCTCCCGCCCGGCAGCCCCCGCACCGTCGCCGAACGCACAGCCGAGCTGCCCGACACCGTCGACGTCCTCCTCCTGGACCATCTGCGCAGCACCTGGCGCAGCTCCGCCCTGCCCTCGGCGGACGGCCCCCTCCTCGCCCGCGCCGGACGCACCGACCCGGCCCTCGCCGACAGCGCCTACCTGCTGCGCCTGACCCCGCTGCTGGGCACCCGCGTGCTGCGCGCCGGCTTCTGGCGGGCCCACGAGGAGCACCTCACCACCGACGACGAGGCCCGCGCCGCCCTCGCCGCCCTGCTGCTCGCCGGCCGCGTCTCCTGCCTGCCGCACATCGCCTACGAGGACCGGCGGCTGCGCCCCGCGAGTCTCCCGCCCGTCACCCCCGAGCAGCACCTCGCCGCCGTCGACCGCTACGAGGCCCTGCTCGACCTCGCCCAGGACCGGCCCGCGGTCTACACCGTGCTCTACGAGATCATGGTCCGCGACTGCCTGCGCACCTTCGCCCGCGGCGCCGTGCCCGAGCCGGCCGCCCGGGAGTTCTTCCTGCGGGCCGGATCCGCCGCCGTACGCCGCCGCCCCGAGGGGTACCGCCGTCCCGGCGGCCCCGAGGGCGTGCGCCGCTCGCTGCTGGAGGAGGGCGCCTACACGCGCTACCGCGCCTTCCAGACCGCCAACCACGCGCGTCGCGCCGTGCGGTCCACGGTGCGCGCCGGACGGCGGCAGGCGGGCGCCCTGATCCGCGACCATCAGTACCGCGCGGCGCTGCGCCGGCCCGTCGACCCGCACCTCGCGGTGTTCTCCGCCTACTGGAACCGCGGCGTCGCCTGCAACCCGGCCGCGATCGCCGCGAAGCTCGCCGAACTCGCCCCGCACATCCACCCGGTGTGGGTGGTGACCGCGCGCAACGCGGCCCTGCTGCCGCCCGGCACCGACCACGTGGTCCCCGGCACCCGCCGCTACTGGGAGGTGCTCGCCACGGCGAAGTACCTCGTCAACAACGTCAACTTCCCGAACGCGGTGGTCAAACGCCCCGACGCGGTGCATGTGCAGACCCACCACGGCACCCCGCTCAAGCGCATGGGCCTCGACCAGATGGCCTACCCGGCCGCCGCGCAGGGCCTGGACTTCGACGCCCTGCTGGAGCGCGTCGACAAGTGGGACTACAGCGTTTCCGCCAACAGCCACACCACCCGCATGTGGGAGCGCGCCTACCCGTCCCGGTACGTCTCCCTCGACCACGGCTATCCGCGCAACGACGTCTACTACACGGCGGGCGCCGGCGAGGTGCGCGCGGTCCGCGAGCGGCTCGGCATCGCCCCCGGCCGCCGCGCCGTCCTCTACGCGCCCACCCACCGCGACTACGAGGCCGGCTGGACCCCGCGTCTGGACCTGGCCGCGCTCGCCGACCGGCTCGGCGAGGACACCGTCCTGCTGGTGCGCGCCCACTACTTCTACGACCCGGGCCTCACCCCGCCGGCCGGCCTGCGCCGCTCGAGGCGCGTGATCGACGTGTCCGCGTACGAACCGGTCGAGGAGCTGTGCCTGGCCGCCGACGCCCTGGTCACGGACTACTCGTCGATCATGTTCGACTACGCCAACCTGGACCGCCCGATCGTGATCCACGCCGACGACTGGGAGACGTACCGGACCACGCGCGGGGTGTACTTCGACCTGACGGCCGAGGCGCCGGGGCCGGTCGCGCGCACCCAGGACGACCTCACCGAGATCCTCGCCACCGACGCCTGGCGCGACGAGGGCGCGTCGAAGGCACGGGCCGCCTTCCGGCGCCGGTTCTGCGAGTTCGACGACGGCCGGGCCGCCGAGCGCGTCGTACGCCGGGTGTTCCTCGGCGAGGACGAGGCGTCCCTGCCCCCGGTGCTGCCGCCGAAGGAGCGCACCCCGGCGCCGGCCCCCCAGGAGGTGACCGCGTGATGTCCACGTCCCGGCTCCCCGACGTCACCGTCACGGTGATCGTGCACAACGACGCCGGACGGCTGCCCCGCGCCGTGCGGTCCGTGTGCCGCCAGACCCACCGCGACCTGGAGGTCGTCATCAGCGACGACCACTCCACGGACGACACCCCGCGGGTGGCGCGGGAGCTGGCGGCCGCCGACCCGCGCGTGCGGTACCTGCGGCTGCCGGAGAACAGCGGCGGGTGCAGCGCCCCGCGCAACCGCGCCCTGGAGATCGCCCGGGCGCCGTACCTGATGTTCCTCGACAGCGACGACGAACTGCCGGAGGGGGCGGTCGCCGCCCTGCTGGCCGCGCACCGGGAGCGGGAGATCGACTTCGCGATGGGGGCGGTGCGCCGGATCCGCGTGGACACCGGACGCCGCTCCACGTGGATGCCGCACCTGGTGGGCGAGCGCCGCACCCTGGACGGCATCGAGGACGACCCGCGGTTGTTCTTCGAGCACCTGGCGACCAGCAAGATGTACGCCCGTGCCTTCCTCGACCGGCACGCGCTGCGCTTCCCGGAGGGCATCCACTACGAGGACCAGCTGTTCTCGGCGCAGGCCTACTGCCTGGCGGAGCGGTTCACGATCGTCCCCGAGCCGGTCTACCTCTGGTACATAGCCCCGTACGTGAGCTCCGGGACCGCGTCCATATCCAACCAGCGGCACCTGATCGGCAACGTCCGCGACCGGATCCACGTGCAGCGCCTGATCGACGCGTTCCTGGCGGAGAGCGGGCACGAGGGGCTGCGCGAGGACAAGGACCACAAGTTCCTCAAGCACGACTTCCGGATGTACGCGGGCGACCTGCCGTACCGCGACGCGGAGTGGCTGGCCGCCTTCGCCGACGAGGTGAACCCGTACCTGGAGACGCTGGCCCCGGGCGCGTACGCGCGGCTGCCCCGTGCGGAGCGGGTGGTGCTCCAGCTGGTCCGGGACCGTCGCCTGCCGGAGGCCGCGCTCGCGGCGCGGGGACTGGGGCACGGCGTCGCCCCGAGGCGGCTGACCGGCGACGCGGACGGCCGGGTCTACTGGGGCGACCGGGTGCCGGACGGCGTGGCCGCCCGCCGCGAGCTGGACCTGACCGAGCTGGAGCCGGACACCCGCCCGTTCCCCGCCGCGCTGTTCCGGCACGAGATCACGGGGCTCGCCCGCGTCCCCGGGGGCGGCGCCCGGGTCGACCTCACCGTGCGGACCTACGACCCGGCGCTGCGGCTCCCCGTCGGCCCGCAGCGGGCGAGCCTGGTGATCTCCCCGGGCCGGCGCCGCCTCACCATGCCGTTCCGCCTGGACCCGGTGCGGCCGGGTGTGTTCGAGGGGACGGTACGGCTGGACCTGGCCGGGGCGCGGCTGCCGCTGGGCGGGTTCGCCGGGGTCCGGCACCCGCTGGTCCGGCTCTCCGGTGGCGGCCGGAGCAACCAGGCGCTGCTGCTGGCGCCCCTGGAGTTCCCCGCGCTGACCGCCCGCGTCCCCTACCGCTCAGGCGCCGCCCCCCACCAGGTCACCGTCGAGCCCGAGGGACACAACCCGGGCCGCCTCCAGGTCCGCTGGGAACCGGCCGGCGTCACCGCCGCGCTCCGCCCGGTCGCCGGCCGCCTGGTCCACCCGCGCCTGCGCCGCGCGGTGCAGCTGGTGGCGGGCGCCCTGCGCTGACCGCCCGCACCGTCCGCCCGCCGTCCGCACCGGGCCGTACGGCCGGCGGGCGCACTGCGCCGGTCCCACGCCGCCCCGCCTCACGGCACCGCGTACAGCACCTCCCCCCGCGGCCCCCGGGCCACCGGCCGCAGCACGGGGTCGTCCAGCGCGCCACGGCGGTCCAGCACCCAGCGCACCTCGTAGTCCCGCTCGGTGCGCCGCCGCTCGGCCTCGGACGTGTCCGCGGCGAAGTACGCCCGCGTGACGGCGGTACGGCGCTCCTCGTCGGCGAGGAAGAAGTCCGGATAGCCGGGGGCGACCGTGTAGGGGCCGTACGCCGGCACCTGGCGGGCGACCCGGCCCTCCGCCATGACGACGTCGCCGTACCGCACCCAGCGGGTGATCCACCCGTACCCCGGCCACGGCCGCCGGTACTTCTCCGCGACCGGACCCGGCAGCGCGTCGGCCGGGACCACGTACCCGAGCGCGCCCGCCTGTGCCCAGGCACCGGCCAGCAGCGCCCCGGCGAGCAGCGCCGCCCACACCGACCGCACCCGCCGCGATCCTTCCCCCACGACCGCGAGCGCCGCCGCGAGCTGCGCCGGGATCACCGCCGCCGGCAGGGCCCTCGCCCAGGAGTGGTGCCCGGTGACCCGGCCCGCCGCGACGGCCAGCACGCCCAGGGCGCAGAACACCACCAGCGGGTCGCGGTGGTCACGCCGCCACCGCCCCACCAGCGCGGCCACCCCGAGCAGCACCAGTGCGAACCGCGCCGCCGGATGCGCGTACAGCACCCGGTGCACCGTCTCCAGCCGTTCCCCGGCGTCCGCCAGCGCGAAGAAGTCGTAGTACGGCCACGCCCCCAGCACCGACACGCCCAGCAGCAGCGCGCCGCCGAGCCGGGGCCACAACGCGCGCCCGGGACGCGCGGCGGCCACCGTGGCGGCAGCGCCGGCCGTGGCCACCACCCCGGAGAACTGGTGGCAGAGAAGGATCACCGCCCACAGCACGCCCAGCCCCAGCCACACCCCCCACCCGGCCGGCCGGCGCAGCGCCCCGCTCAGCCAGGCCCAGAAGTGGAAGGCGAGCCCCAGTGTGAAGGTGCTCGGGTACGCCGCCGTCAGGGCCAGCGAGTGCAGCCCGGTGAACCCGCTCCACAGCAGGGGCTCGGTGCCCCACAGCAGCAGCAGGGACAGCAGCGCGAGCACGGGCGCGGCCGGGTGCGCGCTCAGCGTCCGCACGTACCGCCACACGCCCGTGACCAGCAGCGCCAGTCCGGCCGCGGCGGCCGCCCGCAGCACCACGAACACGTCCAGCCCGGTCACCCGGGCCGCACCGCCGAGCACCAGCGTCCACGGCGAGTAGTAGGGGCTCGGGGTGTTCGCGTCGACCAGCGGGTTGCCGGGGGCGAGCGGGGCGTGCCGCAGCCGCTGCACGGTCGCCGCGTGGATGCCCAGGTCGCCCATCCACGGCAGCCGTACGACGACCAGGGCCAGCAGCAGCAGGACGAGTCCGGTGACGCCCGTGGCCAGGACCCGGCCGGCGGCGGCCGGGCGGAGCGCGGAGCGCCGTGTGCCGGTCTCCCCGGACATCCCGGACGACAAGAATCGGACAGTCACAGGGGAGCCTTATCCCGTTACGGCACCGTGCCCACGGGTTCGCCGCCGATTCCCGCCCAACGCACCACACACGCGCGAGGGGCGCCCCGGACCGTGACGGCCCAAGGCGCCCCTCGACGGGTCCGGTGCGCTACGAGTTCCTGAGCAGCGTGCGCATGGTGCGCATCGCCACCGACAGGTTGGCCAGGTCGAACGCGTCGGAGTTGTGGATCTCCTCCAGCGTGCTGCGGGCCCGGCCCAGCAGCGCCGCGTTCTTCTGCTCCCACAGTGCGAAGCGCTGCTCCGGCGTCGACGTGCCGTCGCCCTCCGCCAGCACGTCCGCGGTGACCGCCGCGTGCGCCGCGTACAGGTCCTCGCGGATCGCCGCACGGGCCATCGACTGCCACCGGTCGGCGCGCGGCAGCTCGATGATCCGGTCCATCAGCTGGGTGATGCGCAGCCGGTCGCCCAGGTCGTAGTAGACCTCGGCGACGTCCAGCGGCTCCTTGCCCATCCGGTCGGCCACGGACACGATGTCGAGCGTCGGGAAGGCGGAGGAGAATCCGGCGACCCGCGTGGCCAGCTCGTCCGGGACCCCGGCGCCGCCGAGCTCGTCGTAGATCTTCTGGTACCAGTCCAGGTCATCGCCGCGCAGCAGCTTGGGCAGCTGCGACCAGACGTGCTCCACCCGCTCGGCGAAGAACGACACCGTCTCCTCGAGCTGCAGCGGCTGCGGCCGGTTGTTCAGCAGCCAGCGCGTGCCGCGCTCCACCAGACGGCGCGAGTGCAGCCGGATCCGGGTCTGGGTGGCCGCGTCGACCTTGGTGTCGAGCGCCTCCACGCCGTCCCACACCACCGAGGAGCGGAAGATCGCGCGGGCCGCGGTCTGCGCCCGGACGATCTCCTCCAGCGACGCCCCGGTCTCCTCGCGCATCCGGTGCAGATACGTGGTGCCGCCGGTGTTGACCGTGTCGTTGACCAGCACGGTCGTGGTGATCTCACGGCGCAGCGGGTGGGTGTCGATGTGCTCCGCGAACTGCTCGCGCAGCGCGGTCGGGAAGTACGCGTGCAGCAGACCCTTGAGGTACGGGTCGTCGGGCAGCGAGGTGTGCAGCAGCTCCTCGGCGACGGTGATCTTCGTGTACGCCAGCAGCACCGCCGTCTCCGGCCCGGTCAGGCCCTGCCCGGAGGCGAGCCGCTCGCGGATCTGCCGGTCGGTGGGCAGGAACTCCAGCGCCCGGTCCAGATGGCCCTCGCGCACCAGGTGCTTCAGGAAGCGCTGCTGCGCGTGGATCATGTCCTTCGACTGGGCGAGCGCGTTGGCGATGGCGGTGTTCTGCGCGTAGTTGTTGCGCAGCACCAGACGGCCGACCTCGTCGGTCATCTCGGCGAGCAGCTTGTTGCGCTGCTTCACCGTCATGTCGCCTTCCTTGACCAGCCCGTTCAGCAGGATCTTGATGTTCACCTCGTGGTCGGAGGTGTCCACGCCCGCGCTGTTGTCGATGGCGTCGGTGTTGATCCGGCCGCCGTGCAGCGCGAACTCGATCCGGCCGAGCTGGGTCAGGCCCAGGTTGCCTCCCTCGCCGACGACCGAGACCCGCAGGTCCTGCCCGTCGACGCGGATCGCGTCGTTGCTCTTGTCGCCGACGTCCGCGTGGGACTCGGTGGACGCCTTGACGTAGGTGCCGATGCCGCCGTTCCACAGCAGGTCGACCGGCGCCGTGAGGATGGCCTTCATCAGGTCGGCCGGGGTCATCTTGGAGATCTTCTCCTCGATGCCCAGGGCCTCACGGATGTGGCTGTTGAGCTGGATGGACTTGGCCGTGCGCGGGAAGACGCCACCGCCCGCGGAGATCAGCTCGGCGTTGTAGTCGGCCCAGCTGGAGCGCGGCAGCTCGAACAGCCGGCGGCGCTCGGCGTACCCGGTGGCCGCGTCCGGGTCCGGGTCGATGAAGATGTGCCGGTGGTCGAAGGCGGCGACCAGGCGGATGTGCTCGCTGAGCAGCATGCCGTTGCCGAACACGTCGCCGGACATGTCGCCGATGCCGACGACCGTGAAGTCCTCGCTCTGGGTGTCCACGCCCAGCTCCCGGAAGTGCCGCTTGACGGACTCCCAGGCGCCGCGCGCGGTGATGCCCATGCCCTTGTGGTCGTAGCCGGCCGAGCCGCCGGAGGCGAAGGCGTCCCCGAGCCAGAAGTTGTAGCTCTCCGCGACCTCGTTGGCGATGTCGGAGAAGGTCGCGGTGCCCTTGTCGGCGGCGACGACCAGGTAGGTGTCGTCCTCGTCGTGCCGGACGACGTCCGCCGGCGGCACGACCTCGCCGCCCACCATGTTGTCGGTGATGTCGAGCAGCGCGGAGATGAACGTCCGGTAGGAGGCGATGCCCTCGGCCATCCACGCGTCGCGGTCGACGGCCGGGTCGGGCAGCTGCTTGGCGACGAAGCCGCCCTTGGCGCCGACCGGCACGATGACGGTGTTCTTCACCATCTGCGCCTTGACCAGGCCGAGGATCTCGGTGCGGAAGTCCTCACGCCGGTCGGACCAGCGCAGACCGCCGCGCGCGACCTTGCCGAAGCGCAGGTGCACGCCCTCCACCCGCGGCGAGTACACCCAGATCTCGAACGCCGGGCGCGGCGCGGGCAGGTCCGGGATGGCCCGCGGGTCGAACTTCATGGAGACGTAGTCGTGCGGCTCGCCGCCCGCCGCCTCCTGGAAGAAGTTGGTGCGCAGCGTCGCCTTGATGACGGTGAGGAAGGAGCGCAGGATGCGGTCCTCGTCGAGGCTCGCGACCTGGTCGAGGGCGGCGTCGAGCTCCTCCAGCAGGGCGTCCACCAGCTCGTACCCGGCGCGCTGCCGGTCCGGCGACATCCGCGCCTCGAACAGGGAGACCAGCAGCCGGGTGGTGTGGACGTTGTGGCGGAGGGTGTCCTCCATGTAGTCCTGGCTGAAGGTGGACCCGGCCTGGCGCAGGTACTTGGCGTACGCGCGCAGCACCATCGCCTGGCGCCAGGTGAGCCCGGCGCTCAGCACGAGGGCGTTGAAGCCGTCGTTCTCCGCCTTGCCGGTCCAGGTCGCCGCGAAGGCCTCCTGGAAGCGCTCGCGGGCGTCGTCGCCGAGGTAGTCCACCCCGCCGCCGGGCGCCTGCGGCATGCGCAGCCCGAAGTCGTAGATGTAGGCGACGCTGCGGTCGTCGCACCGCAGCTCGTACGGCCGCTCGTCGATGACCTCGACGCCGAGGCGCTGCAGCACGGGCAGCACCGCGGACAGGGAGACGGCCTCGCCGGTGCGGTAGATCTTGAAGCGGCGCTCGTCGGGCGCCGCGCCCACCGGCTCGTACAGGCTGAGCGCGAAGTCCTGCTGCTCGCCCAGCTCTTCCAGGCGCACCAGGTCGGCCACGGCGCCGCGCGGGCTGTGGTCGGCCTTGTAGCCCTCGGGGAAGGCGTCCGCGTAGCGGCGCAGCAGCTCGGCGGCGCGCTCCTCGCCGAACTCGGTGGTCAGCGCCTCGGAGAAGCCGTCGGACCAGGAGCGGGCGGCCTCCGCCAGCCGGGACTCGATGCGTTCCTTGTCGCTGTCGGACAGGTGGCGCAGCTCGGTGCCCTGCGGGACGCGGACGACGAAGTGCAGCCGGGAGAGGACCGACTCGGTGTTCCACGCGGTGAAGTCGACGCTGACGCCGCCGAGCTCCTCCTTGAGGATGTCGATGATCCGCAGCCGCACCGCGGTGGTGTAGCGGTCGCGCGGCAGGTAGACGAGGGCGGAGTAGTAGCGCCCGTACTCGTCCTGGCGCAGGTACAGCCGCAGCCGGCGGCGCTCCTGGAGGTAGAGCACCGAGGTGGCGATGGCCTGCAGTTCCTCGACCGGGGTCTGGAACAGCTCGTCGCGCGGGTAGGTCTCCAGGATCTGGAGCAGGTCGCGCCCGTCGTGGCTGTGCGGGGAGAAGCCGGCCCGCTCCAGGACGTCCTCGACCTTGCGGCGGATCACCGGCACCCGGCGCACGGACTCGGTGTACGCGGCGGAGGAGAACAGCCCGAGGAAGCGCCGCTCGCCGATGACGTTGCCGTCGGCGTCGAACTTCTTCACGCCGATGTAGTCCAGGTACGACGGCCGGTGCACGGTGGCGCGGCTGTTGGCCTTGGTGAGGATGAGCAGCTTGTGCTCGCGGGCCTTGGCGCGGGCGTCGGCGGGGAGCCGGTCGAAGGACGGGCTGACCGGGTGGTCCTCGTCGGTCGCGTGGTGCGGGTCGGAGCGCAGGATGCCGAGGCCGGTGCCGGGCACGGCGGCCAGCGAGTCGTCGGCGCGCAGCTCGTACTCGCGGTAGCCGAGGAAGGTGAAGTGGTCGTCGGCGAGCCAGTGGAGCAGCTCGCGGGCCTCCTCGACCTGCAGCGGGGGCAGGTCGGCGGGGACGGGCTCGTCGGGCAGCGCGTCGGCCAGCGAGGTGGCGGCCTGACGCATCTTGCCCCAGTCCTCGACGGCCTCGCGGACGTCGGAGAGCACGCGCAGCAGATCGGCGGTGATCTGCTTGAGGTCGCCGCGGTCGGTCTCGCGGTCGATCTCCACGTGGATCCAGGACTCGACGTGCGCGTCGTGCGGCAGGTCGCGGGCGTCCTGCGGGAGGTCGCCGCTCACCGGGTCGGAGAGAACCTCGATCAGCTTGCCGGTGACGTCCCGGCGGACCACGAACTGCGGGTGGATCACCACGTGGATGCCGCGGCCCTGGCGGGTCAGCTCGTTGGTGACGGAGTCGACGAGGAAGGGCATGTCGTCGGTGACGACCTCGACGACGGAGTGGCTGCAGGTCCAGCCGTTCTCCTCGACGGTCGGGGTGTGCACCCGGACGTTCGCCGTGCCCTGCGGGCGGTTCTCGGCGAGCCGGCGGTGCGAGACGGCGGCCCCGAAGACGTCGACCGGGTCGCGGTCGGTGAGGTCCTCCGGGGCGGTGTGCAGGTAGTAGCGCTGGAGGAACGTGAGGACGGTATCCCGGTCGGGCGTGTCCCCCTCCGCGGTCCCAGTCGGCAGTTTCCCCCCGGCCGGGCTGTTCTCAGCTACCCGGGCGGCCCGATCGAGCAGCTCGGCCTTGGCTTCGTCCAGCTTGGTCTGCATGGTCCTCTGGCTCCTGTCGCGCGCCGTTGCGTGACGTAGAAGGAAGTACGGTCTCCGACCCTGTGGTGCGGCGGTACGACACGGGGTGTCCGGTCTGTGCCGACGGTATGCCGCAAGGTGAGAGGAGCGGGGGCTTCTCGGCGGAATTGAAGGGGTCCGACGGGTGTGACGTGGCTCTCCGTGACGCCGGGCTCCCTGGGGTGCGCCGCGTCCCGTGCCGCCCGCGAGGATCAGCGGTCGCCACCCGGTCACGGATGTCCTCCGTGCTCGCCGGGCGCACAGCGGGGACGCCACGGTCCCCGCGAGCTATCGCGCTGATCACGCTGCCTAGGCTATCGCTCTCCTGAGGGGCCCCGTCATGAGCCGTATGTGTACAAAACCGGGGGGCGAACTTTGACGTTTCGCACAGTGCGCCCGGCTCCCGGGTCAGCCGGAGACCGCCAGCCGTTCCGCCTGGGCCACGGCCTCGCTCAGGCTGTCGACCACCGGAACCCCGACCGCCTCCAGACTGGTCCGGCCGTGCGAGCCGCCGGTCCACAGCACGGCGTGCGCGCCCACGTGGAGCGCGGCCAGCGCGTCGTCGGCGGCGTCGCCGATGACCACCGTGCGCCGCGGGTCCACCGTGCCGCGCAGCGCGTCCAGGTGGCGCACCAGGTGCTCCGCCTTGCTGCCGCCGGACGGGCCGGTGCGGCCGTCGACGCGTATGAAGTGGGAGGAGATACCGAAGTCCTCCACCAGCGGGACCAGCTCCTCGTGCCCGTACATGCTGAGGATCGACTGGCTGCGGCCCGCCGCCACCCACCCCGTGAGCAGGTCCTCCACGCCGTCGGCGAGACCGCAGCGCACCCGGTGCTCGGTGTAGTGGCGGTGGAAGACGGCGTCCATGACCTCCCACTCGGCCTGGCTGGGCATCCGGCCCATCAGCCGCTCGTAGAAGCGCGGCACCGGCACGCAGTACAGCTCCCGGTACCGCTCCAGCGTGATGGGCGCGAGGCCCAGCTCGGCGAAGGCCGCGTTCGTCGCCCCGATGACCGCGTCGACGTCGTGGAACAGTGTGCCGTTCCAGTCCCAGACGATGTGCGCGTCCGTGTGCGTCCCCATGCGGAAAACCTACCCGGGCCGTCAGGCGACGAGCTGCGGGATCTCCTGCGTCGCGAACCACAGCAGCTCGTGGTCCTCCGCGCCGTCCACGACGAACTGCGCGTCGTCGTCCCCCTTGTCCGCCGCGTCCAGCGCCTGCGCGGCGGCCGCCACGTCCTCCTCGGCGTCCTCCGCGTCGACGTGCACCGCGGCCGCCTTCGCCAGGCGTACGGGCCCGGCGAGGCGCACCTCGCCCAGCACGGCCGGGTCCGGGCCCCGGCCGGGTTCGGCGGAGGCCGCGCCGTCGGCCACGTCCACGGCGACCACGACCCGGCGGCGGGGCGCGGCGGGGTCGGCGGCGAGCAGACGCAGGGAGGCCAGCGCGGCGCGGCTGAGTGCGGCGTACTCCAGCTCCTCGATGTCGTCGGAGAGGTACCACTCGCGCAGCGCGGGCGTCACGGCGTACGCGGTGAACGGCCCGTCGCCCAGCTGCCCCGTCCTGTGCGCCTCGGCGAGCCCGGGGAGGGTGAGGGGGACGTAGACGCGCATGGTCGGCCGCTTTCGTCAGCTCGGATCACTACTTCGGCAAGGTCTCAGAATACGTCGCACCCGTCCCCCTTCGAGCCCTCGCCGCCCCCTCGGGGGCCGTCACCCTCGGTCCACGGATTCACCCGTCCCGCCCGCGTGAACAAGGGCCCGGCAGGCGACCGGCCACCCGGATAAGTGAACTTCCCTCCCCGCCCCACACACCCCCGCCCTTCCTTGCCCCGCCCCCGCACGGCCCCGTACAAGATCCACGTCACGAAGTTACTGCCCGGTACCCGGCTCCCCCGCCGGCCCGGCCTTCAGAACGGGGCCCTCGTGCACAAGGTCATGAGCAGAACACCACGCCGCTCCCCCGCAGCAGTCCCCCCACGCGTCCCCACGACAGGCCCGTCCCTGGCCCCCTCCCCAGGCGCGGGCCGCCCCCGAGGAACATCCCCTCGCCGCACCCGGCCCACGGACAACCGCCCGGCGGGCCGGGCACCGGCGCGCGGCGGCCGCACGGGCCCAGGGCCGGGGGCGCCGTCCGCCGCGCCGCCCGAGCACCGGGGCGGGACGCCCACGGGTACGGCGCCCGAGCGCCAGGACGGAGCACCCGCCGACTTCCTCGTCACTCCGGGCCGGAGGTCCGACGGCGCGGTGTCCGGTCCCCGGAGCCGGGTGCCGGCGGGCACGAGGCCCGGCGGCCGGGGCCGCCCACCCACAGGGACCGCGCCCGAGGGCCGGGGCGCGGCGCCCGCCGACACGGCGAACGGAGACCGCGGCCGGGTGCCCGTCGCAGCGCCTTTCCGGGCCGCGCGCAGGGCGCCGGACGGCACCGCGTCCGCGCGGCCGGGCGGGGTGCCTCGGGGCGTGCCGCAGCCCCGGCCCACCGATCGCTTCGCGGACCTGCTCGTCGCCGTGCTCAGCGGCCAGCGCCCCGTGCACGCGATGCTGCGGCACAGTGCCGGGCAGGCCTACGACGAGCTGATCCGGCTCGCGGAGCGCGGCCCGCTGCGGACGCGCGGGGCGCGGCCCGTCGTGCGGGACATCGGGTGGTTCGTGCCGCGCGAGGGCGCCATCGAGGCGTTCGCGCGGATCGGCGCCGGGGACAGGCTCCGCGCCATGGCGTTCCGGCTGGAGCGCGGCCGGGACCTCCGCTGGCGCTGCACCGCCGTCGAGCTGGGCGGTCCCCGCTGACGACCACGCACAACGGCCGGGTCCTGGCACCCTCAGGTGCCCGGACCCGGCCGGCAGTGCCGTCGGTACGGCGATGTCACTTCTTGCGGCGACGCCCGCCCCGCGCCTGCTTCCGGCGCTCCGCGCGGGTCAGCCCGTCCGCCGACGAGCGCACCGGCTCGTCGTCGGTGGCCAGCTCGCCCTCGATGGTGCCGCCCTCGCCGTCCACCGTGGGAGCGGAGAAGTGGAGGTTCCGCCGCTGCGGGGCGTCCAGCCCCTTCGCCCGGATCTCCGGCCGCGCCTGCGCCGGCACCGCGTCCTGCTTCTCCAGGTCGGCGGTCGGCTTGACGTCCTCGACCGGCACCTCCTCGACCTGCTGCTCGACCTGGACCTCCAGGTTGAACAGGTAGCCGACGGACTCCTCCTTGATGCCGTCCATCATCGCGCTGAACATGTCGAAGCCCTCACGCTGGTACTCGACCAGCGGGTCCTTCTGGGCCATCGCGCGCAGGCCGATGCCCTCCTGGAGGTAGTCCATCTCGTAGAGGTGCTCGCGCCACTTGCGGTCCAGCACCGACAGCACGACCCGCCGCTCCAGCTCACGCATGATCTCGGAGCCGAGCTGCGCCTCGCGCGCCTCGTACTGGGCGCGGATGTCGTCCTTGATGGACTCGGAGATGAACTCGGCGGTCAGGCCGGCACGGTCGCCGGCCGCCTCCTCCAGCTCCTCGATCGTGACGCTCACCGGGTAGAGCTGCTTGAACGCGCCCCACAGCCGGTCCAGGTCCCAGTCCTCGGGGAAGCCCTCCGCGGTCTCCGCCTGGACGTACGCGTCGATGGTGTCGTCCATGAAGTGGTGGATCTGCTCCTGCAGGTCCTCGCCCTCAAGGACGCGGCGGCGCTCGCCGTAGATGACCTCGCGCTGCCGGTTGAGCACCTCGTCGTACTTCAGGACGTTCTTACGCGTCTCGAAGTTCTGCGTCTCCACCTGCGACTGCGCGGACGCGATCGCACGGGTGACCATCTTGTTCTCGATCGGCACGTCGTCCGGCACGTTCGCCATGGACATCACGCGCTCGACCATCTGCGCCTTGAACAGCCGCATCAGGTCGTCGCCGAGCGACAGGTAGAAGCGGGACTCGCCCGGGTCGCCCTGACGGCCGGAACGACCGCGCAGCTGGTTGTCGATACGCCGCGACTCGTGCCGCTCCGTGCCCAGCACGTAGAGGCCGCCGAGCTTCTCGACCTCCTCCTTCTCGGCCTTCACGGCCTCCTCGGCGCGCGCCATGGCCTCCGGCAGGGCCGCGGCCCATTCCTCGATGTGCTCCTCGGGGTCGAGGCCGCGCTGCCGCAGCTCCGCCTCCGCGAGGTCCTCGGGGTTGCCGCCGAGCTTGATGTCCGTACCACGGCCGGCCATGTTCGTGGCGACCGTGACGGCGCCGCGGCGGCCGGCCTGGGCGACGATCTGCGCCTCACGCTCGTGGTGCTTGGCGTTCAGCACCTCGTGCTGGATGCCCCGCTTGCTGAGCTGCTGCGACAGGTACTCGGACTTCTCGACCGAGGTGGTGCCGACGAGGATCGGCTGGCCCTTGCGGTGCTTCTCCTCGATGTCGTCGACGACCGCCTCGAACTTGGCGACCTCGGTGCGGTAGATCAGGTCCGACTGGTCCTTGCGGATCATCGGCCGGTTGGTCGGGATGGGCACCACGCCGAGCTTGTAGATCTGGTGGAACTCGGCGGCCTCGGTCATCGCCGTACCGGTCATGCCGGACAGACCCGGCAGCTCCTTGCCGCTGTGGTCGTGGCGCTTGTAGAGGCGGAAGAAGTTCTGCAGCGTGATCGTGGCGAGCGTCTGGTTCTCGTCCTTGATCGGCACGCCCTCCTTGGCCTCGATGGCCTGGTGCATGCCCTCGTTGTAGCGGCGGCCGGCGAGGATACGTCCGGTGTGCTCGTCGACGATCATGACTTCGTCGTCGATGATGACGTAGTCCTTGTCCTTCTTGAAGAGCTCCTTCGCCTTGATGGCGTTGTTCAGGTAGCCCACGAGCGGGGTGTTCACCGACTCGTACAGGTTGTCGATGCCGAGCCAGTCCTCGACCTTGGCGACACCGGACTCGTGGATGGCGACCGTGCGCTTCTTCTCGTCGACGTCGTAGTCGCCGGTCTCCTCGATGCCCTTGAGCGGGTTGCCCGGCTCACCGCGCTTGAGGCGCTTCACCAGCTTGGCGAAGTCGCCGTACCACTTGGTGGCCTGGTCCGCGGGGCCGGAGATGATCAGCGGCGTACGGGCCTCGTCGATGAGGATCGAGTCGACCTCGTCGACGATGGCGAAGTTGTGGCCGCGCTGCACCAGCTCTTCCTTCGACCACGCCATGTTGTCGCGCAGGTAGTCGAAGCCGAACTCGTTGTTCGTGCCGTAGGTGATGTCGCACGCGTACTGCTCGCGGCGCTGGGCCGGCGTCATGTTGGCGAGGATGCAGCCGACGCTCAGGCCCAGGAAACGGTGGACGCGGCCCATCATCTCCGAGTCGCGCTCGGCCAGGTAGTCGTTCACCGTGATGATGTGGACGCCCTCGCCCGACAGGGCGTTCAGGTACGCGGGGAGCGTGCCGACGAGGGTCTTGCCCTCACCGGTCTTCATTTCCGCCACGTAACCCATGTGCAGGGCCGCACCGCCCATGATCTGGACGTCGTAGTGGCGCTGGCCCAGCACGCGCCGGGCGGCTTCGCGCACCGTGGCGAAGGCCTCGGGCAGCAGGTCGTCCAGGCTCTCACCGTCGGCGTAGCGCTGCTTGTACTCATCGGTGAGGGCCCGCAGCTCGGCGTCGGAGAGGCCTTCGAAGTCCTCTTCGATGGAGTTGACCTGGTCCGCGATGCGGTGCAGCTTGCGCAGGATTTTGCCTTCGCCTGCACGCATGATCTTCGAGAGGACGGACACGGGGGTTGGTCTCCTTGCCGGTCGGGCCTGGGACGGTCGGTTTCCGTTTCACTGACTGAGCAACGGCCATCGTATGCGAGGACCCCGTCGCGCCGGGAGGCCTGCCGGGGCGGTGACCGTCCGCCGCGGCCGAACCGTGGCACGGCCGCTACACGGACAACGTCCCGGGCGCCCGGATGGTGCCGCACGCATACGGCGAATCACACGCAGGGTGATCATCGTTCCGCCCGGGCCGAAGGGATGGCGCCCGCCGCCGCGACGTGCGCAGAATCGCCCGATGGAACCCGTCACGCTCACCACCGACCGTCTGCTGCTGCGCACCGTCGGCCCGCAGGACGCCGACACGGTGTACCGGATCTGCCAGGACCCGGACATCCAGCGCTGGACCACGATCCCTTCGCCGTACCTCCCCGAGCACGCGCGCGGTTTCACGGAGCAGATCGCCCCCGACGGCTGGGCGAGCGGCACGATGTTCACCTTCGGCGTCTTCCTGCCCGCCGGGGAGCTGACGGGCATGCTCGGCATCACCATGCGGTCGTTCGCGACGGGCGAGATCGGCTTCTGGAGCGCCAAGGAGCACCGCGGCAACGGCTACATCACCGAGGCCACCGTGGCCGCGTGCCGCTGGGCCTTCACCCGGATGTCCATCGACCGCATGGAGTGGCGCGCCGAGGTGGGCAACACGGCCTCCCGCGCGGTCGCCGAGCGGGCCGGCTTCACGATCGAGGGCGTGCTGCGCTCCTCGCTCGTCAACAAGGGGGTGCTGCGGGACGGCTGGGTGGGCTCCCTGCTCCCCTCCGACCTGGGCCTTCCGTCCACCACCCCGTACGTGCCGGCCCGGGCCTGACGAACGTGCCCCGCGGGGCGCCCGCGTTGTCAGTGGGGCCCTCTAAGGTGCGGACGTATGACGACCCTGCCGCGTCCGACCACGGAACTCTCGGCCGACGAGGCCCGCCGCATCGCCCTGCGGGCCCAGGGACTCCTCGGCGTCCCCGACCGCCGCGCCGGTGTGCGCGGCGTCCTGCGCCACCTCGGCGCGGTGCAGCTCGACACGATCTCCGTCCTCGCCCGCTCGCACGAGCTGATCCCGTACGCCCGGCTCGGCGCGGTGGGCCGGCGCACGGTGGAGGAGGCGTACTGGAAGCAGGGCGACCAACCTGCGCACACGTTCGAGTACTGGTCGCACGCCGCGTGCATCCTCCCCGTCGAGGAGTGGCCGCACTTCGCCTTCCGCCGCCGCGCCTACCGCGCCCGTCCGCACTGGAACCACGACCTGCCCGACGGCGTGTACGACCAGGTCGTCAAGCAGCTGCGCACCGAAGGGCCGTTGACCGCCACCGAGCTGGGCGGCGCGAAGCGCACCAGCGAGTGGTGGGACTGGTCCGGCACCAAGGTCGCCGTGGAGCGCGCCCTGATGTACGGCGAGGTGGTGTGCGTGGAGCGTCGCGGCTGGAAGCGGGTCTACGACCTGGCCGAGCGCGCCGTGCCGGCCGCGCTGCTGGCCGAGGAGCCGTCGGACGAGGAGTGCCTGCGCCGGCTGGTGGGGCTGGCCGGGCGGGCGCTGGGCGTGGGCACCCGCGCGGACATCGCGGACTACCACCGTCTCAAGGGCGAGCAGGTCGACGCGGTGATCGCCGACTCGGGGCTGGTGCCCGTCACGGTCGAGGGCTGGTCCAAGCCGGCCTGGGCGGACCCGGAGGCCCTGGCCACGCCGCCGCGCGGACGGCACCGCACGACGCTGCTGTCCCCGTTCGACTCCCTGATCTGGGAGCGGGCACGCACGGAGCGGATCTTCGGCTTCACCCACCGTCTGGAGGCGTACGTCCCCAAGCCCAAGCGCGTCCACGGCTATTTCGCGATGCCGGTGCTGGCGGGCGGGCGGCTGGTGGGCCGTGTGGACCCGGCGCGCGAGGGCCGCACGCTGGTCGCCAAGCAGGTCACGCTGGACGGCCGCAAGGCGGTGCCGCAGGTGGCGCAGGCGCTGGTGGAGGCGGCGGGCTGGGTGGGCTGCACGGACGTCCGCGTGGAGCGGGTGGACGCGCCGGAGCTGCGCGAGCCGCTCATCGCGGAGCTGGCCCGGCTGCTCGCCTGAGGTCAGCGGGCCGGCAGGGCAGCGGGGGCCGGCGGGTCAGCGGATCTCGAGGATCTTCTCCCGCATCGCGTAGACCACGGCCTCCATCCGGGAGTGCAGCTGAAGCTTCTCCAGGATGTTGCGCACGTGGTTCTTCACGGTGTTCTCGGAGATGAACAACTCCTTGGCGATGTCCCGGTTGTTCATGCCCGTGGCGACGAGTTTGAGGACCTCCAGCTCGCGGTCCGTCAGCCGGGGCGCGGGGACGAGCCGGCGCTCGTCGGTGCGCTGGATCATCGACTTGAACTCGGTGAGCAGCTTCGACGCCATGGAGGGGCTGATCTGCGACTGCCCGTCGGCGACGGCGCGGATGGCGGTGGCGACCTCGTCGGTGGAGATCTCCTTGAGCAGGTAGCCGGTCGCGCCCGCCTTGATGGCGTCGTAGAGGTCGGCCTCCTCGTCGCTGATCGTCAGCATGATGATCTTGGCGCTGGGGGCGACCTCCTTGATGGAGGTGCAGGCCTCGATGCCGCCCCGCTTGGGCATCCGCACGTCCATCAGGACGATGTCGGGCAGCAGGTCGGCGGCCTTCTCCACGGCCTCGGCGCCGTCACCGGCCTCGCCGACGACCTGGATGTCCTCCTCGGCGGCGAGCACGATCTCCAGCCCGCGGCGGAACAGCGCGTGGTCGTCCACCACAAGGACTCTGATCGGCTCCTTGCGCGGAGTGTCCGCGTCCGGGCCCATGCCGACGACGCCGTCGTCGGCATCCTCGTCCCGCATCGGTCCGAAGCTGTCCGCCATCGCGTTCCTCCCCCTGAAGGCTGTGGCCTGTGGTCCTGACCATCGCCAACCCAAGGCAACGGCCCACCCGTTGGGCCGCTGCCGCCATGATTCCATGCCGCACCGTCACCGGGGTGCAGTGTGCGCGCCGGGCGGTGGCGCGCCGGTGCCCCTGGGGGCGCACTCGCGCACCAGGGGCACCTGCTGTGCTGTCGCCCGGCGGGTCAGCCGCCGAGGGTTCCGCCGGCCTCGGGGGAGTGGTTCTCGGTGACCATCGTGTCGGTCCTGAGGTGGATCACGCCGTAGTCGTAGGCGTGGCGCCGGTAGACGACGCTGGGCTCCTTGGTCTCGGAGTCGACGAAGAGGTAGAAGTCGTGCCCGACCAACTCCATCTCGTAGAGCGCCTGGTCGAGGGTCATGGGGGCGGCCACGTGGGTCTTCTCGCGGACGACCAGCGGCCCGTCGCCCTGGACCTCCAGCGAACCGATCTTCTTGGTGGGGACCGCCTGCTCCTCTTCCCGCGCGGTGCTCGCGCCGGCCCCGTTGAGGGTGGCCACGCCGGGCACGTGGTCGGGGACCTCGGCGGCGGGGATCCTGCGCGCGCCGCGCCGTGAGAAACGCTTGTCGTGCTGCTTGCGCAGCCGGGCGTCGAGCTTCTCCGCTGCCAGGTCGAGCGCCGCGTACGGGTCGCTCGCCGCCGCCTCCGCCCGGATCACCGGTCCGCGGGAGCGGAGCGTGATCTCCACCCGGTCACAGCGGTCGGCCTGTCGGGGGTTGGGCTCCTTGGACACCTCGACGTCGAGGCTCATCACCTTGCCATCGAGCTTCTGGATCTTCTCCAGGTTCAGCTTCTCGGCCACGTGCTTCCGGAACCGCTCGGGCACCTCGGTCTTGCGGCCCTTGACGACGATGTCCACGCAGAACTCCGTTCCCGGATCACTCCGCTTCGCTGCGGATGTGTCTCCCTTTTGCACCAGGCCCCGGTGTCGTCCGGAGCCTCGGACTCGGTGACGTCCACCTCCTCCCCCGTGCGCGAGATCTCCAGTCCACCGGTGCGGGTGATGTCGAAAAAGCCCGCACCACCGCATTCCGATCAGAGGGGTGTGGCCTGCGGCTTTCCCTCACAACCGAACATATCTCGCGCGGGCGGATGGCGTCACCCTCTACCGCGACGTACCTCCATTCAGGGGAATTAACCCTCTGATTACCTGCAACGACGTAAGTTCTCAGTCAGTTTCGGTGTATTCCGAACGCATCCGGCGACGCCGCCACAACGGCCGCGCACACCACGCCGGGCGTTCCGCCGGCGCTTTCCCCGTCCGCCTCCTTCGCCGTCCGGCCGGGCTGCCGGTCCGCCCCGCTCCACACCGGCGGCGCTGTCCGCCGTTGTTCTGACCCTTCCCATGTCTCACCCAGGTACACGAACGCGGGCCGCGAATTGCTCGATGTCTCCCGGCCCTTTCCGGCCGGTTCCGTTTCCGGGCCGGGCGGCCCTTGTGCGGCCCGGACCGCGCGCGCCGCCTCGGCGAGGGTCGCCCCGGTCGTCATGAGGTCGTCGACCAGCACGATCCGGCCCCGGTGCAGCAGCCGGGCGCTGCCCGGCGTCACGGCGAGGGCGCCCGCGACGTTGGCCAGACGCTGCCTCGAGCCGAGTCCCGACTGGTCGGCCACCGGCCGCCGTTGCCGCAGCGCGACGAGTACTGCGGCGGGTACCCCCGTGCGCCGCAGCTCACCCGCCGCCGCGAAGGCGATCCGCCGCGCGGGGTCGTGCCCGCGCGCCCGCACGGCCCGCCGGGCGGACGGCACGGGGACGAGCAGTACGGGGGCGCACGCCGCCCTGCCCGTGCCGTCATGGATGCCGGAGTGCCCGCGCGCGGCCGGAACTCCCAGTCCTGCCCGTACGGCACCCGCCAGGGCCTCGCCCAGCGGCCGGGCGAGGGCCAGGGCGCCGCGCTCCTTGTGGGCGAGCAGCACGGCGCGCACCTCGTCGGCGTAGGGGGCGGCCGCGTGCACGGGCGGCAGTCCGCGGGGCTCGGGCGCCGGCCGCACCCGGCGTGGCGCCCTGCCGCCCAGCGCCGCACGGCACCGGTCGCAGAGCACGGCGCGGGGCCTGCCGCATCCGCCGCACTCGGCCGGAAGCACCAGGTCGGTGAGGTCCCGCCACCAGCTCCGCATGGGCCCACTGTGCCAACGCCCCGGACACCCGGCCACCCCTGTGGACAACCACGCGACCGGTGCCGGAACCGTTCGAACACCGTGGCGAGAACCGACCCCGCGCGGGGGCCGGCACCCTAAAGACCTGCACCTGCACCCTAAGAACCGTCCCCGTAAGGACCGGCCCCGCGGAAACGAAACCCGGAGGCCGCTCAGCCCGGATAGACCGGCGCCGCCCCCTCCTTCACCTCCGCCACCTTCTGCCACTGCGCCCCCGACGGCAGCCGCACGATGCCGTCCACCGAGTACGCCACCAGCGGCGCGTTCTCGTCCCCGGCGGCGGTGAGCGCCTTCACGCCGGTCAGCGCGGCGGGCGGCGGCACGTCCGGGGTGGAGCCGTCGACCTCGACGTACTTCATCTGCTCCACGCCGCCGTGCTCGCGGCCGACGACCACGAGCCGGCTGTCACCGGCCCACGACATGGCCGTGACCTGCTCCAGCTCGGGCGTCGCCGAGCGCAGCTCCACCACGGTGACCGTGGGATGCTCGCCCGGCCCGGCCTCGTCCGGGCCGCTGCGCTCGATGCGTCCGATGAGCAGCGACCGCTGGTCGCCGTTCTCCACGACGAGGGCGATCCGCACCCCGTCGGCGGCCACCCGCACCGCCTGGATCCTGCCCTCCAGACCCGGCGTGCGCACCTGGAGCGGCCGGCCCGCGCCCTCCTCCAGCAGGTAGAGGCCGGGGCGGGCGGGGTTGCGGTCGGCGACCCACAGACCGCCCTGGGCGTCCCAGCTCGGCGGGGTCAGCCGGTCCTGCTCGGTCTCGCCCTGGCTGCGCAGCACCGGATCGCCGAGCGCGGAGCCCTGCGCCAGCGCGGAGACGAACAGGTCCTGCCCGTTCAGGCCGACGCCGGCCGCCGTGCGCTCGTCCCGCGACACCGCCACCGACCGCAGGCCCTGCTCGCCCTGTCCGAGCGCGCCGGGCGCCGGTTCGGGGTCGGGGGTGCGGCCGCCGGCGGCGATCCGGACCAGCTTGTGCTCCTGGTCGAGGTAGTACAGGTAGTCGGGCTGGTTGAGCGCGCCCCTGGTGGCCACGGTCTCGGCGCCGTCCTGGGTGAGCGAGCACAGCTGCCCGCCGTCGGCCCGCAGCTCGACCTCCTCCACCGCGGGGCTGAGATCGCGCAGCGTGAACAGCAGCTGGGCGGCCATCTCCTCGCAGCGGCCGGTGCCGACCTCGGACGCCCGGTCGTTCAGCGGCACGGTGAGCTTGCCCCGGTCGTCCGGGGTGAGCGGCCCGGTGCCCTTCCGCAGCTGGGTGCCGGCCGGGAAGCTCGACCGGACGACGGGGTCGAGCCAGTTCGTCGGGCCGGAGAGCAGCGAGCGCACCATCCGCGTCGTGGGGTCCACGTGCCGGCGCACGTACACGGGGTCGGCGACCGCCATCGGCAGCGACGACCCGTTCACGTCCACGTTCGAGGCGAAGTAGTACTTGTTGAAGGACGTGTAGTTGCGCTGGAAGTCCGACTTGCCCATGACGACGCCCTGCGGCACCGCGTCGATGCGCCACTGGCCGCTCTTGTCGTCCTTCACCAGCCGCACCAGTTCGCTGTAGTGGCCGG
The DNA here is from genome assembly GCA_014656175.1 of Streptomyces werraensis. Lineage (GTDB taxonomy): Bacteria > Actinomycetota > Actinomycetes > Streptomycetales > Streptomycetaceae > Streptomyces > Streptomyces werraensis. The sequence goes on from BNBX01000001.1 coordinate 1,150,344, forward strand.
AGGAGGGCGCGTACGCCTGCTGCGCGTCCACGGTGGCGAACTTGGTGCCGGTCAGCGTGTACGTCAGGGCGGTGCTGTCCTCGCGGGGCTCCCGGTCGGCGCGGGCGCCGGGCCCGTCGGAGAGCACGGTGGTGGACTGCTCCGGCCGCCAGTACTTGGACGCCTCGGGGGTGAGGTACTGGCGCGCGGTCTTGTAGTCGGCGTCGTCGCTGGTCAGGGCCTCCAGGAAGCCCTGGACTATCTGGGTGGGGGTGGCGTCGTCGCTCGGCGGCATGGCGTACACCCGCACCTGCGTGTCCTGCCGCGGCGTGGACTCCACCCCGCGCAGGTCGCCGCTGTCCGGCATCGAGGCGCACCCGGCCAGCAGGACCGCCCCGCAGGCGGCGTACACCGCGGTCCTGGCCGGTGCTGTCCCCCGCCCGCGCCTCACACGCTCACCGCCCACGCGTGGCCTCCCCGTCCTTCTCCGCATCGCGCGGTGCACCGTCGCCGCCCTCGCCGCCGGCCGCCGGCCGGTCCGCGTCGCCCGGGCGGGCCCCGTCCGTCCCGCCGTTCGTGCCGGACACCGTGCCCGCCGTCATCCGCGTGCTGCCCGAGCGGGCCACCACGCGCGCGCCGTTGCCGGGCAGGGCGGTGGGGTCGGCCGTGGGCGCCGAGGCGCCGGGCCTGCGGCCCAGCGGGTCGCGGGCGGACTGCGCCGGGTCGTCGGCGCCGGGCCGGCCCACCGGCACCGTGGCGCGCTTCTCACCGTCGCCGCCGCGCGGCAGTCCCGCGTCGTCGAGGCCGCGGTTGCGCCGCGAGTCCTTGGGTTCCAGGGGTATCGGGGATCCGCGCAGCGGCTCGTCCGCCGTCCTGGGCAGCGTCAGCCGGAACTGCGAGCCGCCGCCCGGCTCGCCCCACGCCTGGAGCCAGCCGCCGTGCAGCCGGGCGTCCTCCAGGGCGATGGACAGCCCCAGGCCCGTACCGCCCGTGGTGCGGGCGCGGGCCGGGTCGGCCCGCCAGAAGCGGCTGAACACGCGCGTGGCCTCGCCGGGCTTGAGCCCGACGCCGTAGTCGCGCACCGCGACCGCCACGGCGCCTCCCGCGGCGGCCAGCTTGACGACGACGTCCTTGCCCTCGCCGTGCTCGACGGCGTTGACGACCAGGTTGCGCAGCACCCGCTCCACGCGCCGCGCGTCGGCCTCGGCGACCACGGGCTGCTGGTCGCCGACGACCTTGATGGCGGTGCCCTTGCGCTCGGCGAGCGGCTCCGCGCCGGTCACCACGCGCCGCACCACCTCGCGCAGGTCGATCGGTTCCGCCTCCAGGGCGGCCGCGCCCGCGTCGAAGCGGCTGATCTCCAGCAGGTCGGCGAGCAGCGACTCGAACCGGTCGAGCTGGTCGGCGAGCAGCTCGGCGGAGCGCGCGGTCACCGGGTCGAAGTCCTCGCGCGCCTCGTGGATGACGTCGGCGGCCATCCGCACGGTGGTCAGCGGCGTGCGCAGCTCGTGCGACACGTCCGACACGAACCGGCGCTGCATCCGCGACAGGTCCTCGAGCTGGCTGATCTTGAGCTGGAGATTCTGCGCCATCTTGTTGAAGGCCTCGCCGAGCCGGGCGATGTCGTCCTCGCCGGTGACCTTCATGCGTTCCTGCAGCCGTCCCGCGGACAGCCGTTCGGCGATCCCGGCGGCCATCCGGACCGGCGTGACCACCTGCCGCACCACGAGCCAGGCGATCGCCCCGAGCAGCACGACCACGAACAGCCCGGCGGTCGCAAGGGTGCCCTTGACCAGGCTCAGTGACTTCTCCTCCTGGGTGAGCGGGAAGAGGTAGTACAGCTGGTACGGGTCGCCGTTGGGGTCGTTGACCTGCTTGCCGATGACGAGGGCCGGCTGGGACTGCTTGTCCTTCTCGGCGTAGACGATGCGCGTGTAGCTCTGCGCGGCCCCGGTGCTGGTGTCGATGCGCTCGCGCAGCTCCGCGGGGACGCTGGCGGCCGGGTTGACCCCGCCGGAGGCGCGCGGTCCGCGCCCGCTGCCGCTGTCGCCGCCGGAGGGCAGGGTCACCACGTCGAAGGCGCCCTGGCCGCCGCTGGACAGCGAGGCGACGAGGTCGCTCATCCACTGGATGACGCTCTGCGAGGGGCGGCCGTCGGGTGCGGTGCCCTCCTCGCCGGTGACGCTCACGGCCTGCTCGGCCTGCTGCTTGGCCACGGCGAAACCGCCCGTGGCCTGGCTCTGCGACGCCTTCACCTTGGCGTCCAGCAGGCCGTTGCGCACCTGGCCGATGACGACGAAGCCGAGCAGCAGCACGACGCCCAGCGACATCAGCAGCGTCGTGACGACGACCTTGAGCTGGATGTTGCGCCGCCACAGCCGTATGACGGGCAGCAGCGGGCGCCGCACCCAGCGCATGACGAGGCGGACGACCGGGCTGCCCTGGACCCCGCCCTGGAGCAGGTCGCCGTCGAAGAGGTGGCGCCAGCGGGAAGCGGCCTTGCCCCGGCCGACAGGCCGCCCCGGACGGTCCCCGGACCGGCCGGGCGCCGAAGCGGCACTGTCACCGGACATGTCAGCTCGGTCCTGCCTTGTATCCGACACCACGGACGGTCACCACGATCTCGGGCTTCTCCGGGTCCTTCTCGACCTTGGAGCGCAGCCGCTGCACATGGACGTTGACCAGGCGGGTGTCCGCAGCGTGGCGGTAGCCCCACACCTGCTCCAGCAGCACCTCACGCGTGAACACCTGCCACGGCTTGCGCGCGAGGGCGACCAACAGGTCGAACTCCAGCGGGGTCAGGGCGATGGACTGCCCGTCCCGCTTCACGGAGTGACCGGCCACGTCGATCACCAGGTCGCCGATGGCGAGCTGCTCCGGTGCCGGCTCCTCGGACCTGCGCAGCCGCGCACGGATCCGGGCGACCAGCTCCTTCGGCTTGAACGGCTTGACGATGTAGTCGTCGGCCCCGGACTCCAGGCCCACCACCACGTCGACGGTGTCGCTCTTCGCCGTGAGCATCACGATCGGAACCCCGGACTCCGCCCTGATCAGGCGGCAGACCTCGATGCCGTCACGGCCGGGGAGCATCAGGTCCAGCAGGACCAGATCCGGCTTGGTCTCACGGAAGGCGGCCAGCGCCTTGTCGCCGTCGGCTACGAAAGACGGCTCAAAACCTTCACCGCGCAGCACGATGCCGAGCATCTCGGCCAGTGCGCTGTCGTCGTCGACGACAAGGACTCGTCCCTTCATAAACGACATCATCCCATTAGCTATTCGTTACCTGGCGTGACCTGGCACACAGGGCGGCCAGAGCCTCGGTGGTCACGGGCGAAACGACGCCCTCCTCGGTGACGACGGCCGTCACCAGCTCCGGCGGTGTCACGTCGAACGCCGGGTTGTACGCGGTCGTCCCCAACGGGGCCACCGGAATCCCGCCTCCCGCCTCCGCTCCGGCCACCGGCACCTGCGGCGCCGTGATCTCTGTCACCTCGTGGCCGGGACGCTGCTCCACCTCGATGGACGCCCCGTCCGGCGTCGAGGGATCCACCGTCGTCACCGGAGCCACCACGATGAACGGCACATGGTGGTACCGCGCGAGCACCGCGAGCGGATAGCTCCCCACCTTGTTCGCCACCGAACCGTCGGCCGCGATGCGGTCCGCGCCGATCAGCACCGCATCCACCTCGCCCGCCGCGAACAGCGATCCCGCCGCGTTGTCGGTGAGCAGGGTGTACGCCATGCCGCTGCGGGCCGCCTCGTACGCCGTCAGGCGAGCACCTTGCAGCAACGGACGCGTTTCGTCCACCCACAGGCGCCGCAGCCGCCCCGCCCGGTGCGCCGCGAGCGCCACCGCGAACGCCGTCCCCTCGCCGCCCGACACCAGCGAACCGGTGTTGCAGTGGGTGAGGATCCGGTGCCCGCCGCCGGGCAGCAGCTCGTCGAGGAGAGCCAGCCCGTGCTCCGCCATCCTCGCACTGGCCTCGGCGTCCTCCCGGTGCAGCTGCCGCGCGGCGGCCAGCGCCGCCCCGGCCGCCTGCCGCGGGTCGCCGCCGCCGTCCACCACCGCCCGGTACGCGGAGTGCGCCCGCCGCACCCCGACCGCGAGGTTCACCGCCGTGGGCCGGGCGCTCTCCAGAGCCGCAGCCGCGTCGTCCACGTCGTAGCCCCGCACGGCCGCGAGCGCGACGCCGTACGCGCCCGCGATGCCCAGCAGGGGGGCGCCGCGCACGGCGAGCGAACGGATCGCCTCCACCAGCGCGGGCGCGTCCGTGCAGACCAGCTCGACCTCCTCGGCCGGGAGCCGCGTCTGGTCGAGCAGGACCAGCACCGGGCCTTCGGGAGGCTCCTCCCAGCGCAGTGCCGGCATCCAGGTCGGCCGCTTGTCGTCACCGCTGTGCGCGTACTGATCAGCCATGCCGCCAGTCTGCCCCCTGACCCGCGGACAATAGAAGGCGAGCAGCCCGACCTCGGCGGGCCCACCGGGAAGCACCGCATGGCACGATGGCTGCCCGAGCCGCCACCGGACCGCGGCCGGGCACCGTGAAGGAGCGACGATGAACGACACTCCGGGCTGGGCCTCGCCCGGATCCGCCCCGTCCGACGGGCGGGAACCGGGCGCGTCCGGACCTGCCGGGTCCGACGGCCGTCCCGGTCCCGAGCAGTCCGCCGACCGGCCGCGGCAGTCGGGTGACGCCCCGCGGGAGCCGGGCGTGAAGTGGTCCAAGGACCAGCCCCCGGCCGCCCAGTGGTCCGCGCCCACCGGCACCCCCGGCGCGGGCGGCCCCGGCCAGGCCCCTCCGCCGCCCCCCGGCCCCGGCTGGGGCGCCCCGCCGCCCGGCGGACCCGGCGGCCAGGCCCCCTGGGGAGGCTGGGGCAACGGCTGGGGAGGCCCCCCGCCCGCGGCGAAGCCCGGCGTCATCCCGCTGCGCCCCCTCGGCGTCGGCGAGCTCCTCGACGGCGCCGTGTCGACCATGCGCACCTACTGGCGCACGGTCCTCGGCATCTCGCTGACCCTCGCCGTCCTCACCGAGATCGCCGCCGTGCTGCTGCAGGGCTTCGTCCTCGGCGACGCCGACACCGAGGTGCTCGACGACCCGAGCGCCACCCTGGGCGAACTCACCGACGTCATGGGCGACCTGCTGCTCAGCTCCGCCGCCCTCTACGGCATCACCCTGATCGGCACGGTCGCGGCGACCGCCCTGCTCACCACCGTCACCAGCCGGGCCGTGCTCGGCCGCCCGGTGACCACCGGCGAGGCCTGGCGCGACGCCCGCCCGCAGGTCCTCAAGCTGTTCGGCCTGATCCTCCTGCTCGGGCTCATCGCGGTGGGCATCGCCGCCGTCGGCGCGCTGCCCGGCATCCTCGTCAGCGTCTCGGCCGGCGCCGAGGTGGGCTTCGGACTGACCTTGCTGGGCCTGCTCGCGGCGGCCGTGTTCGCCGCCTGGCTCATGGTCCGCCTCTCGCTGGCCTCGCCCGCGCTGATGCTGGAGAAGCAGGGCATCGTCAGGGCGATGCGCCGCTCCGCCCGGCTGGTGCGCGGCTCCTGGTGGCGGGTCTTCGGCATCCAGCTGCTCGCCGCGATCATCGCCTACGTCGTCGCGGCGATCATCGTCATCCCCTTCACGTTCCTCGCCGCCGCGTTCAGCGGCGAAGGCGTCACCGGCTTCGTGAACACCACCGGCGGGGACATCGGCTGGACGTTCCTGATCATCAGCGGCGTCGGCTCGGTGATCGGCTCCATGATCACGTTCCCCATCACCGCAGGCGTCACCGTGCTGCTCTACATGGACCAGCGGATCCGCCGCGAGGCCCTCGACCTCGAACTGGCCCGCGCGGCCGGCGTCCAGGACCACGGCGCCACCGGCGGGAGCTGATGCGGTGACCGTCACGGGGGGAGTTCTCCAGGCCGTACCGGCCCTGCCGACGGCCGCCGACACCGCCGTACGCCTGCTGGCGCGCGGCGACGACGAACCGCCCGTCACCCTCCCGCGCGACCCCGCGCGGGAGGCCGCCCGGCGCGAGCTGTCGAAGCAGATGTACCACGAGAACGACCCCAGCTGGCTCCAGCGGGCGCTGGAGACCTTCTGGGACTGGGTCGACGACCTCCTGGGCGCCGCGTCCACGGCGACACCCGGCGGCGCACTCGGCCTCGTCGTCATCGTCGTCGCCGTGCTCGCCGTCGCGGCCGCCCTCTGGTGGCGCCTCGGCACCCCCCGCCGCCGCCCCGTCACCGTCCCCGCCCTGTTCGACGACCGCCCCCGCAGCGCCGCCGAGCACCGCGCCGCCGCCGAGGCGCACGCCGCCCAGGGCCACTGGAACCAGGCCGTGCAGGAACGCATGCGGGCCGTCGTCCGCGCCCTGGAGGAACGCGCCCTCCTCGACCCCCGCCCCGGCCGCACCGCCGACGAGGCCGCCGCCGAGGCCGGCCGGGCCCTGCCCGCCCACACCGACCGGCTGCGCACCGCCGCCCGCGACTTCGACGACGTCACGTACGGCGGCCGGACCGCGTCCGAGGGCACCTACCGCAGGCTCGCCGCCCTCGACGGCGACCTGGAGCGCGCCAAGCCCGCCCTCGCCGGCACGCACCCCGACGCCCGCCAGGGGGCCACCGGATGACGACGGAGGTCACCACGCCGCCCACCTCGGCCTCCCCCACCGCCCGCCAGGTGTGGACCCGCAGCCGGGGCGTCGCCCTCGCGCTGGTGCTGCTCGTCGTGGCGGCCGTCGCCATCGCCGTCGTCCGCTCCGACGCCCGGCACGGCCGGCTCGACCCGCGCTCCGCCGCCCCCTCCGGCAGCCGCGCCGTCGCCGAGCTCCTCGCCGACCGGGGCGTCGACACCCGCGTGGTCACCACCCTCGCCGAGGCCGCCGACGCGGCAGGACCCGACACCACCCTGCTGGTCGCCGTGCCGGACCTGCTGACGCCCCGCCAGCAGACACGGCTGCGCACGGCCACCGAGGACTCCGGCGGCCGCACCGTCCTGGTCGCCTCCGGCGTCGCCTCCGTGGAGCGCCTCGTCCCCGGCGTCATGGCCGACCCGGCCAACAGCCTCGACTCCACCCTCGAACCGGACTGCGACCTCCCCGCCGCCGTACGCGCGGGCAGCGCCGACACGGGCGGCATCCGCTACTCCTCCGCCCACCCCGACGCCGACGAGTGCTACCGCAGCCACCGCCTGGCAACCCTGCTGCGCGTCCCCGCCCCCTCCGGCACAGGCGACACCGTCCTCCTCGGGGCCCCCGACATCCTCCTCAACGACCGCCTGGACGAGCACGGCAACGCCTCGCTGGCGCTCCAGCTCCTCGGCTCCCGCCCCCATCTCGTCTGGTACCTCCCCACCCCCGCCGACGCCACCGCCGGCACCGAGGACGAGAAGAGCTTCTTCGACCTCCTCCCCTCCGGCTGGCTCTGGGGCACCCTCCAGCTGTTCGTCGCCGCCGCCCTGGCCGCCCTGTGGCGGGCACGCCGGCTCGGCCCCCTCGTCCCCGAGAAACTGCCCGTGGCGATCCGCGCCTCCGAGACGGTCGAAGGCCGCGCCCGCCTCTACCGCAAGGCCGACGCCCGCGACCGCGCCGCCCTCGCCCTGCGCTCCGCCACCCGCGTCCGCCTCGCCCCTCTCGTCGGCGTCCCCGGCACCCAGGCGCACGCACCCGAGGCCCTGCTGCCCGCACTGTCCGCCCGCCTCGACGGCGACGGACCGTCCCCCCACACGCTTCTGTTCGGCCCGCCCCCCGGCGACGACGCGGCTCTGATCCGGCTCGCCGACCAACTCGACGCCCTCGAAAGGCAGGTACGCCGTCCATGATGGACCCGACCACCGACAACGCCGCGCCCACCGGCGACCCGGCCGCCGCCCGGGCCGCCCTGGAGGCCCTGCGCGCGGAGATCGCCAAGGCCGTGGTCGGCCAGGACCCCGCCGTGACCGGCCTCGTCGTCGCCCTGCTCTGCCGCGGCCACGTCCTCCTCGAGGGAGTCCCCGGCGTCGCCAAGACCCTGCTGATCCGCTCCCTCGCCGCCGCACTCGAACTCGACACCAAGCGTGTCCAGTTCACCCCCGACCTGATGCCGAGCGACGTCACCGGCTCGTTGGTCTACGACGCCCGCACCGCCGAGTTCTCCTTCCAGCCCGGCCCGGTCTTCACGAACCTCCTCCTCGCGGACGAGATCAACCGCACGCCCCCGAAGACCCAGTCCTCCCTGCTGGAGGCCATGGAGGAACGCCAGGTCACCGTCGACGGCACGCCGCGCGCCCTCCCCGACCCGTTCCTGGTCGCCGCGACCCAGAACCCCGTCGAGTACGAGGGCACCTACCCCCTGCCCGAGGCGCAGCTCGACCGCTTCCTCCTCAAGCTGACGATCCCCCTGCCGTCCCGTCAGGACGAGATCGACGTCCTCACCCGGCACGCCCAGGGCTTCGACCCGCGCGACCTGCGCGCCGCCGGCGTACGCCCCGTCGCGACCGCCGCCGACCTGGAGGCCGCCCGCCGAGCGGTCGCCGCCACCACGGTCTCCCCCGAGATCACCGCATACGTCGTCGACGTGTGCCGTGCCACCCGCGAGTCGCCGTCCCTCACTCTCGGCGTCTCCCCGCGAGGCGCCACCGCGCTGCTCGCGACCGCCCGCGCCTGGGCGTGGCTGACCGGCCGCGACTACGTGATCCCCGACGACGTGAAGGCCCTCGCCCTGCCCACGCTCCGCCATCGCATACAGCTGCGCCCGGAGGCCGAGATGGAGGGCGTGACGGCCGACTCGGTCATCAACGCGGTCCTCTCCCACGTCCCCGTCCCCCGCTGATGGCTCCCACCGGACGCGCCGCCCTGTTCGCGGCCCTCGGCTCCCTCCCCGTCGGCATCTGGGAACCCGGCTGGACGGGTCTCCTCGCCGTCAACGCGCCCCTCGCGGTGGCCTGCGCCTGCGACTACGCCCTGGCCGCCCCGGTCCGCACCCTCGGCCTGACCCGATCCGGCGACACCTCCGTACGCCTCGGCGACACCGCCGACGTCACCCTGACGGTCACCAATCCGTCCCGCCGCCCGCTGCGCGCCCGTCTCCGCGACGCCTGGCCGCCGAGCAGCTGGACGCCCGGCACGGAGACGGAGGCGTCCCGGCACCGGCTGACCATCCCCGCGGGGGAACGCCGCCGCGTGACGACCCGCCTGCGCCCGACCCGCCGGGGCGACCGCCAGGCGGACCGCGTCACGGTCCGCTCCTACGGTCCGCTCGGCCTGTTCACCCGCCAGGGCACCCACAAGGTGCCGTGGACGGTTCGCGTCCTGCCGCCGTTCACCAGCCGCAAGCACCTGCCGTCCAAGCTGGCGCGCCTGCGCGAACTGGACGGCCGCACCAGCGTCCTGACGCGGGGGGAGGGCACCGAGTTCGACAGCCTCCGCGCCTACGTCCCGGGCGACGACACCCGCTCCATCGACTGGCGCGCCACCGCCCGCCAGTCGGAGGTCGCGGTACGCACCTGGCGCCCGGAGCGCGACCGGCACATCCTGCTCGTCCTCGACACCGGCCGCACCTCGGCGGGCCGCGTGGGCGACGCACCGCGCCTGGACGCCTCCATGGACGCGGCCCTGCTCCTCGCCGCCCTGGCCTCCCGTGCCGGCGACCGCGTCGACCTGCTGGCCTACGACCGCCGGGTACGCGCCCTGGTACAGGGCCACGCGTCCGGCGATCTCCTGCCGTCGCTGGTGAACGCGATGGCCACGCTGGAACCCGAGCTGGTGGAGACGGACGCCCGCGGCCTGACGGCGGCGGCACTCCGAACGGCCTCCCGCCGCTCCCTGATCGTGCTTCTGACGACGCTGGACGCGACACCGGTGGAGGAGGGCCTGCTGCCTGTGCTGAGCCGCCTGACACAGCGCCACACGGTCCTGCTGGCCTCGGTGGCCGACCCGCATGTCGCGTCCATGGCGAGGGGTCGTGGAGACGTGGACGCGGTGTACGAGGCCGCGGCTGCCGCCCAGGCCCACACGGAACGCGACCGCACAGCCGAACAGCTCCGCCGCCGCGGGGTGACGGTCGTGGACGCGACCCCGGAGGAACTGGCGCCGGCGCTGGCGGACGCGTATCTGGCGCTGAAGTCGGCGGGGCGGCTGTAGGACGAGAGCGGGCGCGGGGACGGCCCTGAAACGCAGAAAGCCCCCGTGCCGAATGGCACGGGGGCTCTCCCAAGAATTGTTCGGCGGCGTCCT
>BNBX01000002.1:0-438744 GCA_014656175.1 Streptomyces werraensis
AGCCTTACAGCGCCGATGGTACTGCAGGGGGGACCCTGTGGGAGAGTAGGACGCCGCCGAACAATACTTACAAGGGTTGGTCCCTGAACTTCGGTTCAGGGACCAACCCTTTTACGTTGTCCGTCACGTGGCGTTCACGTTGCCTGCCGAGCATCCCCGGTATGGGAATCGCTGCACTGCTCAGGGCGGCCGGCGTAGGAGCCGGTGACGAGGTCGTCGTGCCGGCCTTCGGCAACGTGGAGGTTGCGCGCGCCGTGACACTCGCGGGCGCGCTGCCCGTGTTCGCCGACATAGACCCGGCGACGTACTGCCTGGACCCCACCGCGGTCGACACCGCGCTGACTCCCCGCACCGCTGCGATCGTTGCCGTCCACCGCTTCGGACATCCGGCCGACCTGGGGCAGCTGCGCGCGCTCGGGCAGCGGCGCGGTCTTCTGGTGCTGGAGCACGCGGAGTTGGACGCCTCCCGCGACGAGACGGCGCGGCGGCGGGAGCGGGCCGCGTACCTCGACGCCCGACTGCGCGGCGTGCGGACGCCCGAGCATGACGCCGGCCACACCTATCAGCAGTACGTCGTGCGGGTGCCGGGGAACGGGCGGCCCGACCGGGACGCCTTCGCACGTGCCGTGCAGGCCAAGGGAGTTGCCTGCCGTATACCCGTGCCGACCCCCGTGCACCGGCTGCCCGAGTTCCGGCGTGACGTGTCGCTGCCGGAGACCCAGCGGGCCGCCGACGAGACGCTCGCTCTGCCTGTCGACGGCTGGCTGACGAAGCGGGACATGCAGCGGACCGCTTCCGTGTGCAATGCGCTGGGCGGACTTCTCGCGCCGGCCCTCTGAGCATGGTTGGGAGCACGGCTGCGTTCGGGGTATGATCTATTCTGTTGCCGCGAGGGAAACCGAAGCGACAACAGGCCCCTATAGCTCAGTCGGCAGAGCGTCTCCATGGTAAGGAGAAGGTCAACGGTTCGATTCCGTTTGGGGGCTCAGCCAGAAAGGCCCCGCCCGATTGGGCGGGGCCTTTTCCATGCCCTGGCGCGGTGGGGGATCAGTCCTGCTGGAGGCCCGGCACGCGCATCGCGAGAATCGCCATGTCGTCGGACGGCGCGTCCGAGGCGAAGCGTTCCACCGCGCGCATGATGCGGGCCGCGACCGCGCCGGCCGTCAGCCCCGTACACGTCGTCAGAACCTCGGCGAGGCCGTCGTCGCCCAGCATCCGGGAGCCCTCACGGCGCTCGGTGACGCCGTCCGTGACGCAGAGCAGGACGTCGCCCGGGTCGAGGGTCACCGTCTCCTCGTGCAGCTCCAGGTCCTCCAGGACACCGAGCAGCGGCTGCGGTTCGGCGGCCGGTTCGACCGTGCCGTCCTGGCGGAGGCGGAGCGGCAGAGGATGGCCCGCGCAGACCACCTTCAGTTCGGCGCTGCCGTCCTCCTGCGGGCGCATCTCGCCGTACAGCAGGGTGAGGAAGCGGCTGCGCTCGCCCTCGTCGAGGATCGCGGAGTTCAGGCGCTCCAGTACCGACGGGCCGCTCAGGCCTTCCCTGGCGAGCAGCCGCAGCGCGTGCCGGGCGAGGCCGGTGACGGCCGCCGCGTTCGGACCCGTGCCGCAGACGTCGCCGATGGCGAAGCCGTAGGCGCCGTCACTGATCGGGAAGAGGTCGTAGAAGTCGCCGCCGACCTCGTTGCCCTCGCCGGCCGCGCGGTAGATGACCTCCACCTCGACGCCGTCGATCTGCGGCAGCTCCGGCGGCAGCAGGCTGCGCTGCAGGGACTGGCTGATCGCCGTGCGCTCCGAGTACAGACGGGCGTTGTCCAGGGCCAGGGCGGCCCGGCGGGACAGGTCCTCGGCCAGCTCCAGGATCTCCTGGCGGAAGTGCTCGTCGGTCGGCTTGCCGAGCGTCAGCATGCCGATGACGCGGTTGCGGGCCACCAGGGGCAGGACCACCGTCTCGCCGCCGACCGCGGAGGCCGTGGCGAGTGTGGGGCCGATGCCGGTGGTGACATGCCGGGTGGGGCCGCCGCTCAGGCCGAGGCTGCGCATGGACGTGCGCAGGGCCGCCTGGTGGGCGACCTCCGCGGGCGCCGACCATACACGGGCGCCGGGCGTGGGCACCGGGTCCGGCGGGGGGATCTTGGACAGCAGGGACTTGATGCCGTCGATGAGCTCCTCGTCCTCGTGCAGCACGTAGGACAGGTCCGGATCGGAGGACTGGTCGGCGATCGTGTAGACCGCGCACCAGGTGGCGAGCGTCGGAACCGTCATCTGGGCCATGAGGGCCAGGGTCTGGTCCCGGTCGAGCGTGCCGGCCAGCAGGTCGGACGCCTCGACGAGGAAGCTGAGGGAGCCGCGGCGCAGCCGCTCCAGCTCGCCCAGCCGGGCGGACTCGACGGCGAGGGCGATGCGGTCCGCGGCGAACTGCAGGCGCAGCGCCTCCTCGTTGGAGTAGCGGCCCGGCGCCTCGGCCGCGACGCCGAGGGAGCCGGTGAGACGGCCCTCGACCTTGAGGGGCACGGTGACGACCGAGCGCATCCCCGTGCCGTTGAGGAGCGGGACCGCGCCCGGGACGGCCGTGAGGTCCTCGTGGACGGCCGGCATACGGGCGGAGCCGTAGCGGCCGGGGCCGCCCTCCACGGGGACGCGCGCGAAGCGCTGGCGGGCCGAGGGCAGACCGGTGGAGGCGCGGACCTCCAGCTCCGTCTCGTCGTCGGTGGCCAGCAGCAGGAAGGCGGAGTCGCCGTCGAGCATGTCGCGGGCGCGCTCCACGGTGCGCTGCAGCAGTCCGTCGAGGTCGTCGGGGGCGGGGGAGCCGATGAAGACCTCGAACGGGTCGGCGCTCGGACCCTCGGAACCGCCCGAGGAATCGGTGGAGGGCGCCCGGAGCGGAGTCTGCAGAACCGCCCGTTCGTGGTCCCGCACCAGGAGACACACGGTTGACGGTTCGCCGTCGGTGTCCCGGACGCGCAGGTGGGACGCGTACACCGGGATGACGCGGCCGTGGGCGCCGCGAATGCCGTAGGAGCCCTCCCAGCGGGAGAGCTGGAGGGCGTCGGCGATGCCGGTACCCGTGCCGGGGGTGTGCGGCCAGGCGGCCAGGTCGGTGAGGGGCTTGCCGGTGACCTGCTCCGCGCTGTAGCCGAACAGTTCCTCCGCGTCCTCGTTCCAGGCGGTGATGGAGCCGGAGCGGTCGATCTGGACGACGGCGACGCGGACGCGGGTGTCGGCGAGCGGCAGCAGATGGGCGGGGAGGGCGGGGCCGGCGGTGCGGGTGCCGACCGGGCGCTCGGGGAGGTCGAGCTGGAACCAGACGGTCTTGTGGGTGGGCGTGTAGTCGACGCCCCAGTGGCCGGCCAGGGCGGCGCAGAGCTGGAGTCCGCGTCCGCCCTCGCGGTCGGGGCTGCCCATGTCGATCGGGGAGCCCTGGAGGGGGATCTCGCGCTCGGGATACCGGTCGGCCACCTCGATCCGGACGCCGTCGTCGCTGCGCAGGCAGAGCAGGTCGGCGGAGGTGCCCGCGTGCACGACGGCGTTGGTCACCAGCTCGCTGGTCAGCACCACGGCGTCGTCGACGATGTCGCCGAAGCCCCAGCCCTGGAGGGTGTCACGGACGAAGGAACGGGCGCTCGCGACGGATCGTCCGACGGGCTCGAAGCTGGCGGCCGCGCGCGCGGTGATCACAGAACTCCTCGACCGGTTCTCGACGGGCATGGCTCCCTGGCCGGCCGGCTCGTGCCGCTGGTGCGGCAGACCGTCCGTCGGCCGTGGGTCCGGGGGCTGCTCCCCCGGGATCAGTCCGGTGGTCATGTTGTGCGGCCGCCCCTCCGATGCCCGCTCGTTCTCGTGCCACCGCCCAGGCCGGACGCGCCGGCGTGGCTGGACAGCCGCATGCAAGGTTACTTACCTTCGCGGTCCGAGCGGATGCCGGTCTGCAGTGTTTCCGTCCGAGGTGTTCGCCGTCCGGCGGGTGTGCGGACGATGTGCGAAGCTGCCGAACTGTTATGGCCTGGTTCCGCGGGGGTGAAACACTGGGCAGGCTTGTAGGGAAGGTCCGGGCAGCCAGTGTGGCGCCGGGGCCGGGTGGGCAGCAGCCCCCTGGCGGCGCCTCGGAACGTCGGGCAGGGCATCTCGGTCCAACAGGAAAAGCAGTCAGGAACAACGGGAGCACCCTGGACGGTGTGACCGGGCACAGCGGTAATGGTCGACCCCTGCGGGAGGGACACAGTGGAGTCTGGCGCAGCGACGCGGAGCACGAAGACGACGCGCGCGAAAGGCGGACAGTCCCTGAGCAAGGCGGGGAAGGCCCGGGGCGGCACCGTGACGGTGGAGGCGGCCGCGATGAACCGCCTGCTGGGCGCGCTGGTGGCGATGCGGGACGGGAACTTCCGCAAACGCCTCACGGTGACCGGCGACGGCGTCATGGCGGAGATCGCCGCCGTCTTCAACGAGGTCGCCGACCGTAACCTGCACCTCACGGGCGAGCTGGCGCGTGTGCGCCGCATGGTGGGGCGTGAGGGAAAGCTCACGGAGCGCCTGGAGACGGGGCCCTCGGAGGGCTCCTGGGCGGCCGCGATCGACCACTCCAACGCGCTGGTGGACGACCTCGTACGGCCGGTCTCCGAGGTGAGCCGGGTGCTGTCGGCGGTGGCGGAGGGTGATCTGTCGCCGCGGATGGAGCTGCGGACGCAGGCGCCGGACGGGTCCGGGCATCCGCTGCGGGGCGAGTTCCTGAAGGTCGCGCGGACCGTGAACAACCTGGTCGACCAGCTGTCGACGTTCACCGACGAGGTCACGCGCGTGGCCAGCGAGGTGGGCACCGAGGGCAAGCTGGGCGGTCAGGCGCAGGTGCGGGGCATGTCCGGGTCCTGGAAGGACCTGACGGACTCCGTGAACACGATGGCGGAGCGGCTGACGGCGCAGGTGCGCGACATCGCGCTGGTGACGACGGCCGTGGCGCGCGGTGATCTGTCCCGCAAGGTCACCGTGCACGTCGAGGGGGAGATGCTGGAGCTGAAGAACACCGTCAACACGATGGTGGACCAGCTCTCCGCGTTCTCCTCCGAGGTGACACGCGTCGCGCGCGAGGTGGGCACCGAGGGCGCCCTGGGCGGTCAGGCGCAGGTGCCGGGTGTGGATGGTGTGTGGAAGGAGCTCACCGACTCCGTCAACACCATGGCCGGGAACCTCACCGCTCAGGTGCGCGGCATCGCCGAGGTGACGACGGCGGTCGCCAACGGTGACCTGTCGCGCAAGGTGACGGTGCCGGCGCGAGGCGAGGTGGCGCAGCTCGCCGAGACGATCAACCAGATGACCGAGACGCTGCGGATCTTCGCCGACGAGGTCACGCGGGTCGCCAACGAGGTCGGCGCCGAGGGGCGTCTGGGCGGTCAGGCGAACGTGCCGGGCGCGGCGGGCACCTGGAAGGACCTCACGGACTCCGTCAACACGGTGTTCCGGAACCTCACGACCCAGGTGAGGGACATCGCGGCGGTCACCACGGCGGTGGCCAACGGAGACCTGTCGCAGAAGGTCACCGTGGACGTGGCCGGCGAGATGCTGGAGCTGAAGAACACCGTCAACACGATGGTCGACCAGCTCTCCGCGTTCGGCGCCGAGGTGACGCGGGTGGCGCGGGAGATCGGCGTCGAGGGCGAGCTGGGCGGCCAGGCGCAGGTGCCGGGCGCGGCCGGTACGTGGAAGGACCTGACGGACTCCGTCAACACCGCGTTCCGCAACCTCACCGGACAGGTGCGCAACATCGCCCAGGTGACGACGGCGGTGGCCAACGGTGACCTGTCGCAGAAGGTCACCGTGGACGTCTCCGGCGAGATGCTCCAGCTGAAGAACACCGTGAACACGATGGTGGACCAGCTGTCGAGCTTCGCCGACCAGGTCACGCGGATGGCCCGGGACGTGGGCACGGAGGGCCGGCTGGGCGGTCAGGCGCAGGTGCCCGGGGTGTCCGGCACCTGGAAGGAGCTCACCGACTCCGTCAACTCGATGGCCGGCAACCTCACCTCCCAGGTGCGGAACATCGCGCAGGTCACCACGGCCGTGGCACGCGGCGACCTGTCGCAGAAGATCGACGTGGACGCGCGCGGGGAGATCCTCGAGCTGAAGAACACCATCAACACGATGGTCGACCAGCTGTCGTCGTTCGCCGACCAGGTGACCCGGGTGGCCCGCGAGGTGGGCACCGAGGGCCGTCTCGGCGGTCAGGCGCAGGTGCCCGGTGTGGCCGGCGTGTGGCGTGATCTGACGGACTCCGTGAACGGCATGGCGTCCAATCTGACCGGCCAGGTGCGGAACATCGCGCAGGTGGCGACGGCGGTGGCGCGTGGTGACCTGTCGCAGAAGATCACCGTCGACGCGCGCGGGGAGATCCTCGAGCTGAAGAACACGCTGAACACGATGGTGGACCAGCTGTCGTCGTTCGCGGAGGAGGTCACCCGGGTGGCCCGTGAGGTGGGCACCGAGGGCATCCTGGGCGGCCAGGCGGAGGTGCAGGGCGTCTCGGGCACCTGGAAGGACCTCACGCAGTCCGTGAACGGCATGGCGAACAACCTGACCCTTCAGGTGCGCAACATCGCCGAGGTCACCACGGCGGTCGCCAAGGGCGATCTGTCGAAAAAGATCACCGTCGACGCCAAGGGCGAGATCCTGGAGCTGGTGACCACCGTCAACACGATGGTGGACCAGCTGTCGTCGTTCGCGGAGCAGGTGACCCGGGTGGCCCGCGAGGTGGGCACCGAGGGCATCCTGGGCGGCCAGGCGCACGTGCCGGGCGTCACGGGCATCTGGAAGGACCTGAGCGACAACGTCAACCTGATGGCGAAGAACCTCACCACCCAGGTGCGGAACATCTCCCAGGTGTCCGCCGCGGTCGCCAACGGCGACCTGACGCGGCAGGTCAGCATCGAGGCGCGCGGCGAGGTGGCGCAGCTCGCGGACACCATCAACACGATGGTGAAGACGCTGAGCGCGTTCGCCGAGCAGGTCACCAAGGTGGCCCGTGAGGTGGGCACGGACGGCATCCTGGGCGGCCAGGCGCACGTGCCGGGCGTGGCGGGCACGTGGAAGGACCTCACCGAGTCGGTGAACCAGATGGCGTCCAACCTGACCGGTCAGGTGCGGAACATCGCCATGGTGACCACGGCCATCGCCAAGGGTGACCTGACGAAGAAGATCGACATCGACGCGCGCGGGGAGATCCTCGAGCTGAAGACGACCATCAACACGATGGTCGACCAGCTGTCGTCGTTCGCCGAGGAGGTCACGCGTGTGGCCCGCGAGGTGGGCACCGAGGGCCAGCTGGGCGGCCAGGCGCGGGTGCGGGACGTGGACGGCACCTGGCGGGACCTGACCGAGTCCGTGAACGAGATGGCCGGGAACCTGACCCGGCAGGTGCGCGCCATCGCGCGCGTGGCGACCGCGGTGACCCGCGGCGACCTGAACCTGAAGATCGACGTGGACGCGTCCGGGGAGATCCAGGAGCTCCAGGACTACATCAACAAGATGATCGCCAACCTGCGCGACACCACGATCGCCAACAAGGAGCAGGACTGGCTGAAGGGCAACCTGGCCCGCATCTCCGCGCTGATGCAGGGGAGGCGCGACCTGGAGGACGTCGCCTCGCTGATCATGAGCGAGCTGACGCCGGTGGTGTCCGCGCAGCACGGCGCGTTCTTCCTCGCGATGCCGCTGGTGGACGGCGAGGATCTGAACGCGGCCGACGAGGAGCAGTTCGAGCTGCGGATGCTCGGCTCGTACGGCTACTCCATGGGGTCGATGCCGACGTCGTTCCAGCCCGGTGAGGGGCTGATCGGGACGGCCGCGATGGAGAAGCGCACGATCCTGGTGGACAAGGCGCCCAGCGGCTACCTGAAGATCTCCTCGGGGCTCGGGGAGGCGCCGCCGGCCCAGGTGATCGTGCTGCCGGTGGTGTTCGAGGGGAAGGTGCTCGGCGTCATCGAGCTGGCGTCGTTCACGCCGTTCACGGCGATCCAGAAGGACTTCCTCAACCAGATCGCCGAGATGATCGCGACCAGCGTGAACACCATCTCGGTCAACACCAAGACCGAGCGGCTGCTGGCGCAGTCGCAGGAGCTGACCGAGCAACTGCGCGAGCGGTCGGCGGAGTTGGAGCAGCGGCAGAAGGCCCTCCAGGCGTCCAACGCCGAGCTGGAGGAGAAGGCCGAGCTGCTGGCCCGTCAGAACCGCGACATCGAGGTGAAGAACACCGAGATCGAGGAGGCGCGGCAGGTCCTGGAGGAGCGCGCCGAGCAGCTCGCGGTGTCGATGCGCTACAAGAGCGAGTTCCTGGCGAACATGTCGCACGAGCTGCGCACGCCGCTCAACTCGCTGCTGATCCTGGCCAAGTTGCTCGCGGACAACGCGGAGGGGAACCTCTCCCCGAAGCAGGTGGAGTTCGCCGAGACGATCCACGGCGCCGGGTCGGACCTGCTGCAGCTCATCAACGACATCCTCGACCTGTCCAAGGTCGAGGCGGGCAAGATGGACGTCTCCCCGACGCGCATCGCGCTGGTGCAGCTCGTGGACTACGTGGAGGCCACGTTCCGGCCGCTGACGGCGGAGAAGGGCCTGGACCTGTCGGTGCGGATCTCGCCGGAGCTGCCGGCCACCCTGCACACCGACGAGCAGCGGCTGCTCCAGGTGCTGCGGAACCTGCTGTCCAACGCGGTGAAGTTCACCGACTCCGGATCGGTCGAGCTGGTCATCCGGCCCGCCCGGGACGACGTCCCGCAGGCCATCCGGGAGCAGCTCCTGGAGGCCGGTTCGCTGACCGACCCGGACGCGGACCTGATCGCGTTCTCGGTGAGCGACACGGGTATCGGCATCGCGGCCAGCAAGATGCGGGTGATCTTCGAGGCGTTCAAGCAGGCCGACGGCACCACCAGCCGCAAGTACGGCGGCACGGGACTCGGGCTGTCCATCTCGCGGGAGATCGCGCAGCTGCTCGGCGGTGAGATCCACGCGCAGAGCGAGCCGGGCCGCGGCTCGACGTTCACGCTGTACCTGCCGCTGCACCCGAGCGAGCTGCCGCCGAACGGCTACCAGCAGCCGCCCATGCCGGCGCTGGAGGCCGGGGACCTGGTGGCGTCGGCCGAGCTGACCGCGCCGGAGGCCGAGACCCCGGCGGAGGTGACCTCGTACCGGGAGGCGCGGAACGGTCCGGCGGCGCTGTTCCGGCGCCGGCGCCGGGTCTCGCTCCAGCAGGATCAGCGGCCCTCCGCGGAGCTGGAGGAGTGGCCGGCCGTGGAGCAGGAGCAGCAGGCGGCGCGCACGCCGCGCAAGAACATCCGCTTCGGCGGGCAGAAGGTGCTGATCGTCGACGACGACATCCGCAACGTCTTCGCCCTGACCAGCGTCCTGGAGCAGCACGGCCTGTCCGTGCTGTACGCGGAGAACGGCCGCGAGGGCATCGAGGTCCTGGAGCAGCACGACGACGTGGCGGTGGTGCTGATGGACATCATGATGCCCGAGATGGACGGGTACGCGACGACCACGGCGATCCGGCGCATGCCGCAGTTCGCCGGGCTCCCGATCATCGCGCTCACCGCGAAGGCGATGAAGGGCGACCGGGAGAAGGCCATCGAGTCGGGCGCCTCCGACTACGTGACCAAGCCGGTCGACCCCGATCACCTGCTGACGGTGATGGAGCAGTGGATGAGGGGGGAGTGAGACCGGCGGCGGAGCGTGCGAAGCTGACGGCAAGCTTCCGAGGACGCGCGGAGTTGTCCACGCGTCGTGCGCGAAGTTGTGTAGAAGTGCGGTATTCGGGGAACCTTCTGGTCTCCCGCAGCGTTTCCGCTACGTGCACAGTGACATCGCGGTGACAGGGTGTGGCGACGAGCGGGGTGCGGCTACGATGACCGGCACAAGGACGGGCGGCGCAAGGGAGTCGTCGCCTGGGGCGGCACCCGCAGGTGCTGTGCCAGGTCCTGCGGACAGGGAGGGCCCCAAGCCGGGGCGAGGAGGGCGGGCCATGGTGCAGAAGGCCAAGATCCTCCTGGTCGATGACCGGCCGGAGAATCTGCTGGCGCTCGAGGCGATCCTCTCGGCGCTCGATCAGACGCTGGTGCGGGCATCGTCCGGGGAGGAAGCGCTCAAAGCACTGCTCACGGACGATTTCGCGGTCATTCTGCTGGACGTCCAGATGCCGGGCATGGACGGTTTCGAAACCGCCGCCCACATCAAGCGGCGGGAGCGGACCCGGGACATCCCGATCATCTTCCTCACCGCGATCAACCACGGCCCGCACCACACCTTCCGGGGTTACGCGGCGGGCGCGGTGGACTACATCTCCAAGCCGTTCGACCCGTGGGTGCTGCGCGCGAAGGTCTCGGTCTTCGTCGAGCTGTACATGAAGAACTGCCAGCTGCGGGAGCAGGCGTCGCTGCTGCGGCTCCAGCTCGAGGGCAGCGAGAAGGACTCGGGCGAGTCCAAGGAGTCCGTGGGGCTGCTCGCCGAGCTGTCGGCGCGGCTCGCCGCCGTCGAGGAGCAGGCCGAGGCGCTCACCAAGCAGCTGAACGACGAGTCGACGGACGCGGCCGCGGTCGCCACGGCGGCCCATCTGGAGCGCAAGCTCACGGGATTGCGGCGTGCGCTGGACGCCCTGGATCCCGGGACGGGAAGCGCGCCGTCGGTGTCCTCGCAGAACTGACCCCGCACGCGGGGGCGATGCCCGTCCCCGGAGAAGGCCCTCTCCCTGAGGGGGCCTCAACTGCGTGCCTCGAGGGCACCACGCGTCAGTTCCGCGCCTCGCAGTGGGCGACACGAACGGGTGAAGCATCCGCCACGCGTGTCACGTGCCGTCTCCCCCGGTAACCTCACACCATGGCCTCACGTCCCTCCGCAGCCAAGAAGCCGCCCGCGAAGAAGGCGGCCGCTTCCGCGAAGGCTCCGGCGAAGAAGGCCGCCGCCAGGAAAGCCCCGGCGAAGAAGGCGCCCGCCCGGAAGGCTCCGGCGAAGAAGCCCGCCCCCGCGCCGGCCCCGAACCCGACCGGCGCCGTCTACCGGCTCGTCCGCGCCCTGTGGCTGGGGCTGGCGCACGCCGTCGGCGCGGTGTTCCGCGGCATAGGGCAGGGCGCCAAGAACCTCGACCCGGCCCACCGCAAGGACGGTCTCGCGCTGCTGCTGCTCGGTATCGCGCTGATCGTCGCCGCCGGCACCTGGGCCGACCTCCAGGGACCCGTCGGCGAGCTGGTGGAGATCCTGGTCACCGGCGCGTTCGGACGGCTCGACCTGCTGGTGCCGATCCTCGTCTCCGTCGTCGCCGTGCGGTTCATCCGGCACCCCGAGAAGCCCGAGGCCAACGGGCGGATCGTGATCGGACTGTCCGCGCTCGTCATCGGCGTCCTGGGCCAGATCCACATCGCGTGCGGTTCGCCCGCGCGCGCCGACGGCATGCAGGCCATAAGGGACGCCGGCGGCCTCATCGGCTGGGGCGCGGCCGCGCCGCTGTCGTCCACCATGACCGACGTCCTGGCCGTGCCCCTGCTGGTGCTGCTCACGGTCTTCGGCCTGCTGGTCGTCACCGCCACCCCGGTGAACGCGATCCCGCAGCGGCTGCGTCAGCTCGGCGTGCGGCTGGGCCTGGTGCACGAGCCGGAGGAGTACGGCGAGGACGACGAGCGCTACGAGGAGCAGTGGCGCGAGGCGCTGCCCCAGAGCCGCCGCAGGCGCCGCCCCGCGCCCGAGGAGTACGACCCGGAGCGCGCGGAGGAGGCGGCGCTGTCCCGGCGGCAGCGCCGCCCGCGCCGGTCCGCGGTGCCGCAGCCCGACGCCAACCGGCCGATGGACGCCGTGGACGTGGCCGCCGCCGCGGCCGCCGCGCTCGACGGCGCCGTGCTGCACGGCATGCCGCCCTCCCCGGTCGTCGCCGACCTCACCCAGGGCGTCAGCACCGGTGACCACGAGCCGACCACCCCGACGCCGGTCCCGTCCGCCCGGCCGCGGCCCGACACGCCCAAGAAGGGCGAGACCAGCCGGGACGCGCCCGCGAAGGACGAGGGCACCGAGCAGCGGGAGCGGCCGCCCGCGGGCGTGCTCGACATGACCAAGGCGCCGCCGCGCGAACCCCGTGAGCTGCCGCCGCGCGCCGAGCAGTTGCAGCTCTCCGGCGACATCACCTACTCCCTGCCCTCGCTGGACCTGCTGCACCGCGGTGGTCCCGGCAAGGCGCGCAGCGCGGCCAACGACGCCATAGTGGAGGCGCTGCGGAAGGTCTTCACCGAGTTCAAGGTGGACGCCGACGTCACGGGCTTCACCCGTGGCCCGACGGTGACGCGGTACGTCGTCGAACTGGGCCCGGCCGTGAAGGTCGAGCGGGTCACCGCGCTCACCAAGAACATCGCCTACGCCGTCGCCAGCCCGGACGTGCGGATCATCAGCCCCATCCCCGGCAAGTCCGCGGTCGGCATCGAGATCCCCAACACCGACCGGGAGATGGTGAACCTCGGCGACGTGCTGCGGCTCGCGGAGTCCGCCGAGGACGACGACCCGATGCTGGTCGCCTTCGGCAAGGACGTCGAGGGCGGCTACGTCATGGATTCGCTCGCGAAGATGCCGCACATGCTGGTCGCCGGCGCCACCGGCTCCGGCAAGTCGTCCTGCATCAACTGCCTGATCACGTCGATCATGATGCGGGCGACCCCCGAGGACGTCCGGATGATTCTCGTCGACCCCAAGCGGGTCGAGCTGACCGCGTACGAGGGCATTCCGCACCTGATCACGCCGATCATCACCAACCCCAAGCGGGCCGCCGAGGCGCTGCAGTGGGTCGTGCGCGAGATGGACCTGCGCTACGACGATCTCGCCGCCTACGGCTACCGGCACATCGACGACTTCAACCGCGCGGTGCGCGAGGGCAAGGTCAAGCCGCCCGAGGGCAGCGAGCGTGAGCTCCAGCCGTATCCGTACCTGCTGGTGATCGTGGACGAGCTGGCCGACCTGATGATGGTCGCCCCGCGCGACGTCGAGGACGCCATCGTGCGCATCACCCAGCTCGCGCGCGCGGCCGGCATCCACCTGGTGCTGGCCACCCAGCGGCCCTCGGTCGACGTCGTCACCGGTCTGATCAAGGCGAACGTGCCGTCGCGGCTGGCGTTCGCCACGTCGTCGCTCGCCGACTCGCGGGTCATCCTCGACCAGCCCGGCGCCGAGAAGCTGATCGGCAAGGGCGACGGACTCTTCCTGCCCATGGGTGCGAACAAACCCACGCGTATGCAGGGCGCGTTCGTGACCGAGGAGGAGGTCGCGGCGGTCGTCCAGCACTGCAAGGACCAGATGGCGCCGGTCTTCCGGGACGACGTCGTCGTCGGCACCAAGCAGAAGAAGGAGATCGACGAGGACATCGGCGACGACCTCGACCTGCTGTGCCAGGCGGCCGAGCTGGTCGTCTCCACCCAGTTCGGGTCCACGTCGATGCTCCAGCGCAAGCTGCGCGTCGGCTTCGCCAAGGCTGGCCGGCTGATGGACCTCATGGAGTCCCGTAACATCGTCGGACCGAGCGAAGGTTCGAAGGCTCGTGACGTTCTTGTGAAGCCTGATGAGCTGGACGGCGTGCTCGCGCTGATCCGCGGGGAGTCTGAAGGGTAGACGGCGGGAACACGTTCGTCGCGCCGGGACGTCCGGCCGGGTGATCGTGACCCTTCCGTAAGCGATCAACGAGCAACCGTTTCCCGTCGGCACACGTCAAGTTGAACGAAGTGTCAGACAGCAGGACGACCATCGGAATGTCGGGCCATTCCGATGGCGTACAAAGTCCGAACGCCCGGTTGCCCCACCCCTTCGTACCCCACCTAGACTGAACCTCCAGCACAGGCGGCTACACGCTCGAAAGGCGCCCCCGTGTCCATCGGCAACTCCCCTGAAGACGAGCGTCCGTTCGAAGACGTTTCCGAGGAAGACCGCCCTTCCGTCTCGGTCGGCCGTGCGCTGCAGCAGGCGCGCATCGCCGCCGGGCTCACCGTCGACGACGTCAGTAGCGCCACCCGCGTCCGCATCGGCATCGTCCACGCCATCGAGCGGGACGACTTCGCCCCCTGCGGCGGCGACGTGTACGCGCGCGGGCACATCCGTACGCTGGCCAAGTTCGTGAAGCTCGACCCGGCCCCGCTGCTCGCCCAGTACGAGGCCCAGAACGGCGGCGGCCGCCCGGCGCCCACCCCGGCCGCGCCCCTCTTCGAGGCGGAGCGCATCCGTCCGGAGCGGCGCGGACCCAACTGGACCGCCGCCATGGTCGCCGCGATCGTGGTCGTGATCGGCTTCGTCGGCTTCACGATGGTCAACGGCGACGACGGCGAGGCGAACGTCGCCGGCGACACCGAGCCGACCGCGTCGCCCACGCCCAGCCCCAGCAGCAAGACCGCCAAGCCCGTCGTGCCCGCGCCGGAACCCTCGGACAGCGCCATCGCCGCGGCCCCGCAGGACAAGGTGACCGTCAAGGTCGTCGCCGCCGACGGACCCAGCTGGATCTCCGCCAAGGACCACAACGGCAAGGTGCTCTTCGCCGAGCTGCTCAAGGAGGGCGAGGACAAGACCTTCCAGGACAGCTCCAAGATCGACCTGGTTCTCGGCGACGCGGGCGCCCTCGACCTGTTCGTGAACGGCAAGAAGATCGAGGACGACTGGCAGCCGGGCGCCGTGGAGCGCCTCACCTACACCAAGGGCGACCCCGAAGCCGGGTGACCGGCTCGGACACGCGATCACCACGGGGTTGGCCGGGTCCGGCCAACCCCGTCGACATGGGGCGTCGCCGGGACGAAGTAGTCTTGAGCCCATGCCTGAACGCCGTACCGTCGCACTGGTCACCCTTGGCTGCGCCCGTAACGAGGTGGACTCGGAGGAGCTCGCAGGCCGTTTGGAGGCGGACGGCTGGCAGCTCGTCGAGGATGCCGAGGACGCGGACGTCGCCGTCGTCAACACCTGTGGATTCGTCGAGGCCGCCAAGAAGGACTCCGTCGACGCCCTATTGGAGGCCAACGACCTCAAGGGACACGGGAGAACCCAGGCGGTCGTCGCCGTCGGCTGCATGGCGGAGCGGTACGGCAAGGAGCTCGCCGAGGCCCTTCCCGAGGCCGACGGCGTGCTCGGCTTCGACGACTACGCGGACATCTCCGACCGCCTGCAGACCATCCTGAACGGCGGCATCCACGCCGCACACACCCCGCGCGACCGGCGCAAGCTGCTGCCCATCAGCCCGGCCGAGCGGCAGGAGTCCGCCGCCGCCGTCGCGCTGCCCGGGCACGCCCCGGCCGACCTGCCCGACGGCCTCGCCCCCGCCTCGGGCCCCCGCGCGCCCCTGCGCCGCCGCCTGGACGGCTCCCCGGTCGCCTCGGTGAAGCTGGCCTCCGGCTGCGACCGGCGCTGCTCCTTCTGCGCCATTCCCTCCTTCCGCGGCTCCTTCATCTCCCGACGCCCGAGCGACGTCCTCAACGAGACGCGGTGGCTGGCCGAGCAGGGCGTGAAGGAGATCATGCTGGTCTCCGAGAACAACACCTCCTACGGCAAGGACCTCGGCGACATCCGCCTGCTGGAGTCCCTGCTGCCCGAACTCGCCGAGGTCGACGGCCTGGAGCGGGTGCGCGTCAGCTACCTCCAGCCGGCCGAGATGCGGCCCGGTCTGATCGACGTGCTGACCTCCACCCCCAAGGTCGCCCCCTACTTCGACCTCTCCTTCCAGCACTCCGCGCCCGACGTGCTGCGCGCCATGCGCCGCTTCGGCGACACCGACCGCTTCCTGGAGCTGCTCGACACCATCCGGAGCAAGGCGCCCCAGGCCGGCGTGCGCTCCAACTTCATCGTCGGCTTCCCCGGCGAGTCCGCGTCCGACCTCGCCGAGCTGGAACGCTTCCTGAACCACGCCCGGCTCGACGCCATCGGCGTGTTCGGCTACTCCGACGAGGAGGGCACCGAGGCCGCGGGCTACGACGGCAAGCTGGACGAGGACGTGGTCGCCGAGCGGCTGGCCCGCGTCTCCCGGCTGGCCGAGGAACTCGTCTCGCAGCGCGCCGAGGAGCGGGTCGGCGAAACCGTGCACGTCCTGGTGGAGTCCGTCGACGAGGAGGAGGGCGTGTACGGCCGTGCCGCGCACCAGGCTCCCGAGACGGACGGCCAAGTGCTGCTCACCAGCGGCGAGGGACTGAGTGTCGGCCGTATGGTCGAGGCGAAGGTGGTCGGCACGGAAGGTGTCGACCTGGTGGCCGAGCCGCTCTTCGAGGGCTCGCCCGCGCGCATCGAGGAGGCGGGCAGATGACGGGTGTCCCGGCATCGGCGGCAGGTGGCCCCTCCGGCGCGAGGAGGGCGAAGGGCCCCGCGTCCGGGGGCCTGACACCGGCGTCCGGCCGCGCGCTCGCGCGGGAGGCCAGGGACACGGCTCCGGGCGACTCCGGGGACGGGCGGGCACGGCGTGAGGTGCCGGGCCCCGAGGAGGTCCGCCCCGCGGCTCCTTCCTCACCGCAGCAGCCCACTGACGGGAGCGGCGGGACCGCAGGGGCACAGGGTTCCACGCGGGCTCCGCGCGGCGGGAAGATCGCAGCGGCGGCCGTCGACCAGGCCAGCGTCTGGAACATCGCCAACCTGCTGACCATGCTCCGGCTGCTGCTGGTACCGGCGTTCGTCATGCTGATGCTGGCCGACGGCGGCTACGACCCGGCGTGGCGCTCGCTCGCCTGGGCGGCTTTCGCCATCGCCATGATCACCGATCTGTTCGACGGTCATCTGGCGCGCACCTACAACCTGGTCACCGACTTCGGGAAGATCGCCGACCCCATCGCCGACAAGGCCATCATGGGGGCGGCGCTGATCTGCCTGTCCGCGCTGGGCGACCTGCCGTGGTGGGTCACGGGCGTGATCCTCGGCCGGGAACTCGGCATCACCCTGCTGCGTTTCCTCGTCATCCGTTACGGGGTGATCCCGGCCAGCCGCGGCGGCAAGCTCAAGACCCTCACCCAGGGCGTCGCCGTCGGCATGTACGTGCTGGCGCTGACCGGGTGGCTGGCGACGCTGCGGTGGTGGGTGATGGCCGCGGCGGTGGTACTGACCGTGGCGACCGGACTCGACTATGTGAAACAGGCCATTGTGCTCCGCAGACAGGGAATCGCCGAGCGCAAGGCGGCGTTGGAGGAGACGGAAGAGTGAGTTCAACGGCCACCGAGGTGGTGCGACTACTCACCGTGAAGGGCGGGACGCTCGCGGTCGCCGAGTCGCTGACCGGTGGCCTGGTGGCGGCGGAGATCACCTCCGTACCCGGGGCGTCCAAGGTCTTCAGGGGCTCGGTGACGGCCTACGCCACCGAGCTCAAGCACCGGCTGCTGGGCGTGGACGCCACTCTGCTGGCCCAGCGCGGAGCGGTGGATCCGCAGGTGGCGGCCCAGATGGCGGCCGGAGTGCGCACAGCACTCGGCGCCGACTGGGGCATCGCCACCACCGGGGTGGCCGGCCCCGACCCCCAGGACGGACAGGCCGTCGGAACGGTGTACGTGGCCGTGGACGGCCCCTCCGCGGACGGCGACGGTTCCGCCTCTGGCGGAAAAGTGCGCCAGCTGCGGTTGAACGGCGACCGCGCGGAAATTCGTATGGAGAGTGTACGGAGCGTACTCGCACTGCTCCTCGCGGAGCTTGCGGGCGAACAGACCGGGAATGAGCGGGCACAGGATACGGAACGGAACGGGGGGTTTTGATGTTTGCAGCCCAGAGTGAACACGACATCGCTCCCCGCACGGCCGCGGCGCGAGGCGGTACGGTGGGGCGAGAAGGATGCGGCTACGCGGTCCGAGGAGGGAGCCACCGATGATTCTGCTCCGTCGCCTGCTGGGTGACGTGCTGCGTCGGCAGCGCCAGCGCCAGGGCCGTACTCTGCGCGAAGTCTCCTCGTCCGCCCGAGTTTCGCTCGGCTATCTCTCCGAGGTGGAGCGGGGGCAGAAGGAGGCTTCCTCCGAGCTGCTCTCCGCGATCTGCGACGCGTTGGACGTACGGATGTCCGAGCTCATGCGGGAAGTGAGCGACGAACTCGCTCTCGCCGAGCTGGCCCAGTCTGCTGCAGCGACCCCAAGCGAGCCCGTACCCACGCCGGTTCGACCGATGCTGGGTTCCGTGTCGGTGACCGGTGTGCCACCGGAACGGGTGACCATCAAGGCGCCCGCCGAGGCGGTGGACGTCGTCGCCGCCTGAGCCCGGTCTCCGGCGCCCTGCGCGGTGTGAAGGTGTGAGATGCCCCGGTGAGGGCTCCTCCTGAGGATTCAGGAGGGGTGCCGCCGGGGTTTTCGCATGCCCGGGGAGTCGTGGGGAGCGGGGCAGGGCTGCGTTTGCCGGTGCGGCGGCGGGCCGTCATGGTGGAGACGGAGACGGGGGACCAGCCACGGAGGTGCGGATGTACGTCGTGAAGAGCCCGTTGTCCGACGAGAACCTGAAGACCGTTTCTGAGGCACTGCAGGGCGCCCTGGTCGATCTGGTCGACCTCTCCCTGGTGGCCAAGCAGATCCACTGGAACGTGGTCGGACCACGCTTCCGCTCCGTCCATCTCCAGCTCGACGAGGTCGTGACCACCGCGCGCGGTCACTCCGACACGGTGGCCGAGCGCGCCGCGGCCCTGGGCGTCTCGCCCGACGGGCGGGCCGCGACCGTGGCCGTCGGCAGCGGCATCGGCGTCACGCCCGAGGGCTGGGTGGACGACGCGGCGGCGGTGAGCGCGCTGGTGGACGCCCTGGGCGCGGTGATCGCCCGCATGCGGGAGCGGATCGCGGCGACCGAGGAGCCCGACCCGGTGACCCAGGACATCTTCATCACCATCACCGCCGACCTCGAGAAGCACCACTGGATGTTCCAGGCCGCGAACGGGTGACCCGGCCGCGGGGCGCCGGGCAGGCCCCTGTGCGGAGGACCGTGCCGGGGATCTGCCGGTGCGCCGCCGGCGCGGCGCTCACGGCCCTGTGGTGGTGGGCGGCGGCACGGCTGCTGCTCGCGCCCGACGCCGGAGCCCTGGAAGGCGTGGTCGCGGCCGGCGGATGGGGACTCAGCGTGCTT
Source organism: Streptomyces werraensis (assembly GCA_014656175.1). Classification (GTDB taxonomy): domain Bacteria; phylum Actinomycetota; class Actinomycetes; order Streptomycetales; family Streptomycetaceae; genus Streptomyces; species Streptomyces werraensis. Next base: position 19,042 of record BNBX01000002.1, read on the forward strand.
CCGGTGCACTGTCTGCCCAAGGCGCGGGCGGACGGGGCGCTCGCCGCCGGGCGATGGCGTCGGGCCTGGCGTGCCGCTCGTAGGCCCGGGGCGGAGTGACGCCCCGGCCGGCCTCCGCGGTACGGAGTGACGCCCCGGCCGGCTAGCGGGCGGGGCTTCGGCGGCCTCGTGGCGCGGGATCGGGGGCCGGTCCCGGCTGGCAGACGGGGCACCAGTACGTGGGGCGTTCGCGTGAGCCGTCGCCCTGCTCGGCCACCCGGATCGGTGTCCCGCAGCGCAGACAGGGGCGGCGGGCGCGGCCGTACACGTAGAGGTCCTGGCCGCGTCGGCCCGTGGTGTTGCGGATGGGGCGGTCGCGGTTGAACTCCAGCAGCTTCCTCGCCAGCTCCGGGAGGCTCGCCATGCGGTCGGCGGGCAGCTCGCCGACGGGGAGCCAGGGCGTGACGTTGAGCAGGAAGCACAGCTCGCTCTTGAACACGTTGCCGATGCCCGCGAGGTTCCGCTGGTCCAGCAGGGCCTCGCCGAGTTCGCGTTCGGGGTCCTTCCCGAGGTTGACGAGCGCGATGTCGGCGTCCCAGTCGGGGCCCAGCAGGTCGGGGCCGAGGTGGCCGACCGCGCGGTCCTCCTCGTCCTCGGTGCGGATCAGCTCCAGTACCGGAAGCCGGTAGCCGACCGCAGTGCGCTCGGCGTTGGCGAGGACGGCGCGGATCTGGTGCGCCGGGCCGCCGTTCCAGCGCTGCCCGGGCGCGAAGATCCGCCACGAGCCGTCCATCCGCAGGTGCGAGTGCAGCGTCAGGCCGCCCTCGATCCGGGTCAGCAGGTGCTTGCCGCGTGCCGTGACGTCCAGTACCGAGCGTCCGGTGAGGTCGGACGTGGCGAAGCGGGGCACGCGCAGATCGCTGCGGACCAGGACTCTGCCCGCGAGGGCGTCGTGCAGCCGTCGCGCGGCCTGCCAGACCGTGTCTCCTTCGGGCATGCGTCAAGAGTGACACGGCCGGCCCGGACACGGTCAGGCGCGCAGCCGCAGCCCCCTCGGCGTGGCCACGAAGCCCGCGGTCTCCAGGAGGGCGCCCAGCGGGGACGACAGCGCCGGGGAGCCGTTGACGCGCTCCACGGTCACCGTGCCGAGGGAGCCCGCGCGGGCGGCGTTCGCGAGCGCCTCGGCGGCCACCGGCAGCCTCGGGTCGTCGGCCGGGTCGGCGCCGGGGTCGGCGGGCCAGGCCAGCACGGTCTTGCCACCGCGCTCCATGTAAAGCGTCAGCTCGCCGTCCACCAGCACCACCAGGGAGCCCGCCTTGCGGCCCGGCTTGTGGCTCGCGCCCTCCGGTGGCTCCGGCCAGCCCAGGGCCGCCCCGTAGGCGTTGGCCGGGTCGGCCGCGGCCAGCACGACGGCCCGGGAGCCGCGCTCCGGCCCCGTACGGCGTCCGGCGAACGGGTCGTACGAAGGCCCCCCGCCGTTCTGCCAGGGCTGCGCGCCCTGGGCGGCGAGGTCGCGCGGCGAGACGTACTCACCGGGCCGCGAGGGCAGGTACGACGCGTCGCCCGTGCCCTGCCCCAGCCCGTACGGGTCCGACTGCCCGCCGAACGGAGCGGGCGCGTCCGGGGCCGTGTGCCCCTCGCCGCGCTCCCGGGCGTTGGCCGCAGCGCGCAGGCGGTCCACGGCGCCGTCCATCGCGAACTGGGCGGCGCCGAGGCCCTCCACCACGTAGCCGCGCCGGGCCTGCCCGGTCTCCTCGAAGGCGGACAGCACCCGGTACACCGCCGAGAAGCCGCCCTCGACGCCTTCCGCCGCGACGGCGCCCCGGGTCACCACACCGTGCCGGTCCAGCAAGGTGCGGGCCAGGGCGTGGGCGCGGACCGTGGCGTCGCCCTCCCGGCCGGGCAGCAGCGACCAGCGGCCGGCCACCGTGGGCGGGCCCGTGCGGGAGGCGCTGCGGGCCGCCGCCGTGAGGGAGCCGTAGCGTCCGCGCGGCACCGCGCGCTTGGCGCGGTGAGCCGTGGACCCAGCGGTGCGGCCGGAACCGAGCAGGGCGCGCAGCGGGTTGAGCGTGTCGTTGGTGAGCCGCCCGGACCAGGCGAGGTCCCACAGGGCGTCGGCGAGCTGCACGTCGCTCGCCTCGGGGTGCGTGGTGGCGCGGACCTGGTCGGCGATCTGACGGAAGAACAGGCCGTAGCCGCCGGACAGGGCGGCCAGCACCGACTCGTGCAGCGCGGTCGTCTCCAGCGGATGCGGGGGAGGCAGCAGCAAGGGAGCCGCGTCCGCCAGATACAGCGAGACCCAGCCGTCCTTGCCCGGCAGGGAACCCGCACCCGCCCAGACCACCTCGCCGGACGCGGTCAGCTCGTCGAGCATGGCCGGGGCGTAGTTCGCCACCCGGGTCGGCAGGACCAGCTTCTCCAGGGCGGAGGCGGGTACGGACGCGCCCTGCAGCTGCTCGACGGCCCGCAGCAGTCCGTCGACGCCGCGCAGGGAGTGGCCCTTGCCCATGTGCTGCCACTGGGGGAGGAACTGTGCCAGCGCGGCGGGCGGAACCGGCTCCAGCTCGTGCCGCAGCGCGGCCAGGGAACGGCGGCGCAGCCGGCGCAGCACCGCCGCGTCGCACCACTCCTGTCCGATCCCGGCCGGGTGGAACTCGCCCTGCACGACCCGGCCGGCCGCCGCCAGGCGCTGCAGGGCACCCTCGGTGACGGCCACGCCCAGCCCGAAACGGGCGGCCGCCGTCGCCGACGTGAACGGGCCGTGCGTGCGCGCGTACCGCGCGAGGAGGTCGCCCAGGGGGTCCTTCACGGGTTCCGTGAACGCCTCGGGCACGCCGACCGGCAGCGCCGTGCCCAGGGCGTCCCGCAGCCGGCCCGCGTCCTCGACGGCCGCCCAGTGGTCCTCGCCCGCGACGCGCACCCGGATGGCACGCCGAGCGGAGGCCAGCTCCCGGGCCCACTGCGGCTCGGCGCCCCGCTCGGCCAGCTCGGCCTCGGTGAGCGGACCCAGCAGTCGCAGCAGGTCGGCGACGCTCTCCACGTCCTTCGCGCGCCGGTCCTCGGTGAGCCACTGCAGCTCGCGCTCCAGCTCCGTGAGCACCTCGGCGTCCAGCAGCTCGCGCAGCTCCGCCTGGCCGAGCAGCTCCGCGAGCAGCCGCGAGTCCAGCGACAAAGCGGCCGCACGGCGCTCGGCGAGCGGGGAGTCGCCCTCGTACAGGAACTGGGCGACGTACCCGAACAGCAGGGAGCGGGCGAACGGGGACGGTTCCGGCGTGGTGACCTCGACCAGCCGCACCTTCCGGGACTCAAGGTCGCCCATCAGCTCGACCAGGCCGGGGACGTCGAACACGTCCTGGAGGCACTCGCGGACCGCCTCCAGGACGATCGGGAACGACCCGAACTCGCCGGCCACCTGGAGCAGCTGGGAGGCGCGCTGACGCTGCTGCCACAGCGGCGTGCGCCGGCCGGGGTTGCGGCGCGGCAGCAGCAGCGCGCGGGCGGCGCACTCACGGAACCGGGAGGCGAAGAGGGCCGAGCCGCCGACCTGGTCGGTGACGACCTGGTCGACCTCGCCCTTGTCGAAGACGACGTCGGCGGCGCCCACGGGGGCCTGGTCCGCGTCGTACTCCGCGCCGGCCTTCGCCGGCTCCTGGTCGAGCAGGTCCAGGCCCATCAGGTCGGCGTCGGGGAGGCGCAGGACGATGCCGTCGTCGGCGTGCATCACCTGGGCGTCCATGCCGTACCGCTCGGACAGGCGCGCGCCGAGCGCGAGCGCCCAGGGGGCGTGCACCTGCGCGCCGAACGGGGAGTGGACGACCACCCGCCAGTCGCCCAGCTCGTCGCGGAACCGCTCCACCACGATCGTGCGGTCGTCCGGGATGTGCCCGCAGGCCTCGCGCTGCTCCCTCAGGTACGACAGCACGTTGTCCGCGGCCCAGGCGTCCAGGCCGGCGGCCAGCAGCCGCAGCCGGGCGTCCTCGTCGGACAGCGAGCCCACCTCGCGCAGGAACGCGCCCAGCGCGCGGCCCAGCTCCAGCGGGCGGCCCAGCTGGTCGCCCTTCCAGAACGGCAGCCGGCCCGGCACGCCCGGCGCGGGGGAGACGAGGACCCGGTCGCGCGTGATGTCCTCGATGCGCCACGAGCTGGTGCCGAGGGTGAAGACGTCACCCACACGCGACTCGTAGACCATCTCCTCGTCCAGCTCCCCGACCCGGCCCCCGCCCTTCTTGGGGTCGGCGCCCGCCAGGAACACGCCGAACAGGCCGCGGTCCGGGATCGTGCCCCCCGAGGTGACGGCCAGGCGCTGGGCTCCCGGGCGGCCGGTGATCTCGCCCGTGACCCGGTCCCACACCACGCGCGGACGCAGCTCCGCGAAGGCGTCCGACGGATACCGCCCGGCGAGCATGTCCAGCACGGACGTGAACGCGGACTCGGGCAGCGAGGCGAAGGGGGCCGCTCGGCGCACCACCGCCAGCAGGTCGTCGAACTGCCAGGTGTCCATCGCCGTCATCGCCACGACCTGCTGCGCCAGGACGTCCAGCGGGTTCGACGGGACGCGCAGAGCCTCGATCTCGCCCGTGCGCATCCGCTCGGTCACCACGGCGGCCTGCACCAGGTCGCCCCGGTACTTCGGGAACACCACGCCCGTGGACACCGCGCCCACCTGGTGTCCCGCGCGGCCCACCCGCTGGAGGCCGGAGGCGACCGACGGCGGCGACTCGACCTGCACCACCAGGTCGACGGCGCCCATGTCGATGCCCAGCTCCAGGCTGGACGTGGCGACCACCGCGGGCAGCCGTCCCGCCTTCAGGTCCTCCTCCACCTGCGCGCGCTGCTCCTTGGACACCGAGCCGTGGTGCGCCCGAGCGATGACCGCGGGCGCGCCCTGGGCGGCCCCGGAGCCGCCCATCAGCTCGGCGGGGGAGTGATGTTCGTCGAGGGGCTCGCCGGTGGCGCGCTCGTAGGCGATCTCGTTGAGCCGGTTGCACAGCCGCTCGGCGAGGCGGCGGGAGTTGGCGAACACGATGGTCGAGCGGTGGCTCTGCACCAGATCGGCGATCCGCTCCTCGACGTGCGGCCAGATGGAGGGCTTCTCCGCGCCCTCCGAACTCTCGGAGACCGGCGAGCCGCCCAGCTCGCCGAGGTCCTCGACCGGCACCACCACGGAGAGGTCGAACTCCTTGCCCGACTCGGGCTGCACGATCTCCGTCTTGCGGCGCGGGGACAGGAAGCGGGCCACCTCGTCCACGGGACGCACCGTCGCCGACAGGCCGATGCGGCGGGCCGGCTTCGGCAGCAGCTCGTCGAGCCGCTCCAGGGACAGGGCCAGGTGCGCGCCGCGCTTGGTGCCCGCGACCGCGTGCACCTCGTCGAGGATCACCGTCTCCACGCCCGCGAGCGCGTCGCGCGTGGCGGACGTCAGCATCAGGAACAGCGACTCGGGCGTGGTGATGAGGATGTCCGGCGGCCGCGTGGCGAGGGCGCGGCGCTCGGCGGGCGGGGTGTCGCCGGAGCGGATCCCGACCTTCACCTCGGGTTCGGGCATTCCCAGGCGCACGGCCTCCTGGCGGATGCCGGTCAGGGGGCTGCGCAGATTGCGCTCGACGTCCACGGCGAGGGCCTTCAGCGGCGAGACGTACAGCACCCGGCAGCGCTTCCTGGGGTCGGCCGGCGGGGGCGTCGAGGCCAGCTGGTCCAGGGCGGCGAGGAACGCGGCCAGCGTCTTGCCGGAACCGGTCGGCGCCACCACCAGCACGTCCGAGCCCGCCCCGATGGCCTGCCAGGCGCCGGCCTGGGCGGCCGTGGGCGCGGAGAAGGCCCCCGTGAACCAGCCACGGGTCGCGGGGGAGAAGCCGTCCAGGGCGCGGCGCGGATCGCTGACCATGCGTCCATCGTGCACCCGGCCACTGACACCGGGCCGGTCCGGGGCGCCGGCCGGGCCGCGTGACAATGACGGTATGGCGGAAACGCGTGAGGAACGGGCGCGGCACTGGCGGTACGAGGAACTGCCCGGGGTCGACCTGCTGCGTGCCCGCTACATCCGCAAGTCGTTCGTCCGGCACACCCACGAACACTTCGTGATCGCCGCCATCGCCGACGGCGTGGAGGTCTTCCACCACGGGAGCGGCGACCAGTACGCGGGCGCGGGCGCCCTCGCCCTGGTGAACCCGGACACGCCCCACACCGGCCGGGCGGGCGTCCCGGAGGGCTGGCAGTACGGCGCCGTCTACCCGTCGCCGGACGTCGTGGCCGCGATCGCCGCCGAGACCACCACCCTGCGCGGCACCCCGGGCTTCGTCACCCCGGTCCTCGACGACCCGTACACCGTCCGGCTCGTCCACCAGGTGCTGCGGGCCACCGACGAGGGCAACGCGCTCGCCGCCGACACCCTGCTGCGGGTCGCGGTGACCCGGCTGCTGCGGCTGAACGGCGGCACGCTGCCCCGGCGCGAGGTCCGCACGGCCGGCGCCCGGACCGCGGCACGCGCGCGTGCCGTGCTCGAGGAGCGCATGGCCGCGCCGCCCACCCTGGAGCAGCTCGCCGCCGGCCTCGGCACGAGCCCGTTCGCCCTGCTGCGCGCCTTCCGCGACACCTACGGCATGCCCCCGCACACCTGGCTCACCGACGCGCGCGTACGGCGCGCCCGGCGGCTGCTGGACGCGGGGACGACACCGTCCGAGGCGGCCGCCACCGTGGGGTTCACCGACCAGCCGCACCTCAACCGGCACTTCAGCCGCATCGTCGGTGTCCCGCCGGGCGCCTACCAGCGCGAGCGCAAGAACGTACAAGACGCGCGCGGGGACCTTTCCGTAGCGTCCGGGGTGTGGCAGTGGAACGGACAGCAGAGCACGAGCACGCGGACATACCGTCCGACGGAGAACACACCCCGCCCGAGGGCGTCCGGGGCGGAGGGAAGCCGGACGGCGCCGTGGTACGGGACGCCCTCGGCGTCGGGGTCGCAGTCGGACTCTCCGGGTTCGCCTTCGGCGTGACCTCGGCGGGCAGCGGGCTCAGTCTGCTCCAGACCTGCGCGCTCAGCCTGCTGGTGTTCACCGGCGCCTCCCAGTTCGCCCTGGTGGGAGCACTCGCTGCGGGCGGCGGCGCCGTCACGGCCGCCGCGGGCGCGTTCTTCCTCGGCGTGCGCAACGCCTTCTACGGACTGCGGCTGTCGCAGCTGCTGGCGCTGCCCCGCGCGGTGCGGCCGTTCGCCGCGCAGTGGGTGATCGACGAGACCACCGCCGTCTCGCTCGCCCAGCCCACCCGCCGCGCCGCCCGCATCGGCTTCCTGGTCACCGGACTCAGCCTCTACGTCCTGTGGAACCTCACCACGCTGCTCGGCGCGCTGGGCGCGGACGCCATCGGTGACACCGAGGCGTGGGGCCTGGACGCGGCAGGTCCCGCCGTGTTCCTGGCGCTGCTCGCCCCCATGCTGCGCACCGGCACCGAGCGGGCCGTCGCCGCGCTCGCCGTACTGCTGGGGCTCGGCCTGCTGCCCGTGCTGCCCGCCGGTGTCCCGGTCCTGGTGGCCGCTCTGGCGGCACCGGTCGTCCTGTGGGCGCACGGCCGCAGGACCGCCCCGCGCGCTCACACGAAGGAGGGGGAGCGGTGAACATCTGGCTCGCGATCGGCCTGACCGTCGTCGGCTGCTACGCCGTGAAGCTCGCCGGGCTGCTGGTGCCCGCGGGCGTCCTCGAACGGCCCCTGGTCCGGCGCCTCGCCGCGCTGCTCCCCGTCGCCCTGCTCGCCGCCCTCACGGCCCAGCAGGCCTTCGCGGACGGGCGCGCCCTGGTGCTGGACGCGCGCGCGGCCGGTCTGGCGGCCGCCGCCGTGGCCCTTCTGCTGCGCGCGCCGTTCCTGCTCGTGGTGGCGGCGGCCGTGCTCGTGACGGCGGGGGTGCGGGCGCTGGGCGGGTGAGGCGGGTGCCTCGCCCAGCCTCCCGCGGCCACCTCAGGCGGGGCTGTGTGCGGCCAGGTGTGCAGTGCCTCGGGCCGTCCCGGACGGAGGACGGGCGCCTCGTCCGGCTTCCTGGCGGTTGTCGGACGCCGCCTCAGGCGAGGCGGCCGTACGCGGTCAGGGTGCGTAGCGCCTCGATCGTGTGGATGGAGCGAGTCTCCAGGAGCGCGCCCGGGGCGGGTTCCGGGGTGCCCGGCAGCCGGCGGGCGGGCCAGCCTCCGTCGTCCTGCTGCCCGGCAGCGAGGGCGTCCAGGGATCGGTCCGTCTCCGCGTCGGTGAACCACGCGCGCGCCAGTGAGTCCGGGGTCGGCGCGTAGTCGTGGGGGAAACGGCGCTCGGCGGTGGCGTGGTCCGAGCCGTCCGGGTCGAGCACCGCCAGCCGTGCCCGCCGTACCAGGCGGCCCAGCCGCTCGGCGGCGGCCTCCGCGCGGGTGCGGTCCGGGGCGTGGTCCAGGAAGAGCACCGCGGCCTTCACGTCACCGGGACGCGCCGTCTTCAGCGACTCCACGGCCTGGCGGCAGAAGTCGGTCGCGCGGAACAGCCACGGGTGCCACACCTCGTTGCGGTGCAGCAGCCCCACCACCGGGGCGGTGGCCGACAGCGACCCGGGGAGTCCTGCCGCCCCACCGTCGTTCGCGCGCCTGCCTACGGCCGGAAGCGCGCCCTCCGCCGTGGAGACGGACGTGAGATACCGGCACACGTCCTCCGCGCGACGCGCGTCGCAGCGCCCCACGGCGTCCAGCACGTGCAGCGCGCGTGCCGTGTGCGCGGGCAGGCTGGCCGGTCCGCGCAGGGCGGGCTCCAGGGCGTGGCCGTAGCCGCCGTCGTCGTTCCGGTACGCATCGAGGGCGGTCTCCACAGGTCCCGCGGCGCCCTCCCGGAAGTGATGGGCGAACAGGCGCTGCTCCAGTACGCGCGCGGTGAGCCACACGAAGCGCTCCGCGCGCGCGAGCGTGCCGCCCGGAGGGGACGCCGGGGTGAGCGGTACGGCTGCGATGTCGGCCATGGCACCGACCGTAGGGGCACGGCGGAGCCCCCCAGGGCCCGTGGCAGGGCGTCACCCTCGCAGGCGGGATACTGGGGGCATGCGGTTGACGGTTTTCTGGGAGCGCATGACGGAGTACTTCGGCGCGGGGTACGCCGACACCTTCGCGCGCGACCATGTCATGTCCGAACTCGGCGGACGTACCGTCCACGAGGCGCTGGCGGCCGGCTGGGACGCCAAGGACGTCTGGCAGGTGGTCTGCTCCGTCATGGACGTCCCCCGGGAACTGCGCTGATCGTCACATAAGCCCCACGGGAGCGGACAGTTGTCGTGGCCGTGGGTGAGACTTGGGCCGTGGCAGCCACCGACGAAACCGGGCCCGCCGGCCAGAACACGACCGCGCCCGGCGCGCCCCCGCCCGCCGGCCCGCCGGCGGACCCCGCGCCCCGGGCCCACGCCCGGATGCCGCGATGGCTGCCGCGCGCCATGGTGCTCGCGCTCGCGCTGATCGCCGTCTTCCAGCTCGGCAGCTGGGCCTTCCACCAGCTCACCGGTTTGCTGATCAACATCCTGATCGCGTTCTTCCTTGCGCTCGCCGTGGAACCCGCGGTGAGCTGGATGGCCGCGCGCGGGGTGCGCCGGGGTTTCGGCACCTTCCTCGTCTTCGTGGGCGTCCTGGTCGTGGGCGCGGGCTTCGTCACGCTGCTCGGCTCGATGCTCGCGGAGCAGATCATCAAGATCGTCGAGGACTTCCCGCAGTACCTCGACTCGGTGATCAACTGGATCAACACCCACTTCCACACCGAACTGCGGCGCGTCGACATCCAGGAGAACCTGCTGCGGTCCGACTGGCTGCGCAACTACGTGCAGAACAGCGCCACCGGCGTCCTGGACGTGTCCGCCCAGGTGCTCGGCGGGCTCTTCCGGCTGCTCACCGTCGCCCTGTTCTCGTTCTACTTCGCCGCCGACGGGCCCCGGCTGCGCCGCGCCATCTGCTCCGTCCTGCCGCCGGCCCGGCAGACCGAGGTGCTGCGCGCCTGGGAGATCGCCGTGAACAAGACCGGCGGCTACCTCTACTCCCGCGGCCTGATGGCCCTGGTCTCCGGCCTCGCGCATTACGTCCTGCTCGAGTTCCTCGACGTGCCCTACGCCCCCGTGCTGGCCGTGTGGGTCGGTCTGGTCTCGCAGTTCATCCCCACCATCGGCACGTATCTGGCGGGCGCGCTGCCCATGCTGATCGCCTTCACGGTCGCGCCCTGGTACGCGGTGTGGGTGCTGGTGTTCGTCGTCGTCTACCAGCAGTTCGAGAACTATGTGCTGCAGCCCAAGCTGACCGCCCGGACCGTCGACATCCACCCGGCGGTCGCCTTCGGCTCGGTCGTCGCGGGCACGGCCCTGCTCGGCGCGGTCGGCGCCCTGATCGCCATTCCAGCCGTCGCCACGCTCCAGGCGTTCCTCGGCGCGTACGTGAAGCGGTACGACGTCACCGACGACCCGCGGGTGCTCGGGCATCGCGGCTCGGGCGGGACGAGTGCCTTCGGCCGGCGGGTCCGGGGGCTGTGGGCCCAGCGGCGCCCGGAGGGTGACGGTGCCGAGCGGGCGGCCGGGGCCGGGGTGGCCGGCGCGGGGACGGCCGGCTCCGGTGCGGCCGGTGCGGCCGGGCCTGGTGACGGCGGGGCGGCCGGGTCGTGAGGGGCCGGGGCTTGTGACGTCGCGGGGTGCGGATCCCCGGCGGTGCGGCTTGACACGAAAATCGAACATCTATTCTTATGGGGGAGCCGGTGAGGCTCAACGCCGGGCGTTCTGCCCCAGTCGGGGCGGGTATGGGCCCGGGTTATCCACAGGCCGGACGTGCGTCGGGGCGCGTTGTCAGTGGCAGGCGTTAGCGTCTTTGACGTGAAGCGATCGACTCAAGCAAACCGGGTGGAACCCATGGCAGGAACCGACCGCGAGAAGGCGCTCGACGCCGCGCTCGCACAGATTGAACGGCAATTCGGCAAGGGCGCGGTCATGCGCATGGGCGAGCGGTCGAAGGAGCCCATCGAGGTCATCCCGACCGGGTCGACCGCGCTCGACGTGGCCCTCGGCGTCGGCGGCCTGCCGCGCGGCCGTGTGGTGGAGATCTACGGACCGGAGTCCTCCGGTAAGACGACCCTGACCCTGCACGCGGTGGCGAACGCGCAGAGGGCCGGCGGCCAGGTCGCGTTCGTGGACGCGGAGCACGCCCTCGACCCCGAGTACGCGAAGAAGCTCGGCGTCGACATCGACAACCTCATCCTGTCCCAGCCGGACAACGGCGAGCAGGCCCTGGAGATCGTGGACATGCTGGTCCGCTCCGGTGCCCTCGACCTCATCGTCATCGACTCCGTCGCGGCGCTCGTGCCCCGCGCGGAGATCGAGGGCGAGATGGGCGACAGCCACGTGGGTCTGCAGGCCCGCCTGATGAGCCAGGCGCTGCGGAAGATCACCAGCGCGCTCAACCAGTCCAAGACCACCGCGATCTTCATCAACCAGCTCCGCGAGAAGATCGGCGTGATGTTCGGCTCGCCGGAGACCACGACCGGTGGCCGCGCGCTGAAGTTCTACGCCTCCGTGCGCATCGACATCCGTCGTATCGAGACCCTCAAGGACGGCACCGAGGCGGTCGGCAACCGCACCCGCTGCAAGGTCGTCAAGAACAAGGTCGCGCCGCCCTTCAAGCAGGCCGAGTTCGACATCCTCTACGGCCAGGGCATCAGCCGTGAGGGCGGTCTGATCGACATGGGCGTGGAGCACGGCTTCGTCCGCAAGGCCGGCGCCTGGTACACGTACGAGGGCGACCAGCTCGGCCAGGGCAAGGAGAACGCCCGCAACTTCCTGAAGGACAACCCCGACCTCGCCAACGAGATCGAGAAGAAGATCCTCACGAAGCTGGGCGTCGGCGTACGGCCCGAGGAGGCCGCTGCCGAGGCAGGCGCGGACGCCGCCGCTCCGGCCGAGCCCGCGGCGGTGCCGGCCCCGGCGGCCAAGGGCTCCAAGTCCAAGGCCGCGGCGGCCAAGAGCTGACCCGTGACCCGACGAACGGACTGGGCCGAGTACGAGTACGACGCTCCCGGTGTCCCACGGGGGAGGGACGCCGTGGGCGGCGACGACCCGGCCGTCGGCGGTGACACGGCGTACGACGACGCGGACCCCGGCCTCCCGGAAGCGGGCGGTGGCGGAGGCCGGCGACGCGGCGGTCGTACGGCACGGACGGGTGGCTCGCGTGACGGCGGGCCGCACGGTGGGCGTGGCCGCCGACGCCGCTCCTTCGGCGAGGCGGCCGCGGCGGACGGAGGCGCCTCCGACTCGGTGAGGGCAGAGCGGGAGGAACCTCCGGGGGACCCGGTGGAGCGGGCGCGGGCGATCTGCCTGCGGCTGCTCACCGGGACCCCGCGCACCCGGAAGCAGCTCGCCGACGCCCTCCGCAAGCGGGAGATCCCCGACGAGGCCGCCGAGGAGGTGCTGTCCCGGTTCGAGGAGGTCGGACTGATCAACGACAGTGCCTTCGCGGACGCCTGGGTGGAGTCCCGGCACCACGGCCGAGGGCTGGCCCGGCGCGCCCTCGCGCGGGAGCTGCGCACCAAGGGCGTCGACTCCGCCCTGATCGACGAGGCCGTCTCCCGGCTCGACTCCGAGCAGGAGGAGGAGACCGCCCGCGAACTGGTCGCCCGTAAGCTGCGCGCCACCCGCGGGCTCGACCGCGACAAGCGGATACGCCGCCTCGCCGGCATGCTCGCCCGCAAGGGCTACCCGGAGGGCCTCGCCCTGCGCGTGGTCCGTCAGGCGCTGGAGGAGGAGGGCGAGGACACCGAGTTCCTCGGTGACGAGGGGTACTGAGCGAGCGCCCGGGCACTACCGGCTACGCGGCTGCCGTCGTCACCGGAAGCCCTGCCGCCCGCCAGGCCTGGAAGCCGCCGACCAGATCGGTGGCCCGGTGCAGCCCCAGCCGGTGGAGCGACTCCGCGGCCAGGCTGGAGGCGTACCCCTCGTTGCAGATGACGACCACGCGCAGGTCGTGGTGGGTGGCCTCGGGAAGGCGGTGGCTGCCGCGTGGGTCCAGCCGCCACTCCAGTTCGTTGCGCTCGACGACCGTCGCGCCGGGGATCAGCCCGTCCCGCTCCCGCAACGCGGCGTAGCGGATGTCCACGAGCAGCGCGTCACCGGCCCGCCAGGCGTCGTACGCCTCCTGGGCCTCGACACGGGTGTATCCGGCGCGGACGCGCTGCAGCAGCTCGTCGATGCCGGGCTGCCGGCCGCCGTTCCGGGCGGCGTGCCCCTCGGTTTCCGATCCGCTCACTGCCAGTCCTCCGGGCGCTCCACCTGCTCCAGGCGCAGGGTCTGGGCGGTGCGGCTGTAGCGGCGGATGCGCGGCAGCGGCGGGTAGTAGGCGTGCACGGAGATCGCATGCCGGTCCGTCGACTCGTTCAGCACCTCGTGCACATGGTGCCGGCCGAAGGCACGGCCCTGTCCGGTCGCCAGCCGCCGCTCGCGGTCGACGCCCTCGGTGAGTTCGAGGGTCGTCCAGCCGTCGGTGGGGAGCCGCACGGCGAGCGAGTTCTCCCGCAGCTCGCCCGACGCGGTCATGAACGCGCCGACGGAGTCCGCGTGGTCGTGCCACCCCGTGCCGGTGCCGGGCGGCCAGCCGATCAGCCAGGCCTCGCTGCCGCCCGGCCCCTCGAGCCGGACCCAGGTGCGCCCCTCGGGGTCGAGGGGGAGCGAGGCGATCAGATCGGCGTCGGCGACGGCACGCCGTACGAAGTCGAGGAGTTCGGCCTGCGTCGGCGCGGACGCGGAGACGGACGCAGGGGCAGCGGAGGAGACAGACATGTGCACCGTCCTGGAGGTGAAGTCGCGGAACACGCGCGGTGACGACGCCGTCCGGGACGGACGGTCGGGGCGCGCGGAAAGAAGGGGCAACGTCGCGAATCAACAGGACGGGCGACACACGCAGCCCGCGTAACGGACGAGGTCCATGTGGACCCTCCGCCACAGGCGCACGCGGGTGTCGGTCATGAGCGGGAGTACACCATGGGGCTGCGACCGGGTTCAACCGGTCGCCACGATGTGGACGCCGGCGTGGCGCGGGCGCTCCGGCGTCCGCGCCGGGGACACGGGGGACGCGCCGGGTGCGGGGCGGCAGGCGCGGGTGGTCGCACCATGGTGCGGGCCGGGCGTGCGCCGGAGCGCCCGGGTGGGCCTCGCCGCCGCGGAAGAACCCGCGCTCAGCGCGTCCATCTCGACCGGGTGCTCCGCCCGTCGCGCCCTCGCGCTCGCGCTCAGAGTCGCCGTGAAGCGGGGATCCGTCCGCCGCCTCGCGCTCGGCGCACTCCGCCATTCGGCGGAGTCGGGGGCGGGTTACGTGAGCGGGCGCGGGGCTTGGGACGCTCTTGCCCCGAGCCGGACCTCGCGCCTCACCGCGACCCCGCCCCCGCGTCCTCCCGCGCCCCCGACTCGGCGTCGGCGCCGGCCTCCGACGTCGTCCCGGTCGCCGGCCCGCCCAGGGCCGTCTCCGCCGCCGCGTACATGTCCGCCGGGCGGACGCCGCTCAGGGCGGTGACGAGGTGGCCGTCGGGGCGGACGAGCAGGACCGTGTGGGCCGCCGCGCCCGGATAGCTCTCGGCGACCAGCAGTTCCGCGCGGTGCGGCAGCGCGGAGACGGCGGCCGCCAGGCGCGGCATGATCCCGGCGGACACCCAGTGGCGGCGTTCCCACACCCCCGTGCCCGGTGCGATCAGCACCACCAGCAGGGCGCCTCGCCCGAGCCGGTCCCGGAGGCGGACGAAGGTGCCGTCCTCGGCGGTGACGATCACGTCCGTGACGGTCGCCCCCGGGGCCGTGGCGACCGGGGTCTCGCCCTCCAGACGGCCGGGCGCGAGGGGTGAGTCGGCGTACGTGCCGGGCGCACCCAGTGCTCCACGCCCGAGGTGACCGTCCATCAGGAGCGTGTCGAGGCTGCGCGAGGAGCCGGGGACGTAGGTGCGCAGCCCTCCGCCGCCGCGCAGCAGCGGCAGTGCCTGGTCGGCGGCGCGCAGCCGGGAGGCGACGAGGGCGCGGCGCTCGGTCTGGTAGCTGTCGAGCAGTGCCTCGTGCGGGCCGTGGTGCCAGGCGAGGGCGAGTTTCCAGGCGAGGTTGTCGGCATCGCGCAGCCCCTCGTCCAGCCCGTGCGTGCCCAGCGCGCCGAGCAGGTGGGCCGCGTCCCCGGCGAGGAAGACGCGGCCGGCGCGCCAGCGCCGGGCCAGCCGGTGGTGGACGGTGTGCACGCCGGTGTCGAGGAGCTCGTACGGGGGCACCGTGCCGCCGTTCCAGCCGGCCAGGGTCTCCCGGATGCGGGTGAGCAGCATCTCGGGGGTGACCAGGTCCTTGCCCGGCGGCAGCAGCCAGTCCAGCCGCCACACCTCGTCCGGCAGCGGCCGGGCGGTGATCTCCCCGGCGAAGGGACCGGAGGTGCGCCACGGCGGGGAGCGGTGCAGCAGCGCCTCGTCCTGCCAGGGGAGCTCGGTGCGCAGGGCGGCGACGGCGTGACGTTCCACCGCGGTGCGGCCGGGGAAGCGGATGTCCTGGAGCTTGCGCACGGTGGAGCGGGGGCCGTCGCAGCCGACCAGGTAACTGCCGCGCCACCAGGTGCCGGAGGCGCCCCGGGTGTGGGCGGTGACGCCGGACCGTTCCTGCTCCATGGTGTCCAGCCGGCTGTCCACGGCGATTCTGACGAGCCGTTCGTTCTCCAGGGCGGCACGCAGCGCGCCGGTCAGGACGTGCTGGGCGATGTGCAGGGGAGCGGCCTCGGCGTCCTCGAAGGCGACCTCGTTCGTCACCTGCTTGCGCCGCATCGACCGCCATCCGGCCCAACGGAACCCCGCGTGGTCGAGGGACAGCCCGGTCAGCCGCTCCATCAGCGCGGCGGTGTCCTCGCGCAGCACGACGGTGCGGGCGGGACGGGGTTCGTCCTTGCCCGGCCCTTCGTCCAGGACCACGCACGGCACGTCCTGACGCGCCAGCGCCAGTGCCAGCGTGAGCCCGACGGGCCCCGCTCCGACGACGATCACCGGGTCCACGGCGCGGCGCTCCCTGCTCGGAGTGACGTCGGGGAGGACGTGGGGGAACAGGAAGATGGAGCAGGGTGCACGATCACAGAACGTATGCAACCCATTGCCGGTGCTTGCGTCAAGTGACCGAAGGGCGGTGGCGATCATGAGCCGCCGCGGGAGCGGTCCCGGCACGTGACAGTTCATCACAGGGGTCCACGGCGCATCGCTCATCCGTCACGCTGACGACGGCCGGTCACCGGCATGACTGTGGCCCGCCGTTCCCGGCGGGCCACAGTCATGTCAGGAGGGAGTCGCGCGTCAGACGCCGTCGGTCTTGTGCGGACCGCCGACCTCGGCGGCGTTGATGTCGTCGACGTCCTCGACGCCGAGCACCGCGCCCGTGCTGCGCTTGCTGCGACGCAGGCGCGCCTCGAGCCAGCTCGCGAACGTCGTCAGGGCGAAGTTCAACGCGATGAAGATCAGCGCCACGATGGTGAAGCTGGCAATCGTGTTGGCGCCGTAGTAGGCGCTCATCGTGTTCGCGGAGGCCAGCAGTTCGCCGAAGGTCAGGACGGCGCCGCCGAGGGCGGTGTCCTTCACGATGACGACGAGCTGGCTGACGATGGCCGGGAGCATCGCGGTGACCGCCTGAGGCAGCAGCACCAGCCGCATCAGCTGGTTCTTGCGCAGGCCGATCGCCATCGCGGCCTCGGACTGGCCCTTGGGCAGCGACAGGATGCCGGCACGCACGATCTCCGCGAGGACGGAGGCGTTGTAGAGCACCAGGCCGGTGACGACCGCGTACAGCGGCCGGTCGTCCGAGGACACGCTGGTGTACTCGGAGAACAGGGCCAGACCGAAGATCATCAGGACCAGCACGGGGATGGACCGGAAGAACTCGACCACGATCGCGGCCGGCACACGCACCCAGACGTGGTCCGACAGCCGGGCGATGCCGAGGACGGCACCGAGGGGCAGCGCGATGATCACGGCGAGGACAGCGGCCTTGAGAGTGTTCTCCAGACCGGGCCAGATGTACGTCGACCAGGCCTCGGTGCCCGTGAAGAACATCTCCCACTTGGCCCACTCGAGCTGGTCCTTCTCAACGAGCTTGTCGATCACCCACCACAGAGCCGCGGCCAGGGCGACCAGGAAGACGACCGTGAAGACAATGTTGCGCCGTTTGGCGCGAGGGCCCTGGGCGTCGTAGAGAACCGAACTCATCGCTTCACCGCCACCTTCTTGCCCACCCAGCCGAGGAAAAGCCCGGTCGGCAGGGTCAGAACCACGAACACCAGGGCGATGATCGCGGAGATCAGCAGCAGCTGCGCCTCGTTCTCGATCATCTCCTTCATCACCAGTGCCGTCTCGGCGACACCGATCGCGGCCGCCACCGTGGTGTTCTTGATGAGCGCGATCAGCACGTTCGCCAAGGGGACGACGGAGGACCGGAACGCCTGGGGCAGCACGATGTTCGCCAGCACCTGGCCGAAGCTGAGTCCGATCGCACGAGCCGCCTCAGCCTGGCCGACGGGCACCGTGTTGATACCGGATCGCAGCGCCTCGCACACGAAGGCGGAGGTGTAGAGCGTCAGGCCCAGGACCGCGAGCCGGAAGTTGATCGTCTCGAAGTCGCCGCCCCCGCCGAGTGTGATGCCCAGAGTCTGGTTCAGGCCCAGTGACGCGAACAGGATGATCACGGTCAGCGGGATGTTCCGCACGATGTTCACGTAGGCGGTTCCGAAGCCCCGCATCAAGGGAACGGGGCCGACCCGCATGGCCGCCAGTACGGTGCCCCAAATCAGGGAACCGACGGCCGAGAGCACAGCAAGCTGCACTGTCGTCCAGACGGCTCCCGCCAGGTCGTAATCCTGAAGAAAGTCGAACACGATCTCCCGCGCTTCCGCGTGTAGGGATGCCCGCCCCGGCGCGCCGCCCCTCCGCGTGGGCGGCGCGCCGGGGCGGGCCCAGCCTCAGCTCTTGATGTCGCCGATCTTTGGCGCCGGCTCGTTCTTGTAGTTGGCCGGACCGAAGTTCTCCTTGACCGCCGCGTCCCAGGCGCCGTCGGCGACCATGTCCTCGAGGGCCTTGTTGATCTTGTCCTTGAGGTCGCTGCCCTTCTTGACGCCGATGCCGTAGTTCTCGTTGGTCATCTTGAAGCCGCCCAGCTTGAACTTGCCCTTGAACTGGGACTGCGAGGCGTAGCCGGCGAGGATCGAGTCGTCTGTGGTCAGCGCGTCGATGGCACCGTTCTGGAGGCCGGTCAGGCAGGCCGAGTACGTCGGGTAGTTCTGCAGTTGTGCCTTGGGAGCCAGCTTCTCCTTGACGTTCTGGGCGGACGTCGAGCCGGTGACGGAGCAGAGCTTCGCGTTGTTCAGGTCCTCGGGAGACTTGATCTTGTCGTCGTCGGCGCGGAGCAGCACGTCCTGGTGGGCGAGCAGGTAGGGGCCGGCGAAGTCGACCTTCTCCTGACGCTCCGGGGTGATCGAGTAGGTGGCGGCGATGAAGTCGACGTCGCCGCGCTGCAGCATCGTCTCGCGGTCGGCGCTCTTCGACTCCTTCCACTCGATCTGGTTCTCCTCGTAACCGAGCTTCTTGGCGACGTAGGTGGCGACGTCCACGTCGAAGCCCGCGTAGCCCTGCGGGGTCTTCTGGCCGAGGCCCGGCTGGTCGAACTTGATGCCGATCGTGATCTTGTCCTTGCCGCCGCCCGAGGACTCGTTGTCCCCGTCGCCACCACCGCACGCGGTGGCGGTCAGGGCGAGGGCGAAGACGGTGGCCGAGGCGGCGGTGACCTTGCGGAGCTTCATGTGCACATCCTTTGACTGGTGAAGTGATGCGGCCCGGTCAATGTCCGGTGACGCAGGTCGGCAGGGGCGCGGCGCCGCGCCTCAGTGGTGAAGGATCTTCGACAGGAAGTCCTTGGCACGGTCGCTGCGCGGGTTGCTGAAGAACTGGTCCGGCGTCGCCTGCTCGACGATGCGGCCGTCCGCCATGAACACCACGCGGTTCGCGGCCGACCGCGCGAAGCCCATCTCGTGGGTCACGACGATCATCGTCATGCCGTCACGGGCGAGCTGCTGCATGACTTCGAGAACCTCGTTGATCATCTCCGGGTCGAGAGCCGACGTCGGCTCGTCGAAGAGCATGACCTTGGGCTCCATCGCCAGGGCCCGCGCGATGGCGACGCGCTGCTGCTGACCACCGGAGAGCTGTGCGGGGTACTTCTCGGCCTGTGCGGCCACGCCGACCCGGTCGAGGAGGGCACGCGCCCGCTCCTCGGCCTCCTTCTTGTCCTTCTTGCGGACCTTGACCTGTCCGAGCGTCACGTTCTCGAGCACGGTCTTGTGCGCGAAGAGGTTGAAGGACTGGAAGACCATCCCCACGTCGGCACGGAGCTTCGCGAGCGCCTTGCCCTCGTCGGGCAGGGGCTTGCCGTCGATGGTGATCGAGCCGGAGTCGATCGTCTCCAGACGGTTGATGGTGCGGCACAGGGTGGACTTCCCGGACCCGGAGGGTCCGATGACCACGACGACTTCGCCACGGGCGATCGTCAGGTCGATGTCCTGGAGAACGTGCAACGCGCCGAAGTGCTTGTTGACGCTCTTCAGGACGACCAGATCGCCGGTCGCGGCCACATCTTCCTTGGCCACCGATACTTCGGTCATCGCTCTCAGGCTCCGTCCTCCTCGGTTTCGGAGGACAGTAGTAACCCTTCAGACCAGCGTCATTACATCTGAGGGGAATCTGAGCATCACGATCCGATAGCAATCGGACACCTGTCGTAGCACTTGTGAGCTGGAACGCGTCCGCGCGAGGCACCGGTACCGAAGCGCAACCGGAACCCTCTTGACGTGGTCGTCCCTCATCGGCGTGACTGCAAGGTGCACCCGGGTGTGCCCATGATGGACACACCCGACAAACGGCCGATGAACCGAAGGGGGCCCTGGTGAGACTGCTGCTCGTCGAGGACGACAACCACGTCGCCGCGGCCCTCTCGGCCGTGCTGGCCCGCCACGGCTTCGACGTCACCCACGCGCGCAGCGGCGAGGAGGCCCTCCAGGCGCTCGTCCCAGGAGGCGAAGGCTTCGGCGTCGTCCTGCTCGACCTCGGCCTGCCCGACCAGGACGGGTACGAGGTCTGCGGCAAGATACGCAAGCGCACCAGCACCCCCGTGATCATGGTGACCGCACGCTCCGACGTACGCTCCCGCATCCACGGGCTCAACCTCGGCGCCGACGACTACGTGGTGAAGCCGTACGACACCGGGGAACTGCTCGCCCGGATCCACGCCGTCAGCAGGCGCAGCGTCCAGGAGGAGGCCACCGGCTCCACGGAGACCCAGGTGCTCCTCGGCCCGGTGCGCATCGAGCTGCCCACCCGGCAGGTCAGCGTCAACGGCACGCCCGTCCAGCTCACCCGCAAGGAGTTCGATCTGCTCGCGCTGCTGGCACAGCGGCCGGGGGTGGTCTTCCGCCGGGAGCAGATCATCAGCGAGGTGTGGCGCACCAGCTGGGAGGGGACCGGCCGCACCCTGGAGGTGCACGTGGCCTCCCTGCGCTCCAAGCTGCGCATGCCCGCCCTGATCGAGACCGTGCGCGGCGTCGGCTACCGCCTTGTCGCGCCCGCTGCGTAGCGGGGCCGGGTGCACACACGTCTCCTGCCGCTGCTCATCGTCCTGATGGCGGCCGTCCTGCTCGCCCTCGGCGTGCCGCTCGCGGTGAGCCTCGCCGGCGCCCAGCAGCAGAAGGTCGTGGTCGACCGGATCGACGACACCGCACGCTTCGCCGCCCTCGCCCAGTTCGTCACCGAGCCCGCCGACACCTCCGGCGGCGACATCAACGAGCGCCGCGAGACCCTCAGCGCCGAGCTGCGCAGCTACTACGAGGTGTACGGCATCCGCGCCGGCGTCTTCTACCGCAACGACGCCCCCATGGCGCACGCCCCCGACGACTTCTTCCTGCCCCGCGCCGGCGAGGTCCGGGACGCCTTCGAGGAGGCGCTGCTCAGCCGCCGCAGCCATGACCCCGAGCAGGTGTGGCCCTGGCAGCGGAGTGCCCTGGTGGTCGCCTCACCGGTGATCCGGGACGGCGACGTCGTCGCGGTCGTGGTCACCGAATCGCCCACCGGGCAGATGCGGTCCCGCATCTTGCAGGGCTGGCTGGTCATCGCCGCGGGGGAGGCGGCCGCGATGCTGCTGGCCGTCGGCGCGGCCCTCCGGCTCACCGGCTGGGTGCTGCGCCCGGTGCGCGTCCTCGACGCCACCACCCACGACATCGCCACCGGCCGGCTGAAGTCCCGCGTCGCGGTGGCCGGCGGCCCGCCCGAGCTGCGCCGCCTCGCACGTTCCTTCAACGAGATGGCGGACAACGTCGAGAACGTGCTGGAGCAGCAGCGCGCCTTCGTGGCCGACGCCTCCCATCAACTGCGCAACCCGCTGTCCGCGCTGCTGCTGCGCATCGAGCTGCTCGCCCTGGAGCTGCCCGAGGACAACGAGGAGATCGCCTCCGTGCGCGCGGAGGGAAAACGGCTGGCACAGGTCCTCGACGACCTGCTCGACCTGGCCCTTGCCGAGCACAGCGCACCCGACCTGCGGATCGTCGACATCGGCGCGGTGGCCGCCGAACGGGTCGCCGCCTGGTCGCCGTCCGCCGACGCCAAGGACGTGACGCTGACCGGCGTCTGCCCGCCGACCACTGCCTGGGCGGACCCGGTGGCGCTGTCCAGCGCGCTGGACGCGGTCATCGACAACGCGGTGAAGTTCACGCCGTCCGGAGAGACGGTCGAGGTGACCGTCGCCTCCAACGGCGACACGGCGACCGTCGTCGTCACCGACAACGGCCCCGGACTGACCGACGAGGAGCTGACCCGCGTCGGCGACCGCTTCTGGCGCAGCGGACGGCACCAGAACATCAAGGGCTCGGGACTCGGCCTGTCCATCTCCCGGGCGCTGCTCGCCGCGGGCGGCGGCTCCCTCTCCTACGAACGGCACGAGCCGCACGGGCTGCGGGTGACCGTGTCCGTGCCGCGCAACGCCCCCGCGGGCGAGGCGGACGGTCAGGGCTTGACGGACCGGTAGTACCGGCGGGCGCCCTCGTGCAGCCGCAGCGGATCGGTGTAGATGGCGGTGCGCACGTCGACGAGCTGCGCGGAGTGCACATGGGCGCCGATGCCGTCACGGCTCTTCAGCACGATCCGGGTGAGCCACTCGGTGAGCCGTGGGTCCGCGTCCGCGCGCGTGATCAGCAGGTTGGACACCGCCATGGTCGGCACGGCCGAGCCGAGCTGACTGCCCGGGTAGGCCGACTCCGGGATGCTGGTCGCGCGGTAGTAGCGGGTGGCCTTGCCCTGCTCGTGCACCTTCGCGATCAGGGAGGCGTCGATCGGCACGAACCGCAGCGCGGAGTCCTCCGTGTACTTCTTCAGGCCGTCCGTGGGCAGCCCGCCCGACCAGAAGAAAGCGTCCAGGCCGTGCCCCAGACGCCCGGGCCCGGTGTCGATGCCGTCCGCGGACGGCACGATGTCCCGCTCCGGGTCGATCCCGGCCGCCCGCAGCAGCCGGTTCGCTATGAGCCGCACCCCGGACTTCGGCGGCCCTATGGCGACCCGCTTGCCCCGCAGGTCGGCGACGGTACGGATGCCCGAGCCGGGTGCCACGGCGAGCTGTACGTAGTCGTCGTACAGGCGCGCCACCCCGCGCAGCCCCTGGGCGCCGGCGCGGTCCTCCTGCCGGTACGTCTCCACGGCGTCGGCCGCCGCGAAAGCGAAGTCGGCCTGCCCGGTGGCGACCCGGCGGACGTTCTCCCAGGAGCCGTCGCTGGTCTCCAGCCGCACCTCAAGACCGGGCATGTCCTTGCCGAGCGCGGTCCGCAGCAGCTCGCCGTACTTCTGGTAGACCCCGGCGCGGGTGCCGGTGCTCATCGTGATCGTCCCGCCGGGCGGTTCCTCGCGCCACGGCGCCACCCACCACAGAAGCAGCCCGAGCACCACGAGACCGGCGGCCGCGCCCCGCAGGGCCCGCCGCCTGCCGATGCGGGACAGCACGTGGGACATGGCCGCGATCCTGCCAGCCCGGTGCCCCGCTGACCAGGGCGGAACTCACAGGGAGGACCGGCCGTGGGGCACGCGGACCGTGAAGTGGGAAAACCCGGAACCGAGTTGACGCGGTCGCGCTGGCCTCCACCGATGACGTCCTCCACCGAGTCCGCGCCGACGCCGTCCGCCTCCGACGCCGAGTGCCTCGCGCTCACCCGGCAGCTGCGGCGCCGGGGCACCGTCGTGCTGTCCTTGTTCGCGCTGGCGTGGGCCTTCGCGGGCGCCTCCGGCACCGGCCCGGCGACGGACATGGTGGCGGTGGCCGTCGAGGCGGCGGCGCTCGCGATCACGGCGGTCGCGCTGTACCTCGGTCTCCGCAAGGACGCCCGGCCCTCGCCCCGGACGGTGGACCTGCCCGCGAACTGGGCCCGCGGGGTGGGCATCGTCAACGGCGTCGAGCTGCTGGCCGTCGTCGCCGTGATCGCCGCGGCCAACTCCTCCGGACGCCCGGCGTACATCCCGGCCGGCATCGCGCTCGTCGTGGGCCTGCACTTCTTCCCGCTCGCCCGGCTGTACGACCAGTGGCAGTACCGGTGGACGGGCGCGCTGATGACCGTGGTGGCGGTCGTCGGCGCCGTGCTGGTCCTGGCCGGTGCGTCGGCCGGGACCGTGCGGGTCGTGGTGGCTCTGGCCTGCGCGGCGGTCCTCTGGGTCTCCGCCTGCCACCTGGCCGTACGCGGCTGAGCCACCTGGCCGGACGGAGCCGTCGGGGAACACCGGGCGGAGCCGCTCCGGGAAACGCCTACCCTTGTTGCCATGACCAGCAGCAGTGACCGGAGCCCCGCCGTGGACGTTCTCTCGACCAGGACCTACGAGATTCGCACCTACGGGTGCCAGATGAACGTCCACGACTCCGAGCGCCTCGCCGGGCTGCTGGAGGACGCCGGGTACGTCCGCGCCCCCGAGGGCTCCGACGGCGACGCCGACGTCGTCGTGTTCAACACGTGCGCCGTGCGCGAGAACGCCGACAACAAGCTGTACGGCAACCTGGGCCACCTCGCCCCGAGGAAGGCGAGCCGCCCCGGCATGCAGATCGCGGTCGGCGGCTGCCTCGCGCAGAAGGACCGGGACACCATCGTCAAGCGCGCTCCCTGGGTGGACGTCGTCTTCGGCACGCACAACATCGGCAAGCTGCCGGTGCTGCTGGAGCGCGCCCGCGTCCAGGAGGAGGCGCAGGTCGAGATCGCCGAGTCGCTGGAGGCGTTCCCCTCCACGCTGCCCACCCGCCGCGAGAGCGCCTACGCGGCCTGGGTGTCGATCTCCGTCGGCTGCAACAACACCTGCACCTTCTGCATCGTCCCCGCCCTGCGCGGCAAGGAGAAGGACCGCCGCCCCGGCGACATCCTCGCCGAGATCGAGGCCCTGGTCGCCGAGGGCGTCTCCGAGGTCACCCTGCTCGGCCAGAACGTCAACGCCTACGGCTCCGACATCGGCGACCGCGAGGCCTTCAGCAAGCTGCTGCGCGCCTGCGGGAAGATCGACGGCCTGGAACGGGTCCGCTTCACCTCCCCGCACCCCCGCGACTTCACCGACGACGTCATCGCCGCCATGGCCGAGACGCCCAACGTGATGCCGCAGCTCCACATGCCGCTCCAGTCCGGCTCCGACCCGGTCCTCAAGGCCATGCGCCGCTCCTACCGCCAGGAGCGCTTCCTCGGGATCATCGAGAAGGTCCGCGCCGCCATCCCCCACGCGGCGATCAGCACCGACATCATCGTGGGCTTCCCCGGCGAGACCGAGGAGGACTTCCAGCAGACCCTGCACGTCGTCCGCGAGGCCCGCTTCGCGCAGGCCTTCACCTTCCAGTACTCCAAGCGGCCCGGCACCCCGGCCGCCGAGATGGACGGGCAGATCCCCAAGAAGGTCGTGCAGGAGCGCTACGAGCGTCTCGTCGCCCTCCAGGAGGAGATCTCCTGGGAGGAGAACAAGAAGCAGGTCGGCCGCACCCTGGAGCTGATGGTCGCCGAGGGCGAGGGCCGCAAGGACGACACCACCCACCGTCTCTCCGGCCGCGCCCCCGACAACCGCCTGGTGCACTTCACCAAGCCCGACCAGGAGGTCCGCCCCGGTGACGTCGTCACCGTCGAGGTGACCTACGCGGCGCCGCACCACCTCCTCGCCGAGGGCCCCGTCCTCGGCGTGCGCCGCACCCGCGCGGGCGACGCCTGGGAGAAGCGCACCGCGGAGAAGGCCTCCAAGCCCGCGGGCGTGCTGCTCGGCCTGCCCAAGGTGGGCGTGCCCGAGCCGCTCCCGGCGGTCACCGGCGGCTGCGCCGTCGACTGACCCCACTGCCCCGGGCCCGCCCCGACGGACGGGCCCGTACGGCCGCAGTAGGCTGCTGATCATGCTTGTCGCCGCCGCAGCCTGCCCCTGCCCGCCGCTGCTCGTGCCCGAGGTCGCCGCCGGCGCCGCCCCGGAGCTCGACGCCGCGCGCGCCGCCTGCACGGACGCGCTCGGCGTGCTCGCCGCCGCCCGCCCCGACCTGCTGGTCGTCGTGGGCCCGGACGACGGCTCCGGGACGCACGACTACCCCGCCGGAACCCCGGGTTCCTTCCGCGGCTTCGGCGTCGGCCTGGACGTGCGGCTGGGGGACGGCGACGTCGCGGCCGGCCGGGAACTGCCGTACGGACTCGCCGTGGGCGCCTGGCTGCTGGGGCGGACCGGGTGGGCCGGCGCCCCCGTCGAAGGGCGGGGCGTGGGAGAGTCCCTCCCGCCCGACGCGTGCCTCGCGGAGGGGCGCCGGCTGGCCGGCCGGGCCGGCCGGGTGGCGCTGCTGGTGATGGGCGACGCCAGCGCCTGCCGCACCCCGAAGGCGCCCGGCTACCTCGATGAACGCGCGGTGCCCTACGACGCGGAGATCGCCCGCGCGCTCGGCTCGGCCGACACGGCCGCGCTGCGCGCGCTGGACCCTCGAGCGGCGCGCGAGCTGAAGGTGTCAGGCCGCGCGCCCTGGCAGGTGCTCGCCGGCGCGGCCGAGGGCGGGGCCGGCCTGGCCGGCGCGCTGCTCCACGAGGGCGCCCCGTACGGCGTGGGGTACGTCGTCGCCACCTGGTCGTAGGCGCGCGGACGTGAACGAACGGCGGACGGCCGGGGCAAGATGCCCCGGCCGTCCGCCGTTCGTGCCGCTCAGGAGGCGGGCGGCGGCCCGGCCGGCGGTGTGGCGCCGCCCGCGTCCGGACCGGGATCGTTCTTGTGCGCGAAGCGGTCCACGGCCTCCTTGGCCTTTCCCGTACCCGACTGGATCCTGTCGCTGTACTTGCCCTTGGTTCCCCGGTCGACGGTGTGCGCCGCCTTCTCCAGGCCGTGCTGGATCTTGTCCTCGTGCTGCTGCGCGAGGCCGGAGACCTTGTCCTTGGCAGGGCCGAGCTTGGCCTTCAGATTGTCCAGGAGACCCATGATGTACCTTTCCTCGCCGCACGCTACGTGCGGGCGCCCTCGCCGGCCTCGGTGTCGGCGGCCTTGCCCGACTGCTGCTTCGGGATGTCGACGCTGTCCGTGACGCCGGCCTCGTCGGACTCCTTCACCGGGGCCTCGGAGGCTGCCTTCGCCCCGTCGGCCACGGCCTCGGCCCCAGGCGTCGCCGCCGTGTCGTCCGTACCGGCTCCGGTCTTCTCCCCGTCGGTCCGGGTCTCGGCCGCCGCTGTCTCTCCCGTGGTCTTCGACCTCCGAAAAAGCCGTGCAAAAACGCCCATATCCACTCCATACGTTACTCGTGCGGGCGAAATTCCGCGTAGCCCGGTGTGTCCATCCGTGTGAGCCGGGCGAGCGCCGCCGTGATCCGGCGGCGGGAACCTCGAACGGGCAACGACGTGGCGCACCCCGCGTCACGTAACCCGATCGAGAGCAGCCCGTGAGGTTTGGGAGACTGGATCGGTGAGCAGCGCACCCCACGCCCCCCGCGTCATCGCCGTCGTCGGTCCCACCGCGGCCGGAAAGTCCGATCTGGGCGTCTTTCTCGCCCAGCGGCTGGGGGGTGAGGTCGTCAACGCCGACTCCATGCAGCTCTACCGGGGGATGGACATCGGCACCGCCAAGCTGACGCCCGAGGAGCGCGGCGGTGTCCCGCACCACCTGCTCGACGTCTGGGACGTCACCGAGACCGCCTCCGTCGCCGAGTACCAGCGGATGGCCCGGGAACGGATCGACGCGCTGCTCGCCGACGGACGCTGGCCGATCCTGGTCGGCGGTTCCGGCCTGTACGTCCGCGGTGCCGTCGACAACCTCGAGTTCCCCGGCACCGACCCGGAGGTCCGGGCGCGCCTGGAGGAGGAGCTGGCGCTGCGCGGCCCCGGCGCGCTGCACGCCCGGCTCGCCGCGGCCGACCCCGACGCCGGCCGCGCGATCCTGCCGAGCAACGGGCGCCGCATCGTCCGCGCGCTGGAGGTCATCGAGATCACCGGGCGGCCCTTCACCGCCAACCTCCCGGGCCACGACTCCGTCTACGACACGCTGCAGATCGGCGTCGACGTGGCTCGCCCCGAACTCGACGAGCGCATCGCCCGCCGGGTCGACCGCATGTGGGAGGCCGGGCTCGTCGAAGAAGTACGCGCACTCGAGGCGCAGGGGTTGCGTGAGGGGCGTACGGCGTCGCGCGCCCTCGGCTACCAGCAGGTGCTCGCCGCACTCGCCGGCGAGTGCACCCTGGAGGAGGCCCGGGCCGAGACCGTCCGTGCCACCAAGCGCTTCGCGCGCCGTCAGGATTCATGGTTCAGGCGCGATCCGCGGGTGCACTGGTTGAGTGGGGCCGCGGCGGACCTCGGGGAACTTCCGCAGCTCGCGACGGCGTTGGTCGAACGACCGGTTACAGCCTGATCACGTCCTGGCATCGGGACGCCCAGGCCGTCATCCGGGCCTGTGACGCCGTGCCATCATCAAGCTTCGATCGACCAGTGGAGTCCTAAGTTGGGAGGGCGCGTGGCGATGGAGGCCGGCCCTCGCGACACCGCACACAGCACCGAGCACCTCACCGCCCGGCGGGATGCCCCGGAGCCGGAGACCGGGCGTCTCAGCCCCGACGGGCCCGAGGAGACGCAGGGCGGGGTGACCGACGACGGTCCCGAGCCGGAGGAGATGTTCACCGGCGGGGACGAGGTCGAGGTCGAACTGCGCCCACAGCGCCGACTGCGTGTCTGGCAGCTCGCCCCGATCGTCGCCCTCGGCGCGCTCGGCTCCCTGATGTTCGCCTTCCCGCTCGCCTTCGACTTCGGCGACAGCGGCGCGGTGATCGCCATGCTGGGACTGCTGATCTGCTCCTGCGCGGCCGGCTGGGGCATGATGGCCGCGCGCAAGGTCGGCTACACCTGGCCGGGGCTCTCCGCCCGCGGCTCGGACCGCAAGTCCGACTGGCGCGTGGTGGCCGCCTACGCGGTGATGGTCGCGGCGGTGGTGGCCCTGGCGGTGTGGCGCGTGGCCCGCCTGCGCTGAGGGTCCCCGCGACGCGGGGGCTGCGTCACGCCCTTCGCGATCACCCGACACGGCTCGCGCGAGCCCTCGCCCCTGGGGGGCCGCCTGTGCCGAAGCCCTGCGGTGTCCGCGCCGGCAACGCGGCTTGACCCGAGCCGAAGCCGCGGCATCCCGTTCCGCAGCCGCCGGCCTTCGCAGCCTTGCGTCGGCCGGGCTCGCGCTGAACCTGTGCCCGGAGGTCGGCTCGCGCCGAAGCCGTGCTCCGAGGTCGGTTCGTGTCGAAGCCGTGCTCCGAGGTCGGTTCGTGTCGAAGCCGTGCTCCGAGGCCGGCTCGCGCCGACCCTGTGCCCGGAGGTTGGCTCACGCTGAAGCTGCGTGCCCCGAGGCCGGCTCGCGTCGCCCCTGCACGAGATCGCAGCCCGCGCGCGCCGGCCCTTCCGTCGGCTCGCGCCGAGCCTGTGGCACAAGGCCCGCAGTCGCCGGCCTTCGCAGCCTTGCGGCCGGGCTCACGACGGAACCCGCGGCCGTGAGGCCGGCTGCGCAGGGCGCGGCCCACCCGCGCCGGTCATCGCGGCCGCCCGTTCGGGCCACGTGCGCCCCGATGCCGGGGTCCGTGCGGACCGGCCGTGCAACGAACGCCGGGCTCCGCCCGTGTCCACACCCGTCGTCACGGCCCCCGACGCCACCCCGGCCCCACCCCGTAGGATCGAGGAATGAGCACGCGGATCGCCTTCCTCAAGGGGCACGGCACGGAGAACGACTTCGTGATCGTGCCGGACCCGGAGAACGCCGTCGAGCTGTCGGCGGCGGCCGTCGCCGCGCTGTGCGACCGGCGCGCGGGCATCGGGGGCGACGGACTGCTGCACGTCGTGCGGTCCGCGGCGCATCCCGAGGCGCGGGCCATGGCGGACGAGGCCGAGTGGTTCATGGACTACCGCAACGGCGACGGATCCGTCGCCGAGATGTGCGGCAACGGCGTGCGCGTCTTCGCCCGCTACCTCCAGCACGCCGGGCACGTCGGCGAGGGCGACCTCGCGATCGCCACGCGCGGCGGCGTGAAGACCGTGCACATCGCCAAGGACGGCGACATCACCGTCGGCATGGGCCGCGCGGTCCTCCCCGAGGGCGACGTCACCGTGGCCGTCGGCGAGCGCAGCTGGCCCGCGCGCAACGTCAACATGGGCAACCCGCACGCCGTGGCCTTCGTCGCCGATCTGGCGGACGCGGGCGGCCTGTTCAGCGCGCCTTCCTTCGCCCCTGAAGCCGCCTACCCGGACGGTGTGAACGTGGAGTTCGTCGTCGACCGGGGCCCCCGGCACGTCGCGATGCGCGTGCACGAGCGGGGTGTCGGCGAGACCCGCTCCTGCGGTACCGGGGCGTGCGCCGTCGCCGTGGCCGCCGCTCGCCGCGACGGCGTCGACCCGCGCGACACCGGCCTGCCGGTGACGTACACCGTGGACCTCCCCGGCGGCACGCTCGTGATCACCGAACAGCCGGACGGCCGGATCGAGATGACCGGTCCCGCGGTCATCGTCGCCGAGGGCGCGATCGAGGCCGAGTGGCTGGAGAACGCCCTCGGCTGAACGGTGCGCTGTACGATCTTCCGCTCTCGACCCCGGCCCGCCGTCGATCCGCAGGCCGGAGCGGGTGCGAGGCTTCGGGATCATGGCGCGTCGCTGACCCGATGGCGTGAAAACGACCGTGAAGGGCCCGTCGCTCTTTGGAGTGATCCGTTTCACGCTCGGCCGGAGGCGGCCGGTCCGACCCCCTGCGGCTGGATAGCATCAAGCACCGGCCCGGACGGGGGATCAACGCCGTCTCCCAGGCCCGAGTCCGCCCTGGGGCGCCGTCCGCCGGATCCACGCAGCCGGAGGTGCTCATGAACGCGGAGGCCGCGAAACCTGCGACCCCGGGCCCGCTCGCACCGGGTCACGTCACACCGGCCGGGACGCGCCGCAAGTCCCGCCCCCGGCTCGACCTGCGCCGGCTGGGCCGCGCCGCCCTGATGGGGTCGTCCTCCGCCCGCGACCGGCTGCCCGACGCCATCGGCCACGTCGTCGAGGCCCACCGCGCCCACCACCCCGACGCCGACCTCGAACCGCTGCGCCGCGCCTACCTCCTCGCGGAGTCCTCGCACCGAGGACAGATGCGCAAGAGCGGCGAGCCGTACATCACCCACCCGCTCGCCGTCACCCTCATCCTGGCCGAACTCGGCGCCGAGACCACGACGTTGACCGCCTCGCTGCTGCACGACACCGTCGAGGACACCGACGTCACCCTCGACCAGGTGGGCGAGGAGTTCGGCGAGGAGGTGCGCTATCTCGTCGACGGCGTGACCAAGTTGGAGAAGGTCGACTACGGCGCCGCCGCCGAGCCCGAGACCTTCCGCAAGATGCTCGTCGCCACCGGCAACGACGTCCGCGTGATGTCGATCAAACTCGCCGACCGGCTGCACAACATGCGCACCCTCGGCGTGATGCGTCCCGCCAAGCAGGAACGCATCGCCAAGGTGACACGTGACGTGCTGATCCCGCTCGCCGAACGCCTCGGCGTCCAGGCGCTCAAGACGGAGCTGGAGGACCTGGTCTTCGCGATCCTCCACCCCGAGGAGTACGAGAAGACCCGCGAGTTGATCGTCCGCAACGCCGCCCGCGAGGACGACCCGCTCGCGGACGTCGCCGACGACGTCCGCAAGGTGCTCCGTGAGGCCGACATCCCGGCCGAAGTCCTCATCCGGCCACGGCACTTCGTCTCCGTGCACCGCGTCTCCCGCAAGCGGGGCCCGCTGCGCGGCGCCGACTTCGGCCGGCTGCTGGTGCTGGTGAACGAGGACGCCGACTGCTACGCCGTGCTGGGCGAGCTGCACACCTGTATGACGCCGGTGGTGTCGGAGTTCAAGGACTTCATCGCCGTACCCAAGTTCAACCTGTACCAGTCGCTGCACACCGCGGTGGCGGGCGACGACGGCCAGGTCGTCGAAGTCCTCATCCGCACCCACCAGATGCACAAGGTCGCCGAGGCCGGCGTCGTCGCCCTCGGCAACCCCTACGCCGCCCCGCCGGAGGAGCAGTCCACGGGCGACGGCGAACGCGCCGACCCGACCCGCCCCGGCTGGCTGTCCCGGCTCCTCGAATGGCAGCAGGCCGCGCCCGATCCCGACACCTTCTGGTCCACGCTCCGCGAGGACCTCGCCCAGGACCGGGAGATCACCGTCTTCCGCCCCGACGGCGGCGCCCTGGGCCTGCCCGAGGGGGCGACCTGCGTGGACGCCGCCTACGCGCAGTACGGCGAGGACGCCCACGCCTGCATCGGCGCCCGGGTCAACGGGCGGCTCGCCAGGCTCAGCACCGTGCTCAAGGACGGGGACACCGTCCAGCTCCTCATGGACCAGGACGCGGCCTCCGCGCCGTCCCGCGAGTGGCTGGACCACGCGACCACCCCGGCGGCCCGTATCGCCATCCAGCGGTGGCTCGCCGCCCACCCCACGGCCGAGGACGGCGACGCGCGCTCCCTGGCGGACGACGTCGAGACCCTCAGGTCGCCTGGGACGGAGACCCCCCAGCCCGCCGGCGCCGACGACACGGACCCCGGGCGTCCCGCCGCCGCCCAGGTGCTGGTCGACCGGGACGGCGCGACCGTACGGCTGGCCGGCTGCTGCACACCCGTACCGCCCGACGAGGTCACCGGCTTCGCGGTGCGCGGGGGAGCGGTCACCGTGCACCGGACGGGGTGTCCGGCGGTGGCGCGGATGAAGAGCACGGGGCGCACTGAGGTCGGCGTGCGCTGGGGCGAGGGCGCCAAGTGCCGGGTCACGCTGGTGGCGGAGTCGTTCGTCCGGCCGCATCTCCTCGCGGACCTCACCGAGGCGATGGCCACCGAGGGTGCCGAGATCGTCTCCGCCACCGTCGAACCGCCGGACCGGCAGCAGGTGCGCCACACGTACACCGTGCAGCTCCCGGACGCCGCCCAGCTGCCCGCCCTGATGCGCGCCATGCGCAACGTGGCGGGCGTGTACGACGTGAGCCGGGCGCAGCCGCAGGCGCCGGGCGCCTGAGAACGCCCCCGGCACGGTCGCGGCCGGTGACGGCACTCGGCGCACAGACCCCTGCGGTGTGATTACCCGATCGGGTGGGCCGGGAGCGCGCCGCCGCAGCGGCGCCCGCCCGCGCTGATAGCCGTGTGGCATGCCGCTCTCCTCCCGCCACCCCGCCCGGCAGACCCCCCGATGCCCGGCGCCCCGCGCCCGCCGTCGCACCGCCCAGGCGCTGCTCGCCTCCGCCGTCGGCGTCTGCCTGGTCGCCGCGAGCGCCCCCGCCGAGCCGCTCGGCATCGGCGACCCGCTCTTCCCGCACCTCGGCAACCCCGGCTACGACGTGCAGACGTACGACCTGGACCTCACCTACCCCGGCAGCAACGACCGGCCGCTGGAGGCCGTCACCACCGTCGACGCCCGGATCACCGCCGAGCTGGACCGGATCAACCTGGACTTCGCCCACGGCACCGTCCACTCCGTCGAGGTCGACGGCGAGCCGGCCGTCTTCACCGGCGCGGGGGAGGATCTGGTGATCACCCCCGACGACGACCTCGACCCGGGCGAGTCCGTGCGCCTCACCGTCCGGCACACCAGCGACCCCCGGCCCGGGGACCGCGAGGGCGGCTGGGTGCGCACCGCCGACGGCCTCGCCCTCGCCAACCAGGCCGACGCCGCCCACCTGGTGTTCCCGTGCAACGACCACCCGTCGGACAAGGCGATGTTCACCTTCCGGATCACCGTCCCGGAGGGATACACCGCCGTCGCCAACGGGCTGCCCACCGCCGTCGACCGCGCCCCCGGCACCACCACCTGGAGCTACCGGACCCGCAACCCCATGGCCACTGAACTCGCCCAGGTGTCCATCGGCCGCTCCACCGTCCTGCACCGCGCCGGACCCCACGACCTGCCCCTGCGGGACGTCGTCCCCACCGAGCACCGCGCCGCCCTCGAACCGTGGCTGGCGAAGACCCCGGCGCAGATCTCCTGGATGGAGGACCGGGTCGGCCGCTACCCCTTCGCCACCTACGGTCTGCTGCTCGCCGAGGCCCACACCGGCTTCGCCCTGGAGACCCAGACGCTCTCCCTCTTCGAGCGCGACCTGTTCACCGACCCGGCCCTGCCCGCCTGGTACGTCGAGTCGATCATGGTGCACGAGCTGGCCCACCAGTGGTTCGGCGACAGCGTCAGCCCTCGCACCTGGGCCGACCTCTGGCTCAACGAGGGACACGCGACCTGGTACGAGGCGCTGTACGCCGAGGAGCGCGGCGGCAGGACCCTTGAGGCCCGGATGCGGGCAGCGTACGAGTCCTCCGACGGCTGGCGCGCCGCGGGAGGACCGCCCGCCGCGCCGAAGCCGCCCGAGCCGGGCCACAAGATCGGCATCTTCCGCCCGGGCGTCTACGGCGGCGCCGCGCTGGTGCTCTACGCCCTGCGCCAGGAGATCGGACAGGAGACGTTCGACCGGCTGGAGCGCGCCTGGGCCGGCCGGTACCGCGACGGCAACGCCTCCACCGCCGACTTCGTCCGGCTCGCCTCCGAGACCGCGGGACGCGACCTCACCGCCTTCCTGCACGCCTGGCTGTACGACGAGACCACCCCGCCGATGCCCGGCCACCCCGACTGGCGGTCCTCCGCGCGTGCCGTGACGGAGGAGCCCGGCCCGCACGGGCGTCCGGCGCATCGGCCGGACGCGGGCGGGGAATAACACGGTGACGAGACGGGCCGTACCGTGCGACCATCGTCGAGTTCCGCGCGACAGGGGAAACGGGAATCTCCCGGGGTACCCGGACGTTGTGAACAGTGACGGAAGGCCGATCGGCCGGATCCGTCGCCGCAGACGGCAACCCAACGACGTAAGGACCCAATGACCTCCTCTTCTTCCCCTTCCCAGGACACCAAGCGCTTCGCGCACAGCCACGCCGAGGGTCTTCGGGCCGATGCCCTGATGGAAGAGGACGTCGCCTGGAGCCTCGAGATCGACGGAGAGCGGGACGGCGACCAGTTCGACCGCTCCGAGCGCGCGGCGCTGCGCCGCGTCGCCGGCCTCTCCACCGAGCTCGAGGACGTCACCGAGGTCGAGTACCGACAGCTCCGCCTGGAGCGCGTCGTGCTCGTCGGGGTGTGGACCTCGGGCACCGCGCAGGACGCCGAGAACTCCCTCGCCGAGCTCGCCGCCCTCGCCGAGACGGCGGGCGCCCTCGTCCTCGACGGCGTGATCCAGCGCCGGGACAAGCCGGACGCGGCCACCTACATCGGCTCCGGCAAGGCCGAGGAGCTGCGCGACATCGTGCTCGAGTCGGGCGCGGACACCGTCATCTGCGACGGTGAGCTCAGCCCGGGCCAGCTCATCCACCTCGAGGACGTCGTCAAGGTCAAGGTCATCGACCGTACGGCCCTGATCCTCGACATCTTCGCCCAGCACGCCAAGTCCCGGGAGGGCAAGGCGCAGGTCGCGCTCGCGCAGATGCAGTACATGCTGCCGCGGCTGCGCGGCTGGGGTCAGTCCCTGTCCCGGCAGATGGGCGGCGGCAAGGGCGGCGGCCTCGCCACCCGTGGCCCCGGTGAGACCAAGATCGAGACCGACCGGCGACGGATCCGCGAGAAGATGGCGAAGATGCGCCGGGAGATCGCGGAGATGAAGACCGGCCGCGAGATCAAGCGCCAGGAGCGCAAGCGCAACAAGGTGCCGTCCGTCGCCATCGCGGGCTACACCAACGCGGGCAAGTCCTCACTGCTCAACCGGCTCACCGGCGCGGGCGTGCTGGTGGAGAACGCCCTGTTCGCCACCCTCGACCCGACCGTGCGCCGGGCCGAGACCCCGAGCGGCCGGCTGTACACGCTGGCCGACACCGTCGGCTTCGTCCGGCACCTGCCGCACCACCTGGTCGAGGCGTTCCGCTCCACCATGGAGGAGGTCGGCGACTCCGACCTGATCCTCCACGTGGTGGACGGCTCGCACCCGAACCCGGAGGAGCAGCTCGCCGCCGTGCGCGAGGTGATCCGGGACGTCGGCGCCACCGACGTGACCGAGATCGTCGTGATCAACAAGGCGGACGCGGCGGACCCGCTGACCCTGCAGCGGCTGCTGCGGGTGGAGCCCCGCTCCATCGCCGTCTCGGCCCGCACCGGCCGGGGCATCCCGGAGCTGCTCGCCCTGATCGACAGCGAGCTGCCCCGCCCGTCGGTGGAGATCGAGGCCCTCGTGCCGTACACCCACGGCAAGCTGGTCGCCCGTGCGCACGACGAGGGCGAGGTCCTCTCCGAGGAGCACACCCCGGAGGGCACCCTGCTCAAGGTGCGGGTGCACGAGGAGCTGGCGGCGGAGTTCGCGCCGTACGTTCCCACCCCGGCCGGCTGACCCGGACCGCGGACACGTGAGAGGGCCCGCCCCCTGCCGAGTGCAGGGGGCGGGCCCTCGTCGCGTACGGCTCAGCGGCCGCCGTAGGTCCTGCTCATGTTCTGGTACAGCGCCTCGGCGTCCGGGCCGAGCCGCGGGCCCGCGAGCCAGGTGTGGTCCAGCGGGCCGATCGAGGTGTTCGACACCAGCACCGTCTCACCGTTCACCACCCGGAACCAGCCGCCGCCGGACGAGCCGCCCGTCATCGTGCAGCCGATGCGGTACATGTCCGGCAGGTTCGGGGCGAGCGAGAAGCGGCCCGGGGCGTCCAGGCACTTGAACATCCGCAGCCCGTTGTACGGCGGCGCGGCCGGGTAGCCCCAGGCGCCCGTCGTGCCCGCCTCGGCGGCGGTCGGGCCGGAGAAGTCCACGTCGAGCGCGGCGCCGACGGTCTCCTCCAGGGACTGCGAGCCCTGCTCCGGCCGCACGTGCAGCACGGCGTAGTCGTACGCCGCCCCGTCGCCGCCGCTCTCCGAGCCGCCCTGGATCCAGCCGTTCGACGTCGACGCCCAGTCCGCCCACCAGTTGCCGTACGGGGCGATCTCGGAGGCGTCCGCCTGGCCCAGCTCCGCCTCGGACCGGCCGTAGTCGTTGTAGGCCGGGACGAAGACGATGTTGCGGTACCAGCCGCCGTCGGCGCCCGCGTGCACACAGTGCCCGGCCGTCCACACGAGGTTGGACTTCCCCGGGTGGTTGACGTCCTTGATCACCGTGCCGGAGCAGACGGCCGGGCCCTCGGGGGAGTCGAAGAACACCTTCCCGACCGGGGCGGCGTTCTCGTGGTACGGCGTCCTCTCCGCCTGCGCGGTCACCGGCGCCGGCTCCGGGTCGCTCAGCCCCTGGGCCGCGGAGGCGTCCTTCGTGGTGACCGTCTTCTCGGCCTCCTCGGCGGACCGCATCCGCTCCGGCTTCCAGAGGCCCTCGATGACCGGGTTGACGAAGTCCCGCGCCTCGCGCAGCCACTCGTCCTCGTCCCAGTCCTTCCAGCCGCCGTCCCGCCAGCGGTCCACGTCGATGCCGTGTTCCTTCAGACGGTCGGCGAGGTCGGCCGGAACGCGGACGCCGCCGCCCGCGTCCTCCCCGGCACGGCTCGCCGTGGCGTCGGGCCGGTCGGCCGCCTTGTCCTCCGTGGACCCGCCGCACGCGGTCGCGGAGAGCGCCACCACCGCGAGCAGCGCGCTCGCGGCGAGGGCGGTCCGCCGTCCGCGCCGGCGCGGGACGGACGTGGAGAGGGAACGCATGATGTGGTGACCCCCGTCACTGCTCAAGAATCGTGTGCCGCTGCTCCGGTGGTTCCGTCGTCCGCCCCGGGTGCGCGGCGCCACCCGGGGCGGACGGTCCGGTCACTGACCGGCGAACTTCTCACTGACCGCGTCGTAGACACCCTTGGCCTCCTTGCCGAGCCGCGGCCCGGCCAGCCAGCCGGTCGTCACCGGGCCGATGGAGGTGTTGGAGACCAGCGCCGGCTCGCCGTCCTGGCCGGCAGCGATCCAGCCGCCGCCGGAGGAACCGGCGGTCATGCTGCACCCGATGCGGTACATCGTCGGGTCGGACGCGCCCAGCGACAGCCGGCCCGGCTTGTCCTCGCAGGAGTACAGGGACTGCCCGTCGTACGGCGGCGCGGCCGGGTAGCCGATCGCCGTCATCTCCTCGATCTTCGGCACGGCGGGCGCGTCGAAGTCGACGGGCATGGCCGAACCGACCGTCTCCTCCAGCGACTTGCCGTCGCCGCCCTTCTCCGGAGTCACATGGATGACGGCGAAGTCGTACGAGGCGCCGTCACCGCCCGTCGCGCCGCCCTGCTCGATCCACTGGTCCGAGGTCTGCGCCCAGTCGCCCCACCAGACGCCGTACGGAGCGACCTCCTCCTTCGTGGCCCCGCCGATCTCCTTCGCCGACATGCCCGAGTCGTTGTACGACGGCACGAAGGCGATGTTGCGGTACCAGCCGCCCTTCTTGCCCGCGTGCACGCAGTGGCCCGCCGTCCACACCATGTTGGACCTGCCGGGGTTGGCCGGGTCCTCGACCACCGTCGCGGAGCAGACCATCGTGCCCTCCGGGGAGTCGAAGAAGACCTTCCCCGCGGTGGGCGCGCTCTCGTGGTACGACGGCGGCACCGCCTTGGCCTGCACAGGATCCGGCGTCGGGTCGGTGACGCCCTGGTCGCCGGAGATGTCGTTCTCGTCGACCTCCGGCTGGTCGGGCTCGTCGGCGTCCCGCATGCGGTCCGGGTCCCACAGATCCTCGATGATCGGGTTGACGAAGTCCTGCGCCTCGCGCAGCCACTTGTCCTTGTCCCAGTTCCTCCAGGCGCCGTCGCGCCACTTGTCGAGGTCGATCCCGTGCTCCTTGAGCCGGTCGGCGATGTCGTCCGGGATCTTGAGCTTGCCGTCGTCGGCGGCGGCCGTCGCGGAGGCGTCCGCGCCGGCGTCGGTGTCGCCCGACTCGCACGCGGTGGTGGTCAGGGCGAGCGCGGAGGCGAGGGCAACTGCCGCCAGCACGGGGGAGGTTCCGCGCGACCGCCTCCTCTCGCGACGTGCGGTGGACGACGGCCGTATGGATCGCATGATCTGAACTCCCCCTGGAATGAACGATGGTGGTACGAAGCCCGTCTTCACATCCGACCCGGACGAGTCGCTTGGCTGCTCCGACGGCTTTGGGACAACGGCACCACACACTAGGCGTTCGCCGTGGGGGACGTCCGACGGAACGGCAACGGTTCGGCTACAAGGCGTCTGACCTGGCCGGTCGTGCGCGGATCTCGTGGAGCGGGGGCGTGGGGGCGCGGGGCGTGGCAGCGGCGGCGGTCCTTCCGCGCGCCGCGCGCGGGGGCGGTGCTTCGGGCGCGGGGCGCCGGTCGCCTCGGCCGCCCTCCGTGTGCGCGCACGTTTGTCGGTGGGGGGCCGTAGGGTTGGTCGGGCTATGACTCAGCCCTCACTCCCCGAACTCCTGCATGCTGCCGTCACTGCCGTCGGCGGCACGGAGCGCCCCGGTCAGGTGGCCATGGCCGAAGCCGTCGCCGAGGCGATCGACGACGGCGCCCATCTGCTCGTCCAGGCCGGAACCGGCACCGGTAAGTCCCTGGGCTACCTGGTGCCCGCGCTCGCGCACGGTGAGCGGGTCGTCGTGGCGACGGCGACCCTGGCGCTCCAGCGGCAGCTGGTGGAGCGGGACCTGCCGCGCACGGTGGAGGCGCTGCATCCGCTGCTGCGCCGCCGCCCGGAGTTCGCCATGCTCAAGGGCCGGTCGAACTACCTGTGCCTGCACCGGCTGCACGAGGGCGTCCCGCAGGACGAGGAGGAGGGCCTCTTCGACCAGTTCGAGGCGGCCGCGCCCACCAGCAAGCTGGGCCAGGACCTGCTGCGGCTGCGCGACTGGTCGGACGAGACGGAGACCGGCGACCGGGACGACCTCACGCCCGGCGTGTCCGACCGGGCCTGGTCGCAGGTGTCGGTGTCCTCGCGGGAGTGCCTGGGCGCCACGAAGTGCGCGTACGGCGCGGAGTGCTTCGCCGAGGCGGCCCGCGAGCGCGCCAAGCTGGCCGAGGTGATCGTCACCAACCACGCGCTGCTCGCGATCGACGCCATCGAGGGCGCCCCGGTGCTGCCGCAGCACGAGGTGCTGATCGTGGACGAGGCGCACGAGCTGGTCTCCCGGGTGACCGGGGTGGCCACCGGCGAGCTCACCCCGGGTCAGGTGAACCGTGCGGTGCGGCGCGCGGCGAAGCTGGTGAACGAGAAGGCGGCCGACCAGCTGCAGGCGGCCGCCGAAGGCTTCGAGCGGCTGATGGAGCTGGCCCTGCCCGGCCGGCTGGAGGAGATCCCGGAGGATCTCGGCTACGCCCTGATGGCGCTGCGCGACGCGTGCCGCACGGTGATCTCCGCGATCGGCTCCACCCGCGACAAGTCGGTCCAGGACGAGGACGCGGTGCGCAAGCAGGCACTGGCCTCGGTGGAGAGCGTCCACGACGTGGCGGAACGGATCACCAACGGCTCCGAGTGGGACGTCGTCTGGTACGAGAGGCACGAGCCCCGCGGCGGAGCCGCATATCGGCACAGTGGGGCCTCGCTGCGGGTCGCGCCCATGTCGGTCTCGGGGCTGCTGCGCGAGAAGCTGTTCACCGACCGCTCGGTCGTGCTGACGTCCGCGACGCTGAAGCTGGGCGGCGACTTCAACGGCGTGGGGGCGTCGCTGGGGCTCGGTCCCGAGGGCGCCGAGGGGGACGACCTCCCGCAGTGGAAGGGCGTGGACGTCGGCTCGCCGTTCGACTACCCCCGGCAGGGCATCCTGTACGTCGCCAAGCACCTGGCCCGTCCGGCCCGCGACGGGGACCGCAAGGACATGCTGGACGAGCTCACGGAGCTGATCCAGGCGGCCGGGGGCCGCACCCTGGGGCTGTTCTCGTCGATGCGGGCGGCACAGCTGGCGGCGGAGGAGCTGCGGTCGCGGATCCCGGAGTACCCGATCCTCCTCCAGGGCGAGGAGACGCTCGGCGAGCTGATCAAGAACTTCGCGGCGGACCCGCTGACGTGCCTTTTCGGCACGCTGTCGCTGTGGCAGGGCGTGGACGTCCCCGGACCGAGCTGCCAGCTTGTGGTCATGGACAAGATCCCGTTCCCGCGTCCCGACGACCCCTTGATGAGCGCCCGCCAGAAGGCAGTGGAGGAGGCCGGCGGCAACGGCTTCATGGCGGTCGCCGCGACCCACGCGGCCCTGCTGATGGCCCAGGGAGCGGGCCGCCTGGTCCGCGCCTCGGGCGACCGCGGAGTGGTGGCGGTCCTGGACCCACGCTTGGCGACGGCGCGCTACGGCAGCTATCTGAAGGCATCGATGCCGGACTTCTGGTACACGACGGATCGGAACCAGGTGCGGAAGTCACTGGCCGCGATCGACGCGGCGGCGAAGACGGCGGAGCAGTAACGGGGTCTGGACCACCCCCGGTGCCCCCCTTGGAGGCGGGGTGGGGGGCACGCCCCGTGAGAGGGCGAAGACGCGGCTCCGGGAGGCCCTGCAAGGACGGCGTCCAGAAGCCCCGAGAAGCGCCCGGGGCCCCACCTTGCCCAAGAGGTCCAAAGCGCCGTCCCAGGCGTCGCCAGGCAACGCAGGACCCCGGAACCGGCGCAGGGGTTCCGGGGTCCGGTCGGGGGCGGGGCGGGCCGAGGGAGTGGCCCGGCGTCCCGTCGGGGTCAGACGCGGCGGAGGACGGCCACCACCTTGCCGAGGATCGTCGCGTCGTCGCCGGGGATCGGCTCGTAGGCCGCGTTGTGCGGGAGCAGCCACACATGGCCGTCCTCCCGCTTGAACCGCTTCACGGTCGCCTCGCCGTCGAGCATCGCCGCCACGATGTCGCCGTTCTCGGCGACAGGCTGGCGGCGGACCGTGACCCAGTCACCGTCGCAGATCGCGGCCTCGATCATGGAGTCACCCACGACCTTCAGCACGAACAGCTCGCCGTCGCCGACCAGCTGCCGGGGCAGCGGGAAGACGTCCTCGACCGACTCCTCCGCGAGGATCGGGCCACCGGCGGCGATGCGGCCGACCAGCGGCACGTAGGACGCGGCGGGCTTGCCGGCGGTGTCCGTCGGCTGCACGGACGCGGCCTGGTCGGACCCCCGCACCTCGTACGCGCGCGGACGGTGCGGATCGCGGCGCAGGAAACCCTTGCGCTCCAGCGCCATGAGCTGATGCGCGACGGAGGAGGTGCTGGAGAGCCCGACGGCCTGGCCGATCTCCCGCATCGACGGCGGGTATCCGCGCCGCTGCACCGAGTCCCTGATGACCTCGATGACCCGGCGCTGGCGGTCGGTGAGTCCGGAGCTGTCCGCCCGGATGCCGGGAGGTCGGCCCGGCAGGGAGCGCTTGTGCGCCTCGGGATTCGTGGCTTCGTTCATCGCATGCACCGGCTCGATGCGGCCCTGGGAGCGGTCCTGGGCAGTGATGGCGGCACTGTCTGCGGTGGTGGTCACGTCGGCCCCTCTCGATGGTCTCCCTGCAGCACAACGGTAGATGCTTTCGAAAGGTTGCGCCAAACACACGTTCGAGTGAAAAATCGCGAATTGCGGCACGCGTTCTTTCGTCGAGGTGTATTGGTCGCCGCACTTCCTGCCGGACAAACGGGCCATTTGTTGTACTCTTCACCGCCGAGGTCTCCGCCGGGGCGGCGGCCTCGCGGCGCGCGGACTCAGTCTGCCATCGTGGGTCCCCGCGTGCGTGAAGCGGCCCCGCCTTCTTCCGGAGCGGCACGCCCCCTCCCCGCATCCGGCACCGCTTCTCCTCATGGGGGACGGGCCTGCGAGCCCGGGTCGAGCCGGTGGCACGCAAGCCCAGGGGTGCCTTGCGGGCAGGCTTCCAGGGCCGTCTTCCCCTTCCGGCGCACGACACGCGTATCTGCCTTGATGTATGCGCCAATCCCCACATCTAGTGGTTGGATTGCAACAGCAGCCCAGAAGTTGTGGTCCCCCCGGTCTCCGAGAGCTCCGCGATCGCCTATGCTGGTGCTGCTTCGTGAGGCCCCTGAGGTCTGGCGAGGCCATTGAGTCTGCTGTGAGGAGGGTTGGGATCCATGCACTGCCCCTTCTGCAGGCACCCCGACAGCCGTGTCGTCGACAGCCGCACGACCGACGACGGCACGTCGATCCGCAGGCGCCGCCAGTGCCCGGACTGCTCCC
Source organism: Streptomyces werraensis (assembly GCA_014656175.1). Taxonomy (GTDB): domain Bacteria; phylum Actinomycetota; class Actinomycetes; order Streptomycetales; family Streptomycetaceae; genus Streptomyces; species Streptomyces werraensis. The sequence continues at coordinate 61,601 of BNBX01000002.1, forward strand.
GTCGTTTCACGACCGTGGAGACGTGTTCGCTCATGGTGGTCAAGCGGTCGGGAGTCACCGAGCCGTTCAGCCGCACCAAGATCATCAACGGTGTGCGCAAGGCGTGCCAGGGACGGCCCGTCACCGAGGACGCCCTCGCCCAGCTCGGCCAGCGGGTCGAGGAAGCGGTGCGGGCCACCGGTAGCGCCGAGCTGACCACCCACGACGTGGGGCTGGCCATACTCGGCCCGTTGCAGGAACTCGACCTCGTGGCCTACCTGCGGTTCGCGTCCGTCTACCGGGCGTTCGACTCGCTGGAGGACTTCGAGGCCGCGATCGCGGAACTCCGGCGGGCGGAGCGGCCCGCCGAGGGCGACGGGGGCGGCGACGGGGCCGCCCCGGGGAGCCAGGAAGACGACAGCGGGCAGGAGGGGGCCGCGCAGGTCCCCGCGCCCGCTCCCGCCGCCGGCTGAGCGGCGGTCCGGCCCCGGACGCGAGGGTCCGGGGACCGGTTCGGCCGGCGACGACGAAGACCTGTTGCGGGCAGGTGAGTGGGTGCCCGCAGCATCAGACAGAACACCGTGCCACGGGAACATCGGGGCACTTCAGGGCGTTTTCGCCCGTATCAGGGAGGCGGCATGACAGAGACGGCGAGCGGTCCGGCACGTAGTTCCCGAGCCAAGGCGAGCAAGCCCGGCAAGGGACTGCGCGTCGAGCGCATTCACACCACCCCGGGGGTCCACCCGTACGACGAGGTGGCCTGGGAGCGCCGTGACGTCGTCATGACCAACTGGCGCGACGGCTCGGTCAACTTCGAGCAGCGCGGCGTGGAGTTCCCCGACTTCTGGTCGGTGAACGCGGTCAACATCGTCACCAGCAAGTACTTCCGGGGCGCCGTCGGCACCCCGCAGCGCGAGACCAGCCTCAAGCAGCTGATCGACCGCATCGTGAAGACGTACCGGAAGGCCGGCGAGGACAACAGGTACTTCGCCTCGCCCGCCGACGCCGAGATCTTCGAGCACGAGCTGGCCTACGCCCTCCTGCACCAGATCTTCAGCTTCAACAGCCCCGTGTGGTTCAACGTGGGCACGCCCCAGCCGCAGCAGGTCAGCGCCTGCTTCATCCTGTCCGTCGACGACTCCATGGAGTCGATCCTCGACTGGTACAAGGAAGAGGGCATGATCTTCAAGGGCGGCTCCGGCGCCGGCCTGAACCTCTCCCGCATCCGCTCCTCCAAGGAGCTGCTCTCCTCCGGCGGCAACGCCTCCGGCCCGGTCTCCTTCATGCGCGGCGCCGACGCCTCCGCCGGCACCATCAAGTCCGGCGGCGCCACCCGCCGCGCGGCGAAGATGGTCGTGCTCGACGTCGACCACCCCGACATCGAGGACTTCATCGAGACCAAGGTGAAGGAGGAGGAGAAGATCCGCGTCCTGCGCGACGCGGGCTTCGACATGGACCTGGGTGGCGACGACATCACGTCCGTCCAGTACCAGAACGCCAACAACTCCGTGCGCGTCAACGACGAGTTCATGGAGGCCGTCGAGAAGGGCGGCAAGTTCGGCCTGCGTGCCCGCATGACCGGCGAGGTCATCGAGGAGGTCGACGCCAAGGCGCTCTTCCGCAAGATCGCCGAGGCCGCGTGGGCCTGCGCCGACCCGGGCATCCAGTACGACGGCGTCATCAACCACTGGCACACCTGCCCCGAGTCCGGCCGGATCACCGCGTCGAACCCGTGCAGCGAGTACATGCACCTGGACAACACGTCCTGCAACCTGGCCTCGCTGAACCTGATGAAGTTCCTCAAGGACGACGGCAAGGGCAACCAGTCGTTCGAGACCGAGCGCTTCCAGAAGGTCGTCGAGCTGGTCATCACCGCGATGGACATCTCGATCTGCTTCGCGGACTTCCCGACCGAGAAGATCGGCGAGAACACCCGCGCCTTCCGCCAGCTCGGCATCGGCTACGCCAACCTCGGCGCCCTGCTGATGGCCACGGGTCACGCCTACGACTCCGACGGGGGCCGCGCCCTCGCCGGATCCATCACCTCCCTGATGACCGGCACCGCCTACCGCCGCTCCGCCGAGCTGGCCGCGATCGTCGGCCCGTACGACGGCTACGCCCGCAACGCCGACGCCCACAAGCGCGTCATGAAGCAGCACGCCGACGCCAACGGCACCGCCACGCGCATGGACGACCTGGACACCCCGGTGTGGGCCGCCGCCACCGAGGCCTGGCAGGACGTCCTGCGCCTCGGCGAGAAGAACGGCTTCCGCAACGCCCAGGCGTCGGTGCTCGCCCCGACCGGCACCATCGGCCTGGCGATGTCCTGCGACACCACCGGTGTCGAGCCCGACCTCGCCCTGGTCAAGTTCAAGAAGCTGGTCGGCGGCGGCTCGATGCAGATCGTCAACGGCACCGTCCCGCAGGCCCTGCGCCGCCTGGGCTACCAGGAGGAGCAGATCGAGGCGATCGTCGCCCACATCGCCGAGAACGGCAACGTGATCGACGCCCCCGGCCTCAAGCAGGAGCACTACGAGGTGTTCGACTGCGCCATGGGCGAGCGCGCCATCTCCCCGATGGGCCACGTCCGCATGATGGCCGCGATCCAGCCCTGGATCTCCGGCGCCATCTCCAAGACGGTCAACATGCCGGAGACGGCGACCGTCGAGGAGGTCGAGGAGATCTACTTCGAGGCCTGGAAGCTGGGCGTCAAGGCGCTCGCCATCTACCGCGACAACTGCAAGGTCGGCCAGCCCCTCTCCGCGAAGACCAAGGAGAAGGAGAAGGCCGAGGTCACGGAGAAGGCCGAGGAGACCATCCGCGCCGCGGTCGAGAAGGTCGTCGAGTACCGCCCGGTCCGCAAGCGCCTCCCGAAGGGCCGTCCCGGCATCACCACCTCCTTCACGGTGGGCGGCGCCGAGGGCTACATGACCGCCAACTCCTACCCGGACGACGGTCTCGGCGAGGTCTTCCTGAAGATGTCCAAGCAGGGCTCCACGCTCGCCGGCATGATGGACGCCTTCTCCATCGCCGTCTCGGTGGGCCTCCAGTACGGCGTGCCGCTGGAGACGTACGTCTCGAAGTTCACCAACATGCGCTTCGAGCCGGCCGGCATGACGGACGACCCGGACGTGCGGATGGCGCAGTCGATCGTCGACTACATCTTCCGTCGCCTGGCGCTGGACTTCCTGCCCTTCGAGACGCGCTCCGCGCTCGGCATCCACTCCGCCGAGGAGCGCCAGCGTCACCTGGAGACCGGCTCCTACGAGCCGACCGACGACGAGGTCGACGTCGAGGGCCTCGCCCAGTCGGCCCCGCGCGCCCAGGAGCTGAAGGCGGTCACCGCGCCGAAGGCCGAGACCGAGGCGGCCAAGCCCGCCCCGAAGCAGGCCCACACCAGCGCCGAGCTGGTGGAGATGCAGCTGGGCATCCAGGCCGACGCCCCGCTGTGCTTCTCCTGCGGTACGAAGATGCAGCGCGCCGGCTCCTGCTACATCTGCGAGGGCTGCGGCTCGACCAGCGGCTGCAGCTGACGCCGACCCGTCCGGGCACTGCCCGGCGGTGAGACGGTGAGGGCGGTGACACCGGGAAACCGGTGTCACCGCCCTCGGGCGTTCGTGCCCCTCTTCGCGGGCCGTGCTTTCGGTGTCAGGCCCGGCGGGCCGCGCCCATCACGCGCGTGAAGTCCACCGGGTCGCCGTCGAAGCCCTGCACGCCCGCCCGGAACTCCCACGGGCCCGAGCCCTCCCGGACGAACTCCGCCACCGTGGCCGCCGTCGCCCCCGGCACCCCGCCGAAGTCGTCCTCCGCCAGCACGTCGTAGCCCTCGCGGATGCGCAGCCCCGGGCTGCGCACCCCGGAGAACGTCCGCGGCCCCTGCTGTTGCTGGATGACGACCCCGACCACCACGCGCGCGTAGCGCGGGTCCAGACGGTCCAGCTCCAGCGTCATGACCTCGTCGTACCCGAAGCCCTTGCCGTCCTGGCTGTCCCGGTTGAGCGTGATGGTGCCGTCGGGGGAGCGGCTGTCGAAGTGCACCACGTAGGCGGGGTCCCCGTGCGGGTCGTCCGCCGGATAGGGTGCGGCGACCAGGTCGAGGTCGGTGGAGGGCTCTCCCGACGGACTCGGATCCCACCGCAGCGCGATCTCGACCTTGCGGATCCCCTTGCTGAGGCCGTTCACCAGTTGTCCCCTTCCTCGTGACCGTCCTGCCGGCGCACCCCAACCACCGCGATTCCACGGCAGGTTGTCCATCCTGCCACGCAGGCGGTCCCGGGCGCCGGTACGCAGTCGACGCGACGGCGACCGGGGCCGTGCTCCCTGGCCTTACGATGGCGCGGTGCTGGTCAAGTGGATTCGCTGCACCGTGGTGGACCGTCGGGGGTTCGAGCGGGGACAGCGGAAGTGGGCGGGGCTTCTGGGGGAGCCGGGGTTTCGCGCGCAGGGCGGAGGCTGGAGCCGGGGGCGGCAGGACGTGGCGCACGTCTTCTCCTTCTGGGAGAGCCGCGCCTTCTACGACTCCTTCATGGCCCGGTCCCACGACCGGCTGGCCTCCTCACAGGCGGGCACCTTCAAGAACGCCCAGGTCAGACTGTTCGACCACCGTTTCGACGTGAAGACCGGGTTCGAGCCGCGCTTCACCGACGCCGACCTGATCCGGGTCGCGCTGTGCCGGGTCCACGAGGATCGCGCCGAGCACTTCGTGCTGATGCAGGAGAAGGTGTGGAACCCGGCGATGGCCGGATCGCCCGGCATGGTGCGGGGGCTGTTCGGCGAGGCGCCGGGCAACGAGTACCTCGTCCTGTCGATGTGGCGGTCCGCCGCCGAACACGGCAAGTACCGGACCGAACGCGTGGAGCGACTGGCGCTGCGGGCACAGACCGAGGCGGACGTCGCGGCCCTCGCGGGAGACATCGTCGACATGGAGTCCGCCTGGACGGTGTGAGCGCTTCCGTGGCCCGGTGCGGCAATGAAGTGTGACAAATGCCGTAGGGAACCCGCACGAGTGCCCGAAGTGCCCCCACCCGATCTAGGGTTTTGGCATGGCACGACCACGGCGCATCGTCCTTGTCCGGCACGGTGAATCAAGGGGCAATGTTGACGACACCGTCTACGAGCGCGAACCCGACCACGCCCTCGGCCTCACCGAGCGGGGCAGGAAACAGGCCGAGGCGACGGGCGAGCGGCTCCGCGGCCTCTTCGGCCAGGAGCGGGTCAGCGTCTACGTGTCCCCGTACCGACGGACGCTCGAGACCCTGAACGCCTTCCACCTCGACCCGGACCTGATACGCGTCCGTGAGGAACCCCGCCTGCGCGAACAGGACTGGGGCAACTGGCAGGACCGCGAGGACGTCCGCCTCCAGAAGGCCTACCGGGACGCCTACGGCCACTTCTTCTACCGCTTCGCCCAGGGCGAGTCCGGCGCCGACGTCTACGACCGCGTGGGCGGCTTCCTGGAGAGCCTGTTCCGCAGCTTCGAGGCCCCGGACCACCCGCCCAACGTCCTCATCGTCACCCACGGCCTGGCCATGCGGCTGTTCTGCATGCGGTGGTTCCACTGGACCGTGGCGGAGTTCGAGTCGCTGTCCAACCCGGGGAACGCCGAGGTGAGGATGCTCGTCCTGGGCGAGAACGGGAAGTACGAGCTCGACAGGCCTTTCGAACGCTGGCGCGAGCCGGAGCGCTACCCGATCGCCGGACAGGCGGAACGCACTGGAGTCGGCGAGAGCCGGATGGGAGAATTCCGAGGCGATGACCACTGATCGTTCCCCGGAGGCGCGGCTGGAGCGCGCGCTGGCGAGCCTGCGCGGCCTGTCGGTGGGGGATGCGCTCGGCTCGCAGTTCTTCGTGCCGGTGAACCATCCGCTGCTCAAGCGCCGCGAACTGCCCGAGAGCCCCTGGCAGTGGACCGACGACACCGAGATGGCGTGCTCCGTCGTCACCGTCCTGGCCGCGCACCACCGCATCGACCAGGACGCCCTGGCCCACTCCTTCGCCCACCACCACGACTTCGACCGGGGCTACGGCCCCGCCGTCAACAGGCTGCTGCGCCTGGTCCGCGAGGGCGGCGACTGGCGCGAACTGGCCGCCGCGCTCTTCAACGGCCAGGGCTCGTGGGGCAACGGCGCCGCGATGCGCATCCCGCCCCTGGGAGCCTGGTACGCCGACGACCCCGAGCAGGCCACCCACCAGGCGGAGATCTCCGCCTACCCCACGCACCAGCACCGCGAGGCCGTGGTCGGCGCCATGGCCGTCGCCGCGGCGGCCGCCCTCGCCGCCGCTGCGGACGGGCCGCCCGGCGCGGGGGACCTCCTCGACGGGGTCATCGCGCTGATCCCCGCACGCAGTGCCGTCGGCGCGGGGCTGCGCCGGGCGCGCGACATGCTCGACTACGGCGACGCGGCCACCGTCGCGGCCGTCCTCGGCTGTGGACGGCGGACGACCGCGCACGACACCGTGCCCTTCGCGCTCTGGTCCGCCGCCCGCTCCCTGGGCGACTACGAGAACGCCTTCTGGACGACCGCGCAGGTGGGCGGGGATGTCGACACCACCTGCGCCATCGTGGGCGGGGTGGTCGCGGCAGGGCCGGCGGGGGCGCCTCCCGAGGAGTGGACCGAGCGGGTGGAGCCGTTGCCGGAGTGGGTGGCGCGGGGCGTCGAAGTCTGAGGGCTTCGGTCTTCGGGAGCGCGTCGCGGGCGGGTCGCGGGAAACTCTCCGTATGTGACGGGAACTCTGCGTGACCGGCTGCTCGTTGTCGGTGTGTCCGCTGTGGGCGGTGTGCGGCTCGGTGGACCCGTGGGTCCTCGGGAGCTGACACGTGTCGTCCCGCTGTGGACGCGTGGTGAGAGTGCTTCGGGGGGGCGGGATGACGGTGTGGGCGGGGGTGCTGTTCGTGTGGTGCGGCGCGCTGCTGTCGTACGCGCGCCGGCCCGGCGTCGCCCCGCTGGCCCCCGTGGGGTCGGCCGGTGCGTCGCCGGGCCGGGCGCGTGTGGTGGGGGCGCCCCCCTCAGCCGATGCCGGGTCCCGCCGTGCCGGACAGCGCCTCCAGGTCGCTCTTGCGGACCCGGATGACCAGCCAGGCGACGGCCAGGGCCAGTACCGCCATCGCGGCCGCCGGGACGAAGGCCGAGGAGATGCCCTGCGCGAGCACCTCGTGCCCCCACGGCGCCGGAAGCTGCTGTGTCCGGGCGAACTCCGCCTTCTGCTCCGCCGTCCCCTCCGCGAGGAAGGCGGGCACCTGCTTCTCCGCCTCGTCCCGGCTGGCCGTGCCGAACACCGTGGTGAGCAGCGCCAGGCCCACCGATCCGCCCACTTGCTGGGTCGCGTTGAGCAGGCCGGACGCGGCGCCGGCCTCGTGCTGGGCCACCCCGGAGACCGCGGTGAGCGTCAGCGTCACGAAGTTCAGACCCATGCCGAAGCCGAAGACCAGCATCGGCCCGAGGATGCCGCTGACGTAGGAGCTGTCGGAGTCGATCAGCGTCTGCCAGGCCAGCCCCAGCGCGGCCAGGGTCGAACCGATGATCATGAACGGCTTGGGGCCGAACACCGGCAGGAACCGCTGCGAGATTCCCGCTCCGGCGGCGATCACGACCGTGACCGGCAGGAAGGCGAGTCCGGCCTCGATCGGGGTGTAGCCGAGGACGTTCTGCACGAAGAGGACGATGTAGAAGAACATGCCGAACATCGCCGCGGCGAGGCTGAGCATGATCACATACGTGCCCGAGCGGTTGCGGTCGGCGAACATCCGCAGGGGCGTGATCGGTTCCTTGGCGCGCGACTCGATCAGCGCGAAGCCCGCCAGCAGGATGGCCGAGGCGACGAAGGAGCCGATGGTGACCGTGTCGCTCCAGCCCTCCTCGGCCGCGCGGATGAAGCCGTAGACGAGTGTGGCCATGCCGGCCGTCGAGGTCACCGCACCCGCGATGTCGAAGCGTCCGCTGTGCCGTTCGGACTCGTTGATGTACATCGGGGTGAGGACCGCGATCAGCAGGCCGATGGGCACGTTGACGAAGAGCACCCACCGCCAGTCGAGCCACTCGGTGAGCATGCCGCCCGCGAGCAGTCCGATGGCGCCGCCACCCGCCGAGACCGCGGCGAAGACGCCGAAGGCCCGGTTGCGTTCGGGGCCCTCCGGGAACGTGGTGGTGATGAGCGCCAGCGAGGTCGGCGAGGCGATCGCGCCGCCCACGCCCTGCAGGACGCGCGCCGCGAGCAGCTGCCACGGCTCCTGGGCGAGCCCGCCGAGCAGGGAGGCCGCGGTGAACAGCAGGATGCCGCTCATGAAGACGCGGCGCCGCCCGAGGATGTCGCCGGCCCGGCCGCCGAGGAGCAGCAGCCCGCCGAAGGTCAGGGTGTAGGCGCTGACCACCCAGGTGAGGTCGGTGGTGCTGAATTGCAGGGCATTCTGGATGTGCGGGAGCGCGATGTTCACAATCGTCGCGTCGAGTACGACCATGAGTTGACAGGCCGCGATGACGGCGAGGGCGATGCCGGGGCGCCCTGGCCGGCGAGCCGCACCCGGCTTTGGATCCTGGAGCAAAGGAGAGGTGGTCACGATGGGTCCCCCACGGAAGAGTTAGTGAACGAGCGCGTTCACTGTTGCGTCAACGGTAGAAGCCCCCGACAGTGAACGCAAGCGTTCACTGAATGGCCGCCGTGTCGGTGCGTCCCCCTTCGGTGCCGTGCGGCGGATGCTTCATCCCCGAATGCCCGCTTCCTCTGCTCGTTGGAGAGAGTCAGATGGTTACTTCGAGCTGGGCCGCCGCCCAGGCTCAGACGGCCGCCTCCCGCCGCCGCGGCGCCGTACTGGAACGCGCGATCCTCGAGGCCGCGCTGGAGCAGCTCAGCACGGTGGGCTGGAACGGCCTGACGATGGAGGGCGTCGCCGCGGGCGCCCAGACGGGAAAGGCGGCGGTCTACCGGCGCTGGCCCTCCAAGGAGGATCTCGTCGCCGACGCCCTGCGCGCCGCGCTGCCCGACTTCCATGAGGCGCCGGATCTGGGAAGCGTGCGCGAGGACCTGCTGGAGCTGTGCCGCAGGGCCCGGGACGCCATGTTCTCCAAGCCGGGATTCGCGCTGCGCGCGGTCATTCACGAGTGCGACAGCACCGAGGCCGAGCGCTTCCACGCGGTGATCTTCAACGGTGTCGTGGAGCCGACCCTGACGATGCTCCGCGAGGTGGTCGAGCGAGGTGTCGAGCGGGGAGAGGTACGGCCGGACGCGGCCAACGGATACGTCTTCGACGCCATCCCGGCGATGATGATGTACCGCTCGAAGATGTGCGGCAGCGAATGGTCGGACGTCGATCTCGAGCAGATGATCGACCAGTTGATGGTCCCGCTGCTGCGTCCGCACGCCTCCTGATCACAAGGTGGTGACGGCGGTGACCGCAGTCCGGGAACCGGGGTGTCGGACGCCGGACCCGGCGGCGTACGCTAAGGGCGCCATGCCGTACGAACCACCTACTCACACCGTCGAGCGCTCACTCCGCGCCACGACCGGAGCGAAGATCGTTGCAGGTGTCGACGAGGTGGGGCGTGGCGCGTGGGCCGGCCCGGTCACCGTCTGCGCGGCGATCACCGGACTGCGCCGGCCCCCCGAGGGACTCACCGACTCCAAGCTCCTCACCGTCAAACGCCGCACCGAACTCGCCGAGACGCTGCGGGACTGGGTGACGTCGTACGCCCTCGGCCACGCGTCGCCCGAAGAGATCGACGACCTGGGGATGACCGCCGCGCTCCGGCTGGCGGCCGTCCGCGCCCTGGAGGGCCTGCCCGTCCGGCCCGACGCGGTCATCCTCGACGGCAAGCACGACTACCTCGGCTCGCCCTGGCGGGTCCGGACGGTCATCAAGGGCGACCAGTCGTGCGTGGCCGTGGCGGCGGCGTCGGTCATCGCCAAGGTCCAGCGCGACAAAATGATGGCCGAACTGGGCGCCGACCATGCAGACTTCGGTTTCGCGGACAACGCCGGGTATCCGTCCCCCGTGCACCGGGCCGCGCTGGAGGTCCGGGGGCCCACCCCGTTCCACCGCCTGTCGTGGGCGTATCTTGATGCGCTGCCCCAGTGGCGGCACCTCAAGAAGGCCCGCGCCTGGGCGGAGGCGCGCGTCCCGGAGATCGAGGGCCAACTCGGCTTCGATTTCTGACCGGACGCTCGCACTGATGTGCCACCCGGCGATGCCGGCCGTGCCACCGTTTGATAAAAATCAGCTCATGCCTCTCATTCCCGAGGAGCCTCAGATTCACGAGAGTGCCCAGGGTCCCCGCGCCACGCCGGCCAGCGGCCGCATCGCGCCGACCCCCCGCCCCGTACCCGGTCCCCGCCCCGCGGCTCCGTCGCGTCCCGGTCGTCCCGGCCCGCCGCGGCCGGCGCCTCCGGCCCAGCGCACCTCGCGTGACGCGGCCCCCGCGGCCAAGCCCGGCCCTTCGGTTCCGCACGCCGCCGACGGCCCGCAGATCCAGCTGATCCCGGCTTCCGCCGAGGGGGCGCTCGACGCCGCCGAGGAAGCCGTCGACCTGCTCCTGGACTCCGGCCGCGCCCCCGGCGACGTGCTGGTGATCACCACCGGTGAACAGCACCCGTGGGCCACCCATGAACTGTCCTTCGGCGAGGCGTCCTACTGGGCGCAGCACGACGCCGGCGACGACGTCTTCTACACGGACGCCCAGGTGGCGGACCGTGCCAAGGTGCGTCCCGTCGTGGTGGTCGCCGTCAACGGCGGCCCCGAGTCCGTGACCGCCACCGCCCTGAAGGCGGCCCACGCCCGGGCCGGCGCGCTGCTGATCGTCTGCGGGGACCCGCAGCGCATCAACTCCGTGCTGGGCGCCGGGGTCTGAGCCGACGCCACGGCGTCGTCAGCCACTCGGGCGGGGACAGCGTGCTTGTGTGGACGCGGACGGTCGCGGTGCCTTCCCGTGCCGCTGACCGGTCGGTGTGCCCGGGGCGGTCGGTGCGTCCCGGGGACGGGCGAGGCGCTCCGCACCCGGGTGTGGCTCGTGGCTCTCCTCGGGCCCGCTCGCGGGCTCTCGGCGGCTCCCCGGGGCCACGGGCGCGGCTTACGGAGCCTCCGGTTCCTGAGGGGCGGCCGGCCCGCGACGTCTCGTCGGCCACGGTCGCCGCTCCGTGGCGTCCCACCGGGGTGAGCCGACACCACGGGCTCGCGTGAGGGACGCGCGCGTCCGTCGGGCGCGCGGGCGGGCGAACGGCCCGACGTCAGCGGGCCGCGGCGCGCCGCAGCACCTCCGAGGCGGCTCCGCCGGTGCGAGGGATCCGCGGCGGCGCCTCGGACATGGCGACCGGCTCCGGCTCCGAACCGGCGCTGGGATGGCGGCCGCCCCGGCCCTCACCCAGGACCTGCCAGCCGTCACGGGTCAGCGTGATGTACGCACCGCAGCGCAGCCCGTGCAGGGTGCAGGCGTCCCGCAGCCCCCACATCCAGGCTCCGTCCTCCTCCGTCCAGCGGGCGTCGCCCTCACGGCAGTACAGCAGGACGGCGGTGCGCACGGGGGTGCGGCGCCGCAGGTCGTGCGGGATGACCCGGCGCAGCTGGGCCAGCAGCGCGTTGCGGTACATCCAGCCGTCGGCGGAGGCGGAGTGCCGTGTGAACGACGCGCTCGCCCGCAGGCGTTCGTCCGGATCGAGCACGGCGACGACCGCGGTCGCCGGACCGGGACGGTGCCGGGCGTGCAGCCCGCTGACGACCTCGCGCGGGCTGCGCAGCAGCGGGATTCCCGCGGCCGCCCACTCCGCAGGCTCGAGCACACGGTTGGCGGATGCGGCGGACGTCGACAGCGAAGCCGCCGAGGACGGAGCGAATCCGAAGGTCACGGTCCTCCCTTCGGCTACGCCCACACTGCGGGCGGGTCGGATTCGGGGGAGCGCGCACGCAACAGAGCCCTACCTGGTCGGCGGGCGAGCCGTGCGGGTGCGTCCTTCAATTCTTCCTGTCGAACTTGGATGCGGCAACGAGCAATTGAGGCGGGAGACCGTTATCGGCTGATCCGCGGCTAATATCCCCACCTGCCGAATACGGGCTTCCGCTCAGCCCTGTACGGCCAGTACCAGCGGCAGCACTCCCTGCGCACCCGCACGCCGCAGCAGCCGTGCCGCGACGGCGAGTGTCCACCCCGTCTCGGTGTAGTCGTCCACCAGAAGCACCGGACCTCCGGCCCGCTCGAGTGCCTCCGCGAGCTCGGGCGGGACGGTCAGCGCACCGGCGAGCGCCTTGAGCCGCTGGGCGCTGTTGCTGCGGGGGAGTTGATGCTGCTCGCCGGTGCTCTCCACCGTCCCGAGCAGCGGCAGCCGGCCCGTCTCCGCGATGTGCGCCCCGAGCGACCGGACGAGCTGCGGCCGCGTGCGCGAGGCGACGGTCACCACCCCGACCGGCCGGGGCCGCGCGTCGTCCACCCCCGGCGCCCAACCACCCGGCCCCTTGGCCCAGTCGGCGAGCACGCCGACCGCGGCCCGGGCGACGTCGTCGGGCACGGGCCCGTCCGGCGCCTGCGGTGCGAGCAGCGGACGCAGCCGGTTGCCCCAGCCGATGTCCGAGAGCCGGCCGAGGGCCCGGCCCTGAGCGGCCTGCTCACCGGCCGGGATACGGCCCTTCAGGTCCACGCCGATCGCGGGGAGGCCGGTGGGCCACATGCGCCGGGGCTCCACCTCGACGCCGGCCCGGCCGAGGTCGGCGCGGGCCGCGTCGAGCGCCGCGGCGGAGGCCTCGGCCGTGTAGCGGGCGCCCGCGCAGTTGTCGCAGCGGCCGCAGGGCTTGGCGCCCTCGTCGTCCAACTGCCGCTGCAGGAAATCCATCCGGCAGTCCGTCGTCGCCACGTAGTCACGCATCGCCTGCTGCTCGGCCGCACGCTGACGCGCCACCCACGCGTAGCGCTCGGCGTCGTACGACCAGGGCTGCCCGGTCGCGATCCAGCCGCCCTTGACCCGCTTCACGGCCCCGTCCACGTCGAGCACCTTCAACATGGTCTCGAGGCGGGAGCGGCGCAGCTCCACGAGCGGTTCGAGCGCGGGGAGGGACAGAGGGCGGTCGGCGCGCGCGAGCACGTCGAGTGTGCGGCGCACCGTCTCCTCCGGAGGGAAGGCGAGGGAGGCGAAGTACTCCCAGATCGCCTCGTCCTCCTTGCCCGGCAGGAGCAGCACCTCCGCGTGCCGGACACCACGGCCCGCGCGGCCGACCTGCTGGTAGTAGGAGATGGGCGAGGACGGCGACCCCAGGTGGACCACGAAGCCCAGGTCGGGCTTGTCGAACCCCATGCCGAGGGCGGAGGTGGCGACGAGCGCCTTCACCTTGTTGGCCAGCAGGTCCTCCTCGGCCTGCTGCCGGTCGGCGTTCTCCGTCCGCCCGGTGTACGAGGCGACCACATGTCCGCGCCGGCGCAGGAACGCGGTGACCTCCTCGGCCACGGCCACCGTCAGCGTGTAGATGATCCCCGATCCGGGGAGCTGGTCCAGGTGGTCGGCGAGCCAGGCCATGCGGTGCGCCGCGTCCGGCAGGCGCAGCACGCTCAGGCTGAGGCTCTCCCGGTCCAGCGGACCCCGCAGGACGAGCGCGTCCGAGGAACCGCCCGTACCGAGCTGCTCGGCGACGTCGGCGGTCACCCGGGCGTTGGCCGTGGCGGTGGTGGCGAGGACCGGCACTCCCTCCGGCAGGTCGCTCAGCATGGTCCGCAGCCGCCGGTAGTCCGGGCGGAAGTCGTGACCCCAGTCGGAGATGCAGTGCGCCTCGTCCACCACGAGCAGCCCGGTCGCGGCGGCCAGCCGGGGCAGCACCTCGTCCCGGAAGTCCGGGTTGTTCAGCCGCTCGGGACTGACCAGCAGCACATCCACGTCCCCCGCGTCGATCTCCGCCCGGATGGCGTCCCACTCCTCGCTGTTGGAGGAGTTGATCGTCCGGGCGTGGACCCCGGCCCGGGCGGCGGCCTCGACCTGGTTGCGCATGAGCGCGAGGAGCGGGGAGACGATCACGGTCGGTCCGCCGCCCCGGGCCCGCAGCAGCGCGGTCGCCACGAAGTACACCGCGGACTTGCCCCAGCCCGTGCGCTGGACGACCAGGGCGCGGCGCTTCTCGGCGACCAGCGCCTCGATCGCCCGCCACTGGTCGTCACGCAGCCGTGCGGTGCCCGTGTCGTCGCCGACGAGACGGGCGAGCACCGCGTCGGCGGCCGTCCGGAGATCCGTGTTGCTCGTGTGCTCCATGGGTCCCATACAACAGGACGGCGCCGACATCGGCTCTGGTCTGTGGACGAAGGCCGGCCGGCGGCGATGGCGGTGACATGGACCTGATCCGACTTGTCCACAGGTAAACCGGAATGTCGCAATCCGCGAGAAGGTCGCGGCATGACGAACCACAGCGGGACGACCGGTCCCTCCGAGAACAGTGACATCCCCGTCCAGGGCGGGCGCGACGCGGCGGAGCCAGGACAGGAAGCGGCCGCGGCCAGGGCCGAAACGACCGTGCCGGTGAGCCGGAAGGACCGCCCTCCGCTCCCGCCGGACCTGACGTGCACCGCGTACGAGAGCCACGGCGACCCGCAGCAGGTGACCCTGCGCACCCCGGCCGAGCTCGCCGACGCCGTGCCCTACCTCCTCGGGTACCGCCCGGAGGACAGCGTGGTCCTCGTCTCCCTGCACGACACCGGAGGGCGGGGCAGGTTCGGCGGCCGGGCCCGGCTCGGCATCCCCGCCGACCCCGGCGACTGGCCCTCGGCCGCCCGCCGGCTCGCCCAGGGCCTGGTGACCGGCTGCGAGCGGCGAGGCTCCCGGCCCGAGCAGATGGTCGTCTTCCTGTGCCAGGAGCCGGGACCGGGCGAGACCGGCCGGGAGGTCAAGGAGCGGCTGGGACCGCTGGCCCACGCCCTGCGACTGGAGTGCGGAACCCTGGACGTACCCGTCGTCGAAGCTCTCTGCGTCTCCGACGGCCGCTTCTGGTCGTACTGCTGCGACGACCGGGCCTGCTGCCCGGCAGAGGGGACGCCGATGGGTCTGCCCGGCACGTCCGTGCTGGCCGCCGCGGCCGCCTACGCCGGGCTGCAGGTCCGCGGCTCCCTGCGGGAACTGCACTCCCGGCTCCAGCCCTGGGAGACCTCCGCCGCCCACGACCAGCGTCGCGCACTGGACGAGGCGGCGCTGAAGCTGCTGCCCCGGATTGTCGACGCCGAGGACCGGAAAACCGTCGCCGACGAGACGATGGAACTGGCCGAGCGCCTCGTGCGCCGCCTCGCCGACGCGCCGCCCGTCTCCGGCACCCTCCCGGCGGACCTGCGCGACGACGAACTGGTCGGATTCGACGAGGCGGCTCTGGTGCTCCACGGGCTCCAGGACCGCACGACCCGCGACCGCGCCGCCGCGTGGATGGAGGGCGACGAAGCGGCCGCGGCCCTCCGCCTGTGGCGCACTTTGGCGCGCCGCTGTGTCGGCCCGTACGGGGAGTACGCCGCCGCGCCCCTCACCCTCGCCGGGTGGGTCGCCTGGTCCTCCGGGGACGAACTGGAGGCCCGGGAAGCACTCGCCATGGCCCTCGGGGCCGACCCGGACTATCTCTTCGCGCGTCTGCTGCACCAGGCGTGCAACGAGGGGCTCGACCCGGAGTCGATCCGCCGCTGCCTGCGGGGCGAGGGGGAGAGCGAGGAGGGCGGCCCGGCCGAGGCGGGCGGGACGCCCGGCCACGGTGCGGGCGAGGCGCCGGGACGGGGCGCGTGCCCGGCTCCCGGTCGCGATGCGGAGCCCGCGCCCAGGAGGCGCCGGATGCGGGCGGCCGGCCGCGCGGGGCGTTCCGCTCCCCGGGGAAGTGGCGCGACCGGGCGGGTGCCGCGCCCCCGCATGTCACCGGGCGGGGCCCGGCCCAAGGGCGCCACGCACCCTGACGCGGCGAGCCGGCGCGGACACCGTCAGGAGGGTGCGCACTCGACGTCAACTGGCGAGGAAGGGGAGGAGTAGAACGAGATGCCTGGACAGGCGCAGACCGGCCGGCGATCCGGCCGGTGAAGGGAGTGTTTATCGTCAGGCAGACGACTATGATCGCCGCATGCCCTACGACCCGTCAGCCTTTCCGCCTTTCGCCGTCACCGTGGACCTGGTCGTGCTCACCGTGCGACGTCACGCTCTGTGTGCACTGGCGGTGCGCAGGGGCGAGCCCCCGTTCCAGGGGCGCTGGGCACTGCCCGGAGGCTTCGTGCGGGCCGACGAGGATCTGGCGCAGGCGGCGGCGCGGGAGCTGGCCGAGGAGACGGGGCTGCGGGTTCATGATCCGGCCATCCCCGCCCAGGACCACGGCGCCCACCTCGAGCAGCTGGCCACGTACGGCGACCCCAAGCGTGACCCGCGCATGCGGGTGGTGAGCGTCGCGCACCTGGCGCTCGCCCCGGACCTGCCCGCACCCCGGGCGGGCGGCGACGCCAGCAACGCGCGCTGGGCGCCGGTGGACGAGCTGCTGGAACAGGGCGGTTACGGCAGGGACGGCGAACCGGTGGCGCCGCTCGCCTTCGACCACGCCCAGATCCTCTCGGACGGGGTGGAGCGCGCCCGCTCGAAGATCGAGTACTCCTCGCTGGCGACGGCGTTCTGCCCACCGGAGTTCACCGTCGGTGAGCTGCGCCGGGTCTACGAGGCCGTCTGGGGCGTGGCGCTCGACCCGCGGAACTTCCACCGCAAGGTGACGGGCACCCCGGGCTTCCTGGTGCCCACCGGCGGCACCACCACCCGGCAGGGCGGCCGTCCCGCCCAGCTCTTCCGGGCCGGCGGCGCCACCCTGCTCAACCCGCCCATGCTGCGCCCTGAGGTCTGACACAGGAAGGGGCCGGCTCCGGGGCGCGTTCCCGGACCGTCTCCTCCCGTGCAACGGGCCCTGTGGTGCCCGAAAAACCCGATATGGCGCGCTATCTTGCATCGGGTGATCCAGGCCATCGGACTGACCAGCATCTCCCGCAAAGAGCAGCCGCCCGCCGTCGACGATGTCTCCTTCGAGGCGCACGCGGGCCGCGTCACCGCGTTGCTCGGAGCACCGGGCGCGGGCAAGACGACGGCGTTGAGACTCATGCTGGAGCTCCAACGCGGGCGGGGGATCACCTACTTCAGAGGCCGCCCCCTGCACCGCATCCCGCACCCCGCGCACGAGGTCGGTGTGGTGCTGGGCGACGTGCCGGGGCACCCTGCCCGCTCGGTCCGCGGACATCTCCGCATGCTGTGCGCGGCCTCGGGGGTCCCGGCCCGGCGCGCGGACGAAGTGCTCGAAGCGGTGGGCCTGGTGAGCCTGCGCGACGAGCGCCTCGGCACCCTGTCGCGAGGTATGGACCGTCGTCTGGGCCTGGCCTGCGCCCTCCTGCCGGACCCGCACACCCTCGTGCTCGACGACCCCGCGGGAGGGCTCGCGGTGGGGGAGAGGCGCTGGCTGTACGACATGCTGCGGGAACACGCGGCGCAGGGCGGGACGGTGCTGTGCAGCACGGCCGATCCCAAGGAGGCGGCGCGGTTCGCCGATCACGTGGTCACGTTGGACGGCGGACGGGTCGTCGCCGACCAGCGTGCCGCCGACTTCGCCCGCACGCGGCTGCGCCCGCGCGTCGTCGTCCGCAGTCCGCACGCAGCCCGCCTTTCCGTGCTGCTCGCCCGGCGGGCCCGTTCCACGCAACGGTCCGTAGAGGTCGTACGCGAGGGCGGCAACCGCCTCTGCGTCTACGGCAGTACCTGCGCCGAGGTGGGGGAGACGGCCTTCCGGAACGGCATCGTCGTGCATCAACTGGCGGACGAGACCGGGGACATGGGGCCGGGGGCCGGCACGGACACGGAAGCCTCGCCGGCACCGGAGTCCCAGCCCTCCGCTGCGACCGACGCTCGGCCCGGTCCCGACCCGGAGCCCGGAGCCGCAGCAGTCCCCAACCCCAACCCCAACACCGACTCCGACCCCAACCCCGAGCCGGAAACCGGTACACCCGCACCCGAGCCCGTCCCCGCCGTGTCACCCCAGCCGGAGCCACCCCGGGAGGCGCCCGGCGACGGCACCCCCCGGCCGACGCCACCACGGCAAACCGCCCTGCCCCGCCCCACCACCGTCACCCTCCCGCCCCCCGTCCTCGTCCGCCCCGCGCCCACCCCGCTGCGGCCGGTCCGCTACGAGATCCGCCGGGCCGCCGGGGTGCCCACGGGGTACATCGTGGGGGCGTGCGTCCTCGCCGTGTCCGCCCTCACCGCCGTGCTGCTGGCCCGCATCGGTCACACCCCGCAGCCGCGGCTGCTGGCCGCCTGGCCCGTGGAGGCGCCGCTGCCGCCCGCCGCGCTCGGGGCGGGTCTGCTCGGCGCGCTGGCGTTCGGCGACGAGTTCCGCCACCCCCCGCTCGCCGTGGACCGGGGGACCGTCCCCAGGAGGCTCGGCCTGCTGACCGCGAAGCTCTTCGTCGCCTCGCTGAGCGCCCTCGCCCTGGCCGTGCTGACCGTCGGCTGCACCGCCGAACTGCTCTATCTCGTCTACGGAAGCGAGCTGGTCGCGCTCCCGGCGGACTGGCCCGCACTCACCGCCGGGTGGCTCGCCCTGGTCACGGGCTGCGCCTGGGCCGGGGTGCTGGCCGCGGGCGTGTTCCGGTCCACCACGGCGGGACTGGCCGCCGTCGTCGCCGTGCCGCTTCTCGTCGTACCCGCCGTGCACAAGATCACGGAGGGGCCCTCGACACGCGGTCCGGCGCCGTTCGCCGGGCGGTTGCGGGACGGGCTGCCGCTGCGCTGGCCCTTCGGGGGCGAGCAGCACCTGGAGGCGCTGCTGCGGCTGCTGGCCCAACCCGTGGGCGGGGCCATGGCGTTGTCGGTGTCGGTGCTCCTGTGCGCGTACGCGTTCACAGGTCTGCGAGGCCGAGTCCGATGACGTCCGATGACGATCGAGATTGTGCTTCTCGGGCTCCCTCTGATCGTAACTCCCCGTGAAAAGCTCATTTCTTTCCGATAAGGCGTCAATTGCGACGAGGTGAGCGATCACCCTTTCGTGTGCTTTTCACCAAAGACCTCAAGGGAGTTGGAGCCGACGCCGACAAAGGATGCGTGAGTACCCTTGCGCACACCATGATGACCGCCGCCCGCTCCGCCGACTCCGGCCTCGCGACCCCGGGCGAACTCGACCGCTACCCCTACGCGGAGGCGCCCGGCACCGACCGGGGCGCCGCATGGGACACGGCGGAGCCGGATCTGGGCCGCGTGGGCCGGCGGACCGCGGGCAGCCGCGGACGCGGGCTGCACGGACAACTGGTCCAGCAGCTGGGACAGATGATCGTTTCCGGTGACCTGGGCGCCGACCGCCCGCTGGTGCCCGAGGAGATCGGCCAGCGTTTCGAGGTGTCCCGTACCGTCGTCCGCGAGTCGCTCCGCGTCCTGGAGGCCAAGGGCCTGGTCAGCGCCCGGCCGAACGTGGGCACGCGGGTGCGCCCGGTCAGCGACTGGAACCTTCTCGACCCGGACATCATCGAGTGGCGGGCCTACGGGCCGCAGCGGGACGACCAGCGCCGGGAGCTGAGCGAGCTGCGCTGGACGATCGAGCCGCTCGCCGCGCGCCTGGCGGCCGGACACGGCCGGGAGGACGTCCAGCAGCGGCTGACCGACATGGTGGAGATCATGGGGCACGCCCTCGGACAGGGCGACGCGCTGACCTTCGCCCGGGCGGACAACGAGTACCACTCCCTGCTCATCCAGGTCGCCGGCAACCGCATGCTGGAGCATCTGTCCGGCATCGTGTCCGCCGCCCTCCAGGTGTCGGGCGGACCGGTCACCGGCTGTGAGCGGCCGAACGAGACCTCGCTGGCCCACCACGCCCGGATCGTCGACGCCCTCGCCGGCGGCGACGGAGCCGCGGCCGAGGCGGCCATGCGGCAACTTCTCACGGTCCACCCCGAGGTGGAGCGCGTGGTGCCCGCACCGCGCGAGCACTGACCGCATTTCCCTGACGGCGCGGTCCGGCCTGCCATCCCCCTCCTGTGGCAGAGCCGTGTCCGTGAGCCGTTCCCCGTCGGACCCTGCGGAACCGTCGACGGTTCCGCAGGGTCCGACGGTACGCAACACTTGCTGCGGCCCGGGGCGGCGACCGCCTCACCCCAGGTGCACGCTTCTGTCCTCATCTGTCAGGTTTTGACCGGTTGTGGGGTGTGACTCGGGCCACGCGGAACGGGCGTAACGCTCCTGGGAAGAACGCGATGACCTAAGAGGTGACAGCCGCGGAGGGAATACGGACGCCGTTCACGGCGCTGTGCATCTCCCCGGCCCCCGCCCGCGCCGTCGGCCCATCCCCAAGCCGGCGGTCGGCCCCTGTCCACTGTGGACGGGGCCGGAAGCCGTTTTCCAACGTTCCGAGAGGTTGTTCGTGTCGGCCAGCACATCCCGTACGCTCCCGCCGGAGATCGCCGAGTCCGTCTCTGTCATGGCGCTCATCGAGCGGGGAAAGGCTGAGGGGCAGATCGCCGGCGATGACGTGCGTCGGGCCTTCGAAGCTGACCAGATTCCGGCCACTCAGTGGAAGAACGTACTGCGCAGCCTCAACCAGATCCTCGAGGAAGAGGGTGTGACGCTGATGGTCAGTGCCGCAGAGCCCAAGCGCACCCGCAAGAGCGTCGCAGCGAAGAGTCCCGCCAAGCGCACCGCCACCAAGACCGTGGCGGCCAAGACGGCGACCCCCAGAAAGGCCACCGCCGCCGCGTCCGCGGCTCCGGCCGCCGACGCGGCCGCCGAGGAGGAGGCGGCGCCCGCGAAGAAGGCGGCCGCCAAGAAGACCACCGCCAAGAAGACGGCGGCGAAGAAGACCACGGCCAAGAAGACCGCCGCGAAGAAGACCACGGCCAAGAAGGACGACGCCGAACTGGTCGACGAGGAGGTCCTCGAGGAGACCAAGGTCGCGGACGAGCCCGAGGGCACCGAGGCCGCGGGCTTCGTGCTGTCCGACGAGGACGAGGACGACGCGCCGGCCCAGCAGGTCGCCGCCGCGGGCGCCACCGCCGACCCGGTCAAGGACTACCTCAAGCAGATCGGCAAGGTGCCGCTGCTCAACGCCGAGCAGGAGGTCGAGCTCGCCAAGCGCATCGAGGCGGGCCTGTTCGCCGAGGACAAGCTGGCCAACGCCGACAAGCTGGCGCCGAAGCTCAAGCGCGAGCTGGAGATCATCGCCGAGGACGGCCGCCGCGCCAAGAACCACCTCCTGGAGGCCAACCTCCGTCTGGTGGTCTCCCTGGCCAAGCGCTACACCGGCCGCGGCATGCTGTTCCTGGACCTCATCCAGGAGGGCAACCTCGGTCTGATCCGCGCGGTCGAGAAGTTCGACTACACCAAGGGCTACAAGTTCTCCACGTACGCCACCTGGTGGATCCGTCAGGCGATCACCCGCGCCATGGCCGACCAGGCCCGCACCATCCGTATCCCGGTGCACATGGTCGAGGTCATCAACAAGCTCGCGCGCGTCCAGCGCCAGATGCTCCAGGACCTGGGCCGCGAGCCCACCCCGGAGGAGCTGGCCAAGGAGCTCGACATGACCCCCGAGAAGGTCATCGAGGTCCAGAAGTACGGCCGCGAGCCCATCTCCCTGCACACCCCGCTGGGCGAGGACGGCGACAGCGAGTTCGGTGACCTCATCGAGGACTCCGAAGCCGTCGTCCCGGCCGACGCCGTCAGCTTCACGCTGCTGCAGGAGCAGCTGCACTCCGTGCTCGACACCCTGTCGGAGCGCGAGGCGGGCGTCGTCTCGATGCGGTTCGGTCTCACCGACGGTCAGCCGAAGACCCTCGACGAGATCGGCAAGGTGTACGGCGTCACGCGTGAGCGGATCCGTCAGATCGAGTCGAAGACCATGTCGAAGCTGCGTCACCCGTCGCGTTCGCAGGTGCTGCGCGACTACCTCGACTAGGACGTCGCTCCCGCCGCGACGGCCTGTCGCGCGCCGCTGTCCGTGAAGGCCCGGCCCCCTCCGAGGGGCCGGGCCTTCACCCTGTCGCGCGGGTGCGGACGGTGACCACTTCCCTCACTGTGGGTGTCCAAGGTTCACCCCAGTGTGAGGAGCGTGCATGCGACGTCGACTTGCCAGGGCCCTGGCCCGGCCGCTGACCCTCGTGGCTGCGGGGACCGTCATACCGCTGGCCTCGGCCGCTCCGGCGGCCTCCGACAGCGTCGTCGTCGGTGGCTTCCCCGTCGATGTGTCACAGAGTCCGTACACCGTGGCGCTCTCCAGTCGTGACCGGTTCGGCGGTGCGCGGGCGGGCCAGTTCTGCGGGGGTGTGGCGGTCGGACGGACCACGGTGCTCACCGCCGCCCACTGCATGGACCCGGAAGTGCTCGGCGCCGCCCCGGAGCGGGTGCGCGACCTCAAGGTCATAGCCGGGCGGAGCGAGCTGCTCTCGGAGAGCGGCCAGGAGGTCGCCGTACGCAAGGTCTGGGTGAACCCGGGCTACGACGGTGACACCAACTCCGGCGACTTCGCCGTGCTCGGCCTTGCCGAGCCGCTCCCCGTCGCCTCGGTCATAGGCATGGCCGGGCCGGGCGACCCGGCGTACCGTGCGGGCACGCCGGCCACGGTCTACGGCTGGGGGGACACCACCGGCTCCGGCAGCTACGCCGGCAGCCTGCACGGAGCGCGCGTACGGGTGCAGCCCGACGCCCTCTGCGAGAAGGCGTACTCCGGGGGCTCCAACGGCACCTACCGCGCCGAGACGATGCTGTGCGCGGGTGAGGTGGCCGGGGGCCGGGACGCCTGCCAGGGCGACAGCGGGGGGCCGCTGGTCGCCCAGGGCCGGCTCATAGGCCTGGTCTCCTGGGGAGCGGGCTGCGGCTGGGCGGGCAGTCCGGGGGTCTACACCCGCATCTCGGACGTCCTGGACACACTGGGGTGGCCTGCGACGGCACCGGGCTGAGAGGGGGCGCCGACGGCTGCTGTGGTGCCCGGGCGGTGCCGCCCCTCACCTTGCCCGGCGGGGACGGCTCGGGGCGCGTGAGCAGCACCTGCGGCCGTCCGGGCGCCACACCACCGCCACGGGCCACGCCCGATGCCCCACGGCACGCTCCCGACGCCTGGCGTGGCGCCAGCCGCCGTCAGTGCTCGAGGGGCAGTCGTATGCAGCCGTCGGGCCGGCACTGCGGAGCCCTGGGCTCCGATAGGCGCTTTCCCTCGCGCCCCGGGCGTGCCCGGCCATCTCACAGGCCCAGGCGCCTGACGCCCTGGCCCCCTACCTCAGCGGCAGCGTGAACGCAGCCGGGCGGCGTCCTCCGCAAGGGGAGGACGCCGCCCGTTCGCCGGCCTGTGCCGGGCTGGCTGCTCGTCGTCGGACGCGAAGTGTCAGCGCTCCTCGTCAGGAGTAGCCTTCGGAGCGGTCAGCCGCTCCGTCTCGTCCTGTATCTCAGCGGCGATCTTCTTGAGTTCCGGCTCGAACTTGCGACCGTGGTGGGCGCAGAAGAGCAGTTCTCCACCGCTCAGCAGGACGACGCGCAGGTATGCCTGGGCGCCGCAGCGGTCGCAGCGATCGGCGGCCGTCAGCGGGCTCGCGGGGGTCAGAACAGTAGTCACGTCGCCTCTTCTCTAGCTCGACGAGCTGTCGTACCAGGGTCAACATCCAACCAGCCCCAAAACGTTCCCGCTCGAGGCTTTTCCTCGAAAAAAATCTCCGAGGCGGCCGGCTGCTGCCGGTTGGCGGCGAATGTGCCGTAGTGCGTGTCTCTGTGTCGTACGGATTCGCGTTGTATCGGTGGTCGGCCCTCCCGGCTGGGTTGCCGGTTGTTCATGAGGACGTGCCCGGAGCCTAAATGGTTCATGCCTCGATGGGAACGTGATGTGTGCTTCACTCCATCGAGGGATCGAACACCCATGCGACTCTCGACTAGGGTGGGACCGGGACGAGGGTGGCGTTACAACGGCTCTACCAGGCCTCGGTACCCTCTCACCGGTGAACCAAGCCGCGCCCTTACCCATCGGGGCCCCATTTGAAATTCAGCGAGGAGCGAACCGCGTGACCGCCGAGACGTCCGTGCCGTCGTCCACAGCGCTGCTGGCAGGAGCAGACCGGGACGGTTCCAACTACACCGCGCGGCACCTGCTCGTCCTCGAGGGGCTCGAGGCCGTGCGCAAGCGCCCGGGTATGTACATCGGGTCCACGGACAGCCGTGGCCTGATGCACTGCCTCTGGGAGATCATCGACAACGCCGTGGACGAGGCCCTCGGCGGTTACTGCGACCACATCGAGGTCGTCCTCCACGACGACGGCTCGGTGGAGGTCAAGGACAACGGCCGCGGCATCCCGGTCGACGTCGAGCCCAAGACCGGCCTCTCCGGTGTCGAGGTCGTCATGACCAAGCTGCACGCCGGCGGAAAGTTCGGCGGCGGCTCCTACGCCGCCTCCGGCGGTCTGCACGGCGTCGGCGCCTCCGTGGTGAACGCGCTCTCCGCGCGCCTCGATGTGGAGGTCGACCGCGGGGGGCACACCCATGCGATCAGCTTCCGCCGCGGCGTCCCCGGCGCCTTCTCCGCCCTCGGCCCGGACGCGAAGTTCGAAGCCAAGAGCGGTCTGCGCAAGGCCAAGAAGATCCCGAAGACCCGCAGCGGCACCCGTGTGCGCTACTGGGCCGACCGCCAGATCTTCCTCAAGGACGCCAAGCTCAGCCTGGACACCCTGCACGCGCGCGCCCGGCAGACCGCGTTCCTGGTGCCCGGCCTGACCATCGTCGTCCGCGACGAGTACGGGCTCGGCGAGGGCGGCAGCAAGGGCGAGGAGTCCTTCCGCTTCGACGGTGGCATCTCCGAGTTCTGCGAGTTCCTCGCCTCCGACCGGCCCGTCTGCGACACGCTCCGCTTCACCGGGCAGGGCTCCTTCAAGGAGACGGTCCCGGTCCTCGACGAGCACGGTCAGATGACACCCACCGAGGTCACCCGTGAGCTCGGTGTCGACGTGGCGCTGCGCTGGGGCACCGGCTACGAGACGACCGTCAAGTCGTTCGTCAACATCATCGCCACCCCCAAGGGCGGCACCCACGTCGCGGGCTTCGAGCAGGCCGTCGCCAAGACGATGAACGAGGTCCTGCGCGCCAAGAAGATGCTGCGCGTGGCCGAGGACGACGTCGTGAAGGACGACGCTCTCGAGGGCCTCACCGCGGTCGTGACGGTCCGCCTTGCCGAACCTCAGTTCGAAGGCCAGACCAAGGAGGTGCTCGGCACCTCCGCGGCCCGCCGCATCGTGAACAACGTGGTGTCCAAGGAGCTCAAGGCGTTCCTCACCTCCACCAAGCGGGACGCCGCCCAGCAGGCCCGCGTGGTCATGGAGAAGGTCGTCGCCGCGGCCCGTACGCGCATCGCGGCCCGTCAGCACAAGGACGCGCAGCGCCGCAAGACGGCCCTGGAGTCCTCCTCCCTGCCCGCCAAGCTCGCCGACTGCCGCAGCGACGACGTCGACCGCAGCGAGCTGTTCATCGTCGAGGGCGACTCCGCGCTCGGCACGGCGAAGCTGGCCCGGAACTCCGAGTTCCAGGCGCTGCTGCCGATCCGCGGCAAGATCCTCAACGTGCAGAAGTCGTCTGTCACGGACATGCTCAAGAACGCCGAGTGCGGAGCGATCATCCAGGTCATAGGAGCCGGGTCAGGCCGGACCTTCGACATCGACGCGGCGCGCTACGGCAAGATCATCATGATGACCGACGCCGATGTGGACGGCTCCCACATCCGCACGCTGCTCCTGACCCTGTTCCACCGCTACATGCGGCCCATGGTCGAGGCCGGCCGGGTCTTCGCCGCGGTGCCGCCGCTGCACCGCATCGAGATCGTCCAGCCCAAGAAGGGCCAGGACAAGTACGTGTACACGTACTCGGACCGGGAGCTGCGGGACAAGCTCATGGAGCTGCAGAGCAAGGGCATCCGCTACAAGGACTCGATCCAGCGCTACAAGGGTCTCGGCGAGATGGACGCCGACCAGCTGGCCGAGACCACGATGGACCCGCGCCACCGCACCCTGCGCCGGATCAACCTCACCGACCTCGAGGCCGCCGAGCAGGTCTTCGACCTCCTCATGGGCAACGACGTCGCGCCGCGCAAGGAGTTCATCTCCAGCTCCGCCGCCACGCTGGACCGCTCCCGCATCGACGCCTAGGAGTGCCGGGACCGAGGGGCGCCGTTCCGGACCGGGACGGCGCCCCTTACCCGTCCTCCAGGGCCCCTGGCACGCCCCGGTCACCTGATGGGGTGAAGCAGTACGAGAAGAAGAGTCAGGGAACTTCCCGTTCTGTCCATCCTTGGGCATGCAGCGAAGCAACGCGGGGGACGTGACCTACGACGATCCCTGGTACGACGCCCTGGCCTCGGGCTGGGGCGAATCGGTCCCGGCCGTGGCACTGCCGCAGGCCCGGCCCGAACCGGACGCCGTCGCACCCGCGGCGGCCGACATCTACCTCGAGGTGCAGCGCAGCGCGGCCTTCCAGGAAGTACGCCGCCGCTACCGGCGGTTCGTGGTCCCCGGAGCCGTCGCCTTCCTCCTCTGGTACGTCGCGTACGTCGTCACCGCCACCACCGTCCCCGGGCTGATGGCGCGCCCCGTCGCGGGCGCGGTGAACGTCGGGATGCTCGCCGGCCTCGGCCAGTTCCTCACCACCTTCCTGCTCACCTGGGCCTACGTCCGCCACGCCCGCCTGCGACGCGACCGCGCGGCGCTCGAACTGCGCTGGGACACCCAGGAGCTGGCGCGAGGCAGAGGCGGCGCGTCATGACGACCGACCACCGCACCACCGCCCTGCTGCTGTTCAGCGCGTTCGTCGCCGTCACCCTGATCATCACCACCTGGGTGAGCCGTCACCGCCAGGGCTCCGCCGAGGAGTTCTACGCGGGCAACCGCCTCTTCTCGCCGATGGAAAATGGTTTTGCCATCGCCGGCGACTACATGTCGGCGGCCTCCTTCCTCGGCATCTCCGGACTCATCGCCCTCGTCGGCTACGACGGGATGCTCTACTCGGTGGGCTTCCTCGTGGCCTGGCTGGTGGTGCTCTTCCTGGTCGCCGAACTGGTCCGCAACTGCGGCCGGTTCACACTCGCCGACGTGGTCGCCTCCCGGATGCGGGAGCGGCCGGTGCGCATCGCCGCCGGCACCTCCTCCGTCGCCGTCTCCGTGCTGTACCTGGTGGCGCAGATGGTCGGCGCGGGCAGTCTCGTCGCGCTCCTCCTCGGCGGCACCGGCGAGGCCGTACAGGCCTGGACCGTGGTCGGCGTCGGCGCGCTGATGGTGATCTACGTGTCGCTCGGCGGCATGCGCGCCACCACCTGGATCCAGATCGTCAAGGCGGTCCTGCTGCTCGGCGGCACCGTCACGCTGACCGTCCTCGTGCTGCTGCGCTTCCACGGGGACGTCAACCGCCTGCTGCACACCGCCGCCGAACGCAGCGGCCACGGCGACGCGTTCCTCGCCCCCGGCCTGGCCTACGGCGGCGACTGGACCGCCCGCTTCGACTTCATCAGCCTCGGACTCGCCCTGGTGCTCGGCACGGCGGGCCTGCCGCACATCCTGTCCCGCTTCTACACCGTCCCCACGGCGCGCGCCGCCCGGCGGTCCGTGGTCTGGGCGATCGGACTCATCGGCGGCTTCTACCTGATGACCATCGTGCTGGGCTTCGGCGCCGCCGCGCTCATCGGCCCGGACGCCGTGCGCGCCTCGCACGCGTCGGGCAACACGGCGGTCCCGCTGCTCGCGCTCGACCTGGGCGGCGGCGCCGGCACCACCGGCGGCACGGTCCTCTTCGCGGTCGTCGCCGCCGTCGCCTTCGCCACCATCCTCGCCGTGGTCGCCGGCATCACGCTCGCCTCCTCGGCGTCCGTCGCCCACGACCTGTACGCCTCCCTTCGCCGGCCCGGCGGCAAGCCCCGCAGCGAGGTCGCCGTCGCGCGCGCCGCCGCCGTCGGCATCGGCGTCGTCGCGATCGCCCTCGGCCTGCTGGCCCGCGACCTCAACGTCGCGTTCCTCGTCGGCCTGGCCTTCGCCGTCGCCGCGTCCGCGAACCTGCCCGTCCTGCTCTACTCGCTGTTCTGGCGCGGCTTCACCACCCGCGGCGCCGTGTGGTCCGTCTACGGCGGTCTGATCCCGGCGGTGGTGCTGGTGATGCTGTCCCCGGTGGTGTCCGGCAGCCCCGACTCCCTGTTCCCCGGCCTCGACTTCCAGCTCTTCCCGCTGCAGAACCCGGGACTGGTCTCCATCCCGCTGGGCTTCCTCGCCGGCTGGCTCGGCACGGTCACCTCCGCCGAGGCCCCCGACGAGGCCCGCCACGCCGAGACCGAGGTGCGCTCGCTGACGGGCGCGGGCGCGGCCTAGCGGACGGGGCCGCCGCCCGGAGACGTACGGCGCCCGGCATCCGTAGGGGAGAGGGGCACGGTTCCTTCCCCCGCCCCCATGGACCGTGCCTCAGGTGCGGGTCGCCCACACGTAACGGTGTTCCGGGCGGCCCGCGTCCCCGTACCGCAGGGTCAGCGTGGCCCGTCCCGTGCGCTCCAGCAGCTTCAGATAGCGCTGGGCGGTCTGGCGGCTCACCCCGGTGCGTTCGGCGATCTCCTGGGCCGACAGCGGCCCTTCGGCGGCCGTCAGCGCCCGCCGTACGAGGTCCGCCGTGGTGGGGGAGTGCCCCTTGGGCAGCTGCGGCTCGGTCGCCTCCGACAGCGCGCCGAAGATGCGGTCGACCTCCGCCTGCTCCGCCTCGCCGCCTCCGTCCAGGGTGCGGCGCAGCCGCGCGTACGCCTCCAGCTTGCCGCGCAGCCCCGCGAAGGCGAACGGCTTGACCAGGTACTGCAGCGCCCCGTGCCGCATCGCCGCCTGCACGGTCGCCACGTCCCGGGCCGCCGTCACCATGATCACGTCGGCCTGGTGGCCGCGCCGCCGCATCTCCCGGACGACGTCGAGACCCGTCCGGTCGGGCAGATAGTGGTCCATGAGGACGAGATCCACCCGGGGCAGCGTCTCCACCCGCTCCAGCGCCTCGGCCGCGCTGTGCGCCGGGAGTACGGCGTGGAAGCCGGGCACCTTGTCGACGTAGGCCGCGTTGACCCGTGCCACCCGGACGTCGTCGTCCACGACCAGGACCTCGATCACCGCGCCTCCTCGCTTCCGGCTTCCTGGGAAGAGGCGCCCGTGAGGGCGGCCGGCGGCTCCGGCTCGCTCAGCGCCTCCGGCAGGACGACGGTGAACTCGGCGCCCCCGCCCGGCGCCTCACCCACGCGGGCGTCGCCCCCGTGCCGGTGCGCGAGCCGGCGCACCAGCGGCAGCCCGATACCGCGCTCGCGGTGGCCGGGCGGCTCCTTGGTGGACCAGCCCTCGGTGAAGATCAACTCCCGCTGCCCGGGCGGGACACCAGGGCCGGTGTCCCGCACCACGAGCACCGCCGTGCGGCCCTCCGCGCGCAACTCGACCTCCACGCGCGCGTCGGGCGTGCCGGCGACGGCGTCGAGCGCGTTGTCCACCAGGTTGCCCACGACGGTCACCAGCCCGCGCGGATCGACCAGCCGGTCCGGCAGGCGCGACCGGTCCGACAGCCGCAGCACCGCCCCGCGCTCGGCCGCCACCGTCGCCTTGCCCACCAGCAGCGCCGCCAGCAGCGGGTCCCGGATCCGCTCCGTGACCTGTTCCGACGTCGCCCGGTGGTCGCCCACCACCTCGCCGACGAACTCCACCGCGTCCTCGTACATCTCCAGCTCCAGCAGCCCCAGCAGGGTGTGCATACGGTTCGCGTGCTCGTGGTCCTGGGCGCGCAGCGCGTCGATCAGGCCGCGTGTGGAGTCGAGCTCCCGGCCCAGCCGGTCCAGCTCGGTCCGGTCGCGCAGGGTGGCCACGGCGCCTCCGTCGTCCGTCGGCATACGGTTCGCGACCAGCACGCGTTGTCCGCGGACCGTGAGCAGGTCGGTGCCGGTCACCCGCCCCGCCAGCACGTCCGCCGTGCGGCCCGCGCCCAGCGCCTCGTCCGGCGAGCTGCCGACGGCCTCCTCGCCGATGCCCAGCAGCCGCTGCGCCTCGTCGTTCAGCAGCCGGACACGCCCGTCACGGTCCAGGGCCACGACGCCCTCCCGGATGCCGTGCAGCATCGCCTCGCGCTCCGCGAGCAGTGCGGCGATGTCGGAGAAGGCCAGGTCGCGGGTCTGCCGCTGGACCCGCCGGGAGATCAGCCAGGCCGCGAGCGCGCCCACCGCGAGGGCGCCGCCCGCGTAGGCGAGCAGTCCCGGGATGGCGTGGATCAGCCGGGCGCGGACGCTGTCGTACGCGATGCCGACCGAGACCGCGCCGATCACCTCGCCGTCGGCGTCCCGCAGCGGGACCTTGCCGCGCGCGGAGCGGCCCAGGGTGCCCTCGTCGATCTCCATGACCTCACGGCCGGCCAGCGCCTGACCGGGGTCGGTGGACACCAGGCCGCCGATCCGCTCCGGGTCGGTGTGCGACCAGCGCACGCCCCGCCGGTCCAGCACCACCACGTACTCCGCGCCGGTGGCCCGCCGGATCCGCTCCGCCTCCCGCTGCACCGGCCCGTCGGCCGTGGGCTCCGTGGCCCGCAGGTCCTCGGCGATCTGCGGCTGCTGGGCGGTGGTCTGCGCGATCGCCAGGGCGCGGCGCATCGCCTGGTCGTCCAGCTGCTCGCCGAGCGGCGCGAGGAACAGTCCGGTCGCCAGGACGGCGACGCCCGCCGCGATCGCCACCTGCATCAGCAGGACCTGGGAGAACACCCGCCGCGGCAGGCCGAGGCGCAGACGGCGAGCGGGGGTCGTGGGGGTCATGCCCCGACGGTACGTGGGGAAGGCGGGGGTGCCGTAGAGGGTGTGACGTGCTTCTCGTGGGGGTCAGCCGGCCATGGTCGCGTGGGTGAGGGCACGGACGCCGACGACGTCCATCCGCGCGGGCGAGCCGAGCACCGAGCCGCAGCTCTCCGGACGGGGCGGCAGGGAGGCGCCCTGGGCGACCTCGACGCGCCACCGTCGCCCGTCCACGTGCGCGACGGTCACCTCCCAGCGGGGCGCCGCGCCCTCGGTCCGTACGACGCTGAGCGCCTGCGCGGCGTCCTCGCGCACGGCGCGCCGCACGGCCAGCTCGGCCGCCTGGCCGGGCCGCTCCCACGCGGAGCCGCCCCGGCATCCCTCGGTGACGATCCGGCCCTCCTGCACGCCGTGCAGCACCTCCTTGACCGCGTGCGCCTCCGCCCGCCCGTACGCGTAGCCGTACGGCAGCACCAGCACGGTGGGGGAGAAGCGGTGACCGCCGAGGTGGGTGACCTCCCAGACGCCTTCGACGCCGGACGAGGCCAGTTCGGCCGCGAGGGGCCTGCCGAGCAGGGCGCAGCAGCGGTCGCGCTTGCCGTTGGTGCAGACGAGGGCGAGAGGGTCGCCGTCGTGGGGGGCGCCGCCCAGCGCCGCGTCGAAGCCGTCGGCCTGACCGCGGCCGAGCGCCGGGAAGTCGAGGCCGAGCAGGCGGGCGGGGTCGGTGGTGGTCGCGGAGTGCAGCCAGACGTTGCCCGGGACGGTGTGGGCGACGTACACGCGACGAGTGGCGGGCATGCGGCTGTCCGCGTGGCGTCCGGGACGCCTTATGAGGGCGATGCGTACGCCGGTGCCCTTGGCGGCGGCCTCCAGGGCGCGGCCCAGGGCGGGGTCGAGATGGCTGGACGTGAGCGCCTTGGCACCCCACGGGCCGGGCTGCTCCAGCAGCAGCCAGGTCCTCGCGGTCGCCGCGGTTCCCGCGACGGGCTCGTCGAGCTCGCGGGAGACGGTAGAGCACGTGCTACTCACACAGGTGAGCCTAACCTGAGTTCCACTTCGGTGCCTTGTCGGCCCACCGAGGCACTGGCGTGCCTCGTCGGCCATTCGAGGCGTGCCGCCTGGATTGTGCAGAGTATCGATTCTTCGACCTGAATACCCTGTCCGTCGAATAGGTCGGGTTCAGCTTGTCAGGCGACTTGCCGTGTCTTGCGCTCCTGTACGCGGAGATCCTGGTTGGATATGATCGCGCGTCGCGCGTTAGCGAGCGCAGATGCTCCTGTCAAGAGAACAGAGGAATTCAGTGAGTCAGATCGTCCGACGCCTCGGCGTCGCTCCGCGCCTTCGGGGCAGTGCCAGCGGTGCCACCTGCCCCGACCTATTTGAGCTGGCCGATGGCAATTTCGCCGTCATCGGTACGGACGTCACTGATTCGCTGGAGTCCCAACTGCCCGCCGACGCGGCTCGCGCAGACTACGAGCGCATCGTCGTGATCACCAGGGAAACCCTGGTCAAGGCGAAGGCCGACATCCCGGACGCGTAGTTCAGGTATCGGTGGGTGGCTCTCCCACCACCCACCACTCCTCGGTGTCTGCCTCATCCAGCTGTAAGAGCAGGTCGTCGATCAGACTGCCGAGTTCGGCCTCTTCCGTCCCCTCCAGGCTGTCGCGCTGGTGTCGCGTCGCTTCCCAGTACTCTCTGGCGACCGGATTCTGGAATATGCCTCTGGCGTGCTTGAAGAATTCGTCCAGGGTGTAGTTGCCCATGCGGTGATTCCAGAGCAGGTTGGTGTACAGCGCGTTCGCGAAAAGATACTGGCGACGCTGTCGTTCGGTGACAGGCGCCTCGTAGAGGTCGAGTACTTCTGCGAGGTCGGGGTCGTCGATTGCCTTGCTCAGCAGTTCCCAGTGCAGGCGCTGCTGCGCAGCCCGGTTGCTCCGCTGCTGGTTGTCGGACTGCTCCTCCAGTTTCTCCAACCGCCGGTTGATCGCGTCCGACGCGTTCCGCTGTGCCGTCACCGCAGCGATTACCCCTGCAACCATCCCCAGACCGACTGCGGTGACCGACTGGAACCTCCGCAGCCCCACGCTCTTTGTGCCCATGTCAAATACCCCCGATCAGGCCGCCGTCCGCCGGTCGTCGGGTGGTGGGTCGACTTCAGGAAACCGGCGAGCGGTGGGCGGCGCTTGCCGCCTTCCAGGGTGCCGAGCGGCTCTGATCGGCGGGAAGGCGGAGAGGAGGCGCACGGAGGGAAGCGAGGGTCGCACGATCCGGCGCCTTGCCAGACGTCTGCCCCGCAAATGCTGCTAACAATCGTTCACCTCGGGGTCGTTGCGGGTACTCGTATCCTGGGCCGTCAGTCGTTCGTCCGTGCGCACGCCGTCAGCGAGCCGGTGTGCGCACAGGTGTGAGAGGGGTCGTGTGTCGGAGCGGAGCAGCGGGCGGCAGATTCCGGTGGTCGTACTGGCCGGATTCCTGGGCTCGGGAAAGACCACCCTGCTCAACCACCTCCTCCACAGCAGCGGCGGCAGCCGTATCGGGGCGGTCGTGAACGACTTCGGGGCCGTCGAGATCGACGCCATGGCGGTCGCGGGCGCCCTGGGGGACTCGACCGTGTCGCTCGGCAACGGATGCCTCTGCTGTGCCGTCGACGCCAGTGAGCTCGACGAGTACCTCGAGCGGCTCGCCCGCCCCTCCGTCGGCATCGACGTCATCGTCATCGAGGCGAGCGGCCTGGCCGAACCGCAGGAGCTGGTCCGCATGGTGCTCGCCAGCGAGCTGCCGGACATCGTCTACGGCGGGCTCGTCGAGGTCGTCGACGCCGCCGAGTTCGACGAGACCAGGGCCGCCCACCCCGGCATCGACCGGCACCTGGCGCTCGCCGACCTCGTGGTCGTGAACAAGACCGACCGGGTGGACGACCCGGAGCCGGTGCTGAAGACGGTCAGGGACCTCGCCGACCGCGCGGCCGTGGTGCCCGCCGCCCACGGCCGGGTCGACCCGGAGTTCCTGTTCGACTGCCGGCCGAGCGAGGAGCGCATCGGGCAGTTGTCCTTCGACGATCTCCACCGGGACGACGACCCCGGGCACGACCATCGCGCTCATCTGCACGCCGGCTACGACAGCCTCTCCTTCGTGTCCGAGCAGCCGCTGGACCCCCGACGCCTCATCGCCTTCCTCGACAGCAGGCCCGCCGGGCTGTACCGCATCAAGGGGTACGTCGACTTCGGCCCGTACGACGCGCGCAACCGGTACGCCGTGCACGCCGTCGGCCGTTTCCTGCGTTTCTACCCGGAACCCTGGCCGACCGGCGCCGGGCGGGCGACGCAGCTCGTGCTGATCGGGACCGGCCTCGACACCGGCGCCCTGCGCGCCGAGCTGGACGGGTGCGTGAGCGACGGCGCCCCACACACCGACGACGAGGCCGGCATGTGGGGCGTCCTGCGCTACGTCCAGGAGGCCGAGGACCCCGCGACGCCGGGGTGATCCGAACGAAAGGACCTAGACCGGCCCCGCCACCACGGCCACGGTCCTGCCCAGGGACACGCCCGAGCCGTCCCGGCGCGGGTCGATCTCCGGGAGGTCCACCGCCGTGCCGTTCTTCTGCGCCGCGCGCGCCGGCGCGGGGCCCGCCCAGGCCAGGGACAGGCAGTCCTCGCCCTTCAGGAACCGCTGGCAGCGCACACCGCCGGTGGCCCGGCCCTTGCGCGGATACTGGTCGAACGGGGTCAGCTTGGCCGTCGTCTGGACCGAGTCGTCCAGCGTGCCGCGCGAGCCCGCGACGGTGAACACCACGGCGTCCGCCGCCGGGTCGACCGCCGTGAAGCTGATGACCTTCGCACCCTCCCCGAGCTTGATGCCCGTCATACCGCCCGCCGGACGCCCCTGCGGACGCACGATCGAAGCCGGGAAGCGCAGCAGCTGCGCGTCGTCGGTGATGAAGACCAGGTCCTCCTCGCCCGTGCGCAGCTCGGTCGCGCCGACGATCCGGTCGCCCTCCTTGAGGGTGATGACCTCCAGCTCCTCCTTGTTGGAGGGGTAGTCGGGCACCACGCGCTTGACCACGCCCTGCTGGGTGCCGATCGCCAGGCCGGGCGAGGACTCGTCGAGCGTGGTCAGGCACACCACCTGCTCGTCGTCCTCCAGGGACACGAACTCCGCCAGCGGCGCACCGCCCGACAGGTTCGGCACGGGCATCGACTCGGGCAGCTGGGGCAGGTCGATCACGTTGACCCGGAGCAGCCGGCCCGCCGAGGTGACCACGCCGATCTCGCCGCGCGCGGTCGCCGGGACCGCCGAGACGATGACGTCGTGCTTGACGCGCTTGCCGCCGGAGGTGTCGGCGAGCGGCCGGTCGTCGGCGGTGCGCGCCAGCAGTCCCGTGGACGACAGGAGCACCCGGCACGGGGTGTCCGCCACCTGCAGCGGCACCGCGGCCGGGGCGCCGGCCGACTCCAGCAGCAGCGTGCGCCGGTCGTTGCCGAACTTCTTCGCCACCGCGGCCAGTTCCGACGAGACGAGCTTGCGCAGCTCCGCGTCCGACTCCAGGATCCGGGTCAGCTCCTCGATCTCCGCGTTCAGCCGGTCCTTCTCGGCCTCCAGCTCGATCCGGTCGTACTTGGTGAGACGGCGCAGCGGGGTGTCCAGGATGTACTGCGTCTGGACGTCGCTCAGCGAGAAGTGCTCGATGAGCCGCTGCTTGGCCTGCGCCGAGTTCTCGCTGGAGCGGATCAGGCGGATGACCTCGTCGATGTCGAGCAGGGCCGTGAGCAGGCCCTCGACCAGGTGCAGCCGGTCGCGCTTCTTGCCGCGGCGGAACTCCGAGCGGCGGCGCACCACGGTGAAGCGGTGGTCGAGGTAGACCTCGAGCAGCTCCTTGAGGCCGAGGGTGAGGGGCTGGCCGTCCACCAGCGCCACGTTGTTGATGCCGAAGGACTCCTCCATCGGCGTCAGCTTGTACAGCTGCTCCAGCACGGCCTCCGGCACGAAGCCGTTCTTGACCTCGATGACCAGGCGCAGGCCGTGCTCGCGGTCGGTGAGGTCCTTGACGTCGGCGATGCCCTGGAGCTTCTTGGAGCCCACCAGGTCCTTGATCTTGGCGATCACCTTCTCCGGGCCGACCGTGAACGGCAGCTCGGTGACGACCAGGCCCTTGCGGCGCGCCGTCACGTCCTCGACGGTCACCGTCGCGCGGATCTTGAACGTGCCGCGGCCGGTCTCGTACGCGTCCCGGATGCCGTTGAGGCCGACGATCCGGCCGCCGGTGGGCAGGTCGGGGCCCGGGACGTGCTTCATCAGGGCGTCGAGGTCGGCGTTGGGGTGCCGGATCAGGTGCCGCGCGGCGGCGACGACCTCACGCAGGTTGTGCGGCGGCATGTTGGTGGCCATGCCGACGGCGATGCCCGAGGCGCCGTTCACCAGGAGGTTGGGGAACGCGGCGGGCAGGGCGACCGGTTCCTGCTCCTGGCCGTCGTAGTTGGGCGCGAAGTCGACCGTGTCCTCGTCGATGGACTCGGTCATCAGACTCGTGGCCTCGGCCATGCGGCACTCGGTGTACCGCATGGCGGCCGGCGGGTCGTCGTTGCCCAGCGAGCCGAAGTTGCCGTGGCCGTCCACCAGGGGCAGGCGCATGGAGAACGGCTGTGCCATGCGGACCAGGGCGTCGTAGATCGACGCGTCGCCGTGCGGGTGCAGCTTTCCCATCACCTCGCCCACCACGCGCGCGCACTTGACGTAGCCGCGCTCGGGCCGCAGGCCCATCTCGTTCATCTGGTAGACGATGCGGCGGTGCACCGGCTTGAGACCGTCACGCGCGTCGGGCAGGGCCCGGGAGTAGATGACCGAGTACGCGTACTCGAGGAAGGAGCCCTGCATCTCGTCGACGACGTCGATGTCGAGGATCTTCTCCTCGTACGGGTCGTCGGGCGGCGGGGTCTTCGTGCTGCGGCGGGCCATCGCTGCCGGCTCCTTGCTGAAGCGTGGGACGGGATCTGACGCGGACCATTGTGGACCTTCGCACTGACAGGGCGGGACCAGGACCCGGGTCCTGCCGCCCGGTTCGGCGCGGTACGGCGGCGCGAGCAGGCTACGCGGCTCCGTCGCCGCGCACTCCGCGGGGTCGCCCTGCGGGCCGCGTCCACATCTCTGCGGGCGCCCCGCAGACCGCGCCCACGCCTCCGCACGGGGGGTCGCCCCTGTGACCGACGCGGCCCCCGCGTGAGCGTGACCCGCTCCCCGCCCGAGCGCGCCACCGTCCCCTCCGCGCCCCCGGCGCACACCCCCACCCGCCCGCACCCCCCAGGCGCACGACGGCGCACCCCAGAGGCGACCCGGCGCACACCCCCCGTCACGCGCCGTGCGCTTCCCTCACCTCCCGCACCCCTCACACCACCCGCCCCACCAGGTTCTCGCTCTCGGCGTAGCGGCCCGGTCCGGGAACTCCACCGGCTGTCCGCACGCTTGCATACAGTGGCAGGACCGGCAGAAACGGCGGTGTCGACGACGACCGCCTCCGCGATCGAAGGGACGTACATGCCCATGGGTCACACGGCCACAGCCCAGGCAGGCTCCGGAGGCCTGACAGCGACCGAACACCGCCTGGCCAACGGCCTGCGCGTGGTGCTCTCCGAGGACCACCTGACCCCGGTCGCGGCGGTGTGCCTCTGGTACGACGTGGGCTCACGGCACGAGGTCAAGGGCCGTACGGGCCTGGCTCACCTTTTCGAGCACCTGATGTTCCAGGGGTCCGCCCAGGTGAAGGGCAACGGCCACTTCGAACTGGTGCAGGGCGCCGGCGGCTCGCTCAACGGCACCACCAGCTTCGAGCGGACCAACTACTTCGAGACCATGCCCGCCCACCAGCTGGAGCTCGCGCTCTGGCTGGAGGCCGACCGCATGGGCTCCCTGCTGACCGCCCTGGACGAAGAGTCCATGGAGAACCAGCGGGACGTCGTGAAGAACGAGCGCCGCCAGCGCTACGACAACGTTCCCTACGGCACCGCCTTCGAGAAGCTGACCGCCCTCGCCTACCCGGAGGGCCACCCGTACCACCACACCCCGATCGGGTCGATGGCGGACCTGGACGCGGCGACCCTGGAGGACGCCCGCCAGTTCTTCCGCACGTACTACGCGCCGAACAACGCGGTGCTGTCCGTGGTCGGCGACATCGACCCCGAGCAGACGCTCGCCTGGATCGAGAAGTACTTCGGCTCCATCCCGTCGCACGACGGCAAGCCCGCCCCACGCGACGGCTCGCTGCCCGACGTCATCGGCGAGGAGCTGCGCGAGGTCGTCGAGGAGGAGGTCCCGGCGCGGGCGCTGATGGCCGCCTACCGGCTCCCGGAGGACGGCACGCGCGCGTGCGACGCGGCCGACCTGGCGCTCACCGTCCTCGGCGGCGGCGAGTCCTCGCGCCTCTACAACCGCCTGGTGCGCCGCGACCGCACGGCCGTCGCGGCCGGGTTCGGCCTGCTGCGGCTGGCCGGGGCGCCGTCCCTGGGCTGGCTGGACGTCAAGACGTCGGGCGACGTCGAGGTGCCGGTGATCGAGGCCGCCATCGACGAGGAGCTCGCCCGGTTCGCCGAGGAGGGCCCCACCGCCGAGGAGATGGAGCGCGCCCAGGCCCAGCTGGAGCGCGAGTGGCTCGACCGGCTCGGCACGGTCGCCGGCCGCGCCGACGAACTGTGCCGCTACGCCGTGCTGTTCGGCGACCCGCAGCTCGCCCTGACCGCCGTGAGCCGGGTCCTGGAGGTGACGGCCGAGGAGGTCCAGGAGGTCGCCAAGGCGCGCCTGCGGCCCGACAACCGCGCGGTGCTCGTCTACGAGCCCGTCGCCCCGGCGGCCGGTGACGAAGCCGACGCAGCCGACGAAGCCACCGAAGCCGCCGCAGCCGGCACCGACGAGAACGAGGAGGCGGCGAAGTGACCGAGCTCGCCACGATGGAGTTCCACCCCCGGCCGCAGGCGGGCGAGGCCAAGCCCTGGGCCTTCCCGGCCCCCGAGCGCGGCGCCCTCGACAACGGCCTGACGGTGCTGCGCTGCCACCGCCCCGGCCAGCAGGTCGTCGCCGTCGAGGTGGTCCTCGACGCGCCCCTGGACGCGGAGCCGGAGGGCCTGGACGGCGTCGCCACCATCATGGCGCGCGCCTTCTCCGAGGGCACCGACAAGCACTCCGCCGAGGAGTTCGCCGCCGAGCTGGAGCGCTGTGGCGCCACCCTCGACGCGCACGCCGACCACCCCGGAGTCCGCCTCAGCCTCGAGGTGCCGGCCTCGCGGCTCCCCAAGGGGCTCGGACTGGTCGCCGACGCCCTGCGCGCGCCCGCCTTCGCCGACAGCGAGATCGAGCGGCTGGTCCGCAACCGCCTCGACGAGATCCCGCACGAGCTGGCGAACCCGTCCCGCCGCGCCGCGAAGGAGCTCGCCAAGGAGCTGTTCCCGGCGAGCGCGCGCATGTCCCGCCCGCGCCAGGGCACCGAGGAGACCGTCGCGCGCATCGACTCCGCGGCGGTACGCGGCTTCTACGAGAAGCACGTCCGCCCGGCCACGGCGACCGCCGTGGTGGTCGGCGACCTCACCGGCGTCGACCTGGACGCGCTGCTCGCCGACACCCTGGGCGCCTGGACGGGCTCCCAGGCGCAGCCGCGGCCCGTCCCGCCGGTGGTCGCGGACGACACCGGGCGCGTGGTCATCGTGGACCGGCCCGGCGCCGTGCAGACGCAGCTGCTGATCGGCCGTACCGGCCCGGACCGGCACGACCGGGTGTGGCCCGCGCAGGTGCTCGGCACGTACTGCCTCGGCGGCACCCTGACCTCCCGTCTGGACCGCGTCCTGCGCGAGGAGAAGGGATACACCTACGGCGTACGGGCGTTCGGCCAGGTGCTCCGCTCGGCCCCCGACGGCACGGGCGCGTCTATGCTGGCCATCAGCGGCTCGGTCGACACCCCCAACACCGGCCCGGCGCTGGACGACCTGTGGACCGTGCTGCGCACGCTGGCCGCCGAGGGCCTCACCGACGAGGAGCGGGACGTCGCCGTGCAGAACCTGGTGGGCGTGGCGCCGCTCAAGTACGAGACCGCCGCGGCCGTCGCGAGCACGCTGGCCGACCAGGTCGAGCAGCACCTGCCGGACCACTACCAGGCCGACCTGTACCGGCAGTTGGCGGCGACCGGCACCGTGGAGGCCACGGCGGCGGTGGTGAACGCCTTCCCGGTGGACCGTCTGGTGACCGTGCTCGTGGGCGACGCGGCGCAGATCAAGGCGCCCGTGGAGGCGCTCGGCATCGGCGAAGTCACCGTCGTGACGGCCGAGTAGAGCCGCGGCGGGACGCACGCGCGCGGGAGCCCCGGTGACGGGTACGTCACCGGGGCTCCCTTATGCCCGAATTGGGGCGGAGGTTGCCTGTCTGCCGTGTGGGATGCGCTACAAAACCCGGGAACCGTTTGGGGATTGCGAGGCGTCCCGCTTAGTTTCATGCGGGCTGTTCGTCGGGCAGTGCGCCGCATCCGCGGCACCGGACAGTCATCGCCGAGTCCCCGTACGGCGCGAGCCAGGGGAGCCGGGGACCCACATGAAGTCCCT
The DNA here is from genome assembly GCA_014656175.1 of Streptomyces werraensis. Taxonomy (GTDB): domain Bacteria; phylum Actinomycetota; class Actinomycetes; order Streptomycetales; family Streptomycetaceae; genus Streptomyces; species Streptomyces werraensis. Next base: position 101,861 of record BNBX01000002.1, read on the forward strand.
GGGGTGAATCGGACGCCCGCGCGTGTCGCGAGGGGGTCCGTAGGAGACCTTCCTGCTCCGAACCCGTCAGCTAACCCGGTAGGCGAGAGGGAAGGAAAGGACCAGCTTGTACATGGCGTTCACCCGCGCCACCGGGAAGCACCGTCGTCCCAGCCGCGTCCAGCGCGGCACCGCCCGCGCCGCGGGCGTCGCGGCCCTCGCGGGCACCGGCGTCGTCGGCACCCTCGCGGCCCCCGCGCTCGCCGCCGAACCGGCCGCGGCCCAGACCGGCCTGACTCCCGTCGTCACCCTGGGCGACGTGGTCGCCGACCGCATCGACGCCCAGGCCGCCGCCCAGCACGAGGCCGCCCGCGTGGCGGCTCAGGAGGCCGCGCGCAAGGCAGCCGAGGAGGCGGCCCGTGAGCGCGCGGCCGAGGAGGCCGAGAAGGCCCGTGCCGAGAAGGAGCGCGCCGCGCGTGAGGCGGAGCGCAAGCGCCTCAACACCTTCGTCTCCCCGATCCCCGGCTCGTACGTGTCGACCGCGTACCAGAGCGGCGGCGCCATCTGGTCGTCCGGCAGCCACACCGGGATCGACTTCCACGCCGCGAGCGGCACGCCCGTCCACTCCGTCGGCGTCGGCACGGTCGTCGAGGCCGGCTGGGGCGGCGCGTACGGCAATCAGGTCGTCATCAAGATGCACGACGGCACGTACACCCAGTACGCGCACCTGTCGTCGATCGCGGTGTCGGTGGGCCAGGAGGTCGCGGCCGGGGAGCAGATCGGCCTGTCCGGCGCCACCGGCAACGTCACCGGCGCCCACCTGCACTTCGAGGCGCGCATGTCCGCCGAGTACGGCTCCGACCTCGACCCGGTCGCCTACCTCCGGTCGCACGGCGTGAACATCTGAGGCGCACCCTCCCGCCTTCGGGCCCCGGCTCTCCGCGAGCCGGGGCTTTCGCCGTTTCCGAACCCGTCGGTGCGGGCGCCCCCTGTCCAAAAATTATGTATGGATTCCGGTCCGCCGTCGGAAATTGTCGTCGATTGCAATAGAGTCACGAACGGACGTCAATCGTCGACGTTTCACGGGGATTAAGCCGGAGGTCGGTCATGCGTATTCCCGCGCACTCGGTGTGCACGGCGATCCGGGACGACATCGTCGCCGGTGTCTACGAGCGCGGGAGCCGGCTCACCGAGGAACTGCTCGCCCGCCGCTACGGGGTCTCCCGCGTCCCCGTCCGCGAGGCGCTGCGCACCCTGGAGGCCGAGGGGTTCGTGGTGACCCGTCGGCACGCGGGCGCGTGCGTGGCGGAGCCCACCGAGCAGGAGGCCGCCGACCTGCTGGAGATGCGCCGGCTCCTGGAACCCCTGGGCGCCTCCCGGGCCGCGCAGCGGCGCACCGACGCCCATCTGAAAGTGCTGCGCGGCCTGGTCAGGCTGGGGCAGGAACGCGCACGTCAGGGCAGCAGCGACGACCTGCGCTCGCTGGGCGGCTGGTTCCACGAGACGCTCGCCCAGGCCTCCGGCAGCCCGGCGCTGACGTCGATGCTGACCCAGCTCAGGCACAAGATCGCCTGGATGTACGCGGTCGACGGACCTTCCGACCCGGTCGCGTACTGGGCGGAGCACGGCGCGATCGTGGACGCCGTGGCGCGCGGCGACGGCGAGCGGGCGCGGACCCTGACGGCGCTGCACACCGAGCAGGCGGACGCCGGGCACAGGCTGCGGTTCGGCTCCGGCGTCGACCGAGCCGTCCGCACGGACCGTGTGAGGAACTCGCAACATCCCGTAAACATGACGGGCCTGCGCCATTAACACGGGTCCCGTATACAAAGAGGGCGGAAATCGCGGGGGTTTTTTCTGCTGCCCTGAAATGGGAATGAGAAAGGCCCGCCCGGTGATCGGGGCGGGCCTTTCCGTGTCGCACGGCCGTCGCGTGCGGAATTCCGGTTCAGACGGTCTCGGGGAGTTCCTCGAGGCCCTCGGCGACCAGCTTCGCCAGACGGTCCAGGGCGGCGTCCGCGCCCTCGGCGTCGGAGGCGAGGACGATCTCCTCGCCGCCCTGGGCGCCCAGGCCCAGGACGGCCAGCATCGAGGCCGCGTTGACGGGGGTGCCCCCGGCCTTGGCGATCGTCACCGGGACGCCTGCGGCCGTGGCGGCTCGGACGAAGATGGAGGCGGGGCGGGCGTGGAGACCCTCGGCCCAGCCGACGTTGACGCGGCGCTCAGCCATGTGTTGCTGCCCTTCACTGTTCAGGGTTGTCTAGACCAGTCTTCCATATCGTGACGCGTGCCCGGAGCGGCGTCAGGGACGGCCCCCCGAGGCCGCCGGGCCGCGGCCTCGGCCCGGCGGTCGTCCACCACAGACTGCCTCGCGCCGCCGTCGGACGCGAGCCGTACTCTGGGGCCCATGCAGACCTCGTCGGACCGCCACGAGTACCCCGCCCACTGGGAGGCCGACGTGGTGCTGCGCGACGGCGGCACCGCACGCATCCGCCCCATCACCGCCGACGACGCGGAGCGCCTGGTCAGCTTCTACGAGCAGGTGTCCGACGAGTCGAAGTACTACCGCTTCTTCGCGCCCTACCCCCGGCTGTCCGCCAAGGACGTCCACCGCTTCACCCACCACGACTTCGTGGACCGGGTCGGGCTCGCGGCGACCGTCGGCGACGACTTCATCGGCACCGTGCGCTACGACCGCATCGGCGCCGGCGGCCGGCCCGCGACCGGGGCGGAGGCCGACGAGGCCGAGGTCGCCTTCCTGGTGCAGGACGCCCACCAGGGCCGGGGCGTCGCCTCGGCCCTCCTGGAGCACATCGCCGCCGTCGCCCGGGAGCGCGGCATCCGCCGGTTCGCCGCCGAGGTGCTGCCCGCCAACACCAAGATGATCAAGGTGTTCACCGACGCCGGGTACACCCAGAAGCGCAGCTTCGAGGACGGCGTGGTGCGCCTGGAGTTCGACCTGGAACCCACCGACCGCTCCTTGGCCGTGCAGTACGCGCGAGAGCAGCGCGCGGAGGCCCGCTCGGTGCAGCGGCTCCTCGCGCCCGGCGCGGTCGCCGTCATCGGCACCGGCCGCGCCCCCGGCGGCGTCGGACGCAGCATCCTGGGCAACATCCGCGACGGCGGCTTCACCGGCCGCCTCTACGCCGTCAACGGGGCGCTGCCGGAGGGGCAGAAGGAACTCGACGGCGTCCCCGCCTTCCGCTCCGTGCGTGACATCGACGGGCCCGTGGACCTCGCGGTCGTCGCGGTGCCCGCCGAACGGGTCCCCGAGGTGGTCGCCGAGTGCGGCGAGCACGACGTCCAGGGCCTCGTCGTGGTCTCCGCCGGCTACGCCGAGTCCGGCCCCGGGGGCAGGGAGCGCCAGCGCGCCCTGGTCCGGCAGGCCCGCAGACACGGCATGCGGATCATCGGACCGAACTCCTTCGGCGTCATCAACACCTCGCCCGAGGTACGGCTCAACGCCTCGCTCGCCCCCGACATGCCCCGCGCCGGCCGCATCGGCCTGTTCGCCCAGTCCGCCGCCATCGGCGTCGCGCTGCTGTCCCGGCTGCACCGGCGCGGCGGCGGCGTCACCGGTGTCACCGGCCTGTCCACGTTCGTCTCCTCCGGCAACCGCGCCGACGTCTCCGGCAACGACGTCCTGCAGTACTGGTACGAGGACGCCGACACCGATGTCGCCCTGATGTACCTGGAGTCCATCGGCAACCCCCGCAAGTTCACCCGCCTCGCCCGCCGCACCGCCGCCGCCAAGCCGCTGGTCGTGGTGCAGGGCGCGCGCCACGGGGCGGGCCCGCGCGGGCACGCCGTCCGCGCGACCCAGCTGCCGCACGCCACGGTCTCCGCCCTGCTGCGCCAGGCCGGGGTGATCCGCGTCGACACCATCACCGAACTGGTCGACGCCGGCCTGCTGCTCGCCCGCCAGCCGCTGCCCGCCGGACCCCGGGTGGCGATCCTCGGCAACTCCGAGTCCCTGGGCCTGCTCACCTACGACGCCTGCCTCGCCGAGGGGCTGCGCCCGCACCCGCCGCAGGACCTCACCACCGCCGCCTCCGCGGCGGACTTCCACGCGGCGCTGTCCCGCGCCCTGGCCGACGACTCCTCCGACGCCGTCGTCGTCACCGCCATCCCCTCGGTGGGGGAGGGCTCGGTCGGCGACGCCGCCCTCGCGGAGGCGCTGCGCTCGGCCGCCGCCGAGCAGCCCACCAAGCCGGTCCTCGTGGTCCACGTCGAGCTGGGCGGCCTCGCGGAGGCCCTGTCCGCCGCGACGAGCACGGCGCCCCAGCCGGGCGCCGCCTCCGGCCCCGTCCCCACGGGCGGCGGCACACCGACGGGGGAGCGCGCGGAACCCCGGACAGGGGCGGACGAGAGCGCCGAGGCGGACGGCAGGGGCGCGCCCGCTCCCGCACCACCCCCCGAGGGCGCCGACCCCATCCCCGCCTACCCCGCCGCCGAGCGTGCCGTGCGGGCGCTCGCGCAGGCCGTGGCGTACGGGCAGTGGCGGCGGGACGCCGTCGACCCCGGCAAGGTGCCCGAGTACGAGGACATCGACGAGCGGGGCGCCGCCGCCCTCATCGACCGGCTGCTCGCCCGCGGCCAGGGCCTCACCCTCACCACCGAGGCCACCTGCGAACTGCTCGCCGCCTACGGCGTCCACGTGCACCGCGCGCTGCCCGCGCCCACCCCGGACGCCGCCGCCGAGGCCGCCCGCACGCTCGGCTACCCGGTCGCCCTCAAGGCGACCGCCCCGCACCTCAGGCACCGCGCCGACCTGGGCGGCGTCCGCCTCGACCTCGTCGACGAGGAGCAGCTGCGCCGGGCGTACGCCGAGCTCACCGAGCTGTTCGGCAGCCCGCAGGAGCTGCGCCCGGTGGTGCAGCGGATGGCCCCGCGCGGGGTGGACACGGTGGTCCGCGCGGTCATCGACCCCGCGGCCGGCGCCGTGCTGTCCTTCGGGCTCGCCGGGGCCGCCTCCCAGCTGCTCGGCGACATGGCGCACCGCCTGATCCCGGTGACCGACCGGGACGCCACCTCGCTGGTCCGCTCCATCCGCACGGCCCCGCTGCTGTTCGGCTGGCGCGGCTCGGCGCCCGTCGACACCCCCGCCCTGGAGGAGCTGATGCTGCGCGTGTCGCGCCTCGTCCACGACCACCCGGAGGTGGTCGCGGTCACCCTGGAGCCGGTCGTCGTCGCCCCGCACGGCGTCAGCGTCCTGGGCGCCTCCGTACGCCTGGCGCCGCCGCCCGCCCGGGACGACCACGGGCCCCGGACCCTCCCCGCCTACTGACCCGGGGCGAGCGGTGCCTCGCAGTCGGTGGCCACCCGTAGGATGGGCCACATGGCCAAGACCAGTACGACGTCCCAGGGGCTGCGGACGGCGATCGAGCGCAGCGGCTACTACCCGGCCCTCGTGGCCGAGGCGGTGGAGGCCGCCGTGGGCGGCGAGCCCGTGCGGTCGTACCTGGTCCACCAGGAGACGACGTTCGACCAGAACGAGGTGCGGCGGCACGTGACCGTGCTCGTCCTCACCGCCAACCGCTTCATCGTCAGCCACACCGACGAGCAGGCCGCGGACAGCACGTCCCCGACCCCCTACGCCACCACGTCCACCGAGTCGGTCAAGCTCGGCCGGATCTCGTCGATCGTGGTCAGCCGCGTGGTCGCCAACCCCGAGTCGTACACGCCGGGCACGCTGCCCCGCGAGATCGTGCTCACCATCGGCTGGGGCGCGGTCTCCCGCATCGACCTGGAGCCGGCCGCCTGCGGCGACCCCGACTGCGACGCCGACCACGGCTACACGGGCAGCTCGACGGCCGACGACCTGAGCCTGCGCGTCAGCGAGGCCGGCGACGGCCCGGAGACCGTGCGTCAGGCCCTCGCCTTCGCCCAGGCCCTGTCCGAGGCGACCGCGGACCTGCACTGATGGCTCACCCCCCGCCCGCCGCCCACGACCGCGGACACCTGACGTCCGGCATGTGGGACACCCACCCGGAGCCCCTGGCCGTCGGCTCCGCGCCCGTCCCGGCCTACGGCACCGGCTCCCTGGCCGACCTGCTGCCCACCCTCGCCGCCGGCCTCGGCGTCCCCGGCATGACCGCGGGCATCGGCGAACTGACCCCCGCCGACCGCAACTGCGTCTTCCTCATCGACGGTCTGGGCTGGGAGCAGCTCAAGGCCCACCCGGAGGAGGCGCCGTTCATGACGTCCCTGCTGCCCGCCTCGCGCGGCGGCACCGGACGCCCGATCACCGCCGGCTACCCGGCGACCACCGCGACCTCCCTCGCCTCCGTCGGCACCGGCCTGCCCCCGGGCGCCCACGGCCTGCCCGGCTACACCGTGCGCGACCCGGACACCGGCGAGCTGATGAACCAGCTCCGCTGGCAGCCCTGGACCCCGCCGGGCGCCTGGCAGCCGTACCCGACGGTGTTCGAGCTGGCGCACCGCGCGGGCGTGCACGCCGCCCAGGTGTCCTCCCCGACCTTCGCCAACACCCCGCTCACCAAGGTCGCGCTCAGTGGCGGCACCTTCCAGGGGCGGCTGTCCGGCGAGGACCGCATGGACGCCGCCGCCGAGCAACTGGCCGCGGCCGACCGCTCCCTGGTCTACACGTACTACGCCGAGGTCGACGGCGCCGGCCACCGGTTCGGCGTCGACTCCGACACCTGGCGCGGCCAACTCATGTACGTGGACCGTCTGGTGCAGCGTCTCGCCGAGCAACTCCCGCCGCGCAGCGCCCTCTACGTGACCGCCGACCACGGCATGGTCGACATCCCCTTCGACGAGACCCACCGCATCGACTTCGACGAGGACTGGGAGCTGAAGGCGGGCGTCGCCCTGCTCGGCGGCGAGGGCCGCGCGCGCCATGTGTACGCGGTGCCCGGCGCCGCGGGTGACGTGCTGGCCTGCTGGCGCGAGGTGCTCGGGGAGCAGTTCTGGGTCGCCTCCCGCGACGAGGCGATCGCCGCCGGCTGGTTCGGACCGGAGATCGACGAGCGGGTGTACCACCGGCTCGGCGACGTGATCGCCGCCGCACGGGACGACGTCCTGCTCATCGCCTCCGAGCGGGAGCCCAGGGAATCGGCGATGGTCGGCAACCACGGTTCCATGACCCCCGCCGAGCAGCTGGTCCCCCTGCTCGAAGTACGCTCCTGACGCGCTCCGCCGTCCCTGACCTCTGCCGAAAGGTTCCCGACCCCCCATGTCCGAGCTCGTGTTCTTCTGCGGAACGATGGACTGCGGGAAGTCGACCCTCGCTCTGCAGATCGAGCACAACCGGTCGGCGCGCGGCCTGGTCGGCATGATCTTCACCCGTAACGACCGGGCCGGCGAGGGCAAGCTCTCCTCCCGGCTGGGCCTGGTCACGGACGCGGTGGAGGTGGAGGACGGCGCCGACCTGTACGCCCATCTCGTGGACCACCTCTCGCGGGGCCGGCGCGCGGATTACGTGATCGCCGACGAGGCGCAGTTCCTGGACCCCGAGCAGATCGACCAGCTCGCACGCGTGGTGGACGACCTGGACCTCGACGTCTACGCCTTCGGCATCACCACCGACTTCCGCTCCAAGCTGTTCCCCGGCTCCCAGCGCCTGGTCGAACTCGCCGACCGTGTCGAGGTGCTCCAGGTCGAGGCCCTGTGCTGGTGCGGGGCCCGTGCCACGCACAACGCCCGCACGGTCGGCGGCGTGATGGTCGTCGAGGGCGCCCAGGTCGTCGTCGGCGACGTGACCGGCTCCGCGGACGAGATCGGCTACGAGGTGCTCTGCCGGCGTCATCACCGGCGCCGGATGACGGCGGCGACGGCGCGGGCGGCGACGCTGGCGCCGGACGTGCTGCCGGTGTCGTCGGGCTGAGGGCGCCGCCGGGTCCTGCGGGGCAGCGAGCGTTTCCAAACAAGTGATCGAATCCTGCGGCTGGTTCGACTATGATCGCCGACTGGCAAGGCCGTAGCGCAGAGGTCGTCGCGCCCACGCATCAAGCTGGAGGACGTCGGTTCGAATCCGACCGGTCTTGCCGCCCTGTTCGTGGAGAAACGTCGACAGACGTCGGTCCGTCCTGGGCGGGCGGGGGCCGTACCGCCCCCGGCGGACCGGGCACCGGCGACGGACCGGTGGAGTGGTGATGACGCAGCCGACACCCGTGCGCTGCCCGGCGATCGAGCACCCGGACGTCCCGGCCGCCGATCCCGTGGGCCTGGACCCGCTGCTGGCCAGGCTCGGGTCGGACCGGGCGGTCGAGGACGACGAGACCTTCCCGCTCGGCACCCTCCGCGCGGACGGCCGGGTCGACCTGTGCAAGCAGGGACTCGGAGCGGCGGGCGCCGCCCGGCTGATGCCCGCCGCGGCAGCTTCCCCGCACGTCCGGCACCTCCTGCTCGGCACCAACGCCATAGGCGACGAAGGGGCGTCGACGGTCGCCCGCGCCCTCGCCGAAGGCCACGGAGCGCGCGAGGCCCACGGACCGCACGAGGGCCACGGACTGCACACCCTCTACCTCGGCTGCAACCGCATCGGCCCCGACGGCGTCACCGCCCTCGCCGACGTGCTCTCCGCCGACGACACCGTCCGCGCCCTCTGGCTCAAGCGCAACCCGGTCGGCGACGACGGCGTCACGGCCCTCGCCGCGATGCTCCGCCGCAACACGGCGCTGCGCACCCTCGACCTCGTCAACACCGGTGTCAGCGCGGCGAGTCTGCGCCTCCTGCTCGACGCCCTCACCAGCCGCCCGCAGCCGGTCGAACGTCTCTTCCTCGGCGGGAACGGCCTGACGGCCGACACCGCCGGACTGCTCGCCGCGCTCGTCCGGGACGCGGGGGTGCGCGAGCTGTACCTGCCCGCCAACCACCTCGGCGACCGGGGCGCCGCCGTGCTCGCGGCAGCCGCCGCCGACTCCGCACACCCCGTACGGCTCGGCCTGGGCGGCAACGGCATCGGGCCCGCCGGAGCACGCGCCCTCGCCGACGCCCTGGGCGGCATCGAGGCGCTCGACCTCGGACGGCCCATGTCGGAACGGAGCCTCGGCGCACCCGCCAACGCCACCGGCGACGACGGCGCCCACGCCCTGGCCTCCGCACTCCCCGGCAGCCCTCTGCGCCGGCTGGAGCTGCGCCACACCGGCCTCACCGGACGCGGCGCCAAGTCCCTCCTGGCGGCCGTCCCGGACGACTCCCCGCTGGAGTACGTCGGCCTGGGCCCCGGCCTGCCCCGCAAGGTGAAGCGCTCCTTCACCCGGCGCCTGCGGCCCATGACCGCAGCCCACCCCGACCTGCGCGCAATAGGGAGCGTCTACCGGTGAGCCGCCGCACCGCAGCACCCGCGTGCTTCTCACGGGCGGAGGCGTCGAGTTGGCGCCGGATCCGCCGGTACGCCGTACCCCGCACCATGATCGAGCGCGCGACCGAACGCCGGACGGCGGGTGACTGGAGGGGCGCCTGCGCCGCGGCCCTGGTCGACGTCGACATCGACCTTGCGGAGATCACCGAGCACTGCGGTCAGGACGTCGCCGACGCGCTGGAGGACGACCTGCGGCACCTGGTCCCCGACCTGGTGCGCTGGCACCTGCCCCGGACGCTCCACGGCTGGACCACCCTGGACACCGACCGCACCGTCGTCCTCGCCCGGTACCGGCCGGTCGGCGCCGACGAAGGTCCCCGCGCCACGCCGTACCTGCACCTCACCACGCCCGCGATGCGGCAGGGACCGCAGCGGGTCACCCTGAGCTTCGGAACGCTCGCCGACGAGGGGCCGGCCGGCGTCTTCGGCAGCACGACCGAGGACTGGCGGTACGCCCGGCACCTGTGGGACGACCGGCACACCGAGGACCTCCGCGAGCACGTCGGCGGTCCAGGACGGCTCCCCTTCTTCGACGCGGAGGGCGGACTGCTCGGCCCGGACGCGCTGCCCTCCTCGGATCCCGGAGCCGGTGACCCGGCAGCGCGGGCCGAGTGGGTGACGCTGCTGCACGAGAAGGGGGAGGCCGGGGAGGCCTTCGCCGCCGCCGGGATCGACGCCGACCTGTCGGCGCCGGAGGGCCGCCCTGGCCGGTACCGGAGCGATCCGACGGTGACCGTCGGCAGGTACGCGCTCGACCACACCCGTCTGGAGCGGGAGGTTCGCCGGCTCCGGGACGAGGGGGTCGGCGACCGCTTCCTGATCCCCGACGACTGGCGCACGCGGCTGCTGCTGGAGCCGACGGCCACCGGTCTCGCGCTGAGGGTCGTGGAGCGCGCGGAGGCCCAGGGACTCCCCTTCCTGCCCGAGACGCTCTGGCGCAGACTCCCCGACCTCGACCTGCTCCGTGTGGGCGGGATCGAGCCGGAACACCTGCATCCGCTGGTCGGCGCGGCCCTGTTCCCCGGCGTACGCCCCGACGGCGGTGTCGGCGGGCCGCCGGGGCCCGATGCTCCGCCGCCCGTCCGGGTGCGCTGCCGGGGCGAATGGCACGAGGTCGGCTTCCGGCCGGGTGTCCTGCTCCGTATGCCGCACAGCGACGAGGAGCAGCAGCGCGAGCGGGCCCTGCGCGTGTTCGGCGGTGCCGTCGCCGGATGCTTCGCCGTGGAGCAGACCTGGGCGTCGGGTGACGGCCGGCTGCCGAAGGCGCTCCGCGCCCAGCGGCGCGACCTGTTCCTCCGCGCCCAGCACGGCGACACCGAGGGCGTCCTCCGCCTCCTCGACATGGGCGTGGACTGCCGTGTCCGTGACGCCGCCGGCCGCTCCCTGCTGCACGTGCTGAACCTCGTCGACCACGAGCCGCTGCTGCCCCGGCTGCTCGCCGCGGGGCTCGACCTGGAGGCGAGGGACTCGCAGAACAAGACCCCGCTGTTCGTGGCGGTCGCGGAGGGCGGTTCCCGGGCCCTCGTGGAGGCGCTGCTGGACGGGGGCGCCCGGATCGACGTCGAGGACCACATGCAACAGTCGCTGGCGCACGTGATCCGCCGATACCGGCGGGACGATCTGGCCTTTCTTCGCGAGCGCGTCCGCGAGGAGCACCCGGACGCCGGCGGCGACTGGTGGGAGGACTACCTGGACCACCGCGACGAGAACGACTAGCGCGTCGGCCCGACGGCCACCGGCTGCCCCTCCGTCCCCGCACGGCCGCCGGCTGTCCCCTCCGTCCCCGCACGGCCCGAGCCCGCCCAGCACAGCGAGGAACCCCGCCTTGACCACCAGCCCCGCCCCCGACCCGCTGGCCGCCGCCGACGCCCTCGTCGCCCGGCTGCGCGCACGCCGCACCGAGCCTGCCACCAGCTCCCAACTGGAGGCTCTGGCGCTGGCGGTGACGGCCAATCAGCCCGTCCTCCTCTGGGGCGAGCCCGGCATCGGCAAGTCGGCCGGACTGGACCAGCTCGCCGCCGGACTCGGCCTCCCCCTGGAGACGGTCATCGCGAGCGTCCACGAGCCCTCGGACTTCGCCGGGCTGCCGATCGTCGGCGACGACCCGGCGGCGACCGGCGTGCCCATGGCCCCTCCGGACTGGGCGGTCCGGCTCCGGGACGCCGGGCGCGGCCTGCTGTTCTTCGACGAGTTGTCCTCCGCGCCCCCGGCCGTGCAGGCGGCGCTGCTGCGGGTGGTCCTGGAACGCCGGGTCGGCAGCCTGGTCCTGCCCGACGCGGTGCGGATCGTCGCCGCCGCCAACCCGCCGTCGAGCGCCGCGGACGGCTGGCACCTCAGCCCGCCGCTCGCCAACCGCTTCGTCCACCTCCACTGGACCCACGACCCGGCCACGGTCGCACGCGGCATGGCCGGAACCTGGCCGGAGGCGACGGTCCCGGTCGTCGACCCGGCCAAGGTGCCGGGCGCGGTGGCGCGGGCGCGCGGCGCCGTCTCCGGATTCCTCACCGCCCGCCCCGGCCTGGTCCACCAGCTCCCCGGCGACGCGGAGGCGCGCGGACGCTCCTGGCCGTCCCCGCGCACCTGGGAGATGGCGCTGCGGCTGCTGGCCACGGCGTACGCGACCGGCGCGGGCCGTGAGGCGACGGCCGCCGCGCTCACCGGGGCCGTCGGGGACGGCGCGGGCATCGAGCTGCTGTCGTACCTGGAGCACCTGGACCTGCCCGACCCCGAGCGGGTCCTCGCCGACCCCGACGCGTTCGCGCTGCCCGACCGCGGCGACCGGCAGCTGGCCTTCCTCATCGCGATCGTCGCCGTCGTGCAGAGCGATCTCACGCGGCCCCGCTGGGAGGCCGCCTGGGCGGTGCTGGCGAAGGCGGTGGAGGCGGGCGTGCCGGACGTGGCCGCCCGTGCCGCCACCGACCTCGCGGCGATGCGCCGGCTGGACTGGCCCGTACCTCCCGGGATCGACGCGTTCCTGGACCTGCTGCGGCTGTCCGGGGCCCTGCCCGGCGGCCGTTGAGGCGAGCGGGCATGACGGACCCCCGCGACGGCCTGGACCGCACCAAACTCCTCGCCGCCCGCTACCGCGCGGCGCAGGACCGTCCCTATCTGGCGTCGGCGCTGTACGCCCTCGGCATCGTGGCGAGCGGCGCGGTGCCGACGATGGGCGTGGACCGGCACTGGCGCTGCTACGTCTCGCCCGCGTTCGTCGACGCGACCCCCGTCGAGGAGCTCGCGGGCGTGTGGGTCCACGAGGTGGCGCATCTGCTGCGCGACCACCACGGCCGCGCCGGCCGGCTCCCCGCCGCCGACCAGCGCGACCACTACCGCGTCAACGTCGCCCAGGACTGCGAGATCAACGACGACCTCCTCGCCGACGGCCTGCGCCTGCCCGCCGGACGTGTGGAACCCCGCCTCTACGGCCTGATCGACGGCCAGTTGTTCGAGGAGTACCTGCCGGCGCTGCCCCCGCACGTCCGGGAACACGACTGCGGCTCGGGCGCCCACGGCACCCGGGCGCCGTGGGAACTCCCGCAGGCCGACGGGCCCGACGGGGTCGGCGAGGCCGAGGCGCAGGCACTGCGCCGGCACACCGCCGAGGCGATGCGCGCCCACCTGCGCTCCCGCGGCACCCTGCCCGGCGGCTGGCAGCGCTGGGCCGAGCAGGTCCTGGAACCCACGGTCGACTGGCGGCAGGCCCTGACCGGCGCGGTACGGGAGGCCGCCGCCTGGGCGGGAGGCGCCGTCGACTACACCTACCGCCGCCCCTCGCGCCGCACCCCGGCGCTGCGCGGTGTGGTCCTGCCGAGCCTGCGCCGTCCGCTGCCCCGGGTGGCCGTCGTCGTCGACACCTCGGGCTCGATGGGCGACGCCGAACTCGCGGCGGCACTGGGGGAGATCACGGGCGTCCTGCGCGAGGTCGGCGTGCGCGGCAACCGCGTCACCGTCCTCGCCTGCGACGCCGACGTGCACGCCGTGTCGCGGGTGACGTCCACCGAGCAGGTCACGCTCGGCGGTGGGGGCGGCACGGACATGCGCGTCGGCATCGACGCCGCGCTCGCGTCCCCCGACCGCCCGTCGGTCGTGATCGTCCTCACCGACGGGTTCACCCCCTGGCCCGCCGAAACCCCGTCCTGCCGCCTGATCGCGGCCCTGATCGGCGAGGGCGCCCCCGAGCCGCCGCACTGGGTGGAGACGGTGCGCGTCCCGGCCGCCTCCGTCTAACCGGCCACGTCGAGCAGCAGCTCGCTCAGCTCGACCGGCATCGTGATCATGCAGTCGTGCCCGGTGGGCAGTTCCCGTACCCGCGACGGCGTCCCGTCGGGCTGGAGCGCCGGCACCGGGCGCCGGACGATGCCCTCCGGGGCCGCGCCCACGCAGTGGATGTGGGTGCGCGGGACCTGGCGCAGGGACGGGTTGTCCAGGCACGCCGGCTGCTGGAGGCACCGCACCGGGTGGTCGGAGAGCATGCCGCGCAGCCACTCCTGGTCCGCCGGGTCGGTCACCCCGAACAGGCCGAAGGGCGGCGGAAGTTCCGGCAGCGGCGGGATGCGCCACGGGGCGTCCGTGGCCGCTGCGGCGTCGATGAGGTGCTGGGTCACGGGCTGCGCGTCGACCGCGGTCTCGCCGTGCTCCGGCACCATCGCGTCCAGATACACCAGGTGCGCGACCCGCTCCGGAACCTCGTTCGCCGCCGACGAGATCACCAGTCCCGCGTAGCTGTGGCCGACCAGGACGACGTCGGTCAGGTCCTCGTCCTCGATCAGCCGGACGACGTCCTCGACATGGGTGTCCAGGCCCACCTCGGGGCCGAACAGGTGCGCCTTGTCGCCGTAGCCGGTCAGTGAGGGGCGGAAGACGCGGTGGCCGGCGGCCTCCAGCAGCGGGGCCGTCCGGTCCCAGCACCGGCCGTCGTGCCAGGCGCCATGGACAAGCAGATAAGTCGACACAGGGGTGCCTTCCAAGAAGGGAGCATGGGGAAGAAGGCGGTTCCCTTTCGTGCCTCGGTACGCTTCGGGAACCGTCCGTTCATCGTGGTGCACCCGCCCGACCTGGGGCAATAAGGCACATTCCGGTGACCCGGTTCCCTGGAGGTAACCATGACCGCAGCCGACGGCCCGTCACCGATGCCGCACCGGCAGGACCCGTGCCGCACCAGCGACGTCCTCGGCATCGTCGGCGACAAGTGGTCCCTGCTCGTCGTCCGCAACCTCAGCCAGGGCCCGCGCCGCTTCACCGAACTGAAGCGCGCCACCACCGGCATCAGCCAGCGCATGCTCACCGTCACCCTGCGCAGCCTGGAACGCGACGGCATCCTCACCCGCACCGTCGTCAACGTCATGCCGCCGCACGTCAGTTACGCGCTCACACCCATGGGCATGACCCTGCGCGAGGCCACCGCACCCCTGCTGGAGTGGTCCACCCGCAACCTGGACGGCATCCACGCCGCCCGGGCCGCGTACGACTCACGTGTCGCGACGGCGCCGGGCGGGCCCTGACCCACATGTCGGTGCATCCCGCGGTGTGTGAGCGGCCGTCGTCCGGAGGGGCAAGATCGTCACCGTGGTCCCCGGTAGGTCGGCTCAGCCGGCCTAGGTCATGGCGCTGTCGTCTCCGTCGGTCGCCATCTGGGGAGGCAGTGGGAGTCCGTACTTGTCGCACAGGAACCGGGTCTGGCAGTACCGCTGGGCCTCGGTGGCCACCCTGCCAAGGACCGCGGAATTCATGCCGGCACCGATGAGGACACCGACGACTGGCACGACCTTGGCGACGTTCTTGACGGGCACCCTGGAGCCGGCCGGGCCCAGCTGCTTCATCAACTTCTCGAGAGCTGCCAGGAGACGGTGGTCGTTGCGGAGCTTCTTCGACCAGTTCACGCGTCCCTTGACCGCGCTCGCCGCCCGTGCGGTGTCACGCAACGGCTTGGCCTTGGCCGCCTGAGCCATGAAGGACTGCTGTACCAGGTGCTGGATGAACTCCTGCTCTTTGGGATCCTTGGCGTCATAGCCGTAGGAGTACGCGATGCGCGCCGCTATCGACGTGCTCAGGACCTGGACGACCAGGATGTCCGCCGTGAGAGCGGTGAGGGTACCCGCGACGGGGACCATGGCCAGCAGGCCCATGGCGCCGCCTTCGACCGCTCCGGTGGTCCGCCACTTGAGGGTGTTGCGGGTCAGCAGCCGGTCGCAGACCTTGAGGTCCTGCTGCCGCAGTTCGGTGAAACTGTCGATGTCGAGGCCCTGCTTGCGGGCGAGCTCTTCGACGCTCTTCGGGTCGTTGAGATCCATGGCCTTGTCGTTGACCAGCTCGAGCAATGCCGCCGCGCTTGCGAGCGTCGGACGCAGGGCCGTGTCGGCGACCACCTCGCCCGCGCGACGGACCGGTTCCGCGACCGCGTCCGGCACGGCGTCCTTGACCCGTCTCGCGGCGTTCCCCGCGACCTCACCGGTGCGGCTGAGCGCGGTGCTCGCCCAGCTCGGCAGTCCACGGCGGTCGTTGCGGCGCTGCCAGTGCTCGTTGAGCGCGTCCCACACCTGCCTCTCGTACTCGCTCATCGGGGGTGCACCGTCGACGAGGGGATCGGTGTGAGTGCTCACTGAGGTTCTCCGTTTCGGCTGTGATCGCTGGGCCCGTGGCGCCTTGTCGGCCGACGCGAGGGCGAAGTACATCGTCCGGTGGCGAGTTCTGATGAAGAGCGGAATGCACGCGAAAGATACGGAACAGTCATCCTGAGTCAGGGACGGCGGTTCAGTCGCCGAGGGTGAATGCGAGGCCGCCCGCGCGCAGCTCGTCCTCGGTCTGGGTGAGGCCGCCCCGGTGGGAGACCTCGACCGTGTAGAACTTCGAGCCCGGCGTGATGTCGTCGACCGTGAACGGGAATTCGCAGCCCAGCACCGTCTTCTCGCCCAAGCCAAGGCTTCCCACGGCGACCAGGGTTCCGGCGGCGTCGGTGACGTTGACCTGAGTGCCGAAGTCGATGTCGGAGTAGCCGCCCGTCCCGGAACACAGCTCCCCGGGATCCAGACCCGCGCCGATCCCGGCGACGGTGAGCGTCCCGTCGGTGCTGAACGGCCGCTCCGCGTCCTCGGCCCGCTCGGTGCTCATCGAGGGCGAAGCGGAGGCACCGGCTGCGGTGGCGTCGGTCTCGTCGCCACGGGCCAGCGTCACTCCTGCCCAGCACGCCCCCACCACGCCGGCGCCGATTCCGGCCCCGATCATGAGGACGGCGCCGCGTGACAGCCGCGACCAGCGGGAGGCGGATGCCGCCGGCGGGTGGCCGGGCGGAGCGGGGAGCGGCCCGGCGGACGTGTGGACCGGCTCCTCGGCCGCTCCCGGGCTCGCTTTGAGATACACGGACGGGCGAGGGGTGTGGGGCTGCTGCTCAGGAGAGGACATGGCGGAACTTCCCTTCGAAACGAGGGCGCGGAGGAACGGAGGGTGGCGGGAGTGGAAGGAGGGCGTGGTGAGTAGATACGGGGCTCAGTCCCGGCCGCGCCGGTACTCGGCCAGCGCCCCACTCGCCCAGAGCGGGACCAGCCGGGGTATCTCGGCCGCCGGCACCATGCCGCGCACGGAGCGCAGGCCGAGCTTGGCCAGGGAGTCGGCGGCCTCGTTGAGCGGGTTGCCGACGTGCGCCTTCTCGTGGACGAAGGTCAGGTTCGGCGTGTACTCGGCGTACATCTGCAGCTTGACGAGGCTGGGCCGGCGGCCCTGCGAACGCAGCCGGGTCCCGTAGCCGTCCGGCATCCGCTCGCCGCCGCCCTGCCACTCGTGCAGGAGGTCCAGGGCGTCGAGGTTGTCGACGCGCACCTCGACGGGTCGTCCGGGGTGCGCCGCGAAGATCCGCCGCAGTCCCCAGTACACGGCCCGGAGTTCGGTGACGACGACGCGGACGCGGGGTGCGGTGAGGTACTGCGGGTAGGTGTGGGCACGCAGTCCGGTCTCGCCGGTGGTGGCGAGGTAGCCGGTACCGACCTTGTCGCCCGCGACGGAGGCGTCCGTGGCGAGGACGACCGGCGTACAGGAGACAGCGTTGACCCTGCCGTCGTAGTGCACTTGCGGACGTCCTTTGGACGTAGGGCGGGGTGCGTGAGCGAGCGGGGAACGGCGGCCCATCGACGGGATCCTCCTGTACACGTCGGGCGGGTTACGGCTAGCGAAAGGGAGAGCGGGCGGTCCGTTCTCGGCGGACCGCCCGCCCCGTGTCCGCCGCGTCCCCCCACGAGCGCGGCGGAGTCTGCGGCGGCCGGTCAGCCGACCTTGGTCCACTCTTGGCAGCCGTCGGTCTCGAAGTACTCGCCCTTGTTGACCGTCACCCGGCCCTGCCCCTGGAGGTTGTCGTTGGCGATGATCGCGCCGAACTCCCCGGAGGCGTCCTTGGTGCGCGCCCAGTAGCAGTTCTCGATGATGCTGCCCTTCTCGGGCCCGGCGGTCTTGTACGTGCCGGCCTGCATGTCGTCGCCGACCAGGTACTGACCGTCGCCCTCGACCGTGGTTGCCGCTCCGGGCTTCTTGGCCGGCTTCGGCGTGACCGTGACCTTCTCGGTGACAGTGGGGGCCGGCTCCGGTTCGCCGGCCTCGGCGGGCGCGGTCTCGGTGACGGTGACGGCAGGGGCGGGAGCGGCGGAATCGTCCTTGCCGCCCGACTCCCCGTCCCCGCCGATGGACGCGCCGATCACGAGGGCGACGAGCGCCGTCGCGCCGTGGGTGAGCCACGCCTTGCGGCGCGACGGCTTCGGCCTCGTGGGTGTGACCGCCGGAGGCTGCCCGGCACCGGCCGGCGGGACCGGCATCCGCGGTACGGCGCCCAGGCTCGGCGCGTTTCCCTGGCCGGAAGGCTGGGGGGGGCTGGGCGGGGTCGAGGGCGGGTAGCTCATCGCGGTGGTCCTCCGGTTCGGCGTCGTGGCGCTTGCTGGTCACAAGGTGCTCGCCGTTCCGGTGACGCGGTGAGGAGATCACTGATAACCCGTATTATCAGAATCATTTCCCTCTGAGTAGCGCACTCGCTGTAGATTGCTGCCGTCCGCCCAGCAGAGGAGTGGACCGAGAGGCCAGGGAAACTGCCTCAACGACCCGGGGGGAGGGGGACACGTCCGATGACGACGCACACGACCGCGTGGACGCCCTCCGCCATCCTGCCCGAAACCCCGGCCTGGCGGATCACGTATGCGGAGATCGCCGCCCTCGCCCAGGTCAAGCGCCCGGTCCCCACCACCTGGGCCCGCCGCCACCCGGACTTCCCCGCACCCGTCGCCCACGAGGACGGACGTCCCCTGTTCGACGCCCGCGCGGTCGTCGACTGGCTCGCCTCCACCGGCCGCGGCAACACCGACCCCCGCCGGCTCCGCGCCGAGCTCGCCCTGCACACCCTGGCCGCCTGGCGCAGCCCGACCCTGTCCGCGTCCGTCCTGCTCCGCGCGCTGACCTCCTCGTGAGCTTCTTGATCCAGTTGAGGGCGGCGTTGACCTCCGTCCGGCGGGGCTTGGCGGCCTCGGCCTCCCGGGAGAGGTTCGTCCACTCGGCGAGCAGGCCGACGACGGCGTGCCAGCGTTCGTCCATGGCCGCCAGTTCCTCGCGCGCCGCTCCGACCGAGGTCCGCGACCTGCGCGTCGACGCCTTCGCCGGCCACACCCAGCGGATCTGGGAGAAGCTGCGCCAGCAGAGCAGCGTCGGGACCTGACCCGAGTCGGCCTGCACGGCAGCGAGAAGGCCACCGTCCGCAAGTTGGTCATGGACGTCACCGTCGACGACACCGAGGCCTCCGCCCTGGGCGTCATGAGCCAGGGCGAACTGCACTCGCTCGCCCTCTCCCTGTTTCTGCCCCGCGCCGCCACGGCCGACAGCCCCTTCGGCTTCGTCGTCATCGACGACCCCGTGCAGTCCATGGACCCGGCGAAGGTCGACGGGCTGGCCCAGGTGCTCGACGAACTCGGCCGCGACCGGCAGGTCGTCGTCTTCACCCACGACACCCGCCTCCCGCACGCCTTCCGCAGCCAGGGCCTGCCGGTGACCGTGCTCAAGGTGGAGCGCGGGGAGAAGTCCAAGGTGCACGTCACCTGCGACACCGATCCGGTCAAGGAGGCCGTCGACAACGCCATGGCCCTCGCCAAGACCGAGAACTGCTCCGAGACGGCCTTGCGTCACGTCCTTCCGTCCCTGTGCCGGGAGGCGCTGGCGACGGCGATCGTCGAGGCCGCCTGGCTCCGCCGCAACCGCACCGGCATCCCCGCCGAACACCTCCAGGCCGCCATCGACACGACCGAACGGCTGATACCGCTTGCCTCTTTCGCTCTCTTCGACGACGGCCTGGTACATCGCGACGAGGAGGTCCGCAGCCGCCTTCGCAGCCTCTACGGCAACGAGTGCACCACTCTCATCCACCAGTGCCAGCAGGGTGCCCACCCCAGCGGTTTCCTCCCGCACGACTCGGTTGCCTTCGTGCGGAGGGTCGAGGCACTCGCCGCCCGCATCCGCACGCCGGAGGTGAGCTTCTGATGCCCGTCACCAGTATTGGTGTCGACACCGTCACTGCCCTGCTCGCAACCGCAGACGCCCTTTTCGTAGAGGACTTGGACGACGGCAACCCTCTGACCCCGGCCGGCCGTGCCCGTGGTGCCACCTACGCCCTTCGCATCGCCCTGGAAGTAGCCATCGACGCGGCCCTCACGGCTGAGCAATCTGAGCTCCACGCGATCAGCATGCGTGCCAAGCTGCTCTGCCTGCGCCACTACGCCGGCCCATCCCTGGCCCGTCGAATCAACGCCCTCTGGAGCCGCCTCAGCGAAGGCTGCAAGTACCACCACGACGAACTCGGCCCACGCCATGCCCAGGTGCAGGTCTGGCGAGGAGAAGTCGAGACGCTCGTCGCGGAACTCGCCGCAGCCAGGGTCGTAGGTGCCTTCCCTCAGCAAGCGGGTACGGCCGGGGACTAGCCGTATGGGGCTCCGAGCTACAGGAGTCACCACTCGGCCGATAAGGTTTCGCGCTGTGGAAATCGGATCTTTGGTTGAACAATGCGACGGCAGTTCCGTACGTCGCGTAGGTACCGTTCGCGCGTTGAACGAGAAGGAAGCCGTCGTCGAGTGGCAGGGGGGTGAAAGTGAGCAATTGCCCGTCCCGGTGGGGGAGACCGTGAGGGTCCTGGTCCCGGGAACGTTCAGGCACAAGGCCGCCACCGACCTCGTCACAATGCAACACGAGTTCGAGAGTAACCCTGTGGAAGTGCTGGTCGAGATACTCCGTGAGCTGCGGAAGCCAGTCAGCATCGCCACATTGCGGGACTATGTGGAGAGCACGGGCATTGTGGCGCACATGTTCGTCGACGAGTGGGGTGGGGTGCGGGCGTTGCTTTTGGCGCATCCACAGGTTCGGTCAGCCAGCAAGGGTGGTGTGCGCTGGGTCGGGGACGGAAGCGGGCCCTCACAACCTGCTCGGCAATGGTCCAGTTCTGAGGCGCTCCAGGAGTTGGTGAATAGCACCCACAAGAAGAAGGAAGCCAAGCAGTCGCTGCTCGCCGCGGTGTCCGCCGGCCTGGACACCCTGTCACCGTACGAACTCCTGGTGGCCCATGCGCGCGGCGTACCTGTGACCGAGTGGCCGCCTCAGTGGACGGAGCCACAGCCGGAACGTGTTCCTGAGGACATCCGCTTGATCGCTGTCCAGCACATCGTCGAGATGTCGCGCGCCCGGAGACGCATAGTACTCCCTGGCACAGACGCCAGTCAGGCCTCGATCAAGGCGGCGGAGATCCCGTCCTCCCTCGAACTTCTGCCGCTGGTTGTCCCTCTCGTCGCGATGCCTGCGAAGAGCCTTGCGGCGGACAAAGCGGCCAAGGCCCTCAGTGGAGAGGACGCGTGGAACGCCCTACGTGCGGCGATGACGTGTTTCGAGCAAGCGCTCCCTGTCTGCTCCGGCTCCGAAGACGCACCTGACCAGAAGGAGGAGCTGGCATCTCTCTTGATCCGGGCGAAGGACCTCTTGCAGACGGCGCTGAAGAAGAGGCCCAGGGAGGGTGACCTTCCGTGGCTGGACTTCGCAGAGGAGATGGCCGTCCGCGCTCGTGCGCTTCTGGCGGATCAACGGATCCACGAGCAGCGGAACGCACTCGTGCGGGAGTGGGCCGAGTATGTCGCCGGCCACTCCGATATTCCTGTAGAACTGCGCGAAGCAGCCCGAGCCGCTCAGGATGCCGCGGCAACCGAAGGCACAGACCCGGTTACAGCCGACGGAACGGGGGGGAGTGACGGGGAAAAGGGCGACCGACAGACCGAGGTCACACCGGAGCCGCTGCCGGGCGCGGAAGAGCCCGAGGGCACAGATGCCGTGGGGGAAGGCGACACCCGCGCCGAGGACGGTGATGCCGACAGCACTGGGTTTGTCAGTGACGAACCTGTCCTGGAGGTGACAGAAGACGCTCCGGACGAGACACCGGAGGACGCGCAGGCCCAGGTCGAAATCCTCAACCGCCTGTTGCGGGAGGAACAGGTTAAGGCCGCCGCGGCCCAGGCTCATCTCGAGCGGCAGCGTCGGGACGCCTCGGACGCGCTGGCCGAGGCGGAAGCGACGGCGAAGCGGTTGCGGCTCCGCATCGCGGACGAGGAGAAACTACGCGAAGAGGCGGAGGCGCGCGCACGCGCCGCTGAGGCGTCGGCGGAAGCTGCTCGACAGAGTTTGGAAGGGGCGGAGCAGCGCGTGGAAGCGATGACACGTCAGCTCCGGCGACGGGACGACGAGTTGAGACAGTCCCGGCAGACCGCGCGCGGAGCGTCGCAGGCGCAGCTGCGACAGGCGAGGATCGATACGTTGCGCGTTCTCGCCGCGGTGCTCACCGAAGTAGCGGACCAGGCGATTCACGAAGATGACGAGATGGGGCCCGCAAACGCTCTGTACCGCAGGGCCCTGGCCCGCGCGGCTGAAGCGGGCGTGCTGGACATGGCAGCCCTCGGAGAAGAGACGGACTACGACCCGGTGAGGCACCGGGCACCGGGCGGACCGGCGCCGCGTGTGGTCGTGGAGCGTCCCGGCTTCGTGTGGCAGGGCCCGCTGGAGCCCGAACCCATCGTGCTGGAACAGGCACTCGTGCGTGGGGTCGAGCAGTAATCGAAACAGTCTTTCCGCTGCTGGGACGGAGGAGCCCGGCAGCCAGGTTCCATGGAGGACATCGTTGGAGCACGACAGACCCTTGATCGGCATTGACTTCGGTACCGCAACCACCTTGGTGAGTCAGCGGGTTCCCGGTGGTGTTCCGGAGATAGTGCCGGTCGGTCGTGGCACGTCCTGGATGCCGAGCGTGATCGGCGTCTCCGCCGCCGGTGAGCTCCTGTTCGGCGAAGGTGCCGAGGCTGCGGTCGGGGCGTCGGCGCTGCGGTCGGTGAAGCAGTGCATCACGCTCGACCTGACCCCCGATGAGCTGCCGGGCCGGGATAGAGCGGGAGGGATCAGGCAGTCCGCCGACGAATTGATCAAACAGCTCTTGCAGCACGTGCTGCTGCGTGCCAGAGCCGCCGGGGCAGACACCGAGGGCGCACACTTCCGCCTTGCCTGCCCCGCGATCTGGGACGGACCGCGGCGCAGGCGGCTCGCCTCCCTGGCGAGGTCCGCTGGTGTGCCCGTTGCGGTCGGGGACATCGTCGACGAGCCTGTGGCAGCCGGATTGGCCTGGTCGGAAGGGCTGTACTGGGAACTCGGCGAGGAACGACCCGACGGAACCACCCTCGTCTTCGACTTCGGCGGGGGAACCCTGGATATCGCCGTGGTCGAGGTCACCGAGTCGCTCCACGACGGAGCCCCCGAACTCACCGTGCTCTCGGCGCGCGGTGTGGCCAGGGCCGGCGACGATCTAGACCTTCGGATCGCCCGTGACCTGGAACGGGATTTGATGAGACAGGGCATAGCGGTGGACCGCATGCCGGATCCGGCCACCCTCAGGGCTTTGATCCTGGCGGCTGCCCGCCGACTCAAAGTGCTGCTCTCTGACACCCGGTATGACGAACAGGCGGTCCCGGTCGGTGGCGGATACAGCAATCTTCCTTTGCTCACCTACACGCGGGGGTGCTTGGAGGAGGCCTTCCGACCGCAGATGCTGGAAGCCCTGGAGTACGTCAGGGCCGCCCTGTGCGAGGCACGGCTGCGGCGGCGCACCACGCCCGACATCGAGCGTCTGAAGCGTATGCCGCTGAAGGAACTGGCGGCCGACGTGCATCATGTTCTACTCGCCGGCGGCATGTCACAGGTGCCGCTCGTACGTCGGCTCTTCGAAGAACACTTCTCACATGCCCGAGTGGAGTTCGACAGGTCGCTGGAATCGCCGGAGCAGTCGGTCGTGACCGGCCTGGTGGTGCACAACTACCACCGCCTCAATCTGCCTCGGCCCGGCTTCGACCTGGTGCTGGAGTGGGATGGCCCGCACGGAAGCCGCCACAGCGAACTGCTTTACCCGGCTTTCCAGCCCCTTTACGAGCCGCATCGGGTGGTGCGCGGCGAGGAGCTGGCCCATCGCTGGCGGGGGGCGCCGGACGTGCACCGGGTCACCGACGCACGGATTCGGGCGTTGGCGGTGGACGGTGAGCCGATGGACTTCTCGGTGGAAGGCAATGCGCTGCCGTACCTGCCTGTTGTGCTCCACCCGAGGACGGCCTTCTCGCTCGTCCTGAAACTTAACGGCGAGATGGTTGTTCATGATTCGTCTGCCCGGCCCATGATATTCAGAGTCGAGAGGTGGCCCGTGCTCCGGGCGGGAGAGCAGGAGGCCATTCGCCTGACGCCGCTTCGAAAGGGCACGATGGTTCACCAACGGACATCCTTCACCGACGTGTACTCCCATCCATGGCAGTGACCGCCTTCGGTGGTGGCCCGCGGAAGAATCCTGGGCCACCACCGATCATGGACCGGTCACGGTCGTCGGTTTGTCACTCACCCTCGACCAGGACGAGGGCGACCGTTTCCGTGGAGAGACTGAAGCGCGCCTCCCGCTCCATTTGTGCCAGAAGGGCGTCCCGTCTGGTCTCCAGGTGTGTCGTCCGGCTTTCGTAAAGGCGCCGGATGGACGGATGGCTCACCTCGTGGGCGAGACGACGGGATCGTGAGATCTTCAACTGGAAGGTATCGCTCACTGTTGCTCGTCGGCCTTCCGCCAGTCGCGTGTTCTCGGCTTCGTAGGCCAGCTTCGACGTGCGTTCCTGGACGGCGGCGAGAGCCTGTACCTCTTGCAGGGCTTCGGCGAGCAACGTGTCGATGTCGGCCGGCAAGGGCACGTCGGCACTGATCAGCTCACCACGAGCGAGAGCGGTAAGCAGCGCCGTTCCGACCTCGGGCACCTCCCTCATCGTCTCGACGTCGACCGCGGTGGTCCACAGTTCGCGCCGTGAGCGGGTTCCGTCCGTACGAGCCAGCCGGACCTCCACCAGGTAGCGGGAGCCGGGTGGGAGGCCGGGCAGCCGTGCTCGCCCGTAGCGTAGAAGTGGCTCCGGGTGCTGCTCGTACCACCGCTGGGCCGTGCGTACCAGCGGATGGCGGACACTGAGCAATGGTGTCCCGCTCGATGACGAGGCGCTTGCGGTCAGGCTGAAGCGTACGGGCGAGCCGCTCTTCAACCTCGCCAACAGGTCGTCGCGAGGGTGGGAGAAAGCACCTGCGTCCATCGCCTCGTACATCGCCCTGAGCAAGTCGGTGCTGCCGGTCACCTCCACCAAGTTGTCATCGGGGCGGACGACACGTAGTTGTCCGAAGCCACTGTCGGTGAGGAAGCATTCGACCAGTCCGCGAATCTCCTGAGGGCCCAGGTAGCGCCCCCTCCCGGGACTGGTCTCGTCGAACCCCTCGATGAGCAGGCCGTCCAGACCGGTGAGCAGAGCCTGGGCTTCGTTCAAGCGCTCCAGGTCCTTCTCGCGATCCACCTGCGCCACCGCGATCCGGTCCACCTGGCGGCGCCGCTGCTCCAAGGTGAGGTGAGGGTCCAGAACGATGCGGTGCAGTTCCTTGAGGCGTCCGCGCAGGATCGGTTCCAGTTCTCCGATGGAGTCCTGGAAAACTCCGATGCGTGCGTAGAGACGCTGAAAGATGTCGGTTTCGATGGTGCCCGGGACCTGCATGTTGAAGATGAAGATCTTCTCGTGCTGCTGCCCGAACCTGTCGAGCCGTCCGATGCGTTGCTCAACCCGCATGGGGTTCCAGGGCAGATCGTAGTTGACCAGGACGTTGCAGAACTCGAAGTCCAAGCCTTCGCTTCCCACCTCACTTACTAGGAGAAGGTCGAAGGCGCCGGCTCGGAAATCCTTCATGATGCGTTCTCGGTCGGCCGGTGGTGTCTTGCCGTGCATGACCCGGACCTTGAACTCGGGTGTCAGTCTCTCTGCCAGGTATTCCAAGGTGCGGGTGAAGAAGGAGAAGACCATCGCCTGCCGCATGCCCTTGGCCCGGGCGCCGAGCAGCATGTCCCTGAACCGCTCGAATTTGGTGTCCACAGGGAGGTCCCGCAGCAAGGGGCCTAGCCTGGAGAGGTCGTCGGCCTGCTCCGCCAGTTCGCGGGCAAGGCTGTTAGCTGAAGCAGCAGTTGAGGTGCGGCTGCTGGTTGACGCGTCCTCGGAATCGTCGACTACCTCCGAGTCGTAGAGGAGTTCTTCCGCAGCTTTTTCCTCGACCGGACGGGGTGAGAAGCGCTCCCGCAGCCGCTGCTGCATCGCGGGGATACAGCTGGCCGCCTGCCGCAGCCACATCTGAGCCGCGAAGGCAGCGGCCATACCGCTGCGAGCAGCCCGCTCAAGGCACCACGCGTGCAGGTCGTCATAGAACGCGCGCTCCTGCGGAGTCCACCGAACCGCGACGTCTTCGGCCTCTCGGGTGGCCTTGCGATCTGGCGTGTCAGCCTTACGGGTCCGATTGATGATTCCCGCGAGGGCGTTGAGCTCGGCGATGCACCGTCGGGCCTCGGCGCGTTGCGAGGAAGAAAGCGGCTCGCCGGCGCTCAAGAGTTCCCGGAGGCGGTGGAACTCCGGGCGTCGGGCGGTGATCCTGCCATAAGTGGAGCTCTTGACCCGCATGAGCTGGGTGTACAGGGACCGAGCGCCGTCTCTAGTGTCCGCGCGACCCTCGGCGATACCGACCGCCACTGCGTTCAGGTGACGGTTGGGCTCGAGCTGGTTCTCGAAGACTTTGGGTTCCGGGAAGGACGCCTCGTCCAGAAGGTGGACAAGATTGTAGAGATCCTGGTTGCCGAGATTGAGCGGCGTGGCGGAGAGAAAGATCAGGGCGTCAGCCCAGTCGGCGAGCAGAGCCGCTGCGGCATGGCTCCGACTGCTGGCATTGCGCAGGTAGTGGGCTTCATCCACGATCACGAGGTCGAACCGAGGCTGAAGCTCGGCGAGCTCATCGAGCTGTCCAGCACGCCTAAGCCGCTCCAGGGACACCACGCCCGCAAACGGCTGGCTGGTGTCCCCGCTGCGAAACAGCTCCACCAACTCCGCCATGCCCTCTCTGTCAAGGATGCGTAGTTGCCGGTCGAAACGGTCTCGCATTTCGTTCTGCCACTTGGTGACCAGCGCGGCGGGACACACGACGAGTCCTCGGAAGTGCGTGCCACCGCGCTGCCCCGGGGAGCGCCGGAGGTGTGTGCGCTGCTCCAACTCGTTCCAGATGAGCCCCGCTTCAATAGTCTTTCCGAGGCCGACCTCGTCGGCGATCAGCAAGCGCTGACGGTCGGAGCTCATCAGCTTGAGCACAGGCCGAAACTGGTAGGGACGGAAAACCGTGCGGCTCGACTGGTACGAGTACACGACGTCCGTGAGTGGTGTACTCAGCTTGGCGAGGGTGAGCACAAGCGCTGTGCGGTCGGCGGGCGCGGGTGGGCGGATTATCCAGTCCTCGGGGTCGTCCGCATCGGGCGGAAGTGCCTCGAGATCCTCCTCGAATGCCATTCGGCGGGCGCCTCTCGCGTCCCGCAACCTGTACTGGATGCTTCCATCCCGTATCGGTGTTGCCTTGACCACGGTGAACACCTCGCGCGTCCCCGCGAGACGGACGGAATCACCGGGGCCGAACGCAGGCGTGGCGTGTGCGGGGGCAGCGTGGCACCACTCCCGGTACTGCAGAAGGGCCTGGTGGAGCAGGTGGCCGTCGTCTATGTCGCGGAGACGCTTACGTTGGGGAGGGACGCAGGTCGTCCCGTTGCCCAACGCAAAACCAACGACAACACGGTCGGCACGCGACTCGAAGATGTAGATGCCACCTGGAAGCTTGCTGCGGAAGTCGCCACCTGTTGGCACGGGATGTTGTTGTGCCTGTGGCACAGGAACACGATCGGAGCATTCCGGGCTGTCGTAGAAGAAGCGCTGTGCTGACTCCAAGGTCTGAGCAGCCGCCGCCTCGGCCGGGTCCCCCCAAGGGATGTACTGCAGCCGGATCCGGTCATCGTTCAGGGGCAGATCACCCGCTGTCGGACGGGATCCGCCCATCGCTCCTGCTCGCTCCCTCACCCTGTCCCCTCCCCGATGGACATCGCGCCCGGGAGCTGAATGATGCGTCGTCCGCCGCTCCGGGGAGACCGGTGTGGCCGGGGCTGTAGAGCTGGCCAACGGGGAGGAAACGATGTGCTGCCGGGCTTGCTGCGTGGGTCGAACCGCCTTCTACAAGCCGGTTTGACCCGAGCAAGAGTACTTGGTGATGTTAGATGGCTTGGCCGGACTGCAATATCGGCATTGTTGTCACCCGTTGTGTCACTACTGGTCCACGCGCCCGTGCCGCCGCCACAGCCCTTCCGCCAACGGGGCCTCCGCGAAGGCGCCCGCCGCCACCCGTGCCGCGACCGTGCGGCGCACGACGCGGTCGGCCAGGGCCGGGGCGTGGTGGGGCGGCGCCATATCCGCCCGGCCGCGCCGCGTCGTCGCCACGTCGCGCGGGGCCCGGCGCGCGGTCACCCCGTCCAGGGAGAGACCCGCGGTGCGCGTGCTGTCGTGGATCGGGCTGTTCACCATGCTCAGGTGGACGGTCGTCACGCCGACGTGCGTGCCGACCTCCAGCCGCAGCGTCTCCGCGTACGCGGCGAGGGCCCGCTTGGACACCCCGTACGCGGCGGCCAGCGGTTCGCGGCAGGACCGCCATCCTGGAGGCAATGAACACCACCCGGCCGCGCGCCTGTCGAGATGGGGGAGGGCGGCCGCGGTCACGTCCCACGCGCCCAGCAGGTTGAGACCGAGCTGCGCGTGGACCTCCGGACGGCCGCAGCTCCGCCGGCGCCGGTCCGCCCCGGCCCGCGTTGTTCACCAGCACGTCCACGCCGCCGCCAAGCAGCCGTACGGCCTCCTCGACGCACTTCGCCACCGACTCGGGGTCGGTCAGGTCGCAGCCCACCACCGGCACCGGCGCCGACGCTTCGGCGCGCAGGTCCAACCCGACGACCCCGGTGCCGAGATCGGTGAACCGCGCGCCCAACGCCTGGCCGAACGTACCCGCCGCGCCGGTCACGATCACCCGCCGCCCGGCGAGTGGCGTCGCCCTCCGTACGCCCTCCAGGTCCCGCGCCACCTGGCGCAGATACTGGTCCACGTCGATCCGCGTGTGCGGCCGCCTGTCGCCCCAGCGTTCCGGTGCCGCGTGCAGTCCGACGGTGACCGACGCCGGCATCCGGTCCCGCGACGGCCGGCGCAGCCGCCCGGTCAGGTGGGCGGCGAGCAGCCGGCTCTCGGGGCCGCCGCCGTACCGCCGGGTCCCCGGGCGTGCTCGGGGACCCGCCGATGCCATGCCAGGCCCCGTGCTGTTTCGGCACAGCTGCTGTGCCGCGTGCCGGACCGCGCGCGTCAGCGCGGCCCTCGTACCAGCGCGAACCGTGCCCCCTCCGGGTCCGCCACCGTGGCGACCCGGCCGTGCTCGGTGTCCCGGGGACCGCCGAGCACCTGGCCGCCGAGATGGAGCACCTGGTCCACCGCGTCGTCGGTGTCCGCCACCGTGAAGTACGTCGTCCAGTGCGGGCCCCGGTCCCGGGGCAGCGCGTTGCCGACGCCGTGGACCCCGGTCACCGGGCGGCCGTCCAGGCGCAGCGTCACGTAGTCCAGGTCGGCGGAGACGACCGGCTCCTCGTCGTAACCGAACACGGTCTCGTAGAACTTGGCCACGTTCGTGGTCTCGAAGGTGGTCAGTTCGTTCCACGCCGGGGTGCCGGGTCGGCCGGTGACGTCCTCGACGGCCCCGTCGGCCGCCTGCCAGATCCCGAAGACCGCGCCGCTCGGGTCCGAGGCGAGCGCCAGCCGTCCCGCCTCGTCGGCGTCCAGCGGCCCCACGCCCACGGTCCCGCCGCAGGAACGCACCGCCTCGGCCGTCAGGTCCACGTCGTCCGAGGCGAAGTACGGCGTCCACGCGACGGGCAGCCGACGGTCCGGGGGCAGCACCCCGATCCCGGCCACCGCGTGCCCGTCGAGCACGGCACGCACGTACGGACCCAGCGGCCGCGGGCCGGGCCGGAACTCCCAGCCGAACAGCGCCCCGTAGAACTGCTCGGTCGCGTCGAGTCCGCGCGCCATCAGGCTCACCCAGCAGGGGGTACCGGGCGCGTGCCGTGCCGTCCCGTCGGCGTTCGGGCGGGCGTTCCCCCGTGCGTCGGTCATCGTCACTCTCTTCTCGGCCGCCCGTACGTCGGCCGTGTCCGCTCGCCCCTGCAAGGGGCCGTCCCGTGTCCGGCCCGGCGGATCGTTCCCGCACCGTGGCCGACACCGTATGTGCCCGATCCCGTACGCCCGGTGACCGGATGTGCCCGGCCGAGCAGAGTAGCCGGACCGGGAGGAGTCGGCCACCCCGTGCGCGAGGATGGTGACCATGAACGCCATCATCTCCGCATCCGAACTCGCGGACGCGCTGCGGTCGGAGCGTCCTCCGGTCCTGCTCGACGTCCGCTGGCAGCTCAGCACGGCCGCCGCGAGCGGTCAGCCGTTCGACGGCCGGGCCGCGTACGCGTCCGGCCACATCCCCGGCGCCGTCTTCGTCGACCTGGACCGCGAACTGGCGTCCGCGCCGGGCTCGCGGGGACGCCATCCGCTGCCGGACCTGGAGGTGTTCGGCGCGGCGATGCGGCGCGCGGGCGTGTCCGCCGGGACGCCCGTGGTCGCGTACGACGGCGGCATCGGGTGGGCGGCGGCCCGCGCCTGGTGGCTGCTGCGGTGGACCGGCCACCCGGACGTGCGGGTCCTGGACGGCGGACTGCCCGCCTGGGGCGGCCCACTGGAGACGGAGGCGCCGACGCCGGCCGAGGGCGACTTCGTGCCGAGGCCGGCGGAGGGCGCCGTGCTGGACGCGGACGGCGCGGCGGCGCTGGCGCGGTCGGGGGTGCTGCTGGACGCGCGTGCGGGGGAGCGGTACCGGGGCGAGGTGGAGCCGATCGACCCCGTCGGCGGCCACATCCCGGGCGCGCTGTCGGCGCCGACCTCCGACAACGTGGACGCGGACGGCCGTTTCCGCCCTGCCGCGGAACTGCGCGCCCGCTTCGGCGAGCTGGGCGTGACGCCGGACGCGCCGGTCGGGGTGTACTGCGGCTCGGGCGTGTCGGCGGCGCACGAGGTGCTGGCGCTGGAGATCGCCGGTGTCCCGGCTGCTCTGTACGTCGGCTCCTGGTCGGAGTGGTCCTCGGACCCGGGGCGTCCGGTGGCGGTGGGGCCGGAGCCGCAGTAGCCGAGCCGTGCTCCCGCCCCGGGGCTCCGCCCCGGACCCCGCTCCTCGAGCGCCGGGGGGCTGAATTGGCCTCAGGCGCCGGACGGGCTGATTCCAGCCCGTCCGGCGTTTGAGGACGAGGCCCGCCAGGGCCGACAAGGCGGCGGCCTGCCCCCGCAGAGGTAAGGGTTATGGGCCGGCGAGCCGGCCTACTCCTGCTTCTTGCGTCGCGTCCCGAACACGATCTCGTCCCAGCTCGGGACCGCCGCGCGGCGGCCCGGGCGGACGCCGTCCGCCTCGGCCTGGCGGTCGGTGGAGCCGATGAGACGGTCCCGGTGGCCGCCCACCGAACGAGGCATCAGCACATCCGCGTAGGCGGAGCCGGCGGACGCGGCCGGCGCGGGCGGCTCCTCCGCCCCGGGCTCGGACTCCGGTTCCTCGGCGGCCGGTTCGGTGCGCTCGGGCACCACCAGGTCGCCGCGGAAGCTCGGCACGGCCTCCAGCAGGCTGGTCAGCGAGTCGCGCTCGCCCGAGGCGGTGGCCGCGGTGGACTCCTCGGGCGGCTCGGACGCCTGCGCGGGCAGGCTGGGCCGCTCGCGGTCGGCGGGGCGGTCCAGCGGGCGGTCACGCGGCAGCCGGGCGATGCGCGGGACGAACGGGAAGCTGGGCTCGGGTGCGGCGAGGTCGTCGGACTCGCCGATCAGCGAGCGCGCCTCGTCGTCGACGGCCTGGACGAGACGCCGGGGCGGGTCGTAGGTCCAGCTCGCCGAGTGCGGTTCGCCCGCGACCCGGTAGACCAGCAGGACCTCCCAGGTGCCGTCGTCGCGGCGCCAGGAGTCCCACTGCACGGTGTCCTTCTCGGCGCCGCGCAGCAGCAGCCGCTCCTGCACGGCCTCGCCCAGCGGGGGGCCGGAGTTCTCGCCGGGGCGGCGGACCGGCGTCTTGCGGGCGCGCTCGGCCATGAAGGCGCGCTCGGCGAGGACGGGGCCCTCGAAGCGCCGCACGCGGTCCACGGGGATGCCGGCCATCTGCGCGACCTCTTCCGCGGTCGCGCCCGCCCTTATACGGGCCTGGATGTCGCGGGGGCGGAGGTGGCTCTCCACCTCGATCTCGATCTGGCCGAGGCGGGGACGGTCGCCGCGCACGGCGGCGCGGAGCCGTTCGTCGATCGGAAGCGTGTACTCCGTGCTGTCCGCAGCCTTCAGCACCAGCCGTGTGCCGTCATTCGAGACGGCCACGACACGCAGTTCGGGCATGGGGACCTCCCGGGTGGTGCCTGCCGACGTCACGTGCGTCGCTGCTTCCGCTAGTCGAGTGTGGCCTGCCCGGGTGCAGCCTGCCACAACCTTGCCGAGTTGCCCGGCGTGTCGGGCGCGGGCCCTGGATCGCCGTTATGGCACGGTTACCTATTCGCAACGCTAAGTGACCAAGTGCGTCACCCTGTGCAACTAGCCCCCTCCCGGCGGTCCTCCGAGGACCCGGGCACCCTGACGGGAGTCCGGACCCAGGGCTCGCAACAGTACTCCATTTGGGCCACGTGCGTGGATTGGCACGCCGTGCGAGTTCCCGCAAGAGGTGGGACTTGGCCGTCGTTGCCCCACTCATCCGCCCCCGGACGCGCGGGACTTGTGGGGAGGTTCACGCAATCGCCGGAAACGGAGGCAATGTCTACGGCCGGGCCGCACGCCCTGACTACGCGCCCAGGACCCGCCGCAGGTAGTCGTTGCGGAACCGCCGTTCCGGGTCCAGCCGGTCCCGCAGCGCGACGAACTCGCCGAAACGCGGATACACCCGTGAGAGGTACTCGGCGTCACGCGTGTGGATTTTCCCCCAATGGGGTCGTCCCTCGTGTGCGGTGAAGATGCGCTCGGCGGCGGTGAAGTACCGCTGGTACGGCGTCCCCTTGAACATGTGGACCGCCACATAGGCGCTCTCCCGGCCGGACGCCGTGGACAGGGTGATGTCGTCGGCCGGCGCGGTGCGCACCTCGACCGGGAAGCTCACCCGCAGCGGGGACCGGTCCACCATCGCCTTCAGCTCCCGCAGCGTGTCCACGAGCGCGTCGCGCGGCACGGCGTACTCCATCTCCACGAAGCGCACCCGGCGCGGGGAGGTGAACACCTTGTAGGGGATGTCGGTGTACGTCCGCGCGGACAGCGCCCGGCTGGAGATCTGCGCGATGGCGGGAATCGTCAGCGGGGCGGCGCGGCCCACCCAGTTGGCGACCTGGAAGACCCCGTTGGAGAGGAACTCGTCCTCGAACCAGCCGCGCAGCGGCGGCACCGGGCGCTCCGGGCCCGCGCTGCGGTTGTTGCGCTTGGTGTTGGTGTTGCCGGTGTGCGGGAACCAGTAGAACTCGAAGTGCTCGTTCTCGGCGTGCAGCGCGTCGAACTCGGCGCACACCCGGTCGAACGTCATGGGCTCCTCGCGCGCGGTGAGGAGGAAGAGCGGCTCCACGGCGAAGGTGAGGGCGGTAGCGATGCCGAGGGCGCCGAGGCCGATCCGGGCGGCGGCGAAGACGTCCGGGTTCTCCTTCTCGGAGCAGGTGAGCACCGAGCCGTCGGCGGTGACCAGTTCGAGGCCCTTGATCTGGGCGGCGATGGAGGCGGAGTCACGGCCGGTGCCGTGGGTGCCGGTGCTGGTGGCGCCGGAGACCGTCTGTTCCATGATGTCGCCCATGTTGGTCAGCGACAGGCCCTCGCGGGCGAGGGCGGCGTTGAGCCGCTTCAGCGGGGTGCCCGCATCGACGGTGACGGTGCCCGCCTCCCGGTCGATCCTCCGTATCCCCGTCAGCAGCTGAGGGTGTACCAGGAGGCCCTCGGTCGCGGCGATGGAGGTGAAGGAGTGGCCGGTTCCCACCGCCTTCACCGGCAGCCCGTCCTCGGCGGCCCGGCGCACGGCGTCGGCCAGTTCGTCGACCGAGGCCGGCGTGACCTCCCGGGCCGGCCGGACGGAGACGGTGCCTCCCCAGTTACGCCACGTGCCGTTCCTCGCGCTCGTCGTGCCGACCAACGTAGCCTCCCCGACCCGGCGCCGGCCGCTTGAGCCGGCGGTACCCGAGGAAACCGACCGCGACCGCGACGACCCCGGCTGCCGCCGGGACCCCGTACCCGGCGCGCGCCCCGGCCGCGTCGATCACCCAGCCGCCGGCGGAGGAGCCGAGGGCGATGCCGACCGCGAGCCCGGTGCTCACCCAGGTCATCCCCTCGGTGAGCTGCGCGCGAGGTACGTGCTCTTCGATGAGGGACATGGTCGTGATCATCGTGGGAGCGATGGACAGACCCGCAACGAACAGCGCCACGGCCAGAAACGGCAAGTTCCCGACCAGTAGGAGTGGGATCATACTCACGGCCATGGCGCAAACGCCGAGCAGCCACCGACGTTCGGGCGCCCCGGCGAAGTGCAGCAGCCCGAACACCAGACCGGCCACGCACGAACCCAGGGCGTACACGGCGAGCACCACGCTGGCCGCGGCCTTGTGTCCCTCCTCCTCGGCGAAGGCGACCGTCACCACGTCCACCGCGCCGAAGATCGTGCCCGTCGCCGCGAACGTCGCCACCAGGACCTGGAGACCGCGCGACCGCAGTGCCGAGCCGCCGCCCTTGCGTTCACGCGGGTGCGGCTCCGGCTCGGTGGCGCGCTGCGCGGTCAGCCAGAAGACGCCCACCGCCAGGAAGCAGGCCGCCAGCAGCGGGCCGGCCTCCGGGAACCAGGCCGTGGACAGCCCGATGGAGACGATCGGGCCGACGATGAAGCACACCTCGTCGATCACCGACTCGAACGAATAGGCGGTGTGCAGGCTCGGGGTACCGCGGTACAGCGCCGCCCAGCGGGCCCGGACCATCGCGCCGAGGCTCGGCACGCAGCCGATCCCCACGCACGCGGCGAACAGCACCCACTCCGGCCAGGAGAAGTGCACGGCGAGCAGCAGCACCGTCGCCGCGGACAGCGACAGCAGCGTCGCCGGGCGCAGCACCCGGCGCTGCCCGTACTGGTCCACCAGACGCGACACCTGAGGGCCGACCAGCGCGGCGGACAGCGCGATGGTCGCCGAGAGGGCGCCCGCCAGCCCGTACCGGCCGGTCACCTGGGAGATCATCGTGACCACGCCGATGCCCATCATGGACAGCGGCATGCGGCCGAGGAACCCCGCGGCGGAGAAGGCCTTGCTGCCGGGGGCGGCGAACAGGGCGCGATAGGGGCTGGGCACGGGGTCTCCGGAAGATCAGTAAGGTGCTACCGCAGTCGATACAGATTACCGGCGGCACCGCCCCCTTGCGCCGGTGATGTACGGCACCTTCTGCCCGCGACACTCCCGGCCCCCGTCCCCGCTGTCGGCGCCGGGTGGGAGGATCGAGACATGTCTGACGTGCTCGATGCCAGTCCCTACGACGCCCTGCTCCTGCTCTCCTTCGGCGGCCCGGAAGGCCCGGACGACGTCGTCCCGTTCCTGGAGAACGTGACGCGCGGACGGGGCATCCCCAAGGAACGCCTCAAGGAAGTCGGGCAGCACTACTTCCGGTTCGGCGGGGTCAGCCCCATCAACGACCAGAACCGCGCCCTGCTGGACGCCTTGCGCAAGGACTTCGCCGAGCACGGCCTGGACCTGCCGGTCTACTGGGGCAACCGCAACTGGGCGCCCTACCTCACGGACACCCTCCGCGAGATGGTCCGCGACGGCCGCCGCCGCATCCTCGTCCTCGCCACCAGCGCCTACGCCTCCTACTCCGGCTGCCGCCAGTACCGCGAGAACCTCGCCGACGCGCTCGCCGCCCTGGAGAAGGAGGGGCTGGAGCTGCCGAAGATCGACAAGCTGCGGCACTACTTCAACCACCCCGGTTTCGTCGAGCCCATGGTCGACGGCGTGATCCGGTCGCTCGCGGAACTCCCCGAGGACGTCCGGGACGGAGCGCACATCGCCTTCTGCACCCACTCCATCCCCACCGCCGCCGCGGACACCTCCGGCCCCGTCGAGGCCCACGGCGACGGCGGCGCGTACGTCGCGCAGCACCTGGACGTGGCACGGCTGATCGCCGACGCCGTCCGCGAGCGCACCGGCGTCGACCACCCCTGGCAGCTCGTCTACCAGTCCCGCTCCGGCGCCCCGCACATCCCGTGGCTGGAGCCCGACATCTGCGACCACCTCGAGGAGCGGAAGGCCGCCGGCGTCCCGGCGGTCGTCATGGCCCCCATCGGCTTCGTCTCGGACCACATGGAGGTCATGTACGACCTCGACACCGAGGCCACCGCCAAGGCGGAGGAGCTTGGCCTGCCGGTGCGCCGCTCGGCGACCGTCGGCGACGACCCGCGGTTCGCCGCCGCCGTCCGCGAGCTGGTGCTGGAGCGCGCCGCGGCCGAGAGCGGGCGGGACGTCACCCGGTGCGCCCTGGGCGCGCTCGGCCCCAGCCACGACCTGTGCCCGGTGGGCTGCTGCCCGGCCCGCGCCCCGCGTCCCGCCGCCGCGGGCGCCGACAGCCCCTACGCCTGAGGAGCCCCGTGACCGACCCCCTGCACGCGGAACTGCTGGACCTGGCCCGGGAGGCCGCCCGGCGCGCGGGTGAACTGCTGCGCGACGGCCGCCCGGCCGACCTCGCGGTCGCCGCCACCAAGTCCAGCTCGGTCGACGTCGTCACCGAGATGGATCTCGCGGCGGAGAAGCTGATCACCGGACTGATCGCCGAGCGCCGCCCGGAGGACGGCATCCTCGGCGAGGAGGGCGCCTCCACGGCCGGCAGCAGCGGCGTCCGCTGGGTCGTCGATCCGCTCGACGGCACGGTGAACTACCTGTACGGCCTGCCCACCTGGGCCGTCTCCGTGGCGGCCGAACAGGACGGCGTGGCCGTGGCCGGCGCGGTGTTCGCCCCGATGCGCGGCGAGGAGTACCACGCGGTGCTCGGCGGCGGGGCGTGGGCCACGGGCGCGTGGGAGGGCGAGCGGCGCCTGGCCTGCCGGCCGTCGCCGCCGCTGGACCAGGCGCTGGTCTCCACCGGTTTCAACTACGTCGCCGACGTCCGCGAACAGCAGGCCGAGGTCGCCCGCCGGCTGATCCCGCTGGTGCGGGACATCCGCCGGGGCGGCTCGGCGGCGATCGACCTGTGCGACGTGGCGGCCGGCCGCCTGGACGGCTACTACGAACGCGGCCTCCACCCGTGGGACGTCGCGGCCGGCGCCCTGATAGCCCGAGAGGCGGGCGCCCTGACGACCGGCCGCCACCCGGACAGCGTCCCGTCCGGCGACCTGACGGTGGCAGCGTCTCCGGGCGTTCTGAAGCCGCTGCTGGGCCTGCTGGAGGAGTTCGGTGCGTAGGAGGCGGCTGACGCCGCCGACCACGGGGGGCACGCCCACGAGGGCGGCCGCCGGACGGTGGCCGACTTCCGGCCGGGTTCGGCCGGGCGGGACCGTGTCCGCGGTGAAGTCGGTCGATCCCGGCCCGACGGGGCGACGGCCCGCCGGGCCGGGGGCGTCGGCGGGAGGCACGAACTGCCCCGCAGGCCGGGTGCCTGCGGGGCGGTTCGTGCCTCGCCGGCGGCCGGGTGACGGCTCACCGAGCCCGGGGCCGAGGCGGCGAGCCTCGCTGGGGCAAGTCCCTATGCCGCTGCCCGCAGGGACGTCGGGTGTCGTCCGCCGGCCGCGCGCCGGAGGTGTGCCCCCGCTCCTCGGCTCGGTGACGGGCGGCTCGTCCGGAGGACACGGGTGCGTGCGGGTGAGGGTGGCGCGCCGGCGGTTCTCGCGAGGAACGGCGGCGCGCCCCGGGGGGAGTGATCCCACGCCTCGGCCCGGTGACGGGGAGGCTCGCGTGGGGAACACGCGTGCTGCGGGCGCGGTGTCGGTGAGGGCGGCCCGGCGGTCTCGCGCCTCCTGGGTGTCGGGGGGCGTGCCCGCGAGGAACGGCGGCGGGCCCCGGTGGATGACTCCACCGGGGCCCGCCGGGCGTTGCTGTGCGACGGTCAGACGCTCGTCGCGCCGACTTCCACGCCGTGTTCGGCCGCGAGGCGGCGCAGGTCGTCGAGTTCGCCCTGCTCCACGTCGACGAGGAAGTCGTCGCCCTCGTCGCGGGCCCGCGACAGGTCGGACTCGGTCGCCTTTATGCGCTGCAGAAGTCCTGCGGTGAATGCGTCCATGCTGCGCCCCCTCGTCCTGGGTCGGTGGGTCGGTGGCACGGGGGTGTGCCGTCGGAAGGGACGATCACGTCCGTGGCGGATGCCCGGCGCCGCTCGGCCGGGCGGCGACGGTACCGGACATCCACGCCCGCTCTGCGGAAGCGGAACGTGTGCACCGCATGGTGGTGCGGTGCAAGCAGAGCGTGATCGCGGGATGTAAACCCGTCCTCCCCAAGCTCCCTCCCGCGGAAACCTAACCTCGCGAGAAATTCTCGTATTCCCGCCCCGTTCGTCCGCACGTTCCCCGGTCCCGGCACCGCCGGCCACCCCTGCTCCGACCGCCTTACAGCCGACTTACGGCCGAAAAGGGCAGGATGGAGGCAACAACACCCACCCGTACCCCCTGCCCGTATGCGCGCCCTCGCGGCCCGCGGGCGGGTCATGAGGAAGGACAAGCGACGTGCGCGTACTCGTCGTCGAGGACGAGCAGCTGCTCGCCGATGCGGTGGCCACCGGACTGCGCCGGGAGGCCATGGCCGTCGACGTCGTGTACGACGGTGCGGCCGCCCTGGAGCGCATCGGCGTCAACGACTACGACGTGGTCGTCCTCGACCGCGACCTCCCCCTCGTCCACGGCGACGACGTCTGCCGCAAGATCGTCGAGCTCGGCATGCCCACGCGCGTGCTGATGCTGACGGCGTCCGGAGACGTCAGCGACCGCGTCGAGGGACTCGAGATCGGCGCCGACGACTACCTGCCCAAGCCGTTCGCCTTCAGCGAGCTCATCGCCCGCGTGCGGGCGCTCGGCCGGCGGACCAGCGTGCCCCTGCCGCCCGTCCTGGAGCGGGCCGGGATCAAGCTCGACCCCAACCGCCGCGAGGTCTTCCGCGACGGCAAGGAGGTCCAGCTCGCGCCGAAGGAGTTCGCCGTGCTGGAGGTCCTCATGCGCAGCGAGGGCGCCGTGGTCTCGGCGGAGCAGCTGCTGGAGAAGGCCTGGGACGAGAACACCGACCCGTTCACCAACGTGGTCCGCGTGACCGTCATGACCCTGCGCCGCAAGCTGGGCGAGCCGCCGGTCATCGTGACCGTGCCCGGCTCCGGATACCGGATCTGATCACCGACCATGGCTTCCACTCCCGCGCCCCCCACCGCGCCCCCCAAGCCCACCTGGGACCCCCGGTCGCCCACGCCGATGCCGTGGCTGCGTCCGACCATCCGCATACGGCTCACGCTGCTGTACGGCGGCATGTTCCTGATCGCCGGCATCCTGCTGCTGTCGATCATCTACCTGCTCGCCGCGCAGGCCCTGCGCACCGGCAGCCAGCCGCTGTTCAAGATCGTCGACTTCGACGGCCTGAAGGTGTCCAGCAACGACTGTCCGGGCATCGCCGACGGCAACCTCTCGCTGACCGAGTTCAACAACGCGATCAGCGAGTGCATCGACGACCAGCGCCAGGTCGCCCTGGACAATCTGCTCAGCCGCTCCCTGCTGGCCCTGCTCGGCCTCGCCGTCATCGCCTTCGCCTTCGGCTACGCCATGGCCGGACGCGTGCTGTCGCCGCTGGGCCGGATCACCCGCACCGCCCGCGCGGTGGCGGGCTCGGACCTGTCCCGCCGGATCGAGCTGGACGGTCCGGACGACGAGCTGAAGGAGCTGGCCGACACCTTCGACGACATGCTGGAGCGGCTCCAGCGTGCGTTCACCGCCCAGCAGCGCTTCGTGGGGAACGCCTCGCACGAGCTGCGCACCCCGCTGGCGATCAACCGCACGCTGCTCGAGGTGCATCTCTCCGACCCGGACGCGCCGGTGGAGCTCCAGCAGCTCGGCAAGACCCTGCTGGCCACCAACGAGCGCAGTGAGCAGCTCGTGGAGGGCCTGCTGCTGCTCGCCCGCAGCGACAACCAGATCGTGGAGCGGGGCCCCGTGGACCTCGCGGAGGTGGCCGGCCAGGCCATCGACCAGGTCGCCGCCGAGGCGGAGGCCCGGCACGTGACGATCCGCGGCAGGCGCCGCCCCGCCGTCGTCCAGGGCAACGGCGTGCTGCTGGAGCGGATCGCCCTGAACCTGGTGCAGAACGCCGTGCGGTACAACGTCCCGGAGGACGGCTGGGTGGAGGTGACGACGGACGTCCAGCACGGCCAGGCGGTTCTCGTGGTGTCCAACACCGGCCCGGTGGTCCCCGCGTACGAGGTGGAGAACCTCTTCGAGCCGTTCCGCAGGCTGCGCACCGAGCGGACGGGCAGCGACAAGGGCGTAGGACTGGGTCTGTCCATCGTGAGGTCGGTCGCCCGGGCGCACGGCGGGCACATCTACGCGCAGCCGAGGGAGGGCGGAGGACTCGTGATGCGTGTCACCCTTCCGATCTGACATCATGCCCCGCTGCTGATCCATGTTCGCTTTGGGCGGAATTCCCGGGCGCCTCCGCAATCGAATTCATGTGTGATCGATCACAGACGCGCCGATTCGGCCATCCACTCTCCGTGATCATGAATCCCGCCGGAAGGCCGGAAAAGTACCGGTTTTCAGGCGTCCTGTTCACGGGAAGTACACGGTGAGGTGCCTTTGTAGTGCGGCATCGGGACCGTGTACGGTCCCCATCGCCATCCAAGCCGATCACTCATGAGGAGTCCGGTTGGGTGTCGATTGAGTAACAGACCTTGATGTGAGGCAAAATCTCCGCCTCAGGTCGGGCACAAGTCCGGCCTCTCACGCGTTACGTGCGCTGGAGACACCGCATACACCCAGAGGGGGAGAGCGACATGGCTACCGACTACGACACTCCACGCAAGACCGACGACGACGTCGACTCGGACAGCTTGGAAGAGCTGAAGGCCCGGCGGAACGACAAGTCGGCCTCGGCCGTGGACGTCGACGAGTTCGAGGCCGCCGAAGGCCTGGAACTGCCCGGAGCGGACCTCTCGAACGAAGAGCTGGCCGTCCGGGTCCTGCCCAAGCAGCAGGACGAGTTCACCTGCATGAGCTGCTTCCTGGTGCACCACCGCAGCCAGCTGGCCCGCGAGAAGAACGGCCAGCCGATCTGCCGCGACTGCGACTGAGGCGGGGTCGGCCGTGACTGGCTCGACCCCACCGCGGAAGCGCCGCTTCTTCTCGAAGGGAGCGGACCAAGGGTCCACCGAGGACCCACAGCACGACACGCGTGATTCCGAGCGAGGCTGGACCGGTGACGGGGCGGCCTCGCTCGAAGCGCCGGCCGGCCGGGGTGACCTCCCGGTGTCCGTGGAGGTCACCGCGCCCATGGCGCGCAGACGCACCGCCGTCGTCCGGGAGAAGGCCCTGGAAGGCGTCCGCAAGGGCGGAGCACGCGCCCGCGCGGGTCTGGCGCACCTCGCCGACCGGATCATCGACATCGCCCCGCGTGTGCCCGTACGGGACCTCGCGACGCTGCGGGAGCAGTTCCCCGGGTTCGGGCCCGAGGAGATCGCGGACAAGCTCGTGGCGGGCGCCGCGAAGGCCACCGCGACGGTCGGGGCAGGCGTCGGAGCGGCCGCGATGATGCCCGTGCCGCCGGCGATGCCGACGGAGCTGGCCGCCGAGGTCACCGGCGTCGCCGCGATCGAGCTCAAGCTGATCGCCGAACTGCACGAGGTCTACGGCGTACGGCCCGCCGGCACCCTCGCCCAGCGCAGCACCGTCTACCTCAACTCCTGGTCCCAGGAGCGCGGCATCGAGGCGACCAGGCCCTCCACCGTGAGCGCCGCGCTGAACAGCCGCATGAAGCGCGAACTGCGCCAGCGGATCATGAAACGCACGGTGCGCAACCTGCCGAACCTGATGCCGTTCCTCGTGGGAGCGGCCGTGGGCGCCGTGATGAACCGGCGCGACACCAGAAAGCTCGCCGCCCGCATCCGGGACGACCTGCGCAAGGTCCAGGTCCCCTGGGACGAACTGCCCGCGCTCCCGGCACTGGAGCGCCCCGCCGACGCTCTCCCCGAGCACGCGCTGGAACTCGACATGAAGGCCGGCCGCCACCGGAAGGACGACGGCCCCCGGTGACCCGCCCGGGGACCCCGGGACGGGCCTCTACGACGCGTCCGCCCCGTCCCTCGCCGCCCGGAGCGCCTGCGCCAGCCGCTCGGGCTCACGGGTGGACAGGAAGACGTACGGAGTGGGGTCCTCCGGGTCCGTGACCGTCACGCGCAGCGCGCCGGGGACGTACGCGCGCAGCAGCATGAACGCGCGCGGGTCGGCCTTCGGGCCGCGCCAGGCGCGCGCCTCCTCGGCGTCCAGCACCTCCGCGTCACCCAGCGCCGACGCCGGGATCTTCGCCTCGCCCGCGATCAGATGACCGTTCACGACCCGGATCCGCACCGAGCCGTACGCGCTCACCACGACCGCCGCCGCGGCGGCGGCGCCGGCCAGCCCGGCCAGCATCGGCAGGGTGCCGAACGGAAGCATGATCAGCGCGAAGGAGACCCCGGCCAGGAGGCACAGGAACCACCAGGAGCGGGGAGCGGTGAGGCGTTCTTCGTACGGGGCGGCGGAAAGCTGCATGAGGCCAAGCTTGGCACGCTTCCCGCGGGGGTCCCGCGCCAGGGCGGACGCATGCTCGGCCGCCTCCCGGCGGGCGGGTAAGGTCTGCGGCTGTGAGTGGTAATTCCGCAGCTCTTCAGCCCCCCGCCGACGCCGTGCCGCCCGTGCGCCACCCCGACGCCCCCGCACCGGGCGAGCTCCTCGGCGCCCACTACGGGCAGTGCTTCGGCTGCGGCGACGGACAGCCCCACGGGCTGCACCTCCAGGCGCGCGCCGGCGAAGGCGTGTCGATCACCGCCGAGTTCACCGTGCAGCCCGCGCACCAGGGCGCCCCCGGACTCGCCCACGGCGGCGTGCTGGCCACCGCCCTCGACGAGACGCTCGGCTCGCTGAACTGGCTGCTCCGCACCATCGCGGTCACCGGACGGCTGGAGACCGACTTCGTCCGGCCCGTGCCCGTCGGCACCGTGCTGCACCTCAAGGCCGAGGTGACCGCCGTGGCGGGACGGAAGATCTACTGCACCGCCACCGGACACATCGGCGGCCCCGACGGACCGGTCGCCGTCCGCGCGGACGCTCTGTTCATCGAGGTCAAGGTGGACCACTTCATCGACCACGGCCGCCAGGAGGAGATCCAGGCCGCCATGGAGGACCCCGACCAGGTCCGCCGGGCCCGCGCCTTCGAGGTGAACCCGTGACCGCCGGCCGCGGAGCGCTCGAGGTGCTCATCCGGCGCGTCGACCCGGACGTACCGCTTCCGGCGTACGAGCACCCCGGCGACGCGGGGGCCGATCTGCGGACCACCGAGGCCTGTGAGCTGGCTCCGGGGGAGCGGGCCGTGCTGCCCACCGGGGTGTCTGTCGCGCTCCCGGAGGGGTACGCGGCATTCGTGCACCCGCGCTCCGGCCTTGCCGCCCGCTGTGGCGTCGCCCTGGTGAATGCCCCGGGGACGATTGATGCCGGGTACCGTGGGGAGATCAAGGTGATCGTGGTGAATCTCGACCCGCGCGAGTCCGTGCGGTTCGAGCGCTTCGACCGGATTGCCCAACTGGTCGTCCAACAGGTTGAGAGGGTGCGCTTCGTGTCGGTCGCGCAGCTGCCCGCATCGACCCGGGCCGAGGGGGGCTTCGGATCCACCGGCGGCCACGCCGCGGTGGAAGGTAAGAGCGGCACAAGCGTTCAGGCCGCCGAGGGCGGTACAGCGGGTGGGAATCGATACGCTTCGGTCGTATCCGACCGGGAAGGACAGTGACGTGTTCGGACGTCGCAAGAAGAGGGATGCCGCCGACGGTGCGGCCGGCGAGGCCGAGCAGGTCGTCGACGGTGTCGACGCGGAGGCGGACGCGGAGAGCGCGCGCGTGAGGCTGGAGCCCGCGCCCCGGCCCGACGGGCCGTGGGACAGCTCCGAGGTCCGCGAGCCCGGCGAGGGCCGGGTGGATCTGGGCGGTCTGTTCGTGCCCGGTGTGGACGGCATGGAACTGCGTGTGGAGGTCGCGGGCGACGCGATCGTCGCGGCCACCGTCGTGCTGCAGGACAGCGCCATCCAGCTGC
Organism: Streptomyces werraensis; assembly: GCA_014656175.1. GTDB lineage: Bacteria > Actinomycetota > Actinomycetes > Streptomycetales > Streptomycetaceae > Streptomyces > Streptomyces werraensis. The sequence continues at coordinate 145,938 of BNBX01000002.1, forward strand.
AGGCCTTCGCCGCGCCCAAGCGCGAGGGCATCTGGGGCGAGGTGCGCGAGGAGATCGCCGCCGGCATCACCCAGCAGGGCGGCATCATCGACGAGGTCGAGGGTCCGCTGGGCTGGGAGCTGCGCGCCCAGGTGCCGGTGCAGCTGCCGGACGGCACCGGCGGCTTCCAGGTCGTGCGGTTCGTCGGTGTGGACGGCCCCCGCTGGTTCCTGCGCGGAGTGATCTCCGGTCAGGGTGCGGTGCAGCCGCAGGCGGCGGGTCTGCTGGAGCAGATCTTCCGGGACACGGTCGTGGTGCGCGGGGACGGACCCATGGCTCCGCGTGATCCGATCGTCCTCAAGCTGCCGAACGACGCGCAGATGGTGCCGGAGAACGTGCAGCAGGAGGAAGGGTCGCGGTTCGCGGGCGGGATGAGCCGGCTGCAGCGGGGACCCGAGATCACCGAAGTGCGCTAGCGCTGTTTCCTCGTCGGCCCGCGGGGCCGGTCGTTCGCGGCCGGTTTCCGCGGGCCGTCGTGTTTTCCGGGGCTCCGCCCCCCGACCGCCGGAGGGGCTGTTTCCCGCCGGTCCGGCGTTCGAGGACGAAGCCTGTGCGCGCGGCCTTGACGCGCTATTGGTCTGGACCTAACGTCCCGGATGAGTTCGGGTGTTCAAAGGGACGCCCACTGTTCATGTACGGGAACGGATGGCCCCCACATGTCCGCTTCACGCCCCCGTCGTCTCCGCCGCGGCCGCGCTGCCCTGTTCGCACTCCTGACCACCGCCCTCGTCGGCACCCTCGTCCTCCGCCCCGGCGCCAAGCCCGCCGAGGCCGCCCCCGCCACCTTCACGCACCCCGGAGTCACCGTCTCCAAGGGCCAGCTCGACTTCGCCCGGAGCAAGGTGCTGGCCGGCGCCCAGCCCTGGAAGGGCGCCTACGACCGCATGGCGGCGAGCAAGTACGCCGACCTGAACCGCACGCCGAAGCCCCGCGCGGTCGTGGAGTGCGGCTCGTACTCCAACCCCAATCTCGGCTGCACCGACGAGCGCGAGGACGCGATCGCCGCGTACACCCAGGCCCTCATGTGGTACGTCACCCGCGACGCACGCCACGCCACCAAGGCCGTCCAGCTCATGGACGCCTGGTCGGCCGTCATCCGCGACCACACCAACAGCAACGCGCCCCTGCAGACCGGCTGGGCAGGCTCCTCCTGGGCCAAGGCCGCCGAGATCGTCAAGCACACCTACACCGGCGGCTGGCCCGACCAGGGCCGCTTCGCCACCGTGCTGCGCGACGTCTACCTGCCCGAGATCATCAACGGCTCCCACTCCAACGGGAACTGGGAGCTGACGATGATGGAGGCCGCCGTCGGCATCTCCGTCTTCCTGGAGGACCGCGCCTCGTACGACAAGGCGATGGCCAAGTTCCGCACCCGTACCGCCGCCTACGTCTACCTGGCCTCCGACGGGCCCCTGCCGAAGACCGTCCCCAGCCAGAACCTCGACACCCGCGACAAGATCGTCCGGTACTGGCAGAACCAGTCCACCTTCGTCACCGGCCTCACCCAGGAGACCTGCCGCGACTTCACGCACACCGGCTACGGCATCTCCTCCATCTCGCACGTCGCCGAGACCAGCCGCATCCAGGGCCAGGACCTCTACGGCACCGACGTCGGCGAGCGGCTGCGGCACGCGCTCGGCTTCCAGGCGAAGTACGAGCAGGGCGAGCCCGTGCCCGGCTGGCTGTGCGGAGGCTCCCTGCACCTCGGCCTCGGCCCGGTCACCGAGGTCGGCTACAACGCCCTGCACAACCGTCTCGGCTTCGCCATGACCAACACCCAGGCGCTGACCGAGCGCACCCGTCCCTCCGGCACCGACAACCTGTTCGTCGCCTGGGAGACCCTCACCCACGGGGACAACCCCGCCTGATTCTGTTGATCCGCCGGGCGCCGGACGGCGATACTGGCGCCCGGTTCACGGGGGAGGGGCATCCACATGGGACGGACGATCACCGGCGCCATGGTGCGCGTCGAGGACGTGCACAAGTCGTACGGCAGCGGCGCCGCCGCCGTCCACGCGCTGCGCGGCGTCTCCTTCGAGGTCCCGCGCGGCGAACTCGTCGCCCTCAAGGGACGCTCGGGATCCGGCAAGACCACCCTGCTGAACATCGTCGGCGGCCTGGACACCCCCGACCGCGGACGGGTCGACGTGGACGGCCGCGACCTCGCCGGACTCGACGAGGACGCCCTGCTCGCCCTGCGCCGCGACCACGTCGGCTTCGTCTTCCAGTCCTTCGGCCTCATCCCCATCCTCAGCGCCGCCGAGAACATCGGCGTCCCGCTGCGGCTGCGCGGCACGGACCCCCGCGAGCGTGAGGAGCGCGTCGAGCTGCTGCTGTCCCTCGTCGGCCTCGCCGACCACGCCGCCCAGCGGCCCGGCGAGCTGTCCGGAGGCCAGCAGCAGCGGGTCGCCATCGCCCGCGCACTCGCCAACAACCCCTCCCTGCTCGTCGCCGACGAGCCCACCGGCCAGCTCGACGCCGAGACCGGGCACGCCGTGATGGAGCTGCTGCGCGCCGTCGTCCGCAGCGAGAACGTCACCGCGCTCGTCGCCACCCACGACACCACCCTGCTCGACCTGGCCGACCGGGTCCTCGAACTGAGCGACGGGCGGATCATCGCGCACTGACCGGCCGGCGCCCGGCGCGCGCGTCAGGGTTGCGTCAAGGTCGGACCCCGCGCCCCCGCCCGCCGCCCGGCCGCCGCGCGCGGCGGCCTAGGGTCGAGTCCGCGAGGAGCACGACCGGAAGACAATGGGGCCATGGGACGCGGCAAGCTTCGGATCCACCTCGGCGCCGCGCCGGGTGTGGGCAAGACCTACGCGATGCTCGCCGAGGCGCACCGCCGCCTGGAACGGGGCACCGACTGCGTCGTCGCCTTCGCCGAGACGCACGGCAGGCCCCGCACCGAGGCCCTGCTGCCGGGTCTGGAGAAGGTCCCGTACCGGCGACTGGAGCAGGGCGGCGTGACCGTGGCCGAGATGGACCTCGACGCCGTCCTCGCCCGCCGCCCCCGCGTCGCCCTGGTCGACGAGCTCGCCCACACCAACGCGCCCGGCTCGCGCAACGCCAAGCGCTGGCAGGACGTGGAGGAGCTGCTGGCCGCCGGGATCGACGTGCTGTCCACCGTCGGCATCCAGCACCTGGAGTCGCTGGGCGACATCGTGGAGTCCATCACCGGCGTACGGGAGCCGGAGACCGTGCCGGACGAGGTGGTGCGCCGCGCCGACCAGGTCGAACTCGTCGACATGACACCCGAGGCGCTGCGCCGGCGCATGGCGCACGGCAACATCCACCAGCCCGACCAGGTGGACGCGGCCCTCTCCAGCTACTTCCGCCCCGGCAACCTCGCAGCCCTGCGCGAGCTCGCCCTGCTGTGGGTCGCCGACCGGGTCGACGCCCACCTCCAGCGCTACCGCAGCGAGCACGCCGTCTCGGCGATCTGGGGCTCGCGCGAGCGGATCGTGGTCGGGCTGACCGGCGGGCCCGAGGGCCGCACCCTCATCCGGCGGGCCGCGCGGCTCGCGGAGAAGGGCGCCGGCGGGCAGCTGCTCGCCGTGTACATATCCCGCAGCGACGGCCTCACCTCCGCCTCGCCCGGCGAACTGGCCGCCCAGCGCACCCTCGTGGAGGACCTCGGCGGCAGCTTCCACCACGTCGTCGGCGACGACATACCCGCCGCGCTGCTGGACTTCGCGCGCGGCGCCAACGCCACCCAGATCGTGCTGGGCTCCTCCCGCCGCCGCACCTGGCAGTACGTCTTCGGCCCCGGCGTCGGCGCGACCGTCGCCCGCGACTGCGGACCCGACCTGGACGTGCACATCGTCACCCACGAGGAGGCCGCCAAGGGCCGCGGACTGCCCGTCACCCGGGGCGCTCCGCTGGGACGGCTGCGGCTCGCCTGGGGGTGGGCGGTCGGCGCGGCGGGGCCCGTCCTCCTGGCGATGCTGCTCAACGCCTTCGACCCGGGGCTCGCCATCGACATGCTGATGTTCCTGGCGGTGACGGTGGCCGCGGCGCTCCTCGGCGGGCTGGCGCCGGCCCTCGCCTCGGCGGCGGTCGGCTCCCTGCTGCTCAACTTCCTGTTCACCCCGCCCTTGCACACCTGGACCGTCGCCGACCCGCGGAACATCGTCGCCATCGTCGTCTTCGTCGCGGTCGGCGCCTCGGTCGCGTCCGTGGTCGACCTCGCGGCCCGGCGCACCCAGCAGGCGGCCCGGCTGCGCGCCGAGTCGGAGATCCTGTCGTTCCTCGCGGGCAACGTGCTGCGCGGCGAGACCGGCCTCGAGGACCTGCTGGAGCGGGTCCGGGAGACCTTCGGCATGGAGTCCGCCGCGCTGCTGGAACGCGCCGGGGACGTCGAGCCGTGGACCTGCGCGGGCCGGGTGGGCCGGGGCCGCCCGGTCGAACGGCCCGAGGACGCCGACGTCGAGGTGCCCGTCGGCGACCACATGGCGCTGGCGCTGACCGGCCGGGTGCCGCCCGCCGAGGACCGCAGGGTGCTGGCCGCCTTCGCCGCGCAAGCCGCCGTCGTCCTGGACCGGCGGCGGTTGCGCGAGCAGGCCGACCGCGCGCTCGCCCTCGCCGAGGGCAACCGCATCCGCACCGCGCTCCTCGCCGCCGTCAGCCACGACCTGCGCACCCCGCTGGCCGGGATCAAGGCGGCCGTCTCCTCCCTGCGCTCCGAGGACGTCGAATGGTCCGACGAGGACCGCGCCGAGCTGCTGGAGGGCATCGAGGACGGTGCGGACCGTCTGGACCACCTGGTGGGCAACCTGCTCGACATGTCCCGCCTGCACACCGGCACGGTCACCCCGCTGATGCGCGGCACCGACCTGGACGAGGTGGTGCCGCGCGCCCTCGGCGGGGTGCCCGAGGACAGCGTCGTCCTGGACGTCCCCGAGACCCTGCCCATGGTCGACGCCGACCCCGGACTGCTGGAGCGGGCCATGGCCAACGTGGTCGAGAACGCCGTGAAGTACAGCCCGCCGGGGGAGAAGGTGCTGGTCGCCGCCAGTGCCCTCGCCGGCCGGGTCGAGGTGCGGGTCGTCGACCGCGGCCCCGGCGTCCCCGACGAGGCGAAGGAGCGCATCTTCGCGCCGTTCCAGCGGCACGGGGACGCCCCGCGCGGCGCCGGCGTCGGCCTGGGCCTGGCGGTCGCCCGCGGCTTCACCGAGGCCATGGGCGGCACCCTGAACGCCGACGACACGCCCGGCGGCGGCCTCACCATGACCCTGACCCTGCACGCGACGGGCGCCTCGCCGGAGGACGGCCGCGTGACCGCTCCGAACGAAAGGCGAGCCTCATGACCCGGGTACTGGTGGTCGACGACGACCCGGCCATCGTGCGGGCCCTGGTGATCAACCTCAGGGCCCGGCAGTACGAGGTGGACTCCGCCGAGGACGGGGCGGGCGCCCTGCGCGCGGCCGCCGCCCGCCACCCCGACGTGGTGGTCCTCGACCTGGGCCTGCCCGACACGGACGGCGTCGACGTCATCCGGCGGCTGCGCGCGTGGAGCCGGGTGCCGATCCTGGTGCTGTCCGCGCGGCACGCCTCGGGCGAGAAGGTCCAGGCGCTGGACGCCGGCGCCGACGACTACGTCACCAAGCCCTTCGGCATGGACGAACTGCTCGCCCGGCTGCGGGCCGCCGTACGGCGCGCGGAACCCGCCGACGGGGGAGACGTCGTCGTGGAGACCGAGGCGTTCACCGTGGACCTCGCCGCGAAGAAGGTCCACCGCGACGGACGTGACGTACGGCTCACGCCCACCGAGTGGCATCTGCTGGAGGCGCTGGTGCGCGCCGGGGGCCGGCTGGTGGGGCAGAGGCAGCTGCTGAGGGAGGTGTGGGGACCGTCGTACGGGACGGAGACCAACTACCTGCGGGTCTACATGGCGCAGCTGCGCCGCAAGCTGGAGGCGGACCCGTCGCGGCCGAGACACCTCATCACCGAGCCCGGCATGGGCTACCGCTTCGAGAAGTGACGGGGCCGTTCGGATCGGGGAAGCAGGGGGTACGTAACCGTCAGTGCACCCCGGTACGCTTCAGATATGAGTGCTGTTCCTCGGTCCGAGAAGCCGGCAGGCCGGTTCCGCCGCATGCTCGACCGGCTCTCGTCCTCCCAGGAGGACCTGGAGTCGGAGGAGCTGCGCGAGGACGCCGCGACCGCCGGTTGCACGCGGATAGGTGACTGCCAGGACCGCGAGATCGTCACGGTTACTGGTACCTTGCGCACGGTCACGCAGCGGCCACGCGCGGGAGTGCCGGCTCTGGAGGCCGAGCTGTTCGACGGCTCGGCCGCGCTGGACGTGGTGTGGCTCGGCAGGCGCTCGATCACGGGGATAGAGCCGGGGCGCAAGCTGATCGCATCGGGCCGGATCGGCATGAGCCGTGGTCGCCGGGTGCTGTTCAATCCGAAATACGAACTGAGACCCCTCGGACGGGAGTAGCCGGTGACGTCGCTCGACAAGCCGACAACCGAAGAGACCTCCGCGGACACGTCCGCGGACGACGCCCGGGCGGTGACGGAAGCGGCCCTGTTCGAGGCGTTCGGCGGTGTCCGGGGCATGGTCGAGACGGTGCTGCCGGGGCTGCTCTTCGTCAGCATCTACACGGTCAACAAGAACCTGCACATGTCCGCGCTCGCGGCGCTCGGCGTGGCGCTCGTCATGGTCGTGGTCCGGCTGGCCCGCAGGGACACCGTGAAGCACGCGTTCAGCGGCGTCTTCGGCGTCGGCTTCGGCGTGGTCTTCGCGATGATGACCGGCAACGCCAAGGACTTCTACCTGCCGGGCATGCTGTACACGCTGGGCCTGGCCGTGGCGTACATCGTCACGGCGATGGCGGGCGTCCCGCTGATCGGCCTGATGCTGGGCCCGGTGTTCAAGGAGAACCTCTCCTGGCGCACCAGGAACCCGGGCCGCAAGAAGGCGTACACCAAGGCCAGCTGGGCCTGGGGCCTGATCCTGCTCGCCAAGTGCGCGATCCTCTTCCCGCTGTACTGGTGGGCGGACACCACCCAGCTCGGCTGGGTGCTGGTGGCGCTGAAGATCCCGCCGTTCCTGCTCGCCGTCTACCTGACCTGGGTGTTCCTGGCGAAGGCCCCGCCGCCGATCGACGTCTTCGCCGAGATGGAGGCGGAGGAGCGCGCGGAGGAGGAGCGGAAGGCCGCCGCCGCGGAGGAGGGCGAAGGGGCGCCGGCAGGCCGGCACCGCCGGTCCTGAGTTCCCTGCACGTGTGAGGGGCGCCCGGATGTCTCCGGGCGCCCCTCACGTCTCGCCTGTTACGACTCCTTGCGGACCGAGAGCAGGTCCTCCAGCTGCTCCTCACGGGCCTGCGCGGCCACGAAGAGCAGCTCGTCGCCGGCCTCCAGGGAGTCCTCGCGGGTCGGCGTCAGCACCCGCGTGCCGCGGATGATCGTGACCAGCGAGGTGTCCTGCGGCCACTCCACGTCCCCGACCTGGGTGCCGGCCAGCGCGGACTCCTCCGGCAGGGTCAGCTCCACCAGGTTGGCGTCGCCGTGGCTGAAGCGCAGCAGCCGGACCAGGTCGCCGACGCTGACCGCCTCCTCCACCAGCGCCGACATCAGACGCGGCGTGGAGACGGCGACGTCCACGCCCCACGACTCGTTGAACAGCCACTCGTTCTTCGGGTTGTTCACCCGGGCGACGACGCGGGGCACGCCGTACTCGGTCTTCGCCAGCAGCGACACCACCAGGTTGACCTTGTCGTCGCCGGTCGCGGCAATGACGACGTTGCAGCGCTGGAGCGCCGCCTCGTCCAGGGACGTGATCTCGCAGGCGTCGGCGAGCAGCCACTCCGCCTGCGGGACGCGCTCCACCGAGATCGCGGTCGGGGCCTTGTCGATCAGCAGGACCTCGTGGCCGTTCTCCAGCAGCTCGCCCGCGATCGAGCGGCCGACCGCTCCGGCTCCGGCAATGGCGACCCTCATCAGCGACCGCCCTCCTCGTCGGGCCCCTTGGCGAAGGCCGCCTCGACCCGGTCGATCTCGTCCGTGCGCATCATCACATGCACCAGGTCACCCTCCTGCAACACCGTCTGCGAGCTGGGCAGGATGGCCTCGCCGAGCCGGGTGAGGAACGCGACCCGCACGCCCGTCTCGTCCTGCAGCCGGGAGATGCGGTGCCCCACCCATGCCGGGGAGGTGTGCACCTCCGCGAGCTGCACCCCGCCGGTGGGGTCGCGCCACAGCGGCTCGGCGCCCGAGGGGAGCAGCCGGCGCAGCATCTGGTCGGCGGTCCACCGGACCGTGGCGACCGTCGGGATGCCGAGCCGCTGGTACACCTCCGCGCGCCGGGGGTCGTAGATGCGGGCGGCGACGTTCTCGATGCCGAACATCTCGCGGGCCACCCGGGCGGCGATGATGTTGGAGTTGTCGCCGCTGGACACGGCGGCGAAGGCGCCGGCGTCCTCGATGCCCGCCTCGCGCAGGGTGTCCTGGTCGAAGCCGACGCCGGTGACCCGGCGGCCGCCGAACGAGGAGCCCAGCCGGCGGAACGCGGTGGGGTCCTGGTCGACCACGGCGATCGTGTGCCCTTGTTCCTCCAGGGCCTGGGCCAGGGCGGAACCGACCCTGCCGCAGCCCATGATGACGATATGCATCGCGTTACACCGCGCTTCCTGCAGGCCGTGCGACCTTCATGACCTTCGTGCTCATGTCTCTCTTTCGGCTCGCCAGGCAACACGTCGCGGCCTGTTGGCGGCCGCCAGGCAACATCATGCCGGGGTCCGCGGACCCTGACGCCCCTCGGGGGCGTCCTGTCCGCCGTGACCGACGGTACGCGGGGGTCGCCGTCACCGGCGGCAGGGGGTGCGCGGGCGCGGCGGAGGGTGTTCCCGGGCCGGGCCCCGGACACACGCGCGCAGTTCCCCGCGCCCCTTCGGGTACTGCGGTGGACGCACCCGCAGGGGCGCGGGGAACTGCGCGAGCAACCCACGACGATGCGCATCGAATGCGTACCGTCCGACCCGGCGCCCCGGGCAGGTCCGGGGAACGCGGGCAGGCACCCAGGCCCTAGCGGCGCGTGATGCTGCGCACGCTGGCGATCGCCAGGACGCCGAGAACGACGAGGCCGGCCGCTGCGCCGATCAGTTCTGCGGTCGTGTGCATGGGACCCTCCACGAGACGTGGCGACAACGGCCGGGCATGTGGTCGTACAGGCATGGGCCTCCCCCGGCCTGCCCGGTCCGCACCCCGGCGCCCCGACTTTTCACCCTGAGGGCAGCGGCCGTATGGATGTCGTATGGATCGGGGGTGGCGGGTGCGCCACACGTCGCCGGACGGCTTACGATCCACACTTGTGTCCAAACTGACCGACGTGCCCAAACGCATCCTCATCGGGCGCGCACTTCGCAGCGACCGGCTGGGCGAGACGCTCCTGCCGAAGCGCGTCGCACTCCCCGTCTTCGCCTCCGACCCGCTGTCCTCCGTGGCGTACGCGCCCGGCGAGGTGCTGCTGGTCCTGTCCATCGCGGGCCTGTCGGCGTACCACTTCAGCCCCTGGATCGCCGTCGCGGTCGTCGTGCTGATGTTCACCGTGGTCGCGTCCTACCGGCAGAACGTGCACGCCTACCCCAGCGGCGGCGGCGACTACGAGGTGGCCACCACCAACCTCGGGTCGAAGGCAGGCCTGACCGTCGCGAGCGCCCTGCTCGTCGACTACGTCCTCACGGTCGCCGTGTCGATCTCCTCCGGCATCGAGAACCTCGGCTCCGCGGTCCCGTTCGTCGTCGAGAACAAGGTGGCCTGCGCGATCGGCGTGATCGTGCTGCTGACGCTGATGAATCTGCGGGGTGTCAAGGAGTCGGGCACACTCTTCGCGATCCCCACGTACGTCTTTGTCGCCGGCGTCTTCCTCATGATCGCGTGGGGCGCCTTCCGCGGGGTCGTCCTCGGCGACGACATGCGCGCGCCGACCGCCGACTTCGAGATCAAACCCGAACACCCCGGCCTGGCCGGCTTCGCGCTGCTCTTCCTGCTGCTGCGCGCCTTCTCCTCCGGCTGCGCCGCGCTCACCGGCGTCGAGGCGATCTCCAACGGCGTACCGGCCTTCCGCAAGCCCAAGTCGCGGAACGCGGCGACCACGCTCGCCATGATGGGTCTGCTCGCCGTCACCATGTTCTGCGGCATCATCGGGCTGGCCATGGCCACGGACGTCCGCATGGCCGAGAACCCCGCCAAGGACCTGATCCACGACGGAGCCCCCCTCGGCCCCGACTACGTCCAGGACCCGGTGATCTCCCAGGTCGCCGAGGCCGTGTTCGGTCACGGCAGCCTGCTGTTCATCGTTCTCGCCGCCGCCACCGCGCTGGTGCTGTTCCTCGCCGCGAACACCGCCTACAACGGCTTCCCGCTGCTCGGCTCGATCCTCGCCCAGGACCGCTACCTCCCCCGCCAGCTCCACACCCGCGGCGACCGCCTCGCCTTCTCCAACGGCATCGTGCTGCTCGCGGGCGCCGCCGGACTGCTGGTGTGGGTCTACGGCGCCGACTCCACCCGGCTGATCCAGCTCTACATCGTCGGCGTCTTCGTGTCCTTCACGCTCAGCCAGACCGGCATGGTGCGGCACTGGAACCGGCTGCTCGGCGCGGAGAAGGACCCGGCCGCGCGCCGCCGCATGGTCCGCTCCCGGGCCATCAACGCCTTCGGCGCCTTCTTCACCGGCCTGGTGCTGGTCGTCGTGCTGCTCACCAAGTTCACCCACGGCGCCTGGGTCGCGCTGCTCGGCATGTGCATCTTCTACGCGACCATGACGGCGATCCGCAGGCACTACGACCGGGTCGCCGAGGAGATCGCGGCGCCGGGTACCCCGACCGACGACAGCGTGCGGCCCTCCCGGGTCCACTCCGTCGTCCTGGTCTCCAAGGTGCACCGCCCCGCCCTGCGCGCCCTCGCCTACGCCAAGCTGCTGCGCTCCGACACCCTGGAGGCGCTCAGCGTCAACGTGGACGCCGAGGAGACCAGGGCGCTGCGCGACGAGTGGGAGCGGCGCGACATCGACGTCCCCCTGAAGGTGCTCGACTCCCCGTACCGGGAGGTCACCCGCCCGGTGATCGAGTACGTCAAGAGCCTGCGCGCGCAGTCGCCGCGCGATGTGGTCTCCGTGATCATCCCGGAGTACGTGGTCGGCCACTGGTACGAGCACTTCCTCCACAACCAGAGCGCGCTGCGGCTCAAGGGCCGGCTGCTGTTCACACCGGGCGTGATGGTCACCTCGGTGCCGTACCAGCTGGAGTCCTCCGAGGCGGCGAAACTGCGCGCCCGCAAGCGGCAGGACTGGACCGCGCCCGGCTCGGTGCGACGGGGACCCGCCGAGCGGGCGAAGGACAGCTCGCCGCGCACGTAGACTGGTGGGCTGTTGTCCCGGGCCGTCAGGCCCGCCCGCCCGTACCCGATGTTGTGGAGTCACCCCGCCATGCAGGCAGAACCGAGGAAATCACTGGTGGGGGAGGAGTACGAGGTCGAGATCGGCCCCGTCGCCCACGGCGGCCACTGCATCGCCCGTACGTCGGAGGGGCAGGTCCTCTTCGTGCGGCACGCGCTGCCCGGTGAACGGGTCGTCGCCCGCGTCACCGAGGGCGAGGAGGGCGCGCGGTTCCTGCGCGCCGACGCGGTGACGGTGCTGGAGGCGTCCAAGGACCGCATCGACGCCCCCTGCCCGTTCGCCGGTCCCGGCCGCTGCGGCGGCTGTGACTGGCAGCACGCCAAGCCGGGCGCGCAGCGGCGGCTCAAGGGCGAGGTCGTCGCCGAGCAGCTCCAGCGGCTGGCCGGGCTGACGCCCGAGGAGGCCGGCTGGGACGGCACGGTGATGCCCGCCGAGGGCGACAAGGTGCCCGCGGGCCAGGTCCCGTCCTGGCGCACGCGTGTGCAGTACGCGGTGACCGCGGACGGCCGCGCGGGACTGCGCCGGCACCGCTCGCACGAGGTCGAGCCGATCGACCACTGCCTGATCGCCGCGGAGGGCGTCAGCGAGCTGGGCATCGAGAAGCGGGACTGGACCGGCATGGACTCGGTCGAGGCGATCGCCGCGACCGGCTCCCAGGACCGGCAGGTCGTCCTGACGCCGAAGCCCGGCGCCCGTCTCCCGCTGGTCGAACTGGACCGCCCCGTCTCGGTGCTGCGCATCGACGAGCGCAACGGCCAGGTGCACCGCGTGCACGGCCGCCCCTTCGTCCGCGAGCGGGCGGACGGCCGCACCTACCGGGTCGGCAACGGCGGTTTCTGGCAGGTCCACCCGAAGGCCGCCGACACCCTCGTCACCGCGGTCATGCAGGGCCTGCTGCCGCGCAAGGGCGACATGGCGCTCGACCTGTACTGCGGCGTCGGCCTGTTCGCCGGCGCGCTGGCCGACCGGGTGGGCGAGCAGGGCGCCGTCCTCGGCATCGAGTCCGGCAAGCGCGCGGTGGAGGACGCCCGGCACAACCTGGCCGACTTCCCGCGCGTGCGGATCGAGCAGGGCAAGGTCGAGTCGGTCCTGCCGCGCACCGGCATCACCGAGGTCGACCTGGTCGTCCTCGACCCGCCCCGCGCGGGCGCCGGGCGCAGGACCGTCGAGCACCTCTCCTCCCTGGGCGCCCGCCGCATCGCCTACGTCGCCTGCGACCCGGCCGCCCTGGCCCGTGACCTCGCGTACTTCCGGGACGGCGGCTACAAGGTGCGGACGCTGCGGGTGTTCGACCTGTTCCCGATGACGCATCACGTGGAGTGCGTGGCGATTCTGGAGCCCGCCGCAAAGGGACTCTGACCTGCGCGTTCCTCCTAGGGTTCGGGTGCGTCAAGGTGTGCTCGACCTGTTTTCCGGAGTCCATCACGTGGAGCCTGTGGTAGGCGCGCGCCACGTTTCTCACCTGCGGCTCCGTGTAGCGGAGCGCCGGTTGGGCGCGCCTTTCCTCGCATGCGTGAGGGCGATCGAGGAAGCGTCTTGACGCTCGTTCGACGCTGATTCTGGCGGAGCGTCATGGCGCTCGTCGGCCATCGAACCCAGGTCGTGCATCGCGCAGATGCCGACGGAACCGCTCCGGCGTCTCGGCAACGGGGGCACGGGTGGCCATCAGCAGGGACCTGCCCCGAAACGGGTGTCACCTGCCGCCGTACTCCGTCGTCACCCACGAGCTGTCGAGGAACGGGCTGGGCCTGCCGTGCCAGAAGACGTCCACACTGTCGCGTGCCCGGGTCGCGGCCACGAAGAGCAGGGACCTGGCTCGCTGCATCTCTTGCCGGTAGCGGGTGGGTTCACGGTCACGCAGTCGGCTCACGTCCTCACGCGGAACGAGCCCGTCGGTCACGCCCGCGATGATCATCCGCTGGTACTCCAGCCCCTTGAACCGGAACATCGTGCCGATGTGCACCCCGGTGGAGCCGTTCGGTCCGTCGGAGCGGATCTCCACCGAGTCGATGCCGTGCAGCTTCAGCGTGTACCCCAGCTCGGTCGCCATCTGATTGGTCGGGACGCACACCGCGATCCGCTCGTGCGGGACAGCCGTGTCCGGGTCCGCGTCCCACTCCGTGATCAGAGCGGCCACACCCTCCCGCTCGGCCTCCCAGTCCGGGAAGGCGTGCCCGGCCGGGAGGCCGCCGCTGAGTACGGACCGAAATCCGGCGAGGGTCTCCGTGCCGCCGTCGAGATCGTCGTACGTCGTCTCGCCCAGGACTCCGAGCGCCGAGCGCAGGATCTGCCGTGTGGTGCGGTAGCTGAGGGTGAGCTTCGCGGACCGGCCGCGGATGTTGACGCCCAGACTGCCGAGCGTCACCTGATTCTTGTAGATGCGCTGGTGGGTGTCGCCCACCAGGAACAGGTCGTCCGATGTACGGGGGGCCATGGCGCGCAGCATCTTCCAGTGGGCGGGGCGCAGGTCCTGGGCCTCGTCCACCACGATGTGGCGGTAGCGGTGACGCAGTCGGCCGCCGGAGGTGTCCTGCAGGTGGATGTTGTCGAGGCCACCCGCATCCTCGCCCTGCCGCGCGATGCTCCGGATGCGCTGTTCACGGCCCATCTCCAGGCGGGCCGCGCGCTCCGCCACCTGGTCCCAGGTCTGCCGCCCGAGCCGGTCGAGCCGCTGGGTGAAGCGTTCGGCGAGCTGCCAGATCTCGGCCCGCTCCCCGCGCCCGATGCTCTTGCCGCGCCCGGCCCGCCGGGCACGGAAGTAGTCGGTGCGGCTGCCGACCGCCTGGCCGAGGATGACCTGGGTCCACTCCTCGTGCAGGAACTCCGGGTCCCAGGTGTCCTCGCCCAGTTCGTCGAGCAGTGCGCGCCACTCGCGTACGGCCTGTCCGTCGTCGATGGCCTGCTTGCCGTTTCCGGGCTCGGCCTCGCGGACGACACGCAGCGCCAACTGGTCGACGTGACTCACGTCGACCCGGCCGAGCAGTTCCTCACCGCCCAGCTCCAGCAGCCGGGAACGCAGGTCGGCGGCGAGGTTCTTGTTGTAGGTGGTGAGCAGGACCGGCTTGTCGTTCCCCGGGGGGAGCTGCCGGACGAGGTGGCGTACCCGGTGCAGGGCGACGACGGTCTTGCCCGTGCCGGGCCCGCCTCCGACCCGCGCCGGTCCGTTGTAGCGGCGCTCGACGAGTTTGGCCTGCGTGGGGTGCAGGAAGCTCTTCCACCGGCCGAAGTCACCGCTCTCCAGCGCTCCGCGGAGGTCCTCGTCCGTGGTGGTGACGACCGTCGCCGGTCGCCGGGCGGCGGCCGCGAAATCGTCCGGGTCGACCGGCTCCGTGGCAGCCACCGGTCTGGTCACCTGGTCGAGCACGTCGTCGTACGACGCGCCGTCGAACAGCGCGATCAGCACCTCACCCGTCAGCTGCGGTGCGTACTCGACGAGCCCGAGCAGCTGGTCCTCGGTGGTGAGCGTGCGGATGACGGGCAGCAGGGGTTCCGCGACGCCGAGTTCGGACAGCTGGCGGTCGGACCAGGCCGTGAACAAGGGCTCGGACCCCGACCCCGGTGGGAGCGGTTCGGGGGCGCCCGGCGGGTGCGGTTCGGGCGTGGCGGCCGGTGCCGGGGCGGTCGCGCTGGGCAGCCTGCCCAGGACAGTGTCCTCCACCACCTCCAGATCGACGTACTCGATGCCGCCGGTGACCTGGTTGACCCCGTACGAGAGCCGGTTGTAGACGTCCTTGCGGTGCTTGACGGAGACGATCAGCCAGTCGTCGTCGGCGAGGCGCAGCAGCAGGGCCCGGTACTCGTCGTTGACGCGTGCCGACCACAGCCGGTGGTCGCCCTTGAGCCGCTGGAGTTTGAGGCCGGTGGTGTTCGGATTCGTCCTGAACCTGTGCTGGAAGTCGAAGAAGGCACCCTTGACCGTGCGCGGCAGCTTGAGGATCTCCTTGTCGGCCCGGTCGAGCAGGCGCAGTGTGACGCCGGAGGTGGTCATCGCTTCGGCTCCCCGTCGCTGGTGGTGTCCTTGTCCGTGTCCCGGCCGTCGAGCCGGGCGATCAGCTCCGCGCTGTCCCACTCGGCCGCCGTGCGGACCGTCCAGCCGGCCGCCGTGAATGCGCGTGCCTGGTCCTCGGCCTCGTAGTCCGGCTCGTCGCCGGCCGGGCGGGGGGCCCGGACCACGCCGATCAGGGCGTCCGGCCAGGCGAGATCGGCCTGCCAGCCGTGGCCGTCCAGTTCGTAGCCGTCCCGCGGGACCGGCACCGCCGCCGAGGCCAGCGCGTGGGCGAGGGCGGCGAGCCCCGGCTCCTCCGGGTCCAGCAACTCGATGACCCGGTCCCAGCCGGGATCCCGGCCGTGGTGTGTGTCGCGGCGCTGCTCCGCCGCCGCCGGCTTCCGCGTGACGGTCTCGTCGACGGGGACGGCGGGGACGGCCGGTACGGCGGCGGCTTCCACGGCGGAGGGCTCCTCCGCGGGCCGGGGCACCGGGATACGTGCGGACGACAACCAGCCCTCTCCGCCGGTCACGGCGAGGACCTCGGGGTCGAAGCCGTCGAGCATGCCCGACGTCAGCTGCGCGCTGTCACCACCGCCGTGTTCGAGGAACTGCAGCACATTGCCCCACCAGAGCCAGGCGCGCCAGCGCCGCTTGTGAGCAGGCCCTTCCTCCAGGGCCGAGGCGGAGTCGTCGAGGATGGCCAGTCCCGTCCACACGGGTGGGGTCCGCCTGCCGTCAGCGGTCAGCACCAGGCGGCAGCCGGAGGCGTCGGAGCCGTACAGCATCCGCACCGGCCCGGAGGTCGTGGCGGGTACGTCTGCGCGCAGCGCCTCCCGGATGCCCGCCGCGGCATCGGCGCCGGTGAGGGCGGCGCCGCGGATCCCGGTGGCTCCGCTCATGCCCGCGGCCACCGCTTCCGCCCGCCGTCGCCAGCGTTCGGGATCGGGCGAGCGCAGGTAGGCCAGGAGCATCCGGGCCGGGTTGACCCACATGGTCTCGGCGAGTTCGCCGGGCAGCCCGCGGCCCACCCGGTCGTAGTAGTCGCGGGCGCGTTGCCGGCCGGTGGTGCCGTAGGGCGTCCACACGGAGGTGTCCGCGTCGGTCCCCGCGTACCCGGTGTCGTTGATCCGGCGGCGCCACGCCATCACGTCGTGGTAGGTCAGCTGGAACACCCGCAGCCCGTCGGCCCGTAGCCGGGTGCGCTTCACGGCGTCGTCCGCGAGCCGGTTGTGTTCGGGGGTGGCGTGGTACGCGTAGCCGTCGAGGTACAGCGCGACGCGCGGACTCGGGGAGTCCAGCCGCTCCAGGAGTATGTCGGGCCGGGTGCCGTCCAGGGCGCGCTGCTGGGAGACGCGCCAGCTGACGGTGGAGCCGTCCGGTGCCGTGAGCCGGAGGTCGAGGGCATAGGTGCCGGCCGAGGTGGTGTAGGCGTCCGCGGAGGCCTTCGATTTCGGCAGCTTGGCCCAGTCGCGCAGTGTCTCGACGAACAAGACCTCGAGGTCGCTCTCGGCCTGCCGCTGAATGGGGATGTCCTGGGTGGTCGTGACCGGTGAGGTGCGCCAGCGTTCCCCTTCGGCGCCGAGGAGTTCGTCCAGCATCTGCCGGACCTCGTTGCGGCTGACCTTGTCGTAGTCGGCGGCCGGCACCCGTCGCAGCAGGCACTGGTGGCAGCCGTCCATGCCCTTCTCCTGGCACGGGCAGTGCTCGATGACGTCGCGTGCCCTGAGCAGCACCTCCCGAAAGCCGTCCGCGGAGGCCAGCCGGTGCAGGTAGCCGGTGCCGCCGGGCAGCCGGTCGTAGACGACCAGGAAGCGCCGCGGCCAGTCGGTCTCCGGGTCGCCCGCGTCGTCGGGCATGGTCGCCTCGGCGATGTCGATGTGGTCGGGATCGCCGCCGTACCGGGCGGCGATCCCCGCGAACAGGGCGGCGGTGAATGACGCGAGGCGCTCCTTGAAGCGGGCCACCGAGGCGGGCAGCAGGATGCGGACGGCCTCGGTGGTCAGTTCGTGGGCCAGCAGCAGGGGCACGTCCCGGCCGGCGCCCCGCGCTCCGGCCGTGCCCGCCGCGGCGCCGCTGATCCGGCGGCGCGGGCACCACAGCAGATGGTGTGCCGAGGCCGGGGCGCTCGCCGCGCCGGACTCGGTGAGCGCGTGCTGGGGCACGTCCACGACCGGCCTGCCGTCGGCCGTCGCGCCGCCGCACGAGGTGCAGACGTAGAACGGGTTGAGGCGGACGTCTTCCCCGGCGAGCGGCACGGTGCTGCTGCCGTCCTCGCGGTCGAGACCGAGGTTCAGGGTCCGGATCACGGCGTGGCGGGTGAAGTCCACGCCGAAGACGGCCTTCTCGTGCCGCCAGGAGCCGGGAACGAGGCGGTCGGGGTCGATGTCGACGGTGGTGAGGGTCGCGTAGCGCCTGCGGTCGCGTTCGTCGCGGTCGTCGCGCACCCTGGCGTCCTCGCGCCTGTCGCGGGACAGCACGCGCCGGGGACGCAGCACGTACTGGACGCAGCCCGCGTCGGCGATCTCCCGGCCGCAGCAGCGCGGGCACGGCGTCGTGTCGCGCTCGGCGTTCTCGGTCCGCACGTAGCCGCAGGCGGGACAGAGCCGCCACACCGACCAGGAGCGCCGGTCGGGACCGCCGATGTCGAGGGCGCGGACCACGTGCCGGTAGCCGTTGACGTAGAAGCTGTTGCCGGGGGCGAGTTCGGTCAGGGCGAGGGCGCTGGACCGTTCGTAGTCCCGGGTCTCGCTGCGGTACACCTTGGCCCCGGCCGGCCGGGCCCCCTCCTCCCGCGGGCCGTCCTCCTCGTCGGGGGTCTCCGACCAGTACAGCGTGGCTTCCAGCCGGGTGGTGGTGTCCGTCAGGCTGTAGTTCGGCAGCAGTCCGAGGTCCACCAGGGTGGCGTGGGCGGGGGACTGGCTCAGTTCCCGCAGCAGGTCCCCGGCGGCACGGCGCTCGGCCAGCAGTTCGCGCCGCTCCCGTTCCTGCGTGTCGTCGGACGAGGCGAGCTGCCCGGCCGCCTCGTCGATCGCCGCGATCCTGCGGCGTACCTCCTCGCGCCGGCCGGTCCAGTCCTCCTCCGCCTCCTGAAGCACCCGGACGATCCCGCCGGTGGCGTACGCGCGCAGTTCGTCCGCCGCGTGCTCCGAGACCCCCTCCATGTCGGTGTCCTGGCCGTCGCCGGCGGGGAACAGCGCGAGGAAGTCCTCCACGAGGCGGTCCCCGTGCGTCTGCGCGGCGTCGGCGAGATCCTGGCACCATCCGCTGCTGCCGAACAGCGCGGACGACAGCCGGGGCACGGGCGGGAGGGTCTCGCCGTCGGAGGTCCGCAGTTCCCTGCGGGCCGCCAGGTCCAGGAGCCGGGCGGTGTACTGGCGGCGCAGGATCTCCACGGCCGACAGGTAGCAGCCCGGCGGCAGGATGGTCCCGGCGATCATCTCGCGTGGCTGGTCCAGGTAGTACAGGTCGCGTGCCCGGCGCCCGCCGAACGCGACCACCAGGGCGTTGCCGGTGCGTCGTCCGGCCCGCCCCGCCCGCTGCACGTAGTTGGCCGGCCCGGCGGGCAGGGAGCCGAGCAGGACGGCCGACAGGTCGCCGATGTCGATGCCGAGTTCCAGGGTGGGGGTGCACGACAGGACGTTGGGGTCGGTGTAGTGGGTGCCCGCCTTGAAGGCACGCTCGACACGCTCCCGTTCGGGACGGCTCAGCATGCCGGTGTGCTCGGCCGTCACCACGCGGAACGTCCCGCCCGTGAGGTACAGGCGCCGGTAGTAGTCCCGGCGGTAGTCCCGCTCCCGCACGGGCCGGTCGGGGCGGGCGGCGTCGAGCCCGGTGGCGGACAGGCCGGGCTGCGGCGCGGTGAGCCGTCCCTTGCACCGGTAGCGGGGGCAGGGGTGGCCGTACCAGCGGGTGCGCCGCTCGGGGACGACGACCTGCTGCCAGCCGCAGTCCTCGCAGGCGACGAAGGCCTTGTTGACGACGGCGTCGTCGAGCAGCCGTACCTGGATGTGACCGGGCTGGAGCCCGTACACCCGGGTCTGCCGGTCGCGGGTGGTGCGCGCCGACAGGACACCGGCGTCGGCGAGGTGGGGCAGCAGCCGACGCAGGTACTCGGTCGCGCCGGCGGCGTCCAGGCCCAGGCAACGACGCGTCCAGTCCTGGTACCAGCCCAGCCGTCCGGTGACCGCGTCGAACTCGGACCCGTCCTTCTGCCCGTCCAGCAGGAACCGCGGCGGGGCGACGCCCTCAGGGAAGGCGGGCATGCCGTCGGGCCTGCGCCCGGAGATGAGGTAGCGGCTGGTGCCGGCTTCCTTGATCCAGGCGTCGAGCCAGCGGTGCCGCACCGCGCCGCGCAGCCGCAGCCGCTCCAGCAGACCCCGGAGGTAGGCGAGATAGCGCTCGGGTGTGGGCAGCCCGCCCACGGCCAGCAGCTGGCCGGGCAGGGCCAGGTGCACGTCCCGGGCGAGTTCGGTGACGCCGTCGGGGTCGGCCACCGTCACCTCGGCCGCCGCGGTCCGGGTCAGTTCCAGGGTGCGGCCCATGCGGCTGCGCAGCCCGAACTCCATGACCGTCGCGAAGGCCAGCCGCTCCCCGATCAGCCGCCAGGTCCGTGCGTCGCCCGTGCCCCGGCCGGACAGCAGCCGGTCGACGCCCGGCTCGTCGTGGAGGTCGGGCGGCACGACGGCGGCCAGCGCCTCGGGGTCGTCCACCGACTCCAGGACCAGCCCGATCAGCTCGTTGAGCGCGGTCGGAGCCCCCGATTCGTCCAGGTTGTGCGCGAGCAGCGAGCGCAGGGAGAACTTGTACGAGGCGTTCGCGACGTATCCCGCCCGGTGGGCGGCGTCCTGGGTGGAGTCGTTGAACAGCAGCGTCTTGCGTTCCTCCGGGACGAGCGCGATGTCGCCGCCGGTGAACAACTGGGTGACCGTCGCCGAGGCGAGAGCCGCCTGGGCGGTACCGAGGAAGCGGATGCTGTTGTCGGTGTGGCAGGCCGGGCACCGGTCGTCCTTCGCGGCCCGGTCGGCGCTCCTGCGGTCGAGCACGGCCAGCGCGAAACAGGCGTCGACCAGTTCCCCGTCGTCCGCGGGGGTGGGCAGCCGGTAGGTGCCCCGTGACCCGTCCAGGACGACGACGGACAGCGGGTCGACGCCGCCCTGCGAGGGCCGGGCCCCGGTGAGCGCGTCCAGGGTCTGCCGCCGCTCACCGGGAGTGGCGGCGATAAAGTAGCGCAGGCGCCGCTTGTCCCGGCCCACACCGGCCCGCCAGATGCGGTCCTGCGCGGTGACGAGCTGCTGCGGGTCGGCCTCGGGGGACAGCGCGGCCCATCCGGAGCGCCCGCAGTTGCGGCAGTACACGGCCGGAAGGTGCACCTGGGCGGGGCGCGGGGTGGTGTCGGCGCCCGGCAGGGGCTGCGGCCGGCGGCTCGACGCGTACGACGGCATGCTGCCGGAGGAGGCGTGCGCGTCCTCCTCACCGGACGGTGCGGCGTTGAGGGCGGCCCGGCGTGCGGCGGTCCGGTCGTCCTCGTACCAGCGGAACTCGGGGGCCGGTCCGACTCCGCGCAGCACGCGGGTCACGGGCCGCACCCACAGGTGCGCCTCGATGTGCAGCAGCGGCCGGGGCGCGCGCTCGTCGGAGTCCGGGTCGCGGGCGGCGGACAGCAGTGCCACGAACCGGGACAGCGCCTGGAGCGCCAGCCGGGGGTTCTCGCGCGCGGTGCGGCCCCAGGAGTAACCGAATCGGGGGCCCAGCCGGTCCCGCAGCGTCCACTCGTCCAGCGGTTCGCCGTCGAGCAGCGACAGCACGCCGAGGGTGAAGTCGTGCCGCTTCAGCAGCCGTCCGACGCGGAAGGCGTCCAGACCGGAACGGCCCAGCAGCCGGGTGGCGAGCGCGTCCAGGTCCAGCAGGTCGGGCCGGGCCTCGACGTCCGGCCCGCCGGACACGGCGACGACCTCCTGCGGGCTCGGCGGTTCGGGCAGCTCGTAGTCGACGGCGCCGGTGAACTGTTCGGCGGTCATCCGCTCCTCGCCGACGACCGCGTCCGCCGGGAACGGCATGCCGAAGACCCGCGCCGCCACGTCGAGGATGCCCCCGGCCTCCTTCCCGGGCGCCCCCTCGCCGAGGGTCGCCGAGGTCGCCACCGGGCAGATCGACCCCAGGGGCCGGCCGGGCCGGGCCGCGCCGGTGGCGGCGGCGAGCCTGCGCAGCAGCATCGCCACGTCGGTGCCTTGCGCGCCGTCGTAGGTGTGGAACTCGTCCAGCACCACGTACGCGGGCTCGGCGCCATCCCACAGACCCCGGTCCTCGCCGCGCTGGAGCAGCAGGTCGAGCATCTTGTAGTTGGTGATCAGCACGTCGGGCGGTGACAGGCGCATCTCCTCGCGCCGTGTCATCACCCGCCGGAAGTCGGTGTCGGGCCGGTCGCCGATGTACAGCCCCGCCGTGACCTGGGCCAGCTCCGGACGCGCCAGGTACTCGGCGATGCGTCCCGCCTGGTCGGTGGCGAGCGCGTTCATGGGGTAGAGCAGCACCGCCTTGATCCCGCGCACGCCCTCGGCCTTCCGGCGCCGGCAGTGGTCCAGTACGGGGATCAGGAACGACTCGGTCTTGCCGGAGCCGGTGCCGGTGGTCACGAGCGTCGGCCGGGCGGACCCGTGCAGTGTGGACAGCCGGGCCCACGCCTTGGCCTGGTGCCGCCAGGGCGTGAACCCGGGGAATCCCGCGGACCACTCCACGTCCCGCCGCCAGCCGTCGCCCGCGACGTGGAACGGTGTCCGGATCCGCAGGTAGGGCCCGCGGAAGATGCCGGTCTCGGGGTGCCCGAGGAAGCGTTCGAGGGCGGCGCGGGTGGTCTCGTCGGCAAGCGCGTACGTCGTCGTGAGGTACTGCGTCAGACTGCCGCGGAGCTGCGCGGCGGCCATGGTGGGCTTCACGACGGTCCCCCTTGCGATGCCGGTGCCCTGGTGATCGGTACCACCGTATATCCGCGGTGCGGGCGCTTCCGACGGCCAGGCGCCCGCCGGAGCCGCAGGTCAGGCGGGTCGGCTACCAGGCGGCCAGTTCGGCGATGAAGTCCTCGTACGACCGGTTCTTCCCTACGGGGCTGATGACCTTCCCGTCCTTGTCGAGCGCCTTCTCCATGATGCGGGGGGCGTCCGACACCTGATACGGAGGTCGCCACGGGTGCTCTCTGAGGACCTTCTTGGGGTCGTGGACCTTGGCGAGGTCGCAGCCCTTGTACCGGGACTTGAGGACCCAGGTGGAGTTGACCTTGGCGAAGGCGGAGGGAAACTGCATCAGCCAGGCTTCCATCTCGAAGGCCGCCAGCGCCACCGCCAGCGGGCAGGAGAAGGTGTTGCGGAGTTCGTTGCTGATCCGGGTGCGGACCTCGACGTACTTCTCCTCGTCCACCAGGTCGAGGTCCACGTGCACCACGAGGCCCGCCAGCTCCGCCCGTACCGATGCGCCCTGCACGAGGGTGCGCAGCCGGTTGATGCGCGGGGTCAGTTGCTTGTCGGCCGGTCCGAGGCTGGTCTTGTCCCGCAGGTTGACGATCTTCGCGTCCGGGCGGTGGGCCCGGACCAGGTGCCACAGGACCTTCCGGTCGAAGTCGCCCTCTCCCGCGACGACTATGACCGCGTCCTTCTTTCCGCCGGCCTTCCCCTTGACCTTCCCCATCAGAGCCCGCCCCCCAGCGTGTTCGCGAACCACAGTTCCCCGATTGGCATGCCTTCGGACGCTTCGATGACCTCGCGCACCTCGTCCGGTGTGAGTGCCGGGATGCGCGACGCCCCGTCCGCGTCCCGCTCGCAGACGACGAACTCGTCCGGGGTCAGTTCGCTGACGAAAACGGGGGAGTGCGTGGTGACCAGGAACTGCGCCCGGCGGCTCGCCTCCCGCAGCCGCACCGCGAGGAGTTCCAACGCGTGCGGATGGATGCCGTGGTCGATCTCTTCGATGCAGGTGAGGGTCGGCGGCTCGGGGTCGTGGAAGACGGCCAGGAGGCACAGGACGCGCACTGTGCCGAAGGAGGCGTCCTCCAGTCGGGTGCGCCCCCGCAGGCCTTCTTCCTCGAGTTCGACGGACAGGTGGTCGTACGTCCCCGGGGTGTCCACCACGTGGATGTCGCGGATCTGCGGGATCACCGCCCTGACGTCATCCAGCAGCGCCTCCCAGACGTGCCTTCGGCCGTCCTCGTCCCGCAGGGCCCGCAGCGCCTTCAGGAAGTCCGCGAGGTTGGAGGCGTCCTCCCGCAGGTGCCCCGAATCGGTGATCGGAGACGGCTCCCGCGCCTTCCGCACGTCCGGGTCGAACACCCGGATCTCGGAGATGTGCCGTTTGATCTCCCGCACCGCGCCGGCCGTCGGGCTGCTGTCGGCACGGGGCACCCCCCGGTGGAGCGCGGACGCCATCCCGTGCAGGTCGACGCTCTCCCACGGACCGTCGGCCGCGAGAGGGCTACTGATCTCGACTGCCGCGCTCTTGAAGTCGAGGGAGGTCTCCGTGTCCTGGCGCGGGTGCTGGGTGAACCGCTCGCGCCGGTAGAGGACAGGGGTGCGCGAGGACCCCCGACGCAGGTTGACGCTCAGCTCGTAGCTGTCGGGCTGCTCCTTCGACGCGAACTCCGACCAGATGCCCTCGACCCCGACCGTGATCCGGGACACCTGCCGGGGACCGCCCCGGAAGGCCACGGCCTCGAAGCCGCCCAGCCCCTCCAGCGCCTTCTCGATCCCGCCCTTGGACACACAGCGCAAGTACTCCAACGCGTGGAAGACGTTCGACTTGCCCGCCGCGTTCGGACCGACCATGACGGTCAGTGGTCCGAGGGGCAGCTTCACGTCGGTGAGGGTGCGGAAGTTTCGCACGGTCAGACCGAGTATCCGGTGGTTCACGCCTCGCGCCCATCGTGGAACGGCCGGGCGCTCGCGCCCGGTCAGCGAACTGGTCGGCGCACGGCGGACGGTCCCGAGGCATGCCGCTGAGTGCCGCTCAGTTCCCCATGTGCATCGTCCACTTGGCGTGTCCGACCACCGAGCATCACGAAGCGTACAACTTGCGTCACACCGTCACCAGGTGGTTGAACACATCGGCCACGCGGGCCGAAATCGCTCTCTTTTCAACCGCCGTGAGGTGAACGGACCCTGACAGGAAGGGATGCGCACGGACGGTGCCGAGGGGGAGCCGCGATGTCCGGACCGCTCTATGTTCCCGTTCTGCCGACGAAGCCGCACGCGGCCGGCGCCTTCCGGGACCTGTGGCCGGACCTCCGGGCCGCGATCAGGCCGCTGTGGAACCTCCCGCCGCTGCCCGGGGTGGCTCCGGAGGCGCTGGCCACGGTGGTCGGCAAGTACGTCGATTCGGTGAGTGCCGTGAGCCATCACGGCGGATGGATCGACGCTCCCTTCGGCGAGGACGCCCAGACAGCAGCCCTCGCCGAAGCCCTGTCCGTGTACTGCGAGTTGGGGCGGCTGCGGCCGGTCACCGGGCCGGAGAGGACCGAGGCGCAGCAGGCGGCGGCCGTGGAGACGGCCCGGCGCTCCCTGCGCGGACTGGGTGTCCGGGTGCGGGTCACGGGGGAGTGGGACGGTCGCCTCGGGGAGGCGGTCCGGGGGCTGCTCGCCGGGACCGGTCCTGAGGTGGCCGTGGATCTGCTGCTCGACATGGGCGCGGTCCTCGACGACCGGCCTGACGCGGGCAAGGAGGCGCTGCGCGCACTTGACGCACTGATGCCTCTGGCGGTCTGGCGGAGCGCCGCTCTGCTCGGAGGAGCTTTTCCGCGGGTCACGGCCGACATGGTGGAGGAAGGATGGTGTGAGGAGTCGCGGGCGGAGTGGCGCATGTGGCACGAGGTGCGCGCCGCGGGCAGGGCCTATGCTCCGCTGCTCGGTTACGGCGACTACGGGGTGCAGCCTCCGAGTGCCCTCGCGCAGGCCCCGGCACCCGGGAGGAAGGGCGGCCCGCCCTGGGGTGTGCTCCGCTACACCACCGACAGTTCGTACGTCGTCGCCAGGACGTTGACCCGGGGGCCCGACCGGATCGCCGTCAACCGTGCCGCTGCCCGCCGGATCACCGAGCTGCCCGAGTTCCGGGGGGCGCGGGCCGGGCAGGGCGAGGAATGGCTCAGCGACTGCGCGCACGGCCCGCTCTCGGTCAGCGAGGGGGTGGGCGGGCCCACGGAGTGGCTGCGGGCGGGCAACCTCCAGCACATGACCCATGTCGTGCGGAGCCTGCCCGGCGGCTGAGTGGGCCGCCGGGTCCGGGCGCCCGAACCCGGCTGCGCTGTCCGGGGGTTCAGTCGAACAGCGGTGCCAGCGCGGTCTCGCCCGCCATGATCCGCCAGGCGGGCACCCGCACCGTCCGGCTCACCGGGCCGGGCTTGGCGCCGTGGCCCCCGGAGGGCAGTCCGGTGAGCAGCTCGCCTCGCGCGTGGGTGAGCCGGAGGTGCCGTGCGGGATCGTCGCCGGGTCTCGGGCCGGGGTCGATCAGCACCGCCGTGTTCTGGCCGGCGTCGGTGAACAGCAGGTCCACCGGGTGTCCGCCCACCGGCACGGCCCGCTCCAAATCGGTGACGCCCCGTTCGGTCAGATACCGCTGCAGGCGGTCGGCGAGGTCCTCGCGCGCCTCGCTCACCGGGCCTGGCTGGCCGGCCTCGGCCGCAGTGCCGCCATCGCCCGCTCCCAGCGGTGCCGAGCGTGCGGCGAGGAGGGCCGGCAGCCCGCTCTGGTCCTGCCAGAAGGCGTGGCCGCCGACCGTGATCAGCTGCGACTTGGCCCGGGTGACCGCCACGTTCCACAGGTTGACCTGGCTCGCGACCCAGTGCGTGGTCCGGGGCGGCGTGTTGTGCGCGGCCACCGGGCTGAGCACCATCACGTCACGCTGTCCGCCCTGGAAGGTGTGGACGGTGCCGACCCGGACCCGGTCGTCGTCCCGCCAGATTCGGGCCAGTGTCTCCTTCTGCGCCCGGAACGGCGTGACCACCCCCACCGTCGCGTCCGCCGGAAGTCCCGCCAGCAGTCTGTCGACCACGCGCCGCACGGCCTCCGCCTCCACCGCGTTCCGCCAGGACCGCCCGTCGCCGCCGCGCGCCGACACCCCGGACGGTACGTCGACCCAGCCGAGCACCGGTGCCGGGTCGGCCGCTCCCACCGGGTCGTGTCCCGGCACCTGCCGCCGCACGTCGGTCAGCACCCGCAACCGGCCGCCGTAGCAGTGGCTGTTGACGACGTCCGCGATCCGCGGGTGGCAGCGGTAGTGCTCGTCGAGGAGCAGCGCGCCGTCGCCGTGCTGTTCGGCCGCGTGGTACGAGGAGTAGACGTGATAGGTGAGGCGGTGGTGTTCCAGTTGCGCGGCGCTCAGCCCGGCCCGCGTTCGTGCCTGCCGCTCCTGCTGCGGTGACACTCCGGGGATGTGCCCGAGCTGCATGGGGTCACCGATGATCAGTGCCCGCCGGGCCCGGAACAACAGCGGCAGCACCGACGGGATCGAGCACTGGCTGGCCTCGTCGATGACGACGAGGTCGAACAGCTTCGGGGTGAGTTCCAGCTGCCGCACCGAGTGGGTGCTGACGGCCCATCCCTTGATGTGCGTCATCAGGTTCTTCTGGCTGCGCTGGTAGCCGGAGCGGCGGCGGAGCGCCTGGAGCCGCTGGTTCATGAGCCCGGCGGCCCGGTCGAGGGCCTCGGCGGACAGCGCGCGGGACAGTTCCGCCGCCAGGCCGGACAGCGCCTCCGCCGTCACCGACCGGGACGCCTTGAGCCCGTCCTCGTCCCAGTCCCTCTGCCTGCGGACGAGTTCGCGCACCTCCCGCTCCACGGTCACGATGCCGGCCAGGGACTCCAGCAACCCGGGCGGCACCGGTCGTGCCGCCGCCCACTCCGGCCACGCGGGTCCGGCCCCCTCGGGCTGCTCCGCGCCCGCCGAGACCAATGCGGCAAGCGCACGCCCACGCCGCCATGTCCCCAGCTGCCACCAGCGGGCCCCGGCCGTCTTCCGGGCCCGGTCCGCCCACCGGCCCAAGGCTGCCGGGCCGTCCGCTTCCACCGCCCAAACCCCTTCGAGGAGAGTCAGGGCCAGCTCAAGTTCGGCCGCCCACTCCTCTCGGTCGCCGAGCAGTTCCAGCAGTCGCGTCTCCTCACCGACGCGGTGTGCCGCTTCCGCCCGCAGCCGGTCGGCCGTGTCCCGGGTGTTGCGCAGTTCGCCGCCGACGGTGGCCGATCCGCGGCGCGGCGCCGGAACCGGTTTGGCGAGCAGCCGTTCTAGTTTGGCGGCCTCCCGCTCCAGTGCCTCCGCGTTGCCCGTCCGCATCAGCAGGCCGGGCGCGATGTCGTCGCAGCGCTGGGCGACGACGTTCACGGCCTCGTTGTTGGTGGAGGCGACCAGCACCGACTGTCCCGCGGCGACGCAGGTGGTGACGACCGCCGTGACGACCTCGCTCTTGCCGGTGCCGGGCGGTCCCGTCGCCACCGTCAGCGGCCGGCTCATCGCCGAGGTGATCACCTGTTCCTGGCTCTCGTTGCACGGTCCCGGAGCGACGGGGGTCACCGGGTTCGCCGAGGCAGCCGTCGTGGCCGGTGCCTGCCGCGCCCCGCCGTTCAGCAGCGCGTCCAGGGCGGTGCCCGTGATCTGCGCGGTCCGCGTGGAGATCTCCAGCAGGTTGTCCACGAGCGCCTGGGTGGCCATGGCCTCCGCACCGGACGGCACCAGCAGCACGGCCGCGTTGTGCGCGCCGGGCCGCAGTGCCCGCATGACCGTGCGGTCGCTGAGCGCGGACGGGTCCAGCGGTTCGAGTTCCGGCAGCCCCAGCTCGTCCAGCAACTCCCGGACGGCGCGGAGCATCTGGGCGTCGTTGCCCTCCTGCCAGGCCGGCTGCCAGCGGGCCACCAGGTCGGCGGCGTCGCCCGCGTCGAGGAGTTCCGATACGACGCCGCTGTGCAGGGACGGCACGCCGCTGGGCCGCAGCACGTCCCGACCGTTCTCGTCCGGCGCCATCTCCATCTGCTGGACGAGCAGCGGCGCCAGCTCGACCGTCGCGCGCCGCCCCCGGCCCCCGTCACGTGAGGGGAGCGTGATCGCCGGATACCCGTACCAGTACTCCTGCCGCGTCCCCGCCCCGCCGTCCGACCCGGCCCGCCCGTCCTGGGGCCGGGGCAGGGACCCGGGCGCGACGATGTGCGGTCCGCGGCCCGACTGGATGGTCTCCTCGCCCTGGGCCAGCAGGAAGTACTTCTCGTCGCGGCCGGCGTCCCGGTCGGGCCGCATTCCGGCCGCCGCCTGCGCGGTGAGGCAGTCCGCGTAGTACCGCAGCAGCCGCTGCGGGTCGACGCCGTCCCGTTCGTCCGCCTCGGCCAGTTCCCGGGCCTTCAGCAGCGCGGGGGAGCGCCGGGCGGCTTCGGTGGCGTCGTGGGGGAGCGCGGGCAGGCGTACGGGCCGGGCCACCGACCGGGCGAAGGGGAGGCTGCGGGTGGCCCTGATCGTGGACTTGGTGGGCCGCTGCTCCTCCGGGACGCCGTCGCGGGTCATCTGGGCGGTCAGGTAGTCGAAGAGGTCGTCGGGGGTAATCCAGCCGCCGTCCTTGATCCGGCCGTTGCGCAGCCCTTCGACGATCTCCCCGGTGAACCGGGAGGTGCCGAGACTCGACCCGGGCGGCGCCATCGCGGAGGCCGTCTGGAGGGCGTCGGACGCGGTGATGAAGTACACGCCGGTCGGCTTCAGCAGGGTGCTCGGCGCGGGCCGGTCCGGCTGTCCCGCCGGGCCCTTGGCGGTCCAGCCCTGGACGACGGAACCGCTGGAGCAGCAGTCCAGCAGCACCAGTTTGGAGGCGGCCCGGCAGGACTGGAGCATCCGCTCCAGGAACTCCGCCGGCACCGCCGTACCCGGCAGGTCGGCGGGATCGGTGTCGCGGGTCAGGAAGTACAGCTGGCCGTCCTGCTCGCAGTACTCCCCGTGCCCGCTGAAGTAGAGCAGCGCGGTCTCACTGGGCAGCCGGGCCTCCAGGAACGTCTCGACGGCGTGCAGCATCTCCGCGCGCGTCGGCTCGGCGGCCACCGCGCACTCGTTGTACATGCCGATCTCGGTGTTCTCCAGCACGGCCCGCATGTAGTGCAGGTCGGCCCGCACGGCCGGAAGGTCCTGGTACGCCTCGCTGTCGTACGTGGAGACACCGACGAGTAACGCGTGGCGGTCGTTGTCCGTCATCGCCGCTCAGCCCGCCGCCGTGCCGTCGCCGTCGCCGCCGTCCGCGAGGAACCGCTCGACGAGCGTGTCGTCCTCGCGGGCCTCCTTGCCGGTGATGCGCAGGACCGCCCCGTCGGGCCGCTTGACGACGAGGGTGCGCTGCGGGATCCGCGCCAGCCACACCTGCACCATCGCGGCGACGAACGACCCGGCGCTCAGCAGCAGCCCGACGGTCTCGGCGGACGGCCCGCCCTTGTCGCCGACCCCTGCCAGGCTGCCCGGTTCGGGCAGGTCCATCCTGGCCGTGGAGTCCGCCTCGGCGAGCGCGGCGAGCAGTTCGCGTGCGTCCTTGCGGGCGCGCAGCGGGTCCTCGTCGACGACGGAGATCCGGTATCCGCTGTGGTTGTCGTGCATGGCGTTCTCGTGCTCCCCGTGAGTTCACCGGCTCCTTGCCGGGCGAACGACACTAGCGTCCGCCACTGACATCGACGGTCCAACGCGCGCTGCCTGACGGGGCGTTGGCGTGAACATGGTCGCCGATGGCCGGGTCCGGTGCGTCTCACGGCAGGCGCAGTTCCGCCCACACCGTCTTGCCCGGCGCGCCGTCGCGCGGCGCGACCTCCCAGCGGGTCGCCAGTCCCGCGACGATCAGCAGACCCCGGCCGCACTCCGCGTCGCCCGGCGGTTCCGCGTCGGAGAGCACGGGCACGCGTTCGGTCCGGGTGTCGCTGACCTCGACGCGCACGGTGCCGGTGCCGTGGGTGAGCCGGACGTGGAAGTCCCGGCCGGCGACATGCCCGTGCCGGACGGCGTTGGCGGCCAGCTCGGCGGTGATCAGCGTGAGGGTTTCGTTGACCCGGCCCCCGTACGGGTGCCCCCAGGTGTCGAGCCGGTGCGAGACCAGTCTGCGGGCCAGGCGGGCGCCGCGCGGGGAGGAGGTGACGCCATCGCGAACTCGTGCAGGGGGTGGGCGGTTTCGGACTCGCCGTCGGGGGTGTGCACCCGGGGGGTGGAGATTCGGCTGTTCATGTGGCCCACGCTGCCGGTGCGGTCCTAGCGTGGCCAGATACGGCGCGCATACGGGTCGTCGCTGTAAGTGGCTGGTGTGCGGGTGTAGGCGGGACGGAGCGTGACGGTCGGCGCGGGGGTGCGTTGGCCGAGGGAGGCGGTACGGGGATGAGTGAACCGACGGGGCTGGTGGACGGGGTGTCCGGGGGCGGTGAGGGTGAGGAGCGGCATCCGGAGGCGGACGCCGGCTCCGGGGTCCTGCGGGTCTTCGGGCGGCAGTTGAAACGGTTTCGGGTGCGGGCGGGTATGGAGCGGCCCGAGTTCGGCTCGCTGACGGGGTACTCGGTGTCGACCATCGCCGCTTACGAGCAGGGACGCCGGGTGCCACCGCCGAGGTTCATCGACCAGGCGGACGAGGTGCTGGACGCGGGCGGGGTCCTCCAGGAGATGAAGGAGGAGGTGGCTCGGGCCCAGTATCCGGCGTTCTTCAGGGATGCGGCTCGGTTGGAGGCTGAGGCTGTTGAGCTGCACGTGTACGCGATGTACGCAGTCCCCGGACTGTTGCAGACCGAGGAGTACGCCCGTGCGGTGTTCTCCATCCGTCGTCCGCTGCTCGACGAATACCGGATCGAGCAGGGGCTGAGCGCGCGCCTGGCGAGGCAGGAGATCTACGCGCGCAAGCCCGCACCGCTGATGAGTTTCGTCCTGGAAGAGTCCGTGCTCCAGAGGCCCATCGGGGGTAAGCAAGTACTGCGGGGCCAGTTGGAGCAGGTTCTGCTCATCGGCCACAAACGCAACGTCGAGATCCAGGTCATGCCCGTCAGCCGTGAGGATCACGGCGCGCTGGGTGGGCCGTTCACCTTGATCGATACACCTGAAGGGCGGAGGATCGCCTATGCAGAGGTGCAAGGTGACAGTCGCCTCTACTCGGGGCATTCGAAGGTCCGGGAGCTTGAGGCCCGTTATGGGATTCTCCGAGCACAGGCCCTCACGCCGAGCGAGTCACTGGCATACGTAGAGAAGCTGCTGGGAGAGACATGAGTGTTGAGCCCGAACTGGCGTGGTTCAAGAGCAGTTACAGCACGGGCGATGGCGGCGAGTGCGTCGAGGTCGCCGTCCGCTCTCACGTCGTACACGTACGCGACTCCAAGGACATAGTCCGACCTGGCCTCGCGGTGGATGCGGCGGCCTGGGACGCCTTCGTCGGCTTCGCCGTCCGATAATGCGCTGAGTCTGCCCCTGGCCACGTGTCAGGGGCAGACCTATGTCCGGCAAAGCGCCGACTACGCCTGTACGGCTTCGCGGACGGGAGGAGTCCAGCGTCCGGCGGCGATCTCGGCGTCCAGCCGCGCCTGGAAGTGGGCGTGCGCCGCTCGCATCTCGGCTTCGCGGTCGGCTTTGTAGAAGGGGGCTTGGTAGCCCTCGGGGGGTGGGATGCGCTCCGGGTCTTCCAGGTGGGCCATGAGGTCGAGGTAGTCCTGCTTGGTCTGACCGTGGCCGTAGGTGTTGAAGTCGGCGGCGATCTTACGTCCGTTGGCGTCGAACCAGGTCGCCGACTCGTAGTCGTAGAGCTGGGGGTAGCGCGACTTGAAGATGGCTGCAAGCTGGTCGGCTGTGATGCCGAGCCAGACGGATACGAGGGCGTCGAGTTCTACGAGGGCGGCTCGGCGTTCGTGCTCGGTGCGGAGAGGGGCGCCGTACTCCCATGTCGGCTTGAGTCCTGCGGCGAGGGGCTTGAGGTAAGGCCAATCGGGGTTCGCCCAGTCCTCGTAACCTGCCCAACGGGGATCGAACAGTTCCGCCCAGAGGGGGGCGTAGTGGGTGGTGAGGGCATTCAGGCGGAGAGAGCGGAGGAGCAAGGCCGAGACCAGAGGATGTTGGGGGTCGGGCGCTGGCATCTTCCGGGCCTCAGAGACGTGAAGATTCGAGCGACCGGTGATACGCAGTACGTAGTCCAAAGGTAGCGATGCCCAGAAGCCAGCGTTCAGAACTGTCAGGCGATTATCTGAGAGTGCCATCGAGCGCACCGCGTCAACATGGGCAGGGCCGGGAGGGATTAGGGCAGCTTGCAGGCTGCGGCTGGTGTTGAAGGGGATCATTTTCCGCCAGGCCAACCTGAAGTACGTAGTGGATGGCCTTCCCATCCAGGAGTCCTGGGCTGCCAGGTATGTAACCTCGTCGGTGGCGCGCACGTAATTCGTGACTCGGGTAGGTGTCTCGGGGAGTGCTGTCGGTGCGAGTGAGTCCCAATCCCTGTTGCTTCGGCAGGGGATCCGCGGATCCTTTGAGAAAGGTAGAGCTGATGCGAAGTGTGGCCCTTGAAGGATGACGTCTGCAATCTCGGAGACGGTCTGATTGCCCCAGCGGATCAAGCCAGCCTTTTTAGCGTTAGTCTCGTTATATCCCTCTGAGATCATTGGGCTAGCAGCGTCAAGGCTCTTTCTGTAGGCGGCTAGTGCTTCGATCGCTCCTTGTTCGCTGGCGAGGACGGGATGAAGCAGAGGGCTCTGTGTCGCTCCGCCCTCTGAGCCTGTCAACGCCTGCCAACTGGCTAGAAGCCGAGTTGTTACCCGTACTACGCGCTCACTGTGCGGCCGGATGTCCCATGAGCCGTTGTGCTTGATGCCTGGTAGTTGCCCGCTGCCGTCATGGTCTAGCGAATTAGAGAGAACTTCGGCACCGCGAAGTTCACTGACGTGTAGGAAGTCGGGTTCCTGCGGCGTGCCGTAGATGTGCATTCCGAACTCCCAGCCACGGTCGAGATCTTCAAAAGCCCAGTTGGCTGAATTAACGAAATGCGCATGGATTCGGAGATGTCGATAAGCAGCAGCTCGAATAGCACCCTCGCGCACGCCACCGAAATGCGTATCAGGGTGGAGCATGCCAGCGCTGCCGTTCGCTGTGATGTGTCGCCAGACTTGTGCCATGAAGGCTCGATAGAGATCGCCCCAGGTTCCGAGGAGTAGCGGGAACAGTGCTGGGCTGCCCAGTACTGCGGCGGTGCCTGCATGCGCGGCCAACTCGGCTAGGAGAAATTCTTGGTTCGTCGCCTGCATGCTCAGCACTTCTTCCTTGCGGAGGCGCCATTCCGCCACGCTTGGCTTGCTGGCGAGCATGAACCAGGGCTCCAGTTCCGCGAGAACCTGATCCTCCTGCCAAGTAGGCCGAACCCAAGGCGGATTCCCCACCTGCAACTCAAATCCACCCCGCGCAAACACCTGGGCGAACTCCAGCTCCCAGTGGAAGAACCCCTGCGCCCGCGCCACATCCCTCGCCGCGCCCGCCCACAGGAACCGCTCCTCCAGCAATTGGAAGCGGTCCATGCCCATCCACTCGGGCAACTCGTCCTCGTACCGGGACAGGTCGTCAAGGTCGTCGAACGTCGACACCAGCGACTCCTCCGGCACATCCTGCGTGCCCAGCAGCGCCTCGGCGAAGTCGATCCAGTCGTCCAGATCGGTGAGCGCGATGACGTCACGGCGCTCACTCTTGATCTGCTCCTTGCGGCGACCGGTGCGGCGACGCGACACGGAGTCCCGCGTCAGTGTCATCTGCTGTGGCTCGGCGGTAAAGCCCGGCAACGCGTCCGCCTCCCAGGCCAGCAGCACATCGTCCGCGCCGCTCTCCGCACCACCCTCCGCGCTCACCACTTCCAACTCGGCCGCCCGCGCCGCCAGCGCCTCCGCCCGCGCGTACCGCTCATCCGTACCGTCCAGCAGAGCGGCGTTCTGCACCGGCCAGAACCACAGCGCACACCACGCGTCCATCAGCGTCTTGAGGCGCCAGTAAGGGGTGTCCTCCGCCTGGAGGTCGGCGAGGATCGCGTCCCGCTGCACTGCGGCCTTCGGCCGGCGCAGCCAGTCGTCCTCCGCTCCCCACACCCGGATGTCGCGCGAGATGTACCGCTCCGACAGTTCCAGCCGTCGTACGACCAAACCCCACAGGTACTCGGCCCGCCGGGCCAGCCCCTGGAGCCGGGCCGTCTGCTTCGCCGAAGGCGACTTCGTGATCGCCTTCCGCCACGTGCCCAGCGCCTTCGCCTCCGCCGGGGCGAGTGCCTTCGCCTCCTTCTCGGCGGCGACCGAGCCCCACTCCTTCGCCGGGAGGAGGAAGTGGTGCACCGAGCCCTCCGGGAGCGACGCACCCGTCACCGCCTCCGCCAGCGGGAAGCGCTCGGGAGTGGTCCCCAGCCAGCCCCCCTTCTTCAGCCGCTCCGCCCCATACACCTCGCGCCGGCCGCCGATGAGGGAGTTGCCGCGCCGCAGGTGCAGGCCGAACCAGGGCGCCTCCATGCCGGGGTGCATGGTGTTGAGCCACAGCGACACCTCCGCCAGCTCCACGGCCGTCTCGTTGAGGTCGACGCCGTAGGAGTTGTGCAGCGCGATGTACGCCTTAGCCTTCTGGAGTTCGACGGCGTACTGCTCGGTGTCGATCGACTCGCCCAGCTCCGCCTGCCGGCGCCGCAGGTACTCCGCCGCGACCTGGTTGATCGCCTCGTTGAGGAACGCGCCCGAGCCGAGGGCGGGTTCACAGATCCGCCAGCTCAGCAGATCCTTCGCCTCCGTCTCCTCGGTGAGGAGCTGCTGGAGCGCCAGCTGCACGGTGACCCGCGTCAGCGACTCCGGCGTGTAGTACGACGCGGAGGTCTGCCGGTCCCGCCCGGAGAGGCGGTACACGAACGTGCCCGGCGCGTACCGCACGCGCAGGTCCTCGCCGGTGAGCCGGTCCCGGCGTCGTACGAACACGGAGTCGTCGTAGTCGGCGATCTTCGACGCGGGGACGAGCCAGGAACCGTCCTTCGGGTCACCGTGCCTGGCGACCTCGTACAGCTCCTCGCCCGCGATGAAGCCGCTGTACGACATCAGGCCCTCGTACACCGCGCCGAGCTGGTTGATGCCGAGCTGCGCGTACGAGATGAAGCCGCCGCGCTCCCCCCGCTTGCCCTGGGTGATCATCAGGCTGTGCAGCACCTGGTGGAGGGTGGCGTTGCGCAGCCGGGTGTCCAGGTAGCGGACGGACTCGCCGCGTGCCAGGGCCTCGTCCGAGTCGTACCGCGGATCGGGGAGGCTGTCCGCGCCGATCAGACGGATGGCGTCGCGCTCGAACAGCTTGCTGTGCAGCGGCTCGAAGCGTAGACCGACGTCCTCGCTGATCCGCGCGTCCGCCGCGTCGGCGTCGGCCGCCTCCACGCCGTGCGTGCGGCGGGCGCGGTAGCCGTCCTGCACCTTGCGGAACAGCAGGTCCAGGGACTCGTACAGGTAGAAGCCCTTGCGGGCGGTGTCGCTCACCGGCTCCCGCTCGGCGACGAGTTCACCGAGCCGGCCGAGTCCGTACCCCTGCTGGTACTCGGGATAGTCGGCGGGCAGGATGCCCAGCTCGGGGCGGGCCTCCGCGTAGAGCAGGAACAGGATCCGGTAGAGGTAGCGCAGCGACTCCCGGGTCAACCGGCGCCCCAGGTCCGGGAGTTCGCCGATGTCCTCGGGGCGGACTCCCTGGTCGCGCAGCCGCTGGAGCACCTCGTTGGCGATCAGCTCGACGCTCTTGCGCAGGCCGTCGCGGAGTTCGCTGGAGACCCCGACCGCGTGCTTGGCGGACTTGCCGACCAGTTCCGCCAGCGGGTTCTCGCCGCCCTCCTCCGGGACGCGCAGCGAGTCCGCGCCGAACAGCGCGGCCACCGTGTCGAGTTCGCCGCCCGCCCGGGTGTCGTTGCGCTGGAGCGCGGTGTCCAGGGAGACGCCGAGATAGCGTCCCTCGCCCCACACCGCGCGGTCGGCGAGCACGATCACCCCGCCTCCGAGCAGCAGCACGTACCGGGGCGGCTCCTCGCAGGCGAACAGGAAGGAGGCGAGCTTGGAGCCGGTCTCCACCGGGTCGGGGCCGTCCAGCGGCACCGGTTCCAGCAGGCGACCCCGGCCCCTCGGGTCGAGGGCGGCGTCGGGTTCGGCGGCCCAGCCGCAGTCCAGCGCGACGAGGCCCTTCTCGGCGTGGGCGACCGGGACCTCGTACCCCCGGCCCGCCCGCTCGACGGAGAGGACGCGCGGCTTCGCGTCGTAGCCGAGCGCGCGCAGCACCTCGGCGTTGAGCGCCCGTACCCGCTCCCGCCACGCCGGCTTTTCGTAGGTCAAGGCGTCGTCGTCGGCGTCCCGGACGGTGATGATGCCGTCCTCGTCCTCGGGGAGGGCGAACGAGGACCGCGCGCGGAAGTAGTCCCGGCGCAGCGCCCGCAGGCCGACACGCGGGGTCACCGGGAGTTCCGCCCGGCCGGGCGTCGGCGATGCGGACGACTCTTCGTCGGTTCCGCCGTCGTGCCCGGCGGGCGGCTTCGCCGCCTCCTCGCGCTCCTTCCACTTCTGGAGCAGGCCCGACTTGAGATCCTTCGGCAGCACCTCGGCCAGGTAGTGAGCCGAGAAGTAGTCGCCACGGTTGACCAGGGAGTCGTACGTCATGACAGGGCTTCTCTCAGGGGGTCACAGACCGGGGTCACAGGGCGGCGGGCGGGGGCGAGTAGCGGAAGGGGGACGACGACAGGTCCGAAAGGGAGACGGGACGGGATCCGTCGCCGTTCCCCCGGGCGGTGTCGGTGTCGGTGTCCGGTACCAGCACCGCGAGGACCCGCAGCAGGGGCCTGCCCGTCGTCAGCAGCGAGTCGGCGAGATCGACGAGGCGTTCGCGGGTGCGCTCCCCGCCCAACGTGGGCTGCTCCCAGGCACCGAGCCGCAGCTTGTACTCCTCGACGGGCCGGCGCAGCGGCGCGTCCCAGGCGTCGCGGTGGGCGTTGAGGAAGGCCTCGGCCGTCTCCAGCACGCGGGGGAGGACCGCGCGCAGGGGGCCGGGGTCGCGGTAGCCCCGCTTGTTAGCCATGGCGGGACCGACACCGGCACGCCGCAGCAGGGACACCATGTCGTCGACGGCCAGTCCCTCCCAGATGAGCTTTTTCTGCCCCTGCTCGGTCGAAGTGGCGGTCTGCCGCCAGGTCACGCCCATCCACTTCACGACGGTGGGCCGGCCCAGTTTGTTGGAGTACACGCCCTGGACCAGGTAGACCGGCTCCTCCACGTTCGCCGTGATCATCGGCGCCTCCTGGCGGCCGAGGCCGACGAGGACCTTGTCGGTGAGCCATTCGACGACCGGGTGCAGGTCCGTGAGCAGGGAGATCTCGGGCCAGCTCGACGTGGAGGACTGCCGGGCCCGCTGGAGGGAGTGCTCGGCGAGGCGGCGGTTGAAGGTCACCAGCAGCCGCTCCCGCAGTCGCTGCTCGCGCAGGTAGTCCGACGGCAGGGCCTTCAGACGGTGGATCAGTTCCGCCGGCGGGCGGAAGGAGATCAGCCCGGACTGCTGGTCGCGGTCGAGCTCCAGCCGGTCCCGGGCGTCCGGATACACCTCGCGCAGCGCCTCGTCCACGAAGTGGGCGGTGGAGTCGAAGAGGCGGGGGAGCACCGGGCTCGCGTCGTCACGGTCGGCCGACGAGGGC
This sequence comes from Streptomyces werraensis, assembly GCA_014656175.1. Taxonomy (GTDB): domain Bacteria; phylum Actinomycetota; class Actinomycetes; order Streptomycetales; family Streptomycetaceae; genus Streptomyces; species Streptomyces werraensis. The sequence goes on from BNBX01000002.1 coordinate 184,017, forward strand.
GTCCCGGCCAAAGACGGCTCGTCGCGTCCGTCGGCATCCGGGTCGCCGGCCCTCTTCGCGGTCGCGTCCACCGAGCCGAAGAAGTCCGCGAGGAAGTCGTCCAGACCGGCGTCCCGGCCGTCGGACCCGGAGCGGGGCGTGTCCAGGGACTCGTCGACGGTCCTGCCCCGCAGCAGGTCCTGGATGAGGGACCGCTCCTCCGCCTCCGCCCGGTACAGGCCGGTCACCGCCTCCGCCGTACCCAGCGAGCGGTGCGCCTGGTCCTCGCGTTCCAGCAGCCGCTCGGCGACCACCGTGTCGTCCTTCGCGCCCGCCACCTCGCTGGTGAGGATCAGCGCCCGGAACTCCGGCGGGTGGGCCTGCCCGTACCGGTCGATACGGCCGTTGCGCTGCTCGATGCGGATCAGCGACCACGGCACGTCGTAGTGCACGAGCTGATGGCACTGCCGGTGCAGGTTGACGCCCTCGGAGGCCACGTCACCGGTGAGCAGGACCCGGACGGGCGTGTCGGCCAGGCCGAACTCCTCGACCCGGTCCATCTGCTGCTCGTCCGAGAGGCCGCCGTGCATGACACGGACGCAGTCGCGGGCCGCGCGGCCACGGAAGCCGAGGGCGGCGGGCAGCACCCCGGCCAGCCACTCCAGGGTCTGGACCCGCTCGGAGAACACCACGACCCGCGTCTCGGAGGCGGGCCCCACCCCGACCTCCTCGCGCAGCAGCCGCACCAGGGCGGCGAACTTCGCGGAGTCCGCCTCGGTAAGGCCGGCGGCCAGCTCCGACAGCCGGTGCAGGGCGGCGAGTTCGGCCTCGGTGCCCCGCCGGTCCTCCTTCTTCTCCAGCGTCCTGATCCGCGCGGAGACCGTGGCCCGCAGCGCGGCGGGGGAGGAGAGGAACGACTTCAGCAGGGTGTAGGGGAAGAGGGGGACCGCGCTGACCGAGGTGCCGCCGTCCCCGGGCAGCCACACGGCGGCCAGCTCCTCGAAGATCCGCTCCTCCGCGGGGGTGGCCGGACAGTGCACCGAACGGGAGGGCCCCCGGTCCGCCCACTGCCCCTTCATCTGCTCGCGGACCTCCGGGCTGATCTTCGTCCGCCGGATGAACAGGTGCTCGATGTCGGCGGCGCGGTAGTTCTCCGGGTCGCGGATCGCCACCGGGTCCAGCAGCCGGATCAGTTCGGCGAAGGACTTCGCGTCGCCGTTGTGCGGGGTCGCGGAGGCCAGGATCAGGGCGTCGGTGCGGGGCGCGAGGGTGCGCGCGAGCTGGTTGCGCAGCGAGCCACGGTTGATCAGGTTGTGCGACTCGTCGATGACGACCGCGTCCCAGCGGATCTGCTCAAGGTGGTGCTGGTACTGGTCGGTGTTCTTGAGGGTGTCGATGGAGACGATGACCCGCTTGAACGAGGTGAACGGATTGCGGCCGGCCGGGATCTCCCGCTGGATCCGCTCGATGCCCACCGAGTCCAGCCGTACCAGCGGGATCGCGAACCGCGTCCACAGCTCGTGCTGGAACTGCTCCAGCACGTGCTGTGGGGTGACCACCAGGATGCGCTCGCCCCGGCCGCGGCGGATCAGCTCGGCCAGGGTCAGCCCGATCTCCAGGGTCTTGCCGAGGCCCACCACGTCCGCGATCAGCAGCCGCGGGCGCAGGTTGGCGCCGGACAGGGCCAGCTGGGCGGGGCGCCGCTGGTAGGGCAGCGGGTCCATCAGGAACGAGTCGGCCAGCGCCAGGCGATGCTCGGACTGGGGCAGGGCGGTGCGGCGCAGCACCGCCTCCAGGAACAGGCGGGAGCGGCGGTAGTTCGGGGAGTCGTCCATGACGAGCGTGGTCGCGACCGGGTCGAGCAGTTCGATGCGGTCCAGGCCGGAGAAGAACACGGCCTCCTGGTCGCGGACGAACTCCGACACCCCCGTCGCCTCGATGCGCGTACCGTCGTCGGACGTCGGCATCGAGCTTTTGACCAGCCATTCCTCGTCCCGCACCACCACCAGGGCACCGGCCGGATACTGGTCCTGGCCGCTCGTGGCACCGGCCTGTTCTACGCCGGTCTGCTCCGCGCTGGTCTGGACGGCGGTCACCGGTGGCCTCCTGAAGCGGGTCGATCGTGCGGGTATGGGCCCCTCCTCCAGGGCCCGCCCATTATCGCGGGTCTCGGGGGCGTACGGGTCAGAAGGGTGCACCGGCCGCATACGCCTCGCGCAGCCGCCAAGCTGTGATCCGGGCCTGCGCCGAAGCCCGCGCGGAGGGCCGGTCCGCTCTGCCGCGCCCGGAGGAGCGGCGGGGGGACAGCGGAGCGGCGGGCGTCGCGGTGGTCGGTTCCTGGTCCGGACCGGCAGCTGTGGTCCCGGGCTGAGGCCTGGCCCGGGCGGCGGGCGTGGAGTCGGCGGATGCGTCGGCGGACGGCTCCGGAGAGGTGTCGTCACGGCGAAGCAGGAGACGGGGATCGGCAGGCGTCCGCGCCGAAGCGGGCACCGGTGGAACCACGGGGCCGGCCGGGGAGCCGTCCTGCCGTCGATGAGCGGGCCAGGAGTCCGCCGCGTCCCGTTCCCGTCCGGGAGGCGGGGGCAGGGGAGGAGTTACGGCGGCCCCGGGCTCCGTGCGGACCTCGGGTCCGGACGCACGGCCGACGGCGAGAAGATCGTCCAGGACATGGGTCGGAGCGGCCGTATACGTGGTGAGCCTGCGGCGCACCTGGGCCACCTTCAGCCCCTGTGCCTCGATCAGCACGCGGCAACCGCGGACGACCTCGGGGAGATCCGGCCGGTCCTGCGGGCGGTGGGCCAGCATGGCGCCAAGCAGCGGCACGAGCTCGTCCGGGACCCCGGACAGGTCCGGAGCGACCGTGGGGTCGACGACCTGGTGGAACAGGAGATGGACGTTGTCGGCACGGTAGGGCAGATGGCCCGAGGCGGCGAACAGCAGGACCGCGCCCAGGGCGTACACGTCGACTGCCGGGGTCAGGGGCTTCTCGCCGTTCGCCTGCTCCGGCGGCATGCAGGAGGGCGTGCCGACGACCGTGTGCGGCGCGGTCAGCGACACGTTCGACTCCGCGAACACCGCGAGCCCGAAGTCGATCACCTTCGGTCCGTTCGGGCCGAGGAGTACGTTGGCCGGCTTCAGATCGCGGTGGAGCAGACCCTGACGGTGCACGGTGGCCAGGGCCTCGGCCAGCGTCGCGCCCAGGGCCGCCACCAGCAGCGCGGGGAGCGGACCGTGGGAGGCCACGTGCCGGCTCAAGTCGAGGCCCTCGACATACTCGGTCGCCAGCCAGGGGCGCTCGGCATCCGGGTCGGCGTCCAGCAGAGCGGCGATCCGGGCACCCCAGATCGTCTTGAGGATCTCCACTTCCTGCGCGAACCGCGTCCGCGTCTCGGAGTCGACCACGGACGGCTTGATCACCTTCACGGCGGCCGGTTCCCCGCCGGGCGACTCGCCCAGGTACACCTGGCCCATCCCGCCCTGCCCGATGCGGCCGAGCAGTTCGTAACCGCCCAGCTCGGCGGGGTCCTCGGGACCGAGGGGGGCGATGTGCACCTGAGGCCTCACTTTCAGCACGGTCGAACCGGGACGGGCAGCCCCCTGCCAAGCTAGACCACGCCCTGAGGGAAGGGCATGCCACTCAGCCCGGGTGACGCGGGCGAACCCCGATCCGGGCCGTGGGGAAGGCGTGGCGGTTCTGCGGGGCGGACGCCTCGCGTCACTCTTCGTCGGTCGTGCCGGCGCCGGCGCCGGTGTCCGGCTCAGCGACCGGAGGCGGCGTCGGCGGAGCCTGCGTCGGCTCGGGCCGATTGCCGACGGGCCGGTACCCCCTCTTCCCGTTGGGATCCAACTGCGGTCGTGTCTCGGTCACCTGCCGTGTCTCCCTCTTCGCCCCCGGGAGGTACCTCGACGAAGTCGAGGAACTCCACATCGTCCATCCGAATATAGATCCCGCCGGAATGCGGCAGCGGGTGTTCGAACGAGCCGGCGCCGGACATGGCCCATGTCGTCTGCAGGTACAGGTCTGCGGCTTCCGGGTAGCCAGAGGTGTAGGACCTCTCCCCGTAGTACCCGCCCACCCAGAGGCCGCTCTTCATGCGGGCGCGTACCAGACAGTGACTCCGGCGTTGGAAGACCTTGTCCCACGCCGTGGGGATCGGATCGTAGGCGGACCTGCTTCCCCGAGAGCTCAGCCATGAGATGAGCCAGGCGGCGGCGGCCGGCACCACGATCAACAGGGTCGTCGCCGTCAGCGCGGTGACGCGAGGGCTGTCGGCCACGCCGGTCAGCCAGCCCCGGCGACGGTCATGGACGAGACGCACCAACCACGGACCGGCGAGCAGGACGTACAGGGCGTTGAGGGCGATGCCCGCGGTGACGGCTCGGAGTACGCGTTCTCCGAGGTCCCTGTGACCCGGCACCGGACCACGGGCGCGTTCGCGGACGAACTGGTAGGTCACGCCGGGTAGCACCAGAAGGAGAACGATCACGACCTGGGTGACCGTGGTGGGCGCGTGCGGCATCGTCGTATGCCCTTCCGAACAGCGGGTGCAGGATCCTCGTGACCTGGTGACTGGAAGTCCCCTGATTCCACCATGACTTGCGGGTACCGCAGACATACTGGCGTGGCGAATGCTCACTGTCGGGGAGGCCGGGACAACTGATGCGGGACCATCTGCTTCGTTTGCGCACCACATGGGCTGACGGTCTCGCAGCACGGGTCTGCCACGAACTCAGACCCGAGACATGCCGATCCGACATGTTCCCCTCGTGGGTCGCGAACGATCAACTGACGCTTGCCGCCGTGCTGACCCGCGTCGCCATGGAGGACACGGGGTGTCGCTCTCCGCGGATCATCGGCGATCAGCTCCGATCGACCGGTCTCGTCCTCCCGGGGGTGCCCGGATCGGTGGTGGCCCGCGACCTCGTCATGCCTGTCCTGCGCACGGTTCGTAGGGGTGGGGTGCCGTGGGAAAGGTGGTGGGACGTGAACGGACTCCACGCCCTGCTGATCGAGTTGTGGGCGGGACGCCGACTGTCGACACACCCACGAGAGAAGGTCCGCGACGAGCTCACGGCGGTCTGGTGTTTTGAGAACGACCGGCTTGTCGACACACTCCTGGACAATCTGGAGGATCCCTTCGTCTTCCTGCCCCCGGATCTCCTGCAGCAGTCCGCCACCGGAACGGCACGGACGTGCGCGGAGTTCCTCGTCACCAGAGGCTTAATGAAGATCACCCTCCCTGGTGATTTCCTGAGCATCAGGCCGGGGCTGGCTGACCGACCGGACCTCATAGAGGTCGCGAAGCGCTGGCACCACCGCGCCGAACTGGAAGAGACCGTGCAGCGCGTCAGGGGCCTCTCGCCAGAGCTCTTGACGGGTTTACGCAGGGATCTCGACGCGTGGGATGCCCAGATGAGCCAAATGGCTCCCCACCTGACGGCATATGAGCTCAAATTGATCACGCCCATGACGGAGGACGAACGGTACGGTGAGATGTGCCTTCGGGCGGGCTGGGGCCTGCATAGAGCCGAACTGGATCCAGACGACGCCTTGTTGTGGCATCCGGACTCCGTCATCGGCAACTGCTCGGTGCCCGACTGGATGACCGAGGAAGTCATCACGTGCGGTACCCGCTTCTTCCACAGACAGGCAGGTCCTCACCCCGTTTGGCTGGCCGCAGTGGAGACGGACACGCATATGGCGGCCGTGCGGACGTTGATGGAGCCGCCGACACAGCATGGCATCGGAGTCGAGGACTACGGTGACGGTCTGAGGCTGTGGTTCGAGTTCCCCAGGCTTCCGGCCGACCCCGATCCTCCGTTCCGGGCCCCGTACACCTACTCCCTCTCGTGGGTGGAACATGCTTGGGAGCTCCTGCATCTTGCGACCGTTGGCTACGCCCGCCTCAGCGTCGTCCGGCTTGTCGGTGACGGTGAGCTCAGGGCCGTGGGCAGCATCCGGCTCGGTCTGCCGGAAGAGACGTGTGCCCGGGCCAAGGAAGCCGCGATCTCAGCGCTCCGTCGGCTGGTTGGGGACGAGACGCAGACGATCAGGCAGAGGATCGCTTTCGAAGGTCACGATCAGGCCGCAGAGGTCGCCTTCCAGACCTGCGAAACCGCGAAGGGCGAGGACATCCATGACGAGCTCGCCCTGGAGTCCGACGTCGCTGAGTACGCGTCCTTCATGGAAGCCGCACGCCACCTAGCCTGGGTACGTTCTCGGCGCGCTGTCGCCCTGCTCGACAGGAAAAGCCCACCGGATGAAGACGCGGAGCTGAAGGCCGCCGCCGAGGCCAAGCAGCGCACTCTGGAGCTCCTTCGGGCGGCCACGAGGCGAGGGAACGGCAAGGCGCGATGGAGTGACTACTCCGACAAACCCTCAGTGGACGAACAAACGGCGTTCGTCCACCTCATCAACCGGCATGGAACCCTCCAGCTTGCGGTGTGTCGCACCCGTGCGGGCCAGCCGTACTTCGATCTGGTCACGTGCGAGGAGTTTCCCCTCGTACCGCTCGCCGGTGCGGTCGGTGAATGGACGCGGCAAGCACCGGATCACCCTCGACGCGTGTGGCACGACTACCTGGAGCAGCTGATTGCCGAGTGCGGTGGACCGGCTCAAGCCATCATCGAGACGGCCGCACCCCAGGAGTTCCGTCGGTTGGTGCTCAGCCCCACGGCGCCGCTGGAGCTCCTGCCCCTCCACGCAGCTCCGCTCGACACCGCCCGCACCTCCACCTTGATCGATGCTTTCGATCAGGTGGTCTACGCCCCTACGGCTCGACTCGTGTCCGCCATCGAGAGATCCCAGCGGCAAGCGGCTGCGATCGAGGTGCTGGTGGTGGCACACGGGGGTGGTCACCTCCCAGGCCTCGAGCAGATTGGCGGCCCGCTGTGCGAAGCCCACGTGATCGCAGGTCTTCACGACAGCGTGGAGGTTCTCACGCAGGACAAGGCGACTCCGGCCCGCGCTCTGCACATGATGCCCATGGCCCGGATCGTCCACGTCGCGGCACACGGCCTCACACACCCAAATCGCTGGGCTGCCGGACTCGCTCTGCACGGTGGTTCACTCGGAGAGGCCATGCTCACTTCCAGCGGGATCCTCGCCGACGGAGTCTTCTCCAGTGTCGACCTGGTCGTCCTGAACGCTTGCAGAACGGGCACGCACGAAGGCACCGGCCGTACCGTGCAGACCTTGCGTAGCATCGAGTCCGCGTTTCTCGCCCGCGGCGCGAAAGCGGTCATCTCCACCCTGTGGGACATCACTGACCTGCAAGGTGTCGTGTTCTCCGCCGTGCTCCACGCACATCTCGGTGCCGGCGCGGACTCCCACAGCGCTTACGCCAACACCATCCGCTACCTACGTGAGCACCGGTGGCGCGTGCCCTCTGAGGCAGGTCCGGTGTGCGATGCCGAATCAGCCATCGACGCAATACTTCCGGACTGGAGGCATCTCCTCGATCAACAGGCCGAAGCGAACCCGCTGTTCTGGGCTGCCTTCAAGATCACCGGAGTTGTCTGAGGCCCACAGTCCGTACGTGACAGTGCCCACTTGAACATCCACGGGACTGCTGCCTGAGCCGCTGACCCGGCGGAGCCTCCCTGCCCGACGTCGGCGAGCGCTTGCCGGAAACGTCGAGCGACCTGGCGTCCTTGGTACCTGGATGCGCTCCGATCTGTCGATGAGGTAGAGCCGGTCTGGACACGAGTGGCCGTTGGCGACCAGTGCCCTCGCTGGTACCAGTCGTTGCGACGACCCGTCAGGTGCGGGCCGACCAACTTGTGCAGCCCGCCTGTGTCAATGGTGACGATCTCGGGGGCGTCAAGAGGTACCGGTGCCGATCTGTCTACCGCCCTGCGGTATTCCTCCGGAGGCGAGCGAGTCGGCCAGCCGTATCCCCGGACAGAAGAGGCGCTGCTCGGTCAGGGTGACGCAGGCTAACCTGAAGTTGTTCCCGCGCCATGACCGCTTCCGCCTACCAGTTGCCCTCAGACGTTAGGAGCCCTCGGCTGTGCCACCCACTCTGTATCGCGACACTGGCTACACACTCCGGCACCTGATCGAGAACATCGAAGGCGGTCGTATCGGGTTACCAGACATTCAACGCCCCTTCGTCTGGTCCGCGGCAAAGACCCGCGATCTCTTCGACTCCATGTATCGGGGCTACCCGATCGGCACCTTGATGTTCTGGGAGACCGGCGCTGAGGTGGGGACGCGTCAGATCGGGACGGAAGTCGGTGATCGGGCACCGCAGTTGCTGGTCGTTGACGGGCAGCAGCGGCTCACGGCCCTATTCGCTGTCCTTACTGGACACAAGATCGTCACCAAGTCCTTCGACGAAATCAACGTCCGTATCGCGTTCCACCCGGAAGACCAGACGTTCGAGGTTACGGACGCGGCGATCGAACGTAACGCCCACTTCATTCCGGACATCACCGCACTCTGGGCCCAAGGTGGTTACAAGCCCACCGTCCGGCAGTTCTTCCAACGGCTCGAACAGGCCAGCGCTCAACCCCTGTCGGACGCTGCCAAGGATGAGCTCGAAGAGCGCGTTGACAGGGTCCGGGACCTGCACGAGTTCCGCTTCCAGGTTGTGGAGTTGGGTGCCTCAGCCAGCGAGGAGCAGGTCGCCGACATCTTCGTGCGCATCAACTCCGAAGGAGTGAAGCTCAACCAGTCCGACTTCATCCTCACCCTGATGTCAGTGCATTGGGAGAAGGGCCGCCGCCAGCTCGAAGACTTCTGTCGTGGTGCGGTGGTCGCAGGACCCCCCGGTCCAAGCCCTCGAAACGCCTTCCTGGACCCCAGCCCGGACCAGCTGCTGCGCGTAGCCGTTGCTGTCGCCTTCCGGCGCGCCCGGCTGCAGCACGTCTATAGCGTCCTGCGAGGAAAGGACCTTGAAACCGGCAAGGTCACCGCCGCTCGACGGCAGGAGCAGTTCGACCGGCTCGCCCAAGCACACACAAAGGTCCTGGACCTGGCCAGCTGGCACGAGTTCTTCCAGTGCGTCACAGCGGCCGGCTTCCGCAGTCGCAAGATGATCACCTCCGACAACGCCCTTTTGTACAGCTACGCGATCTGGCTGATCGGGCGCCACGACTTCGGACTGACGGTCGATGAACTCCGTCCCGTGATCGGACGGTGGTTCTTCATGGCACACACCACCGGTCGGTACTCCAACTCGCCGGAGTCCCAGATGGAGTTCGACCTGGGCCGGATCGGCAATCTGCCGCCAGGTGACGGCCAAGCCTTCACCGCGGAACTCGCCCGGATCATCGCAGCGAACTTCACCGGCGACTACTGGGACATCTCCCTGCCGAACCGGCTGGACACATCCTCGTCGCGTTCACCGGTGCTGTTCGCCTACCAGGCGGCGCTCAACATCCTTGACGCCGAGATGCTCTTCGGTAACCAGCGAATCCGTGATCTGCTGGACCCTTCAGTCCAACCCGCCAAGGCTGTCGACCGAGACAACCTGTTCCACCGCAAGGTGCTCGCCGGAATGGGTATCACCGACCGACGCCAAGTCAATGCCATCGGCAACATGGCCTATGTGACGTGGCCGGCAGGCGAGCCGTCCAACACCGACGCACCACATGACTACTGGCCGAGAATCACGGACGCGATGGACCCGGTGGTGCTCGAGCGGCAGGTGCGGTGGCACGCACTCCCGGTCGGCTGGCAGCAGCTCGACTATTTCACCTTCCTGGAACGGCGACGCCAGCTCATCGCCAAGGTCGTGCGGGAGGCGTTCGAAACCCTCACAGGGGAACGCCCCGCATACGTCCCAACCACCCCGGCCGACATGATCGCCGCCGGCGAGTCCCAGGGCACCGAGTTCAAGGCCAGCGCTCGCTGGAACGTGCACACTCAGCAGGCCGACAAGTCCCTACGGCACAACATCGTCAAGGCCGTCTGCGGCTTTCTCAACGGTGAGGGCGGAAACCTGTTCATCGGTGTCGCCGACGATGGAACCGTCCTCGGTATCGAGAACGACCTCACCACTCTGGAGTCCCAGGCCAGCGTCGACGGGTATGAGCTCTTCGTACGCCAATTGCTCGACAACAGTCTGTCGACCCCGACAGCGACCACCGTCCGCGTACGCTTCCCGGAGATCTCCGGCAATGTCGTCTGCCAGATCAGCGTTGCGGCGGCAGGTAAGCCCGTGTTCGCCAAGCCCGCCAAGGGCGGCAATGGCGCCACCGACTTCTGGGTCCGGGTCGGCAACGCCACCAAACAACTCCACGGCGATGACCTCCTGCGTTACCAGGAGGAGCACTGGGGATGAGCGTCCCTATGGCCGACCCTCCGACCATAGGGGAATAGCCCGGGCCAATCCCTGATTTGGACCACGGCCCGACCGCTGCCGGGAGCCTTGGGAGTCGCCGCCCGTCCAGCCCTGTCCGATCCAACCGAGCAGTTCGTATCCGCCCGGCTCGCAAGAGTCGTCGGGGCTGAGGGAGCGCGATGTTCACGAAGGGCCTCACAATCGGGCGGTCCGAGTGCTCGGGTAGCTCCGTGGGGATGCGGGGAGCCGGTCGACGAGGCCGGTGACGGTCTTGCGCTTGATCGCGAAGTGTTCGAGGTGTGTCTCGGCCTCACCCGGCCAGACCGGCGTCGCTCTTTGCAACATCAGCAGGTGTGGGAAGGAGAGGCCGGCGCATGCACTGGTCATGACGCTTGTTTGACGCTCTGAGGATCTACCAGCCTCTCGAAGGGCCGAGAGACACCTTCTGACCTGGCTGTCTCCGAATTTCTCTCGTGCAACCTGTTCCCGATGACGCATCACGTGGAGTGCGTGGCGATTCTCGAAAAGGCCGCGAAGGACGTCTGACCTGCGGTTGCGCGGCTCAAAGGGTCGTCATCGCAGGTCAGGCGAGTTTGAACGAGCAGTGAGTGTGCCCGGACCCGCTGTACCGAGGAAAACAGGTCGAGCGGACAGCCGACAGCCGGTTTGCGCGAAGGGCGCAAGCCGGTGATCGGTCATGACGTCGCCCGGACCGTCGGTGACGACGGAGCGCATGCCGGAGGAGTCCCGTAGCCGCTCGCGGGCCGTCCGGTCGCGGACGCCCGGGACGTCCCCGCACGGACTTGGTGCGACTCGGTGCGCGGCACGCCCCGGGTGCTCCGATCCGCTTCAGCCGCCGCCGAGCGTTACCCCCCTGAGGGAGCCGGGACCAGTCGGAACCCGCCGTCCTCGCGTAGCACGTGTCCGGCGGTCGGCGGCGGGAAGTGGCTCCCGAGCAGGAGAGTTGACGTACCGGCCAGTGAGCCGAGCACCTGGTTCCGGGTCCTGGCCGCGAGTTCGGGAGCGACATCCACACAACTGCACAGCTCCGGATGTGCCATCTGGACCGGGTGGTGGATGCTGTCACCGGTGATCAACGCGGTCTCGCCACGGCTGCTCAGTTCCACCGCTACCTGCCCCGGTGTGTGGCCGGGGGTGGGCAGCAGACGGATGCCCGGCGCGACGTCCGTGCCCTCGTCGGCGACATCGATGAGGTCGAACAGACTTGCTTCCCGGACGGGATGGACCGAGTCCCGGAACATCTGCCGGCGCGCCTCCTCCATGTCGACACCCGCCCAGTAGTCCCACTCGGTGCGTGAGGTGAGATAGCGCGCGTTCGGGAAGGTGGGCACCCAGGCGTCGCCCTCGGCACGCGTGTTCCACCCCACGTGGTCGGCGTGGAGGTGGGTCAGGATAACGAGGTCGACGCTCTCCGGCGTGAAGCCCGCCGCCCGCAGCCGTGCTTCGTAGTCGCTGTTCAGGTTGTGCCAGGCGGGGTTGGCGCGTCGCTTCCCGTTTCCGATGCCGGTGTCCACCAGCACCCGCATGCCGTCCACTTCAACGGCGAAGCTGTGACTCGCCAGGCGCAGGACGCCTTGTTCGTCGACGAATTCGGGGCTCAGCCAGGGGGTCCGGCTCACGAGGTCGGTGGTTGCCCCGGGCAGCAGCCACGGACCGGTCCGGGCGGGCAGGACCACTTCGTCGATGCGTCGTACGGTGTGGTCGCCCACCGTCCAGGAAGAGGCGGGGGGAGTGAGGGACTCGGTTGTTGGCGATGAGGTGAACACGACGCTTTTCCTTACCTGTTACGGGTCGCGAGGACGGAGATGTCTGGAGCGGGTGTGTCGGGGGAGGCGGATGTGCGGGTGCTCGTTGCCGGGCGGGAGGCGGGTGGCCGGCAGGCCGCGCACACCGCACAGTGGGTGTCCGGGGACGGTGCCCGGCGTCGACTGCGCAGCGACGCGGTCAGCGTCGCGACTGCGACGGCCGCCAGTACGGCCACGCAGCCGGCACAGGCCAGGGCTGCCGCACGCAGCCCGAAACCGGCGGTGAGGGCGCCGGCGCCGATGGCGGGCAGACTCATCGCCAGGTAGCTGAGTACGTAATAGGAGGCGAGCGTGCCGCCCTTCACCTGGGCCGGGACCGAGTCGACGACCGCGCGCAGTGCACCCTGGGAGACGGCTCCGAAGCCGAACCCGGCCAGTGCCGCCCCGGCGAAGAGAAGTACGGGGCCGGCGAGATGGAGGGCACCCAGGGTGAGGACGGCCGCCGGAATCACCGCGCAGCTCCCGAGAAGAGCGGAGACGTCGGCACGCATCCTGCGCGTGAAGTACACCGTCGGGGCGGCGACGGCCGTCAGCGTGAAGAAGACCATGCCGGCGGCGTAGTCGGGTCCGCCGGGGGAGATGAGCCGTGTGAAGGCCGGTCCCAGGGATGCATAGAAGCCGCCGAGTGCCCAGACGGCGACGACGCCGGCGCCGTTGAGCAGGAAAGCGTGGGCTGCCGCCGACGGCAGCGCCACGTGAGGCCGCGTCGAGCGCAGTGCTCCGGGACGGCGGCGGACGGTCTCGGGTATCGAGGCAAGGGCGATGGCCTGCGCGGCGAACACGGCGATCAGGGCCGCGTAGACCGTGATCGTCGGAACGGGGGCGAAGCGCACCATGAGGGTGGCTGCCAGGACGCCGGCCGCCATGCCCGTCATGGGCGCGATGCTGTTGGCGAGAGCGGGGCGGCCCGGCCGGGCGGGGTTTTCCAGGTCGAGGAGAGCCGCACCTGCCGCGCTGGTCGCCGCGCCAGTCGCGATGCCCTGCAGCACGCGGGCGCCGATCAGGGTGGTCAGGCCGCCGGCCGTCGCGAACAGCGCCATGGAGGCGACCTGGACCGCGAGCGCCCCCAGGAGCACGGGACGGCGTCCGACATGGTCGGAAAGCGTTCCCGTCGTCAGCAGTGCGATCAGGAGCGCCAGGGCGTAGGCGCTGAAGACCAGGGTGATGTCGAGGGACGACAACTGCCACTGAGCCTGGTAGTGGGGGTACAGCGGGGTCGGCGCGCTGGATGCGGCGAGCAGCGCGACCAGGATCGAGACGTGCAATGCGAACGGCAGGCGTCCGGATGGGGAGGTGCGGGGAGGCGCGAGGCCCGCAGGGACGCTCTGCATGAGGGTCCTTCCAGTGCTAAAAGCGATTGGTTTGCTTTAAGCCACCGTAAGTCCTTACGATCGACTAAAGCAAACGATTCGCTTTTACGGTGGCCGGAGGTCCTGTACCGGCCCCGGCCTGTCGCGCCGCACAGACCCGGAAGGAAGCCATGACCAGCGAACTCACCCCCCAAGAGGCAGCCCGAGGGGCGCTGCGGGCGGGGCTCCCCCTCGAGGACGGCCGACACGAAGGAGTGGCCATGACGGCCAACCACATCCACTCCGTGATCAGCACGTTGCGCGAGCTCGACTTCGGCGAGACCCCTCCCGCGTCCTCCTACCGAGCCGGACAGGGGGACGCCGATGCGACCGTTTGAGCTGTCGCTGACCGAAGCCTCCCGTGCGGTGCGCGCACGGGAGCTGTCCCCCGTCGAACTCACCGAATCGGTGCTCGCCCGTATTGCCGCCGTCGAAGGACGGCTGGGCGCCTACGTCACCGTCACCGCCGACGCGGCCCTGGCCGCAGCGGTCCGCGCCGAACGGGAGATCTCCAGAAGCGGACCGCGTGGGCCACTGCACGGGATCCCCATGGCGCTCAAGGATCTGATCGACGCAGAGGGGATACCCACCACGGCGAGCTCGCACGTCCGGGCAGGGCACGTGGCGGAACGCGACAGCCGGGTGGCCGAACGGCTCGGCGCCGCCGGGGCCGTCCTCCTGGGCAAGACGCACACGCACGAGTTCGCCTACGGCCTGACCACTCCGCAGACGAACAACGCCTGGGACCACAGCCGGGTCGCGGGGGGTTCGAGCGGAGGCTCGGCGGTAGCTGTCGCCGCCGGCGGGGCGACGTTCGCCATGGGCACGGACACGGGCGGTTCCATCCGGGTCCCCGCTGCCCTGAACGGCGTGGTGGGCCTCAAGCCGACCTACGGCCTGGTCCCCCGCACGGGCGTGACCTCGCTGTCCTGGTCCCTGGACCACGTGGGCCCTCTCGCCCGCACCGTCCAGGACGTCGCACTGGTGCTGTCGGCGACCGCCTGCCACGACCCGCGCGACCCGGCGAGCGTGTCCGGCCCGATGCCGGACCGCTTCCCGGGAGGCGACCTGCGAGGACTGAAGGTCGGCGTACCGCGGAACCACTACTTCGACCGGGTCGCGTCCGAGGTCGAGGAGTCCGTACGCGGCGCGATCGCGCGGCTGGCGGAGCTGGGGGCGGAGCTCGTCGACGTCGAGGTCCCGATGGCGCGTTACGTCCAGGCCGTCCAGTGGGGGCTGATGGTTCCCGAGGCCACCGCCTACCACGAGCGGTCGCTACGGGCCACCCCCGACCTGTACGCGGCGGACGTTCGCATCCTGCTGGAGGCCGGCGAACTCACCTCTGCGGGCGACTACCTCCGCGCCCAGCGGGCCCGCACCATGATGCGAGACGCCTGGGCTCGCATGTTCGACGGAATCGACGTCCTCGCCGCGCCGACGGTGCCGATGACCGCCGTCGAGGCGGGGCGGGAAGCCGTCGAGTGGGCCGATGGCACGACCGAGGCCGTGTCGGACAGCTACGTCCGCCTCTGTGCCCCAGCCAACATCACCGGCGTCCCGGCCCTCACCCTGCCGGTCGGTCACGACCGCGCCGGACTGCCGATCGGTATGCAGCTGATGGCGCGTCCCTTCCACGACGCGACGGTGCTCCGTGTGGGCCGGGTCTACGAGGAGTCGGTGGCCGGCGCGGGGCGGCTCGCTCCCCGCGCCGCCTGAGGGAAGGCGGACGTTCCAGCCGGCATGCGGTCGCGTCGCCGCAGGGGGCCGCCGTGCTCGGCCGCCCGGACACGCAGTCCCGCGGGCCGCCGACGCCGGCCACCGCCTAGAAGCAACAAAATCGCTTTAAGGTGGATCGCATGAGTCCCAAGCCCATGGTCCGCCCCGGCGGGCGCAGCGCACGCGTACAGGAGTCCGTCCATGCGGCGATACGTGAACTCGTGGGGGAGGTGGGCCGCGACGCGCTCACCGTCCCGATGGTGGCCACTCGGGCGGGCGTGACCCCCTCCACGATCTACCGTCGGTGGGGCGACCTGCAGGAACTCCTGTCCGACGTGGCCGTCGAACGACTGCGCCCGGAAACGGATCCGGCCGATCTCGGAAGCCTGCGGGCCGATCTCGACGCGTGGGCGGAGCAGTTCATCGACGAGATGGCCTCGCCTCCCGGGCGCGCCTACATCCGGGACGCCCTGCTCGGCGACCCCGACGGAACCAATGCCGGTCAGTGTTCCGCGTATGCCGCAGAGCAGATCGACGTCATGTTGGCCCGTGCGGTGCAGCGGGGGGAGCCGGTGCCCGAGACGGAACTGCTGATCGACCGTGTCGTGGCGCCGATCATGTACCGCATCCTCTTCCGCCCTGGCCGGCTGGACGCCGCATACGCGCGCGAGCTCGTGACGAACGCCGTGTCCGCCCAGCAGACCGAGGCCGGCGCTGGCCCCGCCCAGGCCGCCGCCCCTCGGCGCTCGAAGAAGAAACCCGACAGCTGACCAACCCTGGAATCGACACAACGGAGGCCGGTCGGGGGTGACGCCGGTCACATCCGCCGTCGCGCAACCCACGCCCCGGCCGCGGCCGGGCCGCCCCGTCCAGCCCGCCGCGGCAGCCGGCACGACCGGCATCCGGATCGGCTGTTCGCCGGTCCGCCGCTGGATTACGGTGAGAGGCACCCATGGTGGGTGAAGGGATCACGCGGGAAGGGGGGCAATCTGATGCAGGCCGTGTGCGGATCGCACGACGGGGAGGCCGCGGCGGACCGTCATGTCGCGGTGGAGTACTCCACCGACGGCGAATGGGCCGCTCACCTCGTGCCCTTCGTTCGCGCGGGCTTCGACAAGGGTGAGCAGGTGCAGTACTTCGCGGACGCCACCGACCCCCGCCTCGTGATGCGCACGCTCGCCGACCGCGGCATCGACGCCGACACCGCGGTCCGGCGTGGACAGCTCGTGGTGACCACGGCCGACGAGACCTACCTGAGCGGGGCCCGCTTCGACCCGGACGCCATGATCGTTCTGTGGGGCCGCGCAGTCGAGGCCGCCCTCGGTCAGGGGTACCCCAACCTGCGCGTGATCGGTGAGATGTCCTGGGGCGCCCGGCACATGACCGGCGCGGAACGCCTGCTGGAATACGAGCTGCGCATCCACCACGAGGTCTTCGAGCAGCTGCCGCTGACGGCCTGGTGCTTCTACGACCGCCGCCTGCTGGCACCCGACGCCCTCGACGTGCTGACGGGTGCCCACCTGACGCGGGCGGGCGCCGCGCCCCGCTCCCACGCCCGGCCCGGACTCTCGGTCGTGCCCCTGGCCGGCGGGCCCGGCTTCCGTCTGTCCGGATCGGCCGGCTACGAGAGCCGCCGCGTGGCCGCCTCGGCGTCAGCCGCTGTCGCGGCCTCTCCGGCGCAGGACATCACCCTGGACCTGTCCTCCCTCGACCACCTCGACGTCGCCGCACTGGCCCACATCGCTGACGCGGCGCGGCGGCGTCCGTCCGGCACACCGCTGCGGTTCGTCGGTGCGCCGCCCGCGCTCCGCCGCCTGCTGGAGCTCTTCCCCGAGCTCGCGCCCGGCCTGCAGGAGGTCGGACGGTGACGACGTACACACCGACGTCGGCGGGCCGGATCGATCCGTTCTTCGGCCACCCTGCCCTCTTCTACACCACGGAGAAGGACTACCTGCAAGGTGTGGGCGAGTTCGTCCGGGCGGAGGCGACCGGCGGACGCCCTGTTCTGGTCGCTGTTCCCGGTCCACGACTGCAGCTGCTCCGGGAGGCCGTCGGCGCCGAGGACGAAGACGTCACCTTCGTCGACATGCGGCAGGCCGGACGCAACCCCGGGCGCATCCTGTCGATGCTCCAGGAGTTCGCCGACCGGCACCGTGACCGGCACCCGTCCATCGTGGGCGAACCGATCTGGCCCGGGCGCACCGAGGCGGAGGCATGGGAAGCGACCCGCCACGAGGCACTGATCAACCTGGCGTTCAACGGACGGCCCGTCACGATCCTGTGCCCCTACGACACCGCCCTGCCGGAGCGGGTGCTGGCGGAGGCGTACCGCACGCACCCCGTTGTCGGAGACCTGAACGGCTACCGGCACAGCCCGCGCTACGAGGACCCGCTGACCGTGTGCCGCGACTGCGACACGCCCTTGGAGGAGCCGACGGATCCCCTCGTCCTGCACTTCACGGAGCAGGACCTCGCCGACGTCCGTGACACCGCAGGGCAGTGGGCCCGGACGGCCGGACTGTCCCCAGGCCGGCACACCGACTGGCTGCTGGCCGTCAACGAGGCCACCGGCAACTCGGTGCGGCACGGCGGAGGACAGGGCATCCTGCGGCTGTGGCGCACAGCCGACACCCTGATCGCCGAAGTGAGGGACCGCGGGAGGCTCTCCGACGCGCTCGTCGGCCGACGCCGTCCCGATCCGCTGTCCCCGGCCGGCGGCCGTGGCGTCTGGATGATGCACCAGCTGTGCGACCTGGTCGAGATGCGCACCCCGCCGTCGGGCCTGATCGTGCGTATGCATGTGGCGCTGGACTGATCGGTACGCCGGCCGGGACGCGTCCGTCCCGGCCGGCACGGCCGCCCTGGCCCTAGTGCGTCCCCATGCCGGAGAGGCCCGGCGGGCAGCGGATGCCCGGGACGAGGCGGCACCATGACTCGCGATCCCGCCGGCCGTCGTGGACCTCGCACGTGATCTCGACAGCTTGCGTCTGTCGGCTCGGGAGACCGAGGCGATGCGCAAACAGCTCGCTCCAGCGGCGGCGCCCGGGGGAAGGATCAGCTCGGGCCCGGTTCACCGGTCCCGCCCCCGGTGGAGGCGTCGGTGATCGAGTCGTGCTCGCCGGTGCTGGTGGAGGGGATGTCGGTCATGGCGGTGACCGCTTCGGCGGCGGTGGCGTGGACCGGCAGGACCGCGTCGACACCGGTGAGGACGAGCATCCGCATCAGGCGGTCGGGGACGTCGGCGAGTCTGAGCCCACCGCCCGCCGCCTGGGCGGCGTGCCAGAGGCCGATGAGCGCGCTCAGGCCGGCGGAGTCGCAGAAGCGGACCTGTGACAGGTCCAGAACCAGGTGCGCACACCCGGGCTGGATGAGCTCATAGGCTTCGCGGCGAAGGGTGTCCGCGGTGCGCGTGTCCATGTCTCCGGCGACCATGGCGATCGCGAGGCCGGGACGGGGGTGCCGGACGGTCAGCTGCAGCGTGTCGGTCACGTCGGTCGTCACTCCTGGCCGAAGTGTTCTGGCGCGGCGGCGGTGCGGGCGGTGGCAGCGACACTGCCGTCGGGTGTGGTGTGGGGGTGGGGGACGGACAGGACCAGCAGAGCCACGTCGTCGCCGGCCCCGTCGGGCAGCGAGGCCAGCAGGGTGATGCTGTCCTCGACCAGGGAGGTGGCGGTGACGTGCCCGGTGCGCTGGTGGAGGAAGCCGGCCAGGCCGTCCTCGCCGAGCATGGCGCCCTCGGTGGTGCGGGCCTCGATCAGCCCGTCGGTGTAGAGGAACAGGCTTTCCCCGGCTGTCAGGGAGAACGTGGTCTGGGCGAAGGGCGCCTGCGGGAAGGCGCCGACGAGCATGCCCCCCTTGGGGTGCACGGTCCGCACCCAGACGGCGCCGCTGTCGTCGGGGCGCACGTGGTAGGCCGGCGGGTGGCCGCCGGTGGCGACGGTGACGGTGAAGCCGCCGTCCTCGCGGGGTTCCAGGAGGCCGAAGAGGACGGTGCAGAAGCGGCGGCCGGCGGTGACGTCGGTGAGCAGCATGGTGTTGAGCGCGCTCAGCACGGCTACGGGGCTGTCGTCGATCTGGGCCGCGGTGCGCAGGGTGTGGCGGGCCAGGGCGGTGACGGTCGCCGCCTCGGGTCCCTTGCCGCACACGTCACCGAGGACGAACGCCCAACGGCCGCCGCCGAGGGGGAAGACGTCGTAGAAGTCGCCGCCCACGTCGTGCGCGGAGGCGGTGCGGTAGTGGCAGGCCAGTTCCAGGCCCGGCACCACGGGCAGGGCCGGGGGGAGCAGGGTGCGCTGGAGTGTGGAGGCGAACGCGGCGATGGCGGCCTTGTCCTGCTCCGCCTTTTCCCGCGCCGCCCGTTCTGCCTCGGCCCGAGCCCGTTCCGCCTCGGCGTGCCGCCTCTCCGCCTCCCGGCGGGCTTGCTCGTCGCGCAGCGCGCGCAGCGCCGACAGCCGCAACTCCATCTCGTCCAGCACGATCGCGGCGAGGTCGGCAAGAGTGGCGGTGTCCTCCTCGGTGATCGAGCGCGGCCGGGTGTCGAGGACGTTGACCGTGCCCAGCCGGTGCCCTTCCGGGGTGATGATCGGTGCGGCGGCGTAGAAGCGCACCCCCATGTCCCCGGCAACCAGCGGATTGTCCGCCGCGACGGGATCCTTGAGAGTGTCGGGGATGACCATCGTGTCGTCGCGCAGGATCGCCGAGCCGCACAGGCCCGGATCACGGCCGATCTCCGCGACACCCTCCAGGCCGTGGGCGGCCTTGAACCAGATGCGGTCGGTGTCCACGATCGTGACGGTGGCCACCGGCACGTCGAAGAGCCGGGCGGCCATGGCCGCCACCCGGTCGAACGCCCCGTCGGGCGGAGTGTCGAGGATGTCGTAGCGGCGCACCGCCGCGATACGGGCCGCCTCCACATCGGGGTCGGGAACCAGCTCGGGGCGGCGCCCGGGAGCCGGGTCGGTGGCCGATGCCTGCTGCATTGTCGGCTTCCTCTCCGTCGATGGGCTGCCGCCGTGAACGACACGAACCGACGCAGCCTAAGTCGCCCACGCGCCCGAACGCCAATGCCGCCGTCAGCCGGGCCCACCGGCCCGGGGGATCGCGGCCCCGGCAGCCGCGCGGCGGTCGGCGGCGCGACGCCAGGCGTGCCTGGACCGCTCGGGAGGCCCGGGCGGTCCCCAGGGCTCCCGGGTCACGGTGTCGGGAAGGCCTGAGCAGCGCTCCTCGATGTGAGCCTCCCGACACGGTTCGACGCGAGGGTGTCGCCGGCCGTTTCGGGGGCACGCTGCGTTCGTCGTGAACCGGTGCCGGCGTCCGCTGGACGTGCCCCGGACGCACCTCACGACAGGGCACGCGCGTGGCCGCCGGAGCGGTCCGGTATGAGGGGAAGGGTGTCGGGTGGAGCGATCAGGCCTGCCGGGAGACGGCGTCGACGCGCAGGTTTTCACCTCCGACCCGGAGGTCGGCGCGGACCTCGCCCGGGTGGACTGGGCGGCCACGCCGCTCGGCCCGCCGGAGGAGTGGCCGCAGAGTCTGCAGACGGCCGTCAGCATCCTGCTCTCCTCCCGGTTCCCGATGTGGATGGCGTGGGGCGAGGAGCTGACGTTCTTCTGCAACGCCGCCTACCGGCGCGACACCCTCGGCCGTAAGTACCCCTGGGCGCTGGGACGGCGCGCGAGCGAGGTGTGGGCGGAGATCTGGGGGGACATCGGCCCGCGCATCGAGGCCGTTCTGGGCACCGGCCGGGCCACCTGGGACGAGGGGCTGCTCCTCTTCCTGGAGCGGTCCGGCTACACCGAGGAGACCTACCACACGTTCTCCTACAGCCCGCTGCGGGACGACGCCGACGACGTCGTCGGCATGCTGTGCGTGGTCAGCGAGGAGACCGAGCGGGTGATCGGCGAGCGGCGCATGGCCACCCTGCGGGACCTGGGCTCCGACCCCAGTGTCATCCGTACCGAGCAGGAGGTGCTGGCCTTCGCCGACCGGCAGCTGTCCCGCAACCCGCGTGACCTGCCCTTCACCCTGACCTACCTGTTCGACGGGGACGCCGCCCGGCTCGTCGGCGCGACCGGCGTCACCCCCGGTTCGCCCGTCGCGCCCCGCGTACTTCCCGTGGGCGGCGACGGGAGCGTCTGGCCCGTCGGCGCGCTGGCCGAGGGGGAGACGCGGCTGGTCCCGCTGACCGGCGCGCCCCTCGACGGCCTGTCCGGCGGCGGCTGGCCCGAGCCGCCCGTGGAGGCGCTCGTGGTTCCCCTTCTCCAGCAGGGGAGCGCGCCGTACGGCTTCCTCGTGGCCGGCCTGAACCGCTACCGCGACCTGGACGACCGCTACCGGGGGTTCGTCGAGCTGGCGGCCGGACACATCGCCTCCGGCATCGGAAGCGCCCGCAGCTACGAGGCGCAGCAGCGGCGCGCGGAGGAACTGGCCGAGCTGGACCGGGCCAAGACCACCTTCTTCTCCAACATCAGCCACGAGCTGCGCACCCCGCTCACGCTGATCATGGGCCCGGTCGAGGAGCTGCGGACCCGGCTCGCCGACGCGGACGAGGGCGTACGGACGGAACTCGACGCCATCCACCGCAACGGGCTGCGGCTGGGCAAACTCGTCAACACGCTGCTCGACTTCTCCCGTATCGAGGCCGGCCGGATGCAGGCCCGCTACGAGCCGGTCGAACTGGGCACGGTGACGGCGGAGCTCGCCAGCGTCTTCCGCTCGGCCGTCGAGCGGGCCGGGCTCACCTTCGAGGTGGACTGTCCCGCCCTCGACGAACCGGTGCACGTGGACCGCACCATGTGGGAGAAGGTGATCCTCAACCTGCTCAGCAACGCCCTGAAGTTCACCTTCGAGGGAACGGTCCGGGTGGCCGTGCGCCGCTCCGGCCGGCACGCCGTGGTCACCGTGGCCGACACCGGGACGGGCGTGCCTGAGGCGGAGATGCCCCGCCTGTTCGAGCGCTTCCACCGCATCGAGAACGCCCGCTCCCGGTCGAACGAGGGCAGCGGCATCGGGCTGGCGCTGGTGCGGGAACTCGTCGCTCTGCACGGCGGCACGATCGACGCCGAGAGCGCCGAGGGCAAGGGCACCGTCTTCACCGTCCGCGTGCCGTTCGGCACCGCGCACCTGCCCGAGGACTCCGTGGTGCCGGAGCCGGCCGGCACCAGGGCCTCGGCCACCGCCGACCCGTACGTCCACGAAGCCCTCCGCTGGCTTCCGGTGAGCGCGGCGGGAGACGACGGCCCGGAGGAGGCGACGGCCGCCCCGCTCGGGTCGGACGCCGGTCCCACCCGCAGCGCACGCGTGCTGGTCGCCGACGACAACGCCGACATGCGCGAGTACCTCACCCGCCTCCTGACCGCCGGGGGGTACGAGGTCACCGCCGTCACCGACGGCGTCGAGGCCCTCGACGCCGCCCGCCGCCGCACTCCCGACCTCGTCGTCAGCGACGTGATGATGCCCCGGCTGGACGGGCTGGAGCTGGTGACCCGGCTGCGCGGCGACTCCCGTACGGCCTCCGTGCCGGTGCTGCTGCTGTCGGCCAGGGCCGGGCAGGAGGCGTCGATCGAGGGACTGCGGGCCGGCGCCGACGACTACCTGGTGAAGCCCTTCGCCGCCGCCGAACTGCTCGCCCGGGTCCGCGCCAACGTCGAACTGGCCCGGCTGCGCGGCCACCACCTGCGCTGGCGGACCGCTCTCGTCGACTCGCTCCAGGAGGCGTTCTTCGTCTGCGACGAGTCCGGCGCCGTCGTGGAGATCAACGCGGCCTTCACCGACATCCTCGGCTACGGCCCCGAGGACCTGCCGTACGCCCCCGTCCACCCGTGGTGGCCGGACGCGGCCACCGACCCGGGCGCGCACGAGCAGGTCGGCGACGCCTTCGCCGGCCTGCTGGTGAACCCCCGGGGCTCGTACACCGTGCCGGTCACCCGCCGCGACGGCCGCCGCCGGTGGATCACCGTGACCTACAACAAGGCCGAGGACCCGGACACCGGACGCCGGGTCACCGTCGGCACCTTCCGGGACGTCACCGCCGAGCACTACGCCGTCCAGCGTGAGACGGCGCTCGCGGCGCTCAGCACCTCGCTGTCCCGCGCCTCCAGCATGCCCGAGGCCCTGTCCGGCGCCCTGGACCAGCTGCGGTCCCTGTGGCACGCGGACGCCGTGCTGGCCGCCGTCTTCGACGGCGACGACACCCCGGCGCTCACCGCGACCGACCCCGGCCTGCGCTGGGAGGACCTGCCGGAGGGACGCCGGGAACGGCTCGAAGCGCTGCGCGGCCGCCCCCCGCTCACCGTGGTCACGGAGGACAGCGGCGCGGGCGTCCTGCTGGAACACCCGCAGGGCCCGCTGACGCTCTGGGTCGACCTGGGCGGCAACCGGCCGTTCACCTCCGAGGACCAGCTGCTGCTGTCCCTGCTGTCCGGGCACCTCGCCCAAGGTCTGGTGCGGGCGCACCAGATCGACCAGCAGCGGGAGGCCGCGATCGCCCTCCAACGCGCCATCCTCGGCCCCGCCCGGCTCCCCGACGGCTTCGCCGTGCGGTACGAACCCGCCTCGCGCCCGCTGGAGGTGGGCGGCGACTGGTACGACACCGTCACCCTGCCGGACGGGCGGATCGGCATCGTCGTGGGCGACTGCGTCGGACGCGGCCTGGAGGCGGCCAGCGTCATGGGACAGCTGCGCAGCGCCTGCCGTGCGCTGCTGCTCCAGGACCCCAGCCCCGGCCGTACGCTGGCCGCGCTCGACCAGTTCGCGGCCGGCGTGGCGGGCGCGCTGTGCACGACCGTGTTCTGCGGGGTGCTCGAGCCCGCCACCGGGGAACTCACCTACTCCAGCGCCGGGCACCCGCCGGGCATCCTCGTGCACCGCGACGGCACCCTACGGCTGCTGGAGGAGGGACGGGCCCTGCCCCTGGCCGTGCGGCCGGGCCGCACGCGCCCGGAGGCCACGTGCTCCCTGCCCGCCCGGGCCACGCTGCTGCTGTACACCGACGGTCTCGTCGAACGCCGGCGGCTGCCGCTCAGCACGGGCATCGAGCGGGCGGGCGACGCCGTGCAGGAAGGCCGCGACATGCCGGTCGAGGACCTCGCCGGCGCGGTGATGGCGAGGCTCGCGCCGGCCGGCGGGTACGACGACGACGTGGCGCTGCTGCTGTACCGTCACCCCGGGCCGCTGGACATCACCTTCCCGGCCGAGTCCTCCCAGCTCGCCCCCGTCCGCAGGGCGTTGCGGAGCTGGCTCGCCCAGTGCGAGCTGCCGCCGAACGCGGTGCAGAACGTCCTCGTCGCCGCCGGCGAGGCGTGCGCGAACGCCATCGAGCACGGTCACCGGCACACCCCGGGGGACGACGTACGGCTGCGCGCCGTGGCGCTGGTGGACACCCTGCGGGTGACGGTGGCCGACAGCGGCCGGTGGAAGGACCCGCAGCCCGGCGCGAACACGCACCGCGGCCGGGGCATGCCCCTGATGCGGGCGATGATGGAGCGGGTCACCGTCTCACCCGGCCCGTCCGGCACCACCGTCGACATGCAGATGAGGATCGCCTGATGACAACCTCGCTCACGCTCGCGCCCGGACGGGGTCCCGACGGCGCCGCCCGTCTCGCCGTCGGCGGCGAGATCGACATGAGCAACGCCGGTCGTCTGGCCGAGGCCCTGGACAGCAGTCGTGGCCCTCTCGTCGTGGACCTGACGGAGGTGGAGTATCTCGACAGCGCGGGCCTGAGCGTGCTGTTCGCCCACGCCGACCGGCTGACTCTCGTCGTGCCCCCGCTGCTGGAGCCCGTCCTCACCGTCTCGGGCCTCGCCGGACTATCCACCGTCCACCGCGCCGGGAACGGGCCTCAGGGTTGACCGACCCGGACCGGGGAAGTGGCACTGTGCCCGTTCACTCCGGACGCCCGTGCGGCGGCGACGCCTGCCCCACGGGCGCCGGGGCCCGACCGTCCAGGAAAGATGTCCTACGTGAGTGAGGCCCTCGACACGACCGTCCGGTACACCGGCAAGCACACCGCCGTGATCGTCGTCACCGGAGACGTCGATCTGCACACCGCGCCCGTGCTGCGCGCGGAGGCGCTGACCGCGATGACGCAAGGCGCCCGGCACCTCGTCCTGGACATGGCCGAGGTGGACTTCGTCGACTCGACGGGCCTCAGCACCCTGATCGTCCTGCTGCACGCCGCCCAGGAGGCGGGCGGCTCGCTCCGCGTCGCGAGCGTGCCCGAGCGTCTCGTACGCATGGTGACCATGACCGGTATCGCCGAACTGCTCCCCGTCCACGACACGGTCGCGGAGGCGCTGGCGGCGCTGGACGTGGCCGAGGCGGTGGACGACGCCGGCAAGGAGGGCGTGGGCGGAGCCGCGGACGAGGGCGTGGTCGTGTCCGCGACCGCGTCCGCGGGCCGGGGCGTGGAGGTGTCCGCGACCGCGTCCGCGGGCCGGGGCGCGGAGGTATCCGACGTATCCGCGACGGCGTTGGCCGACCAGGGCGTTGACGATGCCGTCGGCGGGACCGGACCGTCCCGGTGAACCGCCCCTGCCTCGATGCCGGCCGCCCCTGCCCTGATGCCCGCCGCCCCTGTCCCGACCGCGGGCGTCACCGTCGCGTTCGTCGTGCCACATCCCGTCACCGGCGGCGCCCTCCGGGGCAGCCGGGACGCCAGGACACACGGTCCGGCGGTGGACGGGGACCGGCGACGAGGGGAAACGGCACCGGACCGGCGCACGCGCCGGCGGAGGAAACGAGATGAGACCTGACCGGGAACCGCGGACAGGGGAGGGGACACGCCCGTCACCGGCGGTACGGGATCCGGACGACGACCTGTCGGTGCTGTTCGGCACGTCCACCGCGCTGTTCGCCTCCATGGCGGGGCCGGCCCATGTGCTGGAGGCCGCGAACCCGGCGTTCTTCGCCGCCATCGGGGGCGGGCAGCGGGAACGCACCGGTGTGCCGCTCGGCGAGCTGATGCCCGAGCTGGAGTCCCAGGGTTTCCTCCGGCTGCTCGACCAGGTCTACCGGACGGGGGAGCGGCACGTCGGCCGGGACACCCGTGTCGTCATCGGCGTGGGCGACCGGGCCCGTGAGGCGTACTTCGACTTCACCTACGAGGCCCGCCGTGACACCGGCGGCAACGTCGTGGGCGTCCGCATGATCGGTGTGGAGACCACCCGGGCCAAGCATGCCCGGCGGCTGGCCGCCGAACAGCGCGCCCTCCTGGAGCAGATCGCCCGTCAGGCGCCCCTGCCGGAGGTGCTGGAGGGCATGTGCCGGGTGATCGAGGAGCTGTCTCCCGACGTCCTCGTCTCGGTGCTGCTCGCGGACGAGGAGGGCCGGCGTCTGCATCACGGCGCCGCGCCCAGCCTGCCGGACTTCTACAACCAGGCCATCGACGGCATCGCCATCGGTGAGGGCGTCGGCTCCTGCGGCACGGCCGCGTACCGGCGGCGGAAGGTGATCGTCACCGACATCGCCACCGACCCCCTGTGGGACGACTTCCGTGAGCTGGCCGGCCGGGCCGGGCTGGCCGCGTGCTGGTCCACCCCGATCCTCGGGCGCGACGGCCGGGTGCTGGGCACGTTCGCCATGTACCACCGCACACCGCGCGCACCCCAGGACACCGACCTCGCGCTGGCCGGCCTGTTCGTCGGCACCGCCGCCCTCGCCGTCGAGCGGCACCACGCCGAGCAGGCCCGGCGGACGGCCGACGCCCGGGAGAAGGCGGCCCGTGACGACCTCTCCTACCTGCTGACCGTCAGCACCGCGCTGGCCGGCCCGCTCGACGAGGGAGAGACGCTGCGGCGCCTGGCCGAGCTGGCCGTCCCGGCGCTGGCCCCGCTCGCCGCGGTGGACGTCGTGGAGGCCGGACGGGTGCGCCGGGTGGCGGCCGCCGCCACGACCGGGCGCACCCGTGAACTGCTCGCCTCCCACGGCGCCGTCCGCGAGAGCGGGAACGACGCCGTCGCGCGCGTCCTGGCCACCGGCCACACCGAGGTGGCCCGACGCACTCCGGCCGGCCCCGGACCGTGGGAGGAACTGGGCGTCACCGGATACCTCTGCGTGCCGCTCATGGACCGGGAGCGGCCCTTCGGCGTGCTGAGCCTCTACGCGACCGACGACACGGCCCTCGACGGCCACCGGATCGCGCTGGCGGAGGAGGTGGCCCGCCGCGCCGCCTCGGCCGCGCACAACGCGCGCCAGTACGCGCAGCGCGCCGCCCTGGTCCGCGACCTCCAGACCGGTCTGCTGCTGCCGGACCTGCCCGACGTCCCCGGCGCGCAGGTGGCGGCCTTCTACCACCCGGCGGGCCATGGGCTCGACATCGGCGGCGACTTCTACGACGTCTTCCCCCGCGGGGACGGAAGCTGGTCCTTCGTCCTCGGGGACGTCTGCGGGCGCGGCGCCAGGGCCGCCACCACGACGGCCCTGGTCCGGCACACCGCCCGGGCCGTCGCCCCGCTCCTCGACGACCCGGTCGCCGTCGTCAAGGCCGTCGACAGAGCCCTGAACGAGCGCAACTCCCAGCAGAACAACGGCTTCGTGACCCTCGTCCACGGCCATCTGACCCCGGCCGGGGACGGCCTCGCCGTCGAGCTGGTGCGGGCGGGCCACACCCCGCCCCTCGTCCTGGACGCCGGGCACACGGTGACGCCGGTCGAGGCCCACGGCAGCCTGATCGGCATCGGCATCGGCATCCCGCCCCGCCTCGACGCGGTCCGCTTCACGCTGCGCCCCACGGAGAGCCTGGTGCTGTACACCGACGGCATCACCGAGTGCCGGGCCGCGGGCACGGAGCAGTACGGAGACGCCCGCCTGGCCAAGGCCCTGGCCTCCACCCCGGCCCGCCCGACCGCGACGGACATCGTGCGGAGGCTGACGGAGGACATCCGGGCGTTCACCAACGGGCGGACGGTCGACGACGACCAGGCGGCGCTGGTGGTGACGGCAAAGGGGCTGTGACCACGGCGGGCCGGCACGGTCTCCGGCCCGGTGGCCTCCGGAGCGGTGCCGGCCGGCGGTGGTCGCCGACCGGGCGAACGTCCCACGGGCGTCGCACGCGGGCCGGAATCAGTCGCACCCCTTCCGAAGGCCGGAACCGCAGAGTCGTCGAAAGTTTCGAAGGTATCTTGCTTCATTGCGATCAAGAGTTGTTCCCTTCTGTTCGTATCGCGGAAGAAGGGGATGTGGGGGCGGTGTTGAGCAGCGCAAATGCGGGATCCGCGCCCGTGTTTGTTACGGCGGAGTTTCCGAAAGTGCGTCGAAACTGTTGACACGGTCATGCCGTTCTACGAACACTGTGGCCACCGCACGGCAGCCAACCCCCGTGCCCCAGACGTCACTTGGGCGCCACGGTGGTCGGCCGTGCAAGGCCGCGGGTGGCAGCAGCCGCCCAGCCCCCCACCAGCCTTCATCGGGAGGACCCATGAACCAGGACGGCAAGCGGTACGAGTCCGAGCAGAACCCGCCCCCCTTCAGCGGCCTGAGCCGGCGCGGCTTCCTCGTCGGCGCCGGCGCGGGCGCCGCCGCGGCCGTCGCCGGGTCCGGGCTGCTGCTGCCCGGCACCGCGCACGCCGCCACCACCATCACCACCAACCAGACCGGGTACGACGGCATGTACTACTCGTTCTGGACCGACGGCGGCGGCTCCGTCTCCATGACGCTCAACGGCGGCGGCAGCTACAGCACCCGGTGGACCAACTGCGGCAACTTCGTGGCCGGCAAGGGCTGGGCCAACGGCGGGCGCCGCACGGTCCGGTACACCGGCTACTTCAACCCGTCCGGCAACGGCTACGGCTGCCTCTACGGCTGGACCTCCAACCCGCTCGTCGAGTACTACATCGTCGACAACTGGGGCAGCTACCGGCCCACGGGCGAGTTCCGGGGCACCGTCTACAGCGACGGCGGCACCTACGACATCTACAAGACGACCCGGTACAACGCCCCCTCGGTCGAGGGCACCCGCACCTTCGACCAGTACTGGAGCGTCCGGCAGCAGAAGGTGACCAGCGGCTCCGGCACCATCACCACCGGGAACCACTTCGACGCCTGGGCGCGCGCCGGGATGAACCTCGGTCAGTTCCGGTACTACATGATCATGGCGACCGAGGGTTACCAGAGCAGCGGCAGCTCCAACATCACCGTCTCCGGCTGACCCCGGACACCACATCCTCCCCGGCCGGCGGTCTCACCCTGCGAACCGCCGGCCGGGGAGCTCCACTTCGGCCGGGCCCGCGCACCGGAACCTCAGTCACGGCCCCGCGCGCGCCGGAAGCGGGTGAGCCCCTCGGCGAGGCCGACCACCGGATCCGGGTAGCCGAGGGCGTCGCGCCGGTCCTCCGGGAGGCGCCACGGCTCGTGGATCCGTCCCGCGTCGACGTCCGCGAGCTCCGGGACCCAGCGGCGTACGTACGCGCCGCGCGGGTCGAAGCGCTTGGCCTGGACCGTGGGGTTGAGGACGCGGTGGGGGCGGGTGTCGGTGCCCGTGCCCGCGGCCCACTGCCAGTTGAGCTGGTTGTTGACGATGTCGCCGTCCACCAGCAGGTCCAGGAAGTGCCGGGCGCCGATCCGCCAGTCGACGTACAGGGTCTTGGTCAGGAAGCTCGCCGTCAGCAGGCGCGCCCGGTTGTGCATCCAGCCCTCGTGCCGCAGCTGCCGCATGGCCGCGTCCACGATCGGGTAGCCGGTGCGGCCGTCCCGCCACGCGGCGATGTCCTCGGCGGCGTCGTCCTCGCCGCGCCAGCGGTCGTCGCGGGTGCGGTAGTCCCGCCAGGACGCCTCGGGGCGCGCCGCCAGCACCTGGTGGTGGAAGTCCCGCCAGCACAGCTGACGTACGAACGCCTCCGCGCCCGGGCCTCCCTGCTCGCGTGCCCGGTGGACGGTCTCCGCCGCGGAGACCGTCCCGAAGTGCAGGTACGGCGACAGCCGCGACGTGGCGTCGCCCGCGAGGTCGTCGTGCCGGTCCTCGTAGGCGGCCATGCCCCCGGAGCGCGACCAGCGCGCGAGCCGGTCCCGGCCCGCCGTCTCCCCTCCCGGCGGGAGACCCGGGGAGGTGCCCGACACGCCGGCGCGGCCGGGCGGCGGCTCACCGCGCACCCCCTCGGGGACGCGGACGGCGCGGGGCGCCGCGAGAGGCCGGCGCAGGGTCTCCTGAGACCAGCGGCGGAGGTACGGGGTGAACACGCCGTAGTGGTCCGATCCGGCCGGGGTGACCGCCCCCGGGGCGAGCGCGGTGATCACCGCCTCGTGCACACGCAGGGCCGCGCCGACGGCCCCGAGCTCCTTGCGCAGCCGCTCCTCACGGCGGTGGGCGTACGCCGTCACACCCGCCGCCATGTGCACCTCGGCGGCCCCGCACGCGGCGGCCACCGCGCAGACCTCCCGCACGACAGGCCCCGACCGGAGCACGAGCCGGCCGCCGCGCCGCCGCAGCGAGGCGTCGAGGTCGCGCAGGCAGTCGGCGAGGAAGGCCCTCCGGTTGGGTGCGTCGAATCCGGCCGCGTGGATGCCGGGGTCCAGCACGAACAGCGGCACGACCTCGTCCGCGGACCGCAGCGCCGCGTGCAGCGGGGGGTGGTCGCGCAGACGCAGGTCGGCGGTGAAGAGGACCACGGCGACGGTCATGGCGTCACTCCGTGCGCCGGGTGCCGGGCAGCATCTCCTGCACCTTCGCCTTCAGCCCCTGCCGCACCATCGACCCGCGGTCGCTGTCGCCCTTCAGGACCGCCGCGGCCGCCGCCTCGATCTGGTCCAGGGACGCGTGCGGCGGGATCGGCGGCACCGCCGGGTCGGTGCGGAAGTCGATGACGAACGGCCGGTCCGCGGCGAGCGCCCGGTCCCAGGCGTCCTCGACCTGCTCCGGCTTCTCCACCCGCACCCCCTCAAGCCCGATGCGCCGGGCGATGTCCGCGTAGGGCAGGTCCGGGATGGCTTGCGACTCCTCGAACTGCGGGGCGCCGGACATGGCGCGCATCTCCCAGGTGACCTGGTTGAGGTCGCCGTTGTTCAGCACGGCGACGATCAGCCGGGGGTCGGCCCACTCGCGGTAGTACTTCGCCGCCGTGACCATCTCCATCATGCCGTTCATCTGCATGGCTCCGTCCCCGACCAGGGCGATCGCCGGGCGGCCGGGGTGGGCGAACTTCGCGCCGATGCAGTACGGCACGCCCGGCCCCATCGTCGCCAGGGTGCCGGACAGGGACCCGCGCATCCGGCCGCGCAGCCGCAGATGCCGGGCGTACCAGTTCGCGGCGGAACCGGAGTCGGCGGCGAGGATCACGTCGTCGGGCAGCCTGCCGTCCAGGGTGTGCACCACGTACTCAGGGTTCACCGGGTCCGCACTCACGGCCGCCCGCCGCTCCATGACCTCCCACCAGCGGGCGACGTTCTTCTCCACCTGCTCCCGCCAGGCCCGGTCCTCCTTGCGGTGCAGGCGCGGCAGCAGCCGCAGCAAGGTCTCGCGGGCGTCGCCGACCAGGTTCACCTCGTTCGGGTAGCGCAGGCCGATCATGTGCGGGTCGATGTCGATCTGCACGGCCCGCGCCTGGTCCAGCTCCGGCAGGAACTGCGTGTACGGGAAGCTGGAGCCGATCATCAGCAGCGTGTCGCAGTCCCGCATCAGCTCGTACGAGGGGCGCGTGCCCAGCAGCCCGACGGAGCCGGTGACGTACGGCAGGTCGTCGGGCAGGGCGTCCTTGCCGAGCAGCGCCTTCGCCACCCCGGCGCCCAGCACGTCGGCCAGCCGCTCGACCTCCTCGCGGGCGCCGCGCGCGCCCTGCCCGATCAGCACGGCGACCTTCTCGCCCGCGTTCAGCACGTCGGCGGCGCGCTGGAGGTCCTCGTCGGCGGGTACCGGCGCGGAGCTGCCGAGGCCCAGGCTGGACGGCACCATCTTGAAGGCGTGCGCGGGCGGGCTGTAGTCCATCTCCTGCACATCGCCCGGCAGGATGACCGCGGTGACCGTGCGGCGCCCGTACGCGGTGCGGAAGGCGCGGTCGATCAGGTTCGGCAGCTGCTCGGGGACGGTCGCCGTCTCGCAGAAGTCGGACGCGACGTCCTTGTAGAGCGCGGCGAGGTCGACCTCCTGCTGGTAGGAGCCGCCCATGGCGCTGCGGTTCGTCTGCCCGACCAGCGCGACGACCGGGACATGGTCCAGCTTGGCGTCGTACAGCCCGTTCAGCAGATGGATCGCGCCGGGGCCCGAGGTCGCCGCGCACACGCCGGCCTTGCCGGAGAACTTCGCGTAGCCGACGGCCTGGAAGGCGGACATCTCCTCGTGCCGCGACTGGACGAACTTCGGCCGGTTGTCGGCGCGCCCCCAGGCGGCCAGCAGCCCGTTGATGCCGTCGCCCGCGTAGCCGAAGACGTGGTCGACGTCCCAGTCGCGCAGCCGCTGGAGGATGAAGTCGGACACCTTCGTGCTGGCCATGCGCGCTCCAATTCTGCTCCCGCCGGCGGACGGCCGGTCCCCGGCGCCGGGACGTGGGACGGGGCGCGGCCTCGGGCGTGCGGGGCGCGCCACCGCGCGGGTAACCGAGCGGGTGCGCGGGAAACGTCGCCGGCGGCGGGCGGGGTGCGTGAGGCGGACCTGCGGGGTTACTCGTCCGGCATGACTGAGACACGGCCACTCGCACTGATCACCGGCGCGTCCAGCGGCATCGGCCTGGAGCTGGCCCGGCAGTTCGCGTCGCACGGCTACGACCTGGTGGTGAACGCCGAGGACGAGGAGCTGGAGACCGCCGCCGAGCGGCTGCGGGAGGCGGGCGGGGAGGTGCGCGCGGTGCGCGCCGACCTGCGGACCGGCGAGGGACGCTTTCTGCTCCTCGACGCGCTCGACGGCCTGACCGTCGACGTCGCCGTCCTCAACGCCGGGGTCGGCCAGGGCGGCGCCTTCGTCGACACGGACCTCGCCGACGACCAGGCGGTCATCGATCTGAACGTCACCGCGACCGTACGGCTGGCCAAGCCGCTGCTGCGGGCGATGGCGGCGCGCGGCGAGGGACGGCTCGCCTTCACCTCGTCCGTCGCCTCCCAGATGCCCGGCTCCTTCCAGCCGGTCTACAACGCGTCGAAGTCGTTCGTGCAGAGCTTCGCGCAGGCCTTGGCGGAGGAGGTGAAGGACACCGGGGTGACGGTCACCGCCTTCATGCCGGGACCGACGGAGACGGAGTTCTTCGACCGGGCGGACATGGCGGACGACACCCGCATGGGCTCCATGAAGAAGGACCCGCCGGAGCAGGTGGCCGAGCAGGCGTTCGAGGCGATCGTGAAGGGGGAGAAGAAGGCCGTCACCGGGTCGCTGATGACCAAGGCGCAGGGCCTGGCCGGGAAGGTCCTGCCCGACGGCGTGAAGGCGGCGGCCCACCGGCGCCTCGCCGAACCGGGCACGGGCGACGGCTCGCGCGACTGACCCGGCCGGCAGGGCGTTTCGTCCCGGGCGCACGAGACACCCGTGGAGCGGCAGGCGCGCATCGGCGCGCAGCCGACGGAAGGAGGAAGCCGATGTCGAACCCGCAACAGCCCGAGCTGCGGCGCAGCGAGAAGGGCGGAGCCACGCCGCAGGAAAGCGGGGCCCGCAAGGCGTCCCAGCCCGGCCGGGGGGCGGGCGGCCACGCCCACGGCACCGACCGCGGCGGCAAGGGCGGCGGCCGGGGCGGCGGCAAGCCGCCGGAGCAGCAGCCGGACCATCCGGAGTGAGAATTTCCCGCCGCCGAGGGGCGCGCCGTGACCGACGGCGCGCCCCTCGGCGTGGATCCGCCCGCCAACTCGTGGGCCCGGCACGTCGGTTAACCTGACAAGGGGCGTTGCACGGGGGTGGGCGGGCACGGTGACGGTGACGGACGGCAAGGTGACCGCCGCGGCGGTGCTGCCCGTGGTGATGCGCGGGCGTCTTGCCGCTGTCGCCGTGCTCGCCTCGCTCGTGGTCGCCGGGCTCGGCGTCCGGTACGCCGGTGACGCCGGGCCAGGCCGGACGGACGCCCGGATCGGGGAGGCGGCGTACGGGGTCGGGGCGCCCTGGTGGCACATCGCGAACGCGACGGACTTCCTGGGCGACCCCGGGGGCGCCCTGCTGCTGCTCACGGCCGGTGCCGCCGGCTGTCTGAGGGCCCGCCGGCCCCGCGCCGCCGTGCTGCTGCTCGCCGGTCCCGGGCTTGCCGTCGGGGTGACGCGGCTGCTCAAGCCGCTCGCCGCCCGCACCATCAACGGCGACGACAACCTGGCCTTCCCGAGCGGCCACACCGCCTTCCTCACGGCGTTCGCCCTCGCCCTGGCGCTGCTCGCGGCAGGGCGGTTGGGGCTGGGCCCGACGTCCGGCACCGTCCTCGCCCTGGTGGCCGCCTCGGCCGCCGGCGCGCTCATGGGCTGGGCCCAGGTCGCCACCGGGGCGCACTACCCGACCGACACGGTGGGCGGCTGCTGCACCGCGCTGGCGGTGGTGCCGGCGGCGGCGTGGGTCATCGACCGCGTGGCCGACGCCCGCCGCCCTCCCGTGAGGTGACGGCTCATCGCCGTCCGGCCGGGACCGGGACCCCTCGGACCGGGCTCCGTTCCGTAGCGGGGTCGGCCCTTCACCGGCACTCTCTGCCGCCGGGGGAGGGGACGTGGAGCACCGGCCCGCAGCACGGCGCCCCCCGCCCCCTCGCGCCTCACACCCTTGGCCGGAACACCGGCCGTACCGGCCTGCCCCCCAGCCACGGCGTCGGATCGCCCGCGTCCAGTGCCTTGCGGTACACCGCGCACGCCTGGCCGACCACGTCCACCGTGCGGTCGACGTCGGCCTCCTCCAGCGCGCTGCTCACCACGAACGACGGGGCCAGCACCCCGCCCGTCAGCAGGCGGCGGAGGAACAGCGTCCGGTACTCCTGCGACGGCACCCCCCGCGCGTCCAGCGTCGCGAAGACCAGATTGCTGGCCCGACCCCGGACCACCACATGCTCGGCGACCCCCATCGCGGCCGCCGCGTCCCTCACCCCTGCGGCCAGCCGCTCGCCCAGCGCGTGCAGCCGCGCGGTGACGCCCTCCTCCACGTAGGTCGCCTGCACGGCCATCGCCGCCGCCAGGGCGTGCGTCTCCGCGCCGTGCGTGGTGGACAGCAGGAACACCCGGTCGCCGTCGTGCCGGAGCCCGCCCCACTCCATCAGCTCACGGCGTCCGGCCAGCGCGGACACCGCGAAGCCGTTGCCCAGCGCCTTGCCGAAGGTGGAGAGGTCCGGGGTCACCCCGTACAGGCCCTGCGCGCCCGCCTCGGACCAGCGGAAGCCGGTGATCATCTCGTCGAAGACCAGCACGCTGCCGTGACGGTGCGCGAGGTCGCGGAGCCCGGCGAGGTAGCCGGGCGGCGGCTCCGTCTGGGTGGCCGGCTCGAGGATCAGGCAGGCGATCTCGTCCGGGTACCGGTCGAACAGCGCCTCCACGGCGGCCAGATCACCGTAGGGGAACGTCACCGTCAGGTCCGCGGTCTCCGACGGGATGCCCGCCGGCATCGGTGTGGTGCCGATGAACCAGTCGTCCACCGAGAAGAACGGGTGGTCCGCGCAGAGCGCCACCCGTGCGCGCCCGGTGACGGCGCGCGCGAGCCGCACCGCCGCCGTGGTCGCGTCGGAGCCGTTCTTCGCGAACTTCACCATCTCCGCGGTCGGCACCGTGGCGAGGAACCGCTCCGCCGCCTCCGCCTCCATCACCGACGGGCGCACGAAGTTGCTGCCCCGGTCCAGCTCCCGCCGCACCGCCTCCAGCACCCGCGGATGGGCGTGCCCGAGACTCACCGACCGCAGCCCCGAGCCGTACTCGACGTACTCGTTGCCGTCGACGTCCCACACACGGGCGCCCCGGCCGTGGCTGATGACCGGCGCCAGGTCCTGCGGGTACTGGTCGTCGCCCTTGGCGTACGTGTGCGCCCCGCCCGGAATCGCCGCGTGCAGCCGCTCGTTCACCGCCCGCGACACGGGCAGCTCCAACTCCTCGCCGCTCATGGCGCCTTCACCTCCAGCGTCCTCAGCACCTCCGCCAGGCCCGGCGCCTTGCGGTCCCGTTCGGACGTCACCGTGACCGGCAGCGGCCAGGGGACGGCCAGTCCGGGATCGTCGAAGGCGATCGTCACGTCCTGAGCCGGGTCGTGCTCGCGGTCGATCCGGTACGACGTGTCGGCGGTCTCCGTCAGTGCCTGGAAGCCGTGCGCGCAGCCCGCCGGCACGTACAGCGTGGCCTGCGTGTCGCCGGACAGCTCGACCGTGGCCCGCCCCAGGTACGTCGGAGAGCCGGGCCGCAGGTCCACCACCACGTCGAAGATCCGGCCGTACGAGCAGCGGACCAGTTTCGCCTCGCCCTCACCGGACCGCAGATGCATGCCGCGCACCACGCCCCGCACCGAACGGGAGAGGCTGTCCTGGACGAAGGCCTCCGGGTCGATGCCCACGGAACGCGCCACGTCCGCGTCGAACGTGCGGCAGAAGAAGCCTCGTTCATCGGTGAACGGCGTCGGCTCGAACAGAAATGCCCCGGCGATCGCCGGGACCTCGGTCACCTTCATGGGGTCTCCTGTCGTGCGTGGTCGGGTGCGGCGCCGGACGCCGGTAAGAGGGCGGCGAGCGCCTCGAACTGCCGGCGGACGCGCCCGGCCAGCACCGGGTTGCGTTCGGCGAGGGTCCGCCGGACCTCCGCCCGGTCGCGTTCCAGCGCGCGGAACTGCTCCAGCAGCCGGTCCGCGTCGATCTCCCGCGCCGGGTGGCAGTGCTCGCCCAGCCCCATCTCGGCCATCAGCCGGTCGCTCTTCGCCGCGTAGCTCACGGCGAGCGCCGGGGTGCCGACCTTCAGCGCGCACACCAGGTTGTGGTAGCGGGTCGCCACCACGGTGTCCGCGACCGCCATCTCCTTCATCAGGTCGCCCAGCGACGCCGTGGCCGCGGCGACGACCAGCGGCGAGTCCACCGCCTCGAGGATCGCCTCGGCCACCGTCCGGTCCACGTCGTCGCCGGTGAGCAGCCGCACCGGCCTGCCCTCCGCGGCCAGCGCGCGCACGAAGCGCGTCATGCCGTCCAGGTAGCGGCGGCGCAGTTCGTCCGCCCGGTCCCGTTCGTCGTTGCTGCCGCCGAAGTCCATGACGCCCACGCACACCGGTCCGGGCGGCCCCGAGAGGTCGCCCGGCGGGGGAGTCGGCAGGGTGAACACCAGGTCGGCGTACACCTCGTCGCGCCGGGTGTCCACGCCCATCGCCCGTAGCGCTTCCCGCGACAGCGTGTCCCGGTAGGACCGGTACGCGGCCAGCCGCGCCGCCCACCGGGTCAGCGCCCGCACCGGCCGGCTGCCGGTCTCGGACGCCCCGACCCCGACCAGCGCGACCGGTGTGCGCAGCAGCCGCCCTGCCGCGCACACCAGGAACAGCGAGTACGGCATGCCCCACGGCCGCAGCGGCAGGGTGCTCTCCAGGATGCCGGTGCCGGGCACGATCACCACGTCGTGCCGGCGCACCCAGGCCGCGATGCGGAAGGCGTCCGCGAGCTTGCCCACGGCCTTGCCCGCGATGTCGCCCGGGCGCGCCGCCGTGCGGTACTCGCCGCGGAACCAGTGCAGCCGCGCCGCCGGTATGCCGTACCGGGCCGTGACGGTCTCGGGGCCGCCGCACAGGGCGTCCACCTCGGCGTCCGGACGGGCCGCGCGCAGATGGTCCAGCAGGGCCACGAGCGATCCGTCGTTGCCGACGTTCCCGGAGCCGAACAGACCGAAGAGGCCCACCCGGGGAGCCCTCACGCGGCACCCCTCTCGCGGCCGGCGACCAGGGCGTCGACGGAGATGTCGAGCGCGGCCGGGTCCACCGGGGCCCGGTCCTCGACCCGCTCGCCCGCGCCCGGGCGGACCCGGCTGGTCGCCCAGGAGGCGAGGTGCCGGTAGCAGGCGCGCCGGTCGGCGGCGGACAGCGGCGCCCCTTTCACCGCCGACACGAACCCCCACACGTACTCGGCGAGCAGCCGGGGCGTCGGGTGCAGCGGTCCCGCCCGGCGCGGGTCCAGGTTGACGCAGCGGGCGCGCTTGGAGGGATTCGCCCGCTCGGCGCGGGTGGGGTGGTCGCGGCGGAAGTACAGCAGCTCCGGCACCTGGTGGAAGCGGCCGTGCAGGGTGATCTCGGCGACGAACGTGCGGTCCGCGTGGTGGTAGCTGTCGTGCGGCTTGACCCGGCGCAGCACGTCGGCGCGCATCACGCCGTAGAAGTCGTCGCCGCCGGGCTCGAACAGCAGGCTGCGGAACCGCTCCGGCGCGTGCGGCGAACCGGTGTTCAGGGTGTACGCGTAGGGCACCTTGACCTTTCCGTCGGCGCCGATGACGGCCTGGTCGCTGTGGGCGAGGATCACGTCCGGGTGCTCGTCCAGCGCCTCCACACAGCGTTTCAGCAGGTCACGGGCGTACAGGTCGTCGTGCGAGGCCCACTTGAACAGTTCGCCACGGCACTGGGTGAAGACGTAGTTGTGGTTCGGCGCGGCGCCGATGTTCCGCGGCAGCCGGATGTACCGGATCCGGGAGTCCTGCTTGGCGTAGCGGCGGCAGATGTCCCGGGTCCCGTCGGTCGACGCGTTGTCGGTGACGACCAACTCGAAGTCCTCGTACGTCTGGCCGAGCAGGGCCTCCAGCGACTCGGCGAGGTACTCCTCGCCGTTGTACACGGGAAGGCCGATGCTCAGCCGGGGGTGCGCGGTCATGACGTCCTCACTTCACGGATGAGATCTCGGTGGTGCTCGCGCAGTGCGATCCTCAGGTGCAGCCACCACGCGGCCGAACCGCACACGGACGCGGCGGCGGCCCCCCAGGCCGAGCCGACGGTGCCGCCGAGGGCCGCACCGCCGATCCCGAGGCCCACGTAGCACACGGAGGCGAAGATCTGGCACCGGAGACTGAGCCGGGCCGCGCCGAGCGCGCGCAGCCCGGCGGCCGCTCCGGTACCGACACCGGCCCCCGCGACACTGAGGGTGGCCGGAACGATGAGTTCCTTGGCGGCGGGCCAGACGTCGCCGAGGACCAGTTCCCCCGCCCGGTCCGGCATCAGCAGCAGCACGCCGCCCCACAGCAGGGCGGCGGCCGCCTGTCCGCCGCCCAGGAACAGGCAGAACCGGCCGAGCCGGTGCGGGGCCTGCCGCAGCATCCGCGCCGCCTCCGCCACGGTGACCAGCGTCAGCCCCATCAGCACGGCCAGGAACGGCCCCTGGAGCAGTTCGGCGCCCCGGACGACGCCGACCGCGCCGACCCCGACGATGGCGCCGAGCCCGTACGCGCGCAGTTGGCCCGCGCCGCTCACGCAGGTGTTCTCGACCAGATAGCGGTAGCCGAGGTCACGGTGGTCGCGGATCCACGTCCGGGCCCCGGTGAGCCGGGGCCGGATGCCGGACTGCGCCCAACCGTACGCCCCCGCCACCGCGGCCGAGCCGCCCCAGGCGAGCACGAACGCGGGCACCGTGCCCACCTGGGCCGCCACGACCATGGCGGGGATCAGCGCCACGCCCCACACCACGTCGTTGACGAACGCCTTCCGGCCGACGCCGGCCGCGAAGAACGAGTACCGCCAGGCGTCCTGCAGCAGCAGCCCGGGCAGCACCACGCCCAGGCAGGCGAACGCGGCCCCCACGCTGCCGCCGAGCAGCGGCCAGGACGCCACGCACAGCGCGCCGACGGCCGCGCCGACGCACAGCGAGGTGCCCGTGGAGCGGGACACCGCCTGCCGCCAGGACGTCTCGGACACACCGCTGAACCGCACCACGAGCGGGTCGGTGGCCAGACCTCGGGAGACGCTGAGCACCACGCCGTAGGTCACCCAGGCCAGGCTGAACACGCCGAACGCGGTCAGTCCCAGCGAGCGCGCCACGTACACGCCCACGGCGAAGTTGGACAGGCTGGAGGCCGCCTGGTCGGCGAGCCCCCACGACAGGCGGCCCGCGACGGCCCGCGTCACGGTGCGGGCCGGGCGCGCCGCCGGCGCCGTCGTCCTGTCCCCCTCGGCGGCCATCGGCCTCACGCCTTGACCAGCCCGGCGCCGTGCAGGGCGTCGGCCGCCGCGACGACGGTGTCGAACGGCAGACCGGCCCGCTCGGCCACGTCCAGCAGACCGTGCTCGCCGTCGGAGAGGCTGAGCACCCACAGCATCGCCATCTGGGCCTCCTGCGCGTCGCTGCGCCCGCCGAGCGCCCCGTAGAGCCCGCGCCGCCCCAACTGCGGTTCCCCGTACGGGCTGAGGTTGACGTACCGACGGTTGCGGTCGAGCACGGCGAACACCTCCCGGCAGACGGCGAGGGTGTCCTCCATGGCCTCCGGCGTCACGAAGTCCAGGTCGTCCGCCGAGGTGTGGTACTCCGGGTAGCCGGCGTACGGGGTCCGGCTGAGCGACCCCACCGCCAGGTCGAAGCCCGGCGAGCAGAACTGCCGCTCGTCGTAGCCGTACGGGGTGAACTCCCTTATCTCGTGCGGGCGTCCGGAGGTCTCCAGCACGTACCGCATCGCCCGGTCGATCTCCGCGTCCCCGCGCCTGCTGCGCTTGTAGGTCAGGGAGCCGCGGTCGCCCGCGCAGGCCAGCACCAGCCCGTGCTTCACCCGCTCCACCCGGCCGGCGTTGCGGGCCAGCCAGGTGATCGCCCCGATGGTGCCGGGCGCGAACAGGAACCGGTAGGTGTGGTACGGCGTGCCCCCGGCCAGCGACCGGGCGAGGAAGGCCGCCACCGCGATGCCGGCCAGGTTGTCGTTGGCCAGCGCCGGGTGGCAGACGTGGCTGGAGACGATCACCTCGTCGGGCACCTGACCGGGCACCACGTGCTCGGCGTAGGTGAGGTGCCCGTCCGCGAGGGTGGAGTCGATCCGCACCTCGTACTCACCGTCCGGCAGCGCGTCCAGGGTCTCCTGCGCGAGGCAGAAGCCCCAGTCCGGCTTGTAGTAACTGGTGCGGTACGGCACCCACGTGGGGTGCTCGGGCAGGGTGTGCAGATGCGGGCGCAGCTCGGACAGCTCCATCCGCGCCGACACCGGCACGCTGTACCCGAGCACGTGCAGGCTGGAGTCGGCGAGGTCGACGACCCGCCGCCCGGACGGGTCGGCGATCCACGCCTCCCGGACGTTCCACTCCTGCGGCACCGTCCAGTCGAGCACCTGTGTGCCGGTGGGCACCTCGTGCACCTCCAGCGGCAGATGCTCCCCGACGATGTCCAGGGTGGCGCGCACCCCGTCGCCGGTGATGCTCCGGCGAAGCGGGTACATCCGCTCCACCAGGGCGTGCATCTCCTCGCCGGGCGTGGTCACGACCGCCACCGCAGGGTGCCGTCGACCGTGCCCGCGTCGGACGCGGCGCGCAGCACGGCGAGCCGGGTGAACCGCTGCTCGAACGCCTCCCGGGTCAGCCCGTGCGTCCGGTAGGCGTCGGCGAGTTCGAGCGCGCCGCGCTTCACGGTCCACTCGCACTCGAAGCCGGGGACCGCCGCGCGGAACCGGGAGAAGTCCACCCGGTAGGAGCGCGGGTCGGCGCCCGTCTCCCCGGTGATGACCACCTTGGAGCCGTCGACCGCGTCGGCGACCTGCTGGGCGATCTCCGCGACCGTGACGTTGTTGGTCTCGCTGCCGATGTTGAACGCCCGGTCGTGCACCGCCTCCCGCGGCGCCTGAAGGGCGGCCGTGAACGCGCGGGCGATGTCCGCGGCGTGCACCAGCGGACGCCACGGCGTGCCGTCGGACAGCACCAGCACCTCACCGGACAGCAGGGCGTGCCCGACCAGGTTGTTCAGCACGATGTCGGCGCGCAGCCGCGGCGAGTACCCGAAGGCGGTCGCGTTGCGCATGTAGACCGGGCTGAAGTCGTCGTCGGCCAGCTCGTGCAGGTCGTCCTCCACCCGCACCTTGGACTCGGCGTACGGCGTCACCGGGCGCAGCGGGGCGTCCTCGGCCACCAGCTCGTCGCCGCCCGCCGCGCCGTAGACCGAGCAGGTCGAGGCGTACAGGAAGCGCCGCACCCCCGCGTCGCGGGCCAGTTTCGCCAGCCGCACGGACGCGTGGTGGTTGATGTCGTAGGTGAGTTCCGGCGCCAGCGCCCCCAGCGGGTCGTTGGACAGGGCGGCCAGGTGGATCACGGCGTCCACCCCGGCCACATGGCCGGCCGTGACGTCCCGCAGGTCCACCCGCGTCCCCGGAGGGTCCGCGGGCGCCGGCCCCAGCACGCAGTCGGCGAACAGGCCGGCGTCCAGCCCGACGACCTCGTGTCCGGCGGCTGTGAGCACCGGGGCCATCACGGTGCCCAGATAGCCCTGGTGTCCGGTGAGCAGTACGCGCAAGGTTTCAACCCCCCAGGTCGACAGTGAGTTTGGTGACGGCGAACGCCTCGGCGTAGCGCGCGTTGCTTTCGATGCCGCGGATCCGGGCGAGCCCGAGGAAGGCCTCCCGGTCGTACCAGGGCCGGTGCCGCTGCGACGGGTAGTGCTCCTGCAGCAGCCGCACCTTGTCCTCGGCCGCCTCGGGCGTCAGCGGCTGGTACACCACCGGGCGGCCCAGGTCCCCGTCCCACTTGACGATCTCGTAGCCGAGCACGAGATGGTCGCGGAACGCGGTCGTCATCAGCTTCGCCAGGCCGCGGTGGTCCTGGTGCGCGTCCTCGGTGCGCGGGGCGAGCACCAGGTCGGGCTCCGTGCGGGCGCGCAGCTCCTCGACCGCGGCCTTCGCCTCCGCCCAGTGCGCGGGCAGCCGGCCGTCGGGCATCTTGTCCACGGTCAGCCTGAGGTCGGCGCCCGGACAGAACGCCTCGAGCGCCTCCTGCTCCTCCTGCTCGCGCTCCGTCCCGCCGCCGGACAGCACCAGCGCGTCGACCCTGAGACCCGGGTGGGCCCGGCACAGGGTCAGCAGGGTGCCGCCGGCGCCGATCGCGATGTCGTCGCAGTGCGCGCCCACCGCGACGACCCGCTCGAGACGCCCGGTGCCCAGCCGGATCACGCGCTCACCCCCGCCCCCGTACGCTCCCGCTCCCACACGGCCCACGGCCTCTCCCCCCGGGCGTAGGCCTCGTCCAGCGCCGTACGCTCCTTCACGGTGTCGGTCGGCTGCCAGAAGCCGCGGTGCTGGTGCGCAACGAGCCTTCCCCGCTTGGCCAGTTGGGCACACCCGTCGGCGACGAGATCTCCGTTCTCCGGGATGTGGTCGAAGATCTCCTGGCGCAGCACGAAGTAGCCGCCGTTCTCCCACAGCGGCAGGTCGCTCACCGGAGTGATGCCGCCCACCAGGCCGTCCTGGCCCAGCTCCACGCAGTGGAACGACGACTGCGGCGGCACCACCATCATCGACGCGCCCGCGTCCCGGCGGGAGAACCGGTCGATCATCTCCGGCAGCGGGGCGTCGGTGAGCACGTCCGCGTAGTTGGCGAGGAACATCTCGTCGCCGTCCAGATGGTCCCGCACCCGGCGCAGCCGCTCCCCGATGGGAGACTCGATGCCGGTCTGCGCGAACGTGATGGTCCAGTCCGCGATGTCGGTGGACAGCAGCTCGGTGCGGCCGCCGCGCAGCACGAAGTCGTTGGAGACGGTCTCCTCGTAGTTGAGGAAGAAGTTCTTGATGTGGTGGGCGCCGTAGCCCAGGCACAGGATGAACTCCTTGTGCCCGAAGTGCGCGTAGTAGCGCATCACGTGCCAGATCAGCGGGCGCGGACCGACCATCGCCATGGGCTTGGGGATGTCGTCGTTCGCCCCGGCGCGCATGCGCATCCCGTAACCGCCGCAGAACAGTACGACCTTCATCGCTCGACCTCGACAATGCTCAGTTCCGGGATGGGGAAGACCAGCCGGCCGCCCCACTCGTGCACGTACGACAGCTGCTCCACCAGCTCGGCGCGCAGGTTCCAGGGCAGCACCAGCACGTAGTCCGGCCGGTCGGCGGCGATCCGGTCGGGCGGCAGGATCGGGATGCGCGTGCCCGGCGTGTACCGGCCGTGCTTGTAAGGGTTGCGGTCCACCGTGTACGGCAGCAGGTCCGGCCGGATCCCGCAGTGGTTGAGCAGCGTGTTGCCCTTGCCG
Source organism: Streptomyces werraensis (assembly GCA_014656175.1). Lineage (GTDB taxonomy): Bacteria > Actinomycetota > Actinomycetes > Streptomycetales > Streptomycetaceae > Streptomyces > Streptomyces werraensis. The sequence continues at coordinate 228,182 of BNBX01000002.1, forward strand.
GGCGCGCCGTACCCGACGACCGTCTTCCCTTCCTCGGCCGCCTCGACCAGGAACCGCAGCAGGTCCCTGCGCACCTTGGCCACCCGGGCGGAGAACTCGGTGTACCCGGACAGCTCCTGGAGCCCGGCGGCCTTCTCCCGGGCCAGCACGTCGGCCACCCGGCCGCTCGGCTCCCCGGCCGCCTCCTCGGGCCGCGCCCACAGCCGCAGCGAACCGCCGTGCGTGGGCAGCAGCTCCACGTCCACCAGCGTCAGCCCGCCGCTCGCCAGCGCCCGGATCGCGGAGGCGACCGTGTAGTACTGGAAGTGCTCGTGGTAGATCGTGTCGTACTGGTTCTCCTCGATGAGGGTCAGCAGGTGCTGCACCTCGACCGAGACCCAGCCGTCGTCCGCGACCAGCGCGCGCAGCCCCTGCGTGAAGCCGATGACGTCCGGGATGTGCGCGTACACGTTGTTCGCGACCACCAGGTCGGCCGGCCCGTGCTCGGCGCGCACCGCCGCGCCCGTCTCGGGGCTCAGGAACGCGGTGAGCGTGGGCACGCCCGCCTCCCTCGCCGCCGCGCCGACGTTCACCGACGGCTCGACGCCCAGGCAGCGCACCCCACGGTCCACCACGTGCCGCAGCAGGTAGCCGTCGTTGCTCGCCACCTCCACCACGAACGAGTCCTCGCCGAGCCCCAGCCGCGCCGCCGCGTCCTCGACGAACACCCGAGCGTGCTCCACCCAGGACGAGGAGTACGACGAGAAGTACGCGTACTCGCTGAACGTCTCCTCCGGTGTGATCAGCGGCGGTATCTGCGCCAGCCAGCAGTCCGTGCACACCCGCAGGTGCAGCGGGTACGTCGGCTCCGGCGCGTCCAGCCGCTCCGCCGCGAGAAAGCTCTCGCACGGCGGGGTCGCCCCCAGGTCGACGACGCTCTCCAGCGCCGTCGAGCCGCACAGTCGGCAACGTGTCATCTGCTTCCCCCATCCCGCTCGCGCAGGTCCCCCCGGCGCGAGCCCGTGTGCGTGTCCCCTCGCGACGGGTCCGGCCCGCCGCGTCCCGCGATCGCCGCGCGGTACCCCTCCTCCAGGCGCGCCAGCCCCACCTTCGGGCTGAAGCCCCGCTCGTAGCGGAGCCGGGCCGCCCGGCCCATCTCCCGGTTGCCGTCGCCGTCGGTGGTGACCCGGCGCAGCGCGGCCGCCAGCGACGCGGCGTCGTCCGGCCGGTGCAGCAGCCCGGTCACCCCGTCCTCGACCAGCTCGGTGAAGGCGCCGTGCCCGGCGGCGACGGCCGGCACCCCCGCCGCCATCGCCTCCACGACCACCAGGCCGAACGCCTCCTTCCAGGTCGACGGCGCCACCACGGCCACCGCCCCCGCGACGGCCTCACGGCAGCGCACCCGGTCGTACAGGCCGACGTGGCGCACGTCGTCCCGGCCCGCCGCCCAGGCCGCCACCTCCGCCTCCAGCGGGCCCGAGCCGGCGATCACCAGGGGCACGCCGACCCCGCCGGCGGCGGCGAGCTCGTCCCACGCGGCCATCAGCAGCCGCACGCCCTTCACCTCCGCGAGCCGCCCCAGGTACAGCAGGTGCTCGCCGGGACCGGTGCGCCGCACGGGCGTCTCGGGCACGAAGTTGTGCTTCACCACGAGCCGTCCGGCCGGCATCCCCGCGCCCACCAGCACCTCGCGCTGCGCCGCCGAGATGCAGAAGAACCGCTCCACGCCCGACCACCAGCGCCGCCGGTTGACCGACAGGCTCACCGCGAGCGGCACCGTCGCCAGCCGGGAGCCGCGGTAGCAGCCGTGCCGGACGGCGGGCAGCGGCGCCCGGCCCACGCACGCGGTGCACGGCGAGCCGTCCCGGTGCAGGGTGCCCGGCGGGCACACCTGGGTGTAGTTGTGCAGCGTGGCGACGGCGGGCACCCCGGCGTCCGCGCAGGCGGCGATCACCGCGGGCGACAGCAGCGGGAAGACGTTGTGGACGTGCACCACGTCCGGCCGCTCGGCGCGCAGCCGCTCGGCCAGCCGGGCGCGCACCGCCGGGTTCCACGGCACCAGCAGCGGGATCGCGGCCTTGGCCGGCAGCGAGCGCGCCGCGATGTCGTCGCTGCGCCGCTCGAACACCCCGACCCGGTGGCCGGCCTCCCGCAGCAGCGCCACCTCCTGGTCGACGACCTTGTTCTCCCCGCTCGGCTGCGCCGACGCGTAGCGGTTGTGCACCACCATGACGTGCATTCACGCCACCTCCTTGCCGCGGACCGGCCGCGCGACGGTCCGACGGACGGGATCCGGCGCCGGAGGACCGGCGTCGGGCACGGGCGGGGCGGAGGGCGCCACCAGCAGCGAGGCCGCGAGCGCCAGGTGCAGCAGGTACGGCGAGGCGTCGCCCAGACCCGCCTCGGTGTACGAGGCGAGCTCGCAGTAGGTGATCAGGAACAGCGCGCAGGCCCGCGCGAGCGACGGCGGCCGCAGCAGCGCGACCGTGGCCGGCACCAGCACGAACCCGGCGACCAACACCACGCCCAGCAGGCCCTGTTCGTGGTAGACGGCGAGCCAGCTGTTGTCGATGGGCAGCCCGTCGAACGACTTGTCGCCGAGGCCCACCCCGAACAGCCGCTCCGCGCCCGACCGGGGCGCGTCCAGCAGCGCCTCCCACACCTTGGCGCGGCCGGTGAGGGTGGAGAAGTTCTCCTCGGTCTGCCCGCGCAGGAACCACGCCTGGAGCAGCGACCCGAACGCGACCGCGGCGACCGCGGCGCACGCGAGCGCCCAGCCGAACCAGCGGCGGGCGGCGGCGCTGGTCAGCACCATCGAGCCGATCGCCACCAGCAGACCGGCGAGCAGCCCGACCGTCGCCGTCCTGGTGTGCGTGAGGGCGAGCAGCGCCAGCGACGGCACGATCACCAGCGCGGCGCTCCGCCGGTCGGTGCGGCGGCCCAGCACCAGCAGCACCGCCAGCCCCACGACCACCGCCGCGTACTGGCCGATCTGCGGCGGCGTCAGCGGCCACAGCGCGCCCACGAGCCGGCCGCCGTAGAGGTCGGGCAGGGCGGCGCCCGGCGACAGCACCAGGCCGGCGGCGACCGAGCACAGCACCAGGAAGTACCAGCGGATGTGGTACCGCACGAACGTGATGGAGCCGTCCCACCAGCGGGAGAGCAGCCACAGCGTGGCCACGAACACCGCGAACCGGCCGCACCGGAACAGCGCCCCGAACCCGGCGCTCAGGTCCACGCTGGAGATCAGGCTCGGCACCAGCAGCAGGCTGAGCAGCAGCAGGAACGCGCTGGGCCGCACCCGCAGCCGCAGGTTCATGGCCAGCGCCAGCGCGAACGCGGCGACCAGGGCGCCCATCGTGACCATCTGGATCAGCGACCGGGGCAGCGGCACGATCGTCTCCGCGCCCGTGGACCCGAGGGTGTTGAGGACCAGCAGCCCCCACACCGTCTGGACGGTCCTCGGCGTGTGCTCCACCCGCACGTCAACCACCGTCCCCGGCGCGGTAGGTGCTGCCCGCGTCCTGCCGGTACGGCGCGCCCCGCCACTCCTGGAAGTCCAACTGCCCGCTCGGGTCGTGCGCGACGAACGTCCACCGCCCCTCGTAGACGTTGCTGCGCCAGCGGTTGCGCTGCTTCAGCGTGACGGCGTCGGCGACCTTCTCGCCCATGTACGGCGACCAGTCCGGATAGGTGCCGTAGTTGGCGAGGACGGCCATGCGGTCGCACATCGACGTGCAGTCCATCGCGGACCTGTCCAGCAGGAACCGGTTGTGGTGGACGTCCACCCGCTGGGTCCGCCACCGGCAGTCCGCGTACAGCGGCGCCTTGGCGATGCCGGGCCGCGCACAGCGGTCGATGTCCTCGACGAGCAGGGTGCAGTCGGCCGAGGAGGTGTTGGCGGGGCTGTTGCAGAACCGGTCGGCGTTCTCCCACAGGGTGATCGCGTTCCAGTTGTCCTCGAAGAGGTTCCCTGAGATCTCCAGCTCGTCGGTGCGGGCCTTCACACGGGGCTCGCCGCCGGACTCCGAGATGTAGACGGTGGCGAACGGGAAGGTGTCGCCGCGCTCCGCGTATCGCCTGCCCTCCACCCAGTTGTTCCGCCGGATCGTGTTGTTCCTGATCACCGCGTTGTAGCTGGTCTCGTACATCAGGGCGGCACCCTGGTTGTCCTCCAGGACGTTGCCCTCGATCAGGAAGTCGTTGTTGTTGGTGTCCGCCCACAGGCCGGTGCCGCGGTTGGCGTGCACCCAGTTGCCGCGCACGTCCGCCCCGTCCACGGCCCAGAACTTGACGCCGCCGGTGCAGCCGCAGCCGGGCCGCTTCGTCTCCCAGTCGTGCCGGTTGTTGTCGGTGATCTCGTTGCCCTCCAGCACCAGATCGCGCAGCGGACCGGACCCCTTGTACGCGTTCATGCCGTACTGGCCGTTGCCGCGCAGGCAGCTCGACCGCACCTGCTGCCCGGACCCGGCCATCAGCCCGGCGCCGGAGTTGAACTGGACCCGGGAGTGCTCGATCACCCAGCCGTCGGCCGAGTCGTGGTTGACCACGCCCTCGTCGTGCGGAGCGACGAACCCCTGCACGGTCAGATGCCGGATGGTCACGTCGCGCGCGCCGCCGCCGAACGCGTACTGGTTCGTCTTCCGGCCGTCGAGCACCGCGCCGGGCGCGCCGATGTAGGTGTTGCCGTCCTTGGGCTCCACCTGCGCGTACCGGTCGGAGGCCAGCCGGTGGGTGCCGGGCTTCAGCCAGAACGTGGTGCCGGCCGGACTGGATCCGGTCTTCGCGGAGAGGTCGCCGGGCACCGAGGGATCCACGGTCACCGCGCCGGACGGCGCCTTCGCCGGTCCGGGCTTCGGCGTCTCGCACACCCGGGCCACGGACCGCGGCGCCCCGCCGGAGTCCCCCGGCCGGGTGCGGGCGTCCGCCCGCGACCGCCCGTCCCGCTCGTTCGCCGGTTCGGACGCGCTCTCGCAGCCGGCGGTCGCCACCAGCGCCAGCGCCAGCCCGGCCGCCGACGCCCAGCGCCGCCACCGGCGCACGTCCTCTCCACGCAGACCCACCGCAGCCCCCTAGCCGTCGAACCCGAGAACGGTGGTGAACTCGGCCGTTCCGTCGACGGATCCGCTGCCGACCAGCGTGGTGCTCGGCACCTTGCGCCCGAACCCGGGGGAGTACCAGCCCAGCGGCGGTCCGCTCTCTCCCCGGTGCGCCCGCCAGGTGAGTCCGGCCGGCAGGCCGAGCACCGCCGAGCGGTTCTCGCCGTCCCGCGTCCAGGTGAGCCGCGCCCGGCTCCCCTCCAGCTCCGCCGTGACGTCCGGGCCGAGGTGGAACGCCAGACGCACCTCCCGGCGGTCGCCGCTCACCGTGTCGACCACCCGCACCTCACGGCTCTCGTACGCGAGGTCCACCTGCCGCCGGTGGAGCAGCGGCCGGTAGCCGTCGTGCTCGGCGCACCAGCGCGCCGCCTTCTCCCCGTCGGCGTCCACCTCCAGCACCCGCGTCGCGGCGTGCCGCGTCCACAGGAACGGGCCGCCCGACACCGACTGGTCCCGGCCGCCGGCCTCGAGCGTGTTGTGGCCGAGGGTGGAGCGGAAGTAGCTCCGCCACTCCGGCCGGCCGTGGTAGCAGTACGTGCCCGGGTCGGCCAGCACGTCCACCCCGTCGTGCCGCACCTCCACCGACAGCGCGTCCGCGTGGGCGTGCGCGGCGATCGACAGGAAGCCGTGCGGTCCGCCGTCGCAGCGGCACCAGATCTCCCCGGGCCCGCGCAGCACGGTCAGCCCCGCGTCCGCGAAATGCGCGGGCCGCCTCTCCGGACGCGCCACGCCCTCGCCGTACGGCTCGATCAGCGAGGCCAGCAGCGGGGTGCGGACGTCGGAGCCGAGCACCTCGGGCCACCAGCCGAGCCGGCCGAACACCGCCTCACCGGTGGCCAGCAGCGACCCCCAGCGGTCGGTGTCCGGGCCGTCCAGCACCAGCCCGTGCCCGTCGTCCGCGTCGCCCTGGCGGGGCGGGCGCAGCCGGTTGTCGACGACGGCCGCGAGCGCGTCCGTCATCCGCAGCAGCACCAGCCGCGTCGTCGCGGGGACGGCCACGCCCGCGGCGTCCGCCTCGGCCAGCGCGGCCAGGCCCAGCTCCAGCACCAGCCCGTGGTACTCGCTCGCCAGCTCCCGGTTGATCCCGGACAGGAAGGTGTTGGCGCGCAGATGCCGGTCCAGGTCGCGCAGCGCGTCCGCCCGCCACCGCGGCGAGTACGGGAACCAGCCGAACGCGCAGGACGCGGCGAGCTGCCCGGCCGCCTCGGCGACCGCGTGGTTGTTCGCCGACGAGCCCCGGCTGGGGAACGCGGCCAGCCAGCGCTGGTGGTGCCAGATCTGGTCCAGCGCCACCCGGTTCTCCTCGAACAGCGCGGGCGCGCCCGCCCAGCCGTCCAGCAGCCGGCGGATCCACACCCACGACAGCAGCCGGATACCCAGCTCGATGCCGCTGACCCAGTGCGCGCCCCGCAGCGGCGGATCGGCCTCCCACCACGACCGCAGATGCGCGGCGACCCGCTCCGCGTACCGGTCGTTCCCGGTGAGCGCGTACGCGGCGGCCAGCACGGTCAGGTACTGGTGCCGGGACGGCTCCCAGATCTGCTTGATGTCGCCGACCGCCTCCTCGTCCCGGTACGGCACGTCGAAGGCGTGGTCCAGCGGGGCGCGGCGCCCGGTCCTCGGGTCGAACTGCCAGTCCGGGTCCGCCATGTCCTCGCGGACCACCCCGAAGAACTCGGCGCGCCCCGCCATCAGCCGGTCCGCCTCGGCGACCAGACGCTTCACCGCGTCCGGGTCCACCCCGGCGAGCGCGCCCTCGGGCAGCACGGCCGTGAACCGGACGCCCGTCACCGGCGGCCGCTCGGGCAGCGCCGACCGCCAGCGCCGCCGGCGTACCGCGTCGACGGCCCGGCCGCCGGCCTCCCGCGGCCCCATCCGGGACAGCCGCCGCAGGTACCACCCCGCGCTCATGCTCATCGCGCCCCCGCCAGGGTGACCGGGACGCCGCTCGCCAGCGCGGTGCGCACGGCGAGCGTGGCCGTCGTCGTCGCGGCCAGCGACTCCAGCGGCACCGGCATCGGCCCACCCGTCCGCACGGCCTTCACGAACGCCGCGAGCTCCGCGTTCTGCCCCTTGTCCCGGGCCTTCGGCAGCCGCGAGCCGACCGACTGCCGGCGCCGCCCGTCGTACACGGCGGCCCGTGTGAAGTCGTCAAGCCGCAGCACCTTGCCGTCCGCGACGAGGTCCAGCGTCTCCTTCGGGAAGGACGAAGGCCCGGAGGTGACGTAGCTGATCGTCGCCGTGGACCCGTCCGGATAGCCCAGCACGATCTGCAGGTCCTCGTTGCCGGCCGGGGCGGCCGCGTACACCGACACCGGGTCGGCGTCCAGCAGCCAGCTCGCGGTGTCGACGAAGTGCCCGCCCTCCCCGGCGAACCGGGACCCCTCGGTGTCCTGCCGCAGATACCAGCTGCCGTGCTCCAGCCGGCCAGCGTTGACCAGGTAGCGCAGGCTCGCCGGGCCGGTGCGGGCGCCGAACAGCTCCCGGGCCTTTCGCAGCAGCGGGGCGAACCGGCGGTTGAAGCCGACCTGGACGCGGTCGTTGCCGGACTCCTCCACCGCCGCCAGCACGGAGGCCAGCTCCTCCTCGGTGAGCGCCAGCGGCTTCTCCACGAACACCGCCTTGCCCGCCAGCAGCGCCCGCCGGGTCAGCTCGGCGTGCGAGCTGTGCCGGGTCACCACGAACACCGCGTCCACGGCCGGGTCGCCCAGCACCGCGTCCAGGTCGGTGGTGGCCTTCCCGAAGCCGAACTTCCGCCGGGCGTTGGCCGCGGACAGCGCCGTCGTGGTGACGACCGTGGCCAGCTCCACGCCGTCGCGGCCCGTCAGATGCGGCAGCAGCATCGACGAGGCGTAGTTCCCCGCGCCGACGAACGCCAGCCGCACCGGGCCGGACCGCCGCACCGGCGCCGACCGGCCGGGACGCCGCCGCACCTGCGGCACCGTCACCTCCGGCGCCTCGGCCGCGGGCGCGTCCTCCGCCGGCGCGTACCGGAACAGCACGGCCACCGCCTTGAGTTCGCCCTCCTCGAGCCGCCGGTACGTCTCCACGGCGTCCTCGAACCCGGCGACGTGCGACACCAGCGGCTCCACGTCGACGCCGCCCCGGGCGATCAGGTCGAGGAAGCACGCCAGGTTGCGGCGCTCGGTCCAGCGGACGTAGCCGACCGGGTAGTCGCGGCCCTGGAGTTCGTACTCCGGGTCGTAGCGCCCGGGCCCGTAGCTGCGGGAGAACCGGACGTCGAGTTCCTTCTCGTAGTACGCGTTCCACGGCAGGTCGAGCCGGCACTTGCCGATGTCGATCACCCGGCCGCGGTCCCGGCACAGCCGCGCGGCCAGCTCCACGGGCTGGTTGCTGCTCCCGCCGGCCGCCAGATACACCTGGTCCACGCCCATGCCGCCGGTGAGTTCGGCGACCGCGCTCTCCACGCCCGCCGAGCCCGGGTCGCCGCAGGCCGCCGCGCCCAGCCGCTCGGCCAGTTCGCAGCGCGCCGGGTCGGGGTCCACGCCGACCACCCGCACGCCGGAGGCGTTCAGCAGCTGCGTCACCAGCTGCCCGATCAGGCCCAGCCCGATCACCAGGGCCACCTCGCCGAGCCGCGACTCGCCCTGCCGCACACCCTGCAGCGCGATCGACCCGACCGTGCCGAACGCCGCGTGCCGGGGCGCGACCCCGTCCGGGACCGGGACGTACAGGTTCTTCGGCACCCAGTTCAGCTCGGCGTGCAGCGCGTGCTCGTTCCCCGCGCACGCCACCAGGTCGCCGACCTTGACGTCGTCGATCCCGGCGCCGACCTGCTCCACCACCCCGCACAGCGAATAGCCCAGCGGCGTGTACGAGTCGAGCTTGCCCATCACCTTGCGGTACGTGGCCGGCACCCCGTTGGTGGCGACACTCTGCACGACCTTCGCCACCTGGTCCGGCCGTGACCGTGCCTTGCCCAGCATCGACATGCCGGCCTCGGACACCTTCATCAGCTCGGTGCCGGTGGAGATCAGCGAGAAGGCGCTGCGCACCAGCACCCCGCCCGGCTTGCAGCCCGGCGCCGGCACGTCGAGCAGCGCCAGCTCACCGCTCTTGTAGTTCTGCACTACCTGTTTCACGGAGTTCCTCTTGTCTCTACGCCGTCGAGGCGGGGGAGTCGTGGCCGGCCTTGGAGGTCGCGTCGCGGTACCAGTGCTCGAGGGTCAGCACATGCCAGAGGTGCTTGGAGAAGTCACGCTGCCCGGCGGCGTCCTCGGCGACCATGCGCGCCAGAGCCTCCCGGCGCAGGAAGCCGGAGCGGACCAGCAGGCCGTCGTGCACCACCTCCCGCACCAGCGGCGCGAGGTCCCGGCTCATCCAGGCCCGCAGCGGGGCGCTGAACAGGCCCTTGGGCCGGTACACGATCTCCTTCGGCAGCACCGACGTGGCCGCCTCCTTCAGCACCGCCTTGCCCTGCCGCCCGGCGATCTTGCGTGTACCGGGGACCGCGAACGCCGCCCTGACCACCTCGACGTCCACGTACGGCACCCGCACCTCGGTCGACGCGGCCATGCTCGACCGGTCGGTGTAGGCGAGGTTGAGGCCCGGCAGGAACATCCGCGCGTCCGTCAGGCACATGCGGTTCACGAAGTCGCCGAGGGCGTTGTCGTGGTAGACGTCGGCGTGCTCGGTCAGCACGTCGTCCACCGCCGGGGCCAGGTCCGGATCGAGCAGCCTGATCAGCTCCTCGCGGTCGTACAAGGTGTAGCTGCGGCGGAACGCGGTCTCCTCCGGCAGGCCCGCGAACGACAGGAACCGCTTCGCGAACCGCACCGACCGCAGGCCGCGCCGGCGGGTGGCGACCGGCAGCCGGTCCACGGCGGCGGCCACCCCGTGACGCACCGGCCCCGGCACCCGCCGGTAACGCACCCCGATCAGGTTCGCCAGATGCTTGCGGTACCCGGCGAACAGCTCGTCGGCGCCCATCCCCGACAGCATCACCTTCACCCCGGCCTCCCGGGCGGCCGAGCAGATGAGGAAGGTGTTGATCGCGGCCGGGTCGCCGACCGGCTCGTCCAGGTGGTACGTCATCCGCGGCAGCAGGTCCTGCACGTCCGGGGCGATCTCGATCTCCCGCAGGTCCACACCGAACCGCTCGGCCACCCGGCGCGCGTAGCGCAGGTCGTCGGGCATCGCCTCGAACCGCGCGTCCTCCGCACGGAACCCGATGGTGTACGCGGGGATGCCGGGCCGGTCACGGGCCGCCAGCGCGGTCAGATAGCTGGAGTCCAGGCCGCCGGACAGGAACGTCGCCACCGGCACGTCGGACAGCAGATGGAGCCGCGTCGACTCCTCCACCACGGCCGCCAGATCCGGCAGATCCCCGGACCGGGCCCGCTCCTGCCCCTCGGCGGCGACCTCCCGCAGATCCCAGAACCGCCCGCGCTGCACCGAGCCGTCGGGGCGGCAGCGCAGCCAGGTCCCCGGCTGCAGCTTCTCCGCCCCGCGGAACGCGCACCGCGAGTCCGGCACCCAGTAGTAGAGCAGCGACGCCACCAGCGCCGCCGGGTCCACCTCCAGCGACCCGCCGGTCACCGCCGCGAGCGCCTTCAGCTCCGAGGCGAACACCAGCCCTTCGCCGCGCCGCAGCAGGAACAGCGGCTTGATGCCGAGCTGGTCGCGGGCCAGCACCAGCTCGCCGGTGCGCTCGTCGAACACGGCGAACGCGAACATGCCGCGCAGCCGGGGCAGACAGTCCGTGCCCCAGCGCCGCCACGCCTCCAGCAGCACCTCGGTGTCCGAGGTGCCCCGGAACCGCACCCCGGCGCCCTCCAGCTCGGCCCGCAGCTCAGGCGCGTTGTACAGCTCGCCGTTGTACGTCAGGGCCAGACCCTCCGACACCATCGGCTGGGCGCCGGTGCCCGACAGGTCGAGGATGGCCAGCCTGCGGTGCCCGAGGTGCACCTCTCCGTCGCCCAGCGCGTGGGCGTACGTCCCGGAGCCGTCCGGGCCGCGGTGTGCGAGGGTCTCGGTGAGCCGGTCGGTGACCGCCTTGCCGTCCGGCCACCGGTACGTGCCTGCGATGCCGCACATGAGCTACCGCGCCTCCTGGTCGCTGTCCGGGACCCGCGCCGCCCACATCGGCAGCCGTTCCGTACGCCGTGGACCGTCCGTCACCGCCTGCACGGCGGGGGAGGACCCCGTGCCGTTCTGCCGGACCGGCCGCCCCTCGCGGACGCGCGGCACCGGGAACGGCCCGTCCCACAGCGTCCCGTCCGTCCGGTCCCGGGGATCGGGGTCGACCAGCACCACGCCGGCCACCTCCACGCGGCGGTCGGCGAGCTGCCGGGCCACGGTGTGCAGCCACGCGGTCGTGCCGTGCCCCGCCCGAACGACCAGGACGGCCCGGCCGGCCAGGTCGGCTAGGTCGGACCAGGCCGCGCCGGGCGCCACCGACGTCACACCGATCCGGCGCCGGTCGGACGGCAGGGCCGCGGCCCGCTCCGGCCCGACCACCTCCGGGTCGCCCGGCTTCGGCCGCCGGCCGGCGAGACCCTGCCGGGGCAGGGCGTCGACCACGACCACCGGCTCGTCCGCCGCCAGCGTCCGCGCCAGGTCCAGGGCGATCACGCCCGCCACGCGCGGACAGCCCAGCTCCAGCAGCGCCAGCGGCTCCGAGGAGCCGCGCACCGTACGGGCCAGCGACGAGGTGAGCCGGGTCCGCGCCGCACGCCTGCGCCGGCGCCGCCACAGCAGACCCGGCCGCAGCGCGGACCGGGACAGCTCGGCGGTGACCGACGCGCCCAGGTGCCGGGCGATGTCCCGGCGCAGCACCGGGCGGTCGCCGACCACGGAGGTGACCGCGGCGATCACCAGGCCCAGCACCAGGCCGAGGACCAGCCCGATCCCGCCGTTGGTGGCGAGGGCCTTCGGCAGCGAGTGCTTCAGGGTGTGCGGGGCGTCGACGATCTGCGTGCCCGCGATCAGCCGGGGCGTGCCCACCCGGGCCTCCGCGGCCCGCTGCGAGAAGTCGCTGATGCGGGAACTGAGTTCGGCGCGGCGGGCGAACAGCGTCTCCAGGTTCGCCGACTCCTGCGGGCTTCCCTCCGGCGGCCCGTCGCCGATCGTCTCGTTCACCTGGTCGAGTTCCTTCTGCAGGCGGTCGCGCTGCGCGAGCAGCGTCGAGGCGTCGGCCGCCGCGGCCTGCTTGATGCGCCGCACGTGGTCCGCGACGAACGCCTCGGCCACCGCGTCGGCGCGGGCCACCGCCTCCTCACCGGTCGCGCCCGTCGCCTTGATCTCCAGCAGGTTGTTGGTCAGCCCGGCGCCCGCGTAGTCCTCCATGAAGTCCTCGGCGCTCTCCGAGGAGTCGAGGGACTTCAGGGCCGCGTCGGCGATCCGCGTGGTGTGCAGCAGCGCCACGTCGGTCCGGATCAGCGTGCCGGGGTCGTTCGGCTGGTCGTCCTGGTGGGCGACCAGCACCTTGGTCACGGCGGTCGGCGGCGGGGGCAGCAGCACCGCCACCGCCGCCCCGAGCAGCAGCCCCAGCAGCGCCAGGGAGCCCCACAGGCGGCGGCGTCTGCGCACCGACACCACCAGGGCCTGCAGATCCAGCAGGGGGGCGGCGGCCGTGGGCTCCGTCGTCGTACTCGTCATCGCGCACCTCCCCGGGCGCCGTCGCCGAGGGCGAGCGCCGGTGCGGCGGCCTCCCGAGGCGGGCCGGCGGACCGCGCCGGACGGGTCCGTACCGCGTCGGCCAGGACGATGCCGACGACGTCGTGACCCGCGTCCGCGCACGCCTCGGCGACCCCGTGCAGCTCGTCGGCGGTGCGGGTGCCCGCGCTCAGCACGACCAGGACGCCCGACTCCTCCTCGCGGTCGGGCACCAGCGGCGCCTCGGCGGAGACCTCCGTCACCCTCAGCAGCGGGTCGCCCCCGGCCTCCTCCGCGAGCCGCTCGGCGGCCCGCAGGGCGATGCCGTCGTCGTCGGGCACGACGAGCAGCAGCCGCCGCGCGCCCGGCATCAGGTCGCGGATCCGGCCGCACACCCGCCGGTAGCGGATCCCCAGGCTCGCCTCGTCCCCGGCGGCCGGCGGGGCGGGCGTGTTCCAGGGTGTGTCCAGACCGAGCAGCCGGCGGGCCCGGTGCCGGGCGCCGCCGCCCTCGGGACGGTGCACGCCCCGCCGTGCGGCCACGTCGACGCCGCCCAGCAGCCCGGAGCCGAGCGCGGCGGCGATCTCCCGCTCGGAGCGCAGCCGGCGGTTCACCCGGGCCGAGGTGAGATGCCCGACCACCGCCAGCAGGAAGAACAGCACCGCCCCGGCGGCGATCAGCTGCACCCGGGTCGGCGGGGCCTCGCCGGACGGCTCGGCCGTCGGCCCCATGACGACCAGACGGGAGCCGGCCGCGTTCGAACCGGCCTGGTCCAGCTTCCCGACCGCTTCCTGCAGCGTGGTGCGCAGCTTCGCCAGCTCGGTGCGGGTCTGCACGCTCTCCACGGTCCGGCCGGGGTCGGCGGCGTCGGCCAGCTCGGTGATGCGGCGGCTGGTGGTGAGCACCGTCTGCCGCAGCTCCTCGGGGCCGGCCGCCGCCGTCGGGTCCGCGGTCTCGTCGACGATCCGCGCGGAGAACGACACGAACTGCCGGGCCAGTTCGTCGGAGAGCCGCTGCGCCTTCGCGGGGCTCCCGGCGGTGCCGGAGATCTTGATGATGTTGCCGTCGGTGACCTCGGCGCGCACCCGCTTGCGCAGCTCCTCGCCGTCCACCCCGTCCCAGCCCAGCTCCTCGGCCGTGCGGTCGGTCACCACCGTGCTGGTGGCGATCTCCGCCTGGGTCAGCAGCACGCGCTCCTCCCAGGCGCCCGGCAGCAGCACCGACGCCGACGTGGTGTAGCGCGGCGGGAACACCAGGGAGGCGCCGAAGCCGGTCAGCGCCCCCAGCACGACCAGGACCGTCAGCAGCCTGCCGCGCCTGCGGAGCATCCGCCCGATGGTGACCAGGCGTATCGCGTCATCGCTCAAGGGACGTGCCTCTTTCCCGCCCGCTCCGGGCCGCCGCGTCCGCGCCGCCCCCGACGGCGGACTCGTAGGCGGCCAGCAGCGCCGCCTGCGAGTTGCGCCAGGCCAGCGGGCCGTTGATCCGTTCCTGCCCGAACTTCCCCATGCGGGAGCGCTGTTCGGGGTCGTCCAGCAGCCGGGCGATGAGCGCGGCGAACTCGCCCTCGTCGTCACCCTTCGCGTACACGGCGGCCTCGCCGGCCGAGACCCGCGCCTCCTTCAGGTCGAAGGAGACGATCGGCCGGCCCATCACCATGTACTCGAGGACCTTGTTCATGGTCGACACGTCGTTGAGCGGGTTGCACGGGTCGGGCGAGAGGCACACGTCCGCGGTGGACAGCCAGCGCACCAGGTCGGCGTCCGGCACGCGTCCCGTGAACTCCACCTGGCCGTCGAGCCCCAGCTCACGGGACAGCTCCACCATCGCGTCGAAGGTGTCGCCCGCCCCGACGAACACCGCGTGCCAGTCGGTGCGGCCCACCTCGTCACGGAGCCTCGCCAGCGCCCGCAGCGCGTAGTCGACGCCGTCCTGCGGCCCCATCACGCCCAGATAGCACAGCAGATGCGGCTTACCGCGCTTCAGCTCCGGCTCGGGGTCCACCGGGTGGAACCGTTCGGTGTCGGGCGCGCTGCGCACCACGAACACGTCCTCGGGCCACCGCCCGCCGCGGCGCACGGCGACGTCCTTGTAGCTCTCGTTGGTGGCGAGCACCACGTCAGCCGCCCGGTACGTCGCCCGCTCCAGCGCGCACACGCCCCGGTAGAGCAGGTCCTTGCCCCGCCCGAACCGGGACAGGTACAGCTCCGGCACCAGGTCGTGCTGGTCGAAGACGAACTTCGCGCCCTGCCGCTTCAGCCGCAGCGCGGGCAGGAACAGCAGGTCCGGCGGGTTGCAGGCGTGCACCACGTCCACCGGGCCGACCTTGCGCGCCAGGCGGGCGGTGTGCCACAGCGCGGCGCCGTACTCCTTGACGTAGCCGGCCGGTCCCCCGGTGGCCGCGCGCAGCGGGTAGCGGTGGATCCGCACCCCGTCGATCACGGCCTCCGGCTCGGTGTCCCGCTTGGTGCCCTGCGGGCAGATGACGTCGACCTCCCAGCCCGCGTCGCGGAGCGTGCGGCACTCCTGCCACACCCGCCGGTCGAACGGCACCGACAGGTTCTCCACCAGGATCAGCGCGCGGCGGCCCCGCGCGCCCTTCGGCTCACCAAGCAAGGCCCACGTACCCGGGTTCGGCCCGGCGCGCGTCGGCGTCGGGGAGGCGGACGAGGTCGATGATCACGGGGTCGTCGCCGTGCGGCAGCGCCGACAGCACCGCCGGGTCCTTCGTGCCGACCAGGACGACCTCGGCGTGGTCCAGCACGTCCCGCACGGAGTCGGCGAGCAGCTGCGCCAGGTGCGGCAGCCGGGTCTCGATGTACTCGCGGTTGGCGCCGAGCAGCCGGGACAGGCTGACGTTGGCGTCGTGGATCCGCAGGTCGTACCCCTTGCCGAAGAGCCGCTCCGCCAGCTCCACCAGCGGGCTCTCGCGCAGGTCGTCGGTGCCCGGCTTGAACGACAGCCCGAACAGGCCGACCTTGCGTTTGCCGGTGCGCTCGACCAGCTCCACCGCGCGCTGCAGGTGCTCCTCGTTGGAGGGCAGCACATGGGAGAGGATCGGCACCGACACGTCGGCCCGGTGCGCCGCGTAC
Source organism: Streptomyces werraensis (assembly GCA_014656175.1). Taxonomy (GTDB): domain Bacteria; phylum Actinomycetota; class Actinomycetes; order Streptomycetales; family Streptomycetaceae; genus Streptomyces; species Streptomyces werraensis. The sequence continues at coordinate 243,969 of BNBX01000002.1, forward strand.
ACCAGGCTGCGCAGGTCCTTGGGCAGGCAGGAGCCGCCGAAGGCGAAGCCCGGACGCAGGTAGGCGGGGCTGATGTTCAGCTTGCGGTCGGCGAGGAACACGTCCATCACCTGGTGCGAGTCCACTCCGAGCGCCCGGCACACCGCGCCCAGCTCGTTGGCGAAGCCGATCTTCAGCCCGTGGAAGGCGTTGTCCGCGTACTTGATCGCCTCGGCCGTCGGCACGGGCACCCGGAACACCTCGCCGGGCAGGTCCTCGTACAGCGCCGCGACGACGTCGCCGCTCGCCGTGTCGAGCTCGCCGATGACGGTCTTCGGAGGGTCGAAGAAGTCCCGCACGCTGCTGCCCTCGCGCAGGAACTCCGGGTTGACCGCCACACCGATGTCCACGCCGACGGTGCCCCCGACCTGCTTCTCCAGGATCGGCACCAGCAGGCCCAGGCAGGTGCCCGGCAGCATCGTGCTGCGGAACACCACGGTGTGCCGCCCGCCCCGCCCGGCCAGCGCCGCGCCGATCTCCTCGGTGACCCGCTCCAAGTACGTCGTGCACAGGCTGCCGTTGGGCTCCGACGGGGTTCCCACGCAGACGAGGGACACCTCGCTGCCCTCGATCGCCTCCCGCACGTCGGTGGTCGCGCGCAGCGCCCCGCTGCCCACAACCTCGGCGATCAGCTCGCCGATCCGTTCCTCCACGACGGGCGCCTTGCCGTCGTTGACCAGGTCCACCTTCACCGGGTTGACGTCCACCCCGACGACCTCGTGACCCATGCTGGCCAGGCACGCGGCCGACACGCAGCCCACGTAGCCGAGCCCGAACACGCTGACTCTCATGACCCGTTCCTCCCCCCGGGCAGGCCCCCTCGGCCTGCGGTCCCCGCCTCGGCCGCCCCACGGCCGCCGCGCATCAGTACGCCCCCTGTCCCTGCACCACGGCGCGCAGCGTCTTCCACAAGATCACCGTGTCCAGGGCGAGGGACCAGTCCTCCACGTACCGCAGGTCCAGTCGGACCGCCTCCTCCCACGACAGGTCGCTGCGTCCGCTGATCTGCCACAGCCCGGTGAGCCCCGGCTTCACCTTCAGCCGGCGCCGGATGTCCGGGCCGTAGGCGGCGCACTCCTCCGGCAGCGGCGGCCGCGGGCCGACCAGCGACATCGACCCGGTGAGCACGTTGAACAGCTGCGGCAGCTCGTCGAGCGAGTAGCGGCGCAGCACCGTCCCGATCCGGGTCACCCGCGGGTCGCGGCGCATCTTGAACAGCGGTCCGGCGCCCTCGTTGAGGCCGGCCAGCGCGGCGCGGGCGCGGTCCGCGCCGGGGATCATCGTGCGGAACTTCAGGATCGTGAACTCGCGGCCGTCCTTGCCGACCCTGCGCTGCCGGTAGAACACCCCGCCCCGGCTGTCCGTCGCCACGAGCGCCGCGACGAGCACCATCAGCGGCGCGAGCAGCAGCAGGAGGACCAGCGCGCCGAGCCGGTCGACGACGCCCTTGACCGCGCGTCGGCCGCCGGTGAACGCCGGCATGCTGACCCGCAGCAGCGGTATGCCGAGGACCGCGTCGACGTGCAGCCGCGGCCCCGCCACCTCCATCAGCACCGGCGCGACGACCATCTCGGCGTCGGAGCCCTCCAGGTTCCACGACAGCCGCTGGAGCCGGTCCGGCGACCAGTGGGGGTCGGGGGTGACGGCGACGACGCGGTAGCCGTGGCGGCGGACGTGGTCGGCGACGTCCGCCAGCCGTCCCACCACGGGCACACCGTCCAGCCGGTCGCCGTCGAGTCCGGGGCCGTCGGTGGTGCACACGGCGTCCACGCGCCAGCCCAGGTGCGGGTATCTGCGGGTGCGGGCGATCAGGTCGCCCACCGTGTCCGGGCTCCCGGCCGCGAGCACAGGGCGCAGGCAGCGGCCCTCCTTGCGCTGCCGGTGCAGCCGCAGGCGCAGCAGGTAGCGCATCGTCATGGTGACCAGCGCGATCGCGGGGATCGCGACGAAGATCCAGAGTTTGATGTTGCGCGAGGTCAGGGCGATCCCGCCGAGCGCGAGCACGACGGTCGCCATGAACAGCGAGCGGCCCAGCCGCCGGAACTCCTCGGCGCCCTGGCCGAGCACGGTCGGCGCCCAGGACCTGCTCACCGCCAGCGCCGCGAGCACCAGTAACCACGTGCCGAAGGCGAGGATGCCCCACTTCTCGTGCCAGTCGGCGGCGTCCCGGACGCCGAAGAAGTTGCCGATCCCGGCGACGACGACGGCGGTCGCCACCGTGTCGCTCGTGATCACGGTACGGCGGTAGCGGTGCTCCCAGTCGGCCGTGCCACGGTTGAACTCCCCGTCCGTCAGATGACCCCGCTCCGACGGGAACGGGCTGACCAATCCCCCTTGCCGCACAGAACCCCCCAGGTCCCCAGTGATGCGACGTGTTCGCCTGACACCGTTTCTGCCGGGGGGACCCCACCCCCCGAACCGCGCTGCTCCTCGCCGCGGGAGGCCCCCGCCTCCCGCGCGCCGCCATGCCGGCTACGAACGGACAAAGAACAACGTGAACAACCTGTCGCGGCGGCAGCGGCACATGGCCGTGCCGGTCCATGGAGCCGAGCGGACCTGGCCGGTCCCTCGGGTGCCCCCGCACCCGAGCCCCCCCGGGGCTCAGCGGTGTGATCACCCCCACGCCTGGCGCCGTTGGACGAACCCCTCCCCGGGCGCCGGACTTAAAGATCATTCAATCGGTCGCCTCGGGCCCGAACGGCCGAAGCAGGGTCAATCTAGACCATCGCGGCCGGTAAGAAGAGAGGGTGTGGGGAAATTGTGTTCAGGCGGCGTGGCCGAATACGCCGTCCGGAACCCGTCCGCGTGACCCTCGCACCCGCGTCTCAACTCCCGTCGTACGACTGCGTGATGACACATACGACCCGCGCCGACGGCGTCTCGCCCACCGTCCCGCGCACCCGCCGGGACGGCGACTGCCGAGGTCCGGGCACACATGACGTACACATGAGCCGACCGCCCCCGCCGGGCCCCGAGCGCCTCGCGATCCCCGGTCCCGGGACCTGAATCCCGCCCACCGCACCCCGTTCGAACGCTTTCGTGCACCGCCCACGGATGTCCGAGATCCATCCGCTGAAGCAACCGTTCCACGGGACGGGCCGGGGCGGACCGCTGGGCGTGGAGGGAGGCGGAGCACCGGTCGGTGACGCCGCCAGGGCCCCGGCGGTGGCGGGGGTGACGGTGACCGAGCCGTTCGAGGGCCGGGCGCAGGGCGTAGTCGATGGCCGGCACATGGGCCGTGCTGCCGCCCGTGGCGAGAGGCAGGACGGCCTTGCCGGTCGGCGCGTACGGGGGAGCAGGTCGAGCAGCGGCTTCAGGCTCTTCGGCGCGCTTGAGGCGGAGGAGTAAGGTGCGGCTACGCCCGGCCACGTTGTCGGTGCCCGATGCGAGGATGTGGCTGACGGCCGGACGAGGGGAGCGGCATGGGCACCTGGGGCATCGGACCCTTCGACAACGACGCGGCGGCGGACTTCGCCGACGGCCTCGACACGGCCGAGCCTGAACGGCGAGTGGAGATGGTCCGCGAGGTTCTCGTCCGGACGATCGACGCCACGGGCCGGCTCACGGACGCGGACGAGGCGGTCGCCGCGGCTGCACTCGTCGCGGCGCAGTGCCCCGGAGGGGAACCGGTCGACGAGGGACCGGAGACGTCCATGCCCGCCTTCCCCTCCGACCTGCGAAAGCTCGCCGACGAATGCCTGGTCCGCGTAGCCACCGACGAGCGCGGCCCGGCGGCGAACTGGGTCGACCCCCAGGACTCCGAACGATGGCAGGCCGTCCTCGCGAACCTCCGCACGGTGCTCGTCCCGCCGCCGGCGACGGTCCCACTCCTCGACATCGAGTGGCCCGCATGACCCGCGAGACGGACGAGGCGGCGCGGCTGGTCGGAACACGGCCGGTGCGGGAGTCGGAGGCCCTGTTCGCCGGGCTGCCGGACGATCTGCGTGCCCCGGGTGTCGAGTTGAGGGCCTGTGTGCTCGGGGAGCTCGCGTTGATCGGGGCGGGGGCCGGGCGGGGCCGGATGGACGCGTATGCCGAGAGGCTGCGGGAGCTGGGGCATCCCCTTGGGCGGTTGCCCGGCCATCGGCTGGACGTCGAGCACCGGTTCGGCGTCCGGGTGCGCGGGCTCGGGTCGGTCAAGACCGTGCGGCAGCTTCGGGCGCGTTTTCCGGAGGTGCCGCCGAGTGAGGCCGGTGCGGATGCCGGGCTGCACGCTGTCGGTGTGCCCGACGACGCCCGGGCTCAGGCGGCCGCGCGGCCCTTCGTCGCCGGCGGGTGGGCCCGCACCCCCGAGGTGCGGTTCTTCGCGCTGCCCGAGCCGCTCGAGCCCGGTGACCTCGGGATGGCCTTTCTCCGGCAGCTTCCCCTGGACTGCCTGGAGGGCGACGGGACCGCGGTCGCCTGTGTCACGACGCCCGATGACGTGCTCAACGAGCTCTTCTCCGCCGCCTGTTACGGCGGGGCCGGTGGGCAGGGGCAGGGCGGTGCGTATGCGCGGCTCTTCGCGTGGGAGAGTCTGTACGCCCTCATGGGGCTACCCGCCGACGTGCCGTTCCTCGACGCGGTGCGGGCCACCCCCGATCACCGGTGGGTGCGCTTCCTCGCATCCACCCCGTGGTTCCACCGCGACACCGCCGATCTGGGCCTCGCCGTACTCGACCCTTCGCGTACCCGCGTCGCGGTCCTCGCGGCCACCGACACCGATGTCATGGCGCCGGACGGGTCAGCACGGCCGTGAACTTGTAGCGGGAGCCCCGGTACACCGACCGGACCCACTCCACCGGCGTCCCGTTCCCGTCCCGCGAGTGGCGGGACAGCAGCAGCATCGGCAGGCCCACGTCCGTGCCGAGCAGGCCCGCCTCGCGCGGGGTCGCCGGGGAGGTCTCGATGGTTTCGTCGGCCTCCGCCGGCCGCACCCCGTACACCTCGGCGAGCGTGGTGTAGAGGGAGGTGTAACGGGTGAGGTTGCGGCGCAGGCCGGGGAAGCGGCGGGCGGAGAGGTGGGTCGCCTCGATCGCCATCGGCTCGCCGCCCGCCAGCCGCAGCCGCTCGATGCGCAGCACCCTGTCCTCCGGCTCGACCTCCAGCAGCGCCGCCAGCTCCTCGTCGGCCGCGACGTAGCCGATGTCCAGGACCCGCGAGGCGGGGTTCAGTCCCTGCGCCCTCATGTCCTCCGTGTAGGAGGTGAGCTGGAGCGTCCGGTACACCTTCGGACGTGCCACGAACGTGCCCTTGCCCTGGATCCGGTCCAGCCGCCCCTCGCTCACCAGCTCCAGCAGCGCCTTGCGGACCGTCGTACGGGACGTGCCGAACTCGACGGCGAGCAGCCGCTCGGCCGGCATCGGGGAGCCCGGGGCGCGCTCGTCCGTCATCTGCAGCAGCCGCTGCTTGATGCGGTAGTACTTCGGCACGCGGTCCCGGCGGCCCGGCGCCCCCGTGCCGGGCTGGGCGCTGCTGACGTCCGTGCTCATGTCCTGCCTTCCGGTGCGGTGTCCGGCGCGCGGACGGCAGGAGCCGACCGCGGTGCACGTCGGCGGACCGCCAGGGGATCGGCGCCGCACGCTCGGCGATCCCGTTATAACGGCGCGCTCTCCCGTTGGTCTAGTCCAACCCTGTATCCCGTCCCTCTTTGGGCGGACATCTCCACCCCGCACAAGGGCCGTTGCCGTTACCCAGCCGTGAGTCGGACAACCCTTGACATGACCATAGGTCTAGGCCAAGCTCCCCCTTGCTGGTCTAAACCATTTAGCGGAAGCCGGGTCCCAGCCCGCCGAGCTGTTGCGCCGTTGTCAGGGTCACCGCGAGGGCGTGGGTGTGCAAGGCATTCCTGAGGAGGGGTGGCGCGTGAAGCGCAAGCTGATAGCCGCGATCGGGGTCGCGGGCATGTTGTTCTCGGTCGCTGCGTGCGGGGGCGACGACGGCGGTGACAGCGGCAAGAAGGCCGGCGCGGACGGCTACGCCGGGCAGACGCTCACCGTCTGGGTCATGGACGGCTCCTCACCGGACCAGTGGCAGAAGGACCTCGCCGCCGAGTTCGAGAAGAAGACCAAGGCGAAGGTCAAGTTCGAGGTCCAGCAGTGGAACGGCATCCAGCAGAAGCTGACCACCGCCCTGTCCGAGGAGAACCCCCCGGACGTCTTCGAGATCGGCAACACCCAGACCCCCGCCTACGCCAAGACCGGCGGCCTCGCCGACCTCGGGGACCTCAAGGAGGAGATCGGCGCCGACTGGACCGAGTCCCTCAACGAGTCCTCCATCTACGAGGGCAAGCAGTACGCCGCCCCCTGGTACTTCGCCAACCGCGTCGTCCTTTACAACAAGAAGGTCTGGGCCGACGCCGGCCTCAAGGACACCCCCAAGACCCGCGACGAGTTCTACACCGCGCTGAAGACCATCGGTGAGAAGACCGACGCCGAGCCGATCTACCTGCCCGGCCAGAACTGGTACCACTTCGTCGGCCTGGTCATCGGCGAGGGCGGCGAACTCGTCAAGAAGGACGGCGACAAGTACGTCTCCAACCTCGACGACCCCAAGGTCGCCGCGGCCGCCGAGACCTACAAGAAGTTCCAGGCCCTGTCCAAGGCGCCCAAGGACAAGGACGAGGCCACGCCGCAGCAGGGCGAGGTGTTCGCCAAGGGCAACGTCGGCGCCTTCATCGGCATGGGCTGGGAGGCCGGCATCGCCGTCGAGGCCAACCCGGCCATCGAGAAGCAGATCGGCTACTTCACCATCCCCGGCGCCACCGCCGACAAGCCCGAGGGCGTCTTCCTCGGCGGCTCCAACCTCGCCGTCGCCGCGGGCAGCCAGAAGCAGGAGCTCGCCAAGGAGTTCCTGAAGCTCGCCCTCTCCGACAAGTTCGAGGGCCAGCTCGCCAAGGAGAACGGCGTCATCCCCAACAAGGAGTCGCTGCAGAGCAACCTCAAGGGCAACGCGCCCGCCGAGGCCGCGGCGCCCGCCGCCGCCGTCGGCGGCACCACCCCGCTGATCCCCGAGTGGGCCGCCGTCGAGAACGACCCCAACCCGATCAAGACGTACCTGACCGCCGTCCTGAACGGCAAGTCCCCGGCCGCCGCCGCGAAGCAGGTCGAGGGCGAGTTCAACAAGCGCCTGGCGCAGCAGCAGTAACAGCGCACGCGCTCCGACCGGAGCGGGGACCGGCCGACGGGACGGTCCCCGCCCCGCGTTGAGCACGCCGAGAAGAGAGATCGCGAGCATGACCGTGCAGACCGAACGGCCGCCCTCAGGACCGGCGGACGTCCGCAAGTCGGACGACCCCGCACCCGCCGGGCCCCGACCCAGAGCCGCGTCGCGGGCCGGCGCGCTCGCCCCGTACCTCCTGCTGCTGCCCGCCTGCGCGGCCACCGTGCTGCTGCTGGGCTGGCCGCTGCTGAAGGACCTGCTGCTGTCGTTCCAGAACCTCAACATGGCGCAGCTGATCCAGCACGTCACCGAGTGGAACGGCATCGACAACTACAAGGAGGTCCTCACCGGGGAGGACTTCTGGCGGGTCACCCTCCGCTCCATCCTGTTCACGGCCGTCAACGTCGTCCTCACCATGCTGCTGGGCGCCCTCGTCGGTCTGCTGCTCGCCCGCCTCGGCAAGCGGATGCGGTTCACCCTGATGATCGGCCTGGTGCTGGCCTGGGCGATGCCGGTGGTCGCCGCCACCACCGTCTACCAGTGGCTGTTCGCGCAGCGCTTCGGCGTCGTCAACTGGGTGCTCGACAAGCTCGGATGGCACTCCATGGCCGACCACAGCTGGACCAGCAGCCAGATGTCGACGTTCTTCGTCGTCACCCTGCTCATCGTCTGGATGTCCGTGCCGTTCGTCGCGATCAACCTCTACGCGGCGACCACCACCATCCCCGGCGAGCTGTACGAGGCGGCCGCGCTCGACGGCGCCGGCGCCTGGCGCAGCTTCACCACCGTCACCCTGCCGTTCCTGCGGCCGTTCCTCTACGCCACGACGTTCCTGGAGATCATCTGGATCTTCAAGGCGTTCGTCCAGGTCTTCACCTTCAACGGCGGCGGCCCCGACCGGCTCACCGAGATCCTGCCCGTCTACGCCTACATCGAGGGCGTCGGCAACCAGCACTACGGCATGGGCGCGGCGATCGCGGTGCTGACCATCCTGATCATGCTCGGCCTGACCGCGTACTACCTCAGGATCGTGCTCAAGCAAGAGGAGGACGAGCTGTGAAGCGCTCGCTCTTCGGCCGTGTCTGGCCCAACGCCACCGCCCTCGTCGTCTTCGCCGGCTGCGTCTTCCCCGTGTACTGGATGTTCGCCACGGCGCTGAAGCCGACCGGCGACATCATCGCGGAGGACCCGGTCTGGTTCCCCACGGACATCACGTTCGAGCACTTCGGGACCGCGACGGACGCCGAGCACTTCTGGACGTATCTCCGCAACTCGCTCACCGTCACCTGCCTGGCCGTCCTCTTCTCCCTGATCATCGCGCTGGCCGGCTCGTTCGCCCTGGCCCGCATGCGGTTCAAGGGGCGGCGCGGCTTCGTCATCGCCTTCATGCTGGCCCAGATGGCGCCCTGGGAGGTCATGGTCATCGCGATCTACATGATCGTGCGCGACGCCTCCATGCTGAACAGCCTGGTGCCGCTGACCGCGTTCTACATGATGATGATCCTGCCCTTCACCATCCTGACGCTGCGCGGCTTCGTCGCCGCCGTGCCGAAGGAGCTGGAGGAGTCCGCGATGGTGGACGGCTGCACCCGCGCCCAGGCGTTCCGCCGCGTCATCCTGCCGCTGCTCGCGCCCGGCCTGATGTCCACGTCCATGTTCGGCTTCATCACCGCCTGGAACGAGTTCCCCCTCGTCCTGGTGCTCAGCAAGGAGTCCGGCGGCGCGCAGACCCTGCCGCTGTGGCTGTCCAGCTTCCAGACCCAGTTCGGCGACGACTGGGGTGCGACCATGGCCGCCTCCTCGCTGTTCGCCGTGCCGATCCTGATCCTCTTCGTCTTCCTGCAGCGCCGCGCCGTCAGCGGCCTCACCGCAGGCGCCGTGAAGGGATAACGCCCCCAGATGACGACATTCACCACCGGCGCCGGCACCCTCACCCGGGACGCGCTCGCCGTGCTGCAGCCGGGGTTCACCGGCACCACCGCACCGGACTGGGTGCGGCGCAGACTGGCCGAGGGCCTGGTCTCCGTCGCCCTGTTCGGCCGCAACGTCGCCGACCCCGAGCAGGTCACCGCCCTCACCGCCCAGCTGCGGGCCGAACGGGACGACCTGCTGGTGGCCATCGACGAGGAGGCCGGCGACGTCACCCGCCTCGAGGTCCGCACCGGCTCCTCCTTCCCCGGCAACCACGCCCTCGGCGCCGTCGACGACCCCGCCCTCACCCGGCGGGTGGCCCGCGAACTGGGCCGCCGGCTCGCCGCATGCGGCGTCAACCTCAACTGGGCGCCCTCGGCCGACGTCAACGCCAACCCCGACAACCCGGTGATCGGCGTACGCTCCTTCGGCCGCGACCCCGCCCTGGTCGCCCGGCACACCGCCGCCTACGTCGAGGGCCTGCAGTCCAACGGCGTCGCCGCCTGCACCAAGCACTTCCCCGGCCACGGCGACACCAGCGTCGACTCCCACCACGCGCTCCCGCAGATCGACCTGGACGCCACCACGCTGCACGAGCGGGAACTCCGCCCGTTCCGCGCCGCCATCGAGGCCGGCACCCGCGCCGTCATGACCGCCCACATCCGGGTGCCCGTGCTCGACCCGGACCGCCCCGCCACCCTCTCCCCGCGCATCCTCACCGGCCTGCTGCGCGAAGAGCTCGGCTACGACGGCCTCATCGTCACCGACGGCATGGAGATGGGCGCCGTCGCCGGCACCTACGGCCTCGAACACGGGGTCGTGCTGGCCATCGCGGCCGGCGCCGACGCGATCTGCGTGGGCGGGGGACTGGCCGACGAGGACACGGTGCTGCGGCTCCAGGACGCCCTCGTCACCGCCGTGCGCTCCGGCGAACTGCCCGAGGAGCGGCTCGCCGACGCGGCCGCCCGGGTCAGGTCCCTCGCCGCGTGGACGACCGGCATGCGGCGCCCGCCCGCCGCCGCCGACGACCCCGCGCCGGAGATCGGCCTGACCGCCGCCCGCCGCGCGGTCACCGTCACCCGCGCGGCCGGTCCCGCGCCGGTCACGGACCCCGTGTACGTCGCCACGTTCAGCCCCGCCCCCAACATCGCCGTCGGCGACGAGACACCGTGGGGCGTCGGCACGGAGCTGGAACGGCTTCTCCCGGGCACCGCCACCGGCCACTTCACCGGCCCCGACGCCGGCACGGAGGCGCTGCGCGCGGCCGGCGGCCGACGGGTCGTCGCCGTGGTCCGTGACGAACACCGGCACCCGTGGATGGGGGCGGCCCTGGACACGCTGATCTCGGCGGGCCCGGACACGGTGGTCGTGGAGATGGGCGTGCCCCAGTCCGCGCCGCGCGGTGCGGTGCACATCGCTACGCACGGGGCGGCGAGGGTGTGCGGCGTGGCCGCGGCGGAGGCGGTCCTGGCGGGCTGACCCACCCTTGGGGCTGCGCCCCCTGACGCCCCTTGATCGGCCCTGACGGGTCCTCGTCCTCGAACGCCGGACGGGCTGGGAGGAGCGGGGTCCGAGGCGGAGCCCCGGGTCGGGACGGGAAGGGGTGGCGGGGGCTAACACCCCCCGCCCTTCACGGGTACAGCTTCTCGCCCGCCGTCAGCATGGCCACGAACTTCTCGATCCGCGCCGCCCGCGTCCCCGCCCGCTTCGCCTCCTCGATCCGGTGCAGAATCGCATACCGGTTCCGGCTGTCCAGCGAGTCGAAGAACTCCCGCGCCTGAGCAGGCGCGGCGTCCAACGCCGCCCGCAGATCGTCGGGCACGGTGGCCGCCCGCTGACTCGCGTACGCCGCCTCCCACCGCCCGTCGGCCTTGGCCCTCTCCACCTCGCGCAGTCCCGCCGCCCGCATACGCCCCTGCTCGATCAGCTCGACCGCCTTCTGCCGATTGACCGCGGACCACCGACTCCGCGCACGCCGCGGCGTGAACCGCTGGACCCAATGCGTCTCGTCCAGACTCCTCTTCTGCCCGTCGATCCACCCGAAGCACAGCGCGGACTCCAGCGCGGTGGCGTAGTCGACGCCCTTCAGACCGGATCCCTTCCGCGGAATCTTCAGCCACAGTCCCTCGGGGTCCCCCTGGTGCTCCTCCAGCCACGCCTCGAAGTCCTCCTGGGTCTCGAAACCCAGCACCGGCCCTGTCGTACCGCCCGTCTCACCAGCCATGCGCACATGCAAGCGGTGCCGGCGACCAAGGTCAACAGCCGCCGGGTACCCGGGTGTTGCGGGCGGAACGATGGCGGAGCGTGTCGTTATTGGGCCGAACGGGTGACCATGGGTAAGAATTGGCCGATGCAGACAGCCAGCGCGACAGGGGACGGAGCATGCCGGTGAGCAGCCACGATGTCACCGACGAACAGTGGGAGGGGCTCGCCCAGGTCGTGCCGCTGCGGGGCCGCGACGCATGGCCGTCCTCGGTCGGCCACCGCGTCGGGCCGGAGGCCAGGACGGAGGCGCGGCGCCGCTTCGTCGTCCTGCGTGTGAACGTCTTCGCGGACGCCCGCGAGGTCGCCGAGACCCTGATGTCCGGCATACCCGTCCTCCTCGATCTGACGGGCGCGGAACCGGACGTCGCCAAGCGCGTCCTCGACTTCAGCACGGGTGTCGTCTTCGGCCTCGCCAGCGGAATGCACCGCGTGGACCGCAACGTCTTCCTGCTGACGCCGGAGGGCATGGAGGTCACAGGCCTGATGGAGGGCGTAGGGGCGCCGGGCGCGTGACGGTTCACGCGCCCCGCGCGCACGGACCCGAGGGGCGCGTACGGCGCTCGGGCGTGGGATGACGCCACGGGGTCACGCCGTCCGTTCGTAGGAACCGCCCCCGAGGGAACGGTTCGGCGGCAGCGGAAGCGTTTAGCGTCCGGCGCATGACCCCGCCGCCCCCGCCCCAGCCGGTCGCGACGACGCCCCCGCCGCCCGCCGCGCCCCCCACGCACGCTCCCACGGATGCCGGGCGGGCCCGGCGCCCCGCGCTGCCCCGGGTCACCGAGCTGCTGCTCTCCGCCTTCGCCGGGCACCGCGGCACCACGTTCCGCCTGGGCGACCTGACCCTGCTCGCCGGCCCCAGCGGCACGGGCAAGACCGTCGCGCTGCGCGCGTACGAGGCGCTCGCCCGGCTCGGCGGCGGTGCCGAACTGGGCGAGGTGTTCCCGGACCCGTCGGCCTGCGTCCCGGAGCGGGCCCGGCCCGACGCCCAGCGCCGCCGCGGCTTCCGCATCGGCTGCACCGCCGACGGCCCCGAGGGCCCGGTCCGCCTGGAGGTCGCCGTCCAGGCGGAACCCGAACTGCGCATCGTGGGCGAAAGGCTGTCCGCCGACGGCCTGGTCCTGCTGGAGACCGCGCTGCGCGACCCGCGCCGGCGCACCGTGCAGGCCGCCTGGCACACGGCGGGCGCCACCGCCGTCACCCGCGCGCCTCTCCCCGACGACCGTCTCGGCACCGCGCTGCTGCCGCTGCGCGTGGCCGGCACGACCGAAGGACAGCTCCGCGTGCTGGCCGCGGCCGAGCAGATGCTGGTGGCGCTGCGCTCCGTCTTCCCCTGCGACCCCCGCCCCGAGCGGATGCGGAACCCCGTGCCGGCGGGCAGCGGCCGGCTGCTCCCGGGCTGCGAGAACCTCGCCGACGTGCTGTGGCGCACCCGCTCGGAGTGCACCCGCCGCCACGCGCTGCTGGTGGACGCGGTGCGCGTCGGCTGCGCCGGACCCGTCGCCGACCTGCTCTCCGAGCCGTGCGCCGGAGGCCGCCTGGTGCGGGCCGTGCTGGAGCGCGACAACGGCGTCCGCACCGCGCTGCGGCGGCTCGGCGACGGCGAACTGCGCTACACCGCCCTTGCGCTGGTGCTGCTCACCGGCCCCGGTGTGCTGGAGGCCGACGTGCCCGGCGAGGTGCCGGCCGCCCTGCAGTGCCTGACCGTCCTCGCCGACAACCTGGACCGGGCGCAGGATCCGGCCCAGCGCGCGGCCCTGCTGGCGCTGGCGGCGCGGATGTGCGAGCGGGGGCACATCCGCCTGGTCGGCGCGGTGAGCGACGCCACCTGGGCCGCCGGGGTGCCCGGAGCGACCGTGGTACACCTGAGGCGTGACTGACCCGCACGACGACGCGTCCCGGCCCGCCGACCTGCCCGCGCTCCAGCGCCGCCTCGCCGACTTCGCGGCCGCCCGGAACTGGCAGCCGTACCACACGCCCAAGAACCTCGTCGCCGCGCTCGGTGTGGAGGCCGCCGAACTTCAGGAAATCTTCCAGTGGTTGACACCGGAGGAGTCCACCCGCGTGATGGACGACCCGGACACCGCGCACCGCGTCACCGACGAGGTGGCCGACGTGCTCGCCTACCTCCTCCAGTTCTGCGAGGTCCTCGGCGTCGACCCGCTGGCCGCGCTGGCGCGGAAGATCGACCGGAACGAGCACAGGTTCCCGGTACCGGGCCCGGAGCGGTCCGACGCTCCGCCCCGCGCCTAGGAGCCATCCCTTCCGTTCTCACGCTCCGTAGTCGAATGCGCGACGCGGCGCCAAGGGCTGTCCACAGATTTCGGACTTCCTCTGGTCTTTTGTCTCACAGAGCTTCACTCTGGGTAGTGAACAAGGGAGTTCAACGGATGCGGACGCGTGGGCAGCGCGTCGGACAGACGGGGGCAGCGCATGGACGCTGTGCGGCTCATCGTGACGAGCAGGAGGGCCCTGGCCGCCGGCGGCGGGGTTCCGGATCTGCTGGCCGAGGTGTGGCAGGCGCAGGCCCTGGCCCAGGCGATAGGGAGCCGCCTGACCCTGGTGGGCCCGCCCCACCTACGCGAGGAGGCGACAGTGCTTTCCGATCTGGCCGGCCGTGGCATCTGCGTCCTCGACCGGCCGCCGCTCGATTCCGGTGAGCCGCGCGCGGCCCGGCTCACCGAGCTGGGCGACACCCGCGCGTGCCTGATGCACCTGGGCGGTCTGCTCGGTGACGTCGGCATCGCCCTCGTCGGCATCGCCTGCGCCGCCGAGGACGAGGCGACGTACTGGAGCTGTGTGGAGGCCATCGACGCGGCGGACGAGGCCCGGGACCGGGTCCGGGACATGCTCCGCAAACTGGCGGACCGGGAGGCCGCGTCACCCCGGCGGGAGGCGGTCTGACCGCCCTGCCCCCCGCGCACCGGCCGTTGCTCCGATCGGCGGACCGGCGGATCGAGGTCACGGAGACCGCCTCAGGCACCTGGGCGCGCGGGCCGTCCCGGACGCCGGGCGAGGAGGCTGCGGCGGTGGCGACCGGTCCGAACCGGCCATCACGGCCGGCACCGCGCCCGCCCCGCGTCAGGAGCGCGGGCCGCCCTCGGGCCCTTCGTGGCGGACGCCCCGGTCTGTGCCGCACTCGCGCCTCAGCCGCGCGGGCCGTCCCGTACGCCCGGGCTCAGTCGCGCGGGCCGTCCCCCGAGCCCCCCGCGGCGGACGCCCGGACCTCCGCCGCGCGCACCCCGCCAGGCGCCCCCGACGCCGTCGGTGCCTCACCCCTTCCGTCGGACCCCTGGAGTTCCGCGTCCAGCGCGGACAGGTCCGCGTTCAGGGCCGCCATCAGCAGGTCCATCTGCGCCAGCAGACCCCCCTGCGGCCCCCCGGCCGCCCTGCCCCGCTGCGGCACACTGCTCTGCTCCTCCGACATGACGGCCCCCTCGGCCCATGGCCCCGCCCGGGGGCCGACACGGTGACGCCCCGGCGTCGCAGGGCCGGCGCGGGCGCCGGACGCTCCGGCTCCGAACGAGCCAACGATCTTCCCCACCCCCGGTCACGACCGGCCGTACCACCGGCGTGCGGCGAGGCACGCCGAGGGCCCTCGCGCGCCCCCACCCCGGGGAACGTGCAGGATAAGAGGCATGGATCTCCGCATCTTCACCGAGCCCCAGCAGGGGGCCACCTACGACACTCTGCTCACCGTCGCCAAGGCCACCGAGGACCTCGGCTTCGACGCCTTCTTCCGTTCGGACCACTACCTGAGCATGGGCTCCGGGGACGGCCTGCCCGGCCCCACCGACGCCTGGATCACCCTCGCCGGACTCGCCCGCGAGACCCGGCGGATCCGCCTCGGCACGCTGATGACGGCCGGCACCTTCCGCCTGCCCGGCGTGCTCGCCATCCAGGTCGCGCAGGTCGACCAGATGTCCGGCGGCCGCGTCGAACTCGGCCTGGGCGCGGGCTGGTTCGAGGAGGAGCACAAGGCGTACGGCATTCCCTTCCCCAAGGAGAAGTTCGCCCGCCTCGAGGAGCAGCTGGAGGTCGTCACCGGCCTGTGGGCCACCGAGGTCGGCAAGACCTTCGACTTCCACGGCACCTACTACGACCTCACCAGGTCGCCCGCGCTGCCCAAGCCGGCCCAGTCCAAGGTGCCCGTGCTGATCGGCGGCCACGGCGCCAAGCGGACCCCGCGCCTCGCGGCCCGGTTCGCCGACGAGTTCAACATCCCCTTCGCGTCCGTCGAGGACTCCGCGGCCCAGTTCCAGCGGGTCCGCGACGCCGCCCGGGAGGCCGGCCGCGACCCCGGCGACCTCGTCTACTCCAACGCCCTCGTCGTCTGCGTCGGCCGCGACGACCAGGAGGTGGCGCGCCGCGCCGCCGCGATCGGCCGCGAGGTCGACGAGCTGAAGGCGAACGGTCTGGCGGGCTCCCCGGCCGAGGTGGTCGACAAGATCGGCCGCTACGCCGAGGCCGGCTCCCAGCGCGTCTACCTCCAGGTGCTCGACCTGTCCGACCTGGACCACCTGGAGCTGATCTCCTCCCAGGTCCAGTCCCAGCTGTCCTGACCGGAGCACTGAGCGGGGCCGTCCTCTCCGGGGCGGCCCCGCACCGCATATGCGCGAAAAATACGCGGACCCCCGCGACGCCTTCCCTGTACGTTGGGCCGACACCGGAATCCCGGTGTGTAACCCCAGCTCAGAAGGTGTCTCGAGGTGTGATTCCGTGTTCCTGACGATCAGTACCACCGGCTCCGCGCAGCGCCCGGCGACCGACCTCGGTCATCTGCTGCACAAGCATCCCGAGAAGGCGCAGGCGTTCTCCACGTCGTACGGCACGGCGCACGTCCTCTACCCCGAGGCGGACGCCGAACGCTGCACGGCGGCGCTGCTGCTGGAGGTGGACGCGGTGGCACTGGTCCGGCGCGGCAAGGGCAAGGGCCGCGGCGGCGCACCCGACGCCGCCCTCGCGCAGTACGTCAACGACCGCCCCTACGCGGCTTCCTCACTGCTCGCGGTCGCTCTCGGCTCGGTCTTCTCCAGCGCCATGCGCGGCGTGTGCAAGGCCCGCCCCGAGCTGCCCGACACCCCGCGGCCGCTGCGCATCGAGGTGCCCGCGCTGCCCGCGCGCGGCGGCGCCGACCTGGTCCGCCGCCTCTTCGAGCCGCTCGGCTGGACGGTCGGCGCCGAACCGGTGCCGCTGGACACCGAGTTCCCCGGCTGGGGCGACTCGCGCTACATACGCCTGACCCTTCGGGCCACGGACCTCACCCTCGCCGAGGCGCTGCGCCACCTCTACGTGCTGCTCCCCGTCCTGGACGACGCCAAGCACTACTGGGTCTCCCCGGACGAGGTCGACAAGCTGCTGCGCGCCGGCGACGGCTGGCTGGCCGGACACCCCGAGCGGGAGCTGATCACCCGCCGCTACCTCTCCCACCGCTGGTCGCTGACCCGGCAGGCGAAGGAGCGGCTGGAGCTGGTGCGGCTGGCCGAGGCGGACGACAGCGAGGTCGAGGACTTCGACAACGCCGTGGAGCCGGAAGCCGAGGACGAGGAGAAGCCGACCCCGCTGGCCGTGCGGCGCCGCGAGGCGATCCTCGGCGTGCTGCGCGCGTCCGGCGCCGCCCGGGTGCTCGACCTCGGCTGCGGGCAGGGCCAGTTGGTGCAGGCGCTGCTGAAGGACCCGGCGTTCACCGAGATCGTCGGCGTGGACGTGTCGATGCGGGCGCTCACCATCGCCTCCCGGCGGCTGAAACTGGACCGTATGGGGGAGCGGCAGGCGTCCCGCGTCACACTCCTCCAGGGCTCCCTCGCCTACACGGACAAGCGTCTCAAGGGCTACGACGCGGCCGTGCTCAGCGAGGTGATCGAGCACCTCGACCTGCCGCGGCTGCCCGCCCTGGAGTACGCGGTGTTCGGCGCCGCCCGCCCCCGCACGGTGTGCGTCACCACCCCGAACGTCGAGTACAACGTGCGCTGGGAGAGCCTGCCGGCCGGGCACGTCCGCCACGGCGACCACCGCTTCGAGTGGACCCGTGAGGAGTTCCGCGGCTGGGCCCGCACCGTCGCCGAACGGCACGGCTACGCCGTGGAGTTCCTGCCCGTCGGGCCGGACGACCCCGAGGTCGGACCGCCCACCCAGATGGCCGTGTTCCAACTCGGCACCCCGAAGGAGGCGAAGGCCGCATGACCACCACCGACATCACCACCGCCGCCGCGCGCGGCCGTGCCCTGCCGGTCACCGACCTGTCCCTGGTCGTGCTGATCGGCGCCTCCGGCTCGGGCAAGTCCACCTTCGCGCGCCGTCACTTCAAGCCGACGGAGGTCATCTCCTCCGACTTCTGCCGGGGTCTGGTCGCCGACGACGAGAACGACCAGAGCGCCTCCCGTGACGCCTTCGACGTGCTGCACTACATCGCGGGCAAGCGTCTCGCGGCCGGCCGCCGCACCGTCGTCGACGCCACCAGCGTCCAGCAGGAGGCCCGGCGACAGCTGATCGACCTGGCCAGGCAGCACGACGTGCTGCCCATCGCCATCGTGCTCGACGTGCCCGAGGAGGTGTGCGCCGAGCGCAACGCGGCCCGCACCGACCGCGCCGACATGCCCCGCCGGGTCATCCGCCGCCACACCCGCGAACTGCGCCGCAGCCTCCGCCACCTGGAGCGCGAGGGCTTCCGCAAGGTGCACGTGCTGCGCGGCGTGGAGGAGGTCGAGCACGCCACCGTCGTCACCGAGAAGCGGTTCAACGACCTCACCCACCTCACCGGCCCGTTCGACGTCATCGGCGACGTCCACGGCTGCTCCTCCGAGCTGGAGGCGCTGCTCGGCAAGCTGGGGTACGCCGACGGCGTCCACCCGGAGGGCCGCACCGCCGTGTTCGTCGGCGACCTCGTCGACCGCGGTCCCGACAGCCCCGGCGTGCTGCGCCGAGTGATGGCGATGGTGAAGTCGGGCAACGCGCTGTGCGTGCCCGGCAACCACGAGAACAAGTTCGGGCGGTACCTCAAGGGCCGCAAGGTCCAGCTCACCCACGGACTCGCCGAGACCGTCGAGCAGATGGAGGGCGAGAGCGAGGAGTTCCGCGCCGAGGTGCGGGAGTTCGTCGAGGGACTGGTCAGCCACTACGTCCTCGACGGCGGCAGCCTCGTGGTCTGCCACGCCGGTCTGCCCGAGAAGTACCACGGCCGCACCTCCGGCCGGGTCCGCAGCCACGCCCTCTACGGCGACACCACCGGCGAGACCGACGAGTTCGGGCTGCCCGTGCGCTACCCGTGGGCGGAGGACTACCGAGGCCGGGCCGCCGTCGTCTACGGGCACACGCCCGTCCCCGAGGCGACCTGGCTCAACAACACCATCTGCCTGGACACCGGCGCGGTGTTCGGCGGCAAGCTCACCGCGCTGCGCTGGCCGGAGCGCGAGCTGGTCGACGTACCGGCCGAGCGGGTCTGGTACGAGCCGGTGCGGCCGCTGCGCACCGAGGCGCCCGGCGGGCACGAGGGGCGTCCGCTGGACCTGGCGGACGTGCACGGCCGGCGGGTCGTGGAGACCCGGCACATGGGCCGGGTGGCCGTGCGGGAGGAGAACGCGGCGGCCGCGCTGGAGGTGATGAGCCGGTTCGCGCTCGACCCGCGGCTGCTGCCGTACCTCCCGCCCACCATGGCGCCCACGGCCACCTCGCAGCTCGACGGCTACCTGGAGCACCCGGTGGAGGCCTTCGCCCGCTACGAGCAGGACGGCGTGGCCCGGGTGGTGTGCGAGGAGAAGCACATGGGCTCGCGCGCGGTCGCCCTGGTGTGCCGTGACGCGGGCGTGGCGGCCGGCCGCTTCGGCGCGGCCGGGGGCGGGACGGGCTCGCTGTACACCCGTACCGGCCGGCCGTTCTTCGACGACGCGGACGTCACCGAGGAGATCCTCGGCCGGCTGCGCACGGCGGCCGGCGAGGCCGGTCTGTGGGACGACCTCGAGACCGACTGGCTGCTGCTGGACGCCGAGCTGATGCCCTGGTCGCTGAAGGCGTCCGGGCTGCTGCGCACCCAGTACGCGGCGGTCGGCGCCGCGGCCGGCGCGGTCTTCCCGCCCGCCCTCGCGGCACTGGAAGGCGCCGCGGCCCGCGGGGTCGACGTGGGTGAGCTGCTGACCCGCCAGCGCGAGCGGGCGAGCGCGGCGGCCGGGTTCACCGACGCCTACCGCCGCTACTGCTGGACCACCGACGGGCTGGAGGGCGTGCGTCTCGCGCCGTTCCAGATACTCGCCGTCCAGGGGCGCAGCCTGGCCGCACTGCCGCACGACCGGCAGCTCGCCCTGATCGACCGCATGGTCGAGCACGACGCCACGGGCCTGCTGCGGACCACCCGCCGGCTGTACGTCGACACCGCTGACGCCGAGTCGGTGCGGGCCGGCGTGGACTGGTGGCTGGAGATGACCGGACGCGGCGGCGAGGGCATGGTCGTCAAGCCGGTCGACGCCCTGGCCCGCGACGGCGCCGGACGGCTGGTGCAGCCGGGCATCAAGTGCCGCGGCCGGGAGTACCTGCGGATCGTCTACGGTCCCGAGTACACCCGCCCGGAGAACCTGGCCCGGCTGCGGTCCCGCTTCCTCGGCCACAAGCAGTCCCTCGCCCTGCGCGAGTACGCCCTCGGGCTGGAGGCCCTGGACCGCCTCGCCGACGGGGAGCCGCTGTGGCGCGTCCACGAGCCGGTGTTCGCGGTGCTGGCCCTGGAGTCGGAGCCGGTCGACCCGCGCCTGTGAGGCGCGCGGGGCGCGGAGGACCCGTACCTCCGCGCCCCGCGCGTTCCTCCCCGCCCCCCGGCCTGCGCTTCCCGCGTGTGTCGGACGGGATTCGGCCGGGGCAGGGGTGAACCCGGGTCCGGGCGGTCAGGATGGAGGCATGACCTACCACGTCGACTCCGAGGCTGGGCGGCTGCGCCGCGTCATCCTGCACCGGCCCGATCTCGAGCTCAAAAGGCTCACCCCGAGCAACAAGGACGCGCTGCTCTTCGACGACGTGCTCTGGGTGCGCCGGGCGCGCGCGGAGCACGACGGCTTCGCGGACGTGCTGCGCGACCGGGGCGTCACCGTCCACCTCTTCGGCGACCTGCTCACCGACACGCTGCAACTGCCCGAGGCGCGGGCGCTCGTGCTCGACCGGGTCTTCGACGAGAAGGAGTACGGCCCGCTGGCCACCGACCATCTGCGCGCCGCGTTCGAGACGCTGCCCGCGCCGGAGCTGGCCGAGGCGCTGATCGGCGGGATGACCAAGCGGGAGTTCCTCGACTCGCACTCCGAGCCGGTCTCCGTGCGCTTCCACGTGATGGAGCTGGACGACTTCCTGCTCCACCCGCTGCCCAACCACCTCTTCACCCGCGACACCTCGGCCTGGATCTACGACGGTGTCGCCATCAACGCCA
The DNA here is from genome assembly GCA_014656175.1 of Streptomyces werraensis. GTDB lineage: Bacteria > Actinomycetota > Actinomycetes > Streptomycetales > Streptomycetaceae > Streptomyces > Streptomyces werraensis. The sequence goes on from BNBX01000002.1 coordinate 264,721, forward strand.
TGCGGTGGCCGGCCCGGCAGCGCGAGACGGTGCACTTCGAGGCGATCTACCGGCACCACCCGGAGTTCCGTGACGGGTCGTTCCACCTGTGGTCCGAGGGACAGGCCGACTACCCGTCCACCATCGAGGGCGGGGACGTCCTGGTCATCGGCAACGGCGCGGTGCTGATCGGCATGAGCGAGCGGACCACCCCGCAGGCCGTGGAGATGCTCGCGCACAAACTGTTCGCGGCCGGCTCGGCGCGCACCATCGTCGCCCTGGACATGCCGAAGAGACGCGCCCTGATGCATCTCGACACCGTGATGACCATGGTCGACGGCGACACCTTCACCCAGTACGCGGGCCTCGGCATGCTCCGCTCGTACACGATCGAGCCGGGGGCGGACGAGAAGGAGCTGAAGGTGACCGACCACCCGCCGGAGCACATGCACCGGGCGATCGCCGCCGCGCTCGGCCTGAGCGAGATCAGGGTGCTGACCGCCACGCAGGACGTGCACGCCGCCGAGCGGGAGCAGTGGGACGACGGCTGCAACGTCCTGGCCGTCGAACCGGGCGTGGTCGTCGCCTACGAGCGGAACTCCACCACCAACACGCACCTGCGGAAACAGGGCATCGAGGTGATAGAGATCCCCGGCAGCGAGCTGGGCCGGGGCCGGGGCGGGCCGCGCTGCATGAGCTGCCCGGTCGAACGGGACGCCGTGTAGACGGTCGCTGTATAGAATTGCGGGTGATCGTATAGACTTCCATGGTTCATGTCCCCCAGTCCTGGAGCGCCCCCATGGCGACAGTCCCGACCCCCCTCGCCGGCCGTCACTTCCTCAAGGAGGTCGACTTCACCGCGGAGGAGTTCCGCGGCCTGCTGGAGCTGGCCGCGGAGCTGAAGGCCGCCAAGCGGGCCGGGGCCGAGACGCCGTACCTGCGCGGGAAGAACATCGCACTGATCTTCGAGAAGACCTCGACACGCACCCGCTGCGCCTTCGAGGTCGCCGCCGCCGACCAGGGCGCCTCCACGACCTACCTCGACCCGTCCGGCTCGCAGATGGGCCACAAGGAGTCCGTGAAGGACACCGCGCGGGTGCTCGGCCGGATGTACGACGGGATCGAGTACCGGGGCGACAGCCAGGCCAAGATCGAGGAGCTGGCCGCGTACGCGGGCGTGCCCGTCCTCAACGGGCTCACCGACGACTGGCACCCCACCCAGATGCTCGCCGACGTGCTCACCATGACCGAGCACAGCGGCAAGCCGCTCACCGGCATCGCCTTCGCCTACCTCGGCGACGCCCGCTTCAACATGGGCAACTCCTACCTGGTCACCGCGGCCCTGCTCGGCATGGACGTACGGATCGTCGCGCCGAAGACGTACTGGCCCGCGCAGGAGGTGATCGACCGCGCCCGCGAGCTGGCCGCCGCGAGCGGGGCCCGGATCACGCTCACCGAGGACATCGCCGAGGGCGTCGCCGGCGCCGACTTCGTCGCCACCGACGTCTGGGTGTCCATGGGGGAGCCCAAGGAGGTCTGGGGCGAGCGGATCGCCGCCCTCGCGCCCTACGCGGTGACCATGGACGTGCTGCGCGCCACCGGCAACCCGGACGTCGGCTTTCTGCACTGCCTGCCGGCCTTCCACGACCTGGGCACCGCGGTCGGCCGGGACGTGTACGAGGAGCACGGCCTTCAGTCGCTCGAGGTCACCGACGAGGTGTTCGAGTCGGCGCACTCGCTCGTCTTCGACGAGGCCGAGAACCGCATGCACACCATCAAGGCGGTCCTGGTCGCCACCCTCGGCTGACGCCGCCCGTCAGACCGGGCGCCGCTGGCCGGGAAGCCGGAACCACACCGCCTTGCCGGACTCGGTGGGGCGGTGCCCGCACGACGAGCTGAGCGAGCGGATCAGCAGCAGCCCGCGCCCGTGCTCCTGCCACGGGTCGGGCAGGTCGAGATGCGGCCGGGTGAGGTCATGGGGCGGCTCCGGGTCGGCGTCGTGCACCTCCACCTGGAAACCGGTCGGCAGCAGCCGCAGGACCAGCTCGATCGGCGTGGCGCCGGAGGTGTGCTCCACGGCGTTCGCCACCAGCTCCGCCGTCAGCAGTTCCGCCGTGTCGCAGTCGGCGGAGTGCTCCCGCTCGGCGAGCGCCGTGCGCACCAGGGCGCGCGCGACGGGCACGGCCGCAGTCGTGTGCGGCAGCGCGACGCGCCAGGAGGTGGGAAGGGCGGGGGGTTCGTGCACAGCGGTTCCGTTCATGGAGCGGGCGCTCCCGTTTTTCGAGTGCCCATGGTACGGCGCGCCTCACCCGGCCCCGCCCCCGGGCCGGGGGAGCCGCCGGAGCCCTGCCGGGCGCACCGCCCGGGGCGCCGCGCCCCGGCTGTCGGGGCCTACCCGCCGGGCGACCCCGCCTCGCGCGCCCGTCCGCACCGTTACCGAGGCGTCGATGTTCCGTGACGGGTGTGACGGTGCCCGAACGGCGTATCGCGCACTCGTGACGACAGTCACCAACCAGTGATAACTTCGAGTGGCAGACCTCACTGAGCCGCGCAGTGCCCGCCCGAGGAGGCCGCCCTCATGAGTCCTTTCACCGGCTCCGCCGCCCGCACCGCGCGCTGGGAGCATCTGCGCGTGGAGTTCGCCGACGGCGTCGCCCACGTCACCCTCGCCCGCCCCGACAAGCTGAACGCGCTCACCTTCGGCGCCTACGCCGACCTGCGCGACCTGCTCGCCGAGCTGTCCCGGGAGCGGGCCGTCCGCGCCCTGGTGCTGGGCGGCGAGGGGCGCGGCTTCTGCTCCGGCGGCGACGTCGACGAGATCATCGGCGCCACCCTCTCCATGGACACCGCGCAGCTTCTCGACTTCAACCGCATGACCGGTCAGGTCGTCCGCGCGGTACGGGAGTGCCCCTTCCCCGTCGTCGCCGCGGTCCACGGCGTCGCCGCGGGCGCCGGCGCGGTCCTCGCGCTGGCCGCGGACTTCCGCGTCGCCGACCCCACCGCCCGCTTCGCGTTCCTCTTCACCCGGGTGGGCCTCTCCGGCGGCGACATGGGCGCGGCCTACCTGCTGCCCCGGGTGGTCGGCCTCGGCCACGCCACCCGCCTGCTGATGCTGGGGGAGCCGGTGCGCGCACCGGAGGCCGAGCGGATCGGCCTGATCAGCGCGCTCGCGGACGAGGGCGGCGCGGACACCGCGGCCCGCGAACTGGCCCGCCGCCTCGCCGACGGCCCGGCCCTCGCCCACGCCCAGACGAAGGCCCTGCTCACATCGGAACTCGACATGCCGCTCGCGGCAGCGATCGAACTCGACGCCTCCACCCAGGCCCTCCTCATGACGGGCGAGGACTACGCGGAATTCCACGCGGCTTTCACGGAGAAGCGCGCCCCGAAATGGAGGGGACGATGACCCCCTCAGGGGCGCGGGGAACCGCGCGCCCGGCCCCCACGGCGCCGCACCTGCGCGTAGCCGTCGTCGGCGGAGGCCCCGGCGGCCTCTACGCCGCCGCCCTCCTCAAACGCCTGGACCCGACCAGGGACATCACCGTCTGGGAACGCAACGCCCCCCACGACACCTTCGGCTTCGGCGTCGTCCTCTCGGACGAAACGCTGGGCGGCATCGAACACGCGGACCCGGAGGTCTACGCCGCCCTCACGACGGAATTCGTCCGCTGGGACAACATCGACATCGTCCACCGCAGCACCCGTCACACCTCCGGAGGACACGGCTTCGCAGCCCTCGGCCGCCGCCGCCTCCTGGAGATCCTCCACCACCGCTGCCGCTCCCTGGGAGTGGACCTCCGCTTCCGCGAGGAGGCCCCGGGCCCCGCCCGCCTCGCGGAGACGCACGACCTGGTGATCGCCGCCGACGGAGTCCACAGCACCACCCGCACCGCCTTCGCGGACGTGTTCCGCCCGCACATCACCGCGCACCGCTGCCGCTACATCTGGCTGGCCGCCGACTTCGCCTTCGACGCCTTCCGCTTCGAGATCGCCGAGACCGAGCACGGCGTGATGCAGCTGCACGGCTACCCGTTCTCCGCCGGCGCCTCCACCGTGATCGTGGAGATGCGCGAAGAGGTGTGGCGCGCCGCCGGGTTCGACGAGCTCGACGAGACCGGGTCCGTCGAACGCTGCGCCAAGATTTTCGCGGACGCGCTCGGCGGTCGCCCCCTGCGCTCCAACAACTCGACGTGGACGACCTTCCGCACGGTCGTCAACGAGCGCTGGTCGCACGGCAACGTCGTGCTGCTCGGCGACGCCGCCCACACCGCCCACTTCTCCATCGGCTCCGGCACCAAGCTCGCCGTGGAGGACGCGCTCGCGCTCGCCGCCTGTCTGGGCGAGCAGCCCACGCTCACCGCCGCCCTCGAGGCCTACGAGGCGGAACGGCGGCCCGTGGTCGCCTCCACCCAGCGCGCGGCACGCGCCAGCCTCGAGTGGTTCGAGAACCTCGCCCTGTATCTGCGCCAGCCGCCGCGCCAGTTCGCGTTCAACCTGCTCACCCGCAGCCGCCGCGTCACCCACGACAACCTGCGGCTGCGCGACGCCCGGTTCACCGAGGCCGTGGAGCGCGGCTTCGGCTGCCCGCCCGGCACCCCGCCCATGTTCACCCCGTTCCGGCTGCGCGGACTCACCCTGCGCAACCGGGTCGTCGTCTCGCCCATGGACATGTACTCGGCGGCCGACGGCCTGCCCGGCGACTTCCACCTCGTCCACCTCGGCGCCCGCGCGCTGGGCGGCGCGGGGCTGGTGATGACGGAGATGGTGTGCGTCAGCCCGGAGGGCCGGATCACCCCCGGGTGCGCCGGACTGTGGAGCGGCCGGCAGGCGGAGGCGTGGCGGCGGATCACGGACTTCGTGCACACCCGCGCCCCGGGCACGGCCATCGGCGTGCAGCTCGGCCACAGCGGACGCAAGGGCTCGACCAAGCTGATGTGGGAGGGCATGGACGAGCCGCTCGACGAGGGCAACTGGCCCCTGGTCGCCGCGTCCCCGCTCCCGTACAGGCCGGGGAGCCAGACCCCCCGCGAGCTGTCCCGTGCGCAGCTCACCGATCTGCGTGAGCAGTTCACGGCCGCTGCGGTGCGGGCCGCGCGGGCCGGGTTCGACCTGCTCGAACTGCACTGCGCGCACGGCTATCTGCTCTCCGGCTTCCTCTCCCCGCTGACGAACCGGCGCACCGACGCCTACGGCGGCTCGCTGGAGAAGCGGCTGCGCTTCCCGCTGGAGGTGTTCGACGCGGTGCGGGCGGTGTGGCCGGAGGACCGGCCGATGACCGTGCGGATCTCCGCGACGGACTGGGCGGAGGGCGGCACCACGGCGGAGGACGCGGTCGCGATCGCCCGCGCCTTCGCCGACCACGGGGCCGACGCGATCGACGTGTCCACCGGGCAGGTGGTGGCCGACGAGGAACCGGAGTTCGGCCGCTCCTACCAGACGCCGTTCGCCGACCGGGTGCGCAACGAGGCCCGTGTCCCGGTGATCGCGGTCGGCGCGATCTCCTCCTGGGACGACGTCAACTCCCTCATTCTGGCCGGGCGTACGGACCTGTGCGCGCTGGCCCGCCCGCATCTGTACGACCCGCACTGGACGCTGCACGCGGCCGCCGAGCAGGGGTACGAGGGTCCGGGCGTGGTCTGGCCGCCGCAGTACCGCGCGGGCAGCCGCCCGCCCCGCACCGGCCGCACCGACGTCCCCAAGCCCCGCCTCACCCTGTCCGGCCTGCCGCTCACGGAGGCGCCGGGCGCGTGACTCAGAGGGGTGCGCCCCGGTCGGCCTCCGCATCCGAGGCGGGGTTCGCGAACTCCGCCCCCGCGTCCCGCAGCCGCTCGTGGAGCGCCCGGAAGACGGACGCCGAGCGGGTGCCCGGCCAGTCTGCCGGCAGCAGACCGGCGGGCAGGCCCGGGTCGGCGTAGGGGAGGTGACGCCAGGAGTCCAGGGCCAGGAGGTAGTCGCGGTACGCCTCCTCGGGCGGGGTGTCCGTACGCTGCTCCCAGGCGTGCAGCACCGGCGCGTGCTGTTCCAGGAACGCCTCGTGCTCCGCCGCGATCGCCTTCAGGTCCCACCAGCGGGCCACCGCCTCCGCCGTGGCCGCGAATCCGAGGTGCTCGCCCCGGAACAGGTCGACGTACCCGTCCAGCCGCAGCCGCTCCAGGGTGTGCCGGGTCTCCTCGTACAGCCGGCTCGGGGCGATCCACACGCCGGGCGCCGCCGTGCCGAAGCCGAGACCGGCCAGCCGGGAGCGCAGCAGATGCCGCTTCTGCCGCTCCGACTCCGGCACCGAGAACACCGCGAGCACCCAGCCCTCGTCGGCGGGCGGCGCGGTGGCGTAGATGCGCCGGTCGCCGTCCTCCAGCAACTGGCGCGCCTCCGGGGACAGTTCGTAACCGGCCGCGCCCTGGGCGGTGCGGGCCGGGAGCAGCAGTCCGCGGCGCTTGAGCCGGGACACCGAGGAACGCACGGACGGGGCGTCCACGCCGACAACGGCCAGCAGCCGGATCAGCTCCGCGACGGGCACCGGGCCCGGCACGAACCGGCCGTAGGCGCCGTAGAGCGTGACGATGAGAGACCGTGGAGCATGCTGGTCGGACACGTTGATCATCTTAGGTCGTGGCCGCCGCCCCGTGTTCCCGGCATCAGCCCTGCTCGTCTCCGGCCCCGGCGCCGGTGCGCAGCCGGAACCGCTGGAGCTTGCCGGTGGCCGTGCGCGGCAGCGCGTCCAGGAAGACGATCTCCCGCGGGCACTTGTACGGCGCCAGCTCCGCCTTCACGAACGCCCGCAGCGCCTCCGCGTCCCGCCCGGCGCCCTCCTTGAGGACCGTGTACGCCACGACGACCTGGCCGCGAGCCTCGTCGGGCCGCCCGACCACCGCCGCCTCCACCACGTCCGGATGGCGCAGCAGCGCGTCCTCGACCTCGGGGCCGGCGATGTTGTACCCGGCCGAAATGATCATGTCGTCGGCGCGGGCCACGTACCGGAAGTAGCCGTCGGGGTCGCGTACGTAGGTGTCGCCCGTGACGTTCCAGCCGTCCCGCACGTAGTCCCGCTGGCGCGGGTCGGCCAGGTAGCGGCAGCCGACGGGCCCGCGCACCGCGAGCAGCCCCGGCTGCCCGTCGGGCAACGGAACGCCGTCCGCGTCCTGCACGCGCGCCTGCCAGCCGGGCACGGGGACGCCGGTGGCGCCGGGGCGGATGTCGTCGTCGGCGGCGGAGATGAAGATGTGCAGCAGCTCGGTGGCGCCGATGCCGTTGATGATGCGCAGCCCGGTCCGGTCGTGCCAGGCCTGCCAGGTCGCGGCCGGCAGGTTCTCGCCCGCCGAGACACAACGGCGCAGGCTGGACAGGTCATGGCCGTCCGCCTCCGCCAGCATCGCCCGGTAGGCGGTGGGCGCGGTGAACAGCACCGACACCCGGTGCTCACCGATCGCCGCCAACAGCTGTGAGGGACGGGCCTGTTCGAGCAGCAGCGCGCTCGCGCCCGCGCGCAGCGGGAACACCACCAGACCACCCAGGCCGAAGGTGAAGCCCAGCGGGGGACTGCCCGCGAACACGTCGTCGGCGACCGGCTTGAGGACATGCCGGGAGAAGGTGTCCGCGATGGCCAGCACGTCCCGGTGGAAGTGCATGCAGCCCTTGGGCTTCCCGGTCGTGCCGGAGGTGAAGGCGATCAGGGCGACGTCGTCGGCGGCCGTCGGCACGGCGTCGAACGGGCCGTCGGAGGCCGGGCGGCGCAGCAGGTCGTCGCGTGAGTCGCCGCCGAACGCGGCGATCCGCAGGTCCGGGACCTCCGCCTTCACGAGGTCGTCGAGGGAGCGCACGTCGCACAGGGCGTGCCGCACCTCGGCGAGCGCGCAGACGGTGGCCAGCTCGTGCGGCCGCTGCTGGGCCAGCACGGTGACGGCGACCGCGCCCGCCTTCAGCACCGCGAGCCAGCAGGCGGCCAGCCACGGTGTGGTGGGCCCGCGCAGCAGCACCCGGTTGCCGGGCACCACCCCGAGGTCCGTGGTGAGCAGATGCGCCAGCCGGTCCACCCGCGCGCGCAGCTCCCCGTACGTCAGGACCCCGCCGTCGGGCGTGCGGAACGCCGGATGGTCCCCGGGCGGGCCGTGGAGCAGTTCCGCGGCGCAGTTCAGCCGGTCGGGGTAGCGCAGCTCCGGCAGGTCGAAACGGAGCTCGGGCCACTCGTCCGGTGGCGGGAGATGGTCGCGGGCGAAGGTGTCGACGTGCGCGGTGGACCGTGGATTCATGTCGATGCGCCCCCTCGGCGTGGTGGGCTCGCATCAGGAGCGTATCGTGTTGGTGACGGCAGTCAACGGTTCGCGATAACCTCGGCGGGGTGGCCCACCGGCGAGAGAAGGGACCGGCGATGACCGCATTCTCGCTCGAACCGTCACAACTCGCCCGGTGCGCGGAGCTGCGCACCCTGGCCGCCGAACGGCTGCGGCCGCTCGCCGAGAAGGGGGAGCCGGGCCGCGTGAACCGGGCGCTCGTCGCCGAGTTGGGCGCCCTCGGGCTGCTCTCCCGGCTGTTCACCGCCGGCGCGCTGGACCTGTGCCTGATGCGCGAGTCGCTCGCCCAGGCGTGCACGGAGGCGGAGACCGCCCTCGCTCTCCAGGGCCTCGGCGCCCACCCCGTGCACGCCCACGGCACCCCCGGACAGAGGGAGCGGTGGCTCCCCCGGGTGAGTGACGGCACGGCGGTCGCGGCCTTCGCCCTCTCCGAACCCGGCGCCGGCTCCGACGCGGCCGCCCTGTCCCTGCGCGCGGAGCGCGACGGGCCGGACGGGTGGCGGCTCACCGGCGAGAAGTGCTGGATCTCCAACGCCCCCGACGCCGACCTCTACACCGTCTTCGCCCGCACCACGCCCGCCGCCGGCGCCCGTGGCGTGACCGCCTTCCTGGTGCCCGCCGACCGGCCCGGCCTCACCGGCAGCCGCCTGGACATGGTCGCCCCGCACGCCGTCGGGACCCTGCGCTTCGACGGCGTGCCCGTCACCGCCGCCGACGTCCTCGGCGAGCCCGACGCGGGCTTCCGGGTCGCCATGGACACCCTCAACCTGTTCCGGCCCAGCGTCGGCGCCTTCGCCGTCGGCATGGCGCAGGCCGCCCTCGACGCGACGCTCGCCCACACCGCCACGCGGGACGCCTTCGGCGGCAGGCTCAAGGACCTCCAGGCCGTCGCCCACCAGGTCGCCGAGATGTCCGTCCGCACGGAGGCCGCCCGCCTGATGGTGTACGCGGCGGCCACCGCGTACGACGAGGGCGCGGACGACGTGCCGCGGCGCTCCGCCATGGCGAAGCTGCTGGCCACCGAGACCGCCCAGTACGTCGTCGACACCGCCGTCCAGCTGCACGGCGCGCGCGCCCTGTGCCGTGGCCATCTGCTCGAGCACCTGTACCGCGAGGTCCGTGCGCCCCGCATCTACGAGGGGGCGAGCGAGGTCCAGCGCGGCATCATCGCCAAGGAGCTGTACAAGACCCTGGAGGCCCGGTGACCGCCGAGCGCGTCAACCCGCCCGACCTGTCCCCGCCCGCCGGCTTCTCCCACGCCGTCGTCGCCACCGGCTCCCGCGTGGTGTTCCTGGCCGGCCAGACCGCACTCGACGGCGACGGGAAGGTCGTCGGCGACACGCTCCCCGAACAGTTCACCCGCGCCCTCACCAACCTCCTCACCGCCCTGCGCGCCGCCGGCGGCGCCCCCGCCGACCTGGCCCGCGTCACCGTCTACGCCACCGACGTCGCGGCGTACCGCGCGCACGCGCGGGAACTCGGCCGGATCTGGCGGGACGTGGCGGGACGCGACTACCCGGCGATGGCGGTCGTGGAGGTGGTGCGGCTGTGGGACGAGGAGGCGATGGTCGAGCTCGACGGGTTCGCCGTCCTCCCGTGAGCCGCCGCGCGCGGCCCGCCCGCTCCTCCTAGCCTGGTGCGATGCCGGAGATCGAGCTGAGCGCGGGCACCGTCACGTACGAGGACACGGGCGGCGAGGGGCCGGTGGTCGTGCTGCTGCACGGCCTGCTGCACGACGCCTCCGTCTGGCGTCATGTCATCGCCGAACTGCGCACCGACCACCGCCTGATCGCGCCGACCCTCCCGTACGGGGCGCACCGCACGCCCATGACCCGGCCGCCCACGCCGGACCTGGTCAACGAGCTGATCGCCGAGTTCCTCGACCGGCTGGACCTGCGTGACGTCACGCTCGTCGAGAGCGACTGCGGACGTGCGCAGACGGTCGCGGCCCGGCATCCCGAGCGGCTGGACCGGCTGGTGCTGATCTCCTGCGAGGCCTTCGACAACTACCCCCCGGGTCTTCCCGGCAAGATGATCGGCCTCGCGTGCCGGGTGCCCGGCGGTGTCCCGCTGATGGTCCGCGCCCTGGGCTGGAAGCCGCTGCGCCGGCTTCCGGTCGGCTTCGGCGCGCTGACGAAGCGGCCGGTGCCCGACGAGCTGGCCGAGCGATGGCTCCGGCCCCTGCGCACGGATCCGGCGATCCGCCGGGACTTCCGTCACTACACCACGCATGTGCGGCGTACGGAACTTCTGGAGGCGGCGCAGGGGTTGCGGCGCTTCGATCGGCCCGCGCTGGTCGTCTGGGCGGCGGAGGACCTGATGATGCCGCGGGAACACGGCCGCATGCTGGCGGAACTGCTGCCGCGGGGGCGGCTGGTGGAGCTGAGGAACACGCGGACGCTGATCGCGGAGGACCGCCCGCAGCGGCTGGCGTCGCTGCTGCGGTGGTTCGTGGCGAACGGCTGACCGGGCGGCCCGGCGCCGCGACGAGTGTTCGCGGGCCGGTGTGGGCTGATCGCGCGGTTCCCCGCGCCCCTTCGGGGGCGCGGTCAAGCCGCGGCCGTCAGGCCCTCCGCCGGCGGCCGGTGCGGGGCGACGACGCGACCGTCAGGCCGCAACTCACCCGTGTCGTCGAAGACGATCGCGCCGTCGCACAGCAGGGTCCAGCCCTGCTCCGGGTGGGCGGCCACCACGTGCGGGGCGGGGGAGCCGGTCTGCGGGCAGGACGTCCGGTGGGCACACATGGCGCACCTCCACATCGGTGGAACGAGCCGAACACGTCGTACCCCACGACCATGCGCCACCCGCACCGCCCGCCGGAACGGCCCGGCGGGAAGCGTGACAGTCCCCGGACAAGGCAGGGACGGTTCCCCGACGGCCGATGCGGGTCCGCCACCGAAGGGTGACGATGAGTGGCCGCGCCCCCGTGCGGCGGGTACTGCTGGAGGTCCCCCTTCCGCTCACTTCGGAGGTCCCCCCTCATGCCCGTACGCCCCCTCCTCCGCACGGCGTCCTGCGCCGCGCTGCTGCTGCTCGGCGCCGCCGCGGCGGTCCCCTCGGCGGCGGCCGCGCCGTCTGCCCCCGCGGAGTACGTCACCGTCGACCCGGAAGGCCGGATCGCCGCCGACGGCACCGTCACCCTCACCGGCACCTACCGCTGTACCGCCGGGACCGGACGGGTCTACGTCAGCTCCTCGGTCAACCAGAGCACGCCCAACGTCAGCTACGGCATCGGCGGTTCCGTCGCGGTGTGCGACGGCGCGGAGCACCGCTGGCAGAACAGCGGCAGGGCCCCGAAGGACGCCCTGAAGGCGGGCCCGGCCAAGGTGGAGGCGACCCTGCTGGAGCTGCGCGGCAGCGGCATCCTGATCATCCCCGTCCCGCACGCAGCCGGCCACCACGACGTCACCCTCGTCGACGGCTGACCCGCGGCCGCCGGACCGCTGCCGGGCCCGGGCATGGACCGGAGGGCCTCGCGGACGCCACCGTGTCCGTATGGTCCGCATCGCCCGCACGGTGGCCCTCGCGCCCGTCCCGCGCCCCTGGCTCGTCGACGCCCTCGGAGCCCTGACCGACCTCGCCGAGAGCACGGTGGCCAAGGACGGGCGCGTCCCGCTGCCCGACGGACGGCAGGTCCCGGAGCTGCGGCCGGCCGAGGGACGCCGGCGAGCTTCTGCCGGAGCCGTGGGCCGTACGCTGCCGGCGCGTCGGGTCCGTTCGGCAGCCGGGCCCCGACGGCCGTCGCCCGCGGCGGGAAGGCCCAGGTGCCGCGGCTGACCGCCGTGGGCCCGAGGAGCTGCGGCGCGAGCTTCTGACGCTACGCCGCCGCCGAATGCGGCCAGTCCAGCAGCCGGGCCCCGATGACCGCCGTCTGCAGCATGTAGCGGTGGGCGGGGTCGCCGGGGTCGGCGCCGGTCAGCCGGTGGATCCGCTCCAGCCGGTACGTCAGCGCCCGCACGCTCAGCGACAGCCGCCGGGCCGCCTCGGCGGCGACGCAACCGGAGTCGAAGTAGGCGGTGAGCGTGTCCAGCAGCGGCCCGGCGCCGCCGCGCGCCTCGGTCAGCGGGCCCAGCGTGTTGTGCACCAGGTCGGCCATGGCCTGCCGGTCGCGGGCCAGCACCGGGTAGACCAGCAGGTCGGAGGCGCGCAGCACCGGGTCGTCCATGCCCAGCCGTTCGGCGATCTCCAGCGCGTTCAGCGCCTCCTCGTACGACTGGACCACCCCGCCCGGTCCCGGCTGCGGGCGTCCGACGGCGACCTGGCCGCCGTCCGTGGCGGCGTGCGCCTGCTTGGCGAAGTGGGTGAGCACGTCCTGCTGGTGGCCGGGCGCGATGCACAGCAGCCGCCCGTCCTTGGTGGTGAGCAGGATGCTGCGGTTGCCGAACCGGGTGATCAGGGCGCGTTCCACCTGACGGGGCACCGGATCGCCCTCCTCGTAGGCGACGGGGCCCCGGGCGACGGCGACCGCGTGCTCGTGGGACAGCCGCAGCCCGAACCGCTCGGCGCGCTCGGCCAGCCGGCCCAGGTCGCTGCGGCCGTAGAGCAGGTCGTCGATGAACTCCCGTCGTGCCGCCTCCTCCTGACGAACCGCCAGCCGCTGCGCCCGCTCGTACCCTTCGGCGAACGCGTCCACCGCCTGCTGCACCGCGGCGAGCGCGTCGGCCGCGTCCTCACCGCGGGCCGGCCAGGCGCCGCGCGCGGCGGCGAGATGGGCGATGACGAGGGAGCGGAGCCCGTAACCGGCCTCCGCGGCCTGTTCGCCGAGGGCACGGCGGGAGGCGAGTTCGTCGCGGGTGAGGCGCCGGCCCGTGGCCGCCACCTCGGTCAGTATCCGGTCGTAGCCCTCCAGATACTGCTCCGGGATCTCTCGTTCCGACACATCTTCCCCTCACGTTCCCGACGCCGTCCTGATGCGTTCATGGCGCACACCGGCATGCAGACCCTAGTGAACTTTGCCGGAAACCGGCAATGCGCGGTGCGGGCCGGACCGGGCAGCATGGCTCGCGGGGAGCACTGCGGAAGGTTCCGGTGCCGGACACCGGCAGGTGTCCGTGCCCGGAACCGGAGGGGAGTAGTGCTGCCCGACGACACCGACCGTCGCACGCACGGACGGAAAGACGAGAGGGGGGTGGGCACATGCGGATTTTCGTGAACCGCGCCGACGGCCCGGCCGCCTCCCGTCGCACGGGACCGCTGCACCGCAGCGCCCCCGACGAACCCTGGCCGTCCCGGTCCCCGCGCACGCGCGGTGCGGACCGGGACGGTGCGGCGCGCCCCCTCGCGGAAGCCAACCGTCCGCGTCCGGCGCGAAACCGCGCGGACGGCTGACGCCGTCTCCACCACCACCTGACGTCACCGCCTCGCCCGCACGCGAGGCTCCGCACCCTTGAGGCGCCACGTCCGCGTCGCGCCGTCACACATCCGACTTCTGCCCGTAAGCCAGTCCAGAAGGACGTGTCCCATGGATGCCGCCACCGTGGGCATCGCCGTACTCGTCGGCGCCGCCCTGTTGCTCGTGCTCATCGGTCTGCTGCTCGTCACCAAACTCTTCCGCAAGGTGGAACAGGGCAAGGCGCTGATCGTCTCCAAGCTCCGCAAGGTCGACGTGACCTTCACCGGATCGGTCGTGCTGCCCGTGCTGCACAAGGCCGAGGTGATGGACATCTCGGTGAAGACCATCGAGATCACCCGCGCCGGCAAGGAAGGACTGATCTGCCGGGACAACATCCGCGCGGACATCCGCATCACGTTCTTCGTCAAGGTCAACAAGACCGTCGAGGACGTCATCAAGGTCGCGCAGGCCGTCGGCACCGCCCGCGCCAGCGACCGCAACACGCTCCAGGAGCTGTTCCACGCGAAGTTCTCCGAGGCGCTGAAGACCGTCGGCAAGCAGATGGACTTCACCGACCTCTACACCAAGCGCGAGGAACTGCGGTACCGCATCATCGAGGTCATCGGCGTCGACCTGAACGGCTACCACCTCGAGGACGCCGCGATCGACTACCTGGAGCAGACGCCGCTCACCCAGCTCGACCCGGGCAACGTCCTCGACGCGCAGGGCATCCGAAAGATCACCGAGCTGACCGCGGTGGAGCACGTCCGCACCAACGAGGCGCAGCGCAACGAGGAGAAGGAGATCACCCGGCAGGACGTCGACGCGCGCGAGGCGATCCTGGAGCTGCAGCGCCGGCAGGCCGACGCGGAGATCAAGCAGAAGCGGGAGATCGAGACCGTGCGCGCCCGCGAGGAGGCGGAGACCGCGCGGGTCGTCGAGGAGGAGCGGCTTCGGGCGCAGAGCGCCTTCCTGCGCACCGAGGAACAGCTCGGCGTGCAGCGGGAGAACCAGGCCCGTGAGGTCGCCGTCGCCGCGAAGAACCGTGAGCGGGTCATCGCCGTGGAGAGCGAGCGGATCGAGAAGGACCGCCTGCTGGAGGTCATCGCCCGTGAGCGTGAGACGCAGCTGACCCGCATCGCCGCGGAGAAGGAGGTCGAGGCGGAGAAGCGGGAGATCGCCGAGGTCATCCGTGAGCGCGTCGCGGTGGACCGTACGGTCGCCGAGCAGGAGGAGTCCATCAAGAAGCTGCGGGCCGTCGAGGAGGCGGAGCGCCGGCGCCAGGCCGTGATCATCGCGGCGGAGGCGGAAGCGCAGGAGAAGCTGGTCAAGGACATCAAGGCCGCCGAGGCCGCCGAGCAGGCCGCCGCGCACCGTGCCGCCGAGGAACTCACGCTCGCCGAGGCCCGGTTGAAGACGGCCGACCTGGACGCCAAGGCCAAGCTGCGGCTCGCGGAGGGCGTCCGGGCGGAGTCCGCCGCCGAGGGGCTCGCCGCCGTCCAGGTGCGCGACAAGGAGGCCGAGGTCATCGAGAAGGCGGGCCGTGCCGAGGCCGAGGTCACCGAGGCCCGGCTGCGCGCGGAGGCCGAGGGCGCCCGAGCCAAGGCCGTCGCCGAGGCGGAGGCCATCTCCGGCAAGCTGCGCGCGGAGGCGGCCGGCCTCACCGAGAAGGCCGCGGCGATGGCCGCGCTCGACGAGGCGTCCCGCGCTCACGAGGAGTACCGTCTGCGCCTCGAGGCCGAGAAGGACGTCCGGCTGGCCGGGCTCGACGTGCAGCGGCAGGTCGCGGAGGCGCAGGCCACCGTGCTCGCCACCGGCCTGGAGAACGCGGACATCAACATCGTCGGCGGCGACTCGGTGTTCTTCGACCGCCTGGTGTCGTCCATCTCGCTCGGCAAGAGCGTGGACGGCTTCGTGCGGCACTCCGAGACCGCGCAGGCCCTCGCCGGGCCCTGGCTGGACGGCTCCGCGAGCTTCACCGACGACCTGAGCCGGATGCTCGGCTCCGTCTCCGCCTCCGACGTGCAGAACCTCACGGTGTCCGCCCTGCTGATGAAGCTGATGAAGCAGGGCGGCGAGAACACCGGGCAGTTCCGGCAACTGCTTGACAAGGCGGGTGAGTTGGGCTTGGCGGACACCCCGCTGGCCGTGCTGAACGGCCAAACGAGGGCCTGACCGCCACCCGGCCGGAAGCCGCCGCACAGGGGACGGCGGCTCCCGGCCGGCACCTTCCCGAGAGGCAGCCATGACCACCGGCACCCACGAGCCCATCCACGACGGCGCCCGCCCCGGCGCCGCCCCGGAGACGACCGCCGGCACGGCCCCGCAGCGGCCCGGCACGGCGGTCGACGGCGGCGCCTATCAGGTGCTGCGCGACCGCCTCACCGACCGCGCCCGTGAACTCGCGAGCCGCGCCGAGGCGTTGAACCGGCGCCGGGCCGAGGAGTTCGGCGCGCCCGAGCTGCGGCTCACCGGCGCCGAGCGGCTGCGCACCGAGCGCACCGCCGTGCCCCGGGACGTCGTCGCCGTCGGTGACGCGCTGCTCTTCGGCTACGAGACCCGGCCCCGCCCGGAGCGGGACACCGCGGTCGGCGACGTCTTCGCCGCACACGACCGCGACCTGAACCGGCTGCCCGACGACGCCGTGCCCGGCCTCCTCGACGACCCCGCCTTCCGGCGGGAGTTCGCCGCCCTGCACCGCTACTACCGGCAGGCGCGCCTGCTGCGGCTGCGCCGCGTCGAGGGCAAGCTTCTCGCCGTCTTCCAGACGGGGGAGAAGGCCGGCGACATCCGCGTCCTGCGCTGGGCGGTGTCCGAGGACGGCCGCGCGGAGTTCCTCGACGCCCGCGGCGACCGCGACCACGCACGTGTCCCGCCCGCCGACATCACCTGGACGCCCGCCACCCGCGAGGACCACGTCCTCGGCCGCCACCCGCACGTCTCCGTGCGGGGCGAGGTGTTCGTCGACACCCTCGGCGGCACCCTCACCGTCAAGGCGGAGAACGACACCGGCACGCCCGACGGCATCCACAGCGAGCCCGTCGACGAGCCGCTGCAGTCCCTCGCCGACGCCGACATCGCGCACGCCCGCGTCGGCCCGCTGATCCTGCTGCGGATCCTCCCCTACAAGGAGACCGCCCACCGCCACCTGGTCTTCCACACCCTCACCCGCACCGTCGTCCGCCTCGACGGCATCGGCCAGGGATGCCGCCGGCTGCCCGAGGACCAGGGCATCGTCTTCCCCGGCGGCTACTGCCTCGCCGCCGGCGGCCACAAGACGTACGAACTCGACACCGACGGGATGGAGTTCGAGCGTGAGATGCGCTCGCCGTACGGCGAGGACGTGCTCTACGCCTTCCACGCGCCCGGACGCGGACGCGCCCTGCTGCTCTCCTACAACCAGATCCGCGAGGCCGTCGCCACCCCGATGGCCTGCCACGGCTGGGCCCTCTTCGACGACGGCCACCTCACCCTGCTGCGCCCCGAGGGCGACGAACCCGCCCGTGTGCACCCCGTGCAGCTGTGGGACACGCCGTACCTGTCCGACGCCCGCGCCGCCGCGCAGCCGGCGGGGGAGGGGCCGCTGGCCCGGGTGGGCAACGCCGACCTGGTGCGTGGCATCTCCGACTGCCTGTCGCTGGCCCGCGCCGCCGTCGAGACCACCCCGACCGCCGAGATCTACGCGACCCTCGCCGCCGCCTGCGTGCGCGCCCTGGACACCCACCACTGGCTGGGCGACCTCGAGACCGGCGACCTGCGCACCCCGTTGGAGGAGGTGCGCGCCACCGCCGAGCAGGTGCTCGCCGAGTTCGAGACGGTCACCGGCCTCACCCGCCGGGCCGCCGAGGCGCTCGACGAGGCCGCCGGGCGGATCGCCGCCGTGGTGCGCCGGCTGCGCGGCGAACAGCCCCGCGAGGCCGCCGCCTGGGTCCGCGGCCTCACCGAACTCCGCCAGGCGCAGGGGCATCTGCTGACCCTCAAGGAAATGCGGTACGCGGACCACGAGCGCATCGACGCGCTCGCCGCGGAGACCGACGACGACCTCACCTCCTTCGGACAGCGTGCCGTCGCCTTCCTGGCCCGCGAGGACGCCTTCGCCGCCCACCACGCCGGCCTGGAGCGGCTGCACGCCGACATCGAGGCGGTCACCACCACCGCCCAGGCCGCCCCGCTCGCCGCCCGTCTCGACGAACTCGCCGACGGACTGCGCACGGTCACCGAGGTGGTCGCCGGGCTGGACATCACCGACGCCACCGTCCGCACCGGCGTCCTGGAGCGCGTCGCCGGCGCCATGGGCGGCGTCAACCGCGCCCGCGCCACGCTCGACACCCGCCGCCGGTCCCTCCTCGACCGTGAGGCGCGTGCCGGGTTCGCCGCCGAGCTGACCCTGCTCGGCCAGACCGTCACCGGAGCCCTCGCCGCCGCCGACGACCCGGACGCCTGCGACGACCAGATGGCCCGGGTCCTCGCCCAGCTCGAGGAACTGGAGTCGCGGTTCGCCGAGTTCGACGACGTCCTCGGCGAACTGGCCGACCGGCGCACCGAGATTCACGAGGCGTTCTCCGCCCGCAAGCAGACCCTCACCGACACCCGCGCCCGCCGTGCCGGGCAGCTCGCCTCCGCCGCCGAGCGGGTGCTGGAGACGATCGCCCGCCGCAGCGCCGCGCTCGCCGACGCCGACGCGGTCAGCACCTACTTCGCCTCCGACCCGCTGGTCGCCAAGGTCCGCCGCAGCGCCGGCGAACTGCGCGCCCTCGGTGACCGGGTGCGCGCCGAGGAACTCGACGGCAAGCTGCGCTCCGCCCGCGAGGAGGCCGCCCGCGCCCTGCGTGACCGCACCGACCTCTACACCGACGGCGGCCGCACCCTCCGCCTGGGCGCCCACCGCTTCGCCGTCTCCACCCAGCCCTTCGACCTCACCGTCGTCCCGCACGACGACGGCCTCGCCCTCGCCCTCACCGGCACCGACTACCGCGCCCCCGTCACCGACCCCGCCCTCCTCGCCGACCGCCCCCTGTGGGACCGGCACCTGCCGTCCGAGTCGCCGCGGGTGAGCCGTGCCGAACACCTCGCCGCCCGGCTGCTGCACGAGCGCGGCGCGGACGCCCTCGCCGGCGCCGACGATCTCGCCGCCCTGGTCCGTACGGCCGCCGAGGAGGCGTACGACGAGGGCTACGAGCGGGGCGTCCACGACCACGACGCCACCGCGCTCCTCACCGCACTGCTTCCCCTGTACGACGGCGCAGGCGTCCTGCGTCACGCCTCCGCCGCCCGCGCCCACGCCCTGCTGTTCTGGGCGCACGGAACCACGGAGCAGGAGCGCGCCGACCGGACCCGCCGTGCCCGCTCGCTGGCCCGGGTGCGGGACGTCTTCGGGGCGCCGCCCGCGCTGGACGCGCTGCGGGGCGAACTCGCCCGCGCGGTGCGGGAGTGGGACCCCGACGCCACGATCCGTCCGGAGGCGTGTGCCGCGTATCTCGTCGACGAACTCACCGCCGGGCCCGAAGGGTTCGTGATCAGCGCCCGCGCCCGCACCCTGCTCGACACGTTCCGCCGCACGGTCGGCGGCGAGGCGTACGACGAGGACCTCACCGCCCTCGCCGGCCTCACCGCCCGCCGCCAGCTCGTGGAGGCGTGGCTGACGGCGTACACGGGGGCGACCGGCGAGCAGGCGGACGCCGGTGACCTCGCCGAGGCCGTGGCCGCCGAGCTGTGCCCGGACGTGCCCCGCCACGAGTCGGACGCGCCGCTCACCGTCACCGTCGAGGGCCTGGTCTCCACCCACCCGCGCATCGCCGACCGCCGCCTCACGCTCCGCCTCGACGAGTTCCTCGCCCGCACCGAGGAGTTCCGGGTGCGCGAGGTGCCCGCCTTCCGCGCCTTCCAGCGGCGCCGCGCCGCCCTCGTCACCGCCGAGCGGGCCCGGCTGCGCCTGGACGACCACCGGCCGCGCGTGATGGCGTCGTTCGTCCGCAACCGGCTGGTCGACGAGGTGTACCTGCCGCTGATCGGGGACAGCCTCGCCAAGCAGCTCGGCACCACGGGCCGGTCCGCCCGCACCGCCGCAGGCGGACTTCTGCTGCTGCTCTCCCCGCCCGGCTACGGCAAGACGACCCTCATGGAGTACGTCGCCCACCGCCTCGGCATGGTCCTGGTGCGGGTCAGCGGCCCCGCGCTCGGCCACGGCGTCACCTCGCTCGACCCGGCCGAGGCGCCGAACGCCACCGCCCGCCAGGAGATCGAGAAGATCAACTTCGCGTTGGCGGCGGGCAGCAACACCCTGCTGTATCTGGACGACATCCAGCACACCTCGCCCGAACTCCTGCAGAAGTTCATCCCGTTGTGCGACACCACCCGCCGGGTGGAGGGCGTGTGGCAGGGCCGGCCGCGCACGTACGACCTGCGCGGCAAGCGGTTCGCGGTGTGCATGGCCGGCAACCCCTACACCGAGTCCGGCGAAATCTTCCGCGTGCCCGACATGCTGGCCAACCGGGCCGACGTGTGGAACCTGGGCGACGTCCTCACCGGCAAGGAGGACGTCTTCGCGCTCAGCTTCGTGGAGAACGCGCTCACCGCGAACCCGGTGCTCGCGCCGCTCGCCGGACGCGACCGCGCCGATCTCGACCTGCTGATCCGGCTCGCCTCCGACGACCCGACGGCCCGCCCCGACCGTCTGCGCCACCCGTACGCGCCGACCGAACTCGACCGCGTGCTCGCGGTGCTGCGCCATCTGCTCACCGCCCGCCGCACGGTGCTCGCGGTCAACGCCGCCTACATCGCGTCCGCGGCCCGCTCCGACGACGCCCGCACCGAGCCGCCGTTCCTGCTCCAGGGCTCGTACCGCAACATGAACAAGATCGCCCAGCGGATCCAGCCCGTGATGAACGACGCCGAACTGTCCGCCGTGATCGAGGACCACTACACGGCCGAGGCCCAGACCCTCACCACGGGCGCCGAGGCGAACCTCCTGAAGCTCGCCGAGCTGCGCGGCACGCTCACGCCCGAACACGCCGCCCGGTGGGCCGAGGTGAAGGCGGCCCACGTCCGCACCCTCACCCTGGGCGGCCCCGACGACGACGCCCTCGCCCGCGCGGTCTCCGCCCTCGCCCTGCTCGGCGACCGCATCGCGGCGGTGGAGTCGGCGATCACGCGCGCGGCCGACCCCCGGCGTCTCCTCGTGCCCCCGCCGCGGCAGGACGGGCAGGACTGAACGGGGCCGTCGCACCGACCGTTCGACCACACCGGGTGCCGGGCCGTGAGGGGGAGGCCCGGCACGCTCTTCCGCCGCCGAAATGGGCGGTGGACAGGGCGCAGTCGAGGTTTATCTACGCGCGGAGCTGGATCGGTCACCTCAGTATTCGGGTCATAGCGGAAGACTTTCCGCCCGGTAGTTACCGCACGGTATCCCGCCCTGCTACAACACCAGTTGCTCCCTCAACCATCGTCGCGAGTTTCGTCGTGAGAGGCGGATACACGTGTCAACGCGTTCACTGGGAACAACTCTCGCCACCCTGATCCTCGGTGTGGCGACCGTCCTCGGCCTGGCACACCCTGCCGCGGCCGCCGGCCACCACTACGTGGCGCTCGGCGACTCCTACTCCTCCGGAGTGGGCGCCGGGAGCTACACCTCCGAGAGCGGCGACTGCAAACGCAGCACCGCCGCCTACCCGCAGCTGTGGAGCAACGCCAACGCCCCCGCGTCGTTCAGGTTCGTCGCCTGCTCGGGCGCGACGACCACGAGCGTGGCCTCCACCCAGCTGGGCGCGCTGTCCTCCACCACCACCCTCGTCAGCGTCACCGCGGGCGGCAACGACATCGGCTTCGCCGACGTCATGCAGACCTGCGTCCTGCAGAGCGAGGCCACCTGCGTCTCCGCCGTGAACAACGCCGTCTCGCAGATGCAGAACTCCCTGCCGGGCAAGCTCGACTCGCTGTACTCGGCCATCCGCTCCCGCGCCCCGCAGGCCCGCGTGGTGGTCCTCGGCTACCCGCGCTTCTACAAGCTGTCGGGCAGCTGCATCGCCGGCCTCAGCGAGACCGAGCGCGGCGCCATCAACAGCGCGGGCGACACGCTCAACGGGGTCATCGCGAAGCGCGCGGCCAACGCCGGGTTCGCCTGGTCCGGCGTGGCCGACGAGTTCACCGGGCACGAGCTCTGCTCGGGCGACGCCTGGCTGCACAGCGTCACCATCCCGATCGGCAACTCCTACCACCCGAAGGCCGTCGGCCAGTCCTCCGGCTACCTCCCCGCCTTCCGCTCGGCGGTCTGACGGGACGACACCGACGCGCGGGCGACAGCATTCCGGTTTGTCCTCTGGCGGACGCGCGTAGACCCCGGGCATCATCTGTCTGCCCCACCTGCACGGCAGTTCCCCCACGAGCCCTGGCCCCTCAGCAGGAAGGTCCCCCGCATGAAGACTCCCAAGGCCCCGAAGCTCCGCTCGGTCCTGACCGCCCTCGCTCTCGTCGCCGCACCCGGTGCCGTTGTCATGGGCACCGCAGGCGAGGCCGCCGCCGTCACCAAGATCAGCCACGCCACCGCGACCTCCATGTTCAGCCAGGTCGGCATCACCTGGTCGTCGTCCGGAGGCTGCTCCAACCGCAACGTGTCCACCTGCACGTCCTTCGACCAGCTCAACCTGGCCACCGCCCAGGGCGCGCAGACCCTGAAGCGGGCCAGCGGCTGCGCCCTGAACATCACCGGCGGCACCGAGACCGGGCACGCCTCCGGCACGTACTCGCACTGGAACGGCTACAAGCTCGACTTCTCCAAGACCACCTGCGTCGGGAACTACATCAAGAACACCTTCACCTACATCGGCGTGCGCGGAGACGGGGCCCAGCAGTGGCGGTCCGGCTCGGGCAACGTCTACGCCGACGAGGGCAACCACTGGGACGTCACGTACTACAACTGCGGCGGTTGCTGACGCCTCGTCGAGGTTCTAGCCCGCACTCCGGTCCCCGTACTCCGGCAGGGCGGCCAGCGCCGCCAGCTCCTCCGGGGTGCGGGGGCCGGCGCCCCCGCCCGTCCGGACACCGTGCGCCCGCAGGAGCAGGCCGGCCGCCACGCCCCACGGCAGCCTGAGCCCCGCCGCCGTGAGGAGGTCCCGCCGGGACAGCATCTGCGGGGCCGGGCCGGTGTGGGCGCCCGACGGGGTGAGCAGCGCCGCGTCGTCGGCCCAGCGCAGGGCGAGATCCACGTCGTGCGTGGCCATCACCACCGTCGTGCCGCCCTCCCGAAGCCTGTCCAGAGTGGCCAGCAGCCGTTCCTGGCCGTCGGGATCGAGGCCCGCCGTCGGCTCGTCCAGGATCAGCACCCGCGGCCGCATCGCGACCGCGCCCGCGATCGCCGTCCGTTTCCGCTGCCCGTACGACAGCAGATGCGTGGGCCGGTCGGCGAGCGCGGTGATGTCCAGCGCCTCCAGCGCCTCCGCCACCCGCGCCCGCACCTCCGCGTCGGGCAGCCCCAGGTTCAGCGGCCCGAACGACACGTCCTGTCCCACGGACGCCGCGAACAACTGGTCGTCCGGGTCCTGCACCACCAGCTGCACGGTGGTGCGCAGCGCCGTCAGCCCCTTCCGGTCGTGCCGCACCGCACGGCCCGACAGCAGCAACCGACCGCCGAGCGGCCGCAGTCCGCCGCTCAGCAGCCGCATCAGCGTGGTCTTGCCGCAGCCGTTGCGCCCCAGCAGGGCCAGCGCCCTTCCCTCGCGCACCTCGAAGTCGAGCCCGGTGAACACCGGCGGCCCTTCCTCGTACGCGAACGACACGTCCCGCAGTGCCACCAGCACGGATCCGCTCACGACAAGGGCCTTTCCAGTACGAAGGTGAGGGCGGCCAGCGCTGCAAGAAGCGTCCCGCTAGCGGCCGTGAACCGGACGGACACCCGGGCCTCCGGCACCAGCACGCGCAGGGCGCCGTCGTAGCCGCGGCCCGCGAGCCCGGTCTGCAGCCGCGCCGCACGGTCGAAGGACCGCACGAACGCGGTCGCCCCGAGACCGCCCAGCGAACGCCAGGTCGCCGCACGGGTGGTGTGGCCGAGCCGCGCCGCCTGTGCCCGGTGCACCCGGCGCACGGAGTCCAGCAGCAGGAAGCTCATCCGGTACGTCACCAGCGCCACGTCCACGAGCGGCGCGGGCACCCCGGCGCGCACCAGGCGGGGCAGCAGGTCCGACATCGGCGTGGTGAAGGCGAACAGCAGCACGCCCAGCGAGGCCGCCGAGGTGCGCAGCAGCAACTCCCCGGCCCGCAGCGGCCCGTCGGGGGCGGGCGACACGAGACCGCCGGGTCCGCCCACCCGCACCAGCAGGGTCAGCGCCCCGGTGACGCAGAACCCCAGCGGCACCCGGTAGGCCCGCCACAGCCGCCCGGCCGGCACGCCCGCCGGGCCGAGCAGCAGCGCCAGCGCGGTGACCAGCACCAGCGCGGCGCCCGGCCACGGGGGCAGCGAGATCGCGAGGACGGTGAGACCGAGACCGAGGACGGCCTTGTCCACGGGATGGCGGCGGCGCCAGCGGCTGCTGTGCGCCGCCGCGTCGATCGGCAGCACGGGCCTGTCAGTCCCGTCCGCCGTCGGCGCCGCCGCGCACACCCGCGTCCGCGTCCTGTGCGCCGGCCCGCTCACGGGCCCGCGCCTCGCCCTGCCGGCGCCCGCGCCGCAGCCCGAAGTAGTACGCCAGGACCCCCGCGCCGAGCGCGGCCTGAAGGGCGAAAAGCGCCGACTCGATCTCCCCGGACGGCGGCTCGTACAGCGGCGAGAACCACGGCTCGTAGTCCGGGTCGATCTCGGTGATCGCGGTCTCCGCCTCGCCGTCCGCCCCGGTGAACGGTTCCTCCTTGTGGTCGCCGAGCCCCAGCGCCAGCGGGATCACGGCGAGGGCGGCCACGAGCAGCAGGAGCAGGGTGTTGATCTTCGCGTTGCGGCTCACCGGGTCACCGCCTCGGCCGACTCGGCCCGCTTGCCCCCGGCCGCCGAGGTGACCAGCACTCCGAGCCGGGTCAGCTCGCCCTTGCTGGACTGCACCAGCAGGCGCATCACCAGCACCGTCAGCAACCCCTCGCTGACCGCGAGCGGGATCTGCGTGACGGCGAAGATGGACCCGAACTTGCCCAGCGCGCCCAGGAACCCACTGCCCGGGTCGGGGAACGCCAGCGCGAGCTGGACGCTGGTCACGCAGTACGTCGACAGGTCGGCGGCGAACGCGCCGCAGAACACCGCGCCCATCAGCGGCACGTCGTACCGGCGCAGCAGCCGGTAGACGGCGTACCCGGCCCAGGGCCCGACGATCGCCATGGAGAAGACGTTGGCGCCGAGCGTGGTGAGCCCTCCGTGGGCGAGCAGCAGCGCCTGGAACAGCAGGGTGATGGTCCCGAGCACCGCCATGACCGGCGGCCGGAACAGGATCGCGCCCAGCCCGGTGCCGGTGGGGTGGGAGCAACTCCCGGTCACGGAGGGCAGTTTCAGTGCGGACAGGACGAACGTGAACGCTCCCGACGCGCCCAGCAGCAGCGTGCTCTCGGGGTGCTCTCTGACGTCACGGATGAGCGACCGGGCTCCGTGGACGACGAACGGCGCCGACGCGACGCCCCAGGCGACCGCGTGCGCCGGAGGCAGGAAACCCTCGGCAATGTGCATGGCTCAGCAGACCCTCTCCAGCACCTCGTGGATGGTTGACGCGCCTTGGCCGGTCTCCTGGCTGACGGGTACCACCGCCCGTGCTCCGCCTTCCCGGGTCCTTGAGGACCCAGTGGCTGCCCGTGAGGGCCGGAGCCGGACTTCCCGATCACAGTGGCGAGGGCCGCACCGGTATCGCACCGATTTCCCGTCACCAAGGCGTGGTGACAGTAGTCCCCGTCGCGGCCCGGTGACAAGCGGCGGCGGGGGCGCGCGGAGGGCGCCCGGCGGCTCGGACCCCGGCGCACACCTGCGCGTTCGGGCGGCCCGGCAACCCCGGCGACTGGGGGGCCGCCGTTCTGGGCAAGGTCTTCCTGCAACTAATATGCAAGAGCTATTTTCCAGCAACAGGGATGTGAGGTTCGATGACGACCCGACGACGCATACGGGGCGCCGCCGCCGTGCTGGCGACGGCCGCGGCGGTCTCCGCCTGCTCGGCGCCGGGCTCCGGCACCGCGGACGGCGCGGCGGCCGGCGAGTCCGTGGTGATCGGCGTCTCCACCGAGCCCGACACCCTCAGCCCGCTCCTCGGCTACGGCAAGGACGGCAACTCCAAACTGTTCGACGGCCTCCTCGCCCGCACCGCCGACATGACCCTGGAACCCGCGCTGGCCAGGGCACTTCCGCGGATCACGGACGGCGGACGCACCTACACGTACACCCTGCGCGAGGGCGTGAAGTTCAGCGACGGCAAGCCGCTGACCGCGCGGGACGTCGTCTTCACCTACCGCACGGTCCTCGACGACGACACCAACAACACCGCCAAGAGCGAACTCGCGGCCGTCAAGGACGTCCGGGCCGTGGGCGACGACACGGTCGTCTTCACCCTCCACCACCCCTACGCGCCGTTCGCCGCCCGCACGGTGCTGCCGATCGTCCCCGAGCACGTCGCAGGCGAGCAGGACCCCAACACCGGCCCCTTCAACACCGAGCCGGTCGGCACCGGACCGTACGTCCTCGTCGACTGGCGCAAGGGCGAGAAGCTCACCTTCAAGGCCAACCCGCACTACTGGGGCGGCGCCCCGAAGGTGAAGAAACTCACCATGGCGATCGTCGCCGACGACGACGTCCGCGCCACCCGGCTCCGCTCCGGCGACCTCGACGGCGCGGTCCTCCCGCCCAACCTCGCCGCCACCTTCAAGAGCGACGACGGCAAGAAGACGTACCGGGCCACCTCCTACGACGTCCGCGTCGTCACTCTTCCCAGCGGCAACCCCGTCACCGGCGACACGGCGGTCCGCCGCGCACTCGACCTCGCCGTCGACCGGCAGGCCATGGTCGACAAGATCCTCGACGGCGCCGGCCGCCCCGCCTACGGACCCCTGCCCGTCGACGACCCCTGGTTCGCCGAGGACACCGAGCGCTCCCGCGACCTCGCCGAGGCCGGCCGCATCCTCGACGCCGCAGGCTGGACGAAGGGGGAGGACGGCATCCGCGCCAAGGACGGCCGCCCCGCCCGCTTCACGCTGTACTACCCCTCCGGCGACAAGGTCCGTCAGGACCACGCCCTCGCCTACGCCTCCGACGCCAAGAAGGCCGGCATCGACGTCCGGGTGGAGAGCGCCACCTGGGAGGTCATCGAGCCCCGCATGCACCGGGACGCCGTCCTCGCGGGCTTCGGCAGCACCGGCGACCCGGACTTCGGGCTCTACACGATGCTGCACTCCTCCCTCGCCGGCGACGGCTTCAACAACATGGCCCACTACGACAACCCGGCCGTCGACCGCGCCCTGGAGACCGGCCGCCGCAGCCAGGACCCGGAGACCCGCAAGGCCGCCTACGAGGCCCTGCAGCGCGCCCTCGTGAAGGACCCCGGCTACACCTTCCTCACCCACATCGACCACCTGTACGTGCTCGCCGACCGCTGGAAGGGCCTCACCACCCAGACGGAACCCCACGAGCACGGCTTCGCCGCCGGACCCTGGTGGAACGTCGAGGACTGGCAGCCCGCGCCATGACCCACGCCCCCTGGCGCCCCATGGCACGGCTCACGGCGCGCCGCGCGCTGTACGCCGTGCCGGTGCTCCTCGTCGTCACGTTCGGGGTGTTCGCCGTCGCCGCGGCGTCCCCGTTCGACCCCGTGAAGGCGTACGCGGGCACCGCAGCGCTCGGCGCCGACCAGGAGACCCTGGACCGGCTGCGGGACAACCTCGGTGTGGACCGGCCGTTCACCGCCCGCTGGTGGGACTGGCTGACCTCCGCCCTCGGCGGCGACCTCGGCCAGTCGGCGGTGATGCGCCAGCCGGTGGCCGAGGTCATCGGCGAACGGCTGCTGTGGTCCACGCTGTTGTGCGCCGTCGCGTTCGCCGCGGCCGTGCTGCTCGGCACGGTCCTCGGCGTGCTCGCGGCCCGCCGCCCCGGCTCCCTCGTGGACCGCGCGGTCACCTCCGCCGCGTACGTGCTGGAGGCCGCGCCGGTCTTCTGGATCGCGCTGCTCGCGGTGTGGCTGTTCGCCCTCCAGCTGGACGTCCTCCCGGCGGGCGGCCTCACCGACACCGGCAGCGACCGTGTCACCTTCGGCGGCCTGATCGAGCACCTGGTCCTCCCCGCCGGTGTCCTCGCCGTCTCCCAACTGCCCTGGTTCACGCTCTACGTCCGCCAGGGCGTCGGCGACGCGCTCGCGGAGGACCCCGTCCGCGGGGCGCGGGCGCGCGGCCTGAGCGAACGCACCGTGCTGCTCGGCCACGCCCTGCGCTCCGGGCTGCTGCCGGTGCTCACCCTCATCGGCTCCCGCGTGCCGGAACTCATCACCGGGGCGCTCCTGGTGGAGACCGTCTTCAGCTGGCCCGGCATCGCCTCGGCCACGGTGGAGGCGGCCACGGCGGTCGACTTCCCGCTGCTCGCCGCGCTCACCACGCTCGCCACCGCCGCGGTCCTCGCCGGCAACCTGCTCGCCGACCTGCTCTACGGGCTGATCGACCCGAGGGTGAAGCTGGAGGAGATGTGACGACCGACGCCGACACGGCGGACGTGAGGCCGGCCTGGCGCGCGCACGGGACCTCCCGCCGCTCCACGCACGTCCTGCGGTTGCGCGCCTGCGCCGCCCTGGTCACCGTGACCGTGCTGGCGGTGCTGCTCGTCCCGCCGCTGGTCCAGCTCGACCAGCAGGCTGTCGACCTGGCCGCCAAGCTCGAACCGCCCAGCTGGGCGCACCCGTTCGGCACCGACGACGTGGGCCGCGACCTGCTGCTGCGCTGCGTCTACGGGCTGCGGGTGTCGCTGCTGGTGGGCGTGGTGGCCGCACTCACGGCCACGGTCATCGGCACGGCGGTGGGGGCCGCCGCCGGCGCCCTGGGCGGCTGGGCCGACCGCCTGGTGATGCGCCTGGTCGACACCCTGTCCTCCGTGCCGCACCTGCTGCTCGGCATCTTCATCGTGGCCATGTTCCGTCCGGGCGTCTGGCCGGTGGTGATCTCCGTCGCCCTCACCCACTGGCTGTCCACCGCGCGCATCGTCCGCGCGGAGGTGCTGTCGCTGCGGTCCCGGCCCTTCATCGACGCGGCCGTCTCCGGCGGGGCGTCGCGGTGGCGGGTCACGGTACGCCACCTGCTGCCGGGCGTGCTGCCGCAGGCCGGTCTCGCCGCCGTCCTGATGGTCCCGCACGCCATGTGGCACGAGTCGGCCCTGTCCTTCCTCGGCCTGGGCCTGCCCACCCACACCGCGAGCCTCGGCACGCTGATCCAGGGCGCCCGAGGCTCCCTCCTCGCCGGCCAGTGGTGGCCCACCCTCTTCCCCGGCCTGTTCCTGATCGTCCCCACCCTCGCGGTCGCCGGCCTGGCCGGTGCCTGGCGCGAACGGATCAACCCCCGCCGCCGATCGGAGCTGATGCTGTGACGCCCGCGCCCCTGCTTGCGGTACGCGACCTGTCCGTCCGCTTCCTGCTCCCCGGAGGGCGCCGCGTCGACGCCGTGTCGGACGCGTCGTTCGACGTGGCGCCGGGGGAGTGCCTCGCGCTCGTCGGGGAGAGCGGGTGCGGCAAGTCCGTGCTGGCGTCCGCCCTGCTCGGTCTCCTCCCGGCCAACGCCCGCACCGCCGGCCACGCCCACCTGGGCGACCTCGACCTGCTCACGGCGGACGAACGCACCCTCGCCCGCACCGTACGCGGCCGCCGTGTCGGCCTGGTCCCGCAGTCACCGGCGGCCCACCTCACCCCCGTGCGCACGATCCGCTCGCACATCGAGGAGACGGTCGCCCGCCTCACCGGCGTCCGCGGCCGTGCCGCCCGCCGCAAGGCGGCCGAACAGGCGTCGCTGCGCGCCGAGTTCCCCCTGGACCACCTCGACCGGCACCCGCACGAACTGTCCGGCGGGCTGGCCCAGCGCGCCGTGACCGCCCTCGCGCTGATCGGCGGCGCCCCGCTGCTGCTCGCGGACGAACCGACCACCGGCCTGGACCGCGACCTGGTGGACCGCACGGTCGACGAACTGCGCCGGCACGTGGACGACGGTCACGCCCTGTTGATGATCACGCACGACCTGGCGGCCGCCGAGCGCATCGCCGACCGTGTCGCGGTCATGTACGCGGGCCGCATCGTCGAACTCACGGACGCGGCCGCCTTCTTCGGCTCCCCGGGTCCTCGCCACCCCTACAGCCGGGGCCTGCTGGAGGCGCTCCCCGAGCGATCTTTCACGCCTGTCCCGGGTCTGCCCCCGGAGCTGGGCAGCCTCCCCGACGGCTGCGCCTTCGCCCCCCGCTGCGACCGCGCGACGGACGCCTGCGGCGCGCTCCCGCCGTTCGCGGACTCCGTCGCCTGCCACCACCCGGTGACGGCCCCCGCCGACGCCTCTCACGCGACCCGCACCCCGGAGGACACCCGTGCTTGAGCTGCGCGCCGTCACCGCCGGCTACGACCGCCGCGCCCCCGTCGTCCGCGACGCGCACCTCACCGTCACCCCGGGCGAGGCGGTGGGCCTGCTCGGCCCGAGCGGCTGCGGAAAGTCGACCCTCGCCCGGGTCGCCGCGCTGCTGCACCGGCCGGACGCCGGGGAGGTCGTCCTCGACGGCACACCCGTCCGCGGCTTCCGGCACCGCGCCCCCCGCGAGCAGCGCACCGCGATCGGCGTGGTC
Source organism: Streptomyces werraensis (assembly GCA_014656175.1). Lineage (GTDB taxonomy): Bacteria > Actinomycetota > Actinomycetes > Streptomycetales > Streptomycetaceae > Streptomyces > Streptomyces werraensis. The sequence continues at coordinate 295,061 of BNBX01000002.1, forward strand.
TTCCAGCAGCCCCGCCTCGCCGCCGACCCCCGGCTGCGCCTCGCCGACCTGATCGCGGAACCCCTGCGGGCCACGGGCCGGCGCGCATCGGCCGCCGAGCGCGTACGGGAGCTGGCCGACACCGTGGGCCTCACCCCGGACCTGCTCGGCCGCCGCCCGCACGAGGTGAGCGACGGCCAGCTGCAACGGGCCTGCCTCGCCCGGGCGTTGTCCCTGGAGCCCCGCTGGCTGGTGTGCGACGAGATGACGGCGATGCTCGACGCGTCGACCACGGCCGCACTGGTGCGGGTCGTGGAGGACTACCGGGCGTCGACGGGCGCGGGCCTGCTGTCGGTCGGCCACGACCGCACCCTGCTGAACCGCTGGTGCGACCGCACGCTCCCCTGGGAGGCGGTGACCGCGGGCTGAGGCCCGGGCGGCCAGGAACCGCCTCCCGGAGACCGGGTCACCACATCTGGGCGTCGCCCGCGGGGTCCCCCTCCTCGAGCGGGACGTCCCCGAACTCCTCGTCGGCGGCGGCCCCGCCGAAGGCGCCGGAGAGCATGCTGGTCATCAGTTCCTCGATGTTCAGCTCGGTCGCCCCGGCGGGCGCCTCGGGCTTGTCGCCCTCGCTCACGCGCAGCACCAGCGCGAGCTTCTTGGGCTTCGCCTTCTCCGCCAGCTTCGCGAGGTCGACGGACACCTCGGTCAGCTCGCCGTTCTTCAGCGTGAAGTCGGCGCTGACCTTCTTGTTGGGGGCGTCGGCGAAGTCCTTGGCGGTGGGCAGCTCCTCGCCGCCCGGCAGCTCGTTCTGCAGCGGCTTCAGCGCACCGAACAGCTCGGTCACCAGCGTGCGGAACGGCGCGGTCGCCTTGATGTGCTCGGTGCCGTCCGAGCCGCCGGAGGTGGTGAAGTCGACCTCCTCGGCGATGACCTTCTTCAGCGCGTCCGTCAGCTTCTTCTGCGTCTTGGCGTCGAGGCTGGGCTCCGCGGACGGCTCCTCGGTCCCGAAGCCCTCCGCACCCGACATGTTCTTGCCGGCCTTCTCCATCTCCTTCATGGAGAGCTTGATCCACCCGCCTTCGAGGAGCTTCTTGAACGCCCCCGCCTCCGGCGGCAGTTCACCGGCCGACGGCAGCGGGCTGCCCGACATCTCGCCGAGCGCCGCGGCGTCGACACGGGCGTAGATCCAGTCCCCGACCAGCCGGTACTCGAGGAGGGCGCCGTCCGGACCGCTGACCTTCATCGCCATCGCCGTGAAGTCCTTCTCCCCGGACTCCTCGATCGGCTTCTTCGAGTGCATGGAGACGCTGATCGTCGCCTCGCTGAGCAGCTCGGCGATCTCGGGGGTCATCTCCTCGCCCGGCTCCGACGCCTCGGCGTCCAGCGCCATCAGCGACTTCGCGTCGGTGTCGAGGTTCAGCTCGAAGGCGACCGAACGCTCCTTGCCGAGCTTCTCGAAGGCGTTGTCCAGCTTCTGTCCGGCGGACAGGTTCTCCACGGTGCCGCAGGCGGCGGTGCCGGCGAGCACCATGCCGGCGACGGCGGTGGTGGTCAGGGTCTTGCGCAGCGCGAAAATGACGATCTCCTTGTCAAGCGACCGGTCCGGTCGTCATGTCAGACGACCGACCAACTCGAACGGTTGTATGGCAAAAGCAAGTTCAGCGGAGAAATGGCGCACGGAAGCGGCCCGCGCGCGACTCACCGGCCCGCACGCCGGGAAGAACCGGACCATGTCCACTCACACCACTGCCGCCGGAGGGGTCCAGGTCTGTTCCCTCAAACGGGACACCCCGCAGACCGTCCCGGCGAACAGTCCCTACACGGTCGTCCGGTTCCCCTTCGGATCCGCCGAGTCCAGCGACGCCTTCGCCATGCACCAGGTCAACCAGCCGGACGGCTACGTGATCACCAACTGGGACTCCGACCCCCGTTCCGGCCTGATATGGCCCAGCGTGGCGGGCTGGGGCACCCTCTACGCGATGATCCAGTGGGAGGCCGGCAACTACGCCGAACTCCGCGACCAGTTCGTCCGTGACCCCCTCGGTCTCACCCCCAACCCCGACGACACCACGGCCACGGAACACCGCCCGCCCAGCCCGGGCATGCAGTGCTGGACCAAGAGCTGGGGCATCTTCGTCGACCCGTCCGTCCCCCTCGCGGTGCGGGCCACCCACGACGACAGCGTGGCCCGCAGAATCGTGCTGGCGGAGTTCAAGCTGGTGATTCACGAGGCGGCGTGAGCAGGTGACCCCGGCCGCACGCCCCGGGGTCACCGCCACGGCTTCCCGGCGCCGACGGTGACGCAGGAGAAGACCTCGCCCTCCCCGGGCACGCGGCTCCAGGACCGGGTGGTCAGCTCCGGCAGGACGCTCTCGGCCAGGGCCTGCCGGGGAAGGGAGAGGCCGAACCCCTCCTCCGGAGCGGCCCAGCAGGCGGCGCTCCGCGTCGGCAGCCTCGGCCTCGGACGCCGGCGGGGCCGCGAGCGCCGGACCGGCGAGGGTCGTGTCCCCCTCCGCCAGTTCCACGGCCTCGTCCTCGCTCGGCACCCGCTCGTCCTGCCAACGACGCGGGAGCGCCCCCCGGTCGAACTCCTCGCTGTCCATGCGCCGATGGTGGCAGCCACCACTGACAACGCTGCTTCCTTGGTCCCGTCGGGCGGGGCCGACCGTGGACGAAAGTCGCCCGGCTGCCGACTTCCGCCGGATACCTCCGCAGGGAGTCCGCGGATGAACTGGACGCATGCCGACCCGAACGTCCGAGCCGACCGCCGTCACCGCCCGTGCCCTCGCGCCCGATCTGGCGCGGGGCTTCATGCTCCTGTTCATCGCGCTGGCCAACTCCCACTACTTCCTGTCCGGCCGCCCGGTGCTCGGCGGCCATCCGCAGGAAGGCTCGTCCCTCGACTCGGCCGTCACCTGGCTGATCGCGACCTTCGTGGACGGCCGCGCCTTCCCGATGTTCGGTCTGCTCTTCGGCTACGGCGTCGCCCACATGGTGCGCCGCCGGACCGACGCCGGCCCGCGCGCGGTGCGGCGGCTGCTGTGGCGGCGCGCCCTGGCCCTGGTCGTCATCGGCACCCTGCACGGCCTGCTGCTCTACGCGGGCGACATCCTGACCGCGTACGGCGTCCTGCTGTTCCTGGGCGCGTGGACGGTCCGCTGGAAGGACGGCTGGCTGCTGGCGGCCGCAGCGCTCTTCTTCGTGCTCTGCGCCCTGCCCGGCGACGACTCGCTGAGCATCAGCACGGACCCGCCGGACGCCGCGCTGCTCCCGCCGGACGTCGCGACGGCGGTTGTCGAGCGCGCGCAGATGACGCCCTGGATCGCGCTGCTCGGACCGCTTGGCTTCCTGTGCCCTTTCCTGCTCGGCCTGTGGGCGGGACGCCGCCGCATCCTCGAACGGCCCGAGGGGTGCGGCACGTTGCTACGGGTGACGGCGTCCGTGGGCATCGGCGCGGCCGTGCTGGGCGCTCAGCCGGTGTCCCTGATGCTCGCCGGGATCACGCCGGTGCCGGACCGTCCGGCCCTGGAACTGATCGGCCCTCTGCACGACGCGACAGGCGTCCTCGGCGGCCTCGGCTACGCGGCGGCGGTGACGCTGCTGGCGCACCGGCTCGGGAACCGGCGCGGAAAGGTGGTGGAGGCCGTCGCGGCGACGGGCCGGCGGTCGATGACCTGCTACCTGGCGCAGTCGGTGGTCTGGACGCTGGTCTTCACGCCGTTTCTTCTGGACCTGTCCGCGGACCTGACGGTCACCTCCACGGCGGTCCTCGCCCTCGCGACGTGGACCGCGACCGTCCTCCTCGCCCGCCATCTCCACCTCAGGGGCCGCCGGGGTCCGTTCGAGGTGCTGGTCAGGCGGGTGACGTATGGACGACGACGCGTCTGACCGGGCAGGGTCAGTCGACGAGAACGATCTCGTCGGCGCCCGTCTGCGCGTACATGTCGTTGATGATCTTCTGAGCGAGGTCGCGGTGCCCGGAGGGGACTTCGACACGTGCCCACATCAGGTGGGCCTGCTGGGCGCCGGTGTCCTTGTACCGCCAGGCCCAGTACCGTTTCATGGTCATGCGGTAGCGGCCCTCACCGACCGGGCCGGCCGCGTAGTAGGTGGCGTCGCTGTGCTTCGTCCACGGGGTGGTGGCGTTGTCGGGGACGGTACGCAGGAACGCGGCCGTCTCGCGGTCGCCGCAGGACGCCCCGCACAGCTCGCTCCGGATCTCCAGCCGCAGGTCGGGGAGCAGGCCGGCCTCGACGGCCACGGGCACCGCCGTGCACGTGCGAGAGCCCCAGCCACCGGAGGCGGACCGACACTCCAGTTGCCTGGGCGCGCGGAAGACGAAGTGGACGCCGGGCAGCTCGTAGACGTAGGAACGCTCGTCGTCCCGCCAGGTCGCGCCCTGCACCGAACCGGTGGCCCGGCGGTCGTAGTACGCGAGACGGTTGTCCTCGGCGGGCACGGGAGACGGAGGGCCGACCGAGGTGAGCGGCCGGTCGACGGCCCGCACGGTGGCGCCCCGGGTCAAGGGGCCGGGATCCCCCTGGCTGGGACGCAGCCCGGCGAGATCGGCCCGGCGGAGCGCCTCGCGGACCAGGATCTGGGCGATGTCGGCCACGCGGTCCGCGGAGGCGAACTCCTCGCTGTAGTCGAGATGGATCACCGCATTGCCGACCCGTACGCCGACCCTGGCGGTCCTCGACGTCTCGACGCGGTCGTAGGTGCTCGAGCCGCTCCGGACGGACAGGTAGGCCTCGTGGCCGAGGCCGCCGAGGTCCCGGTGGAAGCCCCACGTCGACCTGCCTTCGTCGGCGTTCGGTGCGGCGGCGCGAAACCGCCCGTAGCGGACGTGGGCCATCTCGGTCCCGCTGACGCCGACGCCGTCGCCGGAGAGCAGCTCCCAGCTGACGCGGAGGGACACGTCGCGGCTGAACGGCGCCTGCTCTCCCACCGAGCAGGAAGTGCCGTCCTCGGCGCCCACCAGCGCCGGATCCCGCATCAGACGGGCCACGTCCGCCGTGTCGAGCAGCGCGCAGGCGGTGGGCAGCGAACGGACCGGACCCGGCACACGCTCGGCGACCACGGCACCGGAGAGCGTCACCAACTGCCCGGCCGAGACCACGACGGCGAGTCCCCCGGCCACGGCTCGACGAGTCCACACGGGCGCGAAGCGGCGGCGGGCGTCCGGCCCGGACGGCACACCGAGGGCGAGACGGTTCCGCAGCTCGACGTGCCGGAACCGGTAGACGCCGCCGGCCTGCCGCAGCACCCCGCGGGCGTGGGCGTCCTCCAGGAAGGGCAGGAGCCGCCAGGGAAGCCGGCCGGTGGCCCAGAAGTACAGGCGTGCCGTGGTGAACCCGCCCCACGCGGAGGAGCCGAACGCGAACAGCAGCCAGAACACCGGCGTCGCCACCGCCATCAGCACCCAGTCGCGGGCGGTGACGACGTCTCTGCCGCCCCCGACGGACTGCCAGGCGAGCAGCAGCACGGGCGGCAGGGGAAGCACATGCCGCAGCGGTGTCGCGTCCGCGCCCAGACGCAGCGGAGCGCACCAGCCCAGCCCGAGCACGCTGCGCCGGTCCGTTCGCAGCAAGGCGGCCGGGCTGTCCGCCCCGGCCGGATCGGCGCTGCGCCACACATGCCTCAGAATCCGGCGCCCGTACCACCACACGACCACGGCGGACAGCCAGAGGTAGAGGAACGCCGAGCCGTCCCGGCGGACGACGGCCGTCACCGTGACGCCGGCCGTGAGGACGGCGAGAACCGCCAGTGCCCGCTCCGGCCACAGGGCGAACGCGCTCCGGACGTCCCCGCGCCCGGGCCGGTGCAGCCTGCGCGGCGGCTCCTGCCGCCCGGAGGTCCCCGCGGCTGCCTCCGCCAGGAAAGCCAGCCCGCAGAGGATCGCGTACGCCCCGGCCACGGACGGCAGCGGCGACCACTGCCCCCACCAGGGCAGTCCGAAGCCGAGGCCGGCCACCGACACACAGCCGGCCACGAGCGCGGGCACGAGAACGAGCGCGGAGACGAACCGGGGCACGGCCCGGTCCAGTCGCCACCAGGCGAAGTCCTGCTCGTTCGCCGCCTTCATGCGGCTGGCGAGGAAGCCGATCCAGGCGCGGGCCTGCTCGGGCGGCCGGCCGCCGTGCGCGGCCTGGATGTCGTACGAGGAGCTGTAGACGGCGTCCAGGAACGCGTCGTACAGATGGCTCTCGATGTCGGCGCGGGACCTGAACGCGTCCGGCTCCAGCAGCTCCGAGGGATCGGCGTCGCCGCGGGCGTACGCGACCCGGGCCAGCCCCACCATCAGCGGAACGGACAGCACCTGCCTCAGCCGGCGTACCTCGGGCGGCACGGCGGGGGAGCGGTCGGTGATCCGGTCGAGGACCGGCGTCCAACGGGTGGGTGCCGGGCCCGGGCTGAGATACGCCCGCACGGTCGCGTCGCCGAGCGGGCTGAGGCGGATCTCGGTGCGTTCGAAGGCGAGCTGGTCGGGGACGTGCCGGCGGTACTCGGGTTCGCGGCTGGCGAGCACGAAGGGCCGGCGGCCGCGCATGGTCTCGCCGATCTGGCGGAGGGCGGCGGCCCGCCGGTGCTCGGGGAGCTCGTCGAAACCGTCGAGGACCGGCAGGACCCGGCCGGTGAGGAGGAGATGGAACGCGACCTCCACCGGCGGGACCTCGGGCACCAGGGTGCACGCCTCCGGGTGCGCGTCGGCGAGCTGCTCCGCCATCCAGAGCAACAGTCCCTGGTCAGGGTCCCAGGAGGCCACCGAAACGATCACCGGCACCGGGTCGTCCGAGCCGCGGGCCCGCCGGTGCAGCAGGGCGTGGGCCAGTCGCAGGACGAGGACGGACTTGCCGGCGCCGGCGCCGCCGAGGACGACCAGACGGCGCGCGGGGGTGGCGGTGTAGTAGTCGGCGATGTCCGGTGGGCGTCCCTCCTCGGCACGCTCCTCGGCGTGAGGCGTCAGCGTCGTCCAGGCCACGTCCAGCGGGTACGGATCATTGAGCCGCCTCAGGCGTTCGTCCTCCTCGTAGCGGACGGCCAGGCTCTCCGCGAGCGCCTCGGCGGCACGGTCGAGGGTGCGCCGGGTACGCCAGGCGGCCTGGCGCCGGTGGGCCCACCTCCTGCGCAGCCGGGACCACGTGGAGAGCCCGACGGCGCCCACGAGGAGCAGCCCGCCGCCGGCCACCGGCCCCGGGTCGAGCCGTGCGGGAAGCGGGAGTTCGGGCCGGCCGGCCAGCAGGAACACCCCGAGCAGACCGACGGCCCACGGCAGGAAGGCCACGCCGAAGCCGCGGCCGGTGCCCGGCGCGCCGGCGCCGTGCGCCGCGTACAGGTGGCCGTCCCCATGCAGGGAGACGCTCTCGACGACCCGCGCGAAGACGACGTTCTGCTGGGTCCCCCCGGAGATCTCCTGGTGCAGGCCGTCCCCGTCGCTCGCCACGCCCCCCGCTCCCCCTCGGTCAGCCCAGGTTGATCGAACCGTGGACGTCGCGGGTGAAGACGACGTTGTGCTGCGTGCCGCCCGAGATCTCCTGGTGCTGGGTGCCGCCGCCGGCCGCCGCGCCGGACACCTGCTCCGCCTCCCGCCGCCACAGCGCCAGTGCCTCGGCGAACGCCGGGTCCTGCCGGGCGCGCAGGGCGAGACCCTCGGCCAGCCGGGCGGCGCGCTCCTCGTCGGAGGCATCCTCGTCGAGGGCCCCGACCAAGGCGCCCACCTCGGGCTCGTCGTCACCCCGCACCGCATCGGACCGCGGATCGGGCGACCGCTGCACGAGGGCCCGCAGCCGCTCCCAGAGGCTCTGCCCGGCCGCCCCGGCGGTCCCGCTCGCCAGGGCCATGAGAAGGTCCGCCGCCACGGGTTCCACGCGTCTCCCCTTTCGCGCTCCCTCGGGAGTACGACCTTACGCCTCAACTGAGGCCGAAGGCACGCCTGTTGCGGCGTTCAACAAGGTCACGGCGTCGCATGGAGGAGTTGACGGGCCCCTACTCCCCGAGCGAAGCCACCGCCTCCTCGTAACCCCCCGTCGGCGGCGCCGTGTCCGGCCCGTACACCAGGTTCAGCACTCCCGTGCCGAACGTCTCCGACTTCAGCAGCTTCAGCGGCACGGAGGACTCCCCCTCGTCGAAGAGGCGCATCCCCTTGCGCACGGCGATCGGGTGCACGAGGAGCTGCAGCTCGTCCAGCAGTCCGGCGGCAAGCAGCTGCCGGATGATCGAGATCGAGCCGCTCAGCCCGATGTCGCCGCCCGGCTCCCCCTTCAGCGCGGCGGCCACCTCCGCGACGTCGCCCTGCGCCTGCTCGGAGTTGCGCCACCGGAAGTCGAGGGGGCTGCGGGAGAACACGATCTTCCGCATGTCGCCGAGCTGCTTGGCGAAGCCCGCGTCCTCCCCGCCCGCGGACTCCCGCTCCGGCCAGGCGCCGGCGAAGCTGTCGTACGTCACGCGGCCGAAGAGCATGGTGTCGGCGTTGCTCAGACCCGCGCCCACGGCCGCGCCCATCTCGTCGTTGAAGTAGGGGAAGTGCCACTGGTCGGGCGCCTCGACGACGCCGTCGAGCGAGATGAACACGCTGGCCACGATCTTGCGGGACATGGGGTCCTCCTGTGCTGTCGGTCCGTGTACCGGTTACGACCGTGGCAGTCCCCGGAACTCATCGCCGGACGGCACGCGAAGAAGTGACTCCGGACGGCCGCCCCGCCCCGCCCGTCCGGCGCCGCCGGTCCGTGACGCTGCCCAGCCAGCCCAGCAGGAACCCGGCCGGCACGGTCACCACCCCCGGGATCGTCACGTCCCACAGCCGGAAGTCGTGCCCGGGCATGATCGCCCCGGGCGCACCCGATACGTACGGCGACACGGCGAGCGCGGCCACGCACACCGCGGTCGCTCCCCACAGGCACCACAGCGCGCCGCGGGCGGTGAAGCCGGGCCAGTACAGGGCGTACAGCAGGACCGGCGCGAGTGCGGCGCCGCAGAGGGCGAGCCAGAGCGTGGAGACCACGACGAGGTTCCAGTCGGCGCAGACCACGGCCACGGCCGCGGCGGCCAGCCCAGTCAGCGCGGCCGACCAGCGCGACGCGGTGCCGTCGAGCCGCCCGGCCGGCCGGTCACCGGAAGCGGCCAGTACGTCCCGGCCGAGGGTGATCCCGGCGGCGAGGGTGACGTCCACGACGGCGGCCAGCGCGGTGAGGAAGAGGACGCAGGCGAGGGCCGCGACCAGGAGGCCGCCGTCGTCCAGCGCCCGTCCCAGCAGCAGCGGCGTGAACACCTGCGCCGACGGTCCGGCCTCCCGCAGCACCCCGCCGACCAGCGCCGCCGCACCCACACCGACGACGGCGAGAGCCCCGTACAGCAGGACCAGCTCACCGAGCATCCAGCGGCCCACGGTCCGCGCCCCGCGCGGGCTCTTCGTCGCGATGGCCCGCATCAGCACGGCGGGCATGGCGAGCGTGGCCATGGTCATGCCGAAGATCTGCCCGACCCGGTTCACCGCCCCGACCCACCCGTCGCCCGTGTAGCCGCCCGGCCGCAGGAACGCCTCACCCGTCCCGGACCCGACGGCGGCCGCGTCGAGCAGCCGCCCCAGGTCCCCGCCGAAGCGGTGCAGAACGAGCAGGGCCGCGACCACCAGCACGGGCAGCGCGATCGCCGACTTGGTGATCATCACCACGCCCGTGCCCCGGATCCCGCCGCTGACGGCCAGCGCGGTCATCACACAGCCGATGACGACGATGCACCCGGTCCGGGCTCCCGGCTGCCCGAGCAGGGCGGCGGCGACATTCCCGACCACCACCAGCTGCACGACCAGCAAGGGGAAACAGACCAGCAGCGTCACCACACCCCACGCCACCCGCACACCGGGCCCGCCGCTGCCGCGCGCGTCCAGCAGATCCGGCGCGGTGAGCGAGGCGTGCGCCCGCAACGGCTCGACGACCAGCACGAGGAAGAGCAGCACCCCGACGAGGCTGCCCAGCATGACGCCGAGCCCGTCGAACCCGGTCGTGGCGACCATGCCCACCAGCACGGTGACGGTCGCGACGGTCGTGGTGTCACCGCCCATCGCGATGCCCTGCTGCCAGGAGCGCAACCGCCGGCTGTCGGACCGCACGAGAGCGCGGTCGTCCTCGTCGGCGCCGGTGACGACGCACAGCATCAGACAGATGACGACGAACACGGAGAACACGGCGAAGACGAGCGACCGTGAGGAGGAGTCGAGCAGCTCGGTCACGACCACCTCCGGTGTTCGGCATCGGCCGCCGCGACCCGGTCGATCCGGCGCCCGTACGCGACGACCCCGTGCACCCCGACCCCGAGCGGCACCAGGGCGAGCACGGCCCCGAGACTCACGGTCCCGGCGACCGGCGTGCCGTACACGCCCGGCACGAGCGCGGCGCCCGTCACGTAGACCAACCACACGACGGCGATCCGGGCCCCGATCCGCCGCCCGACGCTCAGGCGCGCCGCCGCCTCGACGTCGTCACGCTCGTGCTCGGCGGGAGGCCGGGTGGGGGCCGACCACGGGTCGGGATGGTGGTGCGGCGGCGGCCCGGACCAGGGCTGCTGTCCGAAGGACATGGGGCGACTCCGCTCATGCTGCTCGGGCACCCCCGACAGGGGCGCGGGCACGGTGTGGGGGTGAGCGCCGGAGTCAACCAGACCCACACCGCACCACGGAGCGCCTCGGAGGCCATGTTGTTCCGGCACCCAACGGGAGGCGGCGCGGACAGTGCACGGGCACTGCGGGGGCGGGGATTTCGCATGCGTGACGGCGTCAGTGAGCGGCACGCCGGCCCCACCCAACACGCCCAGCGGTCACTTACTCAGGCCAGCGGAATCCGCCACCTGCGAGCCCTCCGGCCACGACACCGCCCGCTGCACCTACACCGTCGCCGTCACCGCCACCGACGCCGACGCGTCGCCGGGCGGCCTGTGGCACGTCGCGGTCCTGGCCACCGCGGACGACGGTTCCAGCACCCTTGACCCGGAGGCGGCCGACTTCACCGTCGAGTAGCGCGGTCGCGGCCGGGGGAGGACCGTCCCGTGCCCGTTGCAGAGGGCGTACGGGACGCCGTCGAGCGCGGCTGCCGGATCCTCGGATCGCCGGTCAGTGGTTCGAGCGGCCCTGAATGCGGACGTCGTTCCCTGTCACGGTGGGAGGCAACGACACACCGTTGAGGAGCCGACATGCCACGCAAGCCCATCGACATCACCGTCCCCGACCTGTCCGGCCGGCGCGCCGTCGTCACCGGAGCCAGCGACGGCATGGGGCTGGAGCTGGCGGCGCGACTCGCGGCGGCCGGCGCCGAGGTCGTCATGCCTGTCCGCAACCCGCGCAAGGGAGAGGCGGCGATCGCCAAGATCCGCGAGAGCACACCCGCCGCCGACGTGTCGCTGCGCGAGCTCGACCTGTCCTCGCTGAGCTCCGTCGCGGCGCTCGGCAAGACGCTGGCGGACGAGGGGCTGCCGATCCACATTCTCGTCAACAACGCCGGCGTCATGACCCCGCCCGACCGGCGGACGACCGCTGACGGCTTCGAGCTCCAGTTCGGCACGAACCACCTCGGCCACGTCGCCCTCGTCGCTCACCTGCTGCCCCTGCTGCGGGCCGGCGGTGCCCGGGTGACCTCACAGAGCAGCATCGCCGCGCGCAGCGGCGCCATCAACTGGGACGACCTGAACTTCGAACGCTCCTACGGCGGCGCGCGCGCCTACCGGCAGTCGAAGATCGCGGGCGGCCTGTTCGGGCTCGAGCTCGACCGGCGCAGCCGTGCCCACGGCTGGGGCATCACCAGTAACATCGCGCATCCCGGCGTCGCCCCGACGAGCCTGCTGGCCGCCCGCCCGGAGATCGGGCGCGGCAGCGACACTGCCGCCTTCCGCGTGATCAAGGCGTTGTCCCGGCGCGGCATCCTCCTCGGCACCCCGCGGACCGCGATGCTCCCCGCCCTGTACGCCGCCACCTCGCCGGACGCCCGGGGTGAGCTGTTCTACGGGCCCCAGGGTCCCGGCAGCCTCGGCGGAGCCCCCGGGCAGCAGGCGCTGTGGCGTCCCCTGCGCAGCGCCGAGGACGCCGCGCGCGTCTGGCGGATCTCCCAGCAGCTCGCCGAGGTCCGCTTCCCCGACAGCTGAGCGGAGCTTCGCCGGACGCTCGCCGCACGGGAAGGTCGTACGGGGGGACCCGTAAGGGGGGACCGGCAGGCCGTGGATACGCGCGTCCACGGCCGGTAGAAGTGAACCGGGACGGAAGGAGGTGCGGCATGGAGATCGACCGGAGCGGACTGGCGGAGTTCCTCCGCAGCCGCCGGGCGGCGCTGCAACCCGAGGACGTCGGCCTGCCTCGCGGGCGACGCCGCCGGACCAGCGGGCTGCGGAGGGAAGAAGCCGCCCTGCTGTGCAGCATGTCGACCGACTACTACGCGCGTCTCGAGAGGGAGCGCGGACCCCGGCCGTCCGAACAGATGATCGCCTCCATCGCGCAAGGGCTGCACCTCTCCCTCGACGAGCGCGACCACCTGTTCCGTCTCGCCGGCCACAACCCGCCCGCGCGCGGCCCGGCCGGCGAACACATCAGCCCCGGTCTGCTGCGCATCTTCGACCGCCTTCAGGACACCCCCGCCGAGATCGTCACCGAGCTCGGCGAAACCCTGCGGCAGACTCCCCTCGGCGTCGCCCTCACCGGCGACCTGACCGTCTACCAGGGCCCGGCCCGCAGCCTCGGCTACCGCTGGTTCACCGACCCCGCCACCCGTGAGCTCTACGCCGACGACGAACACGCCTACCTCAGCCGCCTGTTCGCCTCGGGCCTGCGCGCCCTGGCCACCCGGAGGGGCCCCGGCTCCCGGGCGGCCCACCTCGCCGACCTGCTCCTGGCGCAGAGCGAGGAGTTCAAGGACGTGTGGAACGACCACGAGATCGGCCTCCGCCCCCGCGAGGTAAAACGCTTCAACCACCCCGAGCTCGGCATCATGGAGCTGAGCTGCCAGACGCTTCTCGATCCCGACCAGTCGCATCTGCTGCTCGTCTACACCGCCGTTCCCGGCAGCGAGAGTCACGAGAAGCTGCAACTGCTGTCCGTGATGGGGCCGCGGACGACGCTGCACTGAGCCGGTCCGAGTATTGACCCAGCAAGGTCCCGGAGGCGTCCCGGAGATGCCGCCGCACCCCTTCCCGACCCGCTGAACCGCAGGTCGGACAGGGTGCGGCGGCAGCCGTCGCTCAGATGTCCCGGGGAGAGACCGGCCAAGGCTGTGACCTGCGCCGTCCGACTGTCGTGAGTCGTTGACCTGCTGCAGGTTCGCTCTGTCCGCGTCCGAATTCCGTGTCCATGTCGGTCGCCTCGCAGCGCGGCGCGGACCGGTCCCGCCACCGCCCCTGGTCACGCACCTCGAGGGTCAGCGAGTGACGGCCGGCTTCGAGGGTCACCGTCAGGTCGGGGCTGCCGCTGTGCAGGGTGTCCAGAGCCGTTCCATGTAGGAATCGAAGTCTGACGACAACTTCTGAGCATGTGTATGACGGATCACCCGCGGGGGTTCGCGCTCCTCCTCCGCGGCCGGTCAGACGTTGACGAGGTCGAACGACTCGGAGGGGCCGATCGTTGTGCGGTTGGCGATGAGCGGGGCGGTTCCGGCGTTCCCGGCGCTGACGTACAGGTTGTTGGCCTGTGCGCGCAGGCTGGTGGTGCCGTCGGAGTTGTTCACGCGCTGGAAGGTCTCCCAGGGTCCGACGGCGGTGCGGTTGGCGATGAGCGCGTTGGCACCGGCGTTCTCGGCGCAGACGTACCGGCCGTTGACGTGGGCGCGCAGTGCGACGGCGCCTCCGCCGAGGTCGAGCAGGTCGAATCGTTCCCAGTCGCCGATGGCGGTTCGGTTGGCGATGAGTGGGTCGGTTCCGGCGTTCTCCGCGCACACATACTGGTTGTTGGCCCGGGATCGGAGGCTGACGATCCGCCCGGTGGGGAGGGGGGTGAGGACGGCTTCCCAGGTGGTGGTGCTGGTGTTGGAGGTGGCGTCGGCGGGGAGGCGGTCGCGGGCGGCGGTGTCGCCGTAGAGACTCCAGCGCATCCAGTCCACGTAGGTGGCGACGGTCTGGGTGTGGTTGTAGCCGCTCCATATGTACTGATCGTGGCCCGTTCCGCGGTGGGTGAGGAACGCCTTGGGCGCGGGAAGTTCCCCGTACGCCTGGCGGGCGGAGGAGTACTGCGTGAGGGTGTCTTGATCGCCGTGGACGAAGAGGACCTTGGCGGCGACCGTGCTGCTGGGGTTGCCCATGTCGACACAGGCGAAGGGGACGGCGGCGGCTATCCGGCTGTCCGGCCAGGCCGTCAGCAGCCCGTGGGTGGTCATGCCGCCCAGCGAATGGCCCGCGACGCCGACGCCGGTTCCGGTGTCGAGGTGCCCGGCGAGCGGGTCGCCGGCCGTGGTGTTGAGGTTGAGGGTGTTGGTGATGACCTGGGAGACGTCCATGGACTGGTTGCCGTTGTAGACGTCCTGGACGTTGCCCTGGGTGCCGCTGGAGGTCGTGGGGAAGACGGGTGCGGGGACGACGAATCCTGCCTCGGCCAGGGGCCGGACCAGGGGTGCGTAGCTCTCCGGGTTGCCGCCGAGGCCGTGGCTGAACTCGCAGATGGGGAAGACGCCGTCCGCGATGGGGGCGTTGACGACGGGAGCGCCGCCCGGTGTGCCGGTGGCGGGGTAGAAGATCCGGGTGGTCAGCCGACGGCTGCCGCGGCTCCAGGCGTACTCCCTCACCCCGATGGCGAAGCGCTGGGTCGGCGCGGCTGCCGGGGCGAGCGAGGATGCCGTTGCCGCGGTGGTGCCGTACGCATGGACGGCGGCCACGGCTCCGGCTGCGCCCAGTCCCAGGAAGGTACGCCTGTTCATGGCCATGTTGTGCTCCTTGTCGGATGATGTGGGTGGACAGGGGGGTCCCGGGGTGGCGGGTCTGCCAGGAGGCGAGCGGGCTCGCGGGCCGGCGGTTGAAGCCCCCAGCCCCCCTCGGTGGGAAGTCGTCGGATTCCACGGACGGAGAGCGGATCCGCCCGGCCGATCGCGTCTGCTCTCACAAGCGGGCAGCCGTATCGGGCCACCGTTTCCAGCAGGGAGAGCAGGTGGTGGCGAGGCCGGGACGGCAGGGGAGTCGGGCGTAGTCGCCGCCGTCCGGGTTCTAGACCCTGGTGATGGAGCTGGATGCTTCAGGGGCCGATGGTCATGGTCCGGTCGGTGAAGCCGGTGTACGCCGGACTCCATGCGCCGGCGGCGCCGACGAGGTGGAGAGCGCCATGACGCGCCACGTTGGCCGCGTGCGCGGTCCGGGCGGCGATGACATCGTGTGACGGCGTGTGATGCTACCCATGGGATTCCTCTTCTGTGTTCGCGCTGGCGCTGAAGTGCGGAAGGCGGCGATCAGTGGAGGTGTACGGGCGGGCGACGCGTGCTGGTGGACCACGGTCCGGAGTCCAGCCGTGTCGGGGCGGCTCCTGACCGACGCCGGGACCGATGTGAGCGATCGTCTCTTGGGACGTCCCACCGGCCCGCCTGACGATTGTTCGATATATCGTTCAACGTTCGCCGACCTGAACGGAGAGTAGGTTGGGGCTGACGGGGTGTCAATCGCGGGATGTGGCGCCTGTCGGTCACATTTGGCGCGGCTCTGAGGTCGTTCGAAGAGGTCATTCTTGAGTGGGGCGTGAGGAGCTACGAAATACCAACGAAATCCAAAGCGGGAGCCGACGATGCGGGAGATAGTTATCGGGCCGTCGGCGCTCCCGCAATGTGTCACTTCCGAAACTCAACGAAATCGACCTGCCCGCTCGCTGTCCGAAACTGTTCCACGCCAGGAAGGGGAGGCTCCGGACCGCTCTGCGGTCGGCTGCGGCGATCGGCTGATCCAGAACGAGGGATTGCGCCTGCCGCCTGCTGCGGCGGCCCACCATACGAAGCCCGGGCCGCCGACACGATCGCCCGGGCCGAGCGCGAGGGCCTTGTCCCACACGGGCTTACATGTTGAGGTGTCGTGCCCCTTGCCTCCAAGAGGCACGACACCACGACGGTCAGATGTCCCGGAAGATCTCGATCTGCGCCCCGATCGAGTTCAGCCGCTCCGCCAGGTCCTCGTAACCGCGGTTGATGACGTACACGTTGCGCAGCACCGACGTCCCTTCCGCCGCCATCATGGCGAGGAGGACGACCACGGCCGGGCGCAGGGCCGGCGGGCACATCATCTCGGCCGCGCGCCAGCGGGTCGGGCCCTCGACCAGGACGCGGTGCGGGTCCAGCAACTGCAGGCGGCCGCCCAGGCGGTTGAGGTCGGTCAGGTAGATCGCGCGGTTGTCGTAGACCCAGTCGTGGATGAGGGTCTTGCCCTGCGCCACCGCCGCGATCGCCGCGAAGAACGGCACGTTGTCGATGTTCAGGCCCGGGAACGGCATCGGGTGGATCTTGTCGATCGGCGCCTCCAGCTTGGAGGGCCGGACGGTCAGGTCCACCAGCCGCGTACGGCCGTTGTCCGCGAAGTACTCCGGCGTGCGGTCGTGGTCGAGGCCCATCTCCTCCAGGACCGCCAGCTCGATCTCCAGGAACTCGATCGGCACCCGGCGAACCGTCAGCTCCGACTCCGTCACCACCGCGGCAGCCACCAGGCTCATCGCCTCGACCGGGTCCTCGGAGGGGGAGTAGTCCACGTCCACGTCGATCTTCGGCACACCGTGCACGGTCAGCGTCGTCGTGCCGATGCCGTCGACCTTGACGCCCAGCGCCTCCAGGAAGAAGCACAGGTCCTGGACCATGTAGTTGGAGGACGCGTTGCGGATGACGGTCGTGCCGTCGTGCCGCGCCGCGGCCAGCAGCGCGTTCTCGGTGACCGTGTCCCCGCGCTCGGTCAGCACGATGGGACGGTCCGGGGCGACGGCGCGGTCGACCACCGCGTGGTACTGGCCCTCCGTCGCCGCGATGTCCAGGCCGAACCGGCGCAGCGCGATCATGTGCGGCTCCACCGTGCGCGTGCCGAGGTCGCACCCGCCGGCGTACGGCAGCATGAAGCGGTCCATGCGGTGCAGCAGCGGGCCGAGGAACATGATGATCGAGCGGGTGCGGCGGGCCGCCTCCGCGTCGATCGCCGCGAGGTCCAGCTCGGCGGGCGGCACGATCTCCAGGTCGACGCCGTCGTTGATCCAGCGGGTGCGCACGCCGATGGAGTTCAGCACCTCCAGGAGGCGGTACACCTCCTCGATGCGGGCGACGCGGCGCAGCACCGTGCGGCCGCTGTTGAGCAGCGACGCGCACAGCAGTGCCACGCACGCGTTCTTGCTCGTCTTCACGTCGATGGCGCCGGAGAGCCGGCGGCCGCCCACCACACGCAGATGCATCGGACCGGCGTAGCCGAGCGAGACGATCTCACTGTCCAGCGCCTCGCCGATGCGGGCGATCATCTCAAGGCTGATGTTCTGGTTGCCGCGCTCGATCCGGTTGACGGCGCTCTGACTGGTACCCAGAGCCTCCGCGAGCTGGGTTTGTGTCCAGCCGCGGTGCTGCCTGGCGTCACGGATGAGCTTGCCGATGCGTACGAGGTAGTCGTCTGCCATGAGGTTGAGGCTATCTCAGATATGAGATGGCACCTCTTGGGGGGTCCGTTCGGGTGACAGTCGGGTGATGTGACGTCAATGTGCCCCGGCTATCCGCTGGTCCGGCTGCTGCGGGTGGTGCGCCGCCACCCGAAAGGTCCGGGCAAATCCATCGATGTCGTACGACGTCCGGTACTGCTCCGCGTGTGCCGGGGTCCGTTCTTCCCGCCGGTGGTGATGGACCACGACTTCTTGTTGATGTTCAGCCGCACCCCCGGAAGGATCCGGAAACTCTTACGGAACGTGAGGGGCATCCTCGCCTCCCTGGTCGGGCCCGTTCGGGCCTGCCGTGACTGACTGTGTCTCAGTCGGATACCCCGGTCCGCGGCCGTCATGGCAGCCGCCGGCAGCCGTCATAACCGTCATGGCAGCCGCCGACGGCCGTCATGACCGTCATGGCAGCCGCCGGCGGCCGTCACGGCCGTCATGGCGCCCGTCGGCCGTCACGGCCGCCCTGTCCGCGCACGGCCCGCACGGCGCCGCCGGCCGTGTCAGCCGTGGCGCCGAGCCGCCCGCGGCGGGAGGGTGGGGGAAGCGAAGGAAGGGAAGGGCGAAGGCGTGCCCGAGAGGGCACGGGAAGGGCGCACCGGAACCCGGGCATGACCATTCCGCGCCCGTGTACTAGAGTTATCTCGACATCGAGATATCTGCCGAGGCGCACCGCGGTCGCCATGCGAGTTAGGCCTACCTAACTTAGCCTGACCTCACCGGAACGGCCAAGCCGGCGTGGCGGCACGATTGACGGTGGTACGCGCACATCAATGAAGGAGACTGTCGTGTCGGCGAACAGCTTCGACGCCCGCAGCACGCTGCAGGTGGGCGACGAGTCGTACGAGATCTTCCGGCTGGACAAGGTCGAGGGCTCCGCGCGCCTTCCCTACAGCCTGAAGGTGCTGCTGGAGAACCTCCTCCGCACCGAGGACGGCGCGAACATCACCGCCGACCACATCCGCGCCCTGGGCGGCTGGGACTCCCAGGCGCAGCCGTCGCAGGAGATCCAGTTCACGCCGGCCCGCGTGATCATGCAGGACTTCACCGGCGTGCCCTGTGTCGTCGACCTCGCCACGATGCGTGAGGCCGTGAAGGAGCTCGGCGGCGACCCGGCCAAGATCAACCCGCTGGCCCCGGCCGAGCTGGTCATCGACCACTCCGTCATCGCCGACAAGTTCGGCACCAACGACGCCTTCAAGCAGAACGTCGACCTGGAGTACGGCCGCAACAAGGAGCGCTACCAGTTCCTGCGCTGGGGCCAGACCGCGTTCGACGAGTTCAAGGTCGTCCCGCCCGGCACCGGCATCGTCCACCAGGTGAACATCGAGCACCTGGCCCGCGTCGTCATGATCCGTGACGGCAAGGCGTACCCCGACACCCTGGTCGGCACCGACTCGCACACCACGATGGTCAACGGCCTCGGCGTCCTCGGCTGGGGCGTCGGCGGCATCGAGGCCGAGGCGGCCATGCTCGGCCAGCCGGTCTCCATGCTGATCCCGCGCGTCGTCGGCTTCAAGCTCACCGGTGAGCTGCAGCCCGGCACCACCGCCACCGACCTGGTGCTCACCATCACCGAGATGCTGCGCAAGCACGGCGTCGTCGGCAAGTTCGTCGAGTTCTACGGCGAGGGTGTGGCCGCCACGAGCCTCGCCAACCGCGCGACCATCGGCAACATGTCCCCGGAGTTCGGCTCCACCGCGGCGATCTTCCCGATCGACGACGAGACCCTGAGCTACCTCCGTCTGACCGGCCGCTCCGAGCAGCAGGTCGCCCTGGTCGAGGCGTACGCCAAGGAGCAGGGCCTCTGGCTGGACCCGACGGCCGAGCCGGACTTCTCCGAGAAGCTCGAGCTGGACCTGGCCACGGTCGTCCCGTCCATCGCCGGCCCGAAGCGCCCGCAGGACCGCATCGAACTGTCCCAGGCCGCCGAGCAGTTCAACTCCGACGTGCTCAACTACGTGGCCGCCGGCGTCACCGGCGGCGACGACCGCAAGCCGGGCGTCCCGCAGCAGGAGCAGCCGCACGGGGTCGCCTCCCCGGTCGACGAGGCGAGCGCCGAGTCGTTCCCGGCCAGCGACGCTCCGGCCTACGGCCACGACGACAACGGCGCCGGCGCCCCGCAGCACTCCGCCGTGGTGGCCGGCAGCGGCCCGTCCAACCCGGTCGAGGTCACCGCCCCCGACGGCACGACCTACACCCTGGACCACGGCGCGGTGACGGTCGCGGCCATCACCTCCTGCACCAACACCTCCAACCCGTACGTCATGGTCGCCGCCGCGCTGGTGGCCAAGAAGGCGGTGGAGAAGGGCCTGACCCGCAAGCCGTGGGTGAAGACCACCCTCGCCCCGGGCTCCAAGGTCGTCACCGACTACTTCGAGAAGGCGGGCCTGACCCCCTACCTCGACAAGGTCGGCTTCAACCTGGTCGGTTACGGCTGCACCACCTGCATCGGCAACTCCGGCCCGCTGCCGGAGGAGGTCTCCAAGGCCGTCAACGAGCACGACCTGGCCGTCACCTCGGTGCTGTCCGGCAACCGCAACTTCGAGGGCCGGATCAACCCCGACGTCAAGATGAACTACCTGGCGTCCCCGCCGCTGGTCGTCGCCTACGCGATCGCCGGTTCCATGAAGGTGGACATCACCCGCGAGGCCCTCGGCTACGACCAGGACAACAACCCGGTCTTCCTGAAGGACATCTGGCCCTCCGAGGCCGAGGTCAACGACGTCGTGGCCAACGCCATCGGCGAGGACATGTTCTCCAAGTCCTACGCCGACGTCTTCGCCGGCGACGCCCAGTGGCAGGCGCTGCCCGTTCCGACCGGCGACACCTTCGAGTGGGACAGCGAGTCCACCTACGTCCGCAAGCCCCCGTACTTCGAGGGCATGCAGATGGAGCCGGCCCCGGTCGAGGACATCACCGGCGCCCGCGTGCTGGCCAAGCTGGGCGACTCGGTCACCACCGACCACATCTCCCCGGCCGGCGCCATCAAGGCCGACACCCCGGCAGGCAAGTACCTCACGGAGCACGGCATCGAGCGCCGTGACTTCAACAGCTACGGCTCCCGTCGCGGCAACCACGAGGTCATGATCCGCGGCACGTTCGCCAACATCCGCCTGCGCAACCAGATCGCGCCGGGCACCGAGGGCGGCTACACCCGCGACTTCACGCAGGACGGCGGCCCGGTCTCCTTCATCTACGACGCCTCGCAGAACTACCAGAAGGCCGGCATCCCGCTGGTCGTCCTGGCCGGCAAGGAGTACGGCTCCGGTTCCTCCCGTGACTGGGCCGCCAAGGGCACCGCGCTCCTCGGCGTCAAGGCCGTCATCGCCGAGTCGTACGAGCGCATCCACCGCTCGAACCTCATCGGCATGGGCGTTCTGCCGCTGCAGTTCCCCGAGGGCCACACCGCCGAGTCCCTCGGCCTGACCGGCGAGGAGACCTTCTCCGTCTCCGGCGTCACCGCGCTCAACGAGGGCACCACCCCGCGCACGGTGAAGGTCACCACCGACACCGGTGTCGAGTTCGACGCGGTCGTCCGCATCGACACCCCCGGTGAGGCCGACTACTACCGCAACGGCGGCATCCTGCAGTACGTGCTGCGCAGCCTGATCCGCAAGTAAGCGGCTCGATCCGCGAGCAAGCGGCAGGCAGGGCGGACCGAGGGCCGCATCCCCGCGCGGGGATGCGGCCCTCGGGCGTCCCCGGGCCGCGCCGGCGTCCGCGGCCGATACGCGCGGTAACCGTTTACATCCCCGCCCCCCGGCGCTACCGTCCCTGTCACGGACGAGGTGGGAGCGCTCCCATGAGTGTGGCGGACCGGAACCCGTCGCCGGGGCGCCGCCACCTCGTCCGCCCCCACAGTCGCGGACGGGAGTGTCATGATCACGTCACTGAGCGACCCCGGCGCGAGGACGGCCCGGCACAGGGGCGACATGGTTCTGTTCGTCGTCCTCGTCTGCGTCCTGGCCGCGGTGCCGGCGGCCGGCCTGGCTCTGACCTCGGGCGCCGTGACCCACACCCGCCCCGACACGCTGCCACGCTCCGAACTGCGCGCCGTGCTCTGCCGCGCGGGCCCGCTCACGGCCCCCGGGGCACTCACGCGCCCAGCACCGCGCGCAGCCATCCCAGTTGCCGCCGGACATGCACCGCGTCCCCGCCCTCATGCCCGTTGAACGGGTACGCGTGCAGCACCTTCTCCTCCTGGCCGCCCGTCAGCTCCGCGTACCGGTTGTACGCCGCGTACGCCCCGCTCGGCGGGCACACCGTGTCGCGCAGGCCCACGCCGAAGTGGGCGGGCGCCTGGGCACGACGGGCGAAGGAGATGCCCTCGACGTAGGACAGCGTGCGATGGACCGCCTCCTCCGCGCCCCGGTGCACGGCGAGATACGCGCTGATCTCGCCGTACGGGGAGGCGTCCGTGAGGTCCAGCGCGCGGCGGATCCCGCACAGGAAGGGCGCGGTGACCAGGACCGCCGCGAGGTCCGGCACCAGTCCCGCGACCGCCAGCGCGACGCCCCCGCCCTGGCTGTTGCCGACCGCCGCGACCCGGGAGGCGTCCACACCCGGCAGCGCGCGCACCGCCTCCACCGCGCGCACCGCGTCGGTGATCAGCCGGCGGTAGTGGTGGTCGCGCGGGTCGAGCAGTCCCCGCGTGGCCGGTCCGGGGCCGCCGGGCGCGCCGGCGTGCGGGTCGGGGGTGTCCCCGCCGCACCCGTACTGGTCGCCCTGGCCCCGGTTGTCCATCAGCAGGTGCGCGTACCCGGCGTTGACCCAGGTGAGCCGCTCGTGGGGGAGGCCCCGCCCGCGCCCGTACCCGGCGAACTCCACCACGGCCGGGAGGGGTTCGCCCACCCCGGCCGGGCGGCTGAACCACCCCCGCACCGGATCGCCCGCGAACCCGCGGAACGCCACGTCCCATGTCCGGGTCAGCCGCAGCCCGTTGTCCACCGGGCCGGCGGAGACCAGCGCGTCGCCCGCGCCTGCCGCCTCCTCGAGCGTGCGCTTCCAGAAGTCGTCGAAGTCCACGGGTTCGGCGACGTCCGGACGGTGGCGCTCCAGGTCGGCAGGGGGCAGGTCGAAGGCGGGCACGCGGCACCTCGCAGGCTCGGACGGCCGGCGCCCCCGATCGTTGCGGGCGGACCGCAGGAAATTTCGGTGGACGGTAACAGATCAAGGCCGGGTTCCACAGCGGCTCGTTCCGGACTTCCACGCGGCCGTGATGAAGGCAAAAGTCGTGCGCACAGCACCCATTGACACCGCTTACCACGACTCATAAGTTGCCGCGAAGTTATCGGCAGGCGCTCGAAAGTTTCGGTTCTGTGTCAGGCACGGGAGGCCCGGGCAATGAGCAGCTCCACCACGTCCGCTCCATCTCCGGGCACCCAGAAGCCGCCGCCCGCGCCCCCGCCCCGCCGGCGCATCCGGTCGTCCACGGCCACCGGCCGGCGGCGCGCGCTGCGCAGGGACTGGCAGCTCTACTCGCTGGCCGTGCTGCCGCTGCTGTTCTTCCTGGTGTTCCGCTATCTGCCGATGATCGGCAACGTGATCGCGTTCCGCCGCTTCGAACCGGGCGGGTCGATCCTCGGCGAGTACTGGGTGGGCCTGCGCTACGTCGAGATGTTCCTGTCCGACCCGACGTTCTGGCAGGTCTTCCGCAACACCCTGTGGATCGGCGGGCTGACGCTCGTCTTCTGCTTCCCCGTCCCCCTCGTGCTCGCCCTGCTGCTCAACGAGGTCCGCCGCAGGTCGTTGAAACGATTCGTGCAGTCGGTGTCGTACCTGCCGCACTTCCTGTCCGTCGTGATCGTCGCCGGCATCACGATGCAGATGCTCGCCACGGACGGCCCGGTCAACCATGTCCTCGGCTGGTTCGGGCACGACCCGATCCGCTTCATCCAGGAGCCCGACTGGTTCCGCACCGTCTACGTCGGATCCGAGATCTGGCAGACCGCCGGCTGGGGCACGATCCTCTACCTCGCCGCGCTCACCACCATCGACGAGGACCTGTACGAGGCAGCCCGGATCGACGGCGCGAACCGCTGGCGGCAGATCTGGCACGTCACCCTGCCCGGCATCCGCCCCACCATGATCACGCTGCTGATCCTCAACATCGGCACGTTCCTGGCCGTCGGTTTCGAGAAGGTCCTGTTGCTCTACAACCCGCTGACATATCCCACCGCCGACGTGATCTCCACGTACCTCTACCGCACCGGTGTGGAGTCCAACAGCTTCAGCTACGCCGCCGCCATCGGCCTGTTCGAGGCGGTCATCGGCCTGGTGCTGATCACCTCCGCCAACCAGCTGTCGCGCCGCACGGTGGGGACGAGCCTGTGGTGAGCACGATCCGCCCCTCCCGGGGATACCGCGTCTTCCAGGGCGTCAACGGCGTGATCCTCACCCTGGTCGTGCTGATCACGCTGTACCCGTTCGTCAACATCGTCGCCCGCTCGTTCAGCGGCGAGAAGGAGATCCGCGCCGGTGACGTGACGCTGTGGCCCAAGGGCTTCAACCTCACCACCTACGAGATCGTCTTCTCCGACTCGATGTTCTGGCGGAACTACGGCAACACCGTCCTCTACACGGTCGTCGCCACCGCCGTCGCCATGGTGCTCACCACCTGCTACGCCTACGTCCTGTCCAAGCACCACCTCAGGGGCCGCGGGGCGCTGGTCGGGATCGCCGTGTTCACCATGTTCTTCACCGGCGGTCTCATCCCCAACTACGTCCTGATCACCAGCCTCGGGCTGAAGAACAGCGTGTGGGCCATCGCCCTGCCGAACGCGATCAGCGTCTTCAACCTGCTGGTGATGAAGGCCTTCTTCGAGAGTCTGCCGTCGGAGCTGGAGGAGGCAGCGCAGATCGACGGCCTCAGCACCTACGGCATCCTGCTGCGGATCGTGCTGCCGCTGTCCAAGGCGGTCGTCGCGACCATGGTGCTGTTCTACTCGGTGTCCTTCTGGAACTCCTGGTTCTCGGCGTTCCTCTACATGGACCGCACCGAGCTGATGCCGGTCACGGTGTATCTGCGCAACCTCCTCGCCGGCGCCACCGGAGGCACCGCCGCCGGCGCGGGCACCGAAAGCCTCACCCAGGTCAACGCCAACATCCAGGCGGTGACGATCGTGCTCACCTCGCTGCCGATCCTCTGCGTGTACCCGTTCGTGCAGCGCTACTTCGTCTCCGGCGTGATGCTCGGCGCGGTCAAGGGCTGACGGCCGCCGGCGCTCCACCCATCCCCCCTTCAGGCAACCCCCACGTCACAGGAGTCCCCGTGAAGAACGACGGACAGCTCTCCCGGCGCCGGATGCTCGCCGCAGCGGGCTTCATCGGCCTCACCGCCCTCACCGGCTGCGGCAGCGGCGGCGACGGCGAGGACACCAAGGACCTGTCGAAGAAGCGCACGGGCGCCATGAAGAACTATCGCGCCGGACAGCAGTTCAAGGCCACCGAGCCGCTCACCTTCACCGTCCTGCACAACGACAACCCGGTCTACCCGATGAAGGAGAGCTGGCTGTTCTGGAAGGAACTCACCCGGCGCACCGGCGTCATCCTGGACGCCACCCCGGTCCCGCTCAGCGACTACGAGAAGAAGCGCAGCCTCCTCATCGGCGCGGGCGACGCCCCCCTGCTCATCCCCAAGACCTACCCGGGCGCGGAGACCGCTTTCGTCTCCTCCGGCGCGATCCTGCCGGTCAGCGAGTACATCGACCTGATGCCCAACTTCCAGGAGAAGGTCAGGAGATGGAACCTCCGGCCGGAGATCGACTCGCTGCGCCAGTCCGACGGCCGCTACTACCTGCTCCCCGGCCTTCACCAGAAGGTGCGCCAGCAGTACTCGCTGTCCTTCCGCACCGACGTCCTGGACAAGCACGGCCTTGCCCTGCCCACCACCTGGGACGAGGTGTACACGACCCTGAAGGCGCTCCGTGAGGAGTACCCGGACCGCTACCCCTTCACCGACCGCTGGAGCACCAACACCCCCTTCCCGGCGGGCGCGTTGTTCCAGTACCTCGGGCAGGCGCACGGCGTCCGCGCCGGCTGGTCGTACCTCAACACCACCTGGGACGCCAAGGCGGAGAAGTTCGTGTTCACCGGCGCCACCGACGCCTTCCGCCAGGTCGTGGAGTACCTGCGCAAGCTGGTCGCGGAGAAGCTGATGGACCCGGAGAGCTTCACCCAGACCGACGAGGAGGCGGTCAGGAAGCTGCTGGGGGAGAAGTCCTTCGCGATCAGCGCCAACGCGCAGGAGCTGGTGCAGAACTACCGCTACAACCTCCAGCGGCAGGTCAAGGGCGCCACCATCGAGATGATCCCGGTGCCGCTCGGTCCGGCGGGACCGGTCGTCATGGGCGGCGGACGCCTGGAGAACGGCATGATGGTCTCCAGCAAGGCGCTGGAGCGGGACGACTTCGTCGCGCTGATGCAGTTCGTCGACTGGCTCTGGTACTCCGACGCCGGCCAGGAGTTCTGCAAGTGGGGCGTGGAGAACACGACGTTCACCCGCTCCGGCGGCACGGGGTACCGGCTCGAGCCAGGCATCTCCCTGATGGGCTCCGACCCGGACGCCCCGAAGGACCTGCAGAAGGACTTCGGCTTCTTCAACGGCGTGTTCACCTACGGCGGCAGCTGGGCCCTGGTGTCCTCGTCCTTCAGCCCGGACGAGAAGAAGTTCACCGACGCGATGGCCGCCCGCAAGGAGCTGCCCACCGACCCGCCGCACCCGCTGCGCGCCGAGGAGCAGGAGCAGGCCACCCTCTGGGACACTCCGCTGAAGGACCACGTCACCCAGAACGCCCTGCGCTTCGTCCTCGGCAAGCGTCCCCTGTCCGAGTGGGAGGACTACGTCAAGGAGCTCGAGGCGAAGAACATGGACCGCTACATCGAGCTGCACAACCAGGCGTACGAGCGCTTCCGGAAGGAGAACGCGTGATCCACGTGCCCCTGGAGCCGGCGGGCCGGCTGTCCGACGCCTGGCGCGCCTGCGTCGGCACCGGCCGGCTCGACCTCGCCCTGCGCCGCGACTACCAGGACTCCCTCGCGCTGCTCCAGCGCGACATCGGCTTCCGCCATCTGCGCGGTCACGGCCTGCTCAGCGACGGCATGGGCGTCCACCGCCCCTACGAGTGGCAAGGCGCCCGCCGCACCCACCACTCGTTCACCTACCTCGACCAGGTGTTCGACGCCCTCCTCGCCACCGGCATCCGGCCCTTCCTCGAACTCGGCTTCATGCCCGAGGAGATGGCGTCGGGCACGCAGACGGTGTTCTGGTGGGAGGGCAACGTCACCCCGCCCGCCGACGAGAAGGAGTGGACCCGCCTGGTGCGCGCGGTCCTCACCCACCTGATCGACCGCTACGGCCTCGAGGAGGTGCGCACCTGGCCCGTCGAGGTGTGGAACGAGCCGGACCTGCCCCCGTTCTGGCAGGACGCCGACGAGGCGGCCTACCACCGGCTGTACGAGGCGACGGCGCACACCGTGAAGGAGGTGGACGCGGAGCTGGCGGTCGGCGGGCCCGCGCTGTCCCCGGCCGCCGACGGCTGGCTGGAGCGGTTCGCCGAGTTCGCCGAACGCCGTGACGTGCCCGTGGACTTCGTGTCCCGGCACGCCTACGCCTCCGGGCCCGCGCAGAACGTCCCGTTCGGCACCCACCAGACCCTCGCCCCGGCGAGCACCCTCCTCGACCAGTTCGCCCAGCCGCGCACGGCCCTCGCGGGCACCCGCCTGGCCGGACTCCCGGTCCACATCACCGAGTTCAACTCCTCCTACCGGCCCGACAACCTGATCCACGACACCGCGTTCCACGCCGCCTACCTCGCCCCGGTGGTGGCGGCGGGCGGCGACCACGCCGACTCCTTCTCCTACTGGACGTTCAGCGACGTCTTCGAGGAGACCGGCATCCCCACCGCCCTGTTCCACGGCGGCTTCGGCCTGCTCACCCACCGGCAGATCCGCAAGCCGACCTACCACCTGTACGCGTTCATGGCGCGGATGGGGGAGGAGCGACTGGCGCGCGGCGAGGACCACTTGGTGACCCGGCACGCCGACGGCCGGCTCACGGTCCTCGCCTGGGCCCCCGTCGACCCCACAGGGCGGACTCCCGGCCCGGACCGGCACACCCTGCGCCTGTCCCTCCCCGTGGCCGGCGAAGGGCGCGGCGAGATGTTCGTACGCCGCTCCACCGTCGACGAGGAGCACGGCAACGCCTACACCGCCTGGCGGCGCATGGGATCCCCGCGCTCCCCGCGCCCCGGACAGCTCGACATGCTGCGCGAGGCCGCCGAGC
This sequence comes from Streptomyces werraensis, assembly GCA_014656175.1. Taxonomy (GTDB): domain Bacteria; phylum Actinomycetota; class Actinomycetes; order Streptomycetales; family Streptomycetaceae; genus Streptomyces; species Streptomyces werraensis. The sequence goes on from BNBX01000002.1 coordinate 322,933, forward strand.
CCGCCCGCAGCCACTCCCGGCTGCCCGTCGAGGACGGCCGGACGGACCTCACCGTCACCCTGGCCCGCCACGAGGTCACCCTCGTCGAGCTGACCCCGGTGGACGACGAGACCCCGCCCTGGTGGGACGAGCGGCGGCTGCTCGGCGCGGAGGCGGCATGAGCACCGTACGCGCCGACGCCTTCGGCACCGGCCCGCTGTCCCGGGCCGCCGCCCTGATCCACACGCTCGTCACCGTCGAGGCCCTGCTGCTGCTCACCGCGGCGCCGGGCCTCGCCGGCCTCCTGCTGCTCGCCCCCGACCCCGCCAACCTGCCCCTCGCCGCGCTCTGCCTGCTGCCGCTCGGCCCGTCCGCCGCCGCCGCCCTCTACGCCCTGCACCACCGCAGCGGCGACCTCACCGAACTCCGCCCGTCCCGCGCCTTCCTGCGCGGCTGGCGGCTGGGCGCCGTGCCCGCGCTGAAGCTGTGGGCGCCGCTGCTCGCCTGGCTCACGGTGATCGCGTTCACCCTCACGCACTTCCCGGCCACCGGACTGCCCGGCTGGTGGGCGTTCCTGCTCGCCCTGATCGGCGTGGGAAGCCTGCTGTGGGCGGCGCACGCGCTGGTGCTGACCGCCCTGTTCGCGTTCCGCGCCCGCGACACCGCACGCCTCGCCGCGTACTTCCTGGCGCAGCAGCCGCGGACCACCCTGGGCGCCCTGTCGCTGCTGATCCTCACGGCCGCCGGCACCGCGCTGCTCACGGAGGCGCTGCCCGCCCTGCTCGCCGCGCCGCTGCTGCTGTCACTGCTGCACGCCGGCCGCCCGGTGATCGAGGAGACCCGGGAGCACTTCACCGCCTGAGGCCGCGGGGGCGCTCAGTGGATGGTGCGCCCGTGCGCGTCCGGCACCCCGGACTTGCGCAGGAAGTAGCTGTTGATCTGGTCCCGCCACTCGCGGGCGCTGCGCAGCTGCTCCTCGAACCGCCGAGTCACACGCGTGTGCCGCTCCGGCTCCACCACGTCCGCGAGTCCCGCCCACACCCGGCGGGCCCCCTCGGCCTCCTCCACGCCCTCGAAGTGGGTGTCGTAGATGTGCTGGATCACCGTCTTCCCGCTGTGCAGCACATGGCCGTACGGGACGTGGTGGAAGAACAGCAGCAGCTCGTCGGGGCAGGTGTCCGGGGACTCGTAGAGTCTCGCCCACGGCTCGGCGTACTGCCCGGCGTAACCGGTGCCGGTCGCCACGGAACGGTCGACGCCGATGCCGTCCCGGTCGGCGAAGTGGTAGGTGCCCCAGGGGCTGTACTCGTAGCCGTCGACGCTCGGCCCGTAGTGGTGGCCCGGCTGCACCATAAAGCCCACGCCGAGCGGCGCCGTGTACTTCTCGTACGTCGCGCGGGAGCCGTCCAGGATCGCGTGCAGCCCCCCGGCCAGCCGGTCCGGGGCGCCCGGGTGGGTCAGCGCGATCCACTCGTCGAGGACGGCCCGCGGGTCCGCCGCCGGGTCCCACGCGAGGCGTCCGAAGGTGTACAGGTTGGCCTGGGCGAGCGGGTGCCCGGTCCAGAACCGGTCGTCGCCGGCGTTGGACACCGCGACCAGACCGTCCGCGAGCCGCCCGGCGGGCACCTCGCCGTCCGGACGGAACCGCAGCACCTCGCTCCACATCGGGCCCAGCCAGCACACGTGCTTCTGCTGTCCGGTGTACTCCTGGGTGACCTGGAGCTCCACCGCGAGCCGGGTGTCCGGCATCGCGCCGATCAACGGCGAGACCGGCTCACGCACCTGGAAGTCCATCGGCCCGTGCTTCACCTGGAGCACCGCGTTGTCCGCGAACTCCCCGTCCAGCGGGGTGAAGTGGTCGTAGGCGGCCCGCGCCCGGTCGGTCGAGCGGTCGCGCCAGTCCTGGCGGTGGTCGTAGACGAAGGCCCGCCAGTGCACCATGCCGCCGTGCGGCTCCAGGGCGGCGGCCAGCATGTTGGCCCCGTCGGCGTGCGAGCGGCCGTAGGCGAAGGGGCCCGGCTGCCCCTCGGAGTCGGCCTTCACCACATACCCGCCGAAGTCCGGGACCGCCTCGTACACCCGCGCGGTCGCCGCCGCCCACCAGTCGCGCACGGCCGGGTCCAGCGGGTCGGCGGTGTCCGGTCCACCCAGCAGCATCGGCGCGGCGAAGCTGACGGAGAGGTGCGTGCCGATGCCGTACGGGCGCAGCGCGCCGGCGATCGCGGCCACGTCCCCGATCCGGTCGGTCAGCAGCCGCGCCTCCGTGGCGTGCACGTTGACGTTGTTGACGGCGACGGCGTTGATCCCGCACGCGGCCAGCAGCCTGCCGTACGCCCGCACCCGGCCGAGGTCGCCGCGCGCCTCGCCGTCCGCCCAGAACAGGGAGCCGCCCGCGTAACCGCGCTCGACCTGCCCCATCACCGGGTGCACGGCCACGTTGTCCCAGTGGTCCAGCATGCGGGTGGCGAGGGCGGGCCGGTGCGTGCGCGGCTCCAGGTCCCCGGTGAAGGCGTCCTCGCCGAGCCGCACGACGTGGAACAGCCCGTACAGCAGCCCGCGCCCGCTCGGCGCGGTCAACGTCGTCGTCCCGCGCTCGCGTTGCAGGGTGTAACTCTCGTCGTCCGGGCTGCCGCCGGTCACTTCGAGGACGAACTCGGCCGCGTCCCGGTCCCGGACCGCCTCACCGCCGAACCGGGCGCGGGCATCGGCGAGTTCACCGCGCACCGTGTCCGCCAGCGGATCCGGGCCGCCCCGGACGAGTGAACGGCGGGCGCCGACCGCGCGGAACGCGGCGTCGGGCAGCCAGGCGGCGTCGAAGTCCCCCGGGTCCGTCATGGGTCCATTCTGGTGCACCGGGTGCTCCGGAGGTACCCGTGGTGATCCGGCCGGCCGAGGGGAAGCGGCAAGGAAAAGGCGGGTCCGGACCACGTCCGGACCCGCCAGGAGAGCGCGGGTCAGCTCAGCAGCTCCACCTCCGCCAGCGTCGCCTCACCGGTCAGCACCAGCCGGTAGTGCTCGTACGGCTCCGGCTTCGCCACCGAGAAGACGCGGGTCTGCCGGTCCCAGCGGAAGGACTCGTCCGTCCGCCGGTCCAGGTCCTGCCACGTCTTCCCGTCCGCGGAGCCCTGGAGCACCCAGCCGGTGGGCGCCTCGGCGGCCTTGGAGGAGGTCAGCGTGTACTGCACCGCCGTGGCGGCCTTCTCCACGGGCAGCTCCACCTCGGTCACCACGCCGCTGGTCTCCGACGTGTTGTCGAACAGCGGGCCCTCGCCCTTCACGGCGTCCTCGCGCGGGGCGGGCACCTCGTCGTCCTGGGTGATCGACACCGGGGCGGCGTCCTTGCCGGTGCCCCACGACGACGGGCGCGGGCCCATGTCGAACTCGAGCACGCCGCCCTTGGCGATCGCCGAGTGCGGCAGCGCCGTGGAGTTCCACCGCTTGCCGTTGACCTTCAACCCCTGCACGTAGACGTTCTTCGCGCTGTTCTTCGGCGCCTTGACGACCAGCTCGCGGCCGTTCTCCAGGTGCACGGTGACCTTCGTGAACAGCGGGGAGCCGATGGCGTACTCGCCGCTGCCCATCACCAGCGGGTAGAAGCCGAGCGAGGAGAACAGGTACCAGGCGGACTGCTCGCCGTTGTCCTCGTCGCCGTGGTAGCCCTGCCCGATCTCGCTGCCGGTGTAGAGGCGGGACAGCACCTCACGCACGTTCTTCTGCGTCTTCCAGGGCTGCCCGGCCGCGTCGTACATGTACAGGGCGTGGTGGGCCACCTGGTTGGAGTGGCCGTACATGCCCATGCGGACGTCGCGCGCCTCGATCATCTCGTGGATGACGCCGCCGTAGGAGCCCTTGAGCTCCGGGGAGGCCGTCTCGGGCGTGGAGAGGTACTCGTCCAGCTTGTCGGCGAGGCCCTTGCGCCCGCCGTACAGGTTGGCGAGGCCCCGGCTGTCCTGGGCGGCGGTGAACGCGTAACCCCAGCCGTTCGTCTCCGTGTAGTCGTAGCCCCACACGCGCGGGTCGTACTCCGAGGACTTCACCCGCCAGTCGCCCTTGAGGTCACGGCCCTGGAAGAAGCCGGCCTCGGAGTCGAAGAGGTTGACGTAGTCCTGCGCCCGGTCGAGGAAGTACGCCGACTCCTCCTTGTAGCGCTTCTCGCCGGTCTTCCTGTAGAGGGCCTCGCCCATCTTGGCGATGCCGTAGTCGTTGAGGTAGCCCTCCAGGGCCCAGGACAGGCCCTCGTGGGTCTCGGTGCTGGTGTAGCCGAGGAACGGCGAGGTCGCCATGCCCTTGCGGCCCACACCGGACGACGGGGGCACCACGGTGGCGTTCTTCACCGCCGCGTCGTACGCGGCCTTCACGTCGAAGCCGTCGACGCCCTTGACGTAGGCGTCCGCGAAGGCGACGTCCGAGGAGGTGCCGGTCATCAGGTCCGCGTACCCGGGGGAGGACCAGCGGGAGGTCCAGCCGCCGTCCTTGTAGTGCTGCACGAACCCGTCGACCAGCTCACCGGCCTTGGAAGGGGTGAGGAGGGAGTACGCGGGCCAGGTCGTCCGGTAGGTGTCCCAGAAGCCGTTGTTGACGTAGACCTTGCCGTCCACGATCTTCGCGCCCGTGTGGGTCGGCGTGTCCTGCTCCGGCATCCTCGAGAACGGCGAGGCGTACTTGTACGTCCCGTCGACCTTCTCGAAGCCCGAGTTCGGGTACAGGTACAGCCGGTACAGGCTGGAGTAGAGCGTGGTCAGCTGGTCCGGCGTGGCGCCCTCGACCTCGACCTTGCCGAGGATCTTGTCCCACTGCTTCCGGGCGTCGCGCTTGACCTTGTCGAAGGAGGTGCGCTCGCCGATCTCCTGGCGCAGGTTGTCCTTCGCCTGCTCCACGCTGATCAGCGAGGTGGCCAGGCGCAGGGTGACCGTGCGGTCCTTGCCCGCGTCGAAGCGCAGATATCCCTTGACGCCGCTCGCGTCGCCCTCGACGACCTTCTTGTCGAACTCGCCGTAGACGAACAGCCGGGTCGCTCCCGTGGACAGCCCGGACTTGACGTCCGAGTAGCCCGTGAAGGTGCCGTTCTCCTCGTCGAGGGTCAGGCCCGCCTGGTCGGTGACGTTGTCGAAGAGCACGCTCGCGTCGTCACCGGGGAAGGTGAAGCGCATCATCGCCGCGTGGTCCGTCGGCGCCATCTCGGCCTTCAGGCCGTTCTCGAACCGCACCCCGTAGTAGTACGGCCGGGCGGTCTCGTTCTCGTGCCGGAACGCCAGTTCGCGCTCCTCACGGCCCAGGTCCGGGGTGCCGGAGGCGGCGGACGGCATCACCTGGAAGGTCTGCCGGTCGCCCATCCAGGGGCTCGGCTCGTGGCTCGCGCTGAATGCCTGGATCGTCGGCAGGTTGTCCGCGTTGTTGCCGCGCGCGTAGTCGTACAGCCAGCTCAGCGAACCGGCGTTGGTGACCGGGGTCCAGAAGTTGAACCCGTGCGGCACGGCCGTCGCGGGGAAGTTGTTGCCGCGCGAGAAGCTGCCACTGGAGTTGGTGCCCCGGGTCGTCACCGCGTAGTCGGAGAGATGGGCCTTCGGCCGCTCGGGCTTGACCGGCTTCAGCGACACGTCGTCGAGCCAGCCGCGGAACTTGGTCTCGCCCTTGGGGGAGTCGTACGCCACCAGGATCCGGTCGACGGTCTTGCCGGCGGCCACCGAGCCGATCCGGGAGACCACGTTGTTCCACTGGTTGACGTAGAGGATCTTCGACGCGCCCTGCCCCTGCGGGGTGAGCGGGAATCCGTGCTGGTCGGTGGCGCGCAGGTCGCTCAGATAGGTGCCGTCGGTGAAGGCGAGGTCGACGGAGACGTTGGTGGAGTCGTAGTCGAGGTCGCCGTCCGCCATCGACGGGAAGATGCGGTAGGACAGTTCGGTGTCCCGCTCGACCTTCGTGTTGACGTCGAACACCTTGTTGTACGAGTACGCCCGCCCCTCGCTGGTGTGCCGGCCGGCGTAGCGCAGGGCGCGCTTGCCGGTGAATCCGGCGCCCGCCTTGGCCGTCGGCGAGCCGGTGGGGCCGCGGTCGACCAGCGAGAGCATGTCCTGCGGTATCGGCGCCTCGTCGTCACCGGTGGAGAACTGGACGTCGGCGAGCTGGACGATGCCGCCGCTGCCGTTCTTGGTGATCTCCAGCCGGAAGTGCCGGTACTCGGCGACCGCGGAGGCGTCGATGTCGTAGATCCTGGTCTGGAAGCGTTCCGCGAACGTCTCGCCCGAGCGGGTGTCGAGGGTCTGCCAGTTCTCGCCGTCGGCGGAGCCCTTGAGGGTCCAGTCCCTCGGGTCGCGCTCGGCGGCGTCGTTGGCGGACGTGAGGGCGTAACGGAGCACCTTCACGGGGGCGTCCAGGTCGAACTCCACCCAGCCGGTGGACTCGAACGCCAGCCATTTGCTGCCGGGTTCGCCGTCGACGAGGTTCTCCTTCACCTCCCCGCCGCCGGTGTTCTCCGCGCTGGCGCGGACGTCCGTGACATGATCGGTGACGTTGCCCGGGATGCCCGAGCTGTAGCCGCCGTCCACGCCCGAGGCGCGCTTCTCGCCGCCCCGCGTGGTGTCGACGGTGTTCTGCCAGTCCGGGGCGGGGTCCCCGGACTCGAACGACGAGGAGAACTCCCGGTCGGTCCTCGGCGGCGCCTGGGGGAGCGCCACGGCGACGCCCTGTGAGCCCGCGGCCAAGGCGAAGGCGGTCGTCGCGACGACCGCCGTTCCCCATCTGTGCCGAACCCTCTGTTGCATGCGCGAGCACCCTCCCTGCGCTGGACAACGTTGTCAATTTCAGTGCGCAAGGACCAGTAGTGGGTCAAGTGGCCTGGGATGTCAAGGGGTTGATTGTGGCATTCGCGAGCGATGGCGCGGACTTTTCCGTTGCGTAAGGTGCCCGAGGCTCTTATTTCCGCGAGGTCTCAACTCGGAAAAGACGTAAGGGGAACCTTGCATTCGATCTTGCTCCGTCGGCGTGAAGTGGACTATACCTGTCGGCACTCCGGGGCAATCTTCACCGCACCCGACCAGTACCAGCCGCACTTCCTGCACGACCCAGCTTGACCCGAACGCGGTGCCGGGAAGGATCCGGTTCACCGCCTGAGTCCTGGAGAAGGCGAGGACTTGAGCATGGGATCCACTTCCGGCACAGGCCATTGCGATCTGATCAGGTGGAGTGCGACCGCCGCTTTGGCCCCGGCGACTTCTGGGCCGGCATCGCTCAGCTGATCACCGGGGCCGCACCGCGGCTCCGAGACGACGGCGACAACGCCCCCCGGGCGGCCGGCGCAGGACCGGTCCGGCCACGGCGCGGGCGCACACGCAGCACACCCGTACAGAGCCCATCGATCAGTGAGGATGCAGAGATGACCATTCGTGCCGGCTCTCTTGACAGGCGGACGCTCCTGCGCGGGGCCATCGCCACCGCGGCGATGGGCTCGTTCGCGGTAGCGTGCAGCTCTCCCTCCAGCAAGGACGGCGACGGCGACAGCGGCCCGAAGGGCGAGAAGAGCGCCACGAATCCGTTCGGTGTCGCCGCGAACTCCACGGTCGAGGCGGCCATCTTCGACGGCGGCTACGGCACCGACTACGTCGACTACACCAACCAGGTGCTCGGCAGCCAGGTCAAGGGCCTCAAGGTCCAGGTCAAGCCGGTCGTCGACATCGCCCCCCAGCTTCAGCCGCGCTTCGTCGGCGGCAACCCGCCGGACCTCATCGACAACTCCGGTGAGGACCAGATCGGCTTCCTGGGCATCCTCGACCAGTTGGAGGAGCTCGACGACCTCTTCGAGGCCAACACCTACGAAGGCAAGAAGATCGCCGACATCGTCTACCCCGGCGTCAAGGCCCCCGGCACGTTCAAGGACAAGTTCGTCGCGCTCAACTACGTGATGACCGTGTACGGCGTCTGGTACTCGAAGACGCTCTTCGAGGAGAACGGCTGGACCCCGCCGAAGACCTGGGACGAGGCGCTCGACCTCGGCCAGCAGGCGAAGAAGAAGGGCAAGTACCTCTTCGTCCACGGCAAGGAGGCGGCGACCTACTACCGCACGCTTCTGATCGACTCGGCGATCAAGGAGGGCGGCGACGAGGTCCGGCTGGCCCTGGAGAACCTGGAGAAGGGCTGCTGGTCGCACCCGGCCGTCCAAGGCGTGATCAAGGTCATGGAGACCATGGTCAAGCAGAAGATGTTCGTCCCCGGCGGCTCCGGCACCCAGTTCCAGAAGGCGCAGGCGATCTGGAGCAACGACCAGAAGGCGCTGCTCTACCCGTCCGGCGGCTGGATCGAGAACGAGATGAAGAAGGCCACGAAGGCCGACTTCCAGATGACCGGCTTCCCGTCGATGACGCTCACCGACAAGCCGGCGCTGCCCTGGGAGTCGCTCCGCGCTGCCGCCGGAGAGCCGTTCATCGTGCCCAAGCAGGGCAAGAACCCGGCCGGCGCCAAGGAGGTGCTGCGGGCGATGCTGTCGGAGAAGGCGGCCGCCAACTTCTCCAGGACGAAGCTGGCCCCGACGATCGTCAAGGGCACCGTGCCCGCCGACGGTTACGGATCGACGGCCCTCGTCTCGCAGACCAAGATGCTGGAGGCCGCGGGCACCAACATCTTCAACTACATGTTCGTCGAGACCTACGGGATGAACACCGACCAGCTGGTGCCGTGGAACTCGTTCCTCGCCGGTGACCTCGACGGCAAGGGCCTGACCTCGGCCCTGCAGAAGATCTCCGACAAGGTCCGCGAGGACGACTCCGTCGACAAGGTCAAGGTCAGCTAGCACCGCGATGAAGGACACGATCCCCACTGCCAAGACCGCGAGCCGCCGGCCCGAGCCGGCCGCTCGCGGTGGGCGGCCACGGCGCCGCAAGCTCACGTTCGACCGGGTGACGTTCTTCCTCGCGTTCCTCGGTGTCCCGCTGGCCATCTTCGTGATCTTCGTCCTGATCCCGTTCGGCCAGGCGATCTTCTGGGCGATGACCGACTGGCGCGGCTTCAGCCCGGACTACAACTTCGTCGGCCTCGACAACTTCACGAAGATGTTCCAGGACGACGTCTTCCTGAAGGCGTTGCGCAACGTCGCACTCCTCGCGGTCTTCGTGCCGCTGGTGACGCTGACGCTCGCCCTCGGGGTCGCCGTGGCCATCACTCTGGGGGGACCCGGCAAGGGCCCCGTCCGGGGGATCCGCGGAGCGTCGTTCTACCGGATCGTCTCGTTCTTCCCCTACGTGGTGCCGGCGATCATCGTCGGTCTGATCTGGGCGCAGATGTACGACCCGAACGCCGGGCTGCTCAACGGCGTCCTCACGGGCCTCGGCCTCGACCGGTTCGACACGTTCGCGTGGCTCGGCGAGAAGACGACGGCGATGCCGGCCGTGATGTTCGTCATCATCTGGGGGCTCGTCGGGTTCTACGCGGTGCTCTTCATCGCCGCGATCAAGGGCGTTCCCGCCGAGCTGTACGAGGCGGCGAGGATCGACGGGGCCGGGCGGCTGCGCACCACGGTCTCGATCACCCTGCCGGCGATCCGGGACAGCGTGCAGACGGCGTACATCTACCTGGGCATCGCCGCCCTCGACGCGTTCGTCTACGTCCAGGCGATGGTGCCGAACGGCGGCCCGGACAACTCGACCCTGACGATCAGTCAGCGCCTGTTCAACGTCGCTTTCGCCAAGCAGCAGTTCGGCTACGCCACCGCGATGGGCGTCGTCCTCGCCGTCGTCACCCTGGTGTTCGCGGCGCTGGTGTTCCTCGTCAACCGCCTCACGGGTGGCGGCGAGGGCGAGAGCAGGAGGAAGGCACCCGGGTCCGGAGCCCGGCGTGCCGCAGCCGAGGGAGGTGCCGGGTGAGCGTCGTCGCCGCCGACCGGAAGCCGGTCGGTGACCGTGAACCGGCGAGGGACCGGAGGCTGACGCGTGTCGCCGCGAGCAGCGACCGCAGATTCGCGGCGATCTCGCACGCCCTGCTGATCGTGTGGTCCGTGATCGTGATCGTGCCCATGCTGTGGGTGCTGATGTCGTCGTTCAAATCGACCGGCGAGATCCTTTCGTCGCCGTTCTCGCTGCCGGATCACTGGCGCATCGAGAACTACGCGAACGCGTGGACCGACGCGAACATCGGAAGGTATTTCCTGAATTCCGTGATCGTCGTGGTCTCGGCACTGATCCTGGTGATGCTGCTCGGCGCGATGTGCGCCTACATCCTCGCCCGGTTCGAATTCCCCGGCCGCCGGCTGATCTACTACGTCATGCTCGCCGGCCTGACTTTTCCGGTCTTCCTGGCGATCGTTCCGCTTTTCTTCCAGTTGCAGAACTTCGGGCTGCTGAACACGCGTCCAGGACTGATCCTCACCTATGTCGCGTTCGCGCTGCCGTTCACGATGTTCTTCCTCTACTCGTTCTTCCGGTCGCTGCCGCACGACGTGTACGAGGCCGCGCTGATCGACGGTGCCGGGGACTGGCGGGCGTTCTTCCAGGTGATGCTGCCGATGGCCCGTCCGGGCATGGCGGCAGTGGCGATCTTCAACTTCCTGGGCCTGTGGAACCAGTTCCTGCTGCCGGTGGCGCTCAACACCGACCAGGACATGTGGGTCCTCACCCAGGGCATGGCCGCCTACGCGTCCTCGCAGGTCTACGACATCGACTACGGCGCGCTGTTCGCGGCGATCGTGATCACGGTGGTGCCCGTACTGATCGTCTACTGCGTCTTCCAGCGGCGGATCGCCGGTTCGGTGTCCCAGGGAACCTTCCGCTGACGCCGCCGTCGCTCCACCCGTCGTACACAGGGGTCCGGCCCCGGAGAGACAGCTCTCCGGGGCCGGACCCCTGTGACGCACCGCACGTAGTCGGCCGGACACGGCCTGGAACCGATTTCTGTCAAGGTCTTGACGGCACTGGGCGATTCAGCGGAGCTTGGACTTCATAACTTGTACAAGGCCTCGTCGCCCCAGGGTGACGCGGGCCAGGGATGAGGGTGAGAGTCAATGGAGACTCCGGGGTCGCAGTCGTCGCTGCACCGAGCCAACCTGGAGCGGGTCGTCCGAGCAGTGCGTCTGGCGGGTTCCCTGACCCAGGCGGAGATCGCGAGGACGACCGGCCTGTCCGCGGCCACGGTCTCCAACATCGTCCGGGAACTGAAAGAGGGCGGGACGGTCGAGGTCACCCCCACCTCGTCGGGGGGACGCCGGGCGCGCAGCGTATCGCTGAGCGGGGACGCCGGCATCGTCATCGGGGTCGACTTCGGCCACACCCACCTGCGGGTCGCGGTGGGCAACCTGGCCCACCAGGTGCTGGCGGAGGAGTCCGAGCCGCTCGACGTGGACGCCTCCTCCTCGCAGGGCTTCGACCGGGCGGAACAGCTGGTCAACCGGCTGATCGAGGCCACCGGCGTGGACCGGTCCAAGGTCGCGGGCGTCGGTCTCGGCGTGCCGGGGCCGATCGACGTGGAGTCCGGCACCCTCGGGTCCACCGCGATCCTGCCCGGCTGGACCGGGACCCGCCCCGCCGAGGAGCTGCGGGGGCGGCTCGGCGTGCCGGTGCACGTGGACAACGACGCCAACCTGGGCGCCCTCGGCGAGATGGTCTGGGGAAGCGGCAGGGGCGTGCGCGACCTCGCGTACATCAAGGTCGCCAGCGGTGTCGGCGCCGGCCTGGTGATCAGCGGGAAGATCTACCGGGGCCCGGGCGGCACGGCGGGCGAGATCGGACACATCACCCTGGACGAGTCCGGCCCGGTCTGCCGCTGCGGCAACCGCGGCTGCCTGGAGACCTTCACGGCCGCCCGCTACGTGCTGCCGCTGCTCCAGCCCAGCCACGGCACGGACTTGACCATGGAAAGCGTCGTGAGGATGGCCAGGGACGGCGACCCGGGGTGCCGTCGGGTGGTCGCCGACGTGGGCCGCCACATCGGCAGCGGTGTAGCCAATCTGTGCAACCTCCTGAACCCGAGCCGGGTCGTGCTCGGCGGTGATCTCGCGGAGGCCGGGGAGCTGGTCCTTGGCCCCATAAGGGAGTCCGTGGGACGCTACGCCATCCCCAGCGCCGCGCGCCAACTGTCCATACTTCCAGGGGCACTTGGGGGTCGCGCGGAGGTGCTCGGGGCCCTCGCGCTGGCGCTGAGCGAGATGGGCGATTCGACCCTTCTGGACGGAACGGCGACGGGGCCCCTCGCCGCGTCCTCCCCTGCCTTCACTTAGAGAACGGATGGCACCGTTGCCATCTCGTTAAGGATTTACTTCTTGACGTCGCACGTGCGGCCGAGTTGACTTCCAGCCACCTCGGCCGCAACGACGCGGCCTCGTCAGGGAGGTTTGTAGAAGTGAACACGCGTATGCGTCGTGCCGCCTTCGCCATCGCCGCGGGTGCGATGGCCGTCTCGCTCGCCGCCTGTGGCAGCGCCGCCGAGTCCGGCGACAAGAGCGACTCGGGCGACTCCGCCGCCAAGGGCGACAACATCAAGGTCGGTCTGCTCCTGCCGGAGAACCAGACCGCGCGGTACGAGAAGCTCGACAAGCCCTTGATCGAGAAGAAGGTCAAGGAGCTCACGAACAACAAGGGCGAGGTCGTCTACGCCAACGCCAAGCAGGACGCCAGCCTGCAGAACCAGCAGGTCGACACGATGGTGACCAACAAGGTCGACGTGCTCATCGTGGACGCGGTGGACTCCAAGGCCATCGCCGGCTCCGTGAAGAAGGCCAAGGACGCGGGCATCCCCGTCGTGGCCTACGACCGCCTCGCCGAGGGCCCGATCGACGCCTACACGTCGTTCGACAACGTGACCGTCGGCAAGACGCAGGGCGAGGCCCTGCTCCAGGCGCTGGGCGCGAAGGCCAAGAGCGGCCAGATCGTCATGATGAACGGCTCCTCCACGGACCCGAACGCCGCCATGTTCAAGGAGGGCGCGCACTCCGTCCTCGACGGCAAGGTCAAGATCGGGCGCGAGTACGACACCAAGGAGTGGAAGCCCGAGAACGCCAACGCCAACATGGAGGGCGCCATCTCCGCCCTCGGCAAGGACAAGATCGTCGGCGTCTACTCCGCCAACGACGGCATGGCGGGCGGCATCATCACCGCCCTCAAGGCCGCGGGCCTGAAGAACATCCCGGTCACCGGCCAGGACGCCGAGCTCGCGGGCGTGCAGCGCATCGTGACCGGTGAGCAGTACATGAGCGTCTACAAGCCGTACCCGCAGGAGGCGAACGTCGCCGCGGAGATGGCCGTCGCGCTGGCCCAGGGCAAGTCGCTGGACTCCATCGCCAAGGACAAGGTCGACAGCCCCACCAACAAGGGCATCCCGTCGGTGATCGTCCCGGTCGTCTCGCTGACCAAGGACAACATCAACGACACCGTGATCAAGGACGGCATCTACACCGTCCAGGAGATCTGCACGGGCAAGTACAAGGCCGCCTGCGACAAGATCGGCCTCAAGTAAGCAGTCCCGCATCCCGTGACTGAGGGGAGTCCGCAGACCCGGACTCCCCGACGGGACGACTGCCCAGCGCTTCCGCCGGCGCCCCGCACACACCAGCCCCGCAAGCTACGCGGGGCGCCGGACGGAACACCCCCCAATCCCTTGCACAACCTCCCGCCGGGTCAGGCGGCGAAGGAGATGGTTCACGTGTCCGCTACGCCCGTGCTGGCGTTGCGCGGGGTCTCCAAGCGGTTCGGTGCCGTCCAGGCGCTCACCGACGTCGAGCTTGAGGTCCACGCCGGTGAAGTGGTCGCCCTGGTGGGCGACAACGGCGCCGGAAAGTCCACGCTGGTCAAGACGATCGCCGGCGTGCATCCCATCGATGAGGGCGTCATCGAGTGGGACGGCAAGGCCGTGCAGATCAGCAAGCCTCACGACGCCCAGAACCTGGGCATCGCGACGGTCTACCAGGACCTCGCGCTCTGCGACAACATCGATGTCGTCGGCAACCTCTACCTGGGCCGGGAGCTGCGCAGGCGCGGCGTCCTGGACGAGGTGGAGATGGAGCGCCGCTCCCGCGAGCTCCTCGACACCCTGTCGATCCGCATCCCCAGCGTCCGCATCCCGATCGCCTCGCTGTCCGGTGGTCAGCGCCAGGTGGTCGCCATCGCCCGGTCCATGCTCGGCGAGCCCAAGCTGGTCATCCTGGACGAGCCCACCGCCGCCCTCGGCGTCGAGCAGACCGCGCAGGTCCTCGACCTCGTCGAGCGGCTGCGCGAGCGCGGCCACGCGGTCATCCTCATCAGCCACAACATGGCGGACGTGAAGGCCGTGGCGGACAAGGTCGCCGTCCTGCGCCTCGGGCGCAACAACGGCGTCTTCGAGGTCAAGTCGACCTCGCAGGAAGAAATCATCTCCGCCATCACGGGCGCCACGGACAACGCCGTGACCCGTCGTGCGGCGCGCACCAATGGGGAGATCAAGAAGTGAGCACCGAGAAGACCTCCACCCCCACCGCCGAGGAACACTCCGTGGCGAACCCCGACGCGGCCGCCAAGGCGGTCACCGCGGTCGACCCCCGGCTGCTGGTGCGCGAACAGGGCCTGATGGGCTACTGGAACGAGTTCAAGCGGAAGATGAAGGCGGGTGACCTCGGCTCCATCCCCGTGGTGGTCGGCCTCCTGGTCATCTGGGCCATCTTCACCAGCCTGAACGGCAACTTCCTCACCGCCGGCAACTTCTCCGACATGTCCGTCGCCATGGTCGGCACCGGCATGATCGCCGTCGGCATCGTCTTCGTCCTGCTGCTCGGCGAGATCGACCTGTCGGTCGGTTCCGTCAGCGGTGTCGCGGGCGCCACGTTCGCCGTGCTGAACATCACGCACGGCATGAACGAGATACTCGCCCTCGTGCTGGCGATCCTCACCGGCACGGTGGCCGGCGCGATCCACGGCTTCATCTTCGCCCGGATCGGCGTGCCCGCCTTCGCCGTCACCCTGGCCGGCCTGCTGTTCTGGCAGGGCTTCATGCTCCAGATCCTCGGTGACAACGGCACCATCAACCTGGACTCCGAGGGCCTGGTCGTCAAGCTGACCAGCTACTACTTCAGCGACGTGGCCGCCGCGTACGGTCTGGCGCTGTTCGCGACCGTGGCGTACTTCCTCGCCGCGTTCTTCGACAACCGCCGCCGCGAGGCCGCCGGGGTGCCCTCCCGCCCGCTGAACGAGATCATCGTCCGTACGGCGCTGCTCGCGATCCTGGCCTTCGCCGTCGCGATCGTGTTCAACCAGTACAAGGGCCTGCCGCTGGCCGTGGTGATCTTCCTGGCCTTCCTGGTCCTCACGGACTTCGTGCTGCGCCGCACCTCCTACGGCCGCAAGGTGTTCGCGCTCGGCGGCAGCGTCGAGGCGTCCCGCCGTGCGGGTATCAACGTCGAGCTGATCCGGATCTCGGTCTTCGCGATCGCCGGTACGTTCGCCGCGATGGGCGGCCTGTTCGTGGCGTCGAAGATCGCCTCCGCGAACCAGGGCGCCGGTACCGGTGAGTTCCTGATGAACGTCATCGCGGCCGCGGTGATCGGTGGTACGTCGCTGTTCGGCGGCCGTGGGCGTACGTGGGACGCGCTGCTCGGTGTGATGGTCATCGTGTCCATCCAGTACGGACTGGCGCTGGAGGGCATCGCCTCCCCGGTGCAGTACATGATCACCGGCGGTGTTCTGCTGGCGACGGTCGTGATCGACGCCGTCACCCGGAAGACGCAGAAGACCGCGGGGCGGGCCTAGGCCTAGTCGCTCGGCCGCGGGCCGGTTCCGCTGGTCGCGCCCACGCGGCGGAGCCGCACGCCGATACGGACCCGCGCCCCTCGGGGGTGTCTGTGCCCGGTGCCTTCACAGGCGCCGGGCACAGCCGTGTCGTAGGGGCCCCGTACGGGGGTACTGCCCGAACGGGTGATGTACGACGCACCGCCCTGGGAACGATCGGTTGAGCGGAAGATTAGACTCGACCCGCCCGGCAACAGCTCGATCAGCTCTACTGCAAGGAGGCACGGGTGCCGCTGCTGACCCGCATCAGGGGACCGCGCGATCTGGACCGGCTCACCCTCGAGGAGCTCGACCAGCTGGCCGGGGAGATCCGGACCTTCCTCGTCGACGCGGTCTCCAAGACCGGCGGCCACCTCGGCCCCAACCTCGGCGTGGTGGAGCTCACCATCGCCCTGCACCGGGTGTTCGAGTCCCCGAAGGACAAGGTCCTCTGGGACACCGGCCACCAGTCCTACGTGCACAAGCTGCTGACCGGCCGGCAGGACTTCTCCAAGCTGAAGATGAAGGGCGGCCTGTCCGGCTACCCCTCGCAGGCGGAGTCCGAGCACGACGTCATCGAGAACAGCCACGCCTCCACGGTGCTCGGCTGGGCCGACGGCATCGCCAAGGCCAACCAGCTGATGAAGCGGGACGACAGCCACGTCGTCGCGGTCATCGGCGACGGCGCCCTCACCGGCGGCATGGCCTGGGAGGCGCTCAACAACATCGCCGACGCCAAGGACCGCCCGCTGGTCATCGTCGTCAACGACAACGAGCGCTCCTACTCGCCCACCATCGGCGGCCTGGCGAACCACCTGGCGACCCTGCGCACCACCGACGGCTACGAGCGCTTCCTGACCCGCACCAAGGACCTCCTGGAGCGCACCCCGGTCGTCGGCCAGGCCCTCTACGACACCCTGCACGGCGCGAAGAAGGGCCTGAAGGACTTCATCGCCCCGCAGGGCATGTTCGAGGACCTCGGCCTGAAGTACGTCGGCCCCATCGACGGCCACGACATCGAGGCCCTGGAGTCCGCGCTGTCCCGCGCCAAGCGGTTCAACGGCCCGGTGATCGTCCACTGCATCACCGAGAAGGGCCGCGGCTACCAGCCCGCCCTCCAGGACGAGGCGGACCGCTTCCACGCCGTCGGCAA
The DNA here is from genome assembly GCA_014656175.1 of Streptomyces werraensis. Classification (GTDB taxonomy): domain Bacteria; phylum Actinomycetota; class Actinomycetes; order Streptomycetales; family Streptomycetaceae; genus Streptomyces; species Streptomyces werraensis. Next base: position 339,775 of record BNBX01000002.1, read on the forward strand.
GATCCACCCCGACACGGGCCTGCCGATCGCCACCTCCGGCGCCGACTGGACGTCCGTCTTCGGCGAGGAGATGGTCAGGCTCGGCGAGGAGCGCGAGGACGTCGTCGCGATCACCGCCGCCATGCTCCAGCCGGTCGGCCTGGACAAGTTCGCCAAGCGCTTCCCCGACCGCGTCTACGACGTCGGCATCGCCGAGCAGCACGGCGCCGTCTCCGCCGCCGGCCTCGCCCACGCGGGCGTGCACCCCGTCTTCGCCGTGTACGCCACCTTCCTGAACCGCGCCTTCGACCAGGTGCTCATGGACGTGGCCCTGCACAAGTGCGGCGTGACCTTCGTGCTGGACCGGGCCGGCATCACCGGCACCGACGGCGCCTCCCACAACGGCATGTGGGACATGTCGATCCTCCAGGTCGTGCCCGGCCTGCGGCTCGCCGCCCCGCGCGACGCCGACCAGGTCCGCGCCCAGCTCCGCGAGGCGGTCTCCGTCGAGGACGCCCCCACCGTGGTGCGCTTCTCCAAGGGCGCCGTCGGCCCCGCCGTGCCCGCCGTGGGCCGCGTCGGCGGCATGGACGTACTGCGCGAGCCCGGCACCGACACCCCCGACGTGCTGCTGGTCTCCGTGGGCGCCCTCGCCCCGATGTGCCTGGAGATCGCCTCCCTGCTGGACCGGCAGGGCATCTCCACCACCGTCGTCGACCCGCGCTGGGTCAAGCCCGTCGACGAGGCGATGGCGCCGCTCGCCGCGAAGCACCGCGTCGTCGTCACCGTCGAGGACAACTCGCGCGTCGGCGGCGTCGGCTCCGCGGTCGCCCAGGCGCTGCGCGACGCCGGGGTGGACATGCCGCTGCGCGACTTCGGCATCCCGCCGCGCTTCCTCGACCACGCCTCGCGCGCCGAGGTCATGGCGGAGATCGGACTGACCGCCCCGGACGTCGCCCGCCAGGTCACCGGCCTGGTGGCCAAGCTGGACGGGAAGTACGAGCGCTCCTCCGCCGACGCCGTCGAGTCGGTGGAGCCCGCCCGGGACTGACCCGCCGTCCGCGCGCGACCCGCCGTCACCGGTCCGGCCGCGCGTGCGTGGTCCGAACGGGCCGCGCGTGCCACCGTGAAGTGTGGCGCGCGCGGCCCGTTCGCGTGAAGGGGTCCGCGCCGGGGCATACGAACCACGCCCCCTCTCGATCATGTCGAGGACGACAAGCGTGGGAGGTACCCGTGACAAGCCCCCTCTTCCGGACGAAGAAGGTAGAGCAGTCCATCCGCGACACCGAGGAGCCCGAGCACGCCCTCAAGAAATCCCTGTCCGCGCTGGACCTGACCGTCTTCGGCGTCGGTGTCATCATCGGCACCGGCATCTTCGTCCTCACCGGCACGGTCGCCAAGGACAACGCCGGTCCGGCCACCGCCCTGGCCTTCGTGGTGGCCGGTGTCGTCTGCGCGCTCGCCGCGCTCTGCTACGCCGAGTTCGCCTCCACCGTCCCCGTGGCGGGCTCCGCGTACACGTTCTCCTACGCCTCCCTGGGCGAGCTGCCGGCCTGGATCATCGGCTGGGACCTGGTCCTGGAGTTCGCGCTCGGCACGGCGGTGGTGGCCGTCGGCTGGTCGGGCTACATCCAGTCGCTGATGGAGAACGCCGGCTGGGAGATGCCCGCGGCGCTCGGCAGCCGTGAGGGCTCCGACGTGTTCGGCTTCGACATCCTCGCCGCCGTCCTGGTGCTGGTGCTCACCGGCATCCTCGTCCTCGGCATGAAGCTGTCCGCCCGGGTCACCTCGGTCGTCGTCGCCATCAAGGTGACCGTGGTCCTGGTCGTGATCATCGCCGGCGCGTTCTTCATCACCGCCGACAACTACGACCCGTTCATCCCGGACTCCAAGCCCGTGCCGGCCGGTGACAGCCTGGACTCGCCGCTCATCCAACTGCTCTTCGGCTGGGCCCCCGCCAACTTCGGCGTGATGGGCATCTTCACCGCCGCCTCCGTGGTGTTCTTCGCCTTCATCGGCTTCGACATCGTCGCCACGGCCGCCGAGGAGACCAAGAACCCGCAGCGCGACATGCCCCGCGGCATCCTCGGCTCCCTGTTCATCTGCACCCTGCTGTACGTCCTGGTGTCGATCGTCGTCACCGGCATGCAGCACTACAGCGAGCTGTCCGTGGACGCCCCGCTCGCGGACGCGTTCAAGGCCACCGGGCATCCCTGGTTCGCCGGCTTCATCAGCTTCGGCGCCGCCGTCGGCCTGACGACCGTCTGCATGATCCTGCTGCTCGGCCAGACCCGGGTCTTCTTCGCGATGAGCCGCGACGGACTGCTGCCCCGGTTCTTCTCCCGGGTCCACCCCCGGTTCAAGACCCCGCACCGGCCGACCATCCTGCTCGGTGTCCTCATCGCGATCCTGGCCGGCTTCACCCCGCTCAACGAACTGGCCGCGCTGGTGAACATCGGCACGCTGTTCGCCTTCGTCATCGTCGCCATCAGCGTGCTGATCCTGCGCCGCACCCGGCCCGACCTGCCCCGCGCGTTCCGCACCCCGTGGGTGCCGGTGCTGCCGATCGTGTCGGTGGCGGCCTCCCTGTGGCTGATGCTCAACCTGCCCGCCGAGACATGGGTCCGGTTCGGCATCTGGATGGCGATCGGCATCGTCGTGTACTTCCTGTACAGCCGCAGCCACAGCCGGCTGGCCGGCGAGGAGAAGGACCGGCCGGCGGTCCCGCCCGCCCCCTGAGCCGCCGGCCACGGCGTCCACCGGCCCCGTGCACCCGGTCCGTCCGGGGGCGCGGGGCCTCGACGTGATGGACGTGACCGGGACTCAGTCCCGGCGCGGGGCGGGCCGTACGGTACGCGGCCCGGCGACGCCGGCGCCCAGTTCCCCGACCCGGCGGCGCAGCTCACGGTCGGCCGTGACGACCAGGACCGGACGGTCGCCCGCTTCCGCCACGAGGGCGACCATGTGGTCGTCGCCGCTGCCGGGCGCGGCCGCCACCCGCACGCCCGGGACGGGCTCCACACCCCGGGCCGCGCCCTCCACCACCAGCAGGATGTCCACGGGCCCGTCGTGCCCGGGCACCCCGTGGGCCGCGAGATGGTCCCGCAGCCGCTCGGCGGCGCCCCGGCGGTCCCGCCACCACCCGTCGGGCACCGACCCCACGACGTTCGCGGCGTCGACGATCACGAGCAGGGAACCGGCCTCTTCCATACGGTCAGGGTCCCACGCAAGCCCGGGCAATCCCCCCGCGGGGGAGACCGTACGGCGGGATCCCCACGCTCACGGCACGGATCGCAGTGCGTAAGGTGAACAGGTGAACGGCGACTGGCTTCTCCGCGGCCGCGACGGCCGCCTCACCGTCTATCTCGAATCGGACGACGCCGTCCTGTGCCGCGCGGAAACAGCCCCCGGCGGCCCCTGGGAGCCCTTCCGCCGGGCCGGCGGCGACCTGGCGCTCCAGCAGGGACCCGGGGCCGTGGGGCAGGGCGCGGACGGATACGCGCATCTGGCCGCGTGGCGGCAGGCAGGACCGGGGGAGTCCCGGCTGGTGCACTGCACGCACTTCCGGCCGCTGCTCGCCCCGCTCGACTGGTCCCCGGTCGGCCACCCCAACGGCAAGGGCGGCCGCACGGGCACGCCCGCCGTGGCCGTGGACGACCGCAGGCGTGCGTACGTCTTCGTGCGCAACGCGGGCGGCGGGGTCAGCCTGCTGGTGCAGAAGGAGCGGGGTGGCTGGTACCCCTGGCGGGACCTGAAGGGCTCCGGCGTCCAGGACCAACTCGCCGCCGCGAGCCGCGAGTCGGGCCTGGTCGAGGTCTACGCGTCCACGCCTGACCGGATCCTGCACTGGCGTCAGGAGGAACCCGGCAGGACGCCCGCACGGGACGAGACGGCGGACGTCGCCGCCCGCCCCGGCACCCTGCGCGTGCTGCGCACCTCCGCCGAGCGGACCACCCTGTTCTTCACCGACCAGGACGGGGAGTTGTGCGCCTGGCGCCCCGGCGGCAAGCCGGTGCCGCTGCTCCGGGCGGCGGGCCCCGGCCCGGTCGCGGCGGTGCGCTGCGAGATAGACGGGCACGACTGCACGGTGCTGGCGCAGCGCTCGGCGAGCGGCCGGGTGGCGTTCGCGGCGTACCCCACGGAGCAGGAACAGGCGGGCGCCTGGTGGACCGAGTCCGGCCCGCCCCTCCCGTCCACGGCCGAGGTCGCCCTGGCGGTCGACTCCCAGGGCACCCTGGTCGCCGCGGCCCTCGACCCCACGACGGCCACGCTCCGCGTCACCCGGCGCAAGGAGGAGGCGGGGTTGGCGCTCGAGGGATGGCGGGAGGTCTGAGGCCCCGCCGGGAGACGCCGGTTCCGGCGTCTCCCGGCTCCGGCCGTGGGATCAGGAACCGCCCCCGGTCGCCGGGGACTTCTTGGCCGACTCCGGGATCTCCTGGTCGCTGCGGATGGCCTTCCACAGCGTGGACGCCTGCGGTTCGGCGGCCACGACCCGGTTGGGGTCCTTCTTGTCGTACGCCACGGGCAGCATGATCGTCTCCATGGAGCCCGGGTCGACCCCGTTCATGCTGCGTCCGAACTCGGCGAGCGCGGTGAGGGAGGCGAGCTCGGAGTCGGTGGTCAGCGCCGCGGTCAGGGTGTCCGCGATCTTGTAGGTCTTGGTGGGGCTGCCCAGCAGGTCCTGCTTCTTGATCTCGCTGAGCAGGGCGATCATGAATTCCTGCTGGAGGCCGATGCGGCCGAGGTCGCTGCCGTCGCCGATGCCGTGCCGGGTGCGGACGAACTGCAGGGACTGGGTGCCGTCCAGGCGGTGGGTGCCGGCGCTCAGGTCGAGGCCGCTGGACTTGTCGTGGATGTCCTGGTCGACCGTGACCTCGACGCCGCCGATGGCGTCCACGAGGTCCTTGAAGCCGGCGAAGTCGATCTCGACGTAGTGGTCCATGCGGACGCCGGACATCTTCTCCACCGTCTTGACCACGCAGGCCGGACCGACCTGGGAGTAGATGGAGTTGAACATCACGCGCTCCGCCCCGGCCACCGTGGAGCCGTCCGCGTCCTTGCACTCGGGCCGGGTCACCAGGGTGTCGCGCGGGATGCTGACGGCGACGGCCTGGGTGCGGCCCTCGGGTATGTGCATCACGAGCGCCGTGTCGGAGCGGGCGCCCGCGATCTTGCCGGTGTTCAGTTCCGCGTTGTCGCCCGCGCGGGAGTCGGAGCCGAGGATCAGGACGTTCTGGCCGGAGGTGGGCAGCTTCTCCGGGCGGTCGTCACCGATCGCCTCGTTGATGTCGACGCCGTCGATGTTTCCGTCGAGTCCGCTGTAGAGCCAGTAGGCGGTGCCGCCCAGGGCGAGGACGAGCGCGAGCAGGGAGAGGAGCACGATCCGGCCGGTACGGCGCTTCTTCTTCGGTCTGCGCCGCCCGGGGGGCGAAGCGTGGGAGGGCGGCACAGGGGTGCCCAGATCTTGGCTCACGGCGGGTCCTCGCAACTCGTGCCCGGAGGCAACGGCAGCAGGCCGCTCCCGTGAGGGGCCGGGTCGGTGCTGCTCAACTGACGCTTGGTTGGGATTGAACTATAAACATTGCTCGAGAACGTATTCGAGTGATGCGACCGGCCGCCGGTCCTGGCGCGGAAGGCCGGTCCGGTCCGCCCGCTCCGGGGGGAATGATCCGCCGTGCGCCTGAGCCGACGATGAGCTGGGACGTTTGTTCGGGTGTGCATATGATGTGGCGAATTCCTGAGTCATCTGTGGACTCCGGAGCGCGGCGCGGGAAGGGGCGGTACGCATGCGCGGCAGGCGTGCGCAGCAGGTGGACCGGCGGCCCCGGCCCGGCGCCGAAGCCGGCACGGGGCCGCGGCAGTCGTCCGTGACGGCGGCGGCCACGGGGTCGTGGCTGCTGCGCGGCAATGACGACCGCCTGGCCGTGTTCGCGCTCTCCGAGGGGGGCGTGCACCGCTGGACGGAGACCTCCGCCGGCGGCGGACGCTGGGGCGGGCCGCACCTCTTTCCCGTCGACGGGCTGACTGGGCTGACCGTCGGCCAGGGGGCCAACCGCTACGTGCACCTTCTGGGCCGCAGGGAGAGCCGGCCGGACGGCGGGGCGGCGAAGGTCGATCTGGTCTACGCCGTGCAGTACCAGTCGGGAAGGACGCTGGGGGAGTGGCGTTCCCTGGGCAACCCGTTCCGGGACCCGAAGGACGGCGCGACGCTCGGCGAGCCGGCCGTGGGGGTCGACGGACAGGGCACGGTTCATGTGTTCGTCTCGGGCGCTCCTGGCGGGATCATGCTGCGGCGGGAGTCCCGCAGCGGGGCCTGGGAGGCATGGAAGGACCTGCGCGGCGGCGCGGTCGCCGGCCGGCCGACGGCCGCCGCGAACTCCGCCGGCCTGGTGGAGCTCCTCGCGCCGGGGAACCGCTCGGTGATGCGCTGGGTGCAGACGGAGCAGGGGGCGGACCTGCGGCGGGCGCAGGACCTCACGCCCGCTCCTGCGCCCGGCTCGGCCGCACTGCTCGAGACCGCCCCCGGCGTGTTCACCGCGTACTGGTCCGAGTGGAGCGGGACGGGTGTCTACGCGCAACGGCCCGGTGAATGGGCCTTTCCCGTGGGCGGGGCCCCGGGGGAGGGGCCGCTCGCCACGCTCCGCGCCACCTTGGACGGTTACGACTGCACGGTCCTCGCCCACCGGGGGCGTACGGGGACCGCCGTCATCGGTGTCTGCGGCACCGGCGGCGAGGCGGAGGGGCTGTGGTGGACCGACACCGGGGTCGCCTGCCTCGGAACCCCGGCCCTGGCGTTGGACGGGCGGGGACGGGTCGTCGTGGCGGTCGTCACCGGGGACGGAAACGTCCTGGTGAACCGGCAGCGGCCGGAACCCGGTCTGACGTTGTCCGACTGGCATCCCCTGCCCGTCGGCTGAGCAGACCCCGCCGCGCTGCCCGGTCGAGTAAGGGCGGCGCCACCCTCGAGCGCTCTATACACCAGACCGGCCTGGAAAGCTAGAGCGACCAAAGGTTGTACGGCCCATCAGTGATGATTGTCACGTCCTCACAGGCTGCCAAAAAGCTTCTCCACCTGGACTTTTAAGAAACGATTATGTGAAAGTTTGATGGTTCGCCGCTGTGCGGTGATTGTGACGTTGGGGATGTTAGGCCCCGAATTCGGTGGTGCGAGCTTCCTCCACGCCGAGGCCGCACCGAGAGGTGTGCGACAGCCTCGAGGGCGGAGCCGCTGGGCATGGATGGTGGAAGCCTCGTGGGCGGCTCGGACAACCCTGAAGCCGGAGCGCTGATCTCGGCGTACCGGGCGGCACTGCCGACCGGGGCGAGACAGGTTGTCGCGCGGGGAGTGCCGAGCCCGGTGCGCAAGGCCGTGAAGTCGTCGCTCGTCGCCGCCGACTCCGTGCGCTCCGCCGCCGTGGTCTGGGCGATGGGCGGCAGGAGGAACGCGCCCCGCCACAGCCCCGCCTACAGCCGGCGGGTCGTCCGGGTGGGCCGCCGCCACATGCGTGCGCTGCTGGTCGAGGGCGCGACGGACTGGGCGGCCCGCGCGCGCAACTTGAACATCGTGGTCTCCCTCCTGGAGACGGCGGGCGTCGACTACTTCTGTGTCCGGGGCACGAGATCCGGGCTGCCCGCGGTCGCGGTCCCCGCCGCCGCTCGCCCCGTGGTCGAGGAGTTGCTGCGGCTGGCCTTCGAGCAGGCTCCGGGCTATGTGGGCCCGGCGGGGGGAAACGAAGCCCGCATGCAACCCGGCCACGACGAGCGGTCGTGGCGGCAGCTGCGCAACCACAAGGTCCTGCGGGTCGCCTGGTACGTGTGCGATCCCACCCAGCAGCTGGTCTTCGGCGCGGCCAACGGCTGTGACGTGGAGATGTGGACGGAGCGGGACGGTCAGCTGTGTGCCCCGCGCCCCAACCGTGTCATCGACGCCGTCCCGGCCGGCTCGCCGCGCAAGTCGGCGCCGCAGAGCCTCTTCAGCCCGATACCTCCCCTGTATCACACGGGTGAGGCCAGGACGCTCGCCGAGTTCGCCGTCCCGCTCCCGGAGGACCACCAGTTCCCCATCGACGTCGTCTACACCTGGGTCGACGACTCCGACCCGGCCTGGCGGGCGTCGCGCGACCGGGCGCGCAACGGCGTCCGTACGCAGGAGCTGCACGAACAGGCGGCGAACGACTCCCGGTACACCAGCCGGGACGAGCTGCGCTATTCGCTGAGGTCGCTCCACCAGAACGCGCCCTGGGTGCGCAACATCTACCTGGTGACGGCGGGCCAGGCCCCGTCGTGGCTTCGGACGCAGCCGAACTTCCGCGTGGTGGACCACCGCGAAATCTTCTCCGACGCCTCCGCGCTTCCGACGTTCAACTCGCACGCCATCGAGAGCCAGCTGCACCACATACCGGGCCTCTCGGAGTGCTTCCTCTACCTGAACGACGACGTGTTCTTCGGCCGGCCGGTCACGCCCTCGCACTTCTTCCACCCGAACGGCATCACCAAGTTCTTCCCCTCGCCCGCGCTGATACCGGGGGGAGCGATCTCCCCGACCGACCTGCCGGTCAACGCCGCCGGCAAGAACAGCCGCTGGATCATCGCGCAGAAGTTCGGTACCGCCATATCGCAGAAGGTGAAGCACACGCCGCACGCACTGCGCAGGAGCGTCCTGCAGGAGATAGAGGAAACCTTCGTGGAGCAGCATGCGGCCACCCAGCACTCACGCTTTCGATCCCCCGGCGACGTGCCGATCGCCTCGTCGCTGCACCACTACTTCGCGTACCACTCCGCCCGGGCCACGGTCGGGGAGATCCAGTACCGGTACGTCGACCTTTCGTCCGACCTGGCCCAGCGCCGTCTGAATCTGCTTCTCGCCAGGCGCAACATGGACACCTTCTGTCTCAACGACACCGTGGACTCCACCGACCCGGAAGCCCAGCGAGCCATGCTGAAACGTTTCCTTGACGCCTACTTCCCGGTGCCCAGTCCGTATGAGGCCGTGGAACAGGACCACGCCCTCGCGCCCGCCAGTGAGCTCAGCGGCACATGAGCACCTACGACGTCACGCTGGTCGTGCCGGTTCACAACGTGGAGCAGTACCTCGAGGAATGCCTGGCCTCCATCGAGGCGCAGACGGTGTTCGAGCGCTGCGAGGTCGTGCTCGTCGACAACGGCAGTACGGACGGCTCGTACCGCCTCTGTGCGGAGTTCGCCCGCCGGCATGCCAACGTCACCGTCCTGGTCCGCCACGGCGGCGGCGCGGGAGCGGCCCGCAACCTCGGCATGGACCGCGCGACCGGTCCGCGCATCACATTCTGCGACTCCGACGACGTTCTCCCGCCCACCGCGATCGAACGCATGCTGGACGCCTCCCTGGCGACCGGCGCCCCCGTGGTGGTCGGCGCCATGGAGACCTTCCCCCGGCCGACCAAATGGGCCTGGAAGCATCACTTCGGCAAGGGCGACCGGACCTTCGCCGGCCTCGCCGAGGCGCCTGAACTGGTGCACAGCGCCAGTGCCTGCAACAAGCTGTTCGACCTTTCCTATCTCCGCTCCTACGGGATCCGCTTCGCGGAGGGAGTCCACTTCGAGGACGCCTACGTCGGTGTCTCCGCGCTTCTGTTCGCCACACGGATCGCCCTGGTCGACGCCTGCGTCTACCGGTACCGCAAGCGCGCCGCGGGCGACTCCACCATGGACGCGATATGGACGCGGCGGCAGAACTACTGGGACCACCTTCAGCTCGTCGAGTATCTGCACCGGCTGGGTGCGGGCCTGCCCGACGCCTCCAAGGCGGTGCTCGACCTGTTCCTGGTGCGGAGCTACCAGGGATTCGCGCTTCGGGCACCCGATCTCTTCGAGGGCGCGGAGCTCGAGGAGATCTTCTCGCGGTGCCGCGCGGTCTACTGGGACGTCCCGCCCGACCTGATCGTCCGGGCCACCGCGGACGCGCGCCATCGCGTGGCCTATCTCGCCTTCGTCACCGGGGACTACGCCCTGTTCGCGGACCGGGCGGCCCGACTGCACAAGCTGTCCGTGCGCGACGGCGTTCCGTACCTCGTGGACGGAGCGCCGCAGCAGCTGGGCGCGTTGGCGCAGGCCTCCCCTTTCACAGCTCACCTGGAACACGTGCGCCGGGTGCCGGGAACGGGGATGCTGCGGCTCGCCGGACGGTTCGAGGTCAGCGGCATGCCCCTCGTCCGCCCACTGGCGGGGCACCTGGGTCTGCGTGTGAGGGGCAGCCGCCTTAGCGTCCCCGCCACGCAGGTCCGCCGACGGGACCTGAAGAACACCCGGACCGACACGGAGTGGGGCGGCTTCACCGCGGACCTGCCCCTCGACGCCCTGCGAGAAGGCGTCCACGACCTCGAACTCGTCATCGACTCCGAGGGCGGTCAGGCGGCCACCCCGTGCCTGGTCGCCGCCGGCTACCTGCGCGGGGCGCGCGTCGTGAAGCACGGCCGGACCCGGGTCGTGCCCCATTGGAAAGGCAAGAACCGGGCCGTCCTGATGGTCCACGGTGCGGCGCGCGGGCGCGGCGTCCTGCGCGGCCTCCTCGCGAAGGACGCCAAGCACGTGCTGCGGCGCAGGCCGTTCTGGAAACAGCGGCTGATCCGGCTGCTCACCAAGCCCCTGGCACCGCTGTTCCTCGGCCGGGAGATCTGGCTGTTCGGCGAGCGGGGCGACACCGCACAGGACAACAGCTGGCACCTGTTCCGGCACGCGCGCACGGTGGAGAAGCGGCGCGGAGCGTACTACCTCATCCGGGCGGGCAGCGCCGACCGGGCCCGTCTGTCAGGGCTGGGGCACGTCGTCGCGCACAGCTCCTGGAAGCACAAGCTGCTGATGCTGCACGCGTCCGTCCTGGTCAACTCCTACGACATCGACACCTACATGCTGCCCGACGGCTGGGACCGCACCCGCTACCTCAAGCACGTGAACTGGCGGGTGGGCGCCCGCAGGGTCTTCCTCCAGCACGGAGTGACGGACAAGGACGTCAGCAAAGGGCTGCACCGCAACCGTACGGGCGTCGACCTCATCCTGGCGGTGAGCCGGCAGGAGGCGCGGTTCCTGTCGGAGGAACTCGGCTACGAGGGACAGGTGGAGGTGACCGGTTTCCCCCGTTTCGACGCGCTGGTCCCGGACCGGGGCAGCCGCACCGTCCTCTTCATGCCGACGTGGCGGGCCTATCTGACCGTCGCCTCGTACAGCCGTGACGAGAGTGCGAGCGACGCGCACCGGGCCATGCGTGACCGTTTCCTCGCCTCCGCGTACCGGGAGTTCATGGACCGGTTCCTGAATCACCCGCAGCTTCTCGCCGCCCTGGAACTCCACGACTACACGCTGGAATTCCTGCCGCACTACGAGATGCGGTCGATGCTCGGAGAAATGGTCCCGGGGCGGGACCGGGTCCGAGTGGTCGACCAGACGGAAGTCGGTGTGCAGGAGGCCATGCGGCGGTGTGATCTCTTCGTGACGGACTGGTCGTCCACGGCCTTCGACGTCGCCTACCTCGGAACTCCCGTGGTGTACGCGCAGTTCGACGCCGAGGAGTACTGGGACGGCCACTACCGGAAGGGCTACTTCGACGCCCGCCGGGACGGCTTCGGGCCGGTCGGCGAGACCGTCGACGAGGTCGTGGGCGAGGTGGTCCGCTACCTCGGAGGCGGCTGCCGCAGGGAGCCCCACTACCAGTGGCGGGCCGAGCAGTTCTTCGCCCACCGGGACCGGCAGAACAACGTGAGGACGTCGGAAGCGATCGAGCGTCTCGTCCGGGGATCGAATCATTGATGTGGTGTGCCAGGAGGAATTGTGTCCCAAGTCGAGCGTGACGTGACGGTCGTCGTGCCGTTCCGCGACGTCCAGAACTTCTTCGCGGAGTTCTTGGACTCGGTGGCCGCGCAGACCGCATTCGCGCGTGCCCATGTGATCCTCGTCGACAACGGCAGCACGGACCGGTCGGTGGCGATCGCGGAGGAATTCGCCGCCCGGCACGGCAACGTCGATCTGGTCTCGGAGCCCCAGGGCCGGGCCGGAGACGCCCGCAACATGGGCATGGACATGGCCGTGACGCCGTACATCGTCTTCTGGGACGCCGACGACATCGTGCCCGAGCGGTCCCTGGAGGTGCTGCGGAACACCATCGTCAAGACCAGGGCCACGGTCGTCGTGGGCCGTGAGAAGCATGTGCCGAAGCCGGTCAAGGCCCCCTGGCACAAGTACTTCGGCAAGAGCGTCAAGACCGTGGGCAGCGTCGTGGACATCCCCGATCTGATCCACTCGGCGTCCTGCTGGAACAAGATGTTCGACCTCGACCTGCTCCGCTCGCAGGGCATCCGGTTCGGCACCGGCACCGCTTTCGAGGACGCCTACGTCTCGATCCCCGCACTGCTGCTGTCGGAACGCATCGCGCTGGTCGACGCCCCGGTGTACGAGTACCGCAGGCGCGGCGACGGCACCTCCGTGATGGACACCATCTGGGACCTCCCGCAGAACTACGCGGATCAGCTGCTGATGCTCGAGTACCTCGCCGGGATGCGCCAGGGACTCACGCCGTACCAGCAGGAAACCCTGGAACGGTTCCTGATCCGCAGCATGCAGGGCTTCCTGGTGAGGGCCCCGCAGATCTTCGGTGAGGCCGACTGCCGGCAGCTCTTCGAACGCTGCCGCGCGCTCTACTGGGGAATCACCTCCGAGCAGGTCGCCCGGAGCACGAACGACACCAGGCACCGACTGCCTTACCTCGCGCTGCACTTCGCGGACTTCGACCTCTTCTACCGGCCGGCCTCCGTGCTGGGCCCCGTCCACGGCCGTGAGGGCGACCTCTACGTCGACTATCCGGGCACGTCCTGGGGACTGCCGCTCACCAAGGTCTCCTCCGTCCCGGCACGGATCGAGGGAATGACCGGGGGCGAGGGCGGAACCGTGGTGCTCCACGGCAGCTTCTCGGTCAACGGGATCCCCGACCCGCTGCTGGGCGGGCTGGACCTCCAGGTCTGGTTCGAGCGCAGCGGCAGGACGCTTCCGGCGGTGAACCACGGACAGGTCCAGGACGCGCCCGGGCAGGGGGGAGCGGTGTTCACCGTGACCGTCGACCCCGCGCAGTTCCCGGCCGGTTCCTTCCCCGTACGCCTGGTGGTGTGCACCCGCGGCAGGGACGTCTCGCGCCCCTGCTCGGTCTCCCCGGCCCTGAGCCACCGGCCGCCCGTCAGCGGCTCCCGCGGCTCGGCACGCATCACCGCCGACGGCGGGAACGCCCAGCTCGTGGTCGAATCCGCCCCGCACTGATCATTGTCCGCTCCAGAGATGGGGTGTCGTCAGAAAACAGGAGTTACACGTGCTCGATCCCCTCTACGCCGTCGCCGTCGTGGTGCCCGTCTTCAACACGGAGAGATACCTCCAGGAGTGCCTGGACTCGCTGGCACGCCAGACGATCTTCGACAGCTGCCAGGTGATAGTGGTCGACAACGGCAGCAGCGACAGTTCGCCCGAGATCGCCGCGCGGTTCGCCGCGGCGCACCAGAACGTGTGGGCGCTCGTGCATCCGGAGGGGAAGGCCGGCGGGGCCAGGAACGCGGGAATGGACCTGGTCGACGCCCGCTACATCACGTTCTGCGACTCCGACGACGTACTGCCCGAGGACGCCCTGGAGTCGATGTGGCGGACCGCGGTCAAGGAGGGCGTGCCGCTCACCATCGGGCGCATGGAGACGTTCCCGGAGGAGACCAAGTGGCCGTGGCTGCGGTACTTCGGGAAGCAGGTCCAGGTGCACCCCGGCATCGAGAACATCCCGGAGATGATCCACGGCGGCAGCGCCTGCCACAAACTCTTCGACCTCGAATTCGTCCGTGCGAACAACATCCGGTTCCGCGAGGGCGTGCACTTCGAGGACGCCTTCTTCTCGGTCCCCGCGATGCTGCTCGCCGACCGTATCGCGGTGGTGCCCACCACGGTCTACCGCTACCGCAAGCGGGCGGCGGAGGACTCGACGATGGACAAGCTGTGGGAACGTCCGGAGAACTACTGGGACCACCTCCTCCTGGAGGAGTACCTGATGACCTTCAGGCGTCACCTCTCCGGCCACCGGCAGGAGGTCCTCAACCGGTTCCTGGTACGCAGCTACCAGGGTTTCGCCCTGCGCGCGCCTCAGGTCCTGCCCGAGCCCGAACTGTTCAGGCTGTTCGAGCGCGCCCGTGCCGTCTTCACGCTGGTACCGCCCGACGCTGTCCTGGCCTCCACGCACGACACCCGCCACCGGGTGCCCTTCCTGGCCATGTACATGAACTCGTTCGAGCTCTTCGCGCACCCGGAGCGCTCCCTCAGGGGAGTCTACGGACGCGGCGGAGACCTCTACCTCGACATCGCGGTGCAGAGCGTGCTGCTCCCGCTGACGAAGATTTCCTCCACCAGCGTGCACGTGGAGCGGATCCGTGCGAACGCCAGGTCCGGGGAGATGCTCGTGGCCGGCCGTTTCGTGCTCAACGGCCTTCCGATGAGCAAGCCCATGCGTACCTCCCTCAAACTGTGGGTGGAGAAGAGCGGTCAGCTGGTGCCCGCACAGCAGGTGTGGCGCAGTGACCTCATGGCCACGCGCGACGACCTGGCCTGGGGCGGGTTCGAGGCTGTCGTCCCGGCCCATGCCCTCGGGGACGGCGAGTTCCCGCTGAAGCTGGTGTTCTGCACGTCCGGCCGTGACGTTTCCCGCCAGTGCATGATCACCACCGCGATGCTGCGCAGCGCGCGGCCGATGAAGGTCGCGGACCGCTATGTGCTCCCCCTGTCCAAGGGCAAGGACAACGCCGTGCTGGTCGTCCGGCAAGCGCGGGGCCGCGCCGGGGACAAGGCCTGGGAGGACTTCCTGGAGGGCCTGGACGAGGACCAGAAGAAGCACAAGGCGCCCTTCTGGCGTGCCCGCGCCATCCGGCGGTCCACCCTCCGGTTCTTCCGCCGCAAGGAGATCTGGCTGATCGGTGAGCGCAGGGACACGGCCCAGGACAACAGCCTGCATCTGTTCCGGTATCTGCGGAAGCACGAACCCCGGCGCAAGGCCTACTACATCATCGAGAAGGACAGCCCCGACCGCGCCAAGCTGAAGGGCCTGGGCAACGTGGTGGCGCACAGCTCCTGGAAGCACAAGCTGCTCATGCTGCACGCGTCGCTGCTCATCAACGCCTACGACATCGACTCGTACATGCTCCCCGACGGCTGGAACCGCACCGCCTACCTCAAGCACCTCAACTGGCGCGTCGGCGCCCGGCGGGTCTTCCTCCAGCACGGGGTCACGGACGAGGACGGCAGCAAGGCCCTGCACCGCAACCGGACCGGGGTGGACCTGGTGTTCGCGACCAGCGACCGGGAGGCCGAGTACTTCTCCGAGCACATGCACTACTGGGACCAGGCCAAGGCTCTGGGCTTCCCCCGGTTCGACGCGCTCCAGCCGGACCGCGGCCGGCGCCGTGTCCTGCTGATGCCCACCTGGCGCAAGTACCTGACGGTCCCCTCCTACCTCCAGCAGGACGGTGCCGACAAGGAAGCGGTGGACGAGATCTTCCGGGAGTCGGCCTACCGGGACTTCCTGGTGCGGCTGCTCAGCCACCCGAAGCTGATGGAGGCGCTGGAGCACTACGACTACGTGCTGGACTTCCTCCCGCACTACGAGATGCGGAACATGGTCGACGGGGTCGTTCCGGACCATCCGCGGGTGCAGCGTCTGGACCAGACGAAGGTCAGCGTCCAGACGGCCCTGCGTCAGTGCGACCTGTTCATCACCGACTGGTCCTCGGTCCACTTCGACATGGCCTATCTCGGCACGCCGCTCGTCTACGCCCGTTTCGACCCGGACGAGTACTGGGCGAAGCACGCGCGCAAGGGCTACTTCAACGCGGTGTACGACGGGTTCGGGCCGGTCTGCGGCGACGTCGAGGAAGTGGTGACCGAGGTGATCCGCTACCTCGGCAACGGCTGCGTGCGCGAGGCGGAGTACGACCGCCGTGCCCGTGCCTTCTTCGCCTTCCAGGACCGCGACAACTGCGCACGCGCCACGGCAGCGATCGCGCAGCTGGCGGCGGCGGACGTCTGAGCCCCGGCCGGGCGGGCGGTGATGCCGCCCGCCCGGCGCGGGTGAGTGGTCCGACGGCAAGAGGCGCGGGGCACCACACGTCTGCCGCAGCAGGCATGTGGCGCCCCGCGCCTCTCAGGTCAGGCGGGCGCGGCGCTTACGCGGGAACGCTCGCCACCCCAGGCTCCAGGAACCGCTTCCCGTTCACCCGCTCGGAGACGCCCTCGCGGTCCAGGTACGGGGTGATGCCGCCCAGGTGGAAGGGCCAGCCGGCGCCGGTGATGAGGCACAGGTCGATGTCCTGGGCCTCGGCGACGACGCCCTCGTCGAGCATCAGGCCGATCTCCTGGGCCACCGCGTCCAGCACCCGGTCGCGGACCTGCTCCTCCGTCAGGACGGTGTCGCCCTGCTTCAGCAGCGCCGCGACCTCGGGGTCGAGCTCGGGCTTGCCGGAGTCGTAGACGTAGAAGCCGCGCTTGCCGGCCTCGACGACCGCCTTCAGGTTCGGGGAGACCGTGAAGCGGTCCGGGAACGCCCGGTTGAGCGTCTCCGAGACGTGCAGGCCGATCGCGGGGCCGACCAGCTCGAGGAGGACCAGCGGGGACATCGGCAGGCCGAGCGGCTCCACCGCCTTCTCCGCGACCTCGACGGGCGTGCCCTCGTCGATGACGTTCTGGATCTCGCCCATGAAGCGGGTCAGGATGCGGTTGACGACGAACGCCGGGGCGTCCTTCACCAGTACCGCGGTCTTCTTCAGCTTCTTGGCGACACCGAACGCCGTGGCCAGCGACGCGTCGTCGGTCTTCTCGCCGCGGACGATCTCCAGCAGGGGCAGGACGGCGACCGGGTTGAAGAAGTGGAAGCCGACGACCCGCTCGGGGTGCCGCAGCTTCGACGCCATCTCGGTGACCGACAGGGACGAGGTGTTCGTCGCGAGGATCGCGTGCGCCGGGGCGACCGCCTCGACCTCCGCGAACACCTGCTGCTTGACGCCCATCTCCTCGAACACGGCCTCGATGACGAAGTCCGCGTCCGCGAAGCCCTCGGCCTTGTCCAGCACACCGGTGACCAGCGCCTTGAGGCGGTTGGCCTTGTCCTGGTTGATGCGGCCCTTGCCGAGCAGCTTGTCGATCTCGGCGTGGACGTAGCCCACACCCTTGTCGATGCGCTCCTGGTCGATGTCCGTGAGGACGACCGGCACCTCGAGGCGGCGCAGGAACAGCAGCGCGAGCTGGGAGGCCATCAGACCGGCGCCGACGACGCCGACCTTGGTGACCGGACGCGCCAGGCTCTTGTCCGGGGCGCCCGCGGGACGCTTGCCGCGCTTCTGCACCAGGTTGAACGCGTAGATACCGGCGCGCAGTTCACCACCCATGATCAGGTCGGCGAGCGCCTGGTCCTCGGCGTCGTAACCCTTCTGCAGGTCGCCGTCCTTGGCCTCGGCGATGATGTCCAGGGCGCGGTAGGCGGCCGGGGCCGCGCCGTGCACCTTGGAGTCCGCGACGAAGCGGCCCTTGGCGACGGCCTGGTCCCAGGCCTCGCCGCGGTCGATCGCCGGACGCTCCACCGTGATCTCGCCCTTGAGGACGGACGCGGTCCAGATCAGCGACTGCTCCAGGAAGTCCGCGCCCTCGAACAGCGCGTCCGCGATGCCGAGTTCGTAGACCTGCTTGCCCTTGAGCTGCTTGTTCTGGTTGAGGCTGTTCTCGATGATCACCGAGACGGCCTTCTCCGCGCCGATCAGGTTCGGCAGCAGGGTGCAGCCGCCCCAGCCGGGCACCAGGCCGAGGAAGACCTCGGGCAGCGAGAACGCGGGCAGCGCCGCGGACACCGTGCGGTACGTGCAGTGCAGACCGATCTCCACGCCACCGCCCATGGCGGCGCCGTTGTAGTACGCGAAGGTCGGCACGGCCAGCTTCGACAGCCGCTTGAAGACGTCGTGGCCGCCCTTGCCGATGGCCAGCGCGTCCTCGTGGCGCTTCAGCAGTTCGACGCCCTTGAGGTCGGCGCCGACCGCGAAGATGAACGGCTTGCCGGTGACGCCGACGCCGACGATCTCGCCGTCCGCGGCCTCCTTCTCGACCTGGTCGATCGCGGCGTCGATGTTCGCCAGCGACTGCGGGCCGAGGGTGGTCGGCTTGGTGTGGTCGTGGCCGTTGTCCAGGGTGATCAGGGCGAAGCGCCCGGCGCCCAGCGGCAGGTCGAAGTGGCGCACGTGCGCCTGCGTGACGACCTCACCCGGGAACAGCTCGGCCGCACCCTTCAAAAGCTCAGCGGTGGTGCTCACTTGTCCCCCTCGAAGTGCGGGTTCTCCCAGATGACCGTCGCGCCCATGCCGAAGCCGACGCACATGGTCGTCAGGCCGTAGCGGACGTGCGGCTGCTCCTCGAACTGGCGGGCCAGCTGCGTCATCAGACGGACGCCGGAGGAGGCCAGCGGGTGGCCGAACGCGATGGCGCCGCCGTACTGGTTGACGCGGGCGTCGTCGTCGGCGATGCCGTAGTGCTCCAGGAACGCGAGGACCTGGACGGCGAAGGCCTCGTTGATCTCGAACAGGCCGATGTCGGAGATGGACAGGCCCGCCTGGGCGAGCGCCTTCTCCGTGGCCGGGATCGGGCCGTAGCCCATGACCTCGGGCTCCACGCCGGCGAAGGCGTAGGAGACCAGGCGCATCTTGACCGGCAGGCCGTTCTCGCGGGCGAAGTCCTCGGAGGCGATGACCGAGGCGGTGGCGCCGTCGTTCAGACCGGCCGCGTTGCCCGCGGTGACCCGGCCGTGCACGCGGAACGGCGTCTTCAGGCCGGCCAGGTTCTCCAGGGTGGTGCCCGGGCGCATCGGCTCGTCGGCGGTGACCAGGCCCCAGCCCGTCTCCCCGCCCTCGGGGCTGGTGCGGCGCACCGAGATCGGCACCAGGTCGGCCTGGATCTTGCCGTTGGCGTACGCCTTGGCGGCCTTCTCCTGGGAGCGCACCGCGTACTCGTCGGCGCGCTGCTTGGTGATCGACGGGTAGCGGTCGTGCAGGTTCTCCGCGGTCATGCCCATGAACAGGGCGGACTCGTCGACCAGCTTCTCGGAGACGAAGCGCGGGTTCGGATCCACGCCCTCGCCCATCGGGTGGCGGCCCATGTGCTCGACACCGCCCGCGATGGCGACGTCGTACGCGCCGAAGGCGACGGAGCCGGCCACCGTGGTGACGGCGGTCAGCGCGCCGGCGCACATGCGGTCGATGGAGTAGCCCGGCACCGACTGCGGCAGACCCGCGAGGATGCCCGCCGTACGGCCGATGGTCAGGCCCTGGTCGCCGATCTGCGTGGTCGCGGCGATGGCGACCTCGTCGATCTTCTTCGGGTCGAGACCCGGGTTGCGGCGCAGCAGCTCCCGGATCGCCTTGACGACGAGGTCATCGGCACGGGTCTCGTGGTAGATGCCCTTCGGGCCCGCCTTGCCGAACGGGGTACGGACGCCGTCGACGAAGACGACGTCCCTGACGGTACGAGGCACGATGGCTCTCCTCCAGGTACGGGATGCTGAGCGCTTGCTTACGGCCCATGCTACTTGCGGGTAACGTCACTGCACACCCCCGTCGGCCGGAGCGGCGAACATCACACGACCGGCCCCCGCGAACGGGAGCCGGTCGTGTGACGTCCAGTGACGTCCGGGGCGGTGCTACGACCGCCAGAGCCGCCGCCGCAGGCCCCGGCGCAGCCGCGCCCGGGTGATGACCCGCTCGTTCCGGCCGGAGGTCCGGCGGGCCACGGAGGAGGCCCGGTCCTCCCGCACCTCCAGCTCACCGGCCTGGTGCGCGAACAGCCCGCCGCCGACGCTCATGGCGATCTCCGCCGTGTACGTCCCCGGCGGCACGTCCGACAGGTCCACGCCGTCCTTGTCCACCGCGGTGAAGTACCCGAAGGAGTACGACCCGAAGTCGCCCGGCGCCATGTGCGGGCGCACCTTGTCCTCCCGCTTCACCGCCTTGAGGGCGACGGTGTGCGTGCTGTCCGCGCCGCGCAGTGTGAGGTAGTACGTCGAGTGGGTGGCGCGGTCGGCGTTGCGGCCGGGGAGGAAGAAGACGCCGTGGACCCGGAGTCTCGGGCCCTCCGTCGCGAACCGCTTCAGCGAGAACACGGACCCGCCGGGGCCGGCCGCCGTGAGGTCGCGCTTGATCACCCGGACGCTCTTCGCGTCACCCCTGAGGATGACCTCGCGCCCCCCGGAGGCGGCGCGCCGGTCGATCGCCCGGTAGGCGACCAGCGGCACCCTGCGGTCGATGTCCTCGCTCTCGCTGGTCACCCGGGCGAACACGTCGTACACACCGTCGGGCAGCGCGTCGAACAGCTCCCGCGCCTCGCAGGTGAAGCCGCCGTCCTTGTAGGACGCGAAGTGCGTGTCGAAGTACTTCAGATAGAGCTGGTCCACCGGCACGGTCTTCGCGTCGGCCACCCACGCCTGCTCGTCGCGGACCAGCACCAGCTGCTTGGTCTCCCGCGCCCCGGCCTCCTCGCCCTGCTCGGCGGAGACGCCGGGCAGGAAGGCGTGCCCGGAGAGCGTGGCCTGCTCGGGGGTGAGCTGCGCGGCCGTCAGCACGCCCGCCGCGGTGTCCCGCGCCCGCAGGTCCGACAGGTGCTCGGTGGCGGCGTCCCCGTCCACCTCGTTGGAGCCGATCTGCACCTCGCCGAACCGCGGCACCGTCCCCTCGGTCAGCGCGTAGATGACGCTGAGGATCACCGAGAGGCCCTGCCGCGTCACCTCCGCGTGCTTCACCAGGGCGGGCGATTCCACCATGAAGAAGTTGAAGTTGGAGTACTTCCGCAGAGCCGGGAGGAAATGGACGACGTGTTCCTCGTACTGGTAGTCCTTCGTCGAGGAGAACAGGTAGATGTTCCGGTCGAGGTCGGTGGTCTCGGCCAGGAGTTCCGGAAGCACCGAGTCGAGGCGGTCCACGTTCTCCTGCGGCTGCCCCTCGCCGAGCACCCACTCGCCGAGCACGCCGTGCCCCTGGGAGTAGCTGCCGATGAAGTACTGCGGCGTGGAGGCGACGATGTGCCGGTAGCCGTACTTCAGCGCGTAGAAAATGGCGGCGCTGCCGCCCTTCGAGGAACCGGCGAGAACCACCGTCTCCCGCGCCAGGCCGAGCTTTTCCCGATAGTGGGTAATCAGTTCCTCGACGGCGTCCGAAACGGAGAAGTCCATCGCCCGCGCCACGTAGTACGACGGGCCTCCGTCGAACCGGTCGCGGATTCTCAGCACGTTGCACTGGACGCCCGAAAGGGCGGCGCCGAATCCGTACTTCGAGCCCACGGAGGAAAACACCACGAGCAGGTTGCCGTGATCACCCGCAGCGGGCGTGAACTCGTACTCGATCTCCCAGTTGCCGTATTTCTCCACACGTATCTCGGGCGTGCGGATCGTCGCTGTCCTGTAGTTTTCGGACGTGTGGGGGAGTGTGTCCGAATGCTGCGGATTGGCCGGGCGGACCTGGGTGGGTTCCATGAAATGGTGCCCCTTGTTCCTGTCAGAGATTTTCCGTTCGGAGTTCGGGCCGCTCCGCAGGAAACACTCTCCGACGTGGGGGTGCGGGCGTTTTCGCAGGAAGAGCAGCCGGGACGAGGCTAACCTATGCTCCCGCTGTGGAGCGAGAGGTGGACCTGTGCCTCGTTCCGCGTATTCCCGGTCACCGGCGACGCATGCGGACGGTGCGCCGGAATTGAGGTCAAGTGACCCCCGTAACAACGGACTTCCCCGCGCGGCCGGGGCCGCCCCCCGGGCCGTCCCCGGTGAGCGTCCCGAACAGGGTACGCGCCACCTCCGCGCCGAAGCCGTGCCGGCGTGCCTACGCGCGCCAGTAGCCACGCCGGAGCAGCACCGCAAGCGGCACGATCTCGATCCGGCCGAGCAGCATCAGCGCGCCGAGGATCACCTTCGACGCCCCGCCGAGCGGCGCGTACGAGCCGGCCGGGCCCAGTTCCCCGAAGGCCGGGCCGACGTTGCCGAGGCAGGCCGCGGCGGCGCCCAGCGTGGTGAACACACCGGCGCCGCCCGCGTCCGCCCCGGCGTCCAGGGCCAGGCCGAACGTCCCCACCGCCAGGACGAGCAGATAGAGCAGCGCGTACAGCAGCACCGAGCGGAGCACCTGCCCGCCGATCACCCGGCCGCTCACCCGCACCGGCAGGACCGCGTCCGGGTGTACCGCCTGCTCCAGCTCGCGCCGGGCGAAGCGGAAGATCACGAGATGGCGGACGACCTTGACCGAACCGCTCGCCGACCCGGCGCACGCCCCGGCGAACATCAGCGCCAGCAGGGTGAGCGTGGCGGCCGTGCCCCAGGCCGCCCAGTCGACCGTGGCGAAACCGGTCGTGGTCATCACCGACACCGCCTGGAACGCCCCGTGCCGCATGGCGCCGGCCCCGCCCGCGTCACCGGCGGCCCACAGTTCCGCCGTCACGACGCCCGAGCCGACGACGAGCAGAACGGCGTACAGCTTCAGCTCCTCGTCCCGCGCGGCGGCCCGGACCTGACGCAGCACCGCGAGCCGGTACAGCCGCAGCAGGTTCACCCCCGCCACCGCCATGAGCCCGCACAGCACCCACTGCGTCACCGGCGCGAGACCCCGCGCCGAGTCGTCGTGCGGGGCGAACCCGCCGAGGGACACGGCGGACGTCGCGTAGGAGAACGCGTCGAAGAGGCCCATCCGCCGGTCGAGGCCGGCCCACCCCAGGGCGGCCAGCGCCAGGACGCCGGCTGCCGTCACCGCCAGATACACCTTCCACAGCCGCCGGGCCGTGCCCCGGACGGTCTCGCCGAGCGTCTCGATCTCCACCGGCCCCGGCAGCTCCGACCGCAGCAGCTCACGGCCGCCGATGCGCAGCCGCGGCAGCACCGCGAGCGCCAGCACGATGATGCCGGCGCCGCCCAGCCAGTGGGAGAACTGACGCCAGAACAGCATGTCCGGGCCGAGCGCGTCCAGGTCGCCCACCACGGTCGCGCCCGTCGCGGTGAACCCCGACATCGCCTCGAACCAGGCGTCGGCCGGACGGTCGAGCTGGGGGACGTCGCCGAGCAGGAACGGCACCGCGCCGAACGCCGGCGCGAGCAGCCAGACGGCGACGACGACGAGGAACCCCTCCCGCACGCCCAGCGGTGGTCGCGGGCCCGTCAGCCGCTTCAGTGCCAGCCCGGTCAGCGCCACGGCCGAGCCGGTGACGAGGAACGGCCACGGCGGCTCGCCCGCCGCGAGCGCCACCGCCGCCGGCGGCACGAACGCGAGAGCGAACCAGGCGAGGAGGGCGCCGACGACGCCCAGCGCGGTCCGC
Source organism: Streptomyces werraensis (assembly GCA_014656175.1). Classification (GTDB taxonomy): domain Bacteria; phylum Actinomycetota; class Actinomycetes; order Streptomycetales; family Streptomycetaceae; genus Streptomyces; species Streptomyces werraensis. The sequence goes on from BNBX01000002.1 coordinate 363,112, forward strand.
ACGTCGACGTCGGTCCGGGCGCGTGGCAGCCACCGGCGGCGGTGCGGCAGCCGGCCTGGCGGCCTCACAGGTCGTGCTCGATCGAGGGGGCGCGGTCGGGCTCCGTGAGGACGACGACCCGGTCGCCGGGCCGCAGTTCGTCCCCCGCGCCGGGGAAGAGCACCGTGCCGTCCCGCACGATCGCGCCCACGGCGGCGCCGGGGAGCGCGCCGGCGGGACAGTGGGCGAACCGGCTGCCGGGTCGCACGGTCACGTCCAGCACCTCGAAACGGTCGTCGCCCAGGATCGCCATCTGGTGGGTGCGCTCCCCGAACGTGAAGCGGGTCATCTTCTCGGCGGTCTCGTCACCCGGGTCGATCGTCACGTCCGTGCCCGCCGCCTCGAACACCTCGGCGGCGGCCGGGTCGTCGAGAACCGTCAGGGTCAGCCGCACGCCGTGCAGCTTCACCAGCACCGCCGCGTGCAGATTGCGGGAGTCGTCCTTCTCCGCCAGCACCGCCGCGCCCGCCGTGCCGATGCGCTCACGGCGCAGGAACGCCGGGTCCAGGCCCCGCGCGTGGAACACCCGCGCCCGGTCCAGCGTGGCGGCTGCCGCGCGGGCGAGGTCCGCGTCCGGTTCGACGATCCGCACCCGGACGCCCCGGTCGAGCAGCACCCGCGCCACGGCCGTGCCCATGCGTCCCGCGCCGTAGATCACCACGTCGTCGACGGGATCGGCGCCGGTGACGACCCGGCTCCAGGCGCGGGCAGCCGTGGGGGACGCCATCGCGATGATCCAGTCGTCCTCCCGTACGACCTCGTCCGCGTCCGGCACGGTCCAGTTCCCGTCGCGTACCAGGGCGACCACCCGGGACGCGGCGGGCAGCCCCGTCTCCCGCAGCCGCCGTCCGGCGAGCCGGGTGGCCGCCGTCCCGCGGACGTCGACGCCGAGCACGACGACCTCGCCGTGGGCGAAGAAGTCCACGTGCCGGGCGCCCGGCACCCGCAGCACACGCTCCACGGCTCCGGCCGTCTCGAACGCGGCCGACACCAGCAGGTCCACGTCCAGGTCACCCGCCCGCCAGGCCCCCAGATAGTCCGTCCCGGTGGCCCGTACGACCGTGCGCGCCGACGACAGCCTGCGCGCGAGCATGGCGGTGACGAGATTGACCTCGTCCCGCGAGGTGCAGGCCATCACCAGATCGGCGTCCGCCACGCCCGCGTCGAGCAGCGTCTCCCGCCGGGTCCCGCTGCCCTGCACGATCCGTACGTCGTACGCGTGCGACACGGCCTCCAGCCGCGCCCGGTCGACATCGATCACCGTGCAGTCGTGCGTCTCGGCCAGCGACTTGACGACGGTCCCGCCCACCTGCCCGGCCCCGACCACGACAACCCGCATGCCAGCATCGTGGCACGTGGGCGAAGCACCCGCCCGGCTCGCGCGCCGGGCGTGGGACGGGGGGACGCGAGCGCGTCGCGGTCCGGCGTGTCCGTCCGGGCCGGCGGGATCAGCTCGTCAGGGCCGCCACCAGGACCGGAGTCACCTGTTCCACCTGCCAGGCGCGGGCGCCGTGCGCGGTCAGGGCCGCGGCGACCGTCTCGGCGGTGGCCGGGGCCGGCGGCTCCCAGCAGACCCTGCGCACGGTGTCCGGCGTGATCAGGTTCTCCGCGGGCATGTTCAGCCGCTCCGCGAGCGCGGTCACGCCCGCCCGCGCGGCCGACAGCCGGGCCGCGGCCGCCGGGTCCTTGTCGGCCCAGGCGCGCGGCGGCGGGGGGCCGGTCACCGGCTGGCCCGGCTGGGGCAGCCGGTCCTCGCTCAGTGCCTTCGCCCGGTCGACCGCCGCCTGCCACTGCTCGAGCTGGCGGCGGCCCACCCGCTGGCCGAAGCCGTTCAGCGCGGCCAGGGCGTGGGGGTTGGACGGCATGGCGAGGGCGGCCTCGACGATCGCCGCGTCGGACAGCACCTTGCCGGGGGAGACGTCACGGCGCCGGGCGATCCGGTCCCGGGTCTGCCACAGCTCCCGTACGACGGCCATCTGCCGGCGGCGGCGCACCTTGTGCATGCCCGACGTACGGCGCCAGGGGTCCTTGCGGGGCTCCGCCGGCGGCGCCGAGGCGATCGCGTCGAACTCCTGCCGCGCCCAGTCCAGCTTGCCCTGCCGGTCCAGCTCCTTCTCCAGCGCGTCCCGCAGGTCGACCAGCAGCTCGACGTCGAGGGCGGCGTACCGCAGCCACGGCTCGGGCAGCGGGCGCGTGGACCAGTCGACGGCGGAGTGGCCCTTCTCCAGCAGGAAGCCGAGCACGTTCTCCACCATCGCGCCGAGGCCGACCCGGGGGAACCCGGCCAGCCGGCCCGCCAGCTCGGTGTCGAAGAGCCGCGTCGGCGCCATGCCTATCTCACGCAGGCAGGGCAGGTCCTGGGTGGCGGCGTGCAGCACCCACTCCACGCCGGACAGCGCCTCGTTCAGAGCGGACAGATCAGGGCAGGCGACCGGGTCGATCAGCGCCGTGCCCGCGCCCTCGCGCCGGAGCTGGACGAGGTAGGCGCGCTGCCCGTAGCGGTAGCCCGAGGCCCGCTCGGCGTCCACGGCGACGGGTCCGCGGCCCGCGGCGAAGGCGGCGACCACCTCGGCGAGGGCGGCCTCGTCGGCCACCACGGGGGGGACGCCGTCGCGGGGCTCCAGCAGGGGGATCGGCGCCTGTGCAGCAGAGGATCCGCCGTCGTCCGGAGGGGCGCCTCCGGTGGTGCGCAGTGAACTGTCTGCTGCGGTGTCGTGGGCGTCGGTCACCTGTCAAGAGTATCCGTACGGGCCGGTACCCGGCCCGCCCCTCGGCCCGGTGACCCCGCCGACCAGCGAAAACAGGCCGCCGCCGGTCCCGCGCCGCCCTTGGTGCGGCCGTGCGCGCCAGGGCGCCCGCCGACGCGGGGGCGTCGGCGGGCGCGGGCAGCGTCAGGTCGGGAGGAGGCAGGGGTAGTGGGAAGCGGACCGGGGACGGCTCGGCAGGAGGAAGGGTCAGTGGATGATGCCGGTGCGCAGGGCCACCGCCACCATCCCGGCGCGGTCGCCCGTGCCGAGCTTGCGGGCGATGCGGGCGAGGTGGCTCTTCACGGTCAGGGCGGACAGGCCCATCGAGACGCCGATCGCCTTGTTCGACTGGCCCTCCGCAACCAGCCGCAGCACCTCGACCTCACGGCCGGACAGCTCGCGGTAGCCACCCGGGTGGCTCGGGGCACCCGGGGGACGGCGGTGCAGGCGGGCGGCCGCCGCGCCGATGGGGGCCGCACCGGGACGGGTGGGGAGCCCGAGGTTGGTGCGGGTGCCGGTGACGACGTAACCCTTCACGCCGCCGGCGAGGGCGTTGCGCACGGCGCCGATGTCGTCGGCGGCCGAGAGGGCGAGGCCGTTGGGCCAGCCCGCGGCGCGGGTCTCGGAAAGGAGGGTGAGGCCGGAACCATCCGGCAGGTGGACTTCGGCGACGCAGATGTCGCGGGGGTTGCCGATGCGGGGACGAGCCTCCGCGACGGACGAGGCCTCGATCACATCGCGCACACCGAGCGCCCACAGATGGCGGGTGACGGTGGAACGTACGCGGGGGTCGGCCACGACCACCATGGCGGTCGGCTTGTTCGGGCGGTAGGCGACCAGGCTTGAGGGCTGCTCGAGGAGAACGGACACCAGGCCTCCTGGGGTGCGGGACGGGGCCGGCTCGTGGGGGTGAAGCCGGGGACGAACCGTGCTTTCAAGGTCACAGTCGTCTTCGGCAGCAAACCTGATGTCCTTTAGGAAATGATCACGATCTGGTGAGTAACAATCCGGGCAATTCGGACGCGCGATCGATCATTCGAAGATCGAACGGTTTCGGTCTGCGGCGGAACGCTTCCGAATGTGGCCGTATCGACAAAGAGACGGCCAATGGGGCGTCCGTGAGGTTTGAGCAGGACGGCAACGGGGTTCCCTCTGCGACTGGCCGAAACCCGACCACCCGGCGGACCTCAGCGCGACTGGGGTCCCCGCCGCTGCGGCAGCGTCACCACCGACGCGTCCCCGGGCGCGGTCGGCGGCAGCCCAGCCACCTGCGCGAGCAGATCGCACCAGGCGACCAGATGGGTCGCCGTGTCCGGCACTCCGCCGAGTCCCTCCCGCGGCGTCCACGAGGCGCGGATCTCGATCTGGGAGGCGGCCGGCCGCTCGGACAGCCCGCCGAAGTAGTGGGAGCTCGCCCGCGTCACCGTCCCGCTCGGCTCGCCGAACGCCAGCCCGCGCGCGGTGAGCGCACCCGTCAGCCAGGACCAGCACACGTCCGGCAGCAGCGGGTCCGCCGCCATCTCCGGCTCCAGCTCCGCGCGGACCAGGGTCACCAGCCGGAACGTGCCGCGCCAGGCGTCGTGCCCGGCCGGGTCGTGGAGCAGCACCAGCCGGCCGTCGGCGAGGTCCTCCTCGCCGTCCACGACCGCCGCCTCCAGCGCGTACGCGTACGGCGCGAGGCGTTTCGGCGCGGGGGTGGGCTCGACCTCGATCTGCGGCCGCAGCCGCGCGCCGCGCAGCGCGTCGACAGCGGCCCGGAAGGGCAGCGGGGGCGTACCCCCGGGTCCGGTGGTGCCCCCTGCCTCCTTCGGTTCGTCCATTCCGCCAGCGCCGTCCGACAGTCGTCCCTGAGCCGCAGCCATGCGGGGAAGATTAAGCGGAACGGGTCGTCGGCGCAGGGAGGGACACCCGTGCCGTCCGGGGGTGTCCGGATCACGCCGCACCCCCGCCGCGCGCCCCCGCTCCCCGGGACCCGGCATCCCGGCGGCCGGGACGGTTCGGGCGACATGCGAGACTGGCCGGTGTGAGCGCCAACGTGAGCCCGACGGGCAGCCAGCCGACTTCGACGTACGACAGCGCCTTCCTCAAGGCGTGCCGGCGTGAGCCGGTGCCGCACACCCCGGTGTGGTTCATGCGGCAGGCCGGGCGCTCCCTGCCGGAGTACCGCAAGGTGCGCGAGGGCATCGGCATGCTGGACTCCTGCATGCTCCCCGAGCTGGTCACCGAGATCACGCTCCAGCCGGTGCGCCGCCACCAGGTCGACGCGGCCATCTACTTCAGCGACATCGTCGTGCCCCTCAAGGCCATCGGCGTCGACCTCGACATCAAGCCGGGCGTCGGCCCGGTCGTCGAGCGGCCGGTGCGCACCCGCGCCGACCTCGAGCGGCTGCGGGACCTGACCCCCGAGGACGTCCCGTACGTCACCGAGGCGATCGGGATGCTGACCCGGGAGCTGGGCGCCACACCGCTGATCGGTTTCGCGGGCGCCCCCTTCACCCTCGCCAGCTACCTCGTCGAGGGCGGCCCGTCCCGCACGTACGAGAACGCCAAGGCGATGATGTACGGCGACCCGGAGCTGTGGGCCGACCTGCTGGACCGGCTCGCGGAGATCACGGCCGCCTTCCTGAAGGTGCAGATCGAGGCCGGCGCCTCGGCCGTGCAGCTCTTCGACTCCTGGGCCGGCGCGCTCGCCCCCGCCGACTACCGCCGCTCGGTGCTGCCCGCGTCGGCGAAGGTGTTCGACGCGGTGGCCCCCTACGGGGTGCCGCGCATCCACTTCGGCGTCGGCACCGGTGAGCTGCTCGGGCTGATGGGCGAGGCCGGCGCGGACGTCGTCGGCGTCGACTGGCGCGTCCCGCTGGACGAGGCCGCCCGACGTGTCGGCCCCGGCAAGGCGCTCCAGGGCAACCTGGACCCGACCGTGCTGTTCGCCGGCCGCGAGGCCGTCGAGACCAAGGCCCAGGAGGTCCTGGACGCGGCCGCCGGCCTGGAGGGCCACGTCTTCAACCTCGGCCACGGCGTCATGCCGTCCACCGACCCGGACGCCCTGACGCGCCTGGTGGAGTACGTCCACACGGCTTCCGCCCGCTGACCGTATACGGCTGACCGCCGTCCGGCGGCCCTCGGGGGCCGCCCGTGAGGCCGGTGCCGCGCGCTTCCACGCGCGCGGCACCGGCCTTCTGGCTTTCCCGTCGGCTCACCGCACCCGCCCGACACCTCGTTCGTCATCTCGAACAACGGTCGTTATGTCGGTAACGATTGAGCAACTTGCGAAAACTTTCTGTTGCTCCACCGACATTTTCGGCGGTAGACCTTGCCCAACTTCGCGGATGGCTCGTTAGTTTGCGCAAACTTTTCAGATGTGGATCACTGACGACAGATCAGGAGCGCCCGATGACGAGGAAGACCCGCAGCGCGACGGCTGCCGCGATCGGCCTGTGCTGCCTCGCACTCGCCGCAGCCGGATGCGCCGGTGGCGGCGACGACGGCGCGGTCGGCGGCGAGGCGACGGTGACCGTCTGGACGAACGCGATGGAGGGACGCGGCCTGGTGTTCTGGCAGAACGCCGCGAAGGAGTACCGGAAGCTGCACCCCGACGTCACGATCAAGATCCAGACCGTGCAGAACGAGGACCTGGACGGCAAGCTGCAGAACGCCCTCAACTCGGGCTCGGCGCCGGACGTCTTCCTCCAGCGCGGCGGCGGCAAGATGCAGGCCATGGTCGACGCCGGCCAGATCAGGGAACTGGCGCTCACCGACACCGACCGGGCCAACGTGGGCGAGGCGGCCCTCGAGGGCGCCTCCATCGACGGCAATGTCTACGCGATGCCGCTCGACACCCAGCCCGAAGGCATCTACTACAGCAAGGACCTCTTCGAGAAGGCCGGCATCACCGCGCCGCCGACGACTCTGGACGAGCTGAAGGACGCCGTCGCCAAGCTGAAGGCGATCAAGGTCGCCCCCATCGCGGTCGGCGCCAAGGACGCCTGGCCCGCCGCGCACTGGTACTACAACTTCGCCCTGCGCGAGTGCAGCCAGGAGACCATGCAGGAGTCGGCCAAGTCGCTCACCTTCGACGACCCCTGCTGGACGAAGGCCGGCGAGGACCTCGCGGAACTCCTGGGCACCGACCCCTTCCAGAAGGGCTTCCTCACGGCCACCTCGCAGCAGGGCGCCGGATCGTCGGCCGGCCTGATGGCCAACCACAAGGCCGGCATGGAGCTCATGGGCAACTGGAACCCGGGCGTCATCGCCGACCTGACCCCGGACAAGAAGCCGCTCCCCGACCTCGGCTGGTTCCCCTTCCCGGCCGTCCCCGGCGGCAAGGGCGACCCCACCGCCATCATGGGCGGCGCCGGCGGCTACTCCCTGTCCAAGAACGCGCCCGAAGAGGCCCTCGGTTTCCTCCAGTTCGTGGTGACCAAGGAGCAGCAGGTGGCCTACGCCGAGGCGTTCGACACCATCCCGGTGAACAAGGCGGCCCAGGGCGTCGTCACCGAGCCGTACAACATCTCGGCGCTGCAGGCCTTCAACAAGGCCGCCTACTCCATGCAGTTCCTCGACACCGTGTACGGCCAGAACGTGGGCAACGCCATGAACATCGCCGTCGTCAACCTGCTGGCCGGCAAGGGCTCCGCGGCCGACATCGTCAAGGACGTCAAGGCCGCCGCGGAGAAGGGCTGACCGGACAGACATGAGCGACACCCTCGCCCCGCGGCGCGCGGCCGCACGCCGCCGGGGCAGGACGCGACTGGAGATCGCCGTCCTGTCCGCACCGGCGGTCATCGTATTCCTGGCGTTCGTGATCCTCCCCGTCGCGCTCGCCGCCTACTACGGCTTCTACCGGTGGAAGGGCTACGGAGACCCCACCGACTGGGTCGGCCTGAACAACTACCGGCTGATCCTCACCGACCCCGCGTTCCACGACGTCCTGTGGCACAACGGCCTGATCCTGGTGCTGTCCCTGGCCGTCCAGGGGCCGCTGGCCATCGGTCTCGCCCTGCTGCTCAACCGGCGGATACGCGGCCGCTCCACGATCCGCGTCCTGGTCTTCGTGCCGTACATCATCTCCGAGGTGATCGTCGGCACCGGCTGGAGCCTGATGCTGCAGAGCGACGGCGCCGTCAACGGCCTGCTGCGCGCGACCGGCCTCGGCTCGCTGGAGGCCGACTGGATCTCCGACCCGGACCTGGCCCTCTGGACGCTGATGGCCGTCATCACCTGGAAGTACCTCGGCTTCGCGGTGATCCTGATGCTCGCGGGGCTGCAGTCGATCCCGGACGAGATCTTCGAGGCCGCGCAGATCGACGGCGCCTCCTACTGGCAGATCCAGCGCCGGATCACCCTGCCGCTGCTGGGACCGACGGTCCGCATCTGGGCGTTCCTGTCGATCATCGGCTCGCTGCAGCTGTTCGACCTCGTCTACATCATCTGGGGCCAGTACGTCTCGGGCACCGCCGGGACCTCCACCATGGCGATCTACATGCTCGCCCAGGGCCGCAACGCGGGCAACTACGGCTACGGAAGCGCCGTCGCCGTCGTGATGTTCGTGATCTCGCTGGTCGTCGCGCTGATCTACCAGCGTTTCGTCCTGCGCCGCGACCTCCGGGGCGCCGTCACCGAAGGGACCGTGTGATGAGCGCGACGACCACCGTCTCCCGGAAGTCCACGGGGCGCGACGGCGGCCCGGTCACCTACTTCGTCGCGCTGCTCTTCGTCGGAGTCTGCGTCGCGCCGGTGCTGTACATCGTGCTCGGGGGGTTCCGCACCAACGCCCAGATCACCACCGATCCGGCCGCGCTGCCCGACCCCTGGGTCGGCGCCAACTACGCCGGCGTCCTCACGTCGTCGGTCTTCTGGGGAGAGTTCGCCAACTCCCTGATCGTCGCGCTCGCCAGTACGGCCGGCATCGTGACGCTCGGGCTGATGGTCAGCTTCGTCATCGCCCGCTACGACTTCCGGTTCAAGGGCGCCATGTACTCCTTGTTCGCGGCGGGCCTGATGTTCCCGATGGTCATCGCGATCACCCCGCTGTACCTGGTGATCAAGGACCTCGGGCTGGTCGACAACCTGCTCGGCGTGATCGTCCCGCAGATCGCCTTCGGACTGCCGACGACCGTCATCATCCTCGTGCCGTTCCTGCGGGCCATCCCGAACGAGATCGAGGAGGCCGCCGCACTCGACGGGATGAGCAGGCTCGGGTTCTTCTTCCGCATGGTGGTCCCGCTGTCGCTGCCCGGCGTGGTCACCGTCGGCATCCTCGCCTTCGTCGGCAGCTGGAACAACTACCTGCTGCCCCTGTACGTCCTCAACTCGCAGGCCAACTTCACCCTGCCGCTGGGTGTGCAGGTGTTCTCCTCGCAGTACTCCACGGACACCGCGAAGGTGCTCGCCTTCACCTCGCTCGCCATGCTGCCCGCCCTGGTGTTCTTCTCGGTCTTCGAGAAGCGCATCGTCGGCGGTCTCACCGGCGCGGTGAAGGGCTGAGGGAAAGGGACCGCAGCCGTGCCCGTCTCCTCCCGGCCGACACCGGACCCGGTCGCCGAACGCCGGGAGGTGACCTGCCCGTTGCGCGACGGAACACGGTTGCGGACCCTCCTGCTCCTCCCGCACGGCACCGGACCCTGGCCGGCGCTCCTCACCCGCCACCCCTACGACGTGGCCCGCGAGGAGGACGACGGGTACCTGGACGTCCGCCGCATGGTCGCCGCCGGCTGTCTGGTCGCGCTCCAGGACGTGCGGGGCCGCTTCGGCTCCGAGGGCGTCTTCGACCCCTGCTCCCAGGAGGAGGCGGACGGCGCCGACGCCGTGGCCTGGCTCGCGGCCCGCCCCGAGTGCGACGGCGCCGTGGGCATGTGGGGCGCGTCCTACGCCTCCGACACCCAGTTCGCCGCGCTGCTCGGCGGCGCCCCGGCGCTGCGGGCGCTCGCCCCCGCCATGACGCCCGCGCTGTCGGCGCTCGACGGCTTCCGCTTCCGCGGCGGCGTGCCGGAGCTCGGCAGCACCCTGGCATGGACGCACTACGCCATCGCCCCGGACACGATCAGCCGTCTCGCGTCCGCCGGTGAACGGGAGGCCGAGCGGCGGCGATGGGAGGCCACCGAGCACGCGATCACGACGGGCGAGGCGTACCGGGCCGGGGCCCTGCACACGGGACGGGACGTCGAGGGCATCGTCCGGTGGGGGCTGGACCGGCTGCGGGAGCCGCTGGACTCGCCGCGTCACCGGGCGGGGAAGATCGTCGACCGGACCGACGCGGTCGACGTGCCGGTGCTGCTGACCGGCGGCTGGTTCGACGTCTTCCTCGGTCCGACCCTGGAGCTGTACCGGCGGCTGCGGCGCCGCGCGGAGGAGACGGGCGGGCCGGCGCCCCGGCTGGTCGTGGGCCCGTGGACGCACGACGACCTGTCAGGCCGGGCGGCGGGCCTGGACTTCGGCCCGGAGGCGTCCGCCGGGTCCGTGGACCTCACCGCGCTGCACCTGCGCTGGTTCGACGCGGTGCTGCGCGGGGATGCGCTCGACTCGCCGCCGGTCCGGGTGTTCCTGACGGGCGCCGACCGGTGGGTGGAGGCGGACGGATTCCCGCCGCGCGACGCGCGGACACTCGAGCTGTACCTGACCCCGGAGGGCGCGCTCGCGCCCGAGCCGGCCGGGAGCGGAGGCCGGCGGCTCGTCAGCGACCCGGCGTCCCCGGTGCCGACGTGCGGCGGGGCCGTCCTGCTCTTCGCGCCGTTCGGGGCGGGCCCCGCCGACCAGACGGCGGTCGAGGCCCGGCCGGACGTCGTCTCGTGGCGCACCGGGCCGCTGGAGGAGGGCCTCACGGTGATGGGCGCGGTCCGTGCCGTCGTCCACCTCGTCACCACGGGGACGGACGCGGACGTGGTGGTCCGGCTGTGCGACGAACGCCCCGACGGCACCAGCCGCGTCGTCGCCGACGGCGTGCGGCGGGGATCGGCACGGTCCGCCGACCCGGTCACCGGCCGTGGCGAGCGGGGACCGCTGGAGCCGGGCAGGGCGTACGAGCTCGCCGTGGACCTGTGGTCGGCCGCGCACACCTTCCTGCCGGGTCACCGGATACGCGTCGACATCGCCCCCAGTTCCTCACCCCGCTGGGACGTCGGAACCAACACCTACGCGCCGGATGGGGAGTGCGCTCCACCCGTCACGGCCGAGCACACGGTCCTCCAGGGCGCCGGCCGGCCGAGCCGGCTCGTCCTCGACGTCGTCGCGTCACCGCTGTGACACGGGGCCGGTCGAGGCGCGCACGACCAGTTCGGTCGCCAGCTTCATCCGGGCCGGGGGCCGGGCCGCGCCGTCCTCGCCCCGGGAGAGGTCGAGCAGCAGCTTGACCGCCGCGGCGCCCAGTTCGGTGCTGGGCTGGCGGACGGTCGTCAGTCCGGGAGTGATGTACTGCGCCTCCGGCAGGTCGTCGAAGCCGATGACGCTGATGTCGTCGGGGACCCGCAGGCCCCGCTCGCCGAGCGCGTCGTAGACGCCGAGCGCCATCGAGTCGGCGCAGGCGAAGACCGCCGTGATGCCCGGATGCTCGTCGAGGAGGGTGTGGGTGGCGGCCGCCGCCTTGGCGCGGTTCCAGCCGCCGTGGGTCACCGTCACCGTGGCCCGCCCCCCGGTCTCGGTGTCGGCCGCCCCGCGGAAGCCGTCCACGCGGGCCCGGCTGAACAGATGGCGGGCGTGCCCGGCGACCACGCCCAGCCGCTCGTGCCCCAGGGACAGCAGATGCTCGGCGGCCATGCGGCCGCCCTCCCAGTTCGCCACGCCGACGCTCGTCACGCCCGCGGGCGGTGTGGTCATAGGGTCGATCAGCACCACCGGGACGCCCGCCGCGAAGAGCGCGCCGAACTGCGGCGACGCCGGGTCGACCAGCGTGCCGACCACGCCGAGGGCGCGCCTGCGCAGCACCCGCGACACCCAGTCGCCGTGCGGCTCGGCGAGCGTCAGCACGACGTCGAGCCCCGCCGCGGCGGCCTCGCGGCCGACTCCGGCGATGAGGAGGTTCGCCCACGACCCCTCGAAGTGGGTGACCACCAGGTCGAGGACCTGGGACCGGCCCTTCTCGTCCCGCACGCCCTCGCTCCTGCCCCCGGCCCTGCGGGTGTAGCCGACGGCCCGTACGGCCTCCATGACCCGCGCCCGGGTCTCCGCCGAGACGTCGGTCCCGCCGCGCAGCACCTTCGACACGGTCGGCACGCTCGTGCCGGCGGCCTCGGCGACCAGGGACAGGGTGGGACGCGTTCCGGCTGGTCGGGGTGGCATGGGGGACAGATTAGCCGAACCGCCGCCGGGCCCCGCGGGCCTCGGGCGGTCCCTCACACGGCGGGCGACGGGACGTACTCGAACCAGTCGAAGGCGACCGAGCCCTCCGTGGCGTACATGCCGATGACGCGGCCGGTGAAGCCGGCGGCGACCTCGGTGGACAGGTAGCGCCCGTCCAGTTCGGCGAGCGGGTGGGCGCCCGGGGCGGTGGGGTCGCCCAGCCAGAAGGCGAGGGTGTCGGGGCCGGTGGTGTGACCGTCGGTGAGCAGGGGTGAGGCGGGCACCAGGTCCGTGGTGCGGACGGTCACGCCGAGGAGCAGCGGGCCGGGCGGGGCGGACCGCTGGGCCACGGTCTGGCTCAGCGGACCGATCCGCGCCACGACGCGCACCTCCCCGTCGCCGGCCTCCACCTCGTAGTGATGGGCCTCGTCCAGCCGTACGCAGATGCCGCCGCGTCCCGTCCCCGGGTCGACCAGGGCGGTGACCCGGCAGTCGTGGTGCTGCTGGCGGCGGCCGACGAACGTGTAGCCGGGGGTGTCCAGGGTGGGGCCGGTGGCGTGCAGCACGAGCGATCCGGGGCGCTCCGTGAGCGACCAGGAGCCCTCCGGGCGGGTGAACGGCGAGATCCAGTGGGGTGCGAGGGCGGCCCCGTCGAAGTCGTCACGGGCGGGCGGGTCCTGCACGGGGTGCCAGGCGCCGCCCGGGGCCGGATGACGCTCCGGCACGGGTGCGACGACCGGCCAGCCGTCCTCGTCCCACTCCACGGGCGTCAGGAACGTCTCCCGGCCCAGGACGTGCACGTCGGGCGTGAACCCCCGCGGCCGGACGCCGAGCAGCACCATCCACCAACTGCCGTCGGGAGCCTGCACCAGATCGGCGTGGCCGGTGTTCTGGATCGGGCGGCCGGTGCCGCTGTGCGACAGCAGCGGATTTCCGGGCGCGCCCTCCCAGGGGCCGCGCGGGGAGCGGGCGCGGGCCACCGACACGGCGTGGCCGCGCTCCGTGCCGCCCTCGGCGATCAGCAGGTACCACCAGTCGCCGATGCGGTGGAGGTGCGGCGCCTCGGGGTACTTGAGGCCGCTCCCCGACCAGGTGGGGAAGGGGCCCTCCAGCACCGCGCCCGTGACCGGGTCGATCCGCGCCAGGTTGATGCCGCCCGCGGGCCCGGAGAAGGCACACCAGCAGGTGCCGTCCTCCTCCCACGCCAGATCGGGGTCGATCCCCTCCAGGTCGATCCGGACGGGGTCGCTCCACGGCCCCTCGGGCCGTTCGGCCGTGACGACGAAGTTGCCGCCGCCGCCGACGTTGGTGTTGACCACCCAGAAGCGGCCGTCGTGGTGCCGGATCGTGGGGGCGTAGAGACCGCCGGACGCCTTCGAGCCGGGGAGCGGCAGCGGCAGTTGGGAGGGGCGGTCGAGCACGTTGCCGATCTGCTCCCAGTGCACCAGGTCCCGGCTGTGGAACAGGGGCAGCCCGGGGAAGTACTCGAAGCTGGAGCACACCAGGTAGTAGTCGTCGCCGACCCGGCACACGCTCGGATCGGGGTGGAAACCGCTGATCACCGGGTTGTCGTACGTGTGGTCGAACATGGTCCTCCCCATCGAACGGTGGGCCGCTGGGGGGAGTCTAGGCCCGGAGGCGATCAGGCGGGCGGTCGTTCTACCAGCCGGGCCCGTTCTGCCGGCCGGACCTGTTCCGCGGGCCGGGCCGCGCCCGCCTGCCGAAGAGGACGCCGCGCGGCTCGGGCGGCGGGGGAGTGCCCGGCTTCAGCGGCCACGCCAGCAGCATGCCGACGACGAAACCGACGACGTGCGCCGCGTACGCCACCGTGCCCGCGTCCGTGACGCCCTGGCCCGCCGAGTACACCGCCTGGAGCCCGAACCACAGGCCCAGCACGATCCACGCGGGCAGCCGCAGCGGCAGGAAGATCAGGAACGGCACCAGCACCCAGACGCGTGCCCTGGGATAGAGGACCAGATACGCGCCCAGGACGCCGGCGACGGCGCCCGACGCGCCGATCAGGGGCTCGCCCGAGCCGGCGTTCAGCAGCGCGAAGCCGTACGCGGCCGCGTAGCCGCAGACCAGGTAGAACAGCAGGAAGCGGAGGTGCCCCATGCGGTCCTCGATGTTGTTGCCGAAGATCCACAGGAACAGCATGTTGCCCAGCAGGTGCAGCCAGCCGCCGTGCAGGAACATCGCCGTCAGCACGCTCAGCTCGGGCGATTTGTCGTAGCGGGGCGGGCCGATCACGCACCCGGCGCCCTGCGGGCCCACGCCGGTGGCGCCGGTCGGCACCAGGTTCGGCAGCTGGTGGTGGATCAGCTCCCTGGGCACCACCGCCCACCGCTCCAGGAACGCCTGGAGGTGGCACAGCTCCGCCAGGCTGCCGCCGCCCCCGGTCAGGGAGCCGACGACACCGGGCGTGAGCGCCACGAAGACGACGAAGTTGGCGATGATCAGCGCGTACGTCACCCAGGGGGTGCGGCGCGCGGGGTTCACGTCATGGACGGGGATGACCACGTCCCACTAGTGCCCGGACGGCCGCCGGTGAATCAACGGGCCCCTGAACGCCGCCCGTCCGCCGTGCGTATGTCTCCTCAACCGCCCGCGGCGCGGGGAAGGCGCCGCGGGGCCGACGTGAGGACACAGGCGATGAACGACCGAGTGACCGTCCCCGTGCACGCGCTGCCCGACGGCGAGGCCGAGCTGACGCTCGTGGTCCGCCTCCCCTGGGAGGACGTCGCCCGGCTCGGCCAGGAGGCGGGGCGGCTCGCCGCGCAGATGCAGCGGCCGGTGACGCTGGACGAGGCGGTCGGCCACCGCCTCCGCTCCCCCCGCGCCGCCGCCGCCCACGCCCGCCCGACGGCCGGCGAGCAGCCCCCCGCCGTCCCGCCGGCCACCGCCTCCGCCGCGTCGACGGCCGGCTCGGTCTCCTCGCTCCCGTCCCGCCCGCCGGGGGAGCAGGCCCGCCAGGCGATCGAACGGATCAACGGCACGGCGTGACGCCGTCCCGTCGAGGGTGGACGGGCGGGGCAGGTGTGCTCACCGCGCCCTCACCTTCGCCGCCGCCTTCCGGGCCGCCACCTGGACCGGGTCCCAGACCGGGGAGAACGGCGGGGCGTAGCCCAGGTCCAGGGCCGCCACCTGGTGGACCGTCATGCCCGCCGTGAGGGCGACCGCGGCGATGTCCACGCGTTTGCCCGCGCCCTCGCGGCCGACGATCTGGACGCCGAGGAGGCGGCCCGTGCCCAGTTCCGCCAGCATCTTCACCGTCATGGGGGCGGCGTTCGGGTAGTAGCCCGCGCGGCTGGTCGACTCGATGGTCACCGCCTCGAAGCGCAGGCCCACACGGTGGGCGTCCTTCTCCCGCAGGCCGGTGCGCGCGATCTCCAGGTCGCACACCTTGCTGACCGCCGTGCCGACCACGCCCGGGAAGGTCGCGTAGCCGCCGCCGGCGTTGGCGCCGATGATCTGGCCGTGCTTGTTGGCGTGGGTGCCGAGCGGGATGTGCCGCAGCTGCCCGGAGACCAGGTCGAGCACCTCCACGCAGTCGCCGCCCGCCCACACGTTCCCCTGGCCGCGCACCCGCATCGACCGGTCGGTGAGCAGCCCGCCGTGGTCGCCGAGGGGCAGTCCCGCGGCCCGCGCGAGGGTGGTCTCGGGCCGCACGCCGATGCCCAGGACGACGACGTCGGCGGGATACTCGGCGTCCGCGGTGGCGACCGCCCGCACCCGGCCGTCGGCGCCGGTGGCCAGCCCGGTCACCTCGGCGTCGTTCACCATGGTGATGCCCATGCCGGTCATGGCCTCGTGCACCAGCCGGCCCATGTCGGGGTCGAGCGTCGCCATCGGCTCCCGGCCCCGGTTCACGACCGTCACCTCGTAGCCGCGGTTGATCAGCGCCTCGGCCATCTCCACACCGATGTAGCCCGCCCCCACGACCACCGCGCGGCGCCCTCCCGTACGGGACAGCGTGTCCAGCAGGGCCTGCCCGTCGTCCAGGGTCTGCACCCCGTGCACCCCGGGCGCGTCGATCCCGGGCAGGTCGGGGCGGACCGGCCGCGCACCGGTCGCGATCACCAGCTTGTCGTACGACGTCCATGACTCGGCGCCGGACTCCACGTGACGGGTCCGCACCCGCCCCCGCTCCACGTCGATCTCCGTGACCTCGGTGCGCAGGCGCACGTCGATGTCCCGCGCGCGGTGCTCCTCGGGGGTGCGGGCGATCAGATCGTCCCGGTCACCGACGTCACCGCCCACCCAGTAGGGGATGCCACAGGCGGAGTAGGAGGTGAAGTGGCCGCGTTCGAACGCCACGATCTCCAGCTCGTCCGCGCCCTTCATCCGCCGGGCCTGCGACGCCGCGGACATGCCCGCGGCGTCGCCGCCGATCACGACCAGCCGTTCCCTCGCCCCGTGCGCAGCACTCGTGTTCATGCCGCCCACGCTACGGGGGAGGGTCGAGCACGGTTCCTCAGGCGTCGCCGTTCCCGGCGTCGGGGGCGCGCCCCGGGACCGGCGGGGCGACGGGCAGCGAACCCGTGCCCGTGCCCGGACCGCCCTCCGCCGCGGGTCCGTGACGCGGGCGGCGCGGCAGCCGGGGGCTGATCAGCTTGCTCCACACCAGGACGAGCAGCGCCGCCACCGCCGCGAACGGCAGGATCGCGCCCAGCGCCAGCATCAGCCAGCGCAACAGGGTCAGGAAGACGCCCCAGCCGCCCTCGAGCGCGTCCAGGAAGCCGGGGTCGTCGTCCTTCGCCTCCTTCTCCACCGGCGTCTCGGACAGCGTGAGCGTGACGGTGGCGAGGCTCGTGCGGTCCTTCAGGGACGCCTGCTGGGCGAGCAGCGACTCCAGGTCGGCCTGGCGGCTGCTCAGCTCGCCCTCCAGCGTCACCACGTCGCTGAGGCGGGTCGCCCGGTCCATCAGCTCGCGGATCCGCGCCACGCTCGCCCGCTGCGACCGGATGCGGCTCTCCACGTCGACCACCTGGTCGGTGACGTCCTCCGCGTTCGCACTGCGCTCGACCAGGGTGCCCGTGCCCTCCAGCTTGGCCAGCACCTTGTCGTACGCGTCCACGGGCACGCGCAGCACCACGCGGGTGCGCTCGTGGCCCTGGCCGTCCCGGCGGGTGGTCTCGTCGCCGACGTAGCCGCCCGCGTTCGTGGCCGCGGTGCGCGCCTCGTCGAGCGCCGTCGGCACGTCCTTGACGCGCACCGTCAGGGAGGCGGTGCGGATGATGTGCTCCGCCGCCGGCCGGGGCGCGGAGGGGACGGAACGGTCCGCCGCGCCGCCGGGCGCGCCCTGCTTCCCGGACTCGGGCGCCGCGTCCACGGCCGCCCCCTCGTCCGCCGCCACCCCCTTCCCCCCTCCGGCCTTGCTGTCGGCGCTGTCGCCGGCCCCGCTGCACCCGGTGGCCAGGAGGGCCGCCGCCAGCAGTGCTCCCGCCAGGACATGGGCGGACCGTACGGATCGTCGTGTGCGCATTGCGGGACTCCCCCTGTTCGTGGTGACACTGACGCTCCTCAGACGCCGTGAGGGGGGCGGGCGTTCGGGCCGGACGGTCGCGATGGGGTCACGGTAGGGACTCGGCGGGGCCACACGGCCCTGGCGGGCCGGCGTGCGGCGTTTGAGAAGGTGGAGGGCATGAGCGGATCACACAGGGACGTCGGCCGGCACGCCGTCGTCGTCGGAGCGGGCATCGCCGGACTGGCCGCCGCGCACCGGCTGCTGGAGCACGGGGCGCGGGTCACCGTGCTGGAGGCCTCGGACCGGGTCGGCGGCAAGCTGCTGCCCGGCGAGATCGCGGGCGCCCGCGTCGACCTCGGCGCGGAGTCGCTGCTGGCCCGCCGGCCCGAGGCGGTCGGACTCGCCCGCGCGGTCGGGCTGGCCGGCCGGCTCCAGCCGCCCGCCACCGCCTCCGCCGCGCTGTGGACCCGCGGCGCCCTGCGCCCCATGCCGAAGGGGCACGTCATGGGCGTCCCCGGCACCGCCGCCGCCCTCGCCGGCGTGCTGTCCGAGGAGGGCCTCGCCCGGATCGAGCGGGACGCCGAGCTGCCGCCCACCGAGATCGGCGACGACGTCGCCATCGGTGAGTACGTCGCCGAGCGGTTCGGCCGGGAGGTCGTCGACCGGCTCGTGGAGCCGCTGCTCGGCGGGGTGTACGCGGGGGACGCGTACCGCATCTCGATGCGCTCGGCCGTCCCGCAGCTGTTCGAGGCCGCCCGCACGCACGCCACGCTGACCGAGGCGGTCCGGGCCGTGCAGGCGAGGACGGCCGCCGCACAGCAGGCCGGTCCCGTCTTCACGGGCGTCGCGGGCGGCGTGGGCACGCTGCCGCTCGCGGTCGCCGACTCCCTGCGCTCCCGGGGCGTCCGCGTCCTCACCGGCACCCCGGTCACCGAACTGCGCCGCGAACCCGACGACGGCTGGCGCCTCGTCGCCGGCGGCGAGACGCTGCACGCCGACGCGGTCGTCGTCGCCGTGCCCGCCCCGGCCGCCGCGGGCCTGCTGCGCGCCGAGGCGCCGGGCGCCGCCGCCGAGCTGTCCGCCGTCGAGTACGCCTCGATGGCGCTGGTCACCCTCGCCTACCGGCGCGACGACGCGCGGCTGCCCGAGGGCAGCGGGTTCCTGGTGCCGCCCGTCGAAGGCCGCAGCATCAAGGCGTCCACGTTCGCCTCCCGCAAGTGGGGCTGGGTCGCCGAGGAGAACCCGGACCTGGCCGTCGTACGCACCTCCGTGGGGCGCCACGGCGAGACGGAGATCCTGCACCGCGACGACGACGAGCTGGTGGAGCTGTCCCGGCACGACCTCGAGGCGGCCACCGGCCTGGTCGCCGCTCCCGTCGCCGCCCGCGTGACCCGCTGGGACGACGGACTGCCGCAGTACCCGGTCGGCCACCACGCGCGCGTGGCCCGCGTCCGCGCCCACCTCGCCGGCCTGTCCGGGCTGGCCGTCTGCGGCGCCGCGTACGACGGCGTCGGCGTCCCGGCGTGCATCGCGAGCGCGTATGCCGCCGCCGACCAGATCAGCGGTGACCTGCGCGCTGTGCAGGAGCTCACCGCCCACCCGGTGCAAAGCCTTCACGGAGGAGCAGGAGAATAAGGGACATGAGTGACGACGCCACCACCCCCGCGCCCGACCGGATCCCCAACAAGGGCAAGCTGGCCAAGGACCTCAACGAGGTCATCCGCTACACCCTGTGGTCCGTGTTCAAGCTGAAGGACGTCCTGCCGGAGGACCGCGCCGGCTACGCCGACGAGGTCCAGGAGCTGTTCGACCAGCTCGCCGCCAAGGACGTCACGGTCCGCGGCACCTACGACGTGTCGGGCCTGCGCGCGGACGCCGACCTCATGATCTGGTGGCACGCGGAGACCGCCGACCAGCTCCAGGAGGCCTACAACCTCTTCCGCCGCACCAGGCTCGGCCGCGCGCTGGAGCCGGTCTGGTCGAACATGGCGCTGCACCGCCCCGCCGAGTTCAACCGCTCGCACATCCCGGCGTTCCTCGCCGACGAGACGCCTCGCGACTATGTGAGCGTCTACCCGTTCGTGCGCTCCTACGACTGGTACCTGCTGCCGGACGAGGACCGCCGCCGGATGCTCGCCGACCACGGCAAGATGGCCCGCGGCTACCCGGACGTGCGCGCCAACACGGTCGCGTCGTTCTCGCTCGGCGACTACGAGTGGATCCTCGCCTTCGAGGCCGACGAGCTGTACCGCATCGTCGATCTGATGCGTCACCTGCGCGGCTCCGAGGCCCGTATGCACGTCCGTGAGGAGGTCCCGTTCTTCACGGGCCGCCGCAAGGACGTCGCCGACCTGGTCGCCGGTCTGGCCTGACGCCGCTCAGGTCGCGGGCGACGCGGGAGCGGGCGCCGGGTGCGGTGCGCAGGACGCGCGCCGGCCCGGCACCCGGCCCTCCAGCAGATACGCCGTCAGATGCGCGTTCACGCAGGCGTTGGCGCCGCCCGCGAGGCCGTGGCTGCCGGCGTCCCGCTCCGTCACCAGCGCCGCCCCGGCCAGCCGCCGGTGGAGCTCCAGCGCCCCGTCGTACGGGGTCGCCGCGTCCCGTTCCGCCGCCAGGACGAGTGTGGGCGGCAGGGCGCCCTGCCCGGCGCGCACGTCCAGGGGCCGCTGCCGGGGCGCCGGCCAGTAGGCGCAGGGCAGATGCGTCCACACGTTGTCCCACGTCCCGAACGGCGCCCGGCGCGCGAGCCGCGTGCTGTCCCGGTCCCACACCGCGAAGTCCGTCGGCCAGGGAGCGTCGTTGCACTCCACGGCCAGATACACCGCGCGTGTGTTCTCCGCCTCCGCCGCCGCCTCGGGCTGCTCCTCCGCCTGCTCCACCAGCGGACCGGGGTCGCCCTTCAGATACGCCGACAGCGCGTGCGCGCGCTGCGGCCAGTGGTCGTCGTGGTACGCCGCCTTCAGCATCGACGCGTGCAGCTGCGCCGGACCGACCTTCCCGCCCGCGGGTTCCCCCGCCAGCCGCTCCCGCACCACGTCGTAGCTGTCGCCCACCTTCCGCGCCGTGTCGCCCAGCCCGTACACGTCGTGATGGCGGGCGACCCAGGCCCGGAAGTCCGCCCAGCGGTCCTCGAACGCGGCCGACCGGGCGAGGTTGTTGCGGTACCAGACCCGCTCCGGCGCCGGGTTCACCGCCGAGTCGAACACCATCCGCCGCACGCGCGAGGGGAACAGCGTCGCGTACAGCGCCCCGATGTACGTGCCGTACGACGAGCCGAGGAAGGTCAGCCGGGTCTCGCCCAGCGCGGCGCGCAGCACGTCCAGGTCACGGGCGTTGTTCAGCGACGTGTAGTGCCGCAGCGCGTCGCCGGACCGCTCGGCGCACCCCCGCGCGTACGCCGCCGCGCGGGCCGCGCGCTCCCGCTTGACCGCCGCCGACGGGTGCTGCGGGGCGGGCGCGGGGCCCTGGTGGAAGGCCGTCGGGTCGGTGCACGACAGCGGGGCGGAACGGCCCACCCCGCGAGGGGCGTAGCCGACCAGGTCGTACGCCGCCGCCAGCCGCTTCCAGACCGGGACCACGCCCAGCATCGGGAAGGACATGCCGCTGAAGCCCGGCCCGCCCGGGTTGTTCACCAGGGAGCCCTGCCGGGGCACCGCGCGCCCGGTCACGGGGTCCTTCCCGGAGGCCCGGGAGCGGCTGACGGTGAGCCGGATCTGCTCGCCGTCCGGGCGGGCGTAGTCGAGCGGGACGCGCACCGTGCCGCACTCCACGGTGGGCGGCAGCTCCTGCTCCCCGGAGCACCGGACGAAGTCGATCCCCTCGGAGGCGGCCCGCGCGGCGGCCACCGCGATGCCGCGTGCCTCGGACGCGGATGCGGACCCGAGGGCCGGCGCGGAGGCCAGCGCGGCGGTCCGGGCGGCGGAGGCCGGGGTGGTGAGAAGCAAGGACCCGGCGGCCACGAGGGCGGCGGCGGTTCTCATCGGTGAGGTGATCCCTTCGGTGCGCTGCGGCGACAAAAGGGATGTTTTCGGCACGCGTGGTGCCGGGCAAGGACCGTCCGCCGGGTGTCGGCGACCGGTTCACCGCCTCCGGGTCACCACTCCACGCGGGGCTCCCGGTGAGCGAAGGCCGCCCGCACCTGCGGTTCGCCCACCGCGTGCACCCCGTGCACGGCGACGGTGGTGAGGTACGCGCGGTCGTCGTCGGTGTCGCCGGCCGCCGCCCGCCGTACGGAGGCGAGCAGCCGCTGTCCCGCAGGGGACGCCCAGGGCGAGGCGGGGCTCAGCTCGAAGCGGGCGACGGCGAGACAGCCCAGCGTGAACGCCAGCGGCAGCGCGAACCACAGGGCGATCAGCGGGCGCGGCATCTGCGGAGGCGCCGGCATGAGCAGCGCGACGGCGGCGAGACCGGCCACCGCCGGCACGGCGAGCCGCATCCGGCGCAGCGCCTCGGCGACGGTCCGCCCGTCGCCCTCCGGCACCGCGAGGCCGGCGCGCACCAGCCGTTCCGCCAGCGTCCGCACCGCCTCCGCGGTCGCCGCGGCCTTCCGCACCGGCGCTATCCGCGACTGGCCCTCCGGTCCGATCGCCCCTATCACCGTGCGCTCCATGTCGTCCCGCCCGCGCGGATCGACGACGGTGGCCCAGCCGGTGTGCGCCAGCAGCAGCCGCCGCTGACGGGCCATCGCGACGAGCGTGAGATCGGCGACCCGCGCCGGACCGCCCGACAGGAACGCCGCCTCGTACAGCGTCAGCCCGCGCCGCTCTCCCGCACCGTCACCGGCGGCCGCCGCCTCACGCACGGCGGCCCGGCACAGCCGCACCCCGGCGACCCCGGCGATGGCCCAGGCCAGCAGCAGGAGAGGAACCCAGAACATGAGTTGTTTGTAAGGGACACGGTCGCGAAAACACCATGCCTTGTTCACCATCCGGACGCAGCGTTGCGGGTATGTGACGTTCCGCGGAGTCGTCCCATGACGTTCTTCGTCCGCCGCGCGGACATGGGGGACCCGTACACGACCGTGGAGACCGGGAATCCCCACGCTCGTGAGGCCGTGCTGGACGCCCGTGTCAGCGTCGGAGCAGGGCGCGGCGGGTCGCGCGGGCCAGGCGGGTGACCGGGCGGGCCTGGCGGGGCCTCGGGCCTGAGCGGTCGAGCCACCATTCGCGCAGCTCGCGCCGCGCCCGCGTGTCCTCGGGCCGCCCGGTCAGCAGCAGATCCGCGGCGAAGTCCAGTGCGTCGCGCCGGTACCCGCCCGTCATCGGCCGCGTCTGCGCGTACGCGAGGAAGGCCGCCCGGTAGCCGTCGCCGAGGATCACCGGCAGCTCCGGGGCCACCTTGGCGACCACATCGGCCCGCTTGGCGGCCAGCGCCCGCGCCTGCACCCGCATCCGCGTCCGGTCGAACCCCTCCGGGACCGGCGTCCCCGCGACCAGCGAGGACAGCACCGCGGCCTGGGCCAGCGCCAGCCGTTCCCGGGTGGCCTCGGTGACGGGCCCGACGGCGGCCGGCTCCCGCAACCGCTGTGGCGTCGAAGCCCCGCGGACCCGGGCACCCGCCTCCACCGCCCCGCGGATCGCGCCCAGTTCGCGCTCCAGCTCCACCGGCGGCGGGAAGTTCTCGTCCCGTTCCAGCAGCACGCCCGGGGGCGACACCCGGGACGCGAGGTCCGTGAGGATGTCCAGCACCGGCCGGGGCACCGGGTGGGCGTGGCTGTCGTGCCACACGCCGTCCCGCTCGAACCCGCCCGCGACATGGACGTACGCGATGGCCTCCAGGGGGAGTTCGGCGAGCGCCTTGGCCGGGTCCTCGCCGCGGTTGACATGGTTGGTGTGCAGGTTGGCGACGTCGATGAGCAGTCGTACGCCGGTGCGGTCGGCCAGCTCGTACAGGAACTGCCCCTCGGTCATCTCCTCGCCGGGCCAGGAGAACAGCGCGGCGATGTTCTCCACGGCGAGCGGCACGGGGAGCGCGTCCTGGGCGATGCGGACGTTCTCGCACAGCACGTCGAGGGCGTCGCGGGTGCGCGGCACCGGCAGCAGGTGCCCGGCCTCGATGCCGGGGGACGCGGTCAGCGGACCGCCCGCCCGTACGAACGCGATGTGCTCGGTGACCAGGGGCGAGCCCAGCGCCGTGGCGCGCTCGGCGAGCGCGGTGAGCCGGTGCTCGTCGGGGCGTTCGGCGCCGCCGAGCCCCAGGGAGACGCCGTGCGGCACGACGGTCACGCCGCGCTCGCGCAGCCGCAGCAGCGACGCGGGCAGATGACCGGGGCAGACGTTCTCCGCCACCACCTCGACCCAGTCGATGCCCGGCATGGCCTCCACCGCGTCCGCGATCTCCGGACGCCACCCGATCCCGGTCCCCAGCCGCACCGTCGTCATCCCCGTCCCCTCCTTCACCCCGGCGTTCCCGCCCGGCCCCCGATCCGTCCGCACCGGACGTGCCGGGGATATGACCCCGCGCGTGGCGCCCGAACCGTCCCCCGGCCGCCTTCAGAGGAACATTTGAGGTTGGGGGAGGACCGCTCACCGCACCTGGAACGCCGTCGACACACCCTCGATCGACGAGATCTTCCCGCCCAGGCTCTTCGCGTCGCCGCGGTAGACGACGCGATAGGTGCCCGAGGGGGTGCCCCGGGGGATGTCCCAGGTGATGGTCACCTTGGACGCGGCGACGCCGTCGCGCGCCCAGTGGAAGCGGGTCGCCCAGTCGCCGTCGTCGGCGACGGCGCGCCACGCGCCGGCGGAGTCGCGCCGCTCGATCCGCAGATACGTGTCGCCGCGGTGCAGGTCGTTGCCCGGGTGGGCGCCGGCGAAGACGACCTCGACGCGTTCCCCGGTCCGGTAGGTCTCCCGCGGCGGCACCAGCACGTCGCCGAACCTCCGGAACAGCGGCGGCGCGTCCAGCACCACACCGGGCTGGAGCGAGAGCGCCTTGCCGGTCAGGTCCGGCGGCTCGGGCCCGAGCGGCAGGTCCGTGCCGTCGCGCAGGGAGACCGCCAGGTCGGCCGCGGTCTGCTGGAGCGCGGGGAGCTGCCAGCGCCCGAAGAGGGTGCTGCCGCCCTCGTACTGCTGGGCGTCGTACTCCTCCGGCGTGGTCACGTAGTGGAAGTAGGAGTTGCTGTACCCGGCGACCAGGACGTCGTCGAGGTCCGCGCCGACGATCCCGGCGACCGTGCGCCGCAGCCGCAGGCCCGCGCAGACGGTCACCTCGCCGGGGATGCCGATGAGGTACAGGCCGCCGATGCGGACCAGCATCACCGGCACCCGCTCCTGCACCCACGGGTAGATCCGGTTCATCTCCCCGATCGGCACGAAGACGTCCTTCGGCGCCTGTGCCTGCTTCAGCTCGGGGGAGACCGTGTAGATGACCGAGTTCGAGACGGCGTCCCAGAAGGGGTTGTCGCCCTCGTCGAAGCCGGGGAAGGCGGGCCCGTCCTCCAGACTGCCCGCCGCCATCGCCGCGCCGACGCACGGCTTGGACGTGCGGTGGGTCCTGCCGTCGCCGGTGAACTCCGGGCGCACGGTGACGTCGGAGAGGTCGACGTACACGAGCCGTGAGTCGACCGGCCCGGACAGCCGCGTGCCCGGCTTCTCCGCCTGCGCCGCGGCCGCCTCGTACTGCCGCAGCCCGCTGACGCGGGTGGCCTCGAAGTCGGCGGGCGTCGTGGGCGGCACCAGGTCCAGGTTGGGCGACATGTCGCCGCTGTTGGTCTGGGCGAACGCCGACACGAACTCCGGAGCGCCGTCGGCGAGATAGTCCACGCCGTGGACCTCGCGCTCCCAGTGGTAGGCGGCGTAGCCCTTGTTGTCGGCGCTGATCAGCCGGTTGTCGCCGGACATGCTGGTGCCGTGCACCGGGAACCAGTTGACCGCCCCGACCGTGCGGCCCTCCCGCTCGACCCTCAGCAGGGTGGTCAGGGTGTCCACGCCGTCCGGGAAGTGGTCCCGGTCGGCCTTCGGGTTGCGGTCGAAGGCGGTCCGTGAGCGGTTGACGCTGGCGCCGGTCAGCGTGCCGTGGCTGAGCAGCAGTTCGGACGGGGCAAGGTCCTCGTGCGCGTTGCGCGCCGCCTCGAACAGACCGTCCGCCACCGCCTCGAAGGTCGCCTCGTGGAAGCCGAACGTCGTGGTGTTGTACAGGAGATGGTGCGAGTAGCCGCCGGGGCCCGCGTGGGTGTGGGTGGCGGTGACGAGGACGTTCCGCGCCGTGTACAGATCGCCGTACGCCTGCCCCAGCCGCCGTAGCACCGCCCGGTGCACGCTCTCGAAGATCATGGGGGAGTCGGCGACGATCAGCAGCACGCGGCGCCCGCTCGCCTGCTCGGCCACGACGAACGCCCGCGCCCGCAAACGGGTGTGGAGCCCCGCCGCCTGCTGGTCGAAACGCCCGTACCCCATCATGCCGACCTCGGCGACCTCACCCGTCGCGTCGGAGATGCCCCGGCCGACGAGATACCCGCCGCCGCCTCCCGCGGCGGCGGCCGCGGCGCCCGGCGGGACCAGGTGCGCGCCCGCGAGGCCCAGGCCGGTGACGGCACCCGCCTTCAGGACGGTCCGGCGGCTGCGCGAGGGAGGACGTTCCGCGGTCATACGCTGCTCCTCAGGGTCGGTCGGCCCCCGGCGGACAAAACATGAACAACATTCAAGTTCCGCGCCTCATTGGTACACCGTCCGCCATGAACACGGCAAGAGTCGTGCGCGCATGACGCGGCCGGCCCGGTGGGTCCGCGTCCCGCGGACCCACCGGGCCGGCTTCCGCCCTACGGCAGCCGCGTCACTCCTTGCCCTGGAGCGGCTCCCGCTCGCACACGGTCCCCGCCGCCGGCACCGTGCCGTCCAGCAGATAGGCGTTCACGGCCTTGCGCACACAGGTGTTGCCGGAGTCGTACGCGCCGTGGCCCTCGCCCTCGTAGGTGAGTTCCACGCCGACGCCCTTGCCGAGCCGCTCCGCCATCCGCGCGGCGCCCTCGTACGGCGTCGCCGGGTCGCCGGTGTTGCCGACGAGCAGGATCGGCTGCGCGCCGGGCGCGCTCACGTCCGGATGCTCGGCCTTGCCCCGCACCGGCCAGCCGGTGCACTCCAGAGCGCCCCACACCATGCTGTCGCCGAAGAGCGGGGAGGCCTTCTCGAACGCGGCGCTCCGTTCCAGCACGTCGTCCACGGTGTAGCGGTCGCTGCGGTCGGCGCAGGTGACGGCGGCCTGGGCGTCCTGCTGGTCGCTCCAGCCGCCGGCGTGACGGCCGCCGAGGGCGTCCGCGAGACCGAGCAGGGTCTCGCCCTCGTCGGCGGCGACGAGTTGCAGGCCCACCTCCAGCGCGGGCCAGGCGGTCTCCAGGTAGAGCGCCCGGACGACGGCGTCCACGAGCTGGGAGCCGGTCAGGACCCTCTCCCCGTCGACGGCCAGCGGCTCGTCGTCCAGCGTCTCCTCCAGCTCCATGACGAGCCGTGTGATCTCCTCCGGGGTGTCGCCGAGCGCGCAGCCGGTGTCCACGCACCACTGGGCGAAGTGGTCGAAGGCCAGTTGGAACCCGCCCGCCTGCGCGAGCGCCCCCTCCATCCGGTCCAGCGTCGGGTCGACGACGCCGTCCAGGACGGCACGGCCCACGTGCCGGGGGAACAAGTGGGCGTAGACGCCACCGAGTTCGCTGCCGTACGAGATCCCGAAGTAGTGCAGCTTGTCGTCGCCGAGCAGGTGGCGCAGCAGGTCCATGTCGCGAGCGGCGTCCTCGGTGCCCACGTGCGGCAGCACGCGGCCCGACTTGCGTGCGCAGGCGTCCGCGTACCGCTGCCGCGCCTGGAGCAGGGCGGTCACCTCGTCGTCGCCGTCGTCGGGGGTGTCGTCCTGCTCGGTCATCGCCTGCGCCGCCTCGGCGTCCAGGCAGGTGACCCCGGCGCTCGCGCCGACCCCGCGCGGGTCGAAGCTCACCAGGTCGTAGCGGGACCGGAGTTGTTCGTAGTCGGGGGCGAGGGCGGGCAGGGTGGCCACGCCGGACTCGCCGGGCCCGCCGAAGTTGAACAGCAGCGAGCCGATGCGGTCGGCGGCGTCCGCGCGGGACGCCGCCCGGATCAGGGCCACGTCGACGGTCTCACCGCCGGGTCTGTCCCAGTCCAGCGGCGCCCGCATGGTGGCGCACTGCCAGCGGGTGCCGTCCGGCAACGGCTCTGGCGCCTCTCCTCCGCCTTGCAGGGGGGACGGTGCGGGGCAGTCCTTCCAGTTCAGGGACTGCGCCCATATCCGTCCGCGGTCGTCCTCCTCGCCGCCTCCGCCTCCGGCCCCGCCCTCGCCGGCCGGGCCGCAGGCGGCCAGGGAGGCGGAGAGCAGGACGGCGCCGGACAGCAGGGCAGCGGCTGTCGTACGTCGTGTCGGCATGCGCCCAGCCTCCGGCGGGCCGACGGCAGCCGCACGGCCGCACAACCCATCCGGGGGACGCCCCGGGTCAGCGCAGCGCCGGGTGGTCCGCCACCACGGTGCACGAGCCGGGGGCGATCTCCGTGAAGCCCGCGTCGCGCACCGTCGGCAGGCCGCCGCCGGTCAGCGCGGGCCAGTCGGCGGGGTCGGCGGTGCGCACGGCGAGCGGGAAGCCGGCCGCGCGCCAGGCCGCGCGGGCCGCGTCCGGCAGTTCCCACCAGGCGAGTTGGGCGCCGTGACCGGCCTGGGCCATCGCCTTGCCGGCGGACATCTCCAGCTCCGGGTTCATCCAGAGTGTGGGCACGCCGGGGTCCGCCGGCGGCACCGGGTCGGGGTCGTCGAGGTCGGTGCCGGACACCTGGAGCCGGGCCAGGTCCTTGGGCCAGCCGTCCAGCGGCACCGGCGGAAAGACGCGCACCTCCGCCGTCTTCCCGGTCACGGTGATCCCGGGGAGCGCCTCCGCGCGCCGCCACTCCGCGCCGCGCGCCCGCCGCACCACCTTGCGGATCCGGGCGTCCTGCCAGTCGCGCATCGCCCGCGCCCACTCGCCGTCGCCCACCGACCGCTCGTCGGTCAGCATCACCAGCACCGCGCGGGCCGCCGTCTCCAGCGCGTCCGTCCGCGCGGGCGGTGAGCCGCGCTCGATGCGGACCACCAGCGGCAGCACGAACTGCGGCGCCGCGTCGCGGTCACCCGGGCCGGGTCGGAAGGGACTGTCGGGGGCGGGTGTCGTCCGGTCGTCGTTCACCCGCCCAGTGTGCCAAGCGGGACGGGGACGGTGCCGGGCGGCACCGGCGGACATCAAGGGGCTCCGAGGGGGCACCAGGGTACGGGGAAGGGGCTGATGCGCGATGACTCAGGCGGTGCCGCAGCGTGGCGGAGGAGGCTCCAGTGGCCTCTACGACGTACTGGAGCTGATCCTCGACCGAGGGCTGGTGATCGACGCGTTCGTACGGGTGTCGCTGGTCGGGATCGAGATACTCAAGATCGACATTCGCATCGTGGTGGCGAGCGTCGACACCTATCTGCGCTTCGCCGAGGCGTGCAACCGGCTGGACCTGGAGTCCGGTCCGCGCAAGCCGGTCGGGCTGACCGAACTCCCCGGCAAGATGCGCGAGTCGGGTTCCAAGGGGGCGGCCAAGGGCATCCTGTCCGGCGCCGCGGAGACGGTCTCCGAGGCGTTCCGGTCGGCGCGTGCGGAATCGGGGCGGCGGTAGCGGCAGCGCGCGGACGCCGATCAGGTGACCGCCCTCCCGCCTGGTCGCCCTCCGCGGCGCGGACCGGCACGGCGCGTACGGCGGGGAGGCGGGCGGTCAGCCGGAGCAGGAGGTGCGCTCGGCCTCGCGCCATTCGCAGACCGGGCACAGCGTGATGCCCTTGTACGACTCCGGGTACTCCGTGGGCTCCTGGCACAGGACGCACGCCGCGTAGGGCGGGCCGTCCGCCTTCGGCGGGTGGTCCGTGCCGACGAGGCAGTAGTCGCGGCCGGTCACGTCGTCGCTCATGCCTCCAGCGTAGGACGGTCAGCCGCGTCCGTTCGCCGCGCCGATCAGCTCGGAGACCTTGACGAAGCGGTAGCCCTGGCGGCGCAGCTCCGGGACGGCCTTCCGTACGGCCTCCTCCGTGGCCGGGGCGGCGCTGCGGGTGCAGTGCAGCACCACCACCGAGCCGGGCCGCACCCCGTCCAGCACCTGCCGGGCCACCGCGTCCGGGTCGGTGGCGAAGGCGTCGCCGCCGACGACGTCCCACTGCACGGCCGTGACGCCGGCCGGGGTGAGCGCCTTGAGGGCGCGCCGGTCGTAACACCCGCCCGGGAAGCGGAAGTACGGCATCGGAGCGGGCACGCCCGCCGTGCGGAACGCCTGGTACGCCCGCTCCACGTCGGCCCGCATCCGCTCCTCGGCCACCGCGGGCAGGCCGTAGCAGTCGCCGGTGAAGGCGTAGTGGCTGTACGAGTGGTTGGCGACCTCGAAGAGCGGGTCACGGCCGATGGCGCGGGCCTGGTCCGGGTACTCCTCGGCCCACCGGCCGGTCATGAACACCGTCGCCGGCACGCGCAGCTCCCGGAGCGTCTCGATCAGTCGCGGGTGGTCGAAGCGCTCGCCCGCCGCGGCCCGCGGGCCCTGGTCGGCGGTCATGTCGGCGTCAAAGGTGAGGGCGACGGTCCTCCCGGCGTCCCGGGGGCCGTGCTCGAAGACCGGGGTGAGGCCCGCGGGACCCGCGGCGAGCGTGGGCGGCGCCGACGGGGCGGCGGGGGAGGGCGCGGGGGCCGGAGGGCGCGCGGCGGGACCGGCGGAGGAGCCGCACGCGGTGAGGGCGGCGGCGAGGGCGCAGACGGCGATAACACGACGTGAAAGTGTGATCACCGTATGACAGTAGGGCGGCGGCCGACGGTGAGCGTCGCGGCTCAGGCGGGGGCGGCGCGGCGCTCACCCGGTCGGAGGGGGCGGGGCCCCCGGTCGAAGGCGGGCCCGCCCCCTCCGACCGGCGGCCCGGCTCAGATGTCCCGCCGCTCCAGCGGCTTCGTCGCCGGCCCCTGGACGACGTTCCCGTCCGTGTCGAAGCGGGAACCGTGGCACGGGCACTCCCAGGCCCGCTCGGCCGCGTTGAAGTCGACCAGGCACCCCATGTGGGTGCAGCGGGCGGACACCGCGTGCAGGGTGCCGGCGTCGTCGCGGTACACCGCCAGACGGCCGTTGTCCGTGCGCACCACCGCGCCCTCGCCCGGCGGCAGCGCCTCCACCGGGGGTGACGGGCGCAGCCGGTCCCCGACGAAGTGCTTGGCAACATGCGCCTGGTGCTTGAGGAAGGCCGGCGCCTCCCGCACGGCCGAGGCCACGCGCCGAGGGTCGTAGAGCCCGGCCCACGCGCACTCCCCGCCCGTGATCAGCGCGGTCAGCAGCCGGCCCGCCATCATGCCGCCGCTCATGCCCCAGCCGCCGAAACCGGTGGCCACGTACGTGTGCTCGGCGCCCTGGTGCAGCGGCCCGACCAGCGGCACCGTGTCGGTGGGGTCGTTGTCCTGCGTGGCCCAGAAGTGCGTCAGCTCCACGCCCGGGAAGTGCCGGCGCGCCCACTGCGCCAGCCGGTCGAAGCGGGCGCGGGTGTCGCCGGTGCCCGGTGTGAAGTGCTCACCGGTGACCACCAGCAGCCGGCGGGACGCGTCGTCGCCGTAGGGCGCGGTGCGCACCGAGCGGGAGCCGCCGTAGGGGGTGATGTACATGCCCTCCGGGTCCAGCTCCGCCGGCACCGGTCCCGCGACGACCAGCTCGCGGCGCGGGGAGAGGCGGGTGAACAGCAGCGCGCGGTCGAAGACCGGGTAGTGCGTGGCGACCACGACGTCCCGGGCCGTCACGGACGCCCCGGTCGACGTCGACAGCCGGCAGGGCTCGCCCTCCTCCAGGCCCAGGACCGTCGTGTCCTCGTACAGCCGCCCGCCGTGCGTCTCGATGTCGTCCGCGATCGCCAGCAGGTACTTGCGCGGATGGAACTGCGCCTGGTCCGGCACCTCCACCGCCCCCGCCACCGGGAACGGCAGCCCCGTCTCCGTCACGAACGACGCGGGCAGGCCCGCCTCCCGCGCGGCCCGCGCCTCCGCGCGCACCTCGTCCACCCGGTCCGCGTCCGTCACGTACGTGTACGAGCCGCGCCGCTCCCACTCGCACTCGACGCCCAGCTCCTCCACCACCCCGGCCGTCCGCTCGATCGCCTCCGCCTGCGACCGGGCGTACAGCCGCGCGCCCTCGCTGCCGCGGGTGCGGCGCAGCTTGTCGTAGACCAGCGAGTGCAGCGCGGTGACCTTGGCTGTGGTGTGCCCGGTGACGCCCGCCGCGAGCCGGCCCGCCTCCAGCACGGCGACGCTGCGCCCCGCCCTGGCCAGCTCCCACGCCGTGCACAGACCGGCGATGCCGCCGCCGATCACCGCCACGTCGACGTCCAGGTCGTCGGCCAGTGCGGGGCGGCGCTCCCCGCCGGGCGCGGTGTTCAGCCAGTACGAGTCACCCGAGTGCTGCTTCTCCGTCATGCGGGGGCGGGTACCCCGGAGCGAGGGCTTCACGGCGGACGGAACGGGAGCCGTGCTGTTGCCGGCGGGCGTGCGCGGGCGTAACGTACAACCAAATGGTTGTAGATGGGACGGGTGAGGCCGACCGGGCCGTGGACCGGCTGTTCCACGCGCTGGCCGACGCGACGCGGCGCGACATGCTGCGTCGCTGTGTCCGCGGTGAGCTGTCCGTGTCACGGCTGGCCGCCGCGTACCCGATGAGCTTCG
Organism: Streptomyces werraensis; assembly: GCA_014656175.1. Lineage (GTDB taxonomy): Bacteria > Actinomycetota > Actinomycetes > Streptomycetales > Streptomycetaceae > Streptomyces > Streptomyces werraensis. The sequence continues at coordinate 395,315 of BNBX01000002.1, forward strand.
CCGCGGTGCAGAAACACGTCACGGTGCTGGAGCGGGCGGGGCTGGTCACCAAGGAGCGGCGCGGAAGGGAGCAGCTCGTACGCACCGACCGCGACGCGGTGGCCCGCGCACGGCAGGCGCTCGACGCGCTGGAGTCGGCCTGGCGGGCCCGGGTGGACCGGATGACCGGCCTGCTCTCCGAGGAGGGCGGGGAGGACGGCTCGGACACCGGCTGAGGCCCGCGTACGGAAGCGGCAGGAAGCCGCAGGAAGCGACAGGAAAGGACCGGACGGATGACTGTCACCCGTGTCGACAAGGACGTCGACACCCTCACGCTCACCCTCGTCGCGGACTTCACCGCACCGGTGGAGCGGGTCTGGGAGCTGTGGGCCGATCCGCGGCTGCTGGAGCGCTGGTGGGGCCCGCCCGGATTCCCGGCGACCGTCGAGGAGCACGACCTCACCCCCGACGGCGGCGTGAGGTACCACATGACCGGGCCGGAGGGCGAGAAGTACGGCGGCTGGTGGCGGATCTCGTCGGTCGCGCCGCCGACGTCGCTGGAGTTCACCGACGGTTTCGCCGACCAGGACGGGAAGCCGGACCCGGAGATGCCGGTCACCACGGTCCGGATGACGCTTTCGGGGCACGAGGACGGCACGCGCATGGAACTGCGGTCCGTGTTCGACACCCGGGAGCAGATGGAGCGGCTGGCCGAGATGGGCATGGTCGAGGGCATGAGCCAGGCCGTCGGCCAGATGGACGCGCTGCTGGAGGGCTGAGGGGGAAAGGGGGCGGGCGCGGCACGCGCCCGCCCCCTCCGGTCCTACCGGCGCCAGGGTCCGGTCACGGCGAACGTCGTGCCCGGGTCGTAGACGTTGACGTACATCGTCCTGCCGTCCGGGGAGAACGTGACGCCGGCGAACTCGCCCCACTCGGGGTCCTCGGCCGTGCCCGTGTTCTGGCGGTTGCGGGCCATCGGATAGACCTCGCCGCGCCGGGTGACGCCGAAGACGTGCTGGGCGCCGCCGCCGTCCTCACACACCATCAGACCGCCGCTGGGCGCGAGGCAGATGTTGTCCGGGGACTCGCCGGGCAGCTGGATGTCGGTGTCCGGGCCGAAGACGATCACCAGGGTGAGCCGGCGCCGGCCGGGGTCGTAGCGCCAGATCTGGCCGTAGTGGTCGGCGGCCGAACCCTCGGAGCTGTGGGCGAAGGACGACACGAAGTACACGGAGCTGCCGCCCCAGTAGCAGCCCTCGAGCTTCTGCGCGTGGGTGATGCCCTTCGGGCCGAAGTCCTGGAAACGGATGGGCGTTTCGACGGCCAGCGGGTCGGGGACGTCCACCCACTCGATGTCGTCGAAACGGGCGCCGATCTCCTGGATCGAGGACAGGTCCGGCACACCGGGCACCCGCATCGCCTGGAGCTTGCCGCCCGCGCGCAGCGAACCCGTGCCGCCGAGCGGCTTCTTCGGCAGGAAACGGTAGAAGAGGCCGAAGGGGTGCTCGAAGGCGTCCTCGGTCTCGTAGACCACGCCCCGCCGCGGATCGACCGCGATCGCCTCGTGCTGGAAGCGGCCCATCGCGGTCAGCGGCACGGCGCCGGTGCGGCGCGGGTCGGCGCCGTCCACCTCGAAGATGAAGCCGTGGTCCTTGGTGTAGCCGTTGGTGCCCGCCTTGTCCTCGGTCTCCTCGCAGGTCAGCCATGTCTTCCACGGGGTGGGTCCGCCCGCGCAGTTGACGGCCGTACCGGCGATCGCCACCCGTTCGTCGACCACACGGCCGCTCCGGTCGAGGGTGAGCGCGGTACACCCGCCCTTGCCCTGCGGGTCGTACGTCAGGCCGTCGATCACCGGGACCGGGACTCTGCCGGTGGCACGGTTCTCGTGGTTGCGGACCAGGTGGGTGCGGCCCTGCCGGCCGGCGAAGGCGGCCATGCCGTCGTGGTTGGAGGGGACGGGGCCCTCACCGGAGCGGAGCTGGTCGCCCTCCTTGGAGAGCACGGTGTAGCGGAAACCCTTCGGCAGGTCGAGCAGTCCGTCGGGGTCGGGGACCAGGTCGCCGTAGCCGTGGTGGCCGAGGTTCTGGGCGGCGGCGCTGTCGGTGAACAGTTCGGAGAGGGCGCCGGTGAAGGCGATGCCGGCGCCGACGGCGCCGGAACGGGCGAGCATCTGGCGCCGGGTGGTTGCCGTGGAGCCGTGGGGGGACCCGTTTTCTGACATGGGGAAACCTTCCTGCTGGCGGACAGGAACTGTGACCCCGCCGTGTCTATCACCTGCCGCCGATCCCGTGAACCACGCAAGCCGCCCGTGTCCCGGGAACCGGGCCCGGCCTCGTGGACCCAGGTGGTCCTTCCGGCCCCGGTGGCACCGGGCGCCGGGGACGGGGCGGGGAGGCCCCGCCCCCGGGGCCGCCTCACCGCGTCGTCAGCCGCACCGGCGGTGTGTCCGCCCCGCTGTGGCGCTCCGCCCAGTGGCTCAGTGCCGTGCTGCAGGCGTGGTCCAGGTGGTGGAGGGCGGTGAGGTCGAGTTCGACCGGGCGGTCCTCGGGCAGGGACTCCAGGGTGTCCAGGATCTTCGGCAGGCGCAGGAACGTGGCGTTGCCGGAGAGGTGGACCTGGACGGGGCCCGCGCCCTTGTCCATGACCTCCAGTTTGACCTTCGAGGACTCCCAGGCCGTCTTCACCACCGACAGGGCCAGCCCGATCAGCACGCCCTCGAACATGTTCACCGCGACGATGGACACGGCCGTCGCGACCAGGATCAGCGCCTCGCCCCGCTGGCCGCGCCACAGCGTGACCAGCCCCCGGAACGGGATCAGCTTCCAGCCGGCGTGGATGAGGATGCCGGCCAGCGCGGGCAGTGGGACGAGGGCGAGCACGGACGGCAGCAGCGCGGCGAACAGCAGCAGCCACACCCCGTGCAGCACCCGGGACGCCTTGGTCCGCGCGCCCGCCTGGACGTTGGCCGAGCTGCGCACGATGACCGCGGTCATGGGCAGCGCGCCGAGCAGCCCGCAGACCGTGTTGCCCGCGCCCTGCGCGATCAGCTCCTGGTTGTAGCGGGTGCGCGGGCCGGTGTGCAGCCGGTCCACGGCCGCCGCGCTGAACAGGCTCTCCGCGGAGGCGATGAGGGCGAAGGCGACGATCGTGCCCAGCACGCCCACGTCCGTGAGGAGACCGAAGGCGTCGGGGCCGGGCGGCTGGACGGACTCGAGCAGCCCCCGCACCTCGACCGTGGCGACCGGCACGGCGAACGCCGCGGTGACCGCGGTCGCCAGCAGCACCGCGGCGAGCGCGCCCGGCACGGCCCCGGCCGGTCCGGGCAGCCGCCGCCACAGCACCATCACCACGACCGTGCCCGCGCCCACCGCCAGCGAGGCGAGCGTCTCCCGCCCGGCCAGCGCGTCCGCGGCGGCCCCGGGCAGCCCGAGGATCTTGTCGACGCCCCCGGCGGGTGCCTCGAGCCCGGCGGCGGAGTAGAGCTGGCCGGCGATGAGGACCAGGCCGATGCCGGCCAGCATGCCCTCGATCACCGACAACGACATCGCCCGGAACCAGCGGCCGAGCCGCAGCGCCCCCATGGCGAGCTGGAGCAGCCCGGCGGCGAGCACGATCACGCCCAGCGCGGGAAGCCCGTAGGAGTCCACCGCCTGGTAGACCAGCACGGTGAGTCCGGCCGCCGGGCCGGACACCTGGAGGCTGCTGCCCGGCAGCAGACCGGTGACCAGGCCGCCCACGATGCCGGTGACGAGGCCGAGTTCGGCGGGGGCCCCGGAGGCGACGGCGACGCCGACGCACAGCGGGACGGCGACGAGGAACACCACGAGGGAGGCGGCGACGTCCTGCCGCAGATGGGGGAAGCGGAGCACGCTCGCCCTCACCGGGTCCGGCACGCGCGGACGGCGGCGCGCTCGGTGGCGGCGGAGGGCGGTAGGGCGCCGGGGGAGGGTGTCCCGGTGCGGCGGGCGGACGGTTCAGGGTGCCGGCCGGGCGAGTGGGGGCGGTCGACGAAAGGGCGGTGCATCTGTTTCCTCCTGGCGCGTGTGGGGACGCGTCGGACGGGCACGACGAGGACCGGCACGCTGATCACTGGCCCGCGGTGTGACGGACCGTGTGCGCGGATGCGAAGGCCGCGAAGTCGCGGCAGCGGATGGCCGAGGTAAAGCGACGGCAAGGCCCGGAAGTGCGGCCATCAGTCGCCCGACCTCGTAACACCCGTACCTGACACGGTGGTTCGCATCCGGCGCCACAGGTAAGCTCATGGTCAACGGTTGGTCAAGAAACACGTTAACCCCCGCGTGGCCGTTTGCACCGTCTCATCGACGGACTGCGCCGCACTCAGCCCGAAAAGGACACGTGGGTTGGCGCGATCACTTCCGTGCCCGCCGATGGCCCGTTCAGGTGTCGAACACCTGTCCCAAGGTGTGTGCCGCCCGGGTCAGACGGTGCCGGCGAGCCTCTTGGCGTCCCTGGCCAGAGCGGTGAGACGGGAGATCGCGCGGAAGTACTTCTTGCGGTAGCCGCCCTTCAGCATCTCCTCGCTGAAGAGCTGGTCGAACGGCAGCCCCGACGCCAGCACCGGCACCTCCCGGTCGTACAGCCGGTCCGCGAGGACGACGAGCCGCAGCGCGGTCGACTGGTCCGGCACCGGCCGCACCCCGGTGAGGCACACCGCGCCGATGCCGTCGGTGAGGGCGCCGTAGCGGCTCGGGTGCACCCGGGCGAGATGGTCGAGCAGGTCGGGGAAGGCGTCCAGCGACGCGCCCTCGGTGGCGTGGGCCACCCGGGTCACCACCTCGTCGGAGTACGGCGGCGGAGCCTCGGGCAGGCCCCGGTGCCGGTAGTCCTCGCCGTCGATCCGCAGGGCCCGGAAGTGCGCCGACAGGCCCTGGATCTCGCGCAGGAAGTCCGCCGCCGCGAACCGGCCCTCGCCGAGCTTGCCCGGCAGCGTGTTGGAGGTGGCGGCGAGCGCGACGCCCGCCTCGACCAGCTTGCCGAGCAGGGTGGAGACCAGCACGGTGTCGCCCGGGTCGTCCAGCTCGAACTCGTCGATGCACAGCAGCCGGTGCCCGGAGAGCGTCTTCACGGTCTGCTGGAAGCCCAGCGCGCCCACCAGGTTGGTCAGCTCGACGAACGTGCCGAAGGCCTTCAGCGCCGGCTCGGCCGGGGTGGCGTGCCACAGGGAGGCCAGCAGGTGCGTCTTGCCGACGCCGTAGCCGCCGTCCAGGTAGACGCCGCGCGGCCCGGACGGGGCCTTCTTCTGCGCCTTGCCGAAGCCGAACAGCCGGCGCCGGCCCGACTCCCCGCCCGGCTTCCCGTCCAGACCCGCCGCGAAGCCCTCGAGGACGCGCACGGCCTCGGTCTGGCTCGGCTGGTTCGGGTCGGGGATGTACGTACCGAAGCGGACGGCGTCGAACCGCGGCGGGGGCACCATCTCGGCGACGAGCCGGTCCGCGGGGACGTGCGGCTCGCGGGCGCACAGCGAGAGCGGGGCCACGTCGGTTATGGGACCGGGACGGGAGGCTGCGGAGGACGACACGGTCCCCCATCATACGGGGCGTGGAAGACTGCCTGACATGCGACGCCTGTTCCCCGTGACCGATGTGACCGACGAGACGGCAGCCACCGGCGGGGCGGCCGGCCGGGAGTGGAGCCTGGCCGAGCTGGCCGCCGCCTACGCCTACCCGGAGCCCGGTCCCGAGCGCGCCGCGCCCTGGCTGCGCGGCAACATGGTCTCCACCCTCGACGGCGCCGCCCAGCACGAGGGCCGCTCGCAGCCCATCTCCTGCCCGGCCGACATGCGGGTCTTCGGCGTGCTGCGGGCCCTCGCGGACGCGGTCGTGGTCGGTGCGGAAACGGTACGGCGGGAGGGCTACCGCCCGGCCCGCGCCCGCGCCGAGTTCGCCGCGGCCCGGGAGGCCGCGGGACAGGGCCCGGCGCCCGCGATCGCGGTGGTCTCGGCGAGCCTGGACCTCGACTTCTCCCTGCCCCTGTTCACCTCGCCGCTGGTGCGCACCCTGGTCCTCACCGGCGCCGGCGCCGACCCGGAGCGCGTGGCCGCCGCGGAGAAGGCGGGCGCCCGCGTGGTCGTCGCCGGGGAGGGCGCCGGGGTGGACCCCGGCCGGGCCGTGCACGCCCTCGCCGAGCTGGGGCACACCCGCCTGCTGACCGAGGGCGGGCCCCGGCTGCTCGGTCAGCTGATCGCCGCCGACGTGCTGGACGAGCTCTGCCTCACCGTGTCGCCGATGCTCACAGCTGGTGACGCTCAGCGCATCGCCGGTGGTCCCTCAGTGACACTTCCGCGGCGGTTCACGCTGTCGTCGATGTTGGAAGAGGACGGATTCCTGTTCACGCGCTACCGCCGGACCTGACCGGCCCGGCCGGACACGACACCTCCGGAGGGAGGACAACCGGTACGACGACCGAAGCCGCCGCCGGTCCGGCGATCGGCGGAACCGTCCGCCCGTCCCGCGCGGTGACGGGCGAGACTGAATCCGGCCGTACTCGCGCCCGCACGGGGAAGGATGATCTCCGAGGGGGCCTGGCTCGGCCCACGGAGCAGCGAGGGCTCGCGGGTCCTCCGAGGAGTAAGGGGCGCCTGGTGTTCACAAGCGTACTGATGATCGAGAAGGCCCTGACGTCCGCCGACGTGGAGTTCGTCACCACCCTGCACGGAGACGAGCCGGTCGCCTTCCACGTCCTGCTCCAGCCACGCGGGGAACAGGCCGACCGGCTCCTGAGAGCCATCGACGACGTCGCGCTGGGCGAACTCGACGAGGCCGTCCGCGAGGGCGAGACCCCCGAGGGCGACGAGGCCCGGAGCATGGGGGAGCGGGCGCTCGAGGTGTCCCTGAAGGCGCTGCGCACGACCGGCGACACCGCCGAGGGCCGTCTCGTCGAGGACCACCCGCTGGACGCGCTGAAGAAGCTCGTCGAAGAGGTGCGCGCGGACGAGGTGATCGTCCTGACCGACCCGCACTACGTGGAGGAGTTCTTCCACCGGGACTGGGCCTCCCGGGCCCGCCACAAGGTCGGGGTGCCGGTGCTGAAACTCTTCTCCCACAGCAAGGCATAGGCTGGGGCCGCGCTCTCCCGGCTCGGCACGCGAGGGCGCGAAGAACGTCGTCCCGCTCGTCGCACCACTGGGAGAACACGCATGGCACCCGGCCTTCCCACCGCCATGGACCGACCGCACTTCATCGGCATCGGCGGCGCCGGGATGTCGGGCATCGCCAAGATCCTCGCCCAGCGCGGCGCGAAGGTGGCCGGCAGCGACGCCAAGGACTCGGCGACCGCCGAGGCCCTGCGCGCCCTCGGCGTCACCGTGCACATCGGGCACGCCGCCGCGCACCTCGCCGACGACGCCAGCTGCGTCGTGGTCTCCTCCGCGATCCGCGAGGACAACCCGGAGCTGCGGCGCGCCGCCGAGCTGGGCATCCCCGTGGTGCACCGCTCCGACGCCCTCGCCGCCCTGATGGACGGCCTGCGCCCGATCGCGGTGGCCGGCACCCACGGCAAGACCACCACCACCTCCATGCTGGCGGTCGCCCTCACCGAACTGGGCCGCGAGCCGTCGTACGCCATCGGCGGCGACCTCGACGCCCCCGGCTCCAACGCGCTGCACGGCGCGGGCGAGATCTTCGTCGCCGAGGCCGACGAGTCCGACCGCAGCTTCCACAAGTACGCCCCCGAGGTCGCGATCATCCTCAACGTGGAGCTGGACCACCACGCGAACTACGCGTCGATGGAGGAGATCCACGAGTCCTTCGAGACGTTCGTCGGCCGGATCGTCCCCGGTGGCACGCTGGTGATCTCCGCCGACCACGAGGGCGCCCGCGAGCTGACCCGCCGCCTGGACGGTGCCGTGCGGACCGTGACGTACGGCGAGTCCGCGGACGCCGACGTGCGGGTGCTGTCGGTCGTCCCGCAGGGACTGAAGAGCGAGGTGACCGTCGAGCTGGACGGCGCCCCGCTCACCTTCACCGTGTCGGTGCCCGGCAAGCACTACGCGCACAACGCCGTCGCCGCCCTCGCCGCGGGCGTCGCGCTGGGCGTCCCGGCCGCCGAACTGGCCCCCGCGCTGGCCGCGTACACCGGCGTCAAGCGCCGCCTGCAGCTCAAGGGCGAGGCGGCCGGCGTCCAGGTCGTCGACTCCTACGCGCACCACCCCACCGAGATGACCGCGGACCTGGAGGCGATGCGCTCCGCCGCCGGTGACGCCCGCATCCTGGTCGTCTTCCAGCCCCACCTGTTCTCCCGCACCCGCGAGCTCGGCAAGGAGATGGGCGTCGCCCTCGCCCTCGCCGACGCCTCGCTGGTCCTCGACATCTACCCGGCCCGTGAGGACCCGGTCCCCGGCGTCACCAGCGAGCTGATCATCGAGGCGGCCCGCGCGGCCGGCGCGGACGTGACGGCCGTCCACGACGCGGCGCAGGTCCCCGCCGCGGTCGCGGGAATGGCCGAGCCCGGCGATCTGGTTCTCACCATGGGAGCGGGCGACGTCACCGACCTCGGCCCGCGCATCCTGGACCGTCTGTCGAACTAAGGGGCTGGAACCTCATGCCGTACGACGTGGAGAAGCCGGACGAGCAGTGGCGCGCGGAGCTGTCGCCGTCCGAATACGCGGTTCTGCGCCAGGCGGCGACGGAACCGGCCTTCACCGGTGAGTACACCGACACCAAGACCGAGGGCGTCTACTCCTGCCGTGCCTGCGGCGCGGAGCTGTTCACCTCGGACACGAAGTTCGAGTCGCACTGCGGCTGGCCGTCCTTCTACGACCCGAAGGACACCGACGCCGTCGAGCTGGTCGAGGACCGCTCGCACGGCATGGTGCGCACCGAGGTGCGCTGCGCCCGCTGCGGCTCGCACCTCGGGCACGTCTTCGAGGGCGAGGGCTACCCGACGCCCACGGACCAGCGGTACTGCATCAACAGCATCTCGCTGAAGCTGCGTCCCGCAGGGTCCTGACCTGCGAACCCGCTCCTCACCACCCGGTCAGCACCAGGTGGTTGAGGAGCAGGGCCAGTGCCGCCTGCCCGGCGAGCCAGCCGCGCGGACCGGGCAGGAAGGAGCAGGCGGGCAGCAGCCACAGGGCGAACGGCAGCCAGATCCGCTCCGTCTCCGCCTTGCTCATCCCGGACACATCCGCGACCAGCAGCGCCAGGAGCGCGGACCCCACCAGCAGCGCGAGCCGGGTCGCCGCACCCCGGAGCACGGCCGCACGGCCGGACCTCCACAGCTCCGCGCCGCCCCGGCGCAGCCCCGCCACCGTCGCGGGGCCCACGACCAGCACCGTGCACGCCAGGTTCGCCCACACCCAGTAGCCGTACGGGCGTACCCCGCCCGCGCCCTGGTGGTAGCGGGTCACCAGCAGCCGGTACGCCTCCCACCAGTCGAAGCCGAGCGCCGTGAACACGGCCGGCGCCACCAGGAAACCGGCGGCCGCGTACAGCAGCGGCCGCAGCCGGCGTGTGCCCAGCAGCAGGACGGCCGCCGCGGTCACCGCGATCAGGGTGAGCCCGTACGACAGGTACACCGTCAGTCCGGACAGCAGCCCGGCGCCGAGACCCGTCCAGGCCGGGCGGCAGCCGGTGACGGCGAGGGACAGCAGGGCGAGCGCCCAGGCGGCGACCGCCGCGAACCAGCCGTCGGCGGAGGTGCCCGTCCAGACGGCCGCGGGGGCGAGGACGAGGAAGGACGCGGACCGGCGGGCGAGATCCTCGCCGGCCAGCCGTCGCACGGTGACCAGGACGGCGACGGCCGCCGTGGTGCCGGCCGTGATCACGAACGCCCCGGCCCACGCCCCGCCGCCCAGCCCGATCCGGTCCAGCAGCACGAAGGTGAGGGTGGCGCCCGGCGGGTGCCCGGCCACGTGCGCCGGCCAGTTGTCGGGGGCGCCGATGAGGATGTGCGCGTGGAAGTCCCGCAGGGCCGCCGGGACGTCTCCGAAGCGGTCGACCACCTGGAGGTACTCATGGCGGGTGGTCAGCCGTCCGGCGACGCCCCGCTGCCAGCCGTCGACCAGGGCCAGCGACCACGTCCAGGCGAGCGCCCCGCCCCACACGGCGAGCAGCAGCGGCCGCCACGGCAGCCGCGCCGCGAGCGAAGGACCGTACGCCACGACCGCCACGGCGACCGCCGACGCGGCCGGGGTGCCCGGGCCGACGTGCGGCATCCACTCGCCCACGAGGGGCGGCCGGCCGACGCGGAGGGTGCCGTAGCGGTTCTGCAGGTACGTGCCGATCAGGGCGGCGGCCAGCACCAGCGACGCGGCGGCGGCGACGGCGTACCCGTCGCGCCGCGACCCGCGGGCGTGGCCGGCCGGGTCGGGGAGGCCCGTGCGGGGAGGAGTGCGCTTCACGACGTCACACGCTAGGCCTCCCGGCCTGCGGCAAGCGGCTGACGAGCGGCGACGTCAGCGTTTCGTCACCGGTTGCGGACCCCTTCCGGGCGCCGCGCCGACCTACCGTCGGCACATGGCACGGTCCTCCCTCCCCGGCCGCCTCCCGCGCGGCCCCTTCTCGCCCGGCTTCTGGCGCAGCCCGCTGCGCGGCACGTGGTTCACCTCGGTGCTCGGCGTGGTGCTGCTCGCCGGCATCACCGTCCTGTTCGTGACGGGCCTGGTGTCGTACGCGGCGTACAACCCGGATCTGTCGCCGGTGAACGACCGCACCCCCGGCAAGGGGATCCTCGGCTTCTACCTGTTCTCCTGGCCCACCGACCCGCCGTGGCTCTACCGGCTCACCCAGGGCGTCCACGTCACCCTCGGCCTGGGGCTCGTCCCGGTACTGCTGGCCAAGCTGTGGTCGGTCGTGCCGAAGCTGTTCACCCTGCCGCCGGCCCGCTCCGTCACCCACGCGCTGGAGCGGATCTCGCTGATCCTGCTGGTCGGCGGCGCGCTGTTCCAGTTCGTCACCGGCATCCTCAACATCCAGCTGGACTACGTCTTCCCGGGCTCGTTCTACCCGCTGCACTTCTACGGCGCGTGGGTCTTCTTCGGGGCGTTCCTCGCGCACGTGGTGCTCAAGGCGCCGGCCGCCTTCCGGACCCTGCGGCGCGTGCGGCGCGGGGAGGACGAGGAGCCGGACGAGGAACTGACCGCGACGCGGCCCGACCCGCCGACCGTGTCCCGGCGCGGCGCGCTCGGCCTGGTCGGCGGGGGCTCACTGCTGCTCGTCGCCACCTCCGCCGGGCGCAGCTTCGACGGACCGCTGCGCCACACCGCCGTCCTCACCCCGCACGGCGGGTCCGAACCGGGCAGCGGGCCTGGCGCCTTCCAGGTCAACAAGACGGCGGAGTACGCCGGGATCCGCTCCGACGACACCACTGAGGAGGCCTGGCGGCTGACCGTCACCGGCCGCACCGGCGCCGTACGGCTGAGCAGGTCCGACCTGCTCGCCATGGACCAGCACGACGCGGACCTGCCCATCGCCTGCGTCGAGGGCTGGTCCACCTCCGACCAGGCGTGGCGGGGCGTACGGCTGCGGGACCTCGCCGCGCTGGTGGGGTACGACGAACCGGCCGACGTGTTCGTGGAGTCGCTGCAACTGCGCGGCACCTGGCGGCACGCCGCCCTGAGCGCCGGTCAGGTCGCCGACGGGCGCTCCCTGCTGGCCCTGTCCGTCAACGGCGCGGACCTGACCCCGGACCACGGCCACCCGGCCCGCGTCATCGTCCCGGCCGCGCCCGGCGTGCTCAACACCAAGTGGGTCACGCGGCTGACCTTCGGCGAGCTGTGAGGAGAGGTCCCGTGGCCCAGCGCATGCCCCGGCCCGTGCCGGGCGACCCTTTCCGACTGCTGGTGCTGCTGTGCTCGTTGGCCCTGTGCGCGTACGCGGGCGTGCGGCTGCTCGACGGCGACCGGCTGATGATCACGGTGTGGTTCGTGGGCGCGGCGCTCGTCCACGACCTGGTGCTGCTGCCGCTGTACGCGGCGGCCGACCGCGCCCTGGTCACCGCCACGGCCGGCCGCACGGCCTGGGTGAACCACGTCCGCGTCCCGGCCGCCCTCTCCGGGCTGCTGCTCCTGGTGTGGTTCCCGCTGATCTCCGGCCGGGTGTCGGAGCGGTACGCGGCCGTCACCGCCCTCTCCGCCGACGGCTTCGCGGCCCGCTGGCTCCTGATCACGGCGGCGCTGTTCGCAGGGTCGGCGGTGCTCTTCGCGGTGCGGGCGGGGAGGAGGCGGCCGGAGGCGGCGGAATGAGGGCGCGGAGGCGTCGGACGTGAGGGCGGGGGAGCCGCCCGCCGCGAAGGGGCCGGCGGACCCGCGTGCGCCGGAGGGCGGGAGCCGCAGCGAGCGGCCCGCCCTCCGGCGTGCCGTCAGCCGGCGTTTCCCGTCGCGGGCGCCCGGAGGGCGACGAAGGCGCGGCCGTCCGTGGACCACCGGTCCGCCACGCGCCAGCCGCACGCCCGCGCGCAGCGCAGCAGCGCCGGGGTGCCGAGGCGGGCCCAGGGGAAGGGGGCGCCCGGGCTGTCGTGGGGGCCGGTGACCCGCACGGTGACGCGTTCGTCGACGTCCGGGCACGGGACCGTCTCGGCGAGCAGCAGCCCGCCCGTCCTCAGGACGCGCGCCATCCGGTGCAGCAGCGCGTGCGGGTCGCCGCCGATGCCGATGTTTCCGTCCATCAGCAGCGCCGTGTCCCAGCGCCCGGTGCCGGGCAGCGGATCGAACACCGAGGCCCGCAGCGCCCGTCCGCCGCGCCGGACGGTCTGCGCCACCGCGGCCTCGCTGACGTCGATGCCGAGCGCCCGGCGCCCCTGCCCGCCGAGCGCGGCCACCAGCCGGCCGGGTCCGCAGCCCACGTCCAGCACCGCGCCCTCGCAGCGCCCCAGCACCTCGAGGTCGGCCGGGTCCGGCTCCGCGCACCAGCGTTCCACGTCCAGCGGCAGCAGCCAGCCGTCGGCGCGGCGCAGGAACAGCGGGCCCCGGCCGGTGCGCAGGGCGTCGGTGTACGGGTCGGCCGACCAGGCGGGGCCGGCGGCCGGGAGCGGCCGGGCGGGGGTGCGCTGGGGGCCGAGCGGGGGCGTGGCCGTCGTGCGTGCCCCGCTCACCGGCGGGCCGCCGTCAGGCGGGCCAGCCGTGCGGCGAACCGTCCGTCAGGCGCCGCGTCCGCGACGGCCGCGGCGTCCCGGGCCGTGTCGACGTCCCGCAGCAGCGGCAGGTCCCGTACCCGCAGGCCGTCCAGCCGCCGCCGTTGCGCGGCTCCCGTGCGGGGCGTCGACATGGGCACCCCGCGCAGCAGGTGCGGGTCGGGGTCGGCCAGGCCCAGCGCCCAGAAGCCGCCGTCCACGGCCGGGCCGAACCAGGCGTCGCAGTCCGCGAAGTCCACCGTCAGCAGTTCCGGCGTGACCTGCGGGGTGTCCATGCCGATGAGCAGGGCGGGCCCGTCGCAGCCGGCGAACGCGCCGGCCAGCCGCTCGTCGAGACCGCCCGCACACTGCGGCACGACCTCCACGCCGGCCGGCAGCCACGGCCCGGGCGCCCCGTCCAGCACCAGCACCCGGCGCCGCGCGGGCGTGCGCGCCACCGCGTCGAGGGTGTCGGCGAGCGCGGCCTCGGCGAGCGCCGCGGCCTCGTCCGGCGTGAACGGCGGGGTCAGCCTGGTCTTCACCCGTCCCGGCCGCGGCTCCTTCGCGATGACCAGCAGCGTCACCTCCGGCGCGGTCACGGAGTCACCTCCTCGCGTGTGGGCGGCCCCTGGAGCACCCGGCTCATGTCCCGGACGGCCTGGTAGGTGCCGCGCCAGGTGCCGGTCACCTTGGAGGCGCCGGTGCGCGGGGTGTACGGCACGTCGTGCTCGGTGATCCGCCAGCCGGCGTCGGCGGCGCGCACCACCATCTCCAGCGGGTAACCGCTGCGCCGGTCGGTCAGGTCCAGCGCGAGCAGCTCCTCGCGCCGGCCGGCCCGCAGCGGGCCCAGGTCGCGCAGCCGCAGTCCGGTTCGGCGGCGCAGCAGCAGGGAGAGGGCCGCGTTGCCCGCGCGGGCGTGCGGCGGCCAGGCGCCCCGCCCCTTCGGGCGGCGCCGGCCCAGCACCAGGTCGGCGGCGCCCGAGCGGACCTCGTCGACGAACGGCACCAGATCCGACGGGTCCAGCGAGGCGTCGCAGTCGCAGAAGCAGACGATCTCGGCCGTGGCGGCGGTCAGTCCGGCGTGGCAGGCGGCGCCGAATCCGCGCCGTGCCTCGCGCACGACCGTGGCGCCGAGCTCGCGGGCGACGCGGCCGGAGCCGTCCGTGGAGCCGTTGTCCACGACGAGCGCCCGCCAGCCGGGCGGGATCCGCCGCAGCACCCACGGCAGCGCCGCGGCCTCGTCGAGACACGGCAGGACGACGTCCACGGACGGGGCCGGGCCGCCCGACGGTGGTTCCGGGGAGGAGGGGGAGGTGGTCACGGCTCTCACCCTACGAACGCGAAACGGGCATACCGGGCATCGGCTCCTTACGAAACACGGACGTCGGCGCCCGCCCCGGACGGTTCGCGCGCGCGGGATGCGAGGCTGGACGGCATGGAACAGCCACCCACCGGCGGGGCAGGAGCCCGGGTCCTCGTCGTCGACGACGACCCCACCGTCGCCGAGATCGTCACGGGCTACCTCGACCGCGCCGGGTACGTCGTCGACCGGGCCGGCGACGGCCCCGACGCCCTCGCCCGCGCCGCCGCCCACCGGCCCGACCTGGTCGTCCTGGACCTCATGCTGCCCGGCATGGACGGCCTCGAGGTCTGCCGCAGGATGCGCGGGCAGGGGCCGGTGCCGGTCATCATGCTCACCGCGCGCGGCGACGAGGACGACCGGATCCTGGGCCTGGAGGTCGGGGCCGACGACTACGTCACCAAGCCGTTCAGCCCGCGTGAACTGGTGCTGCGGGTGGGGTCCGTGCTGCGGCGCGTGCGGCCGGTGGCGGACCCGCCCGCCGACGGCTCCGGCTCCGGCGTGCTGCGGGCGGCCGGGCTCACCGTTGATCCCGAGGCCCGGAGGGTTCTCAAAGAAGGGGCCGAACTTGCGTTGACCGTGCGGGAGTTCGACCTGCTCGCGTTCTTCCTCGCCCACCCTGGGCGGGCGTTCGCGCGGGAGGAGTTGATGCGGGACGTGTGGGGCTGGGACTTCGGTGACCTTTCCACCGTGACGGTCCATGTGCGGCGGCTGCGCGGCAAGGTCGAGGACGACCCGGCGCGGCCCCGGCTCATCCGCACCGTGTGGGGCGTCGGCTACCGCTTCGACCCCGCGACGACCGAGGAGGGGTGAGGCAGGTGCGCGACGCTTCGCTCATCGCCCTCTTCGCGTTCCTCGGCGCCACCACGGCCGGGGTGCTCGGCGCGGGCGTTCTGCTGCTCATCCGCCGGCGGTCGCTGACCGCGCACCTCGCGGTCGTCGCCGCCGTCGCGGTCGCGGCCATGCTGGCGGGGACGCTGGCCGTGGCCCGCGCGATGTTCCTGTCGGCGCACGATCTGAGTGTGGTGACGACCGTCGTGGCCATGGCCGCGGTCGTCTCGCTCGTCACCGCGTTGCTGCTGGGGCGGTGGGTCGTCGCACGGAGCCGTGAACTCGCCATGGCGGCCCGGTCGTTCGGGGACGGTGGGGACTTCGCCGCGCCGGACGGGCCGGCCGCGGCCGAGTTCGCCGCGCTGAGCCGGGAACTGGAGGCCACCAGCGTGAAGCTCGCGGAGTCCCGGGACCGGGAACGGGCCCTGGAGTCCTCGCGGCGTGAGCTCGTCGCCTGGATCTCGCACGACCTGCGGACCCCGCTCGCCGGGCTGCGCGCCATGGCCGAGGCGCTGGAGGACGGGGTGGCCGCCGATCCCGACCGCTACCTCAGGCAGATCCGTACGGAGGTGGAGCGGCTCAACGAGATGGTCGGCGACCTCTTCGAACTGTCCCGGATCCACGCGGGGGCGCTGTCGCTGTCTCCCGCCCGGATGAGTGTGTACGACCTTGTCGGTGACGCCCTCGCGGGGGCGGATCCGCTTGCTCGTGAGCACGGGGTGCGGCTCGTCGGGGACGGGGTGGAGCCGGTGCCGGTGGAGGTGGACGGACGGGAGATGAGCCGGGTGCTGGGGAATCTCCTGGTGAACGCGATTCGGCGGACGCCGGCGGACGGCACGGTCGCGGTGTCCGCGCGGCGGTCGGGGGAGGGGGTGGTGCTGTCGGTCACGGACGGGTGCGGGGGGATTCCCGAGGAGGATCTGCCGCGGGTGTTCGACACGGGGTGGCGGGGGAGCCATGCGAGGACGCCTCCGGCGGGGGCGGGGCTGGGGCTCGCCATTGTGCGGGGGATCGTGGAGGCGCACCGGGGGAGGGCGGCCGTGCGGAATGTCGAAGGTGGGTGTCGGTTCGAGGTGACGTTGCCCGCGGCGGGGTGAGGGTTCTTCACCGCGGGCCGGTGAGGGCTGGTCGCGCAGTTCCCCGCCCCTTGAGGCGTGCTCGTCCCGCAGCTCCGAAAGAACCTACGGGGCGCTGGCGAACTCTCTCATTCCCTCCTCGAAGGTGACCTCCGGCTTCCAGCCCAGGTCCGTTCGCAGGCGGGTGGAGTCCGCTGTGATGTGGCGGACGTCGCCCAGGCGGTAGTCGCCGGTGACGACCGGGGACGGACCGCCGTGCGCCTCGGCCAGGGCGTGGGCCATCTCGCCGACCGTGTGCGGGGTGCCGCTGCCCGTGTTGTACGGGGTGAGGGCGCCGGCGGGCGGATCCGCTTCCAGGGCTGCCACGTTGGCCGACGCCACGTCCCGGACGTGGACGAAGTCCCGTCGCTGGCCGCCGTCCTCGAAGACGCGTGGGGCCTCGCCGCGGGCCAGGGCGGAGCGGAAGAAGGACGCGACCCCGGCGTACGGGGTGTCCCGGGGCATGCCCGGGCCGTACACGTTGTGGTACCGCAGTGACACCGCCGAGCCGCCCGTGGCGCGCGCCCACGCCGCGGCCAGGTGTTCCTGCGTCAGCTTGGTCGCGGCGTACACGTTGCGCGGGTCGGCGGGGGCATCCTCGGTGACCAGTCCTGGGGCGAGGGCGGCCCCGCACACCGGGCACGGGGGTTCGAAGCGTCCGGCCGCG
This sequence comes from Streptomyces werraensis, assembly GCA_014656175.1. GTDB lineage: Bacteria > Actinomycetota > Actinomycetes > Streptomycetales > Streptomycetaceae > Streptomyces > Streptomyces werraensis. The sequence goes on from BNBX01000002.1 coordinate 412,335, forward strand.
AGGTCCTTCCCGGCGCGCGGGCCCGGGCGTACGACGCCGTGCTCGGCACACTCGTAGCGGCCCTCGCCGTACACCACCATCGAGCCGGCCAGCACCAGCCGCCGTACGCCCGCGTCGGCCGTCGCGGCCAGCAGGACGGCCGTGCCGAGGTCGTTGCGGGAGACGTACTCGGGCGCGTCGGCGAAGCCGGTGCCGAGGCCGACCATGGCCGCCTGGTGGCAGACCGCGTCCATGCCGACGAGGGCCGCCCGCACCGCGTCCGGCGCGCGGACGTCCGCCGCCGGGTCGGCGCGGACGTCGAAGACGACGGGTTCGTGACCGCGTGTCCGCAACGCCGTGACGACATGGGATCCGATGAAACCGGCACCGCCGGTGACCAGCACACGCATGACGTCACGCTAAGCCCGCGGCCGCTTCGGACGCGGCTGCGCGCACGGCACGTCACCGGTCCGTAAGACCCCGGCACGGCAAGCGCATCGTGAAAACCGTCGCCCCCGGCCGGCTCGTCAGGCCGATGTCGCCGCCGTGGGCGCGGACCAGGGAGCGGGCGACCGCCAGGCCGAGTCCGCTGCCGCCGCGGTCGCGGGTGCGGGCCTTGTCGACGCGGTAGAAGCGGTCGAAGACCCGGTCCCGGTGGTCCGCCGGGACACCCGGACCCGCGTCGGCGACCCGCACCAGGACCGCGCCGGCGGTGGCGTCGAGCTCGACGGTCACCGGGGTGCCGGGCGGGGTGTGCACGGCCGCGTTGGCGAGCAGGTTGTCCAGCACCTGCCGTATCCGCTGCGGGTCGAGGCGCAGGACCAGCGGCCCGGCGACGCGGGTGGTCACCGTGAGCGGATGCGTGGGGCGGCCCGCGCGGAACGCGTCCGCCGCCTGCTGCACCAGCTCCGTGAGGTCGGTGTCCGCCGTCCGCAGCGGTGCCTCCACCTCCGCCGCGTCCAGCCGGGCGAGCAGCAGCAGGTCGTCCAGCAGGACGCCCATCCGTGCCGCCTCGGCCCGCAGCCGCGCCAGATGCCTCTCCCGCTCGGCCGGTTCGTTCGCGGCGGCGTACTGGAAGAGGTCCGCGTAGCCGCGCACCGACATCAACGGGGTGCGCAGTTCGTGCGAGGCGTCCGCGACGAAGCGGCGCAGCCGCAGCTCCGCCTCCGCGCGGACCGCGAGGGAGTCGTCGATGTGCTCCAGCATCGTGTTGAACGCGGTGCGCAGCTCGGCCACTTCGCGTCCCCCGTCGCGTCCGTCCGCGCGCAGCGGCAGCCGGGCCGCCGCCTCGGTCAGGTCGTGCGAGGTGATGCCGTGCGCGGTGTGCGCCATGTCGCTCAGCGGCTTCAGCCCGCGCCGCAGCATCCGCCGCCCGAACACCACCAGAGCCGTCAGCGCCAGGGCGAACACCACCACCTGCACGGTGACCAGCCGTTCGACGGTCTTCTCCACGTCCTCCACCGGGGCCGCGCTGACCAGCACCACCCCCGGCTCCACCTCGCAGCCGCGCAGCCGGTAGGTGCCCTCCCCGTCGATCCGCGCGGTGCGCATCAGCTCGGTGTCGGAGTGCGCCATCGCCCGCGCGAGGTCGGCCAGCGGACGGGTGTCGGCGGGCACGTCGGCGGGCCTGCGCAGACTGACCGCGTCCCCGGTGACGTCGTACACCGCCGTGTACCAGCCGTAGTACGGCTTGCGCCGCACCGTGCCGTGTGCCGCCGCGTCCTTGGCCTGCACGGTCTGGATCAGCTTCAGCTGGTCGCCGAGCTGCTGTTCGAGATAGTCCCGCATGTACGCGGTGAGCGCGGTGCCGACGACCGCGAACACCGCCAGCGACAGCACCCCGAGGCCCAGCGCCAGGCGGGTGCCGAGCCGCATCCGCCGGTAGGTGTCCCGCAGCCGCCGCGCGGCGGCCCTCACTCGCCCGCCTGCCGGATCACGTACCCGAAGCCCCGCACGGTCCGGATCAGCGGCACGCCGGTGGCGTCCAGCTTGCGCCGCAGCCGGCTGACCACCAGCTCCACCACGTTGGACCGGCCGCCGAAACCGTACTCCCACACATGGTCGAGGATCTGCGCCTTCGTCAGGACGGTGGGGGAGCGGCGCATCAGGTAGCGCAGCACCTCGTACTCGGTCGGGGTGAGCGCCAGCAGATGCCCGCCGCGCCGCACCTCCCGGGTGTCCTCGTCCATCGTCAGATCGCCCACGCGCAGCACCGACCGGGCGAAGCCGGGGCCCGTGCTGCGCCGCAGGACCGTCCGCAGCCGCGCCATCAGCTCCTCGACCGCGAACGGCTTGACGAGGTAGTCGTCCCCGCCCCGGGTCAGTCCCGCCACCCGGTCGGCGACCCCGTCCCGCGCGGTGAGGAACACCACCGGCACCATCCGCCCCGAGCGGCGCAGTCCGTCCAGCACCCCGAACCCGTCGACGTCCGGCAGCATCAGGTCGAGCACGACGATGTCCGGGCGGAACGCTTCCGCGCGGCGCAGCGCCTCCTCGCCGGTGTGGGCGGTGACCGCCTCCCACCCTTCGTACCGGGCGACCGTCGCCACCAGGTCGGCTATCGGAGGGTCGTCGTCCACCACGAGCAGTCGCACTCTGTCCACCCGCCCATACTGCGTCACCGCTCCCCTCGCGCCCGAGGCCGCTGCACGACCGGGACCTGATCGACAGCGAACCGACAGGAAACCGGGAGGCGTCCGACATGCGGTCAGGCCGAGATCGGGTGGTTTGGCACACCGGAATCCGGGCAGGTGGCGGCGTGGCCCCCGGCCGCCCCGACGCCGGGCTCCCGCGAATTTTCCGGGGCCTTGCAGGTGCCGACGTCTACACTCGACCGGCACACCGGCGCGGGCGACCTCGGCCGACCAACTTCTGCCACCCGAAGGGCAAGCGGCGTCTTGATACGGATCGACTCAGTCACGAAGCGGTACCCGGACGGCACGGTGGCGGTCGACCGGCTGTCGCTCGAGATCCCCGACCGCTCGATCACCGTTCTCGTCGGCCCCTCGGGCTGCGGCAAGACGACCACCCTGCGCATGATCAACCGGATGGTGGAGCCCACCGAGGGCACGATCCTCCTCGACGGCGAGGACGTCCAGCGGCAGCCGGTCACGGCCCTGCGCCGCTCCATGGGCTACGTCATCCAGAACGCGGGTCTCTTCCAGCACCGCACCATCGCCGACAACATCGCGACCGTGCCCCGCCTGCTCGGCTGGGGCAAGCGGCGCGCCCGGGAGCGGGCGGCGGAGCTGATGGAGCGGGTGGGGCTCGACGCCTCCCTGGCCGGGCGGTACCCGTACCAGCTGTCCGGAGGCCAGCAGCAGCGCGTCGGGGTGGCGCGGGCGCTCGCCGCGGACCCGCCGGTGCTGCTGATGGACGAGCCGTTCTCGGCCGTCGACCCGGTGGTGCGCAAGGGCCTCCAGGACGAACTGCTGCGCATCCAGGACGAACTGGGCAAGACCATCGTCTTCGTCACCCACGACATCGACGAGGCCGTCAAGCTCGGCACCATGGTCGCCGTGCTGCGCGAGGGCGGCCGGCTGGCCCAGTACGCACCGCCCGCCGAGCTGCTGTCGGACCCCGCGGACGCCTTCGTCGAGGACTTCCTCGGCGCCGACCGCGGCATCCGCCGGCTGTCCTTCTTCACCTCGGACGCGCTGGAGCTGACCACCGACGCGGTGATTCCCGCCGACGCGCCCGCCGAACGCCTCGCCGCCGCCGAGGCGCCGTACCTGCTGGTGACCGACGCCGAAGGGCGCCCGCTCGGCTGGCGGGAGCGCGGGAGCGACGGCGGCCGGCTGCTGAGTCACGGGCGTCCGTTCCGCCCCGGCACGGACTCGCTGCGGGCCGCGCTGGACTGCGCGGTCCTCTCGCCCACCGGCTGGGCGGTCGCGGTCGACGCGGACGGCCGGGTGACCGGCGTGGTCTCCCAGCAGACCATCGGCGAGGCCATCCGCGCCGCGCACTCGCGGGCCGAACCGGACCCGGACCCGGACCCGGCGCGCGGCGAGGACGAGAAGGTGGCCGGATGAACGGCTTCTTCGACATCCCCAGCGACCTCCAGCACAGCTGGGCAGGACTTGTCGGGGTGCATCTGCGCGAGGCACTGCTGCCGGTGGCCGCGGGCCTGCTGCTCGCCCTGCCGCTGGCGCTGCTGTGCGACCGGTTCCGCTGGCTGTACCCGCCGGTGCTCGGGCTGACGACCGTGCTCTACGCGGTGCCGTCCCTCGCCTTCTTCGTCGTGCTCATCGACTGGACGGGCCAGAGCGAGCTGACCGTGATGATCCCGCTGGCCCTCTACAGTTTGGTGGTGCTGGTCCCGGCGATCGCCGACGGCGTGCGCTCGGTGCCGGACGAGACCCTGTCCGCCGCCACCGCCATGGGCTTCGGTCCCGTACGGCGGTACCTCCAGGTGCAGTTGCCGGTCGCCGCGCCCGCGGTCATCGCGGGCCTGCGGGTCGCCACCGCGTCCAGCATCTCCCTGGTGAGCGTCGGCGCCCTCATCGGCAACCAGGGGGCCCTCGGCAACCTGATGGCCGCCGCGCAGAAGTACGACCGGCCCGAACTCGCGGCGAACGCCGTGCTGACGACGGCGGTCCTGGCGATCCTGTGCGACGCCGCGCTGGTCGCCCTGCGCCGGGCGCTGACCCCGTGGATGCCCCGCTCCGGACGGGAGCGGACCGCCGTCCCGCGCGAGGAACTCCTCGCGAAGGGCGCCGCCCGGTGAACGTCCTCAACTTCGTCCAGGCGTTCTTCGGCGACAGCGCCCACTGGCACGGCTACGACGGCATCCCGTCCCGCTTCCTGGAACACGTCCGGTACACCCTGCTGGCCCTCGCGGCCGCCGCGGCGATCGGCCTGCCCGTCGGACTGCTGACCGGGCACACCGGACGCGGCGGCAACGCGATCGCCGTCGTCGCCAACGCCGCCCGTGCCCTGCCCAGTTTCGGCCTGCTGGTGCTCTCGGTGCTGCTGATCGGCTTCGGCCTGCTGCCCGTGATGATCCCGCTGGTCGTGCTCGCCGTGCCGCCCATCCTGGTGACCACGTACGAGGCGGTCCGCACCGTCGACCCCGCCCCGGTCGACGCGGCGCGCGGGATGGGGATGGGCGAGTCCCGGATCCTGTTCCGGGTGGAGGTGCCGGTGGCGCTCCCGCTGATCCTCAGCGGACTGCGGTCCGCCGCCGTCCAGATCGTGTCCACGGCCACCATCGCCGCCTACGTGAGCCTCGGCGGGCTGGGCCGGTACGTCATCGACGGGCTCTACCAGCGCGACTACGAGAAGGTCGTCGGCGGGGCGACGCTGGTGGCGGTCCTCGCCCTGATCACGCTCGCGCTGTTCTGGGCCGTGGGGCGGTTCGCGGTGTCGCCCGGAGTGCGCCGCCGCTGATATTCGATCAGTTGTACGACAAATGTGACCTGACGTCCTTGACCGGGCGCCGGACGGCTGGATTGGATCGGTGAATGACTTCTACGGCGAAGAGCAGCAGACCGAGGACGAGGCACCACGGGGCGGCGGCGGCCGCGCTCGCCGCCGCGACGGCGCTGCTCACGGCATGTTCCTCCGGGGACACCTCCGACAACCCGCTCGACGGTGACAAGGCCGAGGCGGGCACGGTCGTCGTCGGCTCGAACAACTTCGCCGAGTCCACCCTGCTCGCCGACATCTACGGCGAGGCGCTGCGCGCCAAGGGCCTCAAGGTCACCTACAAGCACAACATCGGCAGCCGTGAGACCACCTACGGCCTGATGAGGAACGGCTCGGTGACGGTCCTTCCGGAGTACAACGGCTCCCTCCTCGCCTACCTCGACCCGAAGGCCGAGCAGACCTCCGCCGACGCGGTCGACGAGGCGGTGAAGGCCAAGCTGGACAAGCAGCTCACCCTGCTGGAGTCCTCGCCCGCCGAGGACAAGGACTCGGTCGCCCTCAACGCGGCCACGGCGAAGAAGTACGGCCTCACCGCCGAGTCCACGCTCGCCGACCTCAAGGAGGCCGCGCCCGAGCTGGTGATCGGCGGCTCGCCCGAGTTCCAGACCCGGCAGCAGGGCCTGAAGGGGCTGGAGACGGTCTACGGGCTGACGTTCAAGTCCTTCAAGGCGCTGGACGCGGGCGGCCCCCTGACCCAGGCGGCCCTCGCGCAGAACGAGGTCCAGGCGGCGGACGTGTTCACCACGGACCCGACCATCGTCAAGGAGAAGTTCGTCGTCCTGAAGGACCCGGAGAACCTCTTCGGGTTCGCCAACGTCACCCCGCTGGTCCGCAAGGACGGACTGCCGCGGGAAGGCGTCGAGGCGCTGAACGCGGTCTCCGCGAAGCTGGACACCAAGACGCTGCTCGACCTGGACGCCCAGGTGCAGCTGGAGAAGAAGGACCCGCTGGACGTGGCCAAGGCCTGGCTGAAGTCCGCCGGTCTCGTCTGAGACCCGTCGCGGGGTGCGGCGGAACGGTCCGCCGCACCCCACGGCCTCATCCCGCGGCGGCCGCCGCCTGCGCGATCAGCAGGTCGATCAGCGCGATCAGCACGTCCCGCGAGGACTCCCGCTCCCGCGCGTCGCACAGCAGCACGGGCACCTCCGCCGGCAGCGTCAGCGCCTCCCGGATGTCCTCCACCGGGTAAGGGTGCTCGCCGTGGAAGCCGTTGACGGCCACCACGAACGGAATGCCCCGCCGCTCGAAGAAGTCGATCGCGGCGAAACTCGACTTCGGCCGCCGCACGTCGACCAGGACCACCGCGCCCAGCGCGCCGAGGGCCAGGTCGTTCCACATGAACCAGAACCGCTGCTGCCCCGGCGTGCCGAACAGGTACAGCACCAGGTCGTCGGACACGGTGATCCGGCCGAAGTCCATGGCCACCGTGGTGACACGTTTCTCCTCGACGCCGTCCAGGTCGTCGACGTCCAGGCCCGCCATGGTCAGCGGCTCCTCGGTGCGCAGGGGCCTGATCTCGCTGACCGAGCCGACCATGGTCGTCTTGCCCACGCCGAAACCGCCGGCGATCAGGATCTTGACCGTGTCGGGCGCGCCGCCGTCGGCGGACGCCCGGGCGTCGGTGTCAGAGCCGGCCAAGGCCTTCCCTCACTTTCTGCAGCAGGTCCGGATCCGGGGTGGTGACGGAACGCGGCGGCCGGACGGTGATCCGGCCCGCCTCCAGCAGGTCGCAGAGCATGATGACGACGACGCTCACCGGCAGGTCCAGGCGTGCGGCCAGCTCGGCGACCGCCATCGGACGGGCGCACAGCCGCAGGATCCGCGTGTGCTCGGGCTGCGGCCGGGCGGCCGTCTCGGGCTGCGGGTCCGCCGCCGTCACCGTCGTGATGAGCGTGAAGTCGGCGCGGCTCGGCCGGGTGCGGCCCCCGGTCAGGGTGAACGGCCGTACCAGCCGGCCCGAAGGGTCGCTCCCGCCCACCTCACACGCCGGGGTCTTCGGCGGGGCCGCCGGCGTCCCGCGGGGCCGCGCTGAGGTGCTCGCCGATCTTCTTCACCAGCATGTTCATCTGGTACGCGACCACGCCGACGTCCGCCTTCGGGCCGGTCAGCACCACCAGATGGGCGCCGGGGCCGGCCGAGGTGAGGATCAGGTAGCTGTGCGCCATCTCGATGAGCGCCTGGCGCACCGGGCCGCCGCGGAAGTCCATGCTGACGCCCTTGCTCAGGCTCATCAGCCCGGACGCGGTCGCGGCCAGACGCTCGGCGTCGTCGCGCAGGAAGCCGGTGGACTTGGAGACCACCAGGCCGTCCTCGGAGAGCACCACGGCCTGGTTCACGTCGGCGACCCGTTCCACGAGTCCGGTGAGCAGCTGGTCCAGCTGGGTGTGAGTGGCGGGCAGGGGGCGTGTCATAACGGGGTTCCTTCGTCGGCGGTCGGCGGTCGGCGGTCAGCGGTCGGCGTCAGCGGTCGGGGTCGGGTGACCGGAGGCGGGTGCGGGCACCTGGGGCGGCGCATTCCCGGGCACGTCACCGACGGCGTCCCGCGCCCGGAGCGTGCCCTGCTGGAAGCACGCCAGGGAGGAGGCGGCGTGCTCGGCGGTGAACTCGTCGTCGCACGGGTCCCCGGCGGAGGGCTCCTCGAGCAGCTCGGCGGCGAGACTGGTCTGCGGCACCCGCCGGGGGAGCGGCGCGAGGCCGCCCTTGCGGGCGGCGCCGGCGCCGTTCTGCCCGGGTGCGGAACCCGTCCCGAGGGAGTGGGCGCCGGCCCGCACGGGCGTGGGACGGTCGCCCGCGCCGCCGCTTTTGTCGGCGGCGTCCTGGCCGGCGGGGGCGTCCTGCGCGGCCCCGGCGACGTCCCCTCCGGACGCGGGGTCCTCCGCCGTGCTCGCCGCGCCCTTGCGTGCGGCGCCCGAGCGGTCACGGGCCGGGAGAGGACGCAGCGGGGAGGAGTCGTCCTGCGGGGAGGCGTCCTTCCTCGGGCCGTCCTCGGAGGCGGACGCCTCCCGCGCCGCGTCCGACGGCTCGTCGGTCACGACGACCACCTCGTGCGGGACCAGCACGATCGCCGTCGTCCCGCCGTACGGAGACGGGCGCAGGGTGACCGTGATGCCGTGGCGGTGCGCGAGCTGGGAGATCACGAACATGCCGAGCCGCAGGTCGTCGGCGAGTGCCACCACGTCGAACTGCGGCGGCTCGGCCAAGTGGGCGTTGAGGGACGCGTAGTCCTCCTCGGACATGCCGAGCCCCCGGTCCTCGACCTCGACGGCGAGGCCCTTGGCGACCATCGCCGCCCGCACCGTGACGGGGCTCGGCGCCGGCGAGTACACCGTCGCGTTGTCGATCAGCTCGGCGAGCAGATGGATCACGTCGGCCACCGCGGGCGGCGCGAGCGACACCTCGTCGTCGGCGAACACCTCCACCCGCTGGTACTCGGCGACCTCACCCACCGCGCTGCGCAGGATGTCGATCAGCGCGACCGGCTCGCTCCAGGTGCGGCCGGGGCGCTCCCCGCTGACGATGACCAGGTTCTCCTCGTACCGGCGCAACTGGCTGGCGGCGGAGTCGAGTTCGTACAGGCCCTTGAGGACCTCGGGGTCGGTGTGCCGGCGTTCCAGCGCGTCGAGCTTGCTGAGCTGGAGGTTGACCAGGTTCTGGCTCTGCCGCGCGATGCCCAGGATGATCTTCTGGAAGCCGCGCCGGGTGTCGGCGAGTTCGACGGCGGTGTGCACGGCGGTGCGCTGCGCCGTGTTGAACGCCTGCGCCACCTGGCCGAGTTCGTCGTGCCCGTAGTCCAGGGGCGTGGTCGCCGACTCGGGGTCGACCTTCTCGCCCCGCTCCAGCCGGGCCACGACGTCCGGCAGCCGCTCCTGGGCCAGGCCGAGGGTGGCCAGCCGCAGTCCGCGCAGCCGGCGGGACAGCGAGCGGGTGATGCGCCAGGACAGGCCCACGCACAGCAGCAGCGCGAGCAGCCCCGCCGCGCTCAGCGAGGCGGCCGTCACCAGCAGGCCGCTCGCCTCGTCGGCGCTGCGGTCGAGCAGCGCGTCGGTCTGCTGCCGGAGCATGGCGTTGTACTGCGGAGCGACCTTGTCCATGGCGTCGGACCACCGGTCGCGCAGGTCCGGCAGTTCGACCTCGTGGGCCTTCCCCTCGGCCGGGGTGGCCATGACCTGGTCCTCCACCGCCTCCAGCGCGCGCCACTCGGGGCTCGACAGGATCCGCTCGGTCTGCGTCTTCAGGTCGCCGGTGAGCGCCGGCATGATCTGGTCGGCGACCAGCCAGCGCCGGGTGTGCACCAGCTCGGCGAACTCCCGCCACCGCTCGGCCGCCAGACGGCCGGACGGCCAGGCGAGGGTGAGCAGCGCGTCCTCCCGGGACACCAGCTCCGCCGCGTGCGCCAGGGAGACCAGCGGCTGCGCCTGGGAGGTGAGGTCGCCGTCGTCGACCTGGGACAGCTCCTGGAAGGCGTGGATCTGGTCGTCGATGACCGACGTGTACTGCTCCAGCGCCTCCTCGGCGGTGATGTCGCGCGGGTCGTCGATCTGGCCGCGGTAGTACTCCAGGCTGCCCACCGAGCCGAGCACCGAGTACAGCCGGTCCGAGATCCGCGCCGGCGCCTGCCCGATCGCGTCGGCCTGCCCCATGAGCCGCGCCACGGACCGGTCGGTGGCGCGCCGCTGGGTGACCAGCGCGGACCGTGAACCGTCCGGCCCGGCCAGCCACTCGGCGGTGAGCGCCCGCTCCCGCTGGAGGTCGAGCGCGGCGTGCGTGCCCATCGCGCCGGTGGACCGGCTCAGCTGGGTCTGCGACCGCAGCTCCAGACCTTCGGAGAACATGCGGATCGTGGTCAGGCCCCACAGCGCGGCGAGGGTGACGCAGGGCACCAGGGCGAGCAGGATCAGCGAGAGGCGTATGGAGCCGAGTCGGCGCCGGGCACCTGTCCGTCGAGACATCGTGGTCCTAGAGCTGTCGGATGGTGGGGACGGTACGCACGGCGGCCGTCAGCGGGTTCCGGCGGCGGCGAACCCGGCGACCGAGTCCGCCTCCGCTTTCGTGACGAAGGCCGGCCCGGTGAGGACGGGCGCGGCCCCGCCGCCGCTGACGTTGCCGTTGGTCCGGTACAGCCACAGCGCGTCCACGGCGAGGTAGCCCTGGAGGTAGGGCTGCTGGTCGACGGCGAAACGGACGTTGCCGCCGCGCACGGCGTCCACCAGTTCCTCGTTCAGGTCGAAGGTGGCCACCTCGGCCTTGCTGTCCGCCTCGGCCGCCGCGTCCACGGCCAGGAGCGCGAAGTCGGCGCCGTTGGTGACGATGTGGTCGATGGAGGGGTCCTGGCGCAGTTTGGCGGTGAGGATGCCGGAGACGGCCTGCTCGTCGGTGCCGTCCACGTACAGGTTCTCGCTTCGGCCGCGGAACGTCTTCTTCACGCCGGCGCACCGGGCCTCGAGACCGACGTTGCCCTGCTCGTGCACCAGGCACAGCGTGTGCCCGGCCTTCAGCTGGTTCAGCTTCTCGCCGACCGCGCGGCCCGCCAGGCTCTCGTCCTGGCCGAAGAACGTCAGCAGCCCGGCCTTCTTCCAGGCGTCCACGCCCGAGTTGAGGCCGACCACCGGGATGTCCGCGGCCCGCGCCTCGTTGACCGGGCCCTTCATGGCCTGCGGCTTGGCCAGGGTGAGCGCGATGCCGTCGACGCCGTCGCGGACGGCCTGGCGCACCAGGTCGGCCTGTCCGGCGCCGTCCGGGTCGCTGAGATAGGTCAGTTCGATGCCGTCCTTGGCGGCGGCGGCCTCGGCGCCCTTGCGCACCCGGTCCCAGAACTCGTCGCCGTCGCTGCCGTGGGTGACCAGCGCGACCCGCAGGTCCCCGGAGCCGCGCGCGGCGCCCGCGCCGTCGCCCCCCTCGTCCGTGCCGGAGGAGGAGCAGCCCGCCACCAGCAGACCGATCGCGGCCGCCAGGACCGCCGTTCGGCGTCTCGGGATGCGGCGGGACGGAGGACGAGTGTTCATGAGGAGCGCGGACCTCGCTGTGCGGCAGAGCTAAGTGCGGGGAAGAGACACCGGCGGACCCCTGCCACCGTGAGGTACGGCCGTCCGGGTGACTCTCGCTGGCCGGAGCCAACCGCGTGGAACCACTGGTCGTCAAGTGAACAGCCACGCGAAGTGAGGTGCCGCTGCCGCATTGTGATGAACCGTGAGAACCTGCTAAGCGGAAGTGCAGGCTCCGTACAGCGTGAGGGGAGGGCGTGCGCGGATACCTCGCGTGCTGTTTCACCTCGCGGCGTACGCCCTGTATGCCCGGTGTGTTCAACTGGGCCCGCCCGGCGGGGGGATGGACGTCAGCGCACAGTGAGTTATCGTGTACCGGGCGTTAAGAACAAACCGCACGGACCGTCGCTTCCCGGCAACAGGAGTGCAGTCGATGGCAAGGCAGGTACGCGCCGAGAAGACCCGCGCGACGATCATCACGGCCGCCGCCGACCTGTTCGACCGGCAGGGCTACGAAGCGACCAGTCTCAGCGACATCGTCGAGCACGCCCGCGTCACCAAAGGGGCCCTCTACTTCCACTTCGCCGCCAAGGAGGACCTCGCCCACGCCATCCTCGAACTCCAGTCCGCGACCTGCCACCGGCTCGCCCGCGACACCGCCGCCCGCGGCCGCACCTCTCTGGAGGCGCTGATGCGCCTCACCTTCTGCGTGGCCCGCATGTCCGCCGAGGACCCCGTGCTGCGGGCCGGGCTGCGGCTGGCCACCGGCATCACCCGGCCGCGCCCGCCGCTCAGCCACCCCTTCACCGAGTGGCTCGACATCGTCTCGGCCCGGCTGGCCGCCGCCGTCGAGGAGTCCGACGTCCACCCGGACGCCGACATCGACGTCGTCGCCCACTCCCTGGTCTGCTTCTTCGTCGGCACCCGGGTCGTCGGCCGCGCCCGCGAACCCGTCACCCGCCAGCCCCGCCGCACCGCCGAGATGTGGCAGCTCCTCATCCGCGGCCTGGTCCCCGTCACCCGCCGCGCACGCTACCTGTCCCTCGCCGCCCGGCTGGAACGGGAGCCCGCCCCCCTGTGAGCCCGGCGCACGGCCGCCCGGCGGGTTACGGTGAGCCCCATGCCCGACACCCCCGCCGCCCCCGTGATCGTCGCCGACGAGCCCGGCACCTTCCCGTACGGCGTGCTGGCCGAGCGTCACCCGGCGATCCTCCGTCAGGTCGCCGAGGACACCCCCTACGGACCGGAGCAGCGCCGCGCGCTCGACGCCCTGCTGGTGAACTGCACCGAAGGCGCCGTCACGCCCCTGCCCGCCGGCGCGCACGACCGCGACCGCTGGGCCGCCTGGGGCATGGACGCCCACGCCGGCCGCTCCTGGCACGACGTGCCCTGGCTGTGGTCCGAGAGCTGGTTCTACCGCCAACTGCTGCAGGCCGTCGGCTACTTCGAGCCCGGACCCTGGCAGGGCATCGACCCCTTCCGCCCCGCCAAGCTCGCCGAGCTCGACGCGCCCGCCACGGACGAGGAGCTCGCCGCGCTCGACGCCCTCGACGACCTCCCTGAGGACGAACGCGCCCGCGCCCTGCTGCACGGCTCCCTCTGGGGCAACCGCGCCGACCTCGGCTTCCGCATGTCCGCCGAGGGCGCCGAGGAGACCGCCGCCGTCCCCGCCCTCGTGGCCGACGACAGCGAGCGCCTGTGGTCCCTGCTCGACGGCTCCCCGGCCGGCGCCCTCTGCCTGGTCGCCGACAACGCCGGCCGTGAACTCGTCCCCGACCTGCTGCTGATCGCCCACCTGCTCGCCCACGGGCGTATCACCCGCGCCGTACTGCACGTCAAGCCGCACCCGTACTACGTCTCCGACGCCACCACCGCCGACGTCCTCGACGCCGTCCGCCGCCTCACCGCCGCCAAGGGCGCCGCCGGGGCGTACGGGCGCCGCCTGCGCGCCGCCCTCGGCGACGGCCGGCTCGAACTGCGCGCCCACCCCTTCTCCTGCGCGCCCCTGCCGTACGCCGACATGCCGGACGACCTGCGCACCGACTTCGCGGAAGCCACCCTCACCGTCCTCAAGGGCGACCTCAACTACCGCCGCCTCGTGGGCGACCGGTACTGGCCCCCGACCACCCCGTTCGCCGACGTCACCGCCTACTTCCCGGGCGCGGCCGCCGCCCTGCGCACCCTCAAGTCCGACGTGATCACCGGACTCGCCCCGGAGACGGAGACGGCGCTGGACGCGGAGGAGGGCGGGCGCTGGCGCACGAGCGGCACCCACGCCCTGATCCAGGTACGGACCTGAGCCCTCAACTCCCCTTTCCGGGCAGGTTTCACGCGAAGGTGTGATCACTGGGCGGGGCGCGGATGCGGCCGGAGCGGCACGGGTAGCCCCCGGCCATGACGCAGCCCTTCGAACTCCCGCACTTCTACATGCCGCACCCCGCGCGCCTCAATCCGCACGTGGACCAGGCCCGGGCCCACTCCACGGCCTGGGCGCGCGAGATGGGCATGCTGGAGGGCAGCGGGGTCTGGGAGCAGGCCGACCTCGACGCGCACGACTACGGCCTGCTCTGCGCCTACACGCACCCCGACTGCGACGGCCCCGCGCTGTCCCTGATCACCGACTGGTACGTGTGGGTGTTCTTCTTCGACGACCACTTCCTGGAGAAGTACAAGCGCACCCAGGACCGCGTCGGCGGCAAGGCCCACCTGGACCGGCTCCCGCTGTTCATGCCCCTGGAACCGGGGACGCCCGTCCCGGAGCCGGAGAACCCGGTCGAGGCCGGCCTCGCCGACCTGTGGGCGCGGACCGTGCCGGCGATGTCCGCCGACTGGCGCCGCCGGTTCGCCGTCTCCACCGAGCACCTCCTCAACGAGTCCCTGTGGGAGCTGTCCAACATCAACGAGGGGCGGATCGCCAACCCCGTCGAGTACATCGAGATGCGCCGCAAGGTGGGCGGCGCCCCCTGGTCGGCCGGTCTCGTGGAGTACGCCACCGCCGAGGTGCCGGCCGCCGTCGCCGGGACCCGCCCGCTGCGGGTGCTCATGGAGACGTTCTCCGACGCCGTGCACCTGCGCAACGACCTGTTCTCCTACCAGCGTGAGGTCGAGGACGAGGGCGAGCTCAGCAACGGCGTGCTCGTCCTGGAGACCTTCTTCGGCTGCACCACGCAGCAGGCCGCCGACCTCGTCAACGACGTCCTCACCTCGCGGCTGCACCAGTTCGAGCACACCGCGTTCACCGAAGTGCCCGCCGTCGCCCTGGAGCAGGGGCTCGGCCCGGCCGGGACCGCCGCCGTCGCCGCGTACGCCAAGGGGCTGCAGGACTGGCAGGCCGGCGGCCACGAGTGGCACATGCGCTCCAGCCGCTACATGAACGAGAACGCCCGCCCCGGCCCCTCCTGGCAGGCCCTGACCGGCCCCGGCACGTCCGCCGCCGACGTCGGCGCGCTGCTCGCCCGCGCCGCCTCGGAGCGGCTGCGCCCCTACCGGCACGTGCCGTACCGGAAGGTCGGCCCGTCGGTCGTCCCGGAGATCCGGATGCCGTTCCCGCTGACCCTCAGCCCCGCCCTCGACGGATCACGGCGGCACCTGCTGGAGTGGTCGCACCGCATGGGCATGCTCAGCGAAGGCGTCTGGGACGAGGACAAGCTCGCCAGCTGCGACCTGCCCCTGTGCGCGGCCGGCCTGGACCCTGACGCCACCCAGGAGCAGCTCGACCTCGCCTCCGGCTGGCTGGCCTTCGGCACCTACGGCGACGACTACTACCCGCTGGTCCACGGCCACCGCCGCGACCTCGCCGCAGCCCGGCTCACCACGGCCCGGCTGTCGGCCTGCATGCCGCTGGACGGCGAGGAGGTGCCGCCCCCCGCCAACGCGATGGAGCGGTCCCTGATCGACCTGTGGGCCCGCACCACGGCCGGGATGACGCCCGAGCAGCGGCGCCCGCTCAGGAGGGCCGTCGACACGATGACCGAGTCATGGGTGTGGGAGCTGTCCAACCAGATCCAGAACCGCGTCCCGGACCCCGTGGACTACCTGGAGATGCGCCGCGCCACCTTCGGTTCCGACCTCACGCTCGGGCTGTGCCGCGCCGGACACGGCCCCGCGGTCCCGCCCGAGGTCTACCGCACCGGTCCCGTCCGCTCCCTGGAGAACGCGGCGATCGACTTCGCGTGCCTGCTGAACGACGTGTTCTCGTACCAGAAGGAGATCGAGTTCGAGGGGGAGATGCACAACGCGGTCCTCGTCGTGCAGAACTTCTTCGGCGTCGACTACGCGACCGCGCTGCCCGTCGTCGCGGACCTGATGAACCAGCGCATGCGCCAGTTCGAGCATGTCGTCGAGCACGAACTGCCGGTCCTCTACGACGACTTCCAGCTCTCGGAGGAGGGGCGCGCGGTCATGCGGGGCTACGTGACCGACCTGCAGAACTGGATGGCGGGCATCCTCAACTGGCACCGGAGCGTGGACCGGTACAAGGACGAGTACCTGTCCGGACGGGTGCACGGTTTCCTGCCGCACCGGCCCCCGGCGCCCCCGGTCCTCGTCTGACGGCCGGCCGCCATGGAACCCTCCGCGCTCCGCCCCCGGCCGATGCCCGGCGACCACGCCGGTCCCCGGCCGGACCCCGCTCCCGCCGCCCCCGAGGAGCCGTCCCGCGAGCGCCCGCGGGGCCGGCGGGCGGCGGCGGGGCCGGCGCTGCTGCTGACCGGAGCCGCTCTGGGCGTCCTGGTCACCGCGTGGGCGGGCCCGGCCCCGGCGTCCGGGCCGGCCCTCTCCGCCCGGCTCGGGGTAGAGGTGACCGACGACGGCCGGCCGGGCGCCCTGGTGGTCGGCGTGCAGAGACCCGGCCCCGGCCACACGGCCGGCCTCCGCGAGGGCGACCTGCTGCTCGCCGTCGGCGCCACCCGCGTCGACACGGCCGCGGACCTGGCGCACGCGGTCTCCCGCACCCCACCGGGCACGAGCATCCGCCTGACCGTCCGGCATCCCACGGGCGGCTACCGGCAGCTGACGGCGGTTCCCGGGATCCTCACGTGAGGGGGCTGGGCGCCTCCGGGGAGGCGGAGGCGCGGAGCCGCACGGCCGCGTCGGGGCCGGCGGAGCCGGCGGTGCCGCCCCCGGACGGGGTGACTCCGGGGGCAACCCCGGCAACCGGCTCGCGCCGTACCCGTTCGGCGGGCAGGATGCTGCCCGTAGCCCCGACGTCCGCCCTGGGAGGCACCCGGATGACCGGCACCGCACCCGTGCCCTTCACCGCCGACGACTACAAGGCCCGTATGGACCGGGCGGCGCGGCAGGCCGCCGACGCCGGGCTCGCCGGGCTGCTCGTCGCGCCGGGCCCGGACCTGGTGTGGCTCACCGGGTACGCGCCGCCCGCCGTCACCGAGCGGCTCACCCTGCTGGTCCTGGCCGCCGACCGGGAGCCCGTGCTCGTCGTCCCCACCCTTGAGGCCCCGGACGCCGAGAAGGCCACCGGCGCTCCCGCCCTCGCCCTGCGCGACTGGACCGACGGCAAGGACCCCTACGCCCTCGCCGCCGCCCTCCTCGACGACCGGGGGCGGTTCGGCGTCAGCGACAACGCCTGGGCGCTGCACCTGCTGGGACTGCAGCAGGCGCTCCCCGACACCTCGTACGTCTCCCTCACCGAGGCGCTGCCGATGCTGCGCGCCGTGAAGGACGCCGCGGAACTGGAGCGGCTCGCCGCGGCCGGCGCCGCCGCCGACGCCGCGTTCGAGGAAATCAGGAACGTCCGCTTCTCCGGCCGCCGGGAGTCGGAGGTGGCCGCCGACCTCGCCGCGCTGCTGCGCCGCTTCGGCCACTCCCAGGTCGACTTCACCATCGTCGCCTCCGGCCCCAACGGCGCCGACCCGCACCACGAGGCCGGGGACCGCCGCATCGAGCGCGGCGACATGGTCGTCCTCGACTTCGGCGGCCTGAGGGACGGCTACGGCTCCGACACCTCCCGCACGGTGCACGTCGGCGAGCCCACCGAGGAGGAGCGCCGGGTGCACGACCTGGTGCGCGAGGCGCAGGAGGCCGGCTTCCGCGCCGTGCGGCCGGGCGCGGCCTGCCAGGACGTCGACCGGGCGGCCCGCGCGGTCATCGCCGACGCGGGGTACGGCGATCACTTCATCCACCGCACCGGGCACGGCATCGGCGTCACCACCCACGAGCCGCCGTACATGATCGAGGGCGAGGAGCGGCCGCTCGTCCCCGGCATGTGCTTCTCCGTCGAGCCGGGCGTCTATCTGCCGGGCCGGTTCGGGGTGCGGATCGAGGACATCGTGACCGTCACGGAGGACGGCGGACGGCGGCTGAACGACACGGAGCGGGGGATGGTGATGGTCGACTGAGCGGCACCGACCGGTTCTTCCGCCCCGTCCCCACCTGCCTCCCCCGAACGGTTACGGCGCGACCATGACCCAGGCACCGACACCCACCGTTGACACCGTCCGCCGACTGGCCCGGTCCCTGCTCAAGGACAGCGGGCACGGCACGGGCGCGTCCGCCGCCCTCGACGTGCGGCCCGCCGGCGACGGCGCCGACCCCACCACCTGGACGGTGGGCACCCGGTACGTGCTGCACCTCGCCCCGGACCGCGCGACCGGCGTGCGGTGGCGCCGCGAGCTGCGGCTGCGCGAGGTGGTGCGCCCGCACGTGTCCGTGGCACTGCCCGTCGCGATGGCGCAGGGCGAGTGGGCCCCCGGCCTGCTGTGCACGCTGGAGACGCGGCTGCCCGGCGGCACGGCGGAGGAGAACACCGTGTCCGCCGTCGGCGAGACCGACCTGGCGGGCCTGCTCACCGGGCTGCACCAGGTGCCGGTACGGCAGGCCGAGTCGCTGGGCGTGCCCCGGGTGCCGCCGCGCTCGCTGGAGACCCTGCGGCGGGCGGCGGGTGAGGCCGTCGAACTGCTCGACAAGGCGGACGAGTTCGAGGCGGCGCGGCTGCGCCAGTTCACCCAGGCTGCGACGGTGCAGCTCGCCGCACAGGCCGGTTCGGCGGTGCTGGTGCACCACGCCCTCACGGGCGGGAACCTGGTCGTCGGCCCGGACGGCCGGGTGCGGGGGGTGCTCGGCTGGGACACGGCGGTGGTCGGCGATCCGGCCGAGGACATCGCGGGCCTGGCCCGCGCCGTCGGCGCCCCCGCCGCGGTCCGCGCGGCCACGCTGGCGGGCTACGGCGCCCGCCCCTGCCTGCGCGGCCTGTGGCTGGCCCGCTGCGACTGCGTCATCCACCTCGCCGAGGCGTTCGTCCACAACGACACGGCGTCCCTGCCGCTGCTCCGCACCCGCCTCCGCCGCGCCTGGGAGCCGATCATGCTGGAGCGCGTCACCGACCTGCGGGACAGCGACGCGGCGCCGTGACGCGGCGCACCGCGGGCGTCCCGGGGCGCGGAGCGGGCGGACCCGCCCCGCGGCGCCCCTCACCCCTGAAGCAGCACCACCGCCGACTCCCCGGGCAGCCGCAGCAGACCGTCCGCGCCCGGCACGTCCACCGGCTCCCACGCCGCCAGGACGCGGGCCTCACGGGAGCCGAGGGGGATGTCGGCCGGTTCGGCGCCCAGGTTCACCGCCACGCGGACGTCGCCGCGGCGGAAGGCCAGCCAGCGCCGGTCCTCGTCGTAGGCCACCTTGGTGTCGGCGAGGTCCGGGTCGGTGAGGTCGGGCTGCTCGCGGCGGACCGCGAGAAGCTGCCGGTACCAGGCCAGCATCCGCGCGTGCGGCTCCCGCTCCGGCTCGGACCAGTCCAGGCAGGAGCGGTCACGGGTGGCCGGGTCCTGCGGGTCGGGCACGTCCTGCGCCGCCCACCCGTGCGCCGCGAACTCCCGGCGCCGCCCCTCGCTGACCGCCTTCGCCAGTTCCCGGTCGGTGTGGTCGGTGAAGAACTGCCACGGCGTGCCCGCCGCCCACTCCTCGCCCATGAACAGCATCGGCGTGAACGGCGCGGTCAGCGTCAGCGCCGCCGCGCAGGCCAGCAGCCCGGGGGAGACCAGCGCGGCCAGCCGGTCGCCCTGGGCGCGGTTGCCGATCTGGTCGTGCGTCTGGCTGTAGCCGAGCAGCCGGTGCGCGGCCACGCGGGTGCGGTCGAGCGGCCGGCCGTGGTGCCGGCCCCGGAAGCTGGAGTAGGTGCCGTCGTGGAAGAAGCCGCTGGTGAGCGTCTTGGCCAGGGCCGTCAGCGGCGCCCGGGCGAAGTCGGCGTAGTAGCCCTGCGACTCGCCGGTGACGGCGGTGTGCAGGGCGTGGTGGAAGTCGTCGTTCCACTGCGCGTGGATGCCGTGGCCGCCCTTCTCGCGCGGGGTGATGATCCGCGGGTCGTTGAGGTCGGACTCGGCGATCAGGAACAGCGGCCGGCCGGTGTCGGCGGCCAGTTCGTCCACGGACTGCGACAGCTCCTCCAGGAAGTGGCGCGCGCGGGTGTCCACCAGCGCGTGCACCGCGTCGAGACGCAGCCCGTCGATCCGGTAGTCGCGCAGCCACGCCAGCGCGCTCTGCACGAGGTACGCGCGCACCTCGTCCGAGCCGGGCGCGTCCAGGTTGACCGCCACGCCCCAGGGTGTGTGGTGCGTGTCGGTGAAGTACGGGCCGAACTGGGGCAGGTAATTGCCCGACGGGCCCAGGTGGTTGTGCACCACGTCCAGGACGACGCCGAGCCCCAGCGCGTGCGCCCGGTCGACGAACCGTTTCAGTCCCTCGGGCCCGCCGTACGGCTCGTGCACCGCCCACAGCGAGACGCCCTCGTACCCCCAGCCGTGCCGGCCCGGGAACGGGCACACCGGCATCAACTCGACGTGGGTGACGCCCAGGTCGGCGAGGTGGCCGAGCCGTTCGGCGGCGGAGTCGAAGGTGCCCTCGCGGGTGTAGGTGCCGACGTGCATCTCGTACAGCACCGCGCCGGGCAGCGGGCGTCCGGTCCACTCGGCGCCCCACTCGAAGCGGTCGTGGTCGACGACGGCGCTGAGCCCGTCGGGGCCGTCGGGCTGGCGGCGCGACCGCGGGTCCGGCAGCACCGGTCCGTCGTCCAGTGCGAAGCCGTACCGGGAGCCGTCGTGCGCCTCGGCCTCCCCCCGCCACCACCCCTCCCGCTCGGGATCGCGCTCCAACGCGCGCGTGACGCCGTCGCACCGGAGCGTCACTCGGCCGGCCTGTGGTGCCCACACCTCGAACTGCACGGACGGTTCCCCTTCGTCTGCTCACCGTGATGAAGCGCCTCCATCGTGCGGCATAGGAGATCAATTCACCGGGGGATCCGCCGTTTTGCGGCGGGTGTCGCCCGAAGTGCACGGGCCGGCGCGGCCGCCGTGGGCGGGGGCGTGGGCGAGTCTTCCGTTTGCGGGGTTTCTGGACAGCTCGCCCCCGGCTGACCGACAATCACCGCGTGACGTCGTCCTTCGAGTTCTCCACGTACCCCGCGCGGCTCTCCGACGCGGAGCGCGACAAGGCGCTGAGCGTGCTGCGGGACGGCGTCGCCAAGGGGCGCCTGTCCCACGACACGTTCATCCGGCGCATGGAGCTGGCGCTCGTGGCGCGGCGCGCCGACGAACTCGCCGCGCTCACCGCCGACCTCCCGCGCGAGAGCCGCCTCTCCCGCGCGGTGTTCGGCACGGTCGAGTCCGTCTCCGGGTTCACCGTACGGCTGCGCCGGGCCTGGCGGGCCGAGAAGCTGCCGAAGCTGCTGCTGCCGCACCCCGCGCACGGACACCCGCTGCGGATAGGGCGCGACCCCGCCAACGGGCTGCGGCTCACCCACGAGACGGTGTCCCGCGTCCACGCCGAACTCACCCACCAGGGCGGGCTGTGGGTGCTGCGCGACCTCGGCTCCACCAACGGCACGACGGTGAACGGCCGCCGGGTCGTCGGCGCGGCCGTGGTCCGCGACGGCGACCAGGTGGGTTTCGGGCGGATCACCTACCGGCTCGCCGCCAACTGACGTGCGAACGAGTGGTGTCGACACGTGACGGTGTGGACGCGGCACCGGCAGTCGTGACTGACTGCAGGAGGATGCTGCACTCCCTGTACTCCCCGCACGGCCTGTACTTCCGGTGGACGACGGCGTCGCTTCGTGGAGGTCTGCGCCTCGCCGGGAGGCGCCTGGCCCTGCGCACCGCCGGGCTGCTGCACCAGCTCGTCACCCGAGCCGGACACGACCCGGCCGACGCGCTGCCCGAGCTGAACCGCCTGATCGACGCGCGTTGCGCGGACCTCCGGGACACGCTCGACGCCCGCTGGATCCCCGTGGACCGCCAGGCGGAGTACCAGGCCCGGGTGATCCGCGCCGTGTGCGCCCTGGCCGTACGGAGGACGTCCGGAGCCTCCCGTTCGGGTGAGCCGGGCTGGGGTCCGGGGCCTTCCGTGCCGATGCACCGGGAATGACGCACACCTCAGTGAAGACGGTAGGGGCGGGGCTGTCCGCCGCCGCCCTCCTCCTGCTCGCGGGCGCGACGCCCTCCGCCCACGCCGACACCGGGAACTGGCTGATGCTCAGCGTCAGCCACGGGGAGACGCAGGTGGCAGGGGCGGAGGGCGGCACGCTGCTGCGGTGCGACCCGCCCGGCGGCGGCCACCCGCACGCGGAGGAGGCCTGCGCGCAGCTGTCGGCCGCCGACGGCCGCATCGCCGCACTCCCCGCGGAGGACGTCCTCTGCCCGATGATCTACGCCCCGGTGACGGCCCACGCGGAGGGCATGTGGCGCGACCGCCCGGTCACCTGGACGGAAACCTTCCCGAACGCCTGCACGCTGCGTGCCCGCACGGGGGCCCTGTTCGCGCTGGACGGGACGTGAGACGCGCCGAGCCGTCCGGCGGGGCGCGGTAGACACGCGGGCCGGTGTACGGGGGCCGTCACGGTTTGCCCGTCGGGCACGGGCCGGCCTCCGTGCCGAGGGAGTGGCATAGCCCCGGAGGCTCGGTCAGCCGGGCGCCGTGGTCGGCACCCGACGTGCGGGCAGCAGCCGAGCAGCGCCCCGCCGCCGCCCAGCGCCAGCACCGTCTCGCCGCTCCCCGGCGTGGCTCGCGGGCCAACCCGCGAGCCGGGCAACAGGGCACGACGACCGCGCCGCGTCCTCCCGTGCCGGGCCACGCGCCCCCCGCCCCCTCACATCAACCCCGCCCGCGCCTGCCGCGCCGCCGCCACCACCGTGCGTGACTGGTGCTCCACCTGGTGCCGCACCGGCACCCAGCGGGCGCGGAAGCGGGCGGCGAAGGCGTCGCTCCAGTGGGCGACCAGGTGGTCCAGGCGGGCCGCCGCCCGGGCGTCGTTGTCGTGCAGTGCGCGCCGCAGCATCGCCGCCGCCCGGAGCGGCACCCGGCGCGCGAAGGCGTCCACGCTGCCGACGTAGGCGCGGGTGCCGTCCGCGGGCGGGGTGCGGACCAGGTCGGCCGCCAGTCCAGGAACCAGCTCCAGCACCCAGGTGGCCGCCCGCAGCAGCGGACCGCCGGCCTCGGCGGGCTGCGGCCCCGGCCGTGCGTCCTCCAGCACGTGCCGCACCTCGCCCGCGTCCCGCAGCAGCCGCTCCGCGAGCGCGTGCATCGCGGTGTCCGGCGCCGGGTGCGGGGCCGGGTCGTCGACCAGGTCGCTCGCCCACATCGGCACCTCGACCACCGCGGTCAGACCGCCGTACCGGTGCGCGTGGTACCAGGTGCTGTGCCGGGCGTCGTCGCTCAGGCTCGGATAGGCCGGGGCCGCCTCCGGCGCGGGCATCACGTGCACGCCGGGCCCCGACGCGGGCCAGCCCGCCGCGTCCGAGGCGCCCGTCTCGACGGGGATGTGCAGCTCGGCCGCGGACTTGGCGAACGGTTCCGCCAGTCCGGGCACGTCCCGCGTCAACTGCACCCAGCTGCCGCCCAGATCGGTGCCGTGCAGGGACACCTGGAGGAAGGGCCGCAGCTCGTCGATCACCCCGGTCAGCGCCCGCGTCTCCGGGGGGAGCCGGTCGGCGGGCAGCACCGAGGGCGCCCACTCAGGCTGCTCGGGACCGGCCGGGCGGAAGAAGCCCAGGTGGTAGTCGTACAGACTGCGCGGCGCCGGGGTGACGTGCAGGCTCGCCCCGTCGGGGTCCGCGCACAGCAGGAAGTGCCAGGAGACGCCGTCCCGCAGCTCCCGCTCGAGCAGGGTCCGCCGGGCCAGCTCCAGCAGCGTCCCGTTGCCGGCGGGCTCGTTGGCGTGGGCGCCCGCCACGACCAGGACGGCGTGCCGGGCGCGTCCCACGGACAGCAGGTGCAGCGGCCGCCCCCCACGGGACACCCCCACCTGCCGCAGCGCACACAGACCCGGCCACTGGATCGCCAGCGCCCGGGCGGAGAAGACCAGTTCGGACACCGTCGGATAGCGCGACTCCCGCAGCGGACCCACCCCCCGTCACCGCCCGCACTCGCACTGCGCAGTACCCCACGGCCGCGAGACGGTGTCAAGGGCGGTGCGGGGGAGCCGCCAGGGGGCGCTCAGAGGCATGGGGTGAGCCTCTTCCCGCACGTCGGCCGTCCCGCGCCCGCCGCGCGTCCCCCGGGTCCGCACCGGCCGTGCGCCGGCCGGTCACCGAACCCGCACAGCGCCCCACGACCACCGTCACTTGGGCAACCGCTCGAGCAGCGTCACCGGCGACGAGGCGAACAGCTCCGCCACCCGCACGTCTCCCTCGAACTCCCGCCCAGCCCCCAGGACATCGGCCCACCGCCCCGGCGGCAGCGGCAGCCGGGTGTCCCCCCAGCCCCCCGACTCCGCGAGACGCAGGGACAGGCGGGTCACCGCCGTGACCACCGCGCCGGAGCGGGCGAACGCCAGGCAGTGGTCCGCAGCCGGTCCCCGGGCCGTCAGCGGCTCGTACGACGCCGTCGTGCCGAAGACCTCCGGCCGCCGCGTCCGCAGCGCCAGCGCCGCCCGGGTCACCGCACTCTTGTCCGCGCCGTCCGCGCCGTCCGCGTCGTCCCGGCCGTCCTCCCCGAACCGCGGGGGCCGCCGGTTGTCCGGGTCGACGAGCGCCCGGTACTCGTGCTCCGTGCCCTGATAGAGGTCCGGCACGCCCGGCATGGTCAGGTGCACCAGCGCCGCGCCCAGCACGTTCGCCCGGATGTGGGGCTCCAGCGCCTCCCGCAGCTCCGCGACCTTCCGCCCCGGCACCCCGCACGGCCCCGCCGTCACGAACCGCGCCACCGCCTCCTCGTACGGCGGCTCCTGCTCCGTCCAGCTGGTGAACAGGCCCGCCTCGCGCACATGCTTCAGCAGCGCCGCCTGCACCCGCTCCTCCTCGGCCGGGCCGAGGCCGAACACCGTCTGCCAGGCCGCCCACGCCGTCTGCCCGTCGGGCACGGCCTCCCCGGCCCGGGACACCTCCGCGAGCAGGGACGCCCAGCGCTCCGGGCACTCGGTGAGCACGTGCAGCGCCGCCCGCACGTCCGCGCTGCGCTTGGCGTCGTGCGTGGACAGCACCGTCCCCGTGGCCGGCCAGTCGCGCTGCACGCGCGCGCAGTACGCGTGGAAGCGGTCGGGGGCCACCGCCGGATCGCCCGGCTCTCCGCCCACCTCCGTCGCCGACAGCAGCGGCACGTAGCGGTAGAACGCCGTGTCCTCCACGGACTTGGCCCGCAGCGCCGACGCCGTCTGCGCGAACCGCGTACGGAACTCCACGTACGCGGGCCCGTCCCCGTACCGCTCCAGCAGCAGGTCCCGTACGACGTCCACCGCGCCCGCCTCCTCCGGGACGGCGAAGGCGCGCCGGGCCTCGGCCGCGGCCTCCTCGGTCACCACGGTGGCCGCGTCCTCGGGTGTGTAGGGCCGGTACACCTCCAGCCGCACCAGCAGCTCCGTCAGCGCGGTGCGCAGCGCCCAGGGCGCGCGGTCGCGCAGCGCGGTCTCGGGGGCGGTCGCGCACAGCCGGCCCGCCACCCGGGTGAGCCGGTCCAGCTCGGCGGCCAGCTCGTGCGTGAGCACCTTGTACGCGGCCCGCCGCACCGTGGTGTCCCAGTCACCGCCCCGGTCCGTCTGCGGGGCCGCGTGGGCCCGGTAGCTGTCCAGCAGCTCCCCGAACCCGCCCGGGTCCACGAACAGCCCGTCGACGTGACGCAGGGCGTCGTAGCCGGTGGTTCCGGCGACCGGCCAGGAGGAGGGCAGAGCCTCGCCGTCGGCGAGGATCTTCTCCACCACCGTCCAGCGGCCGCCCGTCGCCTCGTGCAGCCGCCGCAGATAGGTCCCGGGGGCGGCGAGCCCGTCCGGATGGTCGACGCGCAGCCCGTCGACCACGCCCTCGTGCAGCAGCTCCAGGATCTTCGCGTGCGTCGCCTCGAACACCTCGGGGTCCTCCACCCGCACCCCGATCAGCTCGGAGATGCTGAAGAACCGCCGGTAGTTCAGCTCGGTGCGGGCCAGCCGCCACCACACCGGGCGGTACCACTGCGCGTTCAGCAGCTGCGGCAGCGGCAGGGAGGCCGTGCCCTCGCGCAGCGGGAAGACGTGGTCGTAGTAGCGCAGCACGTCCCCGTCGGCCTTCAGCCGGCCGGCTTCCTCACCGAGCGGCCCCCCGAGCACCGGCAGCAGCACCTGCCCGCCCTGCGCCTCCCAGTCGATGTCGAACCAGCGGGCGCGGCGCGAGGACGGGCCGTCGCGCAGCACCTCCCACAGCGCCCGGTTGTGGCGCGGGGACATCGCCATGTGGTTCGGGACGATGTCCACCACCAGCCCGAGCCCGTGCCGCCGCGCGGTGCGGGACAGCTCCCGCAGCCCCTCCTCGCCGCCCAGCTCCTCCCGTACGCGCGTCGGGTCCACGACGTCGTAGCCGTGCTGCGAGCCGGGCACCGCCTCCAGGACGGGCGACAGATGCAGATGGGACACGCCGAGCGAGGCCAGGTACGGCACGGCCTCCGCGGCCGCCGCGAACGGGAAGGCGGGCTGGAGCTGCAGCCGGTAGGTCGCCGTGGGGACTGCCGGGTCAGGGCGCTCAGGGGTCATGGGAACCTACGTACCCGCGTAGTGGCTTCTCGTGCCATCGCTGCTCCGTTCGGGGCGCGAGCGGGATGTCCGCAGACGTCGG
>BNBX01000002.1:438775-922393 GCA_014656175.1 Streptomyces werraensis
ACGTCTGCGGAACGGGGTCCGGGGCGGAGCCCCACGGGCCGCGGGGCCCTTACGCCGGCCGTTGCAGCACCGTGAGGCTCCGGTCGGCCAGCGTCAGCCGCGTGCCCGCGGACACCTTCGGACCCGTGCCCGGCGGCACGCCGTCCCCGCGGGCGGTGTCGACCACCACCTGCCACTGCGCGCCGTGGTCCACGGGCACCACGAAGTCCAGCGGCTTGGGGGAGGCGTTGAACATCAGCAGGAACGAGTCGTCGGTGATCCGCTCGCCGCGCTGCCCGGGCTCGGAGATGGCGTTGCCGTTGAGGAACACGGTCAGCGCCGACGCCCGCGCCGACTCCCAGTCCCGCTGGGTCATCTCCGCGCCCTCGGGCGTGAACCAGGCGATGTCGGAGAGGTCGTCGTGGGTGCCCTCCACGGGACGGCCGTGGAAGAAGCGGCGGCGCCGGAAGACGGGGTGGTCCTTGCGCAGCCACACCATCGCCCGCGTGAACTCCAGCAGCTGCCGCCGGAGGTCCCCGTCGTCGCCCTCGCCCTCGCTCTCCTCCCCGTCCGGCCAGTCGAGCCAGGCCAGTTCGTTGTCCTGGCAGTAGGCGTTGTTGTTGCCCCGCTGGGTGCGGGCCAGCTCGTCGCCGTGGCTGATCATCGGCACGCCCTGGGAGAGCATCAGGGTGGCGATGAAGTTCCGCATCTGCCGGGCCCGCAGCGCCAGCACGTCCGGGTCGTCGGAGTCGCCCTCGGCCCCGCAGTTCCAGGACCGGTTGTGGCTCTCGCCGTCCCGGTTGTCCTCGCCGTTGGCCTCGTTGTGCTTCTCGTTGTACGACACCAGGTCGTGCAGGGTGAAGCCGTCGTGGCAGGTGACGAAGTTGATCGAGGCGAGCGGGCGCCGCCCGTCGTCCTGGTAGAGGTCGGAGGAGCCGGTCAGCCGGGACGCGAACTCGGCGAGCGTGCGCGGCTCGCCCCGCCACAGGTCCCGCACGGTGTCCCGGTACTTGCCGTTCCACTCGGTCCACAGCGGCGGGAAGTTGCCCACCTGGTAGCCGCCCTCGCCGACGTCCCACGGCTCGGCGATCAGCTTCACCTGGGAGACCACCGGATCCTGCTGCACCAGGTCGAAGAACGACGACAGCCGGTCCACCTCGTGGAACTGCCGCGCCAGGGTGGCCGCGAGGTCGAAGCGGAAGCCGTCGACGTGCATCTCGGTGACCCAGTACCGCAGCGAGTCCATGATCATCTGGAGTACGTGCGGGGACCGCATCAGCAGCGAGTTCCCCGTGCCCGTGGTGTCCATGTAGTACCGCGGGTCCTCGGCCAGCCGGTAGTACGAGGGGTTGTCGAGGCCCTTGAAGGACAGCGTGGGGCCCAGGTGGTTGCCCTCGGCGGTGTGGTTGTAGACCACGTCGAGGATGACCTCGATCCCGGCCTCGTGCAGCGCCTTCACCGCCGACTTGAACTCCAGCACCTGCTGGCCGCGGTCGCCCCAGGACGCGTAGGCGTTGTGCGGGGCGAAGAAGCCGATGGTGTTGTAGCCCCAGTAGTTGTTCAGCCCCATGTCGACCAGCCGGTGGTCGTTCACGAACTGGTGGACCGGCATCAGCTCCAGCGCCGTGACGCCCAGTTCGGTCAGGTGCTCGATGATCGCCGGGTGCGCCAGGCCCGCGTACGTGCCGCGCAGTTCCTCGGGCAGCCCCGGATGGCGCATGGTGAGGCCCTTGACGTGGGCCTCGTAGATCACCGTGTGGTGGTACTCCGTCCGGGGGCTCCGGTCGTCCCCCCAGTCGAAGTAGGGGTTGACCACGACCGACGTCATCGTGTGCGGCGCCGAGTCCAGGTCGTTGCGCCGTTCGGGGTCGTCGAAGTGGTAGCCGTAGACCTCCTCGCCCCACTGGATCGAGCCGCTGATCGCACGTGCGTACGGATCGAGCAGCAGTTTCGCGGAGTTGCAGCGCAGCCCCCGCTCGGGGGCGTACGGCCCGTGGACACGGAAGCCGTACCGCTGCCCGGGCATCACCCCGGGCAGGTACGCGTGCCGCACGAACGCGTCGCTCTCCCGCAGTTCGACCGCGGTTTCGGAGCCGTCGTCGTGCAGCAGACACAGCTCTACTCGGTCCGCGGCCTCCGTGAAGACCGCGAAATTCGTTCCGGCGCCGTCGTACGTGGCACCGAGCGGATACGCCTCGCCAGGCCAGACCTGCATGGACACGACTCTTTCAGGTGTACGGCGCCGGTGGGGACGCCTTGGCTCCGGAGTGTCCCCGTGTCTCCCCGAACGGGCGGGAAGCAGGGCGGGTCCACCTTCTACCCATGCCCCGGTCGCCGCCGACCGCACATCCTGCGAATCCGCTATGAATATGCTCACTCGCCGGACCGCGGAGGGCGGAACGGTCGCCTGCACGGCGGAGGTTGGGGAAACGACCCTGTCCATCGGGCTGCATCGCGCACCGCATGCGGAGTACTCTCCTTGATCGTTGGACGGGGAGTGCTCGGGGGACTGGAAGGCGGTGCGCGGGTGGGCTCGGGAGGGCTGGAACTGCCCCCTGGTGACGAGGGTCACGAGGGGAGCGGCTCCACGGACGTCCCGCCCGGTGCGGTGTCCCTGGCACGGCCGATGGACGCGGGTTCGATCGGACCGGAGCTGGACTGGGGCGCGGACGCGTGGCGCGAGGTGCGCACGCGCGCGCAGCGGGCCGGCCGGGCCTACATCTGGCTGAACCTGGTCGAGCAGCGGCTGCGCGCGGTCGTCGCCGCCGTGCTGCGGCCGATCTACGAGCCCGTGCACGGCGACGACTGGGTGGTCGCCGCGGCCGGTCCCGCCGGACAGGAGTGGGTGCAGCGCGCGGTCGCCGTGCGCGAGGTCAGCCGCCGCAAGGGCTATCTGCTCGATCCGGCCGACGACAACGTGCTGTCGTTCCTCACCCTGCCGCAGCTGCGCGAGCTGATGGTGCAGCACTGGCCGTGCTTCGAGCCGTACTTCGACGACCGCCGGGACGTCGAGCTGGCCCTGGACGAGCTGGAGGTCACCCGCAACGTGGTCTCCCGCAACCGGGCGCTGTCCGAGGCGGTGCTGAACCAGGCGGAGCGGGCCTCCGCCCGGCTGCTGGAGATGCTCGGCGCGGGCGGCGACGTGCCCTCGGCGCGCCGGCTTCCGGTGGACGCGGTCGAGGACCTGGTCGGCGACCGGTACGCGGACGTGGTCGCGGTGCATCCCGACCGGGTCCGGCTGCTGCGGCAGTTCCCCGCCGAGGACATGTTCGGCGGGGCCCGGAGGCTCGACGCCGTCGGCATCGGCCTGAACCTGCTCGTGCAGAACTTCTCGGGCCGCCGGCTGGTGCGCCTGGCCGAGTCCGGCTGCCGGGTGCGGCTGCTGTTCCTCAACCCGGCCTCCAGCGCCGTCAAGCGACGCGAGCGCGAACTGGGCATCAAGCGGGGCGAGCTGGGCCGGTCCGTGGAGATGAACATCCTCCACATGCGCCGCGTGCGGTCCCGGCTGCGCGACCCGGGCGCCTTCGAGATCCAGGTCTACGACGAGACGCCGCGCTGCACGGCCTACCTGGTGGACGGCGACGGCTCGGACGGCATCGCCGTGGTGCAGAACCACCTGCGCCGCACCCGCGGCATGGAGGCGCCGGTGCTGGTCCTGCGCAACGGGACGAAGGTGGTCAAGCCGGGCGAGACCGAGGAGGGCGGTCTCTTCCCCACCTATCGCGAGGAGTTCGAGCAGATGTGGGCGGATTCGCGGCCGGTGTCCTGAATTTCCGGGTCCGTGTGCGTTCCGGGGCCGCCCGGTCCGCGCGGGAAACGGAATGCGATCCTCTGGTTGTCAGTGGCGCGTGCGAGGGTGAAGCCACTGGGGGAACGCACCGCACAGAAGGGGGGCAGCCCATGGGCTGGCACCGGGAGCTGCTGATCGGCTTCGACCTGGAGACGACGGGGACGGATCCGAGCGAGGCGCGGATCGTCACGGGAGCCGTGATCGAGCTCCGCGCGGGGGAGACGCTGGGGCGCCGGGAGTGGCTGGCCGACCCGGGCGTGATGATCCCCGCCGACGCGGTCGCGGTCCACGGCATCAGCAACGAGCGCGCGGCCGCCGAGGGCCGCCCCGCCGACCAGGTGGCCGACGCCGTCGCCGGCGTCCTCGCCGCCTACTGGAAGACCGGCGTCCCGGTCGTCGCCTACAACGCCTCGTTCGACCTGAGCCTGCTCTCCGCCGAGCTGCGGCGGTACGGACTGCCGTCGCTGCGCGACCGCCTGGACGGCGCCGACCCGGCCCCGGTGATCGACCCGTACACCATCGACCGCGCCGTCGACCGCTACCGTCGCGGCAAGCGCACGCTCGAGGCGGTCTGCGCGGAGTACGGCGTCCGCCTCGACGCGGCGCACGACGCGACGGCTGACGCCCTCGCCGCAGCCCGGCTGGCCTGCGCGATAGCCGACCGCCACCCGAAGGTCGCTGCCCTCGGCCCGGCGGAGCTGCACCGCCGTCAGATCGAGTGGTACGCGGCCTGGGCGGCGGACTTCCAGGACTTCCTGCGCCGCAAGGGCGACCCGGCCGCCCTCGTCGACGGCACCTGGCCGCTGCGCGAACCGGCGGGCGAACCGGTCTGACCCGCGCTCACCGAGCCACGGGACCCGCTCAGAACGGGTACCAGCGCACGGTCTCGTCCCCGTCCCGCAGCGACGCCACCCGGCGGCGGAACTCGGCCAGCGCCTTGGGGTTGCCCGGGGCGTGCTGGGCGACCCAGGCGCAGCTCGCGGTCTCCCGCGCCCCGCGCAGCACCGAGCACCCCTCCCACTCGCGCACGTCCCAGCCGTAGGTCCCGGTGAAGGAGTCGTAGGCCTCGTCGGGCAGGCCGTAGCGGTCGTGGGAGAGGGCCATCACCACCAGGTCGTGCTCACGCAGGTCCGAGGAGAAGGTCTCCAGGTCGATCAGCACGGGACCGTCCGGCCCGACGTGCACGTTGCGCGGCAGCGCGTCGCCGTGGATCGGCCCGCGCGGCAGCCGGGGCGTCAGCGCGGCCGCGGCGGCCGCGAACCCGTCGCGCCGCTCGCGCAGATACGCCGCGTCCGCCGGGTCGATCGCGTCCCCCGCGAGCCGCAGCCAGCGCTCGACACCGTCCAGCAGCGAGCGGGGCGGCAGGGCGAAGGGCGGCGCGGGCAGCGCGTGCACCTGCCGCAACAGCACGGCCAGGTCCCCGGGCTCGGTGGGGCGCACCGGGTCGGGCAGCCGGTGCCACACGGTCACCGGGTGCCCCTCCACCAGCAGCGCCTCGGACACGGCGGGACGCACGGCGGGCACGCCCTGCTCGGCCAGCCATCCGGCCACGGCCAGTTCGCGGCGGGCCCGCTCCAGCAGCTCCGCGTCCCGGCCCACCTTCACCGCCAGGTCCCCGGCGGCGAACACCGCGTTCTCCCCGAGCGCCAGCAGCCGCGGATCCCCGGCGCCCCCGGGCAGCACCCCCGCGGCCTCCACAACCTCCCGCGCCCGTGCCTCGTCCATCGCTTCCGCCTCCGTGTCCGTCCCGGGCCCCGCCGGGCGCCTCCGTCCGGCCGTTCGCCGGCCAGTCTCGCATTCGCACAGGTCGGGCGATGTGCGCGGGCCCTTGACGTGCGCTGTCGCGTTCACGACCATGACCGGGCCCACCCCCCACGCGCGAAGGGGCTGATGCCGTGACGTCGGTGACCGAGGCGAGGAGATCCGAGCCCCGCGCGCCCGGCCCGAGCCGCCGGGGACGGCGTGCCGTCGATCACGGCCCGTGGTTCCTGGTGCTGCCCGCGCTGATCCCCATCCTGGTGCTCAGCGTCGGCCCGCTGCTCCACGGCATCCTGCTGGCCTTCACCGACGCCCAGTCGGGCCGTACCGAGCCGACCCGCTGGATCGGCACGCTGAACTTCCAGGACCTGCTCCAGGACACCCTGTTCTGGGAGTCGTTCCGCATCGGGCTGGTGTGGGCGGTCGGCGTGACCGTCCCGCAGTTCCTGCTGGCCCTCGGCCTCGCCCTGCTGCTCGACCAGGACCTGCGGCTGCGCTGGGCGGCCCGCGCCCTGGCGATCGTGCCCTGGGCGATGCCCGAGGTGGTCGTCGGCATCATGTGGCGCCTCACGTACAACCCGGACGCCGGCATCCTCAACGAGACGCTGCGCGACCTCGGGTTCGGCGGCGACCGGGACTGGCTGAGCGGACTCGCCACCGCCCTGCCCGCGGTGATCGTCGTCGGTGTGTGGGCGGGCATGCCGCAGACCACGGTGGCGCTGCTCGCCGGGCTGCAGAACACCCCGCGCGAACTGCACGAGGCCGCGGCCGTGGACGGCGCCGGCGCCTGGCGCCGCTTCCGCACGGTCACCTGGCCCGCCCTGCGGCCCGTCGCCCTCGCCATCACGGCGCTCAACCTCATCTGGAACTTCAATTCCTTCGCCCTGGTCTACGTGCTCACCAACGGCGGCCCCGGCGGACGCACCCGCCTGCCCATGCTGTTCGCCTACGAGGAAGCCTTCCGGTACGGCCAGTTCGGCTACGCGGCCGCCATGGGCTGTGTGATGGTCGCGGCGATCTCCGTGCTGCTCGCCGTGTTCCTCGTGGGCCGGCTGAGGGGAGGTGACGAGCGTTGAGGACCCGTCCCGCGGCCCGCGCCGGCCAGTACGCGGCCCTGCTCGCCTATCTGGTCTTCCTGGCCTTCCCGTTCGTGTGGCTGGCGTCCACCGCGTTCAAGCCGGCCACCGAGCTGGCCGGGCTGCACCCCGCCTGGATCCCGCAGGACCCCACCCTCGCCAACTTCCGTCAGGCCTTCGAGGAGCAGCCGCTGCTGCGCGCCGCCCTCAACTCCCTGCTCACCGCGTCCGCCGCGGCTCTCGTCGCGGTCGCCGTGGCCACCCCGACGGCGTATGTCATGGCCCGCCACCGCAGCGCCCTGGCACGGGCGGCGACCGGCTGGGTGGTCGTCAGCCAGGCGTTCCCGTTCGTGCTGCTGATCATCCCGTTGTTCCTGGTGCTGAAGAACCTGCGGCTCATCGACTCGCTGCCCGGCCTGGTGCTGGTCTACGTCGTCTGGTCGCTGCCCTTCGCCCTGTGGATGCTCACCGGCTACGTCCGCGCCGTGCCGGCCGAGCTGGAGGAGGCGGCGGCCGTGGACGGCGCCGGACGGCTGCGCACCCTGGTGTCGGTGACCGTGCCGCTGCTCGCGCCGGGCATCGCCGCGACCGCGCTGTTCGCGTTCGTCACCGCCTGGAACGAGTTCTTCTTCGCCCTCGTCCTGCTGAAGACGCCGGAACAGCAGACGCTGCCGGTGCTCCTCACCCGCTTCATCGGCGCCGAAGGGGTCGCCGATCTCGGCCCGCTGGCCGCCGCAGCGTTCCTCGCGACGCTTCCGTCCCTGCTGGTGTTCGCGCTCATCCAGCGCCGCATCACCGGCTCCCTCCTCGCCGGGGCGGTGAAGGGCTGATGACCCGCATGCCTCGAAGGACCCGCACGACACCCGTCAGGACGCTCGTCGGGGCGATCGCCCTCGCCCTGCTCCTCGCGGGCTGCTCCTCCGGCGGCACCCGCGACGACGGCCGGGTCACCCTGCGCTTCCAGTCCCTGGCCTGGCAGCAGGAGTCGGTCGAGGCCACCAAGGAACTCGTCGACGAGTGGAACGCCCTCCACCCCGACGTCCGCGTGGAGTACGTCCAGGGGAGCTGGGACAGCGTCCACGACCAGCTCCTCACCTCCTTCGAGGGCGGCGAGGCCCCCGACATCGTCCACGACGCCTCCGACGACCTCGCCGACTTCGCGTACGGAGGCCACCTCGCCGACCTCACGGACCTGCTGCCCGAGCGGCTCACCTCCGACATCCCCGAGGTGTCCTGGCAGTCCGTCACCTTCGGCGACGGCGTCTACGGCGTGCCCTTCCTCCAGGAGCCGCGCGTCCTCATCGCCGACGCCGCCCGCCTGAGGGAGTCCGGCGTCCGCGTCCCGACGCCCGGACACCCCTGGAGCTGGGCCGAGTTCCGCCGGGTGACGAAGGAGCTGTCCGGCGACGGCCGCTACGGCGTGGCCTGGCCCCTCAAGGAGCCGGTGTCCGCCACCCTCAACCTGTCCCTCTCCGCGGGCGGCCGGCTCTTCCACCGCGACGCCGAGGGGAAGGTCACCGTGCGGTTCGAGGAGGGCGACGCGGTCGTCCCCCGCACCGTCCACGAGCAGGTGAACACCGACCGCAGCGCCTCGCCCACCACCCTAGGCAGCGGCGGCTCCGACACCCTGCCCGGCCTCTTCGCGGGCAAGTACGCGATGGTCCCGCTCGGCTTCTCGTACCGCCAGCAGATCGTCCAGCAGGCGCCGAAGGGCTTCGAGTGGCAGGTGCTGCCCGCACCCGCCGGGGCCGGCGGGCTCGCCCAGGGCGTCAGCCCGCAGACGCTGTCCGTCGCCGAGGACTGCCCGCACAAGAAGGAGGCCGTCGCCTTCCTGGACTTCCTGCTCCAGCCGCGGAACATGGTGCGCCTCGCACTCGGCGACTGGATGCTGCCCACCGGCCGCCAGGCCCTCGCCGACCCGGCCCTGCGCACCCCCGAACACGGCTGGGCCACCGGCACGGCGCTGGCCGCCCGGCTGCGCCCGGCGCCCGCGCAGTCCGTACGGGGCTACCCGGAGTGGAAGGACAAGGTCGCCACCCCGGCGCTCCAGGAGTACTACAGCGGCGCGATCGGCCTCGACGAGCTGCGGAGGCGGCTGGAGAAGGACGGCAACCTGGTCCTCGCCCGGTACCAGCGGTGAGCGGCGTACCGGTTTCGATTTGTACGAGACGTTTCGTCTCGTTTAAGGTCGGGGCATGACCGCTCGCGCGCACATCGCCATGTTCTCCATCGCCGCCCACGGGCACGTGAACCCCAGCCTCGAGGTGATCCGGGAGCTGGTGGCGCGCGGGCACCGGGTGACGTACGCGATCCCGCCCCTGTTCGCCGACAAGGTCGCCGCGACCGGCGCCGAGCCCAAGCTGTGGAACTCCACCCTGCCCGGCCCCGACGACGACCCCGAGGCCTGGGGCACCACCCTCCTCGACAACGTCGAGCCGTTCCTCGCCGACGCCGTGCAGGCGCTCCCGCAGCTCATCGAGGCGTACGAGGGCGACACCCCCGACCTCGTGCTGCACGACATCACCGCCTACCCGGCCCGCGTGCTCGCCCACCGCTGGGGCGTGCCCGCGATCTCCCTCTCGCCGAACCTCGTCGCCTGGGAGGGCTACGAGAAGGAGGTCGCCGAGCCGATGTGGGAGGAGCCGAAGAAGACCGAACGCGGCAAGGCGTACTACGCCCGCTTCCGGGCCTGGCTGGAGGAGAACGGGGTCACCCTGCACCCCGACGACTTCGTCGGGCGTCCGGACCGCTCCATCGTGCTGATCCCGAAGGCGCTCCAGCCGCACGCCGACCGGGTCGACGAGCGCGTGTACTCCTTCGTGGGGGCCTGCCAGGGCGACCGCGGCGCCGAGGGCGGCTGGCAGCGGCCGGCCGGGGCGGAGAAGGTCGTCCTGGTGTCGCTCGGCTCGTCCTTCACCAAGCAGCCGGCCTTCTACCGGGCGTGCGTCGAGGCGTTCGCCGGCCTGCCCGGCTGGCACCTGGTGCTGCAGATCGGCAAGCACGTCGACCCGGCCGAGCTCGGCGACGTGCCGCCGAACGTCGAGGTGCGGAGCTGGGTGCCGCAGCTCGCGATCCTCAAGCAGGCCGACCTGTTCGTCACCCACGCGGGTGCGGGCGGCAGCCAGGAGGGGCTGGCCACGGCCACCCCGATGATCGCCGTGCCGCAGGCCGTGGACCAGTTCGGCAACGCGGACATGCTGCAGGCGCTCGGGGTGGCCCGGCACCTGCCCAGCCAGGAGGCGACCCCCGAGGCGCTGCGCACCGCGGCCCTCTCCCTGGTCGACGACCCGGAGGTCGCCCGCCGCCTGAAGAACGTCCAGGCGGAGATGGCGAAGGAGGGCGGCACGCGAAGGGCGGCCGACCTGATCGAGGCGGAGCTCCCGGACCGCGCCTGAGCCGCGCGCAGGCCGCCCCGGCCCGTCGCCCCCCGACGGCCGGCACCCCGACGACACCGGCAGGGCCCGGCGGTGGCAGCCGCCGGGCCCTGGTCGTCGGGGTGCCGGTCAGACCGGCACCCTCTCGCCCTCGCCGTCCCGCGCCTTCGGCGTGAGAGCCGCGGGCGCCTCGTCGTGCGTGAGGTCGGGCAGACGGTGCAGCCACTTCGGGAAGTACCAGTTCCGCTCGCCCAGCAGCGCCATCACCGCCGGGAGCAGCACGCCCCGGATGACCGTGGCGTCGATCAGCACCGCCGCCGCCAGACCCACGCCCATCTGCTTCATGGACTGCATGGACAGCGTCCCGAAGATCGCGAACACGGCGACCATGATGACCGCGGCACTGGTCACCACGCCGGCCGTGGTGACCACCCCGTGCCGGATCGCGTCCTGCGTCCGGAGTCCCCGCGCCCGCGCCTCACGGATCCGGGACACCACGAACACGTGGTAATCCATCGACAGGCCGAACAGGATCACGAAGAGGAACAGCGGCAGCCACGTGATGATGGCGCCCACGCCCTCCGCGCCCACCAGGGACGCGCCCCAGCCGTGCTGGAAGACCGCCACGAGGATGCCGTACGCGGCGCCCACCGACAGCAGGTTCAGCACGATCGAGGTGACCGCGACCGTCAGCGAGCGGAACGACAGCAGCATCAGCAGGAAGGCGAACACCACCACGAACGCGAACACCGGGACCACCGAGCCGACCAGCTGGTCGTTGAAGTCCTTGTTGCCCGCCACCTGGCCGGTGATCGGCGCCTCGACCCCGTCGACCTTGCCGAGCGTCGCCGGCCGCACCTCGTCGCGCAGCTTCTCCAGGCTGGCGCCCGCCGCGTCCTGGTCGGAGCCGCCCACCAGCGGCACGTAGACGAACGCCAGGTTCTGCTGGTCGTGCAGCTTGATCTCGACCGGGCCGCGCGAGGCGCCCGAACCGACCGCCTGCTCACGGAAGTCGGCCAGCGCCGCCTTCACCTCGGGGGCGTTGATGTCGTCCGCCTTGACGACCACCTCGGCCGGCTCGGAACCGCCCGGGAACGCCTCGTTGACCCGGTTGTACGTCTGCACGATCGGCAGCGAGTCCCCGAACTCCTGGTCCAGCGTGAGGTTCTCGGTCTTCATGCCGAGCGCGGGCGCGGCCACCGCGAGCAGCGCACCGGTCGCCACGACCACCGACACCACCGGCCGGGCCAGCACCCGCTTCAGCACCGCCGACCAGAACCGACTGTCGTTCCGGCCGCTCGTCCGCCGCCGCAGGAACGGCAGCCTGCCCTTCTCGACCCGTTCGCCCAGCAGCGACAGCAGCGCCGGCAGCACCGTCACGGAGCCGACCATCGCGACGGCCACCACCATCAGCGAGGCCAGGCCCATCGCCTCGAACTCGGCGATCCCGGTGAACAGCATGCCCGCCATCGCCACGCACACCGTGACACCGGAGACGACGATCGCCCGGCCGCTGGTCGCGGCGGCGATCCGCAGCGCGGTTCGCGCGTCCCGGCCCGCCGCCCGCTCCTCGCGCTCGCGGCGCAGGTAGAACAGGCAGTAGTCGACGCCGACGGCCAGACCCACCAGCAGCATCACCGAGTTGGCGGTGTCGCTCATCGGCTGGAGGTGGCTGACGAGCCCCATCAGCCCCATCGTCGCCATGATCGCCGTGATCGCCAGGGCGACCGGCAGCAGCGCCGCCACCAGCGCGCCGAACGCGATCAGCAGGATGCCGAGGGCGACCGGCACGGCCGAGTACTCGGCCTTCTTGAAGTCGTCGCCGAACGCGTCGTCGAACGTCTTCATCATGCTGGCGCCGCCGATCTCCTCGATCCGCAGCGAGTCGTGGTCCTTCTGGACCTCCGCGACCGCGTCCAGCACCGGCTGGATCCGCTCACCGGCCGTCCCGGGGTCACCCCGCACGTCGAACTGGACCAGCGCGCTGCGCCCGTCCTTCGAGACGGTGCCGCTGTCGTACGGCGAGGTGACGTCCGTGACCTCGCCGGTCCGCTCCACGGCCGTCATCACCGCGGCGACCGCCGAGCGGAACTCCGCGTCGGTGGACGTGGGACCGTCGTCCTTCGCCTGGACGAGCACGGTCTCCGAGGCCGGCTCCTCGATCCCGGCCTCCTCGATGATGCGGGCCGCGGTGCCGGTCTCCCCCTTGAGCTGTTCGCTGTCCTCGACGTCGACCCGGCCCGCCGCCGAGCCGAGCCCCATCGCCAGCACCACGAACAGCACCCAGATGCCGACGGCCGCCCAGCGGTGCCGCGCGCTCCAGCCGCCGGCGCGGGCGGCGAGCCCCCCTACCCGCGCGTCTCCGTTCCCCATGACGGGTTCGCTCCCTCGTCCGCGGCGGCGACCCCCTGCCGCCACCTGACGTTTCGACGGTATGGGCGGCGTGAGCCCGTCTCGTCGTGCTGCCCGGTGAAGCCGGCGGGCCCCGGCTCATCCCGACGGTGCGCCCGGCCTCCCCACTGGGGAGGACCGTGGCCCCCTACACATGTCCGGGACACCGGGACGGTGGATCAGGGGCGGGGGCGGAGGGACAGGAACCGGCCTCGGCCATTCCGCAACCTTGTCGAATCAGTCACAGCAGTGTGTTCAGGTTGCTCCGGGAGCCGCCCGTCGGCCAGAGTTGCGAGGCCCCGCCGCGCGCGGGCCCCGGCCGTCGTGCCCACCCCCACGGGGCACGACGGCCGCACTACAGTCGGGGCCATGGCGAACAGATACGCGGCCCTGCTGCGCGGCATCAACGTGGGCGGCGGCAAGAAGGTCCCGATGGCCGAACTGCGCGCCCTGCTGGAGGGCCTCGGCCTCCAGGACGTGCGCACCCATCTGCAGAGCGGTCAGGCCGCGTTCACCGCGGGACACGGCGACGAGGAGTCGCTGGCCGCCGACCTGTCCGGGGCGCTCGCCGGCCGCTTCGGCTTCGACGTGGACGTGATCGTCCGCGACCACGCCTATCTGAAGGGCGTGGTCGACGCCTGCCCCTTCCCGGCCGCGGACCTGGAGCCGAAGCAGCTCCACGTCACCTACTTCTCCGCACCCGTCACCGAGGACCGGTTCGCGGAGATCGACCGCGAGGCGTACCTCCCCGAGGACTTCCGCCTCGGCGACCGCGCCCTCTACCTGTACGTCCCCGACGGCCTCGGCCGCTCCAAGCTCGCCGAGCACCTGGCGAAGCCCCGCCTGAGCAAGGGCGTCGTCGCCACCAGCCGCAACTGGAACACGGTGCGCAAGCTGGTGGAGATGACCGCCGGCTGAGACTCAGGCGCCCAGCGCCGTCAGCAGCGGCGTCCGGGCCGCGTCGTAGCGCTCGAGGAGAACCTGGGCGACCTCCGGGGAGGGGCCCAGCACGTCCGCCAGGACGTCGGCCTCGGCCGCGCCCCGGGCGATCCGGTCGGGCAGCCGCCCCGGCGCCAGGACGTACGGGGCCACGGCGACGCGCGCGCAGCCGAGCTCCCGCAGCTCCCGCACCGCGTCCTCGGTGCGGGGAAGGGATGCGGAGGCGAACGCAGGCCGCACGGCGCACCAACCGGTGTGCCGCCACTCCCGCGCGACGTCTGCGATCACTGCGATCGCCTCCGGGTCGGAGGACCCCGCCGAGGCCAGCACGACCCCGGTCGAGGACTTGTCGGCGGGCGTGAGGCCCGCCTCGTACAGCCGGCGTTCCAGGGCCGCCACCAGCAGCGGTGACGGGCCCAGCACCTCCGCCTGGCGGATCCGCAGGCGCGGTGGCGCCTCGGACAGCACCGCGGGGATGTCCGCCTTGGCGTGGAAGGCCCGGGTGAGCAGCAGCGGCAGCGCGACCACGTCACGCACCCCCTCCGCGTCCAGGGACTCCAGCACCGCGCCGACGGAGGGCACGTTGAAGTCCAGGAACCCGGTCTCCACCCGCAGCCCGGGCCGCTGCGCGCGTACCCGGCGCACCAGGTCGTGGACGGTCGCGGCGTGCCGCGGGTCGCGGCTGCCGTGGGCGACGACGAGCAGGACGGGACGACGCATCACAGGCACCTCAGCTCTTCACCAGGAGTCCGCGGGTGCGCAGGACCCGGCGTTCGAGAGGGCTGAAGATCAGCAGGTCGATGGCGATGCCGACGGTGAGGATGAGCAGGATCGCCTCGAAGACCATGGCCATGTCGCTGGCGTTGCGGCCGTTCTCCAGGAGCTGTCCGAGGCCGACGCCGAGGTCGGGGAAGGAGGCGATGATCTCGGCGGCCATGAGGGAGCGCCAGGAGAAGGCCCAGCCCTGCTTGAGTCCGGCGACGTAGCCGGGGAGGGCGGCGGGCAGGGTGATGTGCCAGGTGCCCTTCAGCCCGGTGGCGCCGAGGGTGCGTCCGGCGCGCTGGAACAGCGGCGGGACCTGGTCGACGCCGGAGAGGAGGCCGTTGGCGATGGAGGGCACGGCGCCGAGGAGGATGACGGCGTACATCATCTGGTTGTTCAGGCCGAGCCAGATGACGGCGGGCGGGACCCAGGCGACCGAGGGCAGGGACTGCAGGCCGGACAGGATGGGGCCGATCGCGGCGCGGACGAGTCTGACGCGGGCGAGGAGGAGGCCGAGGGGGGTGGCGATGAGCAGGGCGAGGCAGAAGCCGAGCAGGCCGCGGGAGACGGAGGTCCAGATGTAGCCGAGGAGTTCGCCCTGGAGCCAGGCCTTCTCCAGGACGTGCCAGACGTCGGCGGGAGCGGGCAGCTTGGTGGGGTCGTCGACGACCTTGAAGGTGATCAGCGACTGCCACACGGCCAGCACGAGCGCGACGGCGACGACCGGTGGGAGGACCTTCTGGGTGAGGGTCTGCCTCAGCGGCGTGCGGGTGGTCCGGACGGTCTCGAGCGCGTCCAGGCCCGCTTCCAGTCCGGCCAGGTCCCCGGCGTCCCTGGGGGTGGTGTCAGTGCTGGCCATGTCGGCGGATCTCCCCACGGAGTTGCTCGGTGATCTTGACGGACAGCTCGGCCACGGCCGTGTCCTCGATGCGGCGCGGGTGCGGGATGTCCACGGTCCACTGCCGGGCGATGCGGCCGGGGCGGGAGGACAGCAGGACGACGCGCTGGGCGAGGCGGACGGCCTCGCGGACGTTGTGGGTGACGAAGAGGACGGACAGGCCGGTCTCGCGCCAGATGCGGGTGAGTTCGTCGTGGAGGACGTCGCGGGTGATGGCGTCGAGCGCGGCGAACGGCTCGTCCATCAGCAGCAGGCGGCTCTCCTGGGCGAGGGCGCGGGCGAGGGCGACGCGCTGGCGCATGCCGCCGGACAGCTCGTGGACGCGCTTGCCGTGGGCGCCGCCCAGGCGGACCAGCTCAAGCAGCTGTTCGGCGCGCTCACGCCGTTCGTTCTTGGGGACGCCGCGCAGTTTCAGGGCGAGTTCGATGTTCTTGCCGGCGGTGAGCCAGGGGAACAGGGCGTGTTCCTGGAACATGAGGGCGGGACGGCCGTCGGTGGTGATGGCGCCGGCGGAGGGCCGGTCGAGGCCGGCGACGAGGTTGAGCAGGGTGGACTTGCCGCAGCCGGAGGCGCCGAGGAGGGTGACGAACTCGCCGGGGGCGACGTCGAGGCTGATGTCGTCCAGCACGAGCTGCTGCCCGGCGGGGCCTGCGAAGGACTTCGAGACGTGCTCGATACGGGCCGCGTGCGTGGCCGACTGCGTGCCGTCGGCGGCCTTGGCGAGGGTCGTGGCCATGGTCGTCACCTCCTGGGAAGCGTGCGTGATCCGGTTCAGGCGACGCCGAGTCCGGCGTCGTCGACGGCAGGGCGGCCGGCCGCCTTCAGGACCTTGCGGAGCAGGGACAGGTCGTAGATCCCCTTCAGGTCCGGCTGCTCCAGCAGGCCCGCCTCGACGGCGTGGCCCGCCTGGGTCCTGAGGGTGGCGGCCAGCGGGTCGTCCAGGAACGTGATGGACTTCCAGGCCGGGTCGAGCACGTCGGCGGGCAGCGGCTTGCCGGTGTCGGCCGCGAGCCGCGCGTTGGCGGCCTCCTTGGCCTCCTCGGGGTGGGCGTTGATCCACCGGTTGGACTCGACGGACGCCCGCAGCACGGCCTCGACGGCCTTGGGGTGCTGGTCGAGGAACTCCTGGCGGACGACGATGTTCGTGATCACGAACCTGCCGCCCGGCCACAGCGACGACTCGTCCAGCAGCACCTTGCCGCCCTGCGCGACCAGCCGCGACGCGGTCGGCTCGGGCACCCAGGCTCCGTCCACGGAACCGGACCTGAAGGCGTCGGGAGTGACCTTGTTGTCGCTGCGCACCACGGTGACGTCGCCCTTGCCGCTCTGCGGGTCGACCTTCCAGCCCTGCTCGGCGGCCCAGTTGAGGAACGCCACGTCCTGTGTGTTGCCGAGCTGAGGGGTCGCGATCCGCTTGCCCTCGACATCCTCGACGGACTTCACCTTGTCGGGGTTCACGACCAGCTTCACGCCGCCGGACGCCGAACCGCCCACGATGCGCAGGTTCTCGCCCTCCGCCTTGGTCCAGCCGTTCACCGCGGGGGAGGGACCGATGAACGCGACGTCCAGGGAATCGGAGTTGAGCGCCTCGATCGCCGACGGGCCCGCGTTGAACACCGCGTACTTCGCCTCGGTGCCCTTGAGTTCCTTCTGGAAGAACCCCTTCTGGGCGCCGACCAGGGCGGTGCCGTGGGTGAGGTTGCCGAAGTAGCCGATCCGGACGGCGTCCAGACCGTCGGTCCTCGGACCCGAGGCGACCTGCGCGGTGTCGGTGTCCTTGGCCTGGGACCCGTAACCGCAGGCGGCCAGGGCCGGCAACGGCAGCATGGCCGTCACCGCGAGGGCGCGGCGCAGGGCGGTCGTGGCAGGCAAGGGGGACGTTCCTCTCGGTGGCGGCCCGGCGGTCACGCGGCCGGGCCGTCGGCGGGCTCAGGGCAGTACGGGGGCGGCGGGAGGCCGGCGGGTGGTCAGAAGTCCCACCCGTCGTCGTCCGCCCCGTCGTCCACCGGGTCGGGTGAGGCGAAGGACTCGCCGACCATGCCCGCGGTGAGCGTGGTCCCGTCGTTGGGGTCGATCAGGATGAACGACCCGGTGCGGCGGGAGTCGGCGTAGGTGTCGGCGGGCAGCGGTTCGGCGGTGCGGATGGTGACGCGGCCGATGTCGTTGGCGGTGAGCCGGCCCGGGTGCGGGTGCAGGGACAGGTCGTCCAGGGTGAGCCGGGACGGGATGTCCTTGACGATCGCCTTGACCGTGCGGGTGCCGTGCTTGATCAGCACCCGGTGGCCGACCGTCAGGGGCTCGTCGGCGACGTGGCAGACGGTCGCCTCCAGGTCCTGCGTGGTGGCCGGGGCATCCTTCGCGGGGACGATCAGATCGCCGCGGGAGATGTCGATGTCGTCGGCGAGCAGCAGCGTCACCGACTGCGGCGTCCAGGCCACGTCGACGGGCTCGCCGAGCAGGTCGATGCCGGTGATCGTGGTCGAGCGGCCCGAGGGCAGCACGGTGATCTCGTCGCCGACGCGGAAGGTGCCGGCGGCGATCTGCCCGGCGTAGCCGCGGTAGTCGGGGTGCTCGGCGCTCTGCGGCCGGATCACGTACTGCACGGGCAGCCGGGCGTGGCAGCGGGTCAGGTCGTGGCTGACCGGCACGGTCTCCAGGTGCTCCAGCACGGTCGGGCCGCCGTACCAGTCCATGGTGGCGGACGGGTCCACCACGTTGTCCCCGACGAGCGCCGAGATCGGGATCGCGGTCACCTCGGGGACGCCCAGCTCGGTGGCGTAGGCGGTGAACTCCTCGGCGATCCTCGCGAACACCGGCTCCCGGTAGCCGACGAGGTCCATCTTGTTCA
The DNA here is from genome assembly GCA_014656175.1 of Streptomyces werraensis. GTDB lineage: Bacteria > Actinomycetota > Actinomycetes > Streptomycetales > Streptomycetaceae > Streptomyces > Streptomyces werraensis. Next base: position 456,591 of record BNBX01000002.1, read on the forward strand.
CGGCGAGCACCACGTGCGGCACCCGCAGCAGGGCGGCGATCGCCGCGTGCCGGCGGGTCTGCTCGACCACGCCGTTGCGGGCGTCGACCAGGATCACCGTCAGCTCGGCCGTCGAGGCGCCGGTGACCATGTTCCGCGTGTACTGCACATGGCCGGGGGTGTCGGCGAGGATGAACCGCCGCCGGGGCGTGGCGAAGTAACGGTACGCCACGTCGATCGTGATGCCCTGCTCCCGCTCGGCGCGCAGGCCGTCGGTGAGCAGCGCGAGGTCGGGGGCGTCCTGGCCGCGGCTGGCGGAGGCGCGCTCCACCGCCTCCAGCTGGTCGGCGAGCACCGACTTGGAGTCGTGCAGCAGCCGGCCCACCAGGGTGGACTTGCCGTCGTCGACGGAGCCGGCGGTGGCGAACCGCAGCAGGGTGGTGGCCGAGAGCTCCTCGGTCGTGATCGTGCTCATGCTTAGAAGTACCCCTCGCGCTTGCGGTCTTCCATCGCGGCCTCGGACAGCTTGTCGTCGGCGCGGGTGGCGCCGCGCTCGGTGAGCCGGGAGGCGGCGATCTCCGTGATCACCTTCTCGATGGTGTCGGCGTCGGAGTCGACGGCACCGGTGCAGGACATGTCGCCGACGGTGCGGTAGCGCACCAGGCGCTTCTCGACCGTCTCGCCGTCCTTCGGGCCGCCCCACTCGCCCGCGGTCAGCCACATCCCGCCGCGCTTGAAGACCTCGCGCTCGTGCGCGTAGTAGATCTCGGGCAGTTCGATGTCCTCGCGGGCGATGTACTGCCACACGTCCAGCTCGGTCCAGTTGGACAGCGGGAACACGCGCACGTGCTCGCCGGGGGCGTGCCGGCCGTTGTAGAGGTTCCACAGCTCGGGGCGCTGGCGGCGCGGGTCCCACTGGGAGAACTCGTCGCGCAGCGAGAACACCCGCTCCTTGGCGCGGGCCTTCTCCTCGTCACGGCGGCCGCCGCCGAAGACGGCGTCGAAGCCCTCGTCGCGGATCTTCTCCGTGAGCGGCACCGTCTGCAGCGGGTTGCGGGTGCCGTCCGGGCGCTCCTTGAGCACACCCCGGTCGATGTAGTCCTGCACGGAGGCGACATGCAGGCGCAGGCCGTGCTCGGCGACCGTGCGGTCGCGGTAGTCCAGGACCTCCGGGAAGTTGTGCCCGGTGTCCACGTGCAGCAGCGCGAACGGCACCGGCGCGGGCGCGAACGCCTTCAGCGCCAGGTGCAGCATGACGATGGAGTCCTTGCCGCCGGAGAACAGGATCACCGGCTTCTCGAACTCACCTGCCACCTCACGGAAGATGTGCACGGCCTCCGACTCGAGGGCGTCCAGGTGGGAGAGGGCGTACGGGCTGTCCGTACCCTCCTCGACAGTGGTGGCGGCGGTCGTCATGCCAGTCCCCTTTCGCTGAGCACGGCGTGAACGGCCGCCGCGGACTCCTGCACGGTCTGGTGCTGCGACTCGATGCGCAGATCGGGCTTCTCGGGCTCCTCGTACGGGTCGTCGACCCCGGTGAGGCCGGACAGCTCACCCGCCGCCTGCTTGGCGTACAGGCCCTTCACGTCACGGACGGAGCACACCTCCACCGGCGTCGCCACGTGCACCTCGACGTACGGCGTGCCGTTCGCCTCGTGGCGGGCCCGGACGGCCTCGCGGCTGTCGGCGTAGGGGGCGATCACCGGGACGAGCGCCAGCACGCCGTTGCGGGCGAGCAGTTCGGCGACGAAGCCGATGCGCTGCACGTTGGTGTGCCGGTCCTCGCGGCTGAAGCCGAGGCCCGCCGAGAGGAACTCGCGGATCTCGTCCCCGTCGAGCACCTCGGTCGGCCGGCCAAGCTCGCGCAGCCGGGCGGCGAGTTCGTGCGCGATGGTGGTCTTGCCCGCACTCGGCAGACCCGTGAGCCAGACGGTGGCTCCGGTCGTCACGTGGTTCTCCTGGTTCGTCGAAGGCGCGGTCATGGCGGTCAGCCGTGCAGTCCGCACTCGGTCTTGGCGCGGCCCGCCCAGCGGCCGGCGCGGGCGTCCTCGCCGTCCAGCACACGGCGGGTGCAGGGGGCGCACCCCACGGAGGCGTAACCGTCCTGCAGCAGCGGGTTGGTGAGGACGCCGTGCTCGGCGACGTAGGCGTCCACGTCGTCCTGGGTCCACCTGGCGATGGGGGAGATCTTCACCTTCCGCCGCTTCTCGTCCCAGCCGACGACCGGGGTGTTCGCCCGGGTCGGGGACTCGTCGCGGCGCAGGCCGGTCGCCCAGGCCAGGTAGTCCCTCAGGCCCTCCTCCAGCGGCTGCACCTTGCGCAGCTTGCAGCACAGGTCGGGGTCGCGGTCGTGGAGCTTCGGGCCGTACTCGGCGTCCTGCTCGGCGACCGTCCGCCGGGGGGTGAGCGTGATGACGTTGACGTCCATCACGGCCTCCACGGCGTCCCGGGTGCCGATGGTCTCGGGGAAGTGGTAGCCGGTGTCGAGGAACACCACGTCCACCCCGGGCAGCGCCCGGGAGGCGAGGTGGGCGACGACCGCGTCCTCCATGGAGGAGGTCACGCAGAAGCGCCTGCCGAACGTGTCGGCCGCCCACCGGAGAATCTCCGGCGCGGAGGCGTCCTCCAGGTCCCGGCCCGCCTGCTCGGCCAGTTCCCGCAACTCCACGGTGCCGCGCTCGTCCGATACGGCCGTCATGCCGGGTCCCCTCCCGTGTCGGATCGGTCCAGACCCCGGGCCAGCAGCCCGAGGAACTTCAGCCGGAAGGCGCGGTTGCACCCCGCGCACTCCCAGGCGCCGTGCCCTTCCTCGCTGGGGCGCAGGTCCTCGTCGCCGCAGTACGGGCAGTAGAACGGCGCCGCTCGCTCGCTCACTGCAGGGCCTCCTCGGAGGCGCGGGTGACCCAGGACGCGAACCGCTCGCCGTCCTCGCGCTCCGCCTCGAAACGCTTCAGCACCCGCTCCACGTAGTCGGGGAGCTCGTCCGCGGTGACCTTCAGGCCGCGCACCTTGCGGCCGAAGCCGGCCTCCAGGCCGAGCGCGCCGCCGAGGTGCACCTGGTAGCCCTCGACCTGCTCGCCCTCGTCGTTCAGCACCAGCTGGCCCTTGAGACCGATGTCCGCCACCTGGATACGGGCGCAGGCGTTCGGGCAGCCGTTGAGGTTGATGGTGATGGGCTCGTCGAACTCCGGCATGCGCCGCTCGAGTTCGTCGATCAGCGAGGCGCCGCGCGCCTTGGTCTCGACGATGGCGAGCTTGCAGAACTCGATGCCGGTGCAGGCCATGGTGCCGCGCCGGAACGGGGAGGGACGGGCGCTGAGGTCCAGCGCCTCCAGGGACTCCACCAGGGACTCGACCTGGGACTCCTCGACGTCGAGGACGATCATCTTCTGTTCGACGGTGGTGCGCACCCGGCCCGAGCCGTGCGCCTCGGCGACGTCCGCGATCTTGGTGAGGGTGGTGCCGTCGACCCGGCCGACGCGCGGCGCGAAGCCGACGTAGAAGCGGCCGTCCTTCTGGCGGTGCACCCCGATGTGGTCGCGCCAGCGGGACACCGGCTCGGCGGGCGCCGGACCGTCCGTCAGCCTGCGCTTCAGGTACTCGTCCTCCAGCACCTGACGGAACTTCTCCGCGCCCCAGTCGGCGACCAGGAACTTCAGCCGCGCCCGGTTGCGCAGCCGGCGGTAGCCGAAGTCGCGGAAGATGGACAGGACGCCCTCGTACACGTCGGGCACGTCCTCGAGCGGCACCCAGGCGCCGAGCCGCACGCCCAGCTTGGGGTTGGTGGACAGGCCGCCGCCGACCCACAGGTCGAAGCCGGGTCCGTGCTCGGGGTGGCGGACGCCGACGAACGCCACGTCGTTGATCTCGTGCACCACGTCGAGCACCGGCGAGCCGGAGATGGCCGTCTTGAACTTGCGGGGCAGGTTCGAGTACGCCTTGTTGCCCAGGACGCGGCGCTTCATCTCCTCCAGCGCCGGCGTGCCGTCGATGATCTCGTCCTCGGCGATGCCCGCCACGGGGGAGCCGATCATCACACGGGGCGTGTCGCCGCAGGCGGTGACCGTGGACAGGCCGACGGCCTCCAGGCGGTTCCAGATCTCGGGCACGTCCTCGATGCGGATCCAGTGGTACTGGACGTTCTGCCGGTCCGTGATGTCCGCGGTGCCGCGTGCGAACTCCTGCGAGATCTCGCCGACCACCCGCAGCTGCTGCGTCGTCAGCGCGCCGCCGTCGATGCGCACCCGCAGCATGAAGTACTCGTCGTCCAGCTCCTCCGGCTCCAGGACCGCGGTCTTGCCGCCGTCGATGCCGGGCTTGCGCTGGGTGTAGAGGCCCCACCACCGCATACGGCCGCGCAGGTCGTTGGGGTCGATCGAGTCGAAGCCCCGCTTGGAGTAGATCGTCTCAATGCGTGTCCGCACGTTGAGACCGTCGTCGTCCTTCTTGAACTGCTCGTTGCCGTTGAGCGGGGTGAAGTGCCCCGCCGCCCACTGTCCCTCTCCGCGGTGACGGCTCGCCTTGCGGCGGGGGGTCGCGGTGGCAGGCTTCTGCGCGGCGGCAGGCTTCTGCGGGGTGGCGGCCATGGTTGATACGTCCTTCGGGACAGCGGTGGATGGTCTCTCGGCGCGGGGCGCCATGCCGGGTGGGCGGCTCTGACCTGCGCCTACGCGCACGCGGGCAGAGTCGTGCGCGTCCTTGCGCAGCAAAGGAGGGGAGAGGGGTGTCGGGCGCTGCTGGGTGCTCTCAGCGCGCCGGACAGATGGCGCTGGACATGCGGCCGAGGTCGACGTGCCGCCGACTCACCAAGGCGATTCCAGTTCCAGGCATGACGGAAGCCTGGCACGGCGAAATGGAGGCAGTCCACCGTTATCCGAAATGTGGACACCCTTGTCCCACTCTTCGAGACAAGGGTGTCCTTGGTCACACACGGCGCGAGCGGTCTTGTCGGAACCGTTCAGGCGGAGTAGGCCCCGGGCCACGGGCCCGGCGTGGCCACGTCCGGCTCGTCCTCCACCTTGGTGTCGAACAGCCGGAAACCCCGCCGCAGATAGTTGTCCAGGGCGTGCTCGCCGTCCTTGCTGCAGGTGTGCAGCCACACCCGCGTGGTCGGCTTCACCCCGGGCCGGCGGTCCGCCAGGTCCCAGGCGCGCGCCACCCCGTACGACAGCAGATGGCCGCCGATGCGCCGGCCCCGGAAGGCGGGCAGCAGCCCGAAGTAGAGGATCTCCACGACCCCCTCGTCCTGGGCCTCCAGCTCCACGTACCCGGCCGGGGTGCCCCGGTCGTAGGCGACCCACGTCTCCACGCCGGGCTGCTCCAGATGCTCCTGCCAGCGGGCGTACGACCAGCTCAGCCGGTCGGTCCAGCGGATGTCGCCACCCACCGACGCGTACAGGAACCGGCTGAACTCGGGAGAGGGCACCTCGGAGCGGACCACCCGCACGTCCCCCTCCGGCACGGCGGCCGGACGGAGATCGGTGGGCGATGTCTGCTCCAGGGACCAGGTGGTCACGGAGAGGGTCGTCATGTCCGAAAGACAACCATCCGCCGCCCACCCGTGTCGAACGCCTGCCCACAGGCCGGACGCCCGTGGGCCGGCTACCGCTCCAGAGCCTCGTCGACCGCCGCCAGCGGCAGCGCGAACAGCATCCGCCCCGACTGCGACCACACGTCCCCGGTCGCCTGCCAGTACGACAGGGACGTCGCGGGCCCGCTCCAGCAGCGGTAGGTCTCGTCCGCCCCGCAGCGCACCGGGCTCGCGCCCTTCGTGTCCTGCCGCCACAGCGTGCCGCGCTCCTCGGACGCGCCCGTGGCACGGCTCACGTACCAGTCCGACCGGTGCGCCAGCACCCCGCGCACATGCGTCAGCTCCGTCTCGTACACCGCGACCGGTTCCGTCCGCAGCAGGGGGCCGTGTTCCGGGCGGGAGCCGAACGCGTACCGCCACAGCCGGGTCGGGCCCTCCTCGTCCGGGGCCGTCGCCTCGTGCACCACCAGGCTGTCGGGCACGGTGCTGCGGTCCAGGGCGATACCGCCGGGCCGTGGCGCGCCCGCGTCCGCCGTCCCGTAGGAGGCGACCGCCGGGAGCACGTACCGGGCGCCCGCCGCCGACCAGCCGCCGGGCACCCGCCCCACGGCCCGGGCGTCCACGGTGGCCCGCTGCACCCGGTCCAGGTCGTACACGTACAGGGTGCCGCTCTCGCCCCGGCCCGCCGTGACGAGCAGCTTGTCCCGGTACCAGACCATGCCGGACACGTCGGAACCCAGACCGCGGAAGTCCCGCCCGCCGTCCACCGGCACCGCGAGCAGCGCCCAGGTGTAGCGCGGCGCCCGGCCGTCGTCGGCCGCCACGAAGGCGATCCGCGCCAGCCCCTGCTCGGCGGGCGTGCCGGAGCTGCGGGTCCAGCCGGACAGGATCACCCGGTGCGCACCCCAGCGGCCGTCCTCGTCGGCGTCCCCGGACGTGGAGACCGCGCCGGCCCGCCAGCCGTCGGTGTCCCGTTCGGGCCAGCAGTACGCCGTCGTCACGGCCGGCTCGACGGGCAGGGCCCGCCGGTCGTCGTCCGCGCAGTCGTCGGCGTCCTTCAGGGCCCCGTCCGGGTCGGCGAGCACGGCGCCCACTCCTACGGAGGGGCCCATCGACGCGGTGAGACGGTTCAGTTCGGCGCCCGGCACGGCGTGTTCGGCCAGCCGCAGCGGCGCGGTGTCGGCGGCCGCGGTGAGCGGCTTCAGCGCGCCGGGGTCGTCGGCGTCGGTGGCCTGCGAGGTGCTGATCATGGTGGCCGCCGCGGTGAGCGCCAGAGCCGTACCGGCCAGCGTGGCGCGCAGCGCCCTGCCTCTGCGGCGCCGGCGATGTCTGCCGCGATGCTTCATGACGTCCTCCCGAGCGAGCCAACTGCGTCCGGTGATCCGCGGGTTGACCGTGGAGCAGATGGGACGGCCCGTCCCCGGATGCTACGGCAGCCGGACGCCGGACGGGACGAAGACCCTGCAATTTCACGCGCGGGCCGCCCGAGGGCACGTGCCCACGTACAGACGTACCCCGTCGGCGCGGCGGTTTCCGGCCAGATCCTCAGCGCGAGCCGCGCACCAGCCCGGGGGAGGACGCCGTGCGCGGGAAGAGGCCCCCGGGACTGTCCGGCAGCACCACCTCCACCTCGGCGGACTCCGTGAAGCGGTACGGCCGGTGCTCCAGCAGCGCCCCCAGATAGCGCCGTACGCGGGACATCTCCGCGCGGACCGTCACCGTGCGGGCCGGGTCGCCGAACACGTCACGGGCCAGATCGGCGGCACTGCGGCCCGCCCGGTGCACGGCCAGCAGATACAGCAACTCGGCATGTCGCGGGCTCAGTTCACGGGTCCACGAGCCGGCCCCGTCGGACACCCGCACCGACCGGCGGCGCGGCCCGCCGAGGTCCAGCACGATCCGCGCGGCGGGACGCGGCGACGGCTCGTCCGCCGCCCGCACCAGCCAGCCCCCGGCGAGCGGCTCCAGCGAGCACCGGCCCAGCGCCGGCAGCCACCGCTGGCCCGCGGACACCGACTTGGGCAGCGCCAGCCGCTCCGTGTACGGCATCCCGGTCACCGCCGCCGTCCACCCGTGCCGGTCCACCACCAGCGCCCGCCCGTCGATCCGGGACAGCACCGGCGCCGCCACCGCGCGCAGCCGCTCCAGCGACCGCAGGTGCATCTCCCGCAGCCGCGCCTCGGCCAGCTTCGCCACCGAGTCCACCCACGCCAGCGTCGCCGGGTGCATGCTGTCCAGCGGGCCGCTCACGTCGACCACGCCGATCAGCCGCCCGTCCCGCGGGTCGGTGATGGGCGCGCCCGCGCAGGTCCACGTGGCGTGCGACCGGACGAAGTGCTCGGAGGCGAAGACCTGCACGGGACGCCCGGTCACCGCGGGCGTGCCCACCCCGTTGGTGCCGACGACGTCCTCACGCCAGTCCGCGCCGACCTCGAAGCCCAGCCCGTCCGCCTTGCGCAGCACCGGCGCGCTGCCCTCCCGCCACAGCACCCGGCCCTCGTCGTCGGCCACCACCATGATGTGGCGGGCGACGTCCGCGACCGACAGCAGCCCCTCGCGCAGCACCGGCACCACGTGCCGCAGCGGCGAGGTCTCCCGGCGCCGCCGCACCTCGTCCATCGACAGCAGCCCGCTGCGCCGGCCGTGGTCCGGGTCCACCCCGCTGCGCAGCACCCGCTCCCAGGACTGCCCGATCACCGGACGGGGAGGGACGGGCGCGGGCCGCCCCGACAGCGCGGCGGAACGGACCTCGTCGAGCACACGCGCCGCGCGCACGGTGTCGACGGCGGCCAGATGCGACACGTCCATCGGCGAGAGCGCCACCGGACCCCTCCCGGAAGAAAACCTGTCGGACCCCAATACTGCCGTCTGCCCGCGCTGAGGACGCTCAGTACCCACACGGAAACAGCAAGTTGCAACCCCCTGCAACTCTGGTGACACGAACGCTCACTGATTGAAACTTGAGCGACGCCGTCCCGAGCGGCGTGCACGGCTCTTCGGGAGTCCGTGGCGGCGGGGGTGGTGCCGTGTCGGCGCAGCACCACCCCCGCGGCATGCCTGCCGGCGGCTTGGCGGTGTGCGCTGACGCGGGGTGCCTCTTGGTGCGCGTCGGCGGGTGCGGGTGCGTGGGGGTCGGTCGCGCAGTTCTCCGCGCCCCTGGGGCGTTTCCCCGAGCCGGGTGTCAAAGCTCCGGGCGGGCCCGCTCCACCACCGATGCCAGATCCAGGGTGTGCGGCAGCGTCCCGAACGCGGCGCCCGCGTCGCCGCCCAGCCGCCCCGCGCAGAACGCGTCCGCCACCTCCGGCGGCGCGTACCGCACCAGCAGCGACCCCTGCAGCACCAGCGCCAGCCGCTCCGTCAGCCGCCGCGCCCGCCCCTCGGCGCCCTCCAGGTCCGCCAGATCCGTCAGCAGGCCCTTGATCGCCGCGTCCAGCCGGTGGTCCGCCCCGCGCGCCCGCCCGACCTCCCGCAGGTACGCGTCCAGCGTCCCCGGGTCACGGCCCAGTGCCCGCAGCACGTCGAGCGCCTGCACGTTGCCCGCGCCCTCCCAGATCGAGTTCAGCGGCGACTCCCGCACCAGCCGGGGCATCCCCGACTCCTCCACGTAGCCGTTGCCGCCGAGGCACTCCGACGCCTCCACCGCGACCGGCGCGCACCGCTTCGTCACCCAGTACTTCGCCGCCGGCACCGCGATCCGCAGCAGCGCCCGCTCCTGCTCGCCGCCGTCGTCGTACGCCGCCGCCAGCCGCAGCGCCAGCGTCGTCGCCGCCTCCGACTCCAGCGCCAGGTCGGCCAGCACGTTCCGCATCAGCGGCTTGTCGAGCAGCTTCCCGCCGAACGCCTCCCGGTGCGCGCAGTGGTGCACCGCCTGCGCCACGGCCTGCCGCATCAGCCCCGCCGAGCCCAGCACGCAGTCCAGCCGCGTGGCCGCCACCATCCCGAGGATGGTGCGCACCCCGCGGCCCTCCTCGCCGACCCGGCGCGCCCACGTCCCGTCGAACTCGACCTCGGCGGAGGCGTTGGAGCGGTTGCCCAGCTTGTCCTTGAGCCGTTGCAGGGCGAAGACGTTGCGGGAGCCGTCCTCCAGCACCCTCGGCACCAGGAAGCACGTCAGCCCGCCGGGCGCCTGCGCCAGCACCAGGAAGGCGTCCGACATCGGCGCCGAGCAGAACCACTTGTGCCCGGTCAGCGCGTACGTCCCGTCCTCGGCCAGCGGCCGCGCGGCCGTCGTGTTCGCCCGGACGTCGCTGCCGCCCTGCTTCTCGGTCATCCCCATACCGAACAGCGCGCCGGGCTTCTGCCCGGCGGGCCGCAGGGCGCGGTCGTAGACCACCGACGTCAGCCGGGGCTCCCACTCCGCGGCCAGCTCCGGGTCGGTGCGCAGCGCGGGCACCGCCGCGTGCGTCATCGACAGCGGACAGCAGTTGCCCGCCTCCACCTGCGTCCACATCAGGAAGGCCGCCGCCCGCCGCACATGTCCGCCGGGCCGCCCCCAGGCCGCCGTCAGCCCCGCCGAGACGCCCTTGCCGAGCAGCCGGTGCCAGGCCGGATGGAACTCGACCTCGTCGATCCGCCGGCCGTACCGGTCATGGGTGCGCAGCCGCGGCGGGTTCTCGTTCGCCTGCGCCCCCCACTCCTGCACCTGGGCGGATCCGCACGTGTGCCCCAGCGCCGACAGCTCCGCGAGCCCGTCCTCCCGGGCCTCGGGCGTCAGGTGCCGCTCGACCGCCTCCACCAGGGCCGGGTCCGAGCCGAACACGTCGTACTGGACGAGCGGCGGAACCTGGTTGGTCACGGTGTGCGTGATGCCTGCCATGGGGCGAACCTACCCCGCCCCCCGGCCCGCCTCACGCGAGGACCGGGCCTGTGGGTGAGTGGCGCCGGGCGTGGCGGATACCTTTGGTTCGTGCAGCCAGCAAGTGAATCCCCAGACGCGCCCTCCGGTCGCCTCCACCGGGCACGCGCCCTGTACCGGAACGTCTCCAAACGCAGGACGGCCTGGCTGCTGCTGAAGGACACCGTCAACTCGTGCATGGAGTACCGCATCCTGGGCCTGGCGGCCGAGGCGGCGTTCTTCACGCTGCTGTCGGTGCCCCCGCTGCTGCTCAGTCTGATCGGTCTGCTCGGCTACGTCGACGCGTGGACCGGCGCGGACACCATCCAGAGCGTGCAGCGCAACCTCCTGGACGCCTCCCGCACGGTGCTGTCCGACCGCGGCGTCACGGAGGTCGCGGAGCCGATCCTGAGAGACGTCACCAAGGGCGGCCGGCCCGACGTGATCTCCCTCGGCTTCCTGATCGCCGTGTGGTCGGGCTCCCGCGCGGTGAACGTCTTCATCGACACCATCACCGTCATGTACGGCCTCGACGGCGTCCGGGGCATCGTCAGGACCCGGCTGCTCGCCTTCCTGCTGTTCATCGTGGCCCTGCTGATCGGCTCGGTCGCGCTGCCGCTGATGGTCGCGGGACCGGACGCGGTGGTGGACGTCGTGCCCTGGTCGACGACGGTCGTGCAGATCCTCTACTGGCCCGTCGTCATCCTGCTCTCCGTGGCCTTCCTGACCACGCTCTACCACGTGTCCGTGCCCGTCCGCTCCCCGTGGATCGAGGACGTGCCGGGCGCGCTGGTCGCCCTCGCCATGTGGGTGCTGGGCAGCTTCCTGCTGCGCATCTACCTCACCAACACCGTCGAGGGCCCCACCATCTACGGCTCCCTCGCCGCCCCCGTGGCCGTACTGCTGTGGATCGGCGTGTCCGCGTTCGCCGTGCTCGTCGGGGCGGCCGTCAACGCGGCCATCGACCGGGTGTGGCCGGCCGCCGCCACCGCCGCGGCCCGCGAGGCCAACGAGCGGCAGCGGCAGGCGCAGGTCGCCGAGTACGTCGCCCGCACCACCGCGTCCGGGAACGCGGACCCCGACATGCCGTCCGAGTTCCCCGAACGCTGGTCGCGCTTCCTGCCCCCCGAGGACGTCACCTCCCGCCTCCGCACCCACTCCAAGTCCGCCCAGCCCCGCAACGGGTCCGGGGACGTCCCGGGCCACGACGACAAGCGCCGCGACTGACACGAGGGGTTCCGGCTGGGCCGACGCGAGGGGTTCCGGGGGGGCCTCACCCCTTCCAGGCCCCGTCCGCCGCCGCCTGCCGCACGACGTCGGAGAAGTCCCGCGGCTCCCGGCCCAGCACCCGGCGCACCCCGTCCTCCACGTGCGCGTTGCGTCCGTCGAGCAGGGTCGCGAACACCTCGACGAGGAACGCGGCCTCCTCGTCCGGCACCCCGAACCCGGTCAGCGTCCCCCGGTAGGCGTCCGCCGGCACCGCCCGGTACGTCAGCGGCCGTCCCGTCGCCTCCGCGATCTCCGCCACCGCCTCCGCCCAGGTGAGCAGCCGCGGCCCCGTCACGGTCAGCGTCCGCCCCGCGTACCGCTCCCCGCCGGCCAGCGCGGCCACCACCACCTCCGCGACGTCCCGTACGTCGACGAACGGCTCCGCCACCTCGCCCGCCGGGAACACCAGCTCCCCGCTCCGCAGCTCCTCCGCCAGCGGCCCCTCGCCGAAGTTCTGCGCGAACCACGCCGACCGCACCACCGTCCAGTCCGCGCCGGACGCCCGCAGCGCCTCCTCCGCGGGCAGCGCCTGGTCCTCGCCCCGCGCCGACAGCAGCACCAGCCGCCGCACCCCCACGCCCAGGGCGGTCTCCGCCAGCGCGCCGACCGCCTCGGCCGTCCCCGGTGCGCCCACGTCGGCCGGGTGCACCAGATAGGCCGCGTCGGCCCCGCGCAGCGCGCCCGCCCACGTCGTCCGGTCCGCCCAGTCGAAGCCGGTCGCCCGCGACGCCGGGCGCACCGTCATCCCGGCCGCCTCCGCGGCCCGCGCCACCCGGCTCCCGGTCCGTCCCGAGGCCCCGGTGACCACCAGTGTCATGTCCTTCGTACGCGTCGTCCCGTCCATGCCTCCGAGTCAACCGCCGTCGGCCGGGGGGAACCATCGCCGAGCGGCGCGCCCGCATACGCACGCGTCTACGCTGACCCCCATGGACGCACTCACCGGTCTGCTGGAGGGCCCCCGCGCCCGCGGCGCGTTCATGATCCGGGCGTGCTTCGACCCGCCGTGGGCGGTGCGGGTGGAGGACCGCGCCCCGCTGACGGTGATGCTCCTCGTACGCGGCGACGCCTGGCTGCTGCCCGACCGGGGCGAGAGGATCCGGCTGCGCGCCGGGGACCTCGCCGTCGCCCGCGGCCCCGACCCGTACACCTGCGCCGACGCCCCCGGCACCGCGCCGCAGGCGCTGATCCTGCCCGGCGGCCGGTGCCACTACCCGGACGGACGGCCCCTCAACGGCTCGATGGACCTCGGCGTCCGCACCTGGGGGGACCGCCCCGACAGCGGGACCGTGCTGCTCATCGGCACCTACCAGATGCGCGGCGAGATCGGCGGCCGGCTGCTGGACGCGCTGCCGCCGCTGCTCTCCCTGGGCGCCGACGTGTGGGAGTGCCCGCTCACCCCGCTGCTGATGCAGGAGGTCGGGCGGGACGCCCCCGGCCAGGAGGTCGTCCTGGACCGGCTGCTCGACCTCCTCGTCATCGCCGCCCTGCGCGCCTGGTTCGCCCGCCCCGAGGCGGAGCCGCCCGCCTGGTACGAGGCGCTGTCCGACCCGGTCGTCGGCCCGGTGCTGCGGCTCCTCCAGGACGACCCGGCCCGCCCCTGGACCGTCGCCGGGCTCGCCGGGAAGGCCGGCGTCTCGCGGGCCGCGCTCGCCCGACGCTTCACCCGGCTCGTCGGCGAACCCCCGATGTCGTACCTCACCGGCTGGCGCCTCGCCCTCGCCGCCGACCGGCTGCGCGACACCGACGACACCCTCGCCGCCATCGCCCGCCAGGTCGGCTACAGCAGCGCCTTCGCCCTCTCCACCGCCTTCAAACGGGCCTACGACGTCAGTCCGCAGGAGTGGCGGAACCGGGCCGCCGCGTAACCTGGACCCGTGTACAGGAAGCGCGCGTCACGGCTGCCCGGCGCGGTCGTGTGGACCAGCGTCCCCGCCGGCGGGGACGGGACGGGCCGGGTGCTGCCGGACGGCTGCATGGACCTGCTGTGGCACGACGGCCGCCTGCTGGTCGCGGGCCCCGACACCCACGCCCACGTCGACGGAGGAGCGGCAGGACCCTGGTCCGGGATCCGCTTCCACCCCGGCACCGCACCCTCGCTGCTGGGCGTGCCCGCGCACGAACTGCGCGACCGCCGCGTGGAGTTGGCCGATCTGTGGCCGGCGGCCGAGGTGCGGCGCGCGTCCGCCCGCGTGCGCGCGGCGCACCACCCGGCGCGCGGTCTGGAGGAGGTCGCCCTGCGCCTGGCCGCGTCGGCCGGCCCGCCCGACCCGCTGCTGAGCCGCCTCGTCGCGGCCCTCGACGCGGGCCGCCCGGTCGCCGGGACGGCCGACGAACTGGGCCTCGGCCCACGCCAGTTGCACCGCCGCTCGCTCACCGCCTTCGGCTACGGCCCGAAGACCCTGGCCCGCATCCTCCGCATGCGCCGTGCCCTGGCGCTGGCCCGCTCGGGCGTCCCCCTCGCGGAGACCGCGATCCGCGCCGGCTACGCGGACCAGCCCCATCTGTCGCGTGAGGTACGGAGCTTGACGGGGGTGGCGCTGCGGGAGCTGGTGCCGCCCGGGCCGGCCGCATGACGCCGAAGGAGTCCAGGGGCCGATGACGCCGTCGCGCCACGCCGCCTGACAGACCTCTTCGGCGACCGGATCGGCGTGTCCACCGTGGCCCCCCGGTCCGGGAGCGAGGCCCAGGCCGCCCGTCTGCCGGACCTGCCGAGGGACGGCCCGCGGCCCACGCGCCGAGCGTCAGTCCCGAGAGGGGAGCGGGGCGAAGAGGTCCACCCCGTTGCCGTCCGGGTCGAGCACGACGGCGTACCGCTGCCCCCACACCGCGTCCCACGGCTTCAGCTCGGCACGGGCCCCGGCCTCCACCAGCTCCGCGTACAGCGCGTCGACCTCCGCGGGGCTGTCGCAGCGCACGGCCAGGGAGGTGCGGCCCCCGCCCGACGGAGGCCGCCATCCCGGGTGGAACGACCGGACCGTCTCCTCGGTGTCCAGCAACAACCGCATCCCGCCCGGCAGTTCCGCCTCGACGTGTCCCTCCGTCTCGGCCCCTTGAGGGAACGCAGGCCCGAGCCGCCGGTAGAAGGCGACGGAGGCGGCCATGTCCGAGACGACCAGTCCGATGGCATCGAATCGTGTGCTCATGCGGCCGACGGTAGGGCGGGGACGGGGCGGGCGTCTTGAACGAATCGGACACGGGTCCTGGCGGAGGCCATAGGCGATGCCTATACCCTCGCCTCACTTTTCGTCTTTGATTCCCGTTTCCGGGCGCACGTACGGTCTTCTCGTTCCCCGAATTCCTCAGTTCCGTGGAATTCCCTCCCGATGGCCCGTCGACGAAAGGACGGATCATGTCCACCGCACTGCAGAACGAAAAGGCCGCCGGAACGCGCGAACTCACGGGAAAGCGCGCCCTCGTCACGGGCGGCACCCGGGGCATCGGTGCGGCCGTCGTGCGCCGGCTCCTCGACGCGGGCGCCGACGTGCTGACCACCGCCCGCTCGGCCTCCGGCACCGTGCCGGAGGGGGCCCGCTTCACGGCGGCCGACGTGCGGACCCGCGAGGGCGCGGAGGCGCTGGCGGAAGCCGTGCGGGAAGGGCTCGGAGGCGTGGACATCGTCGTCCACAATGCGGGCGGCGCGACCCCGTACCCCGGCGCCCTGGCCATCCCGGACGCGGAGTGGCAGGGCGCGCTGGACCTCAACTACCTTTCGGCGGTACGGCTGGACGCGCTGCTGGCGCCGGGGATGCGGGAGCGGCGCGCGGGGGCGATCGTGCACGTGTCGTCGGCCGTGGTGCCCGTTCCGGGCCCTCTGTTCCTGCACTACACGGCGGCCAAGGCGGCTCTGGAGAACTACAGCCGCGGACTGGCCGCGGAGCTGGCGCCCGACGGAGTCCGAGTCAACACGGTGACCCCCGGCCGCACGGCCACCCCCGGCGGTGAGGAGACGCGCAGGCAGTGGGCCGCCCTGAGCGACACCACCGGCGCCACGTCGACCCCGCCCCTCGGCCGTGAGGGCCTGCCGGACGACATCGCCCACGCGGTGCTGTACCTCGTCTCAGACCGGGCGAGCTGGGTCACCGGCACCAACCTCGTGGTGGACGGCGGGGAATTCCCGCGGTGAATTCACGGTCGGTCCGCGGCCGGCCGCGTCAGGAATTCCGGGAGAGCGACACGGCTTCCGGCGCGGCCCCCGACCACTTCTCCTTCCGCAGGAGCTCGAGCAGCGTCCTCTCCGCCGGGCCCGCGTCCTGCCGGAGCACGGCGATGACCGGGCGGGAGAGGGCCGGGGCCACCGGGCGGACGACGTGCTCGTGACCGGGCGGCACCGCCGACGCGGGCAGCAGCGTCACGCCCAGCCCTTCGGCGGCCCAGCGCACGGCCGTCGCCGCCTGGGACACCCGGGCGGCGGTCGCCGGCGTCAGCCCGTGATCCTGGACCACCTCCACCAGGACGGCGTCGAGGGCGCTGTCCCGGTCGAACCGCACCCACGGCTCATCCTTCAGCTCGCTCAACTCCACCCGCTCCGAGTCCAGTCGCGGGTGGCCCTCGCCCAGCACCACGACCAGCTCCTCGTGGCCCAGGCGGTGGGCGTCGGAGGGGGTGCGGTCGCAGGCCGCCATCAGCGCGAAGTCCAGCGCGCCCCGGCGGCACAGCCGGTCCAGCTCGGCCGCGCCGGGCTCCTCGAAGACGGTGGTCTCCAACCGGGGGTACCGGCGGCGCAGTTCGCCCAGGGCGCGGGGCAACTGGCGTGTACCGAAGCCCATCTGCACGGCGACCACCAGCTCGCCCACCAGGTCCTCGGCACCGGCCCGTGCGGTCGCACGCGCCCGCCGGGACGCGGTCACGGCGACCTGCGCCTCCCGCAGGAACGCCCGGCCCACCGTGGTGGGCACCAGCCCCGTCGGGGTGCGGGCGAACAGCTTCACCCCGAGCTCCCGCTCCAGCCCGCGGATCTGCTGGGACACCGAGGGCTGTGCCACGTGCAGCCGTTCGGCGGCCGCGGTCACCGAGCCCTCCTCCGCGACGGCGAGGGCGTACTCGTACTGGCGCAGGCTCATCGGCTCCGGTGTCCCCTTCCCGTGGTGCGGCGCGCTGAGCCCATCGTAGGCGCGGGCCCCCGCGGCCGGGGCTCGCGCACGCGCGCGTAGGCTCCGGCGCATGGCCGACCCCGCGCTCCTCGTCTACACCCGCACCACCGACTACCGGCACGACTCCATCCCGGCCGGCATCGCCGCGCTGCGTTCCCTCGGCGGCTTCGAGGTCCACGCCCACGAGGACCCCGCGGCGCTGGAGGAGCCGCTCGACCGGTACGCGGCGGTCGTGTTCCTCTCCACCAGCGGCGACGTGCTCACCCCGGCCGGGCGCGAGCGGCTCGCCGCGTACGTCGAGGGCGGCGGCGGCTTCGTCGGCGTGCACGCGGCGGCCTGCACGGAGTACGGCTGGCCCTACTACGGCGACCTCCTCGGCGCACGTTTCGCCGGCCACCCCCCGGTCCAGCCCGGCCGTGCCCTCGTCGAGGACCACGACCACCCGGCGACCCGGCACCTGCCTCCCGTCTGGGAGGTGACCGACGAGTGGTACGACTTCCAGGCCGGCCCGCGGCCCTCCGCGCGCGTCCTGCTCTCCGCCGACGAGACCTCGTACGCCGGGGGCACGATGGGGGACGACCACCCGCTGGCCTGGTGCCGCACACAGGGCGCGGGCCGTGTCTTCTACACCGCCCTCGGCCACACCGTCGAGGCCTACGGCGACCCGCTCTTCCGCGCCCATCTGCGCGGCGGAATCACCTGGGCCGCGGCCCGCTGACAGCCCCGTTCGGCCCATCGGGTCCACCCGTCTCTCCCCACCGGACAGAAAGCGCTTCCTGGTGGAGAACCGCGGCCACGGGGCGGGAAGAACCCCGTCACGCGGCCTCGGGCCGCGAGCTGTTCGGGGAGGAATAGCGGGGGGAGGTGTGGTGCTCTTGTTGTTACCGGCGGGTTGGGCTCGCGCCCGGTGGGGGGCTCGGCGCCACGGCGCCCCGTGTGCCGGTGGTGACCGGACCGCGAGGCCCGGTCGAGTGCACGGAGCGCGTGCGGCGTGCCCGTACCGCGCGGGGTGAAAGGGCGGTGGGCGTATGACGACAGCGACGCAGCGGGAGATGCCCGTGGTCACGACGGCGTACGGTGCCGTGCGGGGGCGGTGGGAGAAGGGAGTCGCCGTGTTCCGCGGCATCCCCTACGCCGCGCCCCCGTTCGGGCCGCGCCGCTTCCGGCCGCCCGTGCCGCCCGAGCCGTGGGACGGCGTGCGGGACGCAGGCGCGTTCGGGCCCACCGCGCCCAAACCCCCGTACAGCCCCGCCTTCGCCGAGTACCTCTCCGACCCCGACATCGGGGGCGACGACTGTCTCAACCTGAACGTCTGGACCCCCGACCCGTCCCCGGGCGCCCGGCTGCCCGTCCTGGTGTGGCTGCACGGCGGCGCGCTGACCCGGGGCTCGTCCGCCGTCCCGGTGTACGACGGACGCACCTTCGCCCGCGACGGCGTCGTCTTCGTCTCCCTCAACTACCGCCTCGGCGTCGAGGGGTACGGCCTCTTCCCGGACGCCCCCGCCAACCCCGGCCTGCGCGACCAGCTCGCCGCGCTCCGATGGGTGCACGAGAACATAGCCGCGTTCGGCGGCGACCCCGGCCGGGTCACCCTCGCCGGCCAGTCCGCCGGAGCCATCAGCGCGGGCGCCCTGGTCGCCGCGCCGCAGTCCCAGGGGCTGATACGGCAGGCCGTCCTGCAGAGCGGACCGCCCGAGTCCATGGAGCGGGACAAGGTGCGGCGCATGGTCCGCCGCATGGCCGCCCGCCTCAAGGTGCCCGCCACCGCCGAGGCCTTCGCCGCCGTCGACCGGGAACAGCTGCTGCGCGCCCAGGCGGACGTCGGCCGGCTCGGCAGCCCGCTGCTCGGCGGGCCCGCCTTCGGCATCGTCGTCGACGGAGACCTCGTCCCGCGCGACCCCCTGGAGGCCCTCACCGACGGCGCGGCCCCCGGCATCACCCTGATGACCGGCTGGACCCGCGACGAGTACCGGCTCTGGCTGGTCCCCGGCGGCCTGACGGAACGCGTCGACCGTCTCGGCCCGGTCGCCCTGGCCGGCGCGATGGCCCGCTGCCGCTGCGGCAGCGAGGTCCCGCGCGGCTACCGCGCCCTGCACCCCGGCGCCGGCACCGCCGAGACCGTCGGCCAGATGGTCACCGACCGCCTCCTGCGCGACCCCCTGCACCGGCTGTCCGACGGCCGCGCGGAACCCTCGTACGTCTACGAGTTCGCCTGGCCCTCCAACCGTCCCGGCATGGGCGCGTGCCACGCCCTGGAGCTGGGCTTCGTCTTCGACAGCGGTGACAGCCCCGACGCCCGCAAGCTCGCGGGCGAGGGCGCCCCGCAGGAGCTGGCGGACGCCATGCACGGGGCGTGGGTGCGGTTCGTCACCGACGGCGCCCCCGGCTGGGAGCCGTGGGGCCCGCACCACCCGGTCCAGGTGTACGGCGACGGCGCACCGCACGTCGTGCACGGCCCCCGCGACCGCGAACTGGCCCTGTGGACCGCCCCCGGCGCCGAGCGGGCCGCGCGCACACCGCAGTCGCCGGAACTCCGCCCGGTCATCCGGCGCCTCCGCCGCAACGGGGCGCTCCGCCGCACCTGAGGCCCCGGGGCGCTGCTCAGGCAGCCGGGTTCTCGGGTGGGCCCGGCTCCGGGCAGCGCGTACTGGCCGGGATGCGCAGGGCGAGCAGCGCCATGTCGTCCTGGCCGTCGCTCGGGTGGTGGTCCGCCAGCGCCCGCACGAACTCCTTCAGCGGCCGTTCGGCGTGGGTGGCGGCGAGGTCGGCCAGGGCGGTCAGGCCCTCGTCGATGGAGTGCGCGTGGTGCTCGACCAGCCCGTCGGTGAAGAAGAGCAGGATCGAGCCGGCGGGCAGTTCGTGCGTGTGGTCGGGCCGCTCGAAGCCGGTGTTCACCGCGAGCGGCAGGCCCGGCTCGGCCTCCAGGTACTCCGTCTCCAGGTCCGGGGTGATCAGCAGCGGAGGGAAGTGACCCGCGGTGCTCCAGCGCAGCACCCAGCCGGTCTCGTGCGGCTCGATCCGGGCCAGGCAGACCGTGGTGACCGGGATGTCCGCGGTGGCCTGCAGCGTGCGGTCCAGCTGGACGAGCACCTCGCTGGGCGGGGTGCGGCGGTCGTAGAGCAGGGCGCGCAGCATGCTGTGGATACGGGCCATGGCGGCGGCCGCGTCCAGGTCGTGGCCGCCGACGTCCCCGATCGCCACGCCGACCGTGTCGTCGGGCAGCACCATCGCGTCGTACCAGTCGCCGCCGAGCCGGCGGGGCTGCGCGGCCGGCCGGTACACGGTGGCCGCCTCGAAGGGGCTCAGGTCGGGGAGGGCGGGCAGCAGCAGGCGCTGGAACCGCTCGGCGCTCTCCCGCACCTGCCCGAACAGGCGGGCGTTCTCGATGGCGATGCCGGCGGCGCCCGCCAGGGCGACGACGACGTCCTCGTCCTGCCGGTCGAACGGCCGGCCGTCGTACCGCTCGGAGAGGTACAGATCGCCGTAGATCTCGCCGCGGACGCTGACGGCCACGCCGAGGAGCGTCCGCATCGGGGGGTGCCCGGGCGGAAACCCGGCGGAGGAGGGGTGCTCGGGGATGTTCCGGACGCGCAGCGGCTCCGGATTGCGGATCAGCAGTCCCAGCACTCCGCGGCCGTGCGGGAAGGGCACCCCGGACAGCGCGCCGCGCTCCTCCTCGCTCAGTCCCGCGGTGATGAACTCCTTCAGGTACTCGCCGGACTCGTGGAGCACGCCCAGGGCTCCGTAGCGGGCGCCGATCAGGTCCATCGCGGTGGTGACGATCCGCCGCAGCACGGCGGACAGGTCCAGCTCGCCGCTGATGGCGAGGACGGCGTCGAGCAGCCCCTGCAGCCGGTCCTTGGCGTCGGTCAGGGCACGCAGCTGGGTGCCGATCCGTTCCAGCTCGCTGTCCAGGCGGATCCGGAGGTCCGGGTCCTGGGGAGGCTCCGCGCCGGGACCGGGCCCCGCCCGCTCGCCCTGCTCGTCCTGCTCGCTCAACGCGTCCACCCCGGTGACGCGCCGGCGGCAGCCGCACGCCGGCCACGGCTGGTCCGCTCGTCCAGCCCTCCACGCGAGGGGTACACCCGGCCTCCCGACACGCCCGTGATCGAACAAAACCACAGCATGACACGGGCATAGCGGGCATTTCCCCTATTGGTACACCATCGGCATGCCGCCGCGCACGGGCGGACGCGGGGGCGACGCCCCGCTCACTGCCCCACGCGGCCGTCGACGCACTCGCGGAGCAGGTCGGCGTGGCCGCAGTGCCGGGCGTACTCCTCGATCCGGTGCACGAGCAGCTCCCGTACGGCGATGTTCTCCCGCCCGATGTGTTCGCCGAGGTCCGGATGCGCGTCCAGGACGGCGTCGGTGGCCTCCTGCTCCCGCTTCAGGTCCGCGAACGCGGCGTCGACCAGGGCCTGCTCGCCGACGGCCTCGTCGAAGTCCGCGTCCCTCCGCCCGTACAGCTTCGGCAGGGGCTCGCCGTGGGTGATCCAGTTCCGCCAGTCCCGCTCGTCCTCGGCGATGTGCCGCACCAGCCCGAGCAGCGACATCGTCGACGGCGGCACCGACCGCCGCGCCAGTTGCTCCGGGGTGAGCCCCTCGCACTTCATGAGCAGCGTCAGCCGGTAGTTGTGGAGGACGTCCTGAAGCGTCGGCAGCTCACCGTCGGGCCCGGGGCCCTCGTTGTTCCGGGGGTCGTCGTCCGGGTCGGTCCACATGTCGGGGTGGACGGTGGCCCGGGTCCATCGCGCGGGTGCGTCGGTCATACGGCTCATGCTCGGCCGTGGCGGCCGCGGTCCGCCAATGGTTTTCGCCGCCCCCGCCGCCGCTCAGGAGACGGGTGCGACACGGAGCACGGCGGTCTCGCCGCGCACCTCGACGACGGTGAGGCGCATGGCGTCGTTGAGGGTCGCGGCGGGTCCCACGCCGCACCGCAGCCGCACACCCCCGCCGCCCTGCGACGTGACGCTGCCGCCCCCGGAGCATCCGGCGATGCTGTACCCCGACCCGTGGATCGGCGCGACCATCTCGACGTCGTCCCCACCGACCGCGGTGACCTCGATCGGCCCGAGCCCGTACGACGCGGGAACCTCGACGACGTCACCGACGCCGACGGTGACCTCACAGGAGCCGTCGGCGCAGGGGCCGGTGGGGGTGGGGGAGGGCGAGGGCGTAGGCGAACGGGACGCGGACGCGGAGGCGTCACCCCCGCCCGCCGTCCGGCCCTCACGACGGTCGTCACCGTCACCGGAGGAACAGGAAGCGAGGGAGAGAACGGCCGCGGCGACGGCGGTGAGGACACGTGAAGTTGTCGATGTGCGCACCATGCCTGCCATTGAAGGCGCGGACGGGCTCGGCGTCGCGGACGTTGACCCACCCGCAACGCGCTGTTCGATGCGCAGGGGGGGCGCACCGGCGCACACGTAGGCTTTGGCGGTGCGCACGGTGGAACTGTTGTTGGACGAGGCGGCGGAGTCGACGGTACGGGAGGCGTGGCGGCGGCTCGCGGACGCCGGGCTGCCGAGTCAGGCACGCCACCGCTCACCGACCAACAGCCCGCATCTCACCCTGGCCGCGTGCCCGGAGCTGACGGCCCCCGTCCGCTGGGAACTGGCCGAGGCGGCAGCCGCGTTGCCCCTGCCGGTCCGCTTCGCGGGCCTCATCCGCTTCGAGCGGCCCACGTCCGTCCTGGCCTGGTCGCTGGCGATCGACGCCGCGCTGGCCGGCCTGCATCGGAGGGTCTGGGACGCGGTGACCTCCGACAACCGCCCCGAGACGCTCAACCCGTTGCACGCGCCGGGCAACTGGAGCCCCCACATCACCCTCGGCCGCACCCGCCGCCCCGGCGCCTTCACCAGCCGCCGCATCCCGGACCTCCTCCCCCCACCCCCGCTGTCGGCCCACCTCACGACCCTGCGCAGCTTCGACACGGAGACGGGAACACTGGAGATCCTGCATCCCCGCCCCTGAAGGGGCGATGTCATGGAAAGGGAGGTCGCCCCGGTGACCCTCGCACGCATACTCGCCGGCACGTCATCGGCCCTGGCGGTGCTCGGCCTGTCCGGCTGCGGAGTTCTGTGGAGCTGCTCCGACTCGACCGCGGAGCGGGGGGAAGCGGGTGTGCGGGTGGAGATCGTGGACGAGAGCGGACGGCCCGTCGGTGTCACCGCCGAGGTGACCGGCTGGCGCAGAGAGCCGCATCCGCAGGTGCCCGCGGAAGGCGACCAGATCCACTTCGACATCCGCTTCGAGGGAGCCGGGCAGGGAAGCGAACCCGCGGTCGACGTCTGCGCGGTGGACGAGAAGCGCGTGGTGCTGGGCTGTCAGACGACGTACTCAACCCAGGTGTTCGGCCCGAAGGGCCCCTACACCGGCGACTACTACCTCGAGGCCGACCACCCCGAACGGGTCGACGAGGTCCTGCTGATCCCCAACGACCAGTCGACCCACGACCGGCGTACCTGCGAGGACGACATCAAGGACGGCGGAGGGGTGCACCCGCCGGACATGCCCGAGCGGGGGGAGCAGCTGTGACTCCCGGGCCGCCGTCAGCCGTTCCGCAGCGTCGGCCGTACCTGACGCAGGAACGCCGCGTTGTCCGGGGTCTCCCGCAGGCGCGTCAGCAGCGTCTCCAGGTCGGTCGCCGGGTCACGGGAGGTCAGGGCGCGGCGCAGGCCCTGGGTCGCCGTCAGTTCCTCGGGGGTGAAGAGGAGTTCCTCGCGGCGGGTGCCCGAGGTGGTGATGTCGACGGCCGGGAACAGGCGCCGTGACGCCGACTCGCGGTGCAGGCGCAGCTCCATGTTGCCCGTGCCCTTGAGCTCCTCGAAGAAGAACTCGTCCGCACGCGACCCGGTGTCCACCAGCGCGGAGGCGAGGATCGTCAGCGAACCGCCCCCCTCCGTCTCGCGCGCGGCGCCGAAGAACCGCTTCGGGCCGATCAGCGCGGCGGAGTCCACGCCGCCGCTGAGGGTGCGGCCGCCCGGGCCCGCCGCGTTGTTGTACGCCCTGCACAGCCGCGTCAGCGAGTCCAGCAGGATCACCACGTCCTCGCCGGCCTCCGCGAGCCGCTTGGCCCGCTCCACGACCAGCTCGGCGAGCGCGATGTGCTGCTTGGCGGGACGGTCGAACGTCGAGGAGTACACCTCGCCGTGGACCGAGCGCCGCATGTCGGTGACCTCTTCGGGACGCTCGTCGAGCAGCACCACCATCAGCCGGCACTCGGGGTGGTTCCCCGCGACGGCCGCCGCGAGCTGCTGGATGAGAACCGTCTTGCCGGTCTTGGGCGGCGCGACGAGCAGTCCGCGCTGCCCCTTGCCCACCGGGGCCAGCAGGTCGACGACCCGGCCGGCGAGTCCGGACGCCCGGTGTTCGAGGCGCAGCCGGCGGTGGGGATGGACCGGGGTCAGGTCGCGGAAGTGGGGACGGCCCGCGAGCGAGCCGGGCGTACGGCCGTCGACGCGGGCGATGTCGGTGAGCGCCCGGCGGTCGCCGAGGACGCCCTCCACCAGGTCGCCCTTGCGCAGGGAGTGCCGGCGCACCAGGGCGGCGGAGACGACGGGGTCGGACGACCCGGCCACGAGGCCGGCGCCGCGCAGGTACCCCTTCCCGGTCGCGTCGACGTCGAGGACACCGGTGACGGTGACGGACCGCTGTTGCTGCTGCCGTCCGGAGGACTGACGGGCGGGGCGGTCGAGGGCGGTGGTCATGTGGTGAGTCCTTTCCAGGACGGACAGAAACAGGAACATGAAGCGAAGAAGGGGGGAACCGCGGTCTTCGGGGAGGGCGTGTTCGCGCCTCACAGCGGTGGGAACCTCACTGCGGTCGCCGTGCGACCGTGTGGGAAAGCCGTACGCAAGCGATACGAGAGCCGACGTGACGGCTGAGAGAGACGCCGAAGCGAAGAAGGTTCGGCGGTGAGGACCGGCCCGGCGCCCGACGGGGCGCCGCACGGCACTCATCGCACCGTACCACGGTGCGGGCCCGGCACAAGAGAGTCCGCAAGGCGCCCTACGCCGCCCGCAGCGTCCCCGCGATCGACGTGATCGTGTCCGGACCCACCCGGCAGCACCCACCGATCAGCCGCGCCCCCGCGTCCCGCCAGCCCGTCACCCGGGACGCCGAGAACGTGGGCTCACCGGTCCAGGCGCGGGCCCGGGCGTCCCACTGTTCGCCGCTGTTCGGGTAGACCACCACCGGCTTGCCCGTCACCCGCGCGGCGACGGCGACCGCGTGGTCCGCGTCCTGCGGCGTGCAGCAGTTGACGCCGACCGCGATCACCTCGTCCGCCCGCGCGGCCAGGGCGAACGCGTCCTCCAGCGGTTGCCCCGCCCGCGTGCGCCCGCCTGCCGCCGAGTACGACAGCCAGGCGGGCACCCCCAGCCCGCGCACCGCGCGCAGCAGCGCCTCGGCCTCGTCCGTGTCCGGGATCGTCTCCAGCGCGAGGACGTCCGGGGCGGCGGACGCCAGGACCTCCAGCCTCGGGCGGTGGAACCGCTCCAGCTCCGCGACCGACAGTCCGTAGCGGCCCCGGTACTCGGAGCCGTCCGCGAGCATCGCGCCGTACGGGCCGACGGAGGCCGCCACCCACCGCGGGCGGCGCGGACCCGGGGCGCGGCGTGCCGCCGTACGCGCGCACTCCACGCTCAGCGCCAGCAGCTCCGCGCCGCGCTCCCGGCCGATCCCGCGCCGGGCGAAGCCCTCGAACGTCGCCTGGTAGCTCGCCGTGATCGCCACGTCCGCGCCCGCCTCGAAGTACGCGAGATGCGCCGCCGTGACCGCCTCCGGCTCGTCCGCGAGGAGTCGTGCCGACCACAGCTCGTCGCTCAGGTCGTGACCGGCCGCCGCGAGCTGGTTGGACATGCCGCCGTCCAGGACGACCGGGCCGTCCGCCAGGGCCGCGGCGAGGGACTCCGTGGTGCTCATACGGCGACGCTAGCCGAGACCCCGGCCTCGGCGCGCCGCCCGGTCCCGCTGCTGGGATGCTGGAGGCGAGCGCGGCCCGACGAGGGCGGTGAGTGCCGTGACATCCGCAGACGAGGGCGACGTCAGCCCTGCCGGGGAGCAGCACACGGGCCCCCACGACCCGCAGAGCGGGCCGTACGACCCGCACGGCGACCCGTTCCTGCGCACCCGCTTCGCGGTCCCCGCGCCGCCGCACACGTTCCTGCGCAGGGAGCGGCTGGCCGAACACCTCGACGGCGCCCTGCGCACCCCCCTGACCATGGTGAACGGCTCCGCCGGCGCCGGGAAGACGCTGCTGGTCGCGGACTGGGTGGCCGGGCGCCCCGAGCTGCCCGTCGCCTGGCTCACCACCGACACCGACGGGCAGGGCGCCGGCATGTTCTGGGCGTACCTCCTCCAGGCGCTGCGCACCGGTGGCGTGCCGCTGCCCGGGGACATCGCCTCCCCGGCCGACGCGAACCGGGTTAGCGATGCCCTGCCGGCCCGGCTCGCCGCCCTCCTCAGCACACGGGACCGGCCGGTGGTCCTGGTGCTGGACGAGTTCGACCGGGTCACCGCCCCGGAGACCGCCGCCCAGCTCGACTTCCTGCTGCGCCACTCGGCGCCCGGGCTGCGGCTGGTCCTCGTCACCCGCACCGAGCCGCTGCTGCCCCTGCACCGCTACCGGGCCGCGGGCGAGCTGACCGAGATCCGCGACGCGGAGCTCGCCTTCACGCCCGGCGAGGCGGCCCGGCTGATGGAGGCGCACGGCCTGCGGCTGTCCCCGGCCGCGGTGCGCGGGGTCGTGGAGCGGACCCGGGGGTGGGCCGCCGGACTGCGGCTGTGCGCGCTGGCGGCCGAGGAGGCTCCGGACCCGGAGCTCTGCCTCAAGGAGTTCGAGGCCGACCGCAGCGCCGTCGCCGACTTCCTGCTGGCCGAGGTGCTCAGACGGCAGGACGACGGGACGCAGGAGCTGCTGCTGCGGGTCAGCGTCCTCGACCGGTTCGGCCCGCGGCTGGCCAACGCGGTCACGGGACGCGCCGACGCCGAGGCCGTGCTGGCCCGGCTGCACCGGAGCAACGCCTTCGTCCAGCACGTCGGCCACGGCGTGTACCGGCTGCACCCCCTGTTCGCGGAGATCCTCCGCGCCCACCTGCGGATGCGCCGGCCGGGACTGGAGCCCGAGCTGCACCGGCGGGCCGCCGTCTGCCTCCGAACGGCCGGGGCGCTCCCGGCGGCGCTCGGGCACGGCGCCGCCGCCGAGGACTGGGAGTTCACCGCCTCCGCCCTGGTCGACGACCTCGCTCTCGGCCAGTTCTTCACCGGCCCCCGCGCCGACGTCCTCGACGTGATGTTCTCCCGCATGGGGCCCGGGGGCGGTGACGGGCCCGCGCCGGAACTCGTACGCGCCGCCGCCCGGCTCTCCCGGGGCGACCTCGCCGGAGGCGCCCTCCGGCTGCGGCGGGCACGGCAGCGGACGGCCCGGTACGACGGCCCGGCGGGTGAGACGGACACGGCCGCCGTCCGGATGGGGTGTGCCCTCCTGGACGCCCTCGTCGCCCGGCTGTCCGGCGCGCCCGGCCGCGCCGAGGACGCCGTGCGCGAGGCCGAGGCGCTGCGGGGCCTTCTCCCCGCCGAACTGCTCGACCGGCACCCGGAGTTCTTCGCGCTGCTGCTGGACCACCTGGGGTCCGCCCGGCTGTGGGCCGGGGACTTCGCGGGCGCGCGGGCCGCGCTGTCACGGGCGGCGGCGACCGGCCCCGGCGCCCCGGCCACCGCCCTGCCCCGCGAGGACGCGCTGGCACGGCTCGCCCTCCTCGACGTGCTGCACGGCTGGCCCGGCCGCGCCGAACGCACGGCACGCGAGGCCCTCGCGGAGACGGAACGGTCCGGGATCGCCCGGCCCGCCGCCTCCGGCGTGGAACGTCTCGTCCTCGCCGCCGTGGCCGTGGAACGCGAGGAACTGGGGCAGGCGCGGACGCTGCTCGACACGGCGGGCGAGTCGCACCCCGCGCTGCGGGACCCCGTCCTCGAGGCCGGACGGGCCCTGGTCGCCGCACGTCTGCATCTGGCGCGCGGTGAACCCGGCGCGGCGTGGAAGGCGGTCGAGCCCGGGGTGCGGGCCGACGCCGTCTCGCCGTGGGCCAGGGGCGAGACGGCCCTGGTCGCGGCGGCCGCCGACCTCGCCGAGGGCCGCCCGCAGGACGCCGCGGCGCTCTTGCCCGAGGTGCCCCCCGACCAGCCTGCCTGCGCGGTGGGCGCGGCGCGGGTGCTGCTGGCCGCCGGACGGCCCGAGGCGGCCGTACGGCTCCTCGACCGCGCGGTCGTCGACGGGCACGCCGGCCCGGCCGTGACCGTACGGGCCGCGCTGGTACGGGCACGGGCGGCCGACCGCGCGGGGGACGCCCCCGCGGCCCGCCGCCTGGTCGCCCGTGCGGTGACGGAGGCACACCGGGAGGGTCTTCGCCGCCCCCTCGCCGAGGCGGGTTCCTGGATCCGCCCCTACCTGGCACCCGCCCCACGCCACCGCCGCCCCACCCCTCCCCGCCCGGCCGGAGGCCCACCCCCTCTCGTCGAGGAACTGAGCGGCCGCGAACGGGACGTACTGCGGCGACTGGCCCTCGCGATGTCCACGGAGGAGATCGCCGCCGACCTGTACGTCTCGGTGAACACGGTGAAGACGCACCTGAAGAACGCGTACCGGAAACTGTCGGTGGGCCGCCGCAGCGAGGCGGTCCGCCGCGCCCGCGAACTGGGCCTGCTGTGAGCGGGCGCCACGCCATGACGCCCCGACGGGCCCCGTGGTCATGGGGCCGCCCCGAGCGGAAACCCACGGCGTCGGCGGGCGGTACCTCCGCGCCGGGTACGACGCGGGACCCGGTCCCGGCCGGTGAGACCTCCGCGGCGCCCCGCGCGAGGGACCCGGCGGAGGAGACGACCGCGCCGCGCGCCGAGGGGGGCCCGGCGGACGCGGCACCCGCGGAGACGCCGGCCGCGGGGCACCCGGGAGCGCCGGACGAGGCCGGGTCGCGCGCCATGGGCGACGCGCAGGCCCCGTCGAGCGCCCCCGATGCCGGGGGTTCGGCGGACTCCGGGACGGGGGCGGACGGCACGCCCGCCCCCCGCCGTACGCACGCCGACTACACCGGCGGTGTCTACGGATCCATGCTCGCCGCCTCCGTCATCGTCGGTGCCGGCACGCTCGGGTCCTTCCCCCGGCTGGAGCTCGTGCTCCTGCTCCTGCTCACCGGTGTGGTGTTCTGGATCGCCCATGTGCACGCCCACCTGTTCGGAGCACGGCTGGCGCAGCGTCCGCCGGACCTCGCCGTCGTCCGGCGGGTGTGCCGGCAGGAGTGGACGATCGTCAAGGCCGCGGTGCCGCCGGCGGTCGCCGTCGGCGTCGGACCCGTGCTGGGACTCGACGTGCAGGGGGGCCAGTGGCTCGCGCTGTCCGTCGCCGTGACGGGCCAGGTGGGCTGGTCCGTGGCCGCGGCCCGGCAGGCGGGCGCGCCGGGACGGCTGCTGGTGCTGTCGGCCCTGGTCAACCTTGTCCTGGGGCTGATCATCCTGGCGAGCAAGCTGTGGCTGAAACACTGAGCGCGCCCCGCGCCGCCCCTCTCACCTGTGGGGGGTGAGCCGCGCCGCCGCCGGGGGCCGGACCATCGGAAAGGGGCGGGCGAGGTCCGCCCGCTCCGGGCACCACCCGTGGAGCGGCTCATGCGCTACGAGATCCGCGTCGAGGGGCAGCTCTCGGAACCGCTGATCCGCATGTTCCCGGAGCTGGAGCACGTGACGCTGTCCGGGCAGACCCTGCTGTTCGGGCAGGTGGTCGACGAGGCGCACCTCTACGGGCTGCTCGCCCGCTGCCAGTCCCTCGGCCTGCGGATCCTGGAACTGCGCCAGGCGCCGCGGTGAGCGCCGCCAGGGACGCGGAGGCTCAGTCAGTCCCCTCGGCGCGCACCCGGCCGGCCCGCACCGCCTCGCCCAGCGCCGCGAAGTCGCGTTCGTTGCGGTCGGCGTAGTCCTGCGCGAACGCCGCGAGCGCCCGGTCGAAGCGGTCGCTCCGCCCCAGGTAGGCGGCGACGGCGACCGGGTCGCCGGACCTGGCGTGGGCCCGCGCCAGGCTCGCCCCGCACAGCCGGGCGAACTGGCGCAGCAGGCCGGGGTCCATCGTCTCGGGCCGGGCGATGCCCTTCCAGTCGCGCAGCTGCCGTACGTAGAAGTCGCGGGGCCGGCCGTCGAGCCCGGTCGCATGGGTCCAGCCGAGCAGGATGTCGCTGGTCGTCTGGATCAGCCGCTGCCCCTCCACGACCCGCCGGCCCTGGTTGCCGGGCTCCTCGCCGTCCGTGTACGGGGCGAGCACCGACTCCTGCGCCTCCTTGGCCTGGAGCAGCAGCGGATCGTCGTCGTCCCGGCCGAGCAGCAGCACGATCCAGCAGCGGGTGCCGACACTGCCGACGCCCACCACCTTCCGGGCCACGTCGACCGGACGATAGCGGCTCAGCAGATGCAGGCGGTCCGACGCCAGCGACCGCGCGTAACCGTCCAGCACCGCGCGCAGGCCCTTCTCCTCGGCCGGCGCGCCGTCCAGCAGGTCCCGCAGCGGGGTGATCAACGGCGGGTCCGCCGCGATGCGCCGCCCCTGCGGCGTGGCACGGGTGAGCTTCGCGTACGCCTGCAGGTGGGTGCGGCCGCGCGCCTTGCGGGCCGCCTCGGCCGTACGCCGCCGGGCCTCCGCGGTCAGGGAGGAGGACGCCAGCTCGCGCAACCGGTCCGCGTCGTCCTGCGCGTACCAGATGTCCAGCGCGCGCATCCCGGCGAACTGCCGCATGCGCAGCCGGTACGCGGCGACGCAGGCCCGCACCGCGCCGCTCTGCTCGGCCACGGTGAAACCGTTCGCCCGCCCGGCGATGGCGAAGCTGGCCGCGAGCCGCTTGACGTCCCATTCGAAGGGGCCGGCATGCGTCTCGTCGAAGTCGTTGATGTCGAAGACCAGATGCCGCTCGGGGGAGGCCAGCAGCCGGAAGTTCAGCAGATGCGCGTCCCCGCACAGCTGCACGGTCAGCCCGGTGTCAGGGACCGGCGCGAGGTCCGCCGCCATGACCGCGGCGGCGCCCCGGTAGAAGCGGAACGGCGACTCCAGCATCCGTCCGTAGCGGACCGGCACCAGCTCGGGCAGCCGGGTCGCGGACTGCCGTTCCAGCACGTCCACGGGGTCCGGCCGGCCGTGCGCCGGAGTGAACCCGGCATGCGACGAGCGGGGCGCACGCCCCCGCGCCCGCTTGCCGTACGAGGCCCGCGCGGCCGGCGACGGGGAGGCCACCCGCGCGTCGAACAGGTCCGGTACCGCCATCGCTGTCCTCCCGTCGCGCACGGACCACGGCTCCACACCGTCATCCCACCCCGTGCGCCCCGCCCGCCGGATCACCCGCGCCGGGTGAGGCGACGGGGACGCCGTACGGAGCACGCTGAGGTCGGCACGACGCGACGGCGCGCCACGGGCGGGCGAGAGGGCCCGCGAGCCAGGAGGAGATGACCCGCATGACGTATCTCGCGTACGACTACCCGCTGCTCAGCGCACTGCTGACGATGCTGGTGTTCTTCCTGTGGATCATGTGGTTCATCCTGCTCTTCCGGGTGATCGTCGACATCGTCCGCGACGACTCCCTCAGCGGCTGGGCCAAGACGGGCTGGATGGTCTTCACGATCGTCCTGCCCTTCCTGGGCGTCTTCGTCTACGTGGTCGCCCGCGGCAGGAACATGGGCAGCCGTGAGCTGGCCCAGGCGCGCGCCCAGCAGGAGGCGCTCGACAGCTACATCAGGGAGACGGCGAAGGGGGCCGGGGAGCGGACCAGCAGTGTGGAAGAACTGGCCAGGCTCTCCGAGATCAAGGCGCGAGGGGACATCTCGGACGACGAGTTCCGCAGGGCGAAGGAGCTGGTCCTGAGCGGTCACGGCCCCCGCTCCTGAGGGGGACGTGACCGGGATGCCCCGCCCGCGGACGCGGGGGACACCCGTCCGCCACAGCGCGGACACGACACGGAACCGAGGCACAACGATGACAGCGACACATCCGACACACGGGGCGCACGCGCCGTCGGCGAAGCGCGAGTGGGCGGGCGGCCTGACCGTCTTCGCCGCCGTCACCCTGATGCTCGTGGGGGTGCTGGACATCTTCCGCGGGATCATGGGCATCGCCGAGGACGACGTCTTCGTGACGACACAGAACTACGTCTTCAAGTTCGACCTGACGGCCTGGGGCTGGACCCACCTCGTGCTCGGCGCGATCGCGGTGCTCGTCGGCCTGGGCCTGGGCCGGGGAGCCTTGTGGGCCCGCGTCTCCGGCGTGGTGATCGCGGGGCTCGTCGTCATCGCGAACTTCCTGTCCCTGCCGTACTACCCGGTCTGGTCCGTGGTGATGATCGCCTTCTCCGGGTTCGTCATCTGGGCGCTGTGCGTGGGCGGCCGCTCCCGCACCTGACGCGGGACGCGTCCCGTCCTGCGGGATGGGTACCCGGTGGGACGTGCGGTGTCCCGGGCGGGCGTGGGCCTCGCGGCTCACGCCCGCCGGGGCGTACGCGGTCCGTCCCACCAGGGAAGGCGGTGGACATGTGCCGTTGGCTCGCCTATTCGGGCTCGCCCATCCTGCTCGAGAACCTGCTCTACCGGCCGGTCCACTCCCTGATCGACCAGAGCCTGCACGCCCGGATGGGTGTGGAGACCACCAACGGCGACGGCTTCGGCATCGGCTGGTACATGCCGGACAAGGAGAGCCCCGCCGTGGTCAGGGACATCGGCCCGGCCTGGAGCGACCGCAATCTGCGGGAGATCGCCGGGCACGTCGTCTCCCCGCTGTTCTTCGCCCACATCCGCGCCTCCACCGGCACGGCGGTGCAGCAGACCAACTGCCACCCCTTCCGGTACGGCCGCTGGATGTGGATGCACAACGGGGCCATCGACAGCTTCCCCCTGCTGCGCCGCGACCTCGCCCTGGCCGTCCGCCCGGACCTCTTCCCGTACCTCGAGGGGTCCACGGACTCCGAGATGATGTTCTACCTGGCGCTCAGCTTCGGTCTGGAGGACGATCCGCGCGGCGCCGTCGCACGCATGGCGGGCCTGGTCGAACGCACCGGCCACGAGCACGGCGTCGAGCACCCGATGCAGATGACCGTGGCGGTCACCGACGGCGTACGGCTGTGGTCCTTCCGCTACTCCTCGCAGCGCCGGTCGCGGTCCCTCTTCTACAGCACCCGCGTCGAGACGCTGAAGTCCCTCCACCCGGACGTGGCGTTCCTGCGTGACATCGCGGACGACGCCCGCCTCATCGTCTCCGAACCTCTCGGCAACCTGCCCGGCGCCTGGAACGAGGTCCCGGAGAGCTCGTACGGGGTGGTGCAGCCGGAGGGCGACGAGATGCACACCTTCGCGCCGGAGTGAGCGGGCGCGCCCCCGCCGAGGACAGGGCGGACGCGGACGGTCCGGCGGGCGGCGACGCTTCGGCGGCCGCCGAAGCGTCCCGGGCCTAGCGTGGCCCGCATGACCGACGACCACGCCGCCCGCCCCGCCGAGACCTTCGCCGCGCTCCACCACCAGGACCGGCCCCTGCTGCTGCCCAACGCCTGGGACCACGCCTCCGCGGCCCTGCTCCACGCCCACGGCTTCCCCGCCGTCGGCACGACCAGCCTGGGCGTCGCCGCGGCGGCCGGGCTGCCCGACGGGGTCCGGGCCACCCGCGAGGAGACCCTGCGGCTTTCCGGCACCCTCCAGGCACTGCCCTTCCTGCTGTCCGTCGACGCGGAGGACGGTTTCAGCGACGATCCCGGCGAAGTGGGCGCCTTCGCGGCGGAGTTGCAGGCGCGGGGCGCGGTCGGGATCAACCTCGAGGACGGACTGGGGCCGGCCGGCCGGCACGCGGCGAAGATCCGGGCCGTGCGCGCCGCCGCGCCCGGTCTGTTCGTCAACGCCCGGACGGACACGTACTGGCTCGGCGACGGCGAGGGGACGAGGGAGCGGGTGCTGGCGTACCGGGACGCCGGGGCGGACGGGGTGTTCGTGCCGGGGCCCACCGACCTCGGCGTGATCGCCGCTCTGGTGCGTGACCTGGAGGGGTGCCCCCTCAACGTCCTGTACGTGCCCGGCGGTCCGTCCCTCGCCCGGCTCGCCGACGTCGGCGTGCGGCGCGTCAGTCTGGGTTCGCTGCTGTACCGGCGGGCGCTCGGCGCGGCGCTGGACGCGGTGGTCGCGGTGCGGGAGGGGCGGGAGACGGGGGAGGGCACGGTGCCGTCGTACGGGCAGGTGCAGGAGCTCGCCGGCTGAGGCACCCGGTGGGTCAGTCGGCCGCTCTGCGGGGCCAGTTCTGCAACGTCAGGTGCAGCGCGTCGATCATCCGGTCCCAGGACGCCTCCAGATCGCGCGGGGCGCCGAACGCGCCGGCGGACTCCAGGGCGCAGTAACCGTGGAAGGAGCTGCGCAACAGCCGTACCGCGTCGGTGAGATCGGGCTCCTCCAGACCGTACGCGCGGAGCAGACCGTAGGTGACCTCGGCGGTGCGGCGCAGCGCGGGGGAGTCCGTCACCGTGGCCTCGTCCAGACGGATCTGGGTGGCGGCGTACCGTCCGGGGTGGGCGAGGGCGTAGCCCCGGTAGGCGCCGGCGAACGCGGCCAGGGCGGCCTTGCCGGTGCGGCCCTCGACGGCCGCCGCGATCCGGTCGATCATCTCGCCGCCCGCCAGCAGCGCCATCCGGGTGCGCAGGTCCGACAGCCCGCGCACGTGCGTGTACAGGCTCGCGTCCTTGACGTTGAACCGCCGGGCCAGCGCGGACAGGGTGACGTTCTCGTAGCCGGCCTCGTCGGCGAGGTCGGCGGCGGCCGCGACGAGGCGGTCGGCGGTGAGTCCGGCGCGGGGGATGCGGGCCTCCCGGGGGCGGGCGGGTTTCGGACAGGTGAATGTAGCCGACGCGGGCGGGTTGCAGGTCACCCGACGGTGGGTAGTGGTTGCTCGCGCGGGTCCCCGCGCCCTCCCGAGGGGCGCGGGGACCCGCGCGACCGGCCCCCGGACGGCCCGCAGCCGTCGTGTCGGTGGCATGCGCCGGTCACTCCATGGACGACCGTGGTTCACACGCCGCCCGAATGCTCCACTGCGGCGCGTTCGAGACGAGGAGGCAGTCATGGGGCACGGGCACGCACACGGACCGCACCACCACCACGACCACGGGTCCGGCGCGTCGGCGCCCCTGCCCGCGGCCTTCGACACCTCCGTGCCCGACGAGGCACTGGACCCCGGACAGGCGTCCCGCCGCGCCCTGTTACGCCGCGCGGGCCTGCTGGGCGCGGGTCTTGCCTCGGGCACCGTGCTCTCCGGCAGCGGCGCAGCCGCCGCGGGCGGCCGCAGAGACACCGGAAGAACCCCGCGCCGCGGGTACCTCTGGCTCGCGGGCGACCACCACATCCACACCCACTACAGCAGCGACGGCAAGTACCGCGTCGTCGACCAGGTCCGCCAGGGCGCCCGGCACGGCCTGGACTGGCTGGTCATCACCGACCACGGCAGCGCCACGCACGCGAGGATCGGCGTCGAGAAGGTCAACCCCGACATCAGGCAGGCACGTGCCGCCCACCGGGACACCCTCGTCTTCCAGGGCCTGGAGTGGAACGTCCCGGCCGCCGACCACGGCACCGTGTTCGTCCACCCCGGACGCAACGAGGTCGCCGTGCTCAAGCAGTTCGAGACCGACTACGACGGCGTCGTGAAGGGCGCGGGCGACTCCAGCCCCGCCAACGAGGCCCTCGCCGTCGCCGGGCTCCGGTTCCTCGCCGAGCAGGTACGCCGCCGCACGGTGGACGACGCGCTGATGCTCGCCCACCACCCCTCCCGCAAGGGCATCGACTCCCCCCACGAGATCCGCGCCTGGCGCGACGCCACCGGCCCCGACCGGCCGATCGCCGTCGGCTTCGAGGGCGCCCCCGGCCACCAGGCCGCCGGACTGCCCGCCCCGCTCGGCCCGGGCCTCGCCCGCGGGTACTACAACGGCAGGCCCGGCGCGGACTCCTTCCCCGGCTACCCGCCGGAGAGCTACCGCACCTGGGGCGGCTTCGACTGGATGACCGCCACCGTCGGCGGCCTGTGGGACAGCCTCCTCGCCGAGGGCCGCCCCTGGTGGATCACCGCCAACTCCGACTCGCACCTCGTGTACGCCGACACCACCGCCCGCGGTCCCGGCGACTTCGCCACCGACGGCCGGCACGGCGACCCCGTGTACGCCGGGAAGATCGACACCAAGGCGGTCGACTACTGGCCCGGCCAGTACAGCCGCACCCATGTGGGCGCCGACGGCTTCTCCTACGCCGCCGTCATGGACGGCATCCGCGCCGGCCGCATCTGGGTCGACCACGGGCAGCTGATCTCCGGCCTCGACGTCCGCGTCTCCGGCGGCGGCCGCTGGACCACCCTCGGCGGCGCCCTGCACGTCCGCAAGGGGACGAAGGTCACGCTGACCGCGGACGTGGCCCTGGCCGGCGGCCCCAACTGGGCAGGATTCACCCCCGAACTGGCCCGCGTGGACGTCGTCCAGGGGGACGTCACCGGCCCGGTCGCCGACAAGGACACGTTCACCGCGCCCACGGCGGCCGTCGTCCGGTCGTACGACATCGGGAGGTCGACGGGCAGCGTGCGGCTCACCTTCGACCTGGGGCGGGTCGACCGGCCCGTGTACCTGCGGCTGCGCGGCACCGACGGCAACCGGTCCGCCGTCGGCGCCATGGGCGCGAAGGCCGACCCGGCAGGCCCCGCCCAGGACGTCATGGGCGACGCCGACCCGTGGCGCGACCTGTGGTTCTACTCGAACCCCGTGTGGGTGCTGCCGTCGTGACGGCGTAGGCGCTCACCGTGGACGCGGGCGCGGGACCCGGCACCCTGCCGCCCCGGCCACTGACACGTCCGGCTGCGCGGGCCCCCGGGCCCCCGCACCCGGTCAGTCGCCCAGCACCCCCCGCACGAACGCGTTCCCGAACACGCCCTCCGGGTCCAGCTCTCGGACCAGGGCACGGAAGTCGTGGAGGCGCGGGTAGCGGGCGTGCAGTTCGGCCGGCGGGGTGGCGAACACCTTGCCCCAGTGGGGGCGCGGCGCGAACGGCGTGAGCGCCTCCTCCACCCGCCGCACCACCGGCAGGACCGTCGCCGTGTCCTCGATCCACGTGAAGTGCAGGGCCACCGTGTCCCGCCCGTAGGACGGGCTCATCCACTGGTCGTCGGCGGCGACCGTGCGCACCTCGCAGGTCTGCAGCACCGGCGCGACCGTCTCCCGGACGGCGTCCAGGGCGCGCAGCGCGTCCACGGCGGTCCCGCGGGGCAGCAGGTACTCCGACTGGAGCTCCGCGCCGCTGCTCGGCGTGAACTCCGCCCGGAAGTGCGGCAGCCGCTCGTGCCAGGGGCCCGGCGCCCCGAACTGCTCGGTGCAGTTCATCCCCGGCATCCCCGGCACCGGGTGCATCTTCTCCGTCGCGGGCGCCGCCCACGGGAAGCCGGTGCGCGGTCGGTCGGCGCGGTGCTTCACCCACACCTGCCGGAAGCCGGGCTCCCGCCAGTCGGTGAACAGGCTCACGCTGTACGCCGCCGACATCACCGCGTCGAACGTGTCCGCGTCCAGCACGTCGAGCGGCAGCTCGGTGAACACCCGCTGCTCCACCTCGTACGCCGGCTCCAGGTCCAGGGTGAGCGCCGTGACCACGCCGAGGGCGCCCAGCGCGGTGACCGCGCCGCCGAACCGCTCGTCGCCGCGCTCCAGGACGAGCGTCGAACCGTCCGCCGTGACCAGCTCCACCGCACGCACGGACGACGCGAGCGGGCCGTTGCCGACGCCCGAGCCGTGCGTGCCGGTGGCGACCGACCCGGCCACCGAGATGTGGGGGAGCGACGCCATGTTGGCCAGCGCCAGCCCGTGCCGGTGCACCTCGCGGGCCAGCTCCGCGTACCGCACCCCGCCGCCGGCCCGTACCGTGCGCGCCCCGGCGTCCACCTCGATCACCGGGGGCAGCGCGGCCAGGGACAGCAGGACGCCGTCCTCGCCGGCGTCGGCGATGTCGTTGAAGGAGTGGCCGCTGCCCAGCACCCGCACCCGCGAGGAGTCCGCGACCAGTGCGCGCAGCGCGTCCGTCGTGTGCGGCCGGTGCAGTTCCTTGGCGGCGTACGTGATGTTGCCCGCCCAGTTGGTCACACTCTCGGTCATCCCTCGTCCTTCCCGCCCGCGGACCCGTGGAGGGCCCCGAGGACCCGTGGAAGGGCCCCGACGGAACCTACCCCGGGAGTGACTCGTGCCATGTGGGGGGACCCGCCGCCCCGGATGTCCGGCCGGGGGCATACCGTGAGGAGTCGTACGTCGGCACCGGGAGGAGAACACGCGATGGGCAGCCGTACCGCGCTGGTCGAGGATCTGATGGAGCGGTTCCCGCACGTTCCGCGCGAGGCCGTCTTCAAGGAGGACCTGCTGCGCGGCGGTGTGGCCTTCGACCCGTCCGCGCTCAGCGACAACGAGAGCGGCGAGGTCAAACCGAAGTCGTACTTCATCTTCTCCTTCGACCACGGCACCCTGCCGGAGCTGGGCGAGGCCGCGCTGCGCCGCCCGCCGGAGGAGATCATCCTCACGGGAGGACCGTACGACCTGCGCCGCACGGTCGTGTCCGTCCGGGTGAACCCGTCGTCCCCGTACCGGGTCGCCGCCGACGAGCACGGCATGCTCGGCCTGTACCTCGACGGCAGGCGGATCTCCGACGTCGGCGTGCCGCCGATGCCGGAGTACTACCGGCACAAGCTGTCCAACGGGAAGTCGGTGATGGAGGTCGCCCCCACCATCCAGTGGGGCTATCTGATCTACCTGACGGTCTTCCGCGTCTGCCAGTACTTCGGCGCCAAGGAGGAGTGCCAGTACTGCGACATCAATCACAACTGGCGCCAGCACAAGGCGGCCGGCCGGCCCTACACCGGTGTGAAGGACGTCGAGGAGGTCCTCGAGGCCCTGGAGATCATCGACCGGTACGACACCGCGAAGGCGTCCACCGCCTACACCCTCACCGGCGGCGCCATCACCAAGACCGTCTCCGGCCGCGACGAGGCCGACTTCTACGGCCACTACGCCAAGGCCATCGAGGAGCGCTTCCCCGGCCGCTGGATCGGCAAGGTCGTCGCCCAGGCGCTGCCCAAGGACGACGTGCAGCGCTTCAAGGACTACGGCGTGCAGATCTACCACCCCAACTACGAGGTGTGGGACGAGTACCTGTTCAAGATGTACTGCCCGGGCAAGGAGCGGTACGTCGGCCGTGACGAGTGGCACCGCCGCATCCTCGACTCCGCGGAGATCTTCGGCGCGCGCAACGTGATCCCCAACTTCGTGGCGGGCGTGGAGATGGCCGAGCCGTTCGGTTTCAAGACCGTCGACGAGGCGATCGCGTCCACCACGGAGGGCCTGCGCTTCTTCATGTCGAAGGGGATCACGCCCCGCTTCACCACCTGGTGCCCCGAGCCGACCACCCCGCTCGGCAAGGCCAACCCGCAGGGCGCGCCGCTGGAGTACCACATCCGGCTGCTCCAGGCGTACCGGCAGACGATGGAGGACTTCGGTCTGGCCTCGCCCCCCGGTTACGGCCCGCCCGGGCCCGGCCGCGCGGTGTTCTCCGTCAGCTCCTTCATGGACAGCCTTCCCGCGACGGAGCCCGTCGAGGCGGTCTGAGCGGCTCCCCCGGCGGTGAGCCTGATGTGACAGAAGTGAGCGGGAAAGGCCGGAACCGAGACGTTCCGGCCTTCTCCGCGTATGGTCCCTGCGAGGGGTCGCGGCACCGCCACACAAAGTGAAGACAGCGCTTGTCAGTTGTGTCGGAGACGTGCGAAGCTCTCGTCCACTGCCGCGAGGTTCCCTTCAACTCCACCCGCCGGTATGGCGAGTTGACCTCGCTCGTGGATGCAGGAGTCTCATGCCCGACCTGCCGAGCCCTCAGGACGCCACCGAGGCGGCTCTGTTCTCCGAATGCTGGGACGCGGTGCTCTCCTACGCCGACCTGTGCACGGCGGGCTCGAGCGCCGCCGCGGAACTGGCCCGCGAGGCCTTCGCCGAGGGCATACGCGAACTGCGCGCCGCCGAGTCGGGAAGCGTGCGCGGGACCGGCCGCCGCTCCTCCCGGCTGCCCCGCATCCCCCTGCTGCTGACCGCCGTGCGCACCACGGCCGCCGCGTGGGAGAAGGAGGGGCAGGGCCACAAGCTCGACCCCGGGCTGCGGCTGTGGCTGCACTCGGACGAGGCCGCCCGCTACACCGGGCCGCCCCTCGAACGCCCCATCGCCCTGCGGGGGTTGCGCGACCTCCAGCAGGCGGACGCCGAACTGCTGTGGCTGGCCGAGGCGGAGGCGCTCCCGCTGCCTCTCGTGGCCCGCCGACTGGGTCTCGACCCCGCCACCACGGCTGACGAACTCGCCCAGGTCGCCCGCCTGTTCCGGGACCGCTGCCACCGCAATCACCTCGACTCCCCGATGGACGCGGAGTGCCGCAGCTACGCCCGGCTGCTCGACGCCGTCACCCGCTCGCCCGCCGCGGACACCCCCGAGGACCTGTCCCGGCACCTGGCCACCTGCCGCCGGTGCGCGGAGGCCGCCGCCTGTCTGCGGCTGAACACCGGCACCCTTCCCGGAGCGCTGGCCGGCGGCGTCATCGGCTGGGGCGGCCTCGCCTACCTGGAGCGCCGCCGCCGCGCCGCCGAGGTCCGGCTGGGCGCGGGGCGCCCGGACGGGCCCGACGCGGACCACGACGACCCGGCGGGCGGACGGAACCGCAAGGCGCGGGTCGTCCGGCACGGGCCCATGGCCGCGGCCGTCGTCGTCTCCCTGCTGGCGCTCGCGGTGTCGCTGATGCCGTTCGGGGACGGCGGGGACCCCGGGACCCCCGCCGCCGACAACGACCGCGGCGGCCCGGTCGCCGCGCCCGAGCCCTCCCTGCCGTCGGCGGGCACGGCGCCGTCCGGCTCCGCCGGCGCGGAGACGCCGCAACCCATAGCCCCCAGCGCCCCGCCGAGCCGCACCACCGCCCCGCCCTCCCGCACGGCGGACCCGGCCCCCGACCCCGACCCGGAACCGCAGGGCACGTCCTCGGGCGCCCCCGCGACACCGGGCGACGAGGGCGACTCGCGTGCCGCGTGCGTGGTCGACCACGACGTGCTCAACCAGTGGCCGGAGGGCTACCAGGCCGCCGTCACCGTGACGACCCGCCACGCCCTGGACGGCTGGCGCGTCGCCTTCACCGTCCCCGAGGGCCACCGAGTCACGCACATGTGGGACGCGTCGGTGCACCAGACCGACACGCGGGTGACCGCCACCGCGGCCGACTACAACGCCCGCGTCACGGCAGGCGCCCGCCTGTCCTTCGGCTTCCTCGCGGCCCGCCAGGGCACGGACACCCGGGCGTACGACTTCACTCTCAACGGCCGGACGTGCGCGGTGGCGTGAGCACACGCGCGCCGCTCGCCCCGCGGTCCGGGGACATGCGTGCCGCCTGGAACTGCGCCTGCCGCGCGAATCCGCGGGCATGCGTGCCGCCCGGGGCGGCACGGGTGGGCGCGGCGGCACCCCGCGGGCGCCGGGCTGCGCCGGCACACCCCCCGGCTCACCGCAACGCGACGTGACGCAGCGACACCCCACGCTCACACCACCGCAAGCCGGCTGACCAGCAGCCCGACCCTCCGCTCCGCTTCCCCCGCCGGCAACCGCCCGGCCCGGGTCAAGGTCGCCAGCCCGTGCAGCGACGCCCAGAACACCTCCGTGAACAACCC
This sequence comes from Streptomyces werraensis, assembly GCA_014656175.1. Taxonomy (GTDB): domain Bacteria; phylum Actinomycetota; class Actinomycetes; order Streptomycetales; family Streptomycetaceae; genus Streptomyces; species Streptomyces werraensis. The sequence goes on from BNBX01000002.1 coordinate 498,045, forward strand.
CGGTTCGACACCCTCCCCGGCCACGTCCCGCAACGTCTCCAGCAACGCCGCGAACCCGTCCTTCAAGGCCTGAGGCGTGTCCTCCGCCGCGAACGCGAGACCGCCGTCCAGCTGGAACATCGCGTCGTAGACGGCGGGATTCCGCTCGGCGAAGTCCAGATACGCCCGGGCCAGCGCGGTGACCCGCCCCCGCGCCCCCTCCGTCGACACGGCGGCCCCCGCCGAAGCGGCCCGCAACTGCGCCGCCAGCTCGGCAGCCCCCTCCAGAGCCACGGCCCCGATGATCTCCCGCTTCCCCCGGAAGTGGCTGTACAGCACGGGCTGGCTGTACTCGATCCGCTCGGCGAGCCGCCGGGTCGTGACCGCGTCCCACCCCTGCTCCTCGGCGAGTTCCCGCGCCGTGGCGACGATGAGCCGCTCCCGCTCCGCCCGCTCACGCTGCTTGCGTTCCTGTACCGACATACCTGGATCCTAGCACCGCTAGACAACCGAGCGCCGACAGGTCTAGCGTTGACCCATCGCCTAGCAACGCTAGATCCAGGGGGATCGCATGCTCAGCACACTCGAAGTGGCCACGGTCGTCATCGTCGGACTGATGGTCGGCGTGGAGTTCTCCGTCGCCTTCGTCATGAACCGCGTCATCGACGCGCTGCCGGAGGACAGCGCCCAGCAGGCCCACGCCCACGGCGGCCGCATGCTCGGCGCGGTGATGCCGGTCTGGTACATCGGCTCGCTCGTCCTCGTCGCCGTATGGGCCGTCATGGGACGGCACGACCCCGACCCCGGCACCGGACTCCTCGTCACCGCAGCGGCGCTGCTCGTCCTCAGCGTGATCATGTCGCTGCTGCTGCTCGTCCCGATCAACAACCGCAACAAGACCTGGACGCCCGAGAACCGCCCCGCCGACTGGAGGGAGCAGCTCGCCCGCTGGGCCCGCTACCACTACGGCCGCCTCGCCCTGATCGCCGCGGCCTTCACCCTCCTGGCCGTCGCCCGGGGCTGAGGCGGGGCGGCCGCCGAGCAGCCGTCCCGCCCGCACCACCTGCACGGAGTCGGCCCACAGCGACACCGGCGCGCCCACCGCCAGGCGACGAACGCACCGGCACAAGCCAGGGCGACGTGCCCGAATGACCTCCGCAACCGTGGCCGATCCCGCGGCCCCCGAGTCAGCCGGCACTCGTCGGACAACGGAAATCCGACATGAGGGCGGGGGAGCGCGGGATTTCTCCCACCGGGTCACCTGTGCGCTGCCGCCGTCATTCCCATCCCGCTTCCGAGTACGGGCGCCCGGCACGGACATGGGCGATGGCCTCACGCGTGTACGGGACGACCCGCTCGGGCAGGGCGACCGGGTCGAACCACCGCCACCCGAGACACTTGTCCGGCTCCCTCACCTCCGGCACTCCCGTCCAGGCACGGGCCCGGAAGACCAACTGGAGCCGTGCCCGTCGGCCCGGTCCAGGGAGCTGGTGCAGTGCGTGTACGAACTCGACGTCCCGTGGATCGATGCGGAGCCCTGCCTCTTCCTCGGCCTCGCGTACCAGGCAGAACACGGCGCTCTCCTGCTCGCAGTGCCCGGCGAGGAAATGCCAGGTGTCCGGCGCGAAGGCCGAGTTGGGATGGCGCAGACCGAGCAGGACGCGACCGGCGTGGTCCTCGAGGTAGAGGTGTACACCGACGATGTGCGGGACCGCTCCAGCGCCGTGGCGGCGGGTGCCGCCCGGCAAAGTGGTCCGGCCCGCGGCGTGCCTGCGCACAAGCTCCCGGGTGCCGGGGAGCATGCGGAGCCGGGGCATGTCGTCCGGACGGAACCAGCGCAGCATCACGCCCTCCGCGAGCGGCAGCAGGGCAGGGTCGCCGTCCCACCGGCCTGTGTAGACGTGCACCGGCACAGGCGAGTGACCCTCCTCGGATACGTCGGTGACGGCGAAGGGTTCGAGCACGGGCAGGTCCAGCCCAGCCTCTTCCCACAGTTCACGCCGCACGGTTTCCTCGAGGGACGCATCTTCCGGCTCGCGTGCGCCGCCGAGCAGCGACCAGCAGCCGGGCTCGCGGATCCCGGGGATGTCGTCCCGCAGGTGCAGCAGGTACTCCCCGTCGCTGTTGCGGATCAAGACGGAGGCAATCTCCGGTTCCTCGGCGGGGACAGGGGCTGAGCCGGCAGAACGGTTGGAGGCCGGCTCGGCGGAGCCCATCAGGCGGCCCGGCCGAAGCGGTTCGGGCGGGCGGTCAGTCGTAGCAACTCGTGCAGAGCCGCACCGTCCTCGGCCCAGCGCCTCAGCCGCTCTCTGTCCACCCAGTGGACCCCGTGTCGCTCTCCCCAGTCCATCGCGTCCCGCGTGAAGGTTCCGTTGGTGACCACGACCGCGTGACGGGCCCGGTGCACGGGGCCGGCGGTGCCGTTCACCTCGTACATCACCCGCACGCCGACCTTCCCGCCGACCGCGGTGTGCTTGGCCTGGACGACGAGCCGTCCGAGTTGCGTGTGCTCGCCTATGACGTCGGCAGCCTGGTCTCCCCGGCCGCCCACGCGGCGCGCCTGCCAGCCGTCCCGGATCAGCAGACTCCCCAGGGCTTCTTCGAAGGCACGGTCGTCCATCGAGTCCAGCTCCGCCGGCGTCATGCGAAGGACGGCCAACCTCTCAGCCGCCCGACGCCCCGCGGCGATCGAGCGCGCGGTGTTCAAGGCGGCAAGAGCCCCGGCGAGTACGGCGATCACCAGCACAACGGGCCACGCATCCATGAGCACGGTGGCTGTGTGGACCACCACGCGAACGGCCAGGACGAGGACCGCGACCGCGACGACGCAGGCCCACGCGACTTCGGCTGTCCCCCGAGGGCGGCGTAGACGCACGCGCGGCCTCCTCATCGGTCGGCCGCCGCGGAGACGCTGGGCGCGGGAACGGAGGGCGGGGGAGTGGGGGCGGAGTCGCTGAACCCGAAAACCTGACCCCACAGCCAGACGCCGGCCACCAGTCCCGCGACGGCCCAGCCACTCATGCGCTTGGCGCTCCTGGCAGTCGGCTTGCTGCGGTAGTGAGCACGGACCCGGATGCGTCCTTCAGCTGCTTTCGACACGGACTTCCCCTCCCGAAGTGAACGTGTACTCCTCACCTCTGGGTGTAGCAGCGGGCACCGACACGGAACGGGGGCTCCGGACGGGGCCGGGTCGTCATCCGGCCAGAGGCGGTCGCAGGGCCGGTCCCGCACTGACGCGGCCCCCTGTCCCGCCCTCCACCCGAAGGGACGAGCCGCGGGCGGAGTGCGCGACGCTCACCTGCCGAAACGCATCCGTGTGGAGCTCCGTCCGCCTGCTCCGCGATTGGCGAGAAGTCGAGGAGCGTGCGCGAGCTCCCCGTACGCGCGAGCGCAGAAGACGGACCGCCGGTTCGCCACCGGTGCGCCCCCTAAGAGGTCCTACAGCAGGACGACGTGCAGCCGGTCCCACGCGCCGGCCTCGTGTGCACTTCTGCACACCGGCCGGGACTGGCCGATGCCCGTCACGTTCACAGGCACCGGCCTCCTCGCACTCTGCCTCGTCGGCATGCCGTGCGATGACGCACGGCCACGGTCGGCGCCAGGACGATGTGGCGCCACACACCTACCGACGGCACCAGGCACCGTCCCCTCATCCGAGGCGGTTCGACGGCAGCATCTCGTTCACTGGCAACAGGTCGAAAAAGTTGTGCTCGCCCGCGGGCTCGTACCGCACGAGCGCCGCGAAGCGGGAGACACGTACGGTCACGTGGTCGATCGCCTCGGGCGCGGCCTCGTTCAGTGACGCATGGACCGTGCCGTGCCAATAGCCCGCGTCTGCCAGAGGGTCGCCGGGCCCCTCCTGAGCGGCCGGGGAAGGGTGCACGCTCGTCGGAAGATACAGCCGGGTGACGCCCTTGTCCGCGCAGGCCCGGGCGAGGAGCCTGCCGGTGAGTCCTTCCCCGCCCTGCTGCCCCGGTGCGAACTGTGCCAGCATGACCAGAAGCGGCATCTCTCCGACACATGGCCAGCTTTGTGTGAAGGCTCCGCCGTGCTCGGGCGCCCGCTCGCCGCTGTTTCCCGGCTCGTAGCGGCCGCCCGCGTCCTGTGCGTCGGGCCGTGCGGAGCCGTCGAAGTACGCCCACCGCCAGCCCTCGGCGCGCCCGTCGGCGTTGCCCGCCGCCGCTCCCTCCGTCCAGGCGTACATGTAGCCGGGGTGACGGACCCTTGGAGTCCGCGGAACGTCCGGCGGCGAGCTGATACCCGCGTCGTAACCGTCCTGCCAGCCCCTGACTTCGACCGGCACGAAGACGCCCGGCTCATCCGGGACGGGATAGGGGTTGTGATGAGGCATGGGAGCCAACTCCTTCGTATGGGGCGCTTCGGGCTTCGTCCGGTCATTCCTGGGGTTCCATGAGCCGTCGCCAGGTCTTGTTGCCGACGATGCCGTCCGGGGACAGGCCGCTGTTCGTCTGGAACCACCGGGCGGCCGCTTCGGTGCGCGGGCCGAAGTTGCCGTCGACATCCAGCGGCGGGTCCCAGCCCAGTTCGTTGAGGCGCCGCTGGATGTTCTTGACGCCCTCCGCCACCGTGCCCCGGCGCGCGAAAGGCTGGTCGGCCGCCGCTCGTTCGGCGCGGCCCGGGAAAGCGGCCAGCCAGTCGGCGATGTGTGCGGGCAGGTCGTGGGGGCCGTGTGTCCGGCCGCCGCGCCATCCCTCCACCTGCTGGATCGCCGACGCGAAGGCGGTGAGCTGGGCGTCGTCGAGACCGGCCAAGGTGGTGTGGGTGCCGACGCCCAGGGACGCCGCGATGCGCTGGGCGTAAGCGTCGGGGTCGTTCGAGCCGTGCTTGGCGGGGGCGTACAGGTGCATGGCCTCGGTGATCGTCTTGTCCCCTCGGCGTGCGAGGTAGCGACGGACGGCTTCGAAGCCCGTCTCCTCGCTCGGAAACACGGCGAAGATGTCGTTGTGCTTCCCCGGGTACGCGCCGTAACTCTCCGCTTCCTGCGAGCGCGTGATGTTCCCCGGATTCTGGTTGTTCCAGGAGAGCGATCCTCCCGTGCGCATCGTGTCCTCGTAGAAAACGTGATCGGCACCGAGGATGCTGATGACATCGCCGGGTTCCATGTCGGGTGCGTCGGGCCAGGGCATGGTGGTCTCCTAGCTTTCCTCGAGGACGTCGAAACGCAGGCCGCTCGAGCCGCTTCCGGTTCCGCTGCGTTTGCGGCGCGTGGTCCAGCTGTGGGCGCCGCCGTCACGCCAGCGGCTGAACTGACGGCTGCGTTCGACGCGTACGCCGGAGCGCGGCACCTCCTCCTCGTGCAGCCAGTCGGTCTCGGTGAGCAGGCGGCCGAGAGGGCTGGGAGGAGCCCAGGCGTCTCTGATCAGGCGGACCAGGCGGAGTCGGTACTGCTCCTGGTCGGGTTGCCCGTCGAGCAGCTCCGGCACGAGGGGATACCAGTGCGCCGGGACGGTCGTGGCCACCCGGTAGCGGATCGGGCGGTCCGGGCCGGCACCGTCCGCCCCGGCACCGCCCGGGCCGGACGCCGTAGGAGAGACCGTCTGTGCGGAAGGGGCCGTCGCAGCGATCCAGCGGGCGTAACGGTCGATGGGCCCACCGGCCCGGTCGGTGACCTTCTCCTCGACGGCCCACGCCAGATTGATGCCCTCGTCGCGCAGGAACAGCACGGATTCCACGGGCGGGCTCTCCAGGCCGCCGGGCAGCGAAGCAGGCCGGTAGAACCACGGGGAGGGGGCCGGTCCCGCCTCGCCGTCGCCGCTGTGGCCCGCCGCGGCGCCCATGGACTCACTTAGTCCGTACACGCTCCACTCGGGGTCCTCGGCGGCCGCGGGCGCCAGGACGGTGACCCCGCCGAAGACGTCGGTGACGGTGCATTCGACGACCCTGGCCAGCGAGCCGACCAGAGCGGGGAGGGGCGCGCAGAACCAGTCATTCTCGTAGACGGTGGCGTAGGCGACGAGCAGCAGCCGTCCCAGGTCGGCCGGCGAGGCGTCGATCGAGCCGAAGTCGATGAGTGCGTCCTCCATCTCCCACAGACGGGAGACGGGCATACCGCTGTAGCGGGCCGGGGTGGGGATGGTCTTGCGCTCGTCGCGGAACACGGCGGCCTCGGCCACCGGTGTCCGGCTGGGCGCCGCATCGAAGGCCCACCAGTCGAGGTGTCCCCCGTGGTACTCGGCCACGTGCAGCGGCACGTCCGCCAGGGTGGAGGCGCGGACGGAGAAGGAGTACTCCATGTGGTGCGGGTCCCAGGTGCGGGGTGGTGGGTGAGGGTGCGACGGTATGCGCGCGGTCCACCAGGCCAGCCATGCGGCGGCGGCCGTCGCGAGGGCTTCGCGGGTGTCCTCGGCCGCACCGAACCGTGCGGCGGCCTCCTGGTCGAGGGCCGCGAGGCGTTCCAGCCAGGCCGCCAGGGCGACCGGGTCGGGCAGCCGGTCGCGTACCGCCGTCGCGGAGGCGTCCGGTGCCAGGGCCCCGGACGGGCCGAAGCCGCAGGTACGGGCGAAGGCGGGCAGCAGGGCGAGGAGCCCCGCCGCGGCCAGTGCGCGCCGCCAGCGCACGGCACCGGCCAGCACCAGCCGGGGATCGGGCCCGTCCTGGCTCTCCTCCTCGACCAGTTCCTCCAGCACCATGGACGACGGGTCGTACGACTGCCACTCGTCGGCGTCGTCCTGGGAGCCACCGTGCCAGCCGTCGAGCAGGTGCCTCTCCTGGGCGACGGAGACATCGACGGGCGAGGCCGCATCGTCGCCGCCGAACTCGCCGAACGCGTACTGCCGGGCGAGGAACCACGCGGCGTCGTGCGTCACGGCGGCGAGCGCCTCCTCGACACCGGTGTCGCGCGGCACCGGTTCATAGCGGAACATTGCCATGACTACTCCACGGGTTCAGTGGATGCCCCCGGTGGGGGGTTCGGCCCATTGCACGGGCAGCAGGCCGCGCAGCTCGGCCACGTCGGTGAGGTCCATCCCGCGGACCCTGGCCAAGGCGAAGGTCTCCTCCACCACGGCGTGCAGGTCCTCCATGCACCAGCCGCGCGACGGATCGGGGGGTACGGCGAGCAGCCACGCCTGCGGGGCACGGGCGTCGGGCTGGTTGTAGTGGAAGGCGAGCGCCCCCATCTCCTCGTCCACGGGTTCGGGAACGGTCTCCGTCCAGGCGTCCACCACCACGCCCGTGACGCGGTCGGCGTCCGGAGGGCCGTCCGTGCGCAGCACGGCGCATTGCGTGGGCGCCGGTTCGCTGCGGGAGGGCACGGGGGCCGGCCCGCGCGCGATCCAGGGCCGTCCCCCGGGGCTTTGGGCGACGGTGAAGCCGCTCGGGGGGCCCGAGGCGAGGACCTCGGACGCGGCCAGCGCATCGCCGAGGGTGCGCGCCCGGGGCCTGACCCGCTCCATGTCGAGCAGCCAGTCGGTCACCGCGTCGTCGTCCGCGCCGTCGGGCCGCGGGGCCGTCAGCGCGGTGCCCGCATCGGTGCCGCTCAGGCGGAGCACCGGCAGGACGGGCAGCGACTCACCGAGCACGCCCGCCACGGCGGTGCGTACCGCGGTCACCCATTCGAGCGCGGCCGACGGTTCCGGCGGAGGCTCGGGCACGGTTGCGAGGGGCGCGGCGTTGAAGTGGTCGAGCACGAAGGAAGCTTGCGCGCGGACCGCTTCCACACCGGTGGGGTCGCCGGGCGGTCCCAGGGTGTAGGCGGAGTGAACGCCGAGATCCGCGAGGGCGTCGAGGTACCGGGTCAGCGTCTCCGCTCCGTCGGGGAGCAGCTTGGCCTGCTCCCGCACCCAGGCCAGGTTCATCCTGACCGCATCGAGCCAGGTCGTCACCCGGGTCCACAGCTCACGCAGGTCGGCGCCGGCCCAGCTGTCGGCCTCGGCGGCGACGAGGTCGGAGGTGAGCAGGGGCCGGGCGCCGCGGAGCACACGTGCCAGAGACCGGCACAGCTGCTGGAGTTCGGCGAAGCGGGCGGCGGAGGCGCCGGTGACGCGGGGCGGTGCCGCCCCTGGGCTGCCCGCACGGGCCGCGGCCTGCCGGAGCAGCCGCAGGGTCAGCGCGTTGTCCCGGGTCGCAGCGTCGTCGGGCTTGTCATCGACGGGGTCGTCGGCCGGTCCGGAACCGAGCACCGCCTCGAGGGCGCAGATGCCCAGTTCGGGCAGGGCGACCGTGAGCGGTGCCGCAGGGTCGCCGAAGTCGAACGTCCAGGCCGAGGCGTCACCCAGGCGGATCTGGCACCAGCGTTCCAGGCTCGGTTCGAGGGCGGCGAGCGGACGGCCGTCAGCCCAGCCGTTCGTCCCTCCGGCCGGGGTGAGCAGGCCGAGACGATGGGTGACGGTCACCGCCGACCGCGGGGTGCGGATCACGTCGAACTCCTGGGGCAGCCTGTCTCCCCGGGCAATCCCGTCGGCCGCCGCTCCCGCTCGGACGGGGTTGTCGCCCACCAGTTGGTGCACGCTCTCCGCGAGAAGCAGGTCGCCGACCGCATCGACCGTCGTCTCCAGCTCCTGGACGAATCCGTCGGCCTGGGCGAGCAGCGGCAGGTCGGCCTCCGTGACGTCCAGCCCCAGATCGGCCAGGAGCCGGCCGTGTGCGAGCCAGTCGTCGAGCAAGGCCTGACCGTCGACCACGGACTCTGCGGCCATCGCCGTACGGGCCTCGTCGCTGCCGTCCGTGCCGGGGTCGACCAGGTCGGGAACGGGGTAGTTGACGCGCAGCGGACGGATGAGCACGTCCAACTGTGCGTCGTGCAGCGAGCGTTCGAGCCGGTAGCCGAGGAGCGCGCCCAATGTCTGACCGGAGCGGATGCCGTCGACGGCCGACAGGGCGCGGCGTACCCGGCTGGAGGTGAGGTTGATTCCGAAGGCCTCACGGTTCGTGTGGGTGAGCCAGCCCGAGCGCAGCACGGCGAGTGTGGTGGCGTGATGCATCGACGGAGCGATGAGGTAGCCGTCATGGGTCCCCTGGGAATCTGACTCGCCGCCGGGCCCCTCGGTGTCCGTCAAGGGCGCCTCCTCCGTGCCCTCGCCGGTCACCTCGTCGGGCGTCTCACCACCCGGGTTGCCGGTCTCCTGCTCGTCCGCCTGCTGCGGTCGTGCGCGGGGAGTGACGCCGGTGACCCAGCCGTAGGCGCCTAGGTGGGTGCCGACCGGGCTGTCGGTGCGTAGCCTCGCCAGCCGGGCCGACGCGGCTGATGTCGTCCAGGCGTCCAGCCGGTGCGTCTGGGTGTCCAGGACTTCGCACAGCAGTCGTTCCACATGGCGGAGGTCCCCGTGCGCCCGGTCCTCCACCTCCGACAGCTGGTCGAGGGCGAGGCAAATCCAGTCATAGGAGTCCGGGGCGACGCCGGCCGGGGCCGCAAGATGACCGTCGAGGAGGCGGACGCGGGGTTCCACCCGCCCGCCGTGGTCCTCTAGTTGCCGGCGCAGGGCCTCCTGATGCATACGCAGCACCATGGTCGCCACGTGGTAGAACGGCCCGAGCTTGCCCGTCGACGCTCCGCTGATCATCGTCTGGAAGGAACGGAGTCGCTCTGCGCGTTCGGGGGTCATCTCGTGCTGGGCGGCGAGCAGCGGGGCGGTCTCCTGCCACCAGTCCCACATGCCGCGGACCGGGGAGTGATCCACCAGCTCGCGCAGCTCCTGGGTGGTCTCCTGCTGTACGTCGAACTCGAGGGGCGGTGCCGGCGGCACCTCCTCCGGGTCGGGTCGCGCCGCCCAGGTGAAGCCGCTGAGGTACGGGATCGTGCCGATGGGTGTCTCGGGCAGCGGCTCGTACGGCGGGGTCTTCGGCGTCTGGAGGTAGAAGCGCAGGCGCCGGGAGGCGGGGAGGCGGTGCAGGAGGTCGTTGATGGTGGCGTCCGGGTCGCCGCCGGAGACGACGCTGGGCGCACGCCAGCCCTGCGACTCGGCGAAGGTGCGGAAGCCGAGCAGGTGGTTCAGGATGCGCAGATCGACCTCCGTGCCGTGCCAGAGGTCGAGCGAGGTGGCGGGAAGGATGCCGTACGGCTGGCGGCCCACGCGCACGCTGGGCAGCGAGCCCCGCCCGTGGACGTGCTCGACGTAGTGGGAGACCAGGAACAGCAGGTCAGGGTGGATCTTGGTCTCTTCTCCCCCCCTCAGGTCGAGGGAGCGCCAGTTGGTGGAGGCGGCGGCCAGTGCGCCGAGGGCGGTCCGCAGATGGAGCAGGACGTCGTGGTCGTCCTCGGTCAGCCCGTCGGGGACGTCCGTCAGAACCGACCCGGCGGCGGGCCCCAACGCGTGTGCGATCCGAGCCGCCGCCTGACGGCTGCCCGGCACGAAGGCGGCGCGCTGCGCAGCGAGTTGTTCGGGGGCCGCCTGCGGGCCCCGGGACTGCCACGCCGACCGCTTCTCGGCGGTGTTGTTGGTGGGGGTTCCCGTGGGCAGCACACTGAGGCCGTCGGTACAGCGGTGAGCTTCCAGGAGGGCTCCCACGAGCCCGGCCGTGTGCTGCGACGGGCCGCCGCGGACGCCGGTGACGGTGAGCAGGTCGAAGTGCTGCGGCAGGCCGGCCAGGGGCACGCGCACTCCCATGCCGACCTCGACGGCCTCTCCGAAGTCGGTGAGCCACAGGGGTGGTGCGGTCGCGGTGGGGCCGAGGCCCACGTCCAGGGTCTCGGGGACGGCTGCGCCCTCCTGCCGCCAGACGAGACCGATCTGGCCGTCTCCGGTGACCTGGTAGCCGGAGAAGACGAGCCGGTCCGGGAGGACGTAGGTGTGGGCCGCCCGGGTCCAGGAGCTCTCGCGCGTCGGTGGCTCATCGGTGAACGGCCCCGGATCGGGGGCCGCGGTGCCGTCGGGCGTCTCGGCGGTCGGGGGCTCACCCTGCGGGTGGTAGTGCTTCGCCGCCCAGGTGGCCCGCCCGGGGCCGATGACGGCCACCAGGTGCCGCCAGGCGGCGGAGCGCCGTTCCTGGTGCCCGCCGGCGGCCCATACGGCCTTCCAGTAGGTCTCGGTGGCCGTGCGTTCCGCCGCGGTGAGCGCCGTCTCATGGGAGTCGACGTGTATCTCGTCGGGGTAGGCGCGGATCCAGAGTTCGGGTTCACCGCCGTCGGCGGTGCGGAACACGGTCTCCAGCCGCAGCGGCAGCAGCAGCACCGGGTCCTTGGGGCCGTCCGGCCACAGCGGCGGTGCCGCGCCGGCCAGTTCGCGGTAGACCTCGCGGGCCTGCTGGAGCCGGGTCTCGGCGTCGGCGACCTCCTGGCGCTGATTGAGCATCTCCTGCTGCACACCCGCGTCGTTCGCCTCGCTTCCCAGGAGCCTCTTCTCGTATCCGGCGAGCCCGGCCCGGGACCAGTCCAGGGCGATGCGGGCGTCCGCGACGGCGCGGTGTGCCTGCGCGATGTCCGTGTTCACGTCAGGGGTCTCCGATCAGGCTGCGGGCGGATCGGACGATGCGGAACGGCCGCTGGAGAGCCATGTTGGCCACCTCGGCGGCGTTCCACCGTCCGCCGGACACCGGAGTGGGCGTGCCGGCCGAGGGGAGGACCCGGCCGTCGATCTCCGCGAAGCCGCGACCGCCGTCCACGTCGCCCCAGTTCAGGTCGCTCCAGGGAGGCCGCGGCTGCGCCTCGTGGGTCTCCTCGTCGGCCTGCTGGGCCGTCGCTGTCTCCGCGGTGTCGAAGCCGAACCGCACCCGGTGCGCGTTCTCGGCCAGGACGAACCACCAGTCGTGCACGGTGGCCTCGGGCAGCTCGAAGGCGTATGCGGCCGTCTGCTCGTCGAGATTGAGGATCATGACGGGACGCTGCCAGCTCTCCTCGGCGAGACCGGGCTGGTGCCGGGCCTCCGGCGGCAGCGCTGCGACGGTCATGTCGGGGTAGCGGCGGACCAGCGGCCCTCGGATCAGCAGGACGTCGAGACCGCCCGCGCCGGCCGCGAGGTGGGACCCCAAGGCGCCGTCCGGTGTCCAGGTGTGGAGGGGAGGGACGTCGGACACCCCGTCGGTCCGGGGCCAGAACTGGGTGAACGGGGTGCCTCTGAGGTCGGTGGGATACTCCCGCCAGCGCAGCTCCCGGTTGATCTCGTCGTTGGCGCCCACCATGAAGGCGGCGATGAACTCCGGGTTGGCCTTGAGCAGAACGGCGCGGTTGTCCGGGATCAGGGCGGAGCCGGGCAGGAACCAGTCCGGCAGCCGTTCCTTGAGGGCGAGGGCGAGCGGGGCGGGGAACGACGGGCACATCATGACGGGGTCGGTGGGGGCAGGGGTCTCGGCGGCGAGGAATCCGGGCTCCGGTGAGGCTTGGTGCGCCAGCCGTGCCGCCAGCAGCGGACCGGGTTCCAGGGCCGTCGTCAGCCGTGCGCCCAGCGCGCTCTGGTCGACGGGCACCCCGAGTTCGAGAAGGTGACTGCCCGGGTCGTCCGACATCGAGTCCGAGGCCAGCACATGGTGCAGCACGGGTACATTGACAGCGGGGCCGGCGGACATGGCGCCGAAACGCTCGGCGAGTTCGCCGACCAGGGGGGCGACGGTGGTGGCGGTGAACGCGCGATCCAGGGACAGCAGGCGCAGCGCCGGCATGGTCCCGTCCGTGCCTTCGGCCGCCAGTGCGTCCTCGGGTGTCTCGCCGACCATTCGCCGGACCGGGTCCGCGACGGCCGAGGTCAGTGCCTGCGCCTGGTCCGGGAAGCCGTTCGCCTCGGCGGAGACGGCCATCGCGGACAAGACCCGCAGGACGGTCCCGGCTCGGTGGGAGTCGTCGGAACGCAGCGCGGATCCCACCCGGGCGGCCAGTTCATCGCTGTCCTCTTCGGCGAGCGGCGCTGTGGCCTGCGGGGCGGTGACGACCGGTGCGGGCATGGGCGGAATCAGTTCGCCGCCGAGCGCACGCGCCACGTAGGAGGCCGGCCGTACTCCGGTGCGGCGGGAGATCGGCCCGCGGGAGCGCAGCACCAACCGGTGCAGGGCGGGATCGGCCAGGGCGGTCGGGGCGGGGCTCACGGCGATCTCGGTCCGCAGCGGCAGACCGCTGTCGGTCATGACGCGGTCGTTGACGGGCCCGGCGAGCCTCAGCAGCTCGGCCGGGTCCAGCGTGCCGATGTCGCGGCGGTGCACGGAGGAGGCCACCTCGGTGCAGAACGCCGTGCGCGCCCGGAGCCGGTTGGCCTCCCGGACGGGTCCCACCTGCTCCCAGGCGCGGGCCATGAGGAACTCCTGGTTCTCGCGGACCCACTCGGCTCCGAGCGCGGCCGGAATCCTGCGTTCGGGCCACAGGTTGAGGTCGGCCGGCCAGCCCGTCTCCCCGGCGTCGATCTCCCGCCGCACCAGATGGTGCCCGCCGTAGAACGGCAGGGTGACGTCGTCCTCGGCGCCGCGGCTGATCTGGTCGGCGACGCGGGTCATGAAGTCCTCGACCGCCGCCGCGTCGACGGTGTCGTCGGGCGGGTCGTGCAGGGAGAGCACTCCTTGGACCACGATCGTCTGCCGTGCGCGCGTGCCGTCCGAGGTGCGCAGTGGTTCACCGTTGCGCCATGGTTCGGTGATGTCGACGGACACGCCGCCCAGGGCCGCGATCTCGTCCTTCTTCAGCGGGACGACGGCGCTCGCGAGCTGTTCGAAGTCCCCTGCTTCGCCGGTGGTGAACTCCCAGTGGTGATACACGGGCAGCCGTACGACGCCGCCGCCGACCTGCCAGGCGTCGCCGAGCGCGTCGACCTGCTGGTCTCCGTCGGTCAGCCCCGCCACGCGTCCGCCTTCGAACGCCGGTACCAGGCAGGCCAGGTACGGGGTGGACTGCTCGAGTCTTCTCGGGCAGAGCAGCCGGGAGGTGAGCGGACCGGCGCGGCCCGCGGGCCGTTGGACGTGCGCCCATGCCCAGGAGGAGGCCGGATCCGGCAACCGGGCCGGGGCGACGTCGACGACCGGCAGGGGCCGGCCCGGCTGCGGCTGATGGTCGGCGCGCTCGAGGACGACGAGGGCCAGCCAGGGGCGCAGCCGTCCCTGGTCGGCGCGGGCCGGTGTGAACAGCCAGGGCAATTCGGGCAGGTCGAACTCGATGCAGGCGAGGTAGTTCGGTTCGACGTCGACACTGCCCGGGGTCGGCTCCATGCGCAGGATGTGGCGCGGGTCGATGCCGACGACTCCTTCCGGCCCGAGCATCTGCAGGCCCGCCCCGGGCGGATCCGTCTTGGGCGGGTCCATGGTGACCTTCCGGCCGCCCGGCCCGACGAGGGTCAGTTCGGGGCTGAGCGTCGGCCGGAGGTGGGGCATCGTGGTCGAGACCGCGGCGCCGATGGAGCTCTGCATGTGGGGGGCGAACTGGAGATCCTCCGTCATCAGCCCTGCACCTCCCAACTCTCCACTGCCTTCAGGTCCCGGTGGCCGGCCAGCCGCAGCCGCAGCTCGGCGGCGGCCGGGGCGCCGCCCGCCGCCGACCCGGGGTCGACGCCCGTGTCCTCGGGGGCGACCTCGGTCATCGACCAGGTCGACATGACGGCCATGGCGGGCCGCTCGGTGATCGTCATCGGCTGCTGCGCCGGCTGCCACCAGTGCGGGCTGCGCACGGAGGGAGCCAGGGCCACGAGCTCGGCATCCACCAGGTCGAGCACCCGGGCGGCTCGCCGCATGACCTTCAGGTGCCCTCCGTCGATGACGCGGGTCTCCCATTCGACCGTCGCGGTGATGAACGCGCTGTCGTCCGGCGCGCCGGTGTCCGTGACGAAGGCGACGCCCGAGCGGAAGTCCTCGAATGCGGGACTGCCCAGCTGCTGGTCCTCGGTCATGCCCAGGAAGAGACCGGGCGCGAAGGAGTCGAAGGTGGCGGCACGGCTGGCATCGTCCTCGCCCAGCTTGGCGACGGCGACGTCCCAGCGCTGGGCGGGCTCGACCGGGGTACGGCCGAAGCGCTGCACGTCCACGCCGAACGGCAGGACGCGCTGCCGGGCCACGAGCCTGCCGTGCGGGTGGACGCGTCCGCCGGCGGCCAGCAGCCGGTTCGCGGCAGGTGACAGCCGGACCGGGGTGCGGTCGTCCCCGGGTGGCAGCACGGTCCAGGCGCTCTGCTGCCGGAACGCCGTGCGCAGCTCTTCCTCCAGGTCGGGTGGCGCGGTCGGCAGCGGCGGCGGGCGGCTTCCCCACGTCTCGTCGAAGTCGAACGATGCCTCGAAGAGGAAGAGGTCGATGCTGCCGCGGCCCACCGCGTGCCAGGGAGCGGGGCCTTCGAGGGTCAGGGAGAACGCGATGCCCAGCAGGGTCTCGCCGAGGACCCGCACGGCGAGGGAGCCCCGCATGGCCGCCGTGAATCTCAGGGCGGGCTCGAAATACACGAGCACATCGAGGCCGAACTGGCCGCGCAGGCCGCAGCCCGCGATCTCGGCGACCAGGGAGAGCTGCGCGCCGAACTGCACGGTATTGCTGGTGATCGCGAAGTAGGCCTCGCAGCGCAGCTGTATCCACGGCACCGGCGCGAGGTTCATGCTCAGTCGGTGCAGCGGCGGCACGCCCCGGGGGATGGTGAACGCCGGGTGGAAACCTCCCGCGCTGAGCACGAAGGTCGCGTCGGGGCCTCCTCGGCTCAGCACCAGGACGTCTCCGTTGAGCGGGATGCCCGCCATGTGCGACCCGTTGAGGCTCGCCATGAGGAAGGCGCTCGGTTCCGCGCTGTCGTACTGGCCGGCGAACGTGGCGTTGAGCTCGATCAGAGGTACGGCCGGGTCCGGTACGGCCACTCTGAGCACCCCGAGCACGGAGAGCCGTACAGGGTCGGGCAGTTCGGCGACCACGGCAGCAGACAGGGAGATCATCCGCCCGCCCCACGAGATCTTGAACATCGGCCCGACCACGAGCCGGCCCGGTGTGGCGGGGAAGAGCGCCGGCAGCCGGGGCAGGACCCGCAGCGCCGCCCGGGCGGGGTCCGGCGGGAACAGCAGCTCATCGGCAGTGCCGTCGGCGATGGAGCCGATCAGGGCTTCACGGTCGACCCGCCGGTTGACGCCGACGATCCCGCCGACGCCGCTGAGGGCGAAGCCGAAGCCGACCTGGAGGCCCGGTTCGGGGAAGGAGGCACCGAGCAGCACGAGGAACGAGGGGCTGCCCTCCCCCTTGAGCCTGGCCTCCCCGAACGCGGTCGCCGTGACGGCGGGCAGGGAGGCGCTGAGGACTCCGGACAGCTGGCTGAAGTCGGGGCTCCGCATGAGCCGCCCGCGCAGCCGCACCGGTGGCAGCGGCGCGTCGATGTCCACGGTTTCGGGAACCTGACCGGCGGCGAACCGCTCCAGGTCGAGTCCTGGGATGGCACCCATGTCACCTGTCGCCGCCCTCAGTCGATCGGGGTGCTGCGGTGGGCCACGGCACCCTCGGTGGGTGACCAGCTGATGTGTCCATGCTGGAAGCGGTTGGAGCGGCTGCTGCCCGTGCCGATCTCGTCGGTGGTGGGGTAGCGCAGGAAGCTGTTCTCCCAGCCGATCCCGGCCCACGCGTCGCGGATGGCGCCGTGCACCTCGTGGGCGCCGGTCTGCGGCGTCCAGTAGATCGAGCCGCCCTCGAAGTGGTTGAAGCGCCCGACGCCGTCCGGGCAGCCCAGCTCGTCGGTCACCGGGTAGCCGAGGAAGCCGCTGGATCCACCGACCTGGGCGTACTTGAGCCGGATGTCGCCGTGCACCTCGTGGGCACCTGTCGCCGGGGACCAGTAGATCGAGCCGTTGGTGTAGTCGCGTGAGGTGCCGCGCCGGTCGGGGTTCGGTCCCTCATGGCTTCCGGCACCCGCGTCGAACGGCGGGCCGATCCACTGGACGGTGTTCCATTTGTCGTCGATGGCGGTCACTGCGGCCTCCCGTATGGCCTGACGTGCTGAACTCACTCACCAGGTGGGCTTCGCCACTTTGCCGTAGGCCCATGTGGAGCCCTTCGACATCTCGAAGTGCAGGTGCGGCCCGGTGGAGTTGCCCGTGTTGCCGACCTTGCCGATCTGCTGGCCGGCGGTGACTTTCTGCCCCTGTCTCACATCTCGCCGGGAGAGGTGGCAGTAGGTGTAGACGTGGCCGTTGTCGGCCTTCAGGCCGATCCACTGGCCGTACGCGCCGCCGTCGCCGTTGGACCAGGCGATCGAGCCGCCGCGCACGGCGACGACGGGAGCGCCGGTGGGAGCGGCGAAATCCTGGCCGGTGTGCCGGCCGACGCCGTCCGGTTTCCAGGCGTACGGGCCGCGTGCGAAGAAGTCGAAGGTGACCTTGCGCCCGGGCACGGGCGACGGCACACGTCCCTTGCCGGCGCTTCCGCCCTTGGCGGGTGCGGCGGCCTTCTTGCAGTCGACGGCGAAGCCTGCGTGCCGGCCCAGTGCGGTCAGCGAGGTGCAGCCGGGGACTCCGTCGGCGTCCGTGCCCGTGAATCCCTGGGCGAGCTGCTCCTGCCTGTAGGCGTCCGTCGTCTGCTGCCCGAAGAAGCCGGTGGCTCCGTCGGGGATCCTGTGCCCCCGGGCGATCAGCGCCTTCTGCACGGTGCGCACGTCCTCGTTCCTCGCTCCGAACCGGACGTTGGACAAAGCAACCATGGCAGGCTCCTAGTATCCGCGGGCCGACCGGTGGGGGTCCGCCTGCTGCACTTTGGCGGCGAAGTTCGAACCGGACCGGTTCACCTTGTAGCGGTCGCGTACGTAGTTGATCGTGGCGCACATGTCCGCGACCACGTCGTAGGGCGTGGTGGCCGTTCCGGCCTGGTGGTAGGTGGCGAACGTGGAAGGAATGCACTGCGTGGCGCCACGAGAGCAGTTCTGCGGATGGCCGTCGGGCGCCTTCGGGCCGCGCGCGTTGACGTCTGTGAGGTTGACGCGGAACCCAGGGTGGTTGTGCACGGATTCGCGCCGGGTGATGGTGACCAGTGCGGGGACGCCGAACTTCGCGTCCATGCCGGTCAGTTCGCAGGCCTTCGTGGCATAGCGCCGCATGGCCTCCTCGCCGGAGTCGTCGTCGGGGTCGTCGTAGGTGACCTGACTGAGGCTGAGCGGGCCGCCGTGTGGGGCGGCGCCCGTGCAGTCGACGGGGAATCCGGCGAGGCGGCCGAGTGCGGTCAGCGAGGTGCAGCCGGGGACTCCGTCGGCGTCCGTGCCCGTGAATCTCTGGAGGAGCTGCTCCTGCCTGTAGGCGTCCTTCGTCTGCTGCCCGAAGAAGCCGGTGGCTCCGTCGGGGATCCTGTGCCCCCGGGCGATCAGCGCCTTCTGCACGGTGCGCACGTCCTCGTTCCTCGCTCCGAACCGGACGTTGGACAAAGCAACCATGAAGGCCGGCCTCCTTTCGTCAGTGCCAGGGCGTGACGGTGAGCCGGATCCGGGCGTCCGGGCCGAGGATCGGTGCGGCGGTGCCGGGCAGTTCGACGTGGTTGACCCAGACTCCGGGCTCCGGGTTCTCGTCGGTGCGGGCGGTGCCGTCGGGGAGGTAGTCCCGGATGGCCCCGGGGATGTCCGAGTTCCAGACGGCCGAGAGGGCGGGCGCGGAGGAGGCGCCGCCGGTGGCGACGTCGACCACGAGAGTGTCGTCGAAGTCGGCTGTCTGCTCGAGGTGGCTGCCGAAACTGAGCAGCCCGTTGCGTTCGCGCAGCGACAGGATCCGCAGGTGCAGGGCGTAGCGCATGGTGCCCGTGTCGCCGGGACGGGGCAGGTCGCTGCTCAGGAAGGTGTCGACCAGCGGTACGCATGCGTCAGTGTCCGTGGCGGCTCCGTGAGGGCCCTCGGTCGTGACGTTCCGTGTGTCGTCCCGCAATTGGATCGGGCACCACTGTGCGGTGGTCCGCTCGTGCATCACGATCTGCATGCCGCGCACGGACAGTCCGACCTCGGCCTGCCAGGCGGTGTCCTCCCGGTCCGGCAGCCGGTGGCTCACGAGCGCGGCCTCCACCTCGCGGTCGCCGAACAGGAAGCGGCGCAGGTTCTGGTAGCCCTCCTCGGAGTTGACGAGTCCGTAGCGTCCGCTGTGGCTGCGGTGCACATAGGCCCGGTGCGCGCCCGGGACGTAGGCGTTGTCGATCTGCACCAGGCCGTCGCTGCGCGGCCCCACCACGGCGGCGGACAGGCCGTGCGCCACGTCATAGTCGGCCGGGTTGGTGCCCACGAGGCAGAAGACCCGTTCGCGGGGGAAGGCGAACGGCCAGTCGGACGGCATCTCCCGGGGTGCCCAGCCGGGAGGCGGGCCGTCCGGGTCGGTGAGGGATTTGGGCGTCAGGTACTCGTACATCCGCTCGGGACCGAAGATCTGTGCGCCGTTGACACCGATGGCGTCGCGGAGTTGTTCCAGCATGCCCAGGCCGAAGTCGAAGGTGATCCCACCGTGCGGTGTGCCGTAGGTGAAGAGCTTCCCGACGCATGCGGCGGGGTCGCGGCCGAGGTCCGGCAGGACCTTCTGGATCAGGCAACGGCACACCAGGCCGCCCATGGAGTGCGCGACGAGATGCACACGTGACGCCCCTGACTTCTCCCTGACCGTGTCGATCAGCGTGAGCAGGTCCTCAGCGGCCGTCTCGATGCGGAACTCCTGTGGCCGGGCCGACCAGGTGCTCGCGGAGACGTCGTAGAAACGGTGTATCCAGATGCTGTTGGGCGGAACAGCGGAGTGGGAGTCGAGATAGACCGCCTGGCTCCCGTCCATGAGGATCTCGTAGCCCTCGTCCAGGTGCAGACGCAGCAGTGGGCTCTCGAACTGGTAGAAGTCCGGTTCGTTGTCGAGTCCGATGC
Source organism: Streptomyces werraensis (assembly GCA_014656175.1). Taxonomy (GTDB): domain Bacteria; phylum Actinomycetota; class Actinomycetes; order Streptomycetales; family Streptomycetaceae; genus Streptomyces; species Streptomyces werraensis. The sequence continues at coordinate 517,714 of BNBX01000002.1, forward strand.
GAATGTGCGTGGACCCCTCGTTGAATCCGTAGAAGGGGTCCGTCACGACCTGGTTGATCCCGGACGTGTCGCCGGCGAATCCTCGGACGTAGATGAGGGGGAGTTTCTGGGGCTCGGACATACGGTACTCACCCGTTCAGCATTCACCGATGTCCGGAAGCCAGGCCGCCGGGTGGTCGATGAAGATGTTGGAGACGTATCCGCCCAGCGCGGGGACGAAGCTCCAGGCGTCGTTGGTGTGGCCCGCCGTGTCCACTGTGTCGCCCCGGGTCTGGCACTGCACGGTCACCCGCGTCGGTCCGGACAGCACCGCGACGACCGGAGCGTCGAGACGGGGCTGCGCCCGTACGTTGACGCTCGTGCCCCAGGTGACGAACGCACCGTCACCGCCCGCGCCACCACCGTCCGGTGCCTCGCCCAGCACGGGCAGATTCCAGTCGTGGGCCTCGTCGCAGCGCGGATCGGCCACCACGGACAGATGGAAGTGCGCCTCGTGCGGGTTGGCGCCGTCGTACGGCTCCCACTGCCAGCCGCGGTTGGTGCCGATGCGGCGGTTGGCGATGACGTACTTGATCCGCGGGTCGCGGCTGTCGAGGAGCTGGTCGGCCACCTGCTGGATGTCGAGACCGTGCGCCGGATCGTGGGTGAAGTCGCGAGCGGTGACGATGCCGGGCCCGTACCAGGGATTGTGGTCGCTGGCGCTCCCACGCGCCTGATGGGCCGCGTCGCCGATGCTGCCGTCGGCGGAGGTGTTGCGGTCCGGGAAGCGTGCGTCGAGCTGACGCCTCAGCGTCTCCAGGCTGTTCGCGACTCGCCAGGACATCGGGGCCTCCTGGTCGATCAAGAACCGACGTGCAGATGCTGCGGGCCGGACACTCAGTCGACGTGGTAGTTGACGTAGTAGTAGGAGTGCTCTTCGTCGGAATGCGCGAGCTTGGACAGGGGGCCCATGCCTCGTTCGTCCTCGGAGATGGTGACGGAGCCGAGCAGGTCGTCGGCGGAGCCGAACGGACCACCCGTGTCCTGGTCCCAGAGGAAGAGGTCCTGGGAACCCTCCACGGGAAGCGTGATGCCCACGGCGAGCCGGTTTCCGGCACCGGCTGTGACCGTGCTGCCTCCGGGCCACACGGCGTTCTCCACCCCGGAGGACGCCGTGCTGGTGGCGTAGAGGTCGTCCGGGGCCTCGTCGAGGGCGTCCTGGATCATCTGACCCACATCACCGATGCCGCTCAGCTGATGGATGAGTTCGGCGCCCGGCAGTTGGTAGACGGGCTGCAGCAGACTGTTGATCACTGCGGAGAGGTCGAAGTCCGTCGATGTGGCGGGCCGTAGGCATACGACCTCATCGATGGTCGCCGTGGCTGTCATGGCATCCTCCAAGTCGTCGCCACGTCCGACGCTACGGAGCGGCCGTCAGCGCGGCGTCATCCCGTCGTCAACGGCCCTTCGCCATCTTCGGGGTATGCCTCGGACCTGTGCCCGGAGGAGTTGCACAGCGTGTACGAGGGGCAGAAACTGGTGCCGACAGCCTCCTCGGAGAACGCGGCACGCCTTCGGAGTCGCACGAGGGACATCATGAGCAGTGACGCGCCGTTGGTGAGGCCTTCAGCCTTCAGGGTGCGCTCACGCGGACATCGGTGAGCGAGGCGATCAAGGTTGGTGTCTCCGCCTCCCCAGTTGTGTTTGCTCGGCCAGTTCCGGCTCGAACTCGGAACGGGGACCGTCGAATTGTGTCGCAACGGCCAGCGGCTCCTCGCTTTCATGGCGCTCCGTGGACGCGTGTGCCGCACGGTGCTCGCAGGCACGTTGTGGCCGGAGGTCACCGAGGAGCACGCCAGGGGAAGCCTGCGGACCACCTTGTGGAAGCTGCCGCGTGGGGAGCCGCCCCTGATCGGCTGCTGCGGAGATTCCCTGCTGATCACCCCGGCCCTGCATGTGGACGTCCATGACCTCACGCACACGGCGCTCGACGTGGTGGAGGGCTGCAGTCCCCCTCCCCACGGCGAGCCACCGCTGGGCCTGCTGACCGGGGAGGACCTGCTTCCGGGCTGGGACGAGGACTGGGTCCTCGTGGAGCGTGAACGCCTGCGGCAGCTGCGACTGCACGCCCTCGACGCGCTGGCCGAGGCGCTGACGCGGGCGGGGAGGCGGGCGCTGGCGATGGAGGCGGCGTGGGCGAGCGTCCGCGCCGAGCCGCTGCGGGAGAGTGCGCACCGGGCCGTCATCGCGGCGCATCTCGCGGAGGGCAACGTCTGCGAGGCGGTGCGCCATTATGACGCGTTCCGCAGGTTGTTGAACGAGGAACTGGGCGTCGAGCCGTCCGCCGAGCTCGGCCGCATGCTGCCCGTGCGCCCATCAGCGCGGAGCACCGCGCGCCGCGGGGGCGGCCTCCGTAGATGCTTCGGATGAGCGACGGCGTTGACGCACCGGCGCGCAGATTCACATGAGCTATGCAGGTCGGTCCTCGATTCGGCAGCGAGCGACGAACGGGATCCCGCACAGAGCCTGCCGGTCAGGAACCCTCGGTCGCCCGGCGACCAGCTTCGGACCCGGCACCGGCAACAACGGCTCGACCCGCGACCACAGTTCGTCCGACACGATCCACGGACGAGAGTTTCTCTTCCCCACGCACGGAGCAACGAGCATCTGAGCAGACAGTCATACCATCAGCCGACTTCTGTTAGGACCTTCCAGGACATGCCGAGAAAAGCGGTGGCAGGCCGCCGCCGGGCCCTCTAGTCTGTGCCGAGTCGGCAAGGCGCCCGTGGGTGCCGTTCGTGACGAGGTTCTTGGGAGGTGTGACCGATGGCTGTCTCTGTGATGGGCCGTGCCCGCATTCAGTCGATCGAATCGTTCACCTCCGTGGCCTCCGGCTGACCTCACCTCTCTTCGCGCGCTCGTCGACGCGCGCCGCCGGGGCCGCCCTTCGAAGGGTTTCCCTTGAATCTCTCCTCTCTTTCCGCCTCCTCGCACGCGCTCGCTCCCTACGGCTGGGACGAGGACTGGGAGCAGGCCTTCGCTCCGTACGCCGCTCAGGGGCTGGTGCCGGGCCGGGTGGTCCGGGTCGACCGGGGGCTGTGCGACATGGCCACCCCGGACGGGGTGATCCGTGCCGACACCGAATACGTCGTCCCCCGTGACCCGATGAAGGTCGTCTGCACGGGCGACTGGGCCGCCGTCGACCCCGAGGGCGCCCGCCCCCGCTACGTGCGGACGCTGCTGCCCCGCCGTACCGCGTTCGTGCGGTCCACCTCCTCCAAGCGGTCCGAGGGGCAGATCCTCGCCGCCAACGTCGACCACGCGGTCGTCGCGGTGTCCCTCGCCGTGGAGCTGGACCTCGCCCGGATCGAGCGGTTCCTCGCGCTGGCGTGGGAGTCCGGGGCGCAGCCGGTCGTGGTGCTCACCAAGGCCGACCTCGTGCCGGACGCGGTGACCCGCTCGCACCTCGTGCAGGACGTCGAGACGACCGCGCCGGGCGTGCCCGTCCTCACCGTCAGCGCGCAGGACGGCGAAGGGCTCGACGTGCTCGCCGCGATCGTGTCCTACGGGACCTCGGTGCTGCTCGGGCAGTCCGGCGCCGGCAAGTCCACCCTGGCCAACGCCCTCCTCGGCGAGGACGTCATGGACGTCCAGGCCACCCGGGACGTCGACGGCAAGGGCCGCCACACCACCACGACCCGCAACCTGCTCCTGCTGCCCGGCGGGGGGGTTCTCATCGACACCCCCGGTCTGCGGGGCGTCGGCCTGTGGGACGCCGGCACCGGTGTCGGCCAGGTGTTCTCCGAGATCCAGGATCTCGCCGAGAACTGCCGGTTCCACGACTGCGCCCACGAGAGCGAGCCCGGCTGTGCCGTGCTCGACGCGATCGAGACGGGGGAGCTGCCGCAGCGCCGCCTGGACAGCTACCGCAAACTGCTGCGGGAGAACCAGTACATCGTCGCCAAGACCGACGCCCGCGTCCGCGCCGAGCTCCGCAAGGACTGGAAGCGCAAGGGCGCCATCGGCAAGGCGGCCATGGAGGCCAAGCGGGGGCGGTTGCGCTGACACCCCGCCCCGCCGGGTGCCCTCGGCGGCACCCGGCGGGGCGGCTCAGCCCGGCTCCCGCAGCTCCAGCACGTACCGCGCGGTCAGCGCCACCGCCCGGTCCCCGTCCCGGGTCAGAGTCCTCAGCGTGTCCGTGGCGGCCGGGCCCGGGATCTCGGCGAGGGCCTGCGTCAGACGGCGGCGCGCCGACGGGTCCAGGGCGGCGTCGGCCAGACGTTCCGACAGCGCCGTCACGATGCGGTCCGCCACCCCCGCGTCGCCCGCCAGCGTGCCCAGCGCGTCCGCCGCGTCGACGTCGTTCGCCTCCTCGACGACCATGCCGACCAGCTCCGGCATCGCCTCCGCCACCCCCCGCGCCCCCAGCTCCAGGGCCGCGGTCCGGCGCACGGAGGGGTCCGCGTCCCCGAGCGCCTCCCGCAGCAGCGCCGTCGCCCGGTCGCCCGGAATCTCCGCCAGGCACCGCGCCGCCCGCCCCCGCACCTCCGGCAGCGCCGACCCCAGCCCCGCCGCCAGCAGCTCCGGACCCCGCTCGCCCGCCTGCACCAGCGCCCACCGCAGGGCCCCGGCGACATGCGGGTCCGTCTCGCTCAGCACCGCCTCCACGAGCGCCTCCACCGGCACCGGCGCCGTGTCCACCGACGACAGGGCAGCCCGCTGGCGCATCCCCGCGTCCCCCGAGCGCAGGTTCCGCAGCAGCGCGACGACCTGGAGGACCTCCTGCCAGTCGGCGGGCCCCGCCGCGTCGATCCGCTGGAGCCGCGTCAGCAGTTCCGTCTCCCGCGCGATGCGCTCCCGCGTCCGCCGCGCCAGGTCCGCGACGAGACCGGACGGGGTGAAGCCGGGGTCGTCCAGGGCGCGGCCCGCGTCCCGCAGCGACAACCCCAGCGACCGCAGGCTCTCCACGTGGAAGATCCGCCGGATGTCCTCCTCCGTGTAGGCGCGGTACCCGGCCGCCGTACGGCCCGTCGGCCGCACCAGGCCCAGCGACTCGTAGTGCCGCAGCATCCGGGGGCTGACCCCGGACCGCCGCGCCACCTCACCGATCAGCACCCTGCCTCACTCCTCCTCACCGGGAGGCCCGTCCGGCCCCAGCGACACCACCCGCTTCGCCTCCTCCACCGCGTACGCGAACCCCGCCTCAGGGTCGCGCCGCAGCCGCTCCGTCGCGAGCGCGTGCGCCCGGACCCGCGGGTCCGGAGCGTCCGCCGCGGCCCGCACCGGCGGTACCGCCGGCTCGCCCAGCTCGATCAGCGCCCGGCTGAGACTCAGCCGCGTCTCCCGCCCGCCCCGCCCGAGCTGCGACACCAGCACCTCCGCCAGCTCCGCCGCCTCATCCTCCGGCGCGAGCAGCACCGCCGTGCGCCAGGCGGTGCGCGCCACCTCGTCGTCCGGGTCGGTCAGCAGCGACCGGGGGACCGACGGCCACACGCTCCGGTCCCCGATCTTGGACAGGGTGTGCAGCGCCTGGCTCCGCGCCCGGGCGTTCGGCGACCGCAGCTCGGCCAGGACCCGCGGCACCGTCACGGTCTCCGGGTGGCGGGTCAGGGCCCACGTCAGCATGTCCCGCACATGGAACACGGGTTCCACCCCGCACCGCTCCACCAGCGGCTCCACGAACCCCGGGTCCGGGTCCGCACCGGCCGTCAGTGCCGCGCGCAGCCGCACCGAGGGGTCGTCGTGCCGCAGTCCCGCGAGCACGCGTGATGTTGTCGTCGTCTCCGCCTTGGGCGTCGTCATCGGAGCACCTCCAGGCACGCCAGTGAAGACCTTCTCACCGTGTCAGGGTCAAGCGCCGCCCTCGCCGGTCCCTGGAAGGCCTCACGGGCTCCATGTCCGATTCCCGCCAGCCGGGCCGTCCCCGCCAAGGGACACTGGACCGTATGACGGACGAGGACAGCAGGTACGAGGCGGTGCGCAGCCGGGACGCGCGGTTCGACGGCGCGTTCTTCTTCGCCGTCGAGACCACCGGCATCTACTGCCGGCCCAGCTGCCCCGCCGTCACCCCGAAACGCGCCCACGTGCGCTTCTTCCCGACCGCCGCCGCGGCCCAGGGCGCGGGCTTCCGGGCCTGCCGGCGCTGCCGCCCCGACGCCGTGCCCGGCTCCGCCGAGTGGAACGTACGGGCCGACGCCGTGGGCCGCGCCATGCGTCTCATCGCCGACGGCGTCGTCGACCGCGAGGGCGTCGCCGGGCTCGCCGCGCGTCTCGGCTACAGCGCCCGCCAGGTGCAGCGGCAGCTCACCGCCGAGCTCGGCGCCGGACCGGTCGCCCTGGCCCGCGCCCAGCGCGCCCACACCGCGCGCGTGCTGCTCCGGACGACCGGCCTGCCGGTCACGGAGGTCGCGTGGGCGGCCGGCTTCACCAGCGTGCGCCAGTTCAACGACACCGTCCGCGCCGTGTACGCCACCACGCCCACCGGACTGCGCGCCGCCGCGCCCCGCAGGGGCCGGCCCCGCCCCGGCACCCCCACCGCCGGTGTGCCCCTGCGCCTCGCCCACCGGGGCCCCTACCAGGCGCGCCCCGTCTTCGACCTGCTGGCACGGGAGGCCGTCCCCGGCGTCGAGGAGATGACCGGGCCGCCCGGCGCCCGCACCTACCGGCGCACCCTGCGCCTCCCTTACGGCACCGGCATCGCCGCCGTCGAGGAGCGCCCGCACACCGGCGCCGGCGCCCGCCCCGGCGGCTGGCTCGACGCCCGCGTCCACGTCACCGACCTGCGCGACCTGACCACCGCCGTGCAGCGGCTGCGCCGGCTGTTCGACCTGGACGCCGATCCCTACGCCGTCGACGAGCGCCTCGGCGCCGACGCCCGGCTCGCCCCGCTGGTCGCGGCCCGTCCCGGACTGCGCTCGCCCGGCGCCGCCGACCCCGACGAGGTCGCCGTACGGGCGCTCGTGGGCCGCGACACGGCCGCCGAGCTGGTCCGCCGCTACGGCAAACGGCTCGACGCGCCCTGCGGGGACCTCACCCATCTGTTCCCGGAGGCCGCCGTCCTCGCGGGCGCGGAACCCGGCGGCACCCTGGGCGCGCTCACCGCCGCCCTCGCCGACGGCGCCGTACGGCTCGGACCCGGTGACGACCGGGACGCGGCGCGGGACGCCCTCGCCGCCGTCCCCGGCCTCGACGACCGTACGATCGCCGCGATCCGCACCCGTGCGCTCGGCGACCCCGACGTGGCCCCGCCCGGCCTCGACACCCCCGACAGCTGGCGCCCCTGGCGCTCGTACGCCCTGAACCACCTGCGCGCCGCAGGGGAGTTGGAGTGACCCTCATGACGACGACGTACTGGACGCACGTGGACAGCCCCCTCGGGCCGCTGCTGCTCACCGCCGCCCCGACCGGCGAGCTGACCTCGCTCACCGTGCCCGGGCAGAAGAAGGCGACCGTGGTGCGGGACGACTGGACGCACGACCCCGGGCCCTTCCGGGAGGCGGAACGGCAGCTCGCCGCGTACTTCGCCGGCGACCTCAAGGAGTTCCGGCTGCCGACGCGGGCCGTCGGCACCCCCTTCCGGGAGAAGGTGTGGGCCGCCCTCGACGACGTGCCGTACGGCGGGACCGTCACCTACGGGGAGATCGCCGCGCGCGTCGGGGCGCCCCGGGCCGCCGTGCGCGCCGTCGGCGGCGCCATCGGTGCGAACCCGCTGCTGATCGTCCGCCCCTGCCACCGGGTCATCGGCGCCGACGGCTCCCTCACGGGGTACGCCGGAGGGCTGGAGCGGAAGGTTCGGCTGCTCACCCACGAGGGTGTGCTGCCGCCCGCGTGAGCGCTCCGCGGTGCGCCGGTCAGCCGAAGAACACCGCGCCGATCCACGCCGCCGCGACCAGCTGGCAGGTGAACAGCTCCGTCAGCAGGCTCCACCCGCCCGACCGCATCACGGTGCGCACCGCAGCCCTCGCCTCCTCACGGCGGCCGAGGCGGATCCGCTCGTGGACGTAGACCCCGGCGAGGAAGCCGGGGATCGCGCCGATCACCGGCAGCACGAGGAAACCCGCGAACGAGCCGCCGCCCGCGTACGCCAGCAGCCGGGCGTCCACGCCCCCGGCCCGGAGTCTGCGGGGCGGCAGCGCCCAGCGGATCACCTGCGACAGGAACAGCACCACCGTGGCCCCCACCAGCACCCACCACGCGACCGCCTGCGGGTCCTTCAGCGCCCACCACAGGACCGCGGCCCACACCAGCCAGGCCCCGGGCACCCCAGGCACCAGCACCCCGCACAGACCGAACAGAAGCACCAGTCCGGTGAGCAGGAGGTCCCACGCTCCCATCTGTCCAGGGTGCAGGAGGGTGCGCGACGGCGCAGATCGGAAGCGTGGGGGCCGTCGCGCGGGGCGGCGATTTTCCCGATGCCCCGTTTTCATCCGGCCCGTCCGGTGGACAATTGGGGGCATGAGTCAGCAGGGGGGAAGGCCCGGCGGGCCCACAGGTCCCGGTCCCGGGGACGACTGGTGGGGTCAGCTCTACGACGACGCCTCCGACGACACGGGGCCGGCGCCCGCGGCCGACTCCCTGGACGACCGGTTCGCCTCGGCGGCGGGAGCGGTGGGCGCAGACGGGGCGCCCGCCCCGTCGGCCCCGGACCCCCGGGGCGCGCCCAGCACCCCGGCGGTGCCGGGCCCGCGCCGGACGCCGCCGCCTCCGGCCACGGAGCCGTCCGTCGGATACCTTCCGGAACCGGACGCCCCGGCCGATCCACCGGAATCGCCGTCCGCGCGGCCGGAGTCGCCCCATGGGGCGCCGACCACGAGGTCGCCGATGCCTCCGACCCCGGAGCAGGCACCTGCGCACGGCGTTCCCGCCCCACCGGCGCAGCCCCCGGGCCAGGCGCCGTCGCCGCCTCCGCCGGGCCGCGGGCTGTCCCCAGCCGGTTCGCCGCCCGCGCCGGAGGCGCCGCCTCCACCGGAGCCGCCCGCGGCACCCCCGCCCCCCGCGGCTCCTCCGCCGGGGCGGACTCCACCGACCGACGCGACCGACGCGACCGACGCCTCCACCGCACCGGAGGCGCCGCCCGCCCGGCATCCCGCGGCCGAGCCACGGAGGCCGGACACCGGGGCCGCCGTGTCAGCGGCGCATCCTCCCGCACCCGGCGCCCCCGCCCTTCCCGACCGCCCACCGCCCTCCGGCCCCACCGCCGCCCCCGCCTACGGCGACTGGACCCCCGCCGCGCCGGCCGACGGTGAGTCGGAGGACGCGAGCCCCGCGTCCAGGCTCGGGCCCCTCCCGCCCCCGCTCACCTCCCGCGCCCACGTCGGCACCCGCCCGCCCACCTACGACGCCGAGCCCACCGCGCTCCCCGCCGCCGACCCCGACGACCTGGACGCCCTCGTCCCCGACACCGTGCTGGACGGCGCCCGCTACGGCGCCTGCACGCTGCGGGCCGTCTCCGTGCGCGGGGACTCCGCCCGGTACCGGGGCGAACCCCGCCGTGACGCGCTGCTGACCGCGCGGTTCGGGGCGGGGGAGCGGGCCCTCGTCCTGGTGGCACTGGCGACCGGCACCAGGACCGCTCCCGGCGCGCACCTGGCCGCCGCCGAGGTGTGCCGCTGGATCGGCGCGGCGGTCGGCCGCAGCCATGAGCGGCTCACCGACGACATCCGGGCGGCCCGCCGCGCCGACCTCAAGGCCGGCCTGCACCGTCTCACCGACCGCAGTCTCGGCAAGCTGCGCGCCGCCGCGACCGAGCAGGGCCTCGACCCCGACGACTACGCCGCCACCCTGCGCTGTCTGCTGCTGTCCGCCGACCCCGGGTGCCGCACCCGGGTGTTCTTCGGGGTCGGCCCCGGGGGGCTGTTCCGGCTGCGGGACCGTGAGTGGCAGGACATCGAGCCGGAGGTCGCGGAGGTGAAGGGCGAGCCGGTGCTCGGCTTCGGCTCGGCGCCGCACGAGACGCCGGACGGCGACCGCCTCACCATGGACCTCGGCATCCCCACGCCCCCGAGCCCGTACGAGCCGGCCCCCGAACCGCCCCGCGAACCCTTCCGGTTCCGTACCTCCGTAGCCCGCCCGGGTGATGTGCTGCTGATGTGCGGCACCGGGTTCGCCGAACCGCTGCACGGCGAGCCAGAACTGCGCGCCCACCTCGCCGACAGGTGGTCCGGTCCCGAACCGCCGGGACTGACGGCGTATCTGGCCGACACGCAGGTACGGGTGAAGGGGTACGCCGACGACCGTACGGCCGTGGCCGTCTGGGAGGCGTGAGCGGGCCCGGTGTGAATTCATGGAATCCGTCAGGCATCTCCGGCACCCGAGGGGCAGACGGAACCCATGGCCAAACAGAACATCGCGGAACAGTTCGTCGACATCCTCGTCCGCGCGGGAGTCAAACGCCTGTACGGCGTGGTCGGTGACAGCCTCAACCCGGTCGTGGACGCCGTGCGCCGCAACTCCGCCATCGACTGGATCCATGTGCGGCACGAGGAGACCGCCGCGTTCGCGGCCGGCGCCGAGGCGCAGGTCACCGGCCGGCTCGCCGCCTGCGCCGGCTCCTGCGGGCCCGGCAACCTCCACCTCATCAACGGCCTGTACGACGCCCACCGCTCCATGGCGCCCGTCCTCGCCCTCGCCTCCCACATCCCGTCCAGCGAGATCGGCCTCGGCTACTTCCAGGAGACCCACCCGGACCAGCTGTTCCGGGAGTGCAGCCACTACTGCGAGCTGATCTCCAGCCCCCGCCAGATGCCCCGGCTGCTGGACACCGCCATCCAGCACGCGGTCGGCCGCTCCGGTGTCAGCGTCGTCTCGCTGCCCGGCGACCTCGCCGACGAACCCGCCCCCGATCAGGCGCCCGAGACCGCGCTGGTCACCTCCCGGCCCACGGTCCGCCCCGGCGACGACGAGATCGACAAGCTCGTCGACATGATCGACCGCGCCGAGAAGGTCACCCTGTTCTGCGGCGCCGGCACGAAGGGCGCGCACGCCGAGGTGATGGAGTTCGCCGGGAAGATCAAGGCGCCCGTCGGGCACGCCCTGCGCGGCAAGGAGTGGATTCAGTACGACAATCCGTACGACGTCGGGATGAGCGGGCTGCTCGGCTACGGCGCCGCGTACGAGGCGACGCACGAGTGCGATCTGCTCATCCTGCTCGGCACCGACTTCCCGTACAACGCCTTCCTGCCCGGCGACGACGTGAAAATCGTCCAGGTGGACGTGCGGCCCGAGATCATCGGACGGCGCTCCAAACTGGACCTCGCGGTGTGGGGTGACGTGAAGGAGACGCTGCGCTGTCTCACGCCCCGGGTGCGCACCAAGGACAACCGCAAGTTCCTGGACCGGATGCTGAAGAAGCACGCGGAGGCGCTGGAGGGGGTGGTGAAGGCGTACACCCGCAAGGTGGAGAAGCATGTGCCGATCCACCCCGAGTACGTGGCGTCCGTACTGGACGACATGGCCGACGACGACGCCGTCTTCACCGTCGACACGGGCATGTGCAACGTCTGGGCCGCGCGGTACATCTCGCCCAACGGCCGCCGCAGGGTCATCGGTTCGTTCTCCCACGGCTCGATGGCCAACGCGCTGCCGATGGCGATCGGGGCACAGTTCACCGACCGGGGCCGGCAGGTCGTGTCGATGTCCGGAGACGGCGGATTCACCATGATGATGGGCGACTTCCTCACGCTCGTGCAGTACGACCTGCCGGTGAAGGTGGTCCTGTTCAACAACTCCTCACTGAGCATGGTGGAGTTGGAGATGCTGGTCGCCGGACTCCCGTCGCACGGCACGGCGATGAAGAACCCCGACTTCGCCGCCGTGGCGCGTGCCTGCGGGGCGTACGGGGTGCGGGTGGAGAAGCCCAAGGAGCTGGCGGGCGCGCTGAAGGCGGCGTTCAAGCACAAGGGCCCGGCGCTGGTGGACGTCGTGACCGACCCCAACGCGCTGTCCATCCCGCCGAAGATCAGCAAGGAGATGGTGACCGGGTTCGCCCTGTCCGCCTCCAAGATCGTGCTGGACGGCGGGGTCGGCCGGATGGTCCAGATGGCCCGCTCCAACCTGCGGAACGTGCCGCGCCCGTAGGGGCGTTCAGTTGTTCCGGATCCGCCAGGAGCGGTTCAGGGTGTCGTACTCGTAGTGCGGCAGCCCCTCGACGGCACTGGTGCGGAAGGGACGGCCCCGGTCGTCGATCCGCACCGTGCCGGTGCGGCCCTGCGACGACCAGTCCAGCTCCAGCCACCAGCGGCAGTCGCAGCCCTCGGTGCGGGCGGTGACCATCAGCACCTCGGGGTCGGTCGCGGACACCCGGTACGGCATCCGCACCGCCGGGATCGGCGTACCCGCGTCGTTCCCGGCGACCGCGCGGGCGATCGGCCGGTCCTTGTCCAGGTCCACGTCGAAGTAGCGCGGGGTCAGCGCGCCGCCGCAGCCCTGGTCCATCGCGTACGCGTTGCCGGGCGCCGGCGCCGAACGGCCGGCCACCCGGACGCGCAGCGCCGTGAGGACGACGGCCGTGTCGGACCTCCCCTGCACCGACAGCTCGACCAGCGTCTCCCCGCCGTGCACGGCGCTCTGCGTTGCCGCCCAGGTCCGGGCGTCCTGCGGGACGGGCGGCGGAGGCACCTGGGCGGGCGGCTTCGCCACGACGTAGTCGTGCCCGCAGCCGTACGACCACGCGTGGTCGTTCACCGACCAGGTGAGGGGCGGTGGCCCGGCGGGCGCGTCGTCAGGTGCGGTGGCGGAGCCGGTGGGTCCGGGCGCCTTGGACGCGGTGCCGTTCCCGCCGTGGCGGGCGGAGGGGGAGGGGGACGGAGAGGGCGACCGCGAGGCCGAGGGGGAGCCGGTGGGCGCGACGGACCGAGCGGGGCCCGCACCGCCGCCGGTGCCGCTCTCCCGGGTTCCCTCCGCCGCCCCGACGGCCCCGCTTCCGGCCGCCTTCCGCTCGTCCGGCAGGAACGACAGACTCCCGACGGTGGCGAGCACGGCACACATGGCAGCGGCGGCGACGGCGACGCGCTTGCGCCGCCGTGGGGCGGGCCCCTGGCTGTGGCCGACGGGCTCGCTCACCACACGCGTGTCGCCCCCGCCCGGCTCCTCGGCATGGCTGGAATCTCGCGCGGCGGCGGGGTCCGGGGAGGAGTCGGGCTGCTCGCCGAGGGACGGGGTGGCAGGGCGGTCGCCCTGTGCCGTCTCCGGGGAGGCGTCCGGCCCTTGGGTCGTCTCCGAAGCCGCCCCGCCCCGCGGCCGCCGCCTCGCCTCCGCAGCGCGGAGCCACAGGCGGTGGAGTTCGAGGCGTTCCGCGTCCGTCGCGCCGCACAGGGCGGCGAAGCGCTCGAGCGGGGCGAAGTCGACGGGGACCGCGTCGCCGGCGCAGTAGCGGTGCAGGGTCGAGGTGTTCATCCCGAGGCGGCGGGCCAGTTGGCCGTAGCTGCGGTCCGTGCGTCCCTTCAGTTCCCGCAGCAGCGCCGCGAACCGGGCCACCTCGTCCTGTGCCGACACCGGATCCGTCTCCCCGTCACTCGTCGTCACTCGTCCGTGCCCCTCCACCAGGCGTCCCAGGGCATCCCAGGCGCCCTGTATCACTGCACGTCGGGCGGGCTGGGATGGTTCCATGCCGGGGAACCGGGCGGCGGCGCTTGCGCCGGTCGTCATCGACGGCGGATGCTCTGACCACGGCGAACCGCCCCGACAGCCCGGACGGACCATCCCGGCCGTCGCGGCGCACGTGTCGTCATTCCACCACGCTCATCCCACGGGGGTCACCCATGCCTGTCCGCACCCGTGTCGCGGCGCTCGCCGCGCTCACCGCCACCGCACTCGCCCTGGGCGCGGCCGCCACCAGCCAGGCCGGCGCCGCGCCGGGCGGGACCGTGCAGAAGAACGCGGCAGCGAAAAGCGCGTCCGCGCAGAAGAAGGCCGCCGCGCCCAGGTTCCTCGCGGCGTCCGAGCTGCCGCCGCATCCGACCGGCTGGACCGCCGGTCCGGTCACCGACGGCTTCCCGGAGCAGCTCGCGTACTGCCTCGGCGAGGGCGTGCCGGCGTACGACTACCGGCACCGTCTGTTCCACACCGAGCTGGACGCCAGCGCCGTGCAGGTCACCGTCGTGACCGGGTCCGCGGCGAAGGGCAAGGCGCTGGCGGACCGGCTGAACGAGGAGATCCGCACCTGCGCGGCCCGGCTGGAGCGGCTGTACCCGGAGATCGAGGCCGAGGGCCGGTTCTTCGGGACGCTGCCCGTCGAGGAGGGGGCGACGGTGCACGGCCTGCACACCGAGACGTCGTACGGCGCCACGGACGTCAACCTGCTGTCCGTGGGGCGTGACGGCCGCACCGTGACCGTCGTCGGCTGGGGCCGGATGGGCGACTTCGACGACGCCCCCCTCGCCGCGATCAAGAAGACCGCGAAGAAGGCGGTCACCAAGCTCTACTGACGTTCCCGCGGTTCCACGACCACCGTGTGAGAGCCGGGGTCGTCCTCTCGCCACGGGGGTCGGGAGGACGGCCCCGCACACGGTTGTGTGGCCGTTGCACTTCGGCCAACAACGGCTGACGACCGCTCCGCATGACTGCCGTGTGAACGACCGGGCAAGCATTTCCCTGTAGGTGTTCGAGCAGGTGGGGGAAACGGCATCGGCACGCGGGCGGGGGTCATGAGAAGTCAGGCTTCGGCGGATCGGCTGAGGCGCACACTGGGGCGTGCGGATCTGCGGGCGGTGGCCGAGTCCCGCCGCGCCGTGCGCGAGCTGTTACGCCACCGGTGCGATCCGGAGCGGTCCGCTGTCGCGGAACTGCTCACCAGCGAACTCGTGACCAACGCCCTCGTCCACACCGACCGCGACGCGGTCCTCACCGCGGACGTCGGCCCCTTCGGACTGCGCGTGGAGGTACGGGACTTCACCGCCCGCGAGCCCCGGCCGCGCCCGCAGACGGGCAACGACACCACGAACGGGCGGGGTCTGGTGCTCGTGGAGTCCCTGGCAGACGCCTGGGGCGTCAGACGGCACGGCGTGGGCAAGTCCGTCTGGTTCGCGCTCGGACCGGAGAGGGAAACGGGGAAGGACGCCGACGCGGCGTGAGGGACGCGGTTTCCCACCGCGTCCCTCACGCCGCGTCGCGCCGTCGTCAGGGCGCCGGCCCGGTCGTACGGCCGTGCCGTACGACCGTCAGCCGAACTGCTGCTCCAGGTCCTTGAGTTTGCGCTCCAGGCTGTCCAGACGCGGCAGCGCCTGGGTGTCGTCCTCGGCCGTGAGGTCGACCGTCCGCGCCTCACCGCCGGAGCGGCGGGCCGGCTGCAGGGAGGGACGCGGGGCGGGGGCGGGCAGGGCCTCCGGCGCCGCTATGGCAGGCTCCGCGACCACGTCGGAGTCCCGCTCCACCGTGGCCTCCAGCTCGCGCCCGCCGCCCCGGCCGCCGAACCCCCGGTGACCGCGGCTGATCGCCTTCAGACGGGCCCGCTCCATGCGCTCCTGCTCCCGCCGGCGCCGCTTCTCCTGCTCCTTGCGGAGCTTGTCCTCGCGCACCTCCTCGACCGCCTCGTCGAGGCTGCGCACGCCCTCCAGCAGCATCAGCGACCAGGCGCGGTAGGTCTCGCGGGGGGCGCGCAGCCAGCGGACGATGCGGATCTGCGGCAACGGCCGCGGCACCAGGCCCTGTTCCCGCAGCGCGGCGCGGCGGGTCTGCTTCAGCGCGCGGTCGAAGAGCACCGCGGCGGACAGGGACATGCCCGCGAAGAAGTGCGGGGCGCCCGCGTGGCCGACGCCGCGCGGCGCGTGGACCCAGTTGAACCAGGCCGCGGCCAGGGCGAACGTCCACACGAGTATGCGCGAGCCGAGGGCCGCGTCACCGTGGCTGGCCTCGCGCACGGCGAGCACCGAGCAGAACATCGCCGCGCCGTCCAGGCCGAAGGGGACGAGGTACTGCCACCCGCCGGACAGGCCGAGGTTCTGCTCACCGAAGCCGACCAGGCCGTGGAAGGACAGGGCGGCGGCCACCGCCGCACAGCAGAACAGCAGCACGTAGGAGACGGTGGCGTAGACGGCCTCCTTGCGCCTGCGGCGCTCCTCGCTGCGCTCCCACGAGTCGTCGGCGCTCGTGTCCTTGACCGAGGAGCGCTTGCCGCGCGCCAGCACCGCCACCGCCGCCAGCATGCCCAGGAGCAGCACGGCGCCCGGAAGCAGCCAGTTCAGCGATATGTCGGTCAGTCTCATCTAGGGGTCCCTTGCATTGGGATAGGGCGTAACGCCCGCCATAGTGGCCCAATCCCGGCGTCCCTCAGGGGGTTTCGGGGCAAGAGGCCGCCAATGAAGTGCGAGGGGGGTGCCCTGGGCGGCTTTCTGCTCGAACTGCCGCATGAGGGGCGGGAGTTGAGTTCGAATAAGACTACCCGTACGGATGGTTCCGAGGAGACTTCCAGCCGGCGGTGGGGAAATTGTGAAGTGCTCGTGACCTGGCGGCTCCGCCCGGCACGCGCCGGCGCCGCGCACAAGGACGGGGCGGCCGGACGATCTTACGCCGTCCGGCCGCCCCGCCTTGTTGTACGTCCCGTCAACCGGCCTGCCCGACCAACTCCTTCTCCCGCTCGGGGGCGCGTACCGCGGTCCGCTCCTTGGCGCAGGTGCGCGGACAGGTGGCGCAGACGTCCGCGGGGCGCAGCGTGTAGAACATGCAGCAGCTCACCCGCTCCCGGGTGGCGGCGGCCGGCTGACCGCCGGGCCCGGACGGCCTGCGGAACGTCGCCGCGCCGACGTACGGCTTCGTCGCGCCGGGCAGCAGCAGCTCCAGCTCGCGCAGGGCCCGCTCCTCCTCGCCGAGCAGTCCGGCGACGTACCAGAGGCTCTCGACGATCTCGTCGGTCGCCATGCCCCACAGCGCCCGGCCGCGCCGGCGCATCCGGGGTCCGAATCCGGCCAGCACGGGCTCCAGGTGCTCGGCGACCGCCGCGCGCACCTCCGCCCGCAGCGCCTCCTCGCCCTCCACGACGTGCGCGCCGGGCAGGGCGGCGGCCGGGTCGTCCGGCAGGCAGGCGAAGCCGGCGGGGCGTACGGCCATGCGGCCCACGGCGAGCCCGGCGGCGGTGCGGTCGAACGAGACGTGCGTCACGGGGTAGCGCGGGACCCGGCGGTGCAGGAACCACGGCACGGTGATCAGCAGACAGGCCGGCCAGGCGTACCGGTGCAGACCGAAGCTGGCGATGACGTCCGGGCGGCCCTGCTGTCCGTAGTCCCGCCGCACCTGCGTGTCGTCCCAGGCGAGGAAGGCGTCCAGGGCGTCCCCGCCCGTGGCGAGGTCGACGGCGGCGACCCAGCCGCCGCCCCGGGGGGCCGCCTCTCCCGCGCCGAGCTCGGTGACGGCGAGGGCCGGGAAGGCCTCCGCAAGGCGGGCGTACGCGTCCGCGACGGCCGAACCGGGCACGGCCATGGGACCACCCCTTCGCATCTCGTGGAGCCGGGCAATAAAAGGTAAGCCTCACCTTACCCAACATCGCGGAGATGTGAACTGGCGTCCGATGCGCTTATGGTGCTTGACGCACAGGTGCCAACCCGCCGTAATGGCCCCAAGTACCGACACGTCCGCAGGAGGACCTTGTGAAGCAGGGCACGCAGGGCTCCGCCGGGACGACGGGCGAGACGGCCGGGGTCGCCGGGACCGCCGCCGGGACCACGCGGAGCCGCTACCGGGTGCCCGCCCAGCCGGCCGCCGGTGAGGCGGACCGGCGCCGCGACGCCGGCGCCGCCGTCGAAGGGCCCGCACGCGGCGAGCACACCCACGCCGAGCCCGTCCTGCCGCGCCCACGGCCCGCCGTCCAGCGGTCGTCGGTACGCGGCCAGGTCCTCGCCGCCCTGCGCACCGCGCTGGTCACCGGTGACCTGCGGCCCGGCGAGGTCTACTCGGGGCCCGTGCTGGCCGAGCGCTTCGGCGTCTCCGCCACGCCCGTCCGTGAGGCCATGCAGCAGCTCGCCCAGGAGGGCGCGGTCGAGGTCGTGCCGAACCGGGGTTTCCGGGTCGTCGAGCGCGGCCCGCGCGAGCTGGCCGAGCTGGCGGAGGTGCGCGCGCTGATCGAGGTGCCGGTGATGCTGCGGCTGGCCCGTACGGTCCCGCCCGAGCGGTGGGCCGCACTGCGCCCGCTCGCCGAGGCCACCGTCCGCGCCGCGTCCTCCGGCTGCCGCGCGACCTACGCCGAGGCCGACCGCGCCTTCCACAGCGCGGTCCTCGCCCTCGCCGGCAACCAGCAACTGGTCGGCGTGGCAGAGGAGTTGCACCGCCGCGCCCAGTGGCCCCTGGTCGGCGGCAACGCCCCCGGCAGCGGCACCCGGGCCGAACTGATCGCGGACGCCCACGAACACACGGCCCTGCTCGACGCCCTGATCGCGGGCGACCTGGACGTGGTGCGGGCGCTGGTGGGCGAGCACTTCAACGGCGCGCAGTAGGAGCGGAGCAGGGGGACGCCCCTTCCTGACCTCCCTGAGCCGATCCCTGGTTCACCCGAACGAGGCACCCGCATGACCCCTCACGCCGTCGCCGCGTCCGTTTCCGGGGGAGCGAGGCGGTGGGCGAGCCAGGTGGGGACTCCGCCCAGGAGGCGGAACAGACGGCGGGCCTCCTCGCGCAGGCGGGAGGCCTCCGGCTCCGTCTCCGTGTCCGCGAGGGAGACCAACGCCGGCGCCGTGCCGACCAGATACCCCAGCTCCTCCCGGATCCGCAGCGACTCCGCGAACCCGTGCCGGGCCTCCGTCAGCTCACCCTCGCGCAGGGCGAGTCCGGCGAGATGGCGCCAGGTGGCGGACAGCAGCAGCGGGTCGGTATGGGCGGTGGCGCCCGCGTGGGCCCGCCGGTACGCCGCGCGGGCGGCCTGCGGGGAGCGGGTGAGGTTCTCCGCGATCAGCCCGCGCCGGAAGTCCAGCAGCGGCCGCCCCGGTGCGCCGGGCGCGATCAGCGCGGCGGCGCGGCCCAGCGCGGCGCGCGCCTCGTCGGCCCGGTCCCGGACCTGGAACAGCGTGGCGGCGTAGGCCAAGTACCCGCGTTCACAAGCGGCCGCGCCCCGCTCGTCGTCGGTGTGCGCCAGGGCCTCCGCCGTGCGCAGCGCGTCCTCCGCGTCCTCCCACCCCGCCTCGGTGTACAGACACCGCTCCACCAGCAGCGACGCCCGCTGCAGGGCCGCCCGAGGGGTGGCGGGGGTGAGCAGTGCGGCCGCGTCCACCCAGCAGGCGCGGGAGCGAAGCCGCCACACCGCCGTCTGGAGGGGATCGTCTTCGGCGGTCGTTCCGTCACCGGACATGGCGGTATGCGCCACGTTGCCCTCCCCGAGCACGCCATCGAGCTGTTGAGTGGTGGCCGCATCTCAGCACGAACCACCGGGCCCGGCCAAGAGGGCGGGTGAAGGATTTCACAAAGTCATGGGGAGCGGGACGGAACCGGGGAGTCCGGCCTGTGGGCCGGGCCAGGGAGGGGAGCGCCGTCGCCGACGGGCCTCGCGGCCGGCCCGGTCGCGGGCCGGCCGGCGCTCAGCTCATCCGCAGCGCCAGGAAGAAGTCCAGCTTGTCCTCCAGCCGCGACAGGTCACGCCCCGTCAACTGCTCGATGCGGCCGACGCGGTAGCGGAGCGTGTTCACGTGCAGGTGGAGGCGGGTGGCGCAGCGGGTCCAGGAGCCGTCGCAGTCGAGGAAAGCCTCCAGGGTGGGGATCAGCTCGGCGCGGTGCCGGCGGTCGTACTCGCGCAGCGGGTCCAGCAGCCGGGCGGTGAACGCGCGCCGCACGTCGTCGGGGACGAACGGCAGCAGCAGCACGTGCGAGGCCAGCTCCTGGTGTCCGGCCGCGCACACCCGGCCGGGGCGGGCCGCGGCGACCCGGCGTGCGTGCCGGGCCTCCTCCAGCGCGCCGCGCAGCCCCTCGGCCGAGTGCACGGCGGCGGACACCCCGACGGTGAGCCGCCCGTCGCCGTCGAGTCCCGCCGTCAGCGGCCCCCGCACGGAATCCAGCAGCGCGTCGGCCAGCACACCGGGCCCGGCCTCGTCGTGCTCGTCGGTCACGGACGGCAGCGGGACCAGCGCGATCGCCTCGTCGCCGGTGTGCGCCACCGCGATCCGGTCGGAGGGCTCGGGTCCGGTCGACGCAGGGTCGACGAGGATCTCCTCGAGCAGCGCCTGCGTGACCGGGCCGGCGTCGCCGCGCCCGTCCTCCCACTCGACCCGGGCGACCACGACCTGCCAGTGCGGCGCGGTGCCGAGTCCGGGCAGCAGCACCGGCGCGGCGACCCGCAGGCGCGCCGCGATCTCCGCGGGCGCGGCGCCCGTCTGCACCAGCTCCAGCACCTCCTGCGCGAGCCGCCGCCGCACCGTGCGCGCCGCGTCCCGCCGGTCCCGCTCGACGGCGATCAGCTGGGTGACGCCCTGCAGCAGGTCCAGCCGCTCCTCGGCCCAGTCCCCGGCGTCCGCCTCGACCGCCAGCAGCCAGTCCGCGAGCATCGTCTCGCGCGGGTCGGCCGGCTCCGAGGACGGACCGTGCCCGCTGCCCCGCACCGGGAAGAGGCTGTACGTCGTCCGGTCCAGTACCACCCGGTGCGGGCCGCGCCGCCCGGTCCGCACGGCCGCCAGATGCTCCGCCGCGAGCCGCGCGCACGCCTCGGGGGCCAGCGCGGGCACGGTGCCGCGCGCCCCCGCGGTCTCCTTGGGCGCGGCGATCAGCCGGCCGGTGGGGGAGAGCACCCAGGCGCGCAGGTCCAGGTCGGAGCCGAGCAGGTCGAGCACCACGTCGGGGCCGCCGCCCGCCGGGCCGGAGGTCATCATCCGCCGGTGCCGGTCGACGACGGCCGCCAGGTCCCCGGCGCGTTCGCCGGACACCTGTCGTACGACATGCTCGGTGATGGTCGCGAAGGCCACCGACTCGTGCACCGCGAACAGCGGCAGCCGGTGTCGCGCGCACGCCACGACCAGGTCCTCGGGGACGTCCCCCAGCTCCGCCTCGCCCGCGGCCAGGGCGGCCACCCCGGCCTGCACCAGGATCCGTACGAACGGCTCGGAGTCGGCGGCGTCGCGGCGCCAGGCCAGCCCGGTCAGCACCAGCTCGCCGCCGGACAGATAGCGGCTCGGGTCGCGCAGGTCGGTGGTCATCACCCCGCGCACACCGCGGTCCAGCTCGTCCTCCCCGCCGAGCAGCTTCAGGCCCAGCGCGTCGGTGTCCAACAGTGCGCGCAGCCGCATTCTCGTCGCCGCCGTTCCTTGTCTCGGTACCCGTGGGGAGGGTGAAGGGATGGTCGGGAGACGCCCGTGGGACTGGCCTGCGGACATGCTCCGCCGGCTCCCGATCGCCTCCCGCGTTGCTGGAGGAAGACCGGAAGGTTACCGAGGCTCTCCGTTCATACGAATCTACAAGATGCCCGCGTTGGCCAGCCAACTCCTTCATGGTTTCGGTGACTGACCCGGGCGGAGTACGCGGCGGTGTACTGAACGCACTCCACGTGAACACCGCAGGAACGAGCCGGGCCCGCCGCACACGGATTGGCTCAATCTGTACGCCCCACGAGACGAAGAAGAGAGCCGGTCATGGACTTCCTTCGCCCCGCCAGCTGGGAGGAGGCGCTCGCCGCGAAGGCCGAGCATCCCACCGCTGTGCCGATCGCGGGCGGCACCGACGTGATGGTCGAGATCAACTTCGACCACCGCCGTCCCGAGTACCTGATGGACCTCACCCGCATCGGTGATCTCTACGAATGGGAGGTGGGCCGGGACACCGTACGGCTCGGCGCCTCCGTCCCCTACGCGACGATCATGGAGCAGCTGCGCCCCGAGCTGCCGGGCCTCGCCCTCGCCTCCCACACGGTCGCCTCCCCGCAGATCCGCAACCGCGGCGGCGTCGGCGGCAACCTCGGCACCGCCTCCCCGGCCGGCGACGCCCACCCGGCCCTGCTCGCGGCCGGCGCCGAGGTCGAGGTGGAGTCCGTACGAGGGTCCCGCCGCATCCCCGTCGACGACTTCTACACCGGCGTGAAACGCAACGCGCTCGCACCCGACGAGCTGATCCGCGCCGTCCACATCCGCAAGGCCGACGGACCGCAGCAGTACTCCAAGGTCGGCACCCGCAACGCCATGGTCATCGCCGTGTGCGCCTTCGGCCTCGCCCTTCACCCGCAGACGCGCACGGTACGCACCGGCATCGGCTCGGCCGCCCCGACCCCCGTCCGGGCGAAGGCCGCCGAGGACTTCCTCAACGCGGCTCTGGAGGAAGGCGGTTTCTGGGACAACGGGAAGATCATCACCCCGTCCGTGGCGAAGCAGTTCGCCGACCTGTGCGCAGCCGCCTGCAACCCCATCGACGACGTGCGCGGCACCGCGAGCTACCGCCGTCACGCGGTCGGCGTGATGGCGCGCCGCACCCTGACCTGGACCTGGGAGTCGTACCGCGGCGCCCACCGCACCACGGAGGGAGCCGCGTAATGCGCGTCAACTTCACCGTCAACGGACGCCCCCAGCAGGCCGACGACGTCTGGGAGGGCGAGTCCCTGCTCTACGTCCTGCGTGAGCGCCTCGGCCTGCCCGGCTCCAAGAACGCCTGCGAACAGGGCGAGTGCGGCTCCTGCACCGTACGGCTGGACGGCGTGCCCGTGTGCTCCTGTCTGGTCGCCGCCGGACAGGCCGAGGGCCGCGAGGTCGTCACCGTGGAGGGCCTGGCGGACTTCGCCCGGCAGCGCGCCTGCGGCAGCGACGGGACCGGCGGCGTCTGCGGCACCTCGCTCGACGAGGCCAGGGCCTGGCAGGCGCGGGGCACCGACTCGCAGGCCGGCGGGAACGTGGAACTCTCGCCCGTGCAGCAGGCGTTCATCGACGCCGGCGCCGTCCAGTGCGGCTTCTGCACACCCGGGCTGCTGGTCGCCGCCGACGAGATGCTGGAGCGCAACCCCAGCCCGTCCGACGCGGACATCCGCGAGGCGCTCTCCGGCAACCTCTGCCGCTGCACCGGCTACGAGAAGATCATGGACGCGGTCCGCCTCGCGGCCGCCCGCCAGTCCGAGGGGGTCTGAGCATGCCCACGAACGGCGTTCCCACGAAGATCACACAAGGCTCGGGCACCAAGGGCGGCATCGGCGAGTCCACCCTCCGCCCCGACGGCACCCTCAAGGTCACCGGCGAGTTCGCGTACTCCTCCGACATGTGGCACGAGGACATGCTCTGGGGCCAGATCCTGCGCTCCACCGTCGCCCACGCCGAGATCGTCTCCCTCGACACCGCGGAGGCCCTGGCCACCCCGGGCGTGTACGCCGTCATGACGTACGACGACCTGCCCGCCGAGGTGAAGCACTACGGCCTGGAGATCCGGGACACCCCGGTCCTCGCCCACGGCAAGGTCCGCCACCACGGCGAACCCGTCGCGATCGTCGCCGCCGACCACCCGGAGACCGCCCGGCGCGCCGCCGCCAAGATCAAGGTGGAGTACCGCGAACTCCCCGTCATCACCGACGAGGCGTCCGCGACGGCGCCGGACGCGGTCCTGATCCACGAGCACCGCGACGACCACCACATCGGACACGTCCCGCACCCCAACATCGTGCACCGCCAGCCCATCGTGCGCGGCGACGTCACGTCGGCCCGCGGGCGCGCCGACGTGATCGTGGAGGGCGAGTACACCTTCGGCATGCAGGACCAGGCCTTCCTCGGCCCCGAGTCCGGGCTCGCCGTCCCCGAGGAGGACGGCGGCGTCCACCTCTACATCGCCACCCAGTGGCTCCACTCCGACCTGCGCCAGATCGCCCCCGTGCTCGGCCTCCCCGAGGACAAGGTGCGCATGACCCTGGCCGGCGTCGGCGGCGCGTTCGGGGGACGCGAGGACCTGTCCATGCAGATCCACGCCTGCCTCCTCGCCCTGCGCACCGGCAAACCCGTCAAGATCGTCTACAACCGCTTCGAGTCCTTCTTCGGCCACGTGCACCGCCACCCCGCCAAGCTGTACTACGAGCACGGGGCCACCGCGGACGGCAAGCTGACCCACGTCAAGGCGCGCATCGTCCTGGACGGCGGCGCCTACGCCTCCGCCTCCCCGGCCGTGGTCGGCAACGCCTCCTCGCTCGGCGTCGGCCCGTACGCCGTGGACGACGTCGACATCGAGGCGATCGCCCTCTACACCAACAACCCGCCCTGCGGCGCGATGCGCGGCTTCGGCGCGGTGCAGGCGTGCTTCGCCTACGAGGCGCAGATGGACAAGCTCGCGGCGCGTCTCGGCATGGACCCGGTGGAGCTGCGGCAGCGCAACGCCATGGAGCAGGGCACGCTGCTGCCCACCGGACAGCCCGTCGACTCACCGGCACCGGTCGCCGAACTCCTGCGCCGCGTCAAGGCGATGCCCCTGCCGCCCGAGCGCCAGTGGGAGTCCAGCGAGGGCGCCGACGTGCGCCAGCTCCCCGGCGGCCTGTCCAACACCACGCACGGCGAGGGCGTCGTCCGCGGCGTCGGCTACGCGGTCGGCATCAAGAACGTCGGCTTCTCCGAGGGCTTCGACGACTACTCCACCGCCCGCGTCCGCATGGAGGTCGTCGGCGGCGAACCGGTCGCCACCGTGCACACCGCGATGGCCGAGGTCGGCCAGGGCGGCGTCACCGTGCACGCCCAGATCGCCCGCACCGAGCTGGGCGTCGACCAGGTGACGATCCACCCGGCCGACACCCGTGTCGGCTCGGCCGGTTCGACGTCCGCGTCCCGCCAGACGTACGTCACCGGCGGCGCGATCAGACACGCCTGCGAGCTGGTGCGCGAGAAGGTTCTCGACCTGGGCCGGCGCAAGCTGGGCTCCTACCACCCCGCCTGGGCGCACGCCGAGCTCCTGCTGGAGGGCGGCAAGGTCGTCACCGACGGCGGCGAGGTCCTCGCCGACCTGGTGGACGTCCTCGGCGACGAGGCCGTCGAGGTCGAGGAGGAGTGGCGCCACCGCCCCACCGAACCCTTCGACCTGCGCACCGGCCAGGGCAACGGCCATGTGCAGTACTCCTTCGCCGCGCACCGCGCGGTCGTCGAGGTCGACACGGAACTGGGCCTGGTGAAGGTGATCGAGCTGGCCTGCGCCCAGGACGTCGGCAAGGCGCTCAACCCGCTGTCCGTCGTGGGCCAGATCCAGGGCGGGACCACCCAGGGTCTGGGCATGGCGGTCATGGAGGAGATCCTGGTCGACCCGAAGACGGCGAAGGTACGGAACCCGTCCTTCACGGACTACCTCATCCCGACGATCCTCGACACCCCGACCATCCCGGTCGACGTCCTGGAACTCGCCGACGACCACGCACCGTACGGCCTCCGAGGAGTCGGCGAGGCCCCGACCCTGTCCTCGACACCGGCGGTGCTGGCAGCGATCCGAGCGGCAACGGGTCTGGAGCTGAACAGAACACCGGTCCGCCCGGAACATCTGACGGGCACGTCGTGACGCCGGGTGCGGGTCTGCCGTGGCTGGTCGCGCGGTTCCCCGCGCCCCTGAGGGCGCTTCCGCCCCGGTAGCCGCCCCAGCTGCGGGCATTCGTGCCTCCCCCAGTGCCTTGAGGGCCTGGGGGGACCCCCGGGCGGCACGGGTGGGCGCAGCGGCACCCCCGCCGGGCACGCGCGTACCCACGCGCCCCAGCCCCGGCACCACCGTTCGTCTCGGGCCGTCCCCCGGGTCGTGCACCTCCCCAAATCCCGCCGCCCCCCTCCGCGGAAGGCGCCGGGTGCCCCTATGAACCTTGGGAGCAGGCCCACATGACCCAACAGTCACTGCAACCGAAGACCACGGCCGAGGACGCGGGAACAGGATCCCGCGTCCCGGCCGGACGGTCCTGGCTGGACCGCTACTTCCACATCACCCACAGAGGATCGACCCTCGCCCGCGAACTCCGCGGCGGCACCACCACCTTCATGGCGATGGCGTACATCCTCCTCCTCAACCCCCTGATCCTCTCCGGCGAGGACGCCGCGGGGGACACCCTCGCCCCCACCGCCCTCATCACCGCGACCGCCTTCGCCGCCGCCCTCTCCACGCTCCTCATGGGCTTCTTCGGAAAGGTCCCCCTCGCCCTGGCCGCCGGCCTCTCCGTGTCCGGCGTCCTCGCCTCCCAGGTCGCCCCGGAGATGACCTGGCCGCAGGCGATGGGCATGTGCGTGATGTACGGCGTGGTCATCATGCTGCTGGTCGTCACCGGCCTCCGCGAGATGATCATGAACGCCATCCCGCTCGCCCTGAAGCACGCGATCACCATGGGCATCGGCCTGTTCATCGCCCTGATCGGCTTCTACAAGGCGGGCTTCGTCCACCAGGGCGAGTCCACCCCGGTCACCCTCGGTCCGTCGGGCGAACTGGCGGGCTGGCCGGTCCTGTTGTTCGCGATCACCCTGCTCGCCGTCTTCGTGCTCCAGGCGCGCGGCGTGTCCGGGGCCATCCTCATCGGCATCACCGGCGGCACCGTACTAGCC
Source organism: Streptomyces werraensis (assembly GCA_014656175.1). Classification (GTDB taxonomy): domain Bacteria; phylum Actinomycetota; class Actinomycetes; order Streptomycetales; family Streptomycetaceae; genus Streptomyces; species Streptomyces werraensis. The sequence goes on from BNBX01000002.1 coordinate 544,104, forward strand.
GTCGTGCTCAACGCGTCCGGCGTGATCGACCCCGACCAGTGGGCGAGCGGCCCGCCCGAGCTGAAGGGCGGCGCGGTGTCGATGCCGGACTTCTCCCTCTTCGGGCACGTCGAGTTCGGCGGCTGGGGCGAGGTCGGCGCGATGACGGTCGGGATGATCGTCTTCACCCTCGTCCTGGCCGGGTTCTTCGACGCGATGGCGACCATCATCGGCGTCGGCACGGAGGCGAAGCTCGCCGACGACAAGGGCCGGATGCCGGGCCTGTCGAAGGCGCTGTTCATCGACGGCGCCGGCGGCGCGATCGGCGGCGTCGCGGGAGCGTCCGGCCAGACGGTGTTCGTCGAGTCCGCGACCGGCGTGGGCGAGGGCGCCCGTACCGGCCTGTCCTCCGTCGTCACCGGGCTGTTCTTCGCCGCGTGCCTGTTCTTCACCCCGCTGACGGCGATCGTCCCGGGCGAGGTCGCCGCCGCTGCCCTGGTGGTCATCGGCGCGATGATGATGTCGAACGCCCGCCACGTCGACTGGGCCGACCGCGCCACCGCGATCCCGGTGTTCCTGACCGTGGTGGTCATGCCGTTCACCTACTCGATCACCGCGGGCGTGGCCGCCGGTGTCGTCTCGTACGTCGCGATCAGGACCGGCCAGGGCCGGGCGCGGGAGGTCGGCCCGTTCATGTGGGGACTGACCGTCGTCTTCCTGGTCTTCTTCGCCCTCGCCCCGATCGAGAACTGGCTCGGGGTGCGCTGAGAGGGTCGTTCGTCGTCCGCGTACCGCAGTTGAGGAGAGCGAGACATGCTGGACATCGCCGAGGAACTCCACCGGTGGGTCGCCGAGGGACGTGACTTCGCCGTCGCCACCGTGGTGGCCGTCGGCGGCAGCGCGCCCCGCGGGGCCGGAGCCGCGCTCGCGGTCGACGCCGACGGCACGGCGGTCGGATCGGTCTCCGGCGGATGCGTGGAGGGCGCGGTGTACGAGCTGTGCGTCCGTGCGCTCGAGGACGGCGTGACCGTCCTCGAGCGGTTCGGCTACAGCGACGAGGACGCCTTCGCCGTCGGCCTCACCTGCGGCGGGATCATCGACGTCATGGTCACCCCCGTGCGGGCGTCCGACCCCGCCCGCCCCGTGCTGGCATCCGCGCTCGCCGCGGCGTCCGGCGGGCGGGCGACGGCGCTCGCGCGCGTCGTCGAGGGCCCCGAGCACCTGCGCGGCCGCGCGCTCACGGTCCGCCCCGACGGCTCCTACGAGGGCGGCTTCGGCGCGCGTCCGGAGCTGGACCGCACGGTCGTCGCCGAGGCGGGCGCCTTCCTGGACGCGGGCCGCACCGGCACCGTGCGGATCGGGGAGGAGGGCTCGCGCTGCGGGGCGCCGGTCACCGTGCTGGTCGAGTCGTCGGTGCCGCCGCCCCGGATGATCGTGTTCGGTGCGATCGACTTCGCGGCGGCGCTGGTGCGGGTCGGCAAGTTCCTCGGCCACCACGTCACCGTGTGCGACGCGCGGCCGGTGTTCGCGACCCGGGCGCGGTTTCCCGAGGCGGACGAGCTCGTCGTGGAGTGGCCGCACGAGTACCTGGCCCGCACGGAGGTCGACGCCCGCACCGTGCTGTGCGTCCTCACCCACGACGCCAAGTTCGACGTCCCGCTGCTGAAGCTGGCGCTGCGTCTGCCCGTGGCCTACATCGGCGCGATGGGCTCCCGCCGCACCCATCTGGACCGCAACACCCGTCTGCGCGAGGCAGGCGTCACCGAGCTGGAGCTGGCCCGCCTCAGGTCCCCGATCGGCCTCGACCTGGGCGCCCGCACCCCCGAGGAGACGGCCCTGTCCATCGCGGCGGAGATCGTCGCCGACCGCCGAGGCGGCACCGGCACCGCCCTCACGGGCGCGCACACCCCCATCCACCACGACACGCGGCCCCCGGCCCGCACCATCGGCTCGGTGGCCTGAGCGGCTGCCCTCGCCGACCGTCCCGCCGGCGCCGGGCGGACCGTCAGCGTCCCGTCAGCGCGTGCCGGACCCGCCACAGGTCCCGCAGGAGTGCGATCTCGGCCATGTGGTGGACGAACTCCAGGTTGGCTCCCGCGATCACGCCGACGAACGGCTCGTCGGCGTCGGAACCGTAGGGGTACTGCGAGAAGCCGACCGTGTCGAGCTGCTCCTCGGTGACGCCGCCCAGGGCGGTCCGCCACCGGTCGACGGTCTCCCAGAAGCGCTCCAGCGCGACGGCTGCGGAGGGCGTGAAGTCGACCATCCGCTTCGGGTCCTGCCGCTGCTCACCGAAGGCCCACTCCCAGCCGCCCGCGAACTCGTAGTGCAAGTGGTTCAGCCGCCACGCGATGGTCGTGAGCGGCGTGTCGTCCGGCTCCGGTTCCCCGGTGTGGGCGAGGACCTCCTCGACCCGCGCCACACTCACGCTCCAGTCCTCGGCGATCTTCTCGACGCTCATCCCGGAGGCCGCCTGCCGGGCCACTTCCGCGTACTCGCCCGCCGGGATGTCCGGTTCGCCCAGGTCGAGCACCCACTCGCCGGGCCCGAAGGCCCTGGGCGTCACCGCCTCGCCGCGCCGCCGGATCGACCAGCAGCCGGGGACCGGCTCCCAGAGGTACTCCTCGTCGCCCAGTCCCGACAGTCGCGCACGGGCCATGTCCGTCGCCTTGTCGAACTGCTCCAGCAGAATGCTCAAGCGGTCGGTCCGTACGCCCTCGGTGCCCATGCCAGGCCTTCCCGTGGTCGGGTCAGATGCCACCGGGAAGGTAGTGGCCCGCGGCACGGGACGCGACTGCTTTTCCGGCGGCGCACGGAATCCGGGCCTTCGACGGGACTCGCGGAGTTCAGCATCCTCGCAACAGCCGGTCCACCGCCCGCCCGAACATCACACGTCCGGCCCGCGCCAGCAGCCCGTCGCACGCGGCGGGGAGGAAACGCACCCGGACGTCCTCCCGCCACACCACCCGGCATCGTCCGCCGGGACGCGCGTGCACCTCGATCTCCGCCCATCCCATGACCGTCCGCCCGCGCTTCTCCAGGCGGCAGAACCCGGGGGAGTCGCCCGCGGGAGGCCGCCACGCCGTGACCTCCATCGGATCGTCGAAGCCGAGCGGACCCGTGCCCGTGCGGGCGACGAACAGGGTGCCCTGGCCGGTGGGCGGGGGAGTGGTGACGGTGACATGGGTCAGCGGGACCACCTCACCGTGCCGGGGCCATGTGGTGACCCGCCGCCAGGCCTCGGCGGGGAGCAGGGACACGGTGCGCTGGAGCTCGAAGGTGGCCACGCCCCGATCCTAGGAGCCTGCCGCCGCTCCCGCCTTCAGCGGTACACCGCCCCCGGCTCCGCCTTCCCCGGCGCCGGCAGCTGCGGAACCGTCCGCTTCCGCGTGCGTCCGTCCGGGTGATCGCGCCCGGTGAGCGTTGTCACCGGACGGTCGGGCGACCCCCGGCCCGTCCCGCCCTCCGACCTGCGCCGGACTGCGTCTCGGTGCACGCTGGTGCAGAGCGCCGCATATCCACACGAAGCAGGACGAGCTGTGTCCAACGGTTTGACGCAGGTCGGGTGCGGCACCCGCTCCCCGCACAACTGGCCCGACGCAGGGACGGAGCCCACTCCCATGCACGACCCCGGTGACCACGCCCCGTTCCCCGAGCGCCGCCCCGCCCCCGCGGGCCCGCGCCCGGGCGGGCCGTGCGCCGGGTGCGGAGGGAGGGCGCCGCGATGACGCCGTACGCCGTCGTGATCCCCACCCTGGTGCGGGACAGCCTCGCCGACTGCCTCGCCGCGCTGGCCGCCGCGTGCGGACCGTGCCCGGAGCGCATCGTCCTCGTCGACGACCGTCCCGCCACGCCCGTCCCCGACCCGGAGCCGCTGGAGCACGCGCTGAGCGTCCTCGGCGACCTGCGCGCCCGCACCACCGTGCTGCCGGGAGAGGCCCGCGGCCCCGCCGCCGCCCGCAACACCGGACTGCGCGCCGTCACCGAACCCTGGGTGGTGTTCGTCGACGACGACGTCCAGGTCGGGCCGCACTGGTGCGCCCAGCTCCAGCGGGACCTCGACGAGGCGACGCCCGACACCGCGGGCGTGCCGGGCGTCATCACCGTGCCGCTGCCCGGCGGACGCCGCCCCACCGACTGGGAACGCGGCACCGCGGGACTGGCCCGTGCCCGCTGGATCAGCGCCGACATGGCCTACCGGACCGAGGCCCTGCGCCGGGCCGGAGGCTTCGACGAACGCTTCCCCCGCGCGCACCGCGAGGACGCCGACCTCGCGCTGCGGCTCCTCGACGCCGGCTGGCGCATCCGCCGCGGCTGCCGCACCACCCTGCACCCCGTGCGCCCCGCCTCCCGCTGGGCGTCGGTGCGCGAGCAGCGCGGCCACGCCGACGACGCCCTGATGCGGCGGCTGCACGGCCCCGGCTGGTGGGAGAGGGCCGTCTCACCGCGCGGACGCATCCGCCGGCACACCGCGATCACCGCCGCCGGCGCCGCCGCGTGCGCGCTCGCCGTCACCGGACACCGCAGAGCCGCCGCGGCCTGCGCGGCGGGGTGGGCGGCCGGCACCGCCGAGTTCGCCCGTGCCCGCATCGCGCCCGGGCCGCGCACCCCCGAGGAGGTAGCGACCGTGCTCGCCACCAGCGTGGTCATCCCGCCCGCCGCCACCTGGCACCGCCTGGCCGGCGCCTGGCGCCACCGGCACGCCCCCGCCTGGCGCGAGGTGGCCCGATGAGCCCCGTGCGGGCGGTGCTGTTCGACCGGGACGGCACCCTGGTGCACGACGTCCCCTACAACGCCGCCCCGGAGCGCGTGCGCCCCGTCGAAGGGGCGCGCGAGGCGCTCGACGCGCTGCGCGCCCGCGGTATCCGCCTCGGTGTCGTCACCAACCAGTCCGGCGTGGCCCGCGGACTGCTCACCGAGGCCGACGTGCGGCGCGTCAACAAGCGCGTCGAGGAACTCCTCGGCCCGTTCGACGTCCGGGCCTTCTGCCCGCACGGCCCCGACGACGGCTGCCCCTGCCGCAAACCCCGGCCCGGCATGATCCTCGACGCCGCCGGCCGGCTGGGCGTCGACCCCGCCGACTGCGTGGTCGTCGGCGACATCGGCTCCGACGTCGAGGCCGCCTGCCGGGCCGGCGCGCACGCCGTCCTCGTCCCCACGTCCGTCACCCGCCCCGAGGAGACCGCTGCCGCCCCGCACGTGGCGCGCGACCTGCCCGCCGCCGTACGGATGATCCTCGACGGCCCGCCGTGGGAGGCACCGGGCGGCGCCCCCACGCTGGGGCTGTACGCCGACGCCGAGCACGCGCGGGTGGCCTCCGGACGGGCCGGGCGCCTGCCGGCCGGCCCGGACGCGGCGCCGCCCCGGACCCGGAGGTACCTGTGAGAGCCCTCGTCACCCGGCTCGACAGCTTCGGCGACGTGCTGCTCGCCGGGCCCGCCGTACGGGCCGTCGCCGCCCGCGCCGACCACGTCACCCTGCTGTGCGGACCGCAGGGGGCGCCCGCCGCGCGGCTGCTGCCCGGGGTGGACGAGGTGCTCGTCTGGGAGTCCCCGTGGACCGGGTTCCGGCCGCCGCCCGTGGACCGGGACGACATCGAGAAGCTCGTCGCGTCCGTCGACGCCGACGCCGCGCTCGTCCTCACCTCGTTCCACCAGTCGCCGCTGCCCACCGCGCTGCTGCTGCGGCTGGCCGGCGTGCCCTTCATCGCCGCCGACAGCGAGGACCACCCCGGCAGCCTCCTCGACGTACGCCACCACCGCGCCCCGCACGCCCACGAGGCCGAGGCCGCCCTCGACCTCGCCGAGGCGGCCGGCTTCCCCCGCGTCGACGACGGCAGGCTACGGGTCCTCCCGCCGCCCGCCGCCGACGGGCTGACCGGCGACGGGCCGTACGTCGTCGTCCACCCGGGCGCCAGCGTGCCCGCCCGCGCCTGGAGCCCCGGACGCTGCGCGCAGGCGGTCCGCGAACTGACCGCCGCCGGACGGCGCGTCGTCGTCACCGGAGGCGCGGGGGAACGCGACCTCACCGCGTACGTCGCCGGCGGCCGCGCCGTCGACCTGGGCGGCCGCACCGACGCCCCGCGGCTCGCCGGGGTGCTCGCGGGCGCCGACTGCGTCGTCGCGGGCAACACCGGCCCCGCCCATCTCGCCGCCGCCGTCGGCACCCCTGTGGTGTCGCTGTTCGCGCCGGTCGTCCCCGCCGAGCGGTGGCGCCCCTACGGCGTGCCCCACCTGCTGCTCGGCGACCAGGACGCCCCGTGCGCCGGAAGCCGCGCCCGGCGCTGCCCCGTACCGGGCCATCCCTGCCTGGACACCGTGACCGCGTTCGACGTCGTCGCCGCGGTCGACAAGCTCGTGGAGGTGGCATGAGAATCCTGCTGTGGCATGTGCACGGGTCGTGGACCACGGCCTTCGTGCAGGGACCGCACACCTACGTCGTCCCCGTCACCCCGGACCGCGGACCCGACGGACTCGGCCGCGCCCGCACCTTCGACTGGCCCGACACGGTCGTCGAGGTGGAGCCGGAGCGCCTGGCCGAGCAGGACGTCGACGTCGTCGTGCTGCAACGCCCGCACGAGATCGGCCTCGTGGACCGCTGGCTGCGCCGCCGCCCGCCGCTGGTCTACCTGGAGCACAACGCCCCGCACGGCGACGTCCCCGACACCCGGCACCCCGCGGCGGACATCCCCGGCGTGACCCTCGTGCACGTCACCCACTTCAACCGGCTGATGTGGGACGCCGGCCGCACCCCCACGACGGTGATCGAGCACGGCATCGTCGACCCCGGCCCGCTGTGGACGGGTGAGCTGCCGCACGCCGCCGTCGTCGTCAACGAGCCGGTGCGGCGCGGCCGTACGACCGGCACCGACCTGCTGCCCGGGTTCGCCGCCGCCGCGCCGCTCGACGTGTTCGGCATGGGCACCGAAGGCCTCGCCGGCCACCTGGGACTGCCCGCCGACCGGTGCCGCTCCCACGAACTGACCCAGGCCCGCCTGCACGCCGAGATGGCCCGCCGCCGCGTCTACGTGCACCCGGTGCGCTGGACCTCCCTCGGCCTGTCCCTGCTGGAGGCCATGCACCTCGGCATGCCCGTCGTCGCCCTCGCCACCACCGAGGTCACCGAGGCGGTGCCGCCCGGCGCCGGCGTCGTCTCCAACCGCGTCGAGGTCCTCACCGACGCGGTACGGGACTTCGTCGCCGACCCCCTGGCCGCCCGCCGCACCGGCGAGCTCGCCCGCGCCGCCGCCCTCGCCCGCTACGGCCTGCCCCGCTTCCTCGACGACTGGGAACGCCTCCTCAAAGAGGTCACGCGATGACGTCCCTCCGGGTGCTCGTGCTGCGGGCGCTCGGGCTCGGGGACCTGCTCGCCGGGGTGCCCGCGCTGCGGGCGCTGCGGCGGGGCTTCCCGGACCACGAGATCGTGCTGGCCGCGCCCGCCGGCCTCGCCCCCGTCGCCGAGGCGACCGGGGCCGTCGACCGGCTGCTGCCCGCCTCCGCGCCCGGCCGGGCCGTCCCCCGCACGCTCGACTGGAGCGGGCCGCCCCCGGACGTCGCCGTCGACCTGCACGGCAACGGGCCGCCCAGCCACCGCCTGCTGCAGGCCCTGCGCCCCGCGCGGCTGTTCGCCTTCGCGCACCCCGGCACCCCCGAGATCGAGGGCCCGCCCTGGCACCGTGACGAACACGAACGCGACCGCTGGTGCCGGCTGCTGGCCTTCTACGACGTCGACGCCGACCCGGCCGATCTGAGGCTGCCCCGCCCGCACACGCCCTCGCCCGCCCCCGGCGCGGTCGTCCTGCACCCCGGAGCGGGGGCGCCCGCCCGCTGCTGGCCCGTCGAGCGGTACGCCGCCGTCGCCTCCGCCCTGCGCGGGCGGGGCCTGCGGGTCGTGGCCACCGGGGGCGCGGGGGAGGACGACCTCGTGGCACGGCTCGCCAAGGAGGCCCGGCTGCCCGACACGGACGTCTTCTCCGGCGGCCTGCCCTTCCACCGGCTGTCCGCGCTCGTCGCGGGCGCCCGCGCGGTCGTCAGCGGCGACACCGGCGTCGCCCACCTCGCCGCCGCCCACGCCGTTCCCAGCGTCACCCTGTTCGGCCCCGTCCCACCGAGCCACTGGGGCCCGCCCCCGCATCCCCGGCACATCGCCCTGTGGCACGGCCCCGAGGGCGACCCGCACGCCCGCCGCCCCGACCCGGCGCTGCTGCGCATCACCCCCGGCGAAGTACTGGACGCCCTGCACCGCCTGCCCGCACCCGAGGAGCCCGCTCCATGACCCGCCACCCCCGCGTCGGCGTCGTCATCGCCACCCGCGACCGCCGCGACCGACTCGCGGTCACCCTGCGGCACCTCACCGACCTGCCCGAACGGCCGGAGATCCTCGTCGCCGACAACGCCTCCACCGACGACACCCGCGCCATGGTCGCCCGCGACTTCCCCCACGTACGGGTCCTCGCCCTCACCCGTAACCACGGCGCCCTCGCCCGCAACCACGGCGCCCGCGCGCTGGACACCCCGTACGTCGCGTTCGCCGACGACGACTCGTGGTGGGCGCCCGGCGCGCTCGACCGCGCCGCCGACCTGTTCGACGCCCACCCCCGGCTCGGACTGATCGCCGCCCGCACCCTCGTCGGCCCCGAGAACGCCGAGGACCCGCTCAACGGCCTCCTCGCCCGCTCCCCCCTCGGCCCCGCCACCGACCTCCCCGGCGTCCAGGTGCTCGGTTTCCTCGCCTGCGCCTCCGTCGTCCGCCGCACCGCCTACCTCGACGCGGGCGGCTTCCACCGGGTGCTGTTCTTCGGCGGCGAGGAGACCTGCCTCGCCTACGACCTCGCCGCCCGCGGCTGGGGCGTGTCCCACTGCCCCGACGTCGTCGCCCACCACCACCCGGCCACCTCGGACCGCCCGGGCCGGCCCGCCCAGCAGCGCCGCAACGAGGTGCTCACCGCGTGGCTGCGCCGCCCCGTCCGACACGCCCTCGCCCGCACCGGCGCCCTCGCCGCCGAGGCCCGTGCCGACACGACCGCCCGCCGCGCCCTGCGCGAGACGCTCACCCGGCTCCCCGCCGCTCTGCGCGCCCGCCGCCCGCTGCCCCCGCACGTGGAGCGCGCCGCCCGCAGGCTGGAACTGGAAGGGGCGACCGCATGACCGACCTCCGCACCACCGTCGTCGTCATCACCCACAACCGCCGCCGCGAGCTGCTGCGCACCCTCGACCGGCTCGCCGAACTCCCCGAACGGCCGGAGGTGATCGTCACCGACAACGGCTCCACCGACGGCACCGCCGACGCCGTCGCCCGCCACCACCCGGAGGTCCGGCTGCTGCGCCCCGGCCGCAACCTGGGCGCGGTCGGCCGCAACCTGGCGGTCCGCGAGGTCACCACCCCGTACGTGGCCTTCTGCGACGACGACTCGTGGTGGGCGCCCGGCTCCCTGGCCGGCGCCGCCGACCTGCTCGACCGGCACCCCGGCGTCGTCTCCGTCACCGCCCGCATCGTCGTGGAGCCGCACGGCACCGAGGACCCGATCGTCCGCGAGCTGCGCGAGTCGCCCGTGCCGGGACCGCCGTGGCTGCCCGGACCGGCGCTCGGCTCCTTCCTCGCCGCCGCGACCGTGCTGCGCACGGACGCCTTCCGGAAAGCGGGCGGCTTCCATCCCAAGCTGTGGCTCGGCGGGGAGGAGGAACTGCTCGCCGTCGACCTCGCCGCCGACGGCTGGTGGCTCGTCTACGCCGACGACCTCACGATCCACCACCAGGCGTCCGAGGCTCGCGACGCGACCCTGCGCCGCCGCCACGGCATCCGCAACACCCTGTGGTTCACCTGGCTCCGCCGCCCGGTCGTCCCCGCCCTGCGCCGCACCCTGAACCTGGCCCGCACGGTGCCGCGCGACACGACGTCGCTCCTCGCCTTCACGGAGGCGGCGGCCGCCCTCCCGTGGATCCTCCGCGAGCGCCGTGTGCTCCCCCGGGAGGTCGAGTCCCGCCTCCGCCTCCTGGAGCCCACCCAACGCGCCTCGAAGGCCCGCCGCTACACGGGCTGACCCCGCACACCCGCCGACGTGCCCCGGACCCTGCCCAGGTGCGGGGGGCCGCACTCCGGGGCCGCCCGGGCAGCGGGCCGTGCCGGGAGCGGCCGGTGTGGGCGTGCGCGGCTCGCGCGGGTTCTCACCGCCCGTCGGACGGGCCCGCGTCGCCCGACCACCTGGAGAGCAGCCGGAATCCCAGGAACACCACCACCGGCCACACCACCGCGAACGTCCACATCGCCCACGGCGCCGCCGTGACGAGGCCCGTCACCATCAGGGCCGCCGACATCACGGCCAGGAGGGCGACCGTCCGGCCGCGCGGGTCGCAGCGGGCCACGCGGGCCGCGAACCGCTTCGGATCGGGGCCGCGGCGCGTCCGACGGCCCCGCAGCAGCCGGTTGAGGCGGCGGTCACGCCGCAGCGACCGCTCGATCTCGTCGAGGATGTGCTGTTCGTGTTCGGGGAGCCGACCGAGGGACACCGTCTTCCTCCAACGACCGCGACCGCCAGGGTGGACGTGGGTCCGGGTGCCCGGCGGACCCGCGCCCTAACCGGCGCCCGCGCGGGTCGTCAGCGCCTCCAGCAGACGGTCCGCGCCGTCCGGCAGCCGGCCCTCGCGGAACGTCTCACGGGCCTGCCGCGCAGCCACCCGGCCGGAGGTCAGGCACCAGTCCCACCACCGGTCCAGCCGTCGCTCGCCCACCTGCTCCGCCGGCAGCAGCGCCGGCCATCCGACGGCCCGCGCCTGTGCCGTCATCTTCGCGCCGCCCGCCACCGGGTCGACCGCGATCACCGGCGTGCCGACCCGCAGGGCCAGTACCAGCCCGTGCAGCCGGTCGGTGACGACCAGGTCGAGCCGTGCCAGCACCGACTGCACCTGCGCCGGTGTCGCGTTCAGATGCCAGTCGCGGGTGTCGAGCCGTGTCTCCAGTTCCAGCCGCGCGCAGTCCTTCCCGGCCAGCCAGTGCGTCACCCGCTCGGCGACCTCTCCGTGCCGCCGCTGCGCCCCGTACTCGTGCTGCCCGTGGGTGAGGATCACCCCGACCACCGGCCGCGGCGGCACATCGGGCGCGCGGGCCGCCAGGTCCTCGGTGGGCGCACGGCCGGGCGCGTCCCGGGCCAGCACCCGGTGGAACCCGGTGACCGCCGGCTCGTCCGGGTCGATCACCGACGTCCCCACGGCGATCCGCACGCAGTGCGCGAACCGCCGGTGCAACTCCTCCACCTGCGGCCCGTGCAGCGGCCCGCACACGAACACGAGGTGCGAGTAGTCGTGGGGCCGTGCGGCGTCGAGGTGCAGCGCGTCCGGCCGGAATCCGGGGCTCCAGGCGATGTCGTACCGCGTGCCGGACCCGCGCAGCACCGTCTCGACCCGGTGCAGGGCCAGAACGTCCCCGGCGGTCGCCTCCCCGTCGCGGAAGCTGAACCACCCGGTCAGCAGGATCCTGCGCGATGCTGTTCGGCTTTGCTCGTGCACGGCGCACCGAGTGCCCCTCCCGGCGGGACGGCAATCGGCCCGCACACGATCGGGGAGGGGAGATCGGAGATCAGGGATCAGGTATCAGGGATCAGCGGTCAGCCGGCGTCGGGGCGCTGCGGCTCCTCGTGGTGCCCGTCGCCGCCCTCCTGCGGCCCGCCGTCTTCCTGCCGGGGTCCGTCCTCGAACGGACGCGGACCGTGACCCTGCGGGCCGCCTCCCCGCGGACCAGGACCCTGCGGCTGTCCAGGCCCCTGCCCGGGACCCTGTGCCTGCCCCTGCTGCTGCCGGGGTCCGCCCTGCGGCTGGCGCGGACCGCCCTGGGGGTGGCGGGGGCCGCCGGGCCCCTGCTGCTGGCGCGGGCCGTTCTGCGGCGGCCGGGGACGGACGGTGCCCGCCAGCGCCTGGCGGACCTCGAACTGGGTCCGCTCGGCCACCTCGCGGACCTCGGCCACGACGTCACCGCGCTCGCGCACGAGTCTGTCGTAGACCGGGAGGTCGTCGGGGGAGGGGGCGGAGGAAGTCATGTGGGGTTTCCTTCGTGGGGGGATGTCGTGCACCGGGGCCGGAGTCCGGCCCCGGATGTTCAGCGCCGCCGGGCGGTCAGGGCGTTACACTCCGCCGCGTTTTGTCCGGTGAGGAGTCGGCTGTCCGGATCGGGAAAGAGGACGGGATCCGTCCTACATCACCGCTAGCGTGGCCGCATGACGAAGTCGAAGCGGACCACCGCCGCCCCGCCGTCGCCGCCCGTCCTCGGCCCCCGCGCGCTGAACCGGGCGACCCTGGCCCGGCAGCTCCTGCTGAGCCGCTCCCCGATGTCCGCGACGGCCGCCGTCGAGCATCTGGTCGGCCTCCAGGCGCAGAACGTCAAGCCGCCGTACTACGCCCTCGCCGCCCGCCTCGACGGCTTCACCCCGGAGGCGCTGTCCCGGCCCATGGCCGAGCGCGAGGTGGTCCGCATCGTCACCCTGCGCTCGACCATCCACACCCACACCGCCGGCGACTGCCTCACCCTGCGGCCCCTGGTGCAGGCCGCCCGCGACCGGGAGCTGCACCACTTCCGCGCCGGACTCGCCGGTGTCGACCTGGACCGCCTCGCCGCCAGGGCGCGCGCCCTCGTCGAGGAGGCGCCGCGCACCATGAAGGAGCTGCGTGAGGCCCTCCTGGCGGACTGGCCGGACGCCGACCCGCAGGCCCTCTCCGTCGCCGCCCGCTGCAAGCTGCCGCTGGTGCAGATCACCCCGCGCGGGCTGTGGGGCCGCAGCGGCCAGGTCCGGCTGACCACCGCCGAGCACTGGCTGGGCCGGCCCGCCGAACCCGCGCCGGCGCCGGACGCCACCGTGCTGCGTTACCTCGCGGCGTTCGGCCCCGCGTCCGTGAAGGACATGCAGACCTGGGCCGGACTCACCCGGCTCCGTGACGCCTTCGAGCGTCTGCGGCCCCGGCTCGTCACCTTCCGGGACGAGAACGGCACCGAACTCTTCGACCTCCCCGACGCGCCCCGCCCGGACCCGGACACCCCGGCCCCGCCCCGTTTCCTGCCCGAGTTCGACAACCTGCTGCTCTCCCACGCCGACCGCACCCGTGTGGTGCCGCCCGAGCTGAAGGGCCGGCACTGGCAGGGGAACATCGCCTACCGCACCCTGCTGGTGGACGGTGTGCTGGCGGGGCTGTGGCGCCTGGACGACGACGCCCTCACGGTCGAGGCCTTCGGACATCTCGACCGGGCCCGGCGGGCGGAGATCACAAAGGAGGCGGAGCGGATGCTCGGCATCCTGCACCCGGGGACGGCGTACGACATCCGCTTCGGGACCGTACGGGAGTGACGTCCGCAGGGAACAGCAGGAGGCATTGGAGAGGGGGCGCTGCGGGCTGCTCGTGGAAGCCCGCAACGCCCCCTGGTCGTGACCTGAGGGTTGCTCAGGAAATCATGGGGTCAGCCCCGGACGACGGAGGGGCGGACAGGGAGAAGCGAAGGAGGCGGCGGCGGTCGCGGCGGCGATGGCGCGTCCGGGGGCGGACCGTCTGGTGCGGCTGAGCCCTCGCATGGGTCTCCTCCAGTTGCCGGTGGGGGTCGCACGGGGTGGGGGTCCGGGCATCGGGGGCGAGCCCCGACGTGCCCGAGCGATCGGCACGTGTCACACGCTAGAACCGGGCCAGGGGCCGTCCCAATGAGGGAACCCCCTAGGGGGAGTCGGACAGGGAAAACCCTCGGTCGCCGGGGACCGGACCAGCCGGTTTCCGGTCACGTCGGCCGATTGAGGCGCCCCCGAAGGCCCGCCACGAGCCCGGCACGGCGCGAGCGCGGCATCCATCGTGGCACGCCACGACGCCCCGTGACCCGGGTCACCTACGGCGCCCGGCGCCCCGCCGCGAGCCGCACGATGTCCACGCGGGAGCGTATGCCCAGCTTGCGGTAGACCCGGGTGAGCGTCGCCTCGACGGTCTTGACGCTGATGAACAGGCGCCCGGCTATCTCCCGGTTGGTGGCGCCCTCCATGACCAGCGCCGCGACCTGACGCTCCATCGAGGCCAGCCCGTCCAGCGCGGCCGGTGTCGCCGAGGGCGCCGGGTCGGCCTCCGCCGGTCCGGCCGCCACGGCCTCGTCGACCTGCCGCAGCCACGGCAGCGCACGGCACCGCCGGAACAGCCGCGCCGCCTCGTCGTACCCGGCGGGTCCCGGACCGCGGGAGCGCAGCCGGGCCCGCGCGAAGGCGGCCCGCGCCTCCTCCAGGCCGTAGCCCAGCTTGGCCAACCGTTCCTGCGCCGACGTCAACTGGGCGACGGCGGCCTGGTGTTCGCCGCGCGCCGCGCGCACCAGCGCCTCCGCGCGGTCGAGCACCGCGAGCACGCTCGCGCGGTTCAGCCGCAGCGCGTGCACCCGGGTGACGTTGATCAGCTCCTGCGCCTCGCCGGGCTCGCCGATCCGCACCAGCGCCTCGGCGAGGTCGCCCTGCCAGCGGCCGCGGGCCGGGTCGGTGATGCCCATGCCCTGCTCCAGCTCGCGCACCCGGCGCAGCGAGCGCACCGCGGCCTGCGCGTCCCCGGACACGAGCTGGGCGTACCCCAGGGCCGCCAGGGCGAGGGACAGGTACAGCTGGTCGCCGTCCACCTCGGCGTGGTCGGCGGACTCGCGGGCCAGGGCCAGCGCCCGGTCCACGTCCCCTCCGGACGCCTCGGCGACGGAGGCGAGCATCGCGGACGCGCTCTCCCCGATGCCCGAGTCGCGGGCCAGCCGCAGGCTCTCCCCGGCCAGGTCCAGGGCGCGCCCGCAGTGCCCGAAGCGCAGTTCCGTGTCGGCGAGGAGCCGGGAGAAGTGCACCTCGCTCTCGACCATGCCGCGCCGCCGCGCCTCCCGCAGCAGCGCCGTGATGGCCGTACGGGCCTCGGGGAGCTGGTCGCTCATCAGCAGCCAGCGGAACCGGGACATCGCGGCGCCGTTGTGGTGGCTGGAGACGTCGGGGTCCTGGGGCTCCTGGAGGGCGCGCCGGATCGTGGCGGGGGCGTCAGGGTGGCCCATCAGGGTCTCGGTGGACGACTGGAAGGCCAGCGCCATCAGCTCGGTGCGCCGGTCGCCGCCGCGGGCGGCGAGCTCCGCCGCGTGCGCGGCCTCCTGCCGGGACTTCGCGAAGTCCCCGTTGACGACGACCTCCCGCCAGGCGAGCTGGTAGTGGACCAGGGCGAGCAGCCGGGGGTCGTCCCCGGCGTCGGCGAGCACCTGCGGGAAGACGGCGTCGACCTCGCCGAGCGCCTGCCCGGCCGCCTCGATGACCACCATCCACGCCCGGACCCGCTCGGCCGGCACGGTCGCCCGGGTCAGCACCTCGCGGGCGATGTCCCGCGCGAGGTCGACCTCGCCGGCGGTGATGGCGTCCTCCGCGGCCTGGAGCCGCCGCTCGTCGGGGGCGGGCGCGGAGTCGGCAGGGGTGTGCCGGGCGGCGAGCAGTCCGAGGGAGGCGGCGACCGACGGCGCGCCCCGGTCGCGGGCCATCGCGGCGGCCTCGGCCAGCCGGGCCGCGACCTCCGGGTCGGGTCCGGTGGAGGCGAGCGCCAGGTGCCGGGCGCGTTCGATCGGGTCGGAGGCGGCCGTGGACAGCGCGGTGTGGGCGGCGCGCCGCTCGTGGGCGGGGGCCTCCGCGTAGAGGGCGGCGGAGATCAGCGGGTGCGTGAAGCGCAGCGCCGGGTCCTCGGGGTCGGTGATGAGCAGCCCGAGGGAGGCCGCCTGGGCGGTCTCGGCCTCCGCGTTGTCCCGGCCGGCCGCGTGCAGCAGGGCGAGGGTGGGGCGGGCGCCGGCGCTGGCCACCAGCAGGGTGCGGCGGGCCTCGTCGGAGAGCATCTCCAGGCGGCTGAGGACCAGCGCCCGCAGTGAGGTCGGCACCGGGAGCGGCTCGCCCGGCCGTGGCCGGGTGGGGCTCTCCGCGAGGGCACGGCCCAGCTCAAGGGCGAACAGCGGATTGCCGCCGCTGGTGCGGTGGATGTCACGGACGGTGGAGCGGGACAGGGTGGTGTAGCCGCGGTGGTCGAGCAGCGCGGACACCTGGGTGCGGGAGAACGGGCCCAGCCGCACGGCCAGCGTGTCCGGCGGGCAGGCGCGCAGATGACGGTCGTACTCCTCGTCCTCCGTGCGCACCGCGCACAGCATGCGCACCGGGCTGTCGCCCAGACGGCGGGCGGCGAAGCCGAGCAGTTCGGCGCTGGCCGGGTCGAGCCACTGGAGGTCGTCGGCGACGACCAGGACGGGCCCCTCGGCGGACAGCGCGCGCAACGTGGACAGCACCGCGAGCCGCAGCGCCAGGCCGTCCCGCTGGAGGGTGGACTCGCCGCGTCCGGTGAGCGCCGACTCCAGGGCGGTGCGCTGGGCGGCGGGCAGCCGGGGGGCCACCTCGTCCAGCACCAGACCGAACAGGTCGGCCAGCGCGAGGAACGGGAGATGGGATTCGGACTCCGTGGCCGAGCAGCGCAACACGCGCGACGTCGCCGCGGCGTTTTCCGCCGCAAGTGCCCGCAGCACGGTCGATTTTCCTATTCCGGCGGGGCCGTGCAGGAGCACGCTGCCGCCGCGCGCGAGCTGCGCCCTGGCGTCGGCGAACAGCTCCTCCCGGCCGATGACCAGGTCGGGGCGGTACCTGGCAGGCTCCTTGTCGTCCCGTCGCACGGTCACCGCTCCCCTCCGTGTGGCGTGTCCTGGCCAATATTAGGCAACAGGGTCCTCAATTCCGGCGGACGGTGTAGTGAGGTAAATGACAACGTTCCGATCAACTGCTAATCAAAGGTGCACTCGTGCTATTGCCGTCCGTGGGAGAACACCGCAAATCTACGGCAACCACCCGGCCCTGCGGGCGGCGACCACCGCCTCGCCCCGGGTCCCGGCCCCCAGCTTCCGCATCGCGGACCGCAGATACGCCTTGACCGTTTCGGCCGTCAGCCCCAGCCGGGCGGCCGCCGCCCCGTTCGTCGCCCCCGCCGCGACACAGGCCAGCACGTCCACCTCCCGGGGCGCGAGCCGCACCGCACCGGACGGCGTCTCCCGCGCGGTGAGCAGGGCGCACGCGTCCAGCAGCTCCGCCCGCAGCGCCGGGTCGGCGATCCGCGGGGCCAGCGCCCGCAGCGCCGCGTGCGCCTCCCGCACCCGCTCCCGCCGGGCGCCGGCGCCCGGCTCCCGCCACGGGCCCGCTCCCGGCTCAGGCGCCGGATCGGCGGCGGCCAGCAGCTCCGCCGCCTCCTCCCGCACCAGCAGCGCCTGCTCCACGTCCCGCGCGACCTGCACCGCCTCCCCGAGCGTGCGGTCGCCGAGCGGCCTTGCGGTGCGCAGCGCGCCGTACAGCACCGCCCGCACCCTCCGCCGCACGACGACCGGCACGGCCACCACGGAGCGCAGGCCCTCGGCGGCGACGGGGGCGTCGTACTCGTGGCTGATCTGCCGGGAGACGGAGTAGTCCGTCACCGCGCACGGCCGGGCCAGCGCGACCGCCTTGCCGCCCAGGCCGTTGCCCGGGGTCACCGCGAGCGAGCTGAGCGCCGGGGTGGCGGTGCCGCTCAGCTCGCTGATCCGCACCTGCCGGCGCCCCGGCTCCACCAGCCCGCCGAACGCCACCGGCAGTCCCGTCGTACGCCGCAGCCGGGCCAGCGCACCCCGGATCTCCACCGTCCCGCCCGTCCTCGTCGGGTCTGCTGTCACCTGTTCGCCCCTTCACCGCGGCCCGTGTGCGGGCGCACACCCCCGTTCGGGGGTAGTGAGACCTGCATCACGGATTACACGATGGCGGTGAGCCGCCCGGCAAGGTCCGGCACCGAGGAGGACGCATGACGACGGCGACGGAGCAGTTCCGCAGGGCCCGGGACTTCCTGCTGGAACACCGTGAGGACTACGCCACCGCCTACCGGGACTTCGTCTGGCCCCGGCCCGAGCGCTTCAACTGGGCCCTCGACTGGTTCGACGAGATCGCCGACGGCAACGACCGCACGGCCCTTCACCTGGTGGAGGAGGACGGCGGCGGGACGCGCCTGTCCTTCGCCGAACTGTCGCGCCGCTCCGACCGGGTCGCGAACTGGCTGCGGGAGCGGGGCGTGGCCGCCGAGGACCGGGTGCTGGTGATGCTCGGCAACCAGGCCGAGCTGTGGGAGACCGCGCTGGCCGCGATGAAGCTGCGCGCCGTGGTCATCCCCGCCACCCCGCTCCTGGGCCCCGCCGACCTGCGCGACCGCGTCGACCGCGGCCGGGTCCGCCATGTGATCGTGCGCTCCGCCGACGCCGCGAAGTTCGACGAGGTGCCCGGCGACTACACCCGCATCGCGGTGGGGGAGGAGCCCGGCGGCGCCTGGCTGCCGTACGCCGACGCGTACGGCGCGTCCGACGCGTTCGCCGCCGACGGGCCGACCCTCGCCGACGACCCGCTGATGCTGTACTTCACCTCGGGCACCACCGCCCGCCCCAAGCTGGTCGAGCACACCCACACCTCGTACCCGATCGGGCACCTGGCGACCATGTACTGGATCGGCCTGCGCCCCGGTGACGTGCACCTCAACATCTCCTCGCCGGGCTGGGCCAAGCACGCCTGGTCGAACCTCTTCGCCCCCTGGAACGCCGAGGCGACCGTCTTCCTGCACAACTACACCCGCTTCGACGCGCCCCGCCTGATGGCCGAGATGGACAAGGCGGGCGTCACCACCTTCTGCGCCCCGCCGACGGTGTGGCGCATGCTCATCCAGTCCGACCTGGGCCGGCTGAGCACCCCGCCCCGCGAGGTCGTCGCCGCGGGCGAGCCCCTCAACCCGGAGGTCATCGAACAGGTGCGGCGCGCCTGGGGCGTCACCATCCGGGACGGCTTCGGGCAGACCGAGACCGCCGTGCAGGTGTCCAACAGCCCCGGCCAGGTCCTCAAGACCGGTTCCATGGGCCGCCCCAGCCCCGGCTACCGCGTCGAACTCCTCGACCCCGTTTCCGGCGCGCCCGGCGCCACCGAGGGCGAGATCGCGCTCGACCTGTCCGAGCGGCCCGTCGGCCTGATGACGGGCTACCACGGCGACCCCGACCGCACGGCGGAGGCGATGGCCGGCGGCTACTACCGCACCGGCGACATCGGCTCCCGCGACGAGGACGGCTACATCACCTACGTCGGGCGCGCGGACGACGTGTTCAAGGCGTCCGACTACAAGATCTCCCCGTTCGAGCTGGAGAGCGCGCTGCTGGAGCACGAGGCGGTCGCCGAGGCGGCCGTGGTGCCCGCGCCGGACGAGCTGCGGCTGGCCGTGCCGAAGGCGTACGTCGTGCTCGCCGACGGCTGGGAGCCCGGCCCCGACACGGCGAAGGTCCTCTTCGAGCACTCCCGCGAGGTGCTCGCCCCCTACAAGCGCATCCGCCGCCTGGAGTTCGGCGAGCTGCCCAAGACCGTCTCCGGCAAGATCCGCCGCATCGAACTGCGTGAGGCGACGGCGGCCGGCTCGACCGCCGAGTACCGCGAGGAGGACTTCCGGTGACCGGACTCTCCTACAGCCACGGCACCGGTGCCACGGCCCTGCTCGGCGACACCATCGGCGCCAACCTGGACCGCACCGTCGCCGCCTGGCCCGACCGCGAGGCGCTCGTCGACGTGCCGTCAGGCCGCCGCTGGACCTACGCCGAATTCGCCGCCCAGGTCGACGAGTTGGCGTCCGCGCTGCTCAACTCCGGTGTCGCCGAGGGAGACCGGGTCGGCATCTGGGCGGTCAACTGCCCCGAGTGGGTGTTCACGCAGTACGCCACCGCCCGCATCGGCGCGATCATGGTGAACATCAACCCGGCGTACCGCACGCACGAGGTGGAGTACGTCCTCGGACAGTCCGGCGTCCGGCTGCTGATCGCCTCCCTCGGCCACAGGACGAGCGACTACCGGGCCATGGCGGAGGAGGTGCGCGGACGGTGCCCCGGGCTGCGGGAGGTCGTGTACATCGGCGACCCGAGCTGGGACGCCCTGGTGGCCCGCGCCACACCGGACCCGGTCTGGCCCGAGCTGTCCTGCGACGACCCCGTCAACATCCAGTACACCTCGGGCACCACCGGCTTCCCCAAGGGCGCCACCCTCTCCCACCACAACATCCTCAACAACGGCTACTTCGTGGGGGAGTCGATCGCCTACAGCGAGCAGGACCGGGTGTGCATCCCGGTGCCCTTCTACCACTGCTTCGGCATGGTCATGGGCAACCTCGCGGCCACCTCGCACGGCGCCTGCATGGTCATCCCCGCCGCGTCCTTCGACCCGGCGGCCACCCTGCGCGCGGTCCAGCAGGAGCGCTGCACCTCGCTGTACGGGGTGCCGACGATGTTCATCGCCGAGCTGAACCTGCCCGACTTCGCCTCCTACGACCTCACCTCGCTGCGCACCGGCATCATGGCGGGCTCGCCCTGCCCGGTGGAGGTGATGAAGCGGGTGGTCGCCGAGATGCACATGGAGCAGGTCTCCATCTGCTACGGCATGACGGAGACCTCCCCGGTGTCTCTCCAGACCCGCATGGAGGACGACCTGGAGCACCGCACCGGCACCGTCGGCCGCGTCCTGCCGCACATCGAGGTGAAGGTCGTCGACCCGGCCACCGGTGTCACCGTCCCGCGCGGCACGTCCGGCGAACTGTGCACCCGGGGCTACAGCGTGATGCTCGGCTACTGGGACGAGCCGGAGAAGACCGCCGAGGCGATCGACCGGGGCCGCTGGATGCACACCGGAGACCTGGCGATGATGCGGGACGACGGCTACGTGGAGATCGTCGGCCGCATCAAGGACATGATCATCCGGGGCGGGGAGAACATCTACCCGCGCGAGATCGAGGAGTTCCTCCACGGCCACCCGAAGGTCGCGGACGTCCAGGTCGTCGGGGTCCCGCACGAGCGCTACGGCGAGGAGGTCCTCGCCTGCGTCATCCCCCGTGACCCGGCCGACCCGCTCACCCTGGACGAGCTGCGGACGTACTGCGACGGCCGCCTGGCCCACTACAAGGTGCCGAGCCGCCTGGAACTCCTGGAGACCTTCCCGATGACGGTCTCGGGCAAGGTCCGCAAGATCGAGCTCCGGGAGAGGTACACGACGGGCTGAGCCCCGCTCAGCCCACCGCTCGCCGGTAGACCTGCCGGGAGCCGCCCTCCGGCCCCGGAGCGGCGGCCTCGGCGGGGAGGAAGCCGAGCCGTTCGTAGAAGACGCGGGCGCCGCTGACATGGGCACCGGGATGGTCCGGGCCGAAGGTGACCACCTCGATCTCGCCGGGACCGCGCACCCAGCGGCGTACCGCCTCCTCGATCAGCGCGCGTCCGACGCCCGTGCCGCGGGCGCGGCTGGAGACGACGAGCCAGTGCACGTGATACGTCGGCCCTTCCGTCCCGAACAGCAGCCCGCCGAGGAGGCCGGTCCCGCAGGACGGGGCGACGAGAGCCGCGTGGCCGTCCCGGCCGGCGATGTGCCGGCGCACCGCGTCATGGAAACCGGGCTCCTCCACCATGGGCCCGAACCACTGCTCCACCTCCGCCGCCAGGCCGAGGAATCCGGGAAGGTCGTGCGCGCGTGCCTGCCTGATCGTCATCGGGACGGACCGCCGGACGTCGTGTCGTCGCGCGGCAGTTCCAGTCGCATGCACACGCGGGGCCAGTGGTCGAGTCCGTGGGCGCTCTCCTCGGCGCGGATGCGGTGGAGGCCCGGGGTGAGCTCGCATTCGGCCAGGGTGCGGAAGCCGAGTCGGGCGTAGTACGGGGCGTTCCACGGGACGTCGGCGAACGTGGTGAGGGTGAGGGCGGTCCAGCCCTCCTCGCGGGCGTGGCGTGCGGCGTGGGCGAGCAGGGCGCGGCCCACGCCGCGGCGGGCCGCGTCCGGGTGCACGGACACCTGCTCCACGTGGAGCGCGCCGTCCACCGGCTCGGCGATCAGATAGCCGACGGGCCGGCCGTCGCCCTCGCCGCCCTCTTCTGCCGCGACCCAGCAGCGGCCGGCCTTCCGGTAGCGCTCCAGTTCGTCCAGGGCGGGAGGGTCGTCGTCGGCGATCTCCGGCATGCCGAGGTCGCGGAACGGCGCGCCGGCCGTGCGTTCGACGTCCTGGAGGGCGGGCAGGTCGGCGGGGGCGGCGGGGCGGATGCGCATCCGACGAGTATCGGGCCCGTCCGCCGCACGCGTCGCCCGAGTTTCAGGACGCGTCCGCGTCCAGCGCCACGGCCGGGGCGTTCTCGGGGCGGGCGGCGCCCGAGGCGTCGAGGACGAACAGCGGGACGTCGAGGGCGTCGGCGCGGACGCGGGCCTCGGCGGTGTAGCCGGAGAGGGAGAAGTACAGGCAGGCCGCGGACTCGGTCATGGCGGTCAGCCACAGGCACTCCACGTCCCGCGGGGTCGCGCGCCGCGCCGACGGGTCGAGCTGGGCCAGCACGCCCCGGCCGGCCAGTCCGATGCCGGACGTCGGCCGCTGGTCCGCGCGCCGGATGTCGTCGTGGCCTAGGCGGCGCAGATACAGCACCGCCGCCGTGACCGCGTCGCGCGCGGTGCGGATCGGCACGGCGGGGCCGGCCGGCCGCCCCGGCCCCTCGCCGGCCGGCGCCTCCGCGCGCTCGCCCGTGACCGGGATGCGCAGCAGCGTCCCGCAGGGGCAGCCCAGTTCGGGATGCGGCCACTCGCCGTGCGTGCCGCAGCTGCCGCACCGCACGGTCACCCATTCCTCGCGCCAGGAGCGATGCCCGACGGCGGCCGGCACCCGGTCGGGGTCCAGCGGCGCGGCGACGGGCGCACCGCAGACGCAGGGGTAGGCCGGGACCGTGTAGCGGTGCGAGCGCCGACAGGCCGGACAGCGCACCGGGAGGCTCTCGGACATGGGTCCACTCCGTTGTTCTCGAGGCGGGTACATCGTCCTCCTCCGGCCCGCCGATGTCCGGTACTTGCGGCTCTCTTGACGGCCTCCTCCCACCGCTTCTACATTCATTCCAGATAGCAGAAACAATATTCCACTATGCGGAATATACGGAAGCGGCTCACCGCGGGGCGCGACGGGCGTGCGAATCCGAGAAGCCGAAGCAGGAGTACTCCATGGCTCGAATGACGGCTGCCCGCGCGGCGGTCGAGATCCTCAAGCGTGAGGGCGTCGACGTCGCGTTCGGTGTCCCCGGCGCGGCGATCAACCCGTTCTACGCGGCGCTCAAGGCGTCCGGCGGCATCGGCCACACCCTCGCCCGCCATGTCGAGGGCGCCTCCCACATGGCCGAGGGCTACACCCGCACCCACCCCGGCAACATCGGCGTGTGCGTCGGCACGTCGGGTCCGGCCGGCACCGACATGATCACCGGCCTGTACTCGGCGTCAGGCGACTCCGTCCCGATCCTCTGCATCACCGGGCAGGCGCCGACCGCGGTGATCCACAAGGAGGACTTCCAGGCCGTCGACATCGCGTCCATCGCCCGGCCGGTCACCAAGATGGCGGTGACCGTGCTGGAGGCCGCGCAGGTCCCCGGCGTGTTCCAGCAGGCGTTCCACCTGATGCGCTCGGGCCGTCCCGGGCCCGTGCTGATCGACCTGCCGATCGACGTGCAGCTCACGGAGATCGAGTTCGACCCCGACACGTACGAGCCGCTCCCCGTCTACAAGCCCGCCGCGACCCGCGCGCAGATCGAGAAGGCCCTCGGCATGCTGAACGCCGCCGAGCGGCCGCTGATCGTCGCGGGCGGCGGGGTCGTGAACGCCGACGCGGCCGGCCTGCTGGTGCGGTTCGCGGAACTGACCGGCACGCCCGTCGTGCCGACGCTGATGGGCTGGGGCGTCATCCCCGACGACCACGAACTCAACGCCGGCATGGTCGGGTTGCAGACCTCGCACCGCTACGGCAACGCGACCTTCCTGGAGTCCGACTTCGTCCTCGGCATCGGCAACCGCTGGGCCAACCGCCACACCGGACGCCTCGACGTCTACACCGCCGGCCGCACCTTCGTGCACGTCGACGTCGAACCCACCCAGATCGGCCGCATCTTCGCCCCCGACTACGGCATCGCCTCCGACGCGCGCGCCGCGCTGGAACTCTTCGTCGAGGTCGCCGAGGAGATGCGGGCCAAGGGCCGCCTCCCCGACCGCACGGCCTGGGCGGCCTCCGCGCAGGAACGTCGCGCCACGCTGCAGCGCCGTACGCACTTCGAGGACGTGCCGATGAAACCGCAGCGGGTCTACGAGGAGATGAACAAGGCCTTCGGGCCCGAGACGCGGTACGTCACCACCATCGGCCTCTCCCAGATCGCGGGCGCGCAGATGCTGCACGTCTACCGGCCGCGCCACTGGATCAACTGCGGCCAGGCAGGCCCCCTCGGCTGGACCGTCCCGGCGGCGCTGGGCGTGGCCAAGGCCGACCCGGAGGCCCAGGTCGTCGCCCTCTCCGGCGACTACGACTTCCAGTTCATGATCGAGGAACTGGCGGTCGGCGCACAGCACCGCATCCCCTACGTCCACGTCCTCGTCAACAACGCCTACCTGGGCCTGATCCGCCAGGCGCAGCGCGCCTTCGACATCGACTTCCAGGTCAACCTGGAGTTCGAGAACATCAACACGCCCGAACTGGGCGTCTACGGCGTCGACCACGTCAAGGTCGCCGAGGGGCTGGGCTGCAAGGCGATCCGCGTCACCGACCCGGACGAACTGGGCGCGGCCTTCGAGCAGGCGAAGAAGCTGGCGGCGGAACACCGCGTCCCGGTGATCGTGGAGGCGATCCTGGAACGCGTCACCAACATCGCCATGTCGACCACCAACGACATAAGCGACGTGGTCGAGTTCGAACCCGTCGCGACGGAACCGGGCCACGCGCCGACGGCGGTCCGGCCGCTGCGGCTCTGACAACGCGCGACCGGGCCAGGGCGCACGCCGCTGCCCCTGGTCCTGTCGGCGGCCTCCCGCACATGTCCGCAGTGGACGGGGGCCGCACAACGAGTCGTGAGCGTCCCGGCGTGCCGACCGGTGACACGGGCGGACGTCGGGTACTCACGAGACCATGACAGAGGTCGTTCAGGCGGGCCTGTGGGGTCTCGTGGCGGGTTCGGCGCTGCTCGTCGGGGCGGTGGTGGGCTTCGCGGCGCGGGTGCCGCAGAAGGTGATCGCGACGGTGATGGCGTTCGGGGCGGGGGTGCTGCTCTCGGCGGTGAGTTTCGAGCTGGTCGGGGAGGCCTACGAGCAGGGCGGGTTGGCCCCGGCGGCGATCGGCACGCTGGCGGGTGCCGTGCTCTACACCGCGGGCAATGTGTGGCTGGCCCGACGCGGCGCCCGTCACCGCAAGCGCTCCGGTCACCACGAGAGCCAGGTCCAGCCCTCCGAGGAGCAGCAGAACGGTTCGGGCCTCGCGCTGGCCTTCGGGGCGCTGCTGGACGGTGTCCCGGAGTCGGCGGTCATCGGCGTGAGTCTGCTCGACGGCGGAGCGGTGAGCCTGGTGACCGTGGCGGCGGTGTTCATCAGCAATGTCCCCGAGGGGCTGTCCAGTTCCGCGGGGATGAAGAAGGCCGGCCGCGGCAAGGGGTACGTCTTCGGGGTGTGGGGGGCCATCGCCGCGGCGAGTACCGTTGCCGCGGTCCTGGGCTACACCGTGGTCGGCGGCTTCTCCCCGGCCGTGATCGCCGGCGTGACCGCCGTCGCGGCCGGAGCGATTCTCGCGATGATCGCGGACACGATGATTCCGGAGGCGTTCCAGGACGCTCACCTGGCCATCGGCCTGGTCACCGTCTGCGGCTTCCTGGTCTCCTTCGCCCTCTCCCACACCTGAGGAGTGTGCCGGTCACCGTCTCGGCGTCTCAGTTCCCCCCGCCCCCGCCACAGCCCCCTCCGCCCCCGCAACCGGCGCCACCCCCGCAGCCCGCCGCGCCGCCGCAGTAGTAGGGGCCCGAGGAGCCGCCGCCGGAGGTGCCGGAGGCGCCGGAGAAGGGCCGCAGGGCGCGCTTGTGGCGGAGGCGGACGCGTGCGGTGAAGCCCGCGCGGAGGGCGAAGCGAGGGACGACCACGCGCAGGGCCGCCTGGCCGTGCAGGGCGACGGCCAGAAGTTTCTCCTCGTCGGAGAGGCCGGCCCGGCTTGCCGGGACGGGACACTCGGTGCGCAGCACGTGCAGGCGACGGCGTGCCGCCCGCGTCGTACCCAGCGCCGGCGGACTCACCATGCCCGTCTCCGCCAGCCCGGTCTTCAGCGTGTCCACCGCCCACCGGACGTCCGGGTCGCGCAGCAACTCCCGTACGTCGCACGGATCGTGCAGCCGTCGGTACACCGCGCTCTCCAGGTACGGCACCCGCAGCTCCGCCGGGACGTCGTCCTCCGGCGCGGGCAGCGGCGGCAGCGCGCGCCCCGCCTCGTTGTCGACCGCCACCAGCGTGCCCCGTGAGCCCGGCTCGACGGCGCCGCGCACATGCAGGGCGACGACGGCCACGATGACGGCGGCGCGCGGCCCCCCGGCCAGCAGGGCGATCTCGTGCGGCGTCTCCCGGACGCCCGCGGTGTCGGCCATGACAGGCACCCCCTCGGACAGGGGGCCCGCCGCCCCCGTGCCGGCGGGCCCCGTGTGCGGGGATGGTTCCGCGCACGAGGCCCGCCGAAGCCTCGGGAGGAGGTGTTCAGAGGTTCATTTGAGGGTGCCGTAGCCCGCCTACGGACGTTGGCGTACGGCCGCGTCTCACGGCTCGTGGTGTTCGGACAGTCCCGGCCAGTCGTCCGGGCCGCCGCCCTGCCACTCGATGAAGTCCGCGTCCTCGACGTCGGTGACGTACAGGTCGGCCAGGCGCAGGATCTCGCCCACGTCGTCGGTGTGGGTGGCGACGCCCAGCGTCTCGTCGTCGGAGGTGACCCGCCGGGAGCCGTCCAGGGCGGGCGCGTGGACCACGATGTGCGGATGCTCCGTCGGATGTGCCATGCCCCCAGGCTGCTGCGGACCGGGCGGATCCGCACGCCGGGGGGACCGGAGCGCACGGCGGGAGGAGGGTGGGCTCGGGACCGCGGCGGCGGCGACGGCCGCGGGACGTCTCCCCTCAGGTCGTAGGAGACGGGCCGCGGCGTTCACCACCGCACTGGCTCGCGCGCCGCCGCGGCGCCCTCGCCCCGCCCGCATCGCCGCCGTGCCGTTCGGCCACCCCTCGTCCGGGCCGTACGGCGTGGCGGTGCGGGCCGTGGGTTCCGGGCGGCGCCGCCGCCTTGGGCGCGACGGGACTGATGTCGGCGCCGGCGCCGCCCGGGGTCTCGGAGATGCGGCAGGGATCAGACCCGCGCGCCGGACAGCCGCTCGACGGCCCGCAGCAGCGCGGAATGGTCGAGGCCGCCGTCGCCCTGGGCGCGCAGGCTCGCCACCAGCTGGGCGACGACGGCGCCGACGGGCAGGGCGGCGCCCACGTTCCGGGCGGCGTCGGTGACGATGCCCATGTCCTTGTGGTGCAGGTCGATCCGGAAGCCGGGCTTGAAGTCCCGCTTCAGGAAGTTGTCCTTCTTGCGGGCCAGCACGGTCGAGCCGGCCAGTCCGCCGCCCAGCACGTCCAGCGCGGCCGCGAGGTCGACGCCGGACTTCTCCAGGAAGACCACGGCCTCCGCGCACGCCTGGATGTTCACGGCGACGATCAGCTGGTTGGCGGCCTTCACCGTCTGCCCGGAGCCGTGCGGACCGCAGCGCACGATCGTCTTCCCCAGCGCCTCGAACAGCGGCTTCGCCTCGTCGAAGTCGGCCTGGTCGCCGCCGACCATGATGGACAGCACCGCCTCGACCGCCCCGGCCTCGCCGCCGGACACCGGGGCGTCGAGCACCCGGATGCCCTTCTCCTTCGCGGCCGCGGCCAGGTCGACGGAGGTCTGCGGGGTGATCGAGGACATGTCGATCAGCAGGGCGCCGCGCCGGGCGTTCTCCAGGATGCCGTCGGGGCCGTACGCGACGGCCTCGACCTGCGGGGAGGCGGGGACCATCGTGACGATCACGTCCGCGTCCCGCACCGCCTCGGCGACGGAGGAGGCGGCGGTGCCGCCCGCGGCGGCCAGCCGGTCCAGCTTGTCCCGCTCCAGGGTGTGGCCGGTGACGTCGTAGCCCGCCTTGACCAGGTTCTCGGACATGGGGGAGCCCATGATGCCGAGACCGATCCAGGCGACCTTGGGAAGGGTGCTCATGGGGGTGCCTCTCGGTACGACTCGGTACGTTTCGGAAAGGTGCGCGCCGACCGCGCGACGCCTCAGCGGGCCTCCTGCGGCAGCCAGTCGAAGGCCTTCGCGCTCGGGCCGTCGCCGGGCTTGTACTCCAGGCCGACCCGGCCGTCGTAACCGGCCTTGCGCAGCCGGTCCAGCAGGTCCTCCAGCGGGAGCGACCCGGTGCCGGGCGCGCCGCGTCCGGGACTGTCGGCGATCTGCACATGCCCGGTGCGGTCCGCGAAGCGGTCGATGACCGCCGGCAGGTCCTCGCCGTTCATGGCCAGGTGGTACAGGTCCATCAGGAAGCGCGCGTTGTCCAGCCCCGTGGCCGCGTTGACCCGGTCGACGACGCCGGCGGCGGCCGGCGCCGACACCAGCGGGTACCGCGGGGACTCGGGCCGGTTCAGCGCCTCGATCAGCAGGACCGCGCCGATCCGGTCGGCGGCCCGCGCGGCGAGGACGAGGTTCTCCAGCGCGAGAGCGTCCTGCTCGGCCGGGTCCACCCCGTCGACCCGGTTGCCGTACAGCGCGTTCAGCGCGCGGCAGCCGAGCGACTCGGCGAAACCGGCCGCGACCTCGACGTTCGCCCGGAAGCGGGCCGACTCCTCGCCCGGCACGGACAGGGCGCCCCGGTCGGGGCCCGGCAGCTGCCCGGCGTAGAAGTTCAGGCCGGTGAGCCGCACCCCCGCGTCCTCGATCGCCGTGCGCAGCGCGTCCAGCTCCGAGCGCGGCGGCACGGGTGAGTCCACCCACGGCCACCACAGCTCGACCGCGCCGAAACCGGCCTCGGCGGCGGCCGCCGGGCGCCGAAGGAGCGGGAGCTCGGTGAAGAGGATCGACAGGTTGACGGTGAAGCGCTGGTCTGCGAATCCCATGGGGCCGCGCTCCCTTCCCTCAGTTTTTCCGTATTGCGGAATAAGCTTTCTGCTTACTGGAAGATTGCCCGCACCGGTGAAGAGCTGTCAAGGGGTCGGTAGGTTGACCCCGTGCGATTGCGAGTGGAGTTCACGACCGAGCCCTTCGACCTCGACGAGGCGCCCGAGCACGCCGTGGTGGCGCGCGAGGTCATCGAGACGGCCGACCTGGACGAGGTGGACGTCGGGCCGTTCGGCAACACCGCCGAGGGCGGCGCCGACGCGGTGCTGTCCGCCGTGGACGCCCTGCTGCGCCGCACCCTGGCCGCCGGCGCCACCCGCGTCTCTCTCCAGGTCAACGTGGTCGAGGAGGGCGGCCGGTGAGCGGGACCGGTCAGGGCGCCTTCATCCAGGCCGTGAAGCCGCTGGTCGACGCGATGGGCGGGGAGATGGTCCCGCCGGACGAGGCCGGCCCCGACGACGTGGTGCTCACCTGGGAGGGCGCCGCCGCCGTCGCCGTACGGCTGCCGCAGCTCGCCGACTCCCTCGACCACATCCTGGCCGCGCTGGAGCGGTGCAAGGGCATGCCGCTGGCGGAGCTGGACCGCAAGGCGAAGCAGGAGATCGTACGCAGTCTGGAGGCGCGCGGGGCGTTCGCCGTGCGGCACGGCGTGGAGACGGTGGCGAGCGCGCTCGGTGTCAGCCGCTTCACCGTCTACAACTACCTCAACCGCGAGAAGGGCGTCTGAGCCGAACCGCGGTCACCCTCACGGAGCCCGGTCCGGGTGCCTCACCCGAACGTCACACGGATTTTTCAACAAACTGTTGACGCCTGCTGCGTGACGGCGTTCACTGTCGGCACGCCCGTTCGCAGCACACGGCCGTTCGCGGCCACGGAGGCTCCCGTGACGTCGACAGCAACGCCCCCGGGCCTGGCCCGGTTCAACGCACTGGAGGAGCACGCGGCGCACACCGCGCTCCTCGAGGTCTGCGCCTCCACCGCCTGGGCCCGGCGGCTGCTGGCCGCCCGCCCGTACGCGGAACCCGACGCGCTGTACGCCGAGAGCGACACCGCCATGGCCGCGCTCACCGAGGCCGACCTGGCCGAGGCGATGGCCGGGCACCCGCCGATCGGCCGCCCCAGGCCGGGAGACCCCACCTCGGCGCGGGAGCAGCGCGGCATGGCCGGGGCCACGGACGAGCTGCGGGCCGAGATGCTGGAACTGAACCTCGCCTACCAGGAGAGGTTCGGCCACGTGTTCCTCATCTGCGCGACCGGCCGCACCGCCGAGGAGATGCGCGACGCCGTGCGCGAGCGCCTCGGCAACGCGCCGGAGAAGGAACGCGAGATCGTCCGCACCGAACTGGGGAAGATCAACCGCATCCGGCTGACCCGAATCGTCGAAGAGGACCGACTCGCATGAGCACCGACACCACCGCCTCCGTGTCCACGCACATCCTGGACACCAGCGCGGGCCGCCCCGCCGAGGGCGTCACCGTACGCCTCTTCGCCCGCGCCGGCCGGCAGACCGCCTGGCAGGAGCTCGGCGGGTCCGCGACCGACGCGGACGGGCGGTGCAAGGACCTGCCGGCCCTGCCGGAGGGAACCACCCGTGTACGGCTCGACTTCGAGGTGGAGCCGTACTTCCTGAAGAACCCGAAGAAGAAGGCCGAGGCTCAGCAGGACGCCCCCGCGCATCGGGACAGCGGCACCGGAGTGTTCTTCCCGGAGGTGACGGTCACCTTCGCCGTCACGGCCGGCGAGCACTACCACGTACCGCTGCTGCTCAACCCGTTCGGCTACTCCGTTTACCGAGGGAGCTGACACCCATGCCCACGATCCTGGGACAGAACCAGTACGGCAAGGCAGAGAACCGAGTCGTCAAGATCACGCGGGACGGCGCCACCCACCACATCAAGGACCTCAACGTCTCCGTCGCCCTCTCCGGCGACATGGACGACGTCCACTACAACGGCTCCAACGCCAACGTCCTGCCGACCGACACCACCAAGAACACGGTGTTCGCCTTCGCCAAGGAGCACGGCATCGAGTCCGCCGAGCAGTTCGGCGTCCACCTCGCCCGCCACTTCGTCACCTCGCAGGACCCCATCCACCGGGCGCGCATCCGCATCGAGGAGTACGCCTGGGAGCGCATCGAGACCTCCGGCGAAGCCAAGCACTCCTTCGTCCGCAAGGGCCAGGAGACCCGCCTCACCCAGGTCACCTACGACGGGGAGAGCTGGGAGGTCGTCTCCGGCCTGAAGGACCTCACCGTCATGAACTCCACCGACTCGGAGTTCTGGGGCTACGTGAAGGACCGCTACACCACCCTCAAGGAGGCCTACGACCGGATCCTCGCCACCTCGGTCTCCTCCCGCTGGCGCTTCAACTGGACCGACGACGCGCGGGAGATGCCCGACTGGGACGCCTCGTACGCGCGGGTCAGGCAGCACATGCTGCGGGCCTTCGCCGAGACGTACTCCCTCTCGCTGCAGCAGACGCTGTACCAGATGGGCTCCCGCGTCATCGAGGAGTGCGCCGAGGTCGACGAGATCCGCTTCTCCCTCCCCAACAGCCACCACTTCCTGGTCGATCTGGAGGCGTTCGGCCTCAAGAACGAGAACGAGGTGTACTTCGCCTCCGACCGCCCCTACGGCCTGATCGAGGCCACCGTCCTCAGGGACGGCTGCGAGCCGCGGATCCCGGTGGACCTCACCAACCTCTGACCACACCCCCACATCGGCACCCGTGGCCGGGTACCCGCGCCCCGCACCCGCCCGGCCACGGCACTCAAACCCCAGGGTCCTGCCGTGCCCTCTCCCCGTACGCGAAAAGGACGCACCATGGCAGCAGACCGGCGCACCGTCATCGAGAACTGCGCGATCGCCACCGTCGACGCGAACGACACCGAGCACGCCGCCGGACACCTCGTCCTCGCCGGCGACCGCATCGAGTCGCTCGGCCCCGGCCCGGCCCCCGAGGGCCTGGAGAACGTCGCCCGCCGGATCGACGCCACCGGCCATCTCGCGACCCCCGGCCTGGTCAACACCCACCACCACTTCTACCAGTGGCTCACCCGGGGCCTGGCCACCGACCACAACCTCTTCGACTGGCTCGTCGCCCTCTACCCGACCTGGGCGCGCATCGACGAGGCGATGGTCCACGCGGCGGCCCAGGGCTCCCTCGCGATGATGGCCCGCGGCGGCGTCACCACCGCCATGGACCACCACTACGTCTTCCCGCGCGGCTCCGGCGACCTGTCCGGCGCGATCGTCACCGCCGCCCGCGACATGGGCGTCCGCTTCACCCTCGCCCGCGGCTCCATGGACCGCGGCGAGTCGGACGGCGGCCTGCCCCCGGACTTCGCGGTGGAGACCCTCGACGACGCGCTCGCCGCCACCGAGGAGACGGTACGCCGCCACCACGACACCTCGCCCGGCGCGATGACCCAGGTCGCCGTCGCCCCCTGCTCCCCGTTCTCCGTCTCCACCGAACTCATGCGTCAGGGCGCCGAGCTGGCCCGCCGCCTCGGCGTACGGCTGCACACCCACGGCTCGGAGACCGTGGAGGAGGAGAAGTTCTGCCACGAGCTGTTCGGCATGGGCCCGACCGACTACTTCGAGTCCACCGGCTGGCTCGGCGACGACGTGTGGATGGCGCACTGCGTCCACATGAACGACTCCGACATCGCCGCGTTCGCCCGCACCGGCACCGGCGTCGCCCACTGCCCGTCCTCCAACGCCCGCCTCGCCGCCGGCATCGCCCGCGTCCCCGACATGCTCGCCGCCGGCGTCCCCGTCGGCCTCGGCGTGGACGGCACCGCCTCCAACGAGTCCGGCGAACTCCACACCGAACTGCGCAACGCCCTGCTGATCAACCGCCTCGGCGCCCACCGCGAGAAGGCCCTGACGGCACGCCAGGCCCTCCGTCTCGGCACCCACGGCGGGGCGCGCGTGCTGGGCCGGGCGGACGAGATCGGCTCGCTGGAGCCCGGCAAACTCGCCGACCTGGTGCTCTGGCGGATGGACACCCTCGCCCACGCCTCCATCGCCGACCCGGTCACCGCCCTGGTGTTCGGCGCCGCCGCCCCGGTCACCGCGTCCTTCGTGAACGGCCGCCGGATCGTCGAGAACGGACGGCTCCTCACCGCGGACGAGGACGCCGTCGCCCGCACCACCCGCGCCGAGGCGCGGCGCCTCGCCCGCATCGCCGGGCACGCCTGACCCCCGCACGTCTCCGGGCCGGGAGGGACGGCTCCCGGCCCGGAGACCGCGGACCCCGCACGGGATCCGCGGAGGCCGTCCCCGGGGCGCGCCAGGCGCGCCCCGGGCACGGCACACACCCCCCGCTCCACCGGACGTCACCGTCCCTCCCCACGCTCGGCCGCACTCGAGCGGGAGGTACCCCACGCCCGCCCGCACCTCCCTGACAACCACGCCGGCCCCGGCGTGCAACCGACCGGAGGAACACCGCAGTGGCCGACCACCCCGTAGACGAGAAGCTCCCCGCGCCGAAGATGGCGACGACCGGCCTGCAGCACGTGGCCGCCATGTACGCGGGCGTCGTCGCCCCGCCCCTGATCGTCGGCGCGGCCGTCGGTCTCAGCCCCGCCGAACTCACCTTCCTCACCGGCGCCTGCCTGTTCACCGCGGGCCTCGCCACCTTCCTGCAGACCGTCGGCGTCTGGAAGATCGGCGCCCGGCTGCCGTTCGTCAACGGCGTCACCTTCGCCGGCGTCGCCCCCATG
This sequence comes from Streptomyces werraensis, assembly GCA_014656175.1. Taxonomy (GTDB): domain Bacteria; phylum Actinomycetota; class Actinomycetes; order Streptomycetales; family Streptomycetaceae; genus Streptomyces; species Streptomyces werraensis. The sequence continues at coordinate 577,797 of BNBX01000002.1, forward strand.
ACCGCGATCGTCGCCTCCACCGACGACAAGAAGGACGCCCTGCCCGTCATCTTCGGCGCGGTCATCGTCGCCGGACTGCTCGGCTTCCTCGCCGCGCCCTTCTTCAGCAAGGCGGTCCGCTTCTTCCCGCCCGTGGTCACCGGCACCGTGATCACCCTGATAGGCGTCTCCCTGCTGCCCGTCGCCTTCGGCTGGGCGCAGGGAGCGAGCCCCGACGCGGACGACTACGGCTCGGCCGTCAACCTGGGGCTCGCCGCGATCACCCTGCTCGTCGTGCTGCTGCTGCGCCGTTTCACCCGCGGCTTCGTCAAGCAGATCGCCGTGCTCCTCGGCATGGTCGCCGGCACCCTGATCGCCGTCCCGTTCGGCGTCACCGACTTCTCCCCGGTCGCCGACGCGGACCTCATCGGCTTCCCCACGCCGTTCCACTTCGGCGCCCCGCAGTTCCAGCTCGCCGCCATCATCTCGCTGTGCGTGGTGATGGTCGTGTCGATGACCGAGTCGACCGCCGACATGCTGGCCCTCGGCGAGATCGTCGAGCGCCCCGCCGACGAGAGGACCATCGCGGCCGGGCTGCGCGCCGACACGCTCGGCTCGGCACTCGCACCGCTGTTCAACGGCTTCATGTGCAGCGCGTTCGCCCAGAACATCGGGCTCGTCGCGATGACGAGGATCCGCAGCCGGTTCGTCGTCGCCACCGGCGGAGGCTTCCTCGTCCTCATGGGCCTGTGTCCGGTCGCCGCCTCGCTGATCGCCGTCGTGCCGCGCCCGGTGCTCGGCGGAGCAGGGGTGGTCCTCTTCGGCTCGGTCGCCGCCAGCGGCATCCAGACCCTCGCCAAGGCGGGCCTGGACAAGGACAACAACGTCCTCGTCGTCGCCGTGTCGCTCGCCGTCGGCGTCATCCCGATCAGCGCGCCCGAGTTCTACCACGCGTTCCCGGAGACGGCCCGCATCGTCCTGGACTCCGGCATCTCCACCGGCTGCGTCGTCGCGGTCCTGCTCAACCTCGTCTTCAACCACCTGGGCCGGAGCGGCCGTGAGGCCGCCGACGTCACCCATCCGATGGAGACGGGCGAGGACCTCGCCTCCCAGGGCAGGGCGCCGGCGGCCTCCTGACGGTCCGGCGGCCCGGTCAGGCCCGGGCCGCCGCCACCTCCGCCCGCAACTGCGGCAGCATGTCGTGGTAGACGCCCGGGCACTCGGTCGTGCCGTAGTCCTTGTGCCCGAAGATCTGCGTGGACGCGATCCCGTACCGGTCGCAGGTGTACGCGCACAGCGCCACCAGGACCTCCCACTGCGCCCGCGGCGGCTGCGCGCCCGCGTGGTACTGGCCTTCGCAGGCGATGCCGACGGCCTGCGTGTTCTGCCCGGAGGTGTGGGCGCCCAGCACGAAGGTCCGCCCGCCGGTGAGCGCCGGGAGGCTGCCGGTGCGGCCCTCGGTGATCCAGCCGCCGCGGCTCACCAGGAAGTTGTAGCCGGTGTCCACCCACCCGTTGTCGTCCATGTGCAGGTCCTGCACCCAGTGGGCGTGGGCGTGCGCCCGGGCGCGGGAGTAGTCGGTGGAGTTGGCGGACACGGTGTGGTGGACCACGATCCGGCTGGGCCGGTACTGCAGGACGCTGACGGTCCCCTGCGGGGACCGGGCGCCCCAGACCTTCGTGCCGTCGATGTCCGGCTGCACGGCGTCCGCGCCGCGCGCGTGCGCGACACCGGACACGGCGCCGGCGGCGAGCCCGGCCGCGCCGGCGAGCAGGAGACGGCGCCGGAAGAGGTTGGCGGAATGCACGATCACTCCTCGGGAGAGGGGGTGTGGGGGGAAACGGAGAGGGGCCGGCGTCCGAGGACGTCCGGCCCCTCCGCGTGGCCGCGTACGAACGGACCTGTCAGCCCGTCACGTGTTGTTGGCGAGGGCCAGGAGCCGGTCGCGGGACCCGTTGAACTTGTTGCGGTCCACGTTGCCCGAGACGCCGGAGACCGACCCCGCGTCGGTGTACTGCCACACCGTCCAGGTGGGGAAGCCGGCGGGGATGGTGGGCGACGAGGCGGAGGTCCAGTGCGCCACCCACAGCGGGCTCTTGGACGACATGCCGGTCCAGCTGCCGGTGCAGGTGTTCCACCAGCTCGCCGTCGTGTAGATGACGACGTCCCGGCCCGTGCGCGCCTTGTAGGTGGTGTAGAAGTCGTTGATCCACGTGCGCATCTGCGTGGTGGACAGGCCGTAGCACATCGCCCCGTACGGATTGTGCTCGATGTCCAGCACGCCGGGCAGCGTGAGGTTGTCGCGCGACCAGGCGCCGCCGTTGCCGGCGAAGTAGGCCGCCTGCGTCGCTCCGCTGGAGGCGTTGGGGAGCGCGAAGTGGTACGCGCCGCGGATCACGCCCGCGTTGTACGCGGCGACGTAGTTGGTGTTGAAGCGGTCGTCCTTGTAGGTGGTGCCCTCGGTCGCCTTGATCCAGGCGAACTGGATGCCGGCGTTGCGCACGGAGGTCCAGTTGATGCTGCCCTGCCAGTGCGACACGTCGATGCCCTGCACGCCGTCGGTGGGGGCCAGCAGGCCGCGCGACGGTTCCTCGGCGGCGGGGTTGCCCTCGTGGATGCGGGCGCCGACGCCCATGTAGGCCTGGCCGGGCTTGATGGTGAGGGGCTTCGGGTCGGGCTGCGGTGCGGCGCCCGCGCCGGCGGCGGTCGTGGCCGTGAGCGCGAGGGCGGCGCCGAGGACGCCGAGCGCGGTGGCCGTGCGTCTCGCGAGGCGGGGGACGAGGGGGAGTACGTGCATGGACTTGCCTCCTGGCACATGTGGGGATGAGAAGGAGGTGACGTCGGCCGCTGCCACCTGGGCAGTTCCGTGCTTGTTTGACGTGCGCGCGTCATTAGTTACGCACGTAGATTCACAGCGTGTAAAGAGTCTCCCTGCTCCTCTGGTGGTCTGGTCCACTGTAGGAGCGGATGGCCAGGAAACTTGGGAGCCGAACGGAGGAAACTTTCATCGGATGAAAACATGAAACGGGTTCCGGTGACCCGGAACCCGGCCTTCACCTCAGGCTTTCGCAACAGCCTGCCGCTCACGTCTGCTGACGAGGCGTCCGCAGCACGAGCGCCGCCAGCCCTAGCGCGCCCGCCGCGATCACGGCCGCCGCACGGAACGCCAGCTGGTATCCCTCCGCCGTCGCCGCGACCACCTCGGCGCCCTTGCCCAGCAGGGCGTCCATCCGGCCGGCCGCGAGCACCGACAGCGTGGCGAGCCCCAGCGAACCGCCCACCACCTGCGTGGTGTTGAACAGGCCCGAGGCGAGCCCCGCGTCCTCCTCCCGCGCCCCCGACATGGCGAGCCCCGTCAGCGCGGGCATCGCCGCCGCGAACCCGACCGCGAGCAGCAGCATCGGCGGCAGGACGTCCGTCGGGTACGCGCCGTCCGCGGGCGCCCGACTCAGCAGCGCCATGCCCGCGGTGATCAGCGCGAGCCCCGACAGCAGCACCCGGTACGCCCCGAACCGGCCCACCACGCGCGCCGACAGACCCACCATCAGCACCCCGATCACCACCGGCGCGGGCAGGAAGGCCAGCCCGGTGGTCAGCTCGTCGTAGCCGAGGACCCGCTGCAGGTACAGCGCCCCGATGAACTGGAAACCGTACATCGTCGCGATCATCAGGATCTGCACGGCGTTCGCCCCGCTCAGCAGCCGCGAGCGGAACAGCCCCAGTCCCAGCAGCGGACGCGCGGCCCGCGCCTGGCGCACCACGAACGCCGCGAGCAGCGCCAGGGCGAGCGCGGACATCAGCAGGGTGCGGCCCGCCCCGCGCTCGCCGGAGCCGACGATGACGTACACGGTGAGCATCAGCGCGCCCGTGATCAGCGCGGCGCCCATGTGGTCGGCGCTCCGCGCTAGCCCCGCGCCCGGGTCCGGCCGGTCGTCGGCCAGGACACGGACCGCCGCGACCAGCGCCACCACCCCGATCGGCAGGTTGATCAGGAAGATCCAGTGCCAGCCGAACGCCTGCGTCAGCGCCCCGCCGAGGAAGGTGCCGAGTGCTCCGCCCGCCGCGCCCACGGCACTGAACACCGCGATCGCCGTGGCCTGTTCACGGCCCTGCGGGAACAGCGCCACCACCATGCCCAGCACCACGGCCGACGTCATGGCCCCGCCCACCCCCTGAAGGGCGCGCGCCGCGATCAGCACGGCCCGGTCGTCCGCCACCCCGCACAGCACGGACGCCGCCGTGAACACCGCGAGCCCGGACGTGAACATCCGCTTCCGGCCCACCAGGTCCCCGAGCCGCCCGACGAGCAGCAACAGCCCGCCGAACGGGATCAGATAGGCGTTGACCACCCACGCCAGCCCCGGCGCGCCGAAACCGAGGTCGCCCTGGATCGCCGGCATGGCGACCGTGACGATGTTGCCGTCCAGGATGGTCATCAGTGTCCCCGCGCACAGCACGGCGAGAGAGGCCCAGCGGGAGAAGACACGGTCCGGCGCCACCGGCACCGGTGACTCCGTAGGGGTGGACATGGGGCTGACCTCCAAAGGTGCACGACTTGTAACGGGGTACATCGTCAGTGACCATGGAGGGCGCCGTAAGGAGGCAGTCGGATGTCACAGAGGAACACCGGTGTTACCCCGCAGGCAGTGAACGCGCACGCGTGCCCGGTGCGGGAAGTTCTTGACAGGGTCGCCGGGAAATGGAGCGTGCAGATCCTGGTGGCGGCGGCCCAGGGCCCCATCCGGTTCACCGAACTGGAGCGCGGCGTCGAGGGGATCAGCCGCCGCATGCTCACCCTCACCCTGCGCCAGCTGGAGCGCGACGGACTGGTGAGCCGGACCGTCCATCCGACCGTGCCGCCCAAGGTGGAGTACGCCCTCACCCCGGCGGCGGAGGAGCTGTACGACACCCTGCTGCGGCTGACCGACTGGGCCGAGCGCCACCGGGTCTACATCGCCGAGTCACGGGCGGCCTACGACACCGCCCACGACCCGGCGCCGGCCGACGCCTAGCTAGTGGGCGGGACGGAACGGGCGCAGCAGGCGGATGCCGTCCTCGATGGATCCGTCGATCAGTTCGAGCATCCGCGGGACGAGTTCCCGCATCCGGGGCGCGGCGAGGTGGGCGTCGAGGTGGGCGCGGGTCTCCCAGCGTTCGTATATGACGAATTCGCCGGGCCTGCCCTCGACTTCGTGGGCCTCGTAGTCGATGTTGCCGGGATCGTTGCGCGAGGGGGTGACGGCGGCGGTGATGAACGCCTTGAGGTCGTCCTCCCTGCCCGCTTTGGCCTTCGCGTCCCAGACGACGGTCACGTAGCCGGTGGGTGGTGCGGTCATGGTGAATCCTTTTCTGTTCCGCGTCGTGTTCCGTGCTGACGAGCTGTGTGTCGGTTCCGAGCCGGGTCAGCTCTCGATGACGTCGAGGAGGTCTGCGTTGACGGTGTCGGCATCGACGGTGCACATGCCGTGCGACAGGCCCGGGTAGACCTTCATGTCCGCGTGGTCGACCAATGTGACCGCCGTCAGGGCGGAGTTGGCGATCGGGACGATCCGGTCGTCGTCGCCGTGCATCATGACGAACGGCATGGTCCGCTCCTCGTGGTCTCGCCCGGGTACCGGGCGGATTCGATGTCTCCACGAGAATGGCTCGGCCACCATGCCGACAGCCTCCGTCAGCTGACTGACATCCGGCCGACGGCTCGCTTACGTCAGTACCGGGACAGTGCTGATACCCGACCGGCAGCTCTCACAGCCGGGTGGCCGGGGGGTCGGGAGGCAGCGCCTCCAGAGCGTCGCGGAGCCCGGCCCGCGACGTGATCCCCAGCTTCGGGAACACACGGTAGAGATGCGACGACACGGTCCGCGGCGAAAGGAACAGACGCGACGCGATCTGCGGGTTCGACAGCCCCGTCGCCGCCAGCCTGGCGACCTCCAGCTCCTGCGGGGTGAGGGCCTCACCGGCCTTGCCCCGGCCGGTCCGCGTCAGGCCGGTGGCGCGGAGCTCCGCCGCGGCCCGGGCCTCCCACGAACGGGCCCCGAGTTCCTCGAAGCGGTCGCGGGCGGCGGCCAGCTGCACCCGGGCGTCACGGTTGAGTCCTCGCCGGCGAAGCGCTTCACCGTACGCCAGACGAGCACGGCCGACCTCGAAGGGCCACTGCTCGACGCCCGGCAGCCCGAGTGCCTCCTCGAAGCACCGGACCATGTCCTCGGCAGCCGATGTCATCGCCGTGACCGTGGCCGCGCTCAGCGCGAACCGCGACGAGAGGTGGCCGACACCGGCGTCGCGCAGCGCGTCCGCGTGCCGTCGCGCCTCCGCGTGCCGCCCGGAGCGCACGGCGGCCTCGACGAGGTCCGGCGCGGACCACACGGCCTCGGGGTTGAACGCCGGCAGCACACCCGGGGCGCAGATCGCCGTGGCGTGCCGGAACGCCGTCTCGAAGTCGGCGGCGCCGAGGGCCGCGCGGGCTGCCGCCTGGTGGGCGCAGTTCTCCAGCCGCCGCAGGCCCCTGGGACCCGACCACCCCCAGACCGCCTCGCAGTGCTCCCGGCACGCGTCGAGGTCGCCGCGCTGGGCCGCGGCCATCGCAGCGACGTAGTGGCCCACCTGGGCGAACAGGTGGTACCCCGTCTCCTCGGACAGTGCGATGAGCTCGTCCGCGGCGCCGGCCGACGTCTGCCACCGGCCGGTGTACAGGTCGTCCAGGGCTACGAACATCAGGGCCGGCATGCTCGACCCCACCGCACCGCCGTCGCGTATGACCCGGGACACGGCCTCGCGGCAGCCCGGAAGCCGGTCGAGGTACGAGGCGGTCAGGGCGGTGCGGATGACCACGTCGGCGTCACTCTGGTCCCTCAGCCGCGCGATCTCCTCGTCCAGGCGGCGCAGCATGCCGTCGGTGACGGAGCCGAGGTCGTGGTGGACGCGCCCCAGCGACGCCGCGGCGGCGGGCGCCGTCTCGGGGAACCGGGCGAGCACGTCGACCAGAGGCTGCCAGTGCTCAGGCCGGCCCGAGTACTGGCTGGCGAGGGTGAGGGTGAACAGTGCGGTCTCCAGCTCCTCGCGAGGCGGTCCGGGCATCACCGTGGCCTGCTCGACCGCCTCCATCAGAAGTGCATGGGCCGTATCGGCGTCGCCTTCCGTGACGAGCACGAGGAAGCCGGCCGTCGCGGCCGCCGAGAGCGACCGTGCCGCCGGATCGCCCTTGACCTCACGCATGATCTCGTGGCTGACCTCCAGATGGCCTGTGACCCAGGCGGCGGCATAGGCGGCCTGCGACAGGCGGCGCCTACGGTCCGCCCGGTCGGTGCTCAGCTCGGCCGCGCGCCGCAGCCTCGCGATCGCGCCGTCGGCGTCACCGCGCCGCAGGCTGCTCCGGGCCGCCGACTCCACGACGGCGGCGACCGCCTCGTCGGGCGCCGTCGTGGCTCTCGCGAGGTGATCACCGCGCCGCTCGGGCTGGTCGGCCAGCGCGTCGGCCAGTCGGCGGTGCGCGCCGCGCCGCTGTTCACCGGTGGAACCGTCGACCACCGCGGACCTGACCAGCGGATGCCTGAAGCGCACCGCGCGGCCGTTCTCCGTGACCATGACCAGGTGGTCACGCTCCGCGGGAGCCAGTTCCTCGAGGCTGCCCGGCCCGCCGGCCGCCTCGAGGACGCCGATGTCGCCGGAGCCCTCGAGAGCCGCGAGCAGCAGTACCTCGCGCGTTCCCCGCGGCAGTCGTCCGACGCGGGCGCCGTACAGAGCGCGCACGTCCCGCCCCGGGCCGCTCGCCCGCCCCGCCCCTTGGCCGTTCCGGTCGCCGGACGTCCCGGTGGACCCGGCGAACTCGAGCAGCGCCAAAGGATTTCCCTGCGCTTCGTGGGCCACGGTCGAAAGAACGCGGCGGGGAAGGTGAGCGAAGCGCCGGGACAGCAGCCGCAGGGCGTCGGCGTCACCCAGCGGTGCGACCTCGAGCTCCGGCAGACCGGTGGACCGGAAGGATTCGCCGGGCTCCGCCCGCTGCGCTCCGAGCAGCCCGATGCGGCGGCCCCCCAGTCTTCTGGCGACGAAGAACACCGCCGCCCGGCTCGCCTGGTCGACGACATGAAGGTCATCGACCACGAGGAGCAACGGCTGCTCCTTGGCTGCCTCGTCGAACAGGGACAGTGCCGCGTTCAGGACGGCGATCCGGCTCGGCGCGGGACCGGCGCCGAGACCGAGGGCGACCTCGAGGGCCTCCCGCACGGAACGCGGCAGACGACCGAGCTCGTCCGGCAGCGAGCCGACGAGCTGATGGAGCCCCGCGAAGCTGATGTCCGTCTCGTACTCGACACCGCTCCCGCGGACGACCCGCACCCCCTCCGCCACCGCCAGCTCGGCGGTCGCGTCCAGGAGTGCCGTCTTCCCCACGCCCGGATCACCGGTGAGCAGCAGGACAGCTCCGTCCCTCCCTGCCCTGTCCAGGAACGCCGCGAGCTCGGCCAGCTCGCCCTCCCGGCCGACCAGCCCGGTCGGGCCGACGCCCATGCCTGTTCCTGACTTCGCCCACATCCGCCGCGTCCCTCGTCCTGCGTCGCGAAGCAGTCGAAACACCAGCCACGCACTTGACCAGGAAGTATCGCACCCACCGGCGAACGGAGCCTTAAGGCGTCCGCTTCGCCGGCACCCGCGGCTCCCGAACGAAGATCATGCGGACGCGCTCGCCGGCCTGCGGGCCACTGATCTCGCTCCCGGGGCCGGCGCTGGATTCTTGTCCTGGGACGGAACCCCCGTGCCTTGGTGACGAGTCATGGGAGGCGTCGGGCACGGGTGCCCCAGCGGTGGGTGATCCGTGCCCGACGCATCAGGCCGGGGAGGACCTGCTGCTTGGGTCCCGTCCCGCGCTCCGGGCTCGCCCCGAGCGCCGTCAGCGTCACCCCGGCTGCCACCGCCAGCGCCGCCACCAGCCCCGCCGCGAGCACCGCCCAGTGACCCAGGAACGTGCAGACGACCACCAGCAGCGCCGTGGCCGGCAGCACCGACTGCTGGGCGATCCCCACCTTGTAGAAGCGCGAGTGCAGCGCCCACACGGTGAGCAGGAACAGCGCTGTCGGCAGCGTCACCGCCGCCGACGCCGACAGCACCGGAAGGTGGGTCCTGCCCACCGCCTGCTCCACCGCCACCTCCAGGCCGGCCCCGATCGCGGCACCCGAGACGAAGATCAGGTAATGGCCGTAACCCCAGAGGAAGGACTGCCGGTTGGACCGGAGGTGTCCGTGGATGGGGACCGCGAAGTAGACCCACCAAGCGGCGAAGATGATCAGCAGTCCGCCGGCGCCGATGGGCAGCACCTCCCCCAGGGCCTCGTGCTCGTCGATCCCCGACTTCACGGCGACGGTGGCCGCCGCGATGGTCTCGCCGAGCACGATGAGCGTGAGCAGCCCGTACCGTTCGGCGATGTGACGGGGGTGCCAGGGGCGCCGCGGAGCACACCGGCGGCGGAGCCGGGCTGCTTGTCATCTGGTGAGCCAAGCTCCGAAATGCCGCTGCAGTCGGGGATTGATCTGCCAGACCATCGCTGCTGCCGCCGCCGGGACGAGTACAGCGAGTCGCACCGGCAGGTACAGATCCTCCAGAACAGGATCCGTGGCCAGGCCCAGCAGGACGATGGTGGGGTAGATACCGCACACGGTGAGGAGCCACAGCTTCCAACGCCGGACGGCGGCCGGAACGGTGGGGCCGAGCCGGGGTTCTTCGTTCGCGAACGCGTTCCGGCTCCGCTCCCGGAGCGTGTGCCGGATGTCTGTCCCTGCCGGTGGGCTCGGCGGTCCGGGATCGTCGGCACCGTAGGCATCGGAAACAGGTCTCTCGTTCATGGACCACTCCCATCGAAATGCTGCGTGTCGTTTTGATTCCATCCGTGCCTGCGCGACCGGGCAGCGGCAGTAGTTGCCGGGTGGGCAGCACAGGGTTCGGATGGCTCACCGCCGGCCGCTGGGTATCCGTCCGCCGGCACGCCTCTGCCCGGCGCCCAGGCGGGCGCCGGGCCAGGTGACGATCTGATCAGTGAGCGGACTGGGTGTGGTCCTGCTCCACGTACACCTTGAGGGCCTGGAACTCCTCGATCGCTCGCGGGCCGCACAGGTAGCCGTAGCCGCTTCCCTTGACGCCGCCCTCCTCGAAGTCCTCGCTGATGGCTCCCCAGGTGTTGATCCATACCGTGCCGGTGCGGATGCGCCGGGCGACCCGGCGGGCCTTCATCGAGTCCGAGCTGAACACCGAGGCGGCCAGGCCGTAGACGGTGGCGTTCGCCTTGGTCACGGCGTCGTCCTCGTCGTCGAAGATCTCGAACGTCTGGACCGGACCGAAGACCTCTTCCTGCACGATCCGGACGTCGGTGCGGTCCACCTCGATCAGGCTCGGCTGGCAGAACGCCCCGGCGGCCAGCGGACCGTCGGTGACGACACCGCCGCGCAGCAGCACCGTGCCGTACGAGGCGGCTTCCTCGACCATCGCGTCCACCCGCCGGGCGGACGCCCGGTCGATCACCGGGCCGAGCTGGGCCTTCTCGTCGTCGCCCGAGCCCAGCCGCACCTGCGCGAGCGCGGCGGTGAGCCGAGTGCGCACCTCGTCGGCGATGTCCCGGTGCACCAGTACACGGGAGCCGGTGCAGCAGAACTGCCCGTTCATCAGCACCAGGGACTGCACAACAGTCGGGATCACCATGTCCAGATCGGCGTCGGGAAAGATCACCATGGGCGCCTTGCCGCCCAGTTCCAGACCGAGCCGCTTGAGCGTGGCGGAGGCCGCGGCAGCGATACGGCGCCCGACCGGCGTACTGCCGGTGTAGTTGATCACGGCGACCTTGTCCGAGGAGACCAGGAACGGCGCCCCGGTGTTGCCGGACTCGGTGAACACGCTGACCACACCCGCCGGGATCTCCGGGACCGAGGCCAGGACCTGCGCGAAGAGCTCATTGGTCAGCGCCGTCTGAGCCGGCAGCTTGACCACGGCGGTGCAGCCGGCGGCCAGCGCCGGGCCCAGTGCCCGCACCGTCAGCATGACGGGAGAGTTCCAGGGGGAAATGATCCCGGCGACACCGAGCGGTTCGGGCACCGAGTGGGTGTACTGGCCGGGTGCCGTCTCGGCGGCGCGCCCGGCGGTCTGGGTCCGCGCGGACGCCGCCGCGTACCGCAGCCACCCGACCGCACCGCTGACCTCCCACGTGGTCTCACCCAGCAGCTTGCCGTTCTCCCGGGACAGCATGGCCGCGACCTCGGGTATCCGGGCCTCGAGGGCGTCGGCCAGCCGGCTGAGCGCGGTGGCCCGGAGCGAGGGAGTGCGCGCCCATTCGGTGGTCTCGAACGCGGCGGCCGCGGCCTCCACGGCGGCCGAGGCCTCCGCCTCGCCACCGTCGTGGAACGCGCCGACGACGGTGCCGTCGGCCGGGTTGATCGATTCCAGGATCGAGCCGGAGCCGGTCCACTGTCCGTTGATCCAGTGCTGCGCGATGGTGTTCATGGTCCGCTCCTCGTGGTCCCGCCCGCATACCGGGCGGATGCGATGTCTCCACGAGAATGGCTCGGCCACCGTGCCGACAGCCTCCGTCAGCTGACTGACATCCGGCCGACGGCTCGCTCAGGAGGTTTCACGCTCCCAGATCGCGATCGCGTCGATGACCTGCCGGTGATCACGCCACCGTCCGCCCCGCCTCGGCGTCCGGTACGGCAGCAACGGCTCGACCCTCGCCCACAGGGCGTCAGTCAACGACCGTCAACCAACGGTCGAATACGCCCCAGGCGTCCCTGAAGGCGTCCCTACAGCCCGAAGAGGGCGGTGTCCTTCGTCAGCTCGCGGAACACGTCCCGCGGGTCCGGCACCAGCTTGCGCTTCTCCAGGTCCAGCAGGCCGCCCACGGCGCTGACCTCCGCCGCGACCGTGCCGTCCGTCTTCGTGATGGTCTGCTCGATGGTGAAGGTCTTGCCCCCGCCCCAGTGGAAGACGCAGCTCACGTCCACCTCGTCGCCGGCGAGCAGCTCCCGCCGGTAGCGGATCGTGGTCTCGAGCGCGACCGGGCCCACCCCGTGCGCCTGAAGACGCGACTGGGTGATCCCGGCCTCCTGGAGCAGCGACCAGCGCGCGTGCTCCGCGTAGTTCAGATACACGGCCTGGTTCAGATGGCCCTGCACGTCGGTCTCGTATCCGCGCACGGTCACGCGGACGGAATACGGCTTGCTCACTGCGTCCCCTTCACGCCGGTTCGGTTCGTCGCCCGATCCACCGATCTTGGCACGCCCCTCAGACGCGGCGCGGAGAGGCCAGGACGTAACGCCTCCGCGTCCTCGGCTCCGTGTGTTCCCCGGCCTGCCAGCCCGCGCCCTCCAGCGTCCGAGCGCAGGCCCGCAGCGCGTCGGCGTCCGGCGCGTACACGGCGACGGCGTCCGGCTGCGGGGTGTCCCGCACCCGGTAGCCGTCCTCGCCGTCCGCCTCCGCCGGCCGGTGCCCGGCCGCCTCCAGCGCGAGGGCGGCGGCCTGCGCGAGGTGCGTGCGTTCCCAGGCGCAGGGGCGGTCCGTCGACGCGTCGGCGTTGGTCATGCGGCGCAGTTCGAGCATGCCCTGCCAGGCGCTGCGGACCTCCCGCGCGCGGGCGGCGCCCTCGGCGGCAGGGGATGCGGGCTCGCCGCCCACGCGCGCGGTGAAGACACCTCCGGTGGAGGGGGGTGTCTGCGGCTCGTCGGGCTCGGGCGGTCCGGTTTGGGCCTCGCGCGCCCGGTGCCCGGCAGGGGTGAGGAAGTGGTCGTGCGGGGGCCGCGGATGCCGGAAGGCGAGGCCGCGCTTCACCAGCGCGGTGAGCTGGGCCTCGGTCCCTTTCAGACGCCCGGTCCCCGGATCGGCGGCTTCGATCAGCCGGCGCTGGGCGGCGGTGAGGGGTCGGGTCATCGGCGTCCGGACGCGTAGGGGAGGAAGGCGGCCCAGGGGGTGGGGGTGAAGGTGAGGTGGGGGCCCGGTATGTGCTTGGAGTCGCGGATGTGGACGGTGCCTGCGGCGAAGGCGACCTCCACGCACTCAGGCCCGTCGTTCGTGCTGTAGCTGCTCTTGAACCAGGTCAGTTCGCTGCGCGACTGCGCCGTCATGTCTCTCCCAGCACTTTCTCGATGAAGGCCAGCGATTCACGAGGTGTGAGCGCCTGCGCCCGGATGATGCCATAGCGGATCTCCAGGATCTGGATCTCCCTCGGGTCGGAGATCAGCCGGTTGAGCAGCTGAACCTCGACGTGGCCCACGGTGTGACCGTCCTTGAGCCTCAGCAGTTGAAGCGCCCCTGCCAGGCCCGCATGGTCCTCGCGCTGTGTGGGCAGCACCTGGATCTCCACGTTCCGCCGCCGCCCCACCTCCAACAGATGTTCCAGCTGCTTGCGCATGACCATTCTGCCCCCGAGCGGTCTGCGCAACGTCACCTCTTCCTGGACGAAACTGAAGACCGGGGCGGGCTGCTCGTCGAGAACGCGCTGACGCGCCAGGCGTGCCACGACGAGTTCGTCGACCTGCTCCTCGCTGTAGGGAGGCCGCCGCATCCCGTACAGCACACGTGCGTACTCGGGCGTCTGCAGCAGACCGTGCACGACATGGTTGGCGTAGGCGCACAGCTCGACCGCCTGCGCCTCCAACTGGGCAAGGTCCCGCACCTTCTTCGGAAAGCGGGCCTTCTCCACGTCCCCCTTCAGGGCGCTGATGAGGCCGTTGGCCTCGAGGACCCGGTCGGCGGCGTCGAGGAACTCCTCCATCGGCGCCCGCCGCCCCCGCTCGACGGAGGAGACCTGCTCCTCGCTGTACCCGATCTGTGCGCCGAGGGCGGCCTGTGTCAGCCCCGCCCGCTCACGGCACATCTTGATGACACGGCCGACGGTCCGCAGCACGGCCGCCGATTCCTCGTCCGCCCCGTAAGGCTCCACGCTCATGTCCTCACACCTCCCAGGTGCTCAACTCACGGCGGGCGCCGGATGTCACGCGTCGCGGCCCGGACAGGTCCGGACAGCTTCCGTACGGCCGCCGCGGGTCCGGCCGCCGGGACTTCTCACGGCGGAGCCGGCTGGCCACGCTGAGTGACATGAACGTCGAGACCGCCCCGGTGGACGAACACACCGGTCCCGCCCGTCACTTCCGTATCCGCCTGTCGGCGACGGCGAGGGGAGCCCGGCTGGCCCGGCACCTCGCGGCGGAGCAACTGACCACGTGGGGCTGGCCGTACGACTCCGAGGGCAACCGCACGGCGTCCCTGCTGGTGGCCGAGCTGGCCACGAACGCCGTACGCCACGGACGGGCGCGGGGGCGGGACTTCGCGCTCCTGCTGACCCTGTACGCGCAGGACGCCACGCTCCGTATCGAGGTGACGGACGCCCGCCCGGACCGGAGCCCGCCGCTCCCCGGCACGCTCACTCCGGCCGACCCCGACACGGAGTCGGGCCGGGGCCTGCTCCTGGTCGAGACCCTGTCCACCCACTGGGGCGCGACGGCGGGGGACCTGTACACGAAGACGGTGTGGTGCGAGGTCCCGCTGACGGAGCGGCCCGGATAGCGGGCGTCGTTCGGGACGCGGTGCCCTCTTCGGCCTCACATTTGTCGGGGCTACGTCGTCATGTCGGTGAGGGCGGCGACCGGCGCCCGGAACGGAGTGAGGAAATGAAGGTCTTCATCGCTGGTGGGCGCGGCCGTGTCGGGTCCCCTCTTGCTGACAACCTGGAGGTCAAGGGCATCGAGGTGGTCTCGGGAGGGCTTGAGGACGGGATCGACGTGATCTCGGGCAAGGGGCTGGCCGAGGCTCTCGTCGGAGTCGACACCATCGTGAACGTCCTCAACACCCCCCGCTTCGATGCGCAGGGGGCCATCTCGTTCTTCGAGGGAGCGATCAACAACCTGACGGCGGAGGGCGAGCGGGCGGGCGTGCGTCATCACGTCGTGCTCTCCATCGTCGGCGTCGGACAAGGGGACGCGTCCGAGGTCGGGTACTACCTCGGCAAGGTGGCGCAGGAAAAGGCCGTGCGATCCGCTTCGATCCCCGCCACCATCATTCGGGCCACCCAGTTCCAGAGCTACATTCCTGTCCTCATCGACCAGCACACCGTGGACGGAAAGGTTCTCGCCCCGAGGTCGTTCATCCAGCCCGTCGAGCTGGACGAAGTCATCGAACTGCTCGCCGAGGCCGTCACGACGCCGGAGCCGGGAAGTGCGGTCGAGATCGCCGGACCCGACCGCTTTTACCACGACGACCTTTTCCGTGCCACGCTGGCCGATCGCGGAGACCGGCGTGAGGTCGTGACCGTGGAGGGTCAGGAGCCCCTCGACGCCATGGTTCCGCGCGGCGCGTACCGGAAGGGAACCGTGCGGTACCCCATCACGGGAATTCCCACTGCCTGAATGCGATAGTGGAAAGGCGCACTGCGCTTCATTGGGAAAGGGTGCCCCATGCCGGAAGATTCTCCTCGCGAATCCGCGGATCGCGGGGAATACTGGGATGACGGGAAATGCGAGCGTGATGCATCGCATGAGCTCGATGCGATCATGGCGGAGCGGCATCGTCTGCTGTCGCTGGCCTTCCGTATGACGGGCACCCTGGCCGATGCCGAGGACGTCGTGCAAGAGACGTATGCGAGGTGGTACCGCCTCGATCCCGAGGAACGCGACGACATCGCCGTGCCCGCGGCATGGCTGATGCGAGTGGCGAGCCGCATCTCACTCGACCTGCTGGGTTCCGCGCGGGCGCGACGGGAGACGTACATCGGGCAATGGCTGCCCGAGCCGGTCCCGGCCGACCTCTTCGCGGACACGGCAGCGGCGCCGCTGAACTCCAGTGATCTCGCCGCCGATCCGCTCGAACGCGTCACCCTCGATGACGCCGTCAGCATGGCCTTGCTGACGGTCCTGGAGGCCATGACGCCGGCGGAGCGGGTGACGTTCGTGCTGCACGACGTGTTCGGCGTCCCGTTCGACGAGATCGCTGATGTCGTGGGCCGTTCGGCAGCGGCAACAAGGCAATTGGCGACGTCCGCACGCCGCCACGTACGACGAGGAAGACGCGCACAGGTTTCCCCCCACCAGCATGACGAGGTCGTCCGGGCATTCCGTGGTGCGGCTGTCGGAGGAAATATCGAGAGTCTGCTCCGCGTGTTGGCTCCGGACGTCGAACTACGCGTGGACGGCGGCGGTTTCGTCAATGCCGCACCTCAGGTCATTCGTGGGTCGGATCGTGTAGCCCGATGGTTCATGGGCGTGATGCGCAAGCAGCCCGCCCTCCGCCTTGAGCGACGCGACACGGCTGACGGTCTCGGTTACATTCTTCTGACGGAGGGGAGCCGGCACGGAATCGTCACCTTCGACGTCAGAGAGGAAGGCATCACGAACGTGTGGCTGATGCTGAATCCGATGAAGCTGACGAATTGGTCACTCCGATAGGAAACAATGTCGACGAGGGGGCGGTATTCGGACGGTCACCGTTACTGCGGTGCGACGGCCTTGAGCCAGTCCTCCACCGTGACGACGTCCGCCCACTGCGGAAACAGCTTCTCCGTGAGCATCCGGTGCACCTCGGGGTCGGTGTCGAGACAGGCGTCCGCCAGAACGGTGAGGCCGAAGTCCAGGTCGACGGCGTGCCACAAGGTGGACAGCACGACGGCGCTGGTGGCGATGCCGGTAAGGACAAGGCTGTCGATGTCGCGCGCCCTGAGCACCAGGTCGAGGTCGCTGCCCGAGAACGCGCTGCCCCGCCTCTTGGTGACCACCACGTCGCCCTGTTGGGGCGCGACCTCGTCATGGATCTCGGTGCCAGGGACCCCCTCGGTGAACAGGCCGGCCCGCACGATGTTGGCCATCACCTTGCTGCGCGGACTGACTTCGGGATCGCCCGGCCGTAGCCCCATCACCACGTAGATCACGGGGATACCGGCAGCCCGGGCACCGTCGATCGCCCTGCGCAGACGCGGCAGGTATCCGGAACCGTCGTCGGCGAGGGCCACGACGTCCCGTTGGACGTCCATCACCAGAAGTGCGCTGTTCGCCATGCCCGCCGTCCCTTCTGCCGACGCGAAACAGAAGCAAGTCTGGTGGATCAAGCGAGCGGCGGTGGGGGGTTTCGGAGATCGCCCGACGGCCCGGGTACTGGCCCGGTCTCGGTCGAGCGGTGTAGGTCTCTCGCCTCAGGTGCGCCGGACGTACGTTGACTACGGTCGGTCCTCATGGGAACCACGAACATCGTGCGCCGCCCGACGGCGCAGCGCGTACGCGACACGCTCGAGCGGCTCGGCACCGAGCGGGACCTGTGGGTGTCCACGGCACACCCCGAACACGGCCCGCACCAGGTGCCGTTGTGGTTCCTGTGGGACGGGCAGGCGGTGTGGTTCTGCACCGGGGCCACGTCCGCGACCGTGCGGAACCTCCGCGCCGAACCCCGTGTGCGCCTGGCACTGCCGGACTCCTACGACGTGGTGCTCGTCGAAGGCGAGGCGCAGTGCTTCACGGACCGGGAGGCACCCGAAGCCGGGGCGCGCGCGTTCGCCGCCAAGTTCGGGTGGGATCCTCGCGCGGAGGACAGCCCCTTCGTGCACGTACGCGTCGTCCCGAGGACCGTTCACGCATGGCGCGGTGAGCCGGAACTGCGCGGACGCGTCGTCATGCGCGACGGGGCCTGGCTGGGGTAGCCCCGGGGATCACGGCGGGACCTCGCCAGCCTGACGAGACGCTCGTCACCGTGGGAACCGGTGGCCCCGGCCAACGAGGCCGTGGCCCGCACCAGTGTTCGGTGAGTGAACCCGCCCCACGCCCACGGGCGTAACACTCACGTACGCGGGAACCTCACCCACCCCGCCAGCCCGAACCCGCTCCCCTCCCGTCGGATCTCGAACGCCCCCTGGCCCGGGAGATGGGCGGGGAACACCAGGGCGCGGTGGTCGGCCGCGTACGCGAACATCCGTGCGCGGCTGGCACGGGCGCCCTCCTCGTCCTCCTCGAAGCAGCTGTTCAGATGCGGCTCGTGGATCTGGATCGCACCGTGCAGCAGATCCCCGGCGAAAACCGCACGCTCGCCCCCGGACTCCAGGTGGACGACCGCCGAACCCGGGGTGTGGCCGGGGGCGGGCTCGAGCCGGAGGTTGCCGTCGATGACGTAGGAGCCCTCCCACGTCGTGACGAGCCCCGCGTCGATCACGGGCTGGACGCTGTCCTCGTACACGTTCTGGTTGCCCCGCCCGAACCGCGTGCGGTGCAGGTTCTCCGGATGCCAGTACGCCACGTCGATCGCCGGCATCAGGTACGTCGCGTTGGGGAAGGTGGGCACCCAGTCGCGGCCGTCGAGGTACGTGTTCCAGCCCACGTGGTCGTCGTGCAGGTGGGTGTTGACGACGAGGTCGACGTCCTCCGGGCGGACGCCGGCGGCGGCGAGCCTGGCCAGGTAGCCGGTGTCCAGGTACGACCAGATCGGCTGCAGGGGACGGTACTTGCCGTTTCCCGCTCCCGTGTCGACGACGACGACCCGGCCTTCGCTGCGCAGCACCCATGACTGGGTGGCGACCCGGGTGAGGCCGGTACGGGCGTCCCAGTGGTCCGGGTCCAGCAGCGCGGCGTGCCGCTGCCACTCCTCCGGCTTGCTGCCGGGGAAGAAGACGTCGGTCGTCATCGGGGAGATGTCGGAGAACTCGATCACCCGGCTGATCTCGACGTCTCCGAGACGGAGAGTGGTGACCTGGGGTGATGCTGTGCGGGCGGCGGGCATGGGTCTCCCTCGTACGAGGCCGGGACGGGGTGGGTGACCGCTTCCGCGGAGGGCGGGGCGGCCGTACGACCGACTCTGCGGCCCCCCGCCTCGCGGTACCAGCCCCGCCCCTGCCTACCCCTGACAGGTGCAGGCTGCGGGACACCGCCCCCGCGCATACTGGGCGCATGGACCGCACATCACCGCTCGGCGCGTTCCTGAAGGCGCGGCGGGCGCGGCTGAGCCCCGACGACGTCGGCCTGCCCCTGTTCGGGGACCGGCGGCGCGTCCCCGGACTGCGGCGTGAGGAGGTCGCGCTGCTCGCGGGCGTCAGCGCCGGGTACTACACGCGGCTCGAACAGGGCCGGCAGGCCAACGCCTCAGCGGAAGTCCTCGACGCGCTGGCACGGGCGCTGCACCTGTCCCCGGCCGAGCGGGACCACCTCTACGACCTGTCCTCGACGACCGGTCACCGCCCGGCCGCATCGGGCGGCGACGAGACGGTGTCCGCCGACCTGCGCACGCTGCTGACCACGATGGCCGCCCACGTGCCCGCCCTGGTCGTCGGCCGCCGTAACGACGTACTGGCCTGGAACCGCCCCGGCCACGCCCTCCTCGCCGCGCACCTGGACTTCGCCGCGCCCGACGACCCGGCCACCCGGCCCAATCTGTCCCGCCTGGTCTTCCTGGACGCCCCCACCCGCGTCCTCCACCGCGACTGGCGGGCGAAGGCGCGTGCGGTGGTCGGCAACCTCCGCGTCCTGACCGCCCGCAACCCGGGCGACACCCGCCTCGCCGCGCTGATCGCCGAACTGACGGAGCGGAGCCAGGAGTTCAGGAGCATGTGGGACGCCCACACCGTCGCCCCCTGTGGCCGTGACGTGCACACCCTCACCCACCCGGCCGCCGGTGAACTGACCGTCGTCCAGCAGACGTTCGACGTCCCGAAGGAACCCCACCAGTCGCTGGTCACCTTCACGGCGGAACCGGGCTCGCCGTCGGCGGCGGCCCTGGAGGCTCTCCAATCCCATGGACGAAGCGTGGACGCCCCCGTACCGTATGCCTCCACGCCCTGACACGGACGGAAGGAGGCGAGTGCCGTGCCGTTCACGCCCTTCCAGCGCTCCCTTCCCCACCGTCCCGGCGTGCGCGACGAGTTCTGACCGGGAGCGCTCCGAGCAGCAGGCGACCCTGCTGCACGCATCCTGGAGGACCCCATGACCGATCTGGTCATCCGCACGCTCTCCGCGAGCGACGCCCACCTGTTCGACGCGCTCCCCGACCCGCTGGGCGCCCGCGAGGCCCACCGGCGTACCCGCTTCCGCCCCGACTGGAAACGCGTCGCCCTGCGCGACGGCGAGGTCGTGGCACGCGGGGCGTGGTGGGGCGGGCCCGACGACCCGGAACCCGTCAACATCAACTGGTTCGACGTGGCCGAGGGCGAGGAGGAGGCAGGAGCCGAACTTCTGCGCTCCGCACCCCGGCAGGTCGAACTCGAGATCAACCTGCCCGGCGGCCGGCGCGACGACCCCGTCGTGCGCGCAGCCGCCGAGGCACGCTTCACCGCCGCACGCGCCGCCGGCTACGAACTCCTGGTGGAACGCCTCCTGTACCGCTGGACCCCGCAGAGCGGCCTGCCCGAGCGCCCCGGACGCCTGAGCTTCCGCACCGAACCCGACGACACCGTCTTCTTCGACGCGCTGCGCCGCATCCACTCGGCGACCCTTGACGCCCACGCGCTCAAGGCGATCGAGGAGGGCGGCCCCGACCGGGCGGCCCAGGAGGAACTCGACTTCCTCCACTGGTGCCCGTCCCCACGCGAGTGGTGGCGGACCGCCCACACGCCGGACGGCGCCCTGGCCGGCATCCACATCCCGGCCCACAACCCCTCCGGCCCGACGATCGGCTTCATCGGAGTCGTCCCGGAACACCGCGGCCGCGGCTACGCCTTCGACCTGCTCGTGGAATGCACGCGCCATCTGGTCGAACAGGGCGCGGAGTTCGTCAGCGCGGCAACGGACCGGGGCAACGTCCCGATGGCCGCGTGCTTCGCCAAGGTCGGCTTCCCGGTCGTCGGCGAACGCATCAACTTCCACCCGACGACCGCATAGGGGAACGACTCCGGGCGGCGCCCGCAGAGTGATGCGGGCGCCGCCCGGAGCGACGTCGTCGGCAAGGAAAGCGAAAGAACTCGTTTCAGGAAGGAGTTGAGAAGGAAGCCCTTTCATGGCCTTGCCGTGGACCACGCTAGCACTCAGTCCGGGATGAGGTCGCGAAGATTTCCGCGGGTGACGACGACGGAGTCCGGGTGCAGTCCCTCGGGACGTTCGAGACCGACGTACGTGACGGGCTCGTCCGGCACCGCCTTGCCGTCCCACAACTCCACGGCCGTGGCACCGGCCATCAGGCCCGTCAGGTACCGCACCGTCAGGTACTCGCGCTCCACGACGGCGCGCACCACCTTGGACACCGACACCTGGTTCTCCTCCACCCGGTTGGCCGAGGAGATGCCTCTCAGGTACAGGTGGAGCCACTTCGCGTGCCACCGGCCGTCGTCGTCCCGCCGGAACACCAGCGGCAGCGCCACCCGGCCCGCGCCGCGCAGGTCCGACTTCATGCGCACCGTGCGCGGCTCGAACGGCCGGCCCTTCTGCTCGCCGTCGCGCAGCATGAAACCGAAGAACGACTCCTCGATCTCCTCGAAGCCCTCGCCGGAGAAGATGTTGACCTGCGGAACGACGAAGGTGCTGCGTACCCGGCCCAGCGACAGCTCGATGAACTCCGAGGCCCCGTCGGGCGCCTCGGTGACATCTCCCGAGTGCACGCCCGCGACGGTCCTGAGCGAGGTGTAGGACAGCCAGGAGTCGGTGCTGTAGTCGGTGCGCAGGAGCAGCGCCGAGAGGTCGTAGTCGGTCCGCTCCGCGGCCTCCTTCCAGTACACGAAGAAGCGCAGCCGCTCCCCGTCGACCGCCGAGACCGACCCCCGCGGCAGCACCCCGAGTCCTGCCGCGGCGGCCCTGCCGGTGAGCGGGAGTGCCACGTCGAGGACGTCGGGGTCGAGCAGCAGCCGGCCCGGGACGGGGAGCCTGCGGCGTATCTCGGCGTCGAGGGCGGCGACGAGACGGTCGCGGTCGGCCGCGGGTACCGGCGGCCGGGCGTCGGGAGCGACCCACCCCCGGCCCCGCCGGTTGACGAAGATCCGCGGCTCGCCGGTCTCCCTCTCCCGGTTCTGCAGGTGCTCACGGACCGACAGCACGACCCGGCCGGAGACCCGTGGAGCGACCCGGACCGCCGCGGCCACCACCGCATCCCTCTCCTCCTGGCCGGAGGCGATACGCAGCAGGAGGTCCAGGGCGCGGAACAGCTTGCCCGGCGCGGACTCCAGCAGCCGTACCGCACCGCGTACGTCGTACGCGTCGAGCAGCCTCTCGAGCCGGCTTTCGAAGGACCGCGCCTCCTTCTCCCCTCGGGCCACGGCGAACACCTCGGCCGCGTGCGGCCAGCGAGGGTACTCGTGCGGATGGAGCCGCTCACCGAGCCGCTTGAAGGGCTCGCTGTGCGCGTGCACGTCGGCCAGCTTGCCGGGGTTCGCCGCGACCACGGCGTCGAGGCCCGCGAGCAGGGCACGGCGGACCGGCCGGGGCAGGGGACCGAACCGGGTCGGCTCCTGCAGCGTCACGTCGCCGCCCGACAGCGCGCAGGCGAGGCGCAGCACGTCGGTGACGGTGTCGAGCAGAAGGTCCGCGCCGGCCATGAGACGCGCCTCGTTGACGACGGCCCGGTTCTCCCGGACCGGGATCGACTCGGGCTGCGGTCCCAGCGCGCACCGGCCGGCGAGGGTCCTGAGGTCGCTCAGGTGTTCCTCGCCCAGCGGCGTCGTGCTGCCGGCCAGGGCCAGGTAGAGGCCGGTGAGTTCGTCGTCCAGGTTCCGCCCCAGGTGCAGGACGGTCACCCGGTCGCCCGCCGAGGCGATCAGCTCGTCGTGCGCCGCGAGCAGCTGCTCGTAGGTGTGCTGGTAGCGGCCGTACGCGGGGAGGGTGAGCAGGTTCAGCACCCCGCGCGACAGCTGCCTCAGCACGCCCTCGTGCGAGGCGTCGTCGTCGAGCGCCTTCCTCACGCAGCTGACCCAGAACTCCTCGGTGTCCGGCACATTGGCCGGGAACTCGATGAAGTACGCGTTGTGCCGGACGTGGTCGCCCACCATCTCGCCCACCGTCCGCAGGGTCCGCCGGGCGGTGTGCACGACCGCGGCCTCGGACAGCCCGGACAGCCGCTCCAGCAGCTCCGCCGAGAGCTTGAAGCCCACGGACATCAGCGCAGCGTCGAACTGCCGTGCGGCGGCGGCGCCGTTCCCGGCGGAGCCTTCAGGGGAGGGGACGCGGTGGGTGTGCCGGATGACCAGTGATGCGAGACCGTGCGTCATCCGGCGATGGTCGCAGAGGTGTATGAACCGGCGCACCGGAGTTTTCGTACGCTCCCGGGGGCGTCACACGGACGCCGGCAGCGAAGTCCCCGTCTCCGCCGCCAGAGCGGCGAGCAGCCAGTCATGGGCTGTTCCGGGTGTCGGTTCCGGCCGTCGGCCCGGCTCGGTGACGACCTCGGCCACCAGCTCCCAGTACCGGTCGAGCCGCGGGTCCACCGCGAGCTGCCTGGCCAGTCCGCGACGGAACCGCTCGCCGTCCCGCACGCCGTAGGCGCTCGTGTACGCGTCGACGAAGCAGTCCAGCGCCTCACCGGGCCGCGGGTCCCGGCCTCGCCGCATCTGGACGCCCGCCAGCTCGTACGCCTCCGCGAGCCCCGCGTACAGCACGGCGGCACCCCGCGCGCTGACCGTCCGGTGCGCCTCCGGACGGGGCTGCGCGCCGTCCGGACACGGGCCCCGCGTGAGGGCGTTGAGGCGGGCGAAGGCTAGGACCTGGGCGGGAGCGGGGTCCTCCGGCGGCTGGGGCACCGCGACGTCCAGGAACGCGTCGACGGAGCGGCGGGGCATCCGGGGCGGAAGCCAGCCGCGCCAGAACCGGACCAGCGGGGCCGTGCTGGGCGGGACGGGCAGGTCCCCGAGCAGTCGAAGCCGGTCGGCCCGCTCGCCGGGAGCGGACTCCTGGACCAGACGGAGCGCCGCCTCCCTCCAGCGCAACGCCCTCTTCTCGTCGCCGAGTTCGCGCAGTCGCTGTGCGACCGCGCCTTCCAGTGCCTCCCCCGTGCCGTCGGCCGCGTCCTCCTCGTCGAGGACCCACCGCACCTCCGGGACCGAGAGGCCGAGCGCGCGCAGGGAGCGGATCAGGCGGAGCCTGTCGAGCGCGTCGGAGCCGTACCGCCGGTGCCCGCCGGCGCTACGGGTCTCCGGCAGCAGACCGCCGTCGGAGTAGAAGCGGACGGTCTTGACGGTGACGCCGGCCCGCGCGGCCAGCTCTCCGATGCCCCACAGCTCGTCGTACCTCGCGCGCACGCTTGAACCTCCCTCAGGGGGAGTTCCTACGGTACCGGCGACCGAGGGCCGGTGATCGGGGCCGGACCGTCGAATCTCGAAGGGAAGGGTCCATGACCGTATTCGTGTTGGTGCCGGGCATGTTCACCGGCGCGCATGTCTGGCAGGAGACAGTCGACCGCCTGACCGCGGCGGGCGCCGAGGCGCACGCGGTCCGTCCGAGCGGGATGGACGCTTCGCTCGGCCCGGCGCGCGAAGGCGTCGATCTGGAGGCCCACATCGCGGACGTGGTCGCGGTGATCGACTCCGTCGGCGGGACCGGCAGGAAGGTCGTGCTGGTCGGCCACGACTACGGCATTCATCCGACGCTGGGCGCGGCCGACCGGAGGGCCGGACGCGTCGACCGGATCGTGTACCTGGACTCGGGCCTGCCGAGGAACGGCGTTCCCGCCGTGGCCGCGCTGCCCGACCGTTCGCTGCGCGACCGGACGGCCGCGACGGACGGCGAAGTGCTCCCGCCTCCGGCCACACCCGAGGACTGGCGCCGGTGGGGCAGTACCGAGGGCGTGCCCGGTCCGGCGTTGGACCGGCTCACGGCCCTGGCCGCGCCGCAGCCGATGGCAACCCTGCTCCAACCGCTCCGGCTGACCGGCGCGGTGGACTCGGTGCCCGTCTCCGGCGTGCTGTGCACCGGCAACGGGGCGAGCATCGAGATGGTCCAGATGATGGCGGACCGGGGCGACCCGGCGCTGCGGGCACTGGCCGATTCCCCGGCCACCTTCTTCGAACTGCCCACCGGCCACTGGCCGATGCTCTCCCTTCCCGACGAACTGGCGGACGTCCTGCTGCGGGCCGCGGCCGGTGAGGGACACCGTCTGGTGCCCGCCGACGCGTCGGAACCGCCCGCGCACCTGCGTCCCTTCCTGCTGGACGTTCCCGAAGCCCCGCGGGAGCGGCACGGGAATGTCGACCTGTACCTGCCCGAGGCCGAAGAGCCGCGCCCCGCGGTGCTGTTCGTGCACGGCGGCCCGGTCCCCGCCGAGGCCCGCCCCACACCGCGGGACTGGCCGACCCTGAGGGGCTACGCACACTGCGCCGCGGCGGGCGGCGCGGTGGCCGCCGTCGTCGACCACGGTCTCCACACCCTGGGCGACTACGAGCGGGCGGCCGCCGACGTCGCCGCCGCGATGGAGCGGGTGCGGGCCGATCCCCGCGTGGACGCGGGCCGGACCGCGCTGTGGTTCTTCTCGGGCGGCGGCCCGATCGCGGCCCGCTGGCTGGACGCGCCCCCGCCCTGGCTGCGCTGCCTGGCGGCCACCTACCCGGTGTTCGGACCGATGCCCGGCTGGGGACTGACCGACAGCCGCTTCGACCCGGCGCGCGCGGTGGCGAACGCAGGAGCTCTGCCCGTGGTCCTCACCCGCGTCGGACTGGAGACGCCCGCGATCGCCGCCACCGTCGAGGAGTTCCTCGCCTCGGCGAAGGAGTGCGGGGCGGACGTGGAAGTGGTCGAGGTGCCGCACGGTCATCATGCCTTCGAGACCGTCGACCCCACGGACGAGTCCCGCGACGCGGTGCGCCGTGCCGTGCGGGCGGTACTGGACCGTCTGTGGCGGCCCGGCCGGCGGTAGGGCTCACGGGGCGACACGGCGCACCGGGGTGTGGGCGCCGGCACCGCGGGGGATGATGCGCAGCGTGTACGACTCGTACCGCCCGGAGGGCTCAAGACCTCGCGACCGGAGAGGGACACCTGTGCACGATCTCGCGGACTCCGTCGAATCGATGGAACAGCTCGCGGCCGTCTGGCGGACCATGGTGCTCGACCGCGATCCCGACGCGGACGTCCGTGACCTGCCCGGGATCGCCGTCCGCTGGGCCGACTGCCGGTTCGCCTTCTGGAACTGCGTCACCCTGACCGACGTCGGTGCGGGCGCCGACCTCCTCCAGCGGCGTCTGGAGGAAGCGGCGGAGATCATGCGCGCGAAGAGCCGCCCGGGGTTCCTGTGGGTCTTCGAGGACCTCCTCGACGACGAGGCGCGCGCCGCGCTCGACACCGCCGCCGAGCAGGCCGGCCTCGCCTACGCCTTCCCCGGCACGGGCATGGCCGGTGACCTGCCGCCGCTCCCCGAACCGCACCACCCCGACCTGACGTTCCGGCGCGTGACCACCGAGGAGCACCTGCGGGCCTACGCGGACATCAACTCCCGCGCCTACGGCTTCCCGCTCGAGGACGGCCGCGACGGACTCGCCGGCTCCACGCTGTGGAAGGACGGCGTCCACGCCTACCTGGGCTTACGCGACGGCACCCCCGTGGCCTGCGCCGCGACCGTGGAGGCGCGGGGCCGCGTGTTCGTCCTGCTCGTCGCCACCGATCCGCAGTGGCAGCGCCGGGGCTACGGCGAGGCGGTGACGCGCAAGGCCCTGCACGAGGGCATCCGCGCCACGGGAGCGACCCGCGCCACCCTGCACGCGACCGCCGCAGGCGCCCCCGTGTACCCCCGCATCGGCTTCGTCCCGAACTCCCCGATGCGCTTCTTCACCCCGGCGTCGTGATCCGGCGGACCGGCGGTGGGCGCCGGTGCGACGGCCGCTGGTACGCCCGCTCGGTCCACTGACGTCGTGACCCGCGCGTGCACATCTTCCTGGACGGGTCGCCTACTGCCGGTACCCGCTCAGGAACCGCCCGATCCGGCCGATCGCCGCCTCCAGGTCCTCCGCGTGGGGGAGCGTGAGGATGCGGAAGTGGTCGGGGGATGGCCAGTTGAAGCCGGTGCCCTGGACCACCTGGATCTTCTCCCGGAGCAGCAGGTCCAGGACGAACTTCTCGTCGTCGTGGATCCTGTGCACCTTGGGGTCGAGACGGGGGAACGCGTACAGCGCGCCCTTCGGTTTCACGCAGCTCACGCCCGGGATCTCGTTCAGCTTCTCCCAGGCCACGTCCCGCTGCTCGCGCAGCCTGCCGCCCGGGGCGGTGAGGTCCCGGATGGACTGCCGGCCGCCCAGCGCGGCCTGGATGGCGTACTGCGCGGGCGCGTTGGCGCACAGCCGCATCGACGCCAGCATGGTCAGACCCTCGAGGTAGTCCTTCGCGTGCTGCTTCGGGCCGGTCACCACCAGCCAGCCCGAGCGGAACCCCGCCACGCGGTACGTCTTCGACAGGCCGCAGAAGGTCAGCACGACCAGGTCGGGGGCGAGCGCGGCGGCCGAGTGGTGCACGGCGTCGTCGTACAGGATCTGGTCGTAGATCTCGTCCGCGAAGACCATCAGGCCGTGCCGGCGGGCCAGATCGAGGATCCCCTCGACGACCTCCTTCGGATACACCGCGCCCGTCGGGTTGTTGGGGTTGATGACGACGACGGCCTTGGTGCGGTCGGTGATCTTCGCGGCCATGTCGTCGAGGTCCGGGTACCAGTCGGACCGCTCGTCGCACAGGTAGTGCACCGCCTTGCCGCCCGCCAGGTTGGTCACTGCGGTCCACAGGGGGAAGTCCGGTGCGGGGATGAGGACTTCGTCGCCGTCCTCCAGCAGCGCCTGCACCGCCATCGACACCAGCTCGGAGACGCCGTTGCCGAGGAACACGTCGTCGACGTCGACCTCCAGGCCGAGCGTCTGGTAGCGCTGGGCCACCGCGCGGCGGGCGGAGAGGATGCCGCGCGAGTCCGTGTAGCCGTGCGCCTGGGGGAGCATCCGGATCATGTCCTGGAGGATCTCCTCCGGCGCCTCGAAGCCGAACAGGGCCGGGTTGCCGGTGTTCAGGCGCAGCACGCTGTGCCCCGCCTCCTCCAGCGCGTTGGCGTGCTCGATCACCGGCCCGCGGATCTCGTAGCAGACCTCGCTGAGCTTGCTCGACTGCCGGAACTCCATGCGCCCCTCCGGTTTCTGGTGTTACTTGGTTTTACCAAGTGGCTGCTTGGAAAGTCCAACGACATGTCTAGACTGCGGGGCATGCCACCTCGCCGAAGCTACGACCAGTACTGTTCCGCCGCCCGCGCGCTCGACGTCGTCGGCGACCGCTGGACCCTGCTGATCGTCCGGGAACTGCTGGCCGGGCCGCGCCGCTACACCGACCTGCACGCGGACCTGCCGGGCGTCAGCACGGACGTACTGGCCTCACGGCTGAGGGACATGGAACGCGACGGCCTGGCCACCCGCCGCCGCCTTCCGCCTCCCGGCGCGGCCTACGTCTACGAACTCACCGCGCGAGGGGGCGAGCTGCTGCCCGTCCTCCAGGCGCTCGGGGCGTGGGGCCAGGCGGAGCTGGGCGATCGTCGGCCGACCGACGCGGTCCGCGCCCACTGGTTCGCCCTGCCGCTGCTGCGGGCGCTGGAGGGGGAGGGGCTCGTCGAAGTACGCCTGGACGAGGGCTGCTTCCACGTCCACGCGGGCGCGGCCGGCAGCCCCGTCTACGGCGACGGCCCCGCCCCCGCCGACCCGGACGCGGTCCTCACCCTCGACACGCCCACGTGCATCGCCCTCGGCCGAGGCGACCTGTCCCTCCCGGAGGCGATCCGGGACGGCCGCGTCGAGGTGACGGGCGACAGCCCGCTGGCCAAGCAGCTCAGGGAGTCGTGAGGGCCAGGCCCCCTGGCCCCCACATGTGCGCCGTCAGCGCCTTCGGTGTCCTCACCGCCGGTGAACTGCGCCGGGCCGGCGTCAGGTCCGGACCGGTGGACGCGGCCACATGAGGGGGTGCACCGCAACTTCGACAGGGCCCGTCTGCGGGGCTACCTTCGCCTGGTCCCGGGCGAGTCCACGCCCAGGTGCACCCCTCGAAGCCCCTGCCAAGGGAGACGCATGCCCCGCCTCGCGCTCTACACCTTCGGTGTCCTCAAGTTTCCCCTCTCCGACCCCGCCCCCTCGACCCGCGAGTTCTACGCCCTCGGTGAGGCCGTCCACCGCCGGATCAGCGCGCACCCCGGCCACCTCGCCCGGGCCGAACCGGCGGGCGGTGAGCAGGGCGTCCTCTTCGGGGCGGACTGGGGTGCGTGGGGCGAGTTCGCCGTGCCGGCGTGGTACGCCAAGGGCCGTACCCCCGACACCACCGCCCTGGCGGCCACCCTCTCCCTGTGGACCGGCCTCCGCTCCGCCCGCGACGCCGTCTACACCGGTCTCCACCGCGACGCGCTGACCAGGCGCCAGGACTGGTTCGAGAGGTCACGGCACCCGAGTCACGTGCTCTGGTGGGTCCCCGAGGACGCGATCCCCACCTGGCAGGAGGGCGTGGACAAACTGGAGGGCCTCCATCACCACGGGGTCGCACCCCAGCGCTTCACGTTCTCGCGGCCGTACACCCCGGACGGCGCCCCGGCCCGTGCGTGAGGCTCTCAACAGCCGGAAGGCCCGCACAAGGCGGGCCTTCCGGCCGGCTGAGAGCGAGATCCCTACACCCCCGGCGGGACATGCCGAGGCCGCCCCGGCCCCCGCGTCAGGCGGTAGCCGAAGACGCCCGCCAGGGCCGCCAGCGCTCCGCCGACCGCCGTCCAGATCCAGCGGTCGGACCACCAGCCCGACGTCCAGCCGTCCTCCGGCTCGAGGCCGGCCAGCACGGCGGAGGAGGAGTCGTCCGACTCCTCCTCCGGACGGGAGGCGACACCCGGTACCAACGGCTCCGACAGTGAGCCGTCCACCGCGGCCGCGCCGCCCATCTCCTTGGACTCGACGCGCAGTTCGGCGTCGACCGGCTGACCCAGGTCGTCCGCCGACAGTTCCAGCGCCGTCAGGCGCACGTAGTACGTGCCGGGCAGCGGGTCGTTGGCCCAGGGCTCCGACCAGGCGCGGACCGTGCGCAGGACGCATGCCAGTTCCACGCCGGTCGTGCCCGGTCCGGCGGTGCGGGTCTGCGCGCCGTACTGGCAGGCCTGGCGGCGGCGCAGACCGTCGTACACGTCGACCTGCCACGTCTCGGAGGCGTGGCTCTCCGGCAGCTTCACCGTCGCGCGGACCGTGGGCCGCTGTCCCGCGTCCGCGGGGAACGACCAGTACAGGTAGTCGCCCGTGGAGGCACGCGCCGTGGCGGTCTGCCCCTGCTCGACCTCCGTCGCGGTACGGAAGGACGTCCCCGCGCGGGTGGGACCCCCGCTGCCGGCGGAGGCCTCCGGCGACGGGGTGGAGTCGGCCGCGGCGGGTGCGGCGGACAGGCCCAGCGTCAGCAGGGCGGCACTCAGTACTCGTACGGCGCGCATCAGTTGGTCCTCCAGACAGCGACCCGCCAGCGGGACAGCCAGCCCCAGACGAGACCGGCGAGGAAGCCGGTCACGACCAGTGCGCCGAGCAGCCACCAGCCCCGGCCGAGACCGAAGGAGGCGACGTCGGACGCGTCGTCGGGGCCGTCGACGACGTCGACCGTCAGCTCCAGCGGCAGACCGGGCGTGGTCTTCACGCCGGCGTCCGCCGAGAAGGAGGTGGTCACACCGAGGCACACCGTCTCCGCCGCGGGCTTGTCGCTGTCGTCGTCGTCACGCTCCGGCTCGGGGTGGCGCAGGCCCGTGGACACCACGTCCGTACGGCCGTTGCCGGTGGCCTCGCCGCGCACGATCTCCCGGCCGTGCACGGTCACCGCGCGCATCAGCACGCCGTAATCGGGGCGCACGGCGCGGTCCGCGGCGACGCTCACCGAGGCGCGCAGCTCCTGCCCGGCGAGCAGCTCCACGCGGTACCAGCGCTGCTGGCCGAACTCCTCGCGGTCGGTGTAGAGACCGGACGTGAGCACGGGCGCCTTCTCGCACGAGCCGGCGCCCTCGGTGGCGACCGGGGTCACCACCGGCTCGGCCGCCCGGTCGACCAGCTCGTTGACACGGTCGGTGAGTTCGTCCTGGTGCTCGACGGAGGTGTAGGTGCCGCCGGTCGCCTCGGCGATGCAGCTGAGCTGCCGGCTCAGCTTGGCGTTCGGCACCAGGCCCAGCGTGTCGATGGTCAGGCCGATGCCCTTGGCCGCGATCTCGCGGGCCACCTCGCACGGGTCGAGCGGGGCGCAGGTGTCCTCGCCGTCGCTGATCAGCACGATCCGCTTCGAGCCGTCGCCGCCGTCGAGGTCGTCGGCCGCCTTCAGCAGCGCCGGGCCGATCGGGGTCCAGCCGGTCGGGACGAGGGTCGCCACCGCCGTCTTCGCCTCGGTGCGGTCCAGCGGGCCGACCGGGTAGAGCTGCGCGGTGTCCTTGCAGCCCTCCTTGCGGTCGTCGCCGGCGTAGTCCGCGCCGAGGGTGCGGATGCCGAGCTGCACCTCCTCCGGCGTCGCGTCCAGCACCTCGTTGAACGCCTGCTTCGCCGCCGCCATCCGGGACTGGCCGTCGATGTCCTTGGCGCGCATCGAGCCGCTCACGTCGAGGACGAGGTCGACCTTGGGCGCGTCCTGGCCCGTGGGTTCACCGGCGGCCGCCCCGGCCGGGAAGGCGATCCCGGCCGTCAGGGCGGCGAGCAGGGCTATGGCGCCTGCCACCGGCCGTGTTCTTCTGATCATCGGCGGATCCTATTGATCAGGAGCGCCGCATTCCAAAACGGTCCGTCACCCTACCCCGTGGCTCAGGGGATTGGGCAGGTCCGTCCACCGGTCGCCCCCGGTGCCCGGCGACAGCCGCATCAGCGTCAGCGCCTTCGCCGGCAGCGGTCCGTCGCACAGCGCCGAGAGGTCGTCCGTACGCGGCAGATCCGGTACGGCCCTCTCCAGCGCCGCCCGCAGCGCCGCACCGGACCCCGCCGTCCCGGCCAGCGCGCCCGCCACGAGTGAGCCGAACAGCTTGCGGCGCAGGGCCAGGGCGTCGTCCGTGACCATGCGGCCGGGCACGTCCGGCACCGGGATGCCGTGCCGTGCCAGGCGGGCCGGCGAGACGCGCAGATCGGCGAGGTCCCGGTAGACCAGCCGTATCGGCTCCCCGTCCGGCGACAGCACCACGAGCAGGTTCTGT
Organism: Streptomyces werraensis; assembly: GCA_014656175.1. Taxonomy (GTDB): domain Bacteria; phylum Actinomycetota; class Actinomycetes; order Streptomycetales; family Streptomycetaceae; genus Streptomyces; species Streptomyces werraensis. Next base: position 609,801 of record BNBX01000002.1, read on the forward strand.
CCGTGTGCCTCCAGCGCCACGCCCATGTCCAGCAGCCGCAGCCCGACGGTGAGCGCCAGCCGGGCGAGACGGGCCAGCCGGGCGGGCGAGCGGGGAAAGTCCGTGCCGGCCAGCGCCGCCACCGGCACCACCCGCTCCCCAGGGCCCGCGTACTTCTCCGGCGACTCCCGCAGCAGCGCCGCCAGATCGGGCGAACCGGCCGCCACCGCGCCCAGCGTGCGGGTGATCCGCAGCAGCCCGTCCGTGCGTTCCGCCACCGCCTGCCCGAAGTCCGTCAGGATTGCCGACGCGGCCACCGACCCCAGGGAGATGTCCCGCACCGAGGACGTCAGCCGGGCGCTCAGCGCCGTCTTCACGTGCGGACCGTCCGGCAGCGCGAGGGTGCGCAACGCCATCAGCGGATGCGCCGCGAGCGCCCCCTCGCCCGTCCCCGGACCAGCCCCCGCCCGCTTCAGCACATGCGCCGCCTGCCACGGATGCACCGGCACCAGCACCTGTTCCCCGTCCCGCAGCCACTTCGGCCACACCCCCGACACCAGACACTCCCCGGCCGGCACCGGAATCAGCCCCAGCTCCACCACCGGCCGGTGCTCGGGGCCGTACGCGAGCTGTTCGAGCACCGAGAAGCCGGGACGGGAGCGGCAGTTCGGGTGGAAGGGGTGTCCGTCGACCACCCGCTGCTCCCACTCCCAGTCCCGCACCGGCGTCGCCTCCCCAGGGCTCCCGAAGCCCCGCTGCCCGGCCCGCGACAGGGCCAGCGAGGCCGTGCTGTGCCCCAGTTCGGAGGCGAACGAGCCCGAGTGCGGCACCGCGAGGTCGGTCATCAGCCGCGCCGGATCGTCGTACTCCGCACCATCCAGCAGTACGGCGGTCACCCGGTCGTCCGTCGCGTACGGGTCCGAGGCCGGACCCTCCAGCCGCCGCCCGTCCGCCAGCCGCAGCACCACCCCCGACCGGGTGTCCTGCCGTCCGGCGAGCCACGGCAGCGGGTCGTGCGTCAGCCCCCGCCACAACCGGGTCAGCACCGCCGCCCGTGCCCCGGGCAGCGCCCCTGCGTACGCCGGCAGCAGAGCGGGCCGTACGACGGCCAACTCCTCGGCGACCTCGGCCTCGGCGGTGGAGGGACGCGGCACGGGCACACTCCTCGGATCGACGGAAAGGTGGGACGTACGGGGGGACGATGCCAGACATACTGATCGTCTCCGCCGGACAGACGTAGGGAACCAGAACGCGTGGACCTCATGCCCCCGCCCGCAGACGACGACGCGGCGAACCGCGCCGGCCTGGCCGGGCGCGCCGACGCCCACGCGGCCGTGCCGCTGCTGAACTGCCTGCTGCGCGAAGTGGCCGAACCCCTGCCCGCGCCCGGCCGCCCGGACGGCCCGCGCACCTACCGCCTGCCCCACACGCGCCGGCTGCTGCGGGTGCGCGGCGCCCGCCGCCCCACCGCGCCCGAGGTGCGCACCGCCGGGTCCTGGCGCCGCCTCACCCACACGGAACTGGTCAAACTCGTCGCCGAGGAGCTGCGCGGGCACACCGGCCGGTCCAACCACGAACTGCCCGCCGAGATGCTCGACAGCCGCGACGCCGTCGCCGCGCTGCTCGCCGCCCGCGACCGCGCCGACCCGCCCGGCGACCTCTACCTGCGCTCCGAGCAGTCCCTGCTCACCGGGCACACCCACCACCCCGCCCCCAAGGCCCGCGGCGGCGGCCCCGCGGCCGCCTGGCTGCCGTACGCGCCCGAGGCGTACGCCCGCTTCCCGCTGACCCTGCTGGGCGTGCGCGAGGACACCCTGGTGGACGAGGGCGACACCGCGGCCCTGGACCGTCTCGGCGCCGCCCCGCCCGGCTACCGGCTGCTGCCCGCCCACCCCTGGCAGCTCGACCTCGCGGCCGACGACCTCGCCCCCGCGTTCGCCGACGGCCGACTGCTCCGGCTCGGCGGGACGCCCTGGCCGGTGTGGCCCACGGCCGCCGTCCGCACCGTCTACGCCCCCGCCGAGGACCTGTTCCTCAAGTTCAGCCTCGACGTGCGCATCACCAACGACATCCGCCGGCTGTGGCGGCACGACCTGGCGCGCCTGCGCGCCACCGACGCCGCCGTACGGGACGCCTTCGAGGGCAGCCCGGCGGGCGGTGCCTGGCTGAGCGACCGGGGGCACCGCACCGCGGACTTCGCCGTGGAGCAGTTGGCGGTCGTGGTCCGCGACGGGTTCGACGGCCACCTGGCCCCCGGTGCCACTCCCTGCCTGGCCGCCGCCCTGGTGGAGGGCTTCGACGGCGACCCGCTCGCGGCCACCGACCGTCCCGCCGCCTGGTGGGAGGCGTACCTGGCCCAGGTGGTGCCCCCGGCCCTCGCCGCCTTCCACCGGCACGGCGTCGTCCTGGAGGCGCATCTGCAGAACACGCTGGTCGCCCTTGACGCCGACGGCATGCCGGTGCAGGCCCTCTACCGCGACGCCGAGGGCGTGAAGCTGCTGGCGTCCCCGCACCGCCCCGACGGCCCGGCCACGGTGACACGGGAGGCGGGCTGGGAGCGCCTGGTGTACTGCCTGGTCGTCAACCACCTCATGGAGATCGCCGGCGCCCTCGCCGGCCGCCACCCCGGCCTCGACCCCTGGCCCGCGCTCCGCCGCGAACTGGCCCGGCACGACCTCCCCGAGATCCCCGCCCTGCTCACCGCGCCCACCCTGCCCGCCAAGACCAACCTCCTCCTGCGCTGGACCGCCGCCGACGGAGCCGCCGCCCGCTACCGGCCGCTGCCCAACCCTCTGTCGGGCCACTGAGCGCGCCCCGCTTGGAACGCGAGGAGAGGCGACGGCGGTCCGGATGCCCCAGACTCGGGAGGAGGGCCGCAAGGAAGGCCCCCGGGGGGACCGCCGCCCGACCGTGCCCGGAGGAGGCCGGCCCGTGCATGACGTGCCGTTCTGGCTGTGGATCGTGTTCGTCGCCATCGTCGTCGCGTCCCTCGCGATCGACCTGTTCGCACACCGCTCGGCCCATGTCATCGAGTTCCGTGAGGCGGCGGCCTGGAGCGCCGGGTGGATCGGCCTGGCCGTCCTCTTCGGCGGCGTGGTCTTCCTCGTCGTCGGCACCGACGCGGGCGTCGAGTACACCACCGCGTGGCTGCTGGAGAAGAGCCTGTCCGTCGACAACCTCTTCGTCTTCGCGCTGATCTTCAGCTACTTCCAGGTGCCACGCGCCTACCAGCACCGCGTGCTGTTCCTCGGCGTCCTGGGCGCCCTGGTCTTCCGCGGCCTGTTCCTCGCGGCCGGCGTGGCCGTGGTCAGCCGCTTCACCGCCGTGCTGTTCGTCTTCGCGGCCATCCTCTTCTGGAGCACGTACAAGATCCTCAAGGGGGAGGACGAGAGCTTCGACCCCGGCAAGAGCATCGCGGTCAGGTTGCTGCGCAAGGTGATCCCCGTCCAGGACGAGTACGCGGGCCCGCACTTCTTCGTCAAGGAGGCGGGCAAGCGGGTGGCGACCCCGCTGCTCGCGGTCGTCGCCGCGATCGAGGCCGCCGACCTCGTCTTCGCCGTCGACAGCGTGCCCGCGGTCCTCGCCGTCAGCAGCGACGTGTTCATCGTCTACACCAGCAACGCCTTCGCCATCCTCGGCCTGCGCGCCCTGTACTTCATGCTGGCCGGACTGCTGGACCGCTTCCACTACCTGAGCGTCGGCCTCGCGCTGATCCTCGGCTTCATCGGCGTCAAGCTCGTCCTCCAGGCCACCCACGAGACCGTCAGCACCGCCGTCCCCGAGATCCCGTCCCTGGTCAGCCTGGCGGTCATCGTCGTCGTCCTGGCCGTGTCGATCACGGTGAGCGTGCTGCGGCCACCGACCGAGCAGGACAAAACCGTGTAAAGCGGGCGTAAAGTGGAAGCATGAGCAGCGACCGCAAACGCGACGGGACCCGGCCCACCGAGCTGCTGTGCGCCTCGTGCGGCCGGCCGGTGGAGACCGTCGTCACCCGGCACAAGACCATGGGCGTCAACGTCCCCCACTGGCGGGCGGGCCCCTGCCACAACCCCGACTGCGTCGACTACGTCCCCGAGATGGTCCCGGCGGACACCCTCCGTCACCAGGAGCGGGGGGAACGGCGGACGGAGGAACGCCGCAAGGAGGCCGGCCCGTCCGTCTGACCGTCCCCGCCGCCGCCCCTCCGCGCGCGGTTAGGATTCCTGTCCGACGTCGTACGAGGATGGGGTGGCCCGAAGCATGCTGAAGCAGGTTACCGCCACCCGTTACGTCGAGCCCCTGCACTCCGGCGGCTCCGTGCCGGGCGTCGTCGAGGCGGACGACCTGGGCACGTACGTCGTCAAGTTCACCGGCTCCGCGCAGGGACGCAAGGCGCTGGTCGCCGAGGTGATCGTCGGCGAACTGGCGCGGGCCCTCGGACTGCGCTTCCCGGAGCTGGTGTTGGTGCACTTCGACCCGGCGATCGCCGACGCCGAACCGCACCAGGAGGTGCGCGACCTGCACGCCTCCAGCGCCGGGGTCAACCTCGGCATGGACCACCTGCCGGGAGCGCGCGACTTCACCCCCGAGGCGGCCGAGACATTCACCGTCGATCCGCTGGAGGCCGGGCGGATCGTATGGCTCGACGCGCTCACCGCGAACGTCGACCGCACCGTGCACAGCTCCAACCTGCTGCTGTGGCCGACCCTCGGCGTCGTCCCGCCCCGGCTGTGGCTGATCGACCACGGCGCCGCGCTCGTCTTCCACCACCGCTGGAACGCCGGCGACCCGACGAAGGCGTACGACTTCCGCCACCACGCCCTCGGCCGGTACGGACCCGACGTGCGCGCCGCCGACGCGGAGCTGGCGCCCCGGGTGACGGAGGAACTGCTGCGGTCGATCGTGGACCAGGTGCCCGACGCCTGGCTGGACGGGGAGCCGGGGTTCGGCTCGCCCGAGGCGGTCCGCGCGGCGTACGTGGACCACCTGCACGCGCGGGCACGGGCGTCCGGCGCATGGCTGCCCCTCGACTTCCCCACGGCCGACCAGATCGCCGCGGAGAACGCCCTCCGCGCGGCGCGGACGCAACGGGGCCGGCCGGACTGGCTCAAGCAGGTGCCGGACCTGCACGGCCGGCCGGCGGTGGAACAGGACGGGACGGTGCACCTGCGGTGACGGCCGACGCACGGCGCGTGGAGATCGAGTACTGCACCCGGTGCCGTTGGCTGCCCCGGGCGGCCTGGCTGGCGCAGGAGCTGCTGACCACCTTCGAGCAGGAACTGACCGAGCTGGCGCTCAAGCCCGGGACCGGCGGGGTGTTCGTGGTCCGGGTCGGGGACGAGGTCGTCTGGGACCGGCGGGAGCAGGGCTTCCCGGAGCCGACGGCGGTGAAGCAGGCCGTACGCGACCGAGTGGCCCCGGGGAAACCCCTGGGCCACTCGGAGAGGTGAACCGCCCGAACGGCCGCCTCAGCCCTTGAGCTGCTCGTAGGCCGGAAGCGTGAGGAAGTCCGCGTAGTCCTCATCGAGGGCGACCTTCAGCAGCAGGTCGTGGGCCTGCTGCCAGTTGCCCGCCGCGAACGCCTCCTCGCCGGTCTCCGCGCGGATGTTCGCCAGTTCCTCGGCGGCGACCTTGCGGGCCAGCTCGGCGGTGACCCGCTCGCCGTTGTCGAGCACCACGCCCGCGTTGATCCACTGCCAGATCTGGGAGCGGGAGATCTCCGCGGTGGCCGCGTCCTCCATCAGGTTGAAGATGGCCACCGCGCCCAGGCCGCGCAGCCACGCCTCGATGTAGCGGATGCCGACCTGCACGGCGTTGACCAGACCCGCGTACGTGGGCCTGGCGTCCAGCGAGTCGATCGCGATCAGGTCCTCGGCCTTGACGTCGACGTCCTCGCGCAGCCTGTCCTTCTGGTTCGGCCTGTCGCCGAGCACCCGGTCGAAGGACTCCATCGCGATCGGCACCAGATCCGGGTGGGCGACCCAGGAGCCGTCGAAGCCGTCGTTCGCCTCGCGGTCCTTGTCCGCCTTCACCTTCTCGAAGGCGACCTTGTTGACCTCCTCGTCCCGCCGGGACGGGATGAACGCCGCCATGCCGCCGATCGCGTGCGCGCCGCGCTTGTGGCAGGTGCGGACGAGGAGCTCGGTGTACGCCCGCATGAACGGGGCGGTCATCGTCACCGCGTTGCGGTCCGGCAGCACGAACTTCGGCCCGCCGTCACGGAAGTTCTTGACGATGGAGAACAGGTAGTCCCAGCGGCCCGCGTTCAGCCCGGAGGCGTGGTCGCGCAGCTCGTAGAGGATCTCCTCCATCTCGTACGCGGCCGTGATCGTCTCGATCAGGACGGTGGCGCGGACGGTGCCCTGGGGGATGCCCAGATGATCCTGCGCGAACACGAACACGTCGTTCCACAGCCGCGCCTCGAGGTGCGACTCCGTCTTCGGCAGGTAGAAGTACGGACCCTTGCCGAGGTCGAGCAGCCGCTGGGCGTTGTGGAAGAAGTACAGGCCGAAGTCGACCAGCGCGCCGGGCACCGGGGTGCCGTCGGCGTCGGTGAGGTGGCGTTCGTCCAGGTGCCAGCCGCGCGGGCGCATGACGACCGTCGCCAGCTCCTCGTCCGGCCGCAGGGCGTACGTCTTGCCGGTGCGCTCGTCGGTGAAGTCGATGCTGCGGGTGTACGCCTCGATCAGGTTGAGCTGACCCGTGACCACGTTCTCCCAGGTGGGCGCGGACGCGTCCTCGAAGTCGGCCAGCCACACCCTCGCACCGGAGTTGAGCGCGTTGATGGTCATCTTCCGGTCGGTCGGGCCGGTGATCTCGACACGGCGGTCCTCCAGGGCCGGCGGGGCCGGGGCGACCTTCCAGGAGTCGTCGGCGCGGATCGCGGCCGTCTCCGGGAGGAAGTCGAGGGTGGAGGTGCGGGCGATCTCGGCGCGGCGCTCCGCGCGCCGCGCGAGCAGCTCGTCACGCCGGGGCGTGAACCGGCGGTGCAGCTCCGCCAGGAAGGCGAGGGCCGTCTCGGAGAGGACCTCCTCCTGCCGCGGCAGGGGCTCGGCGTCGACGATGGCCAGCGGGGACGGCGCTGGTGCGGACATCAGCTGTCACTTCCTTCGGCGTGCGGGGGCACCGGGTGCCGGGCGACCCGGGTACGGCGGGAGAGGCCTCTGCGCCGGGCAGGGGGCTTCTGATCAGTGGATAGTAGTTTCCTTATGGTGGAAGTTCAATGTTTTGTTGATGCCGGGACTCCTCATTCAAGGTGCGCCAGATCCGCCTCCGTGTCGACGTCGTACGCCTCCGCGACGTCGCCGCACTCGACCAGTTCCACAGCCTCCGCGTGCTCCTCGAGATACGCGCGGGCCCCCCGGTCGCCGGTGGCGGCCGCGGCGATTCCCGCCCAGTGTTCGGAGCCGAACAGCACCGGATGCCCGCGTACACCGTCGTACGCCGCCGATGCCAGCGAGCGGGGTGACCCGTACGCGCGCCGCACGCGGGCCACCGCCCGAGGGCCGATCCCCGGCTGGTCCACCAGCAGAACCAGCGCGGCCCGCGCGCCCGTACCGGCGAGCGCGTCCAGGCCGGCCCGCAGGGACGTGCCCATGCCGTGCTCCCAGTCCGGGTTGTCCACGAGCACGCAGTCCGGCAGGGCGGCGCGGGCGCGCACCTCCTCGGCGCGCGCCCCCAGCACCACGTGCACGCTCGCGCAGCCGCCCGCGCGCAGCACCTCCGCCGCGTGCTCCACGAGGAGCCGTCCTCGGTGGGGGAGCAGGGCCTTGGGGCGCCCGCCCAGCCGGCGTCCGCCGCCCGCCGCCAGCAACAGGCCGGCCACCCGGTTCTCGTCGTCCGTCATGCGTCCTGCATACCCCACCCGAAGCCGCCCGTCCGGATGCCCGGCGGGAAGATGCCCCGGGGCGCGATGTCACGCTCCGGAACAAGTCGATGACGCAGCGGACTGGCGCAAAGGCCCCGGGGTGGCGTTTACTGGCGCGCACCGGTCCGCGGGGGCGCGTGGGTCCGGCCAGGGGAGGCGCACGACGACCTGCCAGGGGGAGGACTGTGTTGCGAGGCGTGGACCAGAGGTGTGTGCCCGGCAGTCAGGTGGATCCGCGTGTGGCGGAGCTGCGCTCCGCCGTGGCCCGGTTACGCCGCCAACTGGCCGCACACCGTGCAGAGTTCATGGACCGGAGCATCGCGGAGGAGGCGCTCGCCACGCTGGCCGGACTGGCCGCCGCCGAGCGTCCCGACATCCCGATGCTGCGCCGCTCCCTGCTGCTCGTCGCCGGAGCCATCGGCTCGGTGAGCGCGCTGGGGGACGGGCTGCGGCAACTCCGCGATGCGGTGGACCTGTTCGGGACGTCACCCCGCTCGTGACGTACGGGTGTTCGGGGCGTAGGCCTGACGCGTGATCCGTGCGGCGCGCCTCTGACGCAGGGTGAGCGCGGAGTGCCCAGGGTCAGTGGCCGGTGCGGGCGCGGCCTCAGGCGGCCGGACCTCCCGGGTTCGCCAGCGCCTCCGACAGCTCACGCGCGATCTCCTGCAGCACCGGCACGATCCGCTCCGTCGCCGGCTCCGTGACGCGGCCCGCCGGGCCCGAGATGGAGATGGCCGCCGCAGTGGGCGCGTCGGGCACCGGGACCGCCAGGCAGCGGACGCCGATCTCCTGCTCGTTGTCGTCGACGGCGTACCCCTGCCGACGCACCTCCTCCAGTGCGGCGAGGAAGCCCTCGGGGGTGGTGATGGTCTTCTCCGTGGCCGCCGGCATACCGGTGCGGCCCAGCAGCGCCCGCACCTCCTCCGGCGGGAACCCGGCCAGCAGCGCCTTGCCGACGCCCGTGGAGTGCGGCAGCACGCGCCGGCCGACCTCGGTGAACATCCGCATCGAGTGCTTCGACGGCACCTGTGCCACGTACACGATCTCGTCCCCGTCCAGCAGGGCCATGTTCGCCGTCTCGCCGGTCTCCTCCACCAGTCGCGCCAGATACGGCCGTGCCCAGGTGCCCAGCAGCCGGGACGCCGACTCGCCGAGGCGGATCAGGCGCGGGCCGAGCGCGTACCGCCGGTTGGGCTGCTGGCGTACGTAGCCGCAGGTGACCAGCGTGCGCATCAGCCGGTGGATCGTCGGCAGCGGCAGGCCGCTGCCGGCGGACAGCTCGCTCAGGCCGACCTCGCCGCCCGCGTCCGCCATCCGCTCCAGCAGGTCGAAGGCGCGCTCGAGGGACTGCACGCCGCCACTGGCGGCGGGCCGGGCGGAGTCGGTGGTGCTGGCGCTGGACGTCGGCACGGCGCGTTCCTTTCGGGGCTGGCAGGAGGTCAGAAGCCTACCCGGCGGCCGGCCGGCGGCCCGCTTGTACGGAGCTACGTTCTGTGTGACGGAATTGTAATTCCGCTTTGTGGAAACGTCCAGAGGTGGCGCTCGCGCTCCCGTCGCACCAGGAGCACCCTTGACGCGGTGGTGTCCGAGGGCAACACTCCTTCAACAGAACGTTGAATTTTCCGGCGGACCTGCAGGAGGCTCCGGGTGCCCGACGTCCAACTGGTGCTGCGCTCGACCCGTGTCATCACCCCCGAGGGGACGCGCGCCGCGTCCGTCGCCGTCACCGGCCCCACCGTCACCGCCGTCCTCCCGCACGACGCGCCCGTCCCCGACGGCGCCCGTCTGGAGGACTTCGGCGACGACGTCCTGCTGCCCGGCCTGGTCGACACCCACGTGCACGTCAACGACCCCGGCCGCACCGAGTGGGAGGGCTTCTGGACGGCCACCCGCGCGGCCGCCGCCGGCGGCATCACCACGCTGATCGACATGCCGCTCAACTCCCTCCCGCCGACCACGACGGTCGACCACCTGCGCGTCAAGCGGAAGACCGCCGCCGACAAGGCACACATCGACGTCGGCTTCTGGGGCGGCGCCCTCCCCGACAACGTGGCCGACCTGCGCCCGCTGCACGAGGCGGGGGTCTTCGGCTTCAAGGCGTTCCTGTCGCCGTCCGGCGTCGAGGAGTTCCCCCATCTCGACGACGAGCACCTCGCGAGCGCACTGCGCGAGATCGCCTCCTTCGACGGCCTGCTGATCGTCCACGCCGAGGACCCGCGCCGGCTCGCCGAAGCCCCGCAGCGCGGCGGACCCCGCTACGCCGACTTCCTCGCCTCCCGGCCCCGCCGCGCCGAGGACACCGCCATCGCGCGACTCCTCGAACAGGCCCGGCGGTTCGACGCCCGCGTGCACGTCCTCCACCTCTCCTCCGCCGACGCGCTGCCCCTCCTCGCCGAGGCCAAGGCGGACGGCGTCCGCGTCACCGTCGAGACCTGCCCCCACTACCTCACCCTCACCGCGGAGGAAGTCCCGGACGGGGCCAGCGAGTTCAAGTGTTGCCCGCCCATCCGCGAGGCCGCCAACCAGGACCTGCTGTGGCAGGCCCTGGCGGACGGCACGATCGACTGCGTCGTCACCGACCACTCCCCGTCCACCGCCGACCTCAAGACGGACGACTTCGCGACCGCCTGGGGCGGCATCTCCGGCCTCCAGCTCAGCCTCCCGGCCGTCTGGACCGAGGCCCGCGGACGCGGCCACACCCTGGAGGACGTGGTCCGCTGGACGGCGACGCGCACGGCCCGGCTGGCCGGCCTCGAGGCACGCAAGGGCGCCATCGCGCCCGGCCTCGACGCCGACTTCGCCGTCCTCGCCCCCGAAGAGACCTTCACCGTCGACCCGGCCGCCCTCCAGCACCGCAACCGGGTGACCGCCTACGCCGGACGCACCCTGCACGGCGTCGTCAGGTCCACCTGGCTGCGCGGCCAACGGATTCTGGCCGACGGAGAGTTCACCGAACCGAGGGGCCTGCTCCTCACCCGGCCGCACTGACCCGACATCCGAAAGGCAGGACCACATCACCGTGACGGCGATCGAGACCTTCACCGGCGACGCCCACCCCTACGGCGGCGGCGACCCGTACGCGGACTACCGCACCGCCGACTTCCCCTTCACCCACCTCGCCGACCTCGCCGACCGCCGGCTCGGCGCCGGTGTCATCGCCGCCAACGACGAGTTCTTCGCCCAGCGCGAGAACCTCCTGCTGCCCGGCCGCCCCGTCTTCGACCCCGAACGCTTCGGCCACAAGGGCAAGATCATGGACGGCTGGGAGACCCGGCGCCGGCGCGGCGTCTCCGCCGGCCACCCCTGGCCGGACGACGACGACCACGACTGGGCGCTGATCCGCCTCGGCACCCCCGGCGTCGTCCGTGGCATCGTCGTCGACACCGCCCACTTCCGCGGCAACTACCCGCAGGCGGTCTCGGTCGAGGGCACCGCCGCGGACGGCTCCCCGTCGCCCGGGGAACTGCTCCGCGACGACGTGAAGTGGACGACGCTGGTGCCGCGCACCCGGATCGGCGGCCACGCGGCCAACGGCTTCGCCGTCACCGCCGAACAGCGCTTCACCCACCTGCGCCTGAACCAGCACCCCGACGGCGGCATCGCCCGCCTGCGCGTGTACGGCGAGGTCGTCCCGGACCTGGCGTGGCTCACCGCGCTCGGCACCTTCGACGTCGTCGCCCTGGAGAACGGCGGCCGGGTCGAGGACGCCTCCGACCTCTTCTACTCGCCGGCCGCCAACACCATCCGGCCCGGGCGCTCCCGGAAGATGGACGACGGCTGGGAGACCCGGCGCCGCCGCGACCACGGCCACGACTGGATCACGTACCGCCTGGTCGCCCAGTCGCAGATCCGCGCCCTGGAGATCGACACCGCCTACCTCAAGGGCAACGCGGCCGGCTGGGCGTCGGTGTCCGTGCGGGACGGCGAGGACGGCGACTGGCGGGAGATCCTGCCCCGCACCCGCCTCCAGCCCGACACCAACCACCGCTTCGTCCTCCCGGACCCGGCGGTGGGCACCCACGCGCGCGTGGACATCCACCCCGACGGCGGCATCTCCCGCCTGCGCCTCTTCGGCTCCCTGACGGACCGGGGAACGGCGGCGCTGGAGGCGCGGAGGCAGCGGCTCGGGGGCTGAACCCGTGCGGGTGCCCGCCTTCCGGGGCGGGCACCCGCGGTGCGGCTAGGCCGCGTGACCGCCGTCCACCGCCACCTCCGCGCCCGTCACGTACGCGGCGCCCGCGAGGTGGACGATCGTCTCCGCCACCTCCTCCGCCGTACCGAACCGGCCCAGCGCGGTGGCCGCCGCCTGGCCGGCCGCGTAGGGGCCGTCGGCCGGGTTCATCTCCGTGTCGGTGGGCCCCGGGTGGACGATGTTCGCGGTGATCCCGCGCTCGCCCAGCTCCCGCGCCAGCGCCTTGGTCAGCCCCACCAATGCCGCCTTGCTCATCGCGTAGAGGGTCCCGCCGGGGCCCGTCACCCGCTGCGTCAGGCACGAGCCGACGGTGACGATCCGGCCCCCGCGCCCCATCACCGCGGCCGCCGCGCGAGAGGTGAGGAAGACACCGCGCACGTTCACCGCGAGCACCCGGTCGACGTCGGCGGGGGAGAGGGACTCCAGCGGGCCGAGCACGCCGACGCCCGCGTTGTTCACCAGCACGTCCAGCCGCCCCAGTTCCCGCACGGCGGCGGTCACCGCCGAGGCCGCCTCCTCCGGGTCGCCGGCGTCCGCGCGCAGGGCCACCGCGCGGCGCCCCAGCGCCTCGACGGCCCGTACGACGCCCTCCGCAGCCTCCTTGCCGTTCACGTACGTCACCGCGACGTCCGCGCCCTCCTGGGCGAGCCGCAGCGCCGTCGCGGCGCCGATGCCGCGGCTGCCGCCGGTCACCAACGCCGTCCGGCCGAGCAGGGTCCTGTCCGTCATCCGTGTATTCATATGTCCATCTCAGCGGCCGCCACGGCAGGGCGCTGGCGGCGATCGGACCTCGACCTGCCGCGCCGTCACCCGGCGCGGCGCGTCCCCGTGCCACGTCACGGGATACTCATCGGACCACACCGAAACATCCATGTACTTGACATTGACATGCCAGTGTCTACGCGCGTCATCATGGGGTATGCGATTCCCCCCACGAGCGGCCCGGTCCGGGGCCGCAGCAGCCCTCCTGTCCGTCCTTCTGCTGGGCGGCGGCGGAACGCTCTCCGCCCCGGCGGCCCACGCCGCCCCCGCCCTCCCCGCGTCCGCCGCGCCGTCCGTCCTGGCGGTCGGTGACATCTGCTACGGCGACCTGCCGTCCGAGGCGCACGACACCCTCGACCTGATCGAACAGGGCGGCCCGTTCCCGTTCGAGCAGGACGGCACGGTCTTCCAGAACAGGGAGGGCATCCTCCCCGGCCAGGACGCCGGCTACTACCACGAGTACACGGTCATCACGCCCGGTTCCCCCACCCGTGGCGCCCGCCGGATCGTGACCGGCGAGGAGTACCAGGAGGACTACTACACCGCCGACCACTACGCCTCGTTCGACCTGGTCGACCACACCTGCTGACCGGCCGGCGGTTCAGGCGCCGGGCTTCCGGGTCTCCGCGACGGCGAACAGCGCGACGCCCAGCACCAGCAGGGCGACGCTCGCGTAGATCTCGTAGCCGTCGAGGAACCCGGCCCGCCGCACCAGGCCCCAGTGCCAGCCGGTGAACTCCGTCACCAGACCGGCCACGCCCTGCAGCGCGGCCACGAACCCCAGTATCTCCAGCAGCTTTCTCATGCCCCCGACTCTCGCCCCGCGGACCCCCCACCCACAACGGCCGCGGGGCGAGGCCCCTCCGACCGAGGTGGACGGCCGTCCGCGCCCGGGACGCCGAAAGTCTGAGGTCGTGCGACTTTCGTCGACGATTCCGCCGGCGAGGGGCCACAGCGGGCCCCCACCGCATAGATTCGTCGGCTGTGACCGATGACCAGGCGGCCAGGACCGCCCCGGTGTACACGGGGCCCAGATGGTTCTTCCCGTCCGCCCTCATCCACGAGCTCGACCCCGACGCGAGCCGCTCCGGCCGCCGTCCCCGGCGTACCGCCCGCGACTGGGTCGTCGACTTCTCCTGCTTCCTGCTCGCCGCCCTGATCGGACTGGTCGGCGCCGACACGCTGCAGAACTCCGACCTCCCGCGGGCGTTGAGCATCGCCGACCAGACACTCGGCGCGCTGTCCTGCGCCGCGGTCTGGCTGCGCCGCCGGTGGCCGTTCGGCCTGGCCGCCGCCATGGTGCCGGTCAGCTTCGTCTCCGAGACGTCCGGCGGGGTCGCGGTCATCGCCCTGTTCACGCTCGCCGTGCACCGGCCCTTCCGGTACGTGGCCTGGGTGGCCTGCTCCCAGCTGGTGCTGGTGCCGCTGTACTTCTGGTGGCGCCCGGACCCCGACCTGCCGTACGCCGTCGTCGTCGTCCTCTTCGTCGTGCTGACGGTCGCCGTCGTCGGCTGGGGCATGTTCGTCCGGTCCAAACGGCAGCTCATGCTCAGCCTGCGGGACCGGGCCCGGCACGCCGAGACGGAGGCGCGGCTGAGGGCCGAACAGGCGCAGCGGCTCGCCCGCGAGGCCATCGCGCGCGAGATGCACGACGTGCTCGCGCACCGGCTGACGCTGCTCAGCGTGCACGCGGGCGCGCTGGAGTTCCGGCCCGACGCCCCGCCCGACGAGACAGCACGGGCGGCGGGCGTGATCCGGGAGAGCGCCCACGAGGCCCTCCAGGACCTGCGGGAGATCATCGGGGTGCTGCGGGCCGGCGACAGCGAGGACGCGGGCCGCCCGCAGCCGACGCTCGCGGCGCTGGACACCCTTGTCGCCGAGTCCCGCCAGGCGGGTATGAAGGTCACCCTGGAGCAGCGGGTCACCGACGCCGCCTCCGTCCCCGCCTCCGTCGGCCGCACCGCCTACCGCATCGCCCAGGAGGGCCTGACCAACGCCCGCAAACACGCCCCCGGCACGGAGGTCACGGTCTCCGTCACCGGCGGCCCGGGCGAGGATCTCACGGTCACGGTCCACAACCCCGCCCCGGAAGGCGAGGTCCCGCCCGTCCCAGGCGCCGGCCAGGGCCTGATCGGCCTGACGGAACGGGCGACGCTGACGGGCGGCTCCTTCGAACACGGGCCCACACCGGACGGCGGCTTCGCCGTGAGGGCGCGGCTGCCGTGGCGGTGAACCTCGCGTGGACCGCGGGCAATCGTGCCGCCCGGGGCGGCACAGGTGGGCGCGGCGGCACCTCACAGGCGCCGAGTTGCGCGGACACCCCCGCCCCGCACCAGCCCCGGTGCATGATTTCGTACCGCCCATGACCGCGATCAAAGTCCTCCTCGTGGACGACGACCCCCTCGTCCGAGCCGGCCTCTCCCTCATGCTCGGCGGCGCCGACGACATCGAGATCGTCGGAGAGGCCGCCGACGGCTCCGAGGTCACCGCACTCGTCGACCGCACCCACCCGGACGTCGTCCTCATGGACATCCGCATGCCCTCCGTCGACGGCCTCGCCGCCACCGAGGCGCTGCGCGGCCGCGACGACGCCCCGCAGGTCGTCGTGCTCACCACCTTCCACGCGGACGACCAGGTCCTGCGCGCACTCCGCGCGGGCGCGGCCGGCTTCGTGCTGAAGGACACCCCGCCCGCCGAGATCGTCGCCGCGGTACGGCGCGTCGCGGCCGGCGACCCGGTGCTGTCGCCCGCGGTCACCCGGCAGCTGATGGCGCACGCCGCCGGCGATCCGGGCCCGGGCGACACCCGCCGCTCCCGCGCCCGCGACCGCGTCGCCTCCCTCAACGACCGCGAACGCGAGGTCGCCGTGGCCGTCGGCCGGGGCCTCGCCAACGCGGAGATCGCCGCAGAGCTGTACATGAGCGTGGCCACCGTCAAGACGCACGTCTCACGCATCCTGGCCAAGCTCGACCTCAACAACCGTGTCCAGATCGCGCTGCTCGCCCATGACGCGGGCCTGCTGGAGGAGACAGACCACCCGTGACGTCCACCGGCCGTTCCGAGGAGCCCCGCACCATGACCCCGCCGCCCGAACTCGACCTCGCCGCCGCGCGGAAGCTGCTGGACGCCCAGCCCTTCAGCAGACTCCTCGGCGCCCGTGTCACCGCCTTCGGCGACGGCGGGGCCACCCTGGAGATCGACATCAGGGACGACCTGCACCAGCAGAACGGCTTCCTGCACGGAGGCGTCCTCGCCTACGCCGCCGACAACGCGCTCACCTTCGCCGCCGGCGCGGTCCTCGGCCCGTCCGTGCTGACCGGCGGCTTCTCCGTGCAGTACCTGCGTCCGGCCACCGGCCGCACCCTCCGCGCCCGCGCCACCGTGGTCCACGCGGGCAGACGCCAGGCGGTCACCCGCTGCGACCTCCTCACGGTGACGGAGGAGGACGAGGAGACGCTGTGCGCGGTGGCGCAGGGGACGGTCCTGCCGGTGACGGCCCGCACGTCATGAGGGCATGACGGGGGACGGCCCGCACGTCGTGAGGGCATGAAGAAGGGGGTGTCGCCCCGACACCCCCAGGTCTCACGTCAGCGCCTCCTGCGCGCTGCCCAGCAGTTCCGCGGGCCGCACCGGCCTGTGCTCCCGCCGCGATCTCTCGCACGCCTCCGCGATCAGCAGCGCCCGCAGGGCCTCACGGCCGTCGCACGGGTTGGGCCGCTCACCCCGCACCACCTCGACGAACGCGACCAGTTCGGCCTCGTACGCGGGTCCGAACCGCTCCAGGAAGCCGGTCCACGGCTTGTCCGCCGCGGGCGGCCCCGTCGGCTCGGTGGACGCGATGGGCGTACGGTCGTCGAGGCCGACCACGATCTGGTCACGCTCCCCGGCGAGTTCCATGCGCACGTCGTAGCCGGCGCCGTTCATCCGGGTCCCGGTGACCGTGGCGAGGGTGCCGTCGTCGAGGGTGAGCAGCACCGCGCCCGTGTCGACGTCGCCCGCCTCGCGGAACATCGGGGGCCCCGCGTCCGACCCGGTGGCGTACACGTCGACGACCTCCCGGCCGGTCACCCAGCGCAGGACGTCGAAGTCGTGGATGAGGGTGTCCCGGTACAGCCCGCCCGACTGCGCCAGGCGGGAGGGGTCCGGCGGCTCCGCCTCGCTGGTCGTCGCGCGTACCGTGTGCAGCCGCCCCAGCCTGCCCGTCCGTACCGCCTCGCGGGCGCCCGTGTAGCCCCGGTCGAACCGCCGCTGGAAGCCCATCTGGAGCACCGTCCCGGCGGTCTCCACCTCCGTTATCGCCTGTAACGTGCCCGCGATGTCCAGGGCGATGGGCTTCTCGCAGAAGACCGGCAGACCGGCGCGCGCCGCCCGCGCGATCAGGTCCGCGTGGGCGGAGGTGGCCGTCGTGATCACCACGGCGTCGACCCCCCAGGTGTAGATCTCGTCCACACCCGGCGCCGCCGTCTCGCCGAGCCGGTGGGCGAGGGCCTGCGCCCGCGCCGGATCGACGTCCGTGAGAATGAGGGATCCGACCTCGCGGTGCCTGCTGAGTGTGTGGGCGTGAATGGTGCCGATACGGCCCGTACCGATGACCCCGATGCGCATGGAAACAAAGTGGGGCCCGCACCGCTCCCTGTCAATGCGTATGTCCGGACAACCGAACTACACGACTTCCCGTCAACAGCCCACGCCGATACGCTCGCTCCGTGCCGAAACCAGAAGTGGACCCGACCGTGCAACTGGAGCTGAGCGTGGACCGCGGCTCCCCCGTGCCGTTGTACTTCCAGCTGGCCCAGCAGCTGGAGTCCGCCATCGAGCACGGCACCCTCACCCCCGGCACCCTGCTGGGCAACGAGATCGAGCTGGCCGCGCGCCTCGGCCTGTCCCGGCCGACCGTCCGCCAGGCCATCCAGTCGCTCGTCGACAAGGGCCTGCTGGTGCGCCGCCGCGGCGTCGGCACCCAGGTCGTGCACAGCAAGGTCAGGCGCCCGCTGGAGCTGAGCAGCCTCTACGACGACCTGGAGTCCGCAGGCCAGCGCCCCACCACCACCGTGCTGGTCAACACCATGGTCGCCGCGTCCGCCGAGGTCGCCGCCGCGCTCGGGGTGACCGAGGGGAGCGAGGTGCACCGCATCGAGCGGCTGCGCTCCGCGCACGGCGAGCCCATCGCGTACCTGTGCAACTACCTCCCGCCCGGCCTGCTCGACCTGGACACCGGCCAGCTCGAGGCCACCGGCCTGTACCGGCTGATGCGGGCCGCCGGCATCACCCTGCACAGCGCCCGGCAGACCATCGGCGCGCGGGCCGCCACCGCCGTCGAGGCCGAGCGGCTGCGCGAACGGACCGACGCCCCGCTGCTCACCATGCAGCGCGTCACCTTCGACGACACCGGCCGAGCGGTGGAGTACGGCACGCACACCTACCGGCCCTCGCGGTACTCCTTCGAGTTCCAGCTGCTCGTGCGGAACTGAGCCGGGCCCTGGACGGCCCCGGTCGTCGCATTGTCCGGACAATGTGACGCGATCCACAGGCGTACGGTGGGAGCGCGCCGACCGGTGCGGACGCGAACGGCGGAGGGCTCGCCTCCGCCCCGCCTCCACCCGCTTCCGGTGCCGGATCCGAGGAACCCCGCCACCTGCCCGGTACCGCGATCGGGGCACCTGTGCGGCACAATCGCACCCGATGAGCACCTACCGCGACTTCACCGCCCCCATCGGCTCCCGGCGTGCGACCGTCCTGAGAACGGTCGGTACGCGGGAGCGCCGCTCCCACCTGTCGGCGCCCCGGGTGCCGACCGTGGGCATCGACATCGGCGGCACCAAAGTGATGGCGGGCGTCGTGGACGCCGACGGCAACATCCTGGAGAAGCTCCGCACCGAGACCCCCGACAAGTCCAAGAGCCCGAAGGTCGTCGAGGACACCATCGTGGAGCTCGTCCTGGACCTGTCCGACCGGCACGACGTGCACGCCGTCGGCATCGGCGCGGCCGGCTGGGTCGACGCCGACCGCAACCGGGTGCTCTTCGCCCCCCACCTGTCCTGGCGCAACGAACCCCTGCGCGACCGCCTCGCGGGACGCCTCGCCGTCCCGGTCCTCGTCGACAACGACGCGAACTCCGCCGCCTGGGCCGAGTGGCGCTTCGGCGCCGGACGCGGCGAGGACAACCTCGTCATGATCACCCTCGGCACCGGCATCGGCGGCGCCATCCTCGAGGACGGCAAGGTCAAGCGCGGCAAGTACGGCGTCGCCGGCGAGTTCGGCCACATGCAGGTCGTCCCCGGCGGACACCGCTGCCCCTGCGGCAACCGCGGCTGCTGGGAGCAGTACAGCTCCGGCAACGCCCTGGTGCGCGAGGCGCGCGAGCTGGCCGCCGCCGACTCCCCGGTCGCCTACGGGATCATCGAGCACGTCAAGGGCAACATCGGCGACATCAGCGGCCCGATGATCACCGAGCTGGCCCGCGAGGGCGACGCCATGTGCATCGAGCTGCTCCAGGACATCGGCCAGTGGCTCGGCGTCGGCATCGCCAACCTGGCCGCCGCCCTCGACCCCTCGTGCTTCGTCATCGGCGGCGGCGTCTCCGCGGCCGACGACCTGCTCATCGGCCCCGCCCGGGACGCCTTCAAGCGGCACCTCACGGGGCGCGGCTACCGCCCCGAGGCCCGCGTCGTGCGCGCCCAGCTCGGCCCCGAGGCCGGCATGGTCGGCGCCGCCGACCTGGCCCGCCTGGTCGCCCGCCGCTTCCGCCGCGCCAAGCGCCGCCGGGTCGAGCGGTACGAGCGCTACGAGAAGTTCGCGGAGGCCCGCCGTTCCCCCTCGGAGTCGCTGTGACGGGCGAGCTTCCTGCGTCGGCGCACGACCCCGGCCGGCCCGACGGGCAGGGCGGGGCGCACCCCGGTGAGGACCGGCGGCACATGATCCGCCGCCGCGCCCTCACCTTGCTGATCATCGTGCTGCTCATCGGCATCCCGGCCGGCTACCTGGTGATCTCCGCGAACCAGAGCCGGGCCAGCGGCAAGGACAAGGAGGCGAAATACTCGGCGACCGGCCTCACCGAGGGCTGGCCGTCCAAGCTCCAGCGACGCATCTACCAGGTGCCGGTGCCGCACCCGGCCTGGTGGGTCGCCTCGTACGAGACGAACAACTGGAAGACCAGCCGCCTCTACGTCGAGTTCGAGACCAGCGACGCGGGTCTGACCGCGTTCCTCACCAGCATGGGCATGTCGGAGAAGGACCTGAAGAAGGACCGCCTCCCCATCAGTGAGCGCGACCGCGACGTCACCGGCTGGACCTTCGACGGCCCCGGCACCTGGTCCGGCCTGGTGCACAGGCAGAAGAACCCCGCGCCCACGCACGACGTCGTGGTCAACCATGACAAACCCGGCTACCCGCGCGTGTACGTCGTGTCCCGCACGGTGCCCTGACCCTCCCGCGGGACCTGGCCGCCGGAGCCGATTGTCGGACCCCGCCCGTAGAGTCGAAGACGACTGGCCGACGGACGGGCGGGGAGGTGACAAGACGTATGGGCGAGGCGACGACGGTGGCCGAGGGCGCCGTGACGGCCGACGGGCTCGTCGCGTCGTCGCTGCCGGCCGTGTTCCTGCCCGCACCCCTCCCGCGCGACGGACGGATCGCCTTCTACGACCCGCAGGGCGCGGACGTGCCCGCGGGGAGCGGCGCGGACGTGCCCCCGCAAGCCGGGGGCGCCCGGCGCACGGACCTCACCGTCGTACGACCGCACGGCGCGAGTGTGCGCCGGCGTACCGTTCCCGCGCTGTCCCTGCCCGTGGACGAGGCCTTGCCCCTGCTGGTCCGCGCCCGGCACGATCCGGCGGCCCACCCGGCCACCGCCTGCTGGGGCGCCGCCGCCCTGCAGGCCCTGCGCCTCACCGCCCGGGGCCGCCTGCTGCCCGGCCTCACCGCCGAGGGGTACGACGCCTGGCGCGCCGGCCCCCTCGAACCGGACGACGTGACCCACCTGCGCGCGGTGGCCGCCGCCCTCCCGTACGAGGGCCACGCGGTGCCGCTGCCCGGCCCCGGCCCCCTGCGCCTGCCGCGACCGGAGGCGCTGGTCCGCGCGTTCCTCGACGCGGTCGCCGACACCCTGCCCCGCACGCCCGCCGCGCCCTACGCATCCGGACCGCCGTTCGCCGCGCGGCGGCCCCAGCGGCTGCCCGATGCCCGGGACTGGGCCGCGGAGGTCGCCGCCGGCATGGACGCGGGCGTACGGATCTCGCTCCGCCTGGACCTGTCCGCGCACGACCTCTTCGACGCCGACGGGACCGCGGGCGGCAGCGGCGCGCGCGGCGCGGGAGCGGCGATCGTGCAGGTGCACAGCCTGTCCGACCCGACGCTGGTGGCCGACGCGACGGCCCTCTGGTCCGGTGAGGCGGACCACGGCTTCGGGCCCCGCGCGCGTGTCGACGCCGCCCTCGCGGTGCGCCGCGCGGCCCGCGTCTGGCCCCCGCTGGACCGGCTCTCCGACCAGGACGTGCCGGACGTCCTCGCCCTGTCCGAGGACGAGCTGAGCGATCTGCTCGGCGTGGCGGCCACCCGGCTCGCGGCGGCCGGGGTCGCCGTGCACTGGCCGCGTGACCTCGCCCAGGACCTCACGGCCACGGCCGTCGTCCGTTCCGCGCCCGGCTCCGCGACCGACGGCACCGGCTTCTTCGAGAGCGAGGACCTGCTGCGGTTCGGCTGGCAGATCGCCCTCGGCGGCGACCCGCTGACCGAGGCCGAGATGGACGCCCTGGCCGAGGCGCACCGCCCGGTCGTCCGGCTCCGCGACCAGTGGGTGCTGGTCGACCCCGCCCTGGTCCGCAAGGCCCGCAAACGGGACCTGGGCCTGCTCGACCCCGTCGACGCGCTGTCCGTCGCCCTCACCGGGGAGGCGGAGATCGACGGCGAGACGGTGGAAGCGGTGCCCGCCGGGACGCTGGCCGCCCTCCGCGACCGCCTGACCGCGGGCGTGCTCCCCGCCGAACCCCCGCCCGGCCTCGACGCCACCCTCCGCGACTACCAGCTCCGCGGCCTGGCCTGGCTCGACCTCATGACCTCCCTCGGACTGGGCGGCTGCCTCGCCGACGACATGGGCCTCGGCAAGACCGTCACCCTCATCGCCCTGCACCTGAAGCGCGCCCGCACCGAGCCCACCCTCGTGGTCTGCCCGGCGTCCCTGCTCGGCAACTGGCAGCGGGAGATCACCCGGTTCGCGCCCGGCGTGCCCGTACGCCGCTTCCACGGACCCGACCGCACCCTGGACGGGCTGGACGGCGGCTTCGTCCTCACCACCTACGGCACCATGCGCTCCGCCGCCCCCACCCTGGCGGAACAGCGGTGGGGCATGGTCGTCGCCGACGAGGCGCAGCACGTCAAGAACCCGCACTCGGCGACCGCCAAGGCCCTGCGCACCATCCCGGCACCCGCCCGGGTGGCCCTCACCGGCACGCCCGTGGAGAACAACCTCTCCGAGCTGTGGGCCCTCCTCGACTGGACCACCCCCGGCCTTCTCGGCCCGCTCAAGTCCTTCCGCGCCCGGCACGCGCGCGCGGTGGAGACCGGGGAGGACGAGCAGGCGGCCGAGCGGCTGGCCCGTCTGGTCCGTCCCTTCCTGCTGCGGCGCAAGAAGTCCGACCCGGGTATCGTCCCCGAGCTGCCGCCCAAGACGGAGACGGACCACCCGGTGCCGCTCACCCGCGAACAGGCCGCGCTGTACGAGGCGGTGGTGCGCGAGTCGATGATCGCCATCGAGACGGCGCAGGGGATGGGGCGCCGCGGGCTGGTGCTGAAGCTGCTGACCTCGCTCAAGCAGATCTGCGACCACCCGGCGCTGTACCTCAAGGAGGAGCACGTCCCGGCCGGCGACCGCCTCGCCGCCCGCTCCGGCAAACTCGCCCTGCTCGACGAGCTGCTGGACACGGTGCTCGCGGAGGACGGCTCCGCCCTCGTCTTCACCCAGTACGTCGGCATGGCCCGCCTGATCACCCGCCATCTCGCCGAGCGCGCCGTCCCGGTCGACCTGCTGCACGGCGGGACGCCGGTGCCCGAGCGGGAGCGGATGGTGGACCGCTTCCAGAGCGGTGCGGTCCCGGTGCTCGTGCTGTCCCTGAAGGCGGCGGGGACAGGGCTGAACCTGACGCGCGCCGGACACGTCGTCCACTTCGACCGCTGGTGGAATCCGGCGGTCGAGGAGCAGGCCACCGACCGTGCCTACCGCATCGGCCAGACCCAGCCCGTCCAGGTCCACCGGCTCGTCACCGAGGGCACGGTGGAGGACCGCATCGCCGAGATGCTGCAGTCCAAGCGGGCCCTCGCCGACGCGATCCTCGGCTCCGGCGAGTCCGCCCTGACGGAACTCTCCGACCGCGAGCTGTCCGACCTGGTGTCCCTGCGGAGGACGACATGACACCGCGGCCGTCGGAGGAGGCGAGGGAGGCGCTGCGCGCGGCGCGTGAGCGGGGCGCCGCGCCCGGGGACGCGGGCTCTTCCCAGCCGAGGGGGGAGACGGCCCCTTCGGCCGCGGAGGCCACGCAGCCCGGCTCGGAGCCCCCGGCCGAGGAGGCGCGCGAGGCGCTGCGCGGCGCGGTGGCTTCGGGGGAGGGGGCCGTGCAGGCCGATCCGTCGGTCCCGGGCGGCCGGGAGGCTCGTGCGTCGGACGCGGCGCGGGAGGCGTTGCGGCGTGCGGGGGCTTCGGGGGAGGGGGCCGCGCGGGCCGGTGGGTCGTCTCCGGCTGTTCGGGGCCCCCGGCCGTCCGATGCGGCGCGCGAGGCATTGCACCGCGCTCGGCGGGCGCGACGTGGAGCGTCGGCCGGGGATGTGCGGGCGACCTCTGAGCCGGCCGCCGGTGACGTGGCGCCGCGGGAGAGGAAGGTGTCCTCCCAGGACACCGAGCGTCGGGCCCCGTCCTCGGCCGCCGGTGGAGAAGCGCCCGGCGGGACGCGTCCGCGCGCGGAGGAGGGTTCCGCCGACCCGTCCGGCGCGTCCCGCGCCGAGGGCGCTCCCCGCGACGAAGAGGATGCGGCTGCCCCCGCCGGGGCCGGGCCCCGTTCCGCCGACGCCGAGGACGGGCACGAGGTGTCCGGCTCGACAGACGGCACGGACTCGCCCCAGGGTTCCCGCCCCGGCGACATCGCCCGGGAGGCGTTGCGCGCCGCCCGTGAGGAACGGGCCCGAGCCCTCGCCCGCGAGCAGGTGGAAGCGGCGAAGCGTCCCCGTCGTGATCCCGCGCCGCGCATCCCCCGCACCACACGAGGTGACCGCGCCGCCGACCGCCGCGCGCGCGAGATCCGGGAGACCCTCGCCGACGCGTTCCGCATGCCCGACATGGCGGAGGACCCGACACCCGGCGTGGAGGCGTCTCACGTCACCGCGGACGTCCCGAGGCGCGGCCCCGCCGCTGAGCCGCCGGGCGCCCTCGCCTCCGACGAGCCGGCTCCCACCCGGGATGCGACGCGGGTCCCCGCCACCGGCCGGGAACCGGCTGCCGACCCGGTCGAGGGGCCGGCCCCTGCCCCCGGCGGGGAATCCGCTTCCGCCCCGGACCAGGAGCGGGCCTCCGCCTTCGACCGAGCGGTCGCTTCCGGCCCCGGCCGGGGACCCGCACCCGGCACTGATGCCGGACCGGCCGGTGCCACGGGTGAGGGACCGGCTGCCGCACCCGCCCGAGGACCGGCCTCCGCCTCCGGCCGCCGGGCACCGGACCCCGGCCACCCGCGGGGACCGGCCGCCGCCCGCGACCTCCAGGAGCCGCCCGCCCGCCCCGCGCCCGTCGCCCAGCGAGACGTGACCGGCGCCCAGGCGGCGCACCACGCCAACCACCGTTCCATGGCCGCCCCGACGCGCGACGGCGACCACCGCCGTACCTTCCCGCCGTTCCCGCCCCGCCCCTCCGGTGACGGTGAACCGTTCGCCGCGACCTGGTGGGGGAGGGCGTGGGTCACCGCGTTGGAGGACGGCGCGCTGGACCCCGCCCGCCTCGCCCGGGGACGCGGCTACGCCGAGCAGGGGCACGTGGACGCCATCACCGTCACGCCGGGATTGGTCCTGGCGTACGTGCAGGGCAGCCGCCCCCGCCCCTACCGCGTACAGGTGCGCCTGCGGACGTTCGACGACGCCGACTGGGACCGCTTCCTGGACGCCGCGGCCGACCGCCCAGGTCACATCGCGGCCCTGCTGGACAAGGAGATGCCGCAGTCCCTCGCCGACTGCGGGGTCCCTCTCCTCCCCGGCCCGGGCGACCTCGCCCCCCGCTGCAGCTGCCCCGACTCGGGTCACCCGTGCAAGCACGCGGCCGCCCTCTGCTACCAGACCGCCCGCCTGCTGGACGCCGACCCGTTCGTGCTGCTCCTGCTGCGCGGGCGCGGCGAGCGCGAGGTGATCGACGCGCTGTCCCGTCTCAGCGCGACCCGCGCCGCACGGGCGGCCCAGGGACGGGAGCCGGAGCCGCTGCCGGGCCTGCGCGCCACCGACGCCGTGTCCCGCCGAGGTCCGGAACTCCCGCCGCTGCCCGCGCCGTTGCCCCCTCCGTCGCACCCGGAGCAGCCGCCCGTCTACCCGGCGTCCCCGGGCGGGCCGGACCCCTTCGCGCTGGACCAGCTCGCCACCGACGCGGCGGCCCGCGCGCACGCCCTGCTCACCACGGGCCGTGACCCGGTCGGCCCGCTCTCCCTGTGGCACGACGCGGTGCGTCTGGCCGCAGCCCGCCCCGGCTCGGGGCTGACCGCCGGCACCCGCGCGCTGTACGCGTCACTGGCCCGCGCGGCCGGCCGCACGCCCGGCGACCTGGCGCGCGCGGTCGCCGCGTGGCGGCAGGGCGGCCCGACCGGACTGGCCGTACTGGAGGAGCCGTGGGACCCGCCGGCCGGCCGCTTCGACCGCGCCCGCCCGCTGCTGCTCGCGGCGGACCTCCCCGCCTTCCGGCCGTGGCGCAACCGCCTCACCCACCCCCGGGGCCACGTCCAGCTCCGGCTGGGCCGCGACCACCTCTGGTACGCGTACGAGTCGGAGCCGGGCCAGGACGACTGGTGGCCGCGCGGCACCCCTGACCCCGACCCGGTCGGCGCCCTCACCGGCCTGGACACCCTCGGCGACGCCTGACAGCACGCACCTCGCCCCGAACACGCTCGCCGGCCCCGCCTCCGAAGGCGCGGGCCGGGCCGTTTCGACCCCGCGGCACACGACCGGCACGGCCCGCCCATGAGGCGCCCGCGTCCGCCCTATTCCTCCCCGCCCCCGGGCACCGACGGCACCGGTACGTCCACCTGCCGCAGTTCCGCGAGGAGTTCGGTCTGGCCGGCCAGCAGTTCCGTGAGGATCCGCCGGGCCGCGCGGAGCAGTTCGGCGACGTCGCCGCCGGCCAGGGCGTACGTCACGGTGGAGCCCTCCCGTACGGAGACGACGATGCCGGACCGGCGCAGTACCGCCAACTGCTGGGAGAGGCTGGACGGTTCGATGTCGATGTCGGCGAGCAGGTCCCGCACCGGCACCGGCCCGTGCTGCAACAGCTCCAGCACCCGGATGCGCACCGGGTGCCCCAGCATCCGGAAGAACTCTGCCTTGGCCTGGTAGAGGGGGACTTGCATGGGTGCGCGCTCCCTGCCGCGTCGGGAATGGTCTCCGCTGTGCGGCGGCGCCCTGAGCGGGCGCAGCCGCACGATGTGCCGTCCTTCGCCGCCGATCCTCCTGGCTGGGCGTGACACGCACCCACGGCTTGGGACCATGTTCATGTGGAGACTTGAAGAAATCTTCACATCGTGGGCGCGCGTCGGCCGTGACCCGGGGCGGCTCACACTTCCAGCTGTTCCTCGACCCGCTTGAGCTGGTGGCGGGCCATCGCCAGGTTCGAACGGGACTTGTCCAGCACGAGGTACAGGAACAGGCCGTTGCCGCTGCGGCCGGTGACCAGCCGGATCAGGTGGTACTGGGACTCCAGGGTGATGAGGATGTCCTCGATCTGCCCGGTGAGGCCCAGCAGTTCCATCGTGCGCACCTTGGCGCGGATCACGTCGGTGTTGCCGGCGGCCGCGACGGTCAGGTCCAGGTCCTTCCCTCCGCCCAGGGTGCCCAGCGCCATGCCGCTCGAGTAGTCGACGACGGCCGCACCCAGGGCCCCCTCGACGTTGGTCATCATGTCCTTCAGCGACACTTCCACAGTTGCCACGGGCGTCTGCCTCTCAGTCGTTACGTGGTCGCGGCGGCCTCGAGGGGCAGCACTTCCGCCCTGGCCGCGCTCGAACGGTAGGCGCACAGAACGTGTCGAAGCGTGGGGATTTCCGTGGATGATCTGTGGTGATCGCATGCTTGTGCCGGGGAACGCCTGTTTGGTCGAAGTCAGTTCGAAAAAGCATCGAACGAACGGACAACGACAGACTCGATCAGATGACTCAGCGGGCCTGGCGGGCGTCCACCGGCTCCGCCGTCACGACGAGGTTGGCGGTGTAACCGCCGCGTTCCGGCTCGAACGGCGGCGCGCAGGTGATGAGCGTGAGCACCGGCGGCCCGGAGCGGCGGAAGGCGGACGGCGGCAGCTCGTCCTTCGGGACGGTGGCGCGCGCGGTGACGCGGTAGGCGACGGGCTCGGCCCCCGCCCGCCGCACCTCCACGGTGTCCCCGGCCCGTACGTCCCTGAGCGCGGCGAACTCGCCCAGGTCACCCGTCTCGCCGTCGAGGTGCCCCACCAGCACCGCCGACCCCTCCGAACTGCCGGGAGCGGGCCCGTACCGGTACCAGCCGGCCACGGCCGGGTCGTCCGGGACGGTCATGTCCCCCCGCGGGGTCACGCCGACGCCCTCGACCCGGGCGTCGAGCCCGACACCGGGCACGAGGACACGCGCGGGCGCGGGCTGCCGCACGACCGTCCGGCCGGCCATGGACGGCGGCGACGCGGCGCCGGACGGCTTGACGGCAGACGCCGACGGTGCGGCGCCGAAGCCGACGGGCGGGGCGGCCTGCTGCCGCCCCTGCGCCGACCCCAGCACACCGAGGACCACCGCCGCGACGGCCGCCAGGACGGCGACCGCCACGGCCGGTCCCCCGCGCCGCCGCGAGGTGTCACCCACGCCTGCCCGCCGAGCGACGGGCGGCCAGCACGCCGGCCACGGCGACCGCGCCGCCGGCGACGGCCCAGCCCGGCGTCCAGTCCGTGGAGTTGGCGGACACGGCGGTGCCGTCACCGCCCGCGTGGACGGCCTTCGGCATGGAGTCCATGCCGCTGAACTTCTGCGTGGCCAGGGCGAGGTTCTTGTCCTCGGCGCTGCCCCAGGCGTAGACGACGGTGCCGGCGCCCTCCGCCACGTTCACCTCGGCCGGTCCGACGGCCACGGTGTCGGTGCCGGCGAGAACCACGTCGGCGTCGACGGTTCCCGCGTCGACCACGGCGGTGTCCTCGTCCGGATTCGTCAGACCGGTGAAGACGGGCTCGCCGCCCGCGCGCACGTCCACGGCGGGCGCGGCCGCGATGTGGCGTACGGTCAGCCGGCCCTTGCCCGCGTCGACCTTGGAGACGTCGTCGGCGAACGCGGTCAGCCGGGGCGTGCCGTCGGCGCCGAGATGGGCGGCGATCGTGGCGGTGTCGCCCTCGCCGACCTCGACCTTCTTCTCCAGGGCGGGATCGCCGCCGGGGCCCTGGCCCGCCTCGAAGATCTGGATGTCGTAGGTGCCGGCCTGGAGGGACTGCGGCTCGGTCACCGTGCCGGGCTCGAAGCCGGAGAGGAGTTCGTCGCCGTTGGCGTACACGTCGACCGTCATGCCGGGGATGCCGTGCACGACGGAGACCATCGCCGTGTCCTGCTCGGCCGAGGGGGCGGCCATGGCGGGTGCGGCGACGCCGAGCGCGAGGGCGCAGGCACCGGTGGAGGCGGCGACGGCGACGGGGAAACGGGAGCGCATGGGGACCATCCCTTTCGAAGGAGTGCCGCTCACTGCGGGACTGGGCCCAGTGTCGATCCGGCAAATCGACGCAGACAACATGCGTCGTTCGTGCGTCGTAAGACGTACGGTGGGGGCATGAGCGAGAGCACGGAAGACGCCGGATCCGGTGGGGGGCTGACCACCGGCGAGGTGGCGCGCCGCCTGGGCGTCGCCCCGACCACGGTCCGCACCTGGGACCACCGCTACGGCCTCGGCCCCGACCGTCACACCGGCGGCCGGCACCGCCGCTGGACCCCGGCGGACGTGGCCCGCCTGGAGCGGATGTGCGCGCTCACGGCGACGGGCATCCCGCCGGCCGAGGCGGCACGGCTGGCCCGGGAGACGCCGGCGCCGGCACCGGATGCCGGCCCGGAGCCGTCCGCCCGACCGCGCCCCGCGCCCACACCCGTGCCCCCCTCCCGCGCGGGCAGCGGCCTGCGCCTGGGCGACGCACGCCAGGAGTGCAAGGGCATCGCCCGCGCCGCCCTCCGCCTCGACGCGGCCGCACTCGACCGGCTGCTGCTCGACGCGATACGGGAACACGGCCTGGTCGCCGCCTGGACGGAGGTGATCGTGCCGACGCTGCAGGCCGTGGGGCGCAAGTGGGAGTCGTCGGGGGAGCGGTACGTCGAGGTGGAGCACTTCCTCTCCTGGCACGTCTCGGGCGCCCTCCGCCGCGCCGCACCGGACACGGTCCCCGACCGCCCGGGCGCGACGACCGTCCTGGCCTGCGTGCCGGGGGAGAACCACACGCTCGCCCTCGAGGTGCTGAACGCCGCACTGGCCGAACGCGGCATCCCTGTACGGATGTTCGGCGGCGCGCTCCCGGTCGAGTCCCTGATCGCGGCGGTCCGCAGAACCGGCCCGGCGGCGGTCGCCCTGTGGGCCCAGTCCCGCACGACGGCGAGCCGCCCCCTGGCCCAGCACGTGGCGGCGATGGAATGGGGCGTACGAGGCGCCCGCCGCAGCCCTCTGGTCCTCACCCTCGGCCCCGGCTGGTCGGGCCGCCCCGTCCCGGGCACGGCCCGTCCCCATGGCCTGGCGGACACGGTGCAGGCGCTGGAGGGCCTGGCGGCCCGCTGAGAACCGTGCGGGTCACCCCGTCGCCGACGGGCTCCCGCCACCGCGTGCGCGGAGGCTGCTGGTGAGGACGTGGACGCTGCCCAGGAGGGGCTGCCCGGAGCGGGGACGATCCGCCCCCACAGTGGTCGCAGGCCCGGGACGGGGACGGCGTCAGTCGGTGGACAGCGCCTGCAGCAGATCACCGACCTGGGGGTCGGGCAGGGAGCGGGCGACATCGGCCTGGGCGACCATGCCGACCAGGTCGTGCCCGTCGATCACCGGCAGGCGGCGCACCTTGTGCGCGGACATGGTGCGCAGGATCTCCTGCACGTCGTCGTCGGCACCGATGGTGACGGCCTCGCCCTGGGCCAGTTCCCCGGCCGGACAGGTGGCCGGGTCCTTGCCGGCGCCCAAGACCTTCACCACGATGTCCCGGTCGGTCAGGACACCCTTCAGCTTGTTGTCGGTGCCGCAGATCGGCAGGGCGCCGACCCCGAGGTCCTTCATCTTGCGTGCCGCGTCCAGCACCGTCTCCTCGGCGCCGACGCATTCGGCTCCGCCGGTCATGATGTCTCGCGCCTTGGTCATGGACTTCCCTTCTTCGGTGTGCCGCCTCCGGCACGCGGGCCGAGGGGCGGCGACTGGTCGGATGCGACATGGGTTCCCGGGCACTACGGCTGGTAACGGCTCCTGCCCCTCCTTTCTCGTCACCGGGTTCCCGTGTGTCTCCCGCCCTGCTTCGGGCACCCGGCCGGCAACGGACCGAAGGAGGAAAAGTGCAGCTGTCTTTCCTGCAACCGCTCTTCGACCGCCCGGGACCGTGGGCCACCGTGTACTTCGACCCTCTGCAGAACGACGAGTCGGGTGCCAAGCGGCGTGAGCTGTCCGTGCGCGAAGCGTGCCGGACGCTCGAGGAGGAGGGTGCCGACGCAGCCACCACGGAAGCGGTGCGTGACGCTCTTCTGAGGATCGGGCCCGCGGAGGACCCGGCGGGTCGTGTGGTCTTCGCGGCCGGGGGCGAGGTGGTGCTCACCCACCGGCTCTCCCGGCCCCCGCGGCGGCAGATCAGCTGCTGGGCCCCGCTGCCCCGGCTGACGCCGCTGCTGGAACTGGCGGGTCAGGACCCCGTCTGCCTCGTGGCGTACATCGACCGGACGGGCGCCGACCTCGAACTGCGCGGGGCGGCCGG
Organism: Streptomyces werraensis; assembly: GCA_014656175.1. Classification (GTDB taxonomy): domain Bacteria; phylum Actinomycetota; class Actinomycetes; order Streptomycetales; family Streptomycetaceae; genus Streptomyces; species Streptomyces werraensis. Next base: position 640,737 of record BNBX01000002.1, read on the forward strand.
TCCGCGGTCCGCGGGCCAGGTCGAGGGGCAGCAGCACCCCGTGCACCGCACGACTTCGTCCGACTGGTCCGAGCGGCACTTCCAGCTCAAGGTCGAGAACACATGGGAGCACAACGCCGGTGAGATCGCCGAAGCGCTGAACGCGGCCTTCGAAGAATCCGGTGCCGACCTGGTCGTCCTGGTCGGTGACCCCCGCGAACGGCCGGCCGTGCACGAGAAGCTCTCCGAAGCGGTCCGCCGGGTCACGACGGAGACCGAACACGGCGGTCGCGCCGCCGGCTCCGCCTCCCCCGCGCTGGAGGAGGCCATCGAGGAGGCCCGGCGGCGGTACACGCGTCACCGCGTCGAGGAGGCGCTCGACCGCTTCCGCGCCGGCCGCGTGGGCACCGACCGGCCCACGGAAGCGGTGGAGGGCATCCCGGCGCTGGTGGAAGCGGCCCGGGAACACCGCATCGACACGCTGCTCGTCCGGCCCGACGGACCGGAGCTGGACCGCGAGACATGGGTGGGCGCCCGGCCCGACCAGGTAGCGGCACGCCGGAGCGACGCCCGGACCCTGGGGGAGAGCGATCCGACGCCGGTACGGGCGGACGACGCACTGCTGCGCGCAGCCGCCGTCATCGCCGCCGACGTACTGGTCGTCCCCCCGGCGGACGAGGACGGCGTGGACGCCACGGACATTCCGACAGGCGGCCTGGGCGCCCTTCTGCGCTGGACCTACGAGACGACTCCGGCATAGGGCGTGCCCGCCCGCCCCGGCGGGCTGCCGGTCACCGGGGCGGGCGGGGGAGTCCCGGATCAGTAGCCGTAGATCATCTTGTAGGCGACCTCGGGGAGGAACTGGCCGGCCGTGGAGCCGGTTCCGACACCGCAGTTGCCGTCGGACTCGCCCGGCGTCTTGATCCACAGGAGCATCTCGGCGCCTCCGCCCTTCTGGGTGGGCGTACCGATGCGGCGGCCGGAGGGGTTGCACCACTGGCCGTTGGTGCCGTTGCCGTTGCGGCTGGTGTCCACGACGAACGGCTTGGTGTAGCCGTAGCGGGCGGCCAGTTCGTTGTTGACGGCGTTGCCGTAGGCGGTGTTCTCGGCGGTGGTGATGTAGTTGGAGACGTTGAGCGAGAAGCCGTGGGCCTGTCGGAGACCGGCTTCGTGGAGACGCCGGGCCATGGTCGCCGCGTCGGCCCAGCGCGGGTTGCCGGCGTCCATGTAGACCCAGGTGTTGGGGGCCTGGCGGTTGAACTCGGCGAGTGCACCGGTGAGCATGGCCTCGCGTTCGTCGATCTGGGCCTGGGTCATGCAGCCGTAGTCTCCGAGGGAGTCCGGTTCGAGGATGACGACGGCCGGGCGGCCGGCGATCCCGCCGGCGAACTGGGCGATCCAGTTGGCGTAGGCGGACGGCGAGGCGGCTCCGCCGGCGGAGTGGCCGCCGCAGTAGTCGCGGTTGTAGATGTTGTAGGCGACCAGCACGGGCAGCTTGTCCCGCTGGTCCGCCGCCCCGACGTACGCGCCTGTGGCGGTGCCGATGGTTCCGCTCCAGGAGCCGAACCAGCGGGCCATCGGGGTGTTGGCGATGGAGGCGTTGATCGCGGCGGCCCGGCCGTCGCCGGGGTTGGCGGCCACCCACCTCTTCGCACTGGAGTCGGGGTCCACGTAGAACCCGCTGGTCATGGTGGTGGGGTCGGCCGCGTGGGCGGAGGGTGCGGCGGCGAACGCCAGCGGCAGAGCACAGAGTGCTGCGATCAGGCTGCGGAGTCTGCGGCTCAAGACAGTACCTCGATTTCAGAGGAGTTGCGCTTTGGGAGCGCTCCCACTGGAAGCGGTCCCAATCGTGTGGGCGAGCTGATGGGCTGTCAATAGCCGGTGCAGTAATGGACTTTCAGAGCGGAAAGCAGGGTCCGTACGGTCACTCGACTGGAAGCGGTCCCATCTCGTGCCTCCCGTAAGCGCCCCCGGCCTGTGAAAGACTCACGAGCCATGGCAGAAGCAGCGCCGCGTCGGCATCCGACGCTCGACGAGGTGGCCGAACGCGCCGGCGTTTCCCGCTCCGTGGCCTCCCGCGCCCTCAACAACGCCCCGCACGTCAGCCGTGCCAAGCGCGAGGCTGTCGAACGGGCCGTGCGGCAACTCGGCTACGTACCCAATCCGACCGCCCGCGCGCTGGCCACCCGCCAGACGGGAGCGGCCGCCCTGGTCGTCTCGGGAGAGGATCCGTCGATCTTCGCCGATCCCTTCTTCGCCCGGGTGATCGTGGGGGCGTCGGCCGCCCTGGACGAGGCCGACCTGCATCTGATGCTGTGCCTGGCCGCTTCCGACCGGGGCCGCAAGCGGGTCGAGGAGCTCATGCGGTCCAGGGGCGCGGACGGTGTGATGCTGATGGCGCTGCGCGAGGACGATCCGCTGACCCGGATGGCCGACGAGGCGCAGATGCCCGTCGTGTTCGGCGGGCGCCCGGTCGGCTCGGCTCCCCGGTGGTACGTGGACGTGGACAACGTCGGCGGAGCGCGCGAGGCGACCGAGCATCTGGTCTCACTCGGCCGCAGGCGCGTGGCGGTGATCTGCGGGCGTCTGGACACCGAGGCCGGGCGCGCCCGGTACCGCGGCTACCGGGACGCCATGCTGGGCGCCGGTCTCGATCCGTACCCGCCGCTGGAGGGGGACTTCACGGAGCGCAGCGGAGCCGCCGCCATGGCCGCGCTGCTGGCCGGACACCCCGACGTGGACGGAGTGTTCGCCGCCAACGACAACATGGCGGCGGGAGCGCTGCGCACCCTGCGGGAGGCCGGCCGGCGGGTCCCCGCCGACGTCGCCGTGGTCGGCTTCGACGACCTGACGGCCGCACAGATCGCCGATCCGCCGCTCACCACCGTCCATCAGCCCGTGGAGGCCCTCGGACGGGAGATGGCGCGCATGCTCGTCGCGCTCGTCAACGGGCAGGACCCCACCCCGCTCGTCCTCCCCACCCGCCTGGCCGTCCGGGCCAGCGCCTGACTCCTCACTGCCCGCAGGGGCGGACCCAGGTCCGAACGAGTCGCTCCCGGACAGGCGCGGGGCCTCCAGGGAGCCGGTCGGGGGGACCGAGCCGTTCCAGCGGGCTCACGGTTCTCCTGGCCGGGCGGCGGCCGGGCGGTGCGGTCGATGGATCGGTTCAGGGCGTGGACACCTCGAACCGCGTGACGCGGACCGCGCCGCCGAGGGCCTGAGTGGCGTGGTTGAAGAGGGCGAACCGGTAGCCCATGAAGAACCGCCAGTCGTTGCCCATGGAGAAGGCGGGTCCGAGACGGGTGAACGTGATGCCGTCGGTGCTGTAGGAGAAGGTCCCGGGGCGCGGTGCGCCGGGTCGGATGTCCGCGTTCGCGCGCAACCAGATGCGGCTGCCGGAGACGGGCGCGCTCGCGATCTCGGTGCCGGTGCCGGTGGTGTTCCAGTTGCCGTCCATGGTCAGTCCGGTGACCATCACCACCCGTGTCGCGCCGCCGTCGCGCTTGAGACCGATCCAGGCGGAGGAGTCGCGCAGCAGCGCAAGCCCCGCCCGGTCGCCGTCCCGCATCGCGGAGTGGTCGAGCTGGGCCGTGGCGGTAGAGGTGGGGCCCTGGATGCGGTGCGTGAGGGTGTTGCGGGCCCAGTAGAGGTCGTGGGTGACGGTCGCGGTCCGCAGCGTCAGGCCGTCGCCGACCGACCACTTCGTGTTGTCGGGGTTGTGATTCCACTCCCATCGCGGTTGCAGGCTCGTACCGTCGAAGGTGTCGACGCCGGTCATGGGGGTGACCTGGCGGGGCGGAGCGGGCACGGCCGGACTGGGATACGCGGCGCCCCACGCGCCGTTGACGAGCTGTACGACGGGCCAGCCGTCCGCGGTCCAGGTGACCGGCGCCAGGGCGGGCATGCGGCCGCCGGGGTAGGCGTCGACGAAGGCCATGTAGTACCAGGCGCCGCTCTGCGTCCGCACCAGCCCGCCCTGGTGGGGGACGCCGCCGCCGGGGATCGGTCCGCGCAGGTCGAGGAGGATTTGCCGCATCGTGTACGGGCCGAAGGGGCCGCTCGAGGACTTGAGGATGTACTGGCCGTTCGCGGGGCGGGTCAGGAAGATGTAGTACTGCCCGTTGATCTTGTAGAAGCGGGCGCCCTCCAGGGTGCCGACGCTGGACGGTGTCCTGAACACCTCCTGCGCACGGACCTGGTTGCGGCCGTCGGGCGAGAGCTGGGCCACGCTGATGGTGGTGTTGCCGTACGCCACGTAGAGGGTGTCGTCGGTGTCGACGAGCAGGCCGGCGTCGTAGTAGGGGGTGCTGATCGTCGTCAGCCTGCTCCACGGCCCCTCCACCGCGGTGGCGGTGTACACGTACGTCCGGGCGAAGTCGATCTGGCCGAGCCAGTAGAAGGTCCTGTTGCTGGGCCGGTAGGCCAGTGACGATGCCCAGATTCCTCTGACGTAGCCGCGGGCGCCGTTCAGGTCGTACTTGGCGCCGAAGTCGAGGACGGGTACCGCATGGCCGGCGATCTCCCAGTTCACCAGGTCGTACGAGCGCAGAACGGGCGCGCCCGGCGAGTAGTGCATCGTCGAGGCCGAGGCGTAGTAGGTGTCGCCGACCCGCATGATGTCGATGTCCGCGAAGTCCTGCCAGATCACCGGGTTCGTGTACTGCGCCGCGGCCGCGAGGGCGGGCCCCGGGCGGAGGAGGGCGCCGGCGGCCAGGCCGGTGGCGGCCGCGAGCGTGCGGCGTCGGGTCAGATGCTGATGTGACCATGACAGGTCCATGGGTGTTCACCTCGAGTTCATCGGTCGGAGCGGCTCTGTCGCGCGCGAGGTTCGAGATATCGAACGTGGTGCGAGGTGTCGAGCATTCTGGATGATAGGAGGGTGGCCTGCACCGTCAACCCGTCTCGCACGAGTCGTGCGCCGCTTCGAAAAGTTCGAAGCGTCTGGTGCGGAGGCGACACCTCCTGCTTCTCAGGGAGGTGTTGACAGTCGCGGCCGTCTCTCTAGTATCCGTGGGGCGTCCGAAATTTCCGAACGGCGATCGAAATTTCGAACCATTCCTTCCCCCTCCCGTCGAAGGAGTCCCGTTGCCCAGACGATTACGCGGACGACTGTTCCGCCTCCTCACGGCCGCCGCGCTGACGGTGACCGCGTCCGTGACGGCCTCGGCGCAGTCCACCGCCACGGCCGCGCCGGGCAGTCCGGCGCTCACCCCGCCGCTGGGGTGGAACAGCTGGAACAGCTTCGGGTGCGGAATCACCGAGGCCCAGGTCCGGCAGGCCGCCGACGCCATGGTGTCCTCGGGCATGCGGGACGCCGGTTACCGGTACGTCGTGGTCGACGACTGCTGGTTCGATCCGCAGCGCGACGCGCAGGGCAACCTGCGGGCCAACCCGACGAAGTTCCCGAGCGGGATGAAGGCTCTCGGGGACTACATCCACAGCAAGGGCCTGAAGTTCGGCATATATCAGGTGCCCGGCGAGCGCACCTGCGCGCAGACGGTGGGCACTTACCCCGGCTCCACGGGCAGCAGAGGCCATGAGGTCCAGGACGCCGCCACGTTCGCATCGTGGGGGGTCGACTACCTCAAGTACGACTGGTGTTCCTCGAGCGGCACGCGTGACGAGCAGGTCGCGCGGTTCACACTGATGCGTGACGCCCTGCGCGCCACCGGCCGGCCGATCGTCTACAGCATCAACCCCAACAGCTTCCACGCCATCACGGGGTCCACGTACAACTGGGGCGAGGTCGCCGACCTGTGGCGGACGACCGAGGACCTGCTCGACATCTGGCAGAACGGCAACACCAACAGCTACCCGATGGGCGTCGGCAACGTCCTGGACGTCAATGCGCCGCTGGCCGCACAGTCCGGCCCGGGGCACTGGAACGACCCCGACATGCTGGTCGTCGGCCGCCCCGGCCTGTCGCTGACCGAGTCCCGCTCCCACTTCGCCCTGTGGGCGCTGATGAGTGCCCCGCTGATGGCCGGCAACGACATCCGCACGATGTCCGCCGACGTCAGCGCGATCCTGCGCAACCCGCGTCTGCTGGCGGTGAACCAGGACTCCCTGGGCGCGGGCGGACGAAGGGTGCGCGATGACGGCGACATCGAGGTGTTCGCCAAGCCCCTGGCGGACGGTTCGGTCGCGGTGGGGCTGTTCAACCGGGGCGGGAGCGCGGCGACGGTCACCACGACGGCCGCCCAAATCGGTCTGGGCGGAGGGCCCTTCACCCTCACCGATCTGTGGACCGGCGGCACGTCGAGCACGTCCGGGCAGATCTCGGCGAGCGTCCCCGCGCACGGCGTCGCCGTGTATCGGGTGAGCGGCGGCAGCCCCCTGGCCGCCACCACCTCACGCCTGCGGGGCAACGCCTCCGGCCGCTGCGTGGACGTGGACAACGCCTCCACGGCCGCCGGTGCCGCGACTCTGCTCTGGGACTGCCACACGGCCGCCAACCAGCTGTGGACCACATGGGCGGGCGGCGAGATCCGCGTCTACGGCGACAAGTGCCTGGACGCCTACGACCAGGGCACAGCCAACGGCACCCGTGTCATCACCTGGCCCTGCAACGGCCAGAACAACCAGAAGTGGACCGTCGGCTCCGACGGTTCGATCCGCAACGTCCACTCCGGACTGTGCCTCGACGCCAACGGGGCCGGCGCCGCCAACGGGACCCCGCTGGTGCTGTGGACCTGCAACGGCCAGGCCAACCAGAAGTGGAACCGCGCCTGAGCGACACGGCACCGGGCCGTGGCCGGAGCGACAGCACCCCGGCCACGGCCTCCCGCACGGCTGCCGCATCCAGTGCGCAAGCCCGAGTACTGCCTCACTGACAGGGGGCCCGCGCTCCTGTGTGCCCGTCGACGCCGACAGTGCCGGGTGGGCCCTTCAGCCGCGTGGCTCTTCGGGGAGGAACGTCACCTGCGGGGCGCCCGTGCGCGGATGGGTGCCGACTTCCGCCGCCACTCCGTAGACCTCGGCCAGGAGCCGCGGGGTGAGGATCTCGGCGGGCGGTCCCGAGGCGGTGACCTCACCGTCGTGCAGGACGTAGAGGCGGTCGCAGTAGTAGGCGGCGAGGTTGAGGTCGTGCAGGGCGAGCAGCACGGTCGTGGGCAGGCGCCGCAGGACGCCGAGTACGGACAGTTGGTGCCGGATGTCGAGGTGGTTGGTGGGTTCGTCGAGGACCAGGAGGGTGGGCTGCTGGGCGAGGGCGCGCGCGATGAGGACGCGCTGTCGCTCGCCGCCGGAGAGCCGGTCGAAGGGACGGTCGGCCAGGTGGGCGGCGTCGACCGCGCGGAGTGCGGAGTCGATGAGGCCGGCGTCCTCGGGGGTGTCGCCGGCGAGGAGACGCTTGTGCGGGGTGCGGCCCATGGCGACGACCTCGCGGACGGCGAGGTCGAAGTCGGCTGCCGAGTCCTGGACCACCGCCGCCACGGTGCGGGCCATGTGCCGCACAGGCATCGACCAGGCGTCGCCCCCGTCGACCCGGACCTGGCCGGTGTCGGGGCGCAGGACGCGGTAGACGGTGCGCAGGAGGCTGGACTTTCCGCTGCCGTTGGGGCCCACGAGCCCGATGGTCTCGCCCGGGCGGGCGGTCAGGGAGACGTCGCGCACCAGGTGGCGGGCTCCGGCGGTGAGCGTGACACCGTCGACGCTCAGTTCGCTCGCGGTCATGCCACTCCTCGATCGGTGCCGCGCCGGGCGTCCCGGCGCATCAGCCACAGGAAGAAGGGGCCACCGCACAGGGCCGTGAGGACGCCGACGGGTATCTCCATCGGTGCGGCGATCGTCCGGGCGGCGATGTCGGCCCAGACGAGGAAGACCGCTCCGCCGAGTGCCGCCGTCGGCAGGACCCGGCGGTGGTCGCCGCCGACGAACAGGCGCACGATGTGGGGCATCATCAGGCCGACGAAGCCGATCGGTCCGGCCGCCGCGACCAGCACGCCCGTGACAAGGGAGAGCACGACGAACAGCCGGGCGCGGAAGCGGGCCACGTCCAGCCCCAACGTGGTCGCCGCCTCCTCGCCTGCCAGCAGCAGGTTCAGATTGCGGGCCTGCGCCATGAGGACGCCGACACCGAGCAGCAGGGCCGTGCTCGGCAGCCACAGCGTGCCCCAGTTGACACCGCCGAGGCCCCCGAGGGTCCAGGCGAGGACGGCGCGGGTTTCGTTGCCCCGGTCGGTGGTGAGCAGCAGCAGATCGAGGACCGCGGTGAGCACCGCCGCGATCGCCACCCCGGACAGCACCAGCCGCGACGAGGTGATGCGTCCGCCGGTGCGGGCGGTGGCGTACACGAGCAGGAGCGCGCCCAGGGCGCCCACGAACGCGGCCACCGACAGGGAGAACGGCCCGAAGAGGGTGACCCCGAACACGATCACCGAGACTGCGCCGAGCGACGCCCCCGAGGAGACGCCCAGCAGATACGGCTCGGCGAGCGGGTTGCGCACCAGAGCCTGCAGCGCGGTGCCGATCACCGCCAGGCCGGCGCCGGTGACCGCCCCGAGCAGCACCCGCGGCGCCCGCACGTCCACCACGATGGTCTCCCGGGCCCGTGACCAGTCCGGCTCCTGCCAGTCGGCGCCCAGCGCGTGCGTCACGATGCCCCACACCTGGCCCGGCGGTACATGCACGGAGCCAATCGCGAGGCCCGCCGTCACGGAGACGCCGAGCAACGCGGCGAGGACCAGCAGCGTGACGGCCGACCGTGTACGGCCTGTTCCTGACCCGGTGCCCTTCCGCCGGTGAACCGTCCGCTCAGTGGACGTGCCGGTGGCGGCCTGCGTCACCGGAAGCTCTCGGGGTGCAGTCCGCGGGCCAGGTCCTCGACCGCGTAGGCCGAGCGGATGCCGACCAGGGTGGCGGTCAGCGGCAGGACGACGAACCGCTTGTTCCTGACGGCGGGTACGCCGGCGAGTGCGGGCTGGGAGAGCAGGAACTCCTTCTTCTCCTCGACGCTACCGGCGCCGGCGTAGTCGTAGATGGCGATGACCTCGGGCTTGCGCTCGACGACCTGCTCCCAGGAGACGTCGCCGAAGACGTCGTCGAGGTCGGCGAAGACGTTCTCGCCGCCTGCCAGCCGGATCAGTTCGGTGCCCAGGCTCTTGCCGCCCGCGGTGAAGGCGCTCTTGTCACCGCTGTCGTAGACGAAGACGGACACCTGGGGCATGCCCTTGACGGCGGTGACGGTCTTGCGGACCCGTGCCTGCAGGGCGGCGACCAGCTCGTCCGCACGGCCGGGCACGCCGAAGATCTTGCCGATGGTGCGGATCTCGTCGTAGGTGTCCTTCATCGTCACCCGCTTCTCGCCGCAGTACTCGCGGTTGAGGTGGGTGTCGATGCCGGCGTCGGCGAACGCCTTGCGGGAACGGCCCTCGTTCTCGGCGAAGGCGCTGCCGTAGCCGCCGTAGACGAAGTCGGGGTCGGCGTCCAGGACCCTCTCGAACGACGGTTCCTTCTTCGCCAGTTCCGGGATCGCCTCGTAATCCTTCTTCAGCTCGGGCAGGACGGCGGAGTCGGGGAAGGCCGTGCCGACCATGCGGTCCTTCAGACCGAGGGCGAGCATGAGTTCCGCCGGGTGCTGGTGGATGGTGACCGCCCGCGACGGCGGCTTGTCGTACGTCGTCCTGACGCCGCAGTTGGCGATGGTGACCGGGAAGCCCGCGGGCACGGCCGCGGTGGCCTTCGCGTCCCCGCCGCTCGCGTCGGACGAATCACAGCCGGTGGTCAGCAGCATGGACGAAAGAGCCATGGCAGCGGCCGTGCCACGAAGGACCCCGCGCGTGCGGGCAGGGGTGAACGAAGGGGACACGTGAAGCCTCCTGGAGTCCGCGCTCCTCGGGACGGGCCCGCGACGGACCAGTGTCCTGACTCCCGGATCGACGTTCCCTCCGCCTTCCCGCGCGGCGCGCAGTGGCATGTCGGAGGGGCGCTCCCCGGTCACAGTGGCGGGACCGTGCCGGATTCGCACCGGCTTCCTGTCTCCCGTCGCGGCGATGACCAAGTGATCCTACGGTCCCCCGAGCCGACGGCAAAAGGGCGTACAACCCCGGCCGCACGCCCAGCCCGCCGGCAGTGCCGCCCGGCCCCGCCCTGCGGGAACAGCTGTCCGGCCGCGGCGACGCCGCGCTGTCCGCACCTGCGCGCGCCTCCCTGCCCCGCCGGCCTCGTTCCCGACGCGACGGGCACGGCGGCCTTCGAAGCGGCGTACCGGCAGGCCGACGAGCAGGACGCCGTCATCGGCGCATCGAGTCCGGGCGGGCACCGGACGGCGAGGGCAGACATGATCACCGCTTCGCAGCACAGGAGGAGGTCATGGATCATCCTGTCCCGCTCTCCGGGTACCGTCAGGGTATGAGTCATCCACACCCCGAACTGAAAGCCGCCCCACCCCTTCCCGAGGGAGGGCTGCGGGTCATCGCCCTGGGCGGCCTGGGTGAGATCGGCCGCAACATGACCGTCTTCGAGCACGCGGGCAAGCTGCTCATCGTCGACTGCGGGGTGCTGTTCCCCGAGGAGACCCAGCCCGGCGTGGACGTGATCCTGCCGGACTTCACCTCGATCCGGGACCGGCTGGACGACATCGTGGCGGTGGTCCTCACCCACGGTCATGAGGACCACATCGGCGGCGTGCCGTACCTGCTGCGCGAGCGGAGGGACATCCCGGTCGTCGGCTCCAAGCTGACGCTGGCGTTCCTGGAGGCCAAGCTCAAGGAGCACGGCATCCGGCCGCGCTCGGTGCGGGTGCGGGAGGGCGACCGGCGTGACTTCGGGCCCTTCGACTGCGAGTTCGTGGCGGTCAACCACTCCATCCCGGACAGCCTCGCGGTCGCGATCCGTACCGGCGCCGGGATGGTGCTGCACACCGGCGACTTCAAGATGGACCAGTTCCCTCTCGACGACCGCATCACCGATCTGCGTGCCTTCGCCCGCCTCGGTGAGGAGGGCGTGGACCTGTTCCTCACCGACTCCACCAACGCCGAAGTGCCTGGCTTCACCACCTCCGAGCGGGAGTTGAACCCGGCGATCGAGCAGGTGATGCGCACCGCGCCGCGCCGGGTCATCGTCTCCAGTTTCGCCAGCCATGTGCACCGCATCCAGCAGGTCCTGGACGCCGCCCACCAGCACGGCCGCAAGGTCGCCTTCGTCGGCCGTTCGATGGTCCGCAACATGGGCATCGCCCGTGACCTGGGCTATCTGAAGGTCCCGTCCGGTCTGGTGGTGAGCACGAAGGAGCTGGAGAAGCTCCCGGATCACAAGATCGCTCTGGTGTGCACCGGCTCCCAGGGTGAACCGATGGCCGCGCTGTCGCGGATGGCCAACCGGGACCACATGATCCGCATCGGCAAGGGCGACACCGTCCTGCTCGCCAGCTCCCTCATCCCCGGCAACGAGAACGCCATCTACCGGGTGATCAACGGACTCACCCGGTGGGGTGCCCACGTGGTCCACAAGGGCAACGCCAAGGTGCACGTCTCCGGGCATGCCAGCGCCGGCGAACTCGTCTACTGCTACAACATCGTCAAGCCCCGCAACGTCATGCCCGTGCACGGCGAGTGGCGCCACCTGCGGGCCAACGGCGACCTCGCCATCCGCACCGGTGTCGACCCCGAGCGGGTCGTCATCGCCGAGGACGGCGTCGTCGTCGACCTCGTCGACGGGCGCGCGTCCGTCACCGGCAAGGTGCCCGCCGGCAACGTCTACGTGGACGGCATGGAGGTCGGCGGGGCCACCGAGGCATCCCTCAAGGACCGCCTCACCCTCGCGGAGGAGGGCGTCGTGACGGTGGTGGCGATCGTCGACGCGGACACCGGCGCCCTCGCCGAGGCACCCGACTTCCTGGCCCGCGGCTTCGTGCACGACGACAGCACCTTCGAGCCGGTCATCCCCGTCATCGAGAAGACCCTGGCCACCGCGGCCGAGGAAGGCGTCGGGGACGCGCGCCAGCTCGAACAGCTCATCGCCCGTGCCGTGGCGAACTGGGCGTTCCGCACCCACCGCCGCAAGCCCCTCATCATCCCCGTCATCATCGACGCCTGAGCAACACCCGGGCAGGCGTACGGGGGCGGACGCCGATGCGCACGAGGGGAAACCCGGCGACGAGCCGGTCCGGACGTCCGGCTCGTCACCGGCCCACCGGGTCGGCCCGGCGGCCCGGTGACGAGCGCTGCGCCGGGTGTCCCGCAGCACCTCCGGCAGCTGACCTGCCGACCGAGCGGCAACATGACGGCCACGCGCATCAGAGCCAGGCGCGCTTGTGACGATCAGGCGGCGACGAGCTCCTGCTCGCGGTCCGGCGTTCCGACCTCGCGCTTCTTGTTCGGCAGCGAGAGCCGGAAGACCTTGCGCCACGCGGAGAACACCTGCTTGGGCAGTGGCCCTGTGACGTACTCCAGCTCGTACTTCTCGAACAGGGCGCGCACCTTCACCGCGACCTCGGCGTACCGGTTGCTCGGCAGGTCGGGGAACAGGTGGTGCTCGATCTGGTGCGACAGGTTGCCGGTCATGAAGTGCATGGCCTTGCTGCCGCTGATGTTCGCCGAGCCCATCATCTGGCGCAGGTACCACTGGCCGCGCGTCTCGTCCTCGATCGACCGGCGCTCGAAGACCTGCACGCCCTCGGGGAAGTGCCCGCACATGATCACCGAGTGGGACCAGATGTTGCGGACGAGGTTGGCCGTGAACGTGGCGGCGAGCGTGGGGAGGAACGACGGGCCTGACAGCAGCGGGTGGATCACGTAGTCCTTGAGAACCTGCTTGCGGATCTTGCGGCCCACGGCCCTGGCCCGCGCGCGGAACTCCGGGTTCTTGCGGCGGCGCTTGTTCAGGTTCTTGCCGAGTTCCAGGTCGTACGCCGCGATGCCGTACTCGAAGAAGCAGGCGTTGATGAAGTTCCACAGCGGCTGGCCCAGGTGGAACGGGTGCCACTTCTGGTCCTCGTCGACGCGCATGATGCCGTAGCCGAGGTCGTTGTCCTTGCCGACCACGTTGGTGTACGTGTGGTGCAGCTCGTTGTGCGAGTGCTTCCACTGGTCGGCCGGCGAGACGTGGTCCCACTCCCAGGTGGTGGAGTGGATCTTCGGGTCCCGCATCCAGTCCCACTGGCCGTGCAGGATGTTGTGGCCGATCTCCATGTTGTCCATGATCTTCGCCACGGACAGACCGGCGGTGCCGATCAGCCACGCGGGCGGGAACATGGAGAACAGCAGCACGCCCCTGCTGACCAGCTCCAGCTTGCGCTGGGCGGCGATGACCTTACGGATGTAGGCGGCGTCCTTCTCGCCACGGCCGGCGATCACCTCGTCGCGGATCGCGTCCAGCTCGCGGCCCAGCTCCTCGATCTGTTCCGCGGTCAGGTGGGCGGTGGGGTCGATAGCGGTCAAGGTGGTCCTACCGTTCGATGTCGCAGGGGCCCGCGGCGGCGGACACACAGGTTTGGATGAGGACGCCCGGCTCGGCCTCGGTGAGTTCGCCGGTGCGCAGGTCGCGGACGGCGCCCGCCTTGAGCGGCGTGACGCAGCCGAAGCAGATGCCCATGCGGCACCCGGAGGGCATGAGCACGCCGGCCTGCTCGCCGATGTCCAGCAACGGCGTGGCGCCGTCCGCGTCGACGGTCTTGCCGGTGGCGCTGAACGTGACCTCGCCTCCGTCGCCGGCGACGACGATGCCGGGGCGGAAGCGTTCGGTGTGCAGGCGCTCTTGGACGCCGTGCCTGCTCCAGTGTTCTTCGGCGGCGTCGAGCAGTCCCGCGGGCCCGCAGGCCCAGGTCTCGCGTTCGGCCCAGTCGGGCACGAGTTCACCGAGACGGGCGATGTCGAGCATGCCGTCGGTGTCGGTGTGCACCTCGGTGAGCCGCAGCTTCTTGTCCGCGACCAGGTCGTGCAGTTCGTCGCGGAAGATCACGTCCTGCGGCTGTGGCGCGCAGTGGACCATGACGACGTCGTCGAACTCGGTGTCGCGCAGCATGCCCATCACGGGTGTGATGCCGCTGCCGGCCGTCAGGTAGAGCACCTTGGCCGGCGTGGCCTGCGGCAGCACGAAGTCACCAGCCGCCTGGTCGAGCTGGACCAGCGTGCCCGGTTTCGCCCTGCGGACCAGGTGGTTGCTGACCTTGCCGTCCGGGATCGCCTTCACGGTGATCGTGACGCGGCCGTCCTGGCGGTTCGTCGGCGAGGTGAGGGAGTAGGCACGCCACAGGCGCACCCCGTCGACATCGACCCCGATCCGCACGTACTGACCGGCTGTGTGGCCGCGCCAGCCCCGTCCCGGCCTGATCACGATGGTCGCGGCGTCAGCCGTCTCGGGGTGCACGGCCTCGATGCGCCCGCGCAGGTCTGCGCCCGCACGCAGTGGGCTGACCAGGTCGAGGTAGTCCGACGGCAGCAGCGGCGTTGTGACCATCTCCAGCAATTTCCACGCCCTGCTGCGAAGGGCTGCACTCGTCATGGCTCCAGCTTGCTGCGCCTCAGGGCGTAAAGTCCTGACCGCAGGACGTGAATCTGGTGGGTGGAATTGTTCGCAGGGAACAAAGACGTGAGCCATGCAATCCGGAGGGTCAGCGAACTGGCCCTCGATGAGACGACGGTCACCGCACTGAGGGCCGCGCTGAAGACCACCGCCGACGAGGTCGTCCAGGCGATCATCGACGAAGTTCCCTCCTACGCCAACGCCCTGTCGGGCCATATGGGCGCCACCATCCGCCGAGCCGTCCGCACCGCCCTGGGGCACTACCTGGACCTCGCGAGCGGGAACGCCACAGCCGGCGACGGCGGTGACGCGGCCTACGAGCTGGGCCGCGGTGAGGTGCGCGACGGCCGTTCGATGGACGCCCTGCTCAGCGCCTACCGCGTCGGCGCCCGCGTGGCCTGGCGGTGCCTGGCCGCGGGCGCCGTGTCCGCAGGTCTGCCCGCCGCCGAGGTCGCCAAGTTCGCCGAGCTGACCTTCGCCTACATCGACGAACTCTCCGCCGCGAGCGCCGCGGGCCACGCCGACGAACTGGCCGCCCAAGGCAGGGCCCACGAGCGCCACCTGGAACACCTGGCCCGCGACCTCCTCGCCGGCGCGAGCCCGGACGTGCTGCTGGCCTCCGCTCAACGGGCCGGATGGCAGCCTCCGGATTCGCTGACGGCGGTCCTGCTGCCCGCCGCCCAGGCCCGGCCCGCCTACCGCGCGCTCGACCCGGGCACCCTCGTCCTCGATGATCTGTCGGACGCCACCGGTGTGCTGCTCGTCCCCGATGCCGACCGATCACATCTCCTGCGGCAGCTGACCGACCGCACCGCCGTGGTCGGCCCGGCCCGGCCATGGACCCGTGCGTCCGCCTCGTACGCACGAGCCGTACGCGCCCGCTCCCTCTCCTCCGACATCCGCGACACCGAGGACCACCTGCCCGAGCTGGTGCTGACCGCCGACATGGACGCGTTCGCGGACCTGCGTGCCCGAGCCCTCGCACCGCTCAGGACCTTGCCTGTCACGACCGCACGGCGGCTGGAGGAGACGTTGCGGGCGTGGCTGCTGCACCAGGGCAGGCGGGACGAGGTGGCGGCGGCGTTGTTCGTCCATCCCCAGACCGTCCGGTACCGGATGTCGCAGCTGCGGGAGCTGTTCCCGGATCTCGCATCGCCACACCGGGTCCTTGAACTGACGCTGGCGGTCGGCCTCCGGCCCAGTTGACGCGGTCGGTTACCGCAGCCTCGCCGGCGTTCACCACCGCGGCCCGGCTGCCACCGCTCGCTCCCTGCGGGCAGCCTCGTGCAAGGAGTGCTGTCGTACGAGCGCGAAACCACGGGATCTGCCGGTCACCCGGCAGCCACAGGTGGTTCACCGGGCAGGCACGGGTAACCCGGCAGATGGCCGCCGCCGGCCGCGCAGAGCAGGCGGCGGCCCGCAGCCACCCGCGTAGGAGGAACCTCGTGAACGGCGAATCGACCATCCCATCCTGCGAGACGCGCTTCCCCGCAGTCACGGCGAGCATCACGGCCGCCCGGCACTGGGTCCGCGACTGCGTGGAAGGTTTCGGCGGCCCGCTTCGCCGGCACCGGATGATCGAGACCGCCGGACTGCTCGTCTCGGAACTGATCACCAACGCCATCCGCCACGGCTCCGGCCCGCCCCTGGTCCAGCTCACCTGGAACGGGCGGTGGCTGCACATAGCCGTCAGCGATTCCAGCGACCGCTGGCCCCGAAAACGCGCTACCGGGAACACCGAGCCCGGCGGTTTCGGCATCCAACTCCTCGACCGGCTCGCCCGGCGCTGGGGCGTCACCCCCGGTCACCCCGGCAAAACGGTCTGGGCCGAACTCGGCCTCGACTCCTGAGCGCGACGGCGGAGCCGACCACCAACGGCGTCGTCCACGGCGCCGGCCGCGAAACCATCCGATGCCTCGAGCGATACGCAGCCCGAGAAATCCTCAGCCTGGTCAGAGCGGTATCCGTCAGTCCCCCGTTATAGGGGCGTCCGTGAGACGTGAGATGGTCTGACGCGTGAGTGAGACACCACCGAACACCCTGCAATACCGCTTCGACGGGCCGGAAGAGGCCCCGGTCCTGATCCTGGGTCCCTCACTGGGCACGACCTGGCACATGTGGGACCGGCAGATCCCCGAGCTGACGAAGCAGTGGCGGGTGTTCCGCTTCGACCTCCCGGGACACGGCGGCGCCCCCGCCCACCCCGCGGCCTCCGTCACCGACCTCGCCACGCGGCTGCTCGCCACCCTCGAAGGCCTCGGCGTCCACCGCTTCGGGTACGCCGGCTGCGCGCTCGGCGGCGCCGTCGGCATCGAGCTGGCCCTGCGCCACCCCGAGCGTCTCGCGTCCCTCGCGGTGATCGCCGCCTCGCCCCGCTTCGGCACCGCCGACGAGTTCCGTCAGCGTGGCGTGATCGTGCGCACCAACGGTCTTGACCCGATCGCCCGCTCGGCGCCCGAACGCTGGTTCACCGGCGGGTTCGCCGCCGCCCAGCCCGCGATCACCGAGTGGGCCGTGCAGATGGTGCGCACCACCGACCCCGGCTGCTACATCGCCGCCTGCGAGGCCCTCGCCTCCTTCGACGTCCGGGCGGGCCTCGGCAGCGTCGGCGTACCGACCCTCGTGCTCGTCGGCTCCGAGGACCAGGTCACCGGGCCCGCCGAGGCCCGCACCCTGGTCGCCGGCATCCCCGACGCCCGCCTCGCCGTCGTGCCCGGCGCCAGCCACCTCGTGCCGGTGGAGCAGCCCGCCGCCGTCACCGACCTGCTGGTCCGGCACTTCTCCACCGCATGGCAGCCCCTCCCCGAGAGCGCCACCGGCCATGTCGTGCTGCCCGCCGCCGCACCCCGGCCGCCGCAGGCGCCGGCCGTCGCCCCGCCGCAGCCCGCCCCCGTCGCCGAGATCGCCCCGGCCGCCGTGTCCGCGCAGGCGCAGGGCGCCCCGGACGCGTTCCACGCCGGGATGAAGGTCCGCCGGGAGGTGCTGGGCGACGCGCACGTCGACCGGATCCTGGAGCAGACCGACGCCTTCTCGGAGGACTTCCAGGAGCTCGTCACCCGGTACGCGTGGGGCGAGGTCTGGGACCGCCCAGGACTCGACCGCCGCACCCGCAGCTGCGTGACCCTCACCGCCCTCGTCGCGGGTGGTCACCTCGACGAGCTCGCCGTGCACACCCGTGCCGCCCTGCGCAACGGGCTCACCCCGGACGAGATCAAGGAGGTGCTGCTCCAGGCGGCCGTCTACTGCGGCGTCCCGGCCGCGAGCGGCGCCTTCCGCGTGGCGCAGCAGGTCATCCGCGAGGAGACCACGCCGCCCGAGTGAGCCCGCGCCGCGCGGACGGCCCGGCCCGCCCCCGACGTGCCGCCCCGCACCCTGGATGCAGGATGGAGCCATGAAGCTCATCAAGATGTCGCACTCCTGCGTCCGGCTGGAGAAGGACGGACGCGTCCTCGTCGTCGACCCGGGCGGGTTCAGCGAGGAGGACGCCGCCGTCGGCGCGGACGCCGTGCTGGTCACCCACGAGCACCCGGACCACTTCGACGAGGGCCGGCTGCGGACCGCCATGGAGGCCAACCCGGCCGCCGAGATCTGGACGCTGAAGGCGGTCGCCGACCGGATCTCCGCCGCCTTCCCGGGCCGCGTGCACACGGTCGGCCACGGCGACGCGTTCACCGCCGCCGGCTTCGACGTCCAGGTGCACGGCGAGCTGCACGCGGTGATCCATCCGGACATCCCCCGCATCACCAACGTCGGCTACCTCGTCGACGGCGGCAGGCTGTTCCACCCGGGCGACGCGCTCACCGTCCCCGACCACCCGGTCGAGACGCTGATGCTGCCCGTCATGGCGCCCTGGAACAAGATCTCCGAGGTGATCGACTACGTCCGCGAGGTGCGCCCCCAGCGCGCCTACGACATCCACGACGCCCTGCTCACCGACCTCGCACGCCCGATCTACGACCGCCAGATCGGCGCCCTCGGCGGCTCCGAGCACCTGCGGCTGGCCCCCGGGGACGCGGTCCGGCTCTGAGCCCCAGTGGCGGCCGTCGCCGCCCGTCCCCAGGTCACGGCCGCCGGCCGCGCGCTGTCACAGGCGGCGGGTAGGTTGTGAGGCATGCGCATCGCGACCTGGAACGTGAACTCGATCACCGCCCGCCTGCCGAGGCTCCTGGCCTGGCTGGAGAGCAGCGGCACGGACGTGCTGTGCCTCCAGGAGGCCAAGGTCGCCGAGGCCCAGTTCCCGGTGGAGCAGCTGCGCGAGCTGGGCTACGAGTCGGCGGTCCACGCCACCGGCCGGTGGAACGGCGTGGCGGTGCTCTCCCGCGTCGGCCTGGAGGACGTCGTCAAGGGCCTCCCGGGCGACCCGGGGTACGACGGTTCGGTGGAGCCCCGTGCCGTCTCCGCGACCTGCGGCCCGGTGCGCGTCTGGTCGGTCTACGTGCCGAACGGCCGCGAGGTGGAGCACCCGCACTACGCGTACAAGCTCCAGTGGCTGGAGGCCCTGAAGGCGGCCGTCGCGGGCGACGCGGCGGGCGACCGCCCGTTCGCCGTCCTCGGCGACTTCAACATCGCGCCGACCGACGACGACGTGTACGACCGGGCCGCCTTCGAGGGTTCCACGCACGTCACCCCGGCCGAGCGCGCCGCCCTCGCCTCCCTGCGCGAGGCCGGCCTGACCGACGTCGTCCCGCGCCCCCTCAAGTACGACCACCCGTACACGTACTGGGACTACCGCCAGCTCTGCTTCCCCAAGAACCGCGGCATGCGCATCGACCTGGTCTACGGCAACGAGCCGTTCGCCAAGGCCGTCACCGACTCCTACGTCGACCGGGAGGAGCGCAAGGGCAAGGGCGCCTCGGACCACGCCCCGGTCGTGGTCGACCTGGACGTGTGACAGGGGCCGGCCCGGCGTCGGCGGACCCCGCGCGCCTGTGGTGCGCGGGGCGGTTCGAATGACAGGCTGGCAGTATGAGGATCCCGTTCCTGGGCAAGCGGCGCCGGAAGGACGAACTCCCCGGCCCGGAAGGGCTCGCGGAACTCCTCGCCGAGTGCGCGCTGTTGCGCTCCCAGGCGGAGCGGGAAGGGGTCCGGCTGGACGACGGACCGGCCTCGCTCGAGGCCCTCGACCAGCTGGTTCCGCGCTGGCGGGACGACGAGGACACGTCCGACTGGCTGGGGAACGACGCCGGGTTGTACCTGGGCACCGTGATCGTCCGCACCGTCGAGGGCGCCGCCTGGGGGCTTCGCCCCGACGGACAGCCGGTCGTACGGCTCGCCGGGGGGCGGGAGTTCGACGTCGTCGACGCGGGACACCGGTGGGCGGCCGACGGGGCGCCCGAACTGTCGCAGTGGTACGCGGAGGTCGCGGAAGGCTGACGTACGCGCCCCCTGCGCGCCCCATCACCCGCCGTAAATACGGCTTATGCCCGAAAAGTGCGTGTCGTATCGTCCTGGCGATCTTGCCCGGATACGTTGCGGCGGTCACCATGACGTACGGAAACCTGTCCGCCCGGACCTCGACTACGATGTTCCCTCCGTCCCGGTGGGGGAGGAGACTTCGCGGCGTAAGCGGGGACGCCGCCGCCGGGAGGGGGCCGCCCGCCCAGCCGGGGCGGCGGATCACACAGGCCGGTCCCGTCCGGCGGCAGCCGGAGATCACTGCTTCCGGCGGCAGCGACCGAGCCACGGTCGCCCGCAGGTGAGGAGAAGGTCAGCTGCGCGCCGGACGGGTGGTGCCGCCCGGCCCCCACGGGGGCCCCTTCTGTTCCTGAGGCGCGCCCCGTGAACACGCGGGGACGTGAGCCCCGCCCACCGCGCCGGGCCCGCCCGGCGGATGTCCCGCGAGCATCGGCCGTATACGCCAGGGTGCGTGCCGTCCGGGCCGAGGACGTGTGCTCCGACCCACCCCGGGTGAGCACCGCGCCCCGCGGGAGCCCGTGCGCCCCGGCCTCCCGAGCCCCGACGCCCGCCGGGCGTCAGTTCCCCTGCCCGCCACGGGCGTTCCGCCGTGCGCCCCGGCCCGCCCGCGGGGCGTCCCGTGGAGTCGGGGCCCCCTCAGTCCGCCCGGTGCGACTTCTTCTGCGCCTTCGGCGCCGCCGGCTCCGGAGCCGCGGGCAGCGGACTCTGCGCCGGCTTGGTGACGTCCGCGACCAGTTCCACCACGTCCGGGCCGTAGGCCTGCGAGTTGACGACCTTCAGCAGCAGCACGAACGACCCCGACCCGTACTTGCGGGCCAGCCGCTCGTGGTTGCGGGCGAGGTAGCGGGTCGCCGCCTGGTTGGTGATCGCCCGCTGCCCGCAGAACAGGAACACCGGCCGCGTCTCGCGCCGTTCGCCCGCCGTCAGCCGCGCCAGCAACACGTACTCGGTGACACCCGGCTCCATGCGGTACAGGTCGGCGCCTATGCGGAAGGCGCCGCGGTCCGGACCCGGCTCGGGGTCGACGTTGACCCGCACCCCGGGCAGCATGGCCGCCATGTGGGCGACCATCCTCCGGTTCGACCCCGGTCCGCCCACACAGAACTCGGTCCGCTCGCCGAACCCCTGGTGCGCCGCGTCCTGGGTAACCACCTGGACGTGCGCCCCGCAGTCCTTGATCAGCGCGGACAGTTCGAGCAGCGCGAACACGTCGAAGCGGTGCACCGCCGGTTCCGCCGTCGCCGGGTCGCGGTTGACGACGAGCAACGACTCGGCGTTGTCCGGCAGTCCGAAGAACGCCTGCTTGCGGCGGAGCTTGCGATTCCAGAGGTAGGTACGGGCGATCCAGCCCAGGGCGGCGCTGATGCCCGCGGCCACGAGGCCCAGCACGATGTTGCGCACGTCGTCATTCATGGGCGGG
Source organism: Streptomyces werraensis (assembly GCA_014656175.1). Classification (GTDB taxonomy): domain Bacteria; phylum Actinomycetota; class Actinomycetes; order Streptomycetales; family Streptomycetaceae; genus Streptomyces; species Streptomyces werraensis. The sequence continues at coordinate 662,014 of BNBX01000002.1, forward strand.
CATGCTAGCGGTCTCGAGCGCACCCGTGTTCGACACCCCGGACCGCCGGACACCGCGACCGCGGCCGGCGGCACGCCCGTACGGCCTCCCTGACGCGGGCATGGCGGCGAACTAAGCTGCCCGGACGGCCCTTTACTGGAGGTGCGGATGCGTCGCCCTGTCGCACGGAACATCGCGGTCCTCGCGGTCACCACCGCCGTCGTCTCGGTGGGAGCGGCCGCGCCGCCCACCCCCCACGACGGGAAAGCTCACCATTCCCGCCCGGCGCCCAAGACGCCGGTGGCCGTCGGCCACGGCGGCGCCGTCTCCAGCGTCGACCCCGACGCCACCGCCGCCGGCATCGAGGTGCTGCGCAAGGGCGGCAACGCCGTCGACGCCGCCGTGGCCACGGCCGCCGCGCTCGGCGTCACCGAGCCCTACTCCGCCGGTATCGGCGGAGGCGGCTACTTCGTCCACTACGACGCCCGGTCCCGCACCGTGCAGACCCTCGACGGCCGCGAGACCGCCCCGCTCAGCGCCGATGCCGGTCTCTTCCTGGAGAACGGCGCGCCGGTCCCGTTCGCCGAGGCGGTCAGCAGCGGACTGTCCGTCGGCACGCCCGGCACCCCCGCCACCTGGCAGCGCGCGCTCGACAAGTGGGGCAAGCGAAGCCTCGGCACGGTCCTCGCGCCCGCCGAACGCCTCGCCCGCGACGGCTTCACCGTCGACGAGACCTTCCGCGCGCAGACCGCCGCCAACGAAACCCGCTTCCGGTACTTCCCCGACACCGCGGAGCTGTTCCTGCCGGGCGGCGAACTCCCCGCCGTCGGCTCCACCTTCAAGAACCCCGACCTGGCCCGCACCTACCGCGAGCTGGGCCGCGAGGGCGTCGACGCCCTGTACCGGGGTGACATCGCCCGCGACATCGTGAACACGGTCGACAAGCCGCCCGTGGACCCGGCGTCCGGCTGGAACGCCCGCCCCGGCGACCTGACCGTGCGTGACCTCGCGACCTACCGCACGAAGCTGCAGGCGCCGTCGAAGACCTCCTACCGCGGCCTCGACGTCTACTCCATGGCACCCTCGTCCTCCGGCGGCACGACCGTCGGCGAGGCGCTCAACATCCTGGAGCGCACCGACCTGTCGAAGGCGAGCGACGTGCGCCATCTGCACCGCTTCATCGAGGCGAGCCGCATCGCGTTCGCCGACCGGGGCCGCTGGGTCGGCGACCCCGCCTTCGAGGACGTACCGACGAGAGAGCTGCTGTCGCAGCGGTTCGCGGACTCGCGCGCCTGCCTGATCAAGGACGACGCCGTCCTCACCAGCCCCGTCGCCCCCGGCGACCCCCGCCGTCCGGAGCCGTGCGCCGCGGGCGGTACGGCCGCGCCGACGACGTACGAGGGCGAGAGCACCACGCATCTCACCACCGCCGACCGGTGGGGCAACGTCGTCTCCTACACGCTCACCATCGAGCAGACCGGCGGCAGCGGCATCACCGTGCCCGGGCGCGGCTTCCTGCTCAACAACGAGCTGACGGACTTCTCCTTCGCCCCGGCGAACCCGGCCGTCCACGACCCGAACCTGCCCGGCCCCGGCAAGCGCCCCCGCTCGTCCATGGCGCCGACGATCGTCCTCGACCGGCACGACCGTCCGGTGGTGGCGCTCGGCTCGCCCGGCGGCGCGACCATCATCACCACCGTGCTGCAGACCCTCACCAACTTCCTCGACCGCGGTCTGCCCCTCGTCGACGCGATCGCCGCACCCCGCGCCAGCCAGCGCAACGCCGCACAGACCGAACTCGAACCCGGCCTGTACGACAGCGGACTGAGGCATCGGCTCGAGGCGATCGGCCACTCCTTCCGGGAGAATCCGGAGATCGGCGCGACCACCGGCGTGCAGCGGCTGCCCGGCGGCGCCTGGCTCGCGGCGGCGGAGAAGGTCCGCCGGGGCGGCGGCTCGGCGATGGTCGTCCACCCGACGCGGTAGCGGTCCGCACAGCGGCCGGCCCGGCGTCCCTTCGCAGGGGCGCCGGGCCGACCGCTGCCCAGGGTCACAGCTCCGGCGCCGGCGTCTCCTGCGTGCGGAAGACCAGACGTCCGTCCTGCGCGTCCACCGTCACCCGGCCGCCCTCCCTCACGCGGCCGTCCAGCAGCAGCCGGGACAGCTGGTTGTCGACCTCCCGCTGAATGGTCCGGCGCAACGGCCGCGCGCCGTACTCCGGTTCGTAGCCCCGCTCGGCGAGCCAGTCCACGGACGCGTCGGTGAAGTCGGCCGTGATGCCCTGCCCCTTCAGCCGACGGCGGGTGCTCTCCAGCAACAGATCGGTGATCTGCCGCAGCTCCTCGCGCGTGAGCTGGCGGAACACCACGATCTCGTCGATCCGGTTGAGGAACTCGGGCCGGAAGTGCTCCCGCAGCGGCCGCAGGATCTGCTCCCGCCGCGCCTCCTCGTCGGCCTCCGCGCCGCCCGTCGCGAAGCCCAGGGTCGCGCCGCGCCGGGTGATGGCGTCGGAACCGAGGTTGCTGGTCATCACGATCACGCTGTTGGTGAAGTCCACCGTGCGGCCCTGCGAGTCGGTCAGCCGACCGTCGTCCAGCACCTGCAGCAGGATGTTGAACACGTCCGGGTGGGCCTTCTCCACCTCGTCGAGCAGCAGCAGCGAGTACGGGTGCCGGCGCACCACCTCGGTGAGCTGACCGGCCTCCTCGTGACCCACGTACCCGGGCGGCGCGCCCACCAGGCGGCTCACCGTGTGCCGCTCCTGGTACTCGCTCATGTCGAGGCGCACCATCCGGTCCTCGCTGCCGAACAGCGCCTCGGCGAGCGCCCGCGCCAGCTCCGTCTTGCCGACGCCCGTCGGGCCCAGGAACAGGAAGCTGCCGATCGGCCGGTCCGCGCTGGACAGCCCCGCGCGGGAGCGCAGCACCGCGTCCGAGACGACCCGTACGGCCTCCTCCTGGCCCACCACCCGCTGGTGCAGATGCTGCTCCAGGCCCAGCAGGCGGTCCTTCTCCTCCTCGGTGAGCCGGCTGACCGGGATGCCCGTCTGCCGGGCCACCACCTCGGCGATCGCCTCGGCGTCCACCCACAGGCTCTGGCCCTCGTCGACCTCGTCCTCGCCGCCGGCCTGCGCGATGCGTTCCTTCAGCTCCGTGATGCGGTCGCGCAGCTGCGTGGCCTGCTCGTACTGCTCGTCCGCGACCGCCTGGTCCTTGTCGCAGGTCAGCTGTTCGACCTCACGCTCCATCGCGCGGACGTCGGTGCCCTTGGTGCGCGCCCGCAGCCGCACCCGGGCGCCCGCCTGGTCGATCAGGTCGATCGCCTTGTCCGGCAGCCTGCGGTCGCTGAGGTAGCGGTCGGACAGCTCCACGGCCGCCACCAGCGCCTCGTCGGTGTAACGGACCTGGTGGTGCGCCTCGTAGCGGTCGCGCAGACCGCGCAGGATCTCGATCGCGTCCGCGGGCGTCGGCTCCGGCACCATGATCGGCTGGAAGCGGCGGGCCAGGGCCGCGTCCTTCTCGATCCGCCGGTACTCCTCCAGGGTCGTCGCGCCGACGATGTTCAGCTCGCCGCGCGCCAGGGCCGGCTTGAGGATGTTGCCGGCGTCCATCGAGCCGCCCTCGCCGCCGCCTCCGGCGCCGACCACGGTGTGCAGCTCGTCGATGAACACGACCAGCTGGTCGGAGTGGGCACGGATCTCGTCGACGAGGTTGTTCATCCGCTCCTCGAAGTCGCCCCGGTAGCGGGTGCCGGCGACGACGCCGGTCAGGTCGAGGGCGACCACGCGACGGCCGAGCAGGATGTCGGGCACGTCCCCCTCGGCGATCCGCTGCGCCAGCCCCTCCACCACGGCGGTCTTTCCGACACCCGCGTCGCCGATCAGCACGGGGTTGTTCTTGCCGCGGCGGGACAGCACCTCGACGGTCTGCTCGATCTCCGTGTCCCGCCCGATCACCGGGTCGATCCGTCCCTCGCGGGCCAGCCCGGTCAGGTCACGGCCGTACTTGTCCAGGGTGGGGGTGTTGGACGACGGCCGGGGACGCTCCGGGCGCTGCTGCTGGGCCTCCGGCGTCTCCTGCGGGCCGGACGGGGCGAACCGGGCCGCGTTCAGGATGTGCCCGGCAGCCGAGTCGGGATTGGCGGCGAGCGCGCTGAGCACGTGCTCCGGGCCGATGTATCCGGCGCCGCTCGCCCGGGCCATCTCGTGCGCGTCCAGCAACGCCCGTTTCACGGCGGGCGTCAGGGACAGCGACGTCGGCGGCGGGGCCTCGCCGGGACCGTGCTGCACGGGGCCCGACCGGTCGTCGATCTGGGACGCCAGCGAGTCCGGGTCCGCGCCCGCGCGGCTGAGCAGACTCCGGGTCGGCTCGGCGGAGAGCGCGGCACGCAGCAGGTGCTGGGTGTCCAGGTCACGGCTGCCGTGCTCGGCCGCGTACTGGGCGGCGCCGCGCACGAGTTCGCGGGCGGGCTGGCTGAGAAGCCTGCCGATGTCGATCTGGCGGGGGCGCTGTCCGCCGAAGAAGCGGGCGAGGAATTCTGCGAACGGGTCACCCTCCGGGCCGACGAAACCACTCGTCATCGTCATCCGTTCCTTCGCTGGGTCGACGTGCCGGAGCCGGGTAACCCGGCGGGGGCGCGCTCATGCCCACGATGGCACGATCGGCGGGGGCGGGCACGTCAGGAAGCGACGGAGCACGGTCCGCGGCAGGACGGTCGCCCGGACGCAGCAGCTGGCTCGCGGCCAGTTTCCGGTAGAGGGGATTCGCCGCCAGCAGCTCCTCGTGCCGTCCCTGCCCGACGGTGCGGCCCCTGTCCAGGACGACGATCCGGTCGGCGTGCCGCACCGTGGACAGACGGTGGGCGACGATCAGCACGGCGCACTCCCGGGCCACCTCCCGCATCACCGTGGTCAGCGCGGCTTCGTTGATCGCGTCGAGGTGCGAGGTGGGCTCGTCGAGCAGCAGGAGGGAAGGACGGGCGAGCAGGGCCCGGGCCAGCGCCACACGCTGGCGCTCGCCGCCGGAGAGGGTGCTTCCGCGCTCGCCGACGACGGCGTCCAGGCCGCCGGGCAGCCGGTCCACGAGCTCGCCGAGCCCCACCAGATCCACCACCCGCCTGAGCTCCGCCGCCGAGGCGTCGGGCACGGCGTAGGCGATGTTCTCCCGCAGCGTGCCGTGCACGACGTGCGTGTTCTGGTCCACGACGGCGATGCGGCGCCGACACGCGTCGCGGCCCAGTTCGACGGACGGCCGGCCGTCGAAGAGCACGGCGCCCGAGTCCGGCTCGTAGAAGCCCGCGATCAGGGCGAAGACCGTGCTCTTCCCGGCCCCGGAGGGGCCCACCAGGGCTACCTGACGGTACGCGTCGACGGTGAAGGACACCCCGCGCAGCACGGGCCGGTGCGGTGCGTAGCCGAAGTGGACGTCGTCCAGGGCGAGCGGGGGCCCCTCGCCAGAGCCGGGTGCCCCGGCGCGGGACACGCGCCGGGCGGGTGCCGCGGCCGGCCCGGTGCGCTCGACCGGCAGACGCATGGCCTGCTCGACCCGCTGGTGAGCACCCATGCCGCGCTGGATCTGTCCCACCGCCTGGAACACGGAGGACAGGGGCAGGACGAGGTACGAGGCGTACAGCAGGAAGGCGACGAGATCGCCCAGAGAGCCGGACCGCCCGCCGACGCGCAGGCCGCCGACGACGAGAACGAGGAGGAACGAGCCCTGGACGGCGAGTTCGACGGCGGGGCTCATCACGGAGGCGAGCTTCGCGGTGCGTACGCCCGCGGCGTGCGCCTCGGCCACCCGGGCCCCGACACGGGCGGCCTCCCGCTTCTCGGCGCGGTGCACCCGGACCATGGGCAGGGCGCCCAGCGCCCGCTCCAGATCGGCGGCGATGGCGCCGACCGCCCGCTGCATCTGTTCCGAGGCGCCCCGGAGCGCCGTGAACAGCGAGCTCACGACAGCGGCCGCGACGGCCACGGTCAGGACGACGAGGAGGAGCAACAGTGGGTCGAGCCACGCCATCAGCACGAGGGCGCCCGCGGCGACGATGCTTCCGGTCACCAGGTCGACCAGGTTCTGGGACACGACCTCGCGCAGCAGAGCCGTGTCGGCGGTGACGCGCGAGACGAGGTCGCCGCCGCGCTGGCGGTCGTACACGCGCATCTCCAGCCGCAGCAGCCGGTCGACCAGGCCGAGGCGGAGTTGTCGTACGACCCCCTCGCCCGTCCGCTCCAGGAGGAAGCGGCCCAACGACCCGGTGACGGCCTCGGTGAGGAACAGCACGCCGAGCAGCCCCAGAAACGGCCAGACGACCTGCCCGCGGCCGCTCGCGTCCACGGCCTGCCGCGCCACGAGCGGCTGGGCCAGGCCGAGACCGGAGCCCGCGAGAGTCAGCAGCACGGCCACTCCCATGGCCCGTCGGTGTCCGGCGGTGAGTCCGAAGAGCGTGCGCAGCGCCGCCCGGGTGGACCGCCCCCCGGCCGGGGCGTCGGCGGGCTCGGCCCGTCGCCGGGCGTCCGGGGCCTGGGTGCCCGCCGGCTCGGGTGCGTCGAAGGGTGCGTGGGCGGAGGGCGAGGGTTCGGGTGGCGGGTGGTGGTGCGGTTCCGGTGCGGTCGGGGTGGGGTGGAGGTCGTGCGGGGGTACGGGGCCGGAGGTGTCGGTTCGCTGCCCGGGGTCGCGCGCGGGGACGCCAGGGTCGCCGGCGGGGACGATGGGATCGGTCATCGGGAGGACGGCTCCACGGTGACCAGTCGGGCGAAGTAGCCGTCGGGCACGCCTTCGCCGACCAGGCTGCCCTCCGCCTCGATCCAGGCGTGGGCGGTGAAGGGCGGTACCACACGCACGCCCGCGCACCAGGTCGGCCACGTCCCCCGCAGCCGGCACAGCAGCGCGGCCCCCAGGGAACGCGGCAGACACCCCTTGGGCCCGGTGCAGCGCAGGCTGACGGCGCACAGGGCGTCGCGTGCGGCCTGTGCCTGGACGGCGGTGGCGGGCGCCGCCCCGCGCCGGATGACGCGCAGCACGGCGCGGATGCGGCGCGGCGGCAGCAGGGTGAGCAGGACGGCGGGCACCAGGACCAGCCGGGCGGCCAGCCGTAGCCCGAGCGGCACACCCGTGGGCCGCTCCAGCGCGCTGGGCGTGGTCATGAGGCCAGCCCCGCCTCGCGCAGGTCACCGACGAGTGCCTCGACGTCCCGCAAGGCCCGCGTCGGCTCGATGTCGAACTCCCGGACGAGGGCGGCGACCGCGTCGGCGACCTCACCGCCGTCCAGCAGCGCACGTACCACCAGTGTGGCGGTCGGGTTCAACTCCCAGTAGGTTCCACCGCGTTCGTCCAGCAGGACGGTGCCGTAGTCGGTCTCGGCCGTGGAGACGTGAGCGTCGAAACGCAGGGGCATGACATCGCCTTTCGCTACCGCGGGACGGGGCGGCCTCGTGGCACGCACGGGGCTACGGGGCACAGGTACGGGAGCCGCCGCGGCTGCGGGAGCGCCCGCGCAGCCACACCTCGGCGGCGATCGTCGAGTAGAGGACGGCGTCGGACAGGCCGGGCGAGGCCGGCCGGCGGACGAGGCGGCGCAGGGCTGCCCCGTCCACAAGACCGAGGCGTTCCAGCCGGGAGTCCTCCCACAGGGCCAGCAGTTCGGCGCGGTTCTCGCGCAGTCCGTTGGAGGCGTCCATGGAGGCCGTGGCCTTGGTGGTGCGGCGCAGACACGGTTCCGGCACCACCCCGGTCATGGCGGCGGTGAGCACGGGTTTGTAGCGGAACGGCGTGACGCGTTCGTCCGGACGCACGGCGAGGCACGCCTCGATGACCCGGTCGTCGAAGAACGGCGAGGCCATCGGCAGACCGGCGCGGGCCGCCATGTGGTCCCACTGCCTGATGACACGCGTGGTGGAACGGATCTGCTCCAGGTCCGCGTGCATGCCCCGGTCGGGGTGCAGGGGAGTCGCCGTCGCGGCGGCGTCGAGCAGAGCCCGCCGCGCCGTTCGTTCGGCGTCGGCGGTCACCCAGCCGAGGAGGCGCGGGGCCGTGCCCCAGCCGAGGCCGGTGCCGACGGACGACGAAGGGGCGGGCCGGCGCAGCGAGTTCGCGGAGTCGGCGAGCCACTTCCCGTACGGCCGTGAGTCGGCCAGGGCGCGGACCGTGCCGCCGAGCGGCCATTGCCACAGGGCCCGGAACCCGCGCAGCTGCCGCAGGGCGTGCACGGGGCGGGTGCGCAGCAGACGGTGGTAGTACGCCTCGGAGCACCACGTCACGTGGTCGCCGCCGATGCCGGTCAGGTGCACGCGGCTGCCCCGCTCGGCGAGTCCCGGCAGGTGGTGCAGGGCACGGGCGCGGTCCATCACACCGATGGTGGGCTCGTCCAGCAGGTCGTCGACGGCCAGCAGTCCGTCGTACACCAGCGGCGAGGCGTCGGCGTCCCACACCACGTGCTCGACGTCAGGGAGATGCTCCGCAGCCAGCTCGGCCCAGTACAGATCGGTGTCCGCCGGGTCGCGACCGGGCCAGGTGCCGGCCACCACACGTGCCGGAGAGCGGTCGGCGAGGAAGCAGACGGAGGTGGAGTCCAGCCCGCCGGACAGATCGCAGCTGACCACGCCGCCCCGCCGGGTCCGCGCGCCGACGGCTTCCTGGAGCGCCGCGCGGACCGGGGCGGCCGCCTGGGCCAGCGGCACGACGGGTTCGGGCGGTGTCCACCAGCGGGTGTGCCGCCAGCCGCGCCCGTCCGCTGCGACGACCACCGCGTCCTGCGGGGGCACCGCGGTGACCGCGGGCCACAGCGATGTCTCGAAGAGTGGGTACGGGGCGGGCCAGAGCAGCCGGACGGCCAGTTCCGCGGGATCGGGGTCGAGGCCGAGGGCGTCCGCGAGCACGTCCGCCCGGGTGGCGACGACGCGCGTACCGGCGATCTCCGCGTGGAAGACCAGCCGGAGGCCGGAGGCCGTGCCCTGGACCCGGGTGCTCCCGTCGAGGGCGGCCACCAGGTGGAAGCTGCCCGGCAGGGACCGGGCCAGCGTGTCGACCTCCGCGAGGTCGCGCAGCCGGGCCGCCCTGTGCCGCAGCTCGTCCGCCTCCACCGGGCAGCAGCCGATGACCGCCAGGGCGGCCCCTCCTGCCCGTACGGTGACGGCCTCGTCGTCGCGCCAGTGGCCGGTCAGCCAGGGCCGGCCCGAGGGGTGGCGTACGGTCCGGCAGCCGGGGAGGGCGAAGGAGCGGGCCGCGGCGGCCGCCTCCTCGTGGTCGGTGAAGACCGCGAAGTGCGCCTCGCCCCGGCCCGTCCCCGCACAGGTGTGCAGTGGTGTCATGACGTCGGGTCGGAACCGTCGTCCGTCAGTTCTTGCTCAGGATCAGCCGGTCGTTGCCGTTCCTGCCCAGGAGCCCGGTCTCCTTGCGGAACGTTCCGAGACGGACGAGGGTCGGCGCTTCGTATGCCTTCTTCATGACTCTCCTCGTGTGCTGACGGCGCGGCTCGCTCCCCTGTCGACGCGCTCCGGGCTCATCGGGAGCCGGAGCGAGGAGCGCCGCGGCACCCAGCTAGCGGCAGGAAGGCCCAGGAGGGCAAGAAGGGATGCAAAAGTCCGATGATGTGCGCATTACGCGCGGCGTGCCGGGCGGGGTGGACCCGACCGGCCCTGTTCGTCGCGGGAAGGGGCCGCGCTGCGAGGGAACACGTGCGCGGAGAAACGTTGGCACCTCGACCGACGGGCCGCGGCCCTCCGCTCGGCGCGCCGGTCCGCGCGGGGGCGCGGAGGGGGCGTCCGGAGCGCATGCCGGCCCTCCGCCGCGCAACACGGCCTCCTCCGCCTGTGCGGGCGAAGGCATGGTGTGCGGGCTCACGCGATGGAGCGGGCCGTCAGTACACGGGGTCCGTCCTCCGTGATCGCGACCGTGTGCTCCGTGTGGGCCGCGCGGCTGCCGTCCGTGGTGCGGAGGGTCCAGCCGTCCGGGTCGGTGCGGTAGGCGTCGCCGCCGCCCGCGATCAGCATCGGCTCGATCGCCAGGACCATGCCGTGCCGCAGTGGCATCCCGCGTCCCGGGCGGCCCTCGTTCGGCACCGGCGGGTCCTCGTGCATGCGGCGGCCGATGCCGTGGCCGCCGTAGTCCTCCATGATCCCGTAGCCCGCGCCGCGGCACACCGTGCCGATGGCGTGCGCGATGTCGCCCATGCGGTTGCCGACGACGGCCGCCTCGATGCCCGCCGCGAGCGCCCGCTCGGCGGTCTCGATCAGGCGGGTGTCCGCCGGACGCGCGGCGCCCACGACGAAGCTGATCGCCGAGTCGCCCGCCCAGCCGCCCAGGTGGGCGCCGCAGTCGATGGACACGAGGTCCCCGTCGCGCAGCCGGTATCCGTTCGGGATGCCGTGCACGATCGCGTCGTTCACCGACGCGCAGATCACGGCGGGGAACGGCGTCGGCGCGAAGGTGGGCCGGTACCCCAGGAACGGCGACGTCGCGCCGGCCGCGTTCAGCACCTCCCTCGCCACCTCGTCCAGTTCCAGCAGGGAAACGCCCACGTCGGCGGCCTTCCGTACGGCCGTCAGCGCCTGGGCCACGACCTGGCCCGTCTCGTACATGGCATCGATCGATGCGTCGGTCTTCAGCTCCACCATGCCAATTACTATACCGGTATTAGAATGGGTGCCATGGTGCGCACCCCCTTGACCCCCGAAGAGCGCGAACGCGGCGAGCGGCTCGGCAGGCTGCTGCGCGAGGCGCGCGGAGCCCGCAGCATGACCGACGTCGCCGCGAGCGCCGGCATCTCCGCGGAGACGCTCCGCAAGATCGAGACAGGGCGGGCACCGACCCCCGCGTTCTTCACCGTGGCCGCCCTGGCCGGGGCGCTCGGCCTGTCCATGGACGACCTGATCGGACGCTGCGCGCCGGAGATCCCGGACGTGCCGGACACCCCGGGCGCGTCGATCGCCGCCTAGCGCGACGGCACCGCGCCGCGCGCGGCTCCCGCACCCCACCGGAAAACTCTCCGTAGCCTCGCCGTAACACGCCGGGTGTTATCTACGGAGTCGAGTACTCCGGGACGGGCGGGAGTTGGCTATGACTGCGGAGCAACTCCCGGACGGTGTCCGGGAGTTCACGGACCACCTACGGGATTTGCTGGCGCGTCTTGACCGGTACGCGGGCTGGTGCCTGGTGTTCTGGCAGCGCGACCCCGAGGGCATGCGGGCGTGTCTCGAAGGGCGGGAGCCGCCGCCGTGGGACGTGGTGGAGTCGCTGCTCCAGGACCTCGCCGCCGTGCACGGCCCCGCGGCCGCCGAGGCCGAGCTGTCGAGGGCCCGTTCACTGCACGCCCGGGCGACGGCCGCGTTCGACGCGCGGCCCGGCGCCCGGCAGACGCTGAGCGACCGCCTCGACGTGATGCTCCGCGAGCAGCGGTACGCGGCGGACCGCCGGGCCGACCTGACACGCCGGCTCGCCGCCGCGGCGAGCCGCGAGGAGGCGGAGGCCCTCGGCAACGACCTCGCCTGGGCCGAGGACGACCACCGCCGCGCGACGGCCCGCTGCGCGGAACTCACCGCCCGGACGACCGCCCTCGACGAGCGCGCGCGGACCACGAGTGATTCCACGTCGTACGAGTCCCAGGGCATTCGGTCGTCCCCGGCCGACCATGACCACGGCCCGACCTCGGCCGGCGGGAAACAGGGGCAGTCGCCGGCCGTCCCGGCCCACGGATCCACGCCGATCCGCGGGGGCCAAGGTCCGTCCCCGGCCGGTCACGACCTCGGCCCGACTGCCGACCCGGGCCACGGCCCGGCCTCGGCCGACCTGGATCACCACCCCACCCCGACGCACCGGCCCCCCGCCCCCGGCTCACCGCACCCCCGCCCCGCTCCGCACGCCGCAGCCGGCCGCGGGTCCGCGCCTCCCGAGGCGTACCCCTCCCCGCACGCGTCCCGGCAGGGACCCGCCCTCCAACCGCACGGCCACCCCGCACCACCCGACCCCGTCCCGCCCGAGCTGCGCGCAGCGCAACAGCACGTACCCCCGCCCGCGCCCGCCGAGGAGACACGCCCCGCCCCGCCCCGCAAGCGGCGTCGCGGCGGTGCCCGGTTCGCCGGGGCGGAGGACGACGGGACGGCAGCCGTCGTCGCACCTCCCCCCGCCGTGCCGGACCTGCCCGCCGCCACCGCGGCCCGCGGTGCACGGTTCGCCGGGGCCGCCGCGGAGGCGGACACCGAGGAGCAGCCGCGGAAGGGGCGGACCGGCGCTGAGGACATCCGCGAGGTCGGCCACCTCGTGCGGACCTTGACCCGCCTGCGCCGCGAGGGCCGCAGCGGTGACGCGCACGTCCTGCTGAACGAGGCCGCGTACTGGCCGGCCGTACGGTTCCCGCTGCTCGCGAGCGAGATGGAGCGGGCCGGGCTCGCAGCCGACTGGGCGACCCTGGTGTGGGAGGCGGCGGCGACCCTGCCCGCCGAGCGTCTCGTCGCCGCCGCCGACGCGCTCACCGCGGGAGGCCGTGCGGAGGACGGCGAGCAGATCCTGCGGCAGGGCGTCGTCCGCCCGGCCGACGAGATCGGGCACGCCGCCCTCGCCCTGGCCGACGGCACCCGCCACCGCGAGCTGCGCGCCCTGCTCGACGCCTGCGTCCGGATGCGCACCCCGCAGGACGCCGCCCGCACGGCCGCACCGGACCCGGGACGGCTGGTGCCGCTGCTCCTGACGGCCGCCCGCGCCGTGTCGGAGGAACGGCACTGGGACGTCCTGCACGCCCTGCGTGTCGCGGGACTGGCCGCCTGACCGGGGCCCGGTGGCCCGGCCCACTCACCCACAGGGGTGTCAATCACGATCGACTCCCCGGACCGCACGACGATGGTCTTGGCAAGGCCGTCCGAGGGGCTTACGTTCGTCCCTCTACGGCCGTCTCTACGGGCGTAGAGGCGCTGACGTCGCGTCGAAGGAGCAGCAGCTCATGCCCAACGTCGTAACCGCCGCCCTGGTCCAGGCCACCTGGACCGGCGACACCGAGTCCATGCTGGCGAAACACGAGGAGCACGCCCGCGAGGCGGCCCGGCGGGGCGCGAAGGTCATCGGGTTCCAGGAGGTGTTCAACGCCCCCTACTTCTGCCAGGTCCAGGACGCCGAGCACTACCGCTGGGCCGAGCCGGTCCCCGACGGCCCGACCGTGCGCCGGATGCGGGACCTGGCCCGCGAGACCGGCATGGTCGTCGTCGCCCCCGTCTTCGAGGTCGAGCAGTCCGGCCACTACTACAACACCGCCGCCGTGATCGACGCCGACGGCTCCTACCTCGGCAAGTACCGCAAGCACCACATCCCGCAGGTCAAGGGGTTCTGGGAGAAGTTCTACTTCCGCCCGGGCAACCTAGGCTGGCCCGTCTTCGACACCGCCGTCGGCAAGGTCGGCGTCTACATCTGCTACGACCGCCACTTCCCGGAGGGCTGGCGGCAACTCGGGCTCAACGGCGCCCAGTTGGTGTACAACCCGTCGGCCACGCACCGGGGCCTCTCGGCATACCTGTGGCAGCTCGAGCAACCCGCGGCCGCCGTCGCCAACGAGTACTTCGTCGCCGCCATCAACCGGGTCGGCGTCGAGGAGTACGGCGAGAACGACTTCTACGGCACGAGCTACTTCGTCGACCCGCGCGGCCGGTTCGTCGGCGACGTGGCCGGCGACAGCGAGGAGGAACTGGTGGTCCGGGACCTCGACTTCGGCCTCATCGACGAGGTGCGGCAGCAGTGGGCCTTCTACCGCGACCGCCGCCCCGACGCCTACGAAGGGCTGGTGCGCCCGTGACCGACGACCTGCTCGGCCGCCACCGCGCGGTCCTCCCCGACTGGCTCGCCCTCTACTACGACGCGCCGCTGGAGATCACCCACGGCGAGGGACGCCACGTCTGGGACGCCCGGGGCAACCGCTACCTGGACTTCTTCGGCGGCATCCTCACCACCATGACCGCCCACGCCCTGCCCGAGGTCACCAAGGCGGTGACCGAGCAGGCCGGGCGGATCATCCACTCCTCCACCCTCTACCTCAACCGGCCGATGGTGGACCTCGCCGAACGGATCGCCCAGCTCAGCGGCATCCCCGACGCCCGGGTCTTCTTCACCACCTCCGGCACCGAGGCCAACGACACCGCGCTGCTGCTCGCCACCACCTACCGGCGCAGCAACACCGTCCTGGCGATGCGCAACAGCTACCACGGCCGCTCCTTCAGCGCCGTCGGCGTCACCGGCAACCGCGGCTGGTCCCCGACCGCGCTCTCCCCGCTGCAGACGCTGTACGTGCACGGCGGGGTCCGCAGCCGGGGCCCGTTCGCCGGCCTGGACGACTACGACTTCGTCGCCGCCTGCGTCGACGACCTCAAGGACCTCCTCGGGCACACCCGCCCGCCCGCCGCGCTGATCGCCGAGCCGATCCAGGGCGTCGGCGGCTTCACCTCGCCGCCCGACGGCCTCTACGCCGCGTTCCGCGAGGTGCTGCACGAGCGCGGCGTGCTGTGGATCTCCGACGAGGTGCAGACGGGCTGGGGCCGCACCGGCGAGCACTTCTGGGGCTGGCAGGCGCACGCCCGCAGCGGCCCGCCCGACATGCTGACCTTCGCCAAGGGCATCGGCAACGGCATGTCCATCGGCGGGGTCGTCGCCCGCGCCGAGATCATGAACTGCCTGGACGCCAACAGCATCTCCACGTTCGGCGGCACCCAGGTCACCATGGCGGCGGGCCTCGCCAACCTCAACTACCTCCTGGAGCACGACCTCCAGGGCAACGCGCGCCGCGTCGGCGGTCTGCTCATCGAGCGGCTGCGGGCCGCCGCCGCCCACGTCCCCGCCGTACGGGAGGTGCGCGGACGCGGCCTGATGATCGGCATCGAGCTGACGAAGCCCGGCACCGACGAGGCCGACCCCGCCGCCGCGTCCGCCGTCCTGGAGGCCGCCCGCGCCGGCGGTCTGCTCATCGGCAAGGGCGGCGGCCACGACACCAGCGCCCTGCGCGTCGCGCCGCCGCTCTCCCTCAACGTCGCGGAGGCCGAGGAGGGCGCCGCGATCCTCGAGGACGCCCTGAGGAGCATCCAGTAGCCCGACACCCACCGAAGGACACCGCCATGACCACCTGGGAGCCACCGGTACCGGCCCTCTCGGTCCGGCAGGTCCTCGCCCTGGAGCGGGTGCTCGCGGGGGAGCCCGAGGTGGTGGCCGGCGCCGGCCGGCTGGACCGGCCGGTGCGCTGGGTGCACGTCGCCGAGGCGGCCGACGTCGGCGTGATGCTCAGCGGCGGGGAGATGGTGCTCACCACCGGCGTGCTGCTCGCCGGCGACGAGCACAAGCAGACCGAGTACGTCCGCTCCCTGCACCGCGCCGAGGCGTCCGCCGTGGTCCTCGGCCTCGGCCGGGCCTTCCCGTCCCCGCCGGAGGCGATGCGGCGGGCGGCGGAGCGCTGCCAGCTCCCCCTCGTCGTGCTCCACCGCCCCTTCCCCTTCGCCCAGTTGACCGAGGAGGTGCAGTCCCGGCTGGTGCGGCGGAAGTTCGCCGCCGTCAGCCTCTCCGAGGCGGTCCGCACCGAACTCACCGCCCTGATCACCGGCGGCGCCCCGCTGCAGCGGCTGCTCGACGAGATCGCCCGGCACAGCGGCTGCCCCGTCGTCGTCACCAACCTCGCCCACCGCGTCCTCGGCACGGCCGGGGAGCGGTCCGCCGTCGACGACGTGCTGCGCGACTGGGAGCGCATCGCACGGCAGGCCGGACGCAGCGAGGGCGACGGCTGGATCCGCGCGGAACTGGGCGGGCGGGGCGAGCCCTGGGGCCGGCTGGTGCTGTGCGGCTACCGGGGCGACACCGAGACCGGGCGGCTCCTCGCCGACCGGGCGGCCGAGGCGCTCGTCCTGCACCGCATGCTCGGCGGCGCCGGCTGCTCGTGGGAGGAGCAGTCCGCGCTGAGTCTGCTCACCGACCTGGTCGGCGGCGCCGTACCGGCCCGCCACCTGCTGCCCCGCGCCCGCGCGGCCGGACTTCCGGTCAACCGGCGCACGTTCGTGCCGCTCGTGGTGCGCGGACGCCGGGCCGCCCCGCTGGACCGGACACTGCGGCTGCTCGGCCTGCCCGGCATCGCGGGCGAGCTGTCCGCCGCCGCGACCGCCGTGCTGCTCAGCCTCGCCCGCGACCAGGACGCCGAGGCGCTCACCGCGCACTTCGCGGCCCGGCTGCGCGCCGAACCGGCCGACGAGCACGTCGTGGTGGCGGCCGCGGCCGCCCGCACCTCCTTCGACGACGTGCCCGCCGGGCTGCGCGAGGCCCGGCACGTCGCCGACGCCGTCGCGGACGACGCCGCCGCCCTCGACCTGCCCCCCGTGGTGCGGCTGCGGGACGTCCATCTGCGCGGCCTGGTACGGCTGCTGCGCGACGACCCCCAGGTGCAGTCGTTCGCCGAACGGGAACTGGCCGGGCTGCTCTGCGACCCCGGCGAAGATCTCCTCCCGGTGCTGCGCACGTACCTGGCGACCGGACGCAACAAGTCCCGCACCGCTCAGCTGCATCACGTGTCCCGGCCGGCGCTGTACCGCCGGCTGGAGGCGATACAGGCGCGGCTGGGGGTGGACCTGGACGACTTCGAACAGGCCGCCTCGCTGCACATCGCACTCCTCGCGCACGACGCGCAACGACGCTGAAACGAGCGACCACCTGCGGCAACGGCGGTGACACATGGGATCGTCGGCGGATGACACGGTGACACGCCGCACCCCGGCAGACGTGACACGGTGCCACTCAAAGCGCGCTCGTCCGATTCCTAGGCTCACTGCACACCGAGCGACCGGAGGTCCCGATGAGCCGAGTGATCCGAGCCGCCGTCTTCCAGACCGCCTGGACGGGCGACAAGGAGTCGATGATCCAGGTCCACGAGCAGGCCGCGCGCGACGCGGCCGCGCAGGGCGCTCATGTGCTGTGCTTCCAGGAGCTGTTCTACGGACCGTACTTCTGCCAGGTGCAGGACCCCGCCTTCTACGAGTACGCCGAACGCATCCCCGACGGCCCGATCGTCGGGCGCTTCCAGCGCCTCGCCCGGGAACTGAACCTCGTCCTGGTGCTGCCGATGTACGAGGAGGAGCAGCCGGGCGTCCTCTACAACACGGCCGCCGTGATCGACGCCGACGGCTCCTACCTGGGCAAGTACCGCAAGACCCACATCCCGCAGGTCAAGGGGTTCTGGGAGAAGTTCTACTTCCGCCCCGGAAACAGCGGCTGGCCCGTCTTCGACACCAAGGCCGGCCGGATCGGCGTCTACATCTGCTACGACCGGCACTTCCCGGAGGGCTGGCGCGCGCTCGGACTGGCGGGCGCGGAAGTGGTGTTCAACCCGTCGGCCACCTCGCGCGGCCTGTCGGGCTACCTGTGGCAGCTGGAGCAGCCGGCGGCGGCCGTCGCCAACGAGTACTTCGTGGGCGCGATCAACCGGGTCGGCGTCGAGGAGTACGGCGACAACGACTTCTACGGCACCAGCTACTTCGTCGACCCGGAGGCCCGCTTCGTCGGCGAGGTCGCCGGCGACAAGGAGACGGAACTGGTCGTCCGCGACCTGGACCTGGCCAGACTCCGGGAGGTCCGCGACCGCTGGCAGTTCTACCGCGACCGCAACCCGTCGGCCTACGGCCCCCTGACAGCGCCCTGAAGGGGCGCGGGGAACTGCGCGAGAAACCACGACGGACCCGCACATACCCACTTGGAGGAGCGACCCCGACATGAGCACCCGCACACTCATCCGCGGTGGACTCGTCATCACCGCCTCCGACGAAACACACGCGGACGTCCTCATGGAGGACGGCCGCATCGCGGCCCTGGCCGCCTCCGGCACCCCCGCCGCCGAGGCGTTCACCGCCGAACGGACCGTCGACGCCACCGGCAAGTACGTCATCCCGGGCGGCGTGGACGCGCACACCCACATGGAGCTGCCCTTCGGCGGCACCTTCGCCTCCGACACCTTCGAGACCGGCACCCGGGCCGCCGCCTGGGGCGGCACCACCACGATCGTCGACTTCGCCGTGCAGAGCGTCGGGCACACCCTGCGCGAGGGCCTGGACGCCTGGCACGCGAAGGCGGAGGGCAACTGCGCGATCGACTACGCGTTCCACATGATCGTCTCGGACGTGAACCAGGAGACACTGAAGGAGATGGACCTCCTCGTGGAAGAGGGCGTCACCTCCTTCAAGCAGTTCATGGCCTACCCCGGCGTCTTCTACTCCGACGACGGACAGATCCTCCGTGCCATGCAGCGCTCCGCCGACAACGGCGGCCTGATCATGATGCACGCCGAGAACGGCATCGCCATCGACGTGCTCGTCGAGCAGGCCCTCGCCCGCGGCGAGACCGACCCCCGCTACCACGGCGAGGTGCGCAAGGCCCTCCTGGAGGCGGAGG
This sequence comes from Streptomyces werraensis, assembly GCA_014656175.1. GTDB lineage: Bacteria > Actinomycetota > Actinomycetes > Streptomycetales > Streptomycetaceae > Streptomyces > Streptomyces werraensis. The sequence continues at coordinate 680,376 of BNBX01000002.1, forward strand.
CCACCCACCGCGCCATCCGCCTCGCGCAGGTCGCCGGCGCCCCGCTGTACGTCGTGCACGTCTCCGCCACCGAGGCGGTCGCGGAACTGGCCAGGGCCCGCGACGACGGGCTGCCCGTCTTCGGCGAGACCTGCCCCCAGTACCTGTTCCTGTCCACCGACAACCTCGCCGAGCCGGACTTCGAGGGCGCCAAGTACGTGTGCAGCACGCCCCTGCGCCCCAAGGAGCACCAGGCGGCGCTCTGGCGGGGCCTGCGCACCAACGACCTCCAGGTGGTCTCCACCGACCACTGCCCCTTCTGCTTCAGCGGCCAGAAGGAGCTGGGCCGCGGAGACTTCTCCAAGATCCCCAACGGGCTGCCGGGCGTGGAGAACCGTATGGACCTCCTTCATCAGGCCGTCCTCGACGGGCACATCGGCCGCCGCCGCTGGATCGAGATCGCCTGCGCCACCCCCGCGCGGATGTTCGGCCTGTATCCGAAGAAGGGCACCATCGCGCCGGGCGCCGACGCCGACGTCGTCATCTACGACCCGGCGGCCGAGCAGGTCATGTCCGCCGGCACCCACCACATGAACGTCGACTACTCGGCGTACGAGGGCAAGCGGGTCACCGGCCGCGTGGAGACCGTGTTCTCGCGCGGGGTCCCGGTCGTCACCGACCGGGAGTACACCGGACACGCCGGACACGGCGTCTACACCCCGCGTTCCACCTGTCAGTACCTCAACTAGGAGCGGAGCGCATGGACTTCGGCCTCGTCCTGCAGACCGACCCGCCGGCGTCGCGGGTGATCAGCCTGATGAAACGCGCCGAGCGCAACGGCTTCACCCACGGGTGGACCTTCGACTCGGCCGTGCTGTGGCAGGAACCCTTCGTCGTCTACAGCCAGATCCTGGCGAACACCACGACCCTCAAGGTCGGCCCGATGGTCACCAACCCGGGCACCCGCACCTGGGAGGTGACGGCCTCCACCTTCGCCACCCTCAACGACATGTTCGGCAACCGCACCGTGTGCGGCATCGGCCGCGGCGACTCCGCGATGCGCGTCGCCGGACGCAGGCCCAACACCCTCGCCCGGCTCGGCGAGGCGATCGAGGTGATCCGCGACCTCGCCGAGGGGCGCGAGGCCGACGTCGACGGGCAGCGGCTGCGCCTGCCGTGGGTCCGCGACGGCAGGCTCCCGGTGTGGATGGCGGCCTACGGACCCAAGGCGCTCGCCCTCACCGGGCGGAAGGCCGACGGCTTCATCCTCCAGCTCGCCGACCCGTTCCTCACCGAGTGGATGGTGAAGGCGGTGCGCGACGCCGCCGCAGAGGCCGGCCGCGACCCGGAATCCGTCACCATCTGCGTCGCCGCCCCCGCCTACGTCGGCGACGACCTGGCGCACGCCCGCGAGCAGTGCCGCTGGTTCGGCGGGATGGTCGGCAACCACGTCGCCGACCTGGTCGCCCGCTACGGCGAGCACTCCGGCATGGTCCCCGACGCGCTCACCGAGTACATCAAGGGCCGCCAGGGCTACGACTACAGCCACCACGGACGGGCCGGGAACCCGTCCACGGACTTCGTCCCCGACGAGATCGTGGACCGCTTCTGCCTGCTCGGCCCGCCCGAGGCGCACATCGAGAAGCTCCGCGCACTGCGCGACCTCGGGGTCGACCAGTTCGCGGTGTACGACATGCACGACGCGCAGGAAACGACGATCGACGCGTACGGCGCGGAGATCATCCCGGCACTCGGCGACTGAACCGGTACCACTGCGAAAGGCACGCCCATGACCGCGACCGTCCCGCCCGCGCCCTCAGAGAACCCGATACCCGACCCGGCGGGACGCGTCGAGCTGCCGCCGGGCGCCGTCCTCACCGACGCCCGCTTCGTCAACGACGACCTCCTGCCCGTCCCGCTGGCACGCCGCCGCTGGACCACGTACAACTTCACCGCCCTGTGGGTGGGGATGGCGCACAACATCCCCTCCTGGCTGCTCGCGTCCGGACTGGTCGCGCTCGGCATGGACTGGAAGCAGGCCGTCCTCACCATCGCGCTCGCCAATGTCATCGTGCTCGCGCCGATGCTGCTGACCGGTCACGCCGGACCCAAGTACGGCATCCCGTTCCCGGTGCTGGCCCGCGCCTCCTTCGGGCTGCGCGGCGCCAACCTGCCCGCCATGATCCGGGCCGCGGTCGCCTGCGCCTGGTTCGGCATCCAGACCTGGATCGGCGGCCAGGGCATCTTCGTGCTGCTCGGCAAGCTGTTCGGCGGCTGGGCCGAGGCGTCGGAGGTGGGCGGCCAGCCATGGACCCTGTGGGTCTGCTTCGTGCTCTTCTGGGCGCTCGAACTGGCCATCATCTACCGGGGGATGGAGGCGCTGCGCCGGTTCGAGAACTGGGCGGCGCCCTTCGTCATCGTCGGCGCCCTGGTACTGCTGGTGTGGATCGCGAACAAGGCCGGCGGTCTCGGACCGCTGCTGGACCAGCCCTCCCGGCTGGGCTGGGGAGCCGACTTCTGGCCGGTGTTCTTCCCGTCGCTGATGGGCATGATCGCCTTCTGGTCGACGCTCAGCCTCAACATCCCCGACTTCACCCGCTTCGGCGCGGGACAGCGCGCCCAGGTGTGGGGGCAGACGCTCGGACTGCCCACCACCATGACCCTGTTCGCGCTGCTGTCGGTGTTCGTCACGTCCGGCTCGCAGGCCGTCTACGGGGCGGCGATCTGGGACCCGGTGGAGCTGGCCGCCAGGACCGACAACGTCTTCGGGCTGCTCTTCGCGCTGATCACCGTCCTCGTCGCCACGATCTCCGTGAACATCGCGGCGAACGTGGTGTCACCGGCGTACGACCTGGCGAACCTGGCGCCGAAGTTCATCACCTTCCGCACGGGGGCGCTGATCACGGGGGTGGTCGGCGTGGTCATCATGCCGTGGAAGCTGACCGAGACGCCCGAGCTGTACATCTTCACCTGGCTCGGACTGGTCGGGGGGCTGCTCGGCACGGTCGCCGGCATCCTGATCGCCGACTACTGGATCGTGCGCCGCACCCGGCTGGACCTGACCGACCTGTACACCCCGGGCGGGCGCTACTGGTACACGTCCGGCTGGAACGTGCACGCCGTCGTCGCCTTCCTGATCGGCGGGGTGCTCGCGGTGGGCGGCTCCCACTCGGCGCCCGGCAAGGGGCCCTTCCCCGAGGACGGGCTGATTCCGTTGCTCAGGCCGCTCGCGGACTACGGCTGGGCGGTCGGCCTCGCGGCCTCGCTCGTCGTGTACGTCGCGCTGACGGCGGGGCGGCGGCGGGGGTGAGACCCGCCGCCGCGTCCCCGCGGTGCCCCGGCGGCCTCAGCGGGCGGTGCCGAAGTCCTGCGTCCAGTAGGTGCCGGACAGGCCGACGCCGATCTCCTTGAAGGAGCAGTTGAGGATGTTCGCCTTGTGGCCGGGGCTGGTCATCCAGCCCTGCATCACCTGCTCGGGGGTGGAGTAGCCGTAGGCGACGTTCTCGCCGTAGGTGCTCCAGGCGTACCCGGCGCGGGTGATGCGCTCACCGGGGTCGGAGCCGTCGGAGCCGGTGTGGGACATGGTGCCGGTCGACGCCATGTCCTCGCTGTGCCGCTGGGCGGCCGTGTTCAGCGTGGAATTGGCCGTCACCGGGGCGCAGCCGGCCTCGGCGCGCTCCTGGTTGACCAGCTCCACGACCCGGGCGACGGCGCCGGAGGCCGGGGCGGTGGGCTTCGGCGAGGCGGTGGTCGGCTTCGGGGCCGCGGTCGTCGGCTTCGGCGCGGTCGTGGAGGGCGCGGGAGCGGCCGTCGAGGGCTTCGGGGCCGCCGTGGTGGGCTTCGGGGCCGCCGTGGTGGTGGAGGGGGCCGCGCCGGCCGGCTTGGCGGCCTTCTTCCGCTTCTGTGAGGGCTTGCCGCCGTGGTGCTCACGGGCGTCCTTGGAAGGGCTCGCGGAGGCGCCGGGGGAGTCGGAGGCCACCGGCGACGGGTCGCCCTCGTGCTGGCTGCTCCACCGGCTGTACCAGCCGGGGCCGTCCCAGCGGTCCTCTCCGACGGACGGCACCGCGGTGGCGCGGTCCTCCCGCTGCCCGCCGTCCGGCCAGTCGGTACAGGCCATGGCGACCGAGGGTATGCCGATGACGCCGACGGCGACCGCGGTGACGACCGTCCGCCGGTACTTCTTCTGCTGGCGATGGATTCCCATACGTGACCTCACCCCTGGGTGTGCGGAGGGTGGTCATTCTTGGGACGGCCCCGCGCGGGGCGCAAAGGGCTCGAGTACTACCCGGTTTCGTAGGCCGTGGAGGGCCTTGCGAAGGGCGGGAGAGCATGCCGACCGGCCCCCGGGAGGGCCCGGAGGCCAGCTGTCGTCACGTCAGAAAGCGCCGTGCGCGGACGAAGAGCCGACATCCGGATCAGGGTCGGCCCGCCACCCGTACGGGCCCGGTCCGCTTTCCCGCCAAGACGGACAAGTCCCCCATGTCACCGCGGCCACGTCTACTAAGCGACCCGGTCAGATCGGGAACGAGCTGTGACAGATGTCACGGAACCATTGGTTCCGGATCCGTTTCCGGATCAGCCCCGCGTCTTCTGCAGGGCGGCCACCGCTTCCTTGGCGGCCTTGATCGCGCCCTTGTTGATCTCCTCCGTGCTCGGCGCCTTCTTCGACTCGAAGTCGCTGCCGTTGTACGTGACGATCACCAGCGCGTTCGCGGCCCGCGCCACCACGACACCCTCACGCGTGTCCTGCTTGTCCTCGGTGGTGAGGTTCACGACCGAGTACGCCGCGTCCCCGACCCCCGGGACGGCGCCCCCGCCGCTCTTCTCCGCCAGCCGCCCGTCGTACGACTTCTCCGCGGCCTCGTCGGAGGCCAGCACCTCGAAGGACACGTCGAGCCAGCGGTAGTCGTAGCCCTTCAGGGCGTTCCACGAGCAGGTGCGGCGCAGGTCGGAGTCCGTGGACGGTATCTCCTTGCCGGCCGTCTTCGCGCCCGGCACAAGGGACTTGACGGTCTTCGCGGACAGCGCGGCGCACGGCTCGGGCGCCGCCGTGTACGTCTTCACCGCCTGGGTCTCGGAGGGGGCGGTGGGCGACTGCTGTGAGGCGGTCCTCCCGGTCGGCTTGTCCTCGGAGGTCTCGGGGGCGGCCAGCGGGCCGGAGGACAGCGCCCATCCGGCCGCGGCGAGGACGACCACCGGTGACAGACGGGCGGTCAGGGCGATCGGCAGAGGAAAGGAACGCACGGCGCACTTCTCGTGGGGGACGGTGCGGAGGGGGTCCGCACTGCGGACGGGACGCCAGTGTCACACGCTTCGTCAAGGTGCGGAAGGGCTCACCTCGCTCCGTAGGCACGCGGTGACGGCGCGGTTCCGCATCGGCGGCCGCTTGCCGCATTTCCTCTGCGAATAGGGGGATTTGAGCGTCAGGGTACCCGCGCGACCCACTCCGGTGCGGTGAACTTCGTCCGCGCCAGTTCCTGAGCGCGCGCCAGTTCCTCGTCCGTCACCTTGCCCTGCGTCAGTCCGTAGCGGGCGCGGAAGGAGTCGACCATCCGTCCGATGACCGCCTCGCGCGGCAGCCCCGTCTGCCGGCGCAGCGGGTCCACCCGCTTCTTCGCGCTCTTCGTGCCCTTGTCCGACAGCTTCTCCTTGCCGATGCGCAGCACCTCGAGCATCTTGTCCGCGTCGATGTCGTACGCCATCGTCACGTGGTGCAGCACCGCGCCGGGCCCGCCGTCCGGCCCCACGATCCGCTTCTGCGCCGCGCCCGCGATCTTCCCCTGGTCGGTGGCGATGTCGTTCAGCGGCTGGTACCAGGCGCGGATGCCCATGTCGCCGAGCGCGCCGAGCACCCAGTCGTCGAGGTAGGCGTAGCTGTCCTGGAAGGACAGGCCCTGCACCAGCGCCTCCGGCACCGACAGCGAGTAGGTGATGGTGTTGCCCGGCTCCACGAACATCGCGCCGCCGCCGGAGATCCGGCGCACCACGTCCACGCCGTGCCGACGGGCGCCCTCGGGGTCCACCTCGTTGCGCAGCGACTGGAAGCTGCCGATGATCACGGCGGGGGAGGCCCACTCCCACACCCGCAGCGTCGGCGGACGCCGCCCGGCGGCCACCTCGGCGGTCAGCACCTCGTCCAGCGCCATGTGCAGCGCGGGCGGCTGCGGGCCCTCGTGCACCAGCTGCCAGTCGTAGTCGGTCCAGTCCGTGGCGTGCGCCAGCGCCCGGCGCACCGCGATGCCGACGCCCTCCGCGGTGAGCCCGTACATCACGGTCCCCTCGGGCAGGGCGGCCTCGATCCGCGCGGCCAGGCCGGCGGCGTCGGTGTCGGCCGGAGCGCCCTCCAGGGCGCCGTTCACGGCGTCCAGCGCCTCGTCCGGTTCCAGGAAGAAGTCCCCCGCCACACGGGCGTGCCGCAGCACCCCGTCCACCACGTCCACGTCCACCACGACGAGCTTGCCGCCGGGAACCTTGTACTCACCGTGCACGACTCCGCCTTTCCTCAGCCGCGCGTACCAACGCCGGGCCCGCCCGGATTGTTCCCGTTACGGCCGCGACGCCCGGAGCCGCGGGCTGCGCCGAGGTGGCGTCCCCCCGCAGTACGCGCTTACCCTGCGTGCGGCAACGGCCGAGGCCGCCGGCCCGGAGCGGGTGGTGCGAGGGCCGGACGACGCGAACACCTGGGGCAGGGGATGCAGTTCACCACCCGACCGACCCTCCAGGGCACCTTCGGCATGGTGTCCTCCACCCACTGGCTGGCCTCCCAGTCCGCCATGGCCGTCCTCGAGGACGGCGGCAACGCCTACGACGCGGCCGTCGCCGGCGCCTTCGTGCTGCACGTCGTCGAACCCCACCTCAACGGCCCGGCCGGCGAAGTGCCGATGATCCTCGCGCCGGCCGGCGGGGACGTGCGCGTGCTGTGCGGGCAGGGTGTCGCACCGGCCGGCGCGACCGTCGCCCACTACAAGGGGCTCGGCCTCGACCTCGTCCCCGGCACCGGACCCCTCGCCGCCGCCGTGCCCGGCGCCTTCGACGCCTGGATGCTCCTGCTGCGCGACCACGGCACCAAGTCCCTCGCCGACGTCCTCAAGTACGCCGTCGGCTACGCCGAGGACGGCCACCCGCCCGTGGAGCGCGTCGGCGAGACCGTGGAGACCGTGCGCGAACTGTTCGAGACGGAGTGGACCACCTCCGCCGAGGTCTACCTGCCCGGCGGACACCCGCCGCGCCCCGGCGAGCTCTTCCGCAACCCCGCCCTCGCCGCCACCTGGAAGCGGCTGCTCGCCGAGGTCGCCGGCGCCGGCGACCGGGAGGCGCAGATCGAGGCCGCCCGCGACGTGTGGCGCACCGGCTTCGTCGCCGAGGCCCTGGTCCGGCAGGCCGCCCGCCCCACCCTCGACACCAGCGGGAAGCACCACACCGGCACCCTCACCGCCGACGACCTCGCCGCCTGGTCCGCCGGCTACGAGGACCCGGTCACCCACGACTTCGACGGCTGGACCGTGTGCAAGGCCGGACCGTGGAGCCAGGGCCCCGCGTTCCTCCAGCAACTCGCGCTGCTCCCCGACGAGTTGCCGCCCCACGGATCGGCCGCCTACCTGCACCTGCTGATCGAGAACTGCAAGCTCGCCATGGCCGACCGCGAGGCCTGGTACGGCGACGCCGCCGAGGTGCCCCTCGACGACCTGCTGTCCGCCGCGTACAACGCCGAACGGCGCACCCTGGTCGGCCCGCGCGCCTCCCACGAGCTGCGCCCCGGCAGCCCCGGCGGCCGCACCCCCCGGCTCGCCGCCCACGCGCGCGTCGTGGCCACCGACGAACCCGGCTTCAGCCCCATGGGCGTCGGCGAACCGACCGTCGCCAAGAGTCCCACCTCCCCGGTGCCCGGCGAACCGGAGGTCTCCGCCGACGGCGCCACCCGCGGCGACACCTGCCACCTCGACATCGTGGACCGCTGGGGCAACATGATCTCCGCCACGCCCAGCGGCGGCTGGCTCCAGTCCAACCCCGTCGTGCCCGAGCTGGGCTTCCCGCTCGGCACCCGGCTCCAGATGACCTGGCTGGAGGAGGGCCTGCCCAACAGCCTCACCCCGGGCCGCCGCCCCCGCACCACGCTCACCCCGTCCCTCGCCCTGCGCGACGGCGTGCCGGTCATGGCGTTCGGCACGCCCGGCGGCGACCAGCAGGACCAGTGGCAGCTGCACTTCTTCCTCGCCGTCGCCCTGCGCGCGAAGGTGCGCGGCGGGCTCGACCTCCAAGGGGCCGTCGACGCCCCCAACTGGCACAACGACAGCTTCCCCGGCTCGTTCTACCCGCGCGGCATGCGGCCCGGCAGCGTCACCGTCGAGTCCCGCACCGCCCCGGAGGTCGTCGAGGAGCTGCGCCGCCGCGGCCACGACGTCACCGTCGGTGACGCCTGGTCCGAGGGCCGGCTGTGCGCGGTCGCCCGCGACCCTGACACCGGCGTCCTCTCGGCGGCCGCCAACCCGCGCGGGCAGCAGGGGTACGCGGTGGGGCGCTGAGCCCATCCACGACGGGGCGGGCAGCCCATTTCCGGGCCGCCCGCGCCCGAGATCGTCCCGGGCCGTGGCGGGGCTGTCGGTGCGGCGTGCTCTCATGGAGGAGTGATCGAGACCGACGCGAGCATCGACCAGTTCCTCACCCGGCACGCCCACGACGTGGAGGCCGCGGTCCGCGAGGCCGCCGCGCGGGAGATCGTGCCGCGCTGGCGCCGTCTCGCCGCCCACGAGGTGGACCGCAAGAGCGGACCGCACGACGTGGTGACCGACGCCGACCGCGAGGCCGAGCGGCGCCTCACGGCGGAGCTGCCCCGCCTGCTGCCCGGCTCCGTGGTGGTCGGCGAGGAAGGCGTGCACGCCGACCCGTCGTCGTACGAGGCGATACGCGGGGACGCGCCGGTGTGGATCGTCGACCCTGTCGACGGCACCCGTCAGTTCGTGCGCGGCGAGACCGGCTACTGCACGCTGGTCGCCCTCGCCCTGCACGGCGTGGTGCGGGCCTCCTGGACGTACGCCCCGGCCCTCGGCCTGCTGGCCACCGCCGTGCGCGGACAGGGCGCCCGCCTCGACGGCGAGCCGCTGCGCTCCGGCTCCCCGGAGCCCGGCCGGGACCTCCGCGTCGCCACCTCCCACCCCGACTTCACCACCGACGAGCAGAAGCGCGCCCTGCTCGGCCTGCGCACCGACGGCGTGGCCGCGCGCCCCTGCGGCTCGGCCGGGCTCGAGTACCTGGCGGTGGCCCGTGGCGAGCTGGACGCCACCGCGTTCAACTGGGAGCTGGCCTGGGACCACGCGGCCGGTCTGCTGCTGGTGGAGGAGGCGGGCGGCGTCCACCTCACCCGCGCGGGCAGGCCCTTCACGATCCGCGGCGGCAACACGCTGCCGTTCACGGCGGCGCGGGACGAGGCCACCGCGCGACGGGTGGTGGAGCTGCTGTCCGCGGCCGTCTGACCGTGCGGAAGGCCGGACGGTGGGGTGCGGATGACCGGACGCCGTCCGGTCCCGCGCGCGGCCCGGCATATCCTGATCCTCTGTGGCCGTCGGCTGACGAAGGAGTCCGAAGGTGCCGTCGATGCTCGATGCGGTCGTGGTGGGGGCGGGGCCGAACGGGCTGACCGCCGCCGTGGAACTGGCCAGGCGCGGTTTCTCGGTGGCCCTCTTCGAGGCCAAGGGGACCGTCGGCGGAGGCGCCCGCACCGAGGAGCTGACCCTCCCCGGCTTCCGGCACGACCCCTGCTCGGCCGCCCACCCCCTCGCCGTCAGCTCGCCCGCCTTCCGCGGCCTGCCGCTGGAGCGGTACGGCCTTCAGTGGCTGCACCCCGAGCTGCCCATGGCCCATCCCTTCCCGGACGGCACGGCGGCCGTGCTGTCCCGCTCGGTCGGCGAGACGGCCGCCTCCTTCGGGCCGCGCGACGCCGGCACCTACCGGCGGCTCGTGACGCCCTTCCTGCACCGCTGGGACACCCTGGTCCGCGACTTCATGTCGCTGCCGCTGACCGCGCTGCCCCGCGACCCAGTCACCCTCGCCCGGTTCGGTGTCGTCGGCCTGCCCCCGTCGACCTGGCTGGCCCGCCGTTTCCGCGACGAGCGCGCCCGCACCCTCTTCGCCGGGCTCGTCGCCCATGTGATGGCCCCGCTCAGCGGCTTCGCCACGTCGGCCATAGGCCTGGTCTTCGCCCTCGCCGCCCACACCCGCGGCTGGCCCGTCGCCCGCGGCGGCTCCCAGGCGATCTCCGACGCCCTCGCCGCCTACCTGCGGGAACTCGGCGGTGCCGTGCACACCGACTACGAGGTCAAGCGGCTCGACGACCTGCCCCCGGCGCGGGCGTACGTCTTCGACACCTCGCCCACCGCCCTGGCCCGCATCGCCGGCTTCGGGGACACCTACGCCCGCTACCGCTACGGCCCCGGCGTCTTCAAGATCGACTACGCGCTGGACGGGCCCGTCCCGTGGACCGCCCCCGAGGCGCGCAGGGCCGGGACCGTGCAGATCGGCGCGGACAGCGCGGAGATCGGCGCCGCCCTCCGGGCCGCCTCCCGCGAGAACCGCGCCCCCGACGCGCCGTTCCTCATCACCGTGCAGCCCTCCGTCGTCGACCCCACCCGCGCCCCCGACGGCAAGCACGTCTTCTGGGCCTACGGGCACGTCCCGCACGGCTGGGACGGCGACCTCACCGAAGCGATCGAACGCCAGCTGGAGCGGTTCGCGCCCGGCTTCCGCGACCGCGTCCTGGCCCGCGCCACCGCAGGGCCGCCCGAACTGGCCGCGCGCAACGCCAACTACATCGGCGGAGACATCGCCACCGGCGCGGTCTCCGGACTCCAGACGCTGCTGCGCCCCAAGCTGTCGCTGTTCCCGTACGCGACCCCCCACCCGGCCGTGTTCATCTGCTCGCAGGCCACCCCTCCCGGCCCCGGCGTGCACGGCATGCCCGGCCACAACGCCGCCAAGGCGGTATGGAGGAGGCTCCGCCAGACATGACCCCCAGGATCACCCTCGTCCAGGGCGACATCACCCGGCAGCGCGCCGACGCCCTCGTCAACGCGGCCAACTCGTCCCTGCTCGGCGGGGGCGGAGTCGACGGCGCGATCCACCGCCGGGGCGGCCCGGACATCCTCGCCGAGTGCCGCGCCCTGCGTGCCTCCCGCTACGGCAGGGGGCTCCCCACGGGACAGGCGGTCGCGACCACCGCGGGCCGGCTGGACGCGCGCTGGGTGATCCACACGGTGGGCCCGGTGCACAGCACGACGGAGGACCGCTCCGCGCTCCTCGCCTCCTGCTACCGCGAGTCCCTCCGCGTCGCCGACGAGCTGGGCGCCCGCACGGTCGCCTTCCCCGCGATCTCCACGGGCGTCTACCGCTGGCCCCTGGACGACGCGGCCCGCATCGCCGTGGAAACGGTCCGCACCACCGACACCGCGGTCGAGGAGATCACCTTCGTCCTCTTCGACGAACGGGCGTACGAGGCGTTCGCGGCGGAGGCCGGCTGACACCGGGCCGCGCGGCCCGGCCCAGGTGGGTCAGACCCCCCGCGGACGCCGGTCCGCCTCTGCCGCGTCAGCGACCGCCTCCGCCGCCGCCTGGGCCGCCTCCGCCGTGTCGTCGGCGGCCTTGGCCGCGGCCTCGTCGTCGGCGGCGGGCTTCGACCGGGTGGCCGGTGACGGCGGCAGCGACTCGCTGAACGCCTTCGACACGCCCTGCAGCGCCGTCGTGATCTCGCTCGGGATCACCCAGAAGTTGTTGCCCTGTCCCTGCGCGAGCTGGGGGAGCGCCTGCAGGTACTGGTAGGCGAGCAGCTTCGGGTCGGGGTCGTTGCGGTGGATCGCCTGGAACACCTCGTCGATGGCGCGCGACTGGCCCTCGGCCTCCAGGATCGCGGCGGTCCGGTTGCCCTCCGCACGCAGCACGGCCGCCTGCTTGTCGCCCTCCGCCGTGAGGATCTGCGACTGGCGCTGTCCCTCGGCGCCCAGGATCGCCGCCCGCTTGTCCCGCTCGGCCCGCATCTGCTTCTGCATGGCCTCCTTGATGGACTGCGGCGGGTCGATGGCCTTGATCTCCACGCGGTTGACCCGCAGCCCCCACTTGCCGGTCGCCTCGTCGAGCACGCCGCGCAGCTGGCTGTTGATGGTGTCCCGGGAGGTGAGGGTCTTCTCCAGGTCCATGGAGCCGACCACGTTGCGCAGCGTGGTGACGGTCAGCTGCTCCACCGCCTGGAGGAAGCTGGCGATCTCGTAGAAGGCCGCGCGCGGGTCGGTGACCTGGAAGTACAGCACGGTGTCGATCTCGACGACCAGGTTGTCCTCGGTGATGACCGGCTGCGGTTTGAAGGAGACGACCTGTTCGCGCAGGTCGATCTGCGGGTGCACCCGGTCGATGTACGGGATGACGAGGTTGAGGCCGGGCGTCAGGGTCTTGTGGTAGCGGCCCAGCCGCTCCACGTTGCGGGCGCGTGCCTGGGGGACGATGCGCACCGCCCGGATCACCGTGAAGATCGCGAACAGCGCCACCAGGAGCCCGGCGACGAGAGGGGCGGAGATGTCCATGGCTTCAGTCCCGTGGGTAGACGATCGCGGTGGCGCCACTGATCTCGATGACGTCGACGGTCGTGCCGGGCGAGATCACCAGCGTTTCGTCGTAGCTGCGGGCCGTCCACTCCTCGCCGTCGATGCGGACCCTGCCGCCGGTTCCCGACACGGCGGTCAGCGCCTGCGCGGGCTTGCCCACCAGCGCGTCCACGCCGAAGCGCGCACCCGGGGGGCGCTGCAGGTGGCGCAGGGCGAGGGGCCGTACGAACAGCAGCGTCACGGCGGCGAGGCCGGCGTACGCGACCAGTTGGACCCACAGCGGCAGGCCCACCGCCGCGACACCCGCCGTGACCAGCGCGGCGGCGCTCAGCATGCCGAGGGCGGCGGTGAGGGTGAAGATCTCCGCCACGGCCAGGGCAGCCGCGACGATCAGCCAGATCAGCCAGGGGTCCATGTCGCGCCTCTTCTCACCCGGGGTGGAGGGCTTGGCCGGCGCCGGCCGGCACGCGAGGGGAGCCGACACCTTTGCCACCACATTACGCGGCTGCGGCACGGGTGCCGAGGTCCGTGCACCGAGCATTCCCGTCGTACATGTCCGGCACGCCTCGAATTGGGTGATGGCCCTCATGGCGCGCACCCACCCTGTCGGGCGAGGGTTCGAACGGCCCCCTTGATCCCTTTGACGCCGGTGCCCGCCGGGCGTGTATGTGCGCCTGTCCCGCCCTGCCCGGTGTGATCGTGATGCACAGCGTCGTCGGACGGGACCGGGACGCCGGTGACCGACGGACGGCCGAGGACGGTACGAGGAACTGATCGATGACCCTGCCCGAGCTGTACGTGACGCTGCTCATCGCGGGCACGGTGCTGCTGGCCAGCATCGCCGCCGCCCGCACCGCGCACCGGGTGGGTCTGCCGAGTCTGCTGCTGTTCCTCGCGGTGGGGATCGTGGCCGGTGAGGACGGTCTCGGCCTGGCCTTCGACGACGTCCAGCTCGCGCAGGCGCTCGGCACCGCGGCCCTGGCCGTGATCCTCGTGGAGGGCGGTCTGACCACTCGGTGGAGCGACGTCCGCAGACTGGTGGCGCCCGCCGGCGTGCTGGCCACCGCGGGCGTGTTCCTGTCCGTGCTGGTCACCGCCTCGGGCGCGCACTTCCTGCTCGGTCTGGACTGGAGCGTGGCGCTGCTGCTCGGCGCGATCGTCTCCTCGACGGACTCGGCCGCCGTCTTCTCCGTGCTGCGGGCGCTGCCCCTGCCCCGGAAGCTGACCGGACTGGTCGAGGCGGAGTCCGGCTTCAACGACGCGCCCACCATCATCCTCGTCCTGGTCTTCTCCACCACCACCTCCGACGTCCCGGCGATCGGCCCCCTCTTCGGCAACCTGCTGTTCCAGCTGGCGGTCGGCGGCACGCTCGGCGTGCTGATCGGACTCCTGGGCGCCGTCGCCCTGCGCCACATCGCCCTGCCCGCCACGGGCCTCTACCCGCTGGCCACGGTCGGCTTCGGCATCACCGCCTTCGCCGCCGCCGGCGCGGTCGGCGCGAGCGGCATCATCGCCGCCTACCTGTCCGGTCTTGTCCTCGGCAACTCCCAGCTACCGCACCGGGCCGCCACCCGGTCCTTCGCGGAGGGCGCCGGCTGGCTGGCGCAGATCGGCCTGTTCGTCATGCTCGGCCTCCTCGTCGACCCGAGCGAGCTGTCCGAGGCGATCCTGCCCGCCCTCGTCGTCGGCCTGGTGCTGCTGCTCGTCGCCCGCCCCGTGTCCGTGCTGCTGTGCCTGGTCCCGTTCCGGATCCCGCTGCGGCAGCAGGCGTTCATCTCGTGGGCGGGCCTGCGCGGCGCGGTTCCCATCGTGCTCACCACCTTCCCGGTGGTGGAGGACGTGCCGCACGCCCGCGAGGTCCTCAACATCGTGTTCGTGCTGGTGGCCCTGTTCACCCTGCTCCAGGGCCCCACCCTGCCCGCCGTCGCCCGCCGTCTCGGTCTGGTGCGCACGGACGCGCTGCGCGAGATCCAGGTGGAGACCGCGCCCCTCGACGTCCTGGACGCCGATCTGCTCACCGTGACCATCCCGGAGGGCTCCCAGCTGCACGGCGTGGCGGTCTTCGAACTGCGGCTGCCGCCCCCGACCGTCGTCACCCTGATCATCCGCGAGGGCGCCACGCTGGTGCCGGACCGCGACACCGTGCTGCGCGCCGGGGACGCACTGCTGCTCATCGCCACCCCGGGAACCCGCGAGGACGCCGAACGCCGGCTGCGGGCCATCGGCCGGCGCGGCAAGCTCGCCCGCTGGCTCGGCGAACACGGCACACCGGAACCGGAAGGCACGGTCACGAGCGGCTGACGGTCCGCCACACCGGAGCCCGTGCAGGGGACTCCGCCCGGAACCACCACGACCGCACAGAGTCCGACGGCATCATTGCTTCGTTTGTGTGCGAGTCCTAGGGTGTGGCGGGCTCAGTAGTCGCACCGTCACCACCCGTCGTGGTTCTCCTCCGCGTGACGTCGCCGCCGTGGCGCCGCGCCGCCGGGGAATCCGGCGTGCCCTCAGTCCGCGCAGTGCCCTGTCGCACCGAGGAAGGCCACGGTCATGCCGCACCCGCACGCGTCTCCCGCCGCAGTCTCCGCCCGCCCCGTCCGTCCGGTCGTCAGCCGCCGCCGTCTCCTGGAGTCCGGCGCCGCCGTGCTCGGCGCCCTCGCGCTCGCCGCCCCCTCCGGCGCGGCGCACGCGGCCGGCCCGCGCCCGCAGGCCGACGACGGCCCGCCGGAGTGGAACGACTTCGGCGTCTTCCGCCTCGGCACCGAACCCCCGCACACCACGCTCATGCCGTACGCCGACGTGCCGCAGGCGCTCGCCGCCGACCGCACCCGCTCCCCGTACCGGCTTGACCTCGACGGCGCCTGGAAGTTCGCCTACGCGGACCGGCCGGAGGACCGCGACCCCGACTTCCACCGCACCGACACCGACGACCGCGACTGGGACACGATCCCCGTCCCGTCGGTGTGGCAGCTGCACGGTCACGACTTCCCGATCTACCTGAACATCACCTACCCCTACTGGGGCCCCAACGGCCGCGGCGAGGAGCCCCAGCCGCCCGCCGCGCCCACCCGCTACAACCCCGTGGGCCAGTACCGCCGCACCTTCACCGTCCCGCGCGACTGGCGCGGCCGCCGCGTCTTCCTGCACTTCGAGGGCGTCAAGTCCGCTCACTACGTGTGGATCAACGGCGCACTCGTCGGCTACGACGAGGACTCCTACACGCCCTCCGAGTACGACGTCACAGACCACCTCCGTCCCGGAACCAACCAGATCGCGGTCGAGGTGTACCGCTACTCCGACGGCGACTGGCTGGAGGACCAGGACATGATCCGGCTGAGCGGCATCTTCCGCTCGGTCCACCTCTTCTCCACCCCGCCCGTGCACCTGCGCGACTTCAAGCTGGAGACGCCCCTGAACGACACGTACACCGCCGCCGAGCTGGACGTCACCGCGCATGTGCGGGCGTACGGCGAGGGCGCGGGCGGCGGCCGGTACACGGTGGAGACCCAGCTGTACGACGCGCGCGGCCACGCCGTGTGGCCGCGGCCGCTGCGGCAGAGCGCCGACCTCGACTCCGTGGAGGCGGGCCGGGACGTCACCGTACGGGCGTCCCGGGCCGTGCCCGAACCGCGGCTGTGGTCGGCGGAGGACCCATACCTCTACACGGCGGTCCTCCGGCTGCGCGACCCGTCCGGGACGGTCGTCGAGACCCTCTCCCACCGGGTGGGCATCCGCGAGTTCGCGCTCAAGGACGGGCTGATGCGGATCAACGGCCGCCCGGTGTCCTTCCGCGGCACCAACCGCCACGAGATGCACCCGGCCCGCGGCACCGCCCTGACCCGCGAGGACATGATCCGCGACATCACCCTCGTCAAGCGGCTCAACATGAACTCGGTCCGCACCTCGCACTACCCGGACAACCCGCTCTGGTACGAACTCGCCGACGCGTACGGCCTCTACCTCGTCGACGAGACCAACCTCGAGACCCACGGCATCCGCGACCGCTACCCGGGCGACCACCCCGACTGGACCGCCGCCTGCGTCGCCCGCGCGCAGAACATGGTCCACCGCGACAAGAACCACCCCTCGGTGGTCATCTGGTCGCTCGGCAACGAGGCCGGCGGCGGCTCCACCTTCACCGCCATGCACGACTGGATCCGCTCCTACGACACCACCCGTGTCATCCAGTACGAGGGCGACGACCGGCCCGGCATCAGCGACATCCGCTCCCGCATGTACGAGAGCCCCGCCCGTGTCGAGCAGCGCGCCCTCGACACCGCCGACACCCGGCCGTACGTGATGATCGAGTACTCCCACGCGATGGGGAACTCCAACGGCAACTTCAAGAAGTACTGGGACGTCGTGCGCCGCCATG
The DNA here is from genome assembly GCA_014656175.1 of Streptomyces werraensis. Lineage (GTDB taxonomy): Bacteria > Actinomycetota > Actinomycetes > Streptomycetales > Streptomycetaceae > Streptomyces > Streptomyces werraensis. The sequence continues at coordinate 697,311 of BNBX01000002.1, forward strand.
ACGTCCTTCAGGGCGGCTGGATCTGGGACTTCGCCGACCAGTCCCTCCACACGCCGGTCCCCGAGCGTGTTCTGCTCACCGAGTCGGGGCCGTCGGCGCTGCGCGGCGAGATCCTCGCCACCCGCGGCCGCCTCGACCGGGACAAGGGCCTGTCGGGCATCACCGTCTTCGAACGGCACGACAGCCTCGACCTCACCGGCTCCCTCACCCTGGAGGCGTGGTTCACCCCGGGTGTCCCCGGCTACCACCAGCCGATCGTCGCCAAGGGCGACACCCAGTACGCGCTCAAGCAGACCGACCGCAGGGTCGAGTTCTTCATCCACTCGGACGGCCAGTGGATCGCCGTCAACTGGACGGTGCCGGACGACTGGAGCGGAAGGGAGCACCATGTGGCGGGCGTCTTCGACGCCGACGCCGGCACCCTCGCCCTGTACGTCGACGGCGCGGTCCGCGCCACCCGCACCACCGACCGCCGGCCCACCAGCAACACCGCCCCGCTGTCCCTCGCCTCCGACGCCGACAACCAGACCCGGGAGTTCGACGGCACGATCCGCCGCGCCCGTGTTCACGCCCGCGCCCTCACGCCCGCCGAACTGGGCTCCGACGACCGGGGGCCCGACGACGACGGCGTACGCTTCTGGTTCGACGCCGCCACCGTGAGGACGGAGCGGAAGCGCCCCGAGGCCAAGACCTTCCTCGCGTACGGCGGGGACTGGGGCGACAATCCCAACGACGGCGCGTTCGTCGCCGACGGGATCGTCACCGCCGACCGCCGGCCCGGCGGCAAGGCGGCCGAGATCAAACGCGTCCACCAGGCCGTCGGCGCCGTCCGCGCTCCTGGTGGCGGACCGGGCGCGGTCACCCTCACCAACGAGTACCTGTTCACCAACCTCCGTACTTTCGACGGCCGTTGGGAACTCGTCGCGGACGGCGAGGTGATCGGCGGCGGACGCCTCGTCCGGGACCAGCTCGACGTGGCGCCGCTGTCCGGGAAGCGCGTCGAACTGCCGGTGCGCCTGCCCCGGAACCCGGCCCCGGGCACGGAGTTCTTCCTCCAGCTGTCCTTCACCACGCGGGAGCGCACACCCTGGGCGGAGGCCGGCTTCGAGGTGGCCCGGCATCAGCTCGCGCTCGACGCCGACACCCCGGCGGTCGTGCCCGTGCCCCTGTCCCGCGTGCCCGCGCTGCGGCACGAGACCCGCGGCCAGGACATCCGCGTCACGGGCAAGGGCTTCTCGGTCACCGTCGACCGCCGCACCGGCCTCCTCACCGACTACGAGGCCGACGGCACGCGCCTGCTCACCTCGGGACCGGCGCCCAACTTCTGGCGGGCGCCCACCGACAACGACCGCGGCAACGACCAGCACCTGCGCAACCGGACCTGGCGCGACGCGGGCGCCCGCCGCACGGTCACCGACGTCACCGTACGGCCGCTCGGCGACCGGGCCGTCGAGGTCCGCGTCACCGGCACCCTCCCCACCACGGTCGAGTCCACGTACTCCACGACGTACACCGTCTTCGGCAACGGCGAGATCAAGGTGGACCACACCCTCCACCCGGGCGCCGCGGACCTGCCGTACCTCCCCGAGGTCGGTTCCCTGCTGTTCCTGCCCCGCCGCCTGGACCGGCTGCACTGGTACGGGCGCGGCCCCGAGGAGAACCACTGGGACCGCAACACCGGTACGGACGTGGGTTGTTGGTCCTCGACCGTGGCCGAGCAGTGGACGCCGTACATCCGCCCCCAGGAGAACGGCAACAAGACCGACGTGCGCTGGGCCGCGCTCACCGGCCGGGACGGACGCGGGCTGCTGGTGACGGGCGAACCCCTCGTCGAGATCAACGCCTCGCACTTCACCCCGGAGGACCTGTCCGCCGGCGCCCGGCACGACTACCAGCTCACCCCGCGCGACGCGGTCGTCCTACGGGTCAACCACCGGCAGATGGGCGTGGGCGGCGACGACAGCTGGGGCGCGCACACCCACGACGAGTTCAAGCTCTTCGCGGACCGCGACTACGCCTACACCTACCGGCTGCGCCCGCTCACCGCCGTGGACCGGGCCTTCGCCCTCTCCCGCCGGCCCACCGCCGCCGAATAGCGCGGCACACTCGGGGGAGCCCGGGGTAACCGGGCTCCCATGGGTGACATCCTGGTCGGGGCGTGCTCCTGGACGGACCGCCAACTCGTGGCGAGCGGCTGGTATCCGCGCGGACGGCGCGACGCGGAAGGGCGGCTGCGGCACTACGCGGAGCGGCTGCCGGTCGTCGAAGTGGACTCCGGCTACTACGCGTTGCCGCGCCGCCGCAACAGCGAACTGTGGGTGGAACGCACGCCGGACGGCTTCCGCTTCGACGTCAAGGCGTTCTCCCTGCTCACGGGCCACCCCACCCGCCCCGAGGCGCTCCCGGCCGACCTGCGTGACCGGTTGCCCGCGCGCGGCCTGGCCGACCCGGCTCTGCTGGACGAGGTGTGGGGCCGTTTCGCGGAGGCGGTCGACCCCCTGCGCACGGCCGGGCGGCTCGGGACCGTGCTGTTCCAGTTCCCGCCGTGGTTCACTCCCGGCACCCCGGCCGAACGCTTCCTGGAGGACTGCGCGGAGCGCGCCAAGGGCTGGCCGCTCGCCGTGGAGTTCCGCCACCCCGCCTGGTGGCACGCCGAACGCACCGACGAGACACGCGAGTTGCTGACCTCCCTGGAGGTGACGGCGGTCGGCACCGACATGGCGCAGGGCCTCACGGCCTCCCTGCCGCCCCTGGTCCCCGTCACCCGGCCCGCCCTGGCCGTCGTACGGTTCCACGGCCGCAGCACGGCGTGGGGGAGGGGCAGCAAGGAGGACCGCTTCCGCCACGACTACGACGTCACCGAGCTCGCCGCGTGGGCGCCGCGCCTGCGCCGCGCGGCAGAGCAGGCGGACGAGCTGCACGTCCTGTTCAACAACTGCTGCGGCGACGCGGCGGTACGGGCGGCGGAGACGATGCGCGGCCTGCTGGCCCGGCCGCCGAGACGGTGATCCGCAGAACCGCAGCACTCAGGACGTGGATGTCGGATTCCCGCCAGACTCGGCCCGTCCCGGTGGCGGATCCTTGAGGCATGCACCGAGGGATGCACACCGACACCGAGCGCTGCGTGCGCGCCGTGCAGTCGAAGGACGCGCGGTTCGACGGCTGGTTCTACACCGCCGTCCTCACCACCGGCATTTACTGCCGGCCCAGCTGCCCCGCCGTCCCCCCCAAGCCACGGCACATGGTGTTCCACCCGAGCGCGGCCGCCTGCCAGCAGGCCGGGTTCCGGGCGTGCAAGCGCTGCCGCCCCGACGCCAGCCCCGGCTCCCCGGAGTGGAACGTGCGCGCCGACCTCGTCGCCCGCGCCATGCGGCTGATCGCCGACGGTGTCGTGGACCGCGAGGGCGTCACCGGACTCGCCGCCCGCCTCGGCTACAGCACCCGGCAGATCGAACGCCAGCTGCTCGCCGAGCTGGGCGCGGGCCCCCTCGCCCTGGCCCGCGCGCAGCGCGCCCGGACCGCGCGGCTGCTCGTCGAGACGACCGGCCTGCCGATGGCGGACGTCGCCTTCGCGGCCGGCTTCTCCTCCGTGCGCGCCTTCAACGACACCGTGCGCGAGGTGTTCGCGCTCTCGCCGAGCGAACTGCGCACGCGGGCGCCGAAACACGCCGCCGCCGGCGCACCCGGCGTGATCGCGCTGCGCCTGCCGTTCCGCGCCCCGCTCCACCCCGACAACCTCTTCGGCCACCTCGCCGCCACCGCCGTACCCGGCGTGGAGGAATGGCGGGAGGGCTCCTACCGCCGCACCCTGCGCCTCCCGTACGGCCAGGGCATCGTGGCCCTGTCCCCGCGCCCCGACCACATCGCCTGCCGCCTCGCCCTGAGCGACCACCGGGACCTGACCGTCGCCATCAGCCGCTGCCGCCGCCTGCTCGACCTGGACGCCGACCCGGTCGCCGTCGACGAGCGGCTGCGCGCCGATCCCGCGCTCGCGCCCCTGGTCGACAAGGCGCCCGGCCGCCGGGTGCCGCGTACGGCCGACGAGGCGGAGTTCGCCGTCCGCGCGGTCCTCGGACAGCAGGTGTCCACGGCCGCCGCCCGCACCCACGCGGCCCGCCTGGTCATCGCGCACGGCACCCCCGTCGACGACCCCGAGGGCGGTCTCACCCACCTCTTCCCGGCACCGGAGGAACTGGCCGCGCTCGACCCGGACGCCCTCGCCATGCCCCGGACGCGCCGCACCACCCTGACCACGCTGGTCCGCCGGCTCGCGGACGGCGACCTCCGCCTGGGCGCCGACAGCGACTGGCCGAAGACGCGCGCGGCGCTCCTCGCCCTCCCCGGCTTCGGCCCCTGGACCGCCGACGTCATCGCCATGCGCGCCCTCGGCGACCCCGACGCCTTCCTCCCCACCGACCTCGGTGTCCGCCGCGCCGCCCGCGCCCTGGGCCTCCCGTCCACCCCGGCCGCCCTCACCACCCGGGCCGCGGCCTGGCGCCCCTGGCGCGCGTACGCGGTCCAGTACCTCTGGGCGACCGACAGCCACCCGATCAACGTCCTGCCGACCTGACCGGCAACGGAGGACCGATGCGACAGCACACCGTGACCGACAGCCCCTACGGCCCCCTGACCCTCGTCGCCGACGACGGTGTCCTCTGCGGCCTCTACATGACCGATCAGCGCCACCGCCCGCCGGAGGACACCTTCGGCGTCCCCGACGACGCTCCCTTCACGGAGACGAGGGAACAGCTGGCCGCCTACTTCGCGGGCGACCTGAAGGAGTTCACCGTCCCCCTGCGCCTGCACGGCACCCCGTTCCAGCTCCGGGTGTGGGAAGAGCTCCGGCGCATCCCCTACGGCGAGACCCGCACCTACGGACAGCTCGCCGACCTCCTCGGCAGCCCCAAGGCGTCCCGTGCCGTCGGCCTGGCCAACGGCCGCAACCCGGTCGGCATCATCGTCCCCTGCCACCGCGTCATCGGCTCCACGGGCAGCCTCACCGGCTACGGCGGCGGCCTGCCCCGCAAACAGCGCCTGCTGGACTTCGAGCGCGGACCGGCCCTGTTCTAGACGGAGGTTCTAGGCGGCGATCCGCCGCAGCAACGCCGGCAGGGCCGTGCCGATCGGTTCGCGGACGACCTCGTCCGCCAGGTCGTCGTACGGCGTCGGTTCCGCGTTGACGACGATCAGGCGGGCGCCGTGGTCGGCGGCGACCTGGGCGAGGCCCGCCGCGGGGTGGACCTGGAGGCTGGTGCCGGCGGCGATGAAGAGGGTGCAGGCCTTCGTGATCGCCACCGCCTCGCCGAGCACCATGGGATCCAGCGCCTCGCCGAACATGACCGTCGCCGGCTTGAGGACGCCGCCGCAGTCGGCGCAGGGCGGGTCGTCCTCGCCGGCCGTCAGGCGGGCCAGGGCGTCCTCCATCGGGGTCCGCGCGTGGCACTTCGTGCAGACGACCGTGCGCGCCGTGCCGTGCAGTTCCAGCACCTTGCGGTCCGGCATGCCGCCGAGCTGGTGCAGACCGTCCACGTTCTGCGTGATCACCCGCACCGCCGTCCCGGACCGCTCCAGCTCGGCCACCGCACGGTGCGCGGCGTTCGGCTCCGGCAGCGCGGCGAAGTTCTCCTGCCGCATCCGCCACGACCGGCGGCGGATCTCCGGATCGGCCATGTAGTACGCGTACGTCACGAGTTTCTCGGCGTCCGGGTCGCGGCGCCACAGACCGGCCGGCCCGCGGTAGTCGGGGATCCCGGAGTCCGTGCTGACGCCGGCGCCGGTCAGGAGGGCGACGAGGGGCTTGCTCATGCGGCGAGGGTAGGGCGGCCGGGCAGGCCCGGCGAGCGGATATCGCGCCGGGCCGGTGCGGCACTGTCAGTGCACCCGGTGGCCGTCCTCCAGCTCCGCCGTGCCCGAGCCGTCCGCCAGCACGTCCAGCGCGGCGAGCACGCGGCGGCCCAGGGAGCCGGGCAGGTGCGCGGTGATCTCCTCGCGCTCCACCAGCCGCCACGACAGCAGCTCCTCCTCCTGGAGCCGGATCGCCCTCAGCTCGTCCTCCCCGAGCACCCCGCCGTCGTAGAGGTACGCCACGAGCGGCGGCACGCCCGGCGTCCGCACCCAGTCCACCGCGAGGAGCCGGCCCAGCGGCCGGTCCAGGCCGATCTCCTCGGCCGTCTCCCGCCGCGCACCCTCACGCGGGCTCTCCCCCTCGTCCGACTCGATCGTGCCGCCGGGCAGGGCCCACCCCTCCCGGTAGTTCGGTTCGACGAGCAGCACCCGCCCCCGCGCGTCCCGGAAGAGGGCGGCGGCGCCGGCGAGGACACGGGGGAGGGAGGCGATGTAGCTGGCGAAGTCCTGGGTGTCCTGCGTGGTGGTCATGCGGGAAGGGTAACCGCGGCCTCGGGTTCCGCCGGGGCCGTCGCGGTCCACCCGCCCGGGCGCACGGCAGCACACGCCGTCCCATGATCGACACGGCGGGCGCACGCGCCGGAGCACGGCGGACGCCGCCACGGGCCCCGAGCGCTCAGGCCTCCGCCTGCGCCAGCCGCAGCGTCCGCTCCGCCAGCTCGCTGATCCGCACCCCGTCGAACCCGAACACCGCACTGCGCACCGTGTCCTCCAGCGGCTCCTTCCACTGGTCCGGCACCCCTGCCGCGCCGCACATCACCCCCGCCACCGACCCGGCCGTCGCGCCGTTGGAGTCCGTGTCCAGACCGCCCCGCACGGTCAGCGCGACGCTCCGGGAGAAGTCGCCGGCGCCGTACAGCAGCCCCGCGGTGATGACGGCCGCGTTCGGCACCGTGTGGATCCAGCCGAGCCCCGCCGTCTCCTCCTCCAGCGTGGCCAGCGTGTCCTCCCACGGCAGCCCGCTCTCGTGCAGCGACGCCACCCGGCGCACCGTGCGCGCCAGCCTGCTGCCCGCCGGGACCACCGCCAGCGCCTCGTCCACCGCCTCCCGCGCCGTCCCCGCCGTGAACGCCGCCGCGACCAGCGCCGCCGCCCACATCGCGCCGTACACCCCGTTGCCCGTGTGCGACAGCACCGCGTCCTTGCGGGCCAGCGCGGCGGCCCGGCGCGGGGCGCCCGGCGAGACCCAGCCGTGCACGTCGGCACGGATCAGCGCGCCGATCCACTCCTGGTACGGGTTCTCGTACGTCGCCGTCAGAGGCGGCCGCAGCCCGTTCGCGAGGTTGCGGTACGCCGCGCGCTCCGCGGTGAACGTCTGCAGGTACGGCAGCCGCAGCAGCCACAGGTCGCCGACCTGCTCGGTGCTGAAGCCGAAGCCGTGCGTCTCCAGCAGGTGCAGGCCGAGGATCGCGTAGTCGACGTCGTCGTCCCGGCAGCTGCCGTGGACCCGGCCCCGGACGCAGTGACGCCACTCCGGGCGCAGCGCCCGCTCCTCGACCTCCGTGGGCGGCCCCGGCAGGTAGTCGGTCAGCGGCAGCGCGTCCGTCGCCCGCAGGTAGCGGTCGATGCGGTCCCGCGTCCACACCTCGCCCTGCTCCACCGGCTTGCCCAGCATGTTGCCGGCGATGCGGCCCAGCCAGCCGCCGAGGATGCGGTCGGCGAGCCCGGTCGCGGTGGTCACGTCGGTCGTCGCGGTCATGGGACCGGTCTACCCGTTTCCCGGCGGTTCCGTGCCGGTCCACGGGCCGGCCGGGGCATGGCGGGCACGCCACCCGGCGGTTAGGGTCGCAGCGGCGCGACAGGTCCCGGCACGCGCGGGGCCCGATGAACGAGGGGAAGCCAAGTGGCGGACGCTGCAGGAAGCGGTACGCGTAGGACGCCGTCGGCCCAGCGGGTGCTGGTCGCCGCGGACAAGTTCAAGGGGTCGCTGACGGCCGTGCAGGTCGCCGAGCGGGTCACCGCCGGGCTCCGCACGGTCCGGCCGGACCTTCAGGTCGAGGCTCTTCCGGTGGCCGACGGCGGCGACGGAACCGTCGCCGCGGCCGTCGCGGCCGGGTTCGAACGGCACGAGGTACGGGTCTGCGGCCCGCTCGGCGACGAGGTGACCGCAGCCTACGCGCTGCGGGACGGCACCGCCGTCGTGGAGATGGCGGAGGCCAGCGGGCTGCAGCGGCTGCCGGAAGGTGTCTTCGCGCCGCTCACCGCGTCGACGTACGGCTCCGGGGAGCTGCTGCGGGCCGCGCTCGACGCGGGCGCGCGGAGCATCGTGTTCGGCGTCGGAGGCAGCGCGACGACCGACGGCGGGGCGGGGATGCTGGCCGCGCTCGGGGCACGGTTCCTGACGGCGTCCGGGGAGCCGGTCGGGCCCGGGGGCGCCGCGCTGGCGGAGGTGGCGACCGCGGACCTGTCCGGTCTCGACCCGCGGCTGCGGTCCGTGGAGTTCGTGCTCGCGAGCGACGTCGACAACCCGCTGACCGGTGCGAAGGGCGCTGCCGCCGTGTACGGGCCGCAGAAGGGCGCCTCGCCGGAGGACGTGGAGCGGCTGGACGCGGCGCTGGGGCACTTCGCGAAGGTGCTGGACGCCGCCGGGCTCGCGGCGTCACCGGGGGCGGGGGCTGCCGGCGGTATCGGCTTCGGCGCGCTGCTCGTGGGGGCGCGGTTCCGTCCCGGCATCGAGGTCATGCTGGACGTGCTGGGGTTCGCGGCCGCGCTGGAGCGGGCGGATCTGGTGATCACCGGGGAGGGGTCGCTCGACGAGCAGACGCTGCACGGGAAGGCGCCGGCGGGGGTCGCCGCGGCGGCGCGGGCGGCCGGGAAGGACGTCATCGCGGTGTGCGGGCGGCTGGCGCTGGCGCCGGAGGTGCTGGGGCGGGCCGGGATCCGGCGGGCGTACGCCCTGACGGACGTGGAGCCGGACGTGGCGGTGTGCATCGCGGACGCGGGCCCCATCCTGGAACGCACGGCGGAACGCATCGCCCACGACTACCTGACCTGAACCGGGCCGTGTCAGGTCCCCGGCTCCCGGGGGCCCTGACACCGTCTCACTACACGCTGGAGCAGCGGTCCGATCGCCCCGGCGGGACCGTGTTGCGATCCTCCGCATCAGTGGTTTCATGGACATGAAGGAAAACCCGCAGGTGGACGTCCCCCACGTCCTTGCCTGCGAGGAGCGGCGGCGTCACCGGCCGCTGTGCCTTCCGGTGTTCCGTGACGTGTCGCCGGAGGGCGCAGCACGGAGGGAACGACGCCATGCCCACCAAGGTCATCCGCAGCCCGGAGGGCAAGCAGCGGCCGCGTGACGCCGCCTGGTTCACGCTGTACCCGAGACGCTGGACGCTCCGGGCCGCGCGAGCGGTGGACCGGCGCTGGCGGTCCTACCGGACCGGCCGGGAGGCCCGCCGGAGCATCGTCCCCAACCGCAGGTGGCACCCCTGGCGGGTCTCGCTCGGCCGGCTGCTGCGCGTGTTCGCCTTCGTCGGAACCGCCCTGCTGCTCGCCTGGATCGCGCTCGCCGCGTACGACTCCTCGGCACACACGCGCTCGTGGTACGACGACCTGAAGAACGACGCCTGGTTCAGCACCGTGCTGTCCTTCGTGAGCCCCGTGCTGACCGGCGCCCTCCTCCTCGCGGTCTTCCTCCTGTACTGGTACCACAAGGCCAAGAGGCCGTTGGTGAAGAAGGCGCGCACCCGCCCGCACGAGCTGGTCCCCACGGCCGGGACGCTCGTCGACCGGATCGTCGGGCGCCGCGAACTGGCCCAGGTGATGGCCCAGACGCTCCGCAACCGCAAGACGCGCCGGCCCTATCTGCTGGTCGGCGGCGTGGGCGTCGGCAAGACGGCCGTCCTCGTGGAGCTGACCCGCATGCTCGCGCAGCAGTCCGCCGTACCGGTGCCGCTGCGTCTGCGCGACATGGACGGGGAGTTCGACTTCGAGCAGATGGCGCGGCGCCGCTTCGCCGAGGAGGCCGACCAGGGCGTCTTCGCCGCCGGCAACATCGACAAGGCGTGGCGGCAACTGCGGCTCGACGACAAGGCCGTGGTCATCGCCGACGGTCTGGAGGAGGCACTCCTCGACGAGCGGTACCGGGAGGACCGGGACAACATCATCCGGCGGGCCATCGACCGGGCGGACCGTCAGCAGCTCCCCCTGGTCATCGCCTCGCGCCCGCACGCGCCGCTGGAAGGCACCAGGGCCGCCATCACCGACCTGGAACCGCTCAGCGAGGAGGCGGCCCTGGAGTACCTGGTCCGGGAACCCGGCGAGGGGGACGAACGCCGTCTGGACTGGGTGGTGGAGACCGCCGAGGTCTCCGACTCGCCGATCTATCTGCGCATCGCCCGCGCCCTGCAACAGCGCGGACTGCTGGAACACCTGACGCTCCGCGAGCACGACGGGCGGCTGAACACGCGCAGCAACGACTGCTCCACGATCAGGCTGTGGCTCCTCGACAGCTACCGCCGGGCCATGGAGGACGGGCTCATCCGCGACAAGCTGGTGATGGACCGCAGGGAACGCAGGGAGACCCTGTGGGTCGTGTCGGCCCTGGCCTGCCTCGGCCTGCTGCAGGACACCCTGGAGGTGTCCTTCGACGACTTCGTCGGCGCCTACCTGGACGACCTCCGGGAGCGCCGCCGGTCCGGGACCCGGCCCGAGGAACCGGCGGCCGGATCGTGGCGGGACACGGTCCGCCCCGCCGTCACGCCGGCCCAGCGCGAGGCGATCTGGAACGTGCTGGCCCGCACGGTCGGTCAGTCGTCGTCCTGGCTCAACCCGCTGGACGCCCCCACCGAGTGCTACGCCGAGCTCGCCCGGTACGCCGCCAACGGACAGCACCTGGGGCTCGTGCGGGGCTCCGAGAACAAGGTCCGCTTCCCCCACAGCATCGTCCAGGCCTACCTGGGGCACCGGCTGCTGACCGAGGTGCCGGACGACGAGATGGCCGCCGTCGTCGGACCCGCCCTGCGCGGCCCCGGCCCGTCCCGCGAACTCCTCATCGCCCTGGTGCTGCTCTCCCGCCACCGGGCCACCACCGCCGCGCCCCGCCCGTCAGGACGGCGCGACGGCGGGAGGGCCCCGAGGACGAGCGAACTGCTCCGCGACGCCGCCGCCGACCGGCACGACGCGAAGTACTTCGATCTGTACGCCGCCGCCCTGGAGATCGACAGCATCGACCCGGAGCCGCTCCAGGACGAGTTGGCCCGCACCCTCGACGAACAGTGGGAGGGGCTGGTCATCAGGTCGGACCAGCGCACCGTGGAGGACGCCAAGCTCGGGCTGGTGCGGCGCTTCGGCGCGGCGCTGCGCGAACGGGAGAGGCGCAGGAACGAGGCCGGGACACTTCCCGGGACGGCCGCCGCGCCGCCTCCGCTGCCGTACGAGCGGCTGCTCAGCATCGGCACGCACGAGTCCTCCCACGCGGTCCGTACCGCGATCGCCCACCAGATCGCCGCGGGGGGTGACGCCGCCTTCCGCGCCCTGCGGGAGCTGTTCCCCCTCGACACCGATCCCGTGCGGCAGTACCTGCACCAGACGCGGGAGGCCAAACGGAAGCTCAACGAGGACTACACCGCCTGGCTCGAGGACACGGAGGCGGGCCGGGCCGCCCCGGGGTCGGCGGAACGCAGGGAGCAGCGGTACGCCCGGTTCGTACGGGAGCACGAGCAGCGCCGCACCGTCCAGTGGCGTCACTTCGCCCTGCGCGCCTGGCTGGTCCCCATGTTCCTCGGCTCCGTCTCCGCGAGGTACCGCGACGAGGCCGAGCAACGCCTCGATCTCTGGCTGCGGCACCTCACCGTCCCGGCCGGCCGGGACGGCGCGCCGGCGCCGTCCACGGGGCCGCCCGAGCCCGACCTGCCGCTGTCCTTGGAGATCGCCATGACCCAGGGCTTCAAGAACGCCGCGAACCGGCGGAGGCGTCATCCGGGCGTCTACGAGGAGAGCCGGGCGTTCCTGACCAGGCATGCCGAGCGGATGCTCGCCTCCAGCCGCTCCTGGTACGCGCAGCTGAGCCTGCTCCACGCACTGTGCCTGTGGGAGCTGCCCGACACGGCCGGGCGGGGGGACGCCCCTGCCGGGCAAGGCGCGTCCGTCGAGCCCGTGCGCGCGGTCACCCGCTGGCTCGCCGTCGCGGGGAGCGCGCGCCGCGGCGGGAAAGACGGACGAGGGCCGCGCGCGATGCTCCACCCCTTCGTCGCCGAGGCCGGGGACCTGGTGACCCTGGCCCTGGAGACGGGGCACCCCGAGCAGTTCCTCTGGATCGACGAGCACGGCGCCGTCGACAGCGTCGGGTCCACCCCGGCGGACCCGGAGCGTTACCGCAAGCACAATCTGTGGATCGCCCCGTCGTCCGGCTGGACCAGCCTGCACCCCCGGGCGCAGCGTCTCCTCGCCGACGTCCTGATCATGCTGAACCTCACCGAGCGGGACGGCAGCCCGGACGCCATCGAGGAGCGCCTGGAGCTCACCGACCGCAGCGACCTCCCGCCCTGCCTCACCCACGACCGGACCCCGCTCCACCCCGAGCGGAGCGTGGGCCGCAACGACCAGGACGAGCCGGGCTGCACCTGCCTGCCGACCTGCACGTTCCGCCTGTGCCCCTACCCGCCCAAGGCCGCGAGGACGCAGAAGGAGATCGAGGAGCCCTTCTGCCGGCAGCAGCAGGCACTCCTGCACAGCCACCGTCGCTGGCACCTGCCGGCCCTCACCCGGCGCACCGCTCCCTGGGTGAGCATCCCCGTGCGGGAGCTGCACGCCTTCTGGGAGGTGATGGCGCACCGGAAGCGCAAGGCGCCCGAGGAGGACGAGCAGGTCCTGTGAGGCGGGCGGGCGCCGCACGCACAAGGGCCCCGGACCCTTCCCGGGTCCGGGGCCCCACACGGTCCGTGGCCGCGTTACGGCAGCTGCGCCGCCCGCGCCTCGCGACGGTTGTCGCGGAAGTTGTTCACCCGCCGCGCCGTGGCGAACAGCGGAATCACCGCCCCCATCACCAGCTGCAGCGCACACCCCGTCTGCAGCAGCAGCTGTCCGCTCGGCGCGTCGAAGGCCCATGCCGCCAGCAGCCCCATCGACAGCACGATCCACGACAGCATCGCCACGGCGAGGCGCCCGCGCGGCTTCGGGTACTCGACGCGGCTCACCATCAGCCACGCCGTGCCGATGATCGCCAGCAGCGTCGCCACGAAGGGGAGCTCCAGCAGCACGATCGACACGACCGTCAGCGCCCCGAAGGGCGACGGCATGCCCTGGAAGGTGCCGTCCTTCACCGTGACGCAGGAGAACCGCGCCAGTCTCAGCACCACCGCGAGGAGCACCACGATCGCCCCGACCGCGGCCACCCTCTGGTGCGCGTCGTCCGCGACCATGCCGTAGACGAGGACGAAGTACGCCGGCGCCAGGCCGAAGCTGATCAGGTCCGAGAGGTTGTCCAGCTCGGCGCCCATCGGCGAGGAGCGCAGCTTGCGCGCCACCAGGCCGTCGAAGAGGTCGAAGACCGCCGCGCACAGCATCAGGATCACCGCCGTGGCCGCGCTGTGGCGGGCCATGCCGGTCTCCTGGCTGCCCTGCAGGTGCGGGATCAGGATGCCGGTGGTGGTGAAGTACACCGCCATGAAGCCGCACGTGGCGTTGCCCAGCGTGAGGGTGTCCGCTATCGACAGGCGCAGCGACAGAGGCATCTCCTCGTCGTCGTCCTCGTCGGCCTCCGGCACCCAGCCGGCCTGGGTCTCTGGATCAACCACGGTCAATGCGAGTCACCCCAGCCACGGTCTTCTGGCCCACTTCGACATCGACCTCAACACCCTCGGGCAGGTAGATGTCGACCCGCGAGCCGAAGCGGATGAGGCCGATGCGCTCACCCTGCTCGACCTTGGTGCCCTGGGGCACGTAGGGGACGATACGGCGGGCCACCGCGCCGGCGATCTGGACCATCTCGATGTCGCCGAGCTCGGTGTCGAAGTGCCACACCACGCGCTCGTTGTTCTCGCTCTCCTTGTTGAAGGCGGGAACGAAGCCACCGGGGATGTGCTCGACCGACGTCACGGTGCCGGCCAGGGGGGCGCGGTTCACGTGGACGTTGAGCGGGCTCATGAAGATCGCGACGCGGGTGCGCCCGTCCTTCCAGGGCATGATGCTCTGCACCACACCGTCGGCCGGGGAGATGACGCGGCCCTGGGCGATCTCGCGCTCGGGGTCGCGGAAGAACCACAGCATCCCCGCCGCGAGAGCGGTGGCGGGGACGGCGACGGCCTTGGCGGCGCCCGAGCGGCGGGCGCGGAGCAGGCTCACGGCTGCGGTGGCGACGGTCGGCAGAAGCCACGGCGAGGCTCCGCGCGCGAGGCGTACGCCGGCGAGGCTGTCGCGGTGTGCAGAGGTTTGGCTGTGGGGCATGGATGACCTTCGTAGCGGATGATGCCGCGCAACTGCGGGGGACGGCGGCTTTCCGGCGATCGTAGCGGCTCTCGGCCGCAACTGGGTAAGCCAGGCAACCAAGTCGGCGGCCGAAGAACGCATACGGGGTGTGATCCTCTTCCTCAAGAAAACACCCCGTATCCGGACATCTGACCCTGCTCAGCCCTGGAATCGATACTCTTCGAGCAGTCGACGGCCGATGATCATTTTCTGGATCTCAGCGGTGCCCTCACCGATCAGCAGCATCGGGGCCTCCCGGTAGAGGCGCTCGATCTCGTACTCCTTCGAGAAGCCGTAGCCGCCGTGGATCCGGAAGGAGTCCTCCACGACCTCCTTGCAGTACTCGGAGGCGAGGTACTTCGCCATCCCTGCCTCGAGGTCGTTTCGCTCCCCGGAGTCCTTTTTGCGCGCTGCGTTGACCATCATGGCATGCGCGGCCTCCACCTTGGTAGCCATCTCGGCCAGCTTGAACTGGACGGCCTGGTGCTGGGCGATCGGCTTGCCGAAAGTGTGACGCTGCTGGGCGTACCGGACGCCCAGTTCGAAGGCACGCTGCGCGACGCCGCAGCCACGCGCCGCGACGTTCACTCGGCCGACCTCGACGCCGTCCATCATTTGGTAAAAACCTCGGCCGGTGACGCCGCCGAGCACCCGGTCGGCGGGAACGCGCAGGTCGTCCATGATGAGCTCGGTCGTGTCGACGCCCTTGTAGCCCATCTTGTCGATCTTGCCGGGGATGGTCAGGCCCGGACGGACCTCGCCGAAGCCCGGCTCCTTCTCCACCAGGAAGGTGGTCATCGACTTGTGCGGCTTGGCGGCAGCCTCGTCAGGGGAGTGTCCTTCGTCACTTCGCACCAGAACGGCCACCAGCGACGACGTTCCGCCGTTCGTCAGCCACATCTTCTGGCCGTTGAGGACGTACTCGTCGCCGTCCTTCACCGCCTTGGACGTGATGGCCGACACGTCGGAGCCGAGGCCCGGCTCCGACATCGAGAAGGCGCCGCGGACGTCGCCGGCCGCCATCCGCGGAAGGAAGTGCTCCTTCTGCTCCTGCGTGCCGTGCTGCTTCAGCATGTACGCCACGATGAAGTGCGTGTTGATGATGCCGGACACCGACATCCAGCCGCGGGCGATCTCCTCCACGCACAGCGCGTACGTGAGGAGGGACTCGCCCAGGCCGCCGTACTCCTCGGGGATCATCAGGCCGAAGAGACCCAGCTCCTTCAGCCCGTCGACGATCTGCTGCGGATACTCGTCGCGGTGCTCCAGCTCGGTGGCGACCGGGATGATCTCCTTGTCCACGAAGTCCCGGACGGTGGAGAGGATCTCCTGCTGGACGTCGGTCAGACCGGCGGTCTGGGCGAGTCGCGCCATGGCTACTTCTCCTGCTGCTTCAGTTCCGGGCGGCCGGGCTGCTCGCCGCCGCGCTCCTTGATGTACGTCTCGGTCGGCACCATCACCTTGCGGCGGAACACGCAGACCAGCGTGCCGTCCTGCTTGTAGCCCTTGGTCTCGACGTACACGATGCCGCGGTCGTTCTTCGACTTCGACGGCCACTTGTCCAGGACGGTCGTCTGCCCGTAGACGGTGTCGCCGTGGAAGGTCGGCGCCACGTGCTTGAGCGACTCGATCTCCAGGTTGGCGATCGCCTTGCCGGAGATGTCCGGCACGCTCATGCCGAGCAGCAGCGAGTAGATGTAGTTCCCGACGACGACGTTCTTGCCGAAGTCCGTCGTCCGCTCCGCGTAGTTCGCGTCCATGTGGAGCGGGTGGTGGTTCATGGTGAGGAGACAGAAGAGGTGGTCGTCGTACTCGGTGACCGTCTTGCCCGGCCAGTGCTTGTACGTCGCCCCGACCTCGAACTCCTCGTAGGTGCGTCCGAACTGCATGACGGTCAGGCCTCCGGGATCTCGAACTTCGACGTGCGCCGCATGCCGGCGGCACGTCCCTTGCCCGCGATGACCAGGGCCATCTTGCGGCTGGCCTCGTCGATCATCTCGTCGCCGAGCATCGCGGAGCCCTTCTTGCCGCCCGCCTCGGACGTGTAGTAGTCGTACGCGTCCAGGATCAGCTCGGCGTGGTCGTAGTCCTCCTGCGAGGGGGAGAAGACCTCGTTGGCGGCGTCGACCTGACCGGGGTGCAGCACCCACTTGCCGTCGAAGCCGAGCGCGGCGGCGCGGCCGGCCACCTCGCGGAAGCCGTCGACGTTGCGGATCTGCAGGTAGGGGCCGTCGATCGCCTGGAGGTCGTTGGCGCGGGCGGCCATCAGGATCTTCATCAGGATGTAGTGGTAGGCGTCCGCCGGGTAGCCGGGCGGCTGCTCGCCCACGACCAGCGACTTCATGTTGATGGACGCCATGAAGTCGGCCGGGCCGAAGATGATGGTCTCGATGCGCGGGGAGGCCTGCGCGATCTCGTTGACGTTGTTCAGGCCGCGGGCGTTCTCGATCTGAGCCTCGATGCCGATGCGGCCGACCTCGAAGCCCATGGTCTTCTCGATCTGCGTGAGCAGCAGGTCAAGGGCGACGATCTGCTGGGCGTCCTGCACCTTCGGCAGCATGATGCAGTCGAGGTTCGGGCCGGCGCCCTCGACGACCGTCACGACGTCCCGGTACGTCCACTCGGTGGTCCAGTCGTTGACACGCACCACGCGGGTCTTGCCGGTCCAGTCGCCCTCGTTGAGGAACTTCACGATGGTGTGCCGCGCCTCGGGCTTGGCGAGCGGGGCGCAGGCGTCCTCGAGGTCCAGGAAGACCTGGTCCGCCGGGAGGCCCTGCGCCTTCTCCAGGAAGCGCGGGTTGCTTCCCGGGACCGCCAGACAGGAACGGCGGGGGCGAAGGCGGTTGACCGTTGTCATGCGGGGACCTCCAGAGGGTCGAGCTTGTTCGCGTTGCGGATCTCGTCGACGATGCGGCTGATGATTCCGGTGATGTCGAAGTCCTTCGGCGTGAAGACCGCGGCGACTCCCGCGGCCCGCAGCTGTTCGGCGTCACCGCTGGGGATGATGCCACCGGCGATCACGGGAATGTCCGTGGCGCCGGCCACACGGAGCCGTTCGAGCACGTCCGGCACCAGCTGGGCGTGCGATCCGGAGAGGATGGACAGGCCCACCGCGTGGACGTCCTCCGCCAGCGCGGCGTCCACGATCTGCTCCGGGGTGAGCCGGATGCCCTGGTAGACCACCTCGAACCCGGCGTCGCGGGCCCGCACGGCGATCTGCTCGGCGCCGTTGGAGTGGCCGTCGAGGCCGGGCTTGCCGACCAGGAAGCGCAGCTTGCCCACGCCGAGGTCCTTCGCCGTGAGTTCCACCTTCCGGCGGACCTCCGACAGGGCGGAGCCCTCCTCGGCGGGGACCGCGACGGGAGCCGACGAGACCCCGGTCGGCGCCCGGAACTCGCCGAACACCTCGCGCAGCGCGCCGGCCCACTCGCCGGTGGTGACGCCGGCCCGCGCGCACTCCAGGGTGGCCTCCATGAGGTTGTCGGTGCCGCGCGCGGCCTCCTTCAGCTTCTCCAGCGCCTTGCAGGGGCGCGGGTGGTTGAAGGGCGGCTGGTAGCGGGTGTCGCGCCAGTTCTGCAGCGAGGCGATCACCCGGGCCTCGACCGCGGGGTCGACGGTCTGGATGGCGGTGTCCAGGTCCGCGGTGAGCGGGTTGGGCTCGGTCGACTCGAAGGCGTTGACACCGATGATCTTCTCTTCGCCGGACTCGATCCGGGCGCGGCGCGCGGCGTGCGAGGAGACGAGCTGGGACTTGAGGTAGCCGGACTCCACGGCGGCCATCGCGCCGCCCATCTCCTGGATCCGCTCGATCTCCGCGGTCGCCTCGGCGACCAGCTCCTCGACCTTCGCCTCGATCACCTTCGAGCCCTCGAAGATGTCCTCGTACTCCAGCAGGTCGCTCTCGTAGGCGAGGACCTGCTGGATGCGCAGGGACCACTGCTGGTCCCAGGGGCGGGGCAGGCCGAGCGCCTCGTTCCAGGCGGGCAGCTGCACGGCACGCGCGCGGGCGTCCTTGGAGAGGGTGACGGCCAGCATCTCCAGCACGATCCGCTGGACGTTGTTCTCCGGCTGCGCCTCGGTCAGTCCCAGGGAGTTGACCTGGACGCCGTAGCGGAAGCGGCGGTGCTTGGGGTTCTCGATGCCGTACCGCTCGCGCGTGAGGGTGTCCCAGATGCGGCCGAAGGCGCGCATCTTGCACATCTCCTCGATGAAGCGGACGCCGGCGTTCACGAAGAAGGAGATACGGCCGACGACGTCGCCCATGCGCTCCCGCGGCACCTGGCCGCTGTCGCGCACCGCGTCGAGGACGGCGATCGCGGTGGACATCGCGTACGCGATCTCCTGCACCGGAGTGGCCCCGGCCTCCTGCAGGTGGTAGCTGCAGATGTTGATCGGGTTCCACTTCGGGATGTGGGAGACCGTGTACGCGATCATGTCGGTCGTCAGGCGGAGCGACGGCCCGGGCGGGAAGACGTGCGTCCCGCGGGACAGGTACTCCTTGACGATGTCGTTCTGGGTCGTGCCCTGGAGCTTGGTGATGTCCGCGCCCTGCTCCTCGGCGACGACCTGGTAGAGCGCCAGCAGCCACATGGCGGTGGCGTTGATCGTCATCGAGGTGTTCATCTGCTCCAGGGGGATGTCCTGGAACAGCCTGCGCATGTCACCGAGATGCGAGACGGGCACCCCGACCCGGCCGACCTCGCCGCGGGCGAGGACGTGGTCGGGGTCGTAGCCGGTCTGGGTCGGCAGGTCGAACGCGACCGACAGCCCGGTCTGGCCCTTGGCGAGGTTGCGCCGGTACAGCTCGTTGGACGCCTCGGCGGTCGAGTGGCCGGCATACGTCCGCATGAGCCACGGACGGTCCTTCTGGCGCTCTGTCATGTCCGCCCTGCCTCAGATGTTCCGGAAGCGGTTGATGGCGTCGATGTGCTTGGCCCGCTTCTCGTGGTCGCGCACGCCGAGGCCTTCCTCGGGGGCCAGGCAGAGCACGCCGACCTTGCCCTGGTGGAGGTTGCGGTGCACGTCGTAGGCGGCCTGGCCGGTGTCCTCGAGGGCGTACACCTTGGACAGGGTGGGGTGGATCTTGCCCTTGGCGATGAGCCGGTTGGCCTCCCAGGCCTCGCGGTAGTTGGCGAAGTGGGAGCCGATGATGCGCTTCAGGGACATCCACAGGTAGCGGTTGTCGTACTCGTGCATGTAGCCCGAGGTCGAGGCGCAGGTGGTGATGGTGCCGCCCTTGCGGGTGACGTACACCGAGGCGCCGAAGGTCTCGCGGCCGGGGTGCTCGAAGACGATGTCGATGTCCTCGCCGCCGGTCAGCTCGCGGATGCGCTTGCCGAAGCGCTTCCATTCCTTGGGGTCCTGGGTGTTCTCGTCCTTCCAGAACCGGTAGCCCTCGGCGGTGCGGTCGATGATCGCCTCCGCGCCCATGGAGCGGCAGATGTCCGCCTTCTGCTCGCTGGAGACGACGCAGATCGGGTTGGCGCCGCCGGCCAGCGCGAACTGGGTCGCGTAGGAGCCGAGTCCGCCGCTGGCGCCCCAGATGAGGACGTTGTCGCCCTGCTTCATGCCGGCGCCGTTGCGGGAGACCAGCTGGCGGTAGGCGGTGGAGTTGACCAGGCCCGGCGCGGCGGCCTCCTCCCAGGTGAGGTGGTCGGGCTTGGGCATGAGCTGGTTGGACTTCACCAGCGCGATCTCGGCGAGGCCGCCGAAGTTCGTCTCGAAGCCCCAGATCCGCTGCTCGGGGTCGAGCATCGTGTCGTTGTGGCCGTCGGAGGACTCCAGCTCGACGGAGAGACAGTGGGCGACGACCTCGTCGCCGGGGCGCCAGGCGTTGACGCCGGGGCCGGTGCGCAGCACCACGCCCGCGAGGTCCGAGCCGATGACGTGGTACGGCAGGTCGTGGCGCTTGGTCAGTTCGCTGAGCCGGCCGTAGCGCTCCAGGAAGCCGAAGGTGGACAGCGGCTCGAAGATCGAGGTCCACACCGAGTTGTAGTTGACCGAGGAGGCCATGACGGCCACCAGGGCCTCGCCGGGGCCCAGTTCGGGCAGCGGCACGTCGTCCAGGTGGAGCGACTTGCGGGGGTCCTTGTCGCGGGTGGCGAGGCCCGCGAACATCTCCGTCTCGTCCTTGTGCACGGTGATGCCGCGGTACGACTCGGGGAGCGGCAGGGCGGCGAAGTCCTCGGACGTGGAGTCGGGCGACTGGATCGCGGCCAGGATGTCCTTGACGGTCACGGTGTTGCCTCCGGCGATGGGCGCCCTGAGGGAGGGGCGCTGAGGGATACGTCGGTGTGCTGCTGAGGGTTGAGGGGTGCCGTCGGTCCGGCGGGTGGTGCTTCGGCAGCGCGTGGTTGCGCGGGAGGTTGCCTGTGACGCAGGCGCCGGACGTGCGGGTGGTGGACCCGCCGGGACTCGCCCGGACTCCTTCAACGTATGGCACGCCGTGTCAGTCGGCAAGGCACTGCGTGCCAGAACTTGGGCTCAGGTGAAATCTTTACGCATCAGATGAGCGATGATCGATCGAAACGCCTGGGAAACAGGGGCGAAAAGCCCCCCTGACATGGCAAAACGGCCACCCCGAAGGGTGGCCGTCATCACAGCGTCGGAAGGCGGTTCAGCGCTCCTTGAGGGCCCGCTCGATGGCCTCCATGACCTCCTCCAGCGGGGCGTCGGTGCGGGCGACGGTCACCAGCACCTCGCCGTGAGCGGAGGCCGTGGCCGCCGCCGGCCGCTGCGGGGCGGCCGTGCGCCGGCCCGCCATGATCCCCGTGCCGAACGTCTTCCGCACGATCGCGAAGGCGTGGTCGAGCTGCGCCTCCACGTCGCCCTGGCCGCCCGCCCGCAGCCAGCGCCGCAGCACGTGGTTGTGCGCCGTGACCACCGCGGACGCGGCGACCTCCGCCAGCAGCGGGTCGTCGTTGGCGTCGTCGTCGTGGGCGTGTTCGTCGAAGTGGCCCAGCAGATAGCGGGTGAACAGCCGCTCGTAGCGGGCCACCGAGGCGATCTCCGCCTCCCGCAGGGTGGGCACCTCACGGGTCAGCTTGTAGCGGGCCACCGAGATGTCCGGCCGCGCCGCGTACATCTTCATGACCTCTTTGATGCCCCGGCACACGGTGTCGAGCGGATGCTCGTGCGCGGGGGCGGCGTTGAGCACCGCCTCGGCGCGCACCAGGGTGTCGTCGTGGTCGGGGAAGATCGCCTCTTCCTTGGAGCGGAAGTGGCGGAAGAACGTGCGGCGGGCCACCCCGGCGGCGGCCGCGATCTCGTCGACGGTGGTCGCCTCGTACCCCTTGGTCGCGAACAGCTCCATCGCGGCGGCCGCAAGTTCCCGGCGCATTTTGAGCCGCTGGGCGGCGGCACGCGAGCCGGCGGTGGACTCCGGCGGCTCGGTCGTGGCTGGCGTACGTACGGACTTGGCGGGCTGGGACATGCCCTGAACGTACTGCATGCGCGCGGCACGGTGCGCGTGACCGGGGCTTCCCCCGCCCTCGGGGGGCGGGGGAGGGGCGGTGCGGGCGGGCGGCGGGAACCGGTCGGGATCCAGCAGCCCGCCCCACTCGGCACCGCCCGGGAACGGCTCGCCGGGGTACCGCTCAGCGCTTGGCATATTCGCGGAAGCCACGGCCGGTCTTACGGCCGAGGCAGCCCGCGGCCACCAGGTGCTCCAGCAGGGGCGCCGGGGCCAGACCCGGGTCGCGGAACTCGCGGTGCAGCACCTTCTCGATGGCCAGCGAGACGTCCAGCCCGACGACGTCCAGCAGCTCGAACGGACCCATCGGGTAGCCGCCGCCCAGCTTCATCGCGGCGTCGATGTCGTCGAGGGTGGCGTAGTGCTCCTGCACCATCTTCACCGCGTTGTTCAGGTACGGGAACAGCAGCGCGTTCACGATGAACCCGGCCCGGTCGCCGCAGTCCACGGCGTGCTTGCGGATCTTCGAACAGACCTCGCGGACGGTCGCGTGGACGTCGTCGTCGGTCAGGACCGTGCGCACCACCTCCACCAGCTTCATGGCCGGCGCCGGGTTGAAGAAGTGCATGCCGATCACGTCCTGCGGGCGCGAGGTGGCACGGGCGCAGGCGACGACCGGGAGGGAGGACGTGGTCGTGGCGAGGACCGCGCCCGGCTTGCAGACCTTGTCCAGCGTGGCGAACAGCTGCCGCTTGACCTCCAGGTCCTCGGCGACGGCCTCGACCGCGAGGTCCACGTCGGCGAAGTCGTCGTAGGTGCCCGTCGGGCGGATCAGGTCCAGGGTGGCGGCGGCCGCCTCGGCGGTCATCCGGCCCCGGTCGACCGAGCGGGACAGTGACTTGCCGACACGGGCCTTCGCCGCCTGCGCCTTCTCCTCGCTGCGGGCGGCCAGCACGACCTCGAAGCCCGCCTTGGCGAAGACCTCGGCGATGCCGGACGCCATGGTGCCCGAGCCGGCCACGCCCACCGAGCGCACCGGGCGGCCGGCGGCCGAGGGGCCGTCCTCGCGCGGGGTGAGGGCGTCCGCCACGACCGTGCCGCTGCCGGGCGCCTCGTAGGTGTAGAAGCCGCGGCCCGCCTTGCGGCCCGTCAGGCCCGCCTCGCTGAGCTGCTTGAGGATCGGCGCGGGGGCGTGCAGCCGGTCGCGGGATGCGGCGTACATGGCGTCCAGGACCGTGCGGGCGGTGTCGATGCCGATCAGGTCCAGCAGCGCCAGCGGGCCCATCGGCAGGCCGCAGCCCAGCCGCATCGCGGCGTCGATGTCCTCACGGGAGGCGTACCGGGCCTCGTACATGGCGGCGGCCTGGTTCAGGTAGCCGAACAGCAGCCCGTCGGCGACGAATCCGGGCCGGTCGCCGACCGCCACGGGCTCCTTGCCCAGGTCCAGGGCGAGGTCGGTGACGGCGGTGACGGCGGCGGGCGCCGTCAGCACGCTGGAGACCACCTCGACCAGCTTCATCGCCGGCGCCGGGTTGAAGAAGTGCATGCCCAGCACGCGCTCCGGGTGGGCGGAGTCGGCGGCGAGCCGGGTCACCGACAGCGCGTTCGTGCCGGTGGCCAGCACGGTCTCCGGCCGCACGATGCCGTCCAGCTCCCGGAAGATCTGCTGCTTGATCTCGTACGACTCCGGGGCGACCTCGATCACCAGGTCGGCGCCGGCCGCGGCCGAGAGGTCCGTGCCGGTGGTGACGCGGGCGAGGAGCTCCGCGCGCTGCTGCTCGGTCAGCCGGCCGCGCTCGACGGCGCGGGCGGTGGAGGTCTCCAGGGCGGCGACGCACTTCGCGGCCTGGGCCTCACTGACGTCGATGCCGACGACGTCGCGGCCGCCGGCGGCCAGGACCTCGGCGATGCCGGTGCCCATCGTGCCGAGGCCGACCACGGCGACGGTCCGGAGCGGGGACAAGGGGGTGTCGGACTGGGGAGTGGCCATCGCGGGACTCCAGGAATGAGGTGACGACGGAAGCAGCGCCCCGGTGCGCCGGAAGGCGCACCGGGTGCGTGCGTGAATGCGGGTGTTGGCCGGGCTGCGAGCGCACACGCCCGGACCGCCGGTGATACGGCGGTGGGTCCGACCGGCCCTGTCCCGGGGCCGAGCCGTACTGCGGTACACGGTGTACCGAACCGACTGCGACTCACGACGGCCGCGTCACCAGACCGCCGTGAGGAAGGTGCGAGTGGGTAACTCGCTCGTCTGAGCTTAACCCGCGGGTAACGAGCGCGCCAGCCCCCGGATTTGTGAGGTGGGTCCCGCGCCCGGTGTGATCCCCCTAACCTCGTCGGCATGGACGAAGAGTTGCGAACGCTCACGGAGCGCTTACGGGCGGAGTCCGGCGGCACGGCCGCGTTCGAGCGGCTGTCCGCCACGGACGACCACGACCTCCTGGCCGGCGTTCTCACCGCCCCCGGACAGCCGCTGTGGGCGCGTGAACTGGCCGCGTTCCGGCTCGGGACGGCGGGCGACCGGCGGGCCTTCGAGACGCTGGTGCTTCTCCTCAACCACCGCGACCCGCCGCGCTGCGCAGCCGCCGCGCAGGCCCTGGCCCGTCTCGGCGACCCGCGCACCGCCCGCGCCGCCGCCGCCCTCGCCACCAACGAACTGCGCGTCGCCTACGCCCTGCACTCGGTCCGCCTCCTCGCCGAGCTGCGTGCCCCCGAGGCGGTCCCGGCCCTGATCACCACCCTCCGCCGCAGGCTGCGCCCGCACGACCCCTACCGCCGGGTCGCGCTCGCCTGTGTGGAGGGGCTGGGGGAACTCGGCGACCCGCGCGCGGAGTCCGTACTGAACGAGGCGCTCGCGCACCCGGCACTGGCGGAGGCGGCGGTCCACGCCCTGGCCCGCATCCCGCGCCAGGGAAGCGCCCGGGGGCGGATCCCGGGGCCGCGATAGCGCGTGACGCGCCGTCACCTCGCTGTCGCACCCCGCCACCGGGCCGCCTCCCGCACCCCGGGACCGCCGCCCCCGGACCGCTCGCGCGAGCAGGCGGGGGAGGCGGGTGTCCCGTCCGCGGACGGGGAGCGGCGGGCCGGCGCTCGGCTGTACGCGGGGGTCGGCCCGGACGGGGAGGGCCCGGACGGGGACGGGCCGGTCGCAGGGGGGCCCGGTCCGGCGGTCCGGCGTGGATCCGGCCCGGTCAGCCGGTGAGAGCCCGCACGTACCGCACCTCCGGCACCGCGACCCCGCCCACCTCGAAGGGGTCCTCGGCGCCGTCCGGCGTGAAGCCCGCGGCCTCGTAGAAGCGGCGGGCGCGTGCGTTCCCCTTGAGCACCCACAGGAACATCCGAGGGAGCCCGGCCGCCGCGCAGCGGCCGGTCACCTCGGTCAGCAGGGCGCGCCCCGCCCCCTGCCCGATCCGCTCGGGCGGCAGGTACAGCGCGTACAGCTCGCCGTCCCCGGTGCGCACCTCGCCGTCCCGGTACGGCCCGTAGGCGGCCCAGCCGGCGAGCGTGCCGTCCGCCGCCTCGGCGACCAGGTTCACCACGCTGCCGTCCCCGCCCGCGAGCCGCGCCCGCTGCTTCTCGGCCTCCGCGGCGACGTCCATCGTGTCCAGATACGCCTGCGGAATCATCCCGCGGTAGGCGTACTGCCATCCCCGGACCCGTATCGCGGCGACCCCCGCACTGTCGTCCGCGGTCATCGGGCGGATGCGGAGCCCGGCCGGGCCGGTCATGCGGGGACCACCGCCAGCGCCTCGACCTCCAGCAGGAACTCCGGGCGCACCAGGGCGGAGACCTGGACGGCGGAGGCGGCCGGGACGCGGTCGTCGGGGATGTGCGCCGCGCGGGCCGCGCGGACGGCCGGCATGTGCGCCATGTCCGTGACGAAGTAGGTCAGCTTCACGACGTCGTCGAACGCGGCTCCGGCCGCCGCCAGACACAGGCGGAGGTTCTCGAAGACCTGGCGGGCCTGGGCCCCGGCGTCGCCGGCGCCGACGATACGGCCGTCCTCGTCCAGGGCGAGCTGGCCGGAGACGGCCACCAGACGGCCGGCGCCCGTCATCACGTGGGCGTACTGGGCCGCCGGTGCCACGCCCTCGGGGGCGGGTATGCGGGTCAGATGGGTCATGGGGAGCATGATGACCCACCCGGCCGCGCGTCCGCCCCCGGGTTTCGCCGGGTCAGACGCGGGAGCCGAGGAGGCCGTGGAGGACCGAGCCGCGGACCGTGCCGGGGGCCGCCTTCGACGTCAGCGGCTTCGGGTCGGGCAGCGCCGCGCACACCGCGTCGGCGTCCCCGTGGCTGCCGCGCGGCACCGTGCCGTCGGCCAGGTAGGCCGCAAGATGACGGTCCAGGCAGGCGTTCCCGCTCAGCGTGATGCCGTGGTTGCCGCCGCCCGACTCGACCACCAGGCCGGAGCGCTCCAGCCGGCGGTGCACCGTGACGGCGCCCTGGTACGGGGTGGCCGCGTCGTCCGTGGCCTGGAACAGCAGCGCGGGCGGCAGCTGGCTCATGGTGTTGATCCGCTCCGGCCGCTGCGCCTCGACCGGCCAGTACGCGCACGGCGC
This sequence comes from Streptomyces werraensis, assembly GCA_014656175.1. GTDB lineage: Bacteria > Actinomycetota > Actinomycetes > Streptomycetales > Streptomycetaceae > Streptomyces > Streptomyces werraensis. Next base: position 723,597 of record BNBX01000002.1, read on the forward strand.
GTTGTACCAGGCGTTGTTCCAGGACATGAACGGCGCCCGCTCGTACATCTCCCAGTTGTCCTTGCGCCACTGCGCCCAGTCCCGCGGCCAGACGGCGTCCCGGCACTCGATCGCCGTGTACACGCTGTAGCCGTTGTCCCCGGCGACGTCGGTCGCGCCGAAGTTCTCGTACGCCTCGACCAGCGGCCCGCTGTCCTTCTCGTTGACGTACGCGGCGAACGCCTCGGCCAGGTAGGGCCAGTAGCCGTTGTAGTAGCCGCCCGGCACGTAGGTGTCCTCCAGCTCGGCCGGGCCGACCTTCCCGCCGGCCGGGTCCTCCTTCAGCGCGGACCGCATCGTGTACCAGGCGGCCTCGATCTTCTCCGCGTCGGTGCCCAGGCGGTACGTGGCGTCGTGCTGGGCGACCCAGTCCATGAAGGCACGGTGGCGGGCGTTGAACGCCTGGTTCTGGTCGAGGTTGGAGTCGTACCAGACGCCCGTGGGGTCGACCACGGAGTCCAGCACCAGACGCCGCACCCGCTGCGGGTACAGCTTGGCGTACACGGTGCCGAGGTAGGTGCCGTAGGAGTAGCCGAAGTAGTTGACGCGCTCCGCGCCCAGCGCCTGCCGGATCACGTCCAGGTCGCGTGCGGCGGCCGTGGTGGTCATGTGCGGCAGCAGGTCCCCGTACTTGCGCCCGCAGGCCTCGGCGAAGGACTTCGCGCGGTCCAGGTTGGCCTGCTCCACCTCGGGCGAGGTGGGCACCGGGTCGGGCCGCACGGCGTCGAAGTGGCCCGGGACGCAGTCCAGCGCCGGGCGGCTCTCGCCCACCCCGCGCGGGTCGAACCCGACGACGTCGTACTCGGCGGCGACCTGCTTCGGCAGCGACGCGGCGACGAACCCGGCGAGCGTCAGCCCGCTGCCGCCCGGGCCGCCCGGGTTCACCAGCAGGGGGCCCTGGTACTTCTTCGCGGTGTGCGGGATGCGCGACAGCGCCAGTGTGATCGTGCGCCCGGAGGGGTCGGCGTGGTCCAGCGGCACCTCGACGGACGCGCACTGGAGCGTCGGGTAGTCGTCGGTGCCGCACTTCTTCCAGGCGGGCGCGGCGACGCGGAACGTCTCCGGGGCGTGCGGGGCGCCGGCCTCGGCGGGCACGGCCGTGAGGCCCGAGGCGACGACGGCGGCGGCGCCGCACAGCACGGCTGCGCGTTTCTTCATGGTTCTCCCAGGGCGAAGTGCTGCGGACCGCGAGGCTCACGGTTCACGCGGCATCGTCCCGATGTGGCGCCCCACCTGAACACGAAACGCCGGTTGTTGACCCGATCGGGCCGCCGGATGCGCCCGGATGCCCTCAGAGCAGCGTCAGCTGGGTCGGCAGTTCCGGCTCCCGCGGCGCCGGGGCCGGGATGCGGCGCGGGGCGCCCGCGCGTGCCGGACCGATGCCGTACTCCCGGGCCAGGTCGTGCACCTGACGCGTGATCCGGCGCTGGTACCAGCGAGGCGCGTAGGCGCCCTCCGCGTACAGCCGCTCGTAACGGGCGACCAGGTGCGGGTGGTGCTCGGCCAGCCAGGACATGAACCACTCGCGGGCGCCGGGCCGCAGATGCAGCACCAGCGGGGTGACCGAGGTGGCGCCCGAGGCGGCGATGGCCCGCACGGTCGCCCTCAGCTGCTCAGGCCGGTCGCCCAGGAACGGGATCACCGGCGCCATCAGCACCCCGCAGCCGATCCCCGCGTCGGTGAACGCGCGCACCACGTCCAGCCGCCGCTCGGGCGCCGGGGTGCCCGGCTCGACCGTGCGCCACAGCTCCTCGTCGGTGAAGCCCACCGAGACCGAGACGCCGACGTCGGTCACCTCGGCGGCCTGCCGCAGCAGGGGCAGGTCGCGCAGGATCAGCGTGCCCTTGGTCAGGATCGAGAAGGGGTTCGCGTGGTCGCGCAGCGCCTCGATGATCCCCGGCATCAGCCGGTACCGGCCCTCCGCCCGCTGGTAGCAGTCGACGTTGGTGCCCATGGCTATGTGCTCGCCGTGCCAGGAGCGGGAGGCGAGCCGGTGGCGCAGCAGTTCGGGCGCGTTCACCTTGACCACGATCTGGCTGTCGAAGCCGAGCCCGGTGTCGAGGTCGAGGTAGCTGTGGGTCTTGCGGGCGAAGCAGTAGACGCAGGCGTGGCTGCAGCCGCGGTAGGGGTTCACCGTCCATTCGAACGGCATGCGGGAGGCGCCCGGCACCCGGTTGACGATGGAGCGGGCCCGGATCTCGTGAAAGGTGATCCCCCGGAATTCAGGCGTGTCGAAGGTGCGGGTCGTGACCGCCTCCGCGCCGAACAGCGCGGCGTCGGCACGGCCGTGTTCGGAGTCCGGTGAGAGGTTCTCCCAGCGCATGACGCCTCCTCGGTGTCGCTGCCGCACAGAATAGAACACATGTTCCCTTGATCGTGCGAGCGACATCTTCGGTCAGTTCCGGACCTCGATTTGGGCGGCGGGCGCGGGGGTGGTTGGCTGTGCCCCGACCCTGGAGAACCCAGCCCTGGAGGAATGCGATGGCGCAGGTCGAGGCCACTACGGAGCGGATCGTCGCGGCGGACGCGGACACGGTGTTCGACGCCCTCGCCGACTACAGCGGCACCCGCGCCAAGCTGCTGCCCGAGCAGTTCAGCGAGTACGAGGTCCGCGAGGGCGGCGACGGCGAGGGCACCCTTGTGCACTGGAAGCTCCAGGCCACCAGCAAGCGGGTGCGCGACTGCCTGCTGGAGGTCACCGAGCCCACCGACGGCGAGCTGGTCGAGAAGGACCGCAACTCCTCCATGGTCACCACCTGGCGGGTCACCCCGGCCGGCGAGGGCCGTGCCCGGGTCGTCGTGACCTCCGTGTGGAACGGCGCGGGCGGCATCGGCGGCTTCTTCGAGCGCACCTTCGCCCCCAAGGGCCTCGCCCGTATCTACGACGCGGTGCTGGCCCGACTGGACGCCGAGGTCGGGAAGCAGTAGTCCCCGGTCGCACTGCTTTCGGCCAACTCCGTCCCGCGGAAATGGAGTTGGCGCTTCCGTCACCGGTTCGGGTGATCTCTCGACGGACCGACTCTGTGCCGTAACTCGTCGCGCTTGCTCGTAGTTGTCGCTTTTACGCGGGAATTGTCCAGCAGTGCGACGAGGGGAGCGGCACGTGGGCGGGATCACTCTGACGCAGGACGAGCCGGTCACGGCTCCATCGGCCGGGGGGCCGCCGCCCCCCGTGCAGACGGCCGGGGACCCCCCGTCCCCGGCCCCGGAGAGCGGGCCGGTCCTGAGCCCCGCCCGGGTCCGGCTCGTCTTCCTGGCGCTGATGCTGGCGCTGTTGCTCGCCGCGCTCGAGCAGATGATCGTCGCCACGGCACTGCCGAGGATCGTCGGCGAGCTGCACGGCCTCGACAAGATGTCCTGGGCGATCACCGCCTACCTGCTCACCTCCACCGTCGGACTGCCGGTGTACGGCAAGCTCGGCGACCAGCTCGGCCGTAAGGGCGTCTTCCAGTTCGCCATCCTCGTCTTCGTCGTCGGCTCCGCCCTGGCCGGCCGCGCCACCACGATGGACCAGCTCATCGCCTACCGCGCGGTGCAGGGCGTCGGCGCGGGCGGTCTGATGATCGGCGTCCAGGCGATCATCGCGGACATCGTGCCCGCACGGCAGCGCGGCCGCTTCATGGGGCTCATCGGCGCCGCCTTCGGACTCGCGTCCGTCGCCGGGCCGCTGCTCGGCGGCTACTTCACCGACCATCTGACCTGGCGCTGGTGCTTCTACATCAACGTGCCCTTCGGCCTGGTCACCATGGTCGTCGTCGCCCTCGTGCTGAAGCTGCCCAAACCGACGGGCAGGCGCCGCTTCGACGTGCTCGGCACGCTGTTGCTCACCGCCGCGTCCACCTGCCTGGTCCTGCTCACCAGCTGGGGCGGCACCGAGTACGCCTGGGACTCCCGCGTCGTGCTGGGCCTCGGCGCCGGTGCCGTCGCGGCCACCGCCGCCTTCCTCGTCGTCGAGCGGTTCGCGGTCGAACCGCTCATCCCGCTGCGGCTCTTCCGCGACTCCGTCTTCAACGTCACCGGTCTGGTGGGCCTGGTCGTCGGCGTCGCCCTGTTCGGCGCCGCGAGCTATCTGCCCACCTACCTGCAGATGGTCGACGGGGCCTCGGCGACCGAGTCCGGACTGCTGATGCTGCCCATGATGGGCGGCATCGTCGGCACGTCCATCGTCTCCGGGCAGATGATCAGCCGCTCCGGGCGCTACCGCAGCCACCCCGTCGTCGGCACCGCCCTGTCCGTCGCCGGCATGTGGCTGCTGTCCCGTCTGGAGACGGACACGCCCCGGCTGCACTACAGCGTCTGGATGTTCGTCCTCGGCGCCGGCATCGGCATGGTCATGCCGGTCCTCGTCCTCGCCGTGCAGAACTCCGTGCGCCCCGCGGACCTCGGCACCGCCACCAGCGCCAACAACTACTTCCGGCAGATCGGCGGCAGCGTCGGCGCCGCCGTCTTCGGCACCCTGTTCGCCGGCCGGCTCACCGACGCGCTCGCCGAGCGGCTCCCCTCGGACGTCGAAGGGGCGCCGGCCGACGCCGAGTCGATCACCCCCGAACTCGTGCACGCCCTGCCGCCGGAGCTGCGCGACGCCTACGTCCAGGCCTACGCGGACGCCATGCCGCGCATCTTCCTCTACCTCGTGCCGGTGCTCGTCCTCGGCCTGCTCATCGCCTTCTTCCTCAAGGAGAAACCACTGGTGTCCCACCACACCCCCACCGCCGACCCGGCCCACGAAGCACCGCACCTCGAGGCGCGCGTACCGCAGGCGCGCAGTGCGCACAGCGGCGGCATCCCCGTCTGCGGCAGCGTCCAGCACCCCGACGGCACGCCCGTGCCCCGCGCTGCGCTCACCCTCATCGACGTCCAGGGGCAGCAGACCGGACGCGGCGCGAGCGGCGCCGACGGGCGGTACGCGCTGGCCACCCCCGGACCGGGCTCCTACGTCCTGATCGCCGCCGCGGGCGGCCACCAGCCGCAGGCGGTCTCCGTGACCGTCGGCGAGCGGCCCGTCGAGCTCGACGTGGTGCTCGGCGGCGCCGGCCGGCTCGCGGGCAGCGTCGTCACCGCCGACGGCACGCCCGTGCGGGACGCCGCAGTCACCCTCACCAACGTGCACGGCGAGGTCGTGGCCGGCACCCGCAGCGGCCGCGAGGGCGGCTACGTCATCAGCGACCTCGTGGCGGGCGAGTACACTCTCGCCGCCAGCGCGCCCGCCTTCCGTCCCGCCGCGCTCCCCGTCACCGTGCAGGCCGCCCGCGAGACGCGCCAGGACGTCGAACTGGCGGGCGGCGCCGTGCTCCGCGGCACCGTGCGGGCCGGCGGCGGACGGCCCGTGGAGGACGCGCGGGTCACGCTGCTCGACGCGGCGGGCAACGTCGTGGACACCCTCACCACCGGGCCCGACGGCACCTTCCGCTTCGTCGACCTGTCCTCCGGCGAGTACACGGTCATCGCCGCCGGCTACCCGCCGGTCGCCACCGTGCTCCAGGTGGCCGGCGGGGGTCGCACCGAACGCGACCTCCAGCTGGGACACGAGGACTGACCCCGCCCCCGTACCGGTGGACCGGAGCCGCCCCCTCCTCGGCTTCGGTCCGCCATCCCGGTCACCCCTCGGCCAGGGCGTCCCGTACGGCGGCGGCGACCTCCTCCACGGCCGGCGGGAAGAGAACCGAGTAGTGGTTGGCGCCGTCGATCCGGCGGGCCGGCATCCGCGCCGGGTCCAGGGCCGCCGCGGCGACCCGCCCGGTGTCGTACAGCGCCCGCGGCTCGTCGAGCAACCCCCGCTCCGCCCACAGCAGTTCACCGCGCACCTGCGGCTGGTGCACCGCGGCCAGCGTCTCCGCGTCACCCAGGACGTCCGCGCCGTCCGCGCGCACCGCGTCCAGCACACAGCTGCTGCGCAGCTCCGGCGCCCGGCCCGTCAGGTCCCGTGTCACATAGCCGGCCACGTGCGGCCCCCAGTGCGGGCCGAGCGCCGGGTGGGCGCGGAAGAACGCCAGATAGTCCTCCGCGCTCGCGAACGTCATCGACAGCCGGTCCATCGCCGGGCCGATCACCGCCTTCAGCAGCGCGTCGATGTCGGTCCCCCCGGGCGGCGGGAAGCCCAGCCCGCCGTCGACCAGTACCACGCGCGGGAAGCGGCCAGGGTGCCGGGCTGCGGCCAGCGCGGCGACGAAGGCCCCCATCGAGTGGCCCACCAGCACCGCCCGCTCCAGCCCCAGGTGGTCGAGCAGCGCCACCGTGTCGTCGACGTGCGCGCCCAGCCCGTACGGTCCTGGCAGCTCCGCGCTCCCGGCCCGGCCCCGCAGGTCGGGGGCGTAGAGGTCGACGCCGGGCAGGGCGCCGGCCAGGGCGGCGAAGGCGAGCGAGTTGGCGGTGATGCCGTGCAGGGCGACGACGGGCGGGCCGTCGCCCGGCCAGTGGGTGACGGCGAGCCGGCCGCCCCGCACGGGGGCGGTGAGGTCCCGCGTGAGGGCGGACCCGGACATGGTCATGCGTGTCTCCTTCGGCCGAGGGCGGTGATGCCGCCGGGGGCCAGATAGACGGCCAGGACGAAGAGGCTGCCCAGGACCAGCATCGGTTCCACCCCCAGGTCCCAGCCGCCGAGCCTTTGGTCGAGGTAGGTGAACAGCACCCCGCCCACGACCGGCCCCCAGCGGGTGCCGCTGCCGCCGAGGACCACCATCACCAGCAGGGTGAGGGTGAACTCGGGCGTGGAGGTGTGCGGAGTGGCGCCCGCGGTGACCAGCAGGTGCAGCACCCCGCCGAGCACGGCCAGGGACGACGCCAGCACGAACGCGCCCAGCTTGTGCGCGAACGGGCTGCGGCCGAGGACGGCCACCCGCTGCTCGTTGTCCCGGATCGCCTGCCAGACCCGGCCGGCCGGGCGCGCGGTCACCGTCCACACCACGCCCGCCACCAGGACCAGGTAGGCGAGCGCCAGCCAGTACACGTTCGCGGTGTTCTGCACCCCGACCAGGGCGTCCGGCACCCCGTCGACGTACAGCGGCAGGCCTTCCTCGCCGCCGGTGAGGCCGCCCGGGTTGCGCTCCACGTAGATGGAGCCCGCCTGCGCGAAGGCAAGGGTGACCATCGCGAAACCGACGCTGCCGAGGGCGAGGGTGCGCAGCGACACGGCGCCCAGGACGAGGGCGGCCAGTGCCCCGAGCACCAGGGTGAGCAGTGCGGCGGGCAGCAGCCCCAGGCCCAGCTCGGTCATCGCGAGCTGGGTGCCGTAGCTGCCGCCGGCGATGTAGAGGGCGTGTCCGAAGGACAGCAGCCCGGTGCGGCCGAACATCAGGTCGTAGCCGAGCGCGAGCGCACCGAAGACCAGGCACAGCGCGAACAGCTGGAGCGAGCCGGGGGAGTTGACCGGTCCGTCGAGCAGCACCGGGATGTCCAGCGCCGAGTACGGCAGCAGCGCGAGGACAACCAGCACCGCCACCGGGACGGTCGCCGGACGCAGCCTGCGCAGCAGCCCGTGCTGCGTGCCCGGGGTGTCCTTCACGGCCGGCGCCGGGGCGGCGGGGGTGGCCCGCGGGGTGCGGGTGGCGGTCATGCCGTGCCTCCTGCGGATCGGGTGCGGGGTGCGGTGAGCGCGCGGCGCAGCCGCGTCAGCGGCGACCCGGTCCCGGCGGCCGGCCGGGACAGCACCACCGCGGCCAGCAGGACCACGACGGCCAGGTCGCCGTAGCCGCCCGCGTAGTAGTTGGCGTACTGCTGCACCAGGCCCACGGTGAGCGCGGACAGCGCGACGCTGGTGATGGAGACGAGACCGCCGATGATCACCACGACGAACGCGAACACCAGCAGCGAGGTCCCCTGGTGGGGCGAGAGGGAGCCGAAGTAGAGGCCGCCGAGCACGCCGGCCAGGCCCGCGAGGGCGCCGCCGAGTGCGAACACCAGGGTGAAGGCGCGGGTGACGTCGATGCCGAGCGCCGTGACCATCGCGCGGTCCTCGACCCCGGCGCGGACGATCAGCCCGTAGCGGGTGCGGGACAGGAAGAGGCGGATGCCGGCGAGGACCAGCAGGGCCACCGCGACGAGCAGGAACCGGTTCACCGGAACGCGCGCCCCGAGGACGCCCACGGTGCCGGCGAGCGCGTCGGGCACCGGGAACGGCCGCGCGTCGGCGCCCCACACGGTCTGCACCAGCGCCGGGACGGCGAGCGACAGGCCGACGGTCACCAGGATCTGCTCCTTGACCCGGCCGTACAGCCGCCGGATGAGGACCAGTTCGACCACGGCCGCGAGCAGCAGCCCGGTGAGGGTGCCCACCACTGCGGCGAGCAGCAGGCCCGGCATCCCGCCGACCGTCTCGGCGGTGCGCCAGGCGGTGTAGACGGAGACGGTGAGGAACGCGCCGTGCGCGAAGTTCAGCACGTCCATCAGCCCGAAGATCAGCGCCAGTCCGGAGGCGATGAGGAAGTAGAGGGCTCCGAGGCCCAGTCCGGTCAGGGTGAGCAGGACGAGGGTGTCCATCAGGCGGCTCCGTGGTCCGGGCGGCTGCCGACACCCAGCAGCGCGGTCGTACGGGCGGTGTCGGCGAGCAGGTCGCGGGCGTCGCCGGTGTGCACGACCCGGCCGGCGTCCAGCACCACCGCGCTGCGCGCCAGCCGGCGCACCACGGCGAGGTTCTGCTCGACCAGCAGCAACGGCACGCGTTCGGCGGCTCGTTCGAGCACCTCGGCGGCCTCGGTGACCACCCTGGGCGCGAGCCCCTTGGTGGGTTCGTCGACGACGACGAGGGTGTTGTCGTTGAGCAGGGTCCGGGCGAGGGCGACCATCTGCTGCTGGCCGCCGGACAGGGTGCCGGCGCGCTGGTCGCGGCGGGCGGCGAGTTCCGGGAAAAGGTCGTGCACCAGGTCGTAGCGGTGCTCGTGGCCCGGGCGTTCGGCCAGTGCGAGGTTCTCGGAGACGGTGAGCCCGGCGAACACCCCGCGGTCCTCGGGTGCGTAGCCGATGCCGCGGCGGACGGTGCGGTGGGTGGGCTCGTGGGTGATGTCGTCGCCGGCGAAGGTGACGCGGCCCGCGGTGACCCGGCCGCCGTCGGGCAGCAGCCCCAGCACCGCGCGGATGGTGGTGGTCTCGCCGACGCCGTTGCGGCCCAGCAGCGCGGTCACGCCGGAGGCGGGCACGTCGAAGGTGACGCCGGTGAGGATGTGTGACCCGGCGATGTCCACGTCGAGGCCCTCGACGCGCAGGATCGGTGGCGCGGTCACAGCTCGTCTCCCAGATAGGCCTGCTGGACGGTGGCGTCCGCCATCACCTCGGCGGGGCTCGCGGCGGCGAGCAGCCGCCCGTGGTGCATCACGGCGACCCGGTCGGCCAGGCCGAGGACCACGTCCATGTGGTGCTCGACCAGCAGCACCGTGCGGCCCTCGTCGCGGTGCAACGACCGGATCAGACCGGTGAGTTCGGCGGTCTCCTCCGAGGCCACCCCGGCCATCGGCTCGTCCAGCAGCATCAGCCGCGCCCCGGCCGTGCCCGCGCCGAGGGTGGGCGCGAGCAGCATCGCCAGCTCCAGCTTGCGCTTGTCGCCGTGCGAGAGGCCGGCCGCGAGATCCCCGGCGCGGTGCGCCAGCCGGACCCGCTCCAGCACACCGGTGACGTCTGCCGCGCCGACCCGTCGCACACCGGCGGACCGCGCGGCCAGGTCGACGTGCTCGGCGACCGTCATCGTGGGGAACACCGAGGACGACTGGAAGGTCCGCCCGATGCCCCGGCGCACCCGGCGGTGCGGGGGCAGGACGGTGATGTCGTGGCCGTCGAGCAGGACGGCGCCGCCGGTCGGCCGGGTCAGCCCGGTGATCAGGTTGAACAGGGAGGTCTTGCCCGCCCCGTTGGGGCCGATCACGGCGAGGAGTTCGCCCTCGCGCACGGCGAGCGACACCCCGTCGATGATGTCGGCTCCCCCCACCGACCAGCACAGCCGGTCCAGTTGCAGTACGGGCGTCATGCTCAGCCGATCCTCGTCTCGGCGGGGGCGACCTGCTCGGCCGGGAAGGTCCGCGCCACCCGCGGTGTGCCCTCGCCGGTGAACCGCGCCTGGAACGTGGGCTGGAGCAGCGCGTGGTCGGCGGCCCGCACGGTGTTCGGCCCCTTCACACCGGAGAACGAGAAGCCCTCCAGCGCCTTCACCATGGCGTCCGTGTCGCCCTTCGCGCCGCCCGCGCGGACCGCCTCGACGACCATCTGCGCCGCGTTGAACCCGTCCGGGGTGAACAGGTCCTCCTCCCACTTCTTCGCCTTGAAGTATGTCCGCATCGCCTGCGCCTCCGGGGTGTCCGCGGCGCCGGGCACGTAGTGCGCGAGGAGCGTGACCTTCTCCCGCGCCTTGCCGAAGACCGGGTAACTCGCCCTGCTGTCCAGTCCGGTGACGACGGTGGCGGCGTCGAGCACGCCCTGCTGGTCGAGGGTGGACCACATCGACTGGGCGGTGTCCCCGGCCCACGCGACGAACACCATGTCGGGCCGGGCCGCCTTCACCTTGCTCGCCACCGGGGTCAGATCGGTGGCGGCGGGCGGTGCCAGCACCTCGCTCACGGTGGTGCCGCCGGTGCCGAGGACGGACTTCACCGCGGCGGCGTTGGCCTGGCCGAAGGCGTTGTCCTGGGCCAGCACCACGACCTTCTTGCCCTTCGATCCGCCCAGGATGTTCTTCGCGGTCAGCACGTCCTGGTAGGTCTGCCGGCCGGAGCGGAAGGTGTAGCGGTTGACGCCGGTCAGCGCGTCCGTCGCAGCGGGTCCGCTGATGTAGAGGGTCTTGTTCTGCGCCGCGACGGGCGCGATCTGCGTGGCCACGCCGGAGACGGCGGAGCCCGCGATGATCGGCACGCCCTGCCCGATGCGCTTCTTGGCCAGGGAGACGCCCTTGGCCGGGTCGCCGCCGTCGTCGTCCTCGAGCACGGTGATCTCCACGCCGTCGACGGCGCCGGTGCCGTCGGTCGCGTGGTCGAGGCCGGCCTCGAAGCCGCGCAGGTACTGCTCGCCGTACGAGGCCAGCGGGCCGCTGGTGGAGGTGATGAGGGCGACCTTCACCTCCTCGGCGCCGGAGGCGGCGCCGCTGCCCGGGCTGGAGCAGCCGGCGGTGAAGGCGGTGGCGAGCAGGGCCACGGCGGCGGACAGGAAAAGGGGTCTACGCATGACCGTACGGCTCCTCGGTGCGACGGCGGACGACGCCAGCGGCACGATCCGTCACGGATGATCACTGTGCGCTGAGCGGTAACCGGCAGTGTGATCCGCGTCAGATCCGGCCACAATGTGGGCCGCACACACGTGACACCGTTCAACCGTGGTGCCTACACACGTCGTTGAGGTGCGAGAAGAGGAAGGGACGGGGAGGCGCGCGCCGGTCAGGAGGTCCGGCGGTTCCGGGCGGCGGCCTGGTCCGCGAGACCCCCGGCGCCCAGCAGCCCGGTCGCCTCGAACGGCTCGGCGGCCGCAAGCCGCGGCAGTTCACGCCGGGACAGCGCCGTCACCACCGGCGGCATCGCCCACCGCACCAGCTGGGTCGCGCGCAGCCACCCGGGTACGTACACCGAGGGGCGCCGCCGCTCCACCGCGTCCACCAGCCGCCCCGCCACGTGCTCCACCGGGTACACCTTCCGCGCGGGCGGCGGCATGTGACCGCGCAGCTCGCGCAGCACCGCGTGCTCGTCCACACCGCGGATCATGTCCGTGTCGGTCCAGTTGATGTACGCGACGGACACGGCCACCTGACGGTGCGCCATCTCCGCCCGCAGGGAGTGCGCGAACGACTCGACGCCCGCCTTGGACGCGCAGTACGCGCTCATCATCGGCGCCGCGCCGATCGACGCCAGCGACGCCACCTGGAGGAAGCAGCCGCCGGTGGCGGTCAGATCGCCGATGAACGTGCGGGCGGTGGCCGCGCTGCCGATCAGGTTCACCTCGATCACCCGCCGCCACACCGCAGGGTCGGACTCGGCGAACGGCCCGCCCTCGGCGACCCCCGCGTTGGCGACCACGACCGACGGCGGCCCGAGACGCGCCCGGATGTCCTTGCCGGTCTCCGCCAGGCCCTCGTCGTCCGTGACGTCGACCTCCCAGCAGCCGCCCTCGCCGGGCAGTTCGTCCCGCACCTGCCGCAGCGTCCGCTCCTCCCGTCCGAGCAGCGCCACCTTCATGCCGCGCGCGGACAGCTCGCGGGCCAGCGCCGCGCCCAGGCCGCGGGCCGCGCCGGTGACGACGGCGGTCCTTCCGTCCAGCGGGTTCCGGGTCCGCGGCATGCGACGCTCCTGTGCTCCATGACGGGCGTTCGTCCCGTTCACCGTAGGTCCGGCCGGGCATCCGCGCAGGTCGGGCGGTGCGGGCCGGGGCGGACGGAGGGCGTCGGTGGTCTGGACCAGTGGGAGTTATCCACAGGGTGGCCGCAGCGATGCGGGACGACGTAGCGTGTGCGCCATGAAGATCCTCATCAGCGCCGACATGGAGGGCGCCACCGGTGTCACCTGGCCGGCCGACGTCCTGCCGGGGACGCCCCAGTGGGAGCGGTGCCGGTCGATGTTCACCTCCGACGTGGACGCCGCCGTGCGCGGCTTCTTCGACGGCGGAGCCGACGAGGTGCTGATCAACGAGGCCCACTGGACCATGCGCAACCTGCTGCTGGAGCGGCTCGACGAGCGCGCCGAGATGCTCACCGGCCGGCACAAGGCGCTGTCCATGGTGGAGGGTGTCCAGCGCGGCGACGTCGACGGCATCGCCTTCGTCGGCTACCACGCGGGCGCCGGCATGGAAGGTGTCCTCGCGCACACCTTCCTCGCCAACTCCATCACGGGCGTGTGGCTCAACGGCGTGCGCGCCAGCGAGGGCCTGCTCAACGCCCACGTGGCCGCCGAGTACGGAGTCCCGGTGATCCTCGTCACCGGCGACGACGTGGCCTGCGAGGACGCCCTGGGCTACGCGCCCGAGGCGCTGAAGGTCGCGGTGAAGGACCACGTGTCGCGGTACGCCGCCGTGTGCCGCACCCCCTCCCGGACGGCCGCCGACATCCACGCGGCGGCCAAGGAGGCGGCCGCGCTGGCCGTGCGCCGGGAGCCGGCCGGCGGCGGGCCCTTCACCGTGGCGGTGGAGTTCGACGCCGAGCACCTGGCCGGCGCCGTCACCGTCGTGCCGGGCGTGACCCGGAGCGGCGAGCGCAAGGTGATCTACACCAGCGAGACCATGTACGACGCAATCCGCACCTTCAAGGCGGTCACCACGATCGCCTCGGCCGCGGTGGAGGAGCAGTATGGCTGACCAGCTCGCCCTGGACGAGGTCGTGACCTTCACGTCCGACCTCATCAGGATCGACACGACGAACCGGGGCGGGGGCGACTGCCAGGAGCGTCCCGCCGCCGAGTACGCGGCGGCGCGGCTCGCCGAGGCCGGCCTGGAGCCGGTCATGCTGGAGCGCACCCTGGGCCGGACCAACGTCGTGGCGCGGCTGGAGGGCACCGACCCGTCGGCCGACGCGCTGCTGCTCCACGGCCACCTGGACGTCGTCCCGGCCGAGCCCGCCGACTGGAGCGTGCACCCCTTCTCCGGGGAGATCCGCGACGGCGTGGTCTGGGGACGCGGCGCCGTCGACATGAAGAACATGGACGCGATGATCCTGTCCGTGGTGCGCTCCTGGGCCCGCGAGGGCGTGCGGCCGCGCCGGGACATCGTCATCGCGTTCACCGCCGACGAGGAGGCCAGCGCCGTGGACGGCGCGGGCTTCCTCGCCGACCGGCACGCGCACCTCTTCGAGGGCTGCACCGAGGGCGTCAGCGAGTCCGGCGCGTACACCTTCCACGACGGGCAGGGACGGCAGTTCTACCCGATCGGGGCCGGCGAGCGCGGCACCGGCTGGATGAAGCTCACCGCCCGCGGCCGCGCCGGACACGGCTCCAAGGTCAACCGGGAGAACGCGGTCACCCGTCTCGCCGCCGCCATCACCCGCATCGGCGAGCACGAGTGGCCGCTGCGGCTCACCCCGACGGTGCGCGCCGCGCTGACCGAGATCGCCGCCGTGTACGGCATCGAGACCGACCTGTCCGACGTGGACGCCCTGCTGGACAAGCTCGGCGGGGCGGCCAAGCTGGTCGAGGCCACCGTCCGCAACAGCAGCAACCCGACGATGCTCGACGCCGGCTACAAGGTCAACGTGATCCCCGGCGAGGCCGTCGCGCACGTCGACGGGCGGTTCCTGCCGGACACCGAGGACGAGTTCCGGGCCACCATGGACCGGCTCACCGGCCCCGACGTCGACTGGGAGTTCGCCCACCGCGAGATCGCCCTCCAGGCGCCGGTGGACTCCCCGACGTTCGCCGCGATGCGGGAGGCCGTGCAGGCGTTCGCGCCCGAGGCGCACACCGTGCCGTACTGCATGTCCGGCGGCACGGACGCCAAGCAGTTCGCCCGGCTCGGCATCACCGGGTACGGCTTCGCGCCGCTGAAGCTGCCCGAGGGCTTCGACTACCAGGCCCTCTTCCACGGCGTGGACGAGCGCGTGCCGGTCGAGGCGCTCCAGTTCGGTGTCCAGGTGCTCGACCGGTTCCTGCGGTCGGTCTGAAGCGAGTGGGGGAGACAGTGCAGACCCTGGCGTTCGGCGAGTGGCCCTCGCCCGTCGACGCGGCCACGGCCGCGGCCCACGACGGCAGCCCCGAGTACGTGGGCTTCGTCGGGGACGAGGTGTGGTGGACCGAACCCCGGCCCGCCGAGGCGGGCCGGCGCACCCTGGTGCGGCGGCACGCGGACGGCACCGAGGAATCCGTCCTGCCCGCCCCGTGGAACGTCCGCAGCCGCGTCATCGAGTACGGCGGCCACCCCTGGGCGGGCGCCGTGCGCGACGGCGTGCCGCTCGTGGTGTTCGCGCACTTCCCCGACCAGCGCCTCTACCGCTGGGAGCCGGGCGCCGAGCCGGTCCCCCTCACGCCGGTGTCGCCGGTCGGCCCGGGACTGCGCTGGGCCGAGCCCGTCGTGCTGCCGGAGCGCGGCGAGGTGTGGTGCGTCCTGGAGGAGTTCACCGGCGACGGCCCGAGCGACGTGCGCCGGGTGCTCGCCGCCGTCCCCCTCGACGGGTCCGCCGCCGGGGACCGGGGCGAGGTCCGCGAGCTGACCGGGGAGCGGCACCGGTTCCTCACCGGACCGCGGCTCTCGCCCGACGGGACACGCGCCGCCTGGATCGGCTGGGACCACCCCCGCATGCCCTGGGACGGCACCGAGCTGATCGTCGCCGACGTCGCCGCGGACGGCACCCTCACCGGCGCCCGCACCGTGGCCGGCGGGCCCGAGGAGTCCGTACCGCAGGCCGACTGGACCCACGACAACCGCCTGCTGTACGCCAGCGACCGCACCGGCTGGTGGAACCTCTACCGGGACGGCGAGCCCGTCTGCCCGCGCCCCGAGGAGTTCGCCGGGCCGCTGTGGAAGCTGGGCCAGCGCTGGTTCGCCCCGCTGGACGGCGGACTGATCGCCGTCCTGCACGGCGAGGGCGCCCAGCGGCTCGCCGTGCTCGACCCGGAGACGTGCGAGGTCGTCGACGCCGCGGGACCGTGGAGCGAGTTCGGCCCCACCCTCGCCGCGCTCGGCGAGCGGGTCGTCGCCGTCGGCGCGAGCCCGCACAGCTCCTACGAGGTCGTGGAGCTGGACACCCGCACCGGCCGGGCCCGGGTGATCGGCGCGGCCCACCGCGACGCCGTGGACCCCGCCCACTATCCCGAGCCCGAGGTCCGCACCTTCACCGGACCCGACGGCCGGGAGATCCACGCCCAGGTGTACCCGCCGCGCAACCCCGAC
This sequence comes from Streptomyces werraensis, assembly GCA_014656175.1. Classification (GTDB taxonomy): domain Bacteria; phylum Actinomycetota; class Actinomycetes; order Streptomycetales; family Streptomycetaceae; genus Streptomyces; species Streptomyces werraensis. Next base: position 739,410 of record BNBX01000002.1, read on the forward strand.
TGCACCGGCCCCGCCGGCGAGCTGCCCCCGTACGTGATCTGGGCGCACGGCGGACCCACCGGCCGCTTCCCGCTGGTCCTCGACCTGGAGATCGCCTACTTCACCTCACGCGGCATCGGCGTCGCCGAGGTCAACTACGGCGGCTCCACCGGGTACGGCCGTGAGTACCGCAACCGGCTGCGCGAACAGTGGGGCGTGGTCGACGTCGAGGACTGCGCCGCCGTCGCGCGGGCCCTGGCCGAGGAAGGCGTCGCCGACCCGGACCGGCTCGCGGTCCGCGGCGGCAGTGCCGGCGGCTGGACCACCGCCGCCTCCCTCACCACCACCGACGTCTACGCCTGCGGCACGATCATCTACCCGGTGCTCGACCTCACCGGCTGGGGCACCGGGGAGACGCACGACTTCGAGTCGCAGTACCTGGAGACGCTGATCGGGCCGCGCGCCGAGGTGCCCGAGCGGTACCGGGAGCGCTCGCCCGTCACCCACGCCGACCGGCTCGGCGCGCCGTTCCTCCTGCTCCAAGGGCTGGACGACGTGATCTGCCCGCCCGTGCAGTGCGAGCGGTTCCTTGCCCGGCTGGCCGGCCGGGGCGTCCCGCACGCCTACATCACCTTCGAGGGCGAGGGCCACGGCTTCCGCCGCGCGGAGACCATGGTGCGCGCCCTCGAGGCCGAGCTCTCCCTGTACGCGCAGGTGTTCGGGCTGACGGCGCCCGGCATCCCGGCCCTGGAGCTGAAGCCATGAGCACGTCGGCCTCGCTGACCCCGCTGCGGCGCCCGCCCCGCCTCGCCCCCGGCGCCCGGGTGGCCGTGGTCGCCCCCAGCGGGCCCATCCCCGAGGAGCGGCTCGCGGCCGGGCTCGACGTGCTGCGCGGCTGGGGCCTCGACCCCGTGGCCGCCCCGCACGTCCTCGACCGGCACCGCGAGTTCGGGTACCTCGCCGCCGGCGACGCCGACCGCGCCGCCGACCTGCAGAACGCCTGGTGCGACCCGGCCGTCGACGCGGTGATCTGTGCGCGCGGCGGATACGGCGCGCAGCGCATGGTCGACGCCCTCGACTGGGAGGCGATGCGGGCGGCGGGGCCGAAGGCGTTCGTCGGATTCAGCGACATCACCACGCTGCACGAGGCGTTCGCGGTGCGGCTCGGCCTGGTCACGCTGCACGGGCCGATGGCCGCGGGCGCCGACTTCGTCAAGAGCGCGCGTGCCCAGGAACACCTGCGGGCCACGCTCTTCGCCCCCGAGTCGGTGCGCACGATCCGCTCCGACGGCACCGCGCTGGTCCCGGGACGCGCCCGCGGGGTGACCCTCGGAGGCTGCCTCTCCCTGATCGCCGGCGGCATCGGCACCCCGCACACCCGCGCCTCCGCGCGCGGCGGCCTGCTGTGCCTGGAGGACGTGGGGGAGGAGACCTACCGCCTCGACCGCTACCTCACCCAGCTGCTGCGCGCCGGGATGCTCGACGGCGTCGCCGGGCTGCTGCTGGGCTCCTGGGCGGAGTGCGGCCCGTACGACAAGGTGCGGGCGCTGCTGGTGGACCGGCTCGGCGGGCTCGGGGTGCCGGTGGCCGAGCAGTTCGGTTTTGGACACTGCGACGACGCGCTCACGCTGCCGTTCGGCGTCATGGCCGAACTGGACGCCGGCGCGGGCACCCTGACGCTGGACGAACCGGCGCTGAGCTGAGCGCGGGGCCGAGCCGGACACGGCGGCCCCGGGCAGGGCCGGGGGCGTCCTGCCCGGCACGCGCCGGCGTCGTAGGGTGACAGGGTGCCGCACACCGCTTCCCGTTACCTCACCGAAGGCCCCCGCGTGGGCCTTCGCCCCTTCACCTACGACGACGCCGCGGAGTTCACCGCGCGGGCCCGGGAGAGCAAGGACCTGCACCACCCCTGGCTGTTCCCGCCGGATACCCCTGCCGCCTACGCCGCCTACGCGCAGCGGCTGATCGAGGACCCCGCCAAGGCGGGGTTCCTGGTCTGCGAGAAGGAGGCGGGAGGCGCCCTCGCCGGCTTCGTCAACATCAACAACATCGTCGAGGGCGGCTTCCTCTGCGGCGCCCTCGGCTACGGCGCCTTCGCCCACGCGGCCGGACGCGGGCTGATGCGCGAGGCGCTGGACCTCGTCGTGCGGTACGCCTTCGGGCCGATGCGGCTGCACCGGCTGGAGATCAACGTGCAGCCGGGCAACACCGCGTCCATCGCCCTCGCCCGCGCCTGCGGCTTCCGCAAGGAGGGCTTCTCCCCGAAGATGCTCCACATCGACGGCGCGTGGCGCGACCACGAACGCTGGGCGCTCACCACCGAGATGCTGACCGGGGAGAGCTGACCGCGCACCACGCGAAAGCCGCTCGTCACGGCCTCTGTTCAGGCGGGCGTCCGGGGGCTTCCATGGAGATCGTGACGACGATCCGACATGAGGTACTCACGCTGCCGGCCGCGCGCCTCGGCCCCGACAACCCGCTGCCCGCCCTGCGTCCCCTCGACGAGATGCACCGCATCGAGGACCGCGACAAGAAGGACCTGCCGCGCGACATGGCCCGGCAGATCGGCTACGCCCCGCTGCACAGCCTGCTGCCGGTCCCCGTGCGCGACGGCTACGACCGGGACCGCGCGCCCCGGTCCCTCGACGCCCTCGTCATCGAGAACGACCGCCTCCGCGCCACGGTCCTGCCCGGCCTCGGCGGCCGGATCGCCTCCCTCGTCCACAAGCCCACGGGCCGTGAACTGCTGTATGTGAACCCGGTGTTCCAGCCCGCCAACTTCGCGCTCAACGGCGCCTGGTTCTCCGGCGGCATCGAGTGGAACATCGGCGCGACCGGCCACACCACCCTGTCCTGCTCGCCCGTGCACGCGGCCCGCGTCCCCGCCCCGGACGGCGGGGAGATGCTCCGCCTGTGGGAGTGGGAGCGGCTGCGCGACCTGCCCTTCCAGGTCGACCTGTGGCTGCCCGACGGCTCCGACTTCCTCTACGTCGGCGCGCGGATCCGCAACCCGCACGAGCGGCAGGTGCCGACGTACTGGTGGTCCAACATCGCCGTCCCCGAGGACTGCCGCGTCCTCGCCCCCGCCGAGGAGGCCTACCACTTCGGCTACGAGCAGCGCCTGCGCCGCGTCCCCGTCCCCGAGTACGACGGCGTCGACCGCACGTATCCGCCCAACAGCACCTACGCCGCCGACTACTTCTACGAGGTCCCCGGGGAGCGCCGCCGCTGGATCGCCGCGCTGGACGCCGACGGCCACGGGCTCGTGCAGACCTCCACCGACACCCTGCGCGGCCGGAAGCTGTTCGTGTGGGGGCGCGGGCCAGGCGGACGGAGCTGGCAGCAGTGGCTCACCGAACCAGGCACCGGCGGCTACTGCGAGATCCAGGCCGGCCTCGCCCGCACCCAGCTGGAGCACGTCCGCCTGGAGCCGGAGAGCGAGGTGTCCTGGCTGGAGGCGTACGGGCCCTTCGAGGCACGGCGCGAAGGGGAGTGGGGCGCCGTCCTCGACGAGGCGGAGGCCCGTCTCGAGAGCGTGCTGCCGCGCGCGGACGTCGACGCGGCCTACACGGCCTGGCTGCGGTGCGCCGACACCGACCCCGGAGAGCGGCTGGCCGCCGGGTCGGGGTGGGGCGCGCTCGAGGTGCTGCGGGCCGGGTGGAAGCTGCCCGGCACGCCCTTCGACGAGAGCACCCTGGGCGAGGAGCAGCAGCCCTGGCTGCGTCTGCTGCGCGCCGGTTCCTTCCCCGAGCCGCCCGAAAGCCGGCCTCCGGGCGGGACGCTGGTCGCCCGGCACTGGCGGGACATGCTGGAGACGGCGCCCGCGACCGGGCTCACCGAGTACCACCTGGGCGTCGCCCAGTGGCACGGCGGCGACCGCGCGCAGGCGGTGCGCAGCTGGGAACGGGGCCTGGCGCAGGACGGCCCCTCCTGGCCCGTCCTGCGCTGCCTCGCCGTCGCCGACCGGGAGGAACGCAACCCGGAGCGCGCCGCCGACCACTATGTGCGAGCCTTCGACGACCTGTGCCGCGAGGCCGGGGACGCGGACGGCGACCCGGCGGGGGAGTGGACCGCCGCCGTGGCCGCCCTCGGACGGGAGGCGATCGAGGCGCTGCTCGCGGTGGGGCGTACGGCCGACGCGCGGTCGGTGTGGGAGCGGCTGGCTCCCGCCACCCGGGCCCGCGGACGTTTCCGGCTGGTCGAGGCGGGCCTGCTGCTCGCCGAGGGACGGAACGAGGAGGCCCGCGCCGTGTTCGACGCGGGCTTCGAGGTGGCCGACCTGCGCGAGGGCGACGAGGTGATCGGACGGCTGTGGGCGCGGCTCACGGACGAACCGCTGCCGGACCGGTACGACTTCCGGATGCGGCCCACGCCGTGACGTGACATCCGTGACGGAAGGTCAGACGCGGCGGTCCGCGTACTCGTAGACCGCCCCGTCCGGGTGGCGCGCGATCAGGTTACGGCCCACGGGGGTGGGCAGCGGTCCGGCGAGGACGGCCGCGCCCATCTCCTCCAGCACCTGACGGGTCTCTTCGACGTCCTTGACCGCGATGGTCGCGGCGACCTTGCGCAGCACGTCCAGTTCTGCCTCGGGACCGCTCATCAGCAGGAAGCAGCCCACCGCGGCGACCTGGACGCCCTCACGTTCGAACCGCAGGGCGGTCCCGCCCGCCAGCCGCTCGTAGAAGGGGATGGCGGTCTCGATGTCGTCGACGCAGACGCGCAGTGTGGCACCCAGAATCTCCATGCGTCCGAGGGTAGTTGGACGCCCCGGGCGGCGTGCGGGACGGTGCCGGTCTCCACACGACCGCCTCCCGCCGTACGCCCGGGGCGAGTTACCGGGTTCCGGGCACGGGTACCCGGGCGTCATGCAGCGCTTGGAGCACATGCAGCACCTGGACAAGCATCTGGTGGACGAACTGGCCCATGTGGCACGGGAGTCCGTACGCGCGGAACTCCGCGAGCAGACGCGGGGACAGCGCCGGAAGGCGGCCCTCTACGCCGGTTCCGGCGCCGCCGCTCTGTACGCGGGCGCGGCCGTCGCCCTCGCCGTGGGCCTCGCCCTCGACCTGGTGCTCCCGGGCTGGGCGGCGGCCCTCGTCACGGCGGTGATCCTGGCGGCGGTCGCCTTCGCCCTTCGGACGGCGGCCCGTCCGAACACCCCGGGCGCCGCCGCGACCGGCGTGACCGGCGGGACGAAGGCCACGGGCTCCGCCGCCGTGCCCCCGGTGCCGTCCACGCCCCCCACGGTCGGCACCGACCACACCCGGGGCGACGGCTGAAGCCGGGGCGGCGCCTTCGTGCGGCGGGCGTCGAAGGACGTGGCCGTACCCGGGCCGCCCCGCCGGGAACGGGTCCGACGTTTGGCGGTCCCGCACAGGGGGACGCGGAAGTCTCCCGACGTACGCGACCGCGCCGGAGGCGAACCGTGAGTCGACCCCGCATTGTGATCGTCGGTGCCGGCTTCGCCGGGTACCGCACGGCCCAGATCCTGTCCCGCAGGGCCAGGGGCCGGGCCGAGATCGTCCTGCTCAACCCGACCGACTACTTCCTGTACCTGCCCCTGCTGCCCCAGGTCGCGGCCGGGATCCTCGAACCGCGCCGGGTCACCGTGTCCCTCTCCGGGACGCTCCCGCACGTCAGGCTGGTGCTGGGCGAGGCCGGCCGTATCGACCTCGACGCCCGCCAGGTGCACTACTCCGGCCCCGAGGGCGAGGGCGGCACCCTCTCCTACGACCGGCTGGTGCTCGCCGCCGGCAGCGTCAACAAGCTGCTGCCCATCCCGGGCGTCGCCGAGCACGCGCACGGCTTCCGCGGCCTGCCCGAGGCGCTGTACCTGCGCGACCACGTCACCCGCCAGGTGGAGCTGGCCGCCGCCACGGACGACCGGAGGCGCTGCTCCTCCCGGTGCACGTTCGTCGTCGTGGGCGCCGGCTACACCGGCACCGAGGTCGCCGCGCACGGCCAGCTCTTCACCGACGCGCAGGTCGCCAAGCAGCCGCTGCGCACCGGCATGCGGCCCCGCTGGATCCTGCTCGACATCGCCGACCGGGTCCTGCCCGAGCTGGACGAACGCCTCTCCCGCACCGCCGACACGGTGCTGCGGGAGCGGGGCGTGGACGTCCGGATGGGCACCTCCGTGAAGGAGGCCACCTCCGACGGCGTGCTGCTCACCGACGGGGAGTTCGTCGACACCCGCACCCTCGTGTGGTGCGTGGGCGTACGCCCCGACCCGCTCGCCGAGTCCCTCGGCCTGCCGATGGAACGCGGCCGGCTGCTGGTCGACCCGCACCTCCAGGTGCCGGGCCGCCCGGAGGTCTTCGCCTGCGGTGACGCGGCCGCCGTGCCGGACCTGGAGAACCCCGGCTCGTACACCCCGATGACCGCCCAGCACGCCTGGCGGCAGGGCAAGGTCTGCGCGCACAACATCGCCGCGTCCTTCGGCGACGGGGAGCGGCAGGCGTACCGCCACAAGGACCTGGGGTTCGTGGTGGACCTCGGCGGCGCCAAGGCCGCCGCGAATCCGCTCGGCGTCAATCTTTCCGGGGTGGCGGCAGGGGCGGTGACCCGCGGCTACCACCTCGCCGCGATGCCCGGCAACCGGGTGCGGGTGGCCGCCGACTGGCTGCTGGACGCCGTACTGCCGCGGCAGGCCGTCCAGTTGGGGCTCGTACGGTCCTGGTCCGTGCCGCTGGACACCGCGTCCCCCGAGGTCGCGCGCGTCCCGGGCCGGCCCGGGAGCGCCGGCCCGACGGACACGGACGGCAAGCCGGGCGGCGAATCCGTGAAGACCCGGTCCGGTGGCGAGCCGGCGAGGAACCAGCCGGGTGGCGAGCCGGCGAGGAATCAGCCGGGTGGCGAGCCGGCGAGGAATCAGCCGGGTGGCGAGCCAGCGAGGAACCAGCCGGGTGGCGAGCCCGCGAAGAACCGGCCCACCGCGGGCACGTCCGACGTCGCGCCGCCCCCCGACCAGCCGGGGCCCGGCCCCGACGTGGCGCCCGGGCCCGTACGGCGCACCGACCGCTTTACCGAAGGAGACGCATGAACACCGGTGATCTCGTCGAACTCGGACAGCAGTTGCGGGTGGACAGTGTCAGGGCGGCGGCCGCGGCCGGCTCCGGGCACCCCACGTCGTCGATGTCCGCGGCCGACCTCATGGCCGTCCTCTTCGCCCGCCACCTGCGCTACGACTTCGAGCGCCCCGACCACCCCGCCAACGACCGGTTCGTCCTCTCCAAGGGCCACGCCTCCCCGCTGATGTACGCCACCTACAAGGCGGCCGGCGTCATCGGCGACGATGAGCTGCTCACCTTCCGCGAGAACGGCAGCCGCCTCGAGGGCCACCCCACGCCCCGCAAGCTCCCCTGGGTGGAGACGGCGACCGGCTCCCTCGGGCAGGGGCTGCCCGTCGGCGTCGGCATCGCGCTCGCCGGGAAGCGGCTGGACCGCACCGACTTCCGCGTGTGGGTGCTGTGCGGCGACAGCGAGCTGGCCGAGGGCTCCGTGTGGGAGGCGGCCGAGCAGGCCGCGTACGAGAACCTGGACAACCTGACCGCCGTCGTGGACGTCAACCGGCTCGGCCAGCGCGGCCCCACCCGGCACGGCCACGACCTCGACGCCTACGCACGCCGCTTCCAGGCGTTCGGCTGGCACACCGTCGAGGTGGACGGCCACGACGTGGACGCGGTGGACCGCGCGTACGGCGAGGCGCTGTCCACCCGGGGCCAGCCGACCGCGATCCTCGCCCGCACCCTCAAGGGCAAGGGCGTGGAGTCCGTGCAGGACCGGGAGGGGCTGCACGGCAAGCCGCTGCCGGAGGCGGAGGACGCGATCGCCGAACTGGGCGGCCCCCGCGACCTGCGCATCACCGTCCAGGCGCCGCCCGCCGACGGCGAGGCCCCCGCCCGGCGGATCACCACGCCCCAGCTGCCCCGCTGGGAGCGCGGCGAGGACGTGGCCACCCGTGACGCCTTCGGCGAGGCGCTGGCCGCCCTGGGCTCCGCGCGTGACGACGTCGTCGCCCTGGACGGCGAGGTCGGCGATTCCACCCGTCTGGAGTACTTCGCCAAGGAACACCCCGAGCGCTACGTCGAGTGCTACATCGCCGAGCAGCAGATGGTCGCCGACGCGGTCGGGGTCGCCGCGCGCGGCTGGCTCCCGTTCGCGTCCACGTTCGCGGCCTTCCTCACCCGCGCCCACGACTTCGTCCGGATGGCCGCGGTCAGCGGCTCGGGCCTGAACCTCGTCGGATCGCACGCGGGCGTCGCCATCGGCCAGGACGGACCCAGCCAGATGGGCCTGGAGGACCTGGCGATGATGCGGGCGGTGCACGGCTCCACCGTGCTGTACCCGTGCGACGCCAACCAGACCGCCCGCCTGGTCGCCGCCATGGCCGGTCTGGAGGGCATCCGCTACCTGCGCACCTCGCGCGGCGAGAGCCCCGTGCTCTACGGCCCCGACGAGGAGTTCCCCGTCGGCGGCAGCAAGGTGCTGCGCTCCTCCGGCCAGGACCGGCTCACCCTGGTCGCCGCGGGCGTCACCGTGCCGGAGGCGCTGGCCGCCGCCGACGCGCTCGCCGAGGAGGGCATCGCCGTACGGGTCGTCGACCTGTACTCGGTGAAGCCCGTCGACGTGCAGACGCTGCGCACGGCCGCCGAGGAGACCGGCTGTCTGATGACCGTCGAGGACCACCACCCCGAGGGCGGGCTCGGCGACGCGGTCGCCGAGGCGTTCGGCGACGGGAGTCCCGTGCCCCGGCTGGTGCGGCTCGCCGTGCGGAACATGCCGGGTTCGGCCGCGCCCGAGGAGCAGTTGCACGCCGCCGGGATCGACGCCGCGTCGATCGCCGCGGCCGGCAGGCTGCTGGTGGGAGAGGCGATCGTGTCGTGAGCGACGGCGGCTCGCGCACCGTACGGGCCGGCCGGCGCCGGGTGGAGATCCACCGCCCGGACAAGGTGCTCCTCCCGGGCGGCGACGGCGCCCGGGAGTACACCAAGGGCGACCTCGTCGAGTACCACCGGGCCGTCGCCCGCCACATGCTGCCCCACCTGCGGGGCCGGCCGCTGATGCTGGACCGGCGGCCCGACGGCATCGCAGGCCCGGCCTTCATGCAGAAGAACACCCCCGACAGCTACCCGGACTGGATCACCCGGGTGAAGGTCGGCAAGGAGGGCGGAACGGTCACGCACACCGTGTGCGACGACACCGCGACCCTCCTGTACCTGGTCGACCAGGCGAGCATCACGCTCCACCGCTGGCTCTCCCGCGCCGACGACGTGGACCGTCCGGACCGGCTCGTCTTCGACCTCGACCCGTCCGGCGACGACTTCGAGGACGTGCGGGAGGCCGCCCGGCTGCTGGGGGAGCTGCTGGACGAACTCGCCCTGCCCTCCGCCCTGATGACCACCGGTTCGCGGGGTCTGCACGTGGTCGTGCCGCTCGACGGCGGCCAGGACTTCGACTCGGTGCGGGAGTTCGCCCGCGAGGTCGCCGACACGCTGGCCGACGCCCACCCGGACCGGCTCACCACCGCGGCCCGCAAGAAGGACCGCGGTGACCGGCTCTATCTCGACGTGGGGCGCAACGCGTACGCGCAGACCGCGGTCGCCCCCTGGACGGTCCGCGCCCTGCCGGGAGCACCCGTCGCCGCACCGGTCACCTGGGAGCAGCTCGACGACCCTGAGCTGCACGCCCGCCGCTGGACGGTGGAGGACGCCGTCGAGCAGGCCGCCACGGACCCGTGGGCGGGGCTGAACCGCAAGGGCCGCTCCCTCGCTCCGGCCCGTCGGCGGCTCGCCGGACTGCGCGGCTGACCCGCCGGCGCCGTCCCCCCTTACCCCGTCGCGACCAGGGGTGACAGCCGCACATGGCGATCGGGTGAACCCTCGGAGGTTTGGCGAACACACTTGCGGCCACACGGAGGGGGAGGTGGCCATGTCGAACACGAAGAACACCGAAGAGTCACAAGATTCACAGGAATCCCAGGACTCCCGTGAGGGCCAGGACTCCCAGGAGGCCCGGACCTCACGTACGCCCCGTAAACGAACCGCACCCCGCAAGCGGCCCGAGAGCGACAGCGACACGACCGAGAGCACCACGGAACGGAAGAAGCCGAAGCCCATGCAGGTGCTGCGCCAGGCGCGCGAGCAGCTCGCGGAGCTCACCGGCATGGAGGCCGAGTCCGTGTCCTCCTTCGAGCAGACCTCGGAGGGCTGGGTGCTGGAGGTCGAGGTTCTGGAGCTGGAGCGGGTGCCCGACACGATGAGCCTGATGGCGAGCTACCAGGTGGAGCTGGACCCCGACGGGGACCTCACCGGGTACCGGAGGGTCCGCCGCTACGAGCGCGGACGCGCCGACGCGCGCAGGCCCGGCGGCCGCTAGGCCGCACGACAGCAAGCACATCCCTACATCCACGTATCCCCGACATCGAGGAGGAATGGCCGGCATGACAGTCGTACCGGCACAGCAGTCCGGCGGCGGAGGCGGCAGCAGCGGCCTCTACGACGTGCTTGAGCTTGTTCTGGACAGGGGGCTCGTCATCGACGCATTTGTGCGCGTGTCCCTGGTCGGCATCGAGATCCTCAAGATCGACGTCCGTGTCGTCGTCGCGAGCGTCGACACCTACCTCCGCTTCGCGGAGGCGTGCAACCGGCTCGACCTCGAGTCCGGGCCCAACAAGAGCCCCGGGCTCCCCGAGATCGTCGGCGAGGTGACCGAGTCCGGCGCCCGCGGCAAGTCCAAGGGAGCCCTCTCCGGCGCCGCCGAGACCATCTCGGACGCCTTCAAGCAGGGGCGCGAGGGCGAGACGGAGTCGCGCCCCCGGGCCCGTAAGAGCACGTCGCGGCGCAAGGAGGAGCAGGAGTGAGCACGTACGTCTACGGCATCACCGCCGCCTCGCACCCGTCCCTGCCGGAGGGCATGGGCGGGGTCGGCGACCCGGCGCGCCCGCTGCGGGTGCTGACCCAGGGCGATCTGGCGGCCGTCGTCAGCGACGCCCCCGAGGGCCTGCGCCCCAAGCGGCGTGAGCTGCTCGCCCACCAGAACGTGCTCAGCGAGATCGGCGCGGGCGGCTGCGTCCTGCCCATGCGGTTCGGCAGCGTCGCCCCCGACGACGACACCGTCACCTCCGTCCTCGCCGAACGCGCCGACCACTACCTGGAGCGGCTGCGCGCCCTCGACGGCCGCGTCGAGTACAACGTCAAGGCCAACCACGTGGAAGAGGCCGTCCTCCACCACGTGATGGCCCTCAACCCGGAGATCCGCGCCCTCGCGGAGGCCAACCGGCAGTCCGGCGGCGGCAGTTACGACGACAAGATCCGCCTCGGAGAGATGGTCGCCGAGGCCGTCAAGGCCCGGGAGGCCGAGGACGGCGCCGCGCTGGAGAACGCGCTGCGCGGCATCGCCGACGCCGAGAGCGTGGGCCCCGAGTCCACCGGCTGGCTCGCCAACGTCTCGTACCTGGTGAAGCGCGCGACGGCGGAGGAGTTCCTGGCCGCGGTGGAGCAGGCCCGCGCGGACATGCCCCACCTGGAGATACGACTGAACGGCCCACTGCCGCCGTACAGCTTCGTCGAGCCCGGCCCGGCCGAGCCGGCGGGCACCACGGCCGCGGGGGCGGACACCGGAGCGGAGTGACGAGATGGGCCTGATCTCGGAAGTGCTGCTGCTGCCGCTCGCCCCGGCGCGTGGCGGCGCCTGGGCCATCCGGCAGGTCCTGCAGGAAGCGGAACGCATCTACTACGACCCCGCGACCATCCGTGCCGAGCTGGCCCGGCTGGAGGAACTGCTGGAGGCAGGGGAGATCACCGAGGAGGAGTTCGACGAACAGGAGGACGCACTCCTGGACCGGTTGGAGATCGCGACGCGCTCAGGCGCGGGTCAAGGGGACGGGACGGCACAACGATGAATCGAACGGGACTGGGCCTCGCCATAGGGGCCGGATACCTCCTGGGACGGACCAAGAAGCTGAAAATGGCGCTGGCCGTCGGCGGACTGGTGGCGGGAAAGAAACTCAACCTGAGCCCGCGGGCCGTCGCCGACCTGGTGTCGCAGCAGCTTCGCGACAACCCGCAGTTCAAGGAGCTGGGCGACCAGCTCCGGGGTGAACTGCGGGGTGCCGGCAAGGCCGCCTCCGGCGCGCTGGTCGAGCGGCAGATCAGCTCGCTCGCCGACCGCCTGCACGGCCGCACCGCGGAGGTGCGCGGCCGGCTCTCCGGCGGCGGGGCCGAGGACCGGGACGCGGAGGACACCGGCGAGGGGCCGGACGACCACGAGCCGGACGACACCGGTGAGGACCGGGACGACGGCGGGCGCGGGCGCGAGCCCGACACCGCGCGGACGGCGAAGAAGGCCGCCAAGAAGGCCCCGGCCAAGAAGGGCTCCGCGGCGAAGAAGGCCGCACCGGCCAAGCGCGCCGCCGGCGGCCCTGCGAAGAAGGCAGCCGCCAAGAAGACGGCCGCGAAGAAGACCGCGTCCGCCTCGCGCGGCGCCCGCCCTCGTCCCTCGAAGGGAGGCGGTGAGTGATGACCGAGACCGTCGGGCGGGCCACGTCCGCCGCACGTGACGGTGCGGACGGCGCCAAGAACCCGCTGTCCGAACTCGCCCACAGCGAGGCCGCGGACCGGCTCAAGGCCGAGCTGCAGGACTACCTCGCCGCCCAGGCCACCCGGCTGCTGACCGGCGTCGGCCAGAAGCTGGGCGAGACCACCGGCAAGCTCAACGACATCGCCGAGGGCAACAGCCCCGGCTTCGCCAAGCTCGCCGCCGACGGCGGCAAGAAGCTCGCCGAGGGCAAGGGCCCGCTGCGCACCGCCGTGGAGCTCGGCGCCACCCACGCCAAGGACAGCGTCAAGGGCGCCCTGCAGAACCTGGGCGGCGGCAAGGGCAAGCGCAAGAAGTCCTCCGGCAACAAGCCGACCGTCATCATGGAGTACATCGACGTCGGTGTGCCGCTGCGCACGGCGTACGACCAGTGGACGCAGTACCAGGACTTCAGCACCTTCGCCAAGGGCGTGAAGAGCGCCAACAAGTCCGACGACACGACGTCGGACTGGCAGGCGAAGATCTGGTGGTCCAACCGCAGCTGGAAGGCCACGACGAACGAACAGGTCCCGGACGACCGCATCGCGTGGTCCACGGAGGGCGCCAAGGGCACGATGAAGGGCGTCGTCTCCTTCCACAAGATCGCCGACAACCTGACCCGGGTCCTGATGGTGATCGAGTACTACCCCTCGGGTTTCTTCGAGAAGACCGGCAACATCTGGCGCGCCCAGGGCCGCCGTGCCCGGCTCGACCTGAAGAACTTCGCCCGCTTCATCACGATCAAGGGCGAGGCGGAGGACAGCTGGCGCGGCGAGATCCGCGAGGGCGAGGTCGTCAAGAGCCACGAGGACGCCCTGGCCGAGGAAGAGGAGGAGCGGGGCGGCCCCGAGGGGGAGCACGAGGACGCCGGGGCCGAGGACTCCGAGGGCTCCGAGGACGAGGAGGCTACCGAGGACGAGGAAGCTCCCGAGGACGAGGAGTACGACGAGGAAGCTCCCGAGGGTGAGACCGACGGCGGCCCCGAGGACGCGTACGACGAGGACGAGGAGTACGAGGACGAGGAGGGCGCCGGGCCCGAGGACGAGTACGAGGACGAGGCCGGCGGCGCCGAGCCCGACGACCCGTACGAGGACGAGGACGAGGAAGCCGCCGCCGACGACGAGGACGAGGAGGGCGTCCCTCCGGAGGAGGAGTACGAGGACGAGGACGAGGAATACGAGGACGACGAGCCGGCCGACGAGGCCGCTCCTGAGGAACCCGAGGGCCGGAGCCGCCGATGACAACTCCCAGCCGACTCCCCGACCCGTACGGCCAGGGCAGCAGCGCCAATCTCGCCGACATCCTGGAAAGGGTGCTGGACAAGGGCGTGGTGATCGCGGGCGACATCAAGATCAACCTGCTGGACATCGAACTGCTCACCATCAAGCTGCGCCTCGTCGTCGCCTCCGTGGACAAGGCCAAGGAGATGGGGATCGACTGGTGGGAGTCCGACCCGGCGCTGTCCTCACGCGCCCGGCGTGACGAACTGGCCCGCGAGAATGCCGAGTTGCGCGAGCGCCTGGCCCGGCTCGAGGAGTTGGAGCCGCGCCGCTCCGAGGAGGAGACCCCGTGACGGGACTGCGTTACGTCTACGCGGTCTGCCGCCCCTTCGGCACACCGCTCCAGGCCCAGCTCACGGGGGTGGGCGGCGACCCGCCCCGGCTGGTGCCGCACCACGACCTGGTGGCCGTGGTCAGTCATGTGCCCGAGGCGGACTTCGCGGAGGAGCCGCTGCGGGCACACCTGGAGGACCTGGACTGGCTGACCTCGGTCGCCAGGGCCCACCAGGGGGTGATCGACGCGCTCACCACCGTCACCACCCCGCTGCCGCTGCGGCTCGGCACCGTCTTCCGTGACGACAGCGGCGTACGGTCCATGATCGAGGCGCGCGAGGAGAACTTCCTGCGCCGGCTGGACCGGCTGGAGGGCCGGGTCGAGTGGGGCGTCAAGGTGTTCCTGGAGTCCGGGCCGGAGCAGGCCCCCGAGCAGCCCGCGCCGCAGCCCGCGGCGATGTCCGGGCGGGACTACCTGCGCCGGCGCCGGGAGCAGACGCGGTCGCGGGAGGAGCAGTGGCAGCGGGCCGAGACCTTCGCGACCCGGCTGCACGGGACCCTGGCCGGTTTCGCCGAGGACTCGCGGCTGCACGCGCCGCAGAACCCGACCCTGTCCGGCCACCGGGGCCGCAACGTGCTCAACGCCGCCTACCTGGTGCCGCGCGGTCAGTCGGAGGCGTTCGTGGAGCAGGTGGAGCGGACGAAGGACGACTCCCCGGGGCTGCGGGTGGAGCTCACCGGGCCATGGGCGGCCTACTCGTTCGCGGGCGAGGAAACCACCGGCGAGGAGACCGCCGGTGGGAGGACCGCCGGGGAGGGGACCACGTGACCGTCGTCGAACGGCGCGAGATCGCCCTGGTGGACCTGCTCGACCGGCTGCTGGCCGGCGGTGTGGTGATCACGGGCGACATCACGCTGCGCATCGCCGACGTCGACCTGGTCCGCATCGACCTCAACGCGCTGATCAGCTCCGTGAACCAGAACGTCCCCTCGCCCTTCGAGGAGTCCCCGTGACCGACGACCCGCGGCACCGCACGTCCGACGCGCCGGACCCCGTCACGGTGACCGACGCCGACCTTTTCGAGGGCCGGTCGCCCTTGGATCCCGAGGCGTCCTTCGACGCGCACCCGCAGGCCGCGCCCCGCCCCGCCGAGCCGCGCCCCAAGCCCCGCCGGCGCCTCGACCTGGAACCGGACACGGTCGAGCGCGACCTGGTGAAGCTGGTGCTGACCGTCGTGGAACTGCTCCGCCAGCTCATGGAGCGCCAGGCGGTGCGCCGCTTCGACGAGGGCGACCTCACCGAGGAGCAGGAGGAGCGGGTCGGGCTGACCCTCATGCTGCTGGAGGACCGCATGGCCGAGCTGCGCGACCGCTACGGACTGCGCCCCGAGGACCTCAACCTCGACCTCGGCCCGCTCGGGCCGCTGCTGCCCCGGGACTGAGACCCGGGGCGCCGGCCCTGTCCCGCCGCCGGTCAGGCGTCCTTACGGCAGAGGACTTCCCCGTGCAGCACGGCGAACCAGCCGTCCTCCCGGGCGCCCCACTCACGCCACGCCCCGGCCACGGCCTCCAGCTCCGCGCGGGTGGCGTGCCCGCCCTCCACGGCCCGCTCCGCGTACGCCGACGCCACTGTGCGGTCCGCCCACAGCCCGCTCCACCAGGCGCGTTCCTCCGCCGTGGAGTAGGTCCAGGTGCCCGTCGTCGCCGTGACGTCGGTGAACCCCGCCTCCAGGGCCCACGCCTTCAGCCGCCGCCCGGCGTCCGGCTCACCCCCGTTGGCCCGCGCCACGCGCCGGTACAGGTCCAGCCAGTCGTCGAGGCCCGCCGACCCCGGATACCAGGTCATCGCCGCGTAGTCCGCGTCCCGGACGGCCACGTACCCGCCCGGCTTCGTCACCCGCCGCATCTCGCGCAGCGCGGCCACCGGGTCGCCCACGTGCTGGAGCACCTGGTGGGCGTGGACCACGCAGAAGGTGTCGTCGGGGAAGTCCAGCGCGTGCACGTCCCCCGTCACGAAGTCCGCGTTCGTCAGGCCCCGCTCGCCGGCCACCGCGCGCGCCCGCTCCAGGATGCCCGGCTCCCGGTCGAGTCCCGTGACGTGTCCGTCGGGCACCAGGGCGGCCAGGCCGGCGGTGATGGTGCCGGGCCCGCAGCCGATGTCCAGGATCCGCATGTGGGGCTTCAGCGCCCCGAGGAGGTACGCCGCCGAGTTCTCCGCGGTGCGCCAGGTGTGCGACCGCAGCACCGACTCGTGGTGTCCGTGCGTGTAGACGGCGGTCTCCCGTGCGTGCGGCATGGCGGGCCACCCTTTCAACTCGTCGTCGGGGACGTTCACGTTACCCGCCATGGCCGCATGATGAGATGGGCGTTTCACATAATGGAACGGTCATCGGGTGGAAGGGGTGCCGGAAACCCGTTTGCCAGGCGCTCCCGGCGCCCCGCAGAATCGCGCCCATGGGACACCTGGAAGCAGCGCACCTCGAGTACCACCTCCCCGACGGGAGGACACTCCTGGGAGACGTGTCGTTCCGGGTGGGGGAGGGGGCCGTCATGGCCCTCGTGGGACCCAACGGCGCCGGCAAGACGACCCTCCTGCGCATCCTCTCCGGCGAGCTCGCCCCGCACGGCGGCAGCGTCGCCGTGACCGGCGGCCTCGGCGTGATGCGCCAGTTCGTGGGTTCCGTACGGGACGACACCACCGTGCGCGACCTGCTGGTGTCCGTGGCGCCGCCCCGTATCCGCGAGGCCGCCCGCGCGGTGGACGCCGCCGAGCACGCCATCATGACCGTCGACGACGAGGCCGCCCAGATGCGCTACGCGCAGGCCCTCTCCGACTGGGCCGAGGTCCAGGGCTACGAGGCCGAGACGCTGTGGGACATCTGCACCACGGCCGCGATGGGCGTCCCCTACGAGAAGGCCCAGTGGCGGCAGGTGAGCACGCTCTCCGGCGGTGAGCAGAAACGGCTGGTGCTGGAGGCGCTGCTGCGCGGCCCCGACGAGGTGCTGCTGCTCGACGAGCCCGACAACTACCTGGACGTGCCCGGCAAGCGGTGGCTCGAGGAGCGCCTGGCCGAGACCCGCAAGACGGTCCTGTTCGTCTCCCACGACCGGGAACTCCTCGCCCGCGCCGCCGAGAAGATCGTCTCGCTCGAACCCGGCCCGGCGGGCGCCGACGCCTGGGTGCACGGCGGCGGCTTCGCCACCTTCCACGAGGCGCGGCGCGAGCGCTTCGCCCGCTTCGAGGAACTGCGCCGCCGCTGGGACGAGAAGCACGCCCAGCTGAAGAAGCTGGTGCTGACCTTGCGGCAGGCCGCCGAGAACAGCCCGGACATGGCGTCCCGCTACCGCGCCGCCCAGACCCGGCTGCGCAAGTTCGAGGAGGCGGGACCGCCGCCGGAGCCGCCGCGTGAGCAGGACATCCGCATGCGCCTCAAGGGCGGCCGCACCGGCGTCCGCGCCGTCACCTGCGAGCGGCTCGAGCTGACCGGCCTGATGAAGCCGTTCGACCTGGAGGTGTTCTACGGCGAGCGGGTCGCGGTGCTCGGCTCCAACGGTTCCGGGAAGTCGCACTTCCTGCGCCTGCTGGCCGGCGAGGACGTCGCGCACACCGGCGGCTGGCGGCTCGGCGCGCGCGTGGTGCCCGGGCACTTCGCCCAGACCCACGCCCACCCCGAGCTGATCGGCCGCACGCTGCTCGACATCCTGTGGACCGAGCACGCCCAGGACCGGGGCGCCGCCATGTCCCGGCTGCGCCGCTACGAGCTGACCCAGCAGGCGGAGCGCACCTTCGACCGGCTCTCCGGCGGACAGCAGGCCCGCTTCCAGATCCTGCTGCTGGAGCTCCAGGGCGTCACGGCCCTGCTGCTCGACGAGCCCACCGACAACCTCGACCTGGAATCGGCGGAAGCCCTGCAGGAGGGGCTGGAGAGCTTCGAGGGCACCGTCCTGGCCGTCACCCACGACCGCTGGTTCGCCCGCTCCTTCGACCGGTTCCTGGTCTTCGGCAGCGACGGCCGGGTCCGTGAGACCCCGGAGCCGGTCTGGGACGAACGCCGGGTGGAACGCGCGCGCTGACACGTGGTGGCCCGGGGCGCGGCGCGGGTACCCGGGACGCATGAACGCACACGACGAGCGGGGCACCACGATGACCGGAGTCGACCCGAGCCGCCTGGACGACCAGCAGCTCATGAAGGAGCTGGAGACCATTCACCGCACGCGCCACGACACGCTGCTGTACGGGTCCAACGACGCGCTGCGGACCCACAACGAGCGCATGGCGCAGCTGGAGGGGGAGTACCTGCGGCGCAACCCGCACCGCCCCGTCGCGCCCGGCCGCACCCGCGAGGGCGCCCGGGAGCGGACCGCCTCGGACTCCGCGACGCCGACCGCCTCGGGCACGTGAACGACGGACGGGAGTCCCGCTCCAGCGGGACTCCCGTCCGTCGGCACCTGCGCGGCTACGAGGCGCGCTCCGCCGCGAACACCTCCAGGAAGGTCTCGCAGAACGCCTTGAGATCGTCCGGCTTACGGCTGGTGACCAGCTTGTTCGAGCCGTGGTCGCAGACCTTGACCTGCTCGTCCACCCACGTGGCCCCCGCGTTGCGGAGATCGGTCTGCAGGCTGGGCCAGCTGGTCAGGACTCGGCCGCGCACGACGTCCGCCTCGACCAGCGTCCACGGCGCGTGACAGATGGCGGCCACCGGCCGGCCCTGCTCGAAGAAGTCCCGCACGAACGCGACGGCCTTGTCGTCCATCCGCAGGAAGTCCGGGTTGGCGACCCCGCCGGGCAGCACCAGGCCGTCGAAGGAGTCCGCCGAGGTGTCGCCGACGACCTCCTGCACGGGGAAGGTGTCCGCCTTGTCGAGGTGGTTGAACGCCTGGATCTCCCCGGACTGCGTCGACACCAGCACGGGCTCGTGGCCCGCCTGCTCGGCCGCCTTCCAGGGCTCGGTCAGCTCCACCTGCTCGACACCCTCGGGTGCGGTCAGAAATGCGATGCGCATGATGGCGCTACGTCCCTTCGTCTTTTCGTCGTTTCGTCGGTCTGTCGTCTGCGTCGGTCTGTCGTCCGTACCGGTCCGTCGTCCGTGCCGGTCCGTCGTCCGTGCCGATCCGAAGTGTCGATCCGTGCCGATCCGCCGTGCTCGTCGCGTCAGCCGGTGACGTCGGGGTCCGCGCGGCTGATGTCGGCGAGGGCCGACCCGGGGTCACGGGCCTCGGCCAGGTCGCCGAGGGTCACCAGACCGACGGGCAGCCCGCCCTCCACCACGGGGATCCGCCGTACCGCGTGCTCCCGCATCAGGGCGACGGCCGACGCCACCGGGTCGTCCGAAGCCAGCGTCAGCGGGTCAGGCGTGCACACCGACCCGACGCTCACCGCGTACGGGTCCCGGCCCTCGGCCACCGCCCGCACGGTGATGTCCCGGTCGGTGACCACCCCCACGACGCGCTGTCCGTCCGCCACCACCACGTCGCCGATGTTCTGGCCGCGCATCAGCCGCGCGGCCTCGACGACCGAGGCGTCCGGACGGACCGCGACCACGCCGGGGGTCATGACGTCCTTCACGAACTCGGCCATGGCCGGCGGGCCTCCTTTCCGGTCAAGCCGTCTCGGTCTCCCGGACCCCGGTCAGCGCCTGGGCCAGCTCCTGGACGCTGTGGTACCGCTCCTTGCGGGGAAGCCGCTCCAGCGCCTCGACGAGCGTGTCGGGGGCGTGCCGCCGGTCCAGGGCACGCATGAGTTCACGGGGGCCCGCGGGAAAGTCCCCGCGGGTCAGGGAGCGGGCCAATTCCAGTCGCACCGTCTCCAGCGACGACGGGTCCCGGCCCGGTGTCACCGGTCCGCGCGCCACGTCGGGGTCGTCGTCGGCGAACGGCTCCGGATCGTGCCATTCCTCGGTGCGGGTGGGATGTCCGGACCGCAGCAGGCCCTGCAGTTCGTGCTTCATCTCGTCGTCACGGTGGACGCTGAGCCGGTCACTGCCTCGCTGCATGTCTCCCTCCAGATCCTTCGGGGGTGCGCACCGCGTACCCGAGGAGCGCGGGCCGACACCGGGTCACGGGAGGCGATCCGGGCCGAGCCTCAGGGGGCGGGTCCCTGCCGCCGTGGTTTGACGCCGGGGCCGGGGGAGACCCGGACGGTCCGCCCCCCACGCGGCTTCCGGAAGGACCGGTCATGGCGGTGCTCGCGCTGCTCGTCCCGTTCCTCATGCTCGGCGTGATCCTGCTGCTGGGCCGCTACGAGGAGCACGTCCTGCCGCCCCGTGAGGCGGATCCCGAACCACGCGACCGGCCCCTGGGAGGTTTGCACGGCTGACACCGGGGAACGCGCACGGGAAGTGCTTCGGACAGGAGGCACGTCCGTGGCGGCGGCAGAACCGCCCCGGACGTCCCTGTTCCGGCGGGTGCGTCCGCCACGGTGACCGTCCGTCCCCGAGCACCTCCTAGGGAGTGCGACGCACCATGCCGAGCCGAACAGGCGCCAAGACGCATCCCCATCACGACGCACCCGACACCGCGGCGGACTTCCGCAGGCTCGCCGCCCTGCCCGACGGGCCCGAGCGGGAGGCGCTCCGCGAGGAGCTGGTACGGGCCTGGCTCCCCATGGCACACCGCCTCGCCGGGCGGTTCCGCAGCCGCGGCGAGAGCTACGACGACCTGTGCCAGGTCGCCGCGCTGGGGCTGGTCAAGGCCGTCGACCGGTACGACCCGGACCTCGGCAACGCCTTCGAGAGCTACGCCGTGCCGACCGTCACCGGAGAGATCAAGCGGCACTTCCGCGACCACATGTGGACCCTGCATGTCCCGCGCCGCGTCCAGGAGCTGCGCAACCGCGTCCGGCACGCCTCCCAGGACCTCTCCCAGACCGTCCAGGGCCGCAGCCCCACCGTCGCCGAGATCGCCGGGCACGCCGGGCTGACCGAGGACGAGGTGCGCACCGGCCAGTCGGCGGCGGAGAGCTTCAGCGCGCTGTCCCTGGACGCCGAGGTGCCCGGCAGCGGAGACGGCTGGTCCCTGGGCGACACCCTGGGCGGCCCCGACCCCGCGCTGGACACCGTGGTCGACCGCGAGGCGGTCAGGGACCGGCTGGCCGAGCTCCCCGAGCGCGAGCGGGCGATCCTCTACATGCGCTTCTTCGACGACATGACGCAGAACAGCATCGCGCAGGAGCTGGGCCTGTCGCAGATGCACGTCTCCCGGCTGATCAGCCGCAGCTGCGGCCGGGTTCGCGACCAGGTGATGGGCGAGACCGGCGAGGAGTGAGCGGGAGGCGCCGGCGCCCGTTCCTCACCCACGCGGGTGCGTCCGGTCCCGCGAATGGGGTCCGGCCGCGCGCGAGGCAGGGACGGGCGGGCTGTGATGGCACCGGGGCGACCGCCGCGCCCCAGCCGTCGCCGAAGGAGCCCGCACCATGCGCCGCACCGTCCGAGTCCTGTCCGTCGCCGCCGTCGCCGGCACCGTCCTCGGCGCGCTCGCACCGGCCGCGTCCGCCCTGACGACCCCCGGCAGCGTGGGCTCCTGGGCGTCCCCCTCCCCGTGCGCGACCCCGACCGCCGGGCACGGCCGGCAAGGGCACGCCTCCCGCAGCGCGACGCCGAACCCGACCGCGCCGGGCGCGCACGACGTCGAGGAGTACGAGTCGGAGACCCTGGTGGAGGAGTTCACCGAGGCCGACCTCTACGGCGCCACGTCCCTCGACACCGCCGAGGGCCTCGCCCCCGAGGAACCGGCGGAGACCGACCCGCTCGCGCCAGGACCGGCGGAGGAGCCGCCCGCCGGGCTGGAGGAGCTGATCCCCGACGCGGGCGCCGAGGAGCGCGCCGGAGTACCGGGCCCTCAGGGCACACCCGGCACGCCGCAGGACCCCGGAGCGGACCCCGGCGGGACCGGCCCGTACGGCACGGATCCCGGTGCGACGGACTCCTACGCCGACCCGTATGCCGCCGATCCGTATGCCGCCGATCCGTACGCCGCCGACCCCGGCGCCATGGACCACAAGGCCCCGCCCCGCACGGTGGCCGACCCCGTGACCGAGCCCGTGGCCGGTCCAGGGGCCGCCGGACCGGAGGCGGCCCCGCTCTGGACCGCCCCGCCCACGACCTCGCCGTCCCCCACTCACAAGCCCACCCCCACCCACAAGCCGTCGTCGACGCCCTGCCCCTCGCCGACCGCGCACCAGGGCGTCCAGGCCGGCGGCGGCGGCGCCTTCACCGACTCCGTGCCCGCCCAGGTCGCGGGCGGTCTGCTGATCGCGGGCGCCTTCGGCGCCGGCGCGCACCGGCTGCTCCGCCGGCGCACCGGCCGGACGCGCTTCTGACGCCCCCGCCGGGCGGCCGTGCCGGTGCGGCGGCGCATCCGATCCGGCACCGTGCTCATGACGGGCCGGTCCCGGGGTACTGACTTCGCCGAGGACTGCACGGACGGCACGGACGGACGCCGGGACACGGCGCCGGGCACTGGCAACTGCGCGGAGGTGGCGATGCGGACGCACCCGGAAGGCCACGGCCCGGTCCGCTTCGGGCCGCCGCTCCCCGACGACGGGCTGCCGGTGCTGCCCGAGCTGGCCGGGGTGCTGGCGGCGGCCGCCTCCCGCGTCGGCCCCGAACCGGTCGGCGGCGGCTCCGCCCTGATCGACGCGGCCTGCGGTCACGGCGAGCGCCGCGGGCTGCCCGCCGCCCCCGACCGCACGGCCCTCGGCCCCGGCTCACCCTCCCTGCTCACCGCCCTGACCGCCGCCATCGACGGCGACGTCCTGGTGCCGAGGCCGTGCGCCTCCTGGTGGGCGCCGTACGCGCGGCTGCTCGGCAGACCCGTCTTCCACGTTCCGACCCCCGCCGAGAGCGGCGGCGTGCCCGACCCGTACGCGCTGCTGGAGACCGTGCGCCGGATGCGTGCCGCGGGCCGCGACCCGCGTCTCCTTGTGCTGTCCGTGGCCGACGACCCCACCGCGACGGTCGCCCCGCCCGAGCTGCTGCACGAGACGCTGGAGGCCGCGGCCGGCGAGGGCCTGCACCTGGTCAGCGACGAGACCTGGCGCGACACGCTGCACGACCCGCACGGCACGGTGCTGCTCAGTCCCGCCGAGATGCTGCCCGACCGGGTCACCGTCGTCACCGACCTCGCCGGTTCCCTGCTCCCGCCCGGCTGGCCCGCCGCCGTCGCCCGCTTCCCGGCGGGCGAGGAGGGCGGCGCGCTGCACGCACGCGTCCTCGACGTGCTCACCGCCCTCGACGCGCGCGTGGCGGCCCCCGTCGCCGCGGCCGCCGGGTACGCCCTGTCCGAGCCCGAGCCGGTCACCGCGCGCGTCGCCGCGTCCGTGCGGACGCACGCGCGGGTGGCCGCCGCCGCGCACCGGGCCGTCGTCGCGGCGGGCGCCCTGGCCCGGCCCCCGCAGTGCGGACGGCACCTGTACGTGGACCTCTCCCCGCTGGCGCCCGCGCTGGCCGCGCGCGGCGTCGGCGACGCGCAGGAGCTGGAGGACTTCCTCACCGGCCGCCTGGGCATGCCCGCGGCGGGCGGCCACCGGTTCGGCGACGGCCTCGAGACACCGCGCGTACGGCTGTGCACCGCGCCCCTGCTGGGGGACACGCCCGAGGAGCGCGCGGCGTGCCTGGACGCGGACGAACCGGCGGAACTGCCACGGGTGGGACGCGCGTTGAACCAGGTGGCATCGGTCTTCGACGATCTCCGTGACGACGCTCGGCGATGGGAGTCCTCTCGATGACGCAGCGGCACGAGTCGACCAGAACGACGGCCACGGCACCGGACGCCGGCCCCGCGGCCCGTGACGACCGCCCGAACCCGCCGCTCGCCGAACCGCGTCCGCTCGCCGAGCGCCGCGTGTGGCCCCGCGCCTTCCACGACCGGCTGACCGCCCCGCTGCCGGGCCTCAAGGCCTTCGCCCGGTTCGCCCGCGAGGGCGCGGTGCGGCCCGGCCCCGAGGGCCTCGCCGGCATCCCCGACCTGCCGTACGCGCCGGGCCCGGTGCCCGACGTGGACGCCCGCACGCTCGCCGTGACCTGGGCGGGCCACGCCAGCTGGGTGGTGCGGATCGGCGGGCTCACCGTGCTCACCGACCCGGTGTGGTCCCGGCGCATCCTCGGCACGCCCGCCCGCGTCACCCCCGTCGGCGTGGCCTGGGAGGCGCTGCCCCGCGTGGACGCGGTCGTCATCAGCCACAACCACTACGACCATCTGGACGCCCCGACCCTGCGACGGCTGCCGCGCGACACCCCGATGTTCGTGCCGGCGGGCCTGGGCCGCTGGTTCCACCGCCGCCGGTTCACCCGGGTCACCGAGCTCGACTGGTGGGAGGCGGCCGAACTGGACGGCGTCCGCTTCGACTTCGTGCCGTCCCACCACTGGTCCAAGCGCACCTTGACCGACACCTGCCGCTCGCTGTGGGGCGGCTGGGTGCTCACCGCGCCCGACGGCCACCGCGTGCACTTCGCGGGCGACACCGGCTACGGCCACTGGTTCGCCCGCATCGGCCGCCGCTATCCGGGCATCGACCTGACCCTGATGCCGATCGGCGCGTACGACCCGCGCTGGTGGCTGGCCGACGTGCACTGCGACCCGGAGGAGGCGGTGCGCGCCGCCCAGGACCTGGGGGCGCGGCACATGGCGCCCATGCACTGGGGCACGTTCGTGCTGTCCGCGGAGCCGGTCCTCGAGCCGCTCACCCGGGTCCGCGCGGCCTGGGAGGCCGCCGGGCTGCCCCGGGACCGGCTGTGGGACCTGCCGGTCGGCGGGTCGCGGGTCCTCGCCTGACCCGGGGCCGGCGTCAGCCGGCGGGCGTGCGGCGCACCCGCCGCCACAGGCTCGGCGCCACGCTGATCAGCACGGTCAGCACGATCGCCGCGAGCACGCCCTCCCAGGGCTCGGGGAACAGCGAGCCGCCGAGGACGCCGATGAGCTGGTAGGTGGCCGCCCAGGCCAGACAGGCCGGCAGATTGCCGCGCACGAAGCGCCGCAGCGGCCACTTGGCGACCAGGCAGGCCAGCATCACCGGGAGCCGCCCGGCCGGCACCAGCCGGGACAGCACCAGCACCGCCACCCCGTGGTCGGTGAGCTTCTCCTGGGCCTGCGCCAGCCGCTCCTCGGGGGCGCGTTCCCGTATCGCCTCCAGCCAGCGCGAGCCGTTCTTCGACGTCATCCCGCGCCGCCCCAGCCAGTACAGCGCCACGTCGCCGAGGAAGGCGGCCAGCGACGCCGTCACGAACACCAGCGCCATCGAGAACGGCGCGGTCCGGTGGAAGGCGACCACGGCCGCCGAGCTGACCAGCGCGCCGGTCGGGACCACCGGCACCAGCGCCCCGATCAGCACCAGCAGGAACAGCGACGGGTACCCGATGGCCTGCTGGGTCGACTCGGGCGCCACGGCCGCCGGAGGTATCAGACCGCCGGCCGTCTGTACGAGCGAGGGAGGGGATATCACCGCGCGCCCCCCAGACGCACGCTTGCCCCGTGGTCGAGCCGGTGCACCACCGCCTCCGGCGCGTGCCGCGCCGCCAGCCGCTCGAACTCGTGCCCCGGCGCGTGGAACTCGTGGGGGCGCACGGCGTCCATCCCGATCGGCCAGTACGTGCCGTAGTGCACCGGCACCGCGCTCGCCGCGCCCAGCAGCGCCAGCGCCTGCGCCGCGCGCCGCGCGTCCAGGTGCCCGTCGCCCAGGTACGGCCCCCAGCCGCCCACCGGCAGCAGCGCGGTGTCGACCGGGCCGACCTCCTTGGCCATGTCCTCGAACAGGCCGGTGTCCCCGGCGAAGTAGGTGCGCGCCTCCCCTTCCACCACGTAGCCGAGGGCGGGCGCGTGGCGCCGGCCGACGGGCAGCCGCCGCCCGTCGTGCAGCGCGGGCACCGCCCGCACCGCGAGGGCCCCGACGGACGTCACGTCACCGGGCGCCATCTCCGTGACGTCGAGCGCGGTCAGCTTGCGCAGCCCCGGCACCGCGCGGGACGCGCCGCGGGGCACGAGGAGCCGGGTGCCCGGGGCGAGCCGGGCCAGCGACGGCACATGCAGGTGGTCGGCGTGCAGATGGGAGACCAGCGCGACGTCCGCGCGCAGCGCCTCCGGCGGCGGCACCGCGCCGCGCCTGCGCCGCAGATGCGCCAGCCGACGTGCGAACAGGGGGTCGGTGAGGACGCGCGTGTGCGAGTCCTCCAGCGTGCAGGTGGCGTGCCCCCACCACGTGACCTCCACCGGCACCTCTTCGCCTCCCTCGCGCGACTCCCCGAAGCCTACGCGCAGGAGTAGGGTCGTCGGCGAAAACCCGAGGTGGGCCCGAGGTGAGGGGGACGCCATGGCGCCGGTGCGGGTGACGACCATCGCGAGCCTGACGCCGCTGGAGGAACTGGACGCCGATCCGTTCCTGGTGGACTCCCGCGGCCAGCACACGATGTGCGCGCGCTGGGCCGCCGAGCACGGGTACGTGGTGGCCCGCGAACTCCTGGTGCGCGGCCTGCGCCCCGACCACGCGCTGCTCTGGGACGGGATGCGCCCAGGGGCCGACCTGTTCGTGGCGCCCAGCCGGAGGGTGCTGGAGCGGGCCCTGTCGTCCGTGGCCGAGTTCACCGAGGAGTGCGCGCGGCGCGGGGTGCGGGTGGAGACGGTGGGCCGTGCGGAGCCGTCGTACGACGCGGCGATGAAGGCCCGGGTGCACCGCAGGCTGTCCATGCCGACCGCCGGCTACGACGGCCGCTGAGCCCGCCGGGCGGCGGACCAGGGGAGCGAAAAGGCACATCAGGGCGTTGTGACAGGGTGGAGGCGGACCAGAGACGGAACGCGAGGTGTGCGCGGCGTGGGTGACGGGCGATGGCGGAAGGTCGCCAGTCAGATCGGGCGGAGTGTGACCGTGTGGGCGGTCTCCACGCTCACCATGCTGGTCCTCGCCGGCATCCTGCCCGACTTCCGGCTGCGGTCGGCCGACGGCAGCAGCGCCACCGACATCGCGGTCACCGCCGCCCTCGGCGCGGGCGCCTTCGGTCTGCTGTCCGCCCTGGTCTGGCCGCTCCTGGTGCGACTGCTGCTGCTCGTGCCGGCGCTCGTCCTCGGCCTGCTGGTGTTCTTCCTGAACGGCGCCCTGCTGTGGGTGGCGCTGCGCGTCAACCCCGTCGAGCGCGGCTCGGCGGCCCCCGAGACGGCCGTGGTGGTCGCCGCCGTGATGTCCGCCGTCGCTTCCGCCACCGGAGGCGCCCTCGCCGTCCGCGACGACGACGCCTACCGCCGCCGGCTCTACCGGCTCGCCGACCGAAGACGGCGCTCCGGCCCGCCCTGCCCGGCCACCCCCGGCACGGTGTTCGTCCAGCTCGACGGCGTCGGCCACGACGTCCTGCTGGCCGCCGTCGACAAGGGCCTGATGCCCACCGTCGCCCGCTGGCTGGGCACGGGCGGCGACCGGCCCACCCACCGCCTCACCCCCTGGCGCACCGACTGGTCCAGCCAGACCGGCGCCAGCCAGCTCGGCATCCTGCACGGCAGCAACTTCGACGTCCCCGCCTTCCGCTGGTACGAGAAGGCCCGCCGCGAGGTGATGGTCTGCAACCGGCCCACCAGCGCCGCCGAGCTCCAGGCCCGCGCCATCGAGCACTCCGGCCACGCGGGGCTGCTCGCCGAGGACGGCGCCAGCCGGGGCAACCTCTTCGGGGGCGGCGCCGACGAGCAGGCGCTGGTGCTGTCCATCGCCGCCCGCCGCAGAGGCCCGGCCGCCCGCTCCCGCGCCGGCTACTTCGCGTACTTCTCCGACCCGGCCAACGCCGTGCGCACCGCCCTGTCCTTCGTCGCCGAGGTGGGCCGGGAGATCGGCCAGTCCGTGCGCGCCCGGATACGCGGACAGCGTCCGCGCGTCTCCCGCGGCGGGCTGTACCCCCTGGTGCGCGCCTTCGCCACGGTCGTCGAACGGGACGTCGTCACGGCCGCCGTCATGGGCGACCTGCTGGCCGGACGCAGCGCCGTCTACGCCGACCTGGTCGCCTACGACGAGGTCGCCCACCACTCCGGGCCGACGAGCCGCGACACGGAGCAGGTGCTGCGCCGCCTCGACCGCGCCCTCGCCCTCATCGAGAACGTCACCGAGCACGCGCCCCGCCCGTACCGGATCGTCGTGCTGTCCGACCACGGGCAGAGCCCCGGCGAGACCTTCCGCTCCCGCTACGGCCTCACCCTCGGCGACCTGGTGCGGGCCGGCTGCGGGCTGCCCGTGCCGCGACGCGCCCGGCGCACCCACAGCGGCGCAGAGGCCCGCGCGGCGGTCCGCGCCGCGCTGCGCCGGCCCGTCGAGGAGGGCGCCGGGCACTACCGCCCCTCCCGCGGTTCGGAGCCGGTCGTGCTCGCCTCGGGAAACCTGGGCCTGGTGTCCTTCCCGGACGTGCCGCACCGCATGACCAAGGAGGAGATCGACGCCCGGCACCCCGCGCTGCTGCCGACCCTCGCCAACCACCCCGGCATCGGCTTCCTGCTGGTCCGCAGCGAACGCCACGGCGGGGTCGTGCTCGGCGCGTACGGCGCGGAGATCCCGCTGGACGACCTCGACGACAACCCGGGCCCGCTGGCCCCGTTCGGACCCGGCGCCGCCGACGTCGTGCGCCGCACCCACACCTTCCCGCACACCGCCGACATCATGGTCAACTCCTTCCACGACCCGGCGGACGGCGAGGTCCTCGCGTTCGAGGAGCAGATCGGCTCCCACGGTGGTCTCGGCGGAGCCCAGTCCCGGCCCTTCCTGCTGTCCCCGCTGGTCGTGTCGGCGCCGGTGCCCGAGGGCACGGAACTCACCGGAGCCGAACAGGTCCACCACGTCCTGCGCCGCTGGCTCACCGAGGCCGACGAGTCCGGCACCCGCCCCCTCCCGGACCACCGCGAACGCGCGGCCTGACGGGCCGTTGTCCCGCCGCCCACGGCCCTCGATGATGGCGTGGTGAACAGGCAGGCCACGTACACGCTGGACACACTCCGGGCGCTGGACCCGGCGGCGCGCACGGACGTCCTGCGCGTCCTGGACCAGGTCGTGGCGGACCTTCCCGCCCGGTGGAGCCGGGGCCGGGGGGTGCCCCAGCTCGTGGTGTCCCTCGACGGCCGCGGGGGCGCCCGGACGGAGCGGACCGGTCTGCGGGAGCTCTCCCGGCACGGACACCTCGACGAGCTGCACCGCTGGGTCGACGCGGTCCCCTGGGAGAAGGCCCGGGAACACGGCTGCGCCGCCCTGGTGCACGGCGACCGCATCCACGCGAGGATCAACCGGATCGGCCCCTTCGGCGCGCCGCGCTTCGTCCCGGACAGCCGCGCCCACCTCCGCGTGGCACACCGGGACGTGCGCCTGACGCTCGGCTTCGCCTTCCCTTTCCGCACCGAGGGGCGCCTCTTCCCCCGGCTGGTGTTCCACGACTGGGTGTCCGAGACCCTGGACCGCGCCCGGCGCGGCTGAAAACGCGTTGCCCGGCCTTCACGTGACGCAGTTGACTGGGCTCGGCGCCCGTCGTGCCCCCGTTTGCCGGGGACCGACGCCTTCGACGCGTGCGCCCTCCCCGATTCCCACACCCCCTGGAGTCACTGCGTGCAGGCAGCCGTCACCGTCACCCCCGCCCGTGTCCCGGAGCTGCTGCTGGGGCTGGCGACCGTGCGGCCCGTGTTCCTCTGGGGTGCGCCCGGCATCGGGAAGTCGTCCCTGGTCAGGGAGTTCGCCGAGAGCCTGGGGCTGGAGTGCGTGAGTCTGCTGGGCACCCAGCTCGCCCCCGAGGACCTGATCGGCGTGCCGCAGATCCGTGACGGCCGCTCGGTGTTCTGCCCGCCCGCGTCGATCGCCCGGGACGAGCCGTACTGCCTGTTCCTGGACGAGCTGAACGCGGCCACCCCGGACGTGCAGAAGGCGTTCTACTCGCTGATCCTGGACCGCCGCATCGGCGACTACGAGCTGCCCAAGGGCTCCGTGGTCATCGGCGCCGGCAACCGCGCCACCGACAACGCGCTGGCCCGCCCGCTCGCCTCCGCGCTGGTCAACCGCCTCGCCCACGTCCACCTGGAGGCGTCCCCGAAGGACTGGCTGGTGTGGGCGGCGAACAACGGCATCCACCCGTGGATCACCGACCACCTCACCGACCGCCCCGGCCACCTGTGGTCCAGGCCGCCCAAGACCGAGGAGCCGTTCTCCACGCCCCGTTCCTGGCACATGCTCTCCGACGCGCTGCACTCCTTCGGCCGCGACCTCGACGAGGACACCCTGAAGGTCCTCGCCCACGGCACGCTCACCCCCGCGCACGCCACCGCCTTCTGCGGCTACGTCAAGATCGTGCGCAGTCGTTTCGGCATCGACGCCGTGCTCAAGGGCGACGCCCGCTGGCCGCACCGCCCGGAGGACCGCGACCTGCTGTACTACCTGGCCGAGTCCTTCCGCGGCCGGCTGGTGAAGGAACTGCCCGCGTCCAAGGAGCACATGTCGGCGGCCGGCCGGCAGATCGCGTACCGCGCCAAGGCGCTGCTGGTGCAGCTCGCGGAGATCTCCGTCGAGGTCGCGCAGACCGTCATCGCCCCCGACGCCGACGGCAACCCCGTGCTGCCGTCGTGGTTCCTCGTCGAGGCGGCCCGCGACATGCCCCGCCTGGTGGAGGCGCGCCGGTGAGCCGCGCCCGCGGCAACGGCCCGCACCCCAAGGGCGACAAGCAGCGCCGCAAGCGCGACCTCGCGGCGGAGGCGTTCACCGAGGGCCTGCGGATCATGCGGGCCAACCCGGCGCTGGCCGCCGTCGACGTCGACGTGTGCCGCCGGGAGGACTGCGAACTGTCGCCCCGTGACGGCCTGGTGCGCGTCGACTCGGACGCCGTGCTGCACGTCCACCCCGACCGCACGGCCGACCCGGAGACCTGGGCGTGGGCCCTCGCGCACGCCGTCCTGCACCTCGGCTTCGGTCATGTCCCGGCCGCCCCGGGGCCCCGCACCCAGCCGGACGCCTGCGAGCTGGCCGCCCGCTGCGTCGTCGTCGACCGCTTCCTGCTCGGCTCGCCCGTCGGCCGGCCGCCCGAGGAGCTGCCCGCCGCCTACCCCGACGGCGACGAGGAGCGCCTCGCCGCCGCCTGGCGGCGCACCGGCGTCCCGGAGGCCTACCGGCGCTGCGGCACCGCGGGCGGTGAGCCCGACCTGCACCTGACCGGCTGGAACGGCTGGTACGGGCAGCCGCCCGACCACCAGCTCGCGTTCGCCTCCGCCCTCACCCGCACCGTGGCGGCCGCGATGGACGTCGCGGGCGGCCGCCGGGACAGCCTGGACGGCGCCCCCGCCCCGCGCCGCCCCTGGCACAAGGCGCTGAGCTGGTTCGTCTCCTCCTATCCGCTGCTCGGCGGCATCGCCTCCGGCATGACCCTGGTCGCCGACGCGGAACTGGCCCGCGCCCACGGCATCTCCGTCGCCGCCGTCAACGCCGAGGCCGGCGAGATCTACGTCAACCCGCTGCGGGTCATGGAGGACGACGAATGGCGGTTCGTGCTGGCGCACGAGATGCTGCACGCCGCCCTGCGCCACGGCGACCGCTGCGGCCCCCGCGACCCGTTCCTCTTCAACGTCGCCTGCGACTTCGTCGTCAACGGCTGGCTCGTCGAGATGGAGATCGGCACGATCCCGCCGGGCCTGCTGTACGACAAGGACCTCGCCGGGCTGTCCGCCGAGGAGGTGTACGAGCGCATCGCAGGCGAGCGCCGCTCCCGCCGCCTGGCCACCCCGCGCGGCAAGGGCCTCGGCGACGTCCTCGGCGCCCCGCTCGGCCCGCCCCGCGACTGCGTCGACCTCGACGGCTTCTACCGCCGGGGCCTCGCCCAGGGCCTCGACCTGCACGACCGCCAGGAGCGTGGTCTGCTCCCGGCCGGCCTGGTCGAGGAGATCCGCGCCCTCAGCCATCCGCCGCTGCCCTGGGACGCCCGGCTCGCCCGCTGGTTCGACGAGTTCGTGCCCCGCCCCGAGCCGCTGCGGTCGTTCGCCCGGCCCTCCCGGCGCCAGGCGTCCACGCCGGACATCCCCCGCGCGGGCCGCTGGTACCCGCCCGAGGAGGTCTCCCGCTGCACCTTCGGCGTCGTCCTCGACACGTCCGGCTCCATGAACCGGATCCTGCTCGGCAAGGCGCTCGGCGCCATCGCGTCGTACGCGCAGTCGCGTGACGTGCCGGCCGCGCGCGTGGTGTTCTGCGATGCCGCGCCGCACGACGCGGGCTTCGTCCCGGTCACCGAGATCGCCGGGAGGGTGCGGGTGCGGGGCCGGGGCGGCACCGTCCTCCAGCCGGGCGTCGACCTGCTGGAGCGCGCCGACGACTTCCCGCGCGGCGCGCCCGTGCTGGTCATCACCGACGGCTGGTGCGACGTGCTGCGGGTGCGGCGCGAGCACGCCTACCTGATTCCGCAGGGCGCGAACCTGCCCTTCACCCCGAGGGGGCCCGTCTTCCGGGTGAGTTGAGCCGTGATGTGATCGGATGGACCAGGGCACCCGGTGATCCGGATGTCCGGACCGAGCACCGCCGGTCACCCGGCCGGACTTTTTTCGAAAGGATGCGTCATGGCAACCACGCGCTCCGCACACACCGTTTGGGAAGGCAGCCTCTTCAAGGGCAGCGGGGTCGTCGCCTTCGACTCCTCGGGCGCCATCTCCGAGCAGCCGGTCACCTGGGCCTCGCGCGCCGAGGACGCGAACGGGAAGACCAGCCCCGAGGAGCTGATCGCCGCCGCGCACTCCAGCTGCTTCTCGATGGCCCTGTCCAACGGCCTCGACAAGGCGGGCACCCCGCCCACCCGGCTGACCACCAACGCCGAGGTCACCTTCGTGCCGGGCACGGGGATCACCGGGATCCACCTCACGGTCGAGGGCACTGTCCCCGGCCTCGACGAGGCCGGCTTCGTCGCCGCCGCCGAGGACGCCAAGGTGAACTGCCCGGTCAGCCAGGCGCTCAAGGGCACCGAGATCACCCTGACGGCGAAGCTCGCCTGACCCGTCCGCCCCGCACGCCGTCGCAGGCCGCCCCCCGCCGGGGCGGCCTGCGACGCGTCCGCCACCGGAAGCCGCCGCCATGACGTCGCACCGTCCCGCCGTCTCCGCCCACCGCGGAGGCGCCGAGCGCGCCGCCCCGGCCACCTGGGAGGCGTACCGGGACGCGCTCGCCTGCGGCGCCGAGTACGTCGAGTTCGACGTACGCCGCACCGCGGACGGCGTCCTCGTCGTCCACCACGACGCCCGGGTGGGCGGCACCGGGCCCCTGCTGTCCACGCTCACCCGCGCCGAGCTCGACGCCCGCGCCGGACACCCGGTGCCGGTCGTCGAGGACGTGATGGAGCTGATCGCGGGAAGGCTCGTCGCCCATCTGGACCTGAAGGAGACCGGCTACGAGCGGGAGCTGCTGGACCGGGCGGTCGCCCTGCTGGGGGAGGACGGCTTCGTCGCCACCACCCTGGAGGACCGCTCCGTCGCCGCGCTCACCGCCGCCCGCCCGCGCGTGCGCACCCTGCTCTCCCTGGGCCGCGACGGCCGGGACCTCGGCCGCCGCCGGCTGGTGCGCACCCGGATCAGCGAACTGCTGCCGCTGCGCCGCGTCCGCGCCTGCGGCGCCCACGGGGTCGCCGTGCACCAGCGGCTGGCCCGCGCCACCGTGCTGCGCGAGGCAGCCCGCGGCGGTCTGTTCACGATGGTGTGGACGGTCAACGACGACGCGGCGCTGCGCGCGTTCCTGGACGACCCGCGCGTGGACGTCCTGGTCACCGACCGTCCCCGCCGTGCCGTGACGCTGCGCGACCACCCGGACGGCGGCAACGCCCGCTGACTCCTCCCGCCCGCACACTTGACAAGAGGCCGCTCAAGTTTTGTGCTGGATG
Source organism: Streptomyces werraensis (assembly GCA_014656175.1). GTDB lineage: Bacteria > Actinomycetota > Actinomycetes > Streptomycetales > Streptomycetaceae > Streptomyces > Streptomyces werraensis. Next base: position 773,356 of record BNBX01000002.1, read on the forward strand.
TGTTGGAAGACCGGAGAGGGGCCCTGGCGGAAGGGGTTGCAACGATGGGACGTGCCGTCGGAATCGATCTGGGAACCACGAACTCCGTCGTCAGCGTTCTGGAGGGCGGCGAGCCCACCGTCATCACCAACGCCGAGGGCGCCCGCACCACCCCCTCGGTCGTGGCCTTCGCCAAGAACGGCGAGGTGCTCGTCGGAGAGGTCGCCAAGCGGCAGGCCGTCACCAACGTCGACCGCACCGCCCGCTCCGTCAAGCGGCACATGGGCGACGCCCAGTGGCGCTTCCCCGAGCAGGGATCCGTCGACGGCACCCGCTACCGGGCGCAGGAACTGTCCTCCCGCGTGCTGCAGAAGCTGCGCCGGGACGCCGAGTCCTACCTCGGCGAGGACGTCACCGACGCCGTCATCACCGTGCCGGCGTACTTCGACGACACCCAGCGGCAGGCCACCAAGGAGGCCGGCGAGATCGCCGGGCTCAACGTGCTGCGCATCATCAACGAGCCCACGGCCGCGGCGCTCGCCTACGGACTGGACAAGGAGAACGACCAGACCGTCCTGGTGTTCGACCTCGGCGGCGGCACCTTCGACGTGTCGCTGCTGGAGATGGGCGAAGGCGTCATCGAGGTGAAGGCCACCAACGGCGACACCCACCTCGGCGGCGACGACTGGGACCAGAGGATCGTGGACTGGCTCGCCAAGCGCTTCAAGGGCCAGTACGGCATCGACCTGGCGCAGGACAAAATGGCCGTGCAGCGGCTGCGGGAGGCCGCCGAGAAGGCGAAGATCGAGCTGTCGTCGTCGAGCGAGACCACCATCAACCTGCCGTACATCACCGCCTCGGCCGAGGGCCCGCTGCACCTCGACGAGAAGCTCACCCGGGCCCAGTTCCAGGAGCTCACCCAGGACCTGCTCGACCGCTGCAAGAAGCCCTTCCACCAGGCGGTCGAGGACGCCGGCGTGCGGCTGTCCGACATCGACCACGTCATCCTCGTCGGCGGCTCCACCCGGATGCCCGCCGTGACCGACCTGGTCCGCGAACTCACCGGCAAGGAACCGCACAAGGGCGTCAACCCCGATGAGGTGGTGGCCCTCGGCGCCGCCCTCCAGGCCGGCGTCATCCGCGGAGACGTCAAGGACGTGCTGCTGCTCGACGTCACCCCGCTGTCCCTCGGCATCGAGACCAAGGGCGGCATCATGACGAAGCTGATCGAGCGCAACACCACGATCCCCACCCGGCGTTCGGAGATCTTCACCACCGCCGCGGACAACCAGCCCTCGGTCGGCATCCAGGTCTACCAGGGCGAGCGCGAGATCGCCGCGTACAACAAGAAGCTCGGCACCTTCGACCTGACCGGCCTCCCCCCGGCGCCGCGCGGGGTGCCGCAGATCGAGGTGGCGTTCGACATCGACGCCAACGGCATCATGCACGTCTCCGCGAAGGACCTGGGCACCGGCAAGGAACAGAAGATGACCGTCACCGGCGGCTCGGCCCTCCCGAAGGAGGACATCGACCGCATGATGCGGGATGCCGAGCAGTACGCGGAGGAGGACCGCAGGCGCCGGGAGGCGGCCGAGACCCGCAACCAGGCCGAGCAACTCGTCTACCAGACAGAGAAGTTCCTCACCGAGAACGGCGACAAGGTGCCCGGCGACGTCAGGTCCGAGGTGGAGTCGGCCGTCGCCGACGTCAAGCGGCTGCTGGAGCAGGAGTCGCCCGGGACCGCCGAGCTGCGCGCCGCCGTGGAGAAGGTCGCCACGGTCAGCCAGCGCATGGGCCAGGCGATGTACGCGCAGACCGGCGCCACGGCCGGCGGCGGGACCGCCGGCCCCGGCACCCCGGACGACGGCGGCGGCGCGTCCCCGGGGGACGACGACGTCGTGGACGCGGAGATCGTCGACGACGACAAGGACACCGGCGGCCGCCAGGAGGGCGCGGCCTGAGCCCGCGGGCGCCTCACAGGCGCTCGCGGCACTCCCGCAGCAGCTTCTCGGTGCGCCGGGCCGAGGCCGCACGGGCCGTCATGTGGTCCAGCACCTCCAGGTGCACCGAGACCTCCTTGCGGGAGTCCAGGTACAGCGCGCCGGTCAGATACTCGGTGAACACCATGTCCGGCAGCTCCGGCTCGGCGAACCGGAACAGCGAGAACGGCGCGTACGTCCCCGGGTGCGGCCCGTCGGCGAACTCGGCGATCTGCAGCGTGATCCGGTCCCGCTCCGCGTACTCCAGCAGCTTGTCGAGCTGGTCGCGCATCACCCGGCTGTCCCCGCTCACCGGACGCCGCAGCACCGTCTCCTCCATCAGCACCCACAGGTGCGGCGGGTCGGGGCGCTCCAGCAGCCGCTGCCGCTCCATGCGCAGCGCCACGTGCCGCTCGACCGTCTCCGGGCCCGCCGTGCCGATCGTGCCGGCCTCCAGCACGGCGCGCGCGTAATCCTCCGTCTGGAGCAGTCCGGGGACGAAGTGCGGCTCGTAGGAGCGGATGATGCGGGCGGCGCCCTCCAGGCTGACGTACAGGCTGAACCACTCGGGCAGCACGTCGTGGTACCGCTGCCACCAGCCCGGGCGGTTGGCGTCCTCGGCGAGCGTGACGAACGTGTCCGCCTCGCTGTCGGGCACCCCGTAGGCGGTCAGCAGCATCTGGACGTACGGGATCTTCAGGGCGACCTCGGCGGTCTCCATCCGGCGGACGGTGGCCGGCGCGACCCGCAGTATGCGGGCGGCCTCCTCCCGTGAGAGGCCCGCGGCCTCGCGCAACTCGTACAGCCGCCGTCCCAGGACCACCTGGCCCACCGTGGGTGCGGCCCGCCGCTCACTCAACGCCACGCCTCCCCAACGTGCTCGGGCATGCGCTCATCCTGTCATGTCCCTCAGAGACTCTCACGAGCCGCAGGTGACCGCCCTGTCTCCCGCCGCCCGCCGCATTACCCCGGACGTAATCGACCCGGCCGGCGCCGCACGGGATCGTGGACGCACCGAGTCCCGCACCGCTCCCGACGGAGGATGACGCCCCATGTCCACGACCCCGCTCGCCGCCCCCGCCCGGACCACAGACCCGCTGCGCCGCCTGCTGGCCCTCGACGCCGTGGTGACCGGCGGCAACGCCCTCGCCTACCTCGCCCTGTCCGGACCGCTCGGCCGGTTCCTCGGCATCGGTTCCGGGCTGCTGCTCGCCCTGGGGGCGTTCCTCGCCGTGTACGCGGCAGGCGTGGGCCTGCTGGCCGCCCGGCCGCATCCGCCGACGGCCGGCGTGCGCGGTGTCGTCGAGGCCAACCTCGGCTGGACCGCGGCGAGTTTCCTCGCGCTCGCGCTGTGGCTCTCGCCGACCACCGCGGGCGCGGTGTGGGTCGTGCTCCAGGCGCTCGCCGTGGGCGGCCTCACCCTGCTGCAGCACAGGGCGCTGAGGGCACGTCAGTCCAGCCAGGTCTGAAGGTACGCGGCCGTCGCCGGGTCCGCCGGGAGCAGCGTCTCCACGGCCAGCTCGGCGACGGTCACGTCCATGGGGGTGTTGAAGGTGGCGATGGACGACACGAACGACAGCGTCCGCCCTCGGTGCTCGATCACCATGGGCAGCGCGAAGTACGCCACCGGCTCCGCCGGTCCCTCCGCCTCCCCGGCGGTGTCCGGCACGGGGTACGCCTCCACCTCGTCGTACAGTGCCCGCAGCCGGTCCGAGCGGCGCAGGGCGATGTTCCGCCGCATCTGCTCCAGCAGGTGGCCGCGCCACTCCCGCAGGTTCCGGATCCGCGGCGCCAGCCCTCGCGGGTGCAGGGTGAGCCGCACCGCGTTCAGCGGCGGCGTCAGCAGTGTCTCCGGGACGCCGTCGAACAGCGCCAGCACCCCCCGGTTGGCCGCCACCACGTCGTACGCCGCGTCCACCACCAGCGCCGGGTACGGCTCGAACCCGACGATCAGCCGCTCGATGCCGGTGCGCACGACCTCCAGCGCCGGGTCGTCCAGCGCGGTCTCCGGATAGCGGGGCGCGTAACCGGCCGCCAGCAGCAGCGCGTTGCGGTCCCGCATCGGCACGTCCAGGTGCTCGGCCAGCCGCAGCACCATCTCCTCGCTGGGCCGGGACCGGCCGGTCTCGACGAAGCTGATGTGCCGGGCGGAGGAATCGGCGCGCAGGGCCAGCTCCAGCTGGCTGACCCGCCGCCGCTGCCTCCAGGCACGCAGCAGCGGACCCACGCCCTCGGTGCGGGAGACGGTGTCGGAAGGGGCAACGGTCATGGCAGGACCGTAGTCGAGGAACCGCCGCCCGAGGGAGCCGCCTGCCCCTCCGGCCAGGGCACGGGCGTACCTTCTGTGGCAGCCTGGACGCGCCACGAAGGCCGACCCGGCGAAGGAGCACCGCGCATGCCCGTCGAACCGCTGTCCCGGACGGAGATCGAGTCCCGGCTCGCCGAGCTGCCGGGCTGGACGCTCGACGGCGACCGCCTCACCCGCGCCTACCGGCTGGACTCGCACATCGCGGCGGCGGCCATGGTCGTCCACGTCGCCCGGGTGCAGGACGAGCTGGACCACCACTCCGACCTCACCCTCGGCTACAACACGGTGTCCCTGTCCGTGCACACGCACAGCGCGGGCGGCGCCGTCACCGAGAAGGATTTCAGGCTCGCCCGCAGGGTGGAGGACCTGGCGCCCGCCCACGGGGCACACTGAGGCGCGTGCTGGACTACGACGAGGAAGCGGAGCGCTACGACGCCCTGCGCGGCGGTGAACCGCGCGCGGCGGCCGCCGCCGAGGCCGTGATGAGCCTCGTCCCGCGCCGGGCGCGGCGTCTGCTGGACGTGGCCTGCGGCACCGGCATCGTGACCCGGAGGTTCCCCGCGTCCCGTCCCGGACTGCGGGTCACGGGCGTGGACCTGTCCACGTCGATGACCCTGCGGGCCGCCGTGCGGCTCCCGGGAGCCGTGGTGCGCGCCGACAGCCGCCGGCTGCCCTTCCGCGACGCGAGCTTCGACGCGGTGGTCAGCGTGTGGCTGCTGCACCTGCTGACCGACCCCGCCGACGTGCGGGCCGTCGTCGCCGAGTGCGCGCGGGTGCTGCGGCCCGGCGGCGTGTACGTCACCACCGTGCACAAGGGGCTGTCGCACAACGTGGGCAGCGACATCGACGCGGTGCTCGCCGAGCGCCCGCCGAGCCCCGTGCCCGACGACCCCGCGACGGTCGCGGCCTGCGCGGCCGGGCACGGACTGGTCCCGGCGGGCCAGGCCCGCTTCCGGGGCCACGGCCAGGGCCGCAGCCCCCGCCGCACGGTGGACGACCTGCGGCGCGGCTGGTTCGTCACCCTTCCGCCCGGTCACCCCCTCGTGGAGGGGTTCGCCGCCCGCCTCTCGGCCCTCCCCGACCAGGACCGCCCCCGCCCGGACCCGGTCTTCACGCTCAGGGCATTCCGCAGGCCGGAGTAGGGTCACCCGCCGAGCAGCCGGCACGGCACCGCCTCCTCGACGGCCCCCGCCTCCCCGTCCGCCCGCACCCGGTACAGGCGGGCCTCCGGCGTCCGCGTCACCGCCTCGGTGAGCCGTCCGTCCGTGAAGAGCGCCGCCGCGCCGTCCTCCACCGCCCACCCGGCGGGCAGCGCGCCGCGCGCCACGGCCGTCCGGTAGGAGGACCGGCGGCCGGGCTCGCTGTCGTAGTGCGGGCACACCGAGCCGGGCAGCAGCCCGAGCCCGTCCGGAAGGTGGGTCAGCGGGCCGAAGGAGTCGGTGTGCGACCCCTCGGCCCAGCAGTTGGCCCCGGCGCTGATCCCGCAGAGCAGCGTCCCGCCGGCGTACGCCTCCCGCAGCAGCCGGTCGACGCCGTGCACCCGCCAGACGGCCAGCAGGTTCGCGGTGTTGCCGCCGCCGACGTACACGACGTCCTGCGCGAGCAGGAAGTCACGCAGTGCCGTGTCGTCCGACTCCCTGCGGAACAGCGGCAGTACGGACGGCTCGCAGCCCCGGGCACGGAAGGCGTCGAAGAACCTCTCGATGTACCCGGGCGCGTCCCCACTGGCCGTGGGCACGAAGCACACCTTCGGGCGCGGGGAGCGCGCATGCCCCAGCACCCAGTCGTCCAGCACCTCGTCCTCGTCGGTGGAGAACCCGCCCCCGAGCAGCGCGATCCGGCTCACCGCCCGCTCACCTCCGCCGCGGCGCGAAGCCGTTCGAAGGCCGTGGGGGAGGGGCGGTGGGGCAGGAAGGCGGCTATGGCGCGGGCGCAGTCCGCCGGGCTCGTCGTGGTCGTGTCGCACTCGACGTCGTACACGCCGTGCGCGTGCACCCTCCCGTACTGCCGCGCGGCCAGCCCCACAAGGCGGTCACCCCGCTCCCGCTCACGCCGCTCGGTCTCCTCCGGCGAGCACCGCACCCCCACCAGGACGACCTCCCGCGGCTCGAACAGCTCGAGACAGTCGGCCAGCCGCCATTCCTCGCTCAGCACATGGTCGACCACCACGTTGTTCCCCGCCGCGGCCATCCCCGCGACCGCGCGGTGGTAGCCCCGCCAGGTCCGGTGCAGCACCTCGGACAGCCGGTCGGCCCCGATCTCCCGGCTCGTCCGCATCCGGTGGAAGGCGTCCACGGGCATGTGGAACCACGGCTCCTCCAGCACGTCCAGCAGCTCCCGGGCGATGCTCGACTTGCCCGAACTGGACGTGCCGTTGAGGAAGATGATCCGTCCGTGCATCGGGGCTCCTTCGAGGTCGCCGGCGGGGGAGCGGCCATCATCCCCCACCGGCGATCCTCACCTCACCGAGCAGCGCCGGCCGCCCAGCGCGAACGCCGTAGGACCGGTGTCCGTCGGTCTGCCGCTCGCCGTGAAGCCGAAGGCGACCGACGCGCCCGGGGCCACCGTGCGGTTCCAGTCGGTGTCGCGGACCGTGACCGCCGCGCCCGTCTGGGTGTGGGCGCCGTTCCAGAGCTGGGTGATCCGCTCGCCGCCCGGGAAGGACCAGGTCAGGGACCAGCCGTCCCACGATGTCGCGCCCGTGTTCGTCAGGCGGACGTCCGCCTGGAAGCCGTCGCCCCACGCGTTGGCCACCCGGTACGCCACCTCGCAGGCACCCGACGGGCCCGGGCCGCCGCCCGTGTCCGCCGGGTCGCCGTAGACGACGCCCCGGCCGTTGGTCGCCACGTACACCCGGCCGAAGACCCGCGGGTCACCGGTGATGGCCGCGCCCGTCCAACCCCACTGATGCGCGTCGTCGTTGACCCGCACCCAGCTCGCGCCCGCGTCCGTGGAGCGGTAGATGCCGCGCACCCCGTCGATCCGCGCGCTGGTGAACAGCGTCTGGTACGAGGCGCCCGGCGCCGCCTTGCCGAAGCCGACGGTGTCCGCCTCCTCCACGCCCGGCAGCTTGGTGAACGTCTGCCCGAAGTCGGTCGAGTGCCACAGCCCGTACGGCCCGTCGCTCGCCCCGCCCGCCAGCCAGATCTCGCCCGCCGCGCCCGGCAGCGCCTTGAACCGCACGCTGTCACCGGCCGGCAGCCCGGTCGCCGGCGACGCCTCGAAGGTCGCACCGCCGTCCCTGCTGACGTAGAAACGCCCGGACTTGAAGCCGTAGAAGGTCTCCGGGTCCTCCCGGTCCGACTCCACCACCGCGCCCGCCGGGATGCCCCGCGACGCCGACCAGGAGGTGCCGAAGCCGGTGGTGTGGTGCACGCCCGTGCCCTCCGGGCTCCACACGAAGCGGCCGCCGTCCGCGGAGGCGGCGACCGTACCGCCGCCGCTGACCCCCGAAGGGTCGGTCCCCGCCGACCAGTTGGCGCCGTTGTCGGTGGAGAACGCGACGTGCGGACCGGAGTCGACATGGCCCACGCGGACCACCGTGTCCGGATCGGACTCCGCGAAGTCGAGGCTGGTCGTGGACGTGAAGTTCGGCCGGGTGAACATCATGGACGGCACCTTCGTCAGATCCGTGTGCCGGAACCCGCCGATGTCGCCGAGCGCGCTGAGCAGCGGAGCGCCCGACGGGGGAGAGGCCAGGTCCAGGACCGCCGTCTCCTCCAGGCCGCGCACCATCGGCCGGACGGTGAACGGGGTGTCGTCGTCCCAGTTCGTCAGCTCCTCCGTGCCGTAGATCGTCGCGCCCGTGCCGTACATCATCCGGTCCGGGTCGAACGGGTCGATCTCCAGCGCCTCCGTCATCCACCCCAGCTTCGGCGTCTGTTCGGGCGGGGACGGGTTCGCTCCCCAGGTCAGCCACGGCGACGAGGAGACGTCCATGACGTAGCGGTTCTCGCGCTCGGGGTAGGAGGTGTAGCGCCACGCCTGGGTCCAGGTGGCGCCGCTGTCCGTGGAGCGGAAGATCTGCGTGTCGGGCCACCAGGAGCTGTACGCGGTGGCCATCACCGTGCCCGGGTTCTGCCGGTCCACGGTGAGCCCGCTGAAGCCGAAGTAGGTGTCCGCCTCCGCGACCGGGCTGATGTCCGTCCAGGTCCCGGTCGCCGTGGCGTACCGGTACAGCCGGCCCTTGCCCCCGTCGTAGGGCCCGCCGGTGTCGCTGTACGCGAGATAGAGGTGACCGTTCTCCGCGTCGAGGACGCCCTTGTGCGCCAGATACCCGGTGGGCTGGCCGGCCACCCGCTCCCAGGTCGCGCCGGCGTCCGTCGAGCGGTACACGGCGTTGTCCTTGTCGGCGACCCCGACGTACACGGTCCGTGCGGGCGAGCCCGCGGTCCCCGTCGACTCGTCGAACGTCACCCAGACGACGCCCTGGTTGTCCGAGGCGTACCCGCTCTCGTCGTCCGGGTCCTGCGCGTAGTTCCCCGGGTTGGGGAAGGACGTCACCTTCGACCAGGTGACACCGGCGTCCGTCGACCGCCACAGCCCGTGGCCGCTGGGCGCGCCCAGATACAGCACGTCGTTGTCGTGCGGGTCGACCGCCAGCCGCTCGCCCATGCCCCGTCCTGGCATGTTGCCGCCCAGCTTGAACGGCAGCACGGTCTTCCGCCAGGTCGCGCCCCGGTCGGTGGAGCGCATCACCGCGCCGTTGCCGGGATCCCAGTCGTTGGTGTACGTGCCGACCGCCGCGTACACCCGGTCGGGGTCGGCGGTGTCGGAGGCGATGCTGACCACACCCGTGTGACCCCAGTCGTCCCAGCCGACCGAGTCCAGCAGGGGGATCCAGCTCCCCGTCGACTCCTGCCAGCGGTAGGCGCCGCCGATGTCGGTGCGGGCGTACGCGAGGTCCGGTTCGGCGCGGTTGAAGACGATGCCGGGCACGAAACCGCCGCCGTCGATGCGGGCGTTGTGCCAGGAGTAGGTGTCGGCGGCGGCCTTCGGAACCGCGGCGGGAGTGTCGGCGGCCAGGGCGGGCGGCCCGCCGGCGAGCAGTCCGGCCGCCAGGGCGAGCACGGCCGTCAGGACGCGGGTTCTTCGCACGGTGGGGGTGTCCTTCCTCGTGGGGGGAGCGTCGGAGCGTGCGAGGACCGGGCGGCCCCCCGTGCGCGAGGGACCGCCCGGCCCGCTGGGGCCCCGGCGTCAGGTGCCGGGGCCGGTACACGGAGCGTCGGCGGGGACTATTCGAGAAGCTCCGCGTACGCGCCCATGGCCGTGGCGATGTCCGCCTGGGCCCAGAACCGGTGGTACGTGAAGACCGGCGCGGCGCCGCCCTTCAGATAGCTCTCGATCTTCGACCAGGCCGGGTCGTCCTTGTAGAAGGAGCGGATCGAGACGAACGTCGACGAGGAGTCGATCCGGTCGCCGTTCGGCATGGTGCCGGTCCAGCCGGACGGGACGTACACCGGGTCGTCGAAGCGCTCGTAGTCGGCGCGGGTCTCCGGGACGGCGATGCCGAGGTCGTCCTGGTGGTTCTCCCACATGCCGTCCAGCAGCGCCTTCGCCGTCCGGGCCGCCTCGGTGTCACCGGAGCGGGCGGCGTAGTACGTCAGGATCTTGGCGTAGGCGCCGGCCACACCGACGTCGTTCGTGTAGTCGACGACCTCCACGTGCAGCCCGCTGTTGGCGCCCGGCGACGAGGGGTTCCAGGTGTCGGGCTTGCCGGACCACTTCAGCGTGGACGGGAAGCGGAACGAACCGTCCGGGTTGACCGTGGTCTCGGACAGCGCCCAGTCGACCCACTTGTCGAGGACCGCCTTGGCCTGCGCGTTGCCCGTCTGCTGGTACACCTCGGCCACCCGCTCGAGCGACCACGCCTGGAAGCCGAACCACTGGTTCGACGGCGGGTCGTGGTACACCGGCTTCTCGTCGTAGTACATGCCGTAGAAGGTCGGTGTGCCGGACGGCGGGGTGGTGTAGCGGCCCGCCCAGCTGTTGGTCGCCCCGCCCGCGATGGCGCCCTCGTCGGACTGCAGCCAGCGGTAGAACTCCAGCTGCCGCTGGTAGGACTTGGCCCAGTCCTCCGCGCCGGTCGCCGACTTCGGCTTCAGCGGCGCGTGGTTGGCCAGCGCGTACGCGGCGAGCGGGTTCTGGTACCCGCCGTGTGCGTGGCTGGAGCCGATGCGCCAGGACCAGCCCGCCGAGGTGTCGGTGGCGCCGCCCCAGGCGTAGTACCAGGAGAGCAGGTAGTGCGAGGCGTCCTTGCCGGTGCCGGCCGGGCAGGACGTGCTGGTGCAGTTGCCGATCTTCTTGAAGTACTTGTCGTACATCGCGTAGCGCAGGTAGTCGCCCATCTTGGCGGCCTTGGCGACGGTCCCGGCGACCTCGCCGCCCTTGCCCTGCTCCTTCGCCCACAGGTCGGCCCAGTACGCCGCCTGCACCGCGCGCGCGTCGGCGTCGGGGGCGTTGGTGAACTTCCACTGCCTGGCGTAGGACGCGTCCTTGGTGAACAGGTCCAGATAGCCGTTCCTGCCCCCGTACTTGAAGGCGTCACAGGTGGGCTGGGTGACGGTCTCCCACACCGACTCCTGCGGGCCGCGCTGGAAGGTGTTGATGTAGGACGGGCCGGTGTCGGACGGCCCGGCCTCGCACTTGCCGGGCGAGTTGCCGTAGCCGTAGACGTTGTCCACGTCCTGGATCCAGTGCATGCCGTACACGTCGGCGGTGCCGTACGCGGACCTCAGCTCGGCCGCGATCGGGTCACGGCCGACGGAGACGCCGGAGTCGAGCTGCGACGGGTACTCGTTCGGGGTGTCGTGCTCGGGCGCGTACGTCGCCGGCTTCGAGGGGTCGTAGAAGGAGGTGGTCGGCTGGTCGGCGGAGGTCGGGATGGCGTAGCGCTCCATCGTCCCCCAGGCGTCGTTGAACCGCGTCCAGTCCCCGGTGATCCTGCCGTACATGGCCTGCAGCCACAGCAGGTAGCTGTACGCCTCCGAGGTGGTCTCGTGACCGTGGTCCGGCGCCTCGACGATCAGCGTCTCGACCGAGTGGTACGGGATGCCCTCGGGGGAGAAGTAGCCGTTCGCCGGGTCGGTGATCTTGTCGTAGAGCTCCAGGAAGCGGCTCTCGTACGACTTGGTCGCGCCCAGCTGGGTCACGGTCACCGCGGCCTTGGCGTGGCCGGGCGCCGTGGACTCGAAGACCGCCGAGCCGGTGCCGTCGGAGTCGGCGGCGACGGTCACCTTCTGCGCGGTGCTCCAGTTGGACGGCGTGAAGGTGAGGGTCGCGCCGGAGGACACCGACAGCCCCGTGTTGCCGCTCGCCCGTGCCGTCGTGACGGTGACGTTCGCGCTCGGCTGCTTGGACAGCTTCACCTCGAAGGTGCCCGATTCGCCCTGCCGCACGCCCAGCTGGGACGGGCTCGCGACCACGGCGGGACCCGAGGCGACCGTGATGCCGACCGGGGTGGAGGAGGCGGAGGCGCCCAGGCTGTCGTACGCCTTCGCGACCAGCGAGTGGGCGCCGACGGCCAGGCCGCCGACCGACAGCGTGAACGGCGCGGAGGTGTCCGTCCCGAGCAGTTCGGTGTCGTCGTAGAACTCCACCTTGGTGATGGTGGCCTGGTCGGCTGCGGCGGCCGTGGCCGCGAGCGGCACGGTCTCGCCCTGCGAGTAGACCGAGCCCGCCGCCGGGCTGGTCAGCACGGCGATGGGCGGCTGGTGGGCGCCCACGCAGGCGGTGCCGTTGACCGAGAAGGAGGTGGGCGCGGTGTTGGTGCCGCTGTAGGAGAACTGGGCGCCCGTGGTGACCGCGGCGCCGGCGGCGATCCGGCCGTTGTGCCCGGCGTTCTTCACGGTGACGGTGGAGCCGGACTGGGACCAGCTGCCGTTCCAGCCGTTCACCAGGCGCTGGTTGCCCGTGTAGCCGTACGTCAGGGTCCAGCCGTCGATGACGTCCGAACCACGGTTGGTGACGGTCAGGTCGGCGGTGAAGCCCGACCCCCAGTCGTTCGTCCTGTAGTCCACGCTGCACTGGACGGCCGCCGCCCGGGCGGGGGTGGTACCCGTCGACAGCATCGTCAGCGGCAGTGCGAGAGCGGTCACGGCGACCGCTAAGAGACGGCGCACGCCACCGCGTCTGCGGGGTGGGGGATGCATGGTGCTGGTCCTTCCTGCGACTCGACATGTCAAGGCTTGAACCAGTGGGAGCGCTCCCATAGTGGGGACGGGGTGGTGACCGGTCAACCCTTGGTGCGAATCGAAAACATTCGACGGCCCGAGACATGCCAAAGTCCGCACACCCTCTGTTCTTCATCGTCACTTGGCGCTAGCTTCATGTGCACCAGTGGGAGCGGTTCCATCAGTCGACGCGTCGGGTCACGACGCGTCCGAGCTGCAAGGAGTCGCTCGATGAGCCACCCCCCGCGTTCAGTACTTTTAGCCACCCCCGTGCACGTGTGGAGCACCTGACGCGGGGGCGCTCGTCACCGTGGGATCCCTGTGCCGTCGTGCTGCCCGGAGACGTCCGGCCGGCATCACGGACCCGCCCGTGCGGTTCCGGGACGGCATCCCCCACCCCGTAAGGCACCAGGCCGCGCGAACGTCCGCGCGCGCCCACAAGGAACGCCCCCTACGGATAAGGAAACCCGCACAATGAGTCGCACCAGAACCGCGCTCCTCGCCGCCATGGCGCTGGTCGCCGGCGCCACCGGGTCGGCGATCGCCGCCGTCCCGGGCGACGCCGGCGCGGCCGCCGTCCCCTGCACCGTGGACTACAAGGTGCAGAACCAGTGGGACACCGGCTTCACCGCGTCCGTGACGGTCACCAACCACGGCGCCGCGAAGTCGTCGTGGGCGGTGAAGTGGACCTACGCCGGGAACCAGAAGGTGACCAGCGGCTGGAACGCAAAGATCACCCAGTCCGGCGCGAACGTCACCGCGGCCAACGAGTCGTACAACGCCACGCTCGCCAGTGGAGGCTCCGCCACCTTCGGCTTCCAGGGCAGCTACAGCGGCACCAACGCCGTCCCCGCCACCTTCACCCTCGACGGCGTGACCTGCAACGTCGACTCCGGCGGGCCGACCGACCCGCCGGACCCGACCGATCCGCCTCCGGGCAACCGCGTCGACAACCCCTACGACGGCGCCAAGGTCTACGTGAACCCCGAGTGGTCCGCGAACGCCGCCGCCGAGCCGGGCGGCAGCCGCATCGCGAACCAGCCCACCGGTGTCTGGCTGGATCGCATCGCCGCCATCAACGGGGCGGGCGGCAAGATGGGTCTGCGGGACCACCTCGACGAGGCCCTGGAACAGAAGGGCTCCGGCGAACTCGTCGTCCAGCTCGTCATCTACAACCTGCCGGGCCGCGACTGTGCCGCCCTCGCCTCCAACGGCGAGCTCGGCCCCACGGAGATCAACCGCTACAAGAGCGAGTACATCGACCCGATCGCGGAGATCCTCGCCGACTCCAAGTACGCCTCGCTGCGGATCGTCACCACGGTCGAGATCGACTCCCTGCCCAACCTGGTCACCAACGTGTCGCCGCGGGCCACCGCCACGCCGAACTGCGACACGATGAAGGCCAACGGCAACTACGTGAAGGGCGTCGGCTACGCCCTGAACAAGCTGGGTGACGTGCCCAACGTCTACAACTACGTGGACGCCGGACACCACGGCTGGCTGGGCTGGGACGACAACTTCGGCGCCTCCGCCGAGATGTTCAAGCAGGCCGCGACCGCCGAGGGCGCGACCGTCGCCGACGTGCACGGTTTCATCGCCAACACGGCCAACTACAGCGCGTTGAAGGAGGACCACTTCTCCGTCAACGACACGGTGGCGGGCAAGTCCGTGCGCGAGTCCAAGTGGGTCAGCTGGAACCGCTACGTCGACGAGCTGTCGTACGCCCAGGCCCTGCGTGAGAAGCTGGTCTCGCTCGGCTTCGACTCGAAGATCGGCATGCTGATCGACACCTCCCGCAACGGCTGGGGCGGGGCGAACCGGCCCACCGGGCCCGGCGCGACGACCAGCGTGGACACCTACGTCGACGGCGGCCGCTACGACCGCCGCTTCAACACCGGCAACTGGTGCAACCAGGCCGGAGCCGGACTGGGTGAGCGGCCCCAGGCGTCCCCCGAGCCCGGTATCGACGCCTACGTGTGGATGAAGCCGCCGGGTGAGTCCGACGGTGCGAGCAAGGCCATCGACAACGACGAGGGCAAGGGCTTCGACCGGATGTGCGACCCCACGTACACCGGCAACCCGCGGAACGACAACAACATGTCGGGGGCGCTCGCCGACGCCCCGATCTCCGGGCACTGGTTCTCCGCCCAGTTCCAGGAGCTGATGAGGAACGCCTACCCGCCGCTGTCGTGACGGGCTGACCCGCGTCCGCCGGGCCCGGACCCTTCAGGGGCCCGGGCCCGGCGGACCCATGTCCTTTTTCCGGTCCGGCGTTTTGCTGTACCGGCAACATGGTTTGCCCGTCCCCGGTGCGTCGTCGCACGCTGGCCGCATCCGAGCGGAGAGGCTGACCACCATGGCGCACCACCACCACGCACACGGCCACGACGAGCACCGTCACGAGCAGGGACGGCACGACCACGAGCACCTCGACTGGGCCGAGATGGCGCCCCTGCTGGAGAGCCAGGCGGAACTGTTCACCCCGCTGTACGAGCATGCCCTGGCCTGGCTGGCCAAGGAGGTCACCGAACCAGGGCTGATCGTGGACGCCGGCAGCGGACCGGGCGTGATCTCGGGCCTGTTCGCCGAGACCTTCCCGGGCGCCCGGATCGTGGCCGTCGACGGTTCGGAACCGCTGCTGGAGCGGGCCCTCGCCCGCGCCGAACGCCTCGGCGCCGGCGACCGCTTCGCCACCCTGACCGGCGACATGCCGGGCGTGCTGGCCGAGCTGGACTACCCGGCCGACCTGCTGTGGGCCAGCCGCAGCATCCACCACCTCGGTGACCAGGGCGCGGCACTCGCGGCCTGCGTCGAGCGGCTCGCGCCCGGCGGCACGCTCGCCGTGATGGAGGGCGGACTGCCCTCCCGCTTCCTGCCGCGCGACATCGGCTTCGGCCGCCCCGGCCTCAAGGCCCGCATCGACGCCGTGGAGGAGGACCGGTTCACCCGCATGCGGGAGGAACTGCCGGGCTCGGTGGCCCAGGTGGAGGACTGGCCCGCCCTGCTCACCGCGGCCGGCCTGCACCACACCCGCTCGCGCACCTTCCTCCTCGACCTTCCGGCCCCGGTCCCGGACCGCGCCCGCGCCTACGTCGTCGAGTCCCTCACCCGCACCCGCGACATGCTCGGCGAGCATCTCGACCCCGACGACCGCGCCGCCCTCGACCGTCTCGTCGACCCGGACGACCCGGCGAGCGTGCACCACCGCCCGGACGTCTTCGTCCTCGCGGCCCACACGGTCCATGCGGGGGTACGGCCGGTGTGACGCCTTGACCTCGACAGCGCTCCAAGTGATGGACTCCCTGGCACACATCGAGACGACAGGGGAGTTCCCATGACCGACGACACGCGGGTCACGCTCGTCACCGGAGGCGGGACCGGGATCGGCGCCGCCGTGGCACGGCGGCTGCTGGAGGCGGGGGAGGCGGTCGCCGTCACCGGCCGCCGGGAGGAGCGGCTGCACGCGTTCGCCAAGGAACTCGGGGAGCCCGAGAGGCTGCTGACGCTTCCCGGCAACGCGGCCGACCACGCCGACGTGCAGGGCGCCGTCGACGCGGTGCTGGAGCGGTTCGGGCGGCTGGACGCCGTCGTCGCCAACGCCGGGTACGCCCTGCACGACACCGTCGCCGACGGCGACCCCGCCGGGTGGACCGACATGGTGCTCACCAACGTGCTGGGGCCCGCCCTGCTGATCCGGGCCTCCGTCGACGCGCTCCGGCACAGCCGCGGGCGGATCGTGCTCGTGGGCAGCGTCGCCGGGTTCGTGCCCACGCCCGGCAATCTGTACGGGGCCACCAAGTACGCGGTGACCGGGCTCGCCGAGAACACGCGGCGGCAGGTCACCGACTGGGGAATCGGGGTGACGCTGATCGCGCCGGGCCGGGTGGAGACGCCGTTCTGGGCCGAGCAGGACGTGACGTCACTGGGGCGCATGCTCACCGCCGACCAGATCGCCGGGTCGGTGGTGTGGGCGCTCGGCCAGCCGGAGGGCGTGGACGTGAACACCGTGGTCGTCCGGCCCCTGGGACAGCCCAACTGACCGGTGCGCGAACGCCGGTGGCCGGCCACCCGTCACCACGGGGGCCGGCCACCGGAGTGCGTGCCGTCAGCCCTGGTTGAACTCCGCGGGGTGCGGACCGGTCCGCCGGTCCTCGTTCAGCGCGCTGATCGCCGCCAGGTCCTCGGCGTCCAGGGTGAACCCGAAGACGTCGATGTTCTCCTCGATGCGGGACGGCGTCACCGACTTGGGGATGACGATGTTGCCCAGCTGGAGGTGCCAGCGCAGCACCACCTGGGCGGGCGTACGGCCGTGCTTCTGCGCGATGGCCACGATGGCCGGGATCTCCAGGACGCCCTTGCCGGATCCGAGCGGGGACCAGGCCTCGGTGGCGATGCCCTGCTCCGCGTGGTACTCCCGGGAGGCGGCCTGCTGGAGGTGCGGGTGCAGCTCGATCTGGTTGACCGCCGGGACGACCGACGTCTCCCCGGTCAGGCGCTCCAGGTGCTCCGGCAGGAAGTTGGACACGCCGATCGCGCGCACCCGCCCGTCCGACAGCAGCTTCTCGAACGCCTTGTACGTGTCGACGTACAGGTCGCGGGCCGGGGTCGGCCAGTGGATGAGGTACAGGTCGACGTAGTCGAGGCCGAGCTTGGACAGCGAGGTGTCGAAGGCCTTGAGGGTGGAGTCGTACCCGTGGTCGCTGTTCCACAGCTTGGTCGTGACGAAGATGTCCTCACGGGGGATGCCCGACCGCGCGATGGCCTTGCCGGTGCCCTCCTCGTTGCCGTAGGCCGCCGCTGTGTCGATGCTGCGGTAGCCGGCCTCCAGCGCCGCCGCCACGGCCGTCTCGGCCTCCGCGTCCGGTACCTGCCAGACGCCGAAGCCCAGCTGGGGCATCTCGACGCCGTTGTTCAGGGTGATCGGGGGGACCTTGCTCACGAGCTCTCGATCCTTCGGTTGTGGTCAGGTGGTACCCCCATGGTCAACGATCACGGCCCGCACCGCATTCCTGACCGGTGAATTCACGCCCGGTACAGCGCCTCGACCTCTTCGGTGTACGCCTTCTCGATGGCCTTGCGCTTCAGCTTCAACGACGGGGTGAGCAGCCCGTGCTCCTCGGTGAACGGCTGCGCGAGGATGCGGAAGGTGCGGATCGACTCGGCCTGCGAGACCAGGGTGTTGGCGGCGACCACGGCGCGCCGCACCTCCGTCTCCAGATCCGGATCGCGCACCAGTTCGGCCGGGGACAGCCGCGGCTTCCCCCGCATCGCCAGCCAGTGCTCGACCGCCTCCTGGTCCAGCGTGACCAGTGCGGCCACGTACGGCCGGTCGTTGCCGACCACGATGCACTGGTTGACCAGCGGATGGTCGCGCACCCGCTCCTCCAGCACGCCCGGCGAGACGCTCTTGCCGCCGGACGTCACCAGGATCTCCTTCTTCCGCCCGGTGATGGTCAGATAGCCGTCCTCGTCGAGTGAGCCCAGGTCGCCGGTGGCCAGCCAGCCGTCGTGCAGCGTCTCGTCGGTGGCCTTGGAGTTGTTGAGGTAGCCCTGGAAGACGTTCTCGCCGTGCAGCCAGATCTCGCCGTCGTCCGCGATGTGCACACTCACCCCGGGGACCGGCTGTCCTACCGTGCCGTAACGGGTGCGCTCGGGCGGGTTGGCGGTGGCCGCCGCGGTCGACTCGGTCAGCCCGTACCCCTCGTAGACGTGCACGCCGGCGCCCGCGAAGAACAGGCCGAGGCGCCGGTCCATCGCCGAGCCGCCCGACATGGCGTGCCGGATCCTGCCGCCCATCGCGGCACGGATCTTGGAGTACACGAGCTTCTCGAACAGCTGGTGCTGCATCCGCAGCCCCGCGGACGGGCCCGGACCGGTGCCCCAGGCTCTCGCCTCCATCGCGTCGGCGTACCGCACGGCCACGTCGACCGCCTTCTCGAACGGCCCGGCGCGCCCCTCCCGCTCGGCCTTGCGCCGCGCCGCGTTGAACACCTTCTCGAAGATGTACGGCACGGCCAGGATGAACGTCGGCCGGAACGCCGCCAGGTCGGGCATCAGCGCGGCCGCGTTGAGCTGCGGCTGGTGGCCGAACTTCACCTTGCCGCGGATCGCCGCGACCTCCACCATCCGCCCGAAGACGTGCGCCAGCGGCAGGAACAGCAGCGTCGACGCCTCGTCGCCCCGCTTGGAGTGGAACACCGGCTCCCAGCGCTCGATGACGGTGTCCGCCTCGTACATGAAATTGCCGTGCGAGAGCACGCAGCCCTTGGGACGGCCGGTGGTGCCCGAGGTGTAGATGACCGTCGCCACCGAGTCGGGGGTGACCGCCCTGCGGTGCCGGTGCACCACGTCGTCCTCGAGGTGCGCGCCCGCGTCGTACAGCTCCTGCACCGCGCCCGCGTCGAGCTGCCACAGCCGGCGCATCCGTGGCAGCCGGTCGATGACCGTCGCGATCGTCATCGCCTGGTCCTCGTGCTCCACGATCGCCGCCGACACCTCCGCGTCGTGCAGCATCCACGAGCACTGCTCGGCCGACGACGTCGGGTAGACAGGGACGACCTGCGCGCCGACCGACCACAGCGCGAAGTCGAACAGGGTCCACTCGTAGCGGGTGCGGGACATGATCGCGACGCGGTCGCCGAACCGGATCCCGCTCGCCAGCAGGCCCTTCGCCAGGGCGAGCACCTCGTCACGGAACTCGGCTGAGGTCACGTCGCGCCAGTGGCCGCCCTCGTCCTTGCGGCCGAGCGCCACGCGCAGCGGCTCCTCCTCGGCGTACTGGAACACCACGTCGGCCAGACCGCCCACCGCGGGCGCCTGTGACAACGGAGGGTTGGTGAACTCGCGCAATCCCGCTCCCCGCTTCCTGGCGCCCGGACCGGTGCGGCAACACCGTCGTCCCGCACAGCGCGGTGAAAGCTACCCCACGGGATCCGGGGGCGGGAGGGGGTGGAAAACCGCGCAAAGGGCACGAAACCGCCGACCGGTGAAGGAGAAACCTCGCAAGTGGGTAGGGTCCGGGCACGATCCTGACGGCGGAGTAAGTTCCGGTGCCGTAATCTCCACGGAATCTGTACGACCGCATGACCCGCCCATGGGCGGCGCAACGGCCCTCACCCAGCTCAGCGCACGG
This sequence comes from Streptomyces werraensis, assembly GCA_014656175.1. Taxonomy (GTDB): domain Bacteria; phylum Actinomycetota; class Actinomycetes; order Streptomycetales; family Streptomycetaceae; genus Streptomyces; species Streptomyces werraensis. Next base: position 792,925 of record BNBX01000002.1, read on the forward strand.
ACGGCCCGGACCGTCACTCCTGTCCGGACGTCGTCCCCGTCACCCTTGTCCGCCGCGGTGCAGCCGGTCGCCGCCCGCCAGGATCGCCGCCGCGAGCGCGTCCGCCGCGCCCTGCGCCGAAGGCCGCCGCCGGCCGTGCACCACCACGAAGTCCACCGAGCCCGGCTCCGGCAGCCCCGCCCGCTCCGGCACCCGCACCAGCCCCGGCGGGATCAGCCCGCGCGCGTGCACCATCACCCCGAGCCCCGCCCGCGCCGCCGCGACCAGACCGTTGAGGCTGCCGCTGCTGCACACGATCCGCCACTGCCGCCCCTCCCGCTCCAGCGCCCGCAGCGCCAGGTCCCGGGTGATGCCCGGGGGCGGATAGACGATCAGCGGCACCGGGCGGTGCGGGTCGAGCCGCAGACCCGGCGCGCCGATCCACACCAGCTCGTCCTGCCACACCAGCCGGTGCGGGTCCTGACGTGGGTCCTCCGGCCGCCGCTTGGCCAGCACCAGGTCGAGCCGGCCCGCGGCGAGCTGCTCGTGCAGGGTGCCCGACAGCTCCACCGTCAGCTCCAGGTCGACCTCGGGGTGCTCGTGCCGGAACCGTTCGAGGATCTCCGGCAGCCGGGTCAGCACGAAGTCCTCGGACGCCCCGAACCGCAGCCGTCCGCGCAGCCGGGTGCCGGTGAAGAACTGCGCCGCCTGCTCGTGCACGTCGAGGATGCGGCGCGCGAAGCCGAGCATCGCCTCACCGTCCTCGGTCAGCTCCACCGAGTGGGTGTCCCGGGTGAACAGCTGCCGCCCGGTGGCCTCCTCCAGCCGCCGCACGTGCTGGCTCACCGTCGACTGGCGCAGACCCAGCCGCCGTGCCGCCTGCGTGAAGCTCAGCGTCTGCGCCACGGACAGGAAGGTCCGCAGATGGGCCGGCTCGTACATGCCCGGCAGCCTACCCCGGTCATCACAGGATGCGATCACAGTGAGAGCGGTGTACGGGATTCCCGATCACGGAAGCGAGGAGCAGGATGGAGCGGGGACCCCTTGTCCCCGGCCGTCCGGGGCACCCGTCACGGGGAACCGCACCGCCGAGCACACACACCCGAGCACGTGGAGCACCGTGAAACGCCCGCACTGGCCGCGCCGGCTGCCGATCGACCCGTACATCACGCTCCTGCTCGGCACGGTGGGCGTGGCCGCGCTGCTGCCCGCCCGGGGCACCGGCGCGGACGTCGCCTCCGGCGCCTCCACCGCCGCGATCGCGTTCCTGTTCTTCCTCTACGGCGCCCGCCTCTCCACCCGTGAGGCGCTCGACGGCCTCAAGCACTGGCGGCTCCACGTCACCGTCCTGGCCTGCACGTTCGTCCTCTTCCCGCTGCTGGGCCTGGCCTCCCGCGGGCTCGTCCCGGTGTTCCTCAGCGACCCGCTGTACCAGGGGCTGCTGTTCTGCACCCTGGTCCCGTCCACCATCCAGTCGTCGATCGCGTTCACCTCGATCGCCCGCGGCAACGTTCCCGCCGCGATCTGCGCCGGCTCGTTCTCCTCGCTGGCCGGCATCGTCGTCACCCCGCTGCTCGCGGCGGCGCTGCTCGGCGGCAGCGTGGGCGGCTTCTCCGGCGACTCGGCGGTGAAGATCGTGCTCCAGCTGCTGGTGCCGTTCCTCGCCGGGCAGTTCACCCGCCGCTGGACCGGCGGTTTCGTCGCCCGCCACCGCAAGGTGCTGGGGCTCGTGGACCGCGGCTCCATCCTGCTCGTCGTCTACACCGCGTTCAGCGAGGGCATGGTGCAGGGCGTCTGGAGCCAGGTGAGCCCCGGCCGGCTCGGCGGACTGCTCGTCGTCGAGGCCGTGCTGCTCGCCGTGATGCTGGCGCTCACCTGGTACGGCGCCAGGGGCCTCGGCTTCGGCCGGGAGGACCGCATCGCCATCCAGTTCGCCGGGTCGAAGAAGTCGCTGGCCGCCGGACTGCCCATGGCGAGCGTGCTGTTCGGCGCGCACGCCTCGCTGGCCGTGCTGCCGCTGATGCTGTTCCACCAGATGCAGCTCATGGTCTGCGCGGTCATCGCCAAGCGCCGCTCCAAGGACCCCGTCCCCGGGGTCACTGCGGAGGACCGAGCCGCACCGTCACGAACCGAGGCCGGTACAGCGACACGTTCCGGCTGAGCATCGCCGCCGCCGCGGACGGCTCCAGCCAGTTCACGTCGTGGCTCAGCACCAGCCGCCCGTCGCCGCTCAGCCCGGGGTGCGCCTGCGGGTTGTAGGCGGCGGTGCCGGGCGCGGGCAGTGCCGGGGTGAACGCGCCCGCCGGACCGTGCCACGGCCCGGCCGGGGAGCACGCCCAGTACGCCGTCACCGTCGCCAGCCCCTCCGCGCCCGACGCCATCGTGAACAGCACGTACGTCCCGGCGTCCCGCGTCACCGTGAAGGCGCTGCCCACCCCTGTGCGCCGCCCGTCGCCCAGCACCGGCGCCGGACGGGCGCGCGACCGCCAGCCCGAGCCGTCCCAGTACTCCCAGGCGGCCGGGTCGGCGAGACCTCCCTCGGGCACCCGGGCCACATGGGCGTGCGAGGCCGGGCGGGACGCGGGGCGCCCGTCGTCACCGCCGAACACGTACGTCCAGCCGTCCTCCTCGACCAGGCCGGCGCCGAACAGGACGCGGCGGGAGAGGTCGCCCACCTGCCGCTGGTCCAGCACCGTGGTCACCGATTCCAGGCGCAGGGCGGGCAGGGAGAGCGTGGCGACCTCGGTGGCGAGGGGCTCCCCGTAGATCCACGGGGGGCTGCCGTGCTGCCGCACCCACAGCAGCACCCGCAGCACCCGCTCGGACGCGCCGGGGGAGCGCGGTTCGACCCGGGCGGCGACCGGCCAGCGCCAGCTCCCGGGCGCCGGGTCGGGGAAGAGCGGGGCGGGGAGGGTGGACTCGGGCCGGCCGCCGCGCATCACGACCGCCGAGTTGCGCACCAGCGGCGCGGTTGCGTCCCGCCATGAGTACGCCTCGCCGGCCGGGTTGGGCGGCCGGTGCACGCGGCCCAGGAACGTGTCGGAGAACAGCCACAGCAGCCGCCCGTCCGGCAGCCGCACCGAGTGCGTGCCGTCCCCGCCGGTCCAGTCGTCGGTGCGGGAGCCGTCGTCGCCGTAGCGGGCGAAGGCGGAGGTGAGCCGGGGTTCGGGCGCCCAGGAGACGACCGAGCGGGGCGCGCACTCCTCGCCGCGGCCGTCGTCCTCGGACCGGGCGGTGACCAGCACGGCCCCGAGGACCAGGACCAGCACCGCGGCGATCCCGGCCCCCGTCCGCCGCCGTGGCACGGTGTCGCCGGGCACGCCGGGTGACGTTAGCGGCAGCGGGGGGTGCCGGTCCACGGGGCCTCGGCCGAGGCGGGGCCCCGCGGCGCAGGGGGCGCTCCCCGCCGGGTGGGGCCCCGCCGCCGTGCAGCGAGGGGGGCGGTCAGGCCCGGACGGCCGCGGCCCGCAGGGCGATCCGCTCCTCACCCGCGTACACGTTCATGGAAGTGCCCCGCAGGAAGCCCACCAGGGTCATGCCGGTCTCCGCCGCCAGGTCCACGGCCAGCGAGGACGGTGCCGAGACCGCCGCCAGCACGGGGATGCCGGCCATGACCGCCTTCTGCGCCAGCTCGAACGAGGCCCGCCCGGACACCATGAGGACCGTCCGCGACAGCGGGAGCCTCCCGCTCTGCAGGGCGCGGCCGACCAGTTTGTCGACCGCGTTGTGCCGGCCCACGTCCTCCCGTACGTCGAGGAGTTCGCCGTGCTCGTCGAACAGGGCCGCCGCGTGCAGCCCGCCGGTGCGGTCGAAGACCCGCTGGGCCGCCCGCAGCCGGTCCGGCAGCTCGGCCAGCAGCTCCGGCGTCACCCGCAGCGGCGGGGTGTCCGCGATCGGGTGACGGGTCGTGGTGCGCACGGCGTCCAGGCTGGCCTTGCCGCACAGACCGCAGGACGAGGTGGTGTAGACGTTGCGCTCCAGGGTGATGTCCGGGACGGTCACCCCGGGCGCGGTCGTCACGTCGACCACGTTGTACGTGTTCGAGCCGTCGGCGGTGGCCCCGGCGCAGTACACGATGTTGCGCAGGTCCGAGGCCGCCGCCAGGACGCCCTCGCTGACCAGGAAGCCGGCCGCCAGCGCGAAGTCGTCGCCCGGGGTGCGCATGGTGATCGCCAGGGGTTTGCCGTTGAGCCGGATCTCCAGGGGTTCCTCGGCGACGAGCGTGTCCGGGCGGGTGGAGACCGCCCCGTCCCGGATGCGGATCACCTTGCGTCGTTCCGTGACTCGTCCCATGTCCCTGTCCGTTCCGTTCAGTCCCGGTTCTGCACGTGCTGGTAGCCGAACCGGCCCTTGATGCACAGGTTGCCGTGGGTCACCGGGTTGTCGTGCGGCGACGTGACCTTCACGATCTCATTGTCCTGCACATGGAGCGTCAGGTTGCAGCCCACGCCGCAGTAGGCGCACACGGTCGTCGTGCGCGTCTGCCGCGACTCGTCCCACGTACCCGCCGCACGCATGTCGAACTCCGACGTGAACGACAACGCTCCCGTCGGGCACACCTCGATGCAGTTGCCGCAGTACACGCACGCCGAGTCGGGCAGGGGCGCGTCGTGCTCCACGGCGACACGGGCGTCGAAGCCACGCCCGGCCACCGAGATCGCGAAGGTGTTCTGCCACTGGTCGCCGCAGGCGTCGACGCACTTGTAGCAGAGGATGCACTTGCCGTAGTCGCGGACGTAGAGGTCGTTGTCGACGCGGGGCTCCTCGTTCACCCGGGCCGCGTCCGGGCCGAAGCGGTCCGGCTTCGCCTCGTACTCCTTCAGCCATTCGGCGACCCGGGGCGTCGTCGACAGGTCGACCGAGGAGGCGAGCAGTTCCAGGACGACCTTGCGGCTGTGCCGGGCCCGTTCGGTGCCGGTGCGCACCTCCATGCCCGCCTCGGCCTTGCGCGAGCAGGCCGGGACCAGGGTGCGCGAGCCCTCGACCTCGACCACGCAGACCCGGCAGGCGTTCTTCGGGGTGAGCGTGTCGCCCTCGCACAGCGTCGGGATGTCCTTGCCGGCGGCCCGGCAGACGTCCAGGATCGTCGACCCCTCGGGCGCCCGCACCGGCTCCCCGTCCAGGGTGAACTCCAGCAGACGGCGGGGGATCCCCAGCGGTGTCACGGTCATTCGTACGCCCCCAGACGGTCGATGGCGGATTCCACGGCGTTCCACGCGGTCTGGCCCAGACCGCAGATCGAGGCGTCCCGCATCGCGCGCCCCACCTCGCGCAGCAGGGTGATGTCGGCGGCGGCGTCCGTGCCGGTGCGCTCGGCGATCCGGCGCAGCGCCTCCTCCTGGCGGACGGTGCCGACCCGGCACGGCACGCACTGTCCGCAGGACTCGTCACGGAAGAACTCCGCGATGCGCAGCAGCAGGCGGGGGAGCGGGACGGTGTCGTCGAAGGCCATGACGACACCGGAGCCCAGGGTGGTGCCGGCTTCCCGGGTGCCTTCGAAGGTGAGCGGAATGTCCAGCTCGTCGGGGCGGACGAAGCCGCCGGCGGCCCCGCCCAGCAGCACCGCCCGCAGACCGTCCCGTACGCCGGCGAGCGTGAGGAGTTCCCCGAGCGTGGCGCCGAACGGCAGCTCGTAGACCCCCGGGCGGGCCACGCTGCCCGAGACGCAGAACAGCTTGGGGCCGGTGGACGCGCCGGTGCCGATCGCCGCGTACGCCTGCGCCCCCAGCGTGAGGATCGGCAGGACGTTGACCAGCGTCTCCACGTTGTTCGCGACGGTCGGCTTGCCGAACAGGCCCTTCTCCACCGGGAACGGCGGCTTGGAGCGCGGCTCGCCCCGGAAGCCCTCGATCGAGTTGAACAGCGCCGTCTCCTCGCCGCAGATGTACGCGCCCGCGCCGCGCCGGATCTCGATGTCGAAGGAGAGCCCCTGGCCCAGGATGTCGTCGCCGAGGAGACCGCGGGCGCGGGCCTGCGCGATCGCGTGCTCCATGCGTTCCAGGGCGCGCGGGTACTCGCCGCGCAGATAGAGGTGACCGCGCCGGGCGCCGGTCGCGTACGCCGCGATCGTCATGGCCTCCACCAGCGCGTACGGGTCGCCCTCCATCAGCACGCGGTCCTTGAAGGTGCCCGGCTCGGACTCGTCGGCGTTGCAGACGAGGTGGTGCGGCTGGTCCGGCTGGGAGGCGGTGGCCTGCCACTTGCGGCCGGTGGGGAAGGCCGCGCCGCCACGGCCCAGCAGCCCGGAGTCGGTCACCTCCCGGATCACCCCGGCGGGACCGAGCGCGAAGGCGCGGCGCAGCGCGGTGTACCCGCCGTGCGCCCGGTAGTCGTCCAGGCCGGCGGGGTCCACCGTGCCGACACGGCCCAGCAGGAGGAGGCCGGGGTCGGGTGCCTGGGGGACCGCCAGGGCGGCCGCGGGCTCCTCGGGAGCGTTCTCGGGGGTGAGCGCCGCGCGGACCACGGTGTCGGGGGTGGCGGGGGCGGACACGGCGGTCGCCCGTGGCGTCCCGCCGTCGGCCGCCGCACGGGCCGCGTCCTCCCCGGCCCGCACCACCAGCGTCGCCGGAGCCCGCTCGCACAGGCCCAGGCACGGACTGCGCTCCACCTTCACGCCCGACTCCGGGCCCAGGCGCGCCTCCACCGCCTGGCACAGCTTCGGTGCGCCCGCCGCCGCACACGCCAGGTCCGTGCACACGTGCAGCACGGTGGCCGGGCGCGGACGGACGGAGAACATGGCGTAGAACGTCGCCACCCCGTACGCCTCGGACGGCGGGACCGTCAGCCGGCGGCACAGATAGTCCAGGCCGCCCTCGCTGATCCAGCCGACCCGGTCGTTGAGCGCGTGCAGCCCCGGCAGCAGAAGGTCGCGGCGGTCACGCGCGGCCCGTCCGCCGCGCGCCCACCTCAGGTCCGCGTCGGAGCGGTCGGCGCCCTCCCAGGACGACTCGGGCGGCCCGAGCAGGGCGTCGACGGCGGCGCGCTCCTCGTCCGTCGGTCCGCTGTCGCCGAAACGCAGGTCCACGCTCGCTCACCTCACGTGTGTCGGGGCCGGGAGCTTGTCGATCCGGATCGCCGACGCCTTGAACTCCGCCGTCCCCGCGATCGGGCAGTTCGCCTCGATCGTCAGCTGGTTGGTGTCCACCTCGTCGGGAAAGTGGAACGTCATGAACGCGAGCCCCGGCCGCAGCGCGGGGTCCACCCACACCGGCGCCCGCACGGACCCGCGCCGTGAGGTCACCAGTACCTCCTCGCCCACCGCGACCCCGTACCGCTCGGCGTCCTCGGGGGAGAGCTCGACGTACTCGCCGCGCCGCAGCGGGGAGGCGAAACTGCCGCTCTGCACACCGGTGTTGTAGGAGTCCAGGCGCCGTCCGGTGGTGAGCCGGACCGGGTAGCGCTCGTCGGTGAGGTCCACCGGCGGGTCGTGCTGCACGATCCCGAACGGCGCGGGCCGGCCCCGGCGTCCGGGGTCCTTCTCCCACAGCCGGCCGTGCAGGTACGGCGGTTCCAGCCGGTCGGTGCTCGGGCACGGCCACTGGATCCCCTGGTGCTCCTCGAGCCGCTCGTACGTCATGCCGTGGTGGTCCGGGGAGACCGCGCGCAGCTCGTTCCACACGGCCTCGGCGCCGTCGTACTTCCAGTCGTGGCCGAGGCGTCCGGCGAGGTCGCAGAGGATGTCGATGTCCTCGCGGGCCTCGCCGGGCGGGGTCACGGCCCGGCGCACGCGCTGCACCCGGCGTTCGCTGTTGGTGGTGGTGCCCTCGGTCTCGGCCCAGCCGGCCGTCGCGGGCAGCACCACGTCGGCCAGTCCGGCGGTCTTCGTCAGGAAGATGTCCTGCACCACCAGGAAGTCCAGCTCCTTGAGCCGGCGCACGGCCTGGTCGCTGTCCGCCTCCGACTGGGCCGGGTTCTCGCCGATGCAGTAGACGGCACGCAGCGACCCGTCCTCCATCGCCTCGAACATCTCCGTCAGCGTCATCCCGTACCGGGGCTGGATGACGGTGTCCCAGGCGGACTCGAACTTGGCGCGCACGCCCGCGTCGAGGAGGTCCTGGAAGCCGGGCAGCCGGTTGGGGATCGCGCCCATGTCGCCGCCGCCCTGCACGTTGTTCTGCCCGCGGAGCGGCTGGAGCCCCGAGCCGTAGCGGCCCACGTGCCCCGTCAGCAGTGCCAGGTTGATCAGGGCGCGCACGTTGTCGGTGCCGTTGTGGTGCTCGGTGATGCCCAGCGTCCAGCACAGCTGGGCGCGTTCGGCGCGGGCGTAGGCGTGCGCCAGCTCCCGGATCGCGGCGGCCGGGACGCCGGTCACCTTCTCGGCGAGGGAGAGCGTCCAGGGCTCGACCAGCGCCCTGTACTCCTCGTAGCCGGTGGTGGCGCGCCGCACGAACGCCTCGTTGACCAGGCCGGCGTGGATGATCTCGCGGCCGATCGCGTGGGCCATCGCGATGTCCGTGCCGACGTTCAGCCCGAGCCAGCTCTCCGCCCACTCCGCGGTGGACGTCCGGCGCGGGTCGACCGCGTACATCCGGGCGCCGCCCCGGATGCCCTTGAGCACGTGCTGGAAGAAGATCGGGTGCGCGAATCGGGCGTTGGAGCCCCACATCACGATGACGTCGGTGTGCTCCACCTCCTCGTACGACGACGTGCCGCCGCCCGAGCCGAACGCCGCCGACAGTCCGGCGACCGAGGGCGCGTGGCAGGTCCGGTTGCAGGAGTCGACGTTGTTGGTGCCCATCACGACCCGGGCGAACTTCTGGGCCACGTAGTTCATCTCGTTGGTGGCGCGGGAGCAGGAGAACATGCCGAACGCGCCGCGCGCCGCCTCCAGTGCGCGCGCGGTGCGGTCCAGCGCCTCGTCCCAGGTGGCCCTGCGGAACGGCTCGTCCCGTGAGTCGCGGACGAGGGGGTGGGTGAGGCGGGTGTAGGTCTTCGGGGTCCGGTCGCGTTTCCTCATGCGGCGCTCCTCAGCGCGAGCAGGTCGGACAGGGCGTGCACGGTGCGCAGGGTGGGCACGGGGACGCCGGTGATCTCCGCCAGCTCGACCACGGCCGCGAGCAGCACGTCGAGCTCCAGCGGCTTGCCGCGTTCCAGGTCCTGCAGGGTGGAGGTGCGGTGGTCGCCGACCCGCTCGGCGCCGGCCAGGCGCCGTTCGATGGAGACGCCGACCTCGCAGCCGAGCGCGCGGGCGACGGCCAGGGTCTCGGACATCATCGTCTCGATGACCCGGCGGGTGCCGCCGTGCAGGCACATCTGCCGCATGGTGGCCCGCGCCAGGGCGCTGATCGGGTTGAAGGAGATGTTGCCCAGGAGCTTGAGCCAGATGTCGTTGCGCAGGTCCGGCTCGACCGGGCACTTCAGGCCGCCCGCCCGCATCGCCTCGCTGAGGGCGAGACAGCGTGCGGAGACGCTGCGGTCGGGTTCGCCGACCGAGAAGCGGGTGCCTTCCACATGGCGGACGACACCGGGCCGCTCGAGTTCGGTGGCCGCGTACACCACGCAGCCGACGGCCCGTTCGGGCGCGAGCACCGCACTGACCGCGCCGCCGGGGTCCACGCTCTCGAGCCGGCGTCCGTCGTACGGGCCGCCGTGCCGGTGGAAGTACCACCAGGGGATGCCGTTCTGGGCGGCCACCACGGCCGTCGTGCCGTGCAGCAGCGGCTCGATCAGCGGCCCGCACGCCGCGTACGAGTTGGCCTTCAGCCCCAGGAACACATAGTCGGCGGGGCCGACCTCGGCGGGGTCGTCGGTGGCGTGAGGACGCGCGGTGAAGTCCCCGCGCGGGCTGAGCACCCGTACCCCGTCCTGCCTCATGGCCGCCAGATGCGGTCCACGGGCGATGAGATGCACGTCGGCGCCCGCGCGGTGGAGCGCGGCGCCCACGTAGGCGCCGATCGCACCGGCGCCGAGGACTGCGACTTTCATGGCGAAGGAAGCTCCGTCCGGTCGAGGGACACCGAAGAACCGGGAGAATCGCCGAATCTCTGTCGACGAAATATTGTCTACAGTATGGAAGGAGAGGCGACAAGGCTTTGTGCAGTACCGGTGGTTGTCCGCTCAACAGTCTTCTCAAGGAGCGGGGCGCTCCCTACGGTTGGGGACTCATGAGTCCCCCCGTCGCACCGCCGGGCTGGAGCCGCTGGCTCGTCCCGCCCGCCGCACTCGCCGTACACCTCTCCATCGGCCAGGCCTACGCGTGGAGCGTGTTCAAGCCGCCGCTCGAATCCGCGCTCGACCTCAGCGGCACCCAGAGCGCGCTGCCCTTCCAGCTCGGCATCGTCATGCTCGGCCTGTCCGCGGCCTTCGGCGGCACCCTCGTCGAACGCCGGGGCCCGCGCTGGGCGATGACCGTCGCCCTGATCTGCTTCTCCTCCGGCTTCCTGCTCTCCGCGCTGGGCGCGGCCACCGAGCAGTACTGGCTCATCGTCCTCGGCTACGGCTTCGTCGGCGGCATCGGCCTGGGCATCGGCTACATCTCGCCCGTCTCCACGCTCATCAAGTGGTTCCCGGACCGGCCCGGCATGGCCACCGGCATCGCCATCATGGGCTTCGGCGGCGGCGCGCTGATCGCCTCCCCCTGGTCGGCGCAGATGCTCGAATCGTTCGGCACCGACAACGTTGGCATCGCGTACGCCTTCCTCGTGCACGGGCTGACGTACGCCGTCTTCATGTCGCTCGGCGTGCTGCTGGTGCGGGTGCCGCCCACCGCGCGGCCGAAGGCCGACGCGCCCGCCGTCACCGCCGGACCGCAGGTCTCCGCCCGCTCCGCCGTGCGCACCCCGCAGTTCTGGCTGCTGTGGCTCGTGCTCTGCATGAACGTGACCGCCGGCATCGGCATCCTGGAGAAGGCCGCGCCGATGATCACCGACTTCTTCGCGGACAGCTCCGCGCCGGTGTCCGCCACGGCCGCCGCCGGGTTCGTCGCCCTGCTGTCCGCCGCCAACATGGCGGGACGCATCGGCTGGTCCACCACCTCCGACCTCATCGGCCGGAAGAACATCTACCGCGTCTACCTCGGCGTCGGCGCGCTGATGTACGCCCTCATCTGGTCGCTGGGCGACTCCTCCAAGCCGCTGTTCGTGCTGGCCGCGCTCGTCATCCTCTCCTTCTACGGGGGCGGCTTCGCGACCGTGCCGGCGTACCTGAAGGACCTCTTCGGCACCTATCAGGTGGGCGCCATCCACGGCCGGCTGCTCACCGCCTGGTCCACCGCCGGCGTCCTCGGGCCGCTCATCGTCAACTGGGTCGCCGACCGCCAGGAGGAGGCCGGCAAGCACGGCCCGTCCCTGTACGGAGTCTCCCTGCTCGTCATGATCGGGCTGCTCGCCGTCGGCTTCGTCGCCAACGAACAGGTCCGCCCCGTCCACCCACGTCACCACGAACCGGCCGCCGACGCGTCGGCCACCACGTCCGAGGAGGTCGCCGATGACCGGCGAGAGCAGCCCGAGTCAGCCTGAGCCCTCCCGTCGCGCGCTGATCGCCTTCTCCTGGCTGTGGGTGGGCCTCCCGCTCGCCTACGGACTGTACGAGCTGGTGCGGAAGGCGACGCAGCTGTTCACCGGGTGACCGGCCGGCGGTGAAGGGGACGGGCGCGGGGACGCCCGGCGCCGGCCCCTCGGGGCTGACGGAAGGCGACAAGCCTCGCGCCCGTTTCCTGTCGCTTCACCTGCGCTCGTACCCGTGAGTCACTGATCAGACTGGTGCATCCCGCAACCGGATCACGAGGGGATCACCATGAGCGGCTCGCGCATCACCGCCGTCGGCCACTACCAGCCCGCCCGGGTCCTGACCAACGAGGACCTGGCGGGCATGGTCGACACCAGCGACGCGTGGATCACCAGCCGCGTGGGCATCCGTACCCGCCACATCGCCGGGCCGGACGAGCCCGTCGACGAACTCGCCGCGCACGCCGCCGCCAAGGCGCTCGCCGCGGCCGGGCGGACGCCCGAGGAGATCGACCTGGTCCTGGTCGCCACCTCCACGGCGATCGACCGCTCGCCCAACATGGCGGCCCGCGTCGCCGCCCGCCTCGGCATGCCGGGCCCCGCCGTCATGGACATCAACGTGGTGTGCGCCGGCTTCACCCACGCCCTCGCCACCGCCGACCACGCCGTGCGGGCCGGCGGGGCGGAGCGGGTGCTGGTGATCGGCGCCGACAAGATGTCCGACGTCACCGACTGGACCGACCGCACCACCTGCGTCCTGGTCGGCGACGGGGCGGGCGCGGCCGTCGTGGAGGCGGCGGCGCCGGGAGCGGAGGACGGCATCGGTCCGGTGCTGTGGGGCTCGGTGCCGGAGATGGGCAACGCGGTGCGGATCGAGGGGACTCCGCCGCGGTTCGCGCAGGAGGGGCAGAGCGTCTACCGCTGGGCGACCACCCGGCTGCCGGAGTTCGCCCGGCTCGCCTGCCGGAAGGCCGGGCTGACGCCCGAGGACCTCGCCGCGGTGGTGCTGCACCAGGCCAACCTGCGGATCGTGGAGCCCCTCGCACGCCGGATCGGCGCCGTCAACGCCGTCGTCGCGCGGGACGTCGTCGACTCCGGCAACACGTCCGCCGCGAGCATCCCGCTCGCCTTCTCCAAACTCGTCGAGCAGGGCGCGGTGTCGAGCGGGGACCCTGTACTGCTGTTCGGCTTCGGCGGCAACCTGTCCTACGCGGGGCAGGTCGTGCGCTGCCCGTGAGCCCGGGGCATGACGCGGGTGTGACGAGGGCAACCCGGACGGGGTGCGGCGGCGCGCCGTAGACTGTAGACGAAAGACAATCACCCAGGACGTGTACGGCGTCACCGTTCACGACGGACGCGCGGCGTCGCCGAAGAGGGGGACCGATGTTGTCGACAGGACTGCCCCACGGGGCGGTGCCCCGTCTCGAGCGGCCGGGCCCGCTGCGCGACCGTGTCTACGAGGCACTGCTCGAGCTCATCACCACCCGCGCCCTCCAGCCGGGCCAGCACCTCGTCGAGAGCGAACTCGCCGGTCACCTCGGCGTGTCCCGTCAGCCGGTGCGCGAGGCGCTCCAGCGTCTCAACACCGAAGGGTGGGTCGATCTGCGGCCCGCGCAGGGCGCGTTCGTGCACGAGCCGACGGAGGAGGAGGCCGACCAGCTCCTCACCGTGCGCACGCTGCTGGAGGCGGAGGCGGCCCGGCTCGCCGCGAGCAACGCCGGCAGCGAGGGCGTCCGGGCGCTGGAAGAGATCCTCGCCGAGGGCCTCAAGGCCGTCGAGGCGGACGACGTGGACGCGGCGGTGGCGCTCAACGCCCGTTTCCACGCCAAGGTGATGGAGCTCGCGGGCAACGCGGTCCTCGCCGAGCTGGCCGCCCAGGTGGACCGGCGGGTGCGCTGGTACTACACGCCCGTCGCCCGGCAGCGCGGCGAGCAGTCCTGGATCGAGCACCGCGAGCTGATCGCCGCGATCGCCGCGCGGGACGAACAGTCGGCCACGCGGCTGATGCGGGAACACACCGAGCACACGCGGCGCTCGTACCACGCGCGAGAGGACTCCTGAAGGGCTTTCGCCCGGCCTGAGCGGGATTGTCCCGTCCCCGCACACCCCTCTTTGTCCTGAGAGTGGAAAAAGTAGGGGGCAATTCCTGCGCGACTTCTTCCCACCCCCGGCAGGCGCTGCTACTTTCCCATCCGAAAGCACGCCACGTATGTGGCCGGAACCCGGCGCGCACAGCCGATGAGGCGGGGAGGGGCTCGTGAGACGCATGACAGCGCGACCCGCGAACGCCCATCAGGCACGACTGCTACGGCTGTTGCGCGACGGAGGACCCAACTCCCGCGCCCAGCTGGGCGACCAGGTCGACCTGTCCCGGTCGAAACTGGCCGTGGAGGTGGACCGGCTGCTGGAGACGGAACTCGTCGTGGCCGACGGACTCGCCGCCTCGCGCGGCGGACGCCGCTCCCACAACATCCGTCTCAACCCGCACCTGCGCCTCCTCGGCGTCGACATCGGCGCGACCTCGGTCGACGTCGCCGTCACCAACGCCGAGCTGGAGATCCTCGGTCACATCAACCAGCCGATGGACGTGCGCGAGGGACCGGTCGCGGTCTTCGAGCAGGTGCTGTCCATGGCCGCCAAGCTGAGGGCCACCGGGCTCGCGGAAGGGTTCGACGGCGCCGGCATCGGCGTCCCCGGTCCGGTCCGCTTCCCCGAGGGCATCCCGGTCGCGCCGCCGATCATGCCCGGCTGGGACGGCTTCCCCGTGCGGGAGGCGCTCAGCCAGGAACTCGGCTGCCCGGTCATGGTCGACAACGACGTGAACCTCATGGCGCTGGGGGAGCAGCACGCGGGAGTCGCCCGCACCGTCGCCGACTTCCTCTGCGTCAAGATCGGCACCGGCATCGGCTGCGGCATCGTCGTCGGCGGTGAGGTGTACCGCGGTACGACGGGCAGCGCGGGCGACATCGGGCACATCCAGGCCGTGCCCGACGGACGCCCGTGCGCCTGCGGAAACCGCGGCTGCCTGGAGGCGCACTTCTCCGGCGCGGCCCTCGCGCGGGACGCCACGGAGGCCGCCGAGCAGCAGCGCTCGCCCGAACTCGCCGCCCGGCTGGAGACGAACGGCACGCTCAGCGCCGTCGACGTCGCCGCCGCGGCCGCCGCCGGTGACGCCACCGCCCTCGACCTGATCCGCGAGGGCGGCAACCGCACCGGGCAGGTCATCGCCGGCCTGGTCAGCTTCTTCAACCCCGGCCTGGTGGTGATCGGCGGCGGGGTGACCGGCCTCGGCCACACCCTGCTCGCCGCGATCCGCACCCAGGTCTACCGGGGCTCGCTGCCCCTGGCCACGGGCAACCTCCCCATCGTCCTGGGCGAGCTGGGCCCCGCCGCCGGCGTCATCGGCGCGGCCCGCCTCATCAGCGACCACCTGTTCTCACCCGCCTGACCCTCGCCGGGCGGCCCCCCGCACCCGGCACCCAGCACCCCCCGGCGCGGGCGCCCCGCCCGCACCGGCCGGCACCACCTCGGCGCGGGTCCGCCCGCGCCGGCCCGATCGGCACCACCCGTCGGCACGGGTCCGCCCGTACCGGCGTGCACGGCACAGCGCCGGTGCGACCGCCAGCCGCACAGGCACGCAGCACGACCCGCCGGGGCGGAAGCCACCCGTTCCGGCAGACAAGGCACCACCGCCGGCGCGGTCTCGCCGCCCGCGTCGGCGCGCGGCACGACCCGTGCGGGTGTGACGGCCACGCACCCGTACGCAGCACGGCCCGCCGGGGCGGAAGCCGCCCGTTCCGGCAGGCAAGTCACCACCGCCGGCGCGGGCGCCACCCCGCTTCCGGCGTGCGCAGCACCACCGCGCCGGTGCGACCGCCACCCGCGCCTGCGCGCAGACCGCACGACCCGCCGGGCCGGAAGCCGCCCGTCCCGTCGGGAAGCCGCACCACCCGCCCACGCGGGGCGTCGCCCCGCACCCCCGCCGGCCCGCGGGCGCCATCCCGTACCGGCACGAGCCGCACCACCCGCCCCGAACACCACCCACACCGCCGCCGCTCCGCTTCGCCCTGCCCGAAAACTCTTGCCCCGCGAGGGGCCGTCGGCCACGCACGCCGAGGGGAATCCGCATGGCACCAGAACCACCGCTGCTCAGCATGTCCGGCATCACCAAGTCGTTCCCGGGAGTCCGGGCCCTGGACGGGGTCGACCTCGACGTCCAGGCCGGCGAGGTGCACTGTCTGCTCGGCCAGAACGGCGCCGGGAAGTCCACACTCATCAAGGTGCTGGCCGGCGCCCACCAGCCCGACACGGGCACGATCAGCTGGCGCGGCGACGAGGTCACCCTGCGCTCGCCGATCGCCGCCATGCGCCTGGGCATCGCCACCATCTACCAGGAACTCGACCTGGTGGAGCACCTGTCCGTCGCCGAGAACGTCCACCTCGGCCACGAACCCACCGCAGCCGGCTTCGTCGTCCGCGGAAGGGCGGCCCGCGCGTCCACCGCGGACCTGCTGAAGCGCCTCGGGCATCCCGAGATCGACCCCGGCCGTCTGGTCGGCGACCTCTCCGCCGCGCACCAGCAGATCGTGTCCATGGCCCGCGCCCTCTCCCACGACGTGCGGCTCATCGTGATGGACGAGCCGTCCGCCGCCCTCGACCCGGACGAAGTCGACAACCTCTTCCGCATCGTCGGCGACCTGACCGCCGCCGGCGTCGCCGTCGTCTACATCTCCCACCGCCTGGAGGAGATCCGCCGCATCGGCGACCGCGTGACCGTGCTGAAGGACGGCCGCGCGGTGGCCCGCGGGCTGCCCGCCAAGTCGACGCCCACCAGCGAGGTGGTGTCGCTGATGACGGGCCGGAACGTCGAGTACGTCTTCCCGCCCCGGCCCGACTCCCCGCAGGCCGAGACCGCCGAACCGGTCCTCACCGTGGAAAACCTGTCCCGGCGGGGCGAGTTCGCCCCGCTCGACCTCCAGGTGCGCCCGGGCGAGATCGTGGGCCTCGCGGGCCTCGTCGGGTCCGGGCGCTCGGAGATCCTCGAGACCATCTACGGCGCCCGCAAGCCCGACACCGGCCGCGTCCTCGTCGACGGCTCGCCCCTGCGCCCCGGCAGCGTCCGCGCCGCCGTCCGCGCGGGCCTCGGACTCGCCCCCGAGGAACGCAAGGCGCAGGCCCTGCTGATGCTGGAGTCGGTCACCCGCAACGTGTCCGTCTCCTCCATGTCCCGCTTCGCGCGAGCCGGATGGATCGACCGCGGCGCCGAACTGAGGGCGGCGCGCGCGGCGGTCCGGGAGCTGTCCCTGCGGCCCGACAACCCCGACGTGCCCGTGCGCACCCTGTCCGGCGGCAACCAGCAGAAGGCCGTCCTCGCCCGCTGGCTGCTGCGCGGCTGCCGGGTGCTGCTGCTCGACGAACCCACCCGCGGCGTCGACGTCGGCGCGCGGGCCGAACTGTACGCCGTCGTCCGGCGGCTGGCGGACGAAGGGCTCGCCGTGCTGCTGGTCTCCAGCGAGGTGCCCGAGGTCCTCGGTCTCGCCGACCGCGTGCTGGTGCTGCGCGAGGGCTCCGTCGTCCACACGGCGCCCGCCCGCGAACTCGACGAACACCGTGTACTCGACCTGGTCATGGAAGGAAGCCCGGCGTCATGACGCAGAACGTCTCCCCGCCGCGGGACAGCACCTCCAAGGTGCTGCCGTCCGGCGAACAGCCCGCCTGGCGGGCCGTGTTGTTCCGCGCCGACGTGCGCACCCTGTCCCTGCTCGGCGTGCTCGCCGTACTGATCCTGATCGGCGGCCTCACCAAGCCGGACCAGTTCCTGGACACCCGCAACCTCCAGCTGGTCCTCACCCAGGCGTCCGTCATCGGCGTCGTCACCGTCGGCATGACCTTCGTCATCATCTCCGGAGGCATCGACCTGTCGGTCGGCGCGATCGTCGCCCTCGCCTCGGTGTGGGCCACCACCGTCGCCACCCAGGAGTACGGCTTCGCCGGCATCCTCTTCACCGCCGTCCTGGTCGGACTCGGCTGCGGCCTGGTCAACGGGGTGCTCATCGCGTACGGCGGGATGGTGCCGTTCATCGCCACCCTCGCCATGCTCGCCTCCGCCCGCGGTCTCGCCCTGCAGATCACCGACGGACGCACGCAGATCGTCACCGTCGACAGCGTCCTCGACCTCGGCGAACGCGACTCCTACGTGCTCGGCATCCCCCCGCTGGTGCTGGTGTTCGCCGCCGTCACCGTCGTCGGCTGGCTGGTGCTCAACCGCACCACCTTCGGCCGCCGCTCCGTCGCCGTCGGCGGCAACGCGGAGGCCGCCCGCCTCGCCGGCATCGACGTACGCCGCCAGCGCCTCTACCTGTACCTGCTGTCCGGGCTGTGCTGCGGCATCGCCGCGTTCCTGCTGATCGTTCTGGCCGGCTCCGGACAGAACACCAACGGCAACCTCTACGAACTCGACGCCATCGCCGCCGCGATCATCGGCGGCACCCTGCTCACCGGGGGCCGCGGCACCATCGTCGGATCCGTCCTCGGCGTCCTGATCTTCACCACCATCACCAACATCTTCGCCCTGAACAACCTGCAGACCGACGTCCAGCAGATCGCCAAGGGCGCGATCATCGTCGCCGCCGTGCTGGTCCAGCGGCGCACCGCGAGCACGACCTGAGGGAAGGGTTCACCGCCATGCCAGAGCCGACGTTCACCAGCCGCAGAGGGCTCCTCTTCGGAGCCGCCGCCGTCTCCGCCGGCGCCCTCGTCACCGGCTGCACCAGCAACGAGCCCAGCGGCGGCGGCGAGTCCGCCGCGAACAACCAGCCGGCCGCCGACGACAAGCCCGGCAAGCAGGTCACCATCGGCTTCGCCGGACCGCAGGCCGACCACGGCTGGCTCAACGCCATCAACGACAACGCCAAGCAGCGCGCCGAGAAGTACTCCGACGTCACCCTGGAGATCACCGAGGGCTCCAACGACACCGCCCAGCAGATCGGCCAGATCGAGACCCTCATCAACAAGAAGGTCGACGTCCTGGTGATCCTGCCGGCCGACGGCAAGGCCCTCACCCAGGTCGGGCTGAAGGCCATGCGCGCCGGCATCCCGGTCGTCAACCTCGACCGCGTCTTCAACACCCCGCAGGCGTACCGCTGCTGGGTCGGCGGCGACAACTACGGCATGGGCCTCAACGCCGGCCACTACATCGGCGAGAAGCTCAAGGACAAGCCCGACGCCAAGGTCATCGAGCTGGCCGGCCTGGACAACCTGGAGCTGACCAAGCAGCGCACCCAGGGCTTCGACGACGCCCTGAAGAACTACCCGAACATCCGCAAGGTGGCCCGCCAGGCCGCCGAGTTCACCGTCGAGTCCGGCCAGGCCAAGATGGCGCAGCTGCTCCAGGCCCAGTCGCAGTTCGACGCGCTGTGGAACCACGACGACGACCAGGGCGTGGGCGCCCTGCGGGCCATCGAGCAGGCCGGCCGTGACGACTTCCTGATGGTCGGCGGCGCCGGCGCCCTCTCCGCGTTCGAGGCCATCAAGGCCGACAACGGCGTCCTGAAGGCCACGGTGCTGTACCCGCCGACGATGGCCGCCTCCGCGATCGACCTCGCCCGCGCCCTCGGCCAGGGCAAGGGCATCGGCGGCCTGGCCGAGTTCGAGATCCCCTCCTCGGTGACCTGCTACTCGGCCGTCGTCGACAAGGAGAACGTCGACCAGTACATGCCCACGGGCTTCAAGTGAGGAGCCCCGCCCCACGGGCCTGACCAGCCCACCGGGCGGGGACCGCCCCGCCCGCCACGACGACGAGGAGGACATCCGAATGGCACAGCCGCAAGCGTCCGAAGGGGCGGAAACGGGGAAGCCACCGCTGCGCATCGGCATGGTCGGTTACGCCTTCATGGGCGCCGCCCACTCCCAGGGCTGGCGCACCGTGGGACGCGTCTTCGACCTGCCGCTCCGTCCCGAGATGGCCGTGATCTGCGGCCGGGACGCCGACGCCGTGCGGGCGGCGGCCGACCGGCACGGCTGGGCGGAGGCCGAGACCGACTGGCGCGCCCTGGTGGAGCGCGACGACATCGACCTCGTCGACATCTGCACCCCCGGCGACAGCCACGCCGAGATCGCGCTGGCCGCGCTCGCCGCGGGCAAGCACGTGCTGTGCGAGAAGCCCCTCGCGAACACCGTCGCGGAGGCCGAGGGGATGGCCCGCGCCGCCCAGGAGGCGCGGGACCGCGGCCAGGCGGCCATGGTCGGCTTCAACTACCGCCGGGTGCCCGCCACCGCGCTGGCCCGGACGATGGTGGAGGAGGGCCGCATCGGCACCCTGCGGCACGTGCGGGTGGCGTACCTCCAGGACTGGCTGGTGGACCCGCAGTTCCCGCTCACCTGGCGGCTGCGCCGGGAGCAGGCGGGCTCCGGCTCGCTCGGCGACCTCGGCGCGCACATCGTCGACCTCGCCCAGTACCTGGCGGGGGAGCGGCTCGCGGGCGTCTCCGCGCTCACCGAGACGTTCGTCAAGGAGCGGCCGCTGCCCACCGCGCCGAGCAGCGGCCTGGCCGCCGTCTCCGCGGCCGGCACGGGACCGGTCACCGTCGACGACGCCGCCCTGTTCACCGGACGGTTCACCTCCGGCGCCCTCGCCTCCTTCGAGGCCACCCGGTACGCCACCGGACGCAAGAACGCCCTGCGGATCGAACTCAACGGCGAGCGCGGCTCGCTCGCCTTCGACCTGGAGCGGCTCAACGAGCTCGAGTACCACGACGGCACCGGGGACGCCACGCACGGCGGTTTCCGCCGCATCCTCGTCACCGAGCCCGACCACCCCTACCTGGACGCCTGGTGGCCGCCGGGCCACGGGCTCGGCTACGAGCACACCTTCGCGCACCAGGCCCGCGACCTGGTCCACGCCATCGCCGAGGGCCGCAGCCCCGAACCGTCCTTCGCGGACGGACTCCAGGTGCAGCGCGTCCTCGCCGCGGTGGAGGAGAGCGCCGAGAAGAACGCCGTCTACACCCCGATCGCCGCCTGAGGAGGACGGATACGGATGCCGCGCAACTTCACGCTGTTCACCGGCCAGTGGGCCGACCTTCCACTCGAGGAGGTCTGCCGGCTCGCCCGTGACTTCGGCTACGACGGCCTCGAACTCGCCTGCTGGGGCGACCACTTCCAGGTGGACAAGGCCCTCGCCGACCCCTCCTACGTGGCGGGCCGCCACCAGCTGCTCGACAAGTACGGGCTGAAGTGCTGGGCGATCTCCAACCACCTGGTGGGCCAGGCCGTCTGCGACGCCATCATCGACGAACGCCACCAGAACATCCTGCCCGCCCGCATCTGGGGCGACGGCGATCCCGAGGGCGTACGGCAGCGGGCCGCCGCCGAGATCAAGGACACGGCGCGGGCGGCGGCCCTGCTCGGCGTCGACACGGTGATCGGCTTCACCGGCTCCGCCATCTGGCACCTGGTGGCCATGTTCCCGCCCGCCCCCGAGTCGATGATCGACCGCGGCTACGAGGACTTCGCCGAGCGCTGGAACCCGATCCTGGACGTCTTCGACGCCGAGGGGGTGCGCTTCGCCCACGAGGTGCATCCCAGCGAGATCGCGTACGACTACTGGACCACCGTGCGCGCCCTCGACGCGGTGGACCGGCGCCCGGCGTTCGGGCTGAACTTCGACCCCTCCCACTTCGTCTGGCAGGACCTCGACCCGGTCGGCTTCCTGTGGGACTTCCGTGACCGCATCTACCACGTGGACTGCAAGGAGGCCCGCAAGCGCCTCGACGGCCGCAACGGCCGCCTCGGATCGCACCTCCCCTGGGGCGACCCCCGGCGCGGCTGGGACTTCGTCTCCGCCGGCCACGGCGACGTGCCCTGGGAGGACGTCTTCCGCATGCTGCGTTCCATCGACTACCGGGGCCCGGTCTCGGTGGAGTGGGAGGACGCCGGCATGGACCGTCTCCAGGGCGCCCCGGAGGCCCTGGAACGCCTCAAGGCCTTCGACTTCGAACCCCCGAGCGCGTCCTTCGACGCGGCGTTCAACAGCTGAGGGACGGGCCCGACCGCAGGTCGGGACGGGGGCCGGCGCTTTCGCCGGTCCCCGGATCCGGCCTGCCCGGAATCCGCTTTGTCCTCTGTTGGGAAAAAGTTCAACCAGGCGCGGTCCAAGGGGTGTTCCGCCAGGAAGAACGCGGTTACCGTCCCTGAGTGTTCAAGGCACCCACGCCTCCGGGGTGACGGCGCACCCCGGCGCCCGCACGCACCGCACGATCAGCACCTGTTCCGTACGGCCTCATCCCGTTCCCGGAGGGACTTCGTGCACAGAAGAAGACTGAAATCGACCCGTACCGCCCAGCGTCCCGTCTTCCGCACCACGCTCGCCCTGGTCACCGGCCTGCTGCTGGCCGTGGGCACCCCGGCCACCGTCGCCGGCGCCCACCCCGGCCACCCGGAGCACGACGAACCGGCCGCTGCCGAAGGGCAGTTCCAGCAGGTGCCGCTCGCCAAGGGCGAACCCGAGACGGGCGAGCCGATGTCGCTCGCCGTCCTCCCGGACCGCAGCGTCCTGCACACCTCCCGGGACGGCACCCTGCGCCTCACCGACGCGGGCGGCACCACCAAGGTGGCCGGCCGTCTCGACGTCTACAGCCACGACGAGGAGGGCCTCCAGGGCGTCGGGGTGGACCCCGACTTCAAGAACAACCGGGCCATCTACCTCTACTACGCCCCGCCGCTCGACACGCCCGCCGGGGACGCCCCGGAGAACGGCACCGCCGAGGACTTCGCCAAGTTCGACGGCGTCAACCGCCTCTCCCGGTTCACCCTGAACGCCAACGGCACCCTGGACCTGTCCAGCGAGAAGAAGATCCTGGACGTCGCCGCCTCCCGCGGCACCTGCTGCCACGTCGGCGGCGACATCGACTTCGACGCCGAGGGCAACCTCTACCTGTCCACCGGCGACGACACCAACCCCTTCGCCTCCGACGGCTACACGCCGATCGACGAGCGCGACAACCGCAACCCCGCCTTCGACGCGCGCCGCAGCTCCGGCAACACCAACGACCTGCGCGGCAAGATCCTGCGCATCAAGGTCAACGAGGACGGGTCCTACGACATCCCGGAGGGCAACCTCTTCCCGCCGGGCACCGAGAAGACCCGTCCCGAGATCTACGCGATGGGCTTCCGCAACCCGTTCCGCATCAGCGTCGACGAGAAGACCGGCATCGTCTACGTCGGCGATTACGGCCCCGACGCCGGCGCCGCCAGCCCCACCCGCGGCCCGGCCGGACAGGTCGAGTTCGCCAAGGTGACGAAGGCCGCCAACTTCGGGTGGCCGTTCTGCACCGGCGACAACGACGCCTACGTCGACTACGACTTCGCCACCGGTGAGTCCGGCGAGAAGTTCGACTGCTCCGCGCCGAAGAACACGTCCCGGCACAACACCGGCCTGGTCGACCTGCCGCCCGCGCAGCCCGCCTGGATCCCCTACGACGGCGGCTCCGTGCCGGAGTTCGGCAGCGGCTCCGAGTCCCCGATGGCGGGCCCGGTGTACCGCTACGACCCGGACCTGGAGTCCTCGGTGAAGTTCCCGGAGGAGTTCGACGGGGACTTCTTCGCCGGCGAGTTCGGGCGCCGCTGGATCAAGCGCATCGAGCAGACCGAGGACGGCCCCGACGGCACGGTCGCGAAGATCAACGACTTCCCGTGGACCGGCACGCAGATCATGGACATGGACTTCGGCCCCGACGGCGCGCTCTACGTCCTCGACTACGGCGTGTCCTGGTTCCAGGGCGACGAGCACTCCGCGCTGTACCGGATCGAGAGCGCCGAGGACGGCTTCTCCCCGATCGTGGGCGTGAGCGCCGACCGCACGTCCGGCGCGGCCGGCCTGAAGGTCAAGTTCACCGCCACCGCGGAGGACGCCGACTCCCCGGACCTCACCTATGCCTGGGACTTCGGCGACGGCACCAAGGGCGAAGGGCTCAACCCCACCCACACGTACAAGAAGGTCGGCACCTACACGGCGACCTTCACCGCGAAGGACCCCGAGGGCAACACCGGTAACGCCAGCGTCCGGATCGTCGTCGGCAACACCGAGCCCAAGGTGCGGATCGACGTCCCGGGCAACGGCAGCCTGGCCGCCTTCGGCGAGCCCGTGCCGTTCAAGGTGACCGTCACCGACCCCGAGGAGACGATCGACTGCTCCAAGGTCAAGGTCGCCTACAGCCTCGGCCACGACAACCACGCCCACGAGCTCACCAGCGAGACGGGCTGTGAGGGCACCCTCACGCCGCCTCCCGGCGACGGCGGTCACGATCCCAACGCCAACATCTACGGTGTCGTCGGCGCCAGTTACACCGACGGCGGCGCGAACGGCCAGGAGGCGCTGACCGGCACCGCCCGCACCGTGCTCCAGCCGCTCCACCGCCAGGCCGAGCACTTCACCGCCCAGTCCGGCGTCAACACCTTCGACAAGGCGGAGGCCAACGGCGGCAAGACCGTCGGCGACATCAACGACGGCGACTGGATCTCCTTCAGCCCCTACCGCTTCGACGGGCAGAAGAAGATGACCGTGCGGGCCTCCTCCGGCGGCTCCGGCGGCTTCATCGAGCTGCGCACCGGCTCCCCCGAGGGCCCGCTGCACGGCTCGGCGTACATCCCGCCGACCGGCGGCTGGGAGACGTTCCAGGACGTCGACGTCCCGCTGCGGGCACTGCCGAAGAAGACCACCGAGATCTACCTGGTCTTCCGGGGCGGCGAGGGTGCGCTGTACGACGTGGACGACTTCGAGTTCTCCAAGGAGCCGTTCAAGAAGGGCAAGAAGGTCCTGGTCTTCTCCAAGACCGCCGGCTTCCGGCACGACTCCATACCCGAGGGCGTCAAGGCCCTGAAGGAGCTCGGCGCCCCGGCCGGCATCTCGGTCACCGCGACCGAGGAGGCCGGACAGTTCACCACCGCCAACCTCGCCAAGTACGACGCGGTCGCCTTCCTGTCCACCACCGGTGACGTCCTCAACGCCGACCAGCAGAAGGCGTTCGAGAACTACGTCAAAAACGGCGGCGGCTACATGGGCATCCACGCCGCCGCCGACACCGAGTACGACTGGGAGTTCTACGGCGGTCTCGTCGGCGCCTACTTCCACTCCCACCCGGCCATCCAGAAGGCCACCGTGCGGGTCGAGGACCACGACCACCCGTCCACCGCGCACCTGGGGGACACCTGGGAGCGCACGGACGAGTGGTACAACTACCGCACCAACCCGCGTGAGCAGGCCAAGGTCCTCGCCACCCTGGACGAGACCACCTACCAGGGCGGCAACATGAAGGGCGACCACCCGATCGCCTGGTGCCAGAGCTACGGCGGCGGCCGCTCCTTCTACACCGGCGGCGGCCACACCAAGGAGTCGTACGCCGACGAGGCCTTCCGCGCCCACCTGCTCGGCGGCCTCCAGTACGCCACCGGCCAGGTGAAGGCGGACTGCAAGCCCGACAAGGGCTACCGGAAGATCTTCAACGGCCAGACCCTGGACGGCTGGAAGCAGGCCGGCCCCGGCAGGTTCGTCGTCAAGGACGGCGGAGTCATGGAGTCCGAGGGCGGCATGGGTCTCCTCTGGTACCAGGCCAAGGAGCTGAAGTCGTACTCGCTGAAGCTCGACTGGAAGATGCGAGGCGACGACAACTCCGGCGTCTTCGTGGGCTTCCCGGCCTCCGACGACCCGTGGTCGGCGGTCGACCGGGGCTACGAGGTCCAGATCGACGCCACGGACGCGGTGGACCGCACCACGGGTGCGATCTACACGTTCAAGGCGGCGAACATCAAGGCCCGTGACCAGGTGCTGCGCCCGCCCGGGCAGTGGAACTCCTACGAGATCAAGGTCCAGGGCGAGCGGCTCCAGGTGTTCCTCAACGGAGTGAAGATCAACGACTTCACCAACAAGGACCCGCAGAGGAGCCTGACCGACGGCTACATCGGCCTGCAGAACCACGGTCCTGACGACAAGGTCTCCTTCCGCAACATCCAGCTGAAGGAGCTGCCCTCCTAGGGCCCGAGAACGGCGGCGGGCGGGTGGACGCCGGACCCCCGCCCGCCGCCTCCCCGGGCCGTCAGGCCCGGACCCTTCTCCGACTCCGGCGCCTGGCCCGGCCCGGGAGGGCCGGGCATCCGGTCCGGCCCGGCAGGGCGACGGGCCCGCGGAGCCGGGTGCGTGCCCGGGTCACCGACCCGGTGGCGCGCCCGGCTCCCGCACCCGGGCCACTGCCGGGTCCGGGGCAGGCAACCCCGCCCGGTCCCCGGCCGGGCGACACACCACCCCGTCCGGGGTTCGGCGCACCGTAGGCCGAAGGGCCGCGGTGGGCCGGCGCACCGCCACATCTCGGTTCGCGTACGACAAGGAGGCTGCCCATGTCCGCCGAACCGTCCTCCGTCCCCCCCGCCTCTTCCCCCTCCGCGCCCCGCTACGGCGTCTGGCTCGTCGGGGCCCGTGGGTCCGTCGCCACGACCGCCGTCGTGGGATGCGCGGCCGTCGCCGCCGGGCTCCATCCGCCCACCGGCATGGTCACCGAGACCCCCGACTTCGCCGCGAGCGGCCTGCCCCCGCTGGCCTCGCTCGTCTTCGGCGGTCACGACACCGTCGACTGCCCGCTGCCCAAACGCGCCGAGCACCTCGCCGACGGCGGAGTCCTGCCGCACGGCCTTCCGACCGCCGTCCACGCGGAACTCGTCGCCGCCGACCGGGAGATCAGGCCCGGCGGCCCGACCCTCCGCGACGCGGACACCGGCCCCGCCCGCACCGACGACGACTGGATCGACGTCTTCGCCGCCGACATCCGCGACTTCACCGACCGCCACCGGCTCGCCGGCACCGTCGTGGTGAACGTCGCCTCCACCGAACCCGCCCCCGCGGACGGCGCCCTGCCGCCCAGCTCCCTGTACGCGGCCGCCGCCCTCCGCGCCGGCTGCGGCTACGTCAACTTCACCCCCTCCACCGGCCTCCACCACCCCGCGCTGGCCGAGCTCGCCGCTGAGGCGGGCGTTCCGTACGCGGGCCGGGACGGCAAGACCGGGCAGACCCTGCTGCGGTCCGTGCTGGGCCCGATGTTCCAGCAGCGCGCCCTCGCCGTGCGCGCCTGGTCCGGCACCAACCTCCTCGGCGGCGGCGACGGCGCCGCCCTCGCCGACCCCGCCGCGGCCGCCGCGAAGAACGCAGGGAAGGAACGCGTCCTCGCCGACACCCTCGGCGCGGCGCCGGAGGGCGAGGTGCACATCGACGACGTGCCCGCGCTGGGCGACTGGAAGACGGCCTGGGACCACATCGCCTTCGACGGTTTTCTCGGCTCCCGCATGGTCCTCCAGACCATCTGGCAGGGCTGCGACTCCGCCCTCGCCGCGCCCCTCGTCCTCGACCTGGCCCGGCTGCTGCTCCGCGCCGGGCAGAAGGGCATCACCGGTCCGCTGGGCGAACTCGGCTTCTACTTCAAGGACCCGGTCGGCGACGGCCCGGCCTCCCTGGGAGAGCAGTACACGGAGCTGAAACGCTTCGCCGCACGCCTGAGCGACGACGCGGGGGACAGCGGGGCGGAGCGATGACCCGGACCGCGTCGCCGCCCCTCGCCCCCGTGGACCGGGACACCGCCCCCGCGCCCTCGGGCGCGGACGACCCCGTCACCCCGAACCGCGCCGCCGCCTGGGCGGAACTCGTCCGTCTGCCCGCCCTGTTCACCGTCCCCGGTGACACCCTCGCCGGCGTCGCCGCGGCCGGCGGCCGGCCAGGGCCCCGCGCCCTGCTCCCCATCGGCTCCTCCCTCTGCCTGTACGCGGCGGGCATGGTCCTCAACGACTGGGCCGACCGCGCCGAGGACGCCGTGGAACGGCCCCACCGCCCCCTCCCGTCCGGACGGATCCGCCCCGCCGCCGCACTCACCGCCGCCTGCGGACTCACCGGCGCCGGACTGCTGCTCGCCGCCCGCGCCGGCCGCCCCGCCCTCGCGGTGGCCGCCCCGCTGGCGGCCACGGTCTGGGCGTACGACCTGGCGCTGAAGCACACGCCCGCGGGCCCGGCCGCCATGGCCGCCGCCCGCGGCCTTGACCTGTTGATGGGCGCGGCCGCCGCCGGTTCCGCACGGGCGGCGGCGCCCTCCGCCGCGCTCCTCGGCTGCCACACCCTCGCCGTCACCGCCGTCTCCCGGCGCGAGACCACCGGCGGCTCGGCGGCGGCCCCGCTCGCCGCCCTCGCGGCGACGGGCGCCCTGACCCGGCTGGTCACACACCGGCGTGTCCGACTCCCGGCAGGCCGGCGGGCAGCAGCCGCCCCCGGCCTGCCGGGTCCCACCCCGGGCGGCGGCGTCCTGACCACGCCCGCCGGCGCCGTCACCGCGGCGCTGGCCGCCGCCTACGCGGCCACGGCCGCCCGGCCGTACTTCCACGCCGCGCTCAACCCCTCACCCCCGCTCACCCAGCGCGCGGTCGGCGGAGGCATCCGCGCCACCGTGCCGCTGCAGGCGGCGCTCGCCGCCCGGTCCGGGGCCACGGCCACGTCCCTGCTGATCGCGGCGCTGGCCCCGGCGGGACGGCTGTTCGCCCGCCGGCGCGCCATGAGGAAGGTGAGCATCACATGACCGCGCCCGAGCCTCCCGCGCTGCCGCTGCGCTTCGGCTACGGCACCAACGGCCTCACCGACCTCCGTCTCGACGACGCCCTGGGCCTGCTGGCCGACCTCGGCTACGAAGGCGTGGGACTGACCCTCGACCACATGCACCTCGACCCGCTCGCCCCCGACCTCGCGGCCCGCACCCGGCACGTCGCGCGCCGCCTGGACGCGCTGGGGCTTAGCGTCACCGTGGAGACCGGCGCCCGCTACGTCCTCGACCCCCGGCGCAAGCACGGCCCGTCCCTGCTCGACCCCGAGCCCGACGAGCGGGCGCGCCGCGTCGACCTGCTGGTACGGGCGGTCCAGGTCGCGGCGGACCTCGGGGCGCACGCCGTGCACTGCTTCAGCGGCACCGTCCCCGACCACACCGACGAGGACACCGCCTGGAAACGCCTCACCGAGGCCTTCGGCCCGGTGCTGGACGCCGCGTCCGCAGCAGGCGTCCCGCTCGCCGTCGAACCCGAACCCGGTCACCTCCTGGCCACCCTCGCCGACTTCCACCACCTGCGCCGCGCCCTCGGCGACCCCGAGCCGCTCGGCCTGACCCTGGACATCGGCCACTGCCAGTGCCTGGAACCCCTCGCGCCCGCCGACTGCGTCCGCGAGGCCGCGCCCTGGCTGCGCCACGTGCAGATCGAGGACATGCGCCGCGGCGTCCACGAGCATCTGCCGTTCGGCGACGGGGAGATCGACTTCCCGCCCGTCCTCGCCGCGCTCGCCGCCACCGGATACCGGGGCCTGACCGTCGTCGAACTGCCCCGGCACTCCCACGCCGGCCCCCGCTTCGCCGCCCACTCGCTGCCGTACCTGCGCCGCGCCGCCCGGCTCGCGGCCGAGCGCACCACCGGCACGCCCACCGTCCCCTCTCACGGCGATCCCTCCGCCACCCCCGAAGGGAGCAGCACCCCATGACCCGCCCGCACGCAGCACCGGCCGGTCCGGACGCCGACACCACCGGCAGACCGGCCGCCCCCGGCGACGGCACCACACCCGCCGTCACCCCGCCCGCCGAGCTGCGCCGCCACCTCGCGGCCCGGCTCGACGGCGCCGCCCGCGCCTGGTTCGACCAGGCCCTGGACGAGGCCACCGCCCACCCCGGCACCCACGGGCCGATCTCGGTGTGGGAACTGCGCCTCGCCGAGGCGGGCCGCCGCTGCGGCCCCGAACACGCCGACACCGCCCGCGTCCTCATCCTGCACGCGGCCCGCGCCGACGCCGAGGCCCTGACCCGCGTCTACTACCAGGGCACCGCCGACGAACGCCGCGCCGTCCTGCACGCCCTGCCCCACCTGGTGCCCGGTCCGGAGGCGCTCCCGCTCGTCGAGGACGCCCTGCGCACCAACGACACCCGGCTGGTCGCCGCCGCCCTCGGCCCCTACGGCGCCCGCCACCTCGACGCCCACGCCTGGCGGCACGCCGTACTGAAGTGCCTGTTCACGGGCGTCGCCGTCGACCTGGTCGCCGACCTCGCCCGGCGCGCCCGCGGCGACGCCGAACTCGCCCGCATGCTCGGCGACTACGCCGCCGAACGCACCGCCGCCGGCCGCACCGTCCCGGAGGACCTGCACCGCGTCCTGGCCCTGACCGAAGCCGCCCCGACACAGGGCGCGGGCGGCCCGGACGTCCCCCACGGCAAGGAGTCCTGATGCGCATCTTCGACCCCCACATCCACATGACGTCGCGCACCACCGACGACTACGAGGCCATGTACGCCGCGGGCGTCCGCGCCGTCGTCGAACCCTCCTTCTGGCTCGGCCAGCCCCGCACCTCCCCGGCCTCCTTCTTCGACTACTTCGACTCCCTCCTCGGCTGGGAACCCTTCCGCGCCGCCCAGTACGGCATCGCCCACCACTGCACCCTCGCCCTCAACCCGAAGGAGGCGGGCGACCCGCGCTGCACCCCCGTCCTCGACGCGCTGCCCCGCTACCTGGTCAAGGACAACGTCGTCGCCGTCGGCGAGATCGGCTACGACTCCATGACCCCCGCCGAGGACACCGCGCTGGCCGCACAGTTGCAGATGGCCGCCGACCACGGGCTGCCCGCGCTGGTCCACACCCCGCACCGGGACAAGCTCGCCGGGCTGCGCCGCACCCTCGACGTGGTCCGTGAGTCCGCGCTGCCGGTGGAGCGGGTGCTGATCGACCACCTCAACGAGACCACCGTCAAGGAGGCCAAGGACAGCGGCGCCTGGCTCGGCTTCTCCGTCTATCCCGACACCAAGATGGACGAGGAGCGCATGGTCGCCATTCTGCGCGCCTACGGCCCCGAGCAGGTGCTGGTCAACTCCGCCGCCGACTGGGGGAAGAGCGACCCCCTCAAGACCCGCAAGGTCGCCGACCTGATGCTCGCCGAGGGGTTCACCGAGGACGACGTCGACCGCGTGCTGTGGCGCAACCCGGTCGCCTTCTACGGCCTCAGCGGCCGCCTCGACCTCGACGTGGCCGCCCCCGAAGCCACCCACGAGGGCAACTCCATCCTGCGCGGGCAGCCCAGAGACGGAGCGACACCGGACACCGCCGACGCCGCGGGGGCGTGAGCCATGCGCTTCCGCCACCCCGACGGCTCCACCGTCCACCTCGCCTACTGCACCAACGTCCACCCCGCCGAAACCCTCGACGGCGTCCTCGCCCAGCTCCGCGACCACTGCGAACCCGTCCGCCGCCGCCTCGGCCGGGACCGGCTCGGCATCGGCCTGTGGCTGGCCAAGGACGCCGCCCGCGCCCTGGTCACCGACCCCGCCGCGCTGCGCGGACTGCGCTGCGAACTGGAGCGGCGCGGCCTGGAGGTCGTCACCCTCAACGGCTTCCCGTACGAGGGCTTCGGCGCCGAGGAGGTCAAGTACCGCGTGTACAGACCGGACTGGGCCGACCCCGAACGCCTGGAGCACACCGCCGCCCTCGCCCGCGTGCTCGCCGGCCTGCTCCCCGACGACGTCACCGAGGGCTCCATCTCGACCCTGCCGCTCGCCTGGCGCACCGCCTACGACGACGAGCGCGCCGAGACCGCCCGCACCGCGCTGTGCACTCTCGCCGAACGCCTCGACGCGCTCGAGGAGCTCACCGGACGCTCCGTCCGCGTCGCCCTCGAACCCGAACCGGGCTGCGTCGTCGAGACCACCCGCGACGCCATCGCCCCGCTCACGGCGGTCGGCCGCGACCGCATCGGCATCTGCGTCGACACCTGCCACCTCGCCACCTCCTTCGAAGACCCCGGCACCGCCCTGGACGACCTCGTCCGGGCCGGCGTCCCCGTGGTCAAGTCCCAGCTGTCCGCCGCCCTGCACGCCGAGCAGCCCCACCTCCCCGAGGTCCGCGAGGCCCTCGCCGCCTTCGCCGAACCCCGCTTCCTGCACCAGACCCGCATAGCCACGGCCGCCGGTCTGCACGGCACCGACGACCTCGACGAGGCACTCGCCGGCGACGCCCTGCCCGACACGGGCCCCTGGCGCTCCCACTTCCACGTCCCGCTGCACGCCGCGCCCGCCGCGCCCCTCACCTCCACGCTGCCCGTCCTCACCTCCGCGCTGACCCGGCTCGTCGGCGGACGGCACCCGCTCACCCGGCACCTCGAGGTGGAGACCTACACCTGGCAGGCGCTCCCGCCCGAGCTGCGCCCCCGCGGCCGCGCCCAGCTCGCCGACGGCATCGCCGCCGAACTCACCCTGGCCCGCGACCTGCTGACGGACCTCGGCCTGAAGGAACTCCCATGACCGATCCCACCCCGCTGCTCGTCCTGGACGTCGTGGGCCTCACCCCCCGTCTGCTCGACCACATGCCCCACCTCAAGACCCTCGGGCAGTCCGGGTCCCGCGCCCCGCTCGGCACCGTGCTGCCCGCCGTCACCTGCGCCGCCCAGTCCACGTTCCTCACCGGCGCCATGCCGTCCGAGCACGGCATCGTGGGCAACGGCTGGTACTTCCGGGAACTGGGCGACGTGCTGCTGTGGCGGCAGCACAACGGCCTCGTCTCCGGCGACAAACTCTGGGACGCCGCCCGCCGCGCCCACCCCGGTTACACCGTGGCCAACATCTGCTGGTGGTACGCCATGGGCGCGGACACCGACATCACCGTCACCCCCCGCCCCGTCTACTACGCCGACGGC
The DNA here is from genome assembly GCA_014656175.1 of Streptomyces werraensis. Lineage (GTDB taxonomy): Bacteria > Actinomycetota > Actinomycetes > Streptomycetales > Streptomycetaceae > Streptomyces > Streptomyces werraensis. Next base: position 825,082 of record BNBX01000002.1, read on the forward strand.
CGCAAGGAACCCGACTGCTACACCCGGCCCCCCGAGCTGCACGACGAACTCACCGACAAGCTCGGCACCTTCCCCCTGTTCCACTTCTGGGGACCCGGGGCCGACCTGGTGTCCAGCCAGTGGATCATCGACGCCACCCGCCACATCATGAGCACCCGGCGCCCCGACCTGACCCTCTGCTACCTCCCTCACCTCGACTACGACCTGCAGCGCTTCGGCCCCGACGACCCGCGCTCCCTGAAGGCGGCCGCCGACCTGGACACGGCACTCGCCCCGCTGCTGGACGACGCCCGCGCCGAGGGACGCACCGTCGTCGCCCTCTCCGAGTACGGCATCACCCGCGTGAACCGGCCGGTGGACATCAACCGCGCCCTGCGCCGCGCCGGCCTGCTGGAGGTCCACACCCAGGACGGCATGGAGTACCTCGACCCGATGGCCTCCCGCGCCTTCGCCGTCGCCGACCACCAGATCGCCCACGTCTACGTGCGCCGCCCCGAGGACCTCGACGCCGCCCGCGAGGCCCTCGACGGACTGCCCGGCATCGAGCAGCTCCTCGACGACGAGGGCAAGAAGGCCCACCACCTCGACCATCCGCGCGCCGGCGAACTCGTCGCCGTCGCCGAACCCGACGCCTGGTTCACGTACTACTACTGGCTCGACGACGACCGCGCGCCCGACTTCGCACAGCTCGTCGAGATCCACCGCAAACCCGGTTACGACCCGGTCGAGCTGTTCATGGACCCCCACGACCCCTACGTCAAGGTCAAGGCGGCCGGCGCGCTGGCCCGCAAGAAGCTCGGCATGCGCTACCGCATGGCGGTCGTGCCCCTCGACGCCTCACCTGTGCGCGGCAGCCACGGCCGCCTCCCCGCGAGCGACGACGACGGTCCGCTCCTCATCTGCTCCACCCCCCACGCTGTCGGCGACCGCGTCGCGGCCACCGACGTCAAGCAACTCCTGCTCCGGCTCGCCGGACTCGGCTGACACCGCACGGCACCACGCAGGCCCGCCGAACTCCGACCACCGGGAGTGAAAACACACGGCACCGACAACGGCCCGTCCCGCAGCCGCCGGGACCGGCCATGACCGAGAAGGCAGGCATCCGTGACCTCGTACTCCGACCCCTCCCGCACGACCGGCGCCGACGCCGCGCTCACCGACACCCCGGACGAGGCGCTGCGCCGCAGCCTCGGCGTGGCCCGGCGCCGCTTCCTGAGCACCTGCACCGCCGTGGCGGCCGGCGCCGTCGCCGCCCCCGTCTTCGGCGCCTCCCCGGCCCTGGCCCACGGCAGAGACCACGGCCACGGACACGGCCACGACCACGGCCGTGGCCAGGTGCTGGTCCCGCCGCACAAGCGCGGCATCATCCTCTACACCGTCCGTGACGCCACCGCCCGCGACCCGCTCGCGAGCGACCTGCCCTCCGGCTTCCGCGAGGTGTTCAAGCAACTCGCCCGGCACGGCTACCGCCAGGTCGAGTTCGCCGGCTACAACCAGCACGCGAACGCCCCCGGCGGCGCGAGCCTGGAGTCGGTCGAGGGCGCCCGGCTGCTGCGCTCCTGGCTCGACGAGTACGGGCTGCGCGCCCAGGGCAACCACGGCTTCATCCCGTCGTCCTGGCCGCTCACCGCCGCCGACAAGGACACCTTCAAGAAGCACCTGGAGATCGCCAACATCCTCGGCATGGACCACATGGGCACCGGCGGCGACCCCACCGGCAGCTCCTACCGCGCCGACTGGGACGTGGCCGCCGACAAGTGGAACGCCCTCGGCGAGATCGCCCGCCGCGAGGGCATCAAGCTCTACACCCACAACCACGACAGTGCGTACGGCTTCCTGCTCGACCGGGGCCCGCTGGACGACCAGGGCCGGCCGACCCGCAGCTCCGGCATCCGTAAGCTGGAGTACTTCCTGAAGGTCACCGACCCCAAGCTGGTGTGGCTGGAGATGGACATCTTCTGGGCGCACGTCGCCCAGTACAAGTTCCACACCTACACCGCGCCCGACGGCTCCACGCGCAGGAACGTCTTCGACCCGGCGGGCCTGGTCACCCGGTACAACAAGCGCTACCCGCTGTTCCACGCCAAGGACGGTGTCGTCGACACCAGCAACGGCATGGGCTGGGACATGGTGCCGTTCGGCACCGGCGACATCGACTACACGACGTTCTTCTCCCGCGTCGGGCTGAGCAACTACCGCAACCCGATGGTGGAGGACGACAACTCCCCGAGCGCCACCGACCCGGCGCAGTCGCTGCGCGAGGCCAAGATCAGCTACGACAACATGGCGGCCCTGCGCAGGCGCCGCCGCTGACCGCGTGAGGACGGACCGGGCGGCCCTTCCCCACTCGGGAAGGGCCGCCCGGTCCGTGCCGTACGGTACTTCTTCGTCAACCCTCCCCGAGCGGACGCGGGTTGGGCGTCACCTTCTTGTTCTTCGGGCGCCCCGGCGGGGTCAGGAACAGCGCCACGAACCCGGCGAACAGCGAGATGCTGCCCGCCAGCGAGAAGGCGCCGTTGTAGCCCCACGCGGCCACGACCACGGATCCCATGCCCGCGCCCAGGCCGGAGACCAGCTTGGAGCTGTAGACCATCCCGTAGTTGGTGGCGTTGTTGTTCTCCCCGAAGTAGTCCGCCGTCAGCGCCGCGAACATCGGGAAGATGGCGCCGCCGCCGAAGCCGGAGACGGCGGAGAAGAACAGGAACAGCGGCAGGTTCTCGATCTCCGCCGACCAGATGATGCCGAACTGGGCCAGGCCCAGGATCACGCACACGTACAGCAGGCACTGCTTGCGGCCGTACAGGTCGGAGAGCCAGCCGATCACGCCGCGCCCGGTGCCGTTGACGATCGCCTTCAGCGACATCGCGGTGGCCACGATGCCGGCCGCGAAGCCCGCGTCCTCACCGATGTCCACCTGGAACGCGATGCCGAAGATGTTCACGCCCGAGGTGCAGGCGAGACAGAACCACATCAGCGCCACCCGGCCGGTCCGCCACGCCTCCATCGGGGAGTACTGCTTCACGGCGGGCGGGTTCTTCTCGAGCGAACGCCGGGCGCGCGGGTCGTCCGGCGGGTTCAGCGGGTCGATCGAGTCCGGCCACCAGTTCTTCGGCGGGTCCCGGAAGTAGAAGCCGGCCACGGCCACCACCCCGGCGAGGAACACCCCGGAGGCGACCAGCACCCAGCGGAAGTTGGAGCCGTCCATGTAGCCGTGGAAGATGAAGACGAACGGCACCGAACCGTACGCGAAACCGCCGTTGACGAACCCGGTCTTGCCGCCCTTGCGCTCCGGGTACCACTTGCCGACCATGTTGACGCAGGTCGCGTACACCATGCCCGCGCCCATCCCGCTGAACACCCCGAACCCGATGAAGGCCAGGGCGACGTGCGGCGCGAAGGCCAGTGACAGATAGCCGAGCAGCGTGCCGACCGAGCCGAGCATCATCGCCCAGCGCGCGGGCAGCTTGCCGTTCTCCCGCAGCCGCCCCGCCGGGAAGGCCACCGCGGCCTGGCAGAACACCCAGGCGGTCATCATCCAGTAGATGCTGCCGCTGGACCAGTGGTGGGCCTCGTGGAGCGTGTCCTCCGCGGACGCGAACGCGTACTCGGCGGAGGAGATGCCCATCATGCCGATCCAGGGCAGGATCACCATCCACTTGCGTTTGCGGCCCATGATGTCGACGTCGGTCTCACCGACGCGGTAGACCCGCCCGTTCCTGTCGGTCACCTCCCGGTAGGGGACGACCCGTGTGACATCCGTGGTTGTCATGGAAAATGCACCCCTTGCGTCGAAAGAACTGGCCAGCGCCCCCTGTCCCGTGCCTTTCGTGCGCGCCCGGGTCCCGGGGCCGGCCGGCGCGCACCCGCCGGCCGGCCCTCCGGCTCCGTCACCTCATGAGCCGCCCCCCATCAGCCCGGCGGCCCGCGCCCAGCGGTACTTGGCGCCGAGGACCGCCACCGGCTTCTCGGTCGTGTACGGGTAGGCCACGACCCCGTGCTCGAAGAGGTACTGGCAGGCCTCCTCGACCTCCACGTCCCCGGCGAGGGAGGCCACCACGGGCTTGGAGACGCCCCGCTCGCGGAACTCCGCGACCACACGCGCGGTGAGTTCGGCGAACACCATGGGCGGGGTGACGATCGTGTGCCAGTAGCCCAGCACCAGCGCGTGGATGCGCGGGTCCTGAAGCCCCAGCCGGATCGTCGCCTCGTACGTCGACGGCGGCTCGCCCCCGGTGATGTCCACCGGGTTGCCGGCCGCCCCGAACGGCGGGATGAACTCCCGGAAGGCGGCGTCCAGATCGGGCGGGATCTCCATGAGCGACAGCCCGTTGTCCGTCACCGCGTCCGACAGCAGCACCCCGCTGCCGCCCGCCCCGGTGATGATCACGACGTTGTCGCCCCGTGGGGTGGGCAGCACGGGCAGCGCCCGCGCGTACTCCAGCATGTCGTTCAGCCCCGGCGCCCGGATCACGCCGGCCTGCCGCAGGATGTCGTCGTACACGGCGTCGTCGCCCGCGAGCGCGCCCGTGTGCGAGCCCGCGGCCTTCGCGCCCGCCGCCGTACGCCCCGCCTTCAGCACCACGACCGGCTTCTTCGGCACGGTCGCCCGCGCGGCCTCGACGAACGCGCGCCCGTCCTTGAGGTCCTCCAAGTGCATCGCGATGCACTCGGTGTGCGGGTCCTCCCCGAACCAGGTCAGCAGGTCGTCCTCGTCCAGGTCCGACTTGTTGCCGAGCCCCACGATCGCCGAGACGCCCGTCTTCGTGGTCCGCGCGAAACCCAGGATCGCCATGCCGATACCACCCGACTGGCTGGTCAGCGCCACCCCGCCCTTGACGTCGTACGGCGTGCAGAAGGTGGCACAGAGGTCCTGCCAGGTGGAGTAGTAACCGTAGATGTTGGGACCCAGCAGCCGGACGCCGTGCCGCTCGGCGATCGCCACGATCTCCGCCTGGAGTTCGTGCTCACCGGTCTCCGCGAACCCGGACGGGATGAGGACGGCGTTGGGGATCCGCTTGCGCCCCACCTCCTCCAGCGCCGCGGCCACGAACCGGGCGGGTATCGCGAAGACCGCCACATCCACCTCGCCGGGAACGTCCGTGACACTCTTGTACGCCTTGCGGCCCACGATGTCATCGGCCTTGGGGTTCACCGGGTGGATCTCCCCGGCGAAACCGCCGTCGACGAGGTTGCGCATCACCGAGTTGCCGATCTTGCCGGACTCGTTCGACGCGCCGATCACCGCCACCGAACGCGGCTGCATCAGCCGGCGCATCGAGGTGAGGATCTCCTCCCGCGAGTACCGGCGCCGCTCCTTCGGCGTCCCGGTGGAGAGGATCACCCGGATGTCCGCGGCGACCGCTCCCCGCGGCGTCGCGATCACCGGGTTGAGGTCCACCTCGGCGATCTCCGGAAAGTCCGTGACCAGCTCGGACACCCGCCGGATCTGCTCGGCGACCGCCCAGCGGTCCACGCCCTCCTGACCGCGCACGCCGGTGAGGATCTCCGCCGACCGGATCGAGTCCAGCATCGACAGCGCCTCGTCGGCGTCCACCGGCGCCAGCCGGAACGTGACGTCCTTCAGCACCTCGACGAGCACCCCGCCGAGTCCGAACGCCACCACCTTCCCGAACGTCGGGTCGGTGACCGCGCCGACGATGACCTCCTGCCCCCGCGGCAGCAGTTCCTGCACCTGCACACCCTCGATACGCGCCCCCGAGTCGTAGGCCCGCGCGTTCTCCACGATCCGGCAGAACGCCGCCCGCACGTCCGCCGCACCCTCGACTCCCACGACCACACCGCCGGCGTCGGTCTTGTGCAGGATGTCCGGGGACACGATCTTCATCACGACGGGCCCGCCCAGCCGCGCCGCGCACGCCACCGCCTCGTCGACGTCCCGCGCCAGCTCCTCGCCGGGCACGGCGATGCCGTACGCGTCGGCGATCACCTTCCCCTCCGGCGCGGTCAGCGCGGTCCGCCCCTCGGCGCGCACCGCGTCCAGCAGCGCCCGCACCTTCGCCGTGCGGTCCTCGGCCATCACGTCAGATCACCCCGTTCGACTTGAGCAGGCGCAACTCCTCGTCGCCGAGGCCGAGTTCGCCGACGTAGACCTCTTCGTTGTGCTCCCCGAGCAGCGGGGAGGCGACCACGTCCACGGGGGAGTCGGACAGCTTCAGCGGACTGCCGACGGTGACGAACTCGCCGCGCTCGGGGTGCGGGACCGTCACCACCATCTCGTTGGCGACCAGCGAGCGGTCCTCGATGATCTCCTTGGTGGACAGGATCGGCCCGCACGGGATGTTGTGCGCGTTGAGCCGCTCCAGCACCTCCCACTTGGGCAGCGTCGAGGACCACTCCTCGATCAGCTGGAACATCTTGTTCAGCTTCGGCAGCCGCGCCTCCGGCGTCGCCCACTCGGGGTCGTCGGCCAGCTCCGGCCGTCCGATCAGCTCGCTGATCGGCTTCCAGCCGACGGGCTGCACGATCACGTACACGTAGTCGTTCGGGCCGCCCGGCGCGCACTTCACGGCCCAACCGGGCTGCCCGCCGCCGGAGGCGTTGCCGGACCGGGGGACTTCGTCGCCGAAGTCCTCGTTCGGGTACTCGGCGAGCGGACCGTGCGCCAGACGCTGCTGGTCGCGCAGCTTCACCCGGCACAGGTTGAGCACCGCGTGCTGCATCGCCACGTTGACCCGCTGCCCGCGCCCGGTGCGCTCCCGCTGGAACAGCGCGGCGAGGATGCCGGCCACCGCGTGCACACCCGTGCCCGAGTCGCCGATCTGCGCGCCCGTGGCGAGCGGCGGCCCGTCCTCGAAGCCGGTGGTCGACATCGACCCGCCCATCGCCTGCGCGACGACCTCGTACGCCTTGAAGTTGGTGTACGGGCCGTCGCCGAAGCCCTTGATGGACGCGTAGACGATCCGCGGGTTGATCTCCTTGATGCGGTCCCAGGTGAACCCCATCCGGTCGATGGCGCCGGGGCCGAAGTTCTCGACCATGACGTCCGAGCGCCGGATCAGCTCGGTGAGGATCTCCTTGCCGCGCTCGGTCTTGGTGTTCAGGGTGATGCTCCGCTTGTTGCAGTTGAGCATCGTGAAGTAGAGGGAGTCGACGTCCGGCAGGTCGCGCAGCTGCCTGCGCGTGATGTCACCGGTGGGCGCCTCCAGCTTGACGACGTCCGCGCCGAGCCAGGCCAGCAGCTGGGTCGCGGACGGCCCGGACTGGACGTGGGTCATGTCGAGGACGCGGATGCCCTCAAGTGCCTTGGGGGTCATGGGCGTGCACCTCACTTGTACATGGTCTGGTTCATGGTTCCGGGGGCGTACGCGTCCGGGTCCACCCAGACGTTGATCAGCGACGGCTTGCCCGACTCCCGGGCCCGGCGCAGCGCGGGGGCGATGTCGGCGGGGTCGCGGACCTCCTCGCCGTAACCGCCGAGCATCCGCGCGAACTCGTCGTAGCGGACGTCACCGAGGGTGTTGCCGACCCGCTCCCGCTCCTTGCCGTACTTGGCGGCCTGGCCGTAACGGATCTGGTTCATCGAGGAGTTGTTGCCGACGATGCCGACGAACGGCAGGTCGTAGCGGACCAGCGTCTCGAAGTCCCAGCCGGTGAGGGAGAACGCGCCGTCGCCGAACAGCGCGACGACCTCCTTGTCCGGCCGCGCCTGCTTGGCGGCCAGCACGAACGGCACACCGACGCCGAGCGTCCCGAGCGGGCCCGGATCCATCCAGTGGCCGGGCGACTTGGGCTGCACCACCTGCCCGGAGAAGGTGACGATGTCGCCGCCGTCACCGATGTAGATCGAGTCCTCGGTGAGGAAGTCGTTGATCTCGCTCACCAGCCGGTAGGGATGGATCGGCGAGGCGTCCGACCGCAGGTGCGGCAGCCGCTTCTCCAGCGCGGTCTGCTCGGCCGCACGCAACTCGTCCAGCCACTCCTTGCGCTTCGAGGCACCGCCGTTGACCCGCCCCGAGGCCGCCTCGGTCACCGCCTTCAGCACCAGCCCCGCGTCCCCGACGATGCCGAGGTCGATGTCCCGGTTCTTGCCCACCGTGCGGTAGTCGAGGTCGATCTGCACGACCGTCGCGTCGGGGGAGAGCCGCTTGCCGTAGCCCATCCGGAAGTCGAAGGGCGTGCCGACGATCACGATGACGTCGGCGCCCGAGAACGCGTACCGGCGCGACAGCTGGAAGTGGTGCGGGTCCCCGGGCGGAAGGGTGCCGCGGCCCGCGCCGTTCATGTAGGCGGGGATGTTGAGGGTGCGCACGAGCTCGGTCGCGGCCTCGGTGGCGCGGGTCGTCCACACCTGGCTGCCGAGCAGGATGGCCGGCTTCTCGGCGTGCACCAGCAGGTCGGCCAGCTTCTCGACCGCCTCCGGGTCGCCGGGGGAGCGGGTCGAGGCGCGGTAGGCGCCCGCCTTCGGCACCCGCGCCTTGTCGGCGGGCACCTTGGCGTCCAGCACGTCGCGCGGGATCTCCAGGAAGGAGGGGCCGGGCGCGCCGTGGTAGCACTCGCGGAAGGCCATCGACACCATGTCGGCCGCGCGCGCCGTGTCCGGCACGGTCGCCGCGAACTTGGTGACGGGGTTCATCATGTCGACGTGCGGCAGGTCCTGGAGCGACCCCATCTTGTGCTGGGTCAGGGCCCCTTGGCCGCCGATCAGCAGCATGGGCGACTCCGCGCGGAAGGCGTTGGCGACCCCGGTGACGGCGTCGGTGGTGCCCGGTCCGGCCGTGACCACGGCGCAGCCGGGCTTGCCGGTGATGCGCGCGTAGCCGTCGGCGGCGTGGGCGGCGACCTGCTCGTGCCGTACGTCGACGACCTCGATGCCCTCGTCGACGCAGCCGTCGTAGATGTCGATGATGTGGCCGCCGCACAGCGTGTAGATGCGGTCGACGCCCTCGGCCTTGAGGGCCTTGGCGACGAGATGACCGCCGGAGATGACGTCCTGGGTGTCGTCGGGCATGGCGAAGTCCTTGTCCCTTTCCTAGGGGGCGGGGAACGCTCTCGCGGTACATTGCATACAGTCGACGAATACTGTATGAACCTTGTTATCCCGCATCCGATGGGTGGTGTCCAGGGGGTGCGCGGCACTTTCCGGTCGCCGGTTCCCGGCCCTCCCCGGCCCCTCCGGCGACGTCACAGACAGGAGCCGAGATGGACCTGTACGAACACCAGGCAAGGGAACTCTTCGCGGACCACGGCATCGTGGTGCCACGGGCCGAGGTCACCGGCTCGCCCAAACAGGCCCGTGAGATCGCCCGCAGGCTCGGCGGCCGCGTGGTCGTCAAGGCCCAGGTCAAGACCGGCGGACGCGGCAAGGCGGGCGGCGTCAAACTCGCCGCCGACCCCGCCGCCGCCGAACTCACCGCACGCCAGATCCTCGGCATGGACATCAAGGGCCACACCGTCGAGACGGTGATGCTGGCCCAACCCGTCGACATCGAGAGCGAGTTCTACGTCTCCTACGTCCTCGACCGCGCCGCCGGCGGCTTCCTCGCCATCGCCTCCGCCGAAGGGGGCATGGACATCGAGGAGGTCGCCGCCACCCGCCCCGAGGCCGTCGCACGCGTCCCCGTCGACACCGCCGAGGGGGTCACCCCGGCCGTCGCCGCCCGCATCGCCGACGAGGCGGGCCTGCCCGCCCGCACCGTCGACGTCCTGGTCCGCCTCTGGGACGTCCTGGTCCGCGAGGACGCCCTCCTCGTCGAGGTCAACCCGCTGGTCCGCACCCGCGACGGACGGATCATGGCGCTCGACGGCAAGGTCACCCTCGACGACAATGCCCGCTTCCGCCAGACGCGCTGGGGCGACGAGGCCGGCACGGCCCACGATCCGCTGGAGGCCGCCGCGGCCGCCAAGGGCCTCAACTACGTCAAGCTCGACGGCGAGGTCGGCGTCATCGGCAACGGCGCCGGACTCGTCATGTCCACCCTCGACGTGGTCGCCGGCTGCGGCGCCCGCCCCGCGAACTTCCTCGACATCGGCGGCGGCGCCTCCGCCCAGGTCATGGCCGACGGCCTCTCCGTCGTTCTCTCCGACCCGTCGGTGAGGTCCGTCTTCGTCAACGTCTTCGGCGGCATCACCGCCTGCGACGCGGTCGCCGACGGCATCGTCCGCGCCCTCGACACCGTGCGTCTCACCAAGCCGCTCGTCGTGCGCCTCGACGGCAACAACGCCGAGCGCGGACGGGCCCTCCTCGACGAACGCGCCCACCCGCTCGTCGAACAGGTCACCACCATGGACGGCGCCGCGAGCCGGGCCGCCCACCTCGCCACCACACCCTGAGGAGACCGGACGACATGGCGATCCACCTCACCAAGGAGAGCAAGATCCTCGTCCAGGGCATGACCGGCGGCGAGGGCATGAAGCACACCCGGCGGATGCTCGCCGCCGGCACGAACGTCGTCGGCGGCGTCAACCCGCGCAAAGCGGGCCGCACCGTCGACTTCGACGTCCCCCGAAGCCCGAACGGCCTGGGAGGTGCCCCCAGGCCGGTCCCCGTCTTCGGATCCGTCGCCGAGGGCATGGACGCGACGGGCGCCGACGTCACCGTCGTCTTCGTGCCGCCCGCCTTCACCAAGGCAGCGGTCACCGAGGCCGCCGACGCCGGCATCGGCCTCGCCGTCGTCATCACCGAGGGCGTCCCCGTCCACGACTCCGTCGCCTTCCTCGCCCACGCCCGCCGGCGCGGCACCCGCGTCATCGGCCCCAACTGCCCCGGCCTGATCAGCCCCGGCCAGTCGGGCGCGGGCATCATCCCCGCCGACATCACCAGGCCCGGCCGCATCGGCCTCGTCTCCAAGTCCGGCACCCTCACCTACCAGCTGATGTACGAACTGCGCGACATCGGCTTCTCCACCTGCGTCGGCATCGGCGGCGACCCCGTCGTTGGCACCACCCACATCGACTGCCTCGCCGCCTTCCAGGACGACCCCGACACCGATCTGATCGTCCTCATCGGCGAGATCGGCGGCGACGCGGAGGAACGCGCGGCCGCCTACATCCGCGACCACGTCACCAAGCCCGTCGTCGGCTACATCGCCGGCTTCACCGCCCCCGAGGGCCGCACCATGGGCCACGCCGGCGCCATCGTCTCCGGCACCACCGGCACGGCACGGGCGAAGCAGCAGGCCCTGGAGGCGGCAGGCGTGCGGGTCGGCCGCACCCCGACGGAGACGGCGCGACACGTGCTGGCGGTGCTGCACGCCGGCGCCTGACCTCTACGCGGACCCCTCGGCCCGCTTCCCGCAGGCCCCCAGTTCTCTCGACCGTGCACCGAGAGCGGAGCGAACCGTATGCCACCCACCCTCACCCTCAAGTCCGGCACCTCCTGGAACGACGCCTGGCAGCGCTGCCTGACCGCCGCCCCGGAGGCCTTCCGCGACGACCGCGTCCTCAACCTCTGGAACGCCGCCTGGCAGGCCGACGGCCGGGCCCTGCCCGCCGTGAGCCCCGTCGACGGCACCCCCGTCGCGGGCCCGCCCCGCCTGGACCGGGCCACCGCCCGTCAGGCCGTACGCGCGGCCCTGGACCAGCACCGCGCCTGGCGCCACGTCCCGCTCCCGGAACGCCGCGCCCGCGTGGCCGCCGCCCTCGACGTCCTCGCCGAGCACCGCGACCTGCTCGCCCTCCTGCTCGTCTGGGAGATCGGCAAGCCCTGGCGGCTCGCCCGCGCCGACGTCGACCGGGCCGTCGACGGCGTGCGCTGGTACGTCGACGGCATCGACACCATGCTGGACGGCCGCGCCCCGCTCGACGGGCCCGTCTCCAACATCGCCAGCTGGAACTACCCGATGAGCGTGCTCGTCCACGCCCTGCTGGTGCAGGCGCTGGCCGGCAACGCGGTCGTCGCCAAGACCCCGACCGACGGCGGCGTCGCCTGCCTCACCCTGGCCACGGCGCTCGCCGCCCGCGAGGGCATCCCGGTGACCCTCGTCAGCGGCAGCGGGGGCGAGCTGTCCGAGGCGCTGGTGCGAGCGCCGGAGATCGGCTGCGTCTCCTTCGTCGGCGGCCGCGACACCGGCGCCGCGGTCGCCACCGCCGTCGCCGACCTGGGCAAACGCCACATCCTCGAACAGGAGGGCCTGAACACCTGGGGCGTGTGGAACTTCTCCGACTGGGACACCCTGAGCGCGACGATCCCGAAACTCTTCGACTACGGCAAGCAGCGCTGCACGGCCTACCCGCGCTTCGTCGTCCAGCGCGGTCTCTTCGACGCGTTCCTCGCCGCCTACCTTCCCGCGGTCCGCACCCTGCGGACCGGTCACCCCCTCGCCGTCGAGCACCCGGACGACCCGTACCCGGCGCTCGACTTCGGACCCGTGATCAACGCGGCCAAGGCGAAGGAACTGCACGACCAGGTCGCCGAGGCGATCGACCGCGGCGCCGTCCCGCTGCACCGGGGCACCCCGGCCGACGCCCGCTTCCTGCCCGGCCAGGACACGTCGGCGTACGTCCAGCCCGTCACCCTGCTCAACCCGCCCCGCTCCTCCCCGCTGCACCACGCGGAACCGTTCGGCCCGGTCGACACGATCGTCCTGGTCGACACGGAGGCGGAACTGCTGGCCGCCATGAACGCGTCCAACGGCGCCCTGGTGGCCACCCTCTCCACGGACGAACGCGCCACCTTCGACCGGCTCGCCCCGCACATCCGCGCGTTCAAGATCGGCCACGGGGTGCCGCGCTCCCGCGGCGACCGGGACGAGCTGTTCGGCGGCTTCGGCGCGTCCTGGCGCGGTGCCTTCGTCGGCGGCGAGCTCCTCGTCCGCGCGGTGACCCGGGGCCCGGCGGGGGAGAGGCTGCCGGGGAACTTCCCGGACCACCGGCTGACCTCCTGAGCCGCCCACCCGGGCCGGGTGCGGCACCTCCCCGGGACGACGGAAACGCAGGTGAAAGGCACTCCGAAACCTTGGTATGGTTGTCCATGTCGCCGCGGGGGGATCACCCCGCACGCGACAGACACCTTGTCCGGGTGGCGGAATGGCAGACGCGCTAGCTTGAGGTGCTAGTGCCCTTTATCGGGCGTGGGGGTTCAAGTCCCCCCTCGGACACGTGCTCCTTCGAGGGCCCCGACCGGACGGTCGGGGCCCTCGAAGCGTTCTCGGAAGTGCCTCGCACTCCGGGCCGGACACCGGACGCAACAGGGCGGAGCCCCGAGGACCCTGTCGGTCCTCGGGGCTCCGCCTGTTGCGGGACGATCTGTTCCTGTACGACGCCTACCGTGCCTGCGCGCCGAATCGCGTGCCGACGTTCGGCAGACCGCCCGTGCCGGGCTTGTAGGCGGTCACCGGGGCGACGGTGCCGCCGACGACGGTGTTGGACATGGGCAGGGCGTACAGGGCGCCGAGGCCGGGTCCGTACGGCATGCCCACGTACAGGTGGGTGCCGGTGTAGTGGATGTTGCGGCCCAGGTACTGGTTGGCGCCGGGAGGGCCAGGGATGCCGTCGCCGTCACCGGCCTCGATCCACCTGTCGTTGGCGCCGGCAGCGGCGACCAGGGAGAACGTGTGGACGGCTCCCGCGTTGTCGGTGGTGCCGAGGGCCTCACCGGGGACGCCGACGGCGAGCCGCATGGTGGCCGCGGTGGAGACGGCGCGCGGGTCGGTGTTCACGGCGGTCAGGGTCTCGCCCATACGGTCGCCGGCCTCGGCGGTGCCGGAGACGTCGTCGTCGGCGGGGCCCTGCCACAGCTGGCGGGTCTCCTGCCAGGTGCCGGCGGCGGTGACGCGGCCGACGACCACACGGCCGGCAGCCGCGTTGGCGGCCGTGCCGATGGCCATGGCCTCGCCGGGCGAACCGATCGCGAGGATCGACTCGTTGGCCGTCGCGGCCCCGGAAGGCCGGTAATCGGTCAGGGTCAGCGCGTAGCCGAACTCGTCGCCGGCTTCGGCGCCCCCGGAGACGTTGTCGAGGTCCTGGTCGAGGCCGAACAGCGGCTTGGGGTGGCCCTCGGCGTGGAGGGTGTGGGAGAAGACGGCCAGGTTGCCGGCCCCGTCGTCACCGCCGATGTTCTCGTTCGGTGCGCCGACGGCGATGTGGTTGGCGTCGGCCGCCACGGCCGCGCCGAAGCCGTCGTTGGCCTCGACGGCACCGGGCACGTCGGTCGTGTCCTGGTGGACGGCGACATTGGTGCCGCCGCGCAGGTAGAAGGCCATACCGCTCTTGGCCTTCCCGCTCACGGTCTTACCGGGCACACCGATCACGATGTAGGGCTCGCCCTCGGCGGTGGTGCCGGCGGCGAGGGCATCGCCCATCCGGTCGCCGGCCCCGGGGGCCGAGGCCTTGATCGCGCCTGTGCCCGCACCCTGTTCGAAGTGGGTGTTCTTCAGGGACCCGGTGCCCAGGCCGCCGGGGGCGCCGTGGAGCACGTCGACGAAACCCGCGTCCGCGGCGCTGCCGAGGTCGTCCAGGGTGCTGCTGACGACGAGGTCGGTGTAACCGTCCTCGTTGTAGTCGACGGTGTCCATCGCGTCACCGAACCAGTCACCCTGCTCGGCCGCGCCGGGCACCCAGTCGAGGTCCTGGTTGATCTCCGCGGTGCCTTTGCCGCCGCCGTACACGATGCGCACGAGACCCGCATTGGTCTTGCCCCCGACCGTCGCCGCCGGGTCGGCGATGGCGATGTCCTCGATCCCGTCACCGTTGAAGTCGGTGATGCGGGGGGCGCGGACCTTGGAACTCACCCAGGAGGCCAGGTCGTCCACCCGGGAGATCACACCGCCGGTGCCGGTCTGCGCGGCGTCCGTGCCGTAGCAACCGCCCTGGTGCGACTGGCTGCTGAGGCCGATCAGCGTGCCCGCGACGACGACCGGGCCTCCGGCGTCGCCCATGCAGGCGGCCGCGCCGTTCACGCCGGTCACGTTGGCGGAGGTGGCGGTGACCGAGTCGACGCTGTACGTCCCGGTGTGCAGACGGAGCGGGGCCCACTCGTCTGCGGTACGGCCGTATCCGGCGAACTTTGCTTCCTGGCCGGCCGCCGGTGCGGTGGTCGCGAGGGCGGCGGGCGCCACGTTGGTGACCGGCCGGTTCAGCCTGGCCAGGACCACGTCACGGTCCGTGCGCGGCACGAGCTCGACGACACGGCGTTCGGCGCCCTGGGAGTTGGAGAGGTCGCTGCGTCCGACGACGGCGGTCACCGTCTTCGCCGGGGCGCCGGGAGTGACCGCGAGCGAGACGGCCGGGTCGGCGGCGAAGCAACTGGCGGCCGTGAGCAGCCATTCGGCGTCCACGAGGACCGCGGAACAGCCGCGGTCGTGCCCGCCGACGATGACCTGGGCGGTGTAGGCGTAGGTGGTGTCCGCGTCGGCGACCGGGGTTCCGCCGGTGACGGCGCCCGCGGGAACCGCGGACAACGCGAGCGACCCGGTGGCCAGGACGGCACCGAGCGCGGCGACGCGGGAGAGTCTGCTGGGATGCATGGGAGTGGTTACCTCAATCACAAGGCTGAGCAGGGTCGTCGGGGGAGCGGATCCGGACCGGGACGTGCACCCGGCGGTCGACTGGCTCGCCGGCTCTCCACAGGCTCGTTCCTGCTCACCGATCAGGGACGGTGTGCGGTGCTCGCAAGGGGCGTGAGGGACGCCCTGGACTCAACTACTTGACCGTCCGGATCTCCACGAGCATGTGGTCGCGCCCCTCCGGGTCCGCGGACTCGCCCACCGGGGTCCAGGTGTTCTTGTTGACCTCGAAGGTCTTCTCCTCGGTGCCGACCGTCATGTCGACGGTGGTGGAGTAGTCGTTGCCCTTGATGGAGTAGACCGCGGGGATCTCCAAGGTGAGCCAGCCCTCGTCACCGACGGTGTTGAAGCAGATCTTGTCGGTCTTGTCCCGGGCCAGAATCTCGAGCTGTCCGGTGCCGGCCGCACAGTCGGCCAGGGTGATGTGGCCGTCGCCGCGCTTCAGGACAATGTTCTTTTCGGCCAGAATCTTGTCGGCATCGGGATAGTTGAAATCCTCAACGGCGTAGCCGGGGGCCCCGTCCGCGACAAGCTCCGGGGACTCACCCCGGGTGGGCGATTCGAAACCGGTGGATACCGCGAGGATCGCGAGAGCGCCGGTCGCCGCAGCGCCGAGAATTCTTACCGCAAGCCGATTTCTCCGCTTCCGCAGGGTCATTGTGCTGTTTCTCCTCATCGCTTCCTCAGGTTGAAACGGAATCACAGGCATGGGAAAACAGGCCCCGCGTCCGAGGGCCGTGTATTCGGCTTGAAATGGTTCACCTGCCCCTGCTGACAACGGGTATGACGGACGGTCATCCCCGTGGACCTCGTCAAGTCAACACGAAGTGGGGGGCTGATCCAGCACCTCATTTGTGAAGATTCTGTAAGTGACGCACCGTGGCCGGGGTGAATTGTCCGGATACTCGTGAATAAATGTTCGCATTGTAGTCGAGTTGAGAGAGCGGTTAATAACTCGGCTGACCATTAAGCGAGTTGCTAGGGTCGTCGTAATCCAGCGACTATCCGCCGCATTCCGTGGCGAGCCCGGCCCGCAGGATTGCTACGGGCCTCATCCCAGCAGCTTTCGCGAGGAATACCCCATGCAGACAATGTTCTGGAGCAGACGCCGCGTGCTCGGCGCGCTTGCCGCCGCGACCGCCGTCGCCGCCACTCCCTCGATCCTGCGGCCGGCCACGGCTGCGGCCGCCGAGGGCACCGCGCCCGAACCGGTGCCGCTGCCGGACACCGACCGGGCCAAGGTCGTGCGCGCATGGCTGACCGGTGGCAGGGGGGTCAAGGCCGCCGCCGCCACGGCCCTCTACGGGTCGGACGCCGACATCGCGACCTTCCTCGCCGAGACGCTGCCGAAGCAGACCGTGCAGGACAACCGGGTCGCGATCATCAGCGGCCTGGACCGCGCGGGCAAGGGCCTGCGCCGCGAGGCCGTCGCCGCCCTGGAGGCGGGCGACGAAGCGATCGCCGCGTTCCTGGCCACCGGCTTCAAGCCGGCCATGCGGGAGGACTTCCAGGTCGCCACCAGCATCGTCGCGTCCACCGGCGACAGAGCCGTGAAACGGGACGCCAACGCCGCCCTGGACGCCGGCACCGAAGGGGCGCTCGTCACCTTCCTCACCGACAAGCAGTACGACGCGCGGCTGGAGGACACCCGGGTCCAGGTCAGCACCATGCTGATGACCGGTGGTCCGGAGGTGCAGAAGTACGCGGACCGCGCGCTGAACGGTACCGCGGCCGACGTGGAGTGGTTCATCGAGACGGGTCAGCACATCGCCCGTGCCCGTGACCAGGAGGCGGCGACCATCGAGGAACTGGTGGCCGTCGTCGAGCGTGAGGGCAAGCGCGCCGAGAAGGAGACCAACCTGGCGGTGGAGGCCGGGGCCCGCGCCGAGACCGCCGCCGCCAAGGCCAAGGAGGCCGCGGAGAAGGCCGCCGCCGAGGCCTCCGCCGCCCAGAACGATGTGCAGAAGGCGGGGGCGGCGGCCCGCAAGGCGGCGAGCGCGGCGAAGGGCGCGGCGGATGCCGCCCGCAACGCCATCAACGCCTCCAACGCGGCGGTGCAGGCGTCCCGCCGTGCTTCCTGGGCGGCCGCGGGGGCCGCGCAGGCCGCCTCGAAGGCGGGCAGCGCCGCGAGCGCCGCCTACAACGCCGCGATAGCCGCGTCCAAGGACGCGTCGAAGACGGAGGCCGCCAAGAACGCGGCGGTCGCCGCCAAGAACGCCGCCGCCAAGGCCCGCAGCGCCGCCGCCGCGGCCGACAAGGCCGCCATCGCCGGCGAGGCGGCCAGCTCGGCGGGTGCGTCGGCCGCATCCGCCGCCCGCAACTCGGCCGCGGCCGCCGCGGCCGCCGCCCAGGCCGCGGTGTCGGCCGGTGTCGCCCAGGCGGAGGCCGCCGAGGCCAAGCGGCAGGCCGCCATCGCCGGCAGCGCCGCCAACCGCGCCACCAACGCCGCCTCCGCCGCCCAGGCGCTGGCCACCGCCGCGGCCAAGGCGGCCCGCACCGCGCGGGACGCCGCGAACTCCGCCGCGGCGCACGCGGACAAGGCCGCCGCCGCCGCCGAGGAGGCCGTCCTCAATGCGGGCAAGGCCATCGACTACGCCAACAAGTCGACCGCTCACGCCGACGCGGCCGTGAAGGCCGCCAACGTCGCCTCCCAGGCCGTCGCCGACGCCATCGAGGTGGAGAAGAACGCCCGCGCCGCCGAGGCGCAGACTCTGGAGCAGGACAAGCAGCAGGCCATCGAGGAGGCCCAGCAGCTCGCCGCCATCGAGGTGAGCGAGCTGTCCGACGTCCGCGACAAGCGGCTCATGGCCGAGCGCACCGCCCAGGACACCCTGGACACGATCGCGAAAGCCGAACAGGCCCTGTACTCGGGCGACATGGCGTTGGCCGCCACTCTGGGCCGCAAGGCCGCGGTCGCCCTGATCGACTCCCGCGGGGCCCACACCCGGCAGGCCGCCCAGCACGCCCTCGCCGGTTCCGACGACGACGTCTACGCCTGGATCGACCTGGACCGGGCCCTCGCCCAGGAACAGGACGACCGCGAGACCACCCTCCACGTGGCGGCGATCGCCGGTCCGAAGGTCGCCGCGGCCGCCGCTGCCGCGCTGGAGAGCTCCGAGTCCAAGGCCGTCGGCGACTTCCTCACCATCGGCATGAAGCGAGCCTCGGACGAGGACCTGCGCGTCGCCATCAACAAGATCATCGCCGAAGGCGCGGGCAGGGCCGTCACCGAAGCCGCCAACAAGGCGCTCGACGAGAACACCACCGAGTCGCTCAACTACTTCTTCGACGAGGCCTACCCGCGGGCGCAGAAGGAGGACGACCGGGTCCGGGCCAGTGAGCTCATCGCCACCGCCGGCCCCTACACCAAGGCGTACGCGGAGGTCGCGCTCGAGGGGCCGGCGTGGATGCTGCGCAACTTCATCACCGTCATCCAGTACCGCACGGCCCAGCTCGACCACGACACCGCCACCCACGTGGCAGCGATCCGCGGGGCCATCGCCGCCGCCGCGAAGATCGCGGAGAAGGCCCAGGAGAACGCGGCCCTCGCCTCGAAGGCCGCAGCCGACGCACGGAAGGCCGCCGCCGAGGCCCAGCAGTGGGCGCAGAAGGCACTCGACTCCGCGGCCAAGGCCGAGGACTACGCCCAGCAGGCCCGGGACCACGCCGCGGCTGCCGACAAGTCGGCCGCCGCCGCCCAGGCCTCCGCCAACACCGCCAAGAACGCCGCCGCCACGGCCCGCAGCGCGGCCCGGTCGGCCAACTACTCCGCCAACAAGGCCGTCGACTCCGCTCGCGCGGCCGTCGCGTCCTCCGCCGCCGCCCAGCGCTCCGCCGCTGCGGCCCGCGCCGCCGAACTCGCCGCCTCCGCCGACGCCAAGGCCGCCGCCCAGGCGTACGCCCAGGCCAAGAAGATCGCCGCCGACAAGAAGCGGGCCGAGGAGATCGCCGAGGCCAAGGAGCGCGCCCGCATCGCCGAGGAACAGCGCGCGAACAAGCAGAACCCGGCCGACAACGGCAAGAACGACCAGGTCAATCCGCACGGCACCGGGGACGGCGACTCCGACGAGTGGTGGAACGACGCCCAGTTCTACGCGGACGCCGCCAACGTGGTCAGCATCGGCGCCGGTTTCCTCGCGGCCGGCTGCGGCCTCGCCGCGTTCGTCTTCCCGCCGGCCGCCGCCGCGGCCGGCTTCTTCGCCGGAGTCTCCGCGGGCGCGGGCGCCCTCGGAACCCTCTTCACCGGCATCGAGCACGGCTTCACCAGCGGCGCCTTCTGGGAGTCCGCCGCCGGCACCGGCCTGAGCCTGGTGACGTTCGGCGCCTACAAGTGGGTGGGCGCGGCCGACAAGGCGCTCGGCGGCGCCCTCGTCAAGCCCGTCGTCGGCAAGATCACGGAGGTCGGCGAGGACCTGGTCTCGCCCATCACCAAGGGCCTCAGCAAGCTCTACGACCTGGCGGCCTGATCCCCCTTCGCTCTCCCGGGGGCGCCGCGATCAGACGGCGCCCCCGTCCCCCCTCTCACGGAAAGTCCTGCTCCCATGCATGGCATACGCTGTGGGCACGCCACAAGAAGACGCGCCCGCCGGACGGTCCTGACCGTCCTCACCGCTCTGACCCTCGCCCTCCCCACGGCTGCGACGAGCCAGGCGGCCGAGCCGCCCGCGACGGCGAAGGCCTCGACCACCGCCAAGTCCGAAGCGCCTGGCGCGAGGACCAAGAGCACCAGCGAGTTCGTGGCCGGTTCCGACGAGGAGTGCACCGCCACCGCGCCGGGTTCCAGGGAACGCCGCGCGGGTGCCGTCGAGTCCTGCGTGACGGTCACCCCCGCCCCCGTCACCGCCCCCGCGAAGACGGGGACCCGTACCGGTCTCGCCGCCACCGCCGCGGACGCCCCCATAGGCACCTGCGAGATCACCAGCCCCGGCAACTACGGCTACGGACGCTTCTCGTACTGCGTGAGCGGCATCAACGTCACCTACATCCTCCGCGACACCAACGGCATGGAACTCGGCCGCGGCGTCCTGCAGGTTTCCACCAGCGCCGACCTGTCCGCGCAGGCCACGACCTGGAGCGAACAGGTCACGGTCACCATGGTCAGTGGCAGCCCCGCGGTGCCGGCCCTCGACGCCAAGTTCCGCGCCTCCTGCACGACCGGCTGCAGGGCCACCACGACGGCCCCCTGGTACAAGAGCGACATCACCGTCGGCGGGACCCTGAGCGGAGCCGTCAAGTACAGCTCGTCCCCGGCGGCGGGTACCGCCCTGTCGTTCACCACCGGCTACAAGATGTACGTGACGTCTCCGGGCGCCACCGCCGTGGACCCGAACGCCTCGTGGGACAACCCGCGCAGCATCCGTTGCGACCACGCGGTCGGGGGCACCTCGGTGGCGGGCTGTGCGATTCCGTCGGTCATGCCCGAGCTGTCGATGAAGACGACGGGCTCGGACCCGGGCGGCGCCGTCGCCGCCTACGCGTGGGCCCAGAAGAACCTCAGCGGAGCCTGGGGGACGAAGGGCAGCCCGCTGACCCGGTCGACGAGTGGTGTGGCCAACCGCACCGCCGCCACCTGCGGCGGCTTCACGGCCGAGCCGGAGCTCGTCGACACCGACACCTGCGCCGACTTCCCCTTCGGGGAGGCGAAGGAAGGAGGTGCCTCCGGCGCCCGGTGCGCCGAGGTGATCCCCAACCTCGGCAACGGCGAATGGGACACCTACTTCTTCGGCAACAGCCTGGATCTCGACCCGACCAGTCCCTGTGTGCGCGCCCACGTTCCCGCTGCCGACAAGCAGTTCGCCGACCA
The DNA here is from genome assembly GCA_014656175.1 of Streptomyces werraensis. Lineage (GTDB taxonomy): Bacteria > Actinomycetota > Actinomycetes > Streptomycetales > Streptomycetaceae > Streptomyces > Streptomyces werraensis. Next base: position 846,346 of record BNBX01000002.1, read on the forward strand.
GCAGCTCCTTGACGGCTTCGCGGGCCAGCGGGTGATCGACGCCGACCAGTTCGTGCTGACGATCTCGACACCGGACACCGGCCCGCACGCCAGCTGCCTGAACGACCCCGCGCCGTCCGGCTCGCTCCCCAACGGCGACGGCTGGTTCAAGAACACCAGCGAGTCTGTTCAGCTCTTCAACCAGACCGACGCGGCGGGCGGATCCGGATTGCGGCCGACCCGGGCGCAGGCGTGCCTGGGGAAGAAGACCGAGGAAGGCACCGGTACCAGCGGTCCCATCGCCGGCTGGAAGGACGCCGAGGCGTACAGGGACGCGCACCTGCCCGGTACCCAGCTGGCCCGCTGCCATCTCATCGGGAACATCCTCGGCGGAAAGGGAACGAGTAAGCTCACCCGGCTTAATCTCGTACCCTGCTGGCAGGTGGGTATGAACACCGGCACGCCGAGCATGCGGACCTACGAGAAGATCGCGCAGGACCTGATCCAGGGCACCACGCCCGGTCTCGGCGCGAGCGATGCGATCTTCTACGAGGTGACACCCGTCTACAAGGACGAGAACAGCACCATCCCGGTGGCCGTGACGATGAACGCCCACATCCAGCGGGCGAACGGAACAACCGAGGAGCTGTTCCCCAACGTGTATGTTCCCAACACGTTCCAGAACACCCTGCAGCACAACCTCGGCAACTGACAGCACCAGTCAGTTCGCGCCAACGGGAGCCGACATGAGTTTCACCACCCCACCGCGGCCGGTCGACGTGACGGCCCTGTTCCCTCAGTTGGCCCCACTGGCGCGCACGGCGACCCGGCTGCACCCGCGGCCCGGGTCGCCGACCGTGCACGACAGCTCCGTCGGCGGGCCGCTGCTGTGGCCCGCCGACGAGCCGTGGCCGCACTGCGACGAGCGGCACGACAGACATGCGACGCGGGAGGTCCACTCCCCGGACGACATCCGGCTCTTCCGCCAGAACCGCCTCGTGGCGGCCGAGCGGCAGCGCCGCGATCCTCAGGCACCTGAGTACACCACCGAGGAACTGGCGACCGCTGAGCGGCTCCTTGCCGGCAGCCCTTGGTTCGACGGCCCGATCGCCATGCTTCCCGTCGCCCAGTTGTACGCCCGCGACGTCCCCTTCCCGAGCCCGCCAGGTGCCGACCTCCTCCAGGTGCTGTGGTGCCCCTTCGACCACCCGGGGCGCCCCCATCCCCGCACCGCGGTCTTCTGGCGCTCCTCCAGCACCGTCACCGACGTCCTCGACGCCCCGCCCGAACCGCCGGTCGTCCAGTCCGCCTACTACCTCCCGTGGCCGTGCCTGCTCTCACCCGAGCAGGTCACCGAGTACCCCAACCCCCTGGAACTGAGTGAGGAACTGCAGGAACAACTGGCCGACGAGAGCCGCTGGGAGACGGTTGACCCTGCGCGGTACGACAGCTACGCGGACGACCCGGAGGAGCTGTACCTGACCAACCTGTCCACCGCCCCCGGATGGAAGACCGGAGGCTGGACCAGATGGGGCGTCACCGACCCCGTGCCCCGGCCCTGCCCCGAGTGCGGCACCGAGACGGTTCCGCTCCTCACCATCGGGTCCTCGGAATGGAACTCCCACAGCGAGAGCTGGATGCCCGAAGAGGAACGCGCCCACTCGACCCTGCTCCCCCTGTGCACCCCGCGCTGGAACTTCACCATGATCGACATCGCCGGCGGCCGCACCCTCCAGCTTCACGTCTGCCCGGCTTCCCCGGACCACCCTCACATCGCCCTGGTCCAGTGAGCCTCTCCGGCGTTCCCGCCCCGCCGAGGTGACCGTAGGTTCGATGGTGTGATCGTGGGCCGCGGTCAGAGCAGGACGAGGAGCCTGGTCCCCGGCACCAGCTTCCGGTTGACCGACGTCGACTGGACGAACACCGTGTAGGCGTCGTTGCTCCCCGGCGCCACCGTGACCTCGGTCGCGGGCAGGCCGAGGAGCTGGCGGGCGGCGGGGCCGGTGAACACCTTGCCCGTCATGCGGCCGGTCGCCGGGTCCTTCTCCGCCACGGCTATCTGCTTGTTCGCCTGCACCTTCTCGCGCTTGGACAGCTCGTAGAAGGCGCACCCGGTTTTGTACGGATGCCCGGCGCTGGTGACGAAGTCGCGGATCGACGTGCTCTGGTCGACCGGGATGAGCACGTACTTGCCGGCGTCCAGGGCCTGGAGGTTGGACGTCACGTCCGCCGCGCTCAGGTCCTGGCCCATCGCGAAGAGGTTCCGGGTGCCGCGCACGCCGTGCTCGCGGTCGCGCAGGAACCGGGTGGCGGCCGTCTTGACGGCGCCGATCGCCTCCTCGACGCCCTGGTCGGAGTCGGCGTCCCAGATCGAGATGTTGCCCGTCGGGAAGCCGTACTGCTGGGCGGTGCGCTTGGCCAGGGAGTTCGGCACCATGATGGCCGACGTCCAGTGGTCCGGCAGGGTGTTGAGCTTGTCGGCGATCCGGCTCCGCCATTCGTCCAGCACTGCACGCCCGTCCGGCATGAGGTCGTGCCGTGCACCCGTCTTGTCGGCGCCGGAGGCGTTCTCCTCGCCGTCGGTGACGACGACCTGGAGGAAGCTGTGCTCGCCGTACTCCTCCCAGATGTGTCCGAGGTCGTCGAGCGCCTTCACCGACGCCTGGATCAGCGCCGTCGCGCCGTTCTCCACGGTGTACAGCCCGCGCATGGACGGCAGATGCTTCACGTCCATGTCCCACACCAGGTTCTCGACGAGGTGGTCGAAGGCGTAGAGACTGATCCGGGTCTCGTGCCCGAGCCGGTCGGACTCCTCCGCCAGCCCTTTCACGAACTCGTCGACTACCCGCACCAGTTGCTCCGAGTGGCCCTGCATCGAACCGGACTTGTCGATGACGAGAGCGACGTGGTTCACGAAGTGCTTCTTCAGCCGGTCCTTCACCGTGGCGCTCATCGCGTCCATCCCTTTCCCCCTCGGCCGCCGGGAAGCTCCCCAACGTCCTTTTCCGCAGGCGGACGTGTCCGTCCGAGGCGTTGACCCCGAATGGATCCTGGTCCGTCCAGATGATGGCTTCACCCTAGTGAGGGGCACTGACAACGGGGCTGAGCTGCGGTTCTCGCGACCTGGGGCGCACGTTCACGTGTCCGGTACGGCGTGACCCCGCGCGCCCGCCGACGCCCATGCCCGCAAGCGCCATTGTCGGCCGACTTGGGGTGACTTCTCGCCGCAACCGTTGAGTGGGCCGCGATGAACGGTTGATGGTTCATCTAAAGCTCTGTTCCGTCGAAGCCCCGACCGGAAGGAACCACCACTATGAAGAGCCGACCCAGGAAGCCGGCGTTGGGTGCCATGGCTGCCGTCGCATTGAGCCTCGTGCTCCCGGCCGCCCCCGCCTTGGCCACTGAGGAGATCGACTGTGGCGTCGGCACGGATGCCGTGCGGATGACGTATCTCGAGGACGGCGCGGAGCGCAGCCGGTGCTGGACCGGACCGGGTGACGTCTCGCTCGGACAGGGCGGGGTCACTTCCTTCTCCTCGGGAGCCCACGAGGTGGTCGTCTTCTGGAGGACGAACTCGGGATGGGACGTCGCAGTCCTCCCGCCCCGCACGTCGGCCCCCTTCACCGGGGCCGGCACCCATCATGTCTACGGCTTCCACGTCAGGTGACCGCTGACGGCGGCGGGCCGGCCCGTCATGGCCGGTCGGTGCCGACGCGCCCCAGGTGAACGGCACGCAGAAGCCCTCCGCGTCCGACGGAGGACGCGGAGGGCTTCAACGGGGCAGAGAGCTCAGGGAGCCACGCTGACGGAGGCGTTGTCGCGGGCCGTCGCCTCGACGGCCTCCCCCTCCTCCAGCCCCACATCCTTCGTCTCCCGCCCCAGCAGCAGCGCCACCAGCGTCAGCAGCGCCATCGAGGACAGGTAGACGCCGACCAGCCACGGGGAGCCGTCGCCGGCCTCCCACAGGGCCACCGCTATGAAGGGGGCCACGGCCGCGCCGAGGATCGAGCTGACGTTGTAGGAGATGCCGGAGCCCGTGTACCGCACGCTCGTCGGGAACAGTTCCGGCAGCAGCGCGCCCATCGGGCCGAACGTCATGCCCATCAGCGTGAAGCCGAACACCAGCCACAGCACCACTCCGACCGTGCCGAGGCCGATCAGCGGCACCCAGACCAGGCCGAAGACCAGGATCCCGGCCGTGACCGCGATCAGCGTGGCGCGCCGGCCGTAGCGGTCCGCGAGCGGGCCGGAGACCAGGGTGAACACCGCGAAGAACAGCACACCGAAGATCATCATCAGTACGAACGTCGTGTACTCGTAGCCCAGACCCGGCACGGCCGCGTCCTCCGCCGTGCGGCCGTAGCTGAGCGAGAACGTGGTCATCAGGTAGAAGAGCACGTACGTCGCCAGCATGAAGAACGTGCCGAGGATCAGCTGCTTCCAGTGGTTCCGGAAGACCGTGGCCAGCGGCAGCTTCCGCACCAGGCCCGCCTCCCGCGTCTTCGCGAACACCGGCGCCTCGACCAGGCGCATCCGCACCCACAGGCCGATCGCGACCATCACCGCGGAGAACAGGAACGGGATGCGCCACCCCCAGTTGAGGAAGGCGTCCGACGGCTGGGACGGGTCGGCGCCGGCCGCGGACGGCAGCAGCGCGCCGATGACCAGGAACAGGCCGTTGCCGATGATGAAGCCGAGCGGTGCGCCCAGCTGCGGGAACGTGCCGTACAGGGCGCGCTTGCCCTTGGGTGCGTTCTCGGTCGCGACCAGGGCCGCGCCGCTCCACTCACCGCCGAGCGCGAAGCCCTGCGCCAGCCGCATGAGCACCAGCAGCGCGGTCGCCACCCAGCCGGCCTGCGCGTAGGTGGGCAGTACGCCGATGAGGAACGTGGCGATGCCCATGGTGAGCAGGGAGGCCACGAGCGTTCCCTTGCGGCCGAGGCGGTCGCCGAGGTGGCCGAAGACCACCGCGCCGATCGGCCGGGCGACCATCGCGGCGCCGAACACCGCGAACGACGACAGCAGCGCCGTGGTGGGGTCGCTGCTGGGGAAGAACAGCGTGGGGAAGACCAGTACGGCGGCGGTCGCGTAGATGTAGAAGTCGTAGAACTCGATCGTCGTGCCGATGAGGCTGGCGATGAGCACGCGCGACCGCGAGTTGACGGGAGCCGGGGCCGGACTGGTGGTTGGTGCGGGCATTTCACGGTCTTTCCACGGGGACGATCACTCCACATTCTCAGAAGGTCTCACGTCTCAGGAACGTCGTTCCATCATGTGAGACAACTTCTGTGTGACCTGCGGCGGAAATTGCGTGGCACTGCGATCGCTCGTCTCCCTACACTCGCCGAGCAGGCGCCCACCGCCCCCTGCCGGCGGTGCGCGCGATCAAGATCCGACCTGGAAGGGAGTCCGGCCGTGCGTGTCCACACCGCTGTCGCCGCCGCTCCCCGTTCCCGGTCCCGCCGGTCCGTGGTGATCCTGGTGTCTCCGGCCGCCCGGTGCCCGCTGCGCGGCCGGCACCGGCTGCCCTGACGCACGTCCGACCCCTGGTTCCGACCGGGAGTGCTCGGCGCCGTGCGCCGGGGGGAATCGCGCTGCCCTTTTCCGGTTCCATCCGAAAGGCCACGGGCCATGCGCACCACCGACACCCTCGCCGTCGTCCGCAACCTCGGCATCCTCGCCCACGTCGACGCCGGCAAGACCACCGTCACCGAGCGGATCCTGTACTCCACCGGCACCACCCACAAGCGCGGCGAGGTGCACGACGGCACCACCGTCACCGACTTCGACCCGCAGGAGCGCGACCGGGGCATCACCATCTTCTCCGCCGCCGTGACCTGCTCCTGGGACGGTCACCGGATCAACCTGATCGACACCCCGGGCCACGTCGACTTCGCCGACGAGGTCGAGCGTTCCCTGCGCGTCCTCGACGGGGCGGTCGCCGTGTTCGACGCGGTCGCCGGGGTGGAGCCGCAGAGCGAGTCGGTGTGGCGGCAGGCCGACCGGCACGGTGTGCCGCGCATCGCGTTCGTCAACAAGATGGACCGGGCCGGCGCCGACCTCGACGCCGCCGTCGCCTCCATCAGGGAGCGGCTGCACCCGGCGCCGCTAGCCGTGCAGCTCCCGATCGGGGCCGAGGACGCCTTCACCGGCGTCGTCGACCTGCTCGGCATGCGCGCCCTCACCTGGGACGACGGCGGTGAGGCCCGCGATCCGGCGCCCGTGCCCGACGCCCTGCGGGAGGAGGCGCTACGGCGGCGTCGGCTGCTGGAGGAAGCGGTGGCGGAACTGCACCCGGCCGCGCTGGAGGAGTTCTGCGACACCGGCGCGCTCCGCACCGGAACGCTCACGGCGGCCCTGCGGGGCCTGACCGCGCGCGGTGAGGCCGTGGTCGTGCTGTGCGGCTCCGCCTACCGCAACCGCGGGATCGAGCCGCTGCTGGACGCCGTCCTCGCCTACCTGCCGTCGCCGCTGGACGTGCCGCCGGTGCGCGGCACGCACGACGGCGCCGAGCAGGAGCGGCCCGCCGACCCGGCTGCGCCGCTCGCCGCCCTCGCGTTCAAGGTGAACGCCACCGCCACCGGACGCCTCACCTACCTGCGCGTCTATTCCGGAATGATCGAACAGGGGGACACCGTGTGGGACGCCACCGCAGGCCGTGCCGAGCGCGTCGGACGCATCCTGCGCGTCACCGCCGACCGGCGAGCCCGCCTGGACCGTGCGGTCGCCGGTGACATCGTCGCCGTCGTCGGGCTGAAGGGAGCCCGCGCCGGCGCCACGCTGTGCGCGCCGGACGCCCCGCTGGTGCTGGAGCCTCCCGGCACCGCCGAGCCTGTCGTCTCGGTCGCCGTCGAGGCGCTGCGCGGCACGGACACCGGACGTCTGGCGTCGGCGCTGGTCCGGCTCGCCGAGGAGGACCCCTCACTGGTCGTGCGCGCCGACGCCGAGACGGGGCAGACGGTGCTGTCCGGCATGGGTGAGCTGCACCTGGAGGTCGCGGTGGAGCGGATCCGGAGCGACCACGGGCTCGGTGTCAACGTGGGTCGTCCCAGGGTGAGTTACCGGGAGACCGTGGACCGGGGCGTGTCCGGGTTCGTGTACCGGCACGTCAAACAGGACGGCGGGGCGGGGCAGTTCGCCCACGTGGTGCTCGACGTGGAGCCGCTGGAGGACCCCGGGCGGGGCTTCGAGTTCCGTTCGGCGGTCGTCGGCGGCCGGGTGCCGCAGGAGTACGTCCGTGCCGTGGAGGCCGGCTGCCGGGACGCGCTCGCCGAGGGCCCCCTCGGCGGGCACCCGGTGACGGGCCTGCGGGTGACGCTCACCGACGGCTCGACGCACGTCAGGGACTCGTCCGACACCGCGTTCCGCACCGCGGGCCGGTTCGGTCTGCGGGACGCGTTGCGGGCGTGCGCGATGGTGCTGCTGGAGCCGGTCGCCGAGGTCACGGTCACCGTGCCGCAGGACGCGGTCGGGTCGGTGCTCGGCGATCTGGCGGCGCGGCGCGGCCGGGTGAGCGGTTCTGCCACCCGGGCGGGCGCGGCGGTCGTCACCGCGACCGTGCCGCTGGCCGAACTCTTCGGCTACGCGACCCGGCTGCGCAGCCGCACCCAGGGCCGCGGCACGTTCACCAGCCGGCCGACCGGATACGCGCCGGCGCCGGCCGAGGTGACCGCGCGGTGACGCGGTGACGCGGCGGCCGGCCGGCGGTCCCTCCCCGACCCGGGGGGAGGGACCGCCCGCCGGCCCTTGCACCCGGACGCACCCCGGCGCGGACGCGCTCAGGGGTACGACACCACCACCGACGGCACCGTGTCCGAGCCCGACGTCGGGGCCCCGGTGTCGTTGATGACGCACTCGTACTGTCCGTGCCCGCTCAGCGAGATGACCATGATGTGGTGGAAGCGCACCCCGGGCCGCTCCGGGGCGGCGAAGCCGTGGTGCTGGACGATCGTCGGGTCGACGTTGTAGTAGCAGTAGCTGCCCATGCCCCAGCCCTCGTGGGTGGTGACGTGGTCGCCGACCTTGTAGGCGGCGTAGCCCTTGAGCGAGCCGTTCTGGATCGCGGCCTGGTTCGGGGCGTCGTAGGCCTTCTCGTTCTGGAAGAAGATCGTGCGGCCGCGTTCGCCGTTCCACTGCACGTCGTACTTGTTGAAGTGCTCGACGAACAGGCCGGTGGCGAGGACGTCGTGGCCGTTGACGACGACACCGTAGTCGCAGCGGTTGGTCTCCCAGCCCACGCCCTCGCCGTGATCGGCCCGCCAGACCCAGGTGTGGTCGACGATGGTGTGCCGGGCGTTGACCACCATGCTGGTGGTCGCCCTGCCGGGGCCGGCGCCGCCGATCCGGATGAAGACGTCCTGGACGGTGATGGGGTTGGCCGCGTGGTTCCGGGCGGCGCCGCGGGGGCCGACCTCCAGCAGGACCGGCGAGTTGACCGTTCCGGCGTCGATGAGGAAGCCGGCCAGCCGTACGCCGTCGACGTCGGCGACCTTCAGGGCGGTGACGCCGCCGTCGGGGACGAGGGTGGCGTAACCGAGGCCCAGGACGACCGTGTCCGGCCGGTTCACCCGGACCGGCTGGTCGACGTGGTAGATGCCGGGCGTGAGCAGCAGATGGAGACCCTGCTCCAGCGCCCGGTTCATGGTGGCCGCCGAGTCTCCCGGCTTCGCGACGTAGAAGCGCTCCAGCGGCAGCGAGGTGCCGCGCGGGGTGCCGTTGCCCCAGGTGACGCCGCGCGCGTTCCTCCGCAGCGCGGGCAGGAAGACACGGTACTTCTCATCGTCGAGGTACAGGAAGGGCTTCTCGCGGGAGAGGGGCGTGGTGTCGAGTGTGGTGTACGGCGGGTTCGGGAAGCTCTGCGCGGGGGCGCCCTCGACGCCGGAGAACACCATGTTCCACACGGCGTTGGTCCAGCCGCCGACCGAGCTCTCCCGGGTGTACCACTGCTGCTGCGAGTAGGGGCCCACCGTGCCGTCGATCCGGCTGTCGGCGATGTAACCGCCGCTGGCCCAACCGTACGTGGACGAGGCCAGGTTGAGGTCGCCGCGTATGTGCATCCGGCGGAACGGCGCGGCCTGGGCGACGGCCCACCGGTTGGTGCCGTTCGCCGGGACGAGGGCCAGGTTCTCCGCCGAGCGCCAGAAGTTCTGCGTGGCGTTGCCGTCGAACCATCCGGCGTCGACCGTCACGTCGCCGTGGATGGTGGTGTCGTCGGGGGACAGGCCGAGGCCGGAGACCGAGGTGTAGAAGCCGAGCTGGGCGTTGAGCCCCTGGTAGGTGCCGGGCTTGAAGAAGAACTGGTACCGGCCGGGGCCGAACTGGTCCTCCTCCTGCCGGGCGAACACCTCGTCCAGCCTGGCCTGGATGCCCGGCGTGGACGGGTCGAAGACGATCACGTTGGGGCCGAGGTCGCCGCCGCCCTTCGGACGCGGGGGCCTTCTGTGCGCGGCCGGCGCCGCGGACGCCGTACCGGACAGGCCGGCCAGCACGGGCACGGCGGCCGCGGCACCGAGGACGGCCCGGCGGCCCACGGCGGAACGCGGGGCCGGAACCGCGGGGGAGGAGGCGGAAGGGGAGTCGGACGTCGACGTCATGGGGCGGCTCTCCTGGGGTTCAAGAGGTGAAAGGAGCAGGGGAGGTGGGAGCGCTCTCTCGCCGCTGAATGGTTCATCCCCGGAACGCACGAGTCAAGACGCGCGGCAAGAGTCGAACGAGTCCGTCAGAACCCTTGACGTGGCCCCGGCCGCAGGTTTAACTCACGTCCTAAATTAAGCCATGAGGTGCTGTCCCCGGAGTCTTCCCGGGACATTCGACCTTCCCGGAAAGGGACCAGGAGCCATGCGCAGCATCCGAGCCGCGGCCACAGGCGCCGTCATGCTGTCTCTCGCACTCGCCGCCTCGGCCTGCGGAGGCGGTTCGAGCACCGGTGGCGGGTCCAACGACTCGCCGAAGGAACTGACCTACTGGGCCTCCAACCAGGGCGCCAGCATCGAGGTCGACAAGAAGGTCCTCCAGCCCGAACTCGACAAGTTCGAGAAGCAGACCGGCATCAAGGTCAAGCTGGAGGTCGTGCCCTGGTCCGACCTGCTCAACCGCATCCTCACCGCCACCACCTCCGGTCAGGGCCCGGACGTGCTGAACATCGGCAACACCTGGTCCGCCTCGCTCCAGGCCACCGGCGGTCTCCTGCCGTGGGACGACGAGCAGTTCGAGAAGATCGGCGGCAAGGACCGCTTCGTCGACTCCGCGCTCGGCTCCACCGGCGCAGCGGGACAGCCCCCGGCCGCCGTCCCGCTCTACTCCATGGCGTACGCCCTCTACTACAACAAGCAGATGTTCGCCGACGCCGGCATCGACGCCCCGCCCGCCACCTGGGACGAGTTCGTCGCCGCGGGCAAGAAGCTGTCCAAGGACGGCAAGTGGGGGATAGCCATGGAGGGATCCAACCCCTCCGAGAACGTCCACCACGCCTACGTCTTCGCCAAGCAGCACGGCGCCGACTTCTTCACCGCCGACGGCAAGCCCGACTTCACGGACGACGGCGCCGTCGCCGCGGTCAAGCAGTACGTCGACCTCATGGCCAAGGACAAGATCATCGCCCCGGGCAACGCCGAGTACGCCCAGAACCAGTCGGTCAGCGACTTCGCCAAGGGCAGGACCGGCATGCTGCTGTGGCAGTCCGCCTCCGCCAACCTCAAGTCCCAGGGCATGAGCGAGGACGCCTACGGCATCGCCCCCGTGCCCGTGCAGTCCGGCACCCCCGGCGCCGGCAAGCAGGTCAACTCCATGGTCGCCGGCATCAACCTCGCCGTCTTCAAGAACACCGACAACCTCGACGGCGCCACCGAGTTCGTGAAGTTCATGACCAGCGACGCCGAGCAGAAGATCCTCAACACCGCCTACAGCTCCATCCCGCCCGTCAAGGCCGCCCAGGCGGACCCCGCCTTCAACACCCCCGCCAACGCCGTGCTGAAGGACACCCTCGCCAAGAGCGCCGTCGCCCTGCCGCAGGTGCCCGACGAGTCCCAGTTCGAGACCGCCGTCGGCACCGCCGTCAAGGACCTGTTCGCCGACGCCGCCGCCGGACGCCCGGTCACCACCGACTCGGTGAAGGCCGCGCTCACCAAGGCGCAGCAGCAGATGCCCACGAAGTGAGTCCCCACACCGCCATGACCGCCACCGCACCCGCAGCGGAGGCCACCGTGCGGAAGAGCTCCCCCGGTGCGGCGCGCGGCCCCCGCCGCCGCACCGGGCGGATCCGCCGCATCGGACTGCCCTACCTGCTGCTCCTGCCCGCGCTGCTCCTCGAACTCCTCGTCCACCTGGTGCCGATGGTCATCGGCATCGTGATGAGCTTCAAGGAACTCACCCAGTTCTACATCCGCGACTGGGGCACCGCCCCCTGGGCCGGCTTCGACAACTACTCCGTCTCGGTGGACTTCGACGCCCCCGTCGGCAAGGCACTGCTCCACTCGTTCCTCGTCACGGTCGCCTTCACCGTCCTGTCCGTCGGCCTGTGCTGGCTGATCGGCACCGCCGCCGCGGTGTTCATGCAGGACACCTTCCGGGGCCGCGGCCTGCTGCGCGCCCTATTCCTGGTGCCGTACGCGCTGCCCGTCTACGCGGCCGTCATCACCTGGGTGTTCATGTTCCAGCACGACAACGGCCTGGTGAACCACGTCCTGCACGACCAGCTCGGCCTCACCGACAAGCCCTCCTTCTGGCTGATCGGCGACAACAGCTTCATCGCCCTGCTCACCGTGTCGGTGTGGAAGGGCTGGCCGTTCGCCTTCCTCATCGTGATGGCCGGCCTGCAGAACATCCCCCGCGAGCTGTACGAGGCCGCCGCCCTCGACGGCGCCGGCATGGTCCAGCAGCTCCGCCGCATCACCCTGCCGTCGCTCCGCCCGGTCAACCAGGTGCTGGTCCTCGTCCTGTTCCTGTGGACGTTCAACGACTTCAACACCCCCTACGTCCTCTTCGGCAAGAGCGCGCCCGAGGCCGCCGACCTCATCTCCGTGCACATCTACCAGGCGTCCTTCGTGACGTGGAACTTCGGCACGGGCTCCGCGATGTCGGTGCTGCTCCTGCTGTTCCTGCTCGTCGTCACCGGCGTCTACCTGGCCCTCACCTCACGCGGACGGAGGACCGCCCAGTGAGCACCCCTCGGTCCCCGATGGCCCCGCCCCGCTTGTTCCTGTGGTCACGGCGGATCTTCCTGACGCTCCTCACCGGCTTCGTCCTGATCCCGGTGTACGTCATGCTGTCCAGCTCGCTGAAGCCGCTCGCCGACGTCACCGGCACGTTCCGCTGGCTGCCGACCGAGCTGACGATCCGCCCGTACATCGACATCTGGTCCACCGTCCCGCTCGGCCGCTACTTCGTGAACTCGCTGATCGTGGCGGGCGCGGCCACCGTCTGCTCGGTCGTCATCGCCGTCTTCTCCGCGTACGCCGTCAGCCGCTACTCGTTCCGCGGCAAGCGCGTCTTCACGGTGACCGTGCTGTCGACCCAGATGTTCCCCGGCATCCTGTTCCTGCTGCCGCTGTTCCTCATCTACGTCAACATCGGCAACGCCACCGGCATCGCCCTGTTCGGCTCCCGCGGCGGCCTGATCCTGACGTACCTCACCTTCTCGCTGCCGTTCTCCATCTGGATGCTGATCGGCTACTTCGACTCGGTGCCGCGCGACCTGGACGAGGCGGCGCTCGTGGACGGGTGCGGACCGCTCGGCGCGCTGTTCCGCGTCGTCGTCCCGGCCGCCGTCCCCGGCATCGTCGCCGTCGCCGTCTACGCCTTCATGACGGCATGGGGCGAGGTCCTCTTCGCCTCCGTGATGACCAACGACACCACCCGCACCCTGGCGGTCGGCCTCCAGGGCTACTCCACCCTCAACGACGTGTACTGGAACCAGATCATGGCCGCCTCCCTCGTGGTGAGCGTCCCCGTGGTCGCCGGATTCCTGCTCCTCCAGCGTTACCTCGTCGCCGGACTGACGGCAGGCGCCGTCAAGTGACCACCCCCCACCCCGAAAGGACCTCCGTGACCATCGACTACGCCGCCCTCCCCGACGACTTCCTGTGGGGCACGGCCACCTCGGCCTACCAGATCGAGGGCGCCGTGGCGGAGGACGGCCGTTCTCCGTCGATCTGGGACACCTTCTCGCACACCCCCGGCCGGATCGACAACGACGACCACGGCGACGTGGCCTGCGACCACTACCACCGCTGGCGCGAGGACATCACCCTGATGCGCCGCCTCGGCGCCAACGCCTACCGGCTGTCCGTCGCCTGGCCGCGCGTCGTGCCCGGCGGTGACGGCCCGGTCAACGCGAAGGGCCTCGCCTTCTACGACCGGCTGGTCGACGGGCTCCTCGAGGCCGGCATCACCCCGTCCGTCACCCTCTACCACTGGGACCTGCCGCAGACCCTCCAGGACCGCGGCGGCTGGCCCGAGCGGGACACCGCCGAGCACTTCGCCGCGTACGCCTCCGCCGTCGCCGGACGCCTCGGCGACCGCGTCCACCACTGGGCCACCCTCAACGAACCCCTGTGCTCCGCCTGGATCGGCCACCTCGAAGGCAAGATGGCCCCCGGCTGGACCGACCTCACGGCGGCCGTCCGCGCCTCCTACCACCTGCTCCTCGGCCACGGCCTCGCCGCCCGCGCCATCCGCGCCGCCGCCCCGAACGCCCAGGTCGGCATCGTCAACAACCTGTCCACCATCCACCCGGCGAGCGACAGCCCCGAGGACCGCGCCGCCGCCGTCCGCATGGACGGCCACACCAACCGCTGGTGGCTCGACCCGGTCCACGGCCGCGGCTTCCCCACCGACATGCGCGAGGTCTACGGCGTCGACCTCCCCGAACGGCCCGGCGACCTCGAGACCATCGCGGCCCCGCTCGACTGGCTCGGCCTCAACTACTACTTCCCGCAGGTGGTCGCCGCCGACCCGGACGGCCCCGCCCCCTACGCCGCGCCCGTCCGCCGCGACGGCGTACCGCGCACCGGCATGGACTGGGAGATCGACCCGACCGGCATCGAGGACCTCCTGCTGCGCCTCACCGACGAGTACGGCGCCCGCCGGCTCTACGTCACCGAGAACGGCTCCGCCTTCCCGGACGTGGTCCGCCCCGACGGCACCGTCGACGACCCCGAGCGTCAGGACTACCTCACCCGGCACATCGCAGCCTGCGCCTCCGCCGCCCGCAAGGGCGCCCCGCTGGCCGGCTACTTCGCCTGGTCCCTGCTCGACAACTTCGAGTGGGCGTACGGCTACGACAAGCGCTTCGGCCTGGTCCACGTCGACTACGCCACCCAGGCGCGCACCATCAAGGGCTCGGGACACCGGTACGCGGACATCATCCGCGGGCACGGGGAGCGGGTGCGGAAGGCGGCGTGAGCGTGTGACGCCGATGGGCGCGGGCAGGGTCCGCGCCCACCGGCGGCCGCGGGTCAGGCGTCGCCGTTGAGCAGGGCGGCGGTGAGGACGTGACCGCCCACGCCCCAGCCGCCGTCGGCGACCTCGTCGACGAGCACCACGGTGGTGGCGCGGGCGCGCTCACCGTAGATCTCCGCGTAGAGATCGGTGGTGCGCTCGACGATCTTCTTCTTGTCGTCGGGGCTGAGGGTGTCCGCGGGGACCTTGAAGTGGGCGAAAGGCATGAGTGGTACTCCTTGAGAGTTCTGTGGGAAGTGGCGGACGCGATACGGGCACCGTAGGGACGCCTCCCGGGTGGCCGGCACGTCCTGGGTGACCGGCAGGGCGACCGGCGGGAGGCTCAGACCATTCCGCCGTTGGCCCGCAGGACCTGGCCGTTCACCCAGTGCCCCGCCGGGCCGGTGAGGAAGGCGGCGACCCGGGCGATGTCCTCCGGGGTGCCCAGCCGCTCCAGCGGCGGGGTCTTCGCGAGCCTGTCGATCTCCTCCGGCGTCTTGCCGTCGAGGAACAGGTCGGTGGCCGTGGGGCCGGGGGCGACGGTGTTCACCGTGATGTCCCGTCCGCGCAGTTCGCGGGCGAGGATCAGGGTGATCGACTCGACGGCGGCCTTGCTCGCGACGTACGCGCCGTAAGCGGGGAACTGCGCTCCGACCACGGAGGTCGACACGCCGAGGAAGGAGCCGCCGGACCGCAGCCGCCGAGCGGCCTGCTGGGCCACCACGAAGGCGCCGCGGATATTGGTGCGGTGCATCGCGTCGAGGGCGGCCAGATCGAGGTCGGCGACGGGCGAGAGGACGAGGCGGCCGGCGGCGTTCACCACGACGTCCACGCCGCCGAACTCCTGCTCCGCCCGGTCGAACAGCGCGGCGACCGCGTGCTCGTCCGCCACGTCCGCCCGTACGGCGATCGCCTTCCCGCCGTCCGCCGTGATCGCCTTCACGGTCTCCTCGGCCGAGGCCGTGTCCCTGGTGTAGTTCACCACCACCGCGAGACCGTCGCGGGCGAGCTGGAGCGACACCGCGCGGCCGATGCCGCGCGAACCGCCGGTGACGACGGCGACCCGTTCGGGAGCCGGTGTGCGAAGGCTGTCATTCGTAGTCATGCCTCCACGGTGCGCGGTCCCGGCAGGCGCAACCAGGGGATGCCATCCCCTGGGTCGCCCCTGGGTCGGCGCTACGGCCGGGCACAGAATGGTGCACATGGGTTCTGCGAAGTACACCGAGCTCGGAGCGTTCCTGCGGTCGCGCCGGGACCGCATCCGCCCGGCGGACGTGGGCCTCCCCGCCGGCCCGCGGCGCCGGGTGCCCGGTCTGCGCCGGGAGGAGGTCGCCCAGCTCGCCGGGGCATCGGTGGACTATTACAACGAGCTCGAACGCGGGGCGGGCTCCCAGCCCTCCGAACAGATGATCGCCGCCCTGGCCCGGGCGCTGCGCCTGACCGCCGACGAGCGCGACTACCTCTACCGCTTGGCGGACCGCCCCGTGCCCGCCCCGGGAGGGGCGACCGCGCACGTCCACCCCGGCATGCTCGACCTGCTCCAGCGGATGCCGGCCACACCCGCGCAGGTCATCACCGACCTCCATGTCACCCTGGTGCAGAACCCGCTTGCGGTGGCGCTGCTCGGTGACCAGTCGGGATTTCGCGGGCCCCGCGCCAGCTTCGTCCACCGATGGTTCACCGAACCCGAGGCGCGGCAGCTCTACCCGGAGGCCGATCACGCCACCCAGTCGCGGGCGTTCGTCGCCGACCTGCGGGCGGCCGCCGCCCGCAGGGACGCCAAGGACACCGAGGCCGCGTCGATGGTCCGCTCCCTGCTGCACGCCTCGCCGGAGTTCGCCGCCCTCTGGGCCGACCACGACGTGGCGTTCCGCCGCGACGACCGCAAGCGGATCCGCCACCCCGCCCTCGGGGTCGTGGAGGTCAACTGCCTGAACCTGTTCAGCGAGGACGGCCGACAGCGCCTGCTGTGGTTCACCCCGGCGCTGGGCACCGACAGCGCGGACCTGCTCGATCTGCTCGCGGTCCTCGGCACACAGGACGTGGTCGAGTCCGGGGCGTGAGGGACCCGGTCGACCGGGGGTGCTCCGGCAGGCACGGCCGTCGTGACCTGCGCCGGGCCCACCTCACCCCTCTCCTTGTTGCCAGGTAACCTCGTCCACATCAACGCGGCCCGACGGGCTTCCGCTCCACCCCCTTTCTTCGCACGGGTCCTGCACATCCTGAGCGCACTGGCGCGGCCTGTGCCGTCCGGCGGACCGGCCCGTGCCCGCCCCGGCCGGCCCCGCGGCACACATCCACCCCGGCTGCTCGACCTGCTGCCGGTGGTGGGCACGCAGGACGCCTCCTGAGGCGCGTCGCATGTATCCCTTGCCGTGGCCTCGCGGTGTGTGATCGGATCGGACCAGCATCGCGTGCCGGTGACGGACAGCGTCAGGCATGGAGGTGCGGAACCGAAGGGACTGCCACACGTGGCCTCCCACAACACCGACCGCGCGGCTGCTCTCAGCCTGCAACTCTCCCAAGCCCATCAGGAACTCCGCAGCAGGCTGAACGACCTCAGGACGGGGCTCGGACGCCGGCACCTGGGCGACGACACACTCGCCATGCGCTGCCTGGCCTTCTGCGACGCGTTGACCACGCACCACGAGGGCGAGGACGACGGGATGTTCGCCCAACTGCTGCGCGAGCGGCCCGACCTCGCCGAGACGGTCACCAAACTCGTGCAGGACCACGGATTGATCGCTTCGATCCTGACCCAGGTGCGCGAACTCGCCGACCGGGCTCTCGGAGCGCGTGGTCCGGAGCTGGAAGCGATCGGTCGTGAGCTCGACGGACTCGCGGCGATCATGGAAAGCCACTTCAGCTACGAGGAGCGGGCCATCGGCGAGGCGCTGGACGACGGCGGCGACGGCACCGGCTGGACCGAACCCGTCTTCCGGTTCGAAGGACAGGTGAGGCCGGCCCTCTGAGAAGAGCCGGCCGCACCTCGTCGTCACGCGTCGGCGAGCAGCGCCTCAAGGGCCTCGGCTGCGGCGGGGTGGCTGGCTGCCAGGGCCGTTCCCGGCGCACCGGCATCGCCGGCCGGCGCCCAGCCCCCGTCACACCCCAGCAGCTCCGCCACCGCGTCGCACGCTGCCGGGTGGGCGGCGAGCAGGGTCGCGCCCGCGTGCGGCACGGCGGACGACCCCTGCTGCTGCCAGCCGTCCTCGCACCCCAGCAGCCCCGCCACCGCATCGCACGTCGCCGGGTGGGCCGCGAGCAGGGCGGCACCCCGGGGTGCCTGGGCGGCGGTGGCCGTGAGCCGGGACCGCGAAGCCGCGAACGGGTCCTCCTGCGGCTGCCGCCACGGCGGCACCCACGTGTCCAGCGCCTGCAGCCGGCCAGGGAAGACGCGGCCCGCCTCGCGTATCAGCAGCGGCGCCAGGTCCGCCGCGCCCTTGCGCAGGGTGGTGATCAGCAGCGGCAGCCACGGCAGCAGCACCGTGTCCGGCAGGCGGCCGAACGCGTTCGACACCGCCTCCACCACCACGTCCGCCAGCCCCGGCACCGGCTCCAGTGCGTGCACGAAGCCGTTGAGGTAGCGCGGATAGGAGGGCACCACGAGCGGGTTGTCCAGCAACGCGTCGCACCGGGCGCGCAGTTGTGCGCGCGACAGTGTGCCGAGCTGGACCTGCGCCGCCCACAGCAGGGCCGTCTTCGACGGGTCCTCCGGGTGTGACTGGGCCACCGCCAGCTCCAGCTGCGTACGGTCGCAGCCCAGGGACAACGCCAGGCTCTCCATGCTGAACAGGAACCCCAGCATCGCCGCGACCTGTCCCACCGTCGCGTCCTCGTCGCGGAACGCCGTTGGCAGCAGCGTGCAGTAGTGGGCGTACCCCGTCCTCACGAAGGACTCGATCCACGCCGGGAGTTCCGGCCGGCTCGTGCGGTAGTACGCCAGCAGCGTCCGCGCCCGGCGCAGCACCTCCGGCGCCCCGTCGACCGTGCGTTCCGCGGACAGCACCTTCAGCGCGTGCGTGCCCAGCTCGTCCGCCAGCCGCCCGCTGCGCAGGTACAGCAGGCTGTCCTCGACGGCTGCCAGCACGCCCGCCGTGGTCGCCCGCGGACCGTACGCCTCGCGCCGCAGCCGCTGCTCCAGTACCTGCTCGATGCTGACGCCCTCGTAGCCGAGCTCGATGAGCGCACGCTGGTGGGTGCCGAGAGCCAGGTCCCAGGACTCCTGGATGGACCGCTCACCGAGCCGCCGCTCACCCATGATCGGGCGGGCCGCGGCCGCCGGCATCAGCCGCCGCAGCATCCACAGCACGTCCGAGCAGGCCTCCAGCTCCGGCCGGCCGGCCATGTCCAGCAACGCCCGCTGCACGCCGCGCTGCTGCAGCTTCAGCCCCAGCGGCTCCAGCCGGTCGTACACGTCCCGGGCGAGCGGCGGCAGCGCCTCGTAGCCCACCTGTCCGATCCGGTCGCCGCCCATCATGATCTCGACGAGCCGCCGCACGTCCCGGCGCCCGGGCACCCGGTCCTTCTCGATGCAGGTGACCGCCGCGTCCTGGAAGTCGTACGGCGTCGGCTTGGCCCGGTCCCGCATCCCGGCGAGCAGGATCGACGTCTCGAAGACGGCGATGGCGTCCGCCGTGGAGGCCAGGTAGCCGTTGCGGCGGGCCGCCCGCACGATGTCCACGGACCAGCCGAGCAGCTCCGCCTCGTCCAGGCCGTCCAGCACGGGCGGCCGCTGCAGGAACCCGGACAGCCGGTCCGTCGCGGGAGCCGGGACCGCCGGCGCGGCGGCGTGCGACGCCCTCTTCGCGCGGGAGGTGCGCGCCCCCGCCTGGCCCTCCAGCCGGTACGGCCGCACCCGCGTCCGCTTCAGGCTCTTCTGCCACTGCGTCGCCGCGATCGACACCGAGCCGGGCGCCAGGCCGAACTGCGCCTCGATCGCCGCGTGACTCGACGGGATCAGCCCGTACTGCCAGGTGGTCGCCGTGCGAGGCGAGACGGTAAAGGAGTCCGAGCGCCCGTCCACGCCGAACTCCTCCACCCGGCTCGCCGCATGGAACGCCCCGCACACGTACAGGCAGTCCTCCGGGTCCGTGCCCGTCGCCGCCATGTGCTCGCGCATCCGCGTCCACATGTAGCGCTCGCGGTCCTCGTCCACCCGGACCCGGTCGCCGTCGCCCGGCGCGAGCCGCCGGAACAGGCTGCCGATGAGGAACATGACCTGGCGGTAGGTGTCGTGGTCGCTCTCCCCGAGCGGGACCTCGACGTACTGGTGCCACCACTCCGACCAGTGCCGCACCTTCCCGTGGCGCAGCAGATGCTCCTCCAGCTCGGCGAACCTGGGGCGCAGGTCGCCGATCCCGACGCCGACCGCCTCGCCGTGCAGCGCCGCCTCCTCGGATTTCGGCGCCTCCTCCGCCTCGGTCGAAGTCCCGTCCGTACGCGCGGCGTCGTCCCACTGGAAGACGTGGTCGGAGGAGCGGTCGACCAGCACCAGTTCCACGCCCGGCGTGTCCAGCGCGTAGGCGATCGCCTGGTACTCCGCGGACGCCTCCGTGATCGGCGCGACCACCGACAGCGGCGCCCATTCCTGCGGGAACCCGTCGATGTCACCGGCGAAGGCCTGCACCGCCACGGGCAGCCGGCAGTTGCGCAGTTCGGTCAGCAGCGGAGCCATGTCCTCGCACAGCTCCAGGTAGACCACCTTGGGCTGCTTCTCCCGCAGGCGGCGGGCCATGGCCAGCGCGGAGGCGGGGGAGTGGTGGCAGACCGGGAAGATCTCCAGCGGCTCCCGCACCGCCCGGTCGACGTCGTCGACCATGCCCAGGAGGATGCCCTCCAGCGCGTCGGGACAGCCCGCGAACTCGGTCGCCGCCTCCTGCAGTTGCGTACGCAGCGCGGTGAACACACCGCTCGCCCGGGGCCCGCTCACGACGCGGTGGCGATCGCGTCGCGGCCGCCCTCGAGGAACTCGGGCCACGCCCCGCCCTCCTCCTTGCTGCGCGGCTCGACGACCCCGTGCAGGTACTTGTTGAGTATGGCCAGGTCCTCCGGCTCCCGTCGGGTCAGTGAGCCGACGAGCGAGGACGCCAGGGTGCGGGCGGTCAGGGCGCGCTCACCGAAGAAGTTGCTGTGCAGCACGGCGTCCTCCAGGACGCCGATCTGCTCGGCCGTCGACAGCGCGGACTCCAGCTTCTCGTCGTCGCTTGCGGCCGCCGCGGCGGAGGCGCGCAGATCGGCGAAGCTCTGCAGCAGCACGTCCAGCAGCGTGGGCGGCACGTCCAGGTCGATCGAGTGCCGGCGCAGCAGCTCCTCGGTGCGGAAGCGGACGATCTCCGCCTCGCTCTTCTTGTTCGTCACCACGGGGATGCGGACGAAGTTGAAGCGGCGCTTCAGCGCCGACGACAGGTCGTTGACGCCCCGGTCGCGGCTGTTGGCGGTGGCGATGACGGAGAAGCCCGGCTTGGCGAACACGATGTTGTCGTCGCCGCTCCCGCTCTCCAGCTCCGGAACGGAGATGTACTTCTCCGACAGGATCGAGATCAGCGCGTCCTGCACATCGCTCGTGGAGCGGGTCAGCTCCTCGAAGCGGCCGATGGCGCCGGTCTCCATTGCGGTCATGATCGGCGAGGGGATCATCGACTCCCGCGACTGGCCCTTGGCGATCACCATCGACACGTTCCACGAGTACTTGATGTGGTCCTCGGTGGTGCCGGCCGTGCCCTGGACGACCAGAGTGGAGTTGCGGCAGATCGCCGCGGACAGCAGCTCGGCCAGCCAGCTCTTGCCCGTGCCCGGGTCGCCGATCAGCAGCAGGCCGCGGTCGGAGGCGAGGGTGACGATCGACCGCTCCACGAAGCTGCGGTCGCCGAACCACTTCTGCGAGATCTCACGGTCCAGCCCGTCGGCCCGCTCGGAGCCGAGAATGAACAGCCGCACCATCTTCGGTGACAGGCGCCACGAGAACGGCTTGGGGTTGTCGTCGATCGACTCCAGCCAGTCGAGCTCCTCGGCGTACTTGATCTCGGCGGGGGCGCGCAGCAGTTCGGACATGAGTGATGAGCCTTTCGGAAGTCGATATCGAGAAGTCGGAGAGTCGGTAAGTCGAGAAGGCGAGAAGGCGAGAAGACGGGACGTCAGAACGCCGGGACGCCGACGCTCACGTCAGGAACGTCTTGAGTTCGTGCACGAGCTTTTTGATGTGGCCGGATATCACCGGCGTGCCCAGGTCTTTGAACTTCTCCCGGAACCACGGGTTGACGCTGCCGCGACCGGAGCTGGTCACCGACCCGACCGGAATGAACTTCGCCCCGGAACGGTGGATGGCGGCCATGCTCTCGAACAGCTCGTCCGTGCGCCATTCGTAGAAGTCGGAGATCCACACCACGACGGTGTTGCGCGGCTCGGCGATCTTGGGCTGGGCGAGCGCCATGGCGACCGTGCCGTCCGTGCCGCCGCCGAGCTGGGTGCGCAGCAACGTCTCGAACGGGTCGTGCGCCCACGGCGTCAGGTCCAGCGCCTGCGTGTCGTACGCGATCAGGTGCACGTCCACCTTGGGCAGACCGGCGAAGATCGACGCCAGGATCGTGCAGTTGACCATCGAGTCGACCATGGACCCCGACTGGTCCACCACGACGATCAGCCGCTGCGGCGTCGTCTTGCGGCTGGTGTGCCGGTAGTAGAGCCGGTCGACGTAGAGCCGCTCCTCCTCCGGGTCCCAGTTGGTGAGGTTCTTCCAGATGGTGCGGTCCAGGTCGAGGTTACGGAAGACGCGCTTGGGCGGAACGGACCGGTCCAGCTCACCGACCGTGGCCTTCTCCACCTGCGTGCGCAGCACCTCGGTGACCTCGTCGACGTAGCGCCGGATCAGCGCCTTGGCGTTGGCGAGGGCGACCCCGGAGAGGTTGTTCTTGTCCCGCAGCAACTGCTCGATCAGCGACATGCTGGGCGTCAGCCGTGAGGCGAGCGCCGGATCGGCCAGCACCTCCCGCAGATGCATCCGCCGCACCAGACCGGCCTCGATGGAGCCCAGTTCGGGGCCGATCTCGGGAATCAGCCTGCTCAGGTCGGGCGCGGGCGTGCCGAAACCGGTGCCGGTCGGACCGACGCCTCCGCCGGCGCCCGCCCGGCCGCCGCGCAGCTCACCGGGGCGACAGCCCAGGGCACGCTCCAGCCAGCCGGCGTCGGACTGCCAGCGGGCGAGCTGCTCGGCGGTGACCGTGCCGCTGCCGGTCGAGAAGACGTTGAGCAGCACCTTCGACGCCAGCGCCGCCCGCCGCACCTCGGCGGCCCGGTCACGCCCGCCGTCCGCGTCCGGCTCCGGCGTCATCAGCCCGTCGAACTCGCCGGCCAGCTCGGGATGCCGCTGCACCACCGAGTCGACGGACGTAGCCGGGTCCAGCAGCGCCACCGGCAGGCCGATGTCCTCGACCACGGCGACACTCGCCGACTCCAGCGACGCCTGCTCCTCCGGGTCGAACAGGCGGGCCAGCAGCCGCCAGTACAGGACCTGCCGCCGGTTCTCGTCGGAGTCCGGGACGGGCGCCCCGTCCTCGGCCCCTCCCTCGACGACGCTCGCCTCGCTCATTTCCGCAGCAGCCTTCCCGCGCGCTCACGCAGCACATTGACGGCGTCGGTGGCGGCCTTCTCGGCCCGCACGCCCGCCTTGTCGGCCGTACCGCCCGCCCAGGCCCCGGCCTGCACTGCGACAGGCCTCTTCCGTACCGTCCGCTCGACGGCCAGCGGCTGGAGCCGGAACTCCCCGGCGTCCCAGCGCAGCAGACCGACACACGCGGCGGACGACGCGACGGCGTCAGCGGTCAGCGGTCCGGCGGCGGGCACCCGGCCGGCGTCGACGGCCAACCGCTCCCCGGCGATCCGGAAGGCGACCCCTTCAGCCTCGTCCTCCACGGCGTACCCTTCGAGCAGCACGGGCACGGCGATCCTCGCCGGATGCCGGTCCACCGGTGCCACGGGGGCGGCGGCAGCGGTCGGCAGCGCCACTCGCGCGGTGGTGAAGGGCTCCGCGGGCTCGCCCTGTGCGGCGTGGGCCTCGTCCCAGATCAGGTCCCCTTCCGCGGTGACCGGCATGGCGTCGAGCTCCATGGCGCGCCCCTCGCTGACGGCGGTCAGCAGCGACATGTGCGGCCGCAGGAGCTGCCACAGCCCCGCGCCGACGACCGTGTCCGGCTTGGGCGCGGACACACTGGCCCGCACCAGACGAGGCGTCCCGCCGTCCGCCGGCTCGAACACCGCGTGCACCTGTGCCTGCACCGCCGTCGCGTGCTCGTGCAGGTCGACACCGAGCGGCAGCAGACGGCCGGTGGCCTCTCCGACGGCGGTCGCCCGGTCCGCGCCGGGAAGCGTCAGCAGCATCGCCCGCGACCACAGGTCGGCCCACCGGCGCACCGGGACCCGCTCCAGCGTGGCGCCGGGGCAGGACGCGGCGAGCTCCGCGGCGAACCCGTCGAGCAGTGTGGCGAGCCGCCGCAGCCCCGGTTCGGGCAGCATCGCGGTCACGACGGGGGCCGCGCCGCCGATCAGCTCGTGGTCGATGCCCTGCCAGCCGGCCCGCGCCAGGTCGCACAGCCAGCCACGCGCCGCCACCAGCAGGTTCACCGGATGCTCGGCCCCCGCGGCCCCCACGGCCGGCTCCTCGGCGCGCGGTCGTCCGACCGCCTCCTCGATCCGCGCGACGAGCGCGTCGTGCACGGAACCGAGCAGCGCCGTGCGCGCGGCGGCCAGCGCCATGTAGTGGTCCTCGTCCGCGGCCCCCGCCGCGGTCTTCTCCGCCGCCTCGGCGACCCGCCCGGCCAGCGGGGACCCGGCGACGGCGTCCGCCAGCCCGGCCAGTCCGGCCGCCTGCCCCGGCTGCGGACGCAGCAGCCCGCCCACGAGCACCTCGTCGAATCCGTCCACGGCGGCCAGCGCCTCGTCCAGCCCTTCGACGGCGTCGGTCAGCAGATCCGCTCGCATCACGCCACCGCCCCGGTCGTCGGGAACCAGTGCATCTCCGGCACGGGCGCGGTCGTGGGCGCGAACTCCAAGTAGGCCAGGTGGCGCAGGAACCGGCTGAACACCTGGGCCGCGGCCGACCTGTCGCCCTGGGCGGGACGCGTGGACGTCATGGCCGAGGTCAGGCCCTGCGCGTCCGCCTGTTCACCGGCCACGTCCACCTTCAGGTAGCGGGCGACGCGCTCCGCGCCGTACTGCAGCACGGCCTCCCCGATCAGCGCCCGTATGTGGTTGCAGAAGGCGCCGCGCGCCCCGCCGCACGGCCGGTTGTTGTTCGTGCTGCACGAGAACGCGTACGTCCCCGCCTCCACCGACGACACGTACACCCGGCCGATGTCGGAGCCGCTGGACACCACACCCTGCAACCGCCCGTCCGCCAGCTCCACGAACGGCACCTTGGCGAGCTTCCGCGGCCGCGCGGACGGCACCACCCGCACCGTGCTCGACCTCTCCCAATCCGACAACGCACCTCTCCCATGCATACGAAAGGGGGATGTCCTCGCCGGACCGGCGGGACGCGAAAAAATCTATCGGCGGCCACTGACAACGGCTCGGAGTTGTGGACAACCCCGGATGCCCGGCCATCGGCGCCACCCGATGGTGTGATGCCGCGCCCTCACGGACACCGGACACGGGGCGCCGGACCAGGGCGCCTCACCTCTCTACTGGCGGGCCGTCACGCCTTCTTGACGCACGTTCTCACAGGTCGATACTTGTCCAGCGTGCGTTAAGTGACTGTTCGTGACGCCGTCAGCACAACGCGAGAAAGTGACGCATGTTCCCGACCGGGGCTTCGCTCCACGAGTGACGCGGGCAGGCTCGACGCGCGAGAGGGCGGTCAACGATGAAGAAGAGAAGACTCGGCGGGGCGGCCGTGGCCCTCGGTGTCGTGCTGGCGGTGACCGGTCACCCGGTCCAGGCGACCGCCGGCAACCGCACCACCGACATCCGCATCGCCGACGCCAGTGGGGCCCTCCCGCTGGGCCCGGCCGGCCTCGCCGAAACCCGCACGACACGGACCCTGCAGCCCGGACTCACCCTCACCCGCATCGTGCGCGGCACCGTGGACCCGGCGCACCACTGGACGGTCGAGGCGACCATCCCGGGCGGCGACACCTCACCCGACCCCGACGCGCCGCCGACCACCCTCAAGGACAAGGCAAGCGCCGACGAACTCGCCGCCGACCTGCGGGCCGACGGCTTCGACGCGCGGGTCGAGCAGGTGACGACACCGAGTACGGCGGACTACGCGGGCGGAACGCTCGGCTGGCGCGTCCGCGTCGGCGACTTCACCTCCCAGTCCGCCGCGGCGACGGAACGCATCCGCGTGATCAACGCCGGTCACAGCGGCTCGGTCACCTACACCGGCTGGGACGGCGCGACCAGCGACCGCGGCCCCTGGCGCATCGACGTCCTCACCGTCGACCCGCGCACCTTCCGCGGCACCCTGGACGCCGCCTACGGCCCCGACATCGAGAACCGTGAGACGGTCAGCACGCTCGCGGCCGACGCCGGCGCCGTCGCCGCGGTCAACGCGGGCTTCTTCGTCCTCGACCCCCGCTCCGGCGCACCCGGCGAC
The DNA here is from genome assembly GCA_014656175.1 of Streptomyces werraensis. Lineage (GTDB taxonomy): Bacteria > Actinomycetota > Actinomycetes > Streptomycetales > Streptomycetaceae > Streptomyces > Streptomyces werraensis. The sequence goes on from BNBX01000002.1 coordinate 872,351, forward strand.
CCCGCGGGCATCGGCGTCTACGACGGACGCCTGCTGAGCGAACCGGTCAGCGGACGTCCCGGTCTCGTCGTCCACGACGGTGGCCGCAGGTCCCAGATCACCCGCCTCACCTGGGAAGGACGGGTCACCGCGCGCGGCACCACCCTGCCCCTCGACGGCGTCGACCGCGTACCGGGCCTGATCCGCAACTGCGGCGGCAGCGAGGACGACAGCCCCACCTCGCTGCCCCTGCACGACGTGACATGCACCAACCCCGACCAACTCGTCGCGTTCACCCAGGAGTACGGCGCGAACACCCCGCAGGGCGAGGGCGTGGAAGCCGTCCTGGACAGCCGGGGCCGCGTGCTGCAGTTGCGCTCCGTCCGCGGCGGCCCGCTCCCGTCCGGCGGCAGCTCGATCCAGGCGACCGGGCGGCACGTGGCAGCGCTGACGGCTCTGGCCCGCCCGGGTGAGCGCCTGCGCGTCGAGACGACCCTCCGCGACGACCGGGGCCGCCGCGTGACACCGTCGCCGGGGACGGACATCGTCAACGCGGGCCCCGAACTGGTCCGGGACGGACGCCTCCACGTCACGCCCGCCACCGACGGGATGGTGCACCCGGGCGACCCCAGCTGGTACTACGGCTGGGTCCACAAGCGCAATCCCCGCACCCTCGCCGGCACGGACGCGGCCGGACGCACCGTCCTGGTCACCGCCGACGGCCGCAGCACGGACTCCCTCGGGCTGAGCATCACCGAGAGCGCGAAGGTGGCCCGTTCCCTCGGACTGCGGGACGCCGTCAACCTCGACGGGGGCGGGTCGACGACGATGGTGGCGAACGGCCGGGTGATCAACAAGCCGTCGGACGCGGCCGGTGAACGGCCGGTCGGCGATGCGCTGCTGATCCTGCCGCGCAGGCACTGACGAGAGGCATCCGATGAGGTCCGGCCCCGGTTCATTCCGTGAGTGTCCACACGGGTGAGCCGGGCGCCGGTACGGGCCGCACGGCGAGGGAGGAGACGTCGATCCGCCGGTCGTGCTCCTCGTCTCCGCACGGCAGCCGGCCGGCCGCGTCCGGCACGTAGTAGGCGCCGTACGCCCAATACGCTGGTTCCTCGTGGCACATGAGGTCGGGGTAGGGCTCGATGTCGCAGTCGCCGTAGCGGGCGTTGATCCTCGCCACGGCCTCCGCCCGCGAGATGCCGAACCGGTTCACCATCTCGTCCGCCATGTCGCGGAAGTACGCGAGCATCCCGTCGTCGAGGCGCATGAGGAACTCCTCGGTCATGAAGCGACCCTCTCTTGACCACCGGTTGGCTGATGAGCCTCAAGCTACCCCGGTCCGCAGGCGGGTGCGGATGCAGCCGGGAGAGGCATCGTTCACGCAAGGGTCATGTACGGGCCGACCGTGGTCTGTCGCTGAGCGCCTCACGTGGTGAATGCTTGTCCAGGCACATCCGCTCTTCGCCCCGCCGCCCTTCCACCGCAGCGACGAACAGCACCGCAGGGAGCCGCCGTGACCGCCGCCGTCACCTTCCGAGGCCGTGTACGTCTCGTCCTCGCCGTCCTGATCCTCGCCCTTGTACCGACCACACCGACGCTCGTCGCCCCGACCCCCGCGGACGCCGCCGATACGCGGTCCGCGCAGGGTGACACGGGGCGACGCGGCGCCGAGGTCGTGGCGGTCACACAGGTCGCGGAGCGCCAGGTGGACCTGTCGGTCCGCTCGACGGCGCTCGGCGGCCGCACCGTCAAGGTCCGCCTGCTGACCCCCGACGGCTGGAACCCCGCCGACCGCCGCCAGCACTGGCCCACCTTCTGGCTGTTGCACGGCTGCTGCGGCGACTACACGTCCTGGACCGCGATGACCGACGTCGCCGAGACGGACAGCCTGCGCAACGTGCTCGTCGTCATGCCGGAGGCGGGCTGGAACGGCTGGTACAGCGACTGGTGGAACTACGGCGAGGGCGGCGACCCCGCCTGGGAGACCTTCCACACCGTGGAACTGCGCCACCTCCTCGAACGCGACTGGGGCGCCGGCCGCAACCGTGTCGTCGCCGGGCTGTCGATGGGCGGCCAGGGCGCCCTGCTGTACGCCGCCCGGCACCCCGGCATGTTCAAGGCGACCGCCGCGTACTCGGGTTCCGCACACCCGCTGCTCAACGACGAGTCGGTCAACCGCATCCTGGGTCTCTTCGCGGGCCGGGGCAACGACCCCCTCCGCGTCTGGGGTGACCCGGTCGCCCAGCGCCGCGTCTGGCAGGCCCACGACCCCTTCCACCTGGCGAAGCGTCTCAAGTCGATGCCCGTCTATCTGTCCTGCGGCGACGGCACGGCAGGCCCGCTGGACACACCGGGTGCGGTGAGCGCCCTCGAGGCGGACTTCAACCGCCAGAACCACGCTCTCGCGGCGGAGCTGAAGCGCGTGGGCGCCAAGCACCTCACCACCCACTTCTACGGCGCGGGCACACACACGTGGCGCTACTGGGAACGCGAACTGCACGCCTCACTGCCGATGCTGCTGGGCGCGCTGGGGGTGAAGGGCTGAGGTGACTCAGTCACGCTCACGCTCACGCAGACAGGCGTCGAGCGCGGCGGCCCCGCGCAGCATCGCCCGTCCGCGGTCGGACAGCCGGCCACGCCAGTCACGCAGAGCGCTTTCGAGTGGCTCGACGCCGCCGGCTGTCCGCACCTGAGCGATCAGCGGGGCGATCTGCTCGAGCAGGTAACCACCGCGCCGCAGCTGATGCACCAGGTGCGCGTCCCGTACGTCGGCCGGGTCGTACACCCGGTAGCCGGTCACGGGGTCGCGCCGCGGACGTACGAGTCCGGCGTCCTCCCACTTCCGCAGGGTCGCCGGACGAACGCCCAGCATCCGAGCCAGCGGTCCGATGAACGTCTGCCTGAAGACAGCCGAGTCGGCAGCGGAGGCGTCGGCGGTGAGCCCGCGCAGGGCGTCCTCCACGGCTCGCAGGGTGCGCCGGTCGTGCAGCAACCGCGCGTGACTTTCGTCGATGAGCCGGAAAACCTCGTCGACGGCGTCACGGTTCACGGCCTGCATGACCGCCGTCGCCGTCGCATGCCCATGCCCCGGCACCAGGGCGAGGAACGCGGCCAGCGCGCGCTCGTGCAGAGGGGTGTAGACGCGGTAGCCGGAGGCCGTTCGCGCGGCTGTCGGCAGGATGCCGGCCTGCTCGTAGTTCCTCACCGCCTGGGTGGACAGACCGTGCCGACGCGCCAGGTCGACCGGCCTCAGCTTGCCACTCGTTTGAAGGTTTCGGCCCACGGCCAGACCATACAGCGGCCAAACTTTCCACCGAAAGTTTAACGATACCGTTGAGGGTATGGAAACCGGCATCAAGGACTTCGGCCGCCCCGTCGAGGCGTCGGCCGTCACGGAACTGCTTCCGGCCCGTCCCCGCGTGCTCGCCCTCGGCGAGCCCACGCACGGCGAGGACAGCCTCCTCGACCTGCGCAACGCTCTCTTCCGGGAGCTCGTGGAAGAGCATGGCTATCGGACGGTCGCGCTGGAGAGTGACTGTCTGAGGGCGCTGACCGTGGACGCGTACGTCACCTCGGGCGAGGGCTCACTCGACGACGTGATGGAACACGGCTTCAGCCACGGCTGGGGCGGCTCGCGGGCGAACCGTGAACTGGTGCGCTGGATGCGGGACTTCAACGCGAGCCGGCCCGCGGACGACCACGTCCGGTTCGCGGGCATGGACGGCCCGCTGGAGATCACAGGCGCCGAAAGCCCGCGCCAGGCACTCACCGCGCTGCACGAGCACCTGGCGGCCCACGTCGACGCGGAGCTGCTTCCCTGCACGGCGGACAGGCTCGACGACCTGCTCGGCGCGGACGCGCACTGGACCAACGAGGCGGCCATGACGGACCCGTCCCAGTCCATCGGCCGCACACCGGAAGCACGCGAACTGCGCCTGCTCGCGGACGACATGGTGACCCTGCTGGAGACACAGGCACCGCACCTCACAGCGGTGTCCTCACCGGACGATCGCGACCGAGCGCACCTGTACGGCCGTACCGCCGTCGGCCTGCTGCGCTACCACTCCTGGATGGCGGACACATCACCGTCCCGCATGGCCCGCCTGCTCGCCACACGGGACGAGATGATGGCCGGCAACCTTCTCGCCCTCGCCGCTCGCGGGCCGGTGCTGGTCCACGCCCACAACAGTCATCTGCAGCGGGACAAGAGCGCCATGCGCATGTGGGGCCACCCGAAGGTGGAGTGGTGGAGCGCCGGCGCGTTGGTGAGCACGCGGCTGGGCGACCAGTACGCCCACCTGGCGACCGCCCTCGGCACGATGAGGCACCACGGCGTGGACGCCCCGCCTCCGGACACGGTGGAGGGCATCCTGCACACGTCGCCCGAACCCCATTGCGTGATCGACGCGGCTCGGCTCGACGCAGCGGCACGGCACCTACCCGCCGTCCCACGCGTGTCCCCGTACTTCGGTTACGCCCCGCTGGACCCGTCCCACCTGCCCCGCATCGACGGAGTCGTGTACGTGAGGGACGTCCCGCACGACTAGAGTCGGCGTGACGGCGCGTACGACGGTCTCGCCCCGTCCGGAGGGGAGGCGACGAAACCGTTGCTCGCACTGGTGGGACTTGCTCTGTCCCTGGTCTGTGCCGTCGCGGCACTCGTCTCCGCGGCGCGGGCCGCCGCGATGGCGCTCCCCGGCCGGCCTCAGCCTTGGCCCGACCACCTGCTGCGCCGGACGGCGGCAACGCTCGGCTGGGCCGCAGGCGCTGTGTATGCCCTGGGCCTGGCCGGTGTCGCGTGGTCGGAGGCGGAGGTCGGCGACGGCGCCGACTCGACCCCCGCCCCGGCCTGTCGCATGGGCTTCGACCCGGAGACGATCAGGGGCCTGACCCACCACCGCGCCTCCTACCTCCCCCTCCGCTTCGACTGCGTCCGGGAGGACGGAAGCGTGTACGTCAGCGACCCCGACCTGGTGTGGATGAACTGGACCTGGGCCGCGCTCGCCCTGACCGCGGCACTGCTCTTCCTCGGCATGCACTACCGGACGGAGCTGCGGGCCCGGTGGGATGCGGTGCGCTGACGTTGCCGCGCGGTGGCGCACGGAGACGCCCGGGGAGCAGTGCGGCAAGCTCCGCGCAGCTCGGCCGAGCGGTCCGTCAGAATCCCCACGGGTCGGGATGCGGAACTGCCGTCGGATTCTCGGACCAGCACAGACGTGCTTCGATCTGGTCGTCGGTGAGTTCGACGAGCCGTTCGGCCGCCCAGCCGTTCCACTGCACAGCGCCGGCGAACTGGGGCAAGCGGAATGCCGGGAGGTGTGCGGGGAGGGCGTCCGTGCGGTACACCGCGTTCTTCACTTCGCCGTTCAGCTTCTTGGGTTTGGAGGACCTTCGCAGGTCCAGGCAGTCGACCACCTGCTCGACGAGGAGGAGATGATACTCATCCCCCTGCGCGCCCTCGATGTCAACAGGCAGCAAAGGGCCGGCTGTTCGTAGCGCATCAACTCCGAATCGGTCGATGAGGCGTCGGCTGAGAATGGGCGCTCCTGGATAACCCGAGGGGAAATCCCCCTTGGGCCAGTTCCGCTCTCCGGCCCATTCGGCCCGGAACTGGACGGGCCGGTCCTCCTCGGCTCCCAGCCGTTGCCAGCGCTTGAGCTGGCGCAGGTCCCAGCTGTTCGGAGTGAGCTGCTGATAGTCGGCCAGCCTCGGCAGGAGCCGGTACACCGCCGGGCTCTTCTCCGGCGTCTCGGTCATCGCGTCACCATTCGTGTTCGTCGTCGTGTCGGGAGCGGACTGGCCCTTTACCCCGTCCACACCGCTCCGGGCCCTGGCTGTCCTCCTGCCAGTTCCCGTTCCACCTGTTGCCCGATGGAGCGTAGTTCCCGGCGCAGCGCACTGCGAATGGCACGCGCGCCGTACCCGGCTTCCGTCATGGTCTCCGTCAGGTCGGTGAGGTGTGAGTTGAGACGGAGCAGGAAGTCCTTGCGGTGAGTGAAGTTGTGGGGGCGGGGGTGCCCAAGAGGTATCCCGTTGGCCGCATCGTTGATGTCGACGCCGTACTTCTCCAGTAGGGCCCGGGTGTCCGCGGCCTTGTTCCGTTTCATGCCGGACGGTACGAGATGGGCGGCGGCCTCGCCCGGGCTCTTGGCCCGTCCTTCCCGCGCGAGGTTCTTGGCCAGCCGTTCGGCGTTCTCGGAACAGGTCAGGAGCCCCAGGTAGTCGAACCACGTCAGTGGGTTCGGGGCGTAGGCCCGAGGATGGGGTCCCGCGTCGAGCCCCAGTGGATCCGCGCTGATGTAGGTGGCGGCGACGGGATCGTAGTACCGCATGAAGTTGTAGTGCAGTTGCGACTCCGCGTCGGCGTACTGGCCGGGAAAACGCAGCGGCGTCGAGGCACCGGAGCCTTCCTCCTTCGTCAGCCCCCACAGCGTGGCGTCCGCGTGCCATGCCACCTCACCCGCCTCGGAGACGAGTTCCGTGGGGGTGCCTATGAGGTCTGTGACGATCGCGTAGAAGTGCTCGTCGACGATCTCCTGCGGCGTGTCCGCCAGGGTGGAGCGCTGGGCCTGGACGATCGGCCGGACACCGTCCCGTTCCCAGGTGAGGGTCGACACCTCGGAGGAACCGGCACGCGTCGTGACCTGCTCCACCAGGTGCGTGCCGTCCCAGGTGAACCGTGTCTCCTCGGTCACGGTCCGCTCGTCGGCGGCAAGACGCTGTTTGGCGACTCGCCTGCCGAGCGGGTCGTAGAGGTATCGCCACACTGTGCCGTCCGGTGTCACGACCGTGGTGAGCCGGTCGTCACCGTCCCAGGTGTATCGCCAGATGTCGGCCTTGCGGGACAACCGCGTCCGGCGGCGGAGCACCACCCGCCCGGCCGCGTCGTACTCGTAGTGGATCCGCCCCGCGCGCACGACTCGATTGCCCCGGTGGACCCGCTCGCCCTGGCCCTCCGGTTCCGGGTGCCGGCCGGGCCATGCAGCCAGCGTCTGGTTGCCGTGCGCGTCGTAGGCGTAGGACTCGGTCCAGCCCTCGGCACGCACGCCGTGCACGCGGCCGGCGGGGTCGAGGTCGAACGTGCGGCGGCCGGTCCTGACATCGGCCAGTGCGGTGACATGACCGTCCGGCCGGTAGGCGTACGACCGCTGCGTCACCGGCGCTGCTCGCCCGACGGCGGTCATCTCCTGGGCCGTCAGCTGATCCACGGCGTCCCACGTCGAGACGAGCAGGAGACCGGCGTCGTAGTTCCTGACCGTTTCGCGCCCCAGGAGGTCATGCGTGAACGTGAGCGTCCGGCCGGCGGTGGACAGGCCGGTGCGGCGACCGGCTCGGTCGTAGGTGTACTGGGTGACGGCACCACTCGGAGTGGTCCGGGCGACGGAACGGCCCACGGCGTCGTAAGCGGTCGTGAGGACTCGCCCGTCGGTGTCTTCCGCGGTCACCCGCCCCGCCGCGTCGTAGACGTACGACAGAGTGGCGTCGGGCCCCGCCGCGTGCACGAGACGACCGGCCCGGTCGTACCGGTAGGTCGTGACACTGCCGTCGAGAGCCGAAGCCGTCCGGTTGCCCACCGCGTCGTACGAGTGGACCAAGATCTGTCCGACAGCGTTCGTCCGGCTCAGCAGCTGACGGGCGGCGTCGTAGGAGTACGTGAGCGTACGGTTGTCGAAGTCCGACTCCGCGATCAGATTGCCCACCTGGTCGTAGCGGTAGTCCCAGGTCAGCCCCCGCGAGTCGGCGACCTGTTGCAGCCGGAGCTCGGTGTCGTGGGTGAATGTGTGCCGGACGCCGTCCGCGCTCGTACGGGAAGTGAGCACGTCGAACGGCCCGTAGGTGTATCGGGTGACACGGCCCATCCGGTCCGTGTGACTGACCAGGTTGCCTTCGCCGTCGTACGCCCAGTATTCGGACGCACCGTCCGCGTCCGTCAGTGAGGTGAGCAGCCCCTCCACGGACCAGGTCCGGCGTATCTCCCCGCCCAGGGCGTCCGTGACCACACTGCTGCGCCCGAAAGGATCATAAGAGTATGTGATCACTGAGGCGACGGGGTCGACCGAGGAGGTCGGCTGTCCGGCCGCGTTGTTGGTGAAGCGGTACTCGTTGCCCTCGGCGTCCGTGAGGGTGGCCAGCGCGCCCGAGGGGTCGCGGGTGAATCTCGTCGTGGCGCCGTCGCCGGTGGTCAGCGAGATGCAGTTGCCACGCTCGTCCCACTCCTGCCGCAGGACCGTGCCGTCGTACTCCGTGATCTCGACGGGGAGCCCCAGGTCGTTGTAGCGGGCGGTCGACACCGACCCGTCGGGCAGACGCACGGATTCCAGCCGTCCCATGGCGTCCCACTCCAGCTCCAGGACCCGTCCGAGCTGATCGGTACGCCGGATCAGACGGTCGTGGTCGTCCCACTCCTGCAGCACCGTGTGCCCGAGCGCATCGGTCTCCTCCACGAGCTGGTACGAGTCGCTGAACCGGTAGTGGGTGGCGTGTCCTAGCGAGTCGACGGCCACAGTGTGCCGAGCATCGTCGTCGTAGGTGAACGTGTAGTCGAGGAACCCGTCCTTGCCCTGACCGGTTGTGCAGCGGCCGGCTCCGTCGTAGACGAATCGGTACCAGACGCCGTTCCGGTCTTCCCAGCGGGTGACACGCCTGCTGTCGTCGTAGCTGAATCGAAGAGGCAGACCGGAGGAGTTGTACACGGCGGCGAGGTTGCCGCGACGGTCGTACGCGTACCGGATCAGTGTCGGCCGCTCCGGATGGCTGAGCAGTGCGAGTTCGGTGATCCTGCCCTGCTCACAGGTGACACCGATGCGGTAACCACCGTGGTGGAGGATCTCGGAGGGCGTGCCGTCCGGGTTGTAGGTCACGTCGATGGAGTTGTCGTTCCGGTCGCGGATCGATGCAAGAGGCAGCTCCGCGGCAGAACGCCCGGGGAGGGGGCGGAAGTGCAAACGGTGCCCTGTCTCGCTCCGGTGTACGACCATCTCCCCCTCGGCCGTGCCGTCCCAGCTCAGCGGCCATTGAGGGCCGGTGACGGGCAGCACGGCGACCTCGCGCTCGGGGACCGGGTAGCGCAGCACCATCCCGTCGTCGACTACAAGACGTACGCCGTCGGCGTCCAGAACCAGCCGCTGGTCGAGCGTGGAGGTCCAGCTGGGTCCCAGAAGGCGGCCGCTGCGTGCGCGACTTCGGTGGTGGCGCTCCAGCACCAGGGGCAGGACACCGTCGAGCGTCACGTCCGTGGCGGACATGACCATCTCCCCGGTGGCGAGATCGACGGGGTCGCCCCTGGTGATGAGCTTCTTCATCTGGCGGCCGAGGGCACTCGTGCTTCTGCCCAGACCCTTGACCCCGAGGGCCATCCCCTTCAGCCCGGTCTTGCCGAAGGCCCTCATGCCCTTGGCGAGTCCGCCGAGGGTGGTGAGGCCCTTCATGCCGGGGATGCAGTCCAGCGCGGCCAGTCCGACGTCCCACAGGGACGCTTGCCCCTTCGAATACTTGTAGAGCGTGTCGGCGAGCACGACGAGGGCGGCGATGAGGACGATCGCGCCGAGGATCGGCCCGCCGATGATCATCGCGACGATGCCGACGACCGCCACCACGATCTTGCAGGCGGCGACGATGCTGTCCCAGTTGTCGGTGAACCAGTCGCCGATCTCCTCCCACCACGACCGGTTCTGGATCCCCGCGTCCGAGGCCTCGTCGATCTTCGACTTCGCGTCCCGCGCCGCCTCCTCGCGCATCTTCCGCGCGTCCGCGGCCATCTTCTTCGCCGCGTCCAGCGCGCTCTGCGCGGACGTGACGTCCGACTGCGCCTTCTCCTGCGCCGACTTCGCACTCTGCACGTCCCGGGTCGCGGCCCGCACCTTCGCCTCGTCGGGCTTGTCCGCGTCCGACTTCGACCCCGTGGGATCGTCCTTGTACTTGTCGGCCTCTTTCGTCGCCCGCCCCACCCACGACTCCGCCGACGCCAGCTTCGACTGCGCCGACGACAGATCCGCCTGCGCCTCCCGCGCCTTCGCCAACGCCTTGTCCGCCAGCGCCTGCGCCCGCTCCAGCTTCGGCCAGTAGTCCGCGAGCGCGTCCCCGCACATCGCGTACGACTTCTCCAGCTTCCTCAGATTCTTCGGAACGCCGGAGAACTCCTCCTTGAACACCTTCGCCGACTTGCCCGCCCACTCCGCCAGCGTCCCCTCACCGGCCATCCCCTTCACCAGACGCAACGCCTCGGAGACGTCGTCGGCGAAGTCGTGCAGGAACCTCGCCAACTGGCGCACCCGGTCCGGGTCACCGGGTGTCGGGTCCCTGTCCAGATCAAGGACATGCCAATCAGTCGGCCGGTGACCCGCCATCCCGCAACCCCCGTTACGCGCACATCGCCAAAACCCGTATGCACACGTGAACTTACCCAGCACGACTGTGCGAGGAAAGATCCTACGAGTCTTCCGGACCCTCGAGTGGAGTGCTCACCAGCAGCGTGGTGTCGGCGAAGTCCAGTACTTCGTCCAGGCTGAGCCCTCGATGCTCCTCCTCACCACCGCACAGCGCCCAACCCTGGTCCCACGCGACCCGCCACACCTCGCCGACCCGGTTCTCCCACTCGACGAATCCGCCCGGCGATCCCTCCAGCTGAGGGATCTCCTGGCGCAGCGTCCGAGGGTAGGCCAACGCCCGCCCGTCGTTGGCGCTTCCGCCGCCCGTGCGCGGGTTGTCGTAGCTCATCTTCAGGAAGGGCACCGCGTCCCGGCCGATCTCGGCGGGGCTCAGCATCTTCTGGTACCGGGCCTGTGCTTCCTCCGGGGACTCCCGCCCGGACACCTCCGTCGCGAAGGCGGGAAACACGATGTACGTGACAGCGGTGAGGTCAGGGTTCTGCGTTCTGTGGTGGCAGTGGACCTCGGGAGCCACGGCGGCCACCGCGTCGAAGGCGTAACCGGCCGCGGAGAAGCCGTGCACGGCCGCGATCGGGCGGCCTTCCCCGATCAGTGCCTCCTCGTGCTGCCGCGCGAACGCGAGAACAGCTCGCGCGAGGTCCTCGTCGTGTCTGCCCCGCTGGTTCGTCTGCAGCAGTCGGTTCCCGTCCGCCGTCACCGCGCCCGCGAAGTGGAGGACCGGGCCGAGTGACCACGTCCATGCCTGGTCGAGCCCGGTGAGCGGGGCGGCGTCCGGGAAGCCGGTGAGTGTGGCGAGCAGGTCCATGATTCCTGTACCGGGGAGTGGCTTCAGTCGTGGGCGTGACCCTATCCCGGTTTGATCCGGTGGGGACCGGTCCCGCAGGTCCGATCCCCACCGACAGCTCACAGCACCTCAGCTGTACGGAATCACCACCACGGACTTGTCCGTCCCGGTCTGCAGCTTCGACGCCCCGTTGCCGATGGCGCTCCACACCTCCAGGCGCACCGTGCCGCCCCTGAGGTTGCTCAGGCTGCCCGTCGCGGACTTGAGGCCGCGGGCCTGGGTGTACTCCTCCCAGCCCGTCACCGGGTCGGTCGCGAAGTAGTGGTACGTCTCCGTGCGGTCGAACGTGCCGTCACCCGTGAAGTCGTAGCTCACCCGCGCCTGCTGGCCGAGGCCGACCGTCGTGCCCGCGTCGACCTGGAGGCGGAAGGAGGTCTGGCCGCCAGAGGTCAGGGTGCCGTTGACGCCGCGCACCTCGTAGACGAGGGGCTGGTACGGCGTGCCGTCGTGGTTGGCGCCGTTCGCCGACGGGATCGTGTCGCTGCCCGCCGTGCCTCCGGTCGCCGTCGTGAGGACGCCGCCGGCGCGCAGCTGGAAGGTGTTGCCGGTCGGCGGTTCGGGCTCCGGGTCGGGGTCCGTGGAGCCGCTGCCGGTGCTCGTCGCCGTGGAGCGGGCCGGCACCGACAGCGTCTTGCCGTCGGAGAAGGTCACCGTCCGGGCCGTGGAGCCGTGGTTGTGGGCCACGTACGTCCGGGTCGTGCCCTTCGTGAACACCGCCGAGGTCGGGATGTCACCCGTCACCGTGGCGTCCGGGGCGCCGACCGCGGCCAGCGTGTTGATCCAGTGGTAGGTGTGCGCCTTCGACTCGCCCTCCTCCGGGGTGTAATTGCCGTTGCTCGCGTCCCACTTGGCCTTCGCCGTGGCCGGGTCGGCGAACGACTCGAACTCCCAGAGCAGGTCCCGCCATTCGACGGCGGGCCCACCGTTCTCCCGCTCCATCTCGGCGAGGTTGCGCCGGATCGCCGTCTTCTCACCGCCGAGGTGCAGCGAGCCGCCGGTCACGGGCAGGACGTTGATTCCGTGAATCTCCTCCGGGTTCGCGGTCCACCACGTGGAGTACGCGGCGCCGCTGCCCCACACCATGCCGGCCGTGTCGTGGCCGAAGGACGACGGGAAGACCTGCTCGTCGGCGTCGAACCAGTACTGGGCGATCGACTCCGACTCGGTGGTCAGCAGGAAGGCGCCCAGGTCGTGCAGCGAGGTGTCACCGGTCGCCGACCCCCACAGGACGAGCGCGGCGCTCAGGTTGGTCGACTCGGAGGACGACTCCTGGTTGTTGCCTGCGGCGAAGCCCTGATGGCCGGAAGCCCAGCCGTGGCCGGCGTAGACGTCGAAGCCGCGCAGGAACGGGTACGCCGAGTCGGTACGGCTCGGGTTCGCGGTGTCCCGGACGAGCGTCTTGACCATGCCGCCCCACGCCGAGTCCGCGGCCCACGACGGGTCGTACTGCGCGATGATCGCCGCCGCGTAGACGTAGTAACCGTAGTGGAAGTGGTGGTCGTTCAGCTCGGTGTCACTGCCGTACGAGGCGGGGTAACCGGTGAGCGTCCTCCAGGCCTGGTCGTAGCTGAACTCGTTCGCACCGCCCGCGGTGAACCAGTCCTGCAGCCTGCCCTTCATCAGGTTCAGCATCCGGTCGCGGATGCCGGTTTCGCCGATCTGGTCGGCCACCGGCACCAGTTGGGCGAGGCGGCCGAGCGCCTTGCCGGTCCAGTAGGTGTCGACCGCGCCGGAGAAGGGGTCGGAGGCGTTCACCACGTCGTTCAGGTAGCCCCGCAGCCGGGCCGTGTCCACGCCGCTCGACCTGGGCAGCGCGGGCAGGACCGCCGCCGCCTTCTGGGTGGTCGTGAAGGACGCCGCCTCGCGCACCTTCATGGTGCCGCGCGGCGAGACGTACGTGTACGAGGTCAGCGCGTCCGTGGTGTGCAGCCACTGGTGGCGGTAGAGAGCCTGGAGCGTGCCGCGCTCGGTGCCCTCCTTCGCCTCCGTGGTGAGCGTGTACGTCGCCCTGACGGTGCCGCCGCTGTAGCTCCAGGTCACCTTGGAGTCGGTGACGAAGCTGTAGGCGTACTTCTTGAACGTCGCCAGCGCGCCCGTGGACGGCAGCACGGCGACGGAGAAGTAGTCCTTGCCGCCGAGACCCGCGGTGACGGTGGAGCCGGAGACGTTCCAGTCGCTGCCGGTCGGGGCGAAGAGGGCGTAGTGGTGTCCGGCGACGGTGATGCCGAGGACGTTGCCCTGGTCGGCGAAGACGCTGGGCGCGCCGGCGGTGGTGATCTGGGCGTTGCCGCCGGTTCCCTTGGCGTATACGAACGGCGAGCCGTGTCCGATGGTGGTGCGCAGGGTCCGGGTCCCGTCGGACCAGTAGGGGGTGACCGTCCAGTCGGACCAGTCGTCGGCCTTGGTGTCGGGGGAGTTGAGGCCGGTCAGTCCGATGGTGAGGTCGCGCTTGTGGGCGAACTCGTACTGGCGGCCGTCGCCGGTGATCACGGGGGTCGTCGGGTACCCGACGTCGAGTCCGCCGGCGGTGGCCTGGTAGGTGAGGGGGTGCCCGTACATGGGGGTCGAGTACGGGTTGTCGCCGTAGCGCTGGAAGGCGAGGGAGGACCACCAGTCGTTGGTGGGCACGGGGCGGTTCCGGGCGGCGGCGGTCACCTTGGGCGTGACCGGCGTACCCGTGTTGGTCGTGGGGCCGGAGGTTCCGGACGGCCGGGTGTCGGAGTAACTGCCCGCGCCTACGGGAACGGTGGCGGCCGCCGCGGGGGCGGCCGCCGGGCCCAGGCCGACGACGGCGAGGGCCGACGCCAGCAGCAGAACGGTTGCCGGTCTGGTGCGTGGGGATGGCATGAGTCACCTCAGGTTGTGACTGGGGGAGTCTCTGAGAGCGCTCTCAGATGGCCGGAACGTAAAGCCGGTGTAATTCACGTGTCAATAGTTTGAACACAGCGGGCCTGTAGCGGACTTGTAAGTCGTCAGGTCTTCGACACCGGTACGGAGCCCTGAGGCGGCGGCGCGGAGAACGGAGAGTCCGGCGGCGGTGCGTCCGGTACCCCGTGACGCGCCGCCGCAGCCGCGAATCCGACTGAAGAGGCGGGCACGGGGGACTCGTTCGTTCGCGCGTCGCATCTCCGGCCGAGGCGGCGTCAGCAGTCGGGAATGACCGCCCCACCGTTGTCCCGCGCCTCGTCGTTCCCCCACCGCGACAGGTAGTACGCGGACACGTACGCCCCGCGCCCGTTCTTGCCCGCGTAGGTGACGTCGAGGTCCGTCTTCAGCCACCAGTGGTTGTAGGTGCCGTTCGCGCCGCGGATCTCCTGGCCCCACACCTTGCAGTACACGTAGTTGGTGCCCGCGTAGAGGATGCCCTGCGCGTCGGTGGTGTCCGGCTGGGCGTAGCCCGTCGCGTCGGTGAAGGTGTCGACCCAGTGGCGGCCGCCCGTGCCGCAGCCGTTGTCGCTGGTCAGGTGGTAACTGCCGTAGGAGCCGGGGTAGGCGAGGGCGGTGCCGTTGACGGTGATCCGCTGGCCGACGCCGTTGAGGAGCTGTTCGTAGTGGATGTGGGCGCCGGAGCTGTTCCCGGTGCTGCCCGTCGTGCCGATCTGCTGTCCTTGGCCGACGTGGGCGCCGTGGGCGACGGAGAAGGCGTTCAGATGGAAGTAGTAGGTCTTCCAGCCGCTGCCGTGGTCGATGACGATGTAGTTGCCGGCGCCGTTGGCCTCGTAGTGCCGGGTGGCTGTCCCGGCCGCCGACGCAAGGACGGGCGCGCCGCTGGTGGCGCCGCCGTCGCTGCGGACGAAGTCGAGCGCCTGCCGGACCTCGGCCGAGTGGTGGCTGTACGTCCACTTCTGACCGCAGGCGAAGGGTGCCTTGAACACGGGCGCCGCCTGCGCGGGTGCCGCCACGAGCAGACTGCCCACCAGGGCCACGAGGCCCACCAGGGCGATGCGTATCGAGCGCAAGGCTGTCTCCGAACTGCGACGTGCGTCGCGCGGCGATGTCAGCGGACAGGGACGGCGACCAGGATGCCGTAATTGATGCGTCCACGACAGACCGTCGGGCGTGCGGGTACGCCTACTGCTCGGCGATCTTCTCCGCGATGCGGCCCAGAATCGCCAGTTCCTCGGGTTCGAGCCGGTCGACGAAGTGCCGGCGTACGGAGTCGAGATGGGTCGGCGCTGCCTCCCGCAGTGTGTCCCAGCCCGTCTCGGTCAGGACCAGCAGACAGCCCCTGCCGTCCGTCGGGTCGGGTGCGCGGCGGATGAGGTCGCGTGCCTCCATGCGGGTCGCGTGCCGGGACAGGCGGCTCCGTGACCAGCCCATCTTCGCGGCCTGCTCGTGCAATGTGCTGGTTCCGCCGGGGTGTTCGGAGAGCGTGCTGAGCACCTCGTAGTCGGGCTCGGACAGGCCGTGGGCCGCGAGGTCCTGCACCGTGCGGGTCTGCACCGCGATCACCATGCGGCGATAGGCCCGCCAGGCGCGCTCCTCCTCGTCCGTGAGCCAGTGGACCTCGCGTTCGTTCTCATTCATTGACATGTAATCAATCTAGCCGCTAAGTTCGTTTCCATGACAACGAAACGGCTCCGCATCCTTGTCCTGACGTGCAGCACCCGGCCCGGCGCGCTCGGCCCCGCCGTCGGCGGATGGCTGACCGACACCCTCGCCCCGGTCGCCAAGGAACTGGACGTGGACCTCGTGCCGGTGGCCATCGGCGACCTGGACCTGCCCTTCCTCGACGAGGAGGAGCACCCGTCGACCGGCGTGCACCAGCACGAGCACACCCGCCGGTGGAGCCGGATCGTCGCCGATGCGGACGGCTTCGTCTTCGTCACGCCGGAGTACAACTACGGAATGCCGGCCACCCTGAAGAACGCCCTCGACTACCTCGGCCCCGAGTGGGCCTGGAAGCCGGCCGGCTTCGTCAGCTACGGCCACACCTCCGCCGGTACCCGCGCGGTCCAGCACGCCAAGCAGGTGGTGACCACCCTGCGCCTGGTCCCGCTGGGCTCGACCGTCGCGATACGAATCGCCGACGCGCTGCGGGAGGACCGCTTCGCCCCCGACCCGCGCCACGCCGAGGCGGCCGAAGGGCTGTTGGCCGAGCTGGTGCGGGTCGCCCACGCCCTGACCCCGATGCGCGAGCGCGAACACGCCGACGCGATGCCCGGCCCGCTCCCCGGTTCCTACGTCCGGCGTCTCGGTCCGGACGACGCCGCCGAGGTGACCGTGCTGCAGCGCTGCTGCTGGCTGGAGGAGGCGCTGGTCAACGACACCCTCGACATCCCCGCGCTGCACGAGACCCCGGACGACGTGCGCGGCTGGCTGGCGGAGTGGGACGCCACGGGGCTGTGGCGCGACGGACGGCTGCTCGGCATGGTCCGCACCCGCCGGGACGGCGACGACCTGCACATCGGACGCCTCGCCGTCGCTCCCGACCTGCGCGGACTCGGCGTGGGCCGGTGGCTGCTGGGCCTCGCCGAGTCGGCCGCCGAAGGCTGCCACCGCGTGCTCCTGACCACCGGCGCCGCCAGCCACCGCAACCTCGCCCTCTACCAGCGGCAGGGCTACGTCCTGCTGCCCGATCCGCGGGACGACGGAGCGGTGGACCTGGCCAAGGTCGTCACGGTCCGAACGTGAGCACCGGCGTCCACGTGCCTCGGTCGCCCGGGCCGGCGTGACGGCGACCGACGCCGGTCCCGGAGCGGATCACCGACGGCCACCAGGGCGGCGTCCGAAACCGCCGGAACGGAGGGCGGCCACAGCTCCGCGAGGTGACCGGTCACGGCCTGTACGCCTCACCTGATCGAACACTGCTCCACATCCAACGGCCTGCTCACCCCCGCCGGCCTGCTGCACAGCACCTCCGCCTTCGACAGCCCCTCCGGTGTCCTTCGGACACGGGCGAGGACGATGCTGTGACCGTGGCGTTCGCCGTACAGAGGCGCGTCGGTGAAGTCGATCGTGCCGGTGGCCATGCCCTCCAGCTTGACGACCCGGAGGTTGACCCAGGTCGCCGCGCGGCTCTGGCGTACGTCGCCCAGGCTCGCCGCCCAGTACAGCGCGCGCGTGGCGTCGTGGGCGAGGGCCGTCTGGCCGCTGGCGAAGCCGGGGGCGTCGTAGGTCGCCTCGCCCGGCTCCAGCCACGGGAGGTGCTGGGCCGCGTCCTGGTAGAAGGCGGTGCCGGACGCCGCCTCCCGCAGTTCCGCCAGCGCCGCGTGGTACAGCGTGATGCGCGGGGCCACGCCGTCCCGGCCGCCCACGCCGGAGAACTTGGCCTTGCTGAGATCGTCCCCGGTGAGGATCGAGATCTCCCGGTTCGCGCAGCCCGGTTCGACGCCCAGCTGCGTCATCAGCGGGCCGATGTCCTCGACGCGTCCCGCGAAGTAGATGACCGACGGGACGTCCTCGCCGCGGCAGATGCTCTCCGCGTGCAGCCGGAGTTCGGGCTTGCCGTTCGCCACGCGGTAGGTCCGCGAGGGCAGCAGCCGGAAGCCCTCTTCACGCAGCATCTCCCCGCCGTAGTAGGCCTGTTCGCTGGTGTACCGGTCCTGCGACGCCTTGGTGTCGCGGGCCAGGACGAGCGCGTACGGGGCCTCGCCCGTGCCGTGGAGTTGCTGCGCGACCAGACCGAGCGCCTCCGCCTGGTGCTCGTCGGGGGCCGCGAGACTGAACCAGTTGGAGAAGTCCTTCGGCAGATACGTCGCCGAGTTGGTGCCCGAGACGATGGGCAGGCCCGCCTCCTGCAGCCGCCGTGTCACGGCGGGGCTGCTCTGCAGGTCGCGGCCGAAGCCGACGACACCGACGACCGTCGGATCGCGGTCGGCGTACCGGGCGATCGCGTCGGCGGTGAAGCGCTGGTGGCCCATGTCCGCGCCGCCGTTGGCGAGCAACACGCGTAGCTTGACGCGGTAGTTCTCGTTCACCACGCGTTGGGCGAGGTAGACGCCGGCCAGCTCCTCCGCGCCCTTGACCAGGGAGGGATCCACGGTGGCCGAGCTCAGCGGACCCGCGTAGACCACGGTGACGTAGGCACGGGGGTGCTCGCGCAGCACCTTGGCGTTCTCGGCGTGCACCAGCTTCTCCAGCTCCCGCAGCCGTCCGCCCTCCGAGTCGGACCCGCCCTTGAGGTGGGACCCGAACCGCACGTCGCCCGTCGATATGCCGACGCACTCCGTGCCGCCGCCCGGCGCCGGGCGCAGCTCGGTGTCGCGGTCGGCGGTCAGCAGGCCCGCCGAGCAGTAGGTGCGGTGCAGGTCGCGGGCGTGCACGACGCCGAAGGTGGCGGCCAGCGCGAGGACCAGCGCCAGGCTGTACGCCGACCACACGATCCGGGCCACGGGCGGACGGTGCCGAGCCCGCACACACCGCCAGTCCGCCTGCCGCAGCTGGATCAGCTCCTCGTGGGGAAGAGCTATGCGCAGCACCCAGGGCAGGGCGTTGGTCCGGCTCGGGGACTGGTCGGCGCGCAGGTTCCCGGCCCATTCGTCGTACCAGTGCCGCAGGCGCTGCTGCAGGCGGGAGGGGGCGGAACGCAACGGGGAGCGATAGCTCGGCCCGTTGGGGGACGCACCGGTGTCGGTACCGCGGTCGAGCAGCGGCGCGTCGTCCGCCGCCACGCCGGCCACGATCAGCAGGGGGTCCAGTTCGCTGCGCCGGCTACGGACGTCGCTGACCGCCCTGATCAGCTCGATGCCGCCGTTCTCCCGGCTCACCCGGCGCAGGATCAGCACCGGCGGCCGGGTCCGCTTGAGGCCGCGCAGGTCCCAGCTGGCGCGCCGGTGGTTGTCCCGCAGGTCCTCGAAGAGCGCCAGCACGTAGAGCTGGAGGGGGAAGACGCCGCCCTCCCGCATGGCCTCGGCGACGTCGTAGGCGCGGGCCGCGATGGCGCGCCAGGACCGGACCGGCCGTAACAGCCGCACGCTGGTCGACTGCCGGCGGGCGGCCGACTGGAGGAACGTCGTGGTCAGGAACCAGCGGCTCTCCCTGCGCAGCCACAGGAAGAGGGGCGCGCGCCCGGGCACGTGGTTCAGCGCGGCCAGCAGAATCATCAGACCGATGCCCGCGAGCACGGCGACGTACCACTCGGGGCGGGTCAGCAGGGAGGTGAGCGCGCCCAGGACGCCGGCGGGCAGGAACTGCTGCACGTCGTTGAGCAGCGCCTGCCGGTTGCGGGGCGCGGTCCTGCGGGGGCGCCAGCGCTGCCTGGCGAGAATGCGGAGCAGCTGGGTCTGGGCCTGTTCGCGCTGGGCGTTGCCGTCCGGGGTGCCCGCCGGGGCGGCCGGCCAGTGCTCGTCCATCTCCGCGTCGTCGGTGGCGTCCTGGAGGGCACGGACCAGCCCCAGACGGGGGAAGGAGTAAGGACGGTAGGAGGCGGAACGGTCGCCCCACTTCCGGCTGTCGCCCAGGTCGCGCAGGAGTCGTACGGCCTGGGTGGTGGGGTCCAGGTCCGGGCCGTCCTGCGGCGGCTCGGTGGGGGCGACGGCCAGACGCGTACCGTGACTCTGCTGCCCTTCACGCAGCTCGTCGACCAGCTCCGTCACACGGTCGTCGTCGGCGGCGTCCTCCGCGTGCAGCACGATCACCGGCATCGGGGGGTCGCCCGTGCGGAAGTCCTGGATCAGCGACTCCAGTTGCCGCTGTACGTCGATCCCCGCCCCCGTCGACATGCCCTGGTGACCCCCCGGACAGTCCTGCGGGAACATCTGATCCCGGCCGAGCATGGACACCCCCCGTTGTCGTACGACACGCGTGTCACAAGCGCCTAGCGAGGATAACGCTTGCCTGTGTCAACGGGTGGTGCCGAGAGGGGGGATTTCCTGCGGACGCCGGGCATCAGCTGGTACCTGATGTCCTACTGGGTGATGGCTGCTTCTGGTCCTTCGACGCCAGGTGAGGGGAACACCGCGATGCGTACCCGAAGCGCGAGCCACCCCGACCGCGAAACGGCTGGTCGCACGCCTCGTGGGCGAACTCCAAAGAGTGCTCGCCCTCTCCCGGACCAATCGGGCCACGCCCTGGCAGCCGGAGAACTTGGCATGGAGGACGCTTCGCCGGAGCCGCTGCCCTTCGAGGCATGGTTGCGGTCGATCGCGTCGACGCTGTCCGCCGACTGATGCGACCGGGCAGCTCCTCACCGAGGCCGCCGGGCCCCGGCCCGCGACGCCTGTACGGCTCCGCGCTGTGCGCGATGCCGGGGGCACGGCGAGGGAGCGCCGCGGTACCCCCGCCGGGCGATGGGGTCAGCCCCGGCGACACCGCTCCCGCAACTCCGCCAGAATCGCCTTCTCGCGCGAGTCGAGGTCACCGTCCACGCCGGCCACGCGCTCGGCGGCGTCGACGACGTCGCTGAGGTCTCCCGTCTCGTCGGCCACCCGCTTCCACACGTCCGCCGGGTCGATGTCGACGACCTGGGCGAGTCGTTCGTCGGCCACGCCATGCCGCTCACGGACGGCCCTCACCAGATGCCGCATCAGCAGCGCCTCGTCGTCGGCGATCCTGGCCTTGGCGTTCGCCCGGAGAACCAACCAGGAGACCCATAGCATCAGTTCCGGGTGCAGGCTGCGCTCGCTCAGACTCTCGGCCAGTTCGATGATCCGTGCCTCGTTCCGGAACACGGCCCGTGCGTGCCGGCCGGCCACGAGCGTGGTGTAGCGGTTCAGCAGGACGGCGAGGGGGACGCCGACCAGGGGAATGCCGATCTTGATGACGTTGCGTTGGAGGAGGTGTTTCCCGACAACCGGGAGCGCTTTGCCGGCGGTGAGGACCGATCCTGAGTAGAAGCGCTTGACCAACGGTCGCACCATGACCGGGATTGCTTTGGTCACGGTCTTGTTGGCCGCTTCCCCGCTCTTGATCGTGAAGGCCACGCGGATGAGCTTCCACAGGTCCTCGGGGTCATGCACATTGATCGGCACCCGGTAGAGGACGGAGACGTCGTAGGCCAGGCGGAGCTGGAGCTGGGAGATGAACGCGACGTCGGCCATCACGGTCGTCAGGGCCGCGGGAACGGTTGCGGGGGAGGCACCCCCGGCAGTGCCGATGGTGGCGGCGACAGTTGCCGTGTACGCGCCGGCGGAGAGTCCGCCTTCGAGCGCGGCGTACCGGGATGCCATCTTGATGCGCTGGTCCACGATGACGTCCGCGGGCACGCCCGCGTACCGGTCCTGGAAGTACTGCCAGTCGACCTTCTCGGTGTACGCGTTCATCGCGTGGGCGGCGAGCTTGGTGAACCAGTTGCCCGACTTGATGTCGTCCCCGCTCAGGCCCTTGACGAAGTCCTTGATCTGGGCCTGTTCCTCTTCCACGACCTTCCGGTCGGCGGTCTCGTCGACACCGTCCACGTCAATGTCGGCGTCGATGTCGGCAGCGTGCGTCGGCGCATCTTTCATGGCGCGTTCCCCCCAGACCTTTCCGCGGTCGGCCGGGCCGCGAAACGCGTTCCCCGGCTGCCGTCTCCGCGTGATGCTTCGTCGAACGCGGCACATCAGCCGCGCGACGTCCTCCCCTTGAGGCGCAACTTTAGCGTCTCGGGGGGCGATCGGAGCCGCGTCGGGCTGCTGTTCCACCGTTGGCGCCCTGCCCTGTGGGAGGCGCGGGTCCGGCTCGGCGGAACCGGGCACTCGACGGACGCCCACATTGTCTTGCCGGGACCGCCAGGCGGTCGGTGACGCCCCAGTCGTCGGCCAGGGAGGTGACGAGGAGGAGACCTCGGCCGGACTCGGACTCGGTGTCCGTGGTGGAGAGGGCGGGGGCGGACGGCCACCGTTCGGTGCGGGTTTCGGAGACTTCCACGCGCAGCCGTCCGTCCCCGGCCTCGGCGGCCAGCCGCGCATGGAAGTCCCGCCCGGGAAACGCGTCCGTGCAGCACGGCGTTGGCGCACAGTTCCGCGGTGATCAGGGTGAGCGTCTCGTGGACGGGGCTGTCGCGGGAAGCCACCGGCACGCCGCTCTGGACGGTGGAAGTGCTGTGCATGCCGTCAGAGTGGGGTCGGTGATCGGCGTGTCATCAACAGGTGCGCCTGTACGGGACGGGGCTGTACATGCCTGGGTGCCGTCGTGCGGCGTCGAGGCAGCCGGCGCAACCGTCCGTCGAGGGCCATCCGGCACGCCAGCCGGCTCCCTCCGGACGAGGTCACCTGAGCACCGTCCGGATTGCACTTCCGGTTGGGTTCGTCGCAGCGGCCCTCGACCGCCGTGCGCACCCACCCTCGACTTCCGACCGCCATCCCCCATCCGGCCTGTGCTCTTCCCAGTCCGGACGCACCGCCCCCGTCCGCTTGACTTTGAGAGCACTCCAATTCGTAGCGTTTCGGACATGAGTACTGGACGGCACAAGATCGGCTCCGGTTTCGGAGCGGCCAGCACCGTGGACGAGGTCCTGGCGGGCATCGATCTCACCGGGAAGCTCGCGATCGTCACGGGCGGCTACTCCGGGATCGGCCTGGAGACCACCCGGGCCCTCACCCGGGCCGGCGCCCACGTCGTCGTCCCCGCCCGCCGCCGGTCCACCGCCGACGAGGCGCTGGCCGGTCTGAGCGGCGTCGAGGTGGACGAGCTCGACCTGGCGGACCAGGACAGCGTCCGCGGCTTCGCCGAACGGTTCCTGGCCGGCGGCCGGACCATCGACATCATGATCGGCAGCGCCGGCATCATGGCCTGCCCGGAGACCCGCGTCGGACCCGGCTGGGAGGCCCAGTTCGCCACCAACCACCTCGGTCACTTCGCCCTGGTCAACCGGCTGTGGCCGGCGATCGAGCCCGGTGGCGCCCGGGTGGTGTCGGTGTCCTCGCGCGCCCACCACTACTCCGGCATCCGCTGGGACGACGTCCAGTGGCGCCAGGGCTACGACAAGTGGCACGCCTACGGGCAGTCCAAGACCGCGAACGCTCTGTTCGCCGTCCACCTCGACCGGCTCGCGGCCGACCGCGGTGTCCGGGCCTTCTCGCTGCACCCCGGCGGCATTCTCACGCCCCTCCAGCGGCATCTCCCCCGCGAGGAGATGATCGCGAACGGCTGGATCGACGAGGAGGGCAACGAGATTCCCCAACCCGGCTTCAAGACGCCCGAGCAGGGCGCCGCGACCCAGGTGTGGGCGGCGACCTCCCCCCAGCTGTCGGGCCTGGGCGGCCTGTACCTGGAGGACTGCGACGTCGCCGAGCCGGCCCCGGCCGACGGCCAACGCGTCGGGGTGAAGGACTGGGCGACCGACCCCGAGCAGGCGGCCCGGCTGTGGGCCCTGTCGGCGGAGCTGACCGGCGTCGACGCCTTCGCCGGGTGACGGCGTTGCTCGCACCCGACTCGCCTTCCGGCGTGTAGGTGACCAGCCGCGTGTACCCGAGCGCCTTCGAGGTGCATGTCCTTCCGCAAGCTGGGGCCGCCAGTCGGCGGTCAGCGGGCGGTGTTACGTTCCGTCGCATGTCCGAATACGCGCTACGGCTGCTGCGGCAGGACCGCCGCCTGGCCGAACTGGCCGCCCACCCCTTCGACTTCGACCTCGGCCGCGCCGCCCACGGCCATGTCGAGGAGGTCCGCCTCGCCTCGGGCGGGCCCCTGGAGGTCGTGGCCGGCGATGGCACCGGCGGCACGTACTTCGTGTGCGCGGACGGCTCGGTGCTCTACGCCGACTCGGAGGGCGCGGCGGGGATCATCGGCTCCAGCGCCGACGAGGCCCTGGAACTGGTGGTCGGCCTGCCCGGTTGGCGCGACTACACCCACCTGTCGCCGGACGACGGAGAGGAGAAGATCCTGGCGCGCGTCGCGGAGACCGAGGACGAGATCCGCGAGTACTACGGGATCGACGAGGAGCGGGCCGAACTTCGGGCGGCGCTGGGCTTTCCGGAGCGTTCCCCGGTGGAGCTGGTGAGCAGACTGCGTGGCGCACTGCTGCGCACCGAGCCGGACTTCGTCCTGCTCAACGCGGACGAGGGGTGCGCCTACGACCGCCTGGGCCCGGACGGTCCCCCACTGTGGGAGACGGTGCTCGCGGCGGGCCGCGCCGAACTCACCCGCCTGCGGGAGGGCGACCCCACGGCATGGCGTGAAGTCGCCGAGGACCCGGTCCGGCGCCGGCTCACCCTGCGGGCCGCGCAGTTCGACCGTGCCGAGGGCGACCTGGAGCTGTTGCGGCACCTGCTCCGGCACGAGACACGGTCCTCGATGACGGAGGAACTGCGGCTCGCCGCCGTGCTGGTGGGGCTGCACGGGGACACCGGAGACCTGCCACTGCTGCTCGAGGTCCGGGAGACGGACTTCGACACGGCGTGCGGCCTGGGCGGTATGCCGGAACCGGGGGCGAGCGCGGACGAGCTGCGACGGTGGGCGCGGGAGCTCGATGAGTCGCTGTTCGGCACGGACCCCTCGGACGAGCCGGTCTCCATATGGACCGACCTGGCGCGGGACCAAGGGATGACCGAGCTCGCGCGAGTGACGCTGATCCGCGAACTCGACGACATCGTGATGGACCAGAGCAAACTCCGCCGCCCGGGGGCGCCCCGCGCTCTGGACACGGCTCCACTGAGCGGGCTCGCCCGTGACTTCGAGGAACTCGGTGAGCTTCCCCAGGCGCTACGTGCCCAGCGCCTGTACGCCGCGCTCCAGGAGACGGCATGGGACCGGGCCACGGCCCGGCACACCCTCGCCCGGCTGGAGCGGGAGGCGGGCCGGCTGCAGCAGGCGGTGAACAGCCTGGCCGCCGTGCGCGAGGCCCTGGCCACCCCGGGCGACGCCTCGCTGCGTCACTGGCACCGGGTCAACCTTGGCCGTTTCATCGCCGAGGAGCACTACCGGCTCACCCTCGCCCTGGTCGAGGCGGGATGCGTTGCTGAGGCCCGTGTCCTCCTCGCCGCCGCCGATGCCGTACTGGGCGAGCTCTCGGACAACGCGGCCAAGGGCGTGCGCGAGCTGGCCGAGCGGGCCGCGGCACGAGTGGGAGAGGCCGGCTGAGGACACGTGCGGCCTTCCGCAGCGGTTGAGATGTGTGCCGCCTGTACGGCCGGAGAGCCAAGCGCCCGGTGCCGGATGAGCTGTACGGGCTCATCCCGCCCGTGACCGGCGAAGCAGCTCAACATCACCGACGTCACTGCTTCCGCTCTTCAGCCGTGAACGGGCCGGGCGCGGGGGCCGCACACTTGTCGACGACAGTCTCCTCGCCGGCCTCCGAGCCTTCCAGGCGGAGCCGTCCACCCCTGTCACGGCCTCACGGAAGCAGCCCAGCGAGCATCGCCCCCGGCGGGTGCCTATCGCACGCTGGTCCTACGGCGGCCGGGTCAGGACGGACGGGCGGGCTGACATCAAGAACAGCGTCGTATGTGGTTCCGGCGGACAGGTGAGGATCCTCGGCCGGATTTTTCCGTCGCAGGGTCGTTCCTGCCAGGGCCTTACGGCTGCACGGGCTTGGCCGGGACAGGGACACAGCACAGCCCGGCGATCACAGTCGGCTACGACCGCTTACCGAGGGAGGCCCATCGCGTTCCGCTCCGGACATTCCAGTGGGGTGCGGCATGAACGGCGGAAAAGACGAAGGGCAGAGACATCCGCAGGCGTCTGTACGCCTCCGGCTTGCGGCGGTTCAGGCCTGACCGCACGTCAGAGCACACTTTAATGATTATCTATACGACACCGGTACGCCATTTCGGGCATTACTCCCCGTGTGATCTCCTAGATATCACTACAGCACGGCCCTTCGGCGTTCCCTCCATCTCGAGTACCCGGGTCCTGAGATGAGGGACGAGGCCCTGGCCCTCTGCCAGGAACGTCGAGAGGAGAAGCCGCATATGCGCGAGAGGAAGGGGTGGCGCAAGTTCCGCGCGGGCTGCGTGATCGTGGCGGGTGGCATGACGGCCGCCTACTGGACGCTGCGCACCGTGCAGGCCGGAATCGACTTGTACGGGGCCGTCGGCCTCGGGGTGTGACGACCCAGGGAATCGACGGTCTGCCGAAGCGGTGGGGTCCCGGACGGAAGGGATGCCGGAAGGGGCCCGGCCGCGGAACGGTGGCACCGTCCGGCACTCTGCCGCCCCTTCGGTCAGGCCGTGTCCGGCGGATCGCGGGACCATGGAATCTGACCGTGACCAACCTCCAGGTCCCAAGCGAGAACGGCACGATCGAGGCCCGCGCGAAGCACGGTGTGGTCCGGGGTCCTGGGCTGGCAGGCCTGCATCGGTCGACATCCAGGCAGCAGAGAACGCGGATGGTACGGACGGGACCCGCAACCGCCGGCATGCCTCGTGGTCGGCTGCGCAGACGTCGACGACCTTGCCGTCCTCGTCGAGGGTGTGGGTGTCCCAGTACAGGTCCCACTTGTCGTCGACCTGCTGCGGCACTTCGCCCTGCGGGTACTTCACGAACCCCGCCGGGGGCGCTTCCTTGCTCAAGACACAGATGGAACCGGTCCCGCCCACAGAAAGGGCCGGGTACTCGTAAGCCCCGGGACTCGTAGCCTTCTGATCATGGCCGACATCTACGAACTCCAGCTCACGCTCGACCTGCCCGGCTCGCTCCCGCCGCAGGACCTCGCCCTGCTCCGCTGGCACCTGGGGGAAGAGGGAGGCCGGCAGGACGACGGCTACGCGTACCCCCTCTGGGGAGACCGGGGGCCGGCGCTGCGGATCGGCGGCGCGCTGGTCGGGGAACTGTGCTCCGACGGGCCGCAGTGGGCGCTGACCGTGCGGCAGGAGGCGCATCCCGACGAGTTCGACGACCTGCGCAGGATGGTGCTGTGGCTCGGCGCGCGCACGACGACCGTGGGTACCGTCGGGTACCTCCGCTTCCACGAGTCCCACGTACCCGATGTGCTGGTCGCGGAGGCGGGAGCCGTCCGCAGTGCGGTCCTGCGGGTGGAGAAGGTCCTCGAGTCGGCGGCCGAGGTGATCCCCGGCCCCTACGCGTGAACCGGGAGGCCGTCGCCCGCCCGGCCGCGTCGGTCTACTCCGGGGGCGTGGGGGTCTCGGGCGTGCGGTACATCGCCTGGACGTCCAGCTCCAGTTGCACGGTCGGGCCGACGACCGCGATGCCGCGGGCCAGCATGGAGCGCCAGTTGAGGGTGAAGTCCTCGCGGTGCAGCTCCGTCTTCGCCAGGGCCGCGCAGCGCAGCTCCTGTTCGTAACCGCCGTTCACCGTGCCGAGGTACGTCGTGTCCAGCGCCACGGAGCGGCTGGTGCCGTGCATGGTGAGCGTGCCGTTCAGCGTCCACTTGGATCCGCCTTGGTAGACGAACCGGGTGCTGGTGAAGTCGATGTGGGGGTAGCGCTCGACGTCGAGGAAGTCGGCGGAACGCAGGTGGTTGTCACGGGTCCTGTTGCCCGTGGTGATGCTGGCGGCGTCGATACGCACCGACACCTGGGAGTCGCGCATGTCCGGCGTGACGCGGATACCGCCGGTGAAGCGGGTGAAGCGTCCGTGGACGTGGGCCATGCCCACGTGCTTGGCGATGAAGCGGATCGCGGTGTGCGGCGGGTCGAACAGCCAGGTGCCGGGTGGCGGCAGTTCCAGCTGGCGTGCGGGCAGCAGCGCGACGCGTGCCGGGGGGAGGGCGGTGTCGGCGGCTATGTCGACGTCGCTGCGGGCCGGGGTGAGGCCCTCACCCGTGACCATCACGCTGTAGGAGCCAGGTGGGAGCGCCGCCATGAACAGGCCGTACGGATCGGTGGTGCCGCGCGCGGCGACCCGGTGGCTGTCCAGGGCGGTCACCGTGACCTCGGCACCGCCCAAGGGTTGCCCCATGGGATCGACGACCTCGCAGCTGTACGCGCCGGCGCCGGCCGGCAGGGGCAGCGGCGCGCCCGGTGCCGCCTTGGGGCCGCTGCGCGAACGTCGACGCCGGAGCAGTCCGAGGGCCATTCGATTCACCTTTCCTCCTGCGCGTCATCGCGACGGGACGCGCACCGACGGATGCGTTCGCGGTCACGGGCACCATCAGGGAGCAGTTGCAAGCGCGATGAAGTCAACTATTGAAACGATCATAGGGCAGGCCGAAGGGGGCGGTCCGTCATCGGGGCGGCGCGCGGCATGGCTTGTCAGCGTGACGGTATCGAGGTGAACCGCCGTCATTCCGGCCGTCGGCGGGGTGTGCCGCTTCGTCGACTGTGATGCTTTGCTGCGGTGCTGTGGTGAACGCCACGTGGTTGCGGGAAGACTTCACACGTGGTCTGCGGTTCCGTCACGCGGCCTGCACAGCGCGCGGGCCAATCCGTCCCGCCGACGCGTGCGTCGCCCTCCTTCGCTCTCAGGGAGAGCCCGGCCCGGCCCGACGCTAGCCCGGCCGGGGCACCCCGACCACCCGGACGCGACGGTGGCCGTGCGAGCCGTGGCCGTCGACCGCACCATGGGCCGTGCCGCCGGCCGACCGCCCGAGCCGGTAACGGTCGGATGCTAAGGAGGCGCCCGCCATGGGTGAGCTGTACATCGACGGGGAGTGGACGACCGCCGCCGGCGGAGGGCGGCGTGAGGTGATCAATCCGTACGACGCCTCCGTGATCACCACCGTCGACGAGGCCGACGCCTCCGACGTGGACCGGGCCGTGCGCGCCGCCCGCCGCGCGTTCGACGAGGAGGACTGGGCGGGCGCCCCCACCCGGCGCCGTGCGGACCTGCTGATGCGGGTGCACGACCTGCTGCTGCGGGACATCGACGAGATCGCCCGCACCGAGACCCTCGACACCGGCAAGACGCTGGCCGAGGGCCGCTTCGACGTGGAGGACGTGGCCAACGCCTTCCGCTACTTCGCGGAGCTGGCGGGCAAGGACGGCGGACGCGTCGTGGACGTCGGCCCCGACGTGCTCAGCCGCGTCGTCTACCAGCCCGTCGGCGTGTGCGCGCTCATCGCCCCGTGGAACTATCCGCTGCTGCAGGCCTCGTGGAAGGTGGCGCCCGCGCTGGCGGCCGGAAACACCATCGTCCTCAAGCCCAGCGAGATCACTCCGCTCACCACCATCGCCCTGTTCCGGCTGATCGAGGAGGCCGGCGCCCCGCGCGGCGTCGCCAACCTGGTCCTCGGCTCCGGCGCCACCGTCGGCGCTGCCATGACCTCCCACCCCGAGGTCGACCTGGTGTCCTTCACCGGCGGCCTGGCCACCGGGCGCGCCATCATGGCCGCCGCGGCCGAGGGACCGAAGAACATCGCCCTGGAACTCGGCGGCAAGAACCCCAACATCGTCTTCGCGGACGCCGACTTCGAGGCCGCCGTCGACTACGCCCTCGACGCCTCCTTCCTGCACGCGGGCCAGGTCTGCTCGGCCGGGTCACGTCTGCTCGTGGAGGATTCGCTGCACGACCGCTTCGTCGAATCTCTCGCCGAACGCGCCCGCCAGATCCGGCTGGGCAACGGCCTGGAGGAAGGCACCGAGAGCGGGCCGCTCAGTTCCGCCGGACACCGGGAGAAGGTCGAGAGCTACATCGCCCTCGGCAAGGAGGAGGGCGCCCGCCTCGTCACCGGCGGCACCCGCCCTGACGATCCTGCTCTGAGCAGTGGCTACTTCCTGCTCCCGACGATCTTCGCCGACTGCGACCGCTCCATGCGCATCGTGCAGGAGGAGGTGTTCGGGCCGGTCGTCACCGTCGAACGGTTCCGCACCGAGGACGAGGCCGTGGAACTCGCCAACGACACCCGCTACGGACTGGCCGGCGGCGTCTGGACCTCCGAGGCGAGCCGCGCCCAGCGCGTCGCGCAGCGGCTGCGGCACGGCACCGTCTGGATCAACGACTTCCACCCCTATGTGCCGCAGGCGGAATGGGGCGGCTTCGGACGCTCCGGCGTCGGGCGCGAGCTCGGGCCCACGGGCCTGCGCGAGTACCAGGAGGCCAAGCACATCTACCAGAACCTCACCCCGGGGCCCTCCGGCTGGTTCAAGGGCAAGAGCGGCGACGACTGACCCACGTACGGAGTCACTTGGGGCACCCCGGCCCTTCCCTCACCCCACGGTCCCGAAGAAAGGCAGCCCATGGCCTCCACCACCCCGCACGGCGCGGAGTCGGACTACGACTACGTCATCGTCGGCGGCGGCACCGCCGGCTGTGTGCTCGCCGCCCGCCTCAGCGAGGACCCCGACTGCCGCGTCTGCGTCATCGAGGGCGGGCCCAGCGACGTGGGCGACGACCGCATCCTGCGCCTGCGCAACTGGATCAACCTGCTGGGCTCGGAGTTCGACTACGGCTACACCACCGTCGAACAGCCGCGGGGCAACTCCCACATCCTGCACTCGCGGGCCCGCGTCCTCGGCGGCTGCTCCTCCCACAACACCCTGATCAGCTTTCTGCCGCTGCCGCAGGACCTCGACGACTGGGTGGCCGCCGGCTGCACCGGCTGGGACCCGGGCACGATCCTGCCGTACCGCGACCGGCTGCAGACGACCATCGTGCCGGTGGCCGAGGCCGACCGTAACCCCATCGCCAAGGACTTCGTCACCGCCGCCGCCCGCGCCACCGGCGTCCCCGTCGTCGACGACTTCAACGCCGAGCCCTTCGCCGACGGCACCGGTTTCTTCTCCCTCGCCTACGAGCCGGAGGGCAACAAGCGCTCCTCCGCCTCCGTCGCCTACCTGCACCCCGTGCTCGACCGCCCCAACCTCACGCTGAAGCTGGAGACCTGGGCGCACCGGCTGCTCACCGACGAGAAGGGCCGGCTCACCCGGGTCGCGGTGCGCGGCGCCGACGGCGAGCCCGCCGCCGTACGCGCGAACCGTGAACTGCTGCTGTGCGCCGGGGCGATCGACACCCCGCGGCTGCTGATGCTGTCCGGCATCGGCCCCGCCGACGATCTGCGGAGCCTCGGCATCGACGTCCACCTCGACCTGCCCGGCGTGGGGGAGAACCTGCTGGACCACCCCGAGTCGGTGATCGTCTGGGAGACCCGCGGCCCGCTGCCGCCCAACTCCGCGATGGACTCCGACGCCGGTCTGTTCCTGCGCATGGACAAGAATCAGCCGCGACCCGACCTGATGTTCCACTTCTACCAGGTGCCGTTCACCGTCAACACCGAACGGCTCGGTTACCCGGTCCCCGAGCACGGGGTGTGCATGACGCCGAACGTTCCCCGCGCCCGCTCCACCGGCCGCATGTGGCTGCGCAGTTCCGACCCGTCCGAGCACCCCGCCCTGGACTTCCGCTACTTCACCGACCCCGACGGCCACGACGAGCGCACGATCGTCGAGGGGCTCCGGGTGGCCCGCGAGGTCGCCACGACCGACCCGCTGAAGGACTGGCTGGTCCGCGAGGTGGCGCCCGGCCCGGACGTCACCTCCGACGCCGACCTGTCGGAGTACGGCCGCCGGGTCGCGCACACCGTCTACCACCCGGCCGGCACCTGCAGGATGGGTGCCGCCGGCGACCCGATGGCCGTGTGCGACCCGGAGATGCGGCTGCGCGGCGCCGAGGGCGTGCGCGTCGTCGACGCCTCGGTGTTCCCGACGATGCCCACCATCAACCCCATGGTGACGGTGCTGCTCGCCGCGGAACGCGCCGCCGACCTGATCACCGGGCGTCCCGGTCCGGCCGGGCGGTGAGCGTCGACCGTCGCGCGGGCCCGCCGTGCCGGGCGATGACGCCCGCGGCAGGTGCGCCGTGGTGACGTCGGGCCCGCGTATGCGCGCCTCGGTGGCCGGATGTCGTCCGGGCGCGTGCGCCGCGGACCGGACATCCGGTGCGGCGGCCGGCAGCCGAGGAGAAGGAGTACGACGTGTCCGACGTTGGTGAGAAGGGCCCCGGAACGCCGGAAGAACCACCCTCCGGCGACGAGGTGACCGGCCAGGTACGGCTCAAGCCCGTCGTCTTCTTCGGATCGGCCCTCTTCGTCCTCGCGATCTCCCTCTGGGCGATCATCACTCCGTCGGGCGCCGAGGACGCCATCGGTGTCGTCGTCGGCAAGATCTCCAGCTGGTTCGGCTGGTACTACTTCCTCGCGGCGACCCTGTACCTGCTGTTCGTCGTCTTCATCGCCGCGTCCAAGTACGGCACCGTCAAGCTCGGCCCCAAGCACTCCAAGCCCGACTACGGCCTCTTCACCTGGGGGTCGATGCTGTTCGCGGCGGGCATCGGCATCGACCTGATGTTCTTCTCGGTGTCGGGCCCGGTCAGCCACTACCTCGCGCCGCCCGAGGGCGACCCGAAGACCCTGCAGGCCGCACGGCAGGCGGTCGTCTGGACGCTGTTCCACTACGGCATCACCGGCTGGGGCATGTACGCCCTGATGGGCATGGCGCTCGGCTACTTCTCCTTCCGGTACAGGCTGCCGCTCGCCATCCGCTCCGCGCTCTACCCGATCATGGGACGCCGCATCCACGGCCGGATCGGCGACACCGTCGACCTCGCCGCCATCATCGGCACCGTCTTCGGCATCGGCGTCACCCTCGGCATCGGCGTCGTGCAGCTCAACTACGGCCTCGAGGCGCTCTTCGGCATCCCCGAGGGACTGACCGCGCAGATCGCGCTCATCGTCATCGCGGTGGGCATGGCCACCATCTCCGCGGTGTCCGGTGTCGACAAGGGCATCCGCCGGCTCTCGCAGCTCAACATCCTGCTGGCCGCCCTGCTGATGTTCTACATCCTCGTCGTGGGCGAGCCGTTCCGCCTGCTCAACGCCATCGTGCAGAACGTCGGCGACTACGTCAGCGGCTTCCCGTCGATGACGTTGAACACCTTCGCCTACGACCAGCCCACCGAGTGGCTCGACGCGTGGACGCTGTTCTTCTGGGCGTGGTGGGTCGCCTGGGCGCCGTTCGTCGGGCTGTTCCTGGCGCGCATCTCCCGCGGCCGTACCCTGCGCGAGTTCATCGCGGCGACGCTGGTCATCCCGTTCCTGTTCACCGGGCTCTTTCTGGCGATCTTCGGCAACAGCGCCCTGTTCCTGGTGCGCGACGGCAACACCGAGTTCGGCGAGACCGCCATGAACGTCCCCGAACAGGGCTTCTACACCCTGCTCGAGCAGTTCCCCGGCTTCATGTTCAGCGCCGGACTCGCCACCTTCGTCGGCCTGCTGCTGTACGTCACCTCCGCCGACTCCGGCGCCCTGGTGATGGGCAACCTCAGTGCCGACCTGCCCACCCCGATGACCGACGCGCCGACCTACCTGCGCATCTTCTGGGCGGTGGCGACCGGTCTGCTCACCCTCGCGATGCTCATCGTCGGAGGTGTGCAGGCGCTCACCAACGCCACCATCATCATGGGCCTGCCCTTCTCCTTCGTGATGTTCCTGATCATGGCGGGGCTCTACCTCGCCCTGAGAACCGAGCGGATGAAGGTCGAGGCGCGGGTCACCACGCTGCCCGGCTCGCTCTCCGGACGCACGGTGCAGCACGGTCTGCACGGCGCGCCGAACTGGCGGCACCGGCTGGCGCGCGCGATGTCGTTCCCCGGCCGCAGGGCCGCGGCACGGTTCGTGGACCACGTGGCCCGGCCGGCCTTCGAGGAGGTGGTGCACGAACTGCGGCAGCAGGGCGCCGAGGCGGAGATGCTGGAGGGGACCGTCGAGGAGAACGGCCTCACCCACGTCGGCCTGCGCGTCCCCGCCGGCGAGGGCGACGTGTTCCTCTACGAGGTGTGGCCCGTCGAGCGCCCCACCCCCGCCTTCGCGACCCGGTCGGTGGAGACGCGCGACACCTACGTACGGTTCGAGGTCCGTCTCGCCGAGGGCAACCAGGACTACGACGTGATGGGTTACACCAAGGAGCAGCTCATCGCCGACGCCCTCGACCAGTACGAGCGGTACCTGGAGTTCCTGCGCGTGCGCCACGACGCGTCCACCCGCTCCAGCCTCCCCGACCACCGCCCGGACGCACCGGACGCGCACCTGCCGGAGGAGTGAGGAGCGGGCGGGATGTTCCGCCTCGACCCGCCCGGCCTGGCGCCTCGTTCAGTACCGCCGCCCGTCCTCAGCCGATGAGGGGCGGCCGTTCCGCCTGCGGGGCGAGGCGGGCGAGGTCCGGGTCGCCGAACTCCTCACGCAGGGCACGGAAGGCGGTCACCTTCTCCTCGCCGAAGCGGCGGACGTGCGCGGCGTAGGCGTCCGGGGTGAGGAACCGGTCGGGGTGCGACTTGGAGTGGAACTTGTCCGCGTACATCACCAGCCGCTCCTCCGGCGTCTCCGCCAGATAGTCGGCGGGCGGGACGGGGAGGTTCTGGCGCACGACGTCCTCCCGGGTCAGCCCGACGCCGGTGTGGTGGGAGCAGAAGCGGCAGAGGACGGCGGGGTAGCCCTCGTCCTCCAGGAGTTCCTGGCCCAGCAGGCCGTGCCGGATGTAGTTCTTGTGGTCCAGCCGTCCGTCCTCGCCGTAGAGGCGGTAGACGCCGATGTCGTGCAGCAGGCATCCGGCCAGGACCAGTTCGGCGTCGAGGTGGGCGAGACGCGGCGACGCCAGCAACTGCTCGGCGACGCTCCGGACGAGCTCGCAGTGGCGGTGGACGGAGGCGAACGCCTCGGCGGTCGGCGCGTGCTTCTCGTGCAGCGCGCGGATCTCTTCTGGTCCCGGAATCCTCACCCGGGGAGCGTAACAACCGCAGGTGGGAGCGGGCGGGGAAGTTCCCGGGCAGGCGGAGGAGTTCCCGCCTCCGGTCTTTTCACGCGATCCGGTGACAACGCCCGAAGCGGGCACGCGACGGTCGCGCGGGCCGTTCGACGAGGTGACGGGGGCGGTCGTCGCCTCCGCGAGGCACCGACGACGGGGGAGACATCATGAGCCTGCAGTTCCTGCGCAACGCCGACGGCACGGTCACCGGACGCAACGAGAACAACGGCTTCACCGTGACGCACGCCGACGAGGAGGAGGTGAGGCGGCAGCTCTACGAGGACGCGGGATGGGAGTACACACCTCCGCCGCCCCCGGTCCCGCCGGGACACCACCGCTTCCTGCTGGTGCACGAGGAGGAGGACGAGGACTGCGGCTTCGGGGACGAGCGGTACGCGGGACTGCGGGCCGGCCCGCCCGAGGGGTGCGTGCCGGTCGACCGCGGCTGCTTCGCCCTGGAGTGCCGGCGTCCGGGAAGGACACTGCTGGACGCCGTCGCCGGCACGGTCGCGGAGGTACGGCGCGAGCACGGGGTGGTGATGAGCGGCGTGGGGGTGGCCGGGAGACCGGAGGAGTGGCCCGGCACCGACGCCTGTGCCGACGACGACGGCCGGGAGGGTGACGCGGCCGGGAGAGTGGCGCACTTGGTGCTGACGGCCGCGCACCGGTCGAGACGGCTCGGGTACGGGCGGAGGGAGCTGGTGCGTCTGCTGGACGCCACGGGGATCGAGTAGCGGGGTGGTGACAGCAGAGGGGAAGGCGACTCGAGCCGCCGGCTCTCCCGGCGGGACGACGTCACGCCGGTGTCAGCTCGCCACCAGTTCCCGCCGCGCCCTGCGCTCGACCACCACCGGCGGCGTCTGCGTCGCCCGGTGCGTGCGGAACAGCCACAGCACGTCCCGGCCGAACGACCACACCAGCAGGCCTAGGGCCAGCGCCACGACGCCGACGTTCACCACGTGGGGAAGGAACGCGGAGGCCGCCACCAGCAACAGCACACCCTGGAGCGCCGCGACCGTCTTGCGGGCCGTGCTCGGGGGAAGCGGCGCGGTCAGCCACGGCCACACCCGGGCGGCGGCGACGAACACGTAGCGCATGGCGCCGATCAGCAGCACCCACGGGCCCGCAGCCATCGACACGTACACGCTGAGCACCAGGATCAGGAACGCGTCGACCTCCATGTCGAAGCGGGCGCCCAGCGCGGTGGAAGTGCCGGTCCTGCGGGCGACCTTGCCGTCGACGCCGTCGAGGATCAGGGCCACGGCCGTCAGACCGACGAACAGAGAGACAGGAGGTGAGTCCTGGAACGAGTCCGCGACCAGAGCGGTCACCCCGCCGACGAGGGTGGCCCGGCCGAGGGTGACGCGGTTCGCCGGACCGAAGGTGCGCGACCCCGCCCGGTGCAGGGCCCGGGACAGCACCGCCCAGGTGGCGATCGCGAACACGAGGCCCGTGACCCAGCCCGCGGGGCCCATGCCGATCGCGGTACCGATCAGGGCCAGCAGCAGGACCTGCACGCCCGCCCCCACAGCGGTCTCCTGCTGGACGAGCCTCGCGTCGTACGTGTTGTTCAGGGCCACCGAACACCCTCCGGCCGTGTGACAGAGTCGATCAACGCCGCTACCTTGTGCGCGGCCTGTGCACCACTCCGTACGCGCGCAGGATCCCGATCGTTCAGGAGGACTTCGATGAACCGCGCCGCACGTGCGTTCTGGCTCGACTCACCTGGCCGGGGGGAGATCCGTGAGGCGGACCTGCCGGAGCCGGGCCCGGACGAGGTGGTGGTGCGCGCCCTGTACTCGGGGGTCAGCCGGGGCACGGAGACGCTCGTGTTCCGCGGCGGGGTGCCGGAGAGTCAGCACACCGCCATGCGGGCGCCGTTCCAGGAGGGTGACTTCCCCGGCCCGGTGAAGTACGGCTACCTGAGCGTCGGCGTGGTGGAGGAGGGGCCCGCGTCGCTCACCGGACGGACGGTGTTCTGCCTGTACCCGCATCAGACGCGGTACGTGGTGCCGGCGGCGGCCGTGACGCCGGTGCCGGAGTCGGTGCCGGCCGGGAGGGCGGTGCTGGCCGGCACGGTCGAGACCGCCGTCAACGCCCTGTGGGACGCGGCGCCCCTGCTCGGCGACCGGGTCGCCGTGGTCGGCGGCGGCATGGTCGGGTGCTCGGTGGCCGCGCTGCTCGCCCGCTTCCCGGGCGTGCGCGTGCAGCTCGTCGACGCCGACCCGGCGCGGGCCGAGACCGCCGAGGCCCTGGGCGTGGGCTTCGCCCTGCCCGCGGCCGCCGACGGCGACTGCGACCTGGTGGTGCACGCCAGCGCCAGCGAAGAGGGGCTCGCCCGCGCGCTGGAGCTGCTGCGGCCCGAGGGCACGGTCGTCGAGCTCAGCTGGTACGGCGACCGGAACGTGGGCGTGCCGCTGGGCGAGGCGTTCCACTCCCGTCGGCTCACCATCCGCGGCAGCCAGGTCGGCACCGTCTCCCCGGCCCGCGCGCACCGCGGTTACGGGGACCGGCTCGCCCTCGCCCTCGACCTGCTCGCCGACCCCGCCCTCGACGCCCTCGTCACCGGCGAGTCGCCCTTCGAGGAACTGCCCGCCGTCATGCCCCGCCTCGCCTCCG
Source organism: Streptomyces werraensis (assembly GCA_014656175.1). Lineage (GTDB taxonomy): Bacteria > Actinomycetota > Actinomycetes > Streptomycetales > Streptomycetaceae > Streptomyces > Streptomyces werraensis. The sequence continues at coordinate 909,673 of BNBX01000002.1, forward strand.
GAGACATCCCCGCCCTGTGCCACCGGGTGCGCTACGACGATCCCGGAGCCGGCACACACGCCTGACCTGAGAAAAGACACGGCAGACGCTGAACAAGGGAAGGAAGTCAGCCGTACTACTCGACATCCCCGCCTCCCAGACCGGCGGGGAACAGACGCGCCGCACCTGGAGGGTCGTCCGTTGTTCAGCATCACCGTCCGCGATCACATCATGATCGCCCACAGCTTCCGCGGCGAGGTCTTCGGACCGGCCCAGCGCCTGCACGGGGCCACGTTCCTCGTGGACGCCACCTTCCGGCGCGAACAGCTGGACGAGGACAACATCGTCGTCGACATCGGCCTGGCCACGCAGGAACTCGGGGCCGTCGTGGGAGAGCTGAACTACCGCAACCTCGACAACGAGCCCGACTTCGCCGGGGTGAACACGTCCACCGAGTACCTGGCCAAGGTCATCGCCGACCGGCTCGCCGAGCGCATCCACAAGGGCGCGCTCGGGGAGGGGGCCAAGGGCATCGCGCAGATCGCCGTCACCCTGCACGAGTCGCACATCGCCTGGGCGAGTTACGAGCGTGCGCTGTGACCGACACGACCATCGACATGACCGGGACGACGACCGGCAGTACGCTCGACATGACCACCAGGACGGCGGGCCGCGGCTCCACCGGCCACCTGGACTACATGCCCGTGCAGGCGTCCTTCCGGAGGAACGGCGGGATCATCCCCATGTCCCTGCGCTCCGTGCACTTCGTGATGCCCGGCGGGGTCGACGACCGGACCGCCCCGAGCGGCGGCAACGCCTACGACCGGCGCGTGTGCCTGGACCTGCCCGGCTTCGGCTGGCAGGCGCACCGGCACCCGGTCGCCGGTGACTGGCCCCGCCCCGACGCGTCCGCCCGCGAGGAACTCGCCCGCACCCTGCGCGAACTGCCCGACGGCGCGGTCGTCCTGCTCGACGGGCTGGTCGCCTGCGGGGTGCCCGAGGTCATCGTGCCGGAGGCGGAGGAGGGGCGCCTGCACATGGTGGTGCTCGTCCATCTGCCGCTCGGCGACGAGACCGGCCTGGACGCGACCGTCGCCGCCGAACTGGACGCCCGCGAGCGCGAGGTGCTGCGCGCGGTGCCCGCCGTCGTCGCCACCAGCGAGTGGGCGGTCCGCAGGCTCGTCTCCCACCACGGACTCGCCCCCGAGCGGGTCCATGTCGCCGCCCCCGGCGCCGACATCGCGCCGCTCGCCCCGGGCACCGACGGCGTCTCGCACCTGGTGTGCGTCGCCGCGGTCACCCCGCGCAAGGGCCAGCACCGGCTGGTGGAGGCGCTGGCGACGGTCACCGACCTGCCGTGGACCTGCTCCCTGGTCGGCGGCCTCGGACACGACCCCGAGTACGTCGCCCACCTGCGCGGCCTCGTCCGTGACCACGGACTGGAGGACCGGCTGGAGCTGACCGGCCCGAAGTCCGGCGCCGCACTCGACGCGGCGTACGCCGCCGCCGACCTGATGGTCCTCACCTCCTACGCCGAGACCTACGGCATGGCCGTCACCGAGGCCCTCGCGCGCGGCATCCCGGTGCTGGCGACCGACGTCGGCGGACTGCCCGAGGCCGTCGGCCGCGCGCCCGACGGCGGGGTGCCCGGCATCCTCGTCCCGCCGGAGAACCCGGCCGCGATCGCCGCCGAACTGCGCGGCTGGTTCGGCGAGGCCGACGTACGGCGGCGGCTGAAGGCGGCCGCCCGCGGCCGGCGGGCCGCGCTCGGCGGCTGGGCGGGCACCGCGCAGAGCCTCGCGGGAGTGCTGCGCCGGCTCCCCACCGCGTCCGGGAGGGCGGCATGACACGACCGACCACCACCCAGCCCGCCGCCGCGATCCCGGCCCAGCCCGGACCGCGGGACGTCACCGGCGCGGCGCCCGCGACCCCAGGGGGCGACATGGAAGCCACCGGTTCCACGGACGGCGCGTCGGTCATCCCCGGCGCCGGGCCCGCCGGACCCCGCCCCGGCGAGCGGGCCACGGTGCGGCTGCGGGACACCGGCGAGGAGGAGCCGCCCCGCTACGCGCCCGAGTGGCTCCAACTGCGCGAACCGGCCGACGCCGCCGCCCGCTCCTACGACCTGCTGGACCCGCTGCGGATCCGGCTCGCCAATCTGCCCGGCCGGGCCGGCGGCGGCCTCGTCGTGCACGACATCGGCTGCGGCACCGGCTCCATGGGCCGCTGGCTGGCGCCCCGTCTGGACGGCACCCAGCACTGGGTGCTGCACGACCGCGACCCCTATCTCCTGCACTTCGCCGCCGTCGCCTCCCCGCGCTCCGCCGCCGACGGCAGCCATGTCACCGTCGAGACCCGGCGCGGCGACGTCGCCCGGCTCACCCCGGACGCGCTGGCCGGCGCGTCCCTGGTGACGGCGTCCGCCCTGCTCGACGTCCTCACCCGCGAGGAGGTCGGCGCGCTGGCCGCCGCCTGCGCGGGAGCCGGCTGCCCGGCGCTGCTCACCCTGTCGGTGGCCGGACGCGTGGACCTGACGGAGCCGCATCCGCTGGACGCGGAGATCACGGAGGCGTTCAACGCCCACCAGCGCCGCGGCGGACTCCTCGGCCCGGACGCGGTCACGGCCGCCGCCGAGGCGTTCACCGAGCTCGGTGCGACCGTGCGGCTCAACCCCAGCCCGTGGCGGCTCGGTCCGCGGGAGGCCGCGCTCACCGAGCAGTGGCTGCGGGGCTGGGTCGGCGCGGCGGTGGAGGAGCGGCCGGAGCTGGCGGAGCGCGCCGGCGCCTACCTCGCCGAGCGGCTCGAAGCCTGCGCGGCGGGCAAGCTGCGGGTGGTCGTGCACCACACCGACCTGCTCGCCCTGTGCCGCCCGGTGGACGGCGGCGCATGAGCACGCACACGGGGGAGACGGCCGAGGCGGAGGCGCCCGCGGCGGGACCGCAGCCGGCCGGGGGCGGCGTCCGCCGTGTGCTCGGGCGGCTGGGCAGTCCCGCCGTGCGCACCCGCCTCGGCACGTTCGCCGGCGTCGTCATCCTCGCCGTGCTGTTCTGGCGGCTCGGCACCGGCGCCTTCGTGGACGGGGTGCGGCGCATCGACGCGGCCACGCTGGCCGTCGCCCTCGGCATCGGTCTGGTGACCACCGTGTTCAGTGCCTGGCGCTGGGCGCTGGTGGCGCGGGGCATCGGCATCCGGCTGCCGTTCGGCGCGGCCGTCGCGGACTACTACCGCGCCCTGTTCCTCAACGCGGCACTGCCCGGCGGCGTCCTGGGCGACGTGCACCGGGCCGTGCGGCACGGGCAGAACGCCGGTGACCTCGGGCGGGGCGTACGGGCGGTGGTGCTGGAACGGACGGCCGGGCAGTTCGCGCTGCTCGCCGCCGGGGGAGCGGTGCTGCTGACCATGCCGTCCCCGGTCCGCGACCAGATGCGGCAGGCCGCCCCGCCGGCCGGGCTCGCACTGGTGGGCGCCTGCGCGGTGGTGCTGGCCCTGCGGATGAACCGGGCGCCGTCCGGGCGGAAGCCCCGCGCGGTGCGCGGGATGCTCGGCGAGGCTCGGCAGGCGCTGTTCTCGCGGTCCACCGCGCCGGGCGTCCTGGTGTCGTCCGTGGTCGTGCTCGCCGGTTACGTGGCCATGTTCGTCCTCGCCGCGGACGTCGCCGGGGCCGGGGCGTCGGTGGCTCAACTGCTGCCGCTCGCCCTGCTGGCGCTGCTGGCGATGAGCCTGCCGCTGAACGTGGGCGGCTGGGGGCCGCGGGAGGGCGTCGCCGCGTGGGCGTTCTCAGCGGCGGGGCTCGGCGCGGGACGGGGGCTGACGGTCGCCGTCGTGTACGGGGTGCTCAGCCTGGCGGCCAGTCTGCCGGGGGCGGTGGTGCTGGTGGCCCGGTGGTACGCCGCCACCCGTGTCCGCGGCGCGGCGGACCCCGCGGGGCCGGTACCGGCGTCATGGGGCTTCCGCCCGCCCGCGCCGAGCGCACCGGCCCCGGTCGTCCGGATTCCCGCTCAGCTGTCGGAGGTCAGAAGCGAGAAATACGCGCCGAAGGAATCCGCGAGGCTCGCGAGAAGTTCTCTGCCCTTTTCCGCGGTGCCCAGCGAAGGCCGGCCGATGACGCCGGAATCCGTATAGGCGGACATTCCGGTGGTGAGCAGATGACGCCGGTCGTCCGAAACGTGGTCGGACGTCTCGTAACCGGGACGGAGAACCTCGGGAGAAGTGTGCAGAAGAATGGACGTCTCGATTTCGCCCGCGTGCATGTCCGTCAGCAGCGATGTGACGACTCCGGCGTGTTCCCGCGCCGCCTCCCAGTCCTCCGGGGCCGGGAAGAGCGCCATGCGCTCACCACGCGCGGAGGCCTCCTGGACGACGTTGCCCAGCACGTAGTTGCCGCCGTGCCCGTTGACCAGCACCAGCGTGTCGACGCCCGAGCGGCGCAGCGAGTCGGCGATGTCCCGCACCACGGCGTGCAGGGTCACGGAGGAGATGGACACCGTGCCCGGCCAGGCCGCGTGCTCGTGCGAGCAGGAGATGGTCACCGGAGGAAGGAGGTGCACGGGGTAGGAGCCGGCGACCGCCCGTGCGATGGCGCAGGCGACCAGCGTGTCCGTCGCCAACGGCAGGAAGGGACCGTGCTGTTCATGACTTCCCACCGGAAGTACCGCGATCTGACGTGAGACGCCGGCTCCCCGCGTCCGTACATCCTCTGTAGTATCCGCCGGCAACAGACCGTGCACCGGGCCGTATGCCGCCGACCGCTCGTGTGAACCACCCATATCCGTCACGGCCTTTCGTCTCTGCTTAGGAACTCGAGAATCATGACAGAAAAAATAGGCGTACTCGGCAAGCAGCCTCAGCGGCGGACCGGTGTGGAACGCGTCGTGAATGCGCCGCTGCCCACCGTGTACGGGAAGTTCCAGGCGATCGGTTACCTGGACCACGACCGCGGTGACGAACAGGTGGCGCTCGTTCACGGGGACCTGGGCGCGGACCGGGTGCTGACCCGGCTGCACTCGGAGTGCCTCACCGGCGACGCCTTCGGCTCCCAGCACTGCGAGTGCGGCGACCAGCTGGCCGCGGCGCTGCGTGCGGTCGTCGCCGAAGGGGCGGGCGTCGTCGTGTACTTGAGGGGCCACGAGGGCCGTGGCATCGGTCTGCTCGCCAAGCTGCGCGCGATGGCGCTGCAGGCGGAGGGCCTGGACACGGTGGAGGCGAACCTGGCGCTCGGTCTGCCGGTCGACGCCCGTGACTACGCCGTCGCCGCCGGGATGCTGAAGGACCTGGGCGTGCGTTCGGTGCGGCTGATGTCCAACAACCCGCGCAAGCGTGAGGCGTTGGTCCGGCACGGCGTGGAGGTCGACGAGCAGGTGCCGCTGCTGATCGAGCCGTGCGAGAGCAACATCACCTACCTGCGTACCAAGCGGGAGCGGCTCGACCACCACCTCCCGCACCTGGACGCGGTGGGGCACCTGTCCTGACGCCCCGCCGGCCGGAGGAACCGCCGCCGCGGGGTCAGTCGGCGAGTGCCTCGTGCACCAGCCGTTTGAGGTCGCGGTAGACGGTGTGGGAGGACCTGGGCCGCACCTGCGTGTAGAACTGCACGGTCAGGTCGCGGCCGGGGTCGACCCAGAAGGTGGTGGTGGCCACTCCGCTCCAGCCGTAGGCGCCGAGGCCGGACGGCTCCCGGGTGCGTGACGGGTCGACGACCACGGAGACGCCGAGGCCGAACCCGACGCCTTCGTTGCCGGGGTCGTCGTGCGGGGGGACGCCGGCCGTGCGCAGATCGGCGCCGCCCGGAAGGTGGTTGCGGGTCATCAGGCCGACCGTCTCCGGGCGGAGCAGCCGTGTGCCGTCGAGTTCGCCGTGCCGGCGCAGCAGTTCCATGAAGCGGTGCATGTCGTGTGCGGAGGCGACCATGCCGCCGCTGCCGGACAGGAAGCGGGGCCGGTCCCGCAGCGGAAGCCCGTCGATCGGCTCGATGCCCCCGTCGTCCGTCTCGCCGTACAGTTCGGCCAGCCGCTCCGCCTGCGCGTCGGTCACCTCGAACCCGGCGTCCTCCATGCCGAGCGGCCGGAACACACGCTCGGCCAGGTAGGCGTCGAGGGGACGCCCGGACACGACCTCGACGATCCGGCCGAGCACGTTGGTGGCGACCGAGTAGTTCCAGCGTGTGCCCGGATCGAACTGGAGCGGCAGGCTCGCGTACACGTCCGTCGTCCCGGCGAGGTCCGTGCCCGGCGCCACCGACGAGTCCAGCCCGGCCGCGCGGTACAGCGCGTCGACCGGATGGGCGTGGTAGAAGGCGAACGTCAGCCCGGCGGTGTGCGTCATCAGATGCCGTACCAGCAGCGGGCCGGCCGCCGGGCGGGTGCGCACCCGGTCGCCCGAGCCGTCCACGTAGACACGGGGCTCGGCGAACGCGGGAAGGTGGCGGCCCACCTCGTCGTCCAGGGACAGCAGGCCGTCCTCCACCAGCATCAGCGCGCCCACGGTGGTGACCGGCTTGGTCATGGAGTAGATCCGCCACAGGGTGTCGCTCTCCACGGGCAGCCCGGCCGCGAGATCCCGCGCCCCGTACGCCGTCAGATGCGCTACGCGCCCGGCGCGGGCGACGGCGACCAGGAACCCGGGCATCTCCCCGTCGTCGACCCGGCGGGCCAGCTCCCGGTCGAGACGCTCCAGCGCGTCCGGGTCCAGCCCCGCCTCTCGGGGATCGGCCTCCTGCCGCAGCACCGCCATCGCACACCTCCGGGGAACGCCGGCCCGGTGCGGGCCGTTGATCGAAGCATGACCCAGGACGCAGAACAGAACGCACTGCTCGCCCTGCTCTCCGAGGGGCACGGCGGAGTGCTCGTCACGATCAAACGCGACGGACGGCCCCAGCTGTCCAACGTCATGCACGCCTATTACCCCGACGAGCGGGTCGTCCGCGTCTCCCTCACCGACGACCGGGCGAAGACCCGCAACCTGCGGCGCGACCCCCGGGCGTCCTACCACGTGACCACCCCGGACCGCTGGGCGTACACGGTCGCGGAGGGCACCGCAGAGCTGACGCCGGTCGCAGGGCAGCCGTACGACGAGACCGTGGAGGAGCTGATCCGGCTCTACCGGGACATCAACGGCGAGCACGAGGACTGGGAGGAGTACCGGGCGGCGATGGTCCGCGACCGCCGGCTGGTGCTGCGCCTGCACGTCGACCGGGCGTACGGCATCCCGCGCCGGGGCGCCGGGGGCTAGCTGGACCAAGAAGAACCCCGGCGCACCCGGCGCGAGGTCAGGCGCCCACGTACTGCGCGAGGTGCTCGCCGGTCAGGGTGGAGCGGGCGGCGACCAGCTCGGCCGGGGTGCCCTCGAAGACGATCCGCCCGCCGTCGTGGCCGGCGCCGGGGCCCAGGTCGATGATCCAGTCGGCGTGCGCCATGACGGCCTGGTGGTGCTCGATGACGATCACCGACTTGCCGGAGTCGACCAGCCGGTCCAGCAGCCCCAGCAGCTGCGCGACGTCGGCGAGGTGCAGACCGGTGGTCGGCTCGTCCAGCACGTACACGCCGCCCTTGTCGCCCATGTGCGTGGCGAGCTTCAACCGCTGCCGTTCACCGCCGGACAGGGTGGTGAGCGGCTGGCCGAGGGTGAGGTAGCCGAGCCCGACGTCTGCCATCCGCTGCACGATCTTGTGGGCGGCCGGCAGCCGGGCCTCGCCCTCCCGGAAGAACTCCTCCGCCTCGGTCACCGACATCCCGAGCACCTCGCTGATGTCGCGTCCGCCGAAGCGGTACTCGAGGACCGACCCGTCGAACCGCTTGCCGCCGCAGTCCTCGCAGGTGGTGGAGACGCCGGCCATCATGCCCAGGTCGGTGAAGACGACCCCGGCGCCGTTGCAGGTGGGGCAGGCGCCCTCGGAGTTCGCGCTGAACAGCGCGGGCTTGACGCCGTTGGCCTTGGCGAACGCCTTGCGGATCGGCTCCAGCAGGCCGGTGTACGTCGCCGGGTTGCTGCGCCGGGAGCCGCGGATCGGGGTCTGGTCGACCGCGACCACGCCCTGGTCGGCGGGGATCGAGCCGTGCAGCAGGGAGCTCTTGCCGGAGCCGGCCACACCGGTGACGACGGTGAGCACGCCGAGCGGGATGTCGACGTCGACGTGTCGCAGGTTGTTCGCCGTGGCGCCGCGGATCTCCAGGGCGCCGGTGGGCTTGCGGACGGTGTCCTTGACCGAGGCGCGGTCGTCGAGGTGGCGGCCGGTGATCGTGCCGCTGGCCCGCAGGCCTTCGACGGTGCCCTCGAAGCAGACCGTGCCGCCCTCGGTGCCGGCGCCGGGTCCCAGGTCGACGACATGGTCGGCGATCGCGATGGCCTCCGGCTTGTGCTCGACCACGAGCACCGTGTTGCCCTTGTCGCGCAGCCGCAGCAGCAGGTCGTTCATCCGCTGGATGTCGTGCGGGTGCAGCCCGATGGTGGGCTCGTCGAAGACGTATGTGACGTCGGTGAGGGAGGAGCCGAGGTGCCGGATCATCTTGACCCGCTGCGCCTCGCCCCCGGACAGCGTGCCGGACGGCCGGTCCAGGGACAGATAGCCCAGGCCGATCTCCACGAACGAGTCGAGGGTGTGCTGCAGCGCCGTGAGCAGCGGCGCCACGGACGGCTCGTCCACGCCCCGCACCCACTCGGCGAGGTCCCTGATCTCCATCGCGCAGGCGTCGGCGATACTGACGCCTGCGATCTTGGAGGAGCGAGCGCCCTCGGTGAGCCGGGTGCCGTCGCACTCGGGGCAGGTGGTGAAGGTGACCGCCCGGTCCACGAAGGCCCGGATGTGCGGCTGCATCGACTCCCGGTCCTTGCTCAGCATCGACTTCTGCAGCTTGGGGATCAGCCCCTCGTAGGTGAGGTTGGCGCCGCCGACCTTCACCTTGGTCGGCTCCCGGTACAGGAAGTCGTGGCGTTCCTTCTTGGTGTACTCGCGGATCGGCTTGTCCGGGTCGAAGAAGCCCGACTCGGCGATCACCCGCACCACCCAGCCGCCGCCGGTGTAGGTGGGGATGGTGAACGGGTCCTCGTTGAGCGACTTGGAGTCGTCGTAGAGCTGGGTGAGGTCGATGTCGGTGACGGTGCCGCGGCCCTCGCAGCGGGTGCACATGCCGCCGGTGCGGGAGAAGGTCACCTTCTCGGTCTTCGTTTTCTCGCCGCCGCGGTCGACGGTGAAGCCGCCGCTCGCCGTCACCGAGGCCACGTTGAAGGAGAACGCGCCGGGCGGGCCGAAGTAGGGCTTGCCGAGACGGCTGAAGAGGATGCGCAGCATGGCGTTGGCGTCGGTGGCGGTGCCGACCGTCGAGCGCGGGTCGGAGCCCATCCGCTGCTGGTCGACGGTGATCGCCGTGGTCAGCCCCTCCAGCACGTCCACCTCGGGGCGGGCCAGCGTCGGCATGAACCCCTGGAGGAAGGCGCTGTAGGTCTCGTTGATCAGGCGCTGGGACTCGGCGGCGATGGTGTCGAAGACCAGCGAGCTCTTGCCCGAGCCGGACACGCCGGTGAACACGGTCAGGCGGCGCTTGGGCAGCTCGACACTGACGTCCTTGAGGTTGTTCTCACGCGCGCCGTGCACGCGGATCAGGTCGTGGCTGTCGGCGACGTGTCCGCCCGGCCGCTGCGGGTCCGTGCTCGTGACCATGGTCGTGGTTCTCCATCCGTCGGGCGGGTCCGCCTTCGCGGTCCCCGCCGGCGTTCCCCGGCTCGGTCCGGCCGGCGGCAGGGTGCGTCCGGCCGGCCCGTGGCGGCGCGCCCACGACCGCGTCCCGGCCGGCCCGTACGGCGTCCCCCGCCCCGGGCGTCGCGCGCCACCGACAGCCTAGGCCGACGGGCCCCGCCGGTGCTTCTCCATTCCTGATCCGCCGCTGACGCGCCACCGACACGCCTGCGGAACGACGAGGGGCGTGCCCCGCGGGGCCGCGGTGCGGGCACACCTCGGGAACCGCGGGGGTGCGTCCCGTAGGGCTGAGAACGCCGCTGACGTGCGACGGGCACGTCTCCGGAACGGCGAGAGGCGCGTCCCGTCGGCCGGGGGAGGCCGTGCGGGACGCGCCGGAGCCGAGGACAGGGGCGGTCAGCCCGGTGCGGGTGAGGGCGGCCGGGTGTTCCACTCCGCGATCACCGGCGCGCCGTGCTCCAGGGACAGCCGGCTCAGGGTGCCCGTCTCCAGCCGGAAGAGACGCCCGTGGGACGGGGGCAGGCCCAAGCGGCGCGCGGTGAGGACCCGCAGCAGATGACCGTGCGCGACCAGCATCACGTCACCCCGTTCCAGGGCACCGGAGACCCGCGCCAGCACCCGGTCGGCGCGGGCGCCCACCTGCTCCGGGGACTCGCCGGGGAACTCCTCGCCGGGCGGCACCCCGTCGGTCCACAGGTCCCAGCCCGGCCGGGAGGTGTGGATGTCCGCGGTGGTCACGCCCTCGTACGCCCCGTAGTCCCACTCCCGCAGGTCCGGTTCCGGCTCGGCGCCGGTCAGGCCCGCCAGTTCGGCGGTGCGGCGGGCACGGGCCAGCGGGCTGGTGAGGACCAGGGCGAAGCCGCGGCCCGCCAGCAGCGGGGCCAGGGACCGGGCCTGCGCCTCGCCGGCCGGTGTGAGCGGCAGGTCGGTGCCGCCGGTGTGGCGGCCCGCCCTGCTCCATTCCGTCTCCCCGTGCCGCGCGAGCAGCAGATCCCCCACGGTGCCTCAGGCCTTCTTCGTCTCGACGGCGTGACCGCCGAACTGGTTGCGCAGCGCCGCGACCATCTTCATCTGCGGCGAGTCCTCCTGCCGGGAGGCGAACCGGGCGAACAGCGACGCGGTGATCGCGGGCAGCGGCACGGCGTTGTCGATGGCCGCCTCCACCGTCCAGCGGCCTTCGCCCGAGTCCTCGGCGTAACCGCGCAGCTTCCTCAGGTGCTCGTCGTCGTCGAGGGCGTTCACCGCGAGGTCCAGCAGCCAGGAGCGGATGACGGTGCCGTCCTGCCAGGAGCGGAACACCTCCCGGACGTTGTCCACCGAGTCGACCTTCTCCAGCAGCTCCCAGCCCTCGGCGTAGGCCTGCATCATGGCGTACTCGATGCCGTTGTGGACCATCTTCGCGAAGTGGCCGGCGCCCACCTTGCCCGCGTGGACGTAGCCGTACGGGCCGTCCGGCTTGAGGGCGTCGAAGATCGGCTTCAGCCGCTCCACGTACTCCGTCTCGCCGCCGACCATGAGGGCGTAGCCGTGCTCCAGGCCCCAGACGCCGCCGGAGACGCCGGCGTCGACGAAGCCGATGCCCCGGGCGGCCAGTTCCTTGGCGTGCTTCTCGTCGTCGGTCCAGCGGGAGTTGCCGCCGTCCACCACGACGTCGTCGTGCTTGAGGAGGCTCGCCAGCCGGTCGATGACCTCCTGGGTGGGGCGGCCCGCGGGGACCATCACCCACACCGCGCGCGGCCCGTCGAGCTGGTCGACCAGGTCGGACAGGTGCGGCACGTCGGACACCGCGGGATTGGTGTCGAAGCCGATGACGGTGTGGCCCGCGCGGCGCAGCCGCTCGCGCATGTTGCCGCCCATCTTGCCGAGACCAACAAGACCGATCTGCATGTCAGTTCACTTCCTGCGTTCGCGGTAGGCGGCCACCAGCGCGGCCGTGGACGGGTCGAGGCCGGGGACGTCGGCGCCCTCGGTGAGGGCGGGCTCGACGCGCTTGGCGAGGACCTTGCCGAGTTCGACGCCCCACTGGTCGAAGGAGTCGATGTTCCAGATCGCGCCCTGCACGAACACCTTGTGCTCGTACAGCGCGACCAGCTGGCCCAGCACCGACGGGGTCAGCTCGGTGGCCAGGATCGTCGTGGTGGGGTGGTTGCCCTGGAAGGTCTTGTGCGGGACCAGTTCCTCGGGCACGCCCTCGGCGCGCACCTCGTCCGGCGTCTTGCCGAAGGCCAGCGCCTGCCCCTGTGCGAGCAGGTTGGCCATCAGCAGGTCGTGCTGCGCCTTCAGTCCCTCGCTCAGCTCGGCGATCGGGCGGACGAAGCCGATCAGGTCGGCGGGGATGAGCTTGGTGCCCTGGTGGATCAACTGGTAGTAGGCGTGCTGCCCGTTGGTGCCGGGGGTGCCCCAGACGACCGGACCCGTCTGCCAGCTCACGGGCCTGCCCTGGCGGTCCACCGACTTGCCGTTGGACTCCATGTCGAGCTGCTGGAGGTAGGCGGTGAACTTCGACAGGTAGTGCGAGTACGGCAGCACCGCGTGCGACTGCGCGTCGTGGAAGTTGTTGTACCAGACCCCCAACAGGCCCAACAGCAACGGCGCGTTGGCCTCCGGCGGGGCGGTGCGGAAGTGGTCGTCGACGATGCGGAAGCCGTCCAGCATCTCCCGGAACCGGTCCGGGCCGATCGCGATCATCAGCGACAGCCCGATCGCCGAGTCGTAGGAGTACCGCCCGCCGACCCAGTCCCAGAACTCGAACATGTTCGCCGTGTCGATCCCGAAGGCCGACACCTTCTCCGCATTGGTCGACAGGGCGACGAAGTGCCGCGCCACCGCCTTCTCGTCGCCGAGCGCGTCGAGCAGCCAGGCACGGGCGGACGTGGCGTTGGTGACCGTCTCGATCGTGGTGAACGTCTTCGACGCCACGATGAACAGCGTCTCCGCCGGGTCCAGGTCGCGGATCGCCTCGTGCAGGTCCGCGCCGTCGACGTTGGACACGAACCGGAACGTCAGGTCCCGCGCGGTGTAGGCGCGCAGCGCCTCGTAGGCCATCGCCGGGCC
>BNBX01000003.1:0-11019 GCA_014656175.1 Streptomyces werraensis
GGTGTGGCGTCCGGCAACGGCAAGGGGCAGATCTTCGTGAAGGGCGAGGTCATCAAGACCGTGCCGGAGTCGAAGATCGTGGAGACGCTGATCGAGGAGGCGATGAAGATCGCCGAGCAGATGGAGAAGGACGGTATCGCGTCGGGGGAGCCGGCCGTCACCGTGAGCTGAGCAGCACGGAACCGAAGGGGGCCCGAGCGTGACGATTCTGGAGAGCATTCGGCAACCACGTGACCTGAAGGCGCTGACCGAGGCGGAACTCGGTGAACTGTCCGACGAGATCAGGGAGTTCCTGGTGCACGCGGTCGCCAGGACCGGGGGCCACCTCGGACCCAACCTCGGGGTGGTGGAACTGACCGTCGCCCTGCACCGGGTCTTCGAGTCGCCGGTCGACCGCATCCTGTGGGACACCGGCCACCAGAGCTATGTGCACAAGCTGCTGACCGGCCGTCAGGACTTCTCCAAGCTGCGCGGCAAGGGCGGCCTCTCCGGCTACCCCTCCCGCGAGGAGTCCGAGCACGACGTCATCGAGAACAGCCACGCCTCCACCGCGCTCGGCTGGGCCGACGGGCTCGCCAAGGCCCGCCGGGTGCGCGGCGAGAAGGGGCACGTGGTCGCCGTCGTCGGCGACGGCGCGCTCACCGGCGGCATGGCCTGGGAGGCGCTGAACAACATCGCCGCCGCCAAGGACCGTCCGCTCATCGTCGTCATCAACGACAACGAACGCTCCTACGCCCCCACCATCGGCGGCCTCGCCAACCACCTCGCCGCCCTGCGCACCACCGACGGCTACGAACGCGTCCTGGCCTGGGGCAAGGACGTCCTGCAGCGCACCCCCGTGGTCGGCCCGCCCGTCTACGAGGCGCTGCACGGCGCGAAGAAGGGCTTCAAGGACGCCTTCGCCCCCCAGGGCCTCTTCGAGGACCTGGGCCTGAAGTACGTCGGCCCGATCGACGGCCACGACATCAGGGCCGTGGAGTCGGCTCTGCGCCGAGCCAAGCGCTTCCACGGCCCCGTCCTCGTGCACTGCATCACCGAGAAGGGCCGCGGCTACGAACCGGCCCTCGCCCACGAGGAGGACCACTTCCACACCGTCGGCGTGATGGACCCGCTCACCTGCGCGCCGCTGACCCCCTCCGGCGGGCCGTCCTGGACCTCGGTCTTCGGCGAGGAGATCGTCAGGATCGGCGAGGAACGCGAGGACGTGGTGGCCATCACCGCGGCCATGCTCCACCCCGTCGGCCTCGGCCCCTTCGCCGAGCGCTTCCCGGACCGGGTGTGGGACGTCGGCATCGCCGAGCAGCACGCCGCCGTCTCCGCGGCCGGTCTCGCCACCGGCGGACTGCACCCGGTCGTCGCCGTCTACGCCACCTTCCTCAACCGCGCCTTCGACCAGCTCCTGATGGACGTGGCCCTGCACCGCTGCGGCGTCACCTTCGTCCTGGACCGGGCCGGCGTCACCGGCACCGACGGCGCCTCCCACAACGGCATGTGGGACATGTCGGTGCTCCAGGTCGTGCCCGGCCTGCGCATCGCCGTGCCCCGCGACGCCGACCAGCTGCGCACCCAGCTCCGCGAGGCGGTCGCGGTGGACGACGCGCCGACCCTGCTGCGCTTCCCGAAGGAGTCCGTCGGCCCGGCGATCCCGGCGGTGGACCGGATCGGCGGCATGGATGTGCTGCACCGCGCGGACGAGTCCGAGGTGCTGCTGGTGGCCGTCGGGGTGATGGCGTCCGTCTGCCTCCAGGCCGCGGAGCTGCTCCAGGCGCGCGGGATCGGCTGCACCGTGGTCGACCCCCGCTGGGTCAAGCCCGTCGACCCCGCCCTCCCGCCGCTGGCCGCCCGGCACCGGCTGGTGGCCGTCGTGGAGGACAACAGCAGGGCGGCCGGGGTCGGTTCGGCGGTGGCGCTGGCGCTGGGCGACGCCGAGGTCGACGTGCCGGTACGGCGGTTCGGCATCCCGGAGCAGTTCCTCGCGCACGCCAAGCGAGGCGAGGTCCTCGCCGACATCGGTCTCACGCCCGTCGACGTCGCCGGGCGGATCAGTGCGAGCCTCGCCGCCGGGGAGGAACTCGCGAAACAGTCACCGGACGCACAGGAGCACCAGGCATGACCACCGCGGAGTCCGCGTCGGAGTCGTCACAGGCCGGGAAGTTCGACCTCGGCGCGCTGCTGGCCGAGCGCGGGGCCGAGCGCTACGAGCTGCACAACCGGTACCTCAACCCGCAGCTCCCGCGCATGCTGCACACCATCGGCTTCGACAAGGTCTACGAGCGCGCCGAGGGCGCCCACTTCTGGGACGCCGAGGGCAACGACCACCTGGACATGCTCGCCGGGTTCGGGGTGATGGGGCTCGGCCGCCACCACCCCGTGGTCCGCAAGGCGCTGCACGACGTCCTGGACCTGTCGCTCGCCGACCTCACCCGCTTCGACTGCCAGCCGCTGCCGGGCCTGCTCGCCGAACGGCTCCTCGCCCACAGCCCGCACCTGGACCGGGTGTTCTTCGGCAACAGCGGCACGGAGGCGGTGGAGGGCGCCCTGAAGTTCGCCCGCTACGCGACCGGCCGGCCCAGGGTGCTCTACTGCGAGCACGCCTTCCACGGGCTGACCACCGGCGCCCTGTCCGTCAACGGCGAGTCCGGCTTCCGGGACGGGTTCGCCCCGCTGCTGCCCGACACCGCCGTGCCGCTCGGGGACCTGGACGCGCTGGAGCGGGAGCTGCGCAAGGGCGACGTGGCGGCGCTGATCGTGGAGCCGATCCAGGGCAAGGGCGTGCACGAGGCCCCGCCCGGCTATCTGCGGGCCGCGCAGGACCTGCTGCACCGCCACAAGGCGCTGCTGATCGCCGACGAGGTGCAGACCGGGCTGGGCCGCACCGGCGACTTCTACGCCTACCAGCACGAGGAGGGCGTCGAGCCGGACCTGGTGTGCGTGGCCAAGGCGCTGTCCGGCGGGTACGTGCCGGTGGGGGCCACGCTCGGCAAGGACTGGATTTTCAAGAAGGTCTTCTCGTCGATGGACCGGGTGCTGGTGCACTCCGCCAGCTTCGGCTCCAACGCGCAGGCCATGGCGGCGGGCCTCGCGGTGCTGTCGGTCATGGAGGACGAGCAGATCGTGGCGCACGTGCGCGCCGTCGGGGACCTCCTGCGGACCCGGCTGGCCGCCCTGACCGACCGCTACGAGCTGCTCGCCGACGTCCGCGGCCGGGGCCTGATGATCGGCATCGAGTTCGGGCGGCCCCGCTCGCTGAAGCTGCGCTCGCGCTGGGCCGTGCTCCAGGCGGCCCGCAAGGGACTCTTCGCGCAGATGGTGGTGGTGCCGCTGCTCCAGCGGCACCGTATCCTCACCCAGGTCTCCGGCGATCACCTGGAGGTGATCAAGCTGATCCCTCCGCTGATCATCGACGAGGGGGACGTGAACCGGTTCGTGGACGCCTTCACCGCGGTGATGGACGACGCGCACGAGGGCGGACTCATCTGGGACTTCGGCAGGACCCTGGTGAAGCAGGCGGTCGCCAACCGCTGACCGGGTCCGACAGGTTTTGCCTCTGGGGCAAGGAAATTGCCCCAGAGGCAATCCTCGGTGCTCAATGGAGGCATGAGCTCCTCCGAGACCGACCCGCGGGACGAGCCTGCCGAGGCGCTTCCCGCGGTCGCTCCCCAGCTGCGCGCCCTGCGCCGGCGGGCCTCCCTGACACTGGAGGCCGCCTCCCGGCAGGCGGGACTGTCGCCCGCCCACCTCTCCCGGCTGGAGACCGGTCAGCGGCAGCCCTCGCTGCCGATGCTGCTCTCCCTCGCCCGGATCTACGGTACGACCGTCTCCGAGCTCCTCGGGGAGGCGGCCGTCGACCGGGACGCCGTGGTGCGCGCCGCCGACATGGAACCCACCGCGGCCGGCGGCTGGACGTACTGGCAGGCCGGAGCCGCCGGACGCGGCATGCAGGCGCTGCGGGTCCAGGTGCCGCACGGCTCCCAGGGCGACATCGTGCGCGTCCACCCCGGCGAGGAGTGGCTGTACGTCCTCAAGGGACGGCTCCGGCTGCGTCTCGGGGACACCCTGCACCGGCTGTCCCCGGGCGACAGCGCCCACTTCGACTCGCTCACCCCGCACCGCATCGCCGCTCAGGACCCCGACGGGGTCGAGCTGCTGTTCGTGCACACCCTGTTGCAGAGTCCCACGGCCACCCTGTGCCTGGGCCCGACCCCTGGAGAGACCCCGTGAGCGGTAAGGACATGGAGGAGAAGTTCCCCCGGGCCCTGTGGGTCCGGCTGTTCGTCTACATCGTGGTCGGACACCTCTTCGCGGCCTTCATCTACTTCCTCTTCGAGATCGCACCGAAGAAGTAGCGGCCGCGGGGCGGCGAAAGGGGGCGGCGGGGCGGGCGTCAGTCGAGCAGGCGCTCGCGCAGCCGCTCCCGGTGGGCCGGGGTGAGCCCGAGCCCCTGCTCCAGGTAGGCGTCCACGCCGCCCCAGGTCTCCTCGACCGTGTCGAAGGCGGCCGCCAGATACTCCTCACGCGCGTCGAAGAGCGGACTGAGCAGCTCCATCACCTCGGGGGAGTAGGCGTCGGGGGAGCTGCCGCTGCGCCGCACCTTGTAGCGGCGGTGCTTGGCGTTGGACTTGAGGTAGTCCTCGACGATCGCGTCGCGCTCCACGCCCACGGCGAGCAGCGTCACCGCCACCGAGAGGCCCGCGCGGTCCTTGCCGGCCGCACAGTGCATCAGCGCGGGGACGCTGTCCTCGGCCAGCGCGCGCAGCACCTGGGAGTGCTCGGAGGTGCGCTCCTTGATGATCATGCGGTACGAGGTGATCATGCGGTCGGCGCCCTGGCCGTCGGCGAGGATCGCGCGCAGCTGGTCCAGGTCGCCGTCGCGCACCATCTTCCAGAACTCCGCGCCGTCGGCCGGGTCGCTGAGCGGCAGGTTGACGTTGCGCACGCCCGGCAGCTCGACGTCCGGACCCTCCAGCTTCTGGTCGGCCGCGTTGCGGAAGTCGAACACGGTGTGCAGACCGAGCGAGGCCAGGAAGGCGGCGTCCTCCTCGGTGGCGTGGGCGAGGTGACCGCTGCGGAACAGCACCCCGTGCCGCACCCGCCGGCCGTCCACCGTGGGCAGCCCGCCCACGTCGCGGAAGTTGCGCACCCCGGTCAGCTGAGGCTCGGTCGACGGGATCTCCTGCGTCACGGACGGCTCCTCCCACTCCGCGCCGTCGCCGCGGCTCGTCGACGGGCACCACTCGACGATACGACATGCCTGCCTGGGGCAATGAGTTGTCGGCCGCCCGGTGAAGTGTTGGAGTGTGTCGTCTTTTGTTCAATCGTGGGGAGTGAGCGAGAGGCTGCCGTCATCAAGATCAGGATGTCGCGAATGTGTCGGCTGTGACATCCGCATTGGGTGAGATTGAGGCGAACTGTCCGGTTAGGGTGATTGAGGATAACGTGCCCCGGTAGAAAGGGAATTGAGGAGGGGGCGCGTGAGCATCGTCATATCGGTGACCGTGTGCTGTCGCCATGTTCACGTAATCCCCCTCCGCGGCAAGGGAATTCGCGAGCGAGTCGCCCACGGGATCGACGCACGGTGACGTCATTTCCCCCTTTCGATCACGGCGAAAGCGGGTTTCCGGGAACCCGCGCTTGTTTCGCCGCGTCGAGGTCGCTTACGTTCCCAACCGATCCGGACGGAACGCCTAATCCTGCCGCCGCCCGGAGCCCGCACACACTGACCCGACGTACGGCAGGAGCGGGGGACCCACAGGTACAACTGCCTGTTCCGGGCCCCGGAAACAGGCTTGGGGTTAAGCCGCGCAGCAACGCGGCCGGACATCTCCAGTCCGCACCCGACAGCTCACCTCGTAGGCGCCGGAGAGGAATTCGTCATGCCCGCGAAGGGTAAGCACCGCCGTACCAAGGCTCAGCTTTTCACCCGCACCATCGCCGTCGCCGGAACCGGTGGCGCCGCTCTCGCCCTGCCGTTCCTCGGCGCCACCGGCGCGCACGCCGCGACGCCGCAGTCCGCCCCCGGGACCTCGGTCCAGTCGCTCTCCGTGACCGGCCAGCAGGCCAAGGCCGAAAAGGGCGACGAGGCCCGCACGTACACCGTGAAGGCCGGCGACTACCTCGCCAAGATCGCCGAGACCGAGCACGTCGACGGTGGCTGGAAGCAGCTCTACGCGGACAACCGCGAGGCCGTCGGTGACGACCCGTCGCTCATCCACCCGGGTCTGAAGCTCTCCATCGACGGCAAGTCCGCCGCCAAGAGCGCGCCGGAGCAGTCCACTTCGCCGCAGGCCGCCAAGCCCGCCGCGCCCAAGGCCGAGAAGCCGGCCGAGCAGCCCGCGCAGAAGACCGCCGAGGAGTCCTCCTCCAACGAGGCGTCCGCGCAGACCGCTTCCGCCTCCGGCTTCACCTCCCCGGTGCCCGGCGGCGGCATCGGCACCGCCTACAAGGTGGCCGGCAGCATGTGGTCCAGCGGTTACCACACCGGTGTGGACTTCAGCGTCCCGACCGGCACCTCCCTGAAGGCCGTCGGCGCCGGCACCGTCGTCTCCGCCGGCTGGGGCGGCGCGTACGGCAACCAGGTCGTCATCAAGCTGAACGACGGCCACTACGCCCAGTACGCCCACCTGTCCTCGCTGTCCGTCTCGGCGGGCCAGACGGTGAGCGCCGGCCAGCAGGTCGGTCTCTCCGGTGCGACCGGCAACGTGACCGGCCCGCACCTGCACTTCGAGATCCGGACCGGCCCGGACTACGGCTCGGACGTGGACCCGATCTCGTACCTCCGCGGCAAGGGCGTCTCCATCTGACCCCCGAGCGGCACCCTTCCTGACACGCGCGCCGAAGGCCGACCCCGATCCACGGGGCCGGCCTTCGGCGTGTCCGGGCCCGTGGTGGGCCCGGGCCGTACCTATTCCTGGCTTGGCCAAACCTTGAAGTGGCTTATCTCACCGCGCGTCAACCCCCGCCTACGGTCGCGTAGGTCACATCCGAAGGTGAATCATGTCCGGCTGTGGCAGACGATTCGAAGAGTGACAAGGCAACAGTGATCGGGTCGTACGTGGCGGTGGGGGACAGCTTCACCGAGGGCGTCGGCGACCCCGGCCCCGACGGGGCGTTCGTCGGCTGGGCCGACCGGCTCGCCGTTCTGCTCGCCGACCGCAGGCCCGAGGGCGACTTCCGGTACGTCAATCTCGCCGTACGCGGCAAGCTGCTGGACCAGATCGTGGCCGACCAGGTGCCCCGGGCCGTCGAACTCGCCCCCGACCTGGTCTCCTTCTGCGCGGGCGGCAACGACATCCTGCGCCCGGGCACCGACCCGGACGAGGTGGCCGAGCGTTTCGAGAAGGCGGTCGCCCAGCTCGCGGCGGTGGCCGGCACGGTTCTGGTGACCACCGGGTTCGACACCCGGGGCGTCCCGCTGCTCAAGCATCTGCGCGGCAAGATCGCCACGTACAACGGGCACGTCAGGGCCGTCGCCGACCGGTACGGCTGCCCGGTGCTCGACCTGTGGTCGCTGCGCAGCGTGCAGGACCGCAGGGCGTGGGACGCCGACCGGCTGCACCTGTCGCCCGAGGGTCACACCCGCGTCGCACTGCGCGCGGGCCTCGCCCTCGGTCTCAGAGTCCCGGCCGACCCGGAGCAGCCGTGGCCCCCTCTCCCGCCGCGCGGCACCCTGGAGGTCCGCCGGGACGACGTCCACTGGGCCCGCGAGTACCTGGTCCCGTGGATCGGCCGCCGCCTCCGAGGCGAGTCCTCGGGCGACCACGTCACGGCGAAGGGGACGCTGTCCCCGGCGGACATCCGCTCGCGGATCGCGAAGGTGGCGTGACGCCAGGAGGCGTGATGCCACGAGGCGGGACGGCCGGGCGCGGGGCTCGCGCGTCTTGGCCCTTGAGGGGTTCGGCGCGCGGGCCGGGCCGGCGGGGGCGGTTTCCACAACCGCCCCCGCCGGCGGAGCCACCGCACATAATGGAAACTCCGATCGATTCCATCTGGAGGTACCGTGGCCGCTTCTTCCGCCCCCCGGGCGGGGCTCAGTGCCCTGCGGCCGCCGGCCTTCGGCGCGGAGCCGGCCGGTGAGCGCATGGCGCGGATCCGCAGGTCCCCGCACTTCGCGAACGGCGTGTTCCAGAACCCGGGCGGGCCGGCCCGTATGCGTCCCTCCGGGTCGGGCCGGGACATGGCCAAGCAGTTCCTGGACAAGGACTCCCGCTCCCGCCGCGCCCCGCGGGGTGCGATCCCGGTGCACCCCACCACCCTCGCCGACCTGAGCCGCCCGCCCGCGACCGGGCTGCGCCTGACGTGGATGGGCCACTCCAGCGTGCTCGCGGAGATCGACGGACAGCGGGTGCTCTTCGACCCCGTATGGGGTGAGCGCTGCTCGCCGTTCCCCTTCGCCGGACCGAAGCGGCTGCACCCCGTGCCGCTGCCGCTGGCCGCGCTCGGCCCGGTGGACGTCGTGGTGATCTCCCACGACCACTACGACCACCTGGACATGCCGACGATCAAGGAGCTGGCCGGCACGGACACCGTGTTCGCCGTGCCCCTCGGCGTGGGCGCCCATCTGGAGCGCTGGGGCGTCTCCGCGGACCGGCTGCGCGAGCTGGACTGGCAGGAGACGACGCGGGTCGGCCGGCTCACCCTGACCGCGACCCCGGCCCGCCACTTCTGCGGGCGGGGCCTGCGCAACACCCAGCACACCCTGTGGGCCTCCTGGGCGGTCGCCGGCGAGCGGCACCGCATCTACCACAGCGGCGACACCGGCTACTTCGAGGGCTTCCGCGACATCGGCGCCGCCCACGGCCCGTTCGACGCGACGATGATCCAGGTCGGCGCCTACTCCGAGTTCTGGCCGGACATCCACATGACCCCCGAGGAAGGCGTCCGCTCCCACCTCGACCTGCAGGGCGGGAGGCTCGGCGGCGTGCTGATGCCCATCCACTGGGGCACCTTCAACCTCGCCCCGCACGCGTGGGCGGAGCCGGGTGAGTGGATGACGGACGCCGCGGGGGCGGCGGGCCAGGCCGTCGCCTTCCCCCGTCCCGGCGCGCCCTTCGAGCCGGGCGGGGAACTGCCCACCGAACCCTGGTGGCGTCCGCTCACCCGGCCCGTCCCGCGCGTGTGGAACACCGGCGGCCCGTCGCGGAGCGAGGAGACCCCCAGCGGCGACCTCGACCTCGCGGGCGACCGCTGACCCGTCGAGCGGGGACGAGCCGGGGCGACGCCCCACGGCACGGGCCTGATGTCACACCCCGCTGCCAGACTGTCGGCTGTGATGATCGACAGTCTTGACGTCTCGTACGGCGACATGTGGGGCTCCCATGAGGGGCCGACCCACCCCGACCCGATACCGAGCGCGCTCGCGTCCCGCCGACATGCCGCCGGGATGTCGTACGCGGTGCTGCTCTCCTCGCGGGAGCGACCGCTGGCCATGGTCGAGCGATGGCCGCGCGGGATGTGGCGGGTCTACCTGTTCGACGACGCGTTCCGCCGCGCGCAGATGATCGATTTCAAGCCGTACGGCACGGGGATGCTGCTGGCTCACCGGAACACCCGGTTGACCGAGGGCGACCAGGAGACCACGGCCGTCGAGGTCCTCTCCTGCCCCGCGCCGGAGTTCGGCGACTGGCAGGTGTTCGCTCCGTTCCTCGCCCAGCAGGGCCACGAGCCCGCCCCGACCGTGGTCCTGAACGACGTGTCCGTGGACGAGGGAGCGGGACCGCTGCGCCCCACCTGCGTCGAGCGGCTGTTCGTGCCGGGCCCGCGCGACACCCCGGACGGTCCGGCCACCCTCGAGCTCGGCGACGCCGGTGCGGTGCGGATCACGTCAGGACAGCTGGTGGTCTCGGACCCCGGCTGGGTCACCGAACCACGGACCGTCGCCGTACCGCCGGGCGAATATCCGGTCACGCTGTCGCTCCTGCGCGGAACCCATGAGGTGAGGGTCGCCGCGGCCAAGGTGACCTTCCTGGACGCCCCGCCCCGCACATGGGAGATGGTCCTCCGCCCCGACGAGGACCCGGCACTGCTCGGCGAAGGCGAGTTCTACGGGGTCGGCGTCGACACCGGCACGGTGGCCTTCATGGACGCGACCCGGACGGTCGACGAGGAAGGGCTGGACGAAGAGGTGTTCGTCCCCCTCTCCTTCGTCGACCGCCCCAGCGTCGAACTCCCCGGTACGGATGGCGAGCCGAACCTCATCGCCCTGAGCGCCGGCTGGGGCGACGGGTCCTACCCCGTCTGGATCGGCCGCACCGAGGACGGGAAGGCCGGCTGCGTCGTGGTCGACTTCCGGCTCTACACCGACCAGGAGATGACGGCCCCCGGCGGAACCGGGCCCTCGCCCGCGTAGCTGTCGCCCCGCCCGGCCGTCGGCGCGTCGTCCACGGCGAGCGTCAGGCCGGCCCAGGGGCCGGCGAGGACCGCGTCGTCCAGGGTGATGCCGAGGTGGCCGAGCACGAGGGCCACCACCGGCGCCATCCCGGCGCCCTCGCCCTCGTGCGCGGCCAGGGCCTCCTCCACCCGGTCCCACCAGGGGCCGTGCGGCTCGGACCGGCTGTGCTCCATGCCGGGCTCGAAGTACTCGACGCACTCACCGTCGCGCCAGTGCTGGAAGACGTCGATCCCCTCGGTCGTCGCCACGCCGTACGTCTCCGTCCCCCGGGACAACTCCGCGAGCGCCTCCTCGCCGAAGCCGATGGTGCCGTCCTCCTCGACGCAGAAGGTCCACTCACCGATCCTGCCGGCCCGCAGCAGCGAAACCGGCCCGTCGTCCGCGTCGTCCGGGAGCAGAGCCGAGGCCGCGTCCCGGTCGAGCGGGCGCGCCCGTCCCGGATCGGCCCCGTACCGGGCGAACACCTCGCGCGGTTCCAGCCCCCGGGTGAAGGTCACGCACATCCCGGCCCTCGCCCACGCATGCGAACCCGCGCTCGTGCCCATCATCCGCCTCTGTCGTCACAACCGGCCCCCTGCCGGGGCCGAGCCCGGGATCATGATGCCCGGCCGGTGTGACAGAGCGGCGGGGGG
>BNBX01000003.1:11033-56544 GCA_014656175.1 Streptomyces werraensis
GGGCCGGAGACATCCTCCGGCCCGCCCGCCGCACGCGAGCGCCCGTCCTCAGGGTGTCGCCGTGACCGGCTTCGCCCCGGCCCCCGCCGCTGCCTCCGCCGCCAGCCGGCGCCGCCGGGTCGCCGGGCCGAACACCGCGAGGACCAGCGCGCCCAGCGTCCAGGTGCCGGCGATGACCATGAACACCGCCTGGTAGCCGATGCCGTTGTAGACGCCGGCGATCATCAGCGGGCCCACCGCGTTCGACAGCCGGCCCAGACCGTAGGCGATGCTCGTGCCCAGCGAGCGGCCCTCGGTGCCGTACAGCTCGGGGGCGTAGGCGTACGCCAGGGCCGTGTAGCCGCGCTCGAACAGGTTGACCAGGAAGCCGAAGACGACGATCAGCACCGGCGTGAACGTCAGCCCGTAGAGCAGGCCGGACGCGGCGATGACCAGGCCGAACACCACCAGGCACCACTTGCGCTCGAAGCGGTCGGTGACCATGGCCGCGAGGAACGAGCCGAGCGGCGCGCCCACGGTCGTCAGCGCCACGTAGAAGATCGAGTCCTCGACGCTGACACCCTCGGCGGCCAGCAGGGTCGGCGCCCAGCTGGAGTAGCCGAAGAAGCCGATGGTCTGGGTGATCCACAGGACCGACAGCAGGATCGTCGGGTACAGGAACTTCTTGTCCTTGAGCATGCCCAGGCCCGGCTTCGCCGGAGGGCCCTTCGGCTTGGGCTGCTGCGGCTCGGGCAGCGGGCCGTGCTCGGCCGTCACGTGGGCCTCGATGCGAGTCAGGACCGCCTCGGCCTCCTCGTGCCGGCCGCGCGCCTCCAGCCACTGCGGGGACTCCTCGAGCCGCCGCACGAAGAACAGGAACAACGCGCCCAGCGAGCCCCAGAGGTACACCAGCCGCCACGACCAGTCCGACATCGGCACCACCGCGGAGGCGATCAGGTTGGTGACGGGCGTGCCGCAGATGCCGATGACGATGGCGTACGCCTGGAACTTGCCGCGCTTGGCGCTGGGGAACAGCTCGCTGATGTAGACGACGGCGACGACCGTCATCGCCGACAGACCCGCCGAGGTCAGCACGCGGAACACGCCGAGGGACCAGATGTCCCAGGCGAACACGCAGGCGAACGACCACACCGTGAACCACAGGGTGGTCAGGGTCAGCGTCTGCTTGCGGCCCAGCCGGTCGGCCAGCCCGCCGGCCACGACGGCGCCGACGAACATGCCGACGAAGGACAGCGAGGTGACGTACGCGACGTGGTTCACGTCGGCGCCCCACTGCTCGCGCACCACCGGCGCCGTGATGGCGAAGGTGTTGATGTCAGCGAACTCGAAGAAGTAGGCGAACGCCACCGCGAGGATGGTCCGCTTGTGGAACGTCGTGATCGGCAGCCGGTCGAGCCGGTTCGCCGCGTTGGTGGTAGGGATGTGCTGCACTGCACGCTCCTGGGAAGGGGTGGACCCGTCTCACCGGGCCGGGGGGTGACGTCAGCGGGCCTCTTCGGGCCAGTACAGACGCAGGGGGTTGTCGACCAGCAGCGCCCGCCGGCGCTCGGCGGTGGTGGCGATGTGCGGGATGTGGTCGACGAGCAGACCGTCGTCGGGCATGTGGTTCTTCAGGTTCGGATGCGGCCAGTCGGTGCCCCACAGCGCCCGGTCGGTGAACTCCTCGACGACCTTGCGGGCGAAGGGCACCACGTCCCGGTAGGCATGCCGCTCCCCGTCGAGCGCGGGCGGTCCGGAGACCGTCAGCCGCTCGGGGCAGGACACCTTCACCCATACGTCGTTCGCCGCCACGAACCGCAGGAACCGCGCGAACTCCGGCCCGTCCGCGCTCCGCGTGACGTCCGGGCGGCCCATGTGGTCGATCACCAGCGGGACGGGCAGCGAGGCGAAGAACGGCTCGAGGTCCGGCAGGTCCGCCGCCTCGAAGTAGAGGACGACGTGCCAGCCCAGCGGCGCCACCCGGCGGGCCACGGTCTCCAGCGCCTCGCGCGGCGCCGCGTCCACCAGCCGGCGGACGAAGTTGAAGCGCACGCCGCGCACCCCGGCGTCGTGCAGCCGGCGCAGCTCCGCGTCGGTGACGTCCGGCCGTACCGTGGCCACCCCGCGGGCGCGACCGCCGGCCGCGTGCAGGGCGTCCACCAGGGCGCTGTTGTCCGCGCCGTGGCAGGTGGCCTGCACGATCACGTTGCGGTCGACGCCCAGGTGGTCGCGCAGCGCGAACAGGTCGTGCTTGGAGGCGTCGACCGGCGTGTACTTCCGCTCCGGGGCGAACGGGAACTCGGCGGCGGGGCCGAAGACGTGGCAGTGGGCGTCCACCGTTCCCGGCGGCAGGACGAAGGCGGGCTTGGCCGGCCCCCGGTACCAGTCGAGCCAGCCCGGGGTGACCGCGGTGTCGTGGTCGGTCATCGTGCTCCTCGGATTCAGTCGACGTAGGTGAGGCCGAGCTCGGCCAGCGGGCCGCGCATGCCGTACATGTCCAGGCCCAGCTCGCCGGCCCGGAGTCGCTCCCGCTTGCCCTCCTCCGCCGCCTCGCGCCGCGCGGACGCCTCGGCGACCTCGGCGGCCCGGGCGGCCGGCACGACCACCACGCCGTCGGCGTCGGCGACGATCACGTCACCGGGGTTGACCAGGGCGTTCGCCACGACGACGGGCACGTTCACCGAACCCGGGGTGGCCTTGACCGTGCCCTTGGCGTTGACCGCCCGGGAGAACACGGGGAAGTCCATCCGGCGCAGGTCGTCCACGTCACGGCAGCCGCCGTCGATCACCAGGCCCCGGGCGCCCCGGGCGCGCAGCGAGGTGGCGAGCAGCTCCCCGAAGAAGCCGTCCTCGCTCTCGGTGGTGCAGCCGGCCACCACCACGTCGCCCTCGCGCACCTGCTCGGCGGCGACGTGGAGCATCCAGTTGTCGCCGGGCTGCAGCAGCACGGTCACCGCGGTCCCGCACAGCTTCGCACCCTCGTACACGGGCCGTATGTAGGGGCGCATCAGACCGAGGCGGCCCATCGCCTCGTGCACGGTCGCGACCCCGAACCGCGACAGGGCCTCGACCGCGGCCGGGTCGGCGCGGTGGACGGTCCGGTGGACGACTCCGAGGTGGTGCATGGTGCGGCTCCTTGCTTCTGCGGGCATTCTCGGCCCGCGGTGAACGGTCGGGGACGGCGGGGGGTCAGCGGCCCTGGGCGGCCAGCCGGGCGTCGAGGCGGGGGTAGACCCGCCGGGCGTTGCGCTCCTGGACGGCCGCCAGGTCCTCGGGGGTGAGACCCGCCTTCTCCACGTAGCGGCGGGTGTCGTCGAAGTGGTGGCCGGTGCGCGGGTCGATCCCGCGCACCGCGCCGACCATCTCGGAGGCGAAGAGGACGTTCTCCACGGGCATCACCTCCAGCAGCAGGTCGATGCCGGGCTGGTGGTAGACACACGTGTCGAAGAAGACGTTGCGCAGCAGCGACTCCTCCGGCTCGGGCCGGCCGAGCGCCTGCGCCAGCCCCCGGAAGCGGCCCCAGTGGTACGGCACCGCGCCGCCGCCGTGCGGGATCACCAGCCGCAGCTCCGGGAAGTCGGCGAACAGGTCGCCGGCGAGCAGCTGCATGAACGCGGTGGTGTCGGCGTTGAGGTAGTGCGCGCCGGTGGTGTGGAAGGCCGGGTTGCAGCTGGTGGACACGTGCACCATGGCCGGCACGTCCAGCTCGACGAGCTTCTCCCACACCGGGTACCAGGACCGGTCGGTCAGCGGGGGAGCGGTCCAGTGGCCGCCGCTCGGGTCCGGGTTGAGGTTGACGGTGACCGCGCCCAGCTCCAGCACCGCCCGCTCGATCTCCGGGACCACGGTCGCCGGGTCCACCCCGGGCGACTGCGGCAGCATCGCGCCGGGCACGAAGCGGTCCGGGTACAGCTCGGACACCCGGTGGCACAGGTCGTTGCAGATCCGCGCCCAGGCGGCGGAGGTGGCGAAGTCGCCGATGTGGTGGGCCATGAACGAGGCCCGGGGGGAGAAGACGGTGACGTCGACGCCGCGCTCGTCCATCAGCCGCAGCTGGTTCGTCTCGATCGACTCGCGGATCTCGTCGTCGCCGATCGCCGGGCCCGCCGGGTCCGGCGCCCGCAGCGGGTCGGTGAGCGCGGCCACCTGCGCGTCCCGCCACTGCCCGAGGGGGGCGGGGGCCGTGGTGTAGTGACCGTGGATGTCGATGATCACGCGTGCTTCTCCTGACGGACGGGAGCGGGGTCCCAGACGGAACGGGGGACGAGCAGGTCGCCGGCCATGAGCAGCCGGGCGGTGCGCAGCAGCGCGGAGCGGGTCACCCGCTGCGGGTCGGCGGGGTCGAGGCCGAGGGTGACGCTGAACTCTCCGGAGGGGTGCTCGACGGAGACGGTGGGCCCCGTGCCGGACACCCCGGCCGCGACGTCCCGGGCGACGGTGCCCTCGACGACGCAGGCGGTGGCCGCGGTGACGGCGGCCAGCACTCCGATGGACTGGTGGCAGACCCGGGGGATGAGGCTGCGGGTGGTCAGGGTGCCGCCGTGCCGGGGCGGCGCGACGAGGGTCATCTTCGGATAGTTCCGCCCGCTCACGTCACCGAGGCCCATCGCCTCCCCGCACACCAGGCGCAGCGCCTCCACGCGGGCCTTGAGCGCCTCGTCGGCGTCGATGTCCGCCGGGGACTCGTAGCCGGTGGCGCCCAGGCGGGCGGCCTCGACGATCACCAGCGGCTGGCCGTTGTCGATCAGCGTGACGTCCACGGCGCCCGTCCCCGGCACCTCCACGGTGTCCCGGGCGTGCCCGGTGGGCAGCAGGGCCCCCGCGACGGAACCGGCGGTGTCCAGGAAGCCGATCTCGACGGGCGCGGCGGTGCCGGGAACGCCGTCGATCCGGGCGGCCCCGTCGTAGGCGACGTGCCGTGTCCCGTCGGCGCCGGCGGGGGTGGCGACGGTGATCTCGGCGACCATGCCGGTGTTCCGGGTCAGCACCCGGGCCGTCGTACGGTCGCCGGCCGCTTCGACCATGCCGGTCTCGACGGCGAAGGGCAGGACGGCGGCGAGCATGTTGCCGCAGTTGGCCGAGGTGTCGACGGTGTCCCCGTCGGGCTGCACCTGGGCGAAGGTCCACTCCACGTCGACGCCGGGCTCCGTGCCCGGACGCACCAGGCCGATCTTGCTGGTCAGGGGGTGCGCGCCGCCGACCCCGTCGATCTGCCGGGGGTCGGGGGAGCCCATCGCCGCCAGCAGCACGGCGTCCCGCAGGCCGGGGTCGGCGGGCAGCAGCCGTGCGTCGAAGAAGGGCCCACGCGACGTGCCGCCCCGCATGAAGAGGCAGGGGATCGCGGTCTGGGAGCCGCGACGGGTGACCTCGGTGACCCGGGCGGCTGCGACGGCGGACATGGTCGCTCCTTCGGTGGACGGAATCGAGGCGGGCGGCGTGGCGCCGAACGATCTGAGGATGCGAGGAAGCTAAATCATCAACGAGATTGTTGACAAGATGTTCCGACGAAAATGCTCGCCAGATGGGATCCCGGGTGCGGCCGCCTCCGTGCCGCGCACTAGGGTTCTCCCAGCGAGGGCCGCCGAGGACGGACGGAAGACGAGGGAGAGGTCGACGGAGTGACGGACAGGCTTACGGGCGCTGCCGGCCGCGAGCATGTGGCGAACGCCATCAGGCAGGCCCTGCGAGCCGGGGACCTGGTACCCGGCCAGCGGCTCGTCGAGCTCGACCTCGCGGAGGCCTACGGGACGACGCGCGGCGCAGTCCGTGAGGCGCTGCAGGACCTCGCGGCCGAGGAGATCGTCGAGATCGTCCCCCGCCGCGGCGCCCGGATCCGCGCGGTGTCCGTCGAGGAGGCCGTGCAGATCACCGAGTGCCGGTCGGCGCTGGAGCAGCTGTGCGCGCGGAAGGCGGCCGGCCGGGCGAGCGACGGGCAGCGCGCGGAGCTCCGGCGGATCGGCGCCGACATGCGGCAGGCCGTCGCCGACGGGGCCTGGGACGCGTACTCCGCCCTCAACCAGCGGCTGCACGAACTCGTCATCGAGGCCAGCGGGCAGGAGGTGGCGCGCCGCCAGCTCGAACGGCTGAACGGGCCGATGGTCCGCTTCCAGTTCCGGCTCGCCCTGCGCCCCGGACGCCCCGCGCAGTCCCTCCCGCAGCACCTCGCGATCGTCGACGCCGTCGCCGGCGCCGACCCGGAGGCGGCGGCACGGGCGGTGGCGGCGCACCTGGACGACGTGATCGAACAGCTGCGGGCGTCGGCCACGGGCGCGTCGGCGCCTCGCATGTGAAGGGCGTCGCCCCCCCATTCCGCCACTCAGAGTGAGGTTCTGGCCGGAGGGGTGAAGCCGCCCCCCGAGGCCCTTCCGGGAGTGAGGGCATCTTGAAGGCGCGCTCTGTCCGGATCGCGCCCCCCTTCACGTTCCCGCGCCCCGAGAACGCTCACGACTGCTTCTGACCAGCATTGTTCGCCGTGTGATCACTCCCGCCGTATCCGGCCGAACGGTTATCGGTCTGTCGTACGACGCCTCATACCAGAGCGCGATGCTGTCCGCACGAGTTTGTCAACTGCCCACCGCACATGATGCGGTGACGACTACGGTGAGTGTCGGTCGCCCGGCGTGACGGCTCGCGACGGCTCACGTCGCAGGACGCCTCGCGCCGCGGGCCGTGTCGTAGGGATCGGGATCAGGGAGCGGGGACCGGTACGTGCAGCCACAAGGCGGACGAGGGAGCCGACGGGGCGAGGAGCCCCGCCACCCGGGGACGGTCGGCGCCACGGTCGTGGCCCGCACCCCTCGGAGCGCCACCGCCCCGGCCCCCGGCCCCGGCGCCCGCCGCGACGGCGCCGCCGCCCGGCCGGAGCGGCGTGAGGGCGGACGGCACGGACGTCCGCCCGCCCGGCCCGCGCCCGGCCTGCCCGAGTCGCCCTTACGGTCCCAGCTGCTCCGGCTCGCCGTGCTGCCGCCCGTCGCGGTGGCCCTGAGCGCCTGCGCCGCCGTGCTGTTCACCGTCCGCTCCAGCGGGATGCGGCCGAACGGCGCGCTGTGGACGGTGCTCGGCGGCGCCACCGCCGTGGCCCTCGCCGGCATCGTCATCGCCGCCGTGGCCGCCGAGCGCGCGGCCCGCTCCGTCCACGACCGCGTGGGCGTCCTGCGCCGCGCCACGGCACGGCGCGAGGCGGACCTGCACGCCCTCGTCGCGGCGCTGCGCAACGGCGAGCCGCCGCCCCCGCGCGGCCGGCGCACCGAACGCGGCGGCGACGGCGACGAGTTCGACCAGCTCTCCGCCGATCTCGCCCGCGCCCACGACGGCGCGGTCACCGCCGTGGTGCAGGCGGCGCAACTCTCCAGCCAGGCGGGCAGCGAACAGAAGCTCGAGGTGTTCGTCAACCTCGCCCGGCGACTGCAGTCCCTCGTCCACCGCGAGATCTCCATCCTCGACGAGCTGGAGAACGAGATGGAGGACCCCGATCTGCTCAAGGGGCTCTTCCACGTCGACCACCTCGCCACCCGCATCCGCCGCCACGCGGAGAACCTCGCCGTGCTCGGCGGGGCCGTCTCACGACGGCAGTGGAGCAACCCGGTGCCCATGACCGAGGTGCTGCGGTCCGCGATCGCCGAGGTCGAGCAGTACTCGCGGGTCAAGCTCGTGCCGCCGGTCGACGGCACCCTGCGCGGGCACGCGGTCGCCGACGTCATCCACCTGCTCGCCGAACTCGTCGAGAACGCGACCGTGTTCTCCGCCCCGCACACCCAGGTGCTCCTGCGGGCGAACCTGGTCACCTCCGGACTGGCCGTCGAGGTCGAGGACCGCGGCCTCGGGATGCCCGTCGGCGAGCAGGACCGGATGAACGCGCTGCTCGCCGACCCCGACCAGGTGCATGTCGCCAGCCTGCTGGCCGACGGCCGGATCGGCCTGTTCGTGGTCTCCCAGCTCGCCCGGCGGCACGGCATCCACGTCCGGCTGCAGACCAACATCTACGGCGGTGTGCAGGCCGTGCTGGTGGTGCCGCAGTCCCTGCTCGGCGGGGAACCGGCCGCCGTGACCGGGGCGCCGGGGACGACCGCGCTGCTGCCCCCTGCGGACGGCGGCACGGGACCGACGGGGCGTCACACCCCCGCGCTGTCCGGCACCTCGGACACACGGGAGAACGCGCAGCCCCCCACGCCGGCGACGGATTCCCACATCGGGGACGACCGGGCCGCCGGAAACACTCAAGCGTCCCCCCTCACCCCCGCCGCCCACCCCGGCCGGCCCCCGGCCGCGTCCCCCGACGACGTCGCCGTCCCGCCGCCGCTGCCCCTGCGCGGCGCCCGTACCACCCGCCCCACCCCGGCCGAGGCCGTCCCCGGCGTCCACCACACCGGACACGCCCCGGGCACCGCGCCCGACGGACACCCCGCGCCCGACGGGCCGGGCGGCGGCACCGCCACGGCCGGGGACGCGCTCACCCCGCTCGTCCCCCGCACCACCCCCGTGCGCGGCACCATGGGCAAGCCCCAACTGCCCCGCCGCCGCGCCCAGGAGCACATCGCGCCACAGCTGCGCGACGGGCCCGCGCCCCGCCAGGACGGCGAGCACGTCGCAGGCCACGACCCCCAGCTGATGGCCGCCTTCCAACGGGGCATCAGCCTCGCGGAGTCCGCGCCGGAGTCCCCCGCGCCCGCGCGGCCGGCCGCGCCCGCACCCCTGACCGACCACACCGCCCGGCACGACGGGAGCGCGTCCGCCGGATGACCACCCCCACCACCAGCGCTCCCGCAGACCTTCGTACCCCAAGGAGTCGATCCACCATGGCGAGCGATGCGCCGACCGCCCAGGTATCCGACCTCGACTGGCTGATGAGCGGCCTCGTGCAACGCGTGCCGCACACCCGCAGCGCCGTCCTGCTGTCCTGCGACGGACTGGTGAAGTCCGTCCACGGCCTCGACCCGGACGCCGCCGACCACATGGCCGCCCTCGCCTCCGGCCTGTACTCCCTCGGCCGCAGCGCCGGCGTCCGCTTCGGCGACGGCGGCGACGTCCGGCAGGTCGTCGTCGAGCTCGACTCGACACTGCTGTTCGTCACCACCGCCGGCTCCGGCACCTGCCTCGCCGTGACGGCCGGCCGCGAGGCCGACGCGGCGGTGCTCGGCTACGAGATGGCGATGCTGGTCAAGTCCGTACGGCCGTACCTGACGACCGCTCCCCGGCAGCAGGGCGTCGAGCCCCCGGCGATGAGGCCTTGAGCGTGCGGGCGGCCGGTGACGGGCCGTGGCTCGACGACGCGGCCGGCCGGCTGGTGCGCCCCTTCACGGTCAGCAACGGACGGACCCGCCCGACCGTCGCCCTCGACCTGATGTCGCAGGTGCGGGCCACCGGCGCCACCCCGCTCGGCTACCTCGGCCCCGAGCACGCACAGGCGCTCGACCTGTGCCGCGCCCCCGTCCCGGTCGCCGAGGTCGCCGCCCATCTCGGGCTGCCGGTGGCCGTCACCAAGGTGCTGCTGGCGGACCTCGTCGACTGCGGGGCGCTGACCGACAAACCCCCCGCGTTCCACCACAACCCCACGGACCGGGCCCTTCTGGAGGCAGTGCTCGATGGACTACGACGACAGCTCTGACCGGGTCGACGGCGCCGGGCACGGCGGCGACGACCTGTTCCCGACCGCCCTCAAGATCCTGGTGGCGGGCGGGTTCGGGGTCGGCAAGACCACCTTCGTCGGCGCCGTCAGCGAGATCGCGCCGCTCAGCACGGAGGAACTGCTGACCACCGTCAGCGCCGCCACCGACAAACTCGACGGCATCGAGAACAAGGTCGAGACCACCGTGGCCATGGACTTCGGCCGCATCACCCTCGACCGCGAACACGTGCTCTACCTGTTCGGCACGCCCGGCCAGGAACGCTTCTGGTTCATGTGGGACGAACTGTGCGAGGGCGCGCTGGGCGCCGTGATCCTCGCCGACACCCGGCGCCTGGAGGAGTGCTTCGCCGCGGTCGACTTCTTCGAGCAGCGCGGCCTCGGATTCATCGTCGCCGTCAACGAGTTCGACGGCGCCCACCGCTACGACCCCGGGGAGGTGCGGGCCGCCCTCGACCTCCCCGACGAGGTGCCCGTCGTCCGCTGCGACGCCCGGATCTCCAGCTCCGGCGTGCAGACCCTGCTCACCCTCGTCCGCCATCTCATCGCGCATGCGCCCGCCACACCCACGGGATACGGCGCGCCCATGTGACCCCCACACCCCACGGAGCCCGTCCATGAATTTCGCCCACGCCCCGGGAGCCCGCCCATGAGCTACGACCCGCCCCGCCCGGCCGGTCGGCTGCTGCTCACCCCGGAGGACCGGCAGGCGCCGGAGCGCACCCGCAGGCTGCGCCGGCTGGGACTCGGGGAGCATCCCGATCCCGAGCTGGACGCCTTCGCCCGCGGTCTCGCCGAGCTCACCGGGGCGCCGTACGCGGTGGTCAACCTCCCCGGCGAGCACGGGCAGTTCTTCGCGGGTCTGCACACCCCGGGCGTCGCCCCCGTCCTCCGCGGCGACGGCACCGGCGCCCTGCTCGGCCGGGCACTGCCCCGTGACCACGGCTTCTGCCCGCACGTCATCGCCCGCGGCAGGGCGTTGGTGCTGGAGGACGTGAGTGACTACCCGCGCTTCGCGGGCAACGCGGTGGTGGACGAGTTCGGTATCCGCTCCTACATGGGCGCGCCGCTCACCGACGGCACCGGCATGGTCCTCGGCACCGTCGCGGTCAGTGACGTACGGCCCCGCGGCTGGGGGCAGCCCGGCCTCGCCGCCATCAAGGCGCAGGCGGCGGAGCTCGCCGCACGGCTGGAGCGCCGGGAGAGCGACGGGCTGCCGCTGTGAGACGCGGCGCGCGCCCAGGCCCGGACGGGTGACGCGTGAAGCAAAGCTGTGGCCGCGCTTAAGAAATCCTCGATGGACCGGCGAGGGTGTCGTACGGCAGATTGCAGTCGATTCCACTCCTCTTCCCGGACCGGGGCGCTTCGGCATGCCCGCGCCCGGGACTCACCCTCAGGAGCCGTAGCGTTGAAGGCGCTGGTCAAGGAGAAGGCGGAGCCCGGGCTGTGGCTCACGGACGTCCCGGAGCCCGCCGTCGGACCCGGCGACGTGCTGATCAAGGTGCTGCGCACCGGTATCTGCGGCACCGACCTGCACATCCGGAACTGGGACGGCTGGGCGCAGCAGACCATCGACACCCCGCTCGTCCTCGGACACGAGTTCGTCGGCGAGGTCGTGGAGACCGGCCGGGACGTCCCCGACGACATCAAGCCCGGTGACCGGGTCAGCGGCGAGGGCCACCTGGTGTGCGGCAAGTGCCGCAACTGCCTGGCCGGCCGCCGCCACCTCTGCCGGGCCACCGTCGGCCTGGGAGTCGGGCGCGACGGCGCGTTCGCCGAGTACGTCGTGCTGCCCGCGACGAACGTCTGGGTGCACCGCGTCCCCGTCGACCTCGACGTCGCCGCGATCTTCGACCCGTTCGGCAACGCCGTGCACACCGCGCTGTCCTTCCCCCTCGTCGGTGAGGACGTCCTGATCACCGGCGCCGGACCGATCGGCCTGATGGCCGCCGCCGTGGCCCGGCACGCCGGCGCGCGCAACGTCGTCATCACCGACGTCAGCGAGGAGCGCCTGGAGCTCGCCCGCAAGATCGGCGCGACCCTGGCGCTGAACGTCGCCGAGTCGACGATCGCCGACGGGCAGCACACCCTCGGCCTGCGCGAGGGCTTCGACATCGGACTGGAGATGTCCGGCCGCCCCGAGGCGATGCGCGACATGATCGCCAACATGACGCACGGCGGCCGCATCGCCATGCTGGGCCTGCCCGCCGAGGAGTTCCCCGTCGACTGGGCCCGCGTCGTCACCTCGATGATCACCATCAAGGGCATCTACGGGCGTGAGATGTTCGAGACCTGGTACGCCATGTCGGTGCTGCTCGAGGGCGGACTGGACCTCGCCCCCGTGATCACCGGCCGCTACTCCTACCGCGACTTCGAGGCCGCCTTCGAGGACGCCGCCGGCGGCAAGGGCGGCAAGGTCATCCTCGACTGGACCGCGTAAGTCATCTGCCTTCCAAGGAGCATTGCGATGTTCGACTCCGTGCGCGACGACCTGCGCGCCACCCTCGACGAGATCCGCGCCGCCGGCCTGCACAAGCCCGAGCGCGTGATCGGCACCCCGCAGTCCGCCACCGTGAACGTCACCGCCGGCGGCCGCCCCGGTGAGGTCTTCAACTTCTGCGCCAACAACTACCTGGGCCTCGCCGACCACCCCGAGGTGATCGCGGCCGCCCACGAGGCCCTGGACCGCTGGGGCTACGGCATGGCGTCCGTCCGCTTCATCTGCGGCACCCAGGAGGTGCACAAGGAGCTGGAGGCGCGCCTCTCGGCGTTCCTCGGCCAGGAGGACACGATCCTCTACTCCTCCTGCTTCGACGCCAACGGCGGTGTGTTCGAGACGCTGCTCGGCCCGGAGGACGCGGTCATCTCCGACGCGCTGAACCACGCGTCGATCATCGACGGCATCCGGCTGTCGAAGGCCCGCCGCTTCCGCTACGCCAACCGCGACATGGCCGACCTGGAGCGCCGGCTGAAGGAGGCCGCCGAGGGCGGCGCCCGGCGGAAGCTGATCGTCACCGACGGCGTCTTCTCCATGGACGGCTACGTCGCCCCGCTGGACGAGATCTGCGACCTCGCCGACCGGCACGGCGCCATGGTCATGGTCGACGACTCGCACGCCGTCGGCTTCGTCGGCCCCGGTGGCCGCGGCACCCCCGAACTCCACGGCGTGATGGACCGCGTCGACATCGTCACCGGCACGCTCGGCAAGGCTCTCGGCGGCGCCTCCGGCGGTTACGTCGCCGCCCGCGCCGAGATCGTCGCCCTGCTGCGCCAGCGCTCCCGCCCGTACCTGTTCTCCAACACCCTGGCCCCGGTCATCGCCGCCGCCTCCCTGAAGGTCCTCGACCTGCTGGAGTCCGCCGACGACCTGCGCGTCCGGCTGCGGGAGAACACCGGGCTGTTCCGGCGCCGGATGACCGAGGAGGGCTTCGACATCCTCCCCGGCGACCACGCCATCGCCCCCGTGATGATCGGCGACGCGGCCCGCGCGGGCCGCATGGCCGAGCTGCTGCTGGAGCGGGGCGTGTACGTGATCGGGTTCTCCTACCCGGTCGTGCCGCAGGGCCAGGCCCGCATCCGCGTGCAGCTCTCGGCGGCGCACTCCACGGACGACGTGAACCGTGCCGTCGACGCGTTCGTCGCGGCGCGTGCGGAACTCGACGCCTGACCGTCGCGCACCGCTGCATTTGAGACAATCGATCTCATGATCGAAGCGCGGCGGCTCCACATCCTCCGTGCGGTGGCGGACCATCGCACGGTCACCGCGGCGGCCGCCGCGCTGTACCTCACCCCCTCGGCCGTCTCCCAGCAGCTCACGGCGCTGGAGCAGGAGACCGGCCACCGCCTGGTCGAGCGC
Organism: Streptomyces werraensis; assembly: GCA_014656175.1. Taxonomy (GTDB): domain Bacteria; phylum Actinomycetota; class Actinomycetes; order Streptomycetales; family Streptomycetaceae; genus Streptomyces; species Streptomyces werraensis. The sequence goes on from BNBX01000003.1 coordinate 24,491, forward strand.
GGCGCCAAGGGCGTACGGCTGACCCCGGCCGGGGAGATCCTGCTCAGCCACACCAACGCGGTCCTCGCCCAGCTGGAACGCGCGGAGGCCGAGCTGGCCGCGTACGGGGCGGGGGAGGCCGGCACCGTCACGGTCGCCGCCTTCGCCACCGGCATCGCGCAGGTCGTGGCCCCGGCCGTGGCCAGGCTCGCCGCCTCGGCGCCCGGCATCCGCATCCGGGTGCAGGACGCCGAGGGCGACGCGAGCCTCCCGATGGTCCTGGACCGCCAGGTCGACGTCGCCGTGGCCGTCGAGTACCGCGGGGCGCCGCCCGCCGACGACCCGCGCCTCACCCATGTCCCGCTCTACGCCGAGCCGTTCGACGCGGTCGTCCCCCTCACCCACCGGCTGGCCGACGGTCCCGAGGTGCCGCTCGCGGAGCTGGCCAAGGACCCCTGGATCGGCCCGTACCCCGGCAACCCCTGCCATGACGTGGTGGTGCTGGCCTGCGAGAACGCCGGATTCCAGCCGCGTCTCGAGCATTCCTCGGACGACTTCCGCGCGGTCGTCGCCCTCGCCTCCGCCGATGTCGGCGTGGCCCTCGTGCCCCGGTCGGCGCTGCGAGGGATGGATCTCACGGGCGTGGTGGTGCGCCCGGTCGACGGGGTGGCGCCCACACGCCGGGTGTTCGCCGCCGTGCGCCGGGGCGCGGAGGGGCACCCGCTGATCCGCCCCGTGCTGGACGCGCTTCGCGCGGCGGCCGAGGACGCCTGAGAAGCCCTTTCGTGCCGCTCATATTCGGGATACAGTCCCGGATGTGAAACAAGAGCAGGGTGTCTCCGATCCCGTCGACGTGCGCCTCGGCGCGCGGCTGGCCGAACTGAGGGCCGAACACGGCTGGTCGCTGGGGGAGCTGGCGGAGCGCAGCGGCGTCAGCCGGTCCACGCTGTCGCGCGCGGAGCGGGCCGAGACCAGCCCCACCGCGTCCTTGCTGAACCGCCTCTGCGCCGTCTACGGCCGCACCATGTCGCAGCTGCTCAGCGAGATCGAGGCGCAGCCTGCGCCGGTGGTGCGCGCCGCTGACCAGCCGGTGTGGCGGGACAAGGCCTCCGGGTTCGTCCGCCGCTCCGTGTCCCCGCCGCACGCCGGACTGCGCGGCGAACTCGTCGAGGGCCGCCTCACCGCCGGCGCGGACATCCCCTACGACCGGCCGCCCGTCCCCGGCCTGGAACAGCACATCTGGGTGCTCGAAGGCGCCCTCGCCGTCACCGTCGGGGACACCGAGCATGTCGTGGGCGAGGGCGACTGCCTCCGGCTGCGCGTCTGGGGCCCCACCCGCTTCCGCTGCCCCGGCCCCGAGGACGTCCGCTACGCACTGGCGGTGGTGCGCCCGTGAACGTCGAGCGCCCCGACGCCGCCCGGCTCGCGGAAATGACCGGCGCGCTGGCCGACCTGCTCACCGACACCGTGGACGGCGGCGCGTCCGTCGGCTTCCTCGCCCCGCTCGACCGCGTGGCCGCCGTCGCCTGGTGGACCGAGCGGTGCGCGGCGGTCGCCGCCGGACGCCTCACGGTGTGGACGGCGTCCGAGGAACCCGGCCGGGTGCTGGGCACCGTGAGCCTCGCCCTGCCCGCCGACAAGCCGAACAGCGCGCACCGCGCCGAGCTGGTGAAGCTGATGGTGCACCGCACGGCCCGCGGCAAGGGCCTCGGCCGCCGGCTGCTGGCGGTCGCGGAGGAGGCTGCGGCCGCCGACGGCATCACGCTGCTGCACCTGGACACCGAGACCGGCAGCCCCGCCGAGCACCTGTACCGCACGTCCGGCTGGACGGAGGTGGGCGCGATCCCCGACTACGCGGCGGACCCGGGCGGGGTGCTGCGGCCGACGACGATCTACTACAAGAGGCCGGCTCTTTCGGGTTCGCGGGAGGGCAACACCCCATAGGGGCGGGGAACCGCGCGACCGGGGACCCGGGGGCGGAGTCCCCGGAACCGGGGGGGCGGGCACCGAACGGTGACTGTCGGTCCCACCCGCTACCGTGCCTGCCATGCCGGATGCCGAAGACGTACGACGGATCGCCCTGTCCCTGCCGGACACGACGGAGAAGACCGCCTGGAGCATGCCCACGTTCCGGGTCGCGGGGAAGATGTTCGCCACCCTGCCCGAGGACGAGACGTCGATCGCCGTGCGCTGCCCCAAGGAGGAGCGGGACGAACTGGCCCTCGCCGAGCCGGGGAAGTTCTGGATCGCGGACCACGAGGCGCAGTTCGCGTGGGTGCGGGTCCGGCTCGCGGCCCTGGAGGACGAGGACGAACTGCGGGACATCCTCGCCGACTCCTGGCGCCAGGCCGCCCCGGCCCGGCTGCTCGAGGCGTACCCCCGGCTGGGGCTGCCACCGGAAGGCTGACGGAGCCGGGGCCGTACGGCCCCCTCCCGTTGTCAGTGCGCCGTGGCATGATCCCGATCACGCGTGGCCGCCGGGTCCGGAGGGGGGTCCCGGCGGCGCGCCGCGCGTGTTCCCGCTGCGACGTCCGGCTCAGACGCCGGCGGGCACGGCCCCGGCGGTGAACCGGGTGATCCGCTCGCGCAGCGACCGCGCGTCCAGGCCGTGCGCCGCGAGGTGCTCGTCGATCTGCCCGTAGCGGCGCAGCTCCGCCCGCCCCACACCCAGCCCCAGCACCCGGTGCGGCACGTCGGCCAGCGCGTCGTTCGCCGCCGCCGTCGACGTCCCCGCCAGATAGGGCTCCACCAGCACCACGTCCGTCCCCGCCGTCGTGGTGGCCCGGCGCAGCGCCGCCGCGTCGAAGGGGCGGACGGTGGTGGCGTACAGGACGGTGACGTCCAGGTCCGCCGTCGCCGTGAGCACGGCGTCCAGCATCGGCCCCACCGCGACCACCACCCCCGCGCGCCCCTCCCGGACCGTGAGGAACCGCTGCCCGTCCACGGGCCGCCCGGCCGCGTTGGACTGCAGGGACAGCCGGACGTACACCTTGTCGTCGCCCGCGGCCACCGCGTGCCGCAGCAGTGTCTCCGCCTCGTCCGGATGCCCGGGCACATGCACCGTCCACCCGTCCAGGGTGTCGAGCAGCGCCACGTCACCCGGCGCCATGTGGGTGTAGCCGCCGGCGGGCCAGTCGAAGGAGGCGGCGGCGCTCACCAGCACCGCGCCCACGTCCTGGTGCCCCAGATCCAGCTTGACCTGCTCGAACGGCCGCTCGACGAGGAAGCTGGCGAAGGTGTGCACCACGGGCCGCATCCCGGCCAGCGCCATCCCGGACGCCGCGCCGACCAGCAGCTGCTCCCGGATGCCGACGTTGACCACCCGGTCCGGGTGGCGGCGCAGCGCCTCGGTGAAGCGGTCCGCGCCGACCTCCGCGAGGACCACGGCGACCCGCGGGTCCTCGTCCAGCAGCCGGGTGACGACAGGGGCGAAACGATCACGCATGCTGTCCACGGGAATCGTCCTTTCGTTGAGTGGGATGACGAGAGGGGAGGGGGCGCTCACGCGTTCTTGGGCTCGACCCGGGCCACGACCACGTGCGGCCTGCCCGGGTGCTTGGCGGTGAACGCGGCGTACAACGCCTCGTGGTCACGGCCGTCGACCGTGCGGGCGGACCATCCGGCCGCCTCGAACCGCGCGGCGATCCCGCCCGGACGGGCGTACGACGCCGAGGAGTTGTCGACGACGACCGTGTGCAGCCGGTCCAGGCCCGCGGGGCCGGCGAAGGCGATCGCCTCGTGGTTGCTGCCCTCGTCCAGTTCGGCGTCCCCGATCAGCGTCCACACCGCCGGGTCGTGCAGCCCCTGGGCGCGCAGCCCGAGCGCCGTGCCCACGGCGATCGGCAGCCCGTGCCCCAGCGACCCGCTGCCGATCTCCACGCCCGGCACCAGCGTCCGGTCCGGGTGATGGCCGAGCGGGGAGTCGTAGGAGCCGAAGCCGGGCAGCCAGTCCGCCGGCAGGAACCCCTTGGCGGCGAGGACGGCGTAGTACGCCATCGGCCCGTGGCCCTTCGACAGCAGGAACCGGTCCCGTCCGGGATCGCCGGCGTTCCCCGGTCCGACCCGGAGCACCCGGTCGTACAGGACCCACAGCACGTCCAGCGTGGACGTCGCGGCGGGCCCGTGCTTCTCGTCCCCGGTCATCAGCCCCATCAGGCCCGGGAGATCGGTGTATCCGTACGTCTGCGTGCGCTGCTCGGTGATCGTCATGTCGTCGATCGTGCGACCTCGACCAAACTTGAGGTCAAGTGTCACCCGGAGGTGTCGTGCGCGGGGAAACGGATGCGCGATCACCGTCCCGAGTGCGGTATGGTTTCCGTGCGCGTTCGGCCGGGGGAATCCCCAGGTCAGGCGGGCAACGGGACGTGGCGCAGCTTGGTAGCGCACTTGACTGGGGGTCAAGGGGTCGCAGGTTCAAATCCTGTCGTCCCGACGTGTGCGAGTCGTGGATCAGGGCCGGTTCCGGATGACATCCGGAACGGGCCCTGACGCGTGTCCGCCCCGGCGGACGGGGCGACGTCAGGCGGGCGCGCCGAGGGGCGGGTGCTCCAGCACCCGGGGCCTGTACTCGACCAACTGGGTGCGGCCGTCGAAGGTGCGGCTCCCGGTCATCTCCAGTCCCACGTCCGGATAGCCGTCGTAGATGCGCTCCGCGCCCGTGGCCCCGGTGATCACCGGGAACATCACCACCCGGAAGCGGTCGACGAGACCGGCCCGCAGCAGGGACCGGGAGAGGCTGAGGCTGCCGATCGTGCTGAGGATCCCCGGCTCGCTCTCCTTGAGGGCGCGGACGGTCTCCACGGCGTCATCGCGGACGAGCGTGCAGTTCGCCCACGTCAGCGGCTCCTCCAGAGAGGAGGAGAAGACCACCTTGGGCGCCTGCGTGAGCTCGTCCACGGACTCCTGTTCCTCGGCCCTGAACTCGTCCTGGCCGGCCGGGACGTCGCCCGCGGCGAAGCCCGACATCAGGCGGTAGGTGTTCGCTCCCATCAGGTAGGTGACCTTGGGCTGCTCGCCGAGCCAGGCGAGGTACTCCGGGCCTTCGAGGCCCCAGAACCCGGGCCACCCCTCTCCCGACGCGTAGCCGTCGAGGGAGGTGATGAAGTCGACGAGAAGCTCCGACATGGCGTTGTCCCTTCCTGAGGTGTCATGAGTCCTGAGGTGTCATGAGTGCGGACCGGCGGGGAGCCGAGAACTCATCGGTCCGGACGCCAGGAGAATCGTCCGTGTATGTCCTTGATGTCGCTTTCGTGACTATCTAACGTTCCGGCGGAGACACCGTCGCGGGTTCCGACGCCCGTGCGCCGTACCGGAAGCGAGGTGTGGAGCGATTGCACGCGAGGTGCGGACGTCACAGAACGCGGCGGCGCGCGCGGGCGCTGCTCGCCCTGACCGTGCTCGCCTCGACGCTCGCCGCCTGCGGCGGTGACGACGAGAGCTCCCGCCCCACCCTCAACTGGTACAACTTCCCCGACGACTCCGGCGCCCTCCAGGAGGCCGCCGACCGGTGCAGCCGCGAGTCCGGGGGGCGTTACCGGATCGTCTACAACAAGCTGCCCCGCGCGGCCGACGGCCAGCGGCAGCAGATGGTGCGGCGGCTCGCCGCCGAGGACGACTCCCTCGACATCCTGGGCCTGGACGTCACCTGGGCCGCCGAGTTCGCCGAGGCCCGCTGGATCAGGGAGTGGACCGGTGAGAACAAGCGCCGGGCCACCGAGGGCACCCTCGACGTGCCGGTCCAGACGGCGACCTGGAAGGGAAAGCTCTACGCCGTCCCGTACAACACGAACATCCAGCTGCTCTGGTACCGCAGGGACCTCGTGCCGAAGCCGCCCACGACCTGGGCGGAGATGCTGGACATGTCCCGCGACCTGGCCCGGCAGGGCAAACCGCACTTCGTCGAGATCCAGGGCGCCCAGTACGAGGGCCTCACCGTCTGGTTCAACTCCCTGATCAACAGCGCCGGCGGTTCCATCCTCAACCCGAGCGCCACCGAGCCCTCCCTCGGCCCGCCCGCCGTGAGGGCCGCCTCGATCATGCGGGACCTCGCCCGCTCCCCGGCCGCCGACCCCTCCCTGCCCAACCAGATGGAGGACCAGAACCGGCTCGCCATGGAGTCGGGAGTCGCCGCCTTCGAGATCAACTACCCGTTCGTCTATCCGTCGATGAAGAGCAACAACCCCACGCTCTTCAAGAACTTCCGCTGGGCGGTCTACCCCCGCGTGGACGCCGGCCGTCCCTCGCGTCCCACCATCGGCGGCATCGACCTCGCCGTCAGCGCCTACTCCCGCCACCCCGGCCTGGCCTTCGACGCGGCCCTGTGTCTGCGCGACCGGGAGAACCAGCTCAACGCCGCGCTCAAGGGCGGACTACCGCCCACCCTGCGCGCCATCTACGACGAGCCGGAGTTCATGAAGGAGTACCCCTTCTCCAAGGAGGTCCTGGCCTCCCTCGAGTCGGCGAGCGTACGGCCGCTCACCCCCGCCTACCAGAACGTGTCGATCGCCGTCTCGCACACCCTGTCCCCGCCCTCCGGCATCCGGCCGGAGAGCGACGTCTCCACCATCAGGGAGCAGATCGACGAGGCCCTGCGATCCGAGGGTGTGATCCCGTGAGCACCATGGCACAGCCGGCGCAGGACGAAGCGCGGAACAAGAAGGCCCTGTCGGCAGGCGCCCGGCAGGAACGGCGGCTCGGCTGGCTGCTGTGCGCGCCGGCCGTGATCGTCATGCTCGCCGTGACCGCCTACCCGATCGGCTACGCGGTCTACCTCTCCCTCCAGCGCTACGACCTGCGCTTCCCCGGCCGCGCCGAGTTCACCGGCCTCAGCAACTACGGGGCCGTGCTGACCTCCCCGTTCTGGTGGGACGCCTTCTGGGTGACGCTGTTCCTCACCGTGGTGTCCGTGGCCATCGAACTGGTCCTCGGCATGGGCCTCGCCCTGGTCATGCACCGCACGATCTTCGCCCGCGGCACGGTCCGCACCGCCGTCCTCATCCCGTACGGCATCGTCACCGTCGTCGCCGCCTTCTCCTGGCAGTACGCCTGGACCCCCGAACTCGGCTATCTCGCCGGGCTGCTGCCCAGCGGGGACGCCCCGCTCACCGAGCAGTGGCCCGCCCTGTGGCTGATCATCCTGGCCGAGGTGTGGAAGACCACCCCCTTCATGGCGCTGCTGCTGCTCGCCGGCCTCGCCCTGGTCCCCGAGGAGACGCTGAGAGCCGCGATGGTCGACGGAGCCACCCCCTGGCAGCGGTTCACCAAGGTGATGCTGCCGCTGATGAAACCGGCGATCCTGGTCGCCCTGCTCTTCCGCACCCTGGACGCCTTCCGGATCTTCGACAACATCTACGTCCTGACCGCGGGCGCCCACGGCACCGGATCCCTGTCCATCCTCGGCTACGACAACCTGTTCACCGCGCTGAACCTGGGCATCGGGTCGGCGATCTCGGTCCTCATCTTCATCTGCGTCGGGATCATCGCCTTCACCTTCGTCAAGCTGTTCGGCGCCGCCGCACCGGGCGCGGAGGTGAAGCGCTGATGGCCGCCGTCGGCAGGTCGCACGCGACGCGATGGGGCGTCGTCAATGTCGTGGTGGTGCTGTACGCCCTGTTCCCGGTGTGGTGGATCGTCGCACTGTCGTTCAAGGCGCCCAGCACCCTCACCGACGGCAGCTACATCCCCACCGACTGGACCTGGGAGAACTACAGGGGGATCTTCCAGACCTCCGAGTTCACCCGGGCCCTGATCAACTCCATCGGCATCGCGCTCATCGCCACACTGATCGCGGTCGTGCTCGGCACCATGGCCGCGTACGCGGTCGCCCGGCTGCGGTTCCCCGGCAAGCAGGTGCTCATCGGCATGTCGCTGCTCATCGCCATGTTCCCGCCGATCTCCCTGGTGTCACCGCTGTTCAACATCGAGCGGAGCATCGGCATCTTCGACACCTGGCCCGGGCTGATCATCCCGTACATGACCTTCTCGCTGCCGCTGGCGATCTACACCCTGTCGGCGTTCTTCCGGGAGATCCCCTGGGACCTGGAGAAGGCGGCCAAGGTGGACGGGGCGACGCCCGCGCAGGCGTTCCGGATGGTCATCGTGCCGCTCGCCGCGCCCGGCGTGTTCACCACCGCCATCCTCGTGTTCATCTTCTGCTGGAACGACTTCCTCTTCGCGATCTCGCTGACCTCCACCGAGTCCGCGCGCACGGTCCCCGCCGCGATCGCGTTCTTCACCGGCAGCTCGCAGTTCCAGCAGCCCACCGGATCGATCGCCGCGGCCGCCGTGGTGATCACCATCCCGATCATCATCTTCGTCCTGCTCTTCCAGCGGCGGATCGTCGCCGGCCTGACCTCCGGCGCGGTCAAGGGATGAGCACGAAGGCAAGGAGGCAGCACCCATGGCCGAGATCGTCCTCGAGGGAGTCACCAAGCGCTATCCCGACGGATCCCTCGCCGTGCGGGACGTGAACCTCGACATCGCCGACGGTGAGTTCGTGATCCTGGTCGGTCCGTCCGGGTGCGGCAAGTCGACCACCCTGAACATGATCGCGGGCCTGGAGGACATCACCGAGGGCACCCTGCGCATCGACGGGCAGGTCGTCAACGACCTCGCGCCCAAGGAACGGGACATCGCCATGGTGTTCCAGAGCTACGCCCTCTACCCGCACATGAGCGTGCGGGAGAACATGGGCTTCCCGCTGCGGCTGGCCAAGGTCGACAAGGCCACCGTCGACCGCAAGGTGGAGGAGGCCGCCCGGGTGCTCGACCTCGTGGAGTTCCTGGACCGCAAACCGTCCAACCTCTCCGGCGGCCAGCGCCAGCGGGTCGCGATGGGACGGGCCATCGTCCGCGACCCCAAGGCGTTCCTCATGGACGAGCCCCTGTCCAACCTGGACGCCAAGCTCCGCGTGCAGATGCGCACCCAGATCTCCCGCATCCAGCGCCGCCTGGGCACCACCACCGTGTACGTCACCCACGACCAGACCGAGGCCATGACCCTCGGCGACCGGGTCGTCGTCATGCGCCAGGGCCTGGTGCAGCAGGTCGGCACCCCCGCCGAGCTGTACGACATGCCGCGCAACCTGTTCGTCGCCGGGTTCATCGGCTCCCCGTCGATGAACTTCGTCCAGGCGTCCCTGACCCCCGACACCCTGCACACCCCGCTCGGCGACCTGCCTCTGGACGACCGCATGCGCCGGGAGCTGGAGCGGCGGGACGCGCCCCGCGAAGTCATCGTGGGACTGCGGCCCGAGGCGTTCGAGGACGCGAGCCTCGCCCGCGACACCGGCGGCCCGGCGGTCACCGTCACCGTGGACGTGCTGGAGTCTCTGGGCTCCGACGCCTACGTCTACTTCACCGCCGAGGGCGGCCCGGTGAGCACCGCCGAACTGGACGAGCTGGCCACGGACTCGGGCCTGGCCGACACCGGCGCCGGCGGGGACCAGCAGATCGTGGCCCGGCTGGACGCGGCGACCCACGCCCGGGAGGGACAGCCGATCGAGCTCCGCGTGGACCTGTCCAAGGCACACGTCTTCGACCCGAAGAACGGCGCCAACCTCACCCACCCGGAGAACTGAGCCCTCTCCGTACGGATCGCGCCGTACGACCGCGCCGTCCGGGCCGCCCCGCGAGGGAGGTCCGGACGGCCCGGCGCGTCAGATCACGCAGCCCGCGTGCGCCAGCGCCTGCTTCAGCAGCACCCCGTGCCCGCCCGGCATCTCGCTCTGGACCGCCCGCGACACGGCCTCCTGCGGGGTGAACCACACCAGGTCCAGCGCGTCCTGCCGGGGCCGGCAGTCACCGGTCACCGGCACGATGTACGCCAGCGACACCGCGTGCTGCCGGGGGTCGTGGAACGGCGTGATGCCCTGGGTGGGGAAGTACTCCGCGACCGTGAACGGCTGCAACGACGCCGGGACCCGGGGCAGCGCCACCGGGCCGAGGTCCTTCTCCAGATGACGCAGCAGCGCGTCACGCACCCGCTCGTGGTGCAGCACCCGGCCGGAGACGAGGGTCCGGCTGACCGTCCCGTCGGGCCCGATGCGCAGCAGCAGACCGACACTGGTGACCTCACCACTGTCGTCCACACGCACGGGGACGGCCTCGACGTACAGGATCGGCATCTGGGCGCGTGCCTGCTCCAGATCGTCGGAGGACAGCCAGCCCGGCGTGGTCTCGGTCATGTCAGACATTGCTTGATCATACTTTCGAGGGTCAGGGCTTCACGGCCACCGCGCCGTACTGCGGCACCACCGGATCGGCGCCGGGTTCGGCGCGCCACTGCGAGCAGGAGACCAGACCGGGCTCGACCAGCTCCAGTCCGTCGAAGAACGCGGTGATGTCCGCCGCGCCGCGGGCGGTGATCGGGGGAGTGGCGTTGGCGTTCCAGAACTCCATCGCCGGAACCTGGAGTTCCCCGCCCACCTCGGGGTCGAACGTGGGGTGGGTGAGCACCAGGAAGCTGCCCGAGGGCACCTCCGCCATGATGCGGCGCACGATCTCCCGGGCCTTGTCCGTGTCCAGCACGAAGTTGAGGATGCCGAGCAGCATCACCGCGACCGGCTTCGAGAAGTCCAGCGTCGCGGACGCCCGCTCCACGATGGCGTCCGGGTCGTGGACGTCCGCGTCGATGTAGTCGGTGGCGCCCTCGGACGTGCCGGTCAGCAGGGTCCGGGCGTGGACGAGGACGATCGGGTCGTTGTCGACGTAGACGATCCGCGCGTCCGGCGCGATGCGCTGCGCGATCTCGTGGGTGTTGTCCGCCGTCGGCAGTCCCGTGCCGATGTCGAGGAACTGCCGCACCCCTCGCTCGCGCGTCAGGTACGTCACCGCGCGGCCCAGGAAGTCCCGGTCCGCGCGGGCGATGTCCCGGATCACCGGGTTGATGGACGCGACGTGGTCACCGACCTGCTGGTCGACCTCGTAGTTGTCCTTGCCGCCGATCCAGTAGTTCCACACGCGCGCGTTGTGCGCCACACCGGTGTTCAGTCTCGCCGAGCCGCTCGTCGGGGTGTGGCTCTCACTCACGGTCTCTCCCTCTCCCTCGCCCGCGTCCCGCCCGTACGGGCCGACCCGGCCATTGTGCATCGCAATGATCACCTTGTCCCGGGAACGGACCGGGTCGCCCCGTGAACAGGGGCGACCCGTACGGAAGCTGAGCGAGGGTCAGCGGGACTCCGCTCTGCGCAGGGTGTCCTCGACGACGTCCCTGTCGAGCGCCGCGCGCACCAGCGCCGAGGACAGCACGGCCGGTTCCGTCCGGCCCGCGAGGCCGAGCAGCCGGTCCGGGTCCTCCGGCAGCCCTAGCCGCCGGGCGCCCTGCAGCGCCTTGGCGTCCACAAGCGGGGCCGCCTCGGGCCACACCGCCTGCACCTCGCGCAGGAAGATGGCCGCTCCGGACGGGCCGATGCCGGGGAACTCCTGGAGCAGACGGCGCAGTTCGTCCACGTCACCGTCGGCCTCCGCGCGCAGCCGGCGCAGGTCGCCGCCCCAGCGGTCCAGCAACAGCTCCGCGGCCTCGCCGAGTTGGGTGGCGGTGCGCTCGTCGTAGCGCCGGTAGCCGCCCCGGCCGAGGGCGTCGACCCGCTCCTGCCAACGCGCGTCGGCCATCCGGCGGGGGTCGCGCAGCCCCGCCTCGTGCAGGGCACGGGCGGTGGCCACGGCGACCGACCCCCGGATGCGCGCGCTGAGCAGATGGGCCAGCACCAGCAGCCGGTACAGCGGCTGGGGCGTGTTCCGCAGGGCGATGCCCGCCTCGTGCGCGTACGTCTCGCCGTGCGCGTCGACGAGGACGCGCACCACGGCCCGTTCGTCGTCGCGGCCGGCCACGGTCACGCCTTGAGCGGGTCGTGGCCCAGTGTCATCAGACGGTGGCGGCGTGCGGTGTCCCCGGCCACCGGCTCGTTCTCCGGGTCCGTCTCCTCGGCGACGGCGTCGACGACCTCCTCCATCACCCGCAGGTCGTCCTCGGTGAGGTCGGTGCGGCGCTTCTGCAGGATGGCCAGGACGTGCTGTCCCGTCTCGCTGCCCGCCCGGTCCGGCAGCGGTTCCGTCGTCTCGCCGGCGTCACCGACCCGCAGCCAGGCGGCCAGCTCCGCCGACGTCATGTTCACCGCGCGGTGGAAGTCCTCCCACAGCGCGTCCATTTCGAGGGCGTCGGTCATCGTGTGCCCCTTCGTCCGCGTGCGTCGTGCGTCCGGGGGTCCTTCAGGACTCCCGGGGGTGGTTCTCCGCCTCGAACATCCAGCGCTGCTTCTCCAGGTCGGCGGTGACGGAGATCAGCAGGTCCTGCGTGACCAGGTCGGCCTTCTCGGTGGCGTCGATCCGCTCGCGCAGCCGCGTGATGGCCGCGCCGAGGGCGTCGGTCATCACCTCGACGGCCTCCGAGTCGCGCAGCCAGCCCTCCGCGGGCGCCGGCAGGGCGAAGACCTTGGCGATCGTCTCCGGGCGGCCGTCCGGCGGCACGCCGATGGCCGAGGCGCGCTCCGCCACCGTGTCGGCGTGCGTGCGCGCGGCCGAGACCACCTCGTCCAGCTGCAGGTGCACCGAACGGAACCGCGGTCCCACGACGTTCCAGTGCGCCTGCTTGCCGATCAGGGACAGTCCGAGCAGGTCGATCAGGGTCTCCTGGAGGGCCTCGCCGGAGATGCGGCGGGCCTCGTCCGGAAGCGTGCTCCTCACGACGGTCATGAAGTGGTGTTCCTCCCAGTTGATGCGCTCGTGGCGCGAGGGCGGGGCCCCGCGGGCGACGCCGCCGCGGGCCGCGCTCCGCGACCACTCCGTGAACGCGCGGGTGCCCCCGGCCTTCCGGGACAAACCCGGCCGGCGGTACGGCGGGACCGGCCGTGACCTCCAGATCTTCCCCGGGAGGGGTGGCGCGGTCTATAGTCCGAAACTAGCGGTGCTAATTAAGTGGGCCGCCGATCGGCAGCCCGGCCGTCGGCTCACGGATCAGGAGTTCCCGTTGCGTCCCGTCCACTTCGCGGCCGCCCGCCGCACCCCCATCGGCAAACTGCGCGGAGCCCTCTCCGGCGTACGGCCCGACGACCTCGCCGCCGTGGTGATCCGCGGCCTGGTCGCGGACGTGCCCGTGCTGGACCCGGCCCGCGTCGACGACGTCTACTGGGGCGCCGCCAACCAGGCCGGCGAGGACAACCGCAACGTCGCCCGCATGGCCGCCCTGCTCGCCGGCCTCCCCGAGTCCGTCCCCGGCGCCACCGTCAACCGCCTCTGCGCCTCGGGCCTGGAGGCGGTCACCGCCGCCGCCCGCACCATCGCGGCCGGCGAGGCCGACATCGTCATCGCCGGCGGCTCCGAGTCCATGAGCCGCGCCCCCTTCGTGCTGCCCCGCCCCGACGAGGCCCTCCCGCACCGCATCGAGACCTACGACACGCGTCTCGGCTGGCGGCTCGTCAACCCGGCGATGAAGGAACTCCACGGCCTGCTGGCGATGGGCGAGACCGCGGAGGAGGTCGCCGGACGGTACGGCATCTCGCGCGAGCGGCAGGACGAGTTCGCGCTGCGCAGCCACCGGCGCGCCGCCGACGCCCGCAGACACGGCCACTTCGACGACGAACTGCTGCCGGTGACCCGCCCGGACGGCGTGGTCGTCGACGCCGACGAGTGCGTCCGGGAGGACACCTCCCTGGAGAAGCTCGGCCGGCTCAAGCCGGTGTTCCGCGCGGGCGGCTCGGTCACCGCGGGCAACGCCTCCCCGATGAACGACGGCGCCGCCGGGCTGATCCTCGTCAGCGAGGACGCCCTCGAAGACCTGGGCCTGGAGTCCCTCGGCCGCTACGTCGCCGGCGGCTCGGCGGGCGTCCACCCGGACGTCATGGGCATCGGCCCCGTCCCCGCCACCCGCAAGGTGCTCGCCCGCGCCGGCTGGGACATCGGGGACGTCCAGGAGGCCGAGTTCAACGAGGCGTTCGCCGCCCAGGCCCTGGCCTGCGTCGACCAGCTCGGCATCGACCCGGAGCGGGTGAACGCGGACGGCGGCGCCATCGCGCTCGGCCACCCGCTGGGCTGCTCCGGCGCCCGCATCCTCACCACCCTGCTGCACCGCATGCGCCGCACCGGCGCGGGACGGGGCCTCGCCACCATGTGCGTGGGTGTCGGCCAGGGCAGCGCGGTGCTGGTCGAACGCGACTGACGGGCGGCCGTCGCGGCGCCCGTCGGGGCGCCCGCCCGAGCGGTCACCAGGTGGGACACGCCTTACCGGCGGCCGATGCCTGCACGTAGCATCGGTCGCCGCATGAACACCATGACCCTCTGGAACCTCACCGGCTGGCAATTCGCCGCGCTGGCCTTCGCGGCTCTGCTCGTCGGGTTCTCCAAGACCGCCGTCAGCGGCGCGAACACGGTGAGTCTCGCCGTGTTCGCCGCCGTCCTGCCCGCCCGCGCGTCCACCGGCGTGCTGCTGCCCATCCTGATCGCCGGGGACGTCCTCGCCGTGCTGACCTACCGGCGGCACGCCCACTGGCCCACCCTGTGGCGGCTGTTCCCCGCCGTCGCGGCGGGTGTGGCCGTCGGCACGGTCTTCCTCATGTGGGCGGACGACGGGATCGTACGGACCTCGATCGGGGCGATCCTGCTGCTGATGGCCGGGGTCACGGTGTGGCGGCGGCGCCGCGCCGACACCGAGGACGAACCCGACGGGGTGGTCACCCGGGCCGGCCGCGTCAAGGCCCGCTCCTACGGCGTCCTCGGCGGCTTCACCACCATGGTCGCCAACGCGGGCGGCCCGGTGATGTCGATGTACCTGCTCTCCGCGGGCTTCCGCAAGCTGGGCTTCCTCGGCACGTCGGCTTTCTTCTTCCTCATCGTCAACACGTCCAAGCTGCCCTTCAGCGCGGGCCTCGGCCTGATCGACGCCGACTCGCTGCTGCTGGACGCGGCGCTGGTGCTGTTCGTGGTGCCGGGGGCGCTGCTCGGCACATGGGCGGTGACGCGGATCAACCAGCGGCTGTTCGAACAACTGGTCATCGCGGCGACCGTGGTGGGGGGACTGCAGTTGTTGCTGCGCTGAGTGCCCGGAATCCCACCTGGGCGGCTGCCTCGTCCGGCTGGACGGCGCGGCTCACGGGCCGGCCGGGGGTGTGGTCTCCCGGTGGTCCTCCGGCCTCCGCGGCCTGTGGCGGGGCCTGTGGAGGTGGGAGGGGGCCGCCGTGCGGCCTACCGTCGCGGCCAGTTTGCGGAGGCGGCGCCAGTCCAGGCGGGGTGGGCCGGGGGTGACGCCCGGGCGTTTGCGGGGGACCCGGACGCGGAGGGCGCCCGGGGCGATGCGGCAGTGGACCGGCGCGGCCAGCACCATCGCCTCGCCGTCGACGCCCGCCTCGATCTCGTCCCGGTCCGCCTCGACGACCACCTCCGGCGCGGTCAGCACCGTCAGCCCCGCCGGATCCGGGTTCAGCAGCAACGCGGCCGCGCTGATCGCGCCCTCCACCCTCACCCCGAGGACGCCCAGCGTCCCCGAGTCCAGCCGCTCGCGCCGCCCGAGCCCGAACGGATCGCCCGTGCGGTACGGGTTGTTGCTGACCAGCACCGCCTGCGGAGCCGTCAGCGTGGTGTCGCCGGCACGGGCCACCAGCCGGGGTCCCTGCTGACCGGTGAGCAGGTCCGGCAGCATCTCCAGACTCGTGCCGATCTTGTCGTCCCGGTACGCGGGACTCTGCACGATCGCCGCGTACGCGCCGAACGACGCGTTGTTCACGAAGGGCTGGTCCCCGGCGAACCCCAGGTCGACCCGGAGCTCCACGCCATCCGTCAGCGCGTCCAGACACGCCGCCGGGTTTCCCCGGTCCAGGCCCAGATCGAGCGCGAAGTGGTTGCGGGTGCCCGCGCTGATCACCAGGAACGGGACGTCGTGCTCCGCGGCCACGGCCGCGACCAGCGCCTGGGTGCCGTCGCCGCCCGCCGCACCCAGCAGGTCCGCGCCGTCCGCGACGGCACGCCGGGCCAGCTCGGTCACGTCGTGCTGCTGCCCCGGCTCCAGCAGCACCACCCGCGCGCCCAGCCGCTCCGCCTTCTCCCGCAGCCGGAACCGCCCCACCTTGCCGCCGCCCGAGCGCGGATTCATGATCAGCACCGGCTTCCGGGGCGGCGGCAGGCGCCGCTCCCGCACCGGGGTGTGCCCGCCCGTGCCGCGCAGCGCGTACCTGCCGCTCCACACCGCCAGAACCCACAGCGCCAGCGACACCAGCAGCGCATAGAACAGCGTCACCGCGAACAACGCCAGCAGCGCCGCCGGCACGCACACGGCGATGAGCGCGGCCCCCCACCGCAACGGCCCGCGCAACGTCAGCGTCCACCACACGGCGGCCGCGCTGAGCCCCAGCCCCACCGCGCCCAGCACCAGCAGCAGGAGTCCGCGCAGCCCGCCGTAGACCAACGGGGCCGCCACCGCGAGCGCCGCCGCGAGCAGCGCCCCCCGCGCCGCCCACCGCTGGGCGTGATAGCCCCGCCTGCTCCAGTCCACGCCCATGACTCCTTAGGTCGCCCGGCGTCATCGTAGGGCGAACAGCACAGGCGTGCGGGCCGACGGCGATCGGGGCACGGGCCGCCGTCGGCCGCCGCGTCCCCTCCCCGTACGCTCGCCGCATGCCCCCGCACGTGCTGATCCTCGGCGGCACCACCGAGGCACGCCGGCTCGCCGCCGCGCTGGCCGCCCGCCCCGCGACCCGGGTCACGACCTCGCTCGCGGGACGCGTGACCCGGCCGGGCGCGCTCGACGGCGAGGTACGCGTCGGCGGCTTCGGCGGCCCCGACGGACTCGCGGCCTGGCTCCGCGAGCGGCGCGTGGACGCCGTCGTCGACGCGACCCACCCGTTCGCCGCGACGATCACGGCGAACGCGGCCACCGCCACCGCCGCCGCGCGGGTGCCCCTGCTGGTGCTGCGCCGCCCCGGCTGGCGGCCCGGACCCGGCGACCGCTGGCACCCGGTCCCCTCCCTGGAGGCGGCCGCCGCCGCGCTGCCCTCACTCGGGCGCCGGGTGTTCCTGACCACCGGGCGTCTCGGCCTCGCGGCCTTCGCCGGGCTCACGCAGACGGCCTTCGTCGTACGGTCGGTCGAGCCTCCCGAGCCGCCGCTGCCCCCGCACACGCATGTCCTGCTGGCACGGGGCCCGTTCACCGTGGCCGACGAGACGGCCCTGCTGCGCGAGCACCGCGTCGAGGTGCTGGTGACGAAGGACAGCGGCGGCGCGGCGACATCGGCGAAACTCACCGCCGCCCGCGACCTCGGCCTCCCCGTCGTGGTCGTCCGCCGCCCGCCCCTGCCGGAGGGCCTCACCGCGCTCCCGGACGTGCGGGGGGTGCTGGACCGGCTGGACGAGGTCCTCGCGGGACCCTCCGGGCAGGCCTAGCGCCCGTCCGACCGGACGCCGCCGATGTGCGCCGCAAGGCGCTGACGCCCGTCGTCCGGCTTGACCGCCGGGCCGGCGTCAGCGCTCGCCGGGGGAGCGGCGCAGCAGATAGGTGTCCATGATCCAGCCCTTGCGCTCCCGCGCCTCCGCCCGCAGCCGTTCGATGCGCGGGGCGGCCTCGGCGACCGGACCGGAGACCAGGATCTCGTCCGGTGTGCCGATGTACGCGCCCCAGTAGATGTCGATGTCCTCGTCGGCGAAGGCACGGAAGCGCTGATGCGCGTCCAGCATCACCACCACGTCGTCCACGCCCTCCGGGAAGCCCTCCTCCGCGAGCCGCCGTCCCGTGGTGATCTGCACCGGGCGCGCCACCCGGTTGAGGCCCGTGCGGTGCCGGGCGACGAGGGCCGAGACGCTGCTGACGCCCGGGACGACGTCGTATGCGAAGGCGACCGTGCCCCGCTCCCGCACCTCCTCGAGGATGCCGAGCGTGCTGTCGTACAGCGCCGGGTCGCCCCACACGAGGAACGCGCCGGTCTCCTGCTCGCCCAGCTCCTCGGCGATCAGCCGCTCGTAGATGTCGGCGCGGGCGCTGCGCCAGTCGCCGACGGCGGGGGAGTAGGCCGAGCCGCCCGCCGAACGGTCACGCTCCGGGTCACGCGCCTCCACGACGCGGTACGCCCGGTCCGCCAGATGCGTCTCCAGCATGTCCCTGCGCAGCCGCGTCAGGTCGGCCTTCGCCTCGCCCTTGTCGAGCAGGAAGAACACGTCCGTGTCCCGCATGGCCCTGACCGCCTGCAGGGTGAGCTGGTCGGGGTCGCCCGCGCCGATACCGATCACATGAAGAGTCCGCACGCCCCGAGTCTGCCGCACGCCTCCGGCCGCCCCGCACCCAGGTCAGGCGACGCCCCGCAGCCGGGGCGCCCGCGCGCCCGCGTCCACCGAGCCCTCCCCGCGCTCCACGTCCGCCGCCAGCTCCCGCGCCCAGGCGATCACCGACGGCAGGTCGATCCCGTGCGGCCGTAGCTCACCGCCCGCCGCCCATTCCTCGGCCGCCCCCGCCCCGCGCCGCAGCAGCCGCGCCCCGCCGGTCACGTTGCCGCGCGCGGCGTGGGTGAGCCCCACCGCCATCTGGGCCAGCCCCCGCCACAGCTCCCGCTCCTCCTCGGGACCCGACTTCCAGGCGTCCTCGAACACTTCGTGCGCGTGGAACGGCTTGCCCTCGTCCAGCAGCCGCTGCGCCTCGGCGACGCTCTCCTCCGGCCGCCGCACCACCCCTTCCGGCTGCCGGGGCACGCCCTCCTCGCCGTACGGCAGGGGCCGCCCGAGTCCGTCCCGCGGACGGGCGTTGCGCGCCCGGCCCTCGTCGTCGCGGTCCCGTCCGGCGGCCGCGCGGCCGGTGGACCGGTTGCCGGTGGATGTGCTGTCCGTGGTGCCCATACGGCCGATTGTGCCCCGGCCCGGCGCGCCCGCCCATGCCCAGGCCCCGGCCCGGCTTCGGTCCGGCGCCGGGTGTGCGGTAAAGTGCTCATCGCGCGATCACGCGGTTCACCCGCGCGACGCGCACCGGGACGTGGCGCAGCTTGGTAGCGCACTTGACTGGGGGTCAAGGGGTCGCAGGTTCAAATCCTGTCGTCCCGACTTGCGACAGAGCAGGTCGTCGGGCCGTATCGGAGTTTCCGATACGGCCTTTTCGCGTCGCGCCTCAGTCGAGCGCGATCCGGGCCCGCACCGGCAGGTGGTCGCTCCCCGTGGCGGGCAGGGTGCCGATCCCGGCCACGGTCGCCGAGCGGGCCATGACCTGGTCGATCCGCACCAGCGGCAGCCCCGCCGGGAAACTGAACGCGAACCCGCGCCGCGGCACCTCCAGCCGGGACGTCAGCGGCTCAAGACCCCGGTCGTCGACCGTGCCGTTCAGATCGCCCAGCAGGACCACCCGCCCCACCGGCTCCGCCGCCACCTCCCGCCCCAGCCGTACGGCGCTCTCGTCGCGCCGGCCGGACGTCATCCCGCGCGGCACGATCCGCACCGACGGCAGGTGCGCCACGTACACCGCGACCTCCCCGTGCGGTGTGGCGGCCACCGCCCGCAGCCCCCGGCTCCACGGCCCGGTCAGGCCGGCCGGCTTGATGTCCAGTGTCCGCGCGCCGCTCAGCGGATGGCGCGACCAGAGGCCGACGGTGCCCCGCACCACGTGGTGCGGATAGCGCGCGGCGAGGACCCGCTCGTACGCGGGCAGCGCGTCCGGCACCAGTTCCTCCAGCGCGATCAGATCCGCGCCGGAGCCCGCGAGGGCGCGGGCCGTGTCCGCCGGGTCGGGGTTCATGTCGGAGACGTTGTGCTGCACCACGACCAGGTCGCGCGGCCCGGCCGGGTCCGCGGGCAGGAGCAGGTCACCGAAGAGACGCGTCCACGCCGCGACGGGCAGCAGCACGGCCACCAGGACGACGGGCGTACGGCGCACCAGGCCGTACACGAGCAGGGGGACGACCGCCAGGCCGAGCCAGGGCAGGAACGACTCCAGCAGGCTCCCTACCCGGCCCGGCGTGTTCGGCACCGTCCGGTGGAACGCGAGCAGCCCCGCCGTCAGCACCGCGAGAACCGCGGGCAGCCGCCCCCGCGTCCGCCCCCCTCGGCACCACGCTCCCGCGGACTCCGCGGCTGCTCGCTCCACCCGTGTCTCCCGTCCCCTCGACCCGTCGTCCAGGACGCATCACGGGGCGGATCAGTTGCCGACGGCTCGATGACCCCCGAGAGCGCTTGACTTGGAGCGCTCTTCAAGAGGAAGACTCCCGGTCCGTGCCCCGGAAGCGGGGTGGGAAACGGGAGGGATCAGGCATGAAGTACCGCACCATCGGCACCGGCCCGAACCGCCGCGAGGTGAGCGTGCTCGCGCTCGGCGCGATGCTGTTCGGGTCGGTGACCGACGAGAAGACCTCCTTCGCCCTGCTCGACCGCTACGTCGAGGCCGGCGGGAACTTCATCGACACGTCCGACAACTACGCCTTCTGGACCGACGGCGGCCAGGGCGGGCAGAGCGAGGAACTGCTCGGCCGCTGGCGCCGCAGCCGCGGAGCCGGCGCCGAGATCGTCGTCGCGACCAAGCTCGGCGCCCGCCCCCTCGCCCCCGGCACGAGCTACACGGACAACCCCGAGGGCCTGTCCGCGAAGGTGATCCGGGAGTCCTCCGAACGCAGCCGGGAGAAACTCGGCATGGAGCGGCTGGACCTGCTGTACGCGCACATCGACGACCACACCGTCCCCCAGCGCGAGACCGTCGAGGGCTTCGGGGCCCTGGTCGCCGAGGGCACGGTGGGGCTGCTCGGCGTGAGCAACCAGGCCGTCTGGCGGGTGGAGCGGGCCCGCGCCCTCGCGGCGGCGGCCGGACTGCCCGGCTACGAGGTCCTGCAGTACCAGCACAGCTACCTGCGGCCCCGCGCCGACGTCCCCGACGACCTCTTCCCCGACGGGAGCCTCGGCCACGCGGGCGCCGAACTGGCCGGCTATCTGCGCGCCGAGCCCGCGCTGACCCTGGTCGCCTACTCGCCGCTGCTCAAGGGCGCCTACGCCCGCCCCGAACGCCTGCCCGGCGACTACGACCACCCGGGCACCCCCGCCCGCCTCGCGGTACTGCGTGAGGTCGCCCGGGAGACCGGGGCGACGCCGGGCCAGGTGGTGCTGGCCTGGCAGATCGGTCACGAACTGCCGATTCTGCCGCTGACCGGAGTGTCGTCACTGGCTCAACTGGAGGAGAATCTGGCGGCGGTGGACCTGGAACTGTCGGAGGAGCAGCGGGCCCGGCTGGACGCCGCGCACTGACCCGCCGCCCCCGCCTCACGGTCTGACCAGCAACTGGAAGTCGAAGGAGTACCGGGACGCGCGGTAGATGTGGCTGCCGTACTCCACCGCCCGGCCCGTGTCGTCGTACGCGGTGCGCTGCATGGTGAGCAGCGCCGCGCCCTCCTCCTCGTCCAGGCGGGACGCCTCCTCCGCGGTCGCCGAGCGGGCGCCGACCCTCTGGCGGGCGCTGTGCAGGGTGATGCCCGCCGCGCGCATCATCCGGTACAGGCCGGTCGCCTGCAGGCGGTCGCCGTCCAGGTCGAGCAGGCCCGACGGCAGGTAGTTGCCGAGCAGGGCGACCGGCAGGCCGTGGGTGCGCCGCAGCCGCTCCAGGACGATCACCTCGGCGCCCTCGGGCAGCCCCAGGGCGGCGGCCACACCGGGCGGCGCCGGGACGGTCTCGTTGCGGACCACCTCCGTGGTCGGCGCCTGCCCGGCCGCCTCCAGGTCGTCGTAGAGGCTGGTCAGCTCCAGGGAGCGGCGCACCTGGCTGTGCACCACCTGCGTGCCCACCCCGCGCCGCCGGACCAGCAGCCCCTTGTCGACCAGGGACTGGATGGCCTGGCGGACGGTCGGCCGGGACAGTCCGAGACGCACCGAGAGGTCCACCTCGTTGCCCAGCAGGTCGCCGGGCGCGAGCACCCCGCTGGAGATCGCCGCCTCCAGCTGCTGGGCGAGCTGGTAGTACAACGGCACCGGACTGCCCCGGTCCAGGGCGAAGTCCAGGGAGTGCGTCGCCGGTCCGGCCGCGGCGCGTGCGGGGTCAACGGTCCTCGCCATGGACGTGCCTTCCTGTCGGGGCTCCCGGTCGGAGCGCGGGGGACGGGTTCACAGGTGGCGGCGGCGCCCGGCGACCTGGGCGTCGTACCGTTCGCGGGCCCGGACGGCGGCCTCGCGGGTGGCGACCTCCGCCACCGGCACGTCCCACCACGCCTCGGCCGGGGGAGCGGTCGGCGTCGGGTCGGTCTCGACGTACACGCAGGTCGGACGGTTCGAGGCGCGGGCCTCGGCGAGCGCGGTGCGCAGCTCCCGCACCGTCTTGGCGCGCAGCACGTCCATGCCGAGGCTGGCCGCGTTCGCCGCGAGGTCCACCGGCAGCGGGGGGCCGGTGAAGGAGCCGTCGGCGGCGCGGTGGCGGTAGGCGGTGCCGTAGCGCTCGCCGCCGGTTTCCTCGGACAGGCCGCCGATGGAGGCGTAGCCGTGGTTCTGGACGAGCACGACGTTGACCGGCAGGCCCTCCTGGACGGCCGTGACGATCTCCGTGGGCATCATCAGATACGTGCCGTCGCCGACGAGCGCCCAGACGGGCGTGCCGGGCGCGGCCTGCTGGACGCCGAGCGAGGCCGGGATCTCGTAGCCCATGCAGGAGTAGCCGTACTCCAGGTGGTACTGGCGGGGGCTGCGGGCGCGCCACAGCTTGTGCAGGTCGCCGGGGAGCGAGCCGGCCGCGTTGATCACCACGTCGTCGTCGCCGACCACCGCGTCCAGCGCGCCCAGCACCTGCGTCTGGGTCGGCACGGCGGTGTCGTCGTCGGCGCGCAGGGCCGCCTCGACGACCTCGTCCCAGCGCTCCTTTCCCTGCCGGTACTCCGCCTCGTACGTCTCGTCCACGCGGTACCCGGCGAGCGCCTCCCTGAGCCGCTCCAGACCGGTGCGCGCGTCGCACACGAGGCTTCGGGCGGCGAGCTTGTGGGCGTCGAAGCCGGTGATGTTGAGGTTCACGAACGTGACGTCCGGGTTCCGGAACAGGGTGCCGGAGGCGGTAGTGAAGTCGGTGTAGCGGGTGCCGACACCGATCACCACGTCGGCGTCGCGGGCCAGCGCGTCGCTCACCGCGGTGCCGGTGTGGCCGATGCCGCCCAGGTCGGCGGGGTGGTCGTGGCGCAGGGAGCCCTTGCCGGCCTGGGTGGAGGCGACGGGGATGCCGGTGGCGTCCACCAGCGCCCGCAGCGCGTCCTCGGCCTCGCTGTGGTGCACCCCGCCGCCCGCGACGATCAGCGGCCGTCGTGCCGCCCGTACGGCCGCCACGGCCGCGTCCAGCTCCACCGGGTCCGGGGCGGGCCGCCGCACCGTCCACACCCGCTCGGCGAAGAACTCCTCCGGCCAGTCGTACGCCTCCGCCTGCACGTCTTGCGGCAGCGCGAGGGTGACGGCGCCGGTCTCGCCGGGGTCGGCGAGCACCCGCATCGCGTTCAGCGCGGACGCGATCAGCGCCTCGGGGCGGGTGATCCGGTCGAAGTAGCGGGAGACCGGGCGGAGCGTGTCGTTGACCGACACGTCGGCCTCGACGGGGTGCTCCAGCTGCTGGAGCAGCGGATCGGCCGCGCGGGAGGCGAAGTAGTCGCCGGGCAGCAGCAGCACCGGCAGCCGGTTGATGGTGGCGAGCGCGGCGCCCGTGACCAGGTTGGTCGCGCCGGGGCCGATGGAGGTGGTGACCGCCTGCGCCGAGAGGCGGTTGAGCTGGCGGGCGTAGCCGACGGCCGCGTGCACCATCGACTGCTCGTTGCGTCCCTGGTGGTACGGCATCGCGTCGCGATACTCGACGAGCGCCTGCCCGAGACCGGCGACGTTGCCGTGACCGAAGATGCCCCAGGTGCCCGCGATCAGCCGGCGGCGCACGCCGTCCCGCTCGGTGTACTGCGCGGACAGGAACCGCACCAGGGCCTGGGCGGTGGTCAGTCGGCGGGTGGTGGCGCTCATGCGGACCTCTCCGGTGCGGTGTAGAGGGGGAGTCGGGGGTCGACGGGCTGCTCGGGCCAGGTGTCGCGGATCCAGGCGTGGTCGGGGTGGTCGCAGATCAGCCAGGCCCGCTCGGCCTCGGGTCCGGCCATGACGTTCAGGTAGTACATGTGGTGGCCGGGCACCGCCATGGACGGGCCGTGCCAGCCGTCCGGGATGAGGACGACGTCGCCGTCGCGCACCTCCGCCAGCACGTCCGTGTCGCGGCCGGGTCCGGACGGGGAGACCCGCTGGTAGCCGAGGCCCGGCGTGCCGTCGTGGGGGGCGAACTCGAAGTAGTAGATCTCCTCCAGCACCGACTCCTCGCCCGGCCGGTGCTCGTCGTGCTTGTGCGGCGGGAACGACGACCAGTTGCCGCCCGGGGTGAGCACCTCCACCGCGATCAGCTTGTCGCACTCGAAGACGCTCGCCGCGCCGAAGTTGTTCACCTGGCGGGAGCAGTTCCCGGTGCCGCGCAGCTCCACCGGCACGTCCGAGGCCGGCCCGTACCGCGCGGGCAGCCGCCGCGAGCAGCGGGCGCCGGTCAGCGCGAACCGCCCGCCCTCCGCCGAGGACACGGTGACCCGGGCATCGCGCGGCACATAGGCGAAGTCGGTGACGCCGTCGAAGACGCTGGTGCGGCCCGTCAGCGCGAACTCCTCGTGGCCGAAGTCGTCGTCCGAGGCGACCGTGCACGCGCCGGCCAGCGGCAGCACGATCCACTCGCCGTCCCCGGTGTCGAAGGTGTGCGAGCCGCCCGGCTCCAGCCGCAGCACCCGCAGCGAGGAGTACCCCCAGCCGGCGCTGTCCGGGCTCACGTCCACGGCGTACGGGCCGGCGGCGGCCTTGCCCGCGGGAAGGTGATGGGTCATGCGTGCCTCCGTCTGCGTGCGTCGTCGTACGGGCTTGTCACAACAGGCCGACGGCCGTGTCCACCGCCGTCTCCACACTGCCCTCGGCCGGGTAGAGCAGTGAGCGGCCGACGACCATGCCCTGCACGGTGGGCAGCCGCAGCGCCTTGCCCCACCGCTCGTAGGCCGCCTCCTGGTCGCCGACCTCGCCGCCGAGCAGCACCACCGGCAGCGTGGAGGTGCGCAGCACGTCGTCCATGTCGTCGACGTTCTCGGTGACCGGAAGCTTCAGCCAGGTGTAGGCGGAGGTGCCGCCGAGCCCGGAGGCGATCGCGATGGAGCGGGTGACGGCCTCGGCGGACAGGTCGTTGCGGACCCGGCCGTCCACCCGGCGGGAGATGAACGGCTCCACGAACACCGGCAGCCGGCGCGCGGCCATCGCGTCGACGGCGCGGGCGGAGGCCTCCAGGGTGGTGAGCGAGCCGGGGTCGTCGTAGTCGATGCGGACCAGCAGCTTGCCCGCGTCGAAACCGAGCCGCTCGATGTCCTCGGCGCGGTGGCCGGTGAAGCGGTCGTCCATCTCGAAGGACGCACCGGCCAGGCCGCCGCGGTTCATCGACCCCATGACGACCTTGTTCTCCAGCGCGCCCAGCAGAAGCAGGTCCTCGAGGATGTCGGCGGTGGCCAGCACCCCGTCCACGCCCGGCCGGGACAGCGCGACGCACAGGCGTTCCAGCAGGTCGGCGCGGTCCGCCATGGCCAGGCGCCGGTCGCCTATGCCGAGCGCGCCCCGCGCGGGGTGGTCGGCGGCCACGATCATCAGCCGTCCGCTGTCGCCGATCAGCGGACGGCGGGCCCGGCGGGCGGCCGCCTCGGCGACGGCCTCGGGATGCCGGGCGCGGACCGTGGTGAGCTCGGGGATGCTGAGTTTCAAGGAAGGGCTCCGTTCAGGACTGGCTCGGCCGGCCGGCCGCGTCCGGCTGCGCGTCCCGTGCGAGGAGGTCCGCGACCTCCGGCATGGTCGGCATCGCGGACGAGCAGGCGAGGCGCGAGGCGACGAGGGCGCCGGCCGCGTTGGCGTGGCGCATGGTCCGCTCCAGGTCCCAGCCGGAGAGCAGACCGTGGCAGAGCGAACCGCCGAAGGCGTCGCCGGCGCCGAGGCCGTTGACCACCTCGACCGGCACCGGCGGCACCTCGGCGCGGCTGCCGTCCCGGTGCACGGCCAGCACACCCCGGGGGCCCTGCTTGACCACGGCCAGCTCCACGCCCGCCGCCAGCAGCGCCTCGGCGCACGCCTCCGGCTCGCGCACCCCGGTGGCGACCTCGCACTCGTCGAGGTTGCCGACCGCGACCGTGGCATGGCGCAGCGCCTCGCGGTAGTACGGGCGGGCCTGGTCCGGGTCCTGCCAGAACATGGGACGCCAGTCCAGGTCGAAGACGGTGGTGCCGGCCTTGGCGCGCGCCTCCAGGGCGGCCAGCGTGGCGGTGCGGCTGGGCTCCTCGCTCAGGCCGGTGCCGGTGATCCAGAAAATGCCGGCCGCGCGGATCGCCGGCAGGTCCAGCTCGTGCGGGTGGATCTCCAGGTCGGGGGCCTTGGGGCGCCGGTAGAAGTAGAGGGGGAAGTCGTCCGGCGGGAAGATCTCGCAGAAGGTGACGGGGGTCGGGTAGGCGGCCACCGGGGTCACCCAGCGGTCGTCCACGCCGAAGTCCTTCAGCGCCTCGTGCAGATAGGCGCCGAAGGGGTCGTCCCCGGTGCGTGTGATCACCGCGGTCGAGCGGCCGAGCCGCGCCGCGGCGACCGCGACATTGGCGGCGGAGCCGCCCAGAAACTTCCCGAACGTCTCCACCTGCGACAACGGCACCCCGGTCTGGAGGGGATAAAGATCGACCCCGATGCGACCCATGGTCACCAGGTCGAAATACTGTGGTGTGTCGGCCATTGAGCGACGCTCCTCGAGCTGCTGGGGATGCGGGGCCCAGGACGCCCTGCCACGGTGGGGACGTGCTTCCGGGGACCTGCCGCTTCCCAGGTGTAGGTCTCGAGGGGCGGCGGTGTCAATAGTTTGTACTTACATTCGGACGAGCGCGTGAAATGATGTCTTAACAAAGTATTGACAGCAGGCGGTTTTCGGGGATTGGATCGCGTCCCAGCACAACCGCCGTGTGTGATGGCACACACCCCGGACTCCCGAGGTTCCGGGCACCGGACTCTCGGACTCCTCGCCCCCTTTTCCCCGTGAAGCACAGTGAGGTGCAGGACTGATGGACCGCTCTTCCCACCCCCGCTCCCGCAGAGTCGCCCCCTTCGTCGCGGCCGCGGCGGCAGCCGCCCTGGCCCTCGCCGGCTGCTCGAGCAGCAGTGGCGGCAAGAAGTCCGAGGAAGGCGGAGCGGACGCCTCGGCCGGCAAGGCCTCGACGCCGCAGATGACGGTTGCGCTGGTCACCCACCAGGCGCCCGGCGACACCTTCTGGGACATCGTGCGCAAGGGCGCGCAGACGGCCGCCGACAAGGACAACGTCAAGCTGATCTACTCGGCCGACCCGAACGCCGGCAACCAGGCCAACCTGGTGCAGAACGCCATCGACCAGAAGGTCGACGGCATCGCGGTCACCCTCGCCAAGCCGGACGCGCTCAAGGGCGTCATAGCCAAGGCCACGGCGGCCGGCATCCCGGTCGTCGGCCTGAACTCCGGACTGAGCGACTGGAAGGACCTCGGGCTGCTGGAGTTCTTCGGGCAGGACGAGACCGTGGCGGGCGAGGCGTTCGGCAAGAAGCTCAACGAGGTCGGCGCGAAGAACGCGGTCTGCGTCGTCCAGGAGCAGGGCAACATCGGTCTCACCCAGCGCTGCGCCGGCCTGGAGAAGACCTTCGAGGGCAAGACGCAGGTCCTGAACGTCAACGGCACCGACATGCCGTCGGTGAAGTCGACCATCACCGCCAAGCTGAAGCAGGACTCCTCCATCGACTACGTCGTCACCCTCGGCGCGCCCTTCGCGCCGACCGCGGTGCAGTCCGTCGAGGAGGCCGGCAGCAAGGCGAAGGTCGCCACCTTCGACCTGAACAAGGAGCTGACCGGCGCCATCCAGGACGGCGACATCCAGTTCGCGGTCGACCAGCAGCCCTACCTCCAGGGCTACCTCGCCGTCGACGGCCTGTGGCTCTACAAGAACAACGGCAACTACAGCGGCGGCGGCGAGCAGCCCGTCCTGACCGGTCCGGCGTTCGTCGACAAGTCCAACGTCGAGGCGGTCTCCCAGTTCGCCGCGAAGGGCACCCGGTGATGAGCATGGCCCAACAGGCTGAGCCGGCGGCGGCCACGCCGCCGGCCCCCGGCCCCGAGAAGCAGAAGGACGGACGCACCGCGCGGCGCCCGCTGGCGCTGCGGCTGCTCGCCCGGCCCGAGGTCGGCGTGTTCCTCGGCGCGGTGGCGGTCCTCGTGTTCTTCCTGTTCGCCGCCCCGCCGGTGCGCGACGGCAGCTCGATGGCGAACATCCTGTACCAGTCGTCGACCATCGGGATCATGGCGCTGCCCGTGGCGCTGCTGATGATCGGCGGCGAGTTCGACCTCTCGGCCGGCGTCGCCGTCGTCACCTCGGCGCTCACCGCGAGCATGCTGAGCTACCAGCTCACCCTGAACGTGTGGATGGGCGTGATCGTCGCCCTCGTGGTGTCCCTCGCCGTCGGCTTCTTCAACGGCTGGATGCTGGTGAAGACCGGGCTGCCGAGCTTCCTCGTCACCCTGGGCACCTTCCTGATCCTCCAGGGCGTCAATCTCGCGGTGACCAAACTCGTCACCGGCAACGTCGCCACCGACAGCATCGCCGACATGGACGGCTTCGACCAGGCCAAGGCGCTCTTCGCCTCCAGCTTCGAGGTCGGCGGCGTCCAGGTGAAGATCACCGTGGTCTGGTGGCTCGTCTTCGCCGCGCTGGCCACCTGGGTCCTGCTGCGCACCAAGTACGGCAACTGGATCTTCGCGGTCGGCGGCAACAAGGAGAGCGCCCGCGCGGTCGGCGTCCCCGTCACCTTCACCAAGATCTCCCTGTTCATGCTGGTCGGCCTCGGGGCCTGGTTCGTCGGCATGCACAACCTGTTCTCCTTCAACACCGTGCAGTCCGGCGAGGGCGTGGGCCAGGAGCTCATCTACATCGCCGCGGCGGTCATCGGCGGCTGTCTGCTGACCGGCGGCTACGGCTCGGCGATCGGACCGGTCTTCGGCGCCTTCATGTTCGGCATGGTGCAGCAGGGCATCGTCTACGCCGGCTGGAACCCCGACTGGTTCAAGGCCTTCCTCGGCGTGATGCTGCTCGGCGCCGTCCTCATCAATCTGTGGGTCCAGCGCACGGCGACCCGGAGGTGACCGCAATGACCGACAAGACGACCGGCACCGACGGTGCCGTCCGCACGGACACCCCGGCCGACGGGGACCGCCCCCTGGTCGAACTCCGCGCCGCCGGCAAGTCCTACGGCAACATCCGCGCCCTGCACGGCGTCGACCTGACCGTCCACCCGGGCAAGGTGACGTGCGTCCTCGGCGACAACGGCGCCGGCAAGTCCACCCTCATCAAGATCATCTCGGGGCTGCACCAGCACACCGAGGGCGAGTTCCTCGTCGACGGCGAACCGGTGCGCTTCTCCACCCCGCGCGAGGCCCTCGACAAGGGCATCGCCACCGTCTACCAGGACCTCGCGGTCGTCCCGCTGATGCCGGTCTGGCGGAACTTCTTCCTCGGCTCCGAGATGACCAAGGGCCCCTGGCCCCTGCGCCGCCTCGACATCGAACGGATGAAGAGGACCGCCGACGAGGAACTGCGCAACATGGGCATCGTCCTGGACGACCTGGAGCAGCCCATCGGCACGCTCTCCGGCGGCCAGCGCCAGTGCGTCGCGATCGCCCGCGCCGTCTACTTCGGCGCCCGCGTCCTCATCCTCGACGAGCCCACCGCCGCCCTCGGCGTCAAGCAGTCCGGGGTCGTCCTTAAGTACATCGCCATGGCCCGCGACCGCGGCCTCGGCGTCATCTTCATCACCCACAACCCGCACCACGCCTACATGGTCGGCGACCACTTCAACGTGCTGCGCCTGGGCACCCTGGAGCTCAGCGCCGGCCGCAGCGAGGTCGGTCTCGAGGAGCTGACCAACCACATGGCGGGCGGCGCGGAACTGGCCGCGCTCAAGCACGAGCTGGCGCAGGTCCGCGGCGTCGACACGGAGGGCCTGCCGGAGTCCGGCGACCTCCGGGCACCCACGGCCGCAACCCCGGAAGGGAAGTCCTGACATGGCAGTCGCCCTCGACCGCATCCGGGTCGGTTCCGCGCCCGACTCCTGGGGCGTCTGGTTCCCCGACGACCCGCAGCAGGTGCCCTGGCAGCGCTTCCTCGACGAGGTCGCCGAGGCCGGCTACTCCTGGATCGAACTCGGCCCCTACGGCTATCTGCCGACCGACCCGGCCCGCCTCACCGACGAGGTGCAGAGCCGCGGCCTGAAGGTGTCCGCCGGCACCATCTTCTGCGGGCTGCACCGCGGCCCGTCCGAATGGGACGCCACCTGGGAGCAGGTCAGCCGCGTCGCCGCGCTCACCCAGGCGATGGGCGCCGGCCACCTGGTCGTCATCCCGTCGTTCTGGCGGGACGACAAGACCGCCGAGATCCTGGAGCTCCCGGAGCTCACCACCGAGCAGTGGGGCCACCTCACCCGGGGCATGGAGCGCCTCGGCCGCGAGGTGAAGGAGACGTACGGGCTCGACATCGTCGTCCACCCGCACGCCGACACCCACATCGACACCGAGGAGCACGTCGAGCGCTTCCTCGACTCCACCGACCCGGGTCTGGTCAACCTCTGCCTCGACACCGGTCACTACGCCTACTGCGGCGGCGACAGCGTCAAGCTGATCGAGACCTACGGCGAGCGCATCGGCTACCTGCACCTCAAGCAGGTGGACCCGGAGATCCTCGCCGACGTCGTCAAGAACGAGATCCCCTTCGGGCCCGCCGTCCAGCGCGGGGTGATGTGCGAACCGCCGGCCGGTGTGCCGGAGCTGGGCCCGGTGCTGACGGCCGCGCAGAAGCTGGGCGTGGACCTGTTCGCGATCGTCGAGCAGGACATGTACCCGTGCGAGCCGGACAAGCCGCTGCCCATCGCGGTGCGCACCCGCAGGTTCCTCCGCTCCTGCGGCGCCTGACCACCACCACCCGGACCGGGAGGCGACACACATGAACCGGCGCGAGCCCCTCGGGATCGCCGTGGTCGGCACCGGCCGCATGGGCGCCGACCACGTGCGGCGGATCGACCGGGTGACCAGCGGGGCGCGGGTCGCCGCGGTCGTCGACATCGACGAGGAACGGGCGAAGACCGTCGCGGCCGGAATCGACGGCTGCACCGCCCACACCGACGCGGCCGGGGCGATGAGGTCGGCGGACGTCGACGCCGTGCTCATCGCCTCGTCCGGGCCCGCCCACGAGGAGGCGCTGCTCACCGCGTTCGCGCACGACCTGCCCGTCCTGTGCGAGAAGCCGCTCACCCCCGACGCGGCCTCCGCGCTGCGCGTCATGGAGGCCGAACAGGCCCTCGGCCACCGCCGGGTGCAGGTCGGCTTCATGCGCCGCTACGACACCGAGTACGTCCGCCTCAAGGCGCTGCTCGGAACCGGTCAGCTGGGCCGGCCGCTGATGCTGCACAACCGCCACCGCAACGTGGCCAGCCCGCCCTTCTTCACCAGCTCCATGCTGATCAGCGACTCCGTCGCCCACGAGGTCGACGTCACCCGCTGGCTGCTGGGCCACGAGATCGCCGCCGTGACGGTGCTGCGGCCGGCCCCGTCCTCCGGCGCCCCCGACGGACTGCGCGATCCGCAGTTCGTCGTCCTGGAGACAGACGGCGGGGCGCTCTCCGACGTCGAGATCTTCGTCAACTGCGGCTTCGGCTACCAGGTGCAGGCCGAAGCGGTCTGCGAACGCGGCACCGCCCGCATCGGCGACGGCCACCAGCTGGTCACCAACATGGCCGGACGCTGGGGCGGCACCATCGCCCAGGACTGGACCGAACGCTTCGCCCAGGCCTACGACGACGAGGTCCAGGCGTGGGTCGACGCCACCCGCCGCGGCGAGGTCACCGGACCCGGCGTGTGGGACGGTTACGCCGCTGCGGCCGTCTGTGAGGCGGGGGTTCGGGCGCTGGAGGAGGGTGGCCGGGTCGAGGTCGAGCTCGCGGAGAAGCCGCCGCTGTACGGGGCTGAGGTCTGACGCCTGCGGCGCATCGTTCTGTCCGGTGGGGGGTGCTGTAGCGCCTGGGGGGCGGTGGGTG
>BNBX01000003.1:56572-440147 GCA_014656175.1 Streptomyces werraensis
GGTGGGGGCGGGCGTCCTCGGTCCGGCGCGAGAGTGCCGGCTGGAGAGGTGCGGGGTGTCGACGCGCCGGCCGCTGCGGGCGCCCGCCCCCACCCCGTCCCCTTCCCGCCGTACGCGGCTGCAGCGACACCGGTGGCGAGTGGCGGCCGCGTGGCGCCAGGTGCGCGGACATCCCCGGCCCACACCGGCACCGGTGCCTGTTGCGCTCAGCGCTCCGAACGGGGCCGTGGGCCCAGCCCGGCCGCCTCATAGCACGCGTCCACCAGACGCATCGTCTCCAGCGCGTCGTCCGCGGACAGAGGAAGCGGCGTCCCCAGGCGCACCCGTGCGGCGAACGCCTCCAGCTGGTAGGCGTACGACGACCGTGTGCCCAGGTGCTCCGTGCGCTCGCCGTCGGCGGTGCGGACGACGACCCGGTCGTCCTGGTGCGGCAGCACGAAGTTCGGGGCCGTCGCCTCGCCCCGCGTGCCGACGATCCGCAGGCTCATCTCCAACCGGTCGTACGCCATGTGGCACCGCGCCGTACCCGTCGCGCCGTCCGGGAACACGACATCCGCGTCCAGCCACTCGTCCACGCCCGGCGCGCCCGCCCGCTCACCCGCTCGTGCCGCGACCGGGCGGGGTGCGCCGCCCGCCCACGGGGCGAGCGTCCGCAGGGCGTGCAGGCCGTAGCAGCCCAGGTCCATCAGGGCGCCGCCGGCCAGCGGCAGCGACCAGCGCGGGTCGTCGGGCCCGGGTGCGGGAATCGCCACCATCGCCTCCGCGTGGCGGAGTTCGCCCAGTTCGCCGGAGGCGAGCAGCTCGTGCAGCCGCCGGGTGACCGGGTGGAAGAGGTAATGGAAGGCCTCCATGAAGACCGTGCCGGACTTCGCGGCAGCCTCCCGCACCTCCCCGGCCTCCACGGCGTTGCTCGCCGACGGCTTCTCCGTCAGCACGTGCTTGCCGGCTGCGAGCGCCGCCAGGTTCCACGGCCCGTGCAGCCCGTTGGCGAGGGGGTTGTAGACCACCTCGACCTCGGGGTCGGCGAGCAGCTCGGCGTACGTGCCGTGGGTCCGCTCCACACCGTGCGCGGCGGCGAAGGCCTCGGCGCGGGACCGGTCGCGGGCGGCCACCGCGACCAGGCGGTGCCCGCCGGACCGGGCCGGGGCGACGAGGGCGCGCCCGGTGATCCGCGCGGCCCCCAGGATGCCGATGCGCAGCGGCTGCGGAGCGGACTCGCTCATGCCTGCCGTACCTCCTCGAGGGTGACGGGACGGTGCTCGTGCAGCGACAGTGTGCACGCCTCGGCGATCCAGCCGGCCTCCAGGGCGTCCTCGATCGTGCACGGGGACGGTCGGGAACCTGCCACCACCTCGGTGAACGCCAGCAGTTCGGCGCGGTAGGCGTCGGTGAAGCGGTCCATGAAGAAGTCGTGCGGCACGCCCGCCGGGAAGGTGACGCCCGGTTCGACGGAGCGAAGCGGCAGCTTGTCCTCCAGGCCCACGGCGATGGAGTCGGTGAAGCCGTGGATCTCCATGCGGACGTCGTAACCCCGGGCGTTGTGGCGGCTGTTGGACACCACGGCGATGGTGCCGTCTTCCAGGGTGAGGATCGCGCCCGTGGTGTCGGCGTCACCCGCCTCCTTGATGAAGTCGGCGCCCCGGTTGCCGCCGGCCGCGTACACCTCGGTCACCTCGCGCCCGGTCACCCAGCGGATGATGTCGAAGTCGTGCACCGAGCAGTCCCGGAAGATGCCCCCGGACGCGGCGATGTACGCGGCGGGCGGGGGCGCCGGGTCCAGTGTCGTCGAGCGTACGGTGTGGAGTTTGCCCAGCTCACCGGAGTGAACGGCCGCGCGGGCGGCGACGAAGCCGGCGTCGAAGCGGCGGTTGTAGCCGATCTGCACCGGCACGTCCCGGCCCGCGACGGCCTTGAGCACCTCGACGCCCTCGGTCATCGTGCGGGCGACGGGCTTCTCGCAGAAGACGGGGACGCCCGCGTCGACGCAGGCCGTGATCAGCCCCGGGTGGGCGTCGGTCGCGGCGGCGACGACCACGCCGTCCACACCGGCCGCGAGCACCGCCTCGGGGGAGTCCGCGACCTGCGCGCCGAAGCGCTCCGCGGCGGCCTTCGCGGCGTCCGCGAACGGGTCGGAGACAACGAGGGACTCGACGGTGTCGAGCCCGGACAGGGTCTCGGCGTGGAAGGCGCCGATGCGGCCGAGGCCGAGGATTCCGATGCGCATGAGGTGGTGCTCCTTGGGTGCGGGTGGTGGGGTGGGGGAAGGTCAGTCGAGGCCGCCCAGGACGTTTTGGTCCCAGTCGATGACGGACCCCGTGACCACCCCGGAGCGGTCGGAGAGCAGCAGGACCACGAAGTCGGCGATCTCGTCCGGCCGGCCGAGCCTGCCCATCGGCAGCCGGGCCGCGGCCCGCTCCCGCCAGTCGTCGCCGGCGCCGTGGAAGGTGCGCTGCGTGGCGTCCTCGCCCTCGGTCGCGGTCCAGCCGATGTTCAGGCCGTTGATGCGGATCCGGTCCCAGCGGTGGGCGTGCGCCGCGTTGCGGGTCAGGCCCATCAGGCCCGCCTTGGCGGCGACGTACGGGGCGAGGAACGGCTGTCCGCCGTGCGCCGAGGAGGTGATGATGTTGACGATCGTGCCGGGCTCGGCGCGCCGCACCATGTCCGCCACCGCCGCCTGCATGGCGAAGAACGGCGCCTTGAGGTTGATCGCGATGTGCTGGTCGAACAGGTCGGGCGTGGTGTCCAGGAGCGTCCCGCGTGAGGTCAGTCCGGCGGAGTTGACCAGGCAGTCGATACGGCCGTACGCCTGCACGACCTGGGCGACCGATTCCTTGGCCTGGTCGGGGTCCGCCAGGTCGGCCCGTACGAACATGGCCTTGCCGCCCTGCCCGGCCAGTTCGGCGACCAGCGCCTCGCCCGGCTCCGGGCGGCGGCCGCTGACCGCCACGACCGCGCCCTCGCGCACCGCGGCCCGTGCGACGGCGGCACCCACGCCCTGGCTGCCGCCGTTGACGAGGACGACCTTGTCGTCGAGAAGTCCCATGATGTCCTTCCGGTTCTTCAGGTCTTCGGGTCAGCTCGCGCGCCGGGCCGTGGCGGCCCGCAGTGCGTCGCGCAGGGTTCGGGGGGTCCAGCCCTCGCGCAGCGCCCTGCGCACCACGTCGGCCTGGGACGGCGGGGCGAGTCCCTCGACCGGCGGGTCGTTGTCCAGGTTGGTGGGGAACGGGTAGCCCTCGGCGCTCGCCGCGATCACGTTCTCCAGCCACTGCTCCGAGGCGCCCTCGGTCTTGCGGGCCAGCAGCACCGGGTAGACGGCGCCGACCACGGCCTCCCGGTCCACGGTCTCCATGGCCCGCCCGAAGGCCGAGGACACCTGGAGCAGGTTGGCCGCGCGCCGGAGGTCCGCCGAGCGGTTGGCCCCGGCCGCGTGGAACAGCGCCGGGTTGAAGAACACCGCGTCGCCCTTGGTCAGGGGAAGCTGGATGTGGTGGTCGTCGAAGTACGCCTCGAACTCGGGCAACCGCCAGGCGAGGTAGCCCGCCTCGAACTTCTGCGAGTGCGGCAGGTACATCGTCGGCCCCGACTCCACCGGCATGTCGCAGTGCGCGACGGCGCCCTGGAGGGTGAGCACGGGGGAGAGGCGGTGCACGTGCGCCGGGTAGGCGGCGGCCGTCTCGGCGGAGAGGAAGCCCAGGTGGTAGTCGCGGTGCACGGTTTGCGCCGCGCCGCCCGGGTTCACGACGTTGACCTGGGAGGTCACCTGGTAGGCGGGGCCCAGCCAGGCCGTGGAGACCAGGGCGATCATGTCGTTCGCGTAGTAGTCGGCGAACGCCTCAGGGTCGTGCAGCGCGGTCTTCTCCAGGGCGTTCCACACCCGGTCGTTGGCGCCCGGCTTGGCGAAGTGGTCGCCGGCGGTGGCGCCCGACGCCCGCTGCTGGGCGATCAGGGCGTCGAACACGGCCGTGGTCCGGTCCACCACCGAGGTGTCGGGGAAAGCGCCGCGGATCACCACGATGCCGGGGCCGTCGGCGAGGGCGCGGACCAGCTCCGCCTGAGCGGTGCGGCGGTCGGCGAGCGCGAGCCGCTCGGCGTCGTAGAGCAGCACGTTCCGCTCGACGGCGGAGGCCAGCGGGTACGAGGAGGCGTCGGTCGGCTGCTCGACCAAGGCGCGGAAGGCGTCCAGGTCACAGTCCCGCTCCGACAGCCAGGCGGCCGGCGCGGGGGTCTGCACGGAAGACGATGCGGACATGGAATCGTCCCTTCGGGTCACGGAGCGACGCGGGTGATGTCATTCTTGTCAGAACAAACCCCTCGCACCACCATCAGGAACCCATCAAAAACCCCTCAGGAGCAGTCGCATGGGGCACCCTTTCCCGATCCGCGAAATCGCACGTCAGGCCGGATTGAGCGAGGCCACCGTGGACCGGGTCCTCAACGGCCGGGGCGGGGTGCGGGAGAGCACCGCGCGTGAGGTGCACCGGGCCATCGCCGACCTGGACCGGCAGCGCACCCAGGTCCGCCTGGTCGGCCGGACGTTCATGGTGGACATCGTCATGCAGTCCCCGGAGCGCTTCTCCACGGCCGTCCGCGCCGCCCTCGAGGCCGAACTGCCCTCCCTGCACCCGGCGGTGGTGCGCTCCCGCTTCCACTTCCGGGAGACCGGCCCCGCGGAGGAACTGGTCGCGGTCCTCGACCGGATCGCCCGCCGCGGCTCGCAGGGCGTGCTCCTCAAGGCGCCCGACGTCCCCGAGGTCACCGCCGCCGTCGGGCGGCTCGCCGCGGCCGGCATACCGGTCGTCACACTGGTGACCGACCTGCCGGTCAGCGCCCGCATCGGCCACGTCGGCAGCGACAACCGCGCGGCCGGGGCCACCGCCGCCTACCTCATGGGCCAGTGGCTCGGCGACCGGCCAGGCAACGTGCTCACCAGCCTCTCCAGCGGCTTCTTCCGCAACGAGGAGGAGCGCGAGATGGGCTTCCGCAGCACCATGCGCGCCCGCCGGCCCGGGCGCACCCTCGTCGAGATCGCCGAGGGCCAGGGTCTGGACGCCACCCAGTACGACCTCGTCCGCGCCGCCCTGGCACGCGACCCGGAGATCCGCGCGGTCTACTCGATCGGCGGCGGCAACATCGCCACCCTGCGCGCCTTCGAGGACGCCGGACGCGAGTGCGCCGTGTTCATCGCCCACGACCTCGACCACGACAACACCCGGCTGCTGCGCGAGCACCGGCTGTCCGCCGTCCTCCACCACGACCTGCGCCACGACCTGCGCGAGGCCTGCCACATGGTGATGCGCGCGCACGGAGCGCTGCCGCCCGCCGGACCCACGCTGCCGTCCGCGATCCAGGTGGTCACGCCCTACAACATGCCCGCGCCGGCCGTGGCCGGGTGACCCGCCTGGCGTGTAGCGCCCCGCTCCCGGCCGGCCGTGCCTACCGTCGGGCGCATGAGGAAACCGACCACGGAAGGCGGGCCCGACCGGCTGCTGGCGCTCTCCGACGGCGTCTTCGCCATCGCCATCACCCTGCTGGTCCTCGACATCTCCGTGCCGCAGGACCTGGACCCGGCGCGGTTCCACCAGGCGCTCGCCGACACCCTGCCCAACCTGGGCGCCTACGCGGTCAGCCTGGCGGTCCTGGGCGGCTTCTGGCGCGACCACCGGGCGATCTTCCGCCCGGTGCGGCAGGTCGACCCCGACGTGATCGGACTGACCCTCCTCGGCCTGGGCCTCGCCGCACTGCTGCCCTTCCCCACCGCGCTGGTCTCCGAGTACGGCCACGAACGCGTCTCGGTCGTCATCTACTCGGCCACGGTGGCCGCTCTCGGCGCCGTCCACCTCGCACTCGCCGTCGTCGTGGCCCGCCGGCCCTGGCTGCGCGACGGCGCCGACCCCGTCCGGGACGAGTTCCTCTACGCCGTCGACCTGGGCGTCACGGTGGTGGTGTTTGTGGTGACCATTCCGCTGGCCCTGGTGGTGGGGCCCGCCGCCATGTGGTGGTGGCTGGTGCTCTTGCCGGTCAAGGTGTGGCTGGGACGGAAGGAGGACGCGGCGGCGGCCGAGTGAGGGTGCGAGGGCTCACGGACCGGTGTCACGCGGACGCGTCCACCGTCACCCACGTCCGGTCCTCCGCCGACCGCACCATCGCGTCCAGCACGGTCGCGCTGCGCACCGCGTCCGCGACGGTGGCGCCGTACGGGACGCCCTCGGCGACCGACCGCAGGAAGCGGTACGCCTCGATCACCTTCAGGTCGTCGTAGCCCATGGCGTTGGCCGCGCCGGGCTGGAACGCGCCGAACTCGCCGTCGCCCGGCCCGACGTACACCGTGCTCACCGGCTGGTCCTGGTAACCGGTGCCGCGGCTGACGCCCAGTTCGTTCATCCGGCGGAAGTCCCAGAACACCGCCCCCTCGGTGCCGTGCACCTCGAAGCCGTAGTTGTTCTGCTCGCCCACGGAGACGCGGCAGGCTTCCAGCACGCCCCGCGCGCCGGACGTGAACCGGAGCAGGCAGCTCACGTAGTCCTCGTTCTCCACCGCGCCCAGCTCGCCGCCCGAGGCGCGGGAGTGACCGGCGGTGGCGCCGGCCGGGCGGGCGCGCTCGGGCAGGAAGACGGCCGTGTCGGCGGTCAGCGAGGCGATGTCGCCGAGCAGGAAGCGGGCCAGGTCGGCGCCGTGCGAGGCGAGGTCGCCCAGCACGCCGCTGCCGCCGCGCTCCCGTTCGTAGCGCCACGTCAGCGCGCCTTCCGGGTGGGCCGCGTAGTCGCTGAACAGCCGGACGCGGGCGTGCGTGACCTTGCCGATCCCGCCGGAGGCGATCAGCTCGCGGGCGGCCTCCACGGCGGGCGCGTTGCGGTAGTTGAAGCCGACCGCGCCCTGGACGCCGGCCTGGGTGACCGCGTCCGCGACCGCCCGGGCGTCCTGCGCGGTCAGCCCGACCGGCTTCTCGATCCAGATGTGCTTGCCGGCCTCGGCCATGGCCACGCCGATCTCGCGGTGCAGGAAGTTCGGCGCGGTGATGCTGACCGCGCCCACCCGGGGATCGGCGGCCACGTCACGCCAGTCGCGGGTCGTCGAGGCGAACCCGAACTGCGCGGCGGCCTCCTCCGCCCGCCCCGGCACCTCCTCGGCCACGGTGACCAGTTCCGGGCGCAGCGGCAGCCCGGGGAAGTGGTGCGCCACCCGCGCGTAGGCCTGGGTGTGCACCCGCCCCATCCAGCCGAATCCGACGACGGCGACGCCCAGCGCATCCACCATGACTGCCTCTCTCCGGCCTGGTCCTGTTCCGCCCGCCCACCTTCGGGCCCGGCACGGTGTCCTGTCAACCGTTTGACAGGACAAATGTTGGCTCGTCGGCCCGCGAATCCGGGCTCGCCCGCGCCTCCGCATACGGTAGGGTTGACCTGCGAGATCACGCGGTTCGCCGCGGGAGCCGCATCGGGACGTGGCGCAGCTTGGTAGCGCACTTGACTGGGGGTCAAGGGGTCGCAGGTTCAAATCCTGTCGTCCCGACGATGCGAGGTCAGGGGCCCGCCGGACATCCGGCGGGCCCCTGACGCATGCACGGGGAATCCGGCGGCGGGTGACGGGTGTCGCGCAGGACGTGACGACGCGACCGGGACCTCGCCCCCCTTTCCGATGAAGCCCTCTCACAGCGTGACCACCCCGGGACCGGCTGACGCGCGCCGTCCCGGCAGGATCACGCGGAGCCCTGCGCCGGACCAAGGTCGTCTTCTAGGGTCGTGCCTATGACGACCGACACGGGGACCACCACGGGCCTGCTCTTCGAGGCCCTGCGCGAGGACGCGCTCACCAGTGCGGAACAGCTGCGCGAGCTGTACCCGCAGCCCAACGAGAACGCGGTCCGCAAGGAGATCGACCGTCTCACCGACGAGACACGGGCGTTGATCGGCTGTGCCTCACTGGTCTTCGTCGGCAGCGCGGACGCCGAGGGCCGGGCGGACGTGACCCCGCGCGGCGGCCCGCCCGGGTTCGTCTCCGTGCTGGACGACCGGACGCTGGCGATTCCCGACGCGACGGGCAACAAGCGGCTCGACACCCTGCAGAACGTGGTGCAGACCGGGCAGATCGGCCTGCTCTTCGTCGTCCCCGGCCGTACGACCACGCTCCGCGTCAACGGGCGTGCCTTCGTCTCGGCCCGCCCCGAACTGCTCAACCAGCTCACCGCCGTGGGCAAGCCGCCCGTCTCCGCGATCGTGGTGCGGATCGAACAGGCCTACCCGCACTGCCCGAAGTCGCTGATGCGCGGCAACGCGTGGAAGCCGGAGAACTGGGTGCCCGCCGACGCCCAGCCGAGCAGCGCCCAGGTGACGCTGGCGCAGCTGAACCTGCCGGGTCTGACGGTCGAGCAGATCGAGGAGGTGGAGCGGGAGTCGCTGCGCACGCGCTACGAGTGAGCGCGGGGCCGACCGGCCGGCCCCGGGGTCAGGAGGGGCGTTCCAGCAGGGGATCGGTGACCGCCCAGATCGCCACGGGGGTACGCACGGCCGCTGCCGCTGCCGCTGCCGCTGCCGTTCCCGCCGGCCGCCGCGCCCGCGCGCTCACCCGGCGCTCCCCGCCGGCGCCCCGTGGAGGACCGAGAAACCCCCAGCCGGCCCGTACGGGCCCGCCTCACGCCGCTCCGAACGCCGTGAAGGCCCACCCCGTCGCCCGGTGCAGGGCGTCGTCCGACATCGCCGCCCGCGCGTCGCGGAGAGCCTCCGGGAGGGGAAGACCCGAGGCCAGGCCTTCGTGCAGGGCGAGCATCAGGGGGACGACCGCCGCGTCGTTGACCGGCGCGCTGCACGCCACCACGCCCGCCGTGCCCAACGGCAGCAACGCCGTGACCAGACCGAGGAGTTCGTCCGCGCCGACCGTGGCGAAGCGGGCCGTGTCGCAGCAGGACAGGATGATGCGGTACGGGCTGCGGCCGAGCCGTTCGAAGTCGTGCACGATCAGCGGGCCGTCCGCCATCCGCAGCGAGGAGAACATCGGACCGTCCGTGCGGAACGTGCCGTGCGCCGCGATGTGCGCGAGCCCCGCCCCGTCCAGCTCCGCGAGCACCCGCGGCACCGACGCGTCGCGGTGCTCCAGCACCGTCGCCCCGTCGTACCGGTCGGCCAGCCGGGTCACCTCCGCGCCGCCCGTGGCCAGACCGGGCCCGCGCACCAGCACCTTGCGTCCGCCCCACGGCGGCCGCGTCTCCCGCGCGCGCAGCCAACTGCCCGCCGACGGCGACACGCTGACGACCCGGTCCCGCAGCGACGGCAGCAGCGCCCACGGCACCCGGTGCAGCCGCCCCGGCGGCACGATCACCACCGGCCCGTCGCCCAGGTGCGCCGCGGCGGGCCCCAGCAGCAGCTCCTCGAGACGGCGGCCCGCCGCCTCCACCACCGGCAGCCGCGCCTGTGCCCCCGGATGGGCCAGCCGTCGCAGCCCCGCCTGGACATGCTCGGCCTCCGTCTCGGCCGCCGCCAGCCACCCCGCCTCGAACCTGCGCACCCGGCCCTGCCCGCACAGCAGCACCTGCACCCGCCCGTCGACCACCGCCAGCTCCACCAGACGTACACCGTCGCCCAGTTGCTCCAGCAGCCGGCCCGCGTCGAAGCGGGTGTCGTCCCCGTGCGCCTCACCCCGCATGTGCAGGGTGCGGGAACGGATCGCCTGCTCCAGACGGCGCTGCTCCCGCTCCAGCGCCGGCACCGGCCTGCCCTCCATCCGGGTCTCCTCGGCGCGTGCCGCGATCTCCCGGTACGCGGTCATGTGGCTCAGCAGCTCCGGGTCGGCGGGCGGTCGCGTCGGCGGCGCGGACAGCGCGGTGGCCCGCCAGCGTTCGCTCCACACCAGCAGCCGCCGCGGCCCGCCCGACCGCAGGGCGGCCTGCTGCGCCAGCGCCGCCAGCTCCGCGCCCTGTGCCGTGGCGCGCGCCCGCAGCTCCGACGCGCCCAGCGTCATCCGGTGGTCGTCCAGCACGCCCAGCCCGCGCCGGCACGCCTCCAGCACGCCCCGCGTGGAACCGGCCGCCCGCGCGCGCAGGGCCTGCGCCGCCCAGCCCGTCATGCGCGCGAGCGGAGGCCCGTTGTGCCGGCTGCGCGCGGCCACCGCCAGATGCCGCTCGGCGTCCGCGGTCCTGCCCAGGTCCAGCGCGATCCGCCCGGCCAGCAGGAACGCCTCGGGGGCGGCCGGCGCGCCGAGCTCCGCCAGCCGCTCCGCCACCGCCGCCGCGTCCCGGACCAGCCGGCCCGACCTCTTCCCCGCCGCGTGCCGGGCCCCGATCAGCACCAGCCGGGCGTGCGCCTCCCACCAAGTGCGCCGCTGCCCCGCGAAGAGCCGCACGGCCAGTCCCGCCCGCGCCGTCGCCGTCGCCGGGTCGTCCGCCTGCCGCGCGGCCCGCGCCGCTGCCAGCAGCAGCTCCGCCTTCCGCGTCGACTGGCCGCCGATGGAGTCCAGTTCGGCGATCGCCGTGTCCGCCTCGGCCAGCGCCTCCGCCGCGAGACCCGCGGCCATCAGCACCTCGCAGCGCCGGATGCTCAGCATGAACGTCGGCGTGCCCAGCTTCGCGTACCGCTCCTCCGCCTCGTCCAGCAGCCGCAGCGCCGCCGGGACGTCACCGGAACGGTAGGCGGCCAGACCGCGGCTCTCCACCGCGTCGGCCTTGTCGTGCTCCTGGTCCGTGACCGCCCACAGATCCTCCGCCGACGCGAAGTCCGCCTCCGCCCGCTCCACCGCGCCCAGCGCCAGATGCACCGTCGCCCGCAGCGTCAGCGCCCGGGCCGTCCAGATCACGTCCCCCGCCTGCCGCAGCACCGGCACGGCCCGCCGTACGTCCTCCAGCGCCTCCTTGTGATGGCCCAGCACCCACCACGAGTACGCCCGCCGGAACAGCACCCGGGCCCGGGTGTGGCCGGTGCCGCGCCGTACGCCCCGGCCCAGGGCGTCCAGGCCCTGCCGCGTGCGCCCCGAATGCACCAACGCGACCCCGAGGGTGGCGAGGACGTCCGCCTCCCGGTCCGCCGAACCCGCCCGCGCCGCCCAGTCACGCGCCCTGCGCAGATGACGCAGGGCGAGCCGCATGTCCCCGAAGTCCCGCTGCCAGATGCCGATCACCTGATGCGCCACCGAGGCGTGCAGGGGCTCGGGGCGGTGCCTCAGCACGGACTCCGCCTTCGTCAACGCCTCGTTCGGGGCGGCGAACACCAGCGGAAGGAGGTCCTGCACCGCGTCGCTTCCCGCTGTCACCTCCACGATGGTAGTGGTCCGCAACCACACCTCACAGGGACGGCGTTGTATCAAAGGAGCACCCGGAAGCTCTTCATCACGACAGCTCCGCGGCTCCGGCCCCGTCGCCCCAGTGGAGGACCACGCCATGCCACCCCAGCGCTTCCGTGAGCAGTTCCGGCAGATCCAGCGCTCCATGCCCGACGTGCCGCTGGCCATGGGACCCGACGACGCGGGGGAGTTCCTCTACGAGAAGGGCGTCGTCCTCGCCCGCGAGGGGGAGGAGGCGCAGGTCGTCGAGGACACCGTGCGCGGTCACTTCCGCACCTTCGCCGCCGGAGCCCCGGAGGGCGTGCGCCGCCTCGGCCCCGCCGGCAACCGTTCCGGCGTCGTGCGCATCCGGGTGTCCGATCCCGGCGAGGGCGACGCCGGCGGCGACCCGGCCGTCGCCGGGGCGCTGCGCTCACTCGCCGCGGTGGAGGGGCGCGCCGGACGTCGCATGGTCAGCCGCAACCATGTGGTTCACATCGCCGTCAACGCCTGCCCCGGCGACGAGCCGGTGCCCGTGGCACGCGACGCCCGGCCCAACCCGGCCGTCGCCGAGACCGACGGCGAACCCGGCGAGGACGCCGCCCGGGTCCTGGTCGTCGACACCGGCCTGATGCGGGACTACCGCTCCTACGCGCCGCTCGCCCGCACCCACGGGGACGCGCAGGTCGCCGAGTGCGACGACGACGGGATCCTCCAGCAGTACTGCGGACACGGCACGTTCATCGCCGGACTGGTCGCCGCCGTCGCCCCGCACACCGACATCACCGTCAGCGGCGCCCTCAACGACGCGGGGGCGGTGCTGGAGCACGAGTTCGGCGAGAAGCTCTTCGACGCCGTCGACGCGGGCGGCTGGCCGGACGTCCTCAGCCTCTCCGCCGGCACGTCCAACGGCCGCACCGACGGGCTCCTCGGCGTCGACGCCTTCATGCGCGAACTGCGCCAGCAGCGCACGCTCCTGGTCGCGTGCGCGGGCAACAACGGCAGCGCCACGCCGTTCTGGCCCGCCGCCTACGCCGACCTGCCCGGCTACGAGGACGCCGTGCTGTCGGTCGGCGCGCTGCGCGCGGACGGCGAGTCCGTCGCCTGCTTCTCCAACCACGGCGGCTGGGTGAATGCGTACGCGCCCGGCGAGCGGCTCACCAGCGCCCTCACGGGCTTCGAGACGCCCGTCCCGTACGTGTACCAGCACTCCACCTACGACACCTGCCGCTACGGCTTCAGCTACGCCTGCACCTGCCACCACCCGCGCCACACCGGCGTGCTGAGCGAGGACGGCGGGTCCGCCAAGCCGGACCAGGTGATGTTCGAG
This sequence comes from Streptomyces werraensis, assembly GCA_014656175.1. GTDB lineage: Bacteria > Actinomycetota > Actinomycetes > Streptomycetales > Streptomycetaceae > Streptomyces > Streptomyces werraensis. The sequence goes on from BNBX01000003.1 coordinate 69,147, forward strand.
GGGCTCGCCCAGTGGAGCGGCACCTCGTTCGCGGCCCCCGTCGCGGTCGGCATGATCGCCTCCTTCATGGCGGCGCGCGGGGAGCGCGACCCGCGCGCGGCCCGACGGCAGCTGATCGACGCCGTCGACGAGTTCGTGGACGTACGCGGGGCCCACAAGCCCGCGCTGCTGCCCCCCACCTGGCGTCCCGTGCGCGTCCCCGCGCCCACCGCGCGGCCATGACGACCGGAACCGTCCCCTCCACGGCGTACCATGACGTGCCGTACACGAGGGGTGGCACCGTGGAGCGTTCGGAAGTCGGCGCGTTGGTCCGGTCCGCTGTCGACGGAGACGCGGCGGCCTGGAAGGCGATCGTGGAGGGCCTGGGCCCGCTGGTCTGGTCCGTGGTGCGCGCGCACCGGCTGTCCGACGCCGACGCCCACGAGGTGTACCAGACCGTCTGGTTCCGCTTCACCCAGCACCTGGACCGCATCCGGGAGCCGGAGAAGGCGGGCTCCTGGCTGGCCAGCACCGCGCGCCACGAGTGCCTGAAGGTGCATCGCCAGGCGCGGCGGCTGGTCCTGACGGACGACCCGCAGATGCTCGACACGGTCAGCGAGGACGGAGGGCCCGAACAGACGCTGCTGGAGACGGAGGACGCCGCCGCGCAGGGGGAGCGAGTGCGGCGGCTGTGGCAGGCGTTCGAGGAACTGGGCGAGCGGTGCCGGCAGTTGCTGCGCGTACTGATCGCGTCCCCGCCGCCCAGTTATCAGGAGGTGTCCGCCGCGCTCGACATCGCGGTGGGCAGCATCGGGCCGATGCGCCAGCGCTGTCTGCGCCGGTTGCGGGCCCGGCTGGAGGCACGGGGGACGGCATGAGTGACGACATCAGCGGCGGCACGGGCTTCGACGACGGTCCCGGCGTCGAGGAAGAACTGCTGGAGGAGGAGCTGCGGCAGGCCGCATCCCTCCTGGACCCGGTGCCCCCGGCACTGCTCCAGACCGCCGTCGACGCGTTCGCACTGCGCGACCTGGAGGCGCGGGTCGCCGCACTGACCTTCGACTCGCTCGTCGACGCGATTCCCGTGCGGGGCGCGGCGGCGGCCCCGCGCATGCTGACGTTCAGCGCGGGCGGGACGACGCTGGACGTCGAGCTCACGGAGGAGGGCCTGATCGGCCAGGTCCTCCCCCCGTCCCCCGCCCGCATCGAGATCCTCACGGGTCCCCACCCGGCCACGACGACCACGGCCGACGACATGGGTCGTTTCACGGCGGCGGTGACTCCGTCGGGCCCCTTCGCCCTGCGCCTGCACACGACGGACGAGGTCGTGATGACGGAGTGGCTCCGCGCCTGACGCACTCGCCCGTGCGGGGGCTTCACACCGGGCGCCCGCGCCGACGGGAACGGGTCGCCCCGGCAGGCTTCCGCCGGGCCGTCCTCTTGGAGGCACGCCGCAGTCCCGGCCCCCGGGCCGCGCAGGGCCTCACCGCCATGCGGCCCGCAGTCGTCTCACACCGCGTCGATCAGCGACGCCAGCGCCGACGCCAGACGCGCCACGCCGTCGTGGGCCGGACCGCCCGGTTCCGTCATGTACGTGTCGCGGCGGATCTCCACCATCAGGGCCGTCACCTCCGCCCGCTCGCCGTAGTACCCCAACGGGACGTACGTGCCCGCGAACGGGCTGTCCAGGCCCGTCCCGCCGCACCGGGCGAACGCCTTCCGCGCCGCGTCGAGGAGGGCGGACGGGGTGTGGAAGGGGTCCGTGCCGAGGCACACCGGGGGGCGGGGGCCGTCGGCGTGGAGTTCGTAGGGGAGCGGCGAGGCCGGGTACGAGTGCACGTCGACGATCACGCAGCGTCCCGTCGCCGCGAGCCGGTCCGTCACCGCCTCCGTCATCGCCGACGCGTAGGGGTGGAAGTACCGCTCGATCAGCGGGCCGGCGTCGAAGCCGTCGGGGCGGAGCACGTCCTTGTGCGTGGTCCGCGTGTAGACCGCGCCCATGCCGACGGCGAGCATCTCCTCCCGCTCGTCCGGGAACCGCTCGGGATCCACGACGAGCCGCGACAGCCGGTTCACGAACCGCCACGGCGTGGCCCCGGCCGCCCGGGCCGCCTCCTCGGCGATCACCGCGGTGTGCGCGTCGGTGATGTGGTCCAGCTCGCGCTGCAGCGCGGCGTCGTCCAGGACGATCCCGGACCGTACGTCGTCCGGGATCTCCCGCGCCGAGTGCGGCACATGGAGGATCACGGGGGAGTCGGGGTCGCCGGGGAGGAGGTCGAACGAGGGCGGCACGACGGTCATGCGCTGCTCCAAAGGTGCTGTCGGTGAAGTACGACGATCAAGGTGCCACACCCCACTGACAACGGCCCCGGACGCCCCCGTCAGGCTCCCGGACACGGCTCCGCCCCGGCCGGGCGGGTTGCCGGCCGGGGCGGAGCTCAGGGTCGTCCGGTTCAGCTCAGGGACGCCAGTGCCTCGTTCCACGTGGTGGACGGGCGCATGACCGCGGAGGCCTTCGCCGGGTCGGGCTGGTAGTAGCCGCCGATGTCGGCCGGCTTGCCCTGGGCGGCGATCAGCTCCTCGACGATCTTCGCCTCGTTGGCCGCGAGGGTCTCGGCGAGCGGCGCGAACGCCTTCGCGAGGTCCGCGTCCTCGGTCTGCGCGGCCAGCTCCTGCGCCCAGTACAGGGACAGGTAGAAGTGGCTGCCGCGGTTGTCGATGCCGCCGACGCGACGGGTCGGGGACTTGTCCTCGTTGAGGAAGGTCGCCGTGGCGCGGTCGAGGGTGTCGGCGAGCACCTTGGCGTGCGCGTTGCCCGTGGTGGCGGCGTACTGCTCGAACGACGGCACCAGCGCGAAGAACTCACCGAGGGAGTCCCAGCGCAGGTAGTTCTCCTTGACGAGCTGCTGCACGTGCTTCGGCGCCGAGCCGCCCGCGCCCGTCTCGAAGAGGCCGCCGCCCGCCATCAGCGGGACGACCGACAGCATCTTGGCGCTGGTGCCCAGCTCCAGGATCGGGAACAGGTCGGTCAGGTAGTCGCGCAGCACGTTGCCGGTGACCGAGATGGTGTTCTCGCCGCGGCGGATGCGCTCCACCGACAGCTTGGTCGCCTCCACCGGGTTGAGGATCCGGATGTCCAGGCCCTCGGTGTCGTGCTCCGGCAGGTACTGCTTGACCTTGGCGATCAGGTTGGCGTCGTGCGCGCGGGTCTCGTCCAGCCAGAAGACGGCAGGGTCGCCGGTCGCGCGGGCCCGGGTGACGGCCAGCTTCACCCAGTCGCGGATCGGGGCGTCCTTGGTCTGGCAGGCGCGGAAGATGTCACCGGCGGACACGGCCTGCTCGATGACGACGTCGCCGTTCCGGTCGACGAGGCGGACGGTGCCGGTGACGGGGATCTCGAAGGTCTTGTCGTGGCTGCCGTACTCCTCGGCTTTCTGCGCCATCAGACCGACGTTCGGGACCGAGCCCATGGTGGACGGGTCGTAGGGGCCGTTGGCGCGGCAGTCGTCGATCACGGCCTGGTAGACGCCCGCGTAGGAGGAGTCCGGGAGCACCGCGAGGGTGTCGGCCTCCTGGCCGTCGGGGCCCCACATGTGACCGGAGGTGCGGATCATGGCCGGCATGGAGGCGTCCACGATGACGTCCGACGGGACGTGCAGGTTGGTGATGCCCTTGTCGGAGTCGACCATCGCCAGATCCGGGCCCTCGGCGAGCTCGGCGTCGAAGGACGCCTTGATCTCCGCGCCCTCGGGCAGGCTCTCCAGGCCCTTGTAGATGCCGCCCAGACCGTCGTTCGGGGTCAGACCGGCGGCGGCCAGCTTGTCGCCGTACTTCGCGAACGTCTTCGGGAAGAAGGCGCGCACCACGTGGCCGAAGATGATCGGGTCGGAGACCTTCATCATCGTGGCCTTCAGGTGCACGGAGAACAGCACGCCCTCCTGCTTGGCGCGGGCGACCTGCTGGGTCAGGAACTCGCGCAGCGCGGCGACGCGCATCACGGAGGCGTCCACGACCTCGCCCTTGAGCACCGGCACCGACTCGCGCAGCACGGTGGTGGAGCCGTCGTCGCCCTTGAGCTCGATGCGCAGCGCGCCGTCCTCGGCGATCACGACGGACTTCTCGGTGGAGCGGAAGTCGTCCTGGCCCATGGTGGCGACGTTCGTCCTGGACTCGGGGGTCCAGGCGCCCATGCGGTGCGGGTGGGCCTTGGCGTAGTTCTTCACCGAGGCGGGGGCGCGGCGGTCGGAGTTGCCCTCACGCAGGACCGGGTTCACGGCCGAGCCCTTGACCTTGTCGTAGCGGGCCTGGATCTCCCGCTCCTCGTCGGTCTTCGGGTCGTCCGGGTAGTCCGGCAGCGCGTAGCCCTTGCCCTGCAGCTCGGCGATCGCGGCCTTGAGCTGCGGGATCGACGCCGAGATGTTCGGCAGCTTGACGATGTTGGCCGAGGGCGTCTTCGCCAGCTCACCGAGCTCGGCGAGGGCGTCCGGGATGCGCTGGTCCTCGGTGAGGTACTCCGGGAACACGGCGATGATGCGCCCGGCGAGCGAGATGTCCCGCGTCTCCACGGCGACACCCGCCTGCGAGGCGTACGCCTGGACCACCGGCAGGAAGGAATACGTCGCCAGGGCCGGGGCCTCGTCAGTGTGCGTATAGATGATGGTCGAGTCAGTCACCGGGTGCTCCGCTCCACGTCTGCAACATTGCTCGACATCAAGATATCTTGTGGCGGCCCCATGCTCGACAGGGGTCCACGCCCGGGCCCGGCAGGAGCGCCCCACAGGGGCGCGGGGAACTGCGCGAACGGGGCCCGGGGCGGAGCCCCGAAAACCCGCCGAAGGCGGGTGCGGCGGGCCGCTGCCACGGCCCGCCGCCGACCGTCAGACCGGCCGCCCGGTGGTCATGTCGTCCACCGCCGCCCCGTCCCGCTGGGACGGAATCAGCACCGTCCCCTGCTGAAGGGCGACCGTCCGCGCCGGAGACGGGATCCGGATGCCCTCCTCGCGGTAGCGCCGGTGCAGCCGCTTGATGAACTCGTGCTTGATCCGGTACTGGTCGCTGAACTCCGCCACGCCCAGGATCACGGTGAACCCGATGCGCGAGTCGCCGAAGGTGTGGAACCGCACCGCCGGCTCGTGCTCCGGCACCGCCCCGGTGATCTCGGTCATCACCTCCGCGACGACCTCCTTCGTCACCCGCTCCACGTGCTCCAGGTCGCTGTCGTACGACACGCCGACCTGGACCAGGATGGTCAGCTGCTGCTGGGGCCGCATGAAGTTGGTCATGTTCGTCTTGGCGAGCTGGCCGTTGGGGATGACCACCAGGTTGTTGGACAGCTCACGGACGGTCGTCTGGCGCCAGTTGATGTCCTCGACGTAGCCCTCCTCGCCACTGCTCAGGCGGATGTAGTCGCCCGGCTGCACGGTCTTGGAGGCGAGGATGTGGATGCCGGCGAAGAGGTTCGCGAGCGTGTCCTGGAGCGCCAGCGCGACCGCCAGACCGCCCACACCGAGGGCGGTCAGCAGCGGGGCGATGGAGATGCCCAGCGTCTGCAGCCCGACGAGGAAGCCGATCGCGAGGACCAGGATCCGGGTGATGTTCACGAAGATCGTCGCCGAGCCGGCCACGCCGGACCGGGACTGGGTGACCGAGCGCACCAGGTCCGCCACCACCCGGGCGCTCGCCACGGTCGCGACGAAGATCACCAGAAGGGTCAGCACCTGGTTGGTCGTGTGCTGCACGGCCCGGGTCAGCGGCAGCGCCGCCGCCGCCGAGGCCGCCCCGCCCGCGACGGCCGCCCACGGAACCACCGTGCGCAGCGCCTCCACCATGATGTCGTCGCCGCGCCACGCGGTGCGCTCGGCGTGCCGCGCCAGCCAGCGCAGCAGCATGCGGAGCAGGAACGCCGCCAGCAGGCCGGCGGCGAGGGCGATTCCGGCGTGCACCAGGTCGTCCACGGTGAGGGAGCGGGTCACCGCCCACCTCCCGCGCACCCCTGGGCCGACGGCCGTCTCTCCTGGGCCGAGAGCCGTATGTGAAGTCGTGTCACGTGAAGTCACCTGCTCGAGGTATACGGGATCCACCGGTGCCGCACCCGCGTCGACCTGCGGGGGCACCGTCGCTCATCCTGCCGTATCCCGGGGGGCCGTTCGTACCACGCGGGATGCCGCGAGCGGTGACGCGCGCCATGCCGTACGCCCGACTCCCGCACGGGCGGGGTGGTTTCACGTCCCGTCGAACGCCCCGTGCCGCCCCGCCCCGGACGCGAACCGGGCCGCTCCCTCCAGGCTCTCTGCCAACACGGCCGCGCCGTGCCGGAGTTCGGCCGCCAGCGCCTCCTCCTCGCCCAGCCCCTCCTGCTCCAGCACCGACGCGCGGTCGGACCGCAGGCACGCCTGCGGGAACCGGGTGAGGGAGGCGGCCAGTTCCTCCGCCTCCGCGCGGGCCCGCCCCACCGGCACCACCCGGTTGGCCAGTCCCATCGCGTACGCCTCGGCGGCCGGCACCGGGCGTCCGGTGAGGATCATGTCCATCGCCCTGCTCGTACCGATCAGCCGGGGCAGCCGTACCGTGCCGCCGTCGATCAGCGGCACGCCCCAGCGGCGGCAGAACACACCGAACACGGCGTCCTCCTCGGCCACCCGAAGGTCGCACCAGAGCGCCAGTTCCAGACCGCCCGCCACGGCGTGCCCCGACACCGCCGCGATCACCGGCTTGGACAGCCGCAGCCGGGTCGGGCCCATCGGTCCGTCGCCGTCCTCGGCGACCCGGTTGGCGCGCTCCGTGCCCAGCGCCTTCAGGTCGGCGCCCGCGCAGAACGTGCCGCCCTCGCCCCACAGCACCGCCGCCCGCGCCTCGTCGTCGGCCTCGAAGGCGCGGAAGGCGTCGGCGAGTTCGGCGGCCGTCGGCCCGTCCACCGCGTTGCGCGCCCCGGGCCGGGAGAGCACCACCGTGGTGACGGCTCCCTGCCGTTCGATCCGTACCGGCATGACACGGTCCCTTCCGTGATGGGACCGGGACCCTACCCGCCCGACCGGCTGCCTCACCCCCCTCACGCGCCGCCTCACCCGTCCCGCAGGTCAGATCACCTTCATCCGCACCAGTGCCGCCAGCGTCAGCGCGCCCGGCAGCAGTGGCAGCCACACCGTGAGCAGCCGGAACACCACCACGACCGCCGTGGCCGGCGCCGCCGCCCCGCCGGCCGCCACCAGTGCCACGACCAGCGCCGCCTCCACCGAGCCGATCCCGCCCGGCGTGGGCACCAGCGCCACCGCCACCGTCGCCGCCAGGTACGCCACCGCCAGGTGCGCGGACGGGACCGCGAGACCGAACGACCGCGCCACCAGCACGAGTACGCCCGCCTGGAGCGCCGGGAAGACCAGTGCCCCGCCCCACAGCGCCAGCGCCCGGGCGGGCCTGGCGTGCACCGACCGCGCCTCGCCCAGCGCCGTCCGCAGGAACCCGGCCACCACCGTCCGCACCCGCCGTACGGCGGCGAGCCCGCCCACCGCCAGCACCAGCACCGCACCCGCCACGAGCAACGCCCCGACCGGCGCCCCTCCCGGCAGCAGCGACCCGAACGGCAGCGCGTCGGGAAACGCCACCAGCAGCGCGGCAAGCAACCCCACCCGCCCGACGCTCTCCGCCAGCAGATACAGCGCCAGCGCGGCCGAGGACCGGGCCGTGCTCAGCCCGCACACCGTCATGAACCGCAGGTTGACCGCGCTCGCCCCGAGCCCCGTGGGCAGCAGATGGTTCGCCGCGCCCGCCGCGAACTGCGCGGCCACCAGCCGCCGGCCCGGCAGCCGTTCGAGCACGGCGCCCTGACGGGTGCACGCGGCGGCCGGCCAGGTCAGACACGTCAGACCGGCAGCGGCCAGCAGCCACGGCCACCGGGCGGTCGTCACCAGCCCCAGCCCCTCGGCCAGCACCTCCCGCTGCCGCACGGCGACCACGGCCACGAGCAGCAGCGGCAGCACGCACAGCACCCGGCGGATCGTCACCGTCATGTCCACGCAGGATGAACGACGCGCGCGAACGGAGAGTTGCGACGAGCCGGACACGGGGCGACGGCCGCCGCCCGCGGGCCGGGGCGGCGGAACGGGAGCGTCCTTGACCTCAATCATGGTTGAGGTCCTAGCGTCTCCGTCATGAGCATGGAGACCACCGCGTGGGCGCAACTGCGCAGCGTCATGACCGCCGAGACCGAGCGCCGGCCCGTCACCCGGGACACGCTGCGCCGCATCGGCGCCTTCGCCCGCCCGCACCGCCGCACGCTGATCCTTTCCCTGCTGCTCGGCACGGCGACCGCGGCGCTCGCCGTGGCCACTCCCGTGCTCGCCGGTCGGGTGGTGAACACGATCGTGTCCGGCGGCGACCCGGACGCGGTGGTGCGTCTGGCGCTGCTCATCGCGCTGATCGCGGTGGTGGAGGCGGCCCTCGGAGTACTGGGCCGCCGGCTGTCGGCGGCGCTCGGCGAGGACCTCATCCTTGGGCTGCGGACGGCGGTCTTCGACCACGTGCAGCGGATGCCGGTCGCGTTCTTCACACGCACCCGTACGGGAGCGCTCGTCTCCCGTCTCAACAACGACGTCATCGGAGCCCAGCGGGCGTTCAGCTCCACCCTGTCGACCGTGGTCGCCAACGTCGTCACCCTGGTCCTGACCCTCGGCGTGATGCTCACCCTGTCCTGGCAGATCACCCTTCTGGCGCTGGTCCTGCTCCCCGTCTTCGTGATCCCGGCGCGGCGGACGGGCCGCCGGATGGCCGGCCTCCAGCGTGAGGCCGCCACGCTCAACGCGGCCATGGGGACGCGGATGACGGAGCGGTTCTCGGCGCCCGGCGCCACCCTGGTGAAGCTGTTCGGGCGGCCCGAGGAGGAGTCCGAGGAGTTCGCGGTGCGGGCACGGCGGGTGCGGGACATCGGCGTACGGACGGCCACCGCACAGACGGTGTTCATCACCGCCCTCACCCTGGTCTCCGCCCTCGCCCTCGCGCTGGTCTACGGCCTCGGCGGCCGGCTCGCCCTCTCCGGCGCCCTCGACGCCGGCGCGGTGGTCGCGCTCGCCCTGCTCCTCACCCGCCTCTACGCGCCGCTCACCTCGCTGGCCGGGGCGCGGGTGGAGGTCATGAGCGCGCTGGTGAGCTTCGAGCGGGTCTTCGAGGTGCTGGACCTCGACCCGCTGATCCGGGAGAGGCCCGACGCCCGAGAGGTGCCCGAGGGGCCGGTCGCCGTGGAGTTCGACGACGTCCGCTTCGGCTATCCGTCCGCCGACAAGGTCTCCCTCGCCTCCCTGGAGGAGGTCGCCGCCCTCGACACGCGCGGCGGCGAGGAAGTGCTGCACGGCGTCTCCTTCCGCGCCGAACCCGGTCGGACCGTCGCCCTCGTCGGCTCCTCGGGCGCCGGCAAGTCGACGATCGCGTCGCTGCTGCCGCGGCTGTACGACGTGGACGCGGGGGCGGTCCGCGTGGGCGGGGTCGACGTACGGGACCTGAGCGCGTCGTCGCTGCGGGCCACGGTCGGGATGGTGACGCAGGACGGTCACCTCTTCCACGACACGGTCCGCGCGAATCTGCTGCTGGCGCGGCCGGACGCGGCCGAGGAGGAACTGTGGGACGCGCTGCGCCGGGCGCGCCTGGACGCGCTGGTGCGGGCGCTGTCCGACGGGCTCGACACGGTCGTGGGGGAGCGGGGGTACCGGCTCTCCGGCGGAGAGCGGCAGCGGATGACGATCGCACGGCTGCTGCTGGCCCGGCAGCGGGTCGTCGTCCTCGACGAGGCGACGGCCCACCTGGACAACACGTCCGAGGCGGCGGTGCAGGAGGCGTTGGGGGAGGCGCTGGAGGGAAGGACGGCGCTGGTGATCGCGCACCGGCTGTCGACCGTGCGGGCCGCCGACCTGATCCTCGTGGTCGAGGGCGGGCGTGTGGTGGAGCGGGGGACGCACGAGGAGCTGCTGGCGGCCGGTGGGCGGTACGCGGAGCTGTACCGGACGCAGTTCGAGGAGGAGGACGCGCTGGCGCCGACCGGCCTGTGACGGGTACGCCCTGACTGCTCCCGCCGCGACGGAACGGGCCGCCGACCTCTCGGCGGCCCGTCACGCGGCCGGCGAAGCCGGCGGCTCCTCACGCGGCGGCGAGGTCAGCGGATCTCCGGCGGGAATCCCTGAGGTGCCGCGACCGGGGTGATCACGGAGGTGGCCCTGTCCATCTGCATGTAGCTCGCCGAGTACTCGACCCCCTCGGGCACGAGGTACTCGAGTTCGGCCGGATCGGCCGACATGCGCCCGTAGGTGCCGACGGTGAAGGTGACTCCGTACCAGACGGGCGAACTCGCGTTCGTCTGCGCGTAGTTCGCGCACGCCCACAGCATCCTCTTCAGCGGCTCCTCGAACCGGCGGTTGAAGTTCTGGTTCGTGCTGTCGGTCATGGGTGTCAGGTTCTCCGACACGCCGTGGCCGCCCAGGTTGTCGTTCCAGAGGTGCCCCTTGATCCAGCCGCCGCCGTCCCGCGCGTTCAGTTCGTTGACGAGCGTGCACTCGCCGGCGCCCGGGCGTGAACCCCCGTACGAGTTCGCCGGCGCGAGGACGCTCGGTCCCAGGGTCACCGTGACGCTGGTTCCGCCCATGCGCTTGAGGGGGCCGTTGTTCGCCGCAGGGCCGAAGCGGGCCTGCTCCCACACCGGGGGCTGCCGGTCCCAGGCCGGCAGCGGCAGGCTTCCCGTGGCGCCCCGTGTCGCCACGCGCTGGAGCGGAACATCCTTGTGCCGGCCTGTCCTCGTGTGCTCCTCCACCGTCGCCTCGGACCTCGCGGGCCCGTTCATCGCCCGGACGGCACTGGCCTCGGCCTCCCGCTCGAAGCGGTCGTCGGGGTCGGAGACCTTGAGGCCGTCGCCGTGGTCCGTGCCGGCGACCGGACCCCGGCGCTGCTGGATGACGTGGGTCAGCTCGTGGGCGAGGGTGTGCGGGTCACCGCCGCCCTGGCCGATCACGATGTGGTTGCCGCTGGTGTAGGCGCGGGCACCCACCTCGGCCGCGGAGGTGCGGGCGGCCGTGTCGTCGTGGATGCGGACGTCGGAGAAGTCCGCGCCGAGCCGGGCCTCCATGTCGGTGCGCGTGGGGGCGTCCAGGGGCCGTCCGGGCGCGCGCAGCACGTCGTGCACGGCGGAACGCTGCACTGTGGCTGCCGCCTGATTCCGCTCGTGGCCGCAGCCCGCGGTGTGCTGGTGCTGTTCCTGAGCCCAGGGGTGTCCTGCCTGCCGGAGCATCTGGACGACGGCGGCGTTGCCGGCGGCGGCCCGCAGCCCCTGCGGCGCGGGCCGCTGTGTGGGGCGCACGGCCCTGCGGCCGTTCCCGGTGTCCCGGCTGTTCTCCTGATCACGCAAGGGGGCCTCGCCTCCGGTGTGCTTCCTCGACCCCTCGTGCATACGCGGTACCGGGCCGACGGCACCAGGTCCGCAGGGGCACGGTCCCCCGCCCGACCGGGCAGGGCGGGGGACCGGTGGGGTAGCACGGGGACGCTCTCCTCCGACGAACGCACGGGGCGCCCGCCGTGGCCACCGACGGCCCGAACCGCGCCCGCACCCGCGGCCTGGCGCACGCACCGCGCATCGGGGCAGGGGCCGCCGTCACACGACTGAGCCGCGTTCCCGCGCGCGGCTGGGACGATACGGGCCGGCTTTCCCCGGCAGGGACATCGCCGCCGGCCGGACCGCGCACCCGCCGCAGCCCGGACAGAGCGCGCGGGGTTCCTGGCAGGGACACCGCCGCGGCGCGAGCTGGCCTGACCGCGCACTCGCGGCCGCGCAGGCTGGGCGCGTGGGTCCTCCGGGGCGGGTACCCCGTCGGCCCGAGCCGCGCCTCCGCCCGTCGCCCGGGCAGGGTGCGCCGGGCTCCCGGCCAGGAACGCCGCCGCGGCTCCGGAGCCGCGGCGGCGTTCCGTGGTGTTACGGGCGGCGCCCGCTCGTCGCCGTCGTCTCCTTGCGGCCGCCCGGGTCGGCCGGGGTCCGGCGGGACGGGACTCGGCCACGGGGACGGCCGCCCGTCCTCGCGTCCAGCTCGATCGCGAGGGGCGACGCGGTGAGGACGGAGGAGTACGTGCCGACGACCATCCCGATGAGCAGCGCCAGCGCGAAGTCGGTCAGGGAGTCACCGCCCAGCAGGGCCAGCGCGGCCAGGATGAAGATCACGCCGATGCCCGTGTTCACCGTCCGCGGGACCGTCTGCAGGATCGCCCGGTTGGTGACCTGCGCGAGCGGCGCCTTCGCGTCCTTGCGCCACAGTTCGCGGATGCGGTCGAAGACCACCACGGAGTCGTTCACCGAATAGCCGATGACGGTGAGCAGCGCCGCCAGGAACACGCCGTCGATCGGCTTGCCCAGCCAGGCGAAGATCCCGGTGAGGATCACCACGTCGTGCGCCAGCGCGGCCACCGCGCCCGCGCCGAACATCCACCGGAACCGCACGGCGAGATACAGCAGCTGGGCGAGAAGGGCGAGGCCGAGCGCGAGCAGCGCGTTGCGCCGCAGCTCGTCGCCGAGGCTCGGGCCGATCAGCTCGTCGCGGACCTTCTCCGCGCCGCCGCCGACCTCGGCGACGGTCTCGGCGACCTCCACCGCCTCCTCGTTGGTCAGCTCCTCGGTGCGCACGGTCAGGCCGTTGTCGCCGGAGGACTGCACCACGGCCTGCGGGAAACCGGCGTCGGCGAGCGCGGCACGGGCCCGGTCGGGGTCGACGGTCTGCTCCGTGGAGTACTCGATCAGCCGGCCGCCGGTGAACTCCACGCCGAAGTTCAGGCCCCGTACGACCATGCCCGCGGCGGCGACGGCCAGGACGACCGCCGACACGGCCAGCCAGCGGCGGGGCCGCCGCATCAGCTGCGGGTCACGGCGGGTGAGGTAGGCGCGGACCCGGCCCACGGAGGCCAGGCCCGTGACCGCGGGACGCCGGTGCACCCAGCGGCGCGCCACCGCGAACTCGGCGAGCACCCGGGTGATGACCAGGGCGCTGATCATGGACGCCAGCACACCGATGCCGAGCGTGACGCCGAAGCCCTTCACCGGGCCGGACGCCAGCACGAACAGCAGGGCCGCCGCGATCAGCGTGGTCACGTTGGAGTCCGCGATCGCGCTGAACGCGCCCTTGAAACCGGCGGTCAGGGCCGAGCGGCCGCTGGGCCGGTTGCGCTTGGCGTACTCCTCCCGGGCGCGTTCGAAGACCAGCACGTTCGCGTCCACGGCCATGCCGATGGCCAGCACGAAACCGGCGAGGCCGGGCAGTGTCAGCGTCGCGCCGAGGGCGGCGAGACCGGCGTAGGAGATCAGGCCGTAGCAGAGCAGGGCCACGATGGCGAGGAGGCCCATGAGGCGGTAGACGACGATGACGAACAGCGCCGTGAGGGCGGTGCCGACGACGGCGGCCCAGGCGCTGGCGCGGATGGCCTCGGCGCCCAGCGTCGGGCCGACGGTCCGCTGCTCCACCGTCTCCACCGGCACCGGGAGCGCGCCGCCGTGCACCAGCAGCGCGAGCTCCTTCGCCTCGTCGCTGGTGAAGGAGCCGGTGATCTGCGTGGACCCGCCGGTGATGCCCGCGCCGCACGCCACGGACGGGTCGACCTGCGGCGAGGAGATGATCTTGTCGTCGAGGACGATGGCGACGCGGCGCTGCGGGTCGCCCGCCGGGTGACAGGCGGCCTCACCGGTCAGCCGGGCCCAGCCCTTGCCGTCCTCGAAGTCGACGGTGACGTGCCAGCCGGCTCCGCTCTGCGGGTCGAAGCGGGACTCGGCGCTCTTGACGTCCTGGCCGCTCAGCGCGGCCTCGCCGAGGTGCAGCCGCTCGCCGGACTCGTCGGGCAGCACCCGCTCACCCTGCGGCAGCTTCTTCGCGTCCCCCGTGCCGGGCCCCTTCACCGGGTGCACGGAGAGCTGCGCGGTGCGGCCCAGCACGTCGGCGGCCTTCCGCGGGTCCTGCACGCCCGGCAGCTCGACGATGATCCGCTGGTCGCCGGAGCGGACGATGGTCGGCTCGGCGACGCCGAGGGCGTCGATCCGGCCGCGCAGCACCTCCAGGGTGCGGTCGGTGGCCTCGGCGTCGGCCTTCAGGGTCTCGGTGGAACGGGTCTCCAGCACGATCTGGGTGCCGCCCCGCAGATCCAGTCCGAGACGGACCGGGACGGTGACGGCGACGAACACGGACACGGCGATCACGGCGAGCGCGAACAACGCCCTGACGCGGGCGGGACGTTTCACAGATGCCTCCAGCAAGGCACACGTGCCCGTCGGCGGGCACGCGGAAAGGGGGAAATGGACGGCTCAGGTGCTGGAGGCGGCGGGCGGCGCACGTCCCAGGTCCGCCGGAACGTGCGCGGCGGCGGGCGGCGCGTGACCGGCCGCGGGCGCGGGGCGCGCGGGCCGGGGCGGGACGCGCGGGGTGTGCGCCGGCGTGAACAGGAGGGGACCGGCGGCCGTGTCCTGTCTGCCGGTGTCCCGCTCCGGCCGGGCGAGCACCGTACGGGCGGCGACGTACGCCTCGTCGCTGTGCGGCTGCGTCCCGGAGGAGTACGTCGGCGTGCCGGGGGACGCCGGGACATAGGCGGGCGGCGACGGGAACCGGGCGGGGGCGGCCGGGCCCGCCGCGACGGCCGACGCGGGAGCCGCGCCGGAGGTGAAACCGAGGGTCAGCAGCACGGCCGCGAACGCGGCCAGGACGGCCGCGGCGGCCCTCAGCGGAAGCCGGGCCGTACGGCCCGGGGCGCGGGTGGTCAAGGCTCCACGAGCCCCGCGCGGATGGCGTACCGGGTCAGCTCGAGCCGGTCCCGCAGCCCCAGCTTGTGCAGCAGGTTCTCCCGGTGCCTCTGCACCGTCTTGACGCTGATGAACAGCAGCTCCGCGATCTCCTTCGAGGAGTGCCCCTCGGCGACCAGCTTCAGCACCTCCTCCTCGCGCGGGGTGAGCAGCTGCTCGGGCGCCTCCTCGCCGTGCCGTACCCGGTCCAGGTAGTTGCGGATCAGGGCGGTCACCGCCCCCGGGTACAGGAACGGCTCGTCCCGCATGGCCGCCCGGCAGGCGGCGACCAGGTCACGGTCGGCGACGGACTTCAGGACGTAGCCGCCCGCCCCGGCCTTCAGCGCCTGGAACAGGTACTGCTCGTTGTCGTGCATCGTCAGCATCAGGATGCGCAGCCCCGGCCTCAGGGCGGTCAGCTCCCGCGCCGCCTGCAGACCGGTGAGCCGCGGCATGGCGATGTCGAGCACGGCGAGGTCCACGTCGTGGGTGCGGGCCATGGCGATCGCCTCGGCCCCGTCGCCGGCCTCCGCGACCACCTCCAGGTCCGGTTCCCGGTCGAGGATGAGGCGGACGCCGCGCCGCACCAGCGCGTGGTCGTCGGCGAGGAGGATGCGGATCTTCTCCGCGTGGCGGTCGGCGTGGATGTCCTGGTCGTTCATGACTGCTTCCTGACGGCCGGCACGGTCAGCCGGATGCGGGTACCGGTTCCTGTCGCGGAGACCTCGTCCGGGCTCCAGATGTCCAGCGTGGCCCCGATCAGCAGCGCCCGCTCACGCATTCCGCGAAGTCCCGCTCCCTCCCGGGCGGCGCCGATGCCGCGCCCGTCGTCGGCCACCTCCAGCACGACGGCGTCCTCGGCGGCGCGCAGGGTCACCTCCACCCGGCGGGCCTCGGCGTGCCGGGCCGCGTTGGTGAGGCCCTCCTGAGCCACCCGGTAGATCACCAGCTCCGCCTCCTGGTCCAGGGCGGGCAGGTCGGGGTCGAAGCGGCGCACCACACGCAGCCCGGTGTGCGTGGAGAACTCCGTCGCCAGCGACGTCACCGCGCTCACCAGACCGAGGTCGTCCAGCACGCCGGGACGCAGCCTGCGCACCAGCCGCCGCACGTCGTCCAGGCTGCCCCGGGTGATCTCCTGGGCCTGCAGCAGCTCCTCGCGCAGCGGCTCCGACGCCTCGTCAGACGCCCGCTTCAGGGCGAGCAGGACGGCCGTCATGCTCTGCCCCACCTCGTCGTGCAACTCCTGGGCGATACGGCGCCGCTCACCCTCCTGGGCGAGGATCGCGCGGGCGCTGCTCGATGCGCGTTCCCCCTCCAGGCGCTCCAGCATCGCGTTGAAGGCGCTCACCAGCCCGGCCACCTCGCCGCCGCCGCGCACGGGCAGCCGCTGCCCGGGGCGCAGCAGGTCGACGGTGGTCATCAGCCGGGTCACGCGGTCCAGCGGGGCGAGTCCGATGCGCAGCAGCGCCGCGTTGGCGACGAGCATCACGACGAGACCGCCGACGAGGATCACCGCCTCGGTCAGCAGCACCGGCACGGACACGGTCACCGGAGCCCACAGCAGCAGCGCCGTGGCGCTGCCGAGCACCACGGCGTTCAGACCGAAGATCCGCCAGTACAGGGACACGGAGGTCACGCCTTCCTCTTTCTCGTCTGCCTCTACTGTCGGTCACCGCGGCCCGTGATGCGGCAGCGACCCCCTGTCCCGGGCGGACACCGGCCAGCCTGCCCCGCCCGCCCCGGCCCGGTCGATGGGCCCCGCGCCCCATTTCCCGTCGGCCGGCGGACCCATGCCGCACGGGGTGGGTCCTCGGACCCCGCGGAGATGGGTCCCGCGCCCGATGGGAAGGCGGGCGGCCCCGGGCCATGGTGGAAGCGTCATCCCGTACGTCTCCCACGTCACCCATGTCTCCCAGGAGGAACACGTGTCGCTCGACCTGCCCCGCACCGACCCCCGCGCCGCGAACCTCGCCGCGGACGAGGTCCGCCGGCGTCTGGAGCACGCCCGAACGACCAGGCTCGCGCAGCTCAAGGCGCTGGACGAAACGGGGGCCGCCCCGGGCGACCACCTGATGTCGAACCAGAAGGACGCCATCAAGCGGGTCCTGCGGGAGATCGACGAGGCCTTCGCACGCGTGGAGGACGGCAGCTACGGCACCTGCCTGGGCTGCTCGAAGCCGGTGCCGCCGGAGCGGCTGGAGATCCTGCCGCACACCCGGTACTGCGTCGGCTGCCAGCGCGCGGCCTGACCAACACCCCCGTCCGTCCGCCCCGCTCTGCCCGAGAGGTGCAGTGGTGACCCATCAGACCATCGGCGAGCACGACGAGATCCTCAGCGCCGAGGACCTCGCCGCGCTCCGTGAGAACCTGCACGAACAGCTGCTGTTCCGCCGGGAACAGCTGCGGCAGTTCGCCACGGCGAGCCGCGCCGACGACCGCCGCGTCCGCGAGGACGCCGCGCAGGTCGAGGTCGGCGTCAAGCTCGCCGCGTCGGCCCGCATGGTGCTCGCCGACGTCGAGGAGGCGCTGTCCCGGATGGCCTCCGGTACGTACGGCGTCTGTCACCTCTGCCGTCGCCCGGTGGAACGCCACCGCCTGCTGATCGTCCCCCAGGCCCGCTACTGCGGGCGCTGCCAGCAGGTGCGCGAGGCCGGCCGGTGACCGTGATCCGGCACCCCCGGCCGGCTTCCCTGCGGTACCGGCACCGGACGCTGTGCAGGCGCTGCCCAGGTCTCGCCCTTGAACTGGGCAGCGCCCGCACCCGCGCGTTCGTCGCCGGACGGGGCATGGTCCTGGACGTGCCCACCGTGACGTTCCCCGGCTCGGGCGCCGTCCACCCCGTCCAGCGCGGCACCATCGTCGACGCCCCAGGCACCGCCCGCATGCTGGAGCGGCTGCTCGGCCACCGTCTGCCGAGGATCGGCCGCCCGCTGGTCGTCGTCACCTCCCCGGTGCTCGGCGGTCCCGCGTTCCGCGCCGCGGCCCGTACGGCCGTGGAGGTGCTCCGTCCGCGCGCCGTCCTGACGGTCCCCGGCGCGCGGGCGGTCGCGCTGGCCGCCGGCGCCGACCACGTCCGGCCGCTGCTGGTGGTCGACATCGGCGCGCACCTCACCGAGGTGGTGCTCCTCGCCGACGGAGCGGTCACCGACGCCCGGCGCACCGCCCTGGGCACCGCCGACCTGTCCGACGGCACACCGCCCGAGCTGATCACCGAGGCGGTGATCGGCATGGTGACGGAGATGCTGCGGCAGGACCGCACCTCCCTCACCCGCACGGCGCTGCGCCGCGGCGTGCTGCTGGCCGGCGGGGGAGCGCTGCGTCCCGACATCACCGGCGGACTGCCGGGCGGACTCAACTGCGCGGTGCGGCCCGTGCCGTCCCCGCACACCGCCGCCGTCCGCGGCGCGGCGGGACTGCTGATCGCCGCACACCGGCACCCGTCCGCCGACGGCGTGCTCTGAGCGACCTGTCACCGGCCGGCCTCTGTCCGGCCGCCCGACCTGTTCCTGGCCGGCCGGCCTGTGTCCCGGCCGGCCCACCTCCGCCTGCGACCGCTACCGGAAGGAGACGTGACGTGGCGGGCACCGTACCCGCGCCGCAGCCGCCCCCCGGACCGCCGCCGCGCCCCCTGTTCTGGCCCTGGCGTCCCAACCCGCTGCGCCGCCGCACCGACACCGCGCGGGCCTGGCTGGGGCTCGGCGTGCTGCTCGCGGTCCTGGCCGTGGCGCCCTTGGCCGGCGCCCTGGTGGGCGACGCCGCCCACCGCCACTACCAGGACGTCGCACGTCACCAGCAGCAGACGCGCCACCTCACCGACGCGACCCTCCTCCACGACGCGCCCCGTCACCCGGAGCCGGGCTCGGACGAGGAGAAGAAGACGCGCTACCCGGTCGAGGTCCGGGTCGTCACCCGCGAGGGACGGACCCGCACCACCCGCGCGGAGGTCCCGCCCGGCCTGACCGCCGACAGCGTCGTCGGCGTCTGGATCGACTCCGACGGCGAGGCGACCGACGCGCCCCTGACCGGCAAGGAGGTCCGCAGCCGCGCCGCGGGCTGGGCACTCCTCGCCGCGATCGGCGTCGCTCTCGCGGGGGCCGCCGTGCACGCCGTCACGGGTTTCGTGCTGCACCGCCGCAACCTCGCCCGCTGGGCCGCCGCTTGGGCGGAGACGGCTCCGCGCTGGACGACTCCGACGTGATACGAAACATTCGTATGTGTTTGATCGATCTTCGATGAGACGGCAAGCGACCTGTCATTGCATCGCAGCTCAACAATCTTGATACGTGTGCTGAGCTGCTGGAACAGTGAAGTCTCGCAATCTTCGATCACGCGAACTTTTCGAAACTATCACCGAAACTGTTGACGCTTGACGCGCTCAGACCAACACTGTCACGGCATCGACCTCCCCGACGAGCCGTAACAGGAGGCGTCACCCATGCTTGTGTCCGCACCCCCCGGCGGCCGCAGACGCGGCCGGCTGATCATGAGCGTGAAGAGCGTCTGGACGATCGCTCTCGCCGCGCTCACCGCCCTGCTCCTCACCACCGGCACCGCGACCGCCGCCCCCGTCATCTCCACCAACCAGACCGGCACCAACAACGGCTGGTGGTACTCCTTCTGGACCGACTCCCAGGGCACGGTCTCCATGGACCTGGGCTCCGGCGGCAGTTACAGCACCCAGTGGCGGAACACCGGCAACTTCGTGGCCGGCAAGGGCTGGAGCACAGGCGGCCGCAAGACCGTCAACTACTCCGGCAGCTTCAACCCGTCCGGCAACGCGTACCTCACGCTGTACGGCTGGACCACCAGCCCGCTGATCGAGTACTACATCGTCGACAACTGGGGCACGTACCGGCCCACGGGTGAGTACAAAGGCACGGTCACCACCGACGGCGGCACGTACGACATCTACAAGACCACCCGGTACAACGCCCCCTCCATCGAAGGCACCCGCACCTTCGACCAGTACTGGAGCGTCCGGCAGCAGAAGCGCACCGGCGGCACCATCACCAGCGGCAACCACTTCGACGCCTGGGCCGGCAAGGGCATGAACCTGGGCAACCACAACTACATGATCATGGCCACCGAGGGCTACCAGAGCAGCGGCAGCTCCAACATCACCGTGAGCGAGGGTTCCGGCGGTGGTGGCGGTGGCGGCGGTGGCGGCGGTGGTGGAGGCGGTGGCGGCTGCACCGCGACCCTGTCGGCCGGCCAGCAGTGGGGCGACCGCTACAACCTCAACGTCTCCGTGAGCGGCTCGAGCAACTGGACCGTGACCATGCGGGTCCCGTCCCCCGCCAAGGTCTCCGCCACCTGGAACGTGAGCGCTTCCTACCCCGACGGGCAGACCCTCGTCGCGCGGCCCAACGGCAACGGCAACAACTGGGGCGCGACGATCCAGACCAACGGCAACTGGAACTGGCCGTCGGTGTCCTGCAGCGCAGGCTGACACCCCCGTACGAGGAGGACCCCCACACATGAGCACCGGAAAGCGCCGCACCGGTACCCGGTACCTGGTCCCGGGTGTGGCCGCCGCCGCACTGACCGTGGCCGCGACCCTGACCACGGGCGTCGGCGCCGCCCCCGCCGAGGCGGCCGCCTGCAACGGCTACGTCGCCCTCACCTTCGACGACGGCCCGTCGACCGGCAGCACCATGAACCTGCTCAACGCGCTGAAGCAGAACGGCCTGCGGGCCACCATGTTCAACACGGGCCAGAACGCCGCCGCCAACCCCTCGCTGGTCAAGGCCCAGGTGGACGCGGGGATGTGGGTCGCCAACCACAGCTACACCCACCCGCACATGACCCAGCTGAGCCAGGCCCAGATGGAGTCGGAGATCTCCCGCACCCAGCAGGCGATCGCGAGCGCCGGGGGCGGCACACCCAAGCTGTTCCGCCCGCCCTACGGCGAGACCAACTCCACCCTGCGCTCGGTGGAGGCCAAGTACGGTCTGACCGAGGTCATCTGGGACGTCGACTCGCAGGACTGGAACAACGCGAGCACCGACGCCATCGTGCAGGCCGCCTCCCGGCTGAACGCCGGACAGGTCATGCTGATGCACGACTGGCCGGCGAACACCATCGCCGCCGTCCCGCGCATCGCGCAGAACCTCGCCTCGCGCGGGCTGTGCGCCGGCATGATCTCCCCGCAGACCGGCCGCGCGGTGGCCCCCGACGGCTCCGGCGGCGGGGGCGGCGGAGGCGGCGGCAACGGTTCCTGCACCGCCACCCTGTCCGCGGGCAGCAGCTGGGGCGACCGGTACAACCTCAACGTCGCGGTGAACGGCTCCGACAACTGGACCGTGACGATGAACGTGCCGTCCCCGGCGAAGGTGCTGAGCACCTGGAACGTCAGCGCCTCCTACCCCAACAGCCAGACGCTCGTCGCCAGGCCGAACGGGAGCGGGAACAACTGGGGGGTGACGATCCAGACCAACGGCAACCGGAACTGGCCGACGGTCTCCTGCAGCACGAGCTGAGCACCTCGGGCGAGCCGCGCCGGCCTTCCCGGCGCGGCTCGCCGCCTTCACGTCAGATGCTCGCCGAACCACCCGGCGGCCAGCTCCGCGACCCGCTCCAGCGCGCCCGGCTCGCCGAACAGGTGCGTGGCGCCGGGCACCACGTCCAGCCGGTGCGGCGCGGACAGCCGCCGCGCGGCCTCATGGTTGAGGTCCAGCACCTGTGTGTCCGCACCGCCCACCACCAGCAGCACCGGGCACGCCACCAAGGGCAGCGCGTCACCCGCCAGGTCGGGGCGTCCGCCCCGCGAGACGACCGCCGACACCCGCCGCGGCCGCTCCGTCGCCGCGACCAGGGCCGCCGCCGCTCCCGTACTGGCCCCGAACAGGCCCACCGACAGGTCCACCGCGTCCGTCCGGTCCTCCAGCCAGTCCACGGCGTGCGCCAGGCGGCCCGCCAGCAGACCGATGTCGAAGCGGTGCCGGCCCGTCGCCGCGTCCTCGTCCTCCTCCGCCGCGGTCAGCAGGTCCAGCAGCAGCGTGCCGAACCCCGCCCTGCGCAGCACTCCGGCGACGGCCCGGTTGCGCGGGCTGAGCCGCGAACTGCCGCTGCCGTGCGCGAACAGCACCACACCGCGCGCCCCCACGGGGATCTCCAGATCACCGCGCAGGGCCGCGGCTCCCGACGGAACCGTCACCGACGCGCTCACCATGCCCGGCCACCTCCTCCGGCCACTGAGGTCCGGCCCACCGGGTACCCGTGCGGGACGGGTCGAGACGACAGCGGTTTGCCGGCCGCCACGGGGTTACCCGGTCCGGGACACGAGGTGAAGGAGGTGCGTGGACGTGCCCGACAGCCGTACCGGCTCCTCGCCCCACGAGCCTCGCGCCGGCTCCGGCGGCCGCGAGCCGGTCCCCCGTGCCCGCTCGGGGATGGTCGGCCGCAGGTACCCGCGGACCGGCACCGAGCCGGTCACCGCGCGCAGCCCGCTCGGGCTGCGGCTGCTGCTGGCCTCCGTCTTCCTGCCCCTCTTCGTCGCGGGCACCGTGCTGTTCGCCGTGTGGGCGGCGGGTTCCGACGAGGGGGACAGCCCCGGCAGCGGTCCGCTGACGCTCCTCGCCGTGGTCTGCGGTGTGCTCGCCCTGACGGCCGCGCTGGACCTGGCTGTCGTGGTGCGCCGCCTGCGCCGGGAGCGCGGCTCCGCGCAGTGACTCGCGATTCGCCCACCGGACCCTGCCTGTCGTGCCGAGGCCCGGCGCGGTGAAGGGCGTCAGGGCTCCAGCGGAGCCGTACTCTGCCGCACCACCAGATGTGTGGCCAACTCGATCCGCTGGGCCGAGGCACCCGGGTCGTCCGGGCGCAGCAGCATGCGGGAGGCCTCCTCGGCCATGTGCCGCAGCGGCTGGTGGACGGTGGTGAGCGGAGGGCTGGACCACTGCGCCAGCGGTACGTCGTCGTAACCGACCACCGACAGGTCCTCCGGCACCCGGAGCCCTTTGACACGGGCCGCCTCCAGCACGCCCAACGCCTGCAGGTCGCTGCCGGCGAAGATCGCCGTGGGCCGGTCGGGGCCCTCCAGCAGCTCCATGGCCTGCTCGAAACCGCCCTGGACGTGGAAGTCGCCGAAGCGGGTCAGCCGCGGGTCCGCCTCCAGGCCCGCCATCGCCATGGCCGAGCGGTAGCCGTCGAGGCGCGCCAGCGAGCACAGCATGTCGCCCGGGCCGGTGATGATGGCGATGCGCCGGTGGCCGCGCTCGGTGAGGTGGCGGGTGGCGGCGAGGCCGCCGGCCCAGTTGGCGGAGCCGACCGAGGGCACGTCCGGGTCGGGGTCGCCCGCCGGGTCGATGACGACGAACGGGATGGCGGCCGCCCGCAGTTGGCGCTTGATGTCCTGCGGCAGGCTGGAGAAGACCAGCACCACGCCCAGCGGCCGGCGCTGCAGCACGCCCGGCAGCCAGTCCGGGTCGGGGGTGTGCCGGGTGCCGCTCTCGGTGAGCACGACCGTCGCGCGATTTTCCTTTGCGACGTTCTCCACGCCCCGTATCAGCTCCATCGCCCACACGCTCTCCAGCTCGTGGAACACGATCTCGATGAGCGGATAGCGGGTGGCGGGCTGCACCCGTCGCCGGTAGCCGTGCAGGTCGAGCAGCCTCTCCACCTTCGCACGCGTCGCGCGTGAGACATCCGAACGGCCGTTGAGCACCTTCGAAACTGTCGGCATCGAAACCCCGGCCTCTTTCGCTACCGCAGCCAGGGTGACACGCCCGCTCGCCTCGTCGTCTTCACGCATACCCGCAGGATAGAGCACCGCGTGTCGATAACGTTTCGGGCGAGTTGCGACTCGACCGTTGACCCCAACTCCCGTCTGACCTACTGTCCCTCGGCATGGACTTTCGGCGATGATGCCGAAACTTTCGAAAGGCGAACGATGAAGACACGTGCGCGCTTGCCCAGACTGATCGCCACCGGTGCGACACTGGCCCTGGCCCTGAGCCTGTCCGCCTGCGGTGACGGCAACGGCGGGGCGTCGGCGGACGACGGCAAGATCCATATCCTTGTCTACGGGGACGCCACCAACAAGATCGAGAAGCAGGTCGTCGACAAGTTCAACGAGACGTCCGACGTCAAGGCGGTCCTCGACACCATCCCCGGTGCCGACTACCAGAAGAAGCTTCAGACGATCATCAGCACCCCGCAGGCCCCGGACGTCTTCTTCAACTGGGGCGGCGGCAGCATCAAGCCCTTCGTCAAGGCGGACCTGCTGCTCCCGCTGGACGACTTCATCAAGAAGAACCCGGAGCTGGAGAGCAAGTTCCTCCCGTCCGTCTTCAACAACGCCGTGGTCGACGGCAAGCCGTACGGCATCCCCATGCGCGGCACGCAGCCGGTGCTGCTGTTCCACAACAAGAACGTCCTCAAGAAGGCGGGCGTCCAGCCGCCGAAGACCTGGGACGACCTGCTCGACGCCGTCGAGAAGCTGAAGGACGAGGGCGTCACCCCGATCGCGCTCGGCGGCGGCGACGTCTGGCCCACCCAGATGTGGTTCCAGTACCTCTACGACCGCATAGCCGGCCCGGAGCTCTTCGCGAAGGCCCTCGAAGGCGACAAGAGCGCCTGGGAGGCCCCGGAGAGCAAGAAGGCCCTGAAGATGATCAGGGAGCTGGTCGACGCGGGCGCCTTCGGCAAGAACTACGACTCCGTCAAGTACACCAACGGCGGCTCGGTCGCGCTGGTCGCCCAGGGCAAGGCCGGCTTCGAGCTGATGGGCTCCTGGTACTACTCCCAGCAGCTCACCGACCACCCGGACTTCGCGGAGAAGGGCCTCGGCTACTCCGCCTTCCCGGCCGTCGCGGGCGGCAAGGGCGACCCGAAGAACGTCGCCGGCAACACCAACAACTACTACTCGGTGCTGAAGAAGACCAAGCACCCCGAGGCCGTCGCCAAGTTCCTCGAGCTCATGTACTCCGACGAGTTCGTCAAGGCGCAGCTCGACGTCGGCAACCTCACCACCACGACCAACACCGACGAGTTCATCGAGACGTCCGCGACGCCCGAGTACTCCCGCTTCCAGTACGACCTGGTGGCAGACGCCCCGTCGTTCCAGCTGTCCTGGGACCAGGCGTACCCGCAGTCGGCGGCCTCGGACATGCACAAGGCCATCCAGCAGTTCTTCAACGGACAGCTCGACGCGGACGGCTTCATCAAGGCCATGCAGGCCCTCCCGACCGAGTGACGAACGGCTCATGACCACAAAGATCACGAGCGCCCCGCCCGCCGCCGGGCTCCGCAAGGAGTCCCGGCGGCGGCCGGCCGCCTCCCCCTCCATATCCACGGTGGGCCGCCCCGGCTTCGCCTGGGCGCTGCCCGCCGCCGTGTTCTTCACGCTCTTCGCCATCGTCCCGCTCGTGATGGTCGCGGTGCTGTCCTTCATGAGCTGGAACGGTCTCGGCTCGCCCCAGTGGGTCGGCACCGACAACTGGTCGCGCCTGTGGGACGACCCGGTGATGCTGAAGAGCGTCTGGCTCACCCTGCTGCTGACCGCGCTCGGCGTGGTCATCCAGACCCCGCTGAGCATCCTGCTCGGCGTCTGGGCGGCCGGCTACCAGCGCAACCGCGCGGTGCTGTCCGTCATCTACTTCATCCCGCTGCTGCTGTCCGCCACCGCCGTCTCCGTGCTGTGGCGCGCGCTGCTCGACCCGAACTTCGGCATCCCGGCCGACGCCTCCTGGCTGTTCGGCGACGGCAACCTGTTCGGCGAACAGACCACCGCCATCGGCGTACTGGCGTTCGTCAGCACCTGGCAGTTCACCCCGTTCCACACGCTGATCTACCAGGGCGCCGCCCGCTCCATCCCGCAGGTCCTCTACCAGGCCGCGGAGATCGACGGCGCGGGCCGCTACCGGCAGTTCTTCCACATCACGCTGCCGCAGCTCCGCAACTCGATGATCACGTCGATGATCCTGATGATCGTCGGTGGCCTCACCACCTTCGAGACCGTCCTCATCCTCACCCAGGGCGGCCCCGGCACCGACACCACCATCAGCGCCTACTACATGTACGACAAGGCCTTCAAGGGCTTCGACTTCGGCGCCGGCTCCGCCATCGCCCTCGCCCTGGTCGTCGCCGCCACCGTCATCTCCCTGGTCGTGGTGAAGGTCTCCGGCTACGACAAGATGCGCAGCTCCATGGAAGGTGTGTCATGAGGCGCCGCCCCAACTACCTGGCCGGCGCCGGGTCGATGGTCTGGCTGTTCCTGGTCGGCCTGCCGCTGTACGTGATGCTCGCGGCGACCCTGCGCACCCGGCAGGACTACGCCCAGAACGGCCCGGTGTCCTTCCCGGACACCTTCACCCTGGACAACTTCACCGGCGCCTTCGACTCGGGCTTCGGCCGGTACTTCCTCAACACGCTCGTCGTCACCGCCTGCGTGATCGGCATCGTGCTGCTGCTGGTCCCGCCGCTCGCCTACGCCATCGTGCGCAGCCGGGGCAGGACCACGTCGGCGATCTTCCGGCTGTTCCTGCTCGGCCTGGCGATCCCCGCCCAGGCCGTCATCGTGCCGATGTTCTACCTGATCAGCGAAGCCGGGCTGTACGACAACCTGCTCGGCGTCATCCTGCCCACGGCCGCGTTCTGCCTGCCGATGTCCGCGCTCATCCTCAGCGGCGCCATGCGCGACATCTCCCCGGAGCTGTACGAGGCCATGGCCATGGACGGCGCCACCCCGCGCCGGATGTTCTTCCAGCTCGTGCTGCCGCTGTCCCGGGGCGGACTGTCCACCATCGTGGTCTTCTCCGCGCTCCAGGCATGGAACGGCTTCCTGTTCCCGCTCGTGCTGACCCAGTCCGACGCCACCAAGGTCGTCACCCTGGGCCTGTACGACTTCCAGACCGAACACGGCATCGACATCCCCGGGCTGCTGGGAGCCGTGGTGCTGTCCATGGTGCCCATCCTGCTCGTCTACCTGTTCGCCCGTCGCGCCCTGGTCCAGGGTCTGATGGGCGTCGGAGGAAAGTGACCGCGAACGTGGCCGTAGAGACCACCCCCGAAATCCCCCTCTGGAACGACCCCTCCCACCCCGTCTCCGCCCGGGTCGACGCACTGATCGGCGCCATGACCCTCCAGGAGAAGATCGCCCAGCTGTACGGCGTGTGGGTCGGCGCCTCCGCCGACGGCGGCGAGGTCGCCCCGCACCAGCACGACATGGAGGAGGCCGTCGAGCTCGACGACCTCCTGCCGTCCGGCCTGGGCCAGCTCACGCGCCCCTTCGGCACCGCCCCCGTGGACCCGGCGCTCGGCGCGCTCTCCCTGCTGCGCACCCAGACCCGCATCACCTCCGCGAACCGCTTCGGCATCCCCGCCGTCGCGCACGAGGAGTGCCTGGCCGGCTTCGCCGCCTGGGGCGCCACCGCTTATCCCGTCCCGCTGTCCTGGGGCGCCACCTTCGACCCGGACGTGATCCGCAGGATGGCCGCCGCCATCGGCCGCGACATGCGGTCCGTCGGCGTCCACCAGGGCCTCGCGCCCGTCCTGGACGTGGTGCGCGACGCCCGCTGGGGCCGTGTCGAGGAGACCATCGGCGAGGACCCGTACCTCGTCGGCACCATCGGCACCGCCTACGTCCGGGGCCTGGAGTCCGCCGGGATCGTCGCCACCCTCAAGCACTTCGTCGGCTACTCGGCCTCCCGCGCCGGACGCAACCTCGCCCCCTCGTCCGTGGGGCCGCGTGAACGCGCCGACGTGCTGCTGCCGCCGTTCGAGATGGCCGTCCACGAGGGCGGCGCCCGCTCCGTCATGCACGCCTACACCGACATCGACGGCGTGCCCTCCGCGGCGGACGAAAGCCTGCTCACCGGGCTGCTCCGCGACACGTGGGGCTTCGACGGCACGGTCGTCGCCGACTACTTCGGCATCGCGTTCCTCAAGACGCTGCACGGCGTCGCGGGCGACTTCGCCGACGCGGCCGGGGCCGCGCTGAAGGCGGGCGTCGACATCGAACTGCCGACGGTCAAGACGTTCGGCGCCCCGCTCGTGGAGGCCGTCGCCGAGGGCCGGGTGCCGGAGTCCCTGATCGACCGCGCCCTGCGCCGCGTCCTCACCCAGAAGGCGGAGCTGGGCCTGCTCGACCGTGACTGGAGCCCGGTGCCGCCCGTGTTCGACGGCGCCGACCTGGACGACCCCGACGCCCTGCGCGGCAAGGTCGACCTCGACGGACCCGAGAACCGCGACCTGGCCCGCGAGATCGCCGAGAAGGCGGTCGTCCTGCTCAGCAACGACGGCACCCTGCCGCTGGACCGGCCCCGCCGCATCGCGCTCGTCGGCCCCAACGCCACCGAGCCGTCGGCCGTCCTCGGCTGCTACTCCTTCCCGCAGCACGTGGGAGTGAAGTACCCGGACATCCCCGTCGGCATCGAACTGCCCGACCTGCGCGAGAGCCTGACCGCCGAGTTCCCCGACGCCGAGATCACCGTCGTCCGCGGCACCGGAGTCGACGACGGCGACCTCTCCGGCATCGCGGAGGCCGTGGACACCGCGCGTGACGCCGACATCGTCGTCGTGGCGCTCGGTGACCGCGCCGGCCTGTTCGGCCGCGGCACCAGCGGCGAGGGCTGCGACGCGGAGTCCCTGTCGCTGCCGGGCGCCCAGCAGCAACTGCTGGACGCGCTGCTGGACTCCGGCACCCCGGTGGTGACGGTCCTGCTCGCGGGCCGCCCCTACGCGCTCGGCCGCGCGGTGTCGGAAGCGGCGGCGATCGTGCAGTCGTTCTTCCCGGGCGTCGCGGGCACCCGCGCCATCGCCGGCGTGCTCAGCGGTCGTACGGCCCCCTCCGGCCGCCTCCCGGTCAGCGTCCCGCGCACCCCCGGCTCCCAGCCGACCACGTACCTCGGCGCCCGGCTCGCCCAGGCCAGCGAGGTGTCCAACCTCGACCCGACGCCGGCGTTCGGCTTCGGACACGGCCTCACGTACACGACGTTCGCGTGGAGCGATCTGACCGTGGACGCCGAGGAGGCGCCGACGGACGGTGAGTTCACGGCGTCCTTCACCGTGCGCAACGCGGGGGAGCGGGCCGGCACGGAGGTCGTCCAGCTCTACCTGCACGACCCGGTCGCCTCCGTGGTCCAGCCGGTCCAGCGCCTGGTCGGCTACGCCCGCCTGAACCTGGAGCCGGGCGAGCAGCGCAGGGTGCGGGTCACGGTCCCGGCGGACGTGGCGTCCTTCACCGGCCGCGACGGCCGCCGGATCGTCGAACCGGGCGAGCTGGAACTGCGCCTGGCGGCGTCCAGCACGGACACCCGCCTGACGGCCACGGTCACCCTGACGGGGCCGGTGCGGGAGGTGGACCACACGCGGCGGTTCCACGCGGAGTTCTCGGTGGAGTAGCCGCACAGTGCGGGGGAGAGGGCGGCGCGGGACCCGGAGCGGGGGACCCGCACCGCCCTCGTTCCCCGAGGAGGGTGACAGCGGATCCAGCCGTGTGCCCTACCACCGGTCCCGGTGCACCACCTCCGCGACCGATCGCCGCCGTACCGGGCCGAACGTGCCCAGCGGCCATCCCACCGGGATCGCCGCGAACGTGTTCATGTCCTCGGGGATGCCGAGTGCCGCCTTCCATTCGGTCTCGAGGAACAGGTGCCAGATGGTGATGTTGGCCGCCAGGCCCAGCCCGCGCGCGGCGAGCAGCAGGTTCTGCACGCCCGGGTAGACGCAGGAGCCTTCCGCGAGGGCGGTGAAGCGTTCCTGGATGCGGCCCATCCGCTCCGTCGCCTCCGCGCCCAGCGCCTCTGCGTAGATCCGCAGGCCCTCCTCCTCGATCCGCGGCGGCGGGAACTGGTAGCAGGGGATGATCAGCGCGGGGGTGTCGGCGAAGTGGTCGCGCTGGTACTCGATGGCGGCGACCATGCGTCCGTACGCGGCCTCGTCCATGCCCTCGGGCGCGTACTTGCCGGTCGTGGCCAGGTACGCGTCCACGCACCGCTTCCACAGCGGCGCCAGCTCGGCCATCACCGCCCGGTCGGTGACGACGACGTACTCGTACCGCTGCATGTTGCCGCCGCTGGGGCCCCATACGGCCGCCTGTATCAGCTGGTCGAGCAGCTCGTCCGGCACCGGGTCGGGCCGCAGGCGCCGCATCGCCCGCATCGTGGACATGGTCGCGAAGAGGGAGGGCTCGCCGGTGGCGTCGGCCAAGGCCCCGGCAAGACGGGTTTCAGTTGTCATGATCGGGAGTGTAGGGACTGTGAACTTTCCGTGGAGCAGCTCTAGTTGAATGCGAGACCATCGGCGCCGCATTTCCCGCGCATGACGCTCCGCCCGACGCGGTACTCGGCCCGCACTGCGGAAGGGAGCGGATCATGGCGATCTGTGAAGTGTGCGGGAACGACTACAGCCTCTCCTTCGAGGTGCACACGGTCGACGGCTCCGTCCATACGTTCGACAGCATCGAGTGCGCCGCCCACAAACTGGCGCCCATCTGCGACAACTGCGGCTGCAAGGTGCTCGGCCACGGTCACCAGGTCAGCGGCCAGTTCTTCTGTTGCGCCCACTGCGCCCGCGCCCAGGGGCACGCCGAGCTGGCGGACAGCGCCTGACCGTTACGCTCCGTGAGAGTAGCGGGGCGCCATTCGGCTGCCCGACCCGGCGCGCAGGTTCAGCTCCGCCTCCGCCAGCCGAGCCACGGCCTCCGCGTCCCTCAGACCGGGCACGCACACCACCTCACCGACCTCCAGCCCGGCCAGGGACGCGGTCACCACGTCCGCCGCGGGCATGCCGCCCTCGTCGTGGACGCGCCGCTCCCCGCTCACCGGGGTGTCCCCGGCGCCCAGGTGGAACTCGGTCGCCGTGAGCCCGGGGCACACGACCTGCACCCGAACCGGAGTGCCGGCCAGCTCGGCGGCCAGGGTGCGGGTGAACGTCACCGCGTACCCCTTCGTCCCGGCGTAGACGGCCCGCCGGGGGAGCGGGTCCGGAGGCAGGTCGCCGGCGAAGGCCAGCAGCGACGCCACATTCACCACCGCGCCCCGGCCGCGCGCCAGCATGCCGGGCACGGCGGCCCGGGTGAGCGCCGTGAGCGCCACGACGTTCACGTTCACCACCCGGGTGAGGAGATCCGGGTCCACCTCGGCGAACGTGCCGTAACCGTTGATGCCCGCGTTGTTGACCACCAGGTCCACGTCGCCGCCGGACGCCCGCTCCACGACACGGGACAGGTCCTCAGGGCTGCCAAGATCCGCCACCAGTGTCTCGACCCCCGCCGCGCCCTCCTGGAGCGCCTCCTTCGCGAGGACGTCCAGCCGCTCGGCCCGCCGGGCGACCAGCACCAGCCCCCAGCCGCGCGCCGCCAGCCGGGTCGCGTACTCCCACCCGATACCGGACGAGGCCCCCGTGACGACGGCCGTGCCGGGTGCGTCGTGCGAGGTCATGAGCGTGATCCCTCCGTCGCCGGGTGGTGCCTGGCCGGAACGCCGTCCGACCCTGCGCCGGGTGTCCCGGCCGCCGCTGCGTGAAACGCGGGGACAGACGCAACCGCGGCGTCGTGCTCGCCGGACAGCCGCCCGCCGGGTGCCAGGGCACCCGGCGGGCGGTGCTTATGAGGAGTTCCTGCTGTCCCAGCGGTCCCGGAACCATGTCAGCGCTTCGAGCAGCAGCGTTCGGTTGCTGTCCTTCTCGAAGAGGGAGAGGCGGATGTTGGGACGCAGCTCCAGCTTGCCGTCCGGGATGTCGACCCCGTCCAGGGCGTTGAGACGTGTGAGGAACTCGGCGCGCAGCGCACGGTCGGTGAACGGCTCCCGGGCAGCCATGTACTGGAACACCACCTCCGCGGTACCCCCTCGGCCGGCCCCCGGATACAAGGTCATGGGCCAGATGCCCCGACCGGGAGCCCCCGCCTCTCCGAGCATGAGATACGCGCTGGTAGTGACGTGACCGGCGCCGTGGCCGATCCAGCCGCCCAACGACTCCCAGTGGGTGAAGACGGCACGGACCGCTTCAACGGTCTCGGCGGAGTCATCCGCAGCGAGCTGGCGGAAGAATCGTTCGGCACGGGTCTCCGCTTCCGGTGCGGCCGCGGTCTCGTGCTGGGCGGTGTCCTCGCTGTCCGCACGGTCGTCGTCCGTGCCGGCGAGCAGGAAGGCGAGCTCGTCGGCGGTGAGCCGCTGAACCGGGTCGGCCGCGCCCGACGCCGTGAAGCGGATGCCGTCGGCGGTCAGCCGGGCCCGCACGTCGGCGTGCCCCTCGTCCTGGGGCGTCGCCCACCGGAAGCCGTCGGAGACCCTGCCTTCGGAGGTCAGGACGCGGTACGCATTGATCACCCCGGCCGTGTTGGCCAGATGGTTGCCCACGGCCTGGGCCCCGGAGCCGAGGAAAGCGGCGAGATCGCCGTACGAGGTCCACGTGCCGTGGGGGAGTGCGGCGAGGACCTCGTGGGCCAGCTGCCAGTCACGGTTGCGCTCCGCCCTGCCCACTCCGCGCAACGGCGTGGGCCACAGCGTGATGGCGCGGTCGGCGAGTTCGTCGGCGCGGGCGAGGATCTCGCTCACGCCCCAGCGCTCGGTGGCGGCGATGCGGCGGTTCATCTCCAGGTGGCTGCCCCGCAGCAGGTCTTGCTTGCGCTCGAAGGGGTGGTTGGAAAGCTCGGCGTTGACAGCGGTCAGGGTCAGATTGCCGAGGGTGTGCTGGAACCGGGCGTGCAGTTCCTCAGGGGTCTCCGCATCGTCGGCCTCCTCGCTCAGCGCGCGCAGCCACTCGTCGCCGGGAGACTGCGGCATGACGTGCTCGACGGTGAGCTGCGCGGCGGCGAAGTCGACCGGTTCGGGATGCCCGTAGCTCTCCTCCAGCCGTTGCAGCACCAGCTTGCGCTGCTGCCACCGGCCGTACTGGTAGAACGGCGCGGTCCTGATCTTTTGGCGCAGTTCCGCGTCGTCGGGCCAGAAGCGATTCTCGGAGGAGAGGAGCCGGTGCAGCCCCTCGGCGACCGGCACATCGCCCGGAAGCTGCCCGGGAACGGCCTGGAAGATACGGTTGAGGTTGTTCGTCGGGACCCGGCAGATCATCCGGCGGACGAGGAAGCTCTCGATGTACGCCAGGGCGCGGACCGTGCCGGCGGAGTCCAGCTCCCCTCGCTCGCGCCGGTCGAACAGCAGCATCAGCGCGGGGTAGGTGGCCGAGGCCTGCCATGCGTCCAGGCGACGCAGCGCCTCCCGGACCGACGGGTCGGGCTCCTCCTCGGGGTGCAGCAGCCGGCGGAAGTGCGCGCTGCGGCGGTGCAGCTTCCTGATGTAGGCCTCTATCTCCTCGTCGCCGGCCTTCTTTTCCTCGAAGCGCCTCTGTTGGGCGGCGTACAGGTCCTGGCGGCGAACCCGGTCGTCCCCGTCGAGTACGAGCTGCAGCCACATGAGCTGTTCGAGCTCGTCATTGCTCAGGCTGTTCTGCAGGGGCAGCCAGTAGGTCGTGTAGATGTGCTCGCCGCGCGCTTCGAGTTTCATGAAGAGGTAGTTGCGGAGCAGGTCGGCCTGACTCAGCTTGAGACCGGTGTTGTTGAGCGACTCGAAGATGCGGTGCACGTTGTCGCGGCGTTCGGCGGTCACCGCCACCAGGGCCAGCCGTGACGTGATCGCCTGCTCGATCCGGAACACGTCCTGTGGTGCGGCCGGGTCCTCCGCCTCGACCAGCTTCTTCCGGAAGAAGGCGTAGGCGGTGGCGACTCCGCTGCCGGCCCCCTGGCCGGTGACGGTGCCGTGGATGTGCGCGGTGAACTGTGCCCGGTCCGCCTGGGTGGGCAACAGACGGAGACGGTCGTCACCGGTCTTCCACTTGTTGATCAGATATTGCTCGTTGATACGGTCCGCCTCGCTCGGTGCGGCTTCCGCGACGTGGTCGCGAATCGCGGCCAGGGCCAGGGACAGCGTGGTCAGCCGCTGCTGGCCGTCGACGACGAGCCAGCGCGGGAAGGTCGCGTCATTCTGGGGTGAGGGGGCGAGTACCACCGAGCCCAGGAAGTGCGTGCTGCCCTTGTCCTCCGCCGACTCCACTAACCCGGCCTGTTCCGCGATGTCGTTCCACAGCTGCTTGAGTTGTTTCTCGGTCCAGGAATACGTCCGCTGGTACAGCGGCACCTGGAACTGCTGAGTTCGGCCCTGCATCAGATCGGCGAACAACGTCTCCTTGGCCTGCATGGTGGCCCCCCTTGATCGGCGGTCGTTCGCGCCGATTACAGCAGGCTCGGCCGCTGTGTGCAGCGGGAAGAGCCAGGATGCACGGGATCGAATGGCTTCTGATCAACCGTGGTGGCGGAAACACGACCGTGACCCGCGTGAACGTCGCAGAGTGCTCGATACGGCGGGCATCCAAAGGCGTGGAGGGGAGGCGCTGTCTTCCCTTATCTTGACCCCCATGCCTCCCGCCAAGACCTCCTTCGTCTGCCTGCCGTGCCGGGCCTCCTACAAGCAGCCGCATCCGGCGCGGACGCGGGACGGCGAGACCGAGCGGCGGGTCTGCCCGCGCTGTGCCGGCACGCTGATCCACGCCGGCTCCGCCTTCGCCCCGCCGCCGCGCCGGCACACCGAGGGCTGGAGGGTGCTGTCCGTGCTGTTGCACGCCGGCATCCGCTTCCACAAGAGCTGCTGCTCCGGGCCGGGGTACCGTCCGCGCACGCTCCGCGAGGTGCGCGAGCGCATGGCGTACGCCCGGCGTACGGGAGAGCCGATCGCGAAGGCGCTGGTACGTCCCGACCTGCCCTGACGCCGCTGCGGACGCGCCCGTACCGCCACGGGAGAGGCGTGGGAGGCTGGAGATATGGACACGGGACGGGCGGCGCGCTCCGCCGGCGAGGCGATACCGGCACCGGAACCGGGTGGTGACCGTGCGCTCCGTGCCGAGCGCGCCGACCCCGTGCCGTTCACCCCGGACACCCTCCTCTGGGACATGGCCGGCGACATCCGCGTCCTGCTGTACCTCCCCGCCGCCCTCGTCCTCCAGGTCGCGCACCCGGCCGTCGGCGCCGGGGTCGACGAGCACTCCGTGTTCCGCACCGACCCCTGGGGCCGCGCCCGCCGCTCGCTGGACTCGCTGCAGCTGTGGGTCTACGGCGGTGACCGCGCCGTCGAGGAGGGGCGCCGACTGCGCCGGCTGCACCGGGACATCAAGGGCACCGACACCCGGGGGCGGCCGTACCACGCGCTGACGCCCGCCCCCTACGCCTGGGTGCACGCCACCGGCTTCCCCGTCTTCCTGCGGGCCGCCGAGTATCTGTTCCGCCCGTTCGACGAGGCGGGGGAGCGCCGGCTGCACGCGGAGGCGCGGCGGCTCGGGCGCATCCTCGGCATCCGGGAGCGCGACATGCCGGGCTCCGTGCAGGAGTTCTGGCTCTACTTCGACGCCGTCGTCCGCGACGAGCTGGAACGGACCGTCGTCGTCGAGGAGTTGCTCGATCCGCGCCGGTCCGTGCCGCCGCCGGACGGGGCGGGGGCGGTGCTGAGGCTGCTCTGGCCCGTTCTGCGTCCCGCCCTCCTGCGGCTCCAGGTCTTCGTCACCAAGGGGCTGTTGCCGTCCGTCGCCCGTGAGCGGCTGGACGTGCCCTGGACACCACGTGACGAACGGCGGCTGCGGCTGCTGGGCCGCGTCGTCCGCACCGTCGTTCCGCGCCTGCCGGAACGGCTCCGCTACCTGCCCGCCGCCTACGCCGCCCGCCGCGCCGCCCGCGCCTGACACGGTCGTCCTCGGCGGCGTTCGGGCCGCCGACGCCTGGCCCGGCCCTCGGCCAGGCACCTCCGTCAACCCGCTGATCGGCCAGGCGATGGTGCGGCCGCTCAGGGGGTCCGGTGCGTGGTACGGTGGCGCTTTTGCCGGGCCTTCCTCGGCACGTCCCCTGCGGAAGGCTCCCCCGATGACCCACCCCGAAGCCGTGACGCCCGCCCCCGCGCCGGACGGCTCCTTCGCCGCCCTGGGGCTGCCGGAGAGCGTGCTGCGTACCCTGGACCGGCTCGGAGTGCGTGAGCCCTTCCCCATCCAGGCCGCCACGCTGCCCGACGCCCTCCGCGGACGCCACGTCCTGGGGCGCGGACGCACCGGCTCCGGCAAGACGCTCGCCTTCGGCCTCCCCCTGCTGACCCGTACGGCGGGGCGCCGCGCCGAACCCGAGCAGCCCCTCGCCCTGGTCCTGGTGCCCACCCGCGAGCTGGCCCAGCAGGTCACCCAGGCCCTGGAGCCGTACGCCGAGGCGCTTCGGCTGCGCATGGCGACCGTCGTCGGAGGCCTGTCGATCAGCCGCCAGATCGCCGCGCTGCGCCAGGGGGCCGAGGTGGTCGTCGCCACCCCGGGGCGTCTGCACGACCTCGTCGAGCGCAGCGCCTGCCGGCTGGGACGGGTGAGGATCACCGTCCTGGACGAGGCCGACCAGATGTGCGACTTGGGCTTCCTCCCGCAGGTGTCCGGACTGCTCGCCCAGGTGCGTCCCGACGGTCAGCGCATGCTGTTCTCGGCCACCCTGGACGGCGACGTCGGTCAGCTGGTCCGCGACCACCTCCACGACCCCGTCGTCCACTCCGTCGACCCGGCCGGCGCCGCCGTCGCCGGCATGGAGCACCACCTCCTCGTCGTCCACGGCCCCGACCGCTACGCCGTCACCACCGAGATCGCCGCCCGCGACGGCCGCGTCCTGCTGTTCCTGGAGACGAAGCACGCCGTCGACCGGCTCACCCGTCACCTGCGGGCGAGCGGGGTGCGTGCCGGGGCCCTGCACAGCGGCAAGTCCCAGCCGCAGCGCACCAAGACCTTGGCCCAGTTCAAGGAGGGCGGCCTCACCGTCCTCGTCGCGACCGACGTCGCCGCCCGAGGCCTGCACGTCGACGACCTCGACCTCGTCGTCAACGTCGATCCGCCCGCCGACGCCAGGGACTACGTGCACCGGGCGGGCCGCACCGCCCGCGCCGGCGCGTCCGGCCGCGTGGTCACGCTCGTCGCGTCGGGCGGGCGCCGCGAGACGCTCCACATGCTGGCCGAGGCCGGCATCAAGGCCACCGTCACCCCGGTGCGCTCCGGCGAGGCGGCACTGACCCGCATCACCGGGGCCAAGGCCCCCTCCGGCGTCCCCCTCGACGGCGGGCCCGCCGCGCCCCGCCCGAAGAACGTCAACGCGCCTTTCCGCGGCCTGGGCACCAGCAAGGGCGCCCCCCGCGGCGGCTCCGGCGGCGAGTCCCGCAAGGCCGGCGAGGCGCGCAAGCTCGCCGAGGCACGCCGGGCCGCGCAGGTGCGCCGCGGCGGCTGAGCGGCACCGCGCCGCGATATTCGCTGCCCGCACGGTGCCCGGCGTGACAAGCTGTGCTCGCCCGTCCGTCCCCGAACCCAGGAGGTCACCATGACCGCAGAACCCCCCGCCACGGAAGGTTCGGAGCCGGCCGACGCCGCGACGCCCCCGGTCACACCGGAGGCCGACGGCACCTACGACCTCAAGCGCAAGTTCCGCGAGGCGCTGGAGCGCAAGCGAGGCGCGCAGGCGGAGGCGTCCGAGGCCGCCGGCAACCCGAACGCGTCCAAGGTGCGTGCCACGCACGGACCGGCGACGAGCCAGCGGTCCTTCCGCCGCAAGAGCGGCTGAGCCAGGTCCGTCCCGTCCGGCCCGTGACGCCTGCGCGTCACGGGCCGGACGCGCTCACCACCGATTGCGGGCCTCCTCCGCCCAGCCGGTGAGCACCCCTGCGCACCTCACCCCTGCGCGACCACCGCCGCGAACATCCCCGCCTGGTACGAGCCGCCCTTCTGGTGGGTGATGACCGCCAGCCGGTTGGCCGCGTTGATCATCCCGACCAGGCAGACCAGCGCGGCCGTCTGGTCGTCGTCGTAGTGCTTGCGCACCAGCGCCCAGGTCTCGTCGGACACGCCCTGGTGGGCGTCGGCGAGGCGGGTGCCCTCCTCGGCGAGTGCGAGGGCGGCCCGCTCCGCCTCCGTGAACACGGTGGTCTCGCGCCACACGGCGACCAGGTGCAGCCGGACGTCGCTCTCCCCGGCCGCGGCGGCCTCCTTGACGTGCATGTCGACGCAGTGGCCGCAGCCGTTGATCTGGCTGGCGCGCAACGACACCAGCTCCTGCACGGACTTCGGCAGCGGCGAGTCGTGGAGCACCAGCGCCGCGCCGGCGAACCGCTTGGCGAAACGGGAGGCGATGTCGTTCTCGAACAGGTTGAAACGGGCGTCCATCGTGAAGTCCTCACTCGTGGTCGTGTTCGGGACACCCACCAGATGCCGGACGGCCGTACCGTGTGACGGGCT
Organism: Streptomyces werraensis; assembly: GCA_014656175.1. Lineage (GTDB taxonomy): Bacteria > Actinomycetota > Actinomycetes > Streptomycetales > Streptomycetaceae > Streptomyces > Streptomyces werraensis. Next base: position 107,122 of record BNBX01000003.1, read on the forward strand.
GCCGGAGTGAGGTGGACCACACGCCGCCGCTGTCACAGAACCGGGCCGGCCGGCGTCCTGTGCGTATGACTGTGATCGGGAGCCGGGACCAGGGAGCGGATGTGACCAGCGGGGACGGAAGCGGCGGGCGAGTCAGGGGAGCGGGGCCCGCCACCGAGGACTTCCTCGCCCATCGGAACCTGCTGTTCACCGTCGCCTACGAGATGCTCGGCTCGGCCGCCGACGCCGAGGACGTCCTGCAGGAGACCTGGATGCGCTGGGCCGGCGTCGACCTCGCCGAGGTACGGGACAGGCGCGCGTACCTGGTGCGCATCACCACCCGCCAGGCCCTGACCCGGCTGCGCACGCTGGGCCGCCGCAAGGAGTCCTACGTCGGCTCCTGGCTGCCCGAGCCGCTGCTCACCTCGCCCGACGTCGCAGAGGACGTCGAACTGGCCGACAGCGTGTCGATGGCGATGATGCTGGTGATGGAGACCCTCGCGCCGACCGAGCGCGCCGTGTTCGTGCTGCGAGAGGTGTTCGACGTCGGCTACGACGAGATCGCGGAGGCCGTCGGCAGGTCCCCGTCGGCGGTGCGGCAGATCGCGCACCGGGCCCGTGCCCATGTGGCGGCCAGGCGCCCGCGCGGGGACGGTTCGCCGGAACGCACCCGTGACGCCCTGGACGCGTTCCGGCGGGCCGTGGAAACGGGCGATCTGCAGGGGCTCCTGGACGTCCTCGCGCCGGACGTCGTCCTGCTCGGCGACGGCGGCGGGATCAAACAGGCGGTGCTGCGGCCCGTCGTCGGCGCGGACAAGGTGGCCCGGCTGCTCGAGGGCGGGCTGCGGAAGGTCCCCGCCGAGGTGACGCTGCGGCCGGCCCTCGTCAACGGCGGTCCCGCGCTGGTGCTGCACCTGGACGGCGAGCTCGACAGCGTGCTCGCCGTCCGCGTCGACGACGGCCTCGTCACCGGCCTGTACGCGGTGCGCAACCCGGAGAAGCTGTCGCACATGGACCGGGAGACGGTGCTGCGCCGGTGAGCACGGCCGCCTTCAGGAACTGCGGCCGTCAGGCCTGCTCGCGCTCCGCCCTGCGGGCGCCCTTGCGGCGCAGCCGCAGCGGCAGCACGTACCAGCACAGCCCGAACCACAGCATGACGCCGCCCACCAGGACCTCGGCGAGCACGCCCGGCACCACGAACCGCAGGATCAGCAGCAGCGTGCAGCCGATGGTGAGCGCGAGCAGCACCATCCCGCACATCATCAGACGTCCGGCCGTCTTCACCACCTCGTCCTTCATCCGCTGCCCCGACAGGAAGCGGTGGATGGACACGGGCGCTATCAGCGACCCGGTGGCGGAGGCGCCGAAGACCACGGTCATCACGTAGATGACCTTGTCCGGAGTCTCCAGCTCGCGGAACAGCGGGGTGAACGCCACGCTCAGCAGGAAGCCGAAGAGGATCTGGACACCGGTCTGGGTGACACGCGTCTCCTGAAGCACCTCGTTCCAGCGGCGGTTGACCCGCTCACGCGCCGGCTCGGGCGGCTCCGCGCCGGGCCGCCCGGCATGGTCGTCGTGGCGCGCGCAGCAGGCGCCCTCCTTCTCCCTCGGCTCGGCCGGCTGCTCCGTCATCGTCATGGTGTCCTCCCCGGTTCCAGGCGAACCGTTTGCCCCGATCAGCGCCGGTCATGCCGCAGCCGGGACGGACGAGGGCGAACACACGGGCCCGCTCCCGGGGGTCGTCACACGGCGACCGACGCGTGGTCGGCCGCCGGGGACACCTCGGCCAGCGCGCGCAGCAGCGCCCGGGCCACCGCGTCGTTCTGCCGGAAGCCCGGCGAGTCGGTGCGGGGCCGGGCGAACGCGGCGACGGCACGGCTGTTGGTGGGCGCCCCCAGCGCGACCCGCCGCGGGTGCGGTGCGCCCAGTGACGGGTCGACGAGCCGCCCGTCCGTGGGGGAGACGGTGAGCAGTCCCGAGCGGTGGGTGAACGCCGGGTCCCTGACGACCTCTTCGGCGAGCGACCCCGAGCGGTGCAGGTCGCGCAGCAACGGGTCCTCGGTGCGGTCGAGGCTGGGGCCCGGCAGGTACGCCTCGATCAGGGCGGTGGCACGGGTGGTGTGGCCGGGGACGGTGGGGCTGGTCGCGGTGAAGGTGCCGGTGGACTCGTCGGCGGCGATCCGGACGTCCGCGCCGAGGAAACGGACCACGCCCGCCTCGGACAGCGCGAGGAGCTGACGCAGCCGGAAGCCGGGCGGGCCCGAGGCGAGGAAGCTGAAGAAGCCCTGCCACCACCCGTCGAGCTGCTCCGCCACGGACCGCGCGGTCAGCCGGCCCGACTCCACCAGCCGCGGCAGCTGCCCGTAGAGGGACAGCAGGGCGAGGAACGCGCCGAGGTCGGCGCTGAACTCCGGGTTCTCACGGCGGGCGACGTCCCTTGCGATGTACGTCCGCAAGTGGTCCTGGAAGGCGTCCGGTGACGCGAAGGCCAGTCCGTCCAGCGGCCGGTCCAGCGCCTCGAAGTCCAGCCGGTCCGCCGGGTCCGGCACCGCCGACGCGACGAGCTCCGTCATCTCGGGGTCGTACCAGCCGAGTCGGTCGTAGGCGCCGGCGAAGTCCGCCCAGGGGAGCGCGGTCCGGCCGGGGTGGGCGTGGAACAGTTCGTGGTAGTGGCCGTAGCCGATCTCCTTCGCCATCAGCGGCCACACGTCCCGACGCAGGTCCAGCGAGCGGTCCTCGGCGAGCAGCGCGTCCACCGCTCCGGGGCCGAAGTACCGGGGCAGCGCGGGGCGCGGCCCCTGGAGCCGGTAACGGGTCTTGGAGTGGTACGGCACCCCGCGACGCGACCCGACGTGCACCACGGGTTCCCGGCCCGACGGCAGGTAGTGGAGACTGCCGTCGGGCCGGGTGCGGAACCGGCCGCCGCGCCCCTCCGTGAGCAGGGACATCAGGTCGACGAAGGCCAGCCCGAAGCCGCGCAGCAGGACGTGCTCGCCGGGCCGCAGCGCGGACAGGTCGGCGTCGGCGGAGAACTGCGGCGGCAGGTGGAAGCGGCCGTGCCGGCGGGCGAAGCCGGCGAACGCGCGGTGCTCCGCGGCCGGTTCGGCGCCGATGTGCCCCTGGGCGAGGACGACCAGGTCGGCGGTGAGCGGAGCGTCCCTCCCGTCCAGGCGCACCCGCTGCGGGCCGTCCGGGGGGCCGGTGACCGACGTCGCCGTGGTGCGGTGCCACTCGACGGTGACCGACGGCGGCAGCTCGGTCAGCACCCGGCGGAACACCCAGTCCAGGTAGGCGCTCTGGGCGCGGCGGGTGGGGAAGTCGGCGGGATCCAGCGCGCGCAGCTCGGCGAGCACCTCCGGGTCGGCGGGCTCGGCGTACGGTGCGTGGCGCGGGCCCCGGCCGGAGAACTGGGCCGCCCACTCGGCCAGCGACGGGCCGGGCCGCACCGGGCCTTCGACGGTGGACGACTCGTCGGTGAACATCGTGACGTCCTCCGCCATCGAGTTCATCCGCAGCAGCCCCGACTGCTCGTGCCGCCATATCCGCCCCGGACCCGGCGGATGCGGGTCGATGAGATGGATGTGCAACGCCCGTGCGCCGTCCCAGAGTTCGGGCGCGTTGGCGGCGATGCGCTCCAGCAGTCCGGTGGCGCGCGGCCCCGCGCCGACGACGGCCAGCACCGCGGGCGCGGAGGTGCCGCTCACCGGTCACCGCCGATCGCCGGGCGGGCGTCGGCAGCGGTCGCCCTGCGCAGCCACAGGCGCAGCGCGGTCAGCCGGCGGCGCAGCCGTTGCAGCGGAGTGGGCGGCAGGGAACGGGAGCCGCCGCGCGCGTAGTGCCGTTCGACGTAGAACTGGGCGATGCTCAGCGCCGTGGTGACCGTGATGTACCACAGGGTGGCGACCATCAGCAGCGGGATGATCTGGTACGTCTGGTTGTAGATCAGCTGCACCGAGTACAGCAGGTCGTGCACGGCCAGCACGCTGACGATGCTCGTGCCCTTCAGGGTGCCGATCAGCATGTTGCCCGCGGTGGGCACGATGGAGCGCATGGCCTGCGGTACCACGATCCGGCGCAGCGTACGGCGCCGGCTCAGCCCCAGGGCCTGGGCTGCCTCGGTCTGTCCGGAGTCCACCGACAGGATGCCACCGCGCACCACCTCGGCCGCGTACGCGCTCTCGTGGAGGGTCAGCCCGATCACGGCGGTCAGCGTGGGTCCGAGCAGGTTGACCGTCTGCACGGTGACGAACTGCGGACCGAAGGGGATGCCGAAGCCGAGCGTCGGGTAGAGCGCGCCGATGTTGAACCAGAACAGCAGCTGCACCAGCAGCGGCGTGGACCGGAAGATCCATATGTAGCCCCAGCTGAGCGTGCGCAGCACCGGGTTGCCGGAGAGCCGCATCACCGCCAGCACGGTGCCGGTCAGGAACCCCAGCACCATCACCACGGCGGTCAGCCACAGCGACAGCAGCAGTCCGTCCAGCACGGCGGAGGTGGTGAAGTAGCGCCCCACCACGCTCCATTGGAAGGCGTCGTTGCGGACGACGGAGTTGAGGAGCATCGCGAACAGCAGCAGGGCGATGCCGGCGCCGATCCATCGGCCGACGTTCCGGCGCGGCACGATCCGCGGGACGTCCGTGTCGGGGGCGGGGGAGGGGGCGGGGGCGTCCGGCTGTTTTCTCGGCGGGACCGCGGCAGGGGCCGGCGTGACGCCGGAAGGCATGACCATCGAAGGAATCTCCGGGGGAGGGGCGCGGGCGTGGATGACGGCCCGGCGACACCTCTGGCCCAGGGCGCGGCAGTGGCTGTCCGCGCGGGCACGGTGCGCCGGGGTCCGGCGTCGTCACATGCGCCGCGTCCCTCAACGCGGCCGGGGCGGATACCCGTTCCACACGGGCGGTCCGTCCGCCGCCGATCGTAAGCGCCCGTGGCCACGCCGTGTCAACAGCGCGTCCCGATGCCCGCCGGCGGTGTCCCGGCATCCGGGCGCCGCTTGACGTGCGGCGCGATGTACTGCTCAATAAGTCGCATGAATGCCCAGCAGCGCTTGGTGTCGCGCGATCACATCGACTTCGGTCGAGTGTGGTCCGCCGCGTGTTGCGCCTGACTCGGCAGCGGGCCGTCTGACCGGCCCTTCCCTCCCTCGGTGACCCCGTCGCGGGCCGAGCTCTTCTCCCACGCGCGCTGCCGCACCCCCGTATCTCCCGACGCCCGGCGTCGTCACGCATCCCTTCACCCGTCCGTCTGACGGTTCGTCATGTCCCGTCGCCACGCCGTGGTCCAGCCATGCGCGTGTGCGGCCGGGAATCCCCGAGAGGTCACGCCCATTTTCGCCCAAGTGACGCCTGAAGAAGCCGAGTTCACCTTCGTCGAAGTGCCGGTGTCCGACCCCCGGGTGCGCCCGCTGCTGCGGGAACTCGGCGACGAGTACTCCTCCCGCTACGGCCGCGACGCCCACGCCGAGCTGTCCCGCTACCCCGACGAGGAGTTCACCGCGCCGCACGGCGGCGTTCTGCTGCTGCTCCTGGAGCGGGGCGAGCCGGTCGCCGGCGGCGCCTTCCGCCGCTACGACGCGCACACCGCCGAACTCAAGCGCATCTGGACGCACTCCGCCCACCGCCGACGCGGCCTCGCCCGCCGCGTGGTCGGCGAGCTGGAGCGCGTCGCCCGCGCCCGCGGCTACCGGCGCGTCCACCTCACCACCGGACCGCGCCAGCCCGAGGCCCGCGGCCTCTACCTGGCCACCGGCTACACACCCCTGTTCGACACGGACGCCGACCCGGAAACCATCGGCCCGCTGCCCTTCGAGAAACACCTCGCCCACCCGGCACGCCCCGAGCGCGCCGCGACCCCGCCGCACACCCGAAAGGCCTCCCGCCCGTGAAACTCGGAACCCGACTCCACCGCGCCGCCGCGCTCGCCCTGCTCCCGCTGCTGGCCCTCACCGCCTGCGGCTCCGGCGACACCGACGGCACGGCCCCGGCGGGCGCCCAGGCCGCTCCGAAGGACGACCCCGTCGCCGACGTCCGCAAGGTCGACGCGGTCGCCGCCCTGCTGCCCGCCGACGTCCGCAGGGCCGGCACGCTCCGCGTCGGCAGCTCCGTCGGCTTCCCGCCCGGCGCCTACTACCCCAACGGCACCGACAAGGACCCGGAGGGCCAGGACATCGACATCGCCGACGCCGTCGCCAAGGTGCTCGGCGTCGAACTCGAGCGGCAGGACGCCTCCTTCGAGACCATCCTGCCCGCCCTCGGCAGCGGTAAGTACGACGTGGGCACCGGCAACTTCGGCGTCACCGCGGAACGCCTCAGGACCATCGACTTCGTCACCTACATCAACGACGGCCAGGGCTTCGCCGTCCGCAAGGGCGACACCGAGCTCGGCAAGAAGAAGATCACCGACCTGGTCCAGCTGTGCGGCCTGACCATCGGCACCGGCGCCGGCACCACCTTCGAGGCCACCCTCACCGCCGAGAAGGGCGTCTGCGCCAAGGCCGGCAAGAAGCCGTACGACGTGAAGGTCTACGCCGAGAACGCCGCCACCCTCACCGCGCTCCAGCAGGGCCGCATCGACGTCATCATGTCGACCATCAACGGCCTGCGCCACCAGGCATCGCAGCCCGCCTCGCAGACCGAGTTCCTCGGCGAGTTCCACCGTCTCGACGTCGGCTTCGCCTTCAAGAAGGGCTCCCCGCTCACCAAGGCGTTCCAGGCCGCCGTCAACGAACTGATCAAGGACGGCACGTACACCCGGATCCTCGAGAAGTGGGGCACCACCGCCTCGGCGATCGACGCGTCCGAGATCAACCCGCGCGAACACCTCTGAGCCGAGCAGGAACCACGCCATGGCATCCACCACCGACACCGCGCCGCCCGGCCCGGCCGCCCCAGGCGCCCCGGCCCCGCCCGTACCGGACGACCCGGCCACGCTGAAGGTCGTCCCCGCCCGCCACCACGCCCGCTGGGTCGCGGCCGCCGCCGTGGCCGTGCTGGTCGCCCAGTTCACCCACGGCCTGGCCACCAACCCCGTATGGGAATGGCACGTCTTCCGGGACTACGTGCTGTCCGAGACGATCGTCCAGGCGGTGTGGGTGACGCTCCAGCTCACCGCCTACGCCACCGTCCTCGGCTTCCTGCTCGGCACCGTCCTCGCCTTCATGCGGCTGTCCCGGAGCCCCGTGCTGCAGACCGTCGCCTGGACCTACATCTGGATCTTCCGGTCCATCCCGATGATCGTGCAGCTGGTGTTCTGGTTCAACCTGAGCGCCCTGTACGACCGGCTGGGCTTCGGCATCCCCTTCGGCCCGGTGTTCTGGTCCGTCGACAGCAACAGCATCATCGGCACCATCGGCGCCGCCGTCATCGGACTGACCCTCCACCAGGCCGCCTACGCCGCCGAGATCGTGCGCGGCGGCGTCCTCGCCGTCGACGAGGGCCAGTTGCAGGCGGCGGCCGCGCTCGGCATCCCCCGCCTGCGGCAGATCCGGCGCATCGTCCTCCCGCAGGCCATGCGCGCCATCCTGCCCACCGCCGGCAACGAGATCATCGGCCTGCTCAAAGGCACCTCGGTGGTCTACGTGATGTCCATCGGGGAGCTCTTCTACCAGGTGCAGGTCATCTACGGCCGCAACGGCCGGGTCATCCCCCTGCTGCTGGTCGCCACCGCCTGGTACGTCGTCCTGACCTCCCTGCTGTCGGTCGCCCAGTACTACGTGGAACGCCGCTACGCCCGCGGCGCCGACCGCACCCCGCCGCCCACCCCGCTGCAGCGCGTCCGCCGCTTCGTCCGCACCCTGCGCACGGCCGCGGCGCAGCGCCACCGGCCCGTCGTACCGTTCAAGCCCCTGGGAGACATCCGATGAGCGACGTCATGGTGGACGTGCGCGGCGTCCACAAGAGCTTCGGCCCGCTGGAGGTGCTGCGCGGCGTCGACCTGAGGGTCCGGGCCGGCGAGGTCACCGTCGTCCTCGGCCCGTCCGGGTCCGGCAAGTCCACACTGCTGCGCACCATCAACCACCTGGAGAAGGTCAACCGGGGCTGGATCAGCATCGACGGCGAGCTCATCGGCTACCGCCGCTCCGGCAACCGGCTGCACGAGCTGAAGGAGAAGGACGTACTGAAGCAGCGGACCCACATCGGGTTCGTCTTCCAGAACTTCAACCTCTTCCCTCACCTCACCGTGCTCGACAACCTCGTCGAAGCACCCGTCGCCGCCCTCCGCCGCCCGCGCAAGGAGGCCCTGGAGACGGCCCGGCGGCTGCTCGCCCGCGTCGGTCTCGCCGACAAGGCCGACGCCTACCCGCGGCAGCTCTCCGGCGGACAGCAGCAGCGTGTCGCCATCGCCCGCGCACTCGCCCTGGAGCCGAAGGTGCTGCTGTTCGACGAGCCCACCTCGGCCCTCGACCCGGAGCTGGTCGGCGAAGTCCTCGACGTCATCAAGGACCTGGCCCGCACCGGCACCACCATGATCGTCGTGACCCACGAGATCGGCTTCGCCCGCGAGGTCGCCGACACCGTGGTCTTCATGGACGGCGGAGTCGTCGTGGAGCAGGGGCCGCCCTCGGCCGTCCTGGACGAGCCGCAGCACGAGCGCACCCGCGCCTTCCTCTCCAAGGTCCTCTGACCGCCCCGCCCGTCCCTCACGCACGCAAGGAGCACCCCTGTGTCCCCCTCGACCCTCCGCCGCACCGCCGCCGCGCTCGCCCTGACCTCCGCCCTCGCCCTCTCCGCGTGCGGCAACCCTGACGACGGAGGCACCACCGAGATCGACTCCGGCAACGGCGGCAAGACGAAGATCAACCTGACCGCCGACCAGGACCGCGTCCGCACCGGCAAGGTCGACGCCATCGCCGCCGAGGTCCCGGCGGAGGTACGCAGGAGAGGCACCCTGGAGGTGGTGAACTCCTCCGGCTCCGCCGCGCCGCTCACCTTCGTCGCCACCGACAACAAGACCGTCATCGGCGTCGAACCCGACATCGCCTCCCTGGTCGCCGACGTGCTCGGCCTGGAGCTGCGGCTCAACCCCGTCTCCTGGGAGAACATCTTCGTCGGCCTCGACAGCGGCAAGTACGACGCCGGCTTCAGCAACATCACCGTCACCGAGGAACGCAAGGAGAAGTACGACTTCGCCACCTACCGCGAGGACAACCTCGGCTTCGAGGCGAAGAAGGGCAGCGGGCTGAAGATCGACGGCCCCGAGGACGTGGCAGGACTGACCGTCGCGGTCAGCAGCGGCACCAACCAGGAGAAGCTGCTCGTCGAGTGGAGCAAGGAGAACGAGCGGGCCGGCCGCGAACCGGTGGACATCAAGTACTACCAGAACGACAGCGACACCTATCTCGCCCTCCAGTCCGGCCGCATCGACGTCTACCTCGGCCCCAACCCCACCGCCGCCCACCACGCGGCGACCACCGGCAAGACCGAGGTCGTCGGGACGTACTCAGGCGCCGGCGCCGACCTCCAGGGCCTTATCGCCGCCACCACCAAGAAGGACAGCGGACTGGTCGAGCCCCTCGCCGACGCGATCGACCACGTCATCGAGAACGGCACCTACGCCGAGGTCCTGAAGCGCTGGGGCCTGTCCGACGAGGCCGTCACCACGTCCGAGATCAACCCGCCCGGTCTGCCCAGGACCGCCGGCTGACCACCGGACCCCCGGTGCGGGGACGGCGCTCCCCGCCGTCCCCGCGCCCCTCACCCCATCGCCGTCACGGACTTCCTGGAAGGCACCGACGTGTCCCCGACACCCGCATCACCCCTGCACCTTGCCGTCGCCCTGGAGGGCACCGGCTGGCACCCCGCCTCCTGGCGGGAGCCGGTGTCCCGCCCCCGTGAGCTGTTCACCGCCCGCTACTGGGCCGACCTGGTCGCGGAGGCCGAACGCGGCCTGCTCGACTTCGTCACCCTGGAGGACGGGCTCGGCCCCCAGACCTCCCGCTTCCTCGAACCCGACGACCGCACCGACCAGGTGCGCGGCCGCCTCGACGCCGTCCTCACCGCCGCCCGGATCGCCCCGCTGACCCGGCACATCGGCCTCGTCCCGACCGCGGTCGTCACCCACACCGAGCCGTTCCACCTCTCCAAGGCGATCGCCACCCTCGACCACGTCAGCACCGGCCGGGCCGGCGTGCGCGTGCAGATCACCGCCCGCCCCGACGAGGCCGCCCACTTCGGCCGCCGCCACATTCCGCGGATCGACGCCTATGACGGGCCGGCCGCGCGGGAGACGGTGACCGACCTGTTCGACGAGGCCGCCGACTACGTCGAGGTGCTGCGCCGGCTCTGGGACAGCTGGGAGGACGACGCCGAGATCCGCGACGTCGCCACCGGACGCTTCATCGACCGGGACAAGCTGCACCACATCCACTTCGAGGGCCGGCACTTCAGCGTCAAGGGCCCCTCCATCACGCCCCGCCCGCCACAGGGCCAGCCCCTGGTCACCGCCCTCGCCCATGACACGATCCCCTACCGCCTGGTCGCCCGCGCCGCCGACGTCGGCTACGTCACCCCGCACGACGCCGACCAGGCCCGGGACATCGTCGCCACCGTCCGGGAGGAGCAGGAGGCGGCCGGACGCGCCGGGGAGCCCCTGCACGTCTTCGGCGACCTCACCGTCTTCCTCGACGACGACCCGGCCGAGGCCGCCGCCCGCCGCGCCCGCCTCGACGGCCTCGCCGGGGAGCCGTACACGGCCGACGCCCGCGTCTTCACCGGCACCCCCGCCCAACTCGCCGACCTGCTGCTGGAGTTCCAGGCGGCCGGCCTCACCGGGTTCCGGCTGCGGCCCGCCGTCGTCGGCCACGACCTCCCGGCGGTCACCCGCGGCCTCGTCCCCGAACTCCAGCGCCGCGGCGCCTTCCGCCGCACCTACGAGGCCGGCACCCTGCGCGGCCTGCTGGGTCTGCCCCGGCCCGCCAACCGCTACGCCACCGCCTGAGCCGGAGGAACGACCGCCATGAGCAAGCCGCTGAAGCAGATCCACCTCGCCGCCCACTTCCCCGGCGTCAACAACACCACCGTGTGGAGCGACCCCGCGTCCGGCAGCCACATCGAGTTCAGCTCCTTCGCGCACTTCGCCCGCACCGCCGAACGCGCCAAGTTCGACTTCCTGTTCCTCGCCGAAGGGCTCCGGCTGCGCGAACAGGGCGGCAGGATCTACGACCTGGACGTGGTCGGCCGCCCCGACACCTTCACCGTGCTGTCCGCCCTCGCCGCCGTCACCGACCACCTCGGACTGACCGGGACCATCAACTCCACCTTCAACGAGCCCTACGAGGTGGCCCGCCAGTTCGCGAGTCTCGACCACCTCTCCGGCGGCCGCGCCGCCTGGAACGTGGTCACCTCCTGGGACGCCTTCACCGGCGAGAACTTCCGGCGCGGCGGCTTCCTGCCGCAGGAGGAGCGCTACTCCCGCGCCAAGGAGTTCCTGGCCACCGCCCACGAACTGTTCGACTCCTGGCACGGCGACGAGATCCTCGCCGACCAGGGGATCGGCGTCTTCCTCCGCGACGCCAAGGCCGGCGCCTTCGTCCACCGGGGACAGCACTTCGACATCCACGGCCGGTTCAACGTCCCGCGCTCCCCGCAGGGCCGCCCCGTCGTCTTCCAGGCCGGCGACTCCGACGAAGGACGCGAGTTCGCCGCGTCCGACGCCGACGCCATCTTCAGCCGCCACGCCACCCTCGAAGCCGGCCGCGCCTTCTACACCGACGTCAAGCGCCGCCTCGCGAAGTACGGCCGTCGCCCCGACCAGCTGCTCATCCTGCCCGCCGCCACCTTCACCCTCGCCGACACGGACGAAGAGGCGCAGGAGCTGGCGAAGGCGGTGCGCCGCCGGCAGGTGAGCGGCGCCACCGCCCTGCGCCACCTGGAGTTCGTCTGGAACCGGGACCTCTCCGGCTACGACCCCGACGGGCCGCTGCCCGACATCGACCCGGACGTCAGCAGCCGCCACATCGCCGAGGGCCGCGCCCAGGTCCGCATGTACCGGGACCCGCTGGCCACCGCCCGCGAGTGGCGCGAACTCGCAGCCGCCCACAACTGGTCCATCCGCGACCTCGTCATCGAGACCGGCAACCGGCAGAACTTCATCGGCTCCGCCGAGACCATCGCCCGCACGATCGACGAGTACGTCCAGAGCGACGCCGCCGACGGCTTCATCCTCGTCCCGCACATCACCCCCGGCGGCCTCGACGCGTTCGCCGACAAGGTCGTGCCGCTGCTCCAGGAGCGCGGCGTCTTCCGCACCGACTACGAGGGCCCCACCCTCCGCCACCATCTGGGCCTCGCCCACCCGGACGACCTCGGCGACCGGCGGGCCGCCTCATGAGGTTCCTCGCGGTCACCCTGATCGTCCACCGCCCCGACCCCGTCACCGGCGTGCTGAAACCGACGCACGACCGCTTCCGCGAGGTCCTCGGCAACGCCGTCCTCGCCGAGGAGCTGGGCTTCGACGGCTTCGGCGTGGGGGAGCGGCACGAGCGGCCCTTCCTCTCCTCCGCGCCCGCCGTCGTCCTCAGCCACATCGCGGCCCTGACCCGCCGCATCCGCCTGTTCACCGCGGTCACCACGCTCAGCCTGCTCGACCCGGTGCGCGCCTACGAGGACTACGCCACCCTCGACCACCTCTCCGAGGGCCGCCTCGACCTCATCATCGGCAAGGGAAACGGCACCGCCCAGCGAGAACTGTTCCAGGTCACCCCCGAGGACCAGTGGGACCGCAACGCCGAGAGCCACGACGTCCTCCGCCGGATCTGGCGGCAGGACAGGATCACCGCCGACACCCGCTTCCGTCCGCCGCTGAAGGACGCCGAGGTCTGGCCGCGCCCCTACCAGCGGCCCGTCCGCGTCTGGCACGGCAGCGCCACCAGCAAGGAGTCCGTCGACCTGGCCGCCCGCCACGGCGACCCGCTGTTCTCCGCGAACGTCACCCACCCGATCGAGCCCTACGCCGAGCTGATCGACCACTACCGGGAACGCTGGGCGCACCACGGCCACGACCCGGCGAAGCTCACGGTCGGCGCCGGCACGGCAGGGCTGCTGGTGGCCCGCACCTCCCAGGAGGCCGTCGAGGCGTACCGGCCGGTCTTCGAGGCCGACCTGGCCTTCCGGAAGGAGTCCGGACTGCCGGTGGTCTTCGAGACGGTGGAGGACTTCGTCGAGCGCAGCTCCGCCCTGATCGGCAGCCCGCAGCAGATCGTCGACAAGGTGCACCGCTACCACGAGCGGTTCGGGCACAGCGTGCTCCATGTGCACGCCGACGCGGGCGGACTGCCCGAGTCCGTGCACCGCGACTCCCTCGAACGCTTCCAGTCCGAGGTGGCCCCCGCCCTCCGGCACGCCCTGCCGGACCCGCCGTTCGCGTGGGAGCCGGTCCACCCGGTCCCGTAGAACCCCGGAACACGACGCGACCCCTCCGGCATCCGCGCGCCGGAGGGGTCGCCGTCGTGCCGTGCTCAGGCCGCGGCGGACTTCCGCTCGTACGGGATCGTCTCGCCGGCCTCGACCGCGACCGGGAGCCGGTTCTCGGCCGGCGGGAGGGGACAGGTCGCGAAGTCGGTGTAGGCGCACGGCAGGTTGGTGGCCCGGTTGAAGTCCAGCACCACACGGCCGTCCGGACCCGGCGCGTCGATCTTCAGCGCCCGGTTGGCGGCGTACGTGGTCACGCCGGACGTCGCGTCGGTGAACAGCACCAGCAGGCCGCCCGGTGCGCCCGACTCGAACGCGGTCAGCTCCAGCTCCTGCCCGTCGACCTCGAAGCGGACCTTGCCGGGGGCGTCGTACACGTGCTCGAGCCCCTCGACGGCGGCGCCCACCGTGGTGGGACGCGGCTCCGGGAACGGCAGGTACGTGCCGGTGATCCGCCAGCGCGGGTCCGGCGCGTAGGCGGGGGTGCCGGTGAACGCGGTACGCAGCGGGTGGTCGGGGTGACGCGGCCGGACCACGTCCTGGCCGCCCCGGCGGGCGATCTCGATCACCGCGTCACCCCAGACGGCGTTGACGGAGGCGCGCTCCGCGAGGACACCGAAGCGGTGCCGGCCGCGCACCGTGACGCCGTCGACGACCAGCTCCTCCCCGTCGTCCAGCTCGACGGTGACCCCGTCGTCGCCGGCCGACCAGACGCCGGGCGCACCGGGGAACCGCTGCGGCTCGGAGTCCGGCCAGTACAGGCCGGTCACGGCGAGGAATCCGTGCTCGTGGGCGAGCGCGGCGTCCTTGTGCCGGTGCCACTCCTGCCACTCGGTGACGAACGCGTCGGTGCTCGTGGGTGATTCCTGAACGGTCATGTGCACTCCTGCGGTGGAGAGTCGGTGTCAGGGGCGGGTGGGAAGCGGGGTGCCCCAGGTGTGGGCGAAGAACGTCTCCGCGCCGGGGCGCCGCTCACGGACGGCGGTCTCGCGCTCGCGCAGCTTCGGCGGCAGCAGGTCCGCCGGGGCCGGCGCGCCCACGGCGACGACGGACAGCGGCCGGAAACCGTCCGGCACGCCCAGCGACGTGCGCAAGGCGTCGGCGTCGAAGCCGGACATCTGATGGGCGTGCAGCCCCAAGGCCTCAGCCTGCAACACGAGTTGGGCCACCGAGAGCCCGGTGTCGTACGCAGGGCCGTGCTGGAGCACGCCGTTCTCGACGCGTTCCTCCGCCACCGCCGCCACCAGCAGCGAACCGGTGCGCGCCCACTCCCGGTTGAAGGGGACGAGCGCGTCCAGGATGCGCAGATACGTGGTGTCGCCGCGCCGGCCGACGAGGAACCGCCACGGCTGGGCGTTGTAGGCGGAGGGCGCCCAGCGGGCCGCCTCGAGCAGGGTGGCCAGCTCCTCGTCGCCCAGTGTGTGCGCGGCGTCGAACGACCGGGGGCTCCAGCGGTCGGCGAGCAGCGGATGGACGGCCGCGGCGGTGGTCGCGGTGTGGGGTGACATCGGGGGGAGTCCTCACTCGTCAGGGGTGTGGGCGGTGACGTCCCGGCGTCCGCGCCGGGACCGGGGGAGCGGCGGGCAGGAGTTCGCGCACCAGCGCGGCCACCTGCTCCACCTCGATCAGGAAGCCGTCATGGCCGTACGGCGACTCCACGACACGCGGCGCGTCCGCCGTGGGGATGCCGGCCGCCAGCTCCGCCTGCTGGGCCGGCGGGTAGAGCCGGTCGGAGTCCACGCCGGCCACCAGCGTCGGGGCGGTCACCCGGCCGAGGGCCGCCCGTACGCCGCCGCGACCGCGGCCGACGTCGTGGCTGTTCATCGCCTCCGAGAGCACCACGTAGCTGCCCGCGTCGAAGCGGCGCACCAGCTTGTCCGCGTGATGGTCCAGGTAGGAGGCGACCTGGTAGCGGCCGCCGCGCCAGGGGTCCTCCGTGTCCTGGGGGCTGCGTCCGAAGCGGCTCTGCAGCTCCGGCTCGCTGCGGTAGGTGATGTGGGCGATGCGCCGGGCCAGGCCGAGTCCGGCGTGCGGTCCGCGCCCGGTGTCGTGGTAGTGGCCGCCGTGCCAGTGCGGGTCGGAGCGGATGGCGTGCACCTGCGTGGAGGCCCACGCGATCTGTTCCGCGCTCGCCGCCGCCGTGGTCGCCAGCAGCAGGAGTGCGCCGGTCCGCTCCGGGTACGACACGGCCCACTCCACGGCCCGCATCCCGCCCATCGAACCGCCGACGACCAGCGCCCAGCGGTCGACGCCCAGCGCGTCGGCGACGGTGGCCTCGGCGGCGACCTGGTCGCGCTGGGTGAGGAACGGGAAGTCGCCGCCCCAACGCCGCCCGGACGGGGTGCGCGAGGACGGGCCGGTGCTGCCCTGGCAGCCGCCGAGGACGTTCGGCGCGACCACGAACCAGCGGTCCGTGTCGAGCGCCCGCCCCGGCCCGACGAGTCCGTCCCACCAGCCAGGCGTGGGATGCCCCGGCCCGGCGGGACCGGCGACATGGCTGTCGCCGGTGAGGGCGTGCAGCACCAGCACCGCGTTGGACCGGTCCGGCGCGAGCCGCCCCCACGTCTCGAACGCCAGCCGCACGCCCGGCAGTTCACCGCCGGCTTCCAGCGCCGACGGCTCCGGGTGCGCGTACCACTGCCGCCGCCCGGGCGGGTCCCCCTCCCGCCAGGCCCCGGAGGCCGGCGGGAGGGGGACCGGGGACGGCGTCAGAACGGTGTTCAGGACGCGCCCTTCGCCGCGCGGAACCCGGCCTCCAGGTCGGCTTTGAGGTCGTCGAGGGCCTCGATGCCGACGGACAGCCGCACCAGCCCGGGCGAGGTGCCGGTGGCGGCGAGCTGCCGCTCGTCGAGCTGGCTGTGGGTGGTGGACGCCGGGTGGATGATCAGGCTGCGCACGTCGCCGATGTTGGCGAGGTGACTGAACAGCCGTACGGCGTCCACGAACCGCTTCCCGGCCTCGACACCGTCCCGCAGCTCGAACGAGACGATCGCGCCCGCACCGCGCGGCAGGTACCTCCGCCCCGCCTCGTACCAGGGGCTGGACGGCAGGCCCGCGTAGTGCACGGCGGCCACCTCGTCGCGCTGCTCCAGCCACTCGGCGAGCGCCTGCGCGTTCGAGGAGTGCCGCTCGATGCGCAGGCTGAGCGTCTCCACGCCCTGCAGCAGCAGGAACGCCGAGTGCGGGGAGAGCGCGGGACCGAGGTCGCGCAGCAGCTGCACCCGCAGCTTCACCGCGAACGCGCCCGGACCGAGCGCCGGCCAGTAGCGCAGGCCGTGGTAGCTCGGGTCGGGCTCGCTGAAGTCGGGGAACCGGTCGGCGTGCGCACCGAAGTCGAAGGTTCCGCCGTCGACGACCACACCCGCGACGGCCGTGCCGTGACCGCCCAGGAACTTGGTCGCCGAGTGCACCACGACGTCCGCGCCGTGCTCCAGCGGACGCAGCAGGTACGGCGTCGGCACCGTGTTGTCCACGATCAGCGGCACACCCGCCGCGTGCGCCACGTCCGCGACCGCCCGCACGTCGAGGACGTTGCCGCGCGGATTGCCCAGCGACTCCGCGAACAGCGCCTTGGTGTTCGGGCGGATCGCCGCCCGCCACGCCTCCGGGTCGTCCGGGTCGTCCACGAAGGACACCTCGACGCCGAACTTCGGCAGCGTGTGCCGGAACAGGTTGTACGTGCCGCCGTACAGGGAGGTGCTGGACACGATGTGGTCGCCGGCGCTCGCCACGGTCAGGAGCGCCAGCGTCTCCGCGGCCTGCCCCGACGACAGCGCCACGGCCGCGACACCGCCCTCCAGCGCGGCGATCCGCTGCTCGAAGACGTCCTGGGTCGGGTTGTGGATGCGGGTGTAGATGTTGCCGGGCTCGGCCAGGGCGAACAGGTCGGCGGCGTGCTGCGTGTCGCGGAACACGAACGACGTCGTCTGGTAGATCGGCGTCGCACGCGCCCCGGTCGTCGGGTCGGGCTCCGCACCCGCGTGGACCTGCTTGGTCTCGAAGGACCAGGCGGGCGTGGAGTCCGCGGCGGATTCCCCGTCGGGGGTGTGGCCTGCGGTGACGGAGTCGATGGGCTGGCTGCTCATGAGGGTGCTCCCTGGCAGAGAATGGGGGGATGTGGTCGTGCCTGAGGACGCCACGGCGCCGCGCGTCACGGCCCCGGACACAAGGGGGCGGTGGTCAGCGCAGGGCGGTGAAACAGGAAGGAGAGAGGAGCGGCCGGACTACCGGCCGGCGCGCGCGGCGTCAGCTCGCGGCGGAACAGCCCGTGGTGGTGACACGCACGTAATCGACGTGGCGGCGGGTCACGAGCACGGTCATGCGTTCAGGTAACCACACGCCGACGGGGCCGCGCCAGATCGACGGACGCCGTCTCACCCGCCGGGACGACGCCCCGGGCGCGGACCGGCGTGAAGGCCGCCCGTCCAACAGGCCCGCGGACAAGGGCTCTCAGCATGTGGAACGACGTCCGGGCGTTCTTGACCCGTGTCACCGACCGCTGCTTTGATCGACGCCATGAAGCGACAGGACCTCACGCGGCGACGCCACGTCGACCTCGCGCGTGTCTCCAGCTCCTGCTGTCGCCGTCACGCCTGAGCGCACCCGAGGGACACCCTCGCACCCCGCGCCTTTCCTCTTCCCACGGTTCCCGGCCGTTCCGCCGACGCCTGCTGCCGGCGATGTGCCGCTGGCCTGACGTTCTCTCACCGCGTTCCCCTGCCGTTCGGTCACGCGGCAGGCGCCGCCTGCCCCGCCCTCGTCCGTGAACCGGGCTGCTGCCTGCCCCACCTTCGTCCATGAACGGGCAGGAACCGCCGCCTGTCGCCGCCCGACCCGCCCCGCCCCGATCCCCGGAAGGTCCTCGCATGGCCACCATCCTGTCCGTCTCCGGAAGCCCCTCCGCCACCTCCCGCACCGCCCGGCTGCTGCGCCACCTCGACCAGCGGCTCGTCGCCCAGGGACACGAGGTCGTACCGCTCGACGTGCGCACCCTCCCGCCCGAAGCCCTGCTCCACGCCGACTTCCGCCATCCGGCGATCGCCGAGGCCACCGCCCTGTTCCAGCGCGCCGACGGCGTCGTCATCGGCACCCCCGTCTACAAGGCCGCCTACTCCGGACTGCTCAAGGCCCTGCTCGACCTGCTCCCGCAGTACGCGCTCACCGGCAAGACCGTCCTGCCGCTGGCCACCGGCGGCACCACCGCGCACGTCCTGGCCATCGACTACGCGCTGCGTCCCGTGCTCAACTCCATGGGCCCCGCCCACATCACGCCCGGCTGGTTCACCCTCGACAAGGAGATCACCGTCGGCGACGACGGCGCCCTGACCGTCGCCCCCGCCGCCGCGGAGGCCCTCGCCCAGGTCACCGACCAGTTCTCCCGCGCGCTCGACGGCCGCACGACCCTGCTGGCGGCCACCGGTTGAGCGCCGCCGTGATCGCGGGCGACGCCGAGGCCCTGGCCGTCGCACGCGGCCTCGCCGACGAGTTCCGCAAGGGGGCCGCCGAGCCGGACGCCGGCTCCCGCACCAGGAGCTGGAGCGGCTGTCCGCGTCCGGGCCGCTCGGCGTCACAGTGCCCGCCGAGTTCGGCGGCGCGGACGTGGACGCGGACACCCTCGCGTGCCCGCTGGAAGGTCCGGCACATCGGCCGTTACGTGCTCAGCGGCACCCGGCCGCCCCGCCACGGCCTCCTCTGACGACGCACTCCCCGAAGGAGCCCTTCCGTGTCCCTCACCTTCCACTGGTTCCTGCCCACCAACGGCGACAGCTGGCACGTCGTCGGCGGCGGCCACGGCACCCCGGCCACGGCGTCCGGCCGGGACCGACCGCCCACGGTCGCCTACCTCAGCCAGATCGCCCGCGCCGCCGAGGACCTGGGCTTCACCGGCGCGCTCACCCCGACCGGCGCGTGGTGCGAGGACGCCTGGCTGACCACCGCCATGGTCAGCCAGAACACCGAGCGGCTGAAGTTTCTCGTCGCCTTCCGCCCCGGCTTCGTCTCACCCACCCTCGCCGCGCAGATGGCGTCCACCTTCCAGCGGCAGAGCGGCGGACGGCTGCTGCTCAACGTCGTCACCGGCGGCGAAAGCCACGAGCAGCGCGCCTACGGCGACTTCCTCGACAAGGACGACCGTTACCGCCGCACCGACGAGTTCCTGACCATCGTGCGGGAGCTGTGGCAGGGCAAGACGGTGGATCTGGAGGGCGACCACCTCCGCGTGGCGGACGCGAAGCTGGCGCGCGTGCCCGACCCGGTTCCGGAGGTGTACTTCGGCGGGTCCTCGCCGATCGCCGGCCGGGTCGCGGCCAGACACGTCGACGTCTACCTCACCTGGGGCGAACCGCCCGCCGCCGTCGACGAGAAGATCGCCTGGGTCCGCCGTCTGGCCGCCGGGGAGGGCCGCACCCTACGCTTCGGCATCCGGCTGCACGTCATCACCCGCGACACCTCCGAGCAGGCGTGGGCCGAGGCAGACCGCCTGCTGGCCGGCTTCGACCCGGAGACGGTCCGCTCGGTCCAGGCCGGCCTCGCCCGCAGCGAGTCGGAGGGCCAGCAGCGGATGCTCGCCCTGCACGGCGGCGGCAACCGTGACGGCCTGGAGATCCACCCCAACCTGTGGGCGGGCATCGGCCTGGTGCGCGGCGGCGCGGGCACGGCCCTGGTGGGCAGCCACGAGGAGGTCGCCGAGCGGATCAAGGAGTACCACGCCCTCGGCATCGACGAGTTCGTCCTCTCCGGCTACCCGCACCTGGAGGAGGCGTACCGGTTCGGCGAGGGGGTGCTGCCGCGGTTGGAGACGGAGGGCCTGTGGACCCATCCGTTCCGGTCCGGGGCCGGCCAACCGGCGGCCACACAGGTCCCGTTCGGGGCGACGCTCCGCTGACCGCCGCCGGGCGCCCTGCGTCACCACCCGACGGCCCTTCACCGTCTCATCACAATCGGGTACCGGCCCGGAATTATGGCTTCCATCACAGCCGCCGTGATCTTACTCCTGGTGAGATCACCGGATGCTCGGTTTCCTCGTCCGTCTCCTTCCCTTCTGGATCCGCGAACCGCTGATCATCCTCGTCGGGACGGTGTTCGGCGTACGCATCCTCTACATGGCCCTCTTCGACGGTGAGGGATGGGTGCCGGCCGTCATCGGTGCGGTGTTCCTGCTGGGGGCGGCGCTGCGCGTGCGCCTGGTCGTCCACGCCCTGCGCGCCCGCCGGCGCCCGGCTCCTCCGGCGGACGAGGTGACGGAGCCCGCTCCGTCGGCGCCCGTCACCGCGGCGCCCGTCGTCCCCCCGGTGCGGCGCCCCGCCGAGAAGAAGCCCAACGCCTTCGTCCAGGCCTCCTTGGCCATCGGTCTCTTCGCGGTGATCGGGGGCGCCCTCTGGATCGAGGGCAAGCTCCCCGAGGACGGCACCGCCGCCACCGGCGCCTCCCGTCCCGCCGCGTGCCGGCTCGACGAGGACGAGAAGCTGCCCAGTGCGTACCGGAGCACGCCCGAGGCCGTCACCGGCGCGGACCTGTGCCGCGCGCTCAACCTGCCCGAACTGCCCGAGCTCCTCGGCACCCCCGCCGAGAGGTCGGTCTACGCCTCTGGTACCGACAACACCGCCCCGCTGACCGACCGCAAGGTCGCCCAGCCCGAGACCAGGGTCGAGTTCGAGACGTACACCGTGGAGCTCTCGGCCACGTACAACAAGCTGACGGTCGCCCAGTACGCGAAGCTGACGACGTACGGGGACGGCGGGGACGTCAGGAAGCTCACCGTGCTGGGGCGGCCCGCGCTGCTCACCTCGGACCACATGATGAAGATCCAGTTCGACCTGGGAAGCGGCGAGGGAGCGAGCGGCCCGGTGGAGCAGGGGCCGCTCGCCCGGACGCTGACCGTGGCCTTCGACGGGAAGGACCGGGGCGGCTCCTACGACCTCACCGTGTGGAGCGAGTCCGGGCTCCTCCCGGACGACAGCGCCCTCGTCGACATCGCGGAGGCGGTCCTGCCCAGGATCACGCAGGGGGCTCGGGACCACGGCTGAGGTTCAGGCCTTCTTGGCCACCCCCGCGACGGAGACGTCGGGGGCGCCCGCCACGTCGTCGCCGGGATCCGGACGCCAGGAGGCCGCCTCCTCGGCTGCCCTGCTGGCCACGGTCACGGAGGAGGCGTTCCGGCGCTCCAACGAGGCCCTCACCCGCGCGACCGCCGCAGCGCGGGGTCCGGTGGAGCGGGTCGAGGCGTTCTTCCGGGAGAGCCTGCGCCTCGGCGCCGAGGGCGCGCACCGCCCGGCCGCCGCTCTCATGAACGCGGGCCTCCCGCCCGCCTGTCTGGAACGCCTGACGGAACCGCACCGGGAGCAGGTCGAGCCGTTCCGCGCCGCCGTCCGCGAGCTCGGCGCCCCGGAGCCGGAGCTCACGGCGGACCTGATCGCCGGGATGCTGCACACGGCCCTCGCGGCCGTCGAGTCCGGCGCCCCGCTGGAGACCGTCACGCGGCGCACCCTGGCCCTGGTGCGGCGCTGCCTCGAGGCTCGGGACGGCACGGAGGGGACCCCGGAAGGCGGGCGCTGAGCACAGCGGTGCGGCGGTCCGGGCATCACGTCCCGACCGCCGCACCGGCTCCCCCTCGGAAACGGTCCTTTCGTACGGCCCGGTCAGCGCCGCAGCGTCAGCAGACCCGGGCGGTAGGGCAGCAGGCCGTAGTCACCTCCGGAGTTGGGGCTGCGGCCCTGGTACAGCAGCTGCAGGTTGCAGGGGTCCACGGTCATCGTCTGGTCGGCGCTGGTGCGCAGCAGCTCGCCGTGGCTGATGTCGTTCGTCCAGGTGGCGCCGCTGTTGGCCTTGCCGGCGAAGGGATTGCTCTCGGTCGCCGCCTGGGGCGTCCACGTGCCGTCGAGGCTGGTCGCGGTGAACGAGCGGAAGTACCGGCCCTGGGAGCCGATCGCCTCGACGATCATCAGGTAGCGGTTCTGGTCCTTCAGCTTGTAGACCTGTGGCGCCTCGAACAGGTTGTTCGTCGTGTCGCTCATCACGACGGTCGAGTTCGAGCCGAAGCTGCCAGGGAAGTTCCCGATCGGCATGCTCGCCCGGTAGATCTTGCCGTTGTCGCCGGCGAAGAACAGGTACATGTTCCTGTCGTCACCGATGAGCGTCTGGTCGATCGGGCCCGTGGAGGAACCGGAGATGCTCCCGGAGAACAGCACCTGCTCGGACGACCAGCCGTTGGGGTTCGTCGGGTCCGTCGACGTGCGGTACGAGAAGGCGGTCCCGCCCCATTGGTAGGCCAGCACCCAGATGTTCTTCGGCGCGAAGTAGAAGAGGCTGGGCGCGACCGTGGAGCTGTTCATCGCGTTCTGAGGTGCCGAGGCCATCTCCGACCAGGCGCCGAACAGACCGAAGTTCATCGACCCCCATCGCGTCCCGGTGTCATGCGTGGTCGCGTAGACCAGCTGCTTGCCGTTGTAGGGGGCGACGGTGAAGTCCTTCAGGGACACCCACCCCGAGCGGGGCTGCGCCAGCGCGCCCGTCGACGACCAGCTGTAGCTCGACGGCAGCTGGCACGCGCCGGGGTTGTCGGCACCGCCGACCTTCACCAGCCGCCACTGCTGGTTCGTGCCGCCCCAGTCGTCGTACTGGACGACGTTGGCGTTGTCGGCGGTGGACGCGCCCTGCACCTCGAGCGCCTTGCCGCTGTTCCGGTTGATGAGACGGACGTGGCCGTCGGAGCTGTCGGCCAGCCGCCACTGCTGGTTGGCGGCGTTCAGATCGGTCCACTGCACGATCGAACCGCCGTTGGCGGTGGACCAGTTGTGGACGTCGAGCACCTTGCCGGAGTGGCGGGACTTGACGCGGTAGTAGCCGTTGCCGGAGTCGACGAACTGCCACTGCTGCTGGGCCTGGTCGTTCCTCGCCCACTGGGTGATCCGGGCGCCGTCGTTCGTGGCCAGGTTGTAGACGTCCAGCGCCTTGCCACTGTTGCGGTTGACCAGCACGTACGAGGCGTTCGTGTCCACGGTCGCGGCCTCGGCCGGCTGGGCGCCTACGAACGCGGCCAGCAGCAACAGGGGGGCGAGCACGGCGAGCAGGCGTCTCGGACGGACCGGGAACGCGTGGCGGAGCCACATGATGAACCTCCTGGAGGTGGGGGTGAGGTGTCGCCGGACAGGGGGGAGCGGCAGTCGCATCGAATCGAACGTGTCGAATGTTTCGGATCGATCCTGGCCACGTGACGCCACAAGCTAGGGAGCCGGGAGCGGCCGGTCAAGGTCTGTGACCGGCCCGAGTGGCGATTCGAAACATTCGCTACAGAGGCAGAAACTCTTTCTGTCGAGGGACTTGACGGGTCGTCATCAACCCTCCACCATCTGTTTGGCAAACCGACCACCGTTCGATTCATCGAACACGCTCGCCCCGTGGATCCCGTGAGTCCCGCGTACCCGGCGAGTTCTCGAAGTCGCGCACGCCACGTGCGTGACGACGCCGCACCAGAGCCGCGGTGCGGTGCACGGTGAGTCCCTCTCCCCTGCCTTGGAGGCACAGTCATGGGCTTTCACGCCCTCCCCAGATCGGCCGGCCGGCCGAAGCTCCGCGCCCTGCTGCCCGCGCTGCTGGTCGGCGCCCTCGGCTTCGCCGGCGCGGTGGCCGCACCGCCGCCCCAGGCCCAGGCCGCCGAAAGCACCCTCGGCGCCGCGGCGGCGCAGAGCGGCCGCTACTTCGGTGTCGCCATCGCCGCGAACCGTCTCAGCGACTCGACGTACGCGTCGATCGCGAACCGCGAGTTCAACTCGGTGACGGCCGAGAACGAGATGAAGATCGACGCTACCGAGCCGCAGCGGGGGCAGTTCAACTTCCAGAACGCCGACCGCATCTACAACTGGGCCGTGCAGAACGGCAAGGAGGTGCGCGGTCACACCCTCGCCTGGCACTCCCAGCAGCCCGGCTGGATGCAGAGCCTCAGCGGCAGCGCCCTGCGCCAGGCGATGATCGACCACATCAACGGCGTGATGGCCCACTACAAGGGCAAGATCGCGCAGTGGGACGTGGTGAACGAAGCCTTCGCCGACGGCAGTTCGGGCGCCCGGCGCGACTCCAACCTGGAACGCACCGGCAGCGACTGGATCGAGGTGGCCTTCCGCACCGCGCGCGCCGCCGACCCCTCCGCCAAGCTCTGCTACAACGACTACAACGTCGAGAACTGGACCTGGGCGAAGACCCAGGCCATGTACCGCATGGTGAAGGACTTCAAGCAGCGCGGCGTGCCGATCGACTGCGTCGGCTTCCAGTCGCACTTCAACAGCGGAAGCCCCTACAACTCCAACTTCCGCACGACGCTGCAGGAGTTCGCCGCGCTCGGTGTCGACGTGGCGATCACCGAGCTGGACATCCAGGGCGCCTCGCCGAACACCTACGCCGCCGTGGTCAACGACTGCCTCGCCGTCTCCCGCTGCCTCGGCGTGACCGTCTGGGGCGTGCGTGACATGGACTCCTGGCGTTCGAGCGACACCCCTCTGCTGTTCAACAACGACGGCAGCAAGAAGCAGGCGTACAACGCCGTGCTGAACGCCCTCAACGCCGGCGACGGCGGCGGTGGCGACCCCGACCCGGAGCCCGGTGACGGCACCGCGATCAAGGGCGTCGGCTCGGGCCGCTGCCTGGACGTGCCGAACGCGAGCACCACGGACGGCACGCAGGTCCAGCTGTACGACTGCAACGGCCGCACCAACCAGCAGTGGGAGCTCACCTCCTCCGGTGAGCTGCGGGTCTACGGCAACAAGTGCCTGGACGCGGCCGGCACCGGCAACGGCGCCAAGGTCCAGATCTACAGCTGCTGGGGTGGCGACAACCAGAAGTGGCGTCTGAACTCCGACGGCACCATCGTCGGCGTGCAGTCCGGCCGCTGCCTCGACGCGGTCGGCGCGGGCACGGCCAACGGGACGCAGATCCAGCTGTACAGCTGCGGGGGCGGAAGCAACCAGCGCTGGTCCCGCGTGTGATCCACCCGTCCTCATGACCGTGAGGGTCACCGCCTCGTACGGGCGGTGGCCCTCACGACCGTCCTCCGTTCGCCGCCGGAGCGGTCAGCGGCGGTACGACAGACCGTGCCCGGCCGGGAACAGCACCCGCGCCGGGTCGTCGGCGCGCTGGACCGGGACGGGCAGCGTGCCGCGCGGATCGACCCGGCCGCTGATCACGCGCGCGGCGGCGCGCAGTTCGACCTCGGTCCAGCAGTAGGAGGCGAGGGATGCCCGGACGCCGTCGAGGTGGGCGATGTCGTACGGGTTGCGCACGGCGAGATGGACGACGGGGACGCCGACCGCGAGCAGCCGGGACACGAGGGTGCGCTGGGCGCTCGCCGGCCCGACGTTGTCGGTGGTGACGACCACCGCGTCCCGCCCCCGTGCGGCGGCCACGGCCGCGTCGATCGCGGCGGCGTCGGGCGTACGGCCGGTGACGAGGTGGGTGGTCCGAAAGCCCAAGGCCTCGAACTCGGCGGCCAGTTCGGGCACCGTGCTCCGGGTGTCGTCCGTGGGGAAGGCCGGACTGGCGCCGACCACGAGCAGCTTCCGCTGTCCGCGCCGCAGCGGGAGCGTGCGGTCCTCGTGGACCAGCAGAGTGGTGGTCCTCTCCGCGATCCGGTCGGCGGCGATCCGGTGCGAGCGGGCGCCGACGACCCGGTCCACCTCCCGCGGCGAGGTGAAGGGGCTGCCGTCCAGCAGACCCACCTTGTCCTTCACCCGGAGGATGCGCAGGACCGACTCGTCGAGCCGCTCCTCGGTGATCTCCCCGTCGCGGACGGCGGCGAGGACGGCGTGGTAGGCGACGTCGATGTCCGGGGGGAACAGCAACTGGTCGGCCCCGGCCTTCAGCGCGAGCACGGGCACGCGGTCGTCGCCGTACTTGGTGCGCACGCCGGCCATGTTGAGCGCGTCGGTGACGATCACCCCGTCGAAGCCGAGCTCGCCGCGCAGCACTCCCTGCAGGATCGTGGGCGACAGGGTGGCCGGGTCGTTGCTGGGGTCGAGCGCGGGAACCTGGAGATGCGCGGTCATGATCGAGTCGACGCCGGCGGCGATGGCGGCCCGGAAGGGCGGGGCGTCGACACGGTCCCACTCCTCGCGCGTGTGGGTGATCACGGGCAGCTCGGTGTGACTGTCCTGCCCCGTGTCCCCGTGCCCCGGGAAGTGCTTGGCGCAGGCGACGACGCCGGCCCGCTGGTAGCCGGTCACCTGGGCCGCCACCATGCGGCCCACCTCGCCGGGGTCGGCGCCGAAGGAGCGGATGTTGATGATGGGGTTGGCCGGATTGACGTTGACGTCGGCGACCGGGGCGAAGTTCTGGTGGATGCCGAGGGCGGCGAGTTCCGTGCCGGAGATGCGTCCCGCGGTCCGGGCGTCGGACAGCGAGCCGCCCGCCCCGAGCGCCATCGCGCCCGGCAGCTGGGTGGCGCCGCTGCCGATGCGGACGTTGGCCCCGTGCTCCTGGTCGATGGAGATGAGGCAGGGGACGGGGGTGGGCAGTGCGAGCGAGGCCCTCTGCACACCGTTCGTCAGCTCGGCGACCTGACGGGGGTCGTGGATGTTGTTCGTCCAGCCCGAGAAGAGGATGACCCCGCCGAGGTGGTACTTGGCGACGAGCTCGGCGACGGTGCGGACGCCCAGTTCCCGCAGGTTGCGCTCCTGGTCGGCCTCGCTGGGGGAGGTCGCCGACGCACCGTAGAAGTAGGGCACGAAGAGCTGGCCGACCTTGGCCTCGAGGCTCATGCTCCCGACGATCTTCCGCAGGCGCTTGTCGCGGCCGTGCGCGGCGGCGGGGGCGCCCGCTGCGAGGCCGGTCACCCCTGCGGCGACCACGGTCGCGGAGGCGAGGACGGACCGCCTGGACAGACTCCGGCTCTGCATGCGGGCATGCTCCTTCCGGCCGTTGAGGCACGGGAGTTGAAGGGGGCACGTGGGGCTCGGATCAGCGGGCAACGTAGCCCGCGGGGGAGGGGCGGGACAAGAGGTCTAGACAAAAACGGCTCTGGCCGGTTGTCACCTCTGGAGATCGCTCCCTCGTCGGCCAGACTTGTTGCCTCACGCCCCATGCGCACCGCTGCCGCGGTGGCCCGTGCCCGGGAGGCCCTGATGACGTCGGACATGAGGCCGGACGAAGACGGGGTGGTGGCCCCGACGGGAAGGCGACGGTCTCCCGGTGAACGCGTCGCGCTGCGCGGCGATCTGCGGGCCGCCCTGCCCGACGCCACGGCGGCGGTGGTGGTCACCGCGCTCGTGTTCGCCCTCCTGTGGGCGCGTATGGAGTCGGGGGCTTCGGACACCGTCGCGGTCATGCCGTTCATGGACGATCCCGGCACCTACTGGATGTACCTGCTCAGCCAGGCGTTCGGCTGGTCCGCCCTGCTGTGGGCCTGGGGCACGGTCGTGCTCGGACTGCTGCTGTCGGGGCCGCGCCCCGCCCGGCTGCCGGTCTCCCGCCAGGTGCTGGAGCGCTGGCACCGCACCACGAGTCTGACCACGACGGCGCTGATGTCCGCCCACGCGCTGATGTTCGCGGCGGAACTCGTCCGCTACGAGACGCAGGTGGACTGGGCGCAGCGGTTGTGGGTGGCCTTCGCCGACACCTTCGTGCCGGGCTGGTACGACTCCGGGACCGGCCGCATCGCCATCCCGATCGGACAGGGCGCCCTGTACCTGGCGATCCCGCTGGGGCTGTTGTTCTACGTCCGGCACCGCATCGGGGCGAACACCTGGCGCCGGCTGCACCGTTTCGTGATCGTCGTGTACGTGCTGAGCGTGTGGCACACACTGCTGTACGGGACCAACGTCTGGTACGGGGAGTGGCCGCGCACCGTTCTGTGGCTGCTCCAACTGCCGGTGGCGGTCCTGCTGTTGATGCGTCTGCTGCGGCCGGCCCGGCGGGCCGAGCGGCTGGGCCGTCCCGGCGGGGGCGCGGCCCGGCCGGGATGGTGGCTGCGGGCGGCGGGACGGGTACTGGCCGGAGCCGTCGTCATCGGCCTGGTCGTCGTGGTGGTGTCCGGCCGTGACGGCGGACGGGACCGTCCCGCCCATCCGCCCGCGACGGCCCCCCACGCCCAGGAGACGGACTGACGGCGGACGCGTCTGCCGGACCCGCTGTCTCCGCCACCGCGCACCGAACGGTGCGAAGCGGGGTGACCGCGGGCCGCCCGACGGCCGTGGGCAGCGACGGCAGCCCGAGGTGGGGCGCGCCGGGCCGCGACACGCTCCGCGTGGCGTCGACGCGGTCGGCCAGGCCCAGCAGCGTGCCGGGCGTGGACGGGGGACGGCGGGGTCGTCGACCCGGACGGAGATTCACAGGGGGAGCGGGGCGAGGGACCGGGCCGGGTGGTGCGGGCCGAGGAAGACGACGATGCCCTTGCCGCCGGGGGAGGGGTGGGTGGCCTGGGTCCACCCGTGGCGGCGGTAGAAGTCCAGGGCCCGTCCGCTGCGGACCGAGGTCAGCAGCCATGCCCGCCCCTCGGGCGCGTCCGCGGTCACCGCCTCGAGGAGCCGGCCCGCGAGACCGGTGCCGTGGGCGGCAGGCCGGACGGCGAGTTCGTCGATCTCGCGGCCCCCGCACAGCCAGTCGGCGGTGCGGTCGCGGCCGAGGCCGGCGGCCGCCTCGGGGTGGCAGCGGTCGGTGGGGAAGGGCGCCGGTGTGGTCCACGCGGTGGCGAAACCGACGACCTCCCCGTCGCACACGGCGGTGGCGGCAGTGAACCCGGCACGCCGCACGTCCGCCGACAGCCGGGAGACGAACCCGGTCGCCCGCGCCTCGTCCTCGTGCCACGGCGGGGCGCAGAAGGCGTCGACGTACACCGAACGCAGTGAGTCGGTGTGCGCGAGTATCCCGGAGTCCCGGTGCACACGGATGCCGGCGGCCGTCAGGCGGCCACCACCTTCCCCGAGCCTCATGGGTGACCTTTCTGCGAGTGCTAAGTTGTTGCAACTAGTGTGCAATAAGATCGAGCAGCTGCACAGTGCTCGCAATGACGTCGGAGGATCTTGGACATGGCGGTGTACACGCTCCCGGAGCTGCCCTACGACTACTCGGCGCTCGCCCCGGTCATCAGCCCGGAGATCATCGAGCTGCACCACGACAAGCACCACGCCGCGTACGTCAAGGGGGCCAACGACACGCTGGAGCAGCTCGCCGAGGCACGGGACAAGGAGCAGTGGGGCTCGATCAACGGCCTGGAGAAGAACCTGGCCTTCCATCTCTCCGGCCACATCCTGCACTCGATCTATTGGCACAACATGACCGGCGACGGCGGGGGCGAGCCCCTGGCCGCCGACGGTGTCGGTGACCTCGCCGACGCGATCGCCCGGTCCTTCGGCTCCTTCGACCGCTTCAAGGCGCAGCTCACCAAGGCCGCGGCGACCACCCAGGGTTCGGGCTGGGGCGTCCTGGCGTACGAGCCGCTGAGCGGCCGGCTGATCGTCGAGCAGGTCTACGACCATCAGGGCAACGTCGGCCAGGGCTCCACCCCGATCCTGGTCTTCGACACCTGGGAGCACGCCTTCTACCTGCAGTACAGGAACCAGAAGGTGGACTTCGTCGAAGCCATGTGGGCCGTCGTCAACTGGCAGGACGTGGCCAGGCGCTACGAGGCCGCCAAGGCCCGCACCGACGTGCTGCTGCTGAACCCCTGACCGCGGGGGCCGCACGACGTCCTGCTCGTGATCGTCTTCTCACCCTTCACCTGCAGGCGGCACGAGGGGGCCTCCGGCCGGTTCATGCCGGCCGGAGGCGCTCCGGCGTGTGCGGGTCCACCCCCGCACGCCCGTCCTGAACGCGCTCGGACGGGTCCCCACTCCTGTCCGGCGTCGTGGGCCGGCACGGCCGGAGGCATGCGCGCCGAGACGGCGGAGGAACGGCGGCCTCCTCGGCCGCGGCGGTGCACCGCGGCATGCCGTGACGGACGGCAGCCGCGGCGGTGCCGGGCGGGTGGGCGAGTCGCTGCACGGGAACGATGGGTCGTCGGCGCGGAAAAGTCCCGGACGAGGGAGGACATGACGAGGCGTCAGCGGTGACGGCCGCCGGATCGCTCAGCCCGGGTGCGCTCCGGCGGACCGGGCGACCAGCGCCCCGGCGTTGCCCGCGAGCCAGGCGGTGACCACGTCGTCCGGCAGCCCGAGCGCGGTCAGCTCGTCCGCCAGCGACCCGGTCGGCCCGGGATTGACCCAGGTCGAGGTGCCGAACAGGACCCGGTCCCGGGCCGGCCCCCGGGCGTGGTGGAGCAGCGGCTCCCAGCCCGATCCGGGCTTGGGCATGTGCCGGGGCCGGTGCGAGGAGAACTCCAGGTAGACCCCCGGATGCCGGGCAGCGGTGAGCAGCGTCTCGCGCACATCGGGCCAGCCCGCGTGCCCGGCGACGAGCAGCAGCTCGCGATGGCGGCCCGCCAGCGCTTCGACCGTACGCCAGCTTCCGAGGCCACTGGGGTGGCTCCGGGCGAAGTGGTGACCGGTGTGCAGCCAGACCGGCAGCCGCGCCGACGCCGCCGCGTCCCAGACCGGCGCGAACCGCGGATCGGCCGGATCGGTGCCGTCCAGGAAGGGGATCACGCACAGTCCGGTCGCCCCCGCCGCCAGCGACCGCTCCAGTTCCCGCAGCGCGGCGGCCGGGTCACGCAGGGAGATCCCCGCCCAGACATGGATCCGGTCGCGTACGTCCCGGACGGTCTCCAGCAGCCACTCGTTGACGGTCCGGCCGTCCGGCAGCCGCTCCGCCGAGCCCATGGCGAACTCTGCCGTCACGCCCTGCTGTCGCCGGTCCGCGAGATGCGCGGCCAGGTCGAAGGGGGGCCGGCCCGGGGGCAGGAGCACGTCCACCGCGTCCTGCCAGCACACGGCCAGCGCGTCGCGGTACGCGCTGTGCGGGGCGTCGAAGTACCGGCAGAAGGAAGCGGAGAAGACGTCCAGGTACTCGGGGGCGTTCTCGCCCAGCCGGTTCAGGTACACCCGCCAGGCAGCGTCGTCGTACACCAGCGAGCAGGCGTCGACGACCGGCGGGCGACTCGGGGCGGCGGGGCCCGCCGCGGCGCCGGCCGCCGCTGTTCCGTTGCTCGGCACGAGGCCGGACGACACGTTCACGATCACTCCGTCGAGAGTCGAGAGTCGAGAGTCGAGAGTCGGGAGTCGGGAATCCGGGAGTCAGGGATGCAGGCCGCAGGCCGCACTTCGAGCGGAGTCCGGAAGAGGAAGCGGTCAGGTCGGCGGCGCGCCGTCGGCCCGTGGGCGGCCGTGCCGGACTCAGGGGGTGGCGCGGCGGGCCTCCCAGTCGGCCACCAGCGCCTCGGTCTGCTCCACGTACCCGCTGAACAGCTCGGCCAGCGACGCCAGCCGTTCCCGCGCCTCGCCGCGCGCCACCGGGACGCCCGAGCTCAGCGTCTCGGCGAACTTGCGCATGTGGGCGTTGTTCACCAGCAGCAGGTGGTGGAGGTCGCCCACCGCCTCGTAGTCGATCCGCCTGCTGCCGGGACGGGTGGAGCGCCGCACCAGAGCCCACGCCTCCAACTGGCGGGCGGCCACGCTCAGTCCGCTCTTGGCCTGGCCCAGTTCGCGGGTCATCGTGTCGAGGTCCACCGGCTTGTTGCGCAGCAGGAGGTAGCCGAAGAGGCGGCCGGTGGCCTGCGGGAGGCCCCAGCGCTCCATCAGCGAGCCCATCTCGCTGATGAGGGACGCCTCGGCGTCGCGGATCCCCTCGGAGCCGGGGGCGCCGAGGGGATCCGCGTCGGGAGTGATGTCGTCGTGGTCAGTCATGGTCTCGTTGGGTTCTCAGGCCTTCAGGAAGGCGACGGTCAGCCGGTTGACCTCGTCGGGACGGTCCAGATTGGCGACGTGTCCGGCCCCCGGGATCACATGGAACTCGCTGTGGGGATCGCGTTCGCTCCACCGTTCCATCGCCGAGCGGATGTTACCGGTGCCGTCGTGCTCACCGCAGAGCAGCAGCTCGGGCTTCTCCACGCGGTAGCCGGGGGAAGGGTCGATCGCGCGGGTCATGCCGTACCAGGTGGTGAGGAAGGAACGCCGCCCGTTCGCCGTGAACGCCTCGCGCAGATACTCCCGGGCCTCCGGAGTCGTCGCCGACGCCCGCGCCATCGACCGGGTCAGCCGGCCGAAGGGGACCAGCCGCATGAGGAGGCGCGAGAGGGCCAGCCTGCGCTGTTCGCGCCGGGTGATGGGCAGGGTGCTGGACGTGGAGCCGATCACCACCAGCGCGGAGACCTCCTCGGGCCGCCGGCGCAGATACTCCTGGGCGATGTTGCCGCCCATGGACTGGCCCAGCAGCACTACGGGCCGCGGCATCCCGGCCGCGTCCAGCAGCGCCGCCAGGTCGTCCGCCGCGTGGACCGTACGGAACCTGCCGGTGCCGGAGGCGGACGCCCCGTGGTAGCGCACGTCCCAGCGCAGGGTGCGGTAGCCCGCGTCCACCAAGGCCGGGATCTGCGGATCGAACATGCGGTGGTCGGCCCCGGCGCCGTGGGTGAGGGCGATTCCCGGACGGTCCGCCGCGCCGGCCGTCCAGTAGTGCAGCCGCGCACCGGAGGTTTCCAGGCTGTGCGCCGTCTCCTCGACCCGGGACCCGGCGACCGTCCGGCTCGCGGGGCCGGTCATCGTCCGGACTCCTCGTCGCGGCCGGCGGCCGACGCGGACAGGGCAGTGTGAGGGGGCGGTGAGGCCGCCCGGCGGGGGTGCCGCAGCGCTTCGTTCATCAGAATCAGAATACTCTATCCGTCGCGGCCGCAAAGGCGGTCGGCCGCACCGGCCGGCCGGCGGTCCCGGCGGAGACACCGGAGCCCTCAGTCGCCGGTGAAGCGGGGCTGCCGCTTCTCCGCGAAAGCGGCCATCCCCTCGCGGGCGTCGGCCACCGTGGCGTGCGTCTTGAGGTGGTACGCGTCCTGGAGCCGCAGCCCGTACTCCGCCGGCTGGCCCCAGCTGCGCTCCCGCAGTTCCTTGAACAGCCCCACCGACGCGGTGGGAAGCGCGGCGAACCGGCCGGCCAGCTTCGCCAGTTCGCGGTCGAAATCCTCCGGTGCGCAGAGCCGGTCGAACAGGCCCAGGCGCACCGCCTCGTCCCCCGACACCATCCGCCCGGTGAGGTAGATCTCCGTCGCCCGCGCCGGACCGGTCAGCCGGGACATCAGCACCACGTTCCCCACATGGCCGACCCCGGCCAGGCAACTGCCGATCGAGGCACGGGTGTCCGCCAGCCGGAAGTCGGCGGCGCAGGCGATCTCCGCCCCGGCGCCCGCCGCCGCGCCGGTCAGCCCCACGATCACCGGCTTCGGCAGGTGCAGGATCGCCTCGCAGACCCGCAGGTAGTGCGCGTCCGAGGTGATCGGGTCGAAGGGGGTGTCCACCCGGTCGCCCAGCCGCCACCGCCGTACGCTCTCCACGTCGTCGCCCGCGCAGAACGCCCCGCCGCTCCCGGTGAGCACGACCGTACGCACCCGGCGGTCGTCCCCCGCGCACATCAGGCCGAGCAGGAGATGGCGGGAGAGCGCCAGATCGAGACTGTTGCGGCGGCGCGGCCGGTCCAGAGTCAGCGTGGCGACCCCGTCCACCAGCGAGGCTCGCAGCGGCACGTCCTCCTTGCCGTCCACCCGGTCGGCGAAGTCCGCGAACGACTCGGTCGCCGCCCCCGCCCACTCGGCCGCGGACCCCAGGCCCGCGTCGGTCCCTCCCTGGCTCATACGATCCTCTCCCTGCGTATGCGGATGCCGGCGGCCTCGCGGTCCCACGTCCCCGCCACCACGCCCTCGGCGCGCAGCGTGTGCTTGGTGGGCTTGCCGGTGGGGGTCTTGGGGAGCTCCGGCAGCACCCGGATGTAGCGCGGCAGCATGAAGTGGGCCAGCCGCTCCCGGAGGAACTCCAGCAGCGCCGCCGGGTCGACCGGCGCCGCCGGGTCGCGGTCCGCCACCACCAGCAGCACCTCGTCCTCGCCCTCGTCGCCGGGGACCGCCACCGCCGCCGCCTCCAGCACCCCCGGGTGGGCCACCGCCTGGGCCTCCACCTCGAAGGAAGAGACGTTCTCGCCGCGCCGGCGGATGGCGTCCTTCTTGCGGTCCACGAAGACCAGCCCGCCGTCCGGTGCGCGCCGGAAGGTGTCCCCGGTGTGGAACCAGCCGTTGCGCCAGACCGCGGCCGTCTCGGCCGGCCGCCCCAGATAGCCGCTCAGGAACGACCACGGCCGGTCCGCCCGCAGCACCAGCTCGCCCGCCTCGCCGTCCGGCACCTCCCGGTCGTGGTCGTCGACGACCCGGGCGGTGATGCCCGGCCGAGGCCGCCCGCAGTGCATCGGGACCCCCGGGCGATGGTCCGGCGCGGACAGCACCGGACACGACACCTCGGTCATGTTGAACAGCGCGCGGACCGACACTCCGAACCGCCGGGAGAACTCCGCCGCCCCCTCGGTGAACGGGATGACGTAGGCGGCCCGCAGCGGATGCGCGGTGTCCTGCGGCAGCGGCGGCTGCTTGAGCAGATAGGTCGCCATCACGCCGAGCAGCGTGCAGAGGGTCGTCCCCGTACGCCGGATCAGCGGCCAGAACTCACCGGTGCTGAAGGCGGGCACGACCGTCACCGAACCGCCGTGCACCAGCATCCCGTACGCCCCGATCGTGCCGCCCGCGTGGAACAGCGGCAGCTGGAGCAGATAGCGGTCCTGCGGTCCGGCCATGCCGTGGAAGGCGGCGGTGCAACTGCTGTACAGGTGCGCGTAGGAGGAGACGACCCCTTTGGAGGGGCCGGTCGTCCCGGAGGTGTAGACGACGGTCTGCGGGTCCCACGGCTGCGGCGTGGGCACCGGCTCGGTGAACTCCGCCCGGTCCGCCCGCAGTCCCGTCTCCACCCGGTAGTGCCCGGAGAGTCGCCCGGCGAGCGCCGCCACCTCCTGCGGCGCGTCGTCGGGACCCGGCAGCAGCACCACCGTGCGCACCGACCCGGCCCGCTCGTCCGTCTGCGCCAGCCGGGCCGCCAGCGACGGCCGGCAGACCAGCACCGCGGCCCCGCTGTCGGCGATCACCTGGCGCAGGATCGCGCCCCGGTAGGCGATGTTCAGCGGCACCAGGACCGCGCCCGCCAGGTTGACCCCGTACCAGACGCGCAGCGCGTCCGGCCCGTTGGGCAGCCAGCTCAGCACCAGCTCCCCCGGGGCGACACCCAGCGCCTGGAGCGCGGCGGCCGTCTCCTCGGTCTCCCGGAGCGTGCGCGCGTACGACCACTCGTCGCCGTCCGGCATCAGCGCGTACGGCGCCGTCGGCGTGGCGGCGGCGCGACGGCGGAGCAGGGGGCCGAGGACGCACTGCTCGGCCGTCGGCACGTCGGCGGACGCCGGATCGAGTATGTCCTCGCTCACGCGGTCCCCCCGGCCCCCGAGGCGGGCAGCACCTGCAACCGCAGCACACTGTGGTACGGGCCCCCGTGCCAGACCGTCTGCCGTGCGGGCCGGCAGTGGTCCGCCTCGCCGACCGGACCGGGAAGGTTGGGATGCCGGTCCAGGTGAGGGAAGTTGCTGCTCGTGACGTGGACGCGCAGCCGGTGCCCGGGGGCGAAGCGCCACGCGGTGTCTCCGAGCAGCAGATCGGCGTCGTACGGCTCGTCCGGCGGGACGCCTCCCGCGCCCTCCAGCCGGAGACTGGCCTCGGCCACGAGCAGCGAACGCCCGTCCGGGCACACGTCGGTGAGCTTGGCGACCACGGCGGTGGCGGGCGCGTCCGAGCCGAAGCGGAGCCGCAGCCGCTGCCGGCCCACGACGTCCAGCGGCTCGGTGAGCGGCTCGGAGGTGTACAGGAGCACGTCCGGCCTGCTCTCCAGGTGCGCCTGGTTGAGCGGACCCGCCGCCAGCCGGCCCAGCTGGAGCACCCGCCCGCCGTGCGAGGGCACCGGGTTCTCCGGGTCGTAGGTGAACGCGTCCCGCCCCACGCCCCCCGGAGGCGGTGCGGGCAGAAGCCGGCCGCCCTTCCCGTCGCACTCCGGACCCGCCAGGTACCAGGAGGCGTCCACGGCCTCGGGTGGCGGCCAGCTCTCGGCCCGGTGCCAGGTGTCGTCACCGAAGAGGAAGTACCGGACGTCACCGCCCGCGGCCTTTCCGGCGTCGTCACCGCCCGCGGCCCGCCCCGCGTCGTGTCCGGCCGGCCGCAGATGGCGGTCGAAGAAGTCCAGATGCAGATCGGCCAGCCGCGCGCCCTGCGCCGAACCGTACAGGCCCGTGTTCACCTCGCCCTGCACCTGCGGCAGCTGACCGGAGTGCACCCAGGGCCCGACGACCAGCTCGTGCCGCCCGGCCACCGGGTCCTGGGCGCGCATCGCACGGTGCAGCTCGATCGTGCCGTGGGAGAACACGTCGTACCAGCCGCCCACCGAGAAGGTGGGCACGCCGACGTCACCGATGCGGTAGTCGGCCACCGTCGCCGCCTTCCCCGCGAAGACGTCCCGGAGCCGGCCGGGGAACCCCTCGAAGTCGAGGACGGCCGACAACGGCAGGCGGCGCAGCGGCACGTCGGGCGTGGTGAGGAGCTGCACGACCTCGGCGACGACCGCCGCATCCACCGGA
The DNA here is from genome assembly GCA_014656175.1 of Streptomyces werraensis. Lineage (GTDB taxonomy): Bacteria > Actinomycetota > Actinomycetes > Streptomycetales > Streptomycetaceae > Streptomyces > Streptomyces werraensis. Next base: position 144,060 of record BNBX01000003.1, read on the forward strand.
TCGCCCGCCGCGGCCCGGCGCTGCACCCACTCCAGCGCCGTCAGACCGAGCCAGCTCGTGAGGTGGTCCAGCCGCAGGCAACCGCCCAGCTGTTCGGCGTCGAAGGCCGCGGAGGTCGACATCGCGGGCGCGATGGCCCGCAGGTGCGGCGGCTTCTCCATGGCGGCCAGCCACTGGACGATCGCCTGGTACGAGGTGCCCGCCATGGCCACGTTCCCGTCGCACCACGGCTGCCGCGCGGTCCACTCGACCGTGTCGTAACCGTCCGGGCCCTCCTGCGCCCAGTCCAGCGGAGCCCACTCGCCCTCCGAGGCGAACCGGCCCCGGGTGTCCTGCACGACCGCCGCGTACCCCCGGTCCACGCACTGGGACGGGGTCAGGGTGGCCAGTCCCAGTGCGGACTTGCCGTACGGCGTGCGGAAGAGGACGGCGGGCGAGGGCGCTGCTTCGGCGGGCCGCCAGACATCGGCCCGCAGCACCGTTCCGTCGCGCATCTCCACCGGCACGTCGTGTTCGATGAGGGTGGTCCTGCCCATCAGCGGTTCTCCTCGGCGGCCGGTCCGGCGCCCCGGGCGCGGGAGCGGTTCAGATGGCGGGTCATGGCGTCACCGGCGGCGGCCCGGCTCGCCGAGGGCTCGACGCGGACCAGCGGGCCCACGCTCATCCGGGCCGGCCGGTCCAGCAGCCACGCGACGGTGTCCGCGATGTCCTCCGCGTCCAGGACCTCCTCCTCGGGGACGCCGAGGTCGCTGGGCCGGGCCGCGAGCCGGGTGGAGACCCAGCCCGGGGCGACGGTGACCGCGCGGACGCCGAAGTCGCGGTTCTCCTCGTGGATCAGCTCGGTGAGCCGGTGCACGGCGTGCTTGCTGACGCCGTAGCCACCGCTGCCCGGCACCACCTCCGAGCCAACGCCCGAGCCGATGTTCACGACCCAGCCGTGGCCGCGTTCCCGCATCCCCGGCAGCACCGCGCGGGCCAGCAGGAACGGCACGGTGAGGTTCACCCGCACCTGCCGCTCCCAGTGCCGCTCCTCGGTCTCGTGGACGGCAGCCAGCCGGATGGCGCCCGCGCTGCACACCAGCAGCCCCACCGGCCCCAGCGCGGCGGCGGTCGCGGCGACCGCGTCGGCGGGGGCGCCGGGCTCGGCCAGGTCCAGGGCGAACGGCAGCGCGGTCCCCCCGGCCTCGCGGATCGACTCCGCGACCTCCTTCAGCTCGGCCTCCCGCCGGCCGACCAGCGCCACGGCGCTGCCGCGGGCGGCCAGGCGGCGGGCGACTGCGGCCCCGATGCCGGAGGAGGCGCCGGCGACGAGGGCGACCGGAGGGCCGCCCGCCACTCCCGCGGCGCTCACCGCTGCTCTCCCCGCGCCGCATCCGACGGCGCGGCCTGTGCGAACGCCGGTTCCGGGTAGCCCGGCCGCAGCGGCGCCACGTCGCCGAGGCCGAAGCCGCCGTCCACGCGCAGCACCGCACCGGTCGTCCGGGCGGCCGAACCGCTGAGCAGATGGCCGAGGACGGCCGCGACCTCACGCGGGTCGCCGACCCGTCCGGCCGGTATCCGGCTGATCCAGCCGCGCCGGTGCTCGGGGCCCGCCGCGTCACCCATAGGCGTCTCGATGATGCCGGGGGCCACGCAGTTGGCGCGGATGCCGTGGCGGGCCAGCGAGACCGCGAGGCACCGGATGTATTGCGCCATCGCCGCCTTGCTCGCCCCGTAGTACTCCAGCCCCGCGACCGGGCTGAGCGTAGAGCTGACCGAGGAGACCCCGACCACCGCGCCGGCCGTCCCCTCGTCCCGCCAGCGGGCCGTCAGGTACTCGGTGACCGCGACGAAGCTGTGCAGGTTCACGGCGAAGGTCCGGGCGGCGGAGGCGGGGTCGCCGCCGACCGCGCTGAAGCCCAGGTGCCCGGCCGCGTACAGCAGTGAGGTGACGCCGCCGGCCGTCCGCCAGGCGCGCTCGCCGAGCGATGCGGCGTCCTCGGCGTCGGAGAGGTCGCAGCGCAGCGCCCACGCCCGGCGGCCGCGGTCCTCGATGCCGGCGGCGACCTCCTCCAGCGCCGGTGTCCGGCGCGCCGCCAGCACCACGTCCGCCCCGCGCCCCGCCAGATGCAGGGCGGCGGCCCGGCCGATGCCGCTGCTGGCCCCCGCCACCAGTACCGTACGTCCCAGGAGGTCCTGGCCGGTGACCGGCTCCGGCGCCGGATGCGAGGCCGCGGCGCCGCGACGCGGCGCGGGGTCGGCGGGCGGCCTGGCGGGCAGCGACGGGATGTGGCCCAGCCCCGCGCCTCCGTCGGCCGGCAGTGTCTCCCCGACCAGGTACGAGCATCCCTCGGAGACCAGGAAGGCCACGCCGGCGGCCACATCGGCGGCCGTGGTGGTCCGGCGCTGCACGAGATAGCGCAGCAGGCCGGCCTCGGCGGCGGGGGAGAGGCGGTGGCCCAGGCCGGGGGAGTAGCCGGTGACCACGGTGTTGCCGACGACGCCGCGCCCGGCGACCTCGGTGACCAGGTGCTGCCACCAGGCCCGGTCGGCGGCGAGCCGGGCGTGCCGGCCGGGGTCGGTCCCGGCGTGCGGCTCGCCCGTCGCGTCGGTCACCAGGACCAGGCGGCCCCGGCCCGCCGACGCCATCGCCAGGGCGGCCGCCCGGATGCGTGCCCGGTCCAGTCCCGGCGAGTGCTCCGCGCCGTACGCCTCCTCGCCGAGCAGCAGCGCGCAGTAGGCGGCCGGGGCGGGTTCCGCGGCGCCGGCCCGGCCGGTGCCGGGGGCACCGGGGGCCTCGGGGGAGAGCCCCAGCGCGCCGAGTGCGTCGGTGAGCGCGTCGACCGGAGTACCCGGGGCCCCGGTGGCGTCGACGACCAGGCGGGCGTCGACCGGCGCCCGCAGCGGGTCCCCCGCCACGGCCGTCCCGGGCCGTCCCGCCGTGCTGTGTACTTGGGTCATGGCAAGTCGCCGCCTTCGTATTCGATGAGCATGCTGGTGGCGTCGCCGCCCGCCCCGGAGGCGAGCACCAGCGCGCTGTCGCCCCCGGTCGCCAGGCCGCCCGCGAGCACCGGATCGCCCGGCAGCGCCGCGTACGGCGTCAGGGTGTTGGCACTGGGCGCGATCCGGCCGTGACGCAGCATCAGGAGGCTGCCGAGGAGTTTGACCAGGCCGCCGGTCCCGGCGACGTGTCCGAAGACCGCCTCCTGGTTGGTCAGCCGCAGCTCGCCGTCGTACCCCGTCGCCTTCCGTATGCCGGCCAGCGCCTGGCACAGGTGGTCCTCGACGAACCGGTTGCCGTCCGCGTAGTCGTTGACGAACGCCAGATCGCCCGGCCCGCGCCCGGCCGACGCGAGCGTGGCCAGCACGTCCCCCACCACGTTGTCGGGCGGGCCGGTGGCGACGGTGGAGGGGCCGTTGGAGCGCGAGGTGCGCAGGTGCGCGCGGTACCGCAGCCCCGGGCGGTCCCCGGTCGCCGCCGGGTCCTCCAGGACGACGGCGAGGGCGCCCTCCCCGGTGGCGTTGCCGGTCTGGATCTCGTCGTGCGGCCGGACGTCGGAGGGGTCGTCGGACAGCGAGGAGGCGCGGTAGCCGCTGCGCCCGGTGTGGCTGGTGCCGGCCACGAACACCGGGTCCACGGTGGTGTCCACACCGACGACGACGGCCCGGTCGATGTCCCCGCAGCGGAACATCTGCTGGACCAGGTGGAGCGTGCGCAGCGCCACGTTGCAGGAGCCCGCCACGCTGAGCGTCTGGCAGGGGAGCCGCAGTCCGGAGGCGACGGTGCCGATCACGCTGGGCGGCGTCCCGTTGAGCCAGTACTCCATGCCGAGGGCGGCTACGCCCTTGTCCCGGGCCAGCTCGTAGTAGCGCTCGGTCTCGGGGAAGGCGAACTGGAGCGAGCAGGCGACCAGCGCGGTGCGCTCCGCGTCGAGGTCCGCGGCGGTCAGCCCGGCCTGCTCCAGGGCCCGGGCGACCGCGCCCGTGGCCATCAGCCCGGCACGCGACGAGCGGCGAATCTGCCGCTGGGACAGCGGTAGTTCCCTCTCCGGGTCCCACTGGCCGACCGTCCCGGCGATCCGGAGGGGGAGGCCGGGACGGGCGTACGGGGAGAGGCAGCTCGTCCCGTCGCGCACCACCCGCCAGAAGGTGTCCAGGTCGGTGCAGGCACGGCCGTCCGGCCCCGGCAGCACGAACCCGGCGCCGGAGAGCCGCAGCAGGGGTGTCTCAGCAGGCATCGCCACCCCCCAGCAGCAGCGCGCTGTTGACCCCGCCCACCTGGTAGTTGAAGCTCAGCGCCCGGTCGAATGCCAAGACACGCGTCTTGGTTCCCGGCACCGGGTCGAACGAGCAGACCGGTGACGGGGCCGTGCAGTTGGCGGTGGGGCACACCGCGCCCTCCCGCATCATCATCAGCGTCAGCGCCGTGCCCAGAGCGCCGAGCGGCGCACCGCTGTGCCCGAAGCACGCCTCCTGCGAACTCACCAGCACCTGTGAGGACCTGTCACCCCACAGGGACCGGACGGCGTTGGACTCGATCCGGGTGAACAGCGCGTCGCCCTCGCCGCCCCCGTTGACGTACGGGATCTGCGCCAGCGAGGTGTGGTCGCCCAGGGCGCGGCGGGCCGCCTCGGCCAGAGCGGTGCCGCCGGTGTCGATGGCCACCGCGCTGTTGAGCCCGGAGCGTGTGGTGGCCTGGCCGAGGACCGCCCCGTGCGTGCGGGCGCCGCGTGCGGCGGCATGTTCCCGGCTCTCCAGGATCAGGGTGACCGAGCCGTCGCCGTAGTTCATGCAGTCGCCCGCCGCGTCGTAGGGGCGCATCGGCCGGTCGTGGCGCGGCGCGGCCGGCGGATCGTCGTTGTGCCGCACGGTGACGGCCTCGCGCTCGACGACCTCCCGCAACCGGTGGCCGTGCAGCACCCGTTCGGTGTCGAAGCGGTCCACCCCGGTGACGGCGACGAGGTCGCTCTGCCCCGCGGCGATCATCGTGCGGGCGATGCCGAGCAGCACCGAGGAGGAGGCGCAGCCGCAGCTCACCGTGTAGTTGGCGCCGGTGGAGCCGAGGAACGCGGCCTGGACCGGACCGACATCGCTGGAGGTGCCCGCCACCAGGAGCCGTACGAAAAGGGACTTGGCCTCCCTCGGGCCGACCGTCGCCGGATCGGCGTCGTGCCAGGCGCGGTAGCTGTCGTAGTTGCTGTCCACCCCCGCCCGCGCGGTCAGCACGTCCGCGCCACGCAGCTCGCCCGCCGTGTGGTCGAGGCCGGCGTCCCGGCAGGCTTCGACCAACGAGACCATCCCGTAGAGGTGGACGTCGGCGTAGCTGCGCAGATAGCGGGAGGGGACGTCCGGCAGCAGTTCCTCGAACGCCTCCCGAGCCCCGCGCACGGTGCCGTGGTGGAAGCCGTCGCGCTCGACGTGACTGGTCCCGGTGGCGGCTGTCGCCCAGACCTGCCCGGCCGTGCGCACGGGCTCGTCCGCCGCGCCGGGCAGACAGAAGCCCATGCCGGTGACCAGCGCGTCCCGGGGGCCGGGGGCCCAGGGGCGCGGCGCCGGGGCGAACAGGTCCCTGGGCGGTGCCGGTTCGCCCCGCGCCCGGCCGTGCTCCTCGCTCACAGAGCCCCCGCGTCCACGTTGACGGCCTGCCCGGTCATCCCGCCGGACAGGTCGGAGAGCAGGAACAGCACTTGCGCCGCGATCTCCTCCGGGCGCACCAGACGGCGCAGGATGGTGCTGTTGACCGCCCGCTTCAGATACCGCTCCCAGGTCAGGTCCGCGGGACCGTGGTGCTTGGCGATGGCTGCCATGAACGGGTCGCCGTACCGTTCGCCGTCCGTGGCAGCCGGGCTGTCGGTGAGCCCGGGGCAGACCGCGTTGACCCGCACGCCGAAGGCGCCCAGCTCGGCGGCGAGCGCCTGCGTCAGGCCGTTCAGCCCGAACTTCGACGCGCAGTACGAGGTGTTGGCGGGCAGCCCGCGCTTTCCTGCGATGGAGGAGACCATCACGATGTTGCCCTCGCGCCGCTCCATCATCCCCGGCACGATCGCACGGGCGACCCGGAAGGCCCCCAGCAGATTGATGTCGAGGGTGGCCATCCACTGGTCCTCGTCCTGGTCGCACAGGAACGCCTGGTTGCGGGCCTCGCCCGCGCAGTGCACGAGCCGGTCGACCGGGCCGAGCCGCTCCTCGGCCTCGCGGACGCAGGCGCGCACGCTGTCGGGGTCGGTGAGGTCGCCGGGGACCGCCACCGCCCGTCCGCCGTCCGCCTCGATCCGCTCGGCCAGCAGCCGCAGCTCCTTCTCGCTGCGTGCCATGAGCGCCACCCGGGAGCCGTGGGCGGCGAGCATCGTCGCCAGGACGGCGCCGATGCCGCTGCTGGCGCCGGTCAGGAAGGTGGTCCTGCCCTGGAGCAGGGTGGGTGCGAACCCGCTGGTCATGCTGTGTTCTCCGCTTCCTCGGGGAGGTCCGCCGTCGCGGCTGCCGTGCTGGTTGCGGGGATCCGGTCGGCCGGGGGCAGGACGCGGGCCGGCAGTCCGCCCGCGTCGACCTCCAGCACCGTGCCGGTCACCGAGGGGTTGTCGGCGGCGAAGGCGACCGCCTCCGCCACGTCCTTCTCGTCGCACCAGCGGCGCAGCGGCACATGGCGCCGCAGGTCGGCCATGTAGGCCGCGTGCCGCTCGTTCGCCGCCGACCGGCGGCGCAGTGCCTCGCCGTCGACGACTCCGGGTGCCACCGCGCTGACCCGGATGCCGTACTCGCCCAGCTCGGTCGCCCAGGTGCGGGTCAGCGCCTCCACCCCGGACTTGGCTGCGCAGTACGCCGACTGCCCGTACGCGCCTTTGCGCACGGTGGAGGAGATGTTGACGATGGCTCCGGGCGTGCCGGCGGCCAGCATCGTCTGCGCCGCGTGCCGGCCGACCAGGAAGGTGCCGGTGAGCAGGGAGGTCACCACCCGCTCGAAGTCCTCCAGCGGGTGCGGGGAGAGCAGAGGAGGCCCGTCGGGCCGTTCCCTGACGCTCACCAGGCGGCGGGAGAAGTTGCTGCCCGCGTTGTTGACGCAGAGCCCGAGCGGCGGGGCGTCCTCGGCCAGCCGCTCGAACAGGTCGGCCACGGAGCGCTCGTCGGTGACGTCCGCCCGCACGGCGTGCAGGGCGAGCCCGTCGTCGGCCGCCGCCTTCACGGCCGCGTCCAGGTTCTCGGGGTCGCGCCCGCAGATCACGGTGTGCCAGCCCGCCGCGGCCAGATGCCGGGCGATGGCCGCGCCCAGGCCCCGGCTGCCGCCGGTGACCAGGGCTGTCCCGCGGACGGCGTCGTGCTGTCCGGAAAGTGATGGCTGATCAGACACGGAAGAGCAGCCCCCCGTAGTACCAGCCGGAGCCCACTGTGGGCGTGTAGCAGAGGTCACCGGGTTTCAGTCGGCCGTCGCGCGCCATCTCGGACAGCACGATCGGCACCGAGGCGCTGCCGGTGTTCGCCCGGGTCTCGTAGTTGGTGACGAAGCGCTCCTGCGGGATGGAGAGGCGCGCGCGCACGGCGGTGTGCAGCTGACCCGTGCCGGGATGCGGTACGACCCAGTCGATCTCGTCCATCTTGACGCCCGAGCGGGCCAGCATCCGGGCGGCCAGGTCGGCGTGCGAGTCGGCGGCGATGGAGACCAGCTCGCGGCTGCTCTTGATCCATCCGTTGGGGGGGTGGACAGTGACCGTCTCCCGGCCGGAGCCGTCGCTGATCAGCAGCGAGTCCCACAGCCCCGCGTCCGGCTCCGCGCCGCGCGAGAGCACGGCTGCGCCGGCCGCGTCGCCCACGATCAGCTCGCCCTTGCTGCCGGGGCGCACCCGGCGCGAGAACCGCTCGCTGGAGACGACCAGCGCGTGCCGCCAGGCGGTGTGCGTGCCGAAGTACGCCGCCGCCGTCTGCACGCCGTGCACGAACCCCGTACAGGCGCCGCACACGTCGAAGGCCAGCGCCCGGTCGGCGCCCAGCAGATGGGCGGTGTGCGGGGCCCACTCGGGGACGAACTGGCGGTCCGTCCAGTTGCTGACGATCACCAGGTCCAGCTCGTCGGGCGTGACGCCGGCCTGCTCCAGCGCCGAGTGGGCGGCGCGCACCGCCATGTACGCGGGGGTCTCCTCCTCGTCCGCCACATGGCGGCTGCGGACGTCGAGCCGGCCGATGACGGCCTCGTCCACCGCGTTGCCCGCGGGGTCCTCGGCGCTGCCGTTCTCGAGAAGGAGGCGTGGGTAGTAGTGCCCGAACCCGGACAGGCGCAGTCCGCTCTCGCGCCACAGGGAGGTCTCGTCGTCCATCTCTCGTCTTCCCGTACTGTGCGGTGGTGCCGGCCACGGCCCGGCTGAGGGGGATGAGGCCGGGCTCACGGAATGCGCAGGAGCATCGCGCCCCAGCTGAAGCCGCGGCCGATGCCGATGGTCGCGACGAGATCGCCGGAGCGGATCTTCCCGGCGCTCAGGTTCTCCGAGAGGCAGCTCGGGATGGAGACGCTGGAGGTGTTGCCCCGTTCCTGGATGTTCGTGAGGAGCTTGTCTCCCGGGATCTCCAGGGCCCGGCACACCTGGTTGATCATGTTGAGGTTGCCCTGGTGCGGCACGAACCAGTCGATGTCGTCCACCGTCAGGTCGTTGCGCTCCAGGATCTCCCGGCCCACGTGGGTGAGCAGCTTCGGGCCGACCGCGCCGACCTCACGGCCGCGCATCAGCATCTTGTCGTTCTCGTCGATGTCGAAGGCGTCGAAGTACGAGCCGTCCGCGTGCAGCGCCACGTCCAGCAGTCCGCGTTCCGCGGTGTCCGCCGACCAGACCGCCGCGGCGGCGCCCGCCCCGAACAGCGCCGAGTAGCGGTAGTCGAAGTTCAGGATCGGGCGGGGGTTCTCCGCGCAGACGACCAGCGCGTTGCGCATGCCGAGCGCCGGGAGCATCGCGGCGGCCGTCGCGGTGCCGTACATGAAGCCGGCGCAGGCCACCGAGGTGACGTCGAAGCAGGTGGCGTGCCGCAGCCCGGCCTGCTTCTGCAGCGGCAGCGAGATGTCCATGTAGTTGTTGGTGGCGCTGGAGGGGTTGGTGCGCGGGCGGGTCGTCGAGGTCGTGCCGATGACGAGGTCGATGTCGTCGGGTCCGAGACCGGCGGCGCTCAACGCGTCGTCCACCGCCCTGGCCGCCATCTCCACCGCGCGCTCCTTGTCGTCGGCCGGCCAGTGGCGGCTGACGATCCCGGTGTTCTCGCGGATCCAGGCGTCGTCGATGCCCAGCGCGTCGAGCTGCTCGAAGTGGGCGTTGGTGATCGGCTCGCCGGGGAAGTAGTGGCCGATCCCGGCGAGCCGCACGGGGGCGATCGCGGTGGGCGGCAGGGGGCGCAGATGGGCTGTCGCCGGGTCGGGGACGGTCTCGGCGGTGGTGGTCATCGGTAGTGGCCTTCCGGGTCCATGGTGCGCAGGAGCGCGAGTTCTTCGGTGGTGACGGGCTTTTCGTCGTTCAGGAACGCGCTGACCCCCGTGGATCCGTCGGGGAAGTCCCACCCGGTGAGGTCGCGGACCGCCGCCTCGGGCCCGTCGGGCAGGTCCGCCTCGGTGCGGCCGCGGCCGGGCACCGGCGGCAGCCAGCTCGTCAGCTCGAACGCGTCGCCGGCTCCGGTGCGGGTGAAGCGCCCGAACTGGCTGACCACGTCGCGGACCCGCCGGCCCGGACTGGTGAGGTGGGCCAGCCGCGGTACGTAGCGGCGGGCCGAGGCGACTGCGATCACCACGCAGTCCACGGTCGAGGCGATGTCGTTGGCCCCGCCGGAGCCGGTGATCCAGCGGCCGTCCGGCAGCAGCGTCGTGTTGATGTTGGCGTCCGGGTCGATCTCCGCCGCCGACAGTACGCCCAGGCAGCGGGGGTTGGCGGCGACCGCGCCGCCCAGCGTCTCCGCGACGCCCGCGAGCATCTGCGAGCGCTCGGCGTGACGCTGGCTGAAGAGGAAGACGTCGCCGGGCTCGGGGTCCATCGACTGGAGGCCCAGTTCGGCGGCGACCCGCACCTGGACGCCGTCGTCCGCCAGCAGCCGGGCTGCCAGCCACGCCGACATGTGCGAGGTGCCGATCCCGGCGAGCAGCGTGTCGTAGCCGCGCTCCCGGACCAGGTCGGCGACGGCGCGGGCACCGAGCACGATGAGCTGCTCCTGCTCGGTGGGCGCGGCGGGCGCGTCCGCCGGCGGGGCGGTCTTCTCCGCGACGGCGCTGTCGCCCGGCGGAGCCGGGAAGAGCAGTCCGGAGCGGCGCCGCCCGCCCAGCTTCTCCAGGTACTCGGCGTGGCCCGACACCCCGCCGACCCACTCCTCGTACCAGACGGCGGCGGTCTCCGGGGTCTTGCAGGCGCCGACGATGCCGGTGAGGAAGTCGTAGTCGTCCAGGTAGCCGTCGACTCCGGCGAGACGGCCCGTGCGCAGCGACTGCGGGTGGGCGCCGAGCGGAGCCTCGCACAGGCCGAGGACACGGGCGGCGGGGATCACCACCCGGTCCGGCATCGCCGCGACCACCTCGTCGTCGACGATCGCCTCCACGGAAGCGAGGACGCCGTCGGTGGCGGCGTACGCGGCCCAGGGGCCCTCGCCCAGCGGGGGGCAGGCCACGATGTTGCCCCGGCTGTCCGCGAGGACGCCGTGGAAGAGGGCGAAGCGGGGACGCAGCGGGCTGAGCAGGGCGACGGTGCGCTCCGGGTCCTCCGGGTGCGGCACCAGGTGGAGGCTGCCCTCTTTGCCGTGCCGGAGGTCGGTTTCGGCAAGCCTCGAGCCGGTGGTGGCGAACGGCTGGCCGAGTGCTGCGGCCATCAGCCGCTGGGTGTAGCTCAGCAGCGACCACATCTCGATCTCGAACGGGCGGCCCTCGGCCAGTTCGCGGTAGAGGCGGTTGGGGCGCGGCGAGGGGTAGGTGTCCCCGACGAAGCCGGTGATCACCTTGCGCACGGCGCCGGAGAGGGCGAGCGCGTGGGCGCTGGAGTGCACGGCGGTGGTGCTCACGGTCAGGCTGCGGCTGCCGGCGAAGGTCCGGCAGACCGCGTTGAGCAGGGCGTTGGGCCGCGACATCGTTGCCGCCGCGTGCAGGTGATCGCCCTCACGGACGAAGCGGCGTATCAGGTCGTCGGGGCCGGCGGCCAGGTAGGGGCCGCTGCGGTGGCCCGTGGCGGCAGGGTGTTCGGACGCTGTGGTCATGCGTGCTCCAGGGCCATGACGGAGGTCTGCGAGCCGAAGGCGAAGGACAGCGAGACCGCCAGGTCGAACTCGGCGTCGCGGGGCCCCTCGGCGACGTGGTCGTGGTCGCACTCGGGGTCCGGCGTGCGGTGGTTGGCGGTCGGGGCCAGCCGCTGGTGGTGGAGCATCAGCGAGGTGGCGGCGACGTTGATGATTCCGGCCATGCCGAAGGTGTGGCCGTAGATGGGCTTGTTGGAGCCGTGCGGCGGCAGGTCGGCGTCGTCGCGGTGGGGCAGCAGCCGGCGCAGGGCCCGGCTCTCGGCGAGGTCGTTGTACCGGGTGGCGGTGCCGTGGCCGCAGACGTACCCCAACTCCTCGGGCTTGCGCCCGGCGTCGTCGAGCACTGCCGCGACGACCGAGGCGGTGACGTCTCCGGTCAGATCCATGCTGGTGGCGTGGTTGGCCTCGTTGAGCGCGCGGTGGCCCAGGATCCGCGCGTAGATCCGGGCGCCGCGCTCGCGGGCGGAGGACTCGCGCTCCAGGCAGAGCGTCATCGCGCCTTCGCCCAGGGCGAATCCGCGCCGGTCGCGGTCGTAGGGGCGGACGGCGGAGGCGGGGTCCTCCTCCTCCGGGGAGAGCACCCCGTCCCCGAGGCCCAGGTAGCAGCGGGCGACTTCCGGGGTGATCGGGAACTCGTGGCCCCCGGCCAGGACCACGTCGGCGCTGCCCGAACGCAGCTCGCGCAGCGCGAGGCCGATCGCGTGGTGGCCGCCGACGCAGGCGCTGCTGACCGTGGTGACCAGGCCCTTGGCTCCGACGGCGATGGCGGCCAGCGTGGCCGGGCAGCCGGCGAGACCGCGGAACATGGCCGTCGCCTTGCCGGCGTACGGGTCCTGGTCGGGGCCCGCCGTCATGGTCTCGGCCCACCAGGACAGCGGGCCGCGGGAGGAGGACTGGACGATGCTCAGCCGCTCCGGGGCGACGTCGCCCCGGGCGATCCCGGCGTCCGCGAGCGCGTCGCCGACGGCCGCCATGGTGGCCAGGATGTCGCGGTTGTACTTGGCGGCGTGCGCCGGATCGAGGTCCGGCAGCCGGACCGCGGTGTCGAACGCACCGAGCTGCGCGGCCGCGTGGACCGGCAGCCCGGCAGCGGCGAACGCCGGCTTCTCCAGCCGGCTCACCTGTGGGGTTCCGGTGGAGAGATGCCTCCAGAAGGCATGGACATCAGGGGTGCCGGGCAGCACGCACCCGATGCCGGTCAGCACGACGGGATCGGAAGGGTCCGGGGAGGGGGCTCGGCTGCTGTCCATGGAGCGAAGCTAACCGCTCCTACACGAGCCTCGATATGGCCGTCAAGTACTCATGCTCGGGTGGCTCGATGACTCCCGGTACTCGATTTTCCGTCGGATCCGTCAACACCGTGCGGTAGACGCGCCTACGCACGAAAGCGGCCCGGGCGCCTCCGCGAGGGGAGGGGCCGGGCCGCTTCTGGCGCGCGAGGGCGTGCAGCTCAGGCGTTCTTGACGTCCCGTCGGCCGACCGCGTGCGTACCGGCGGCGACGACCAGGACCGAGAGGACCAGCAGCAGCGCGGCCCCGCCCCACGGAACGCCGTTGACCAGCGGGTCGCTGCCCAGCGCCCACTCCCACGGGGAGATGTTCGACAGCGGCTCGAGAGCTTCGGACATCGGCGCGATGGCGTGCAGCAGATAGCCGACGACCAGCACACCGGCCGCCACACCCAGCGCGGGACCGCGTCCGAAACCGAATCCGACGACGGCGTAGGCGACCCCGGCGTGCAGCACGGCCAGCAGGCCGACCGTCAGCGTCACGGCGGCGACCCCGCCCCCGGAGACGTCCATGTCGAAGGCGACGACCGAGCCGTAGACCGACAGCCAGACCAGGAGACTGGTGACGGCCAGGCCGAAGGCCACGCAGAGGAAGCGCACCAGGAAGACCGTGCGGCGGGCCACCGGCAGCGCCAGCAGCAGTTCGAGCCGCCCGGCCTCCTCGTCGCCGCCGGTCAGGGCGGCGGTCGCGGTCACGGCCATCAGGCCGAGGAGCAGCGGCAGCAGGACCGCGTACAGGTTGCCCTTGAGGTAGCCGCTGGCGCTGCTGATCTGGTCGATCCCGAAGGCCGTGGCCACCTCCGGCGAGACGCCGGAGGCGAAGTCCTCCAGCGCGCCGGACTTCTCCATCGAGGGCCAGGCCCCGGCGACGGAGAGCGCGAGCAGGACCAGCGCGGCCGACCAGGCGATCAGGGTGCGTTTCTGGATCTGTACTCCGCGCCGGAAGATCTCCGAGCTGGGCGACGACATGTGTTTCCCTTCCGGCCGGCCCGGGGGAGCGGCCTTGATGACTGAGACCCGTGGCGATGGTTGCGGCGGCTACCGCACGGGGGCGGAGCCCGGGGACGGCTCGTCGGCGGCGGTGCCCCGGCTGCCCGGCACGTCGCTCTGGTAATACTCGAGGAACGCCTCCTCCAGGTCCGGTTCGGGCGCCGTGAGCGTGGTGATCCGGTGCCCCGCCAGGAGCTTCAGGAGCGGGTCGGGCGATCCGGTCCAGGCCAGGCTGACCTCCTGGCCCTCGGGCCTGCGCCGTTCCACGTCCGACGCCCCGTCCAGGGAGGCCAGCGCGGCGAGCGGGATGTCCTCGTCCTCCGCGAAGGTGATGTGGAAGCGCTGCGCGGCCCGGCGGCGCAGCTCGTGCGTCGGGCCGGAGGCGGCGAGTCTGCCGCCCTGGAGCACCGCGACCTGGTCCGCGACCCGCTCGACCTCGGAGAGGATGTGCGAGGAGAGCAGCACGCTCTGCCCGTTGTCCCGGGCCTCCTCGACCGTGCCGAGGAACACCTGCTGCATCAACGGGTCGAGCCCGTTGGTCGGTTCGTCCAGGACCAGCAGTTCCGGCCTGGCCATGAAGGCGCCCACCAGGCCGACCTTGCGGCGATTGCCCGTGGAGAGTCCCCGTACCTTCCGTGACGGGTCGATGCCGAACCGCTGGACCAGCTCGTCCCGGTAGGCGGTGTCGGTCAGCCCCCGAAGCCGCCCCCAGGACGCCAGGGTCTGCCCGATGGTCAGCCGCTCGTCCAGCCGCAGTTCGCCGGGCAGGTAGCCGATACGCCCCCGGACCTCGGGCCGGACCGGGTCCTGGCCGAGGACCCGGACCGCGCCGGACGTGGGCCGGGACAGGCCCATGAGCATGCGGATCGTGGTGCTCTTGCCGGCTCCGTTGGGGCCCAGATATCCGTACACCACGCCCTGGGGGACGGTCAGGTTCAGCCGGCTCAGCGCGGTGAAGTCACCGAACTTCTTGGTGACGTCGGTACATTCGATGAGAGGGGTCACGTCTCTTTGCTCTCCTCTTGCGCCCACGGCTCGTGCGTCCACGGCCGGCCGGTGTGGCGGGCGTCGGGGGTGGAGGGTGGGGGGTCGGCATCTGCCGTACGGCAGGACACGTACGACACATTCAGTATTTACTGAATTTGATCAACAGGCTATCGGGGCGGCTCACGTGCTGCAACGAAGCACCTGGCCCCGTGGCTCGAAACGTTCAGGCCGCGGCGGCGTCAGGAGCGGTGGTCCGAGGGCGGGGAGGGCTCCCGGTTCGCGGCGGCAGCCGCCTGCCACCAGTAGCCGTTCTCCACTCCGAGCGCCGCCGTGCGGTCCAGGTGCCCGGAGTCCCGCAACAGCCGGACTCCTGCCCGCAGGAGTGCAGGATCACCGGCGGCCACCGACGCCGCCAGCGCCTGTGCCTCGGCGAGCGCGTCGCCGTCGGGAACGGTGCGCTCCACCGCGCCCAGCCGGGCGAGTTCGTCCGCCCGCAGGCGCTCGCCGGGGATCAGCAGCATCCGGGCGGCCACTCCGCGTCCGGCCCGGCGCAGCAGCGAGTGGACCGCGCCGCCGCCGGGGACCGCGCCCACCCCCAGCTCCGGAAGGCCGAACAGCGCACCCTCGCCGGCCACCACCAGATCGCAGGCCAGGGCGAGTTCGAGGCCGCCCCCGAGGGCGTACCCCTCGACGGCGGCGATCACGGGGAAGGGAGCCTCGTGCAACGCCGCGAACACCGTGCGGAAGTGGGCCCGTCGCACCGCGCGGCGCGACAGGTCGTGCCAGTCGGGTTCACCGGTGTCGGCGCCGCTGGAAAAGGTCCCACCGGCCCCCGTGAGCACCAGCGCACCGGGTACCGTCCCTTGTCGGCCCGTCAAGTCGCTTAACTTGACTGCCAGTTGCGCCAACATCGCGGTGGACATCGCATTGCGGCGGTGCGGTCGGCGGAGCGTCAGGGTGACCACCCGCCCGCTCCGCTCGACGAGCAGGGGGTCCTGCTCCGCTGCGGGCGCCGTCTCGGACAGGGTCATCCGCAGGGCCTCAGCATCCTGAACAGCTCCTTGCGCCCGGACACGCCCACCTTGTGGAAGACCCGGCTCGCGTAGTTCTTGACGGTCTGCTGGGTGAGGCACAGCTCCTGGGCGATCTCCTCGTTGGAGCGGCGGCGCAGTAAGAGGCCGAGGATCTCCTCCTCGCGTCCGCTCAGCTTCCATGTGCCCCACACGCCGGTGTCCGGGGCCGGCTGCGGGGGTTCGTCGGCGCCCAGATGCCAGAAGCTGCGCCCGCTCAGCACATCGTGCAGTCCCTTGACGATGGACTCGGGCGGGCACGACTCGTGCACGAACCCCGCGGCCCCGCCCCTGATGCACTCCACCACGCTGCGGGGTGCGTTGTCCCTGCTGTAGAGGATGACCCGGGTTCCGCTCCAGTAGGACCGGTTGCCACGGACCTCCGGCCACTGCTCGTACTCCACGAGCGCCACGTCGGGCCGGCCGCCGGGGAGGGTGTCGACAGCGGTCGGGTGGGGACAGCCGCCCAGCACGGTGACGTTCGGATCGCCCCGGAACAGGTCGAGGATCGCCTTGCGTATCAAAGGTGACGAGTGCAGGACGATCAGCCCGCGTCCGCCCGTCTCGGCCATACCAGAACCCCTCGTACTCCAACGGCGCCGGTCGGGCGCCCTGTCGTTCGGCATATTGTGAATGTGATGAACCGCACTGGCGGGATGATGCCCACCCCGCCGATGGCAAGGCCGCGCCGGTGCGGTGCCGGAGCGGCGTGGAAGCGGAGCCGGTGAGGCTCGCGGGCGCGCGATGTATTGTCGCGGGGGATACTGCCGGGTAATCAGGCGGGAAGAAATTCCGGGCCGGCAGTTATTACTGGCGCGTAGACAGTCTGCGTGTGAATGGGAATCCCTGTGCAGGACGCTTCCGCACCGTGCTCGGTTCCACCCTCATGGACCTTTGATTCCAGTTTTCGGTGCGGATGTTAAGGCTCTGTGACATCCTCGGGAACAGTGGACCGGCGTGTGTACGCGGGCGGTGCGGCAGGCGCAACCTGCCCGGATGGCGGTGGTCCGGCATGACGACCCGCCTTGTCACGCGGGTAAAGCCTAACCCCGGAGGGTTATTTGGCTGAGGCACGACTTCCCCCTGATGGCGCATTGCAACGCGGTGGTCGCTGAAGGCCGCACGGGGCGAACCGCTGCGAGAGTTCGGGCCCCGAATCCGGGCCAATAGTAACCTCCGGAGCCTCCACTGTCACGCAGCGGATTATTGCCCGGCAGTCAAGAATGCCCGCCGCGATTTGACGCATCCTTTGTTCGACGTCGCACTTTCCGCGTGTTGTCGGTTATGAAGAGACATTACTGGCATGTCCGCTTTTGCTGGCGAGGTGCGGACGGGCGCTCGTGGGCTCGGCGGTCGAGGCTTGTCTGTGGCCCTGTGACGCTGTGACCCTGTGGTCCTGCGGTTCGGCCAGACCAAGGAGGTGCCTGCGGGACGAACCGGTGCAGGGCCGGCCGCTGTTCGTGGTTATGTGATGGGCCTCTCTGCGCGGTGCGTCGGTCTGTGAGCAGAAACGCTAGTCCCCGCGCGGGCCAGGTGACGTTGCGCGGACGCCGCCGTCGCCGTTCTGTGAAGCGACCGAGACATGGGTCGGGTGGGGATCGGTGCCCGCGACCAGCGGGACCCACCCGCCCCGCGACACCACCGCCTTCGGCACCGCGGGGGGACAGGAACGCGACTACCGCCGGTTGCCCTGCGACGCGCTGCTCGCCCGGCACACCGGCCTCGGGCTCGACGCCGACCTCGCCCGTGGGAGTTGGTGCCCTTTTGGCGATCCGCGGGGACGGGCCGCGGCACTTCTCCCTGTTCCTGATCAACCACACGGAGGAGACTGTGACCGTGCCCGTCGCCGGCGAGGCCCTCGCCCGGGCCGAACTCACGGGCGGCCGCGACGTGGTGCCGCCCGGGCCGGTAGTCGTCGTCCGCGAGGACCACGCGCCCGTCCCCGCCTGATCCGCGTGCGAGACTCCGGATGAGGTGCGGCCACGTGACCGCCGCCCCCGCCGGCCCGGTGCCCCGTCCTCCGCCGGCACGTCAGGCCGGGTGAGGCTGGACGAGGCCGGCGACACTGTGCTGCTGCGCACGGCTCGCAGCGCCTACGTTTTCCGGGTATCGCGCCGCTGGCACCGTACGGCATGTCCACTGGGGTGCCGCGCTGCCCCTCGCCGACGCGGCCGCGCTGCCACTGCGGAGCGACCACGACAACAGCTTCGCCGGCCGCTGGGACGGCACCGAGGAGTACCCGGCCGACAGTGGCCCCCGCTTCGGCACGCCCGCCTGGTGGCCGGTAGGACCGGAGAAACGGACTATCTGGAAGTCGTGCCGAAAAGGGAGGCGATCGTGCGCTCGACCACCCACCGGATGACGTCCAGGCCACTGCCGTGGTCCTCGCCACGCTCGCCGATCACCGGTGTGATGCCGAGAGCCCGCACAAGACGACGGTACTTGTCATGGTCGCAGCCGCGGTCCGCGTGCAGGGCATCAGGCCGTCGGCGCGGGCGGCCGACCGGTCCCGCTACCTGCGGGATGCCCTGACCGTCGCTCGCCGGGTGCCCTCTCGTCCACTGCGCCGGCGCCATGAGCCTCCTCGGGA
This sequence comes from Streptomyces werraensis, assembly GCA_014656175.1. Classification (GTDB taxonomy): domain Bacteria; phylum Actinomycetota; class Actinomycetes; order Streptomycetales; family Streptomycetaceae; genus Streptomyces; species Streptomyces werraensis. The sequence goes on from BNBX01000003.1 coordinate 162,202, forward strand.
CCGTCGTCGCTCCCGACGCCGAGACGGAAGCCGCAGCCGACTCCATCGCGGCGGTCCTCCGCGTGACCTGCTGTGCCACGGTCACCCGCGCCCGCGAGCGGGGCTGGTCCTAGATCGGCAGGGCAGCTGGTTGCTACGCCACCTCGGGTTGTACGGGTAGGCCATGATGAGCGTCCGAGGAAGGGGCGGGGCGGTGCCCGACCCGTACATACGGCAGGGGAGCTCCGTTTCCGCCATGCCGCCGCTTCCCAGCAGCGATACTGGATGCATGGACTCGACGATCACCGCCCACCGCGCCGAGGTACTGCGGGACCGCTACCGCAGCCGACTGCCCGAGCGCTTGCAGGAGCTGGCCGGCCCCGTCGAGGGCAACGTGGACCTGCCGCTCCACATCGTCTGGTCCGGGCGGACCAGCTACAACCTGGACCGTCCGAAGTCCCGCATGACGCTCTACCGGACCGTCCTCGCCGAAGGACTCCGTGAGGACCTGGTGGCACTCCTGCACCATCGGCTGCTCACCGAGCAGTGGCCCGTGCTGCGGCGCTTGATCAGCCCCTACATCCGCGAGGTCTGGGAGGACGCTTTCCCCGAGCTGCTCAGCACCGCTCCGGCCGACACGGCCGCCGCGTGAAGCTCACTCCGCTCCACGAGCGTCTCCTCGCCGACATCCTCGACATCGGCTCCCCCTATCCTCTGGTCCTCACCGGCGGATACGCCGTGCAGGCCCACGGTCTGGTCGAACGCTTCAGCCGCGACCTCGACGTCGCCACCGAGAACCCCGCTCCGAGGCAGGAGATCGTCGCCTCACTCACAGCGGGTCTCAGCGAGCGCGGATAGCGGACCACGCACGTCCAGACCGATCCGCTCAGCGGCCGATTCCTCGTCACCGAGCCGGAGACCGGCGAGGAGTGCGAGGTCGACGTCCTCAAGGAGGCGTTCTGGGCCCCTCCCGCTCAGACCCCCTACGGCCCTGTTCTTTCCCTCGATGACGTGATCGGCACCAAGGTCCGTGCCCTCGCCGACCGCGGCACCGTCCGTGACCTCATCGACGTCCAAGCTGCCTCCCGCGACCGCTCCACCGCCGACCTCGAATCCCTGGGCCGCCGTCGTGCCCACGACGAGTTCAGCCTTGAAGAGCTCCGGGACAGGCTCATTGGCGCGGAGTGGTACGAGGATGAGGACTACACCGCGTATGGACTCACCTCCCGCCAGATCGACGAACTCAAGGCGTGGGCACTGGAGTGGCGGAGGATCTGGGTGCGCGGATCCATGACGAGAACGCCTGAGAAGGGGCATCGCGCGGGGCAGCTGAGCGATGCCCCGCAGTGGACGCACGGCGATGCTGGGCTGCGGTAACGGTCAAACACTGCATCCCGCTCCCGCTCCCAACACTGTCCGCGAAGCCGGATCCGCGGGCCGATAGGCCGGTCGCAGATCTCGGACCCGGTCCTTGTGCACGGTCAGGCTGCGGTCTCAGCCGATCCGCTCAACGATCACCGTTGCCGGCATATCGGGCCCACTGCTCGAGCGGTTCACAGCATCCGGTCAGCATGAGTCGCCGACCGTCTCTGGAGGATTGCTTGAACAGACACCGGTGCGGCGCGAAAGCCCAGGCGTGAAGCCGTCTCGCCCGAGCGGAGCGATGTTCCTCACCATTCTCGACCGGCGTGTTCCGGTGTACAGTCGACACCGCCCTTGACCTGCACAAAGCAGGCAGGGAGCCGACTTCCAGGAGTCCAACGTGCTGCGCACCATGTTCAAGTCCAAGATCCACCGCGCCACCGTCACCCAGGCCGACCTGCACTACGTGGGATCCGTGACGATCGACGCGGAGCTGCTCGACGCCGCCGACCTGCTGCCCGGTGAGCTCGTGCACATCGTCGACATCACCAACGGCGCCCGGCTCGAGACGTATGTCATCGAGGGGGAGCGCGGGTCCGGTGTGATCGGGATCAACGGGGCCGCCGCCCACCTGGTGCACCCGGGCGACCTCGTGATCATCATCAGCTATGCCCAGGTGACCGATGCCGAGGCGCGGGCACTCGAACCGCGCGTCGTCCATGTGGACGCCGGCAACCGTATCGTCGCCCTGGGCGCCGATCCCTCCGAGCCGGTTCCCGGGTCGGACCAGGAGCGCAGTCCGCAGGCCGTGGCCACGGCCTGAGTGGCGGGCGGCGACCGAGCAACCGAAGACGAGGAGCGTGACGGGCGTGGGCGGAGTCGAGATTCGTGACGACCGGGGTGCCGGGCGGCTCGAGGCGGTCGAGGGCGGTGAGGTCGTCGGGCGGATCGAGTATTTCGTCCTCGACGAGCCGGCCCCTGCTCTGGTGCCGGTGCACACCGTCGTCGAGCCCGCTCACGAGGGCAAGGGCATCGCCGGGTCGCTCGCCCGTGAGCTGTACGCCCTCGCCGCGCGTGAGGGTGTCGTGGTCGCGCCGCTGTGCCCGTACGTCGTCCGGTGGGCCTCGCGGCATCCGGAGGAGGCTCCTGCTGCTGATCCGGAGTTGTTGCGTGCGGCCAAGCAGTGGCTGGCGGCGCATCCCGGGCGGTTCTGAGAGGGGTGTGCTCGGGCGGGGCCGGCTGGGACGTCGTTCCTTTCCGTGCGCCGCCCGGCCGTCATGCCTTCACGCGCCCGGGTGACTGCGGGAGAGGGCGCCGGGTAGGCGGGGGAGTGTCCGGACCAGAACTCATGTCGACCGAACGGTCGGAGGACACGCGTCATGACCAACCCGTACCCGGATCCCGTTCCGCCGGGGCCCACGCCCGGTCCCGCTCCGGGGCCGGATCCCGCACAGCCGCCCGCGCCTGAGCCGGGACCCGCGCCTCATCCGGGGCCCGCGCCTGAGCCGCCGCAGCCGCCGCCCGGGCCCGGGCCTGAGCCCCAGCCGCCTGTGCCCCACCCGCCGCAGCCGGGGCCGCCGCCTGAGCCGTCGCCGTCTCCGGTTCCTCCGGGGCCGGAGCCGGTGCCGAGTCCGGAGCCTGGGCCTCCGCTCACCTGAGTTCTGCCGTGCGGGTGCGTGGGGGTTGCTCGCACAGCTCCCCGCGCCCCGCGGGGTGTGGCGGTCGCGCCGTGTCAGAAGCGGCCGCGCGCCCCATGAGGGGTTGCCGTCCCCGCGCCCGAGGGGGCGCCGGGAACTGCGCGACCGGCCCCACCTGCCCGCACGGCCAGGAGAGGGGCCGGCCCCTTTCCTTACGCCGAGACCTCCGACCTGTCCCCGCCCCACAGCGTGTGGAACGAGCCGTCGCGGTCCACACGGCGGTAGGTGTGCGCGCCGAAGAAGTCCCGCTGGCCCTGGGTCAGCGCCGCCGGGAGGCGTTCCGCCCGGAGTGCGTCGTAGTAGGCGAGGGCCGCGGCGAAGCCGGGGGTCGGGACGCCCTGGCGGGTGGCCGCGATCAGGACCTCGCGCCAGTCGTCCTGGGCCTGGTCGATCTCGCGGGCGAACGTCTCGTCCGACAGCAGGCTCGGCAGGTCCGCCCGCGTGTCGTACGCGGCCCGGATACGGTCGAGGAACGCCGCGCGGATGATGCACCCGCCGCGCCAGATCGCCGACACCGCGCCGAGGTCGATGTCCCAGCCGTACTCCTGGCTGCCCGCGGCGATCTCGTGGAAGCCCTGCGTGTAGGACACGATCTTCGACGCGTACAGCGCCTGCTCCACCCGGTCGGCGAACGCCGAAGCCTCCGCCTCGCCCATCGGCGTCGGCGTCGGGCCCGCCAGGCCCCGCGAGGCCTCCCGCAGCGCCACGTGACCCGACAGCGAGCGGGCGAACACCGCCTCCGCGATCCCCGACACCGGCACGCCCAGGTCCAGGGCGATCTGCACGGTCCAGCGGCCGGTGCCCTTCTGCTCCGCCTGGTCCACCACCACGTCCACGAACGGCTTGCCCGTCGCCGCGTCGACGTGCGACAGCACCTCGGCGGTGATCTCGATCAGGTACGAGTCCAGGCGACCCGTGTTCCAGGTGCGGAAGATCTCCGCGATCTGCGCGGGGGAGTACCCGGCGACGTCGCGCAGCAGCTGGTACGCCTCACCGATCAGCTGCATGTCCGCGTACTCGATGCCGTTGTGCACCATCTTCACGAAGTGCCCGGCGCCGTCCGGACCCACGTGCGTCACGCACGGCGAGCCGTCCTTCGCCTTCGCGGAGATCTTCTCCAGCATCGGGCCCAGCGAGTCGTACGACTCCTTCGGGCCGCCCGGCATGATGCTCGGCCCGTGCAGCGCGCCCTCCTCGCCGCCGGAGACGCCCATGCCGACGAAGTGGATGCCCTGCTCCCGCAGCGCCCGCTCACGACGGCGGGTGTCCGCGAAGTGCGCGTTGCCGCCGTCGATGATCATGTCACCGGGCTCCAGCAGCGGGGCGAACTCCTCGATCACCGCGTCCGTCGGCTCCCCGGCCTTCACCATCACGACCAGGCGCCGCGGCCGCTCCAGCGCCGCCACGAACTCCTTGGCCGTCTCGGCCGCCACGAAGCTGCCCTCGTGCCCGAACTCCTCCACCAGCGCGTGCGTGCGGGCGGCGGTCCGGTTGTGCACCGCGACCGTGTAGCCGTTGCGGGCGAAATTGCGGGCCAGGTTACGGCCCATGACCGCGAGCCCGGTGACGCCGATCTGCGCTGAACTGCTCATAAGGGTGACTCCTGGTGACCTCGGTATCGGTGCCGCCGGGTGCCGGTGCTGCCGGGTGGACGCCCGCCGGTCCTGACATCGACCATCCTTGCGTGCCGCACTCGCGTGCGCATGCGCGGGTCTTCGGGACCCGCGCAGGCACATACGCGCGAAGGCGCCCACCGTACTCAGCGTTCCGGCCGGTCACCCGCGGCCCGCCCCGTCCCGGTGCGGCCGGCCACCCCCTCCGCGCGCCGGTCCGGCGCACGCCGCGACACGCTCCCGCGTCCGGCGGCAGGCGCCAGCGCACGCTCCCCACCGGCGGCAAACAGGGGCGCAACGGGCGTATCTTCCACGCCATTTGGCGCATCCGTGCGGCCGATAGCCGCCTTGTCACGGCCTGTTCGCAGCGCTTACTTTTGCCCCTCCTGACGCATTGTCGAGGGGGATTCCATGGCCGTGCGCGGCCGGCACCGCCGGTATCAGCCGAACAGGATCAACCGGGCCTCGCTCACGGTCACCGCCGGTGGCGCGGGCATGGCCCTCCCGCTCATGGGCACCGGTGCGGCGCAGGCCGCCGACGTGGACACCTGGGAGAAGGTCGCCGCCTGCGAGTCGACCGACACCTGGGACATCAACACCGGCAACGGTTACTACGGCGGACTGCAGTTCAGCCAGTCCACCTGGGAGGCGTTCGGCGGCACCCGGTACGCGCCCCGAGCGGATCTGGCCACCAAGGACCAGCAGATCGCGATCGCCGAGAAGGTCCTCGACGGACAGGGCCCCGGCGCCTGGCCGACCTGCTCGGTACGCGCCGGACTCACCCGCGACGGCGCAGATCCGGACATCCGCCCGGCCGCCGACCGCACCCGGCGCGACGACCGCCGCACCTCCGTCGAGGACGTCCGGCCGACCACCACCCCCCAGGCCCGAGCCGGCCGCGCCGAGATGTACACCGTGGTGCGCGGCGACACCCTGTCCGGCATCGCCGAGCAGGAACACGTCCGCGGCGGCTGGCAGGGGCTCTACGAGGCCAACAGATCCACCATCGGCGCCGACCCCGACCTCATCCTCCCGGGCCAGCGCCTCGATCTCACCGGCGGAACCGCCGCATCCAGCGGTAAGCCCAAGGCGCCCGCCAAGCCGTCCTCCGCGTCGCCGAAGCCGTCGGGCAAGAAGGCGGCCGCACCCAGGACCGAGCAGAAGAAGACAGAGAAGACAGAGAAGAAGGACGCCCCCAGGACCGAGAAGCGGACCGGGGACCGCGCCGATCGCTCCGGTTCCGCCTCCACCGCCGCCAAGCGCGTCGCCCCCGTCAGCGCCGCCCTCGGCACGCCGTACCACAAGGCCGGGTCCGCCTGGTCGAAGGGCTACCACACCGGCGTGGACTTCCCCGTCCCCACCGGCACGCCCGTGAAGTCGGTCGGCGCCGGCACCGTCGTCGCCGCGGGCTGGGAGGGGTCGTTCGGCTACCAGGTCGTGGTGCGGCACGCCGACGGCCGGTACAGCCAGTACGCCCATCTGTCGGCGATCTCCGTGAGGAACGGCCAGTCCGTCGGCGCGGGCCAGCGCATCGGGCGGTCCGGTTCCACGGGCAACAGTTCGGGCCCGCATCTGCACTTCGAAGTGCGGACGGGGCCCGGATTCGGGTCGGACGTCGACCCGCTCGCCTATCTGCGCGCCGGCGGCGTCAAGATCTGACGGGCGCGGTCACGATCTGACGCGACCGGTCAGGATCTCACACGCACGAGGTGCCGGTCGTCCATCGGCACCGGCACGTACGGGCCGCCGTAGAAGGGCGCGTACGGCATGACCGGCACCGCCGTCGGGTCCACCGCGTCCGGCCCGGCGGCCGCCGCGGGCACGGTGACCGACGAGGTGGCGACCTCCGGCAGCGTCACGTCCTGAGGCACCTTCAGCTGCGCCAGCAACAGCTCGGCGGCGACATCCTCCGCCTCCCGCCCGGCGGGCACGGGAACGGGACCGGACCCGGCGGCCACCGGAACAGGCGCCGTCCTCGCGGCACCCTCCCGCGCCAGCCGCTCCGTCGTCAGCAGGATCAGACCGCCCGCCGCCACCACCCCACAGCTCAGCGCCAGCGCCGTGCCGGTCGTGCCGTGGCGGAAGGTCTCTCCGAACATCGTGATGCCGACCGCGGCCGCCACCACAGGATTCACCACCGTGAGCGTCGCGAGCGGGGCCGTGAGGCCCGCGCCGCGGTAGGAGGCCTGGGACAGCAGCATGCCCGCCGTCGCCAGCACGCCGATCACGGCGAGGGACGGCAGGTCGCCCGCCGACACCCCGCCCGTCCAGTCCACCGCGACCGTCTTGGTGAAGACGGAGGACATGCCGAACGCGACACCGGCCGCCGTCGCCAGCAGGATGCTGCGCACCGCCGGGTGCCGGTGCACCGCACGCGCCGCGACCATCAGCGTCACGACCGCCGCCGCCGTGCCCACGGCCGCCGCGACCCGCTGCGGACCGTCCAGCGACTGCGCGCCCGACGCGCCGACCAGCGCCAGCAGACCCGCGAGACCCACCGTCGCCATCAGGGCGCCCCGCCAGGCGGTCGCCCCGGCCTTCCGGCCGACGAACAGCGCGGCCATCGGCAGCGCGAACACGATCGTGAGGGCGCCGAGCGGCTGGACCAGGCTCAGCGGACCGTAGGCCAGCGCCACCACGTGCAGAAGCGCGCCCAGACCGTTCAGCGCGACCGCCGCCCACCATGCGGGCCGGCGCAGCGGGGCGTACTGCCGCGCGCCGGACGAGGACAGCGCCACCTGCTCCTGCACGATCGCACCCCCGGCGTACGCCACGGCGGACACGAACGACAGGAGCACGGACAACGCGAGGGCGCTCATCGGCAGCTCCTCTGCGTGAGGCGGGGGCGGTCTGCCCGGCGCGGCGAACGGTCGGCTTCCATGACCAACACCTTGCCGCGTCAGGGTGTTCCCCGTCGTCGTCCCTGAGCACCCAATGCGTCCTACTGCCGATGGAGTACGGGGACGCCCCTGTCATCCCCTGGGTGGGCACCGTAAGACCGAGGCCCCTGACAACCACCCCTGAGAGACTTGGTACCACTGCACCTCGTGGACCTCGACCCCCGCCTCACCGCCCTCCGTGACCTCGGTGGCTTCTTCGCCCTGCGCGTGGGGGAGGACGCCGACCGTCACCTTCCCACGCTCGCCCAGGCATACGGCCCGCGCCGCCCGGACGTTCAACACGCCTCCGCGTCCGACCCCCTGGCCGTCCGCGTGCGCCGCGTCGCCGCCGCCCTGCGCACCCAGGAGCCCCGCGTCGCCGCCTCCGTGGCGCACCAGGGTCTGGCCGCGCGCCTGTGGTCCGTGGCCCTGGGCTGCGCCGCGCTGTACGGGGCCGTCCCCGACCTCGCCCCCGGCACGCTCCGTTGGGACCCGGAGGGCAGCGCCCCCGACGACCTGCACCTCCCCGAGGTCCGCCCGCTCCCCGGTGACGCGGCGACCGTCACGGCCGTCGTCCTGCGCGGTCACCTCGAACCTCTCTCCGCCGCCCTCCGCGCCCGTCACCGCGTCGCGCCCGCCCTCCTGCGCGGCAACGCCGCCTCCGCCCTCGCCGCGGCCGCCCGCGAGATCACCCGCCACGCCCGCCCCGACGCCGCCGCCCGGGCCGCCCGGCTCTCCCGCGACCTCCTCGCCCACCCCCTCCTCTCCGGCGCGGGCGGCCTCACCGCCACGGGCTTCCGCCGCCGCAGCTGCTGCCTGTACTACCGCGTCCCCGGCGGCGGCGTCTGCGGTGACTGCTGCTTCGAACGGCCGCCCCGGTCTTCCCCGCGCGCCCCCTCTGCGTGACCATGGGAGGGACGTCCGCGCAGACAGGGGGTTCAGGGTGCGAGTGGGACTGCTGAGCCGGGAGTACCCCCCGGACGTGTACGGCGGCGCGGGGGTCCATGTGGAGTTCCTGGCCCGGGAGCTGCGGTCCCTGGTGGACCTGGAGGTGCACTGCTGGGGCGAGGGCCGCGCCGACGGCGTGCTGCGCCATCGCTCCTGGTCCGCGCTCGACGGCGCCAACGACGCCCTGCGCACCTTCTCCGTGGACCTCGCCATGGCCGCCGCCCTCGAAGGCCGCGAGCTGGTGCACTCCCACACCTGGTACGCCAACCTCGGCGGCCATCTCGCCAAGCTGCTGTACGGGATCCCGCACGTGGTGACCGCCCACTCCCTGGAGCCGCTGCGCCCCTGGAAGGCGGAGCAGCTCGGCGGCGGCTACGCCCTGTCGAGCTGGGCGGAGCGCACCGCCTACGAGGCCGCCGACGCGGTGATCGCCGTGTCCGGCGCCATGCGCGACGACATCCTCGACTGCTATCCGGCCCTCGACCCGGCCAGGGTGCATGTCGTCCACAACGGCATCGACACCGCCCTCTACCGCCCCGACCCCGGCACCGACACCCTGGACCGGATCGGGCTCGACCGCTCCCGGCCCTACGTGCTCTTCGTCGGCCGGATCACCCGGCAGAAGGGGGTGCCCCATCTGCTGCGGGCGGTGCGCGGCATCGACCCGGCCGCGCAGGTGGTGCTGTGCGCGGGCGCCCCGGACACCCCGGAGATCGACCGGGAGTTCCGCGAGCTGTACGAGGAGCTGAGCCGGGTCCGTGAGGGCGTGCACTGGATCCCGCAGATGCTGCCGCGGCCCGAGGTGATCCAGCTGCTGACGCACGCGACCGTGTTCGCCTGCCCCTCGGTGTACGAGCCGCTCGGCATCGTCAACCTGGAGGCGATGGCGTGCGGCACCGCCGTGGTCGCCTCCCGCGTCGGGGGCATCCCGGAGGTCGTGGACCACGGCAGGACCGGGCTGCTGGTGGACGTGGACGACGACTTCGAGGCGGAACTCACCCGGGCACTGGACGCGGTGCTCGGCGACCCGGACACCGCACGGGCCATGGGCGAGGCGGGCAGGGAGCGCGCGGTCACCGAGTTCGGCTGGGACGCGGTGGCCCGCCGCACGGCCGGGCTGTACGAGGAGATCCTCCGGCAGGCTTAGCCCGGCCCGTCCGGGGCAGTCATGGGAAAACTCGGCGTGAGGGGAGCGGCCATGCGTCGTGGTGGTCCTTCGGTCCTGGGAATCGTGCTGGCGGGCGGCGAGGGCAAGCGCCTGATGCCCCTGACGGCGGACCGCGCCAAACCTGCGGTCACCTTCGGCGGCACGTACCGCCTGGTCGACTTCGTGCTGTCCAACCTGGTGAACGGCGACATCCTGCGGATCTGCGTGCTCACCCAGTACAAGTCGCACTCGCTGGACCGGCACGTCACCACCACCTGGCGGATGTCCAGCCTGCTCGGCAACTACGTCACCCCGGTCCCCGCGCAGCAGCGGCTCGGCCCGCGCTGGTACCTGGGCAGCGCCGACGCCATCCTCCAGTCGCTGAACCTGATCTACGACGAGCGCCCGGAGTACGTGGCGGTGTTCGGCGCCGACCACGTGTACCGCATGGACCCGCGCCAGATGCTCAGCCAGCACATCGAGAGCGGCGCCGGCGTCACCGTGGCCGGGATCCGGGTGCCGCGCGCGGAGTCGTCCTCGTTCGGCGTGATCACCCCGGGCTCCGACGGCCTCACCGTGGAGCGCTTCCTCGAGAAGCCGGCCGACCCGCCCGGCCTGGCCGACGCCCCCGACTGCGTGTTCGCCTCCATGGGCAACTACATCTTCACCACCAAGGCGCTCGTCGAGGCGCTCCAGCGGGACGCCGAGGACGAGGACTCGGTGCACGACATGGGCGGTTCGATCCTGCCCCAGCTCACCGAGCGGGGCGAGGCCCACCTGTACGACTTCAGCACCAACCACGTGCCGGGGGAGACCAGCCGTGACCAGGGCTACTGGCGGGACGTCGGCACGCTCGACGCGTACTACGACGCCCACATGGACCTGATCGCGGAGCGCCCCGCGTTCAACCTCTACAACCGCCAGTGGCCCATCTACACCCACTCGGGGCAGCTCTCGCCGGCCCGGTTCAACGCGGGCGGCATCGCCAGCGAGTCGATCATCAGCGCGGGCTGCCTGATCCGGGGGCAGGTGACGCGGTCCGTGCTCTCGCCGGGCGTGGTGGTCGACCCGGGCGCGGTGGTCCAGGGGTCGGTGCTGCACGACAACGTGCACATCGGACGGGGCGCGGTGGTGCGCGGGGCGGTGCTGGACAAGAACGTCGAGGTGCCGCCGGGCGCGACGATCGGCGTCAACCCCGGACGGGACGCGGAGCTGTACACCGTCTCGAAGGGCGGCGTGATCGCCCTGGGCAAGGGTCAGTTGGTGCCCTGACGGCCTGCCGAGGAGGCCCCGGTCGCGCGTGACGACCGGGGCCTTTGTCATGTCCCTGGACTCATGGAGGAATCCGTGCTGTTATGCCAAGTGCTGTTCTTTGACAACGTTGTACGGGACTGACAACGCACAGAACAGAACATGCACAGCGAGAGCCGTCACTTCCTCACCGACGGAGGATCCGTGCGCATCAGACGACTCAGGAATCGTTTCGCCCTCCTCCTGGCCACCGCGCTGGGCGTCACCGGCCTCACCGCGACCGGGCCCGCCTCGGCCGCCGCGGAGGACGACCCGGTGGCGATCCACGGGCTGAAGGGCGAGTACTGGACCCACTCCGCCCCCGGCGCCTTCGACTTCCACGAACTCAAGGCCGTCGCCTTCGACCCCCGGCTCGACTTCGACAACCTGGAACCGCGTCTGAACCTCACCACCGGCCAGGCCGACGACGTCAGCGTCCGCTGGACCGGCAGCATCGTGCCGGAGACCACCGGCGCCCACACCTTCTCGGTCAGCTCCGACAACGGCTTCCGCCTGTGGGTCGACGGCGCCCTCGTCATCGACCACTGGATCGACGACTGGGACAACGAGCAGACCTCCGAGCCGGTCCAGCTCGTCGCCGGCCGTGCCCACGACATCAAGGTCGAGTACTTCGAGCACTACGGCGGCTCCAACTTCCACCTGCGCTGGACCCCGCCCGGCGGAGCCAAGGAAGCGGTGCCCCGGTCGGCGTTCCGCCTCCCGGACGGCTTCGACTACGACGGCGCCCTCGCCGCCACCGTCCTCGCCTCCGGACGCACGCTCAAGCTGGACTTCCCCAAGCCGCTCGCCACACCGCCCGCCGGCTTCACCGACCACCTCGACGCGGTGATCGGCGGCGCCAGGTGGCCGCTCACCTCGGCCACACCCGACCCGGACGACCCGAGGGCGCTGCTCGTCACCCTCGCCGAGCCCGTCGTCGGCAACAAGACCGGCACGGCCCGCGGCAGCGCCGACGTCCGGTACGACGGCCGGGGCGGACTCAAGGCCGCCGACGGCGACCCCGTGGACGCCTTCCTCAGCAGCGGACCCAACCGCTCCACCCACGAGCTGCGCACCCGCTGGGCCGACGAGGTGGGCCCCGGCAACGCCCACCCCGAGTATCCGCGCCCGCAGCTCACCCGCTCCGCATGGCGCAGCCTCAACGGCCGCTGGCAGTTCGCCGCCGCCGAGGAGGGCGAGCGCCCGCCCGTGGGCCGCACGCTGAAGGAACGCATCCTGGTGCCGTACCCGGTGGAGTCCCAGCTCTCCGGCGTCCAGCGGCACGAGGACCACATGTGGTACCGCCGCACCTTCACCGTCCCGCGCGACTGGCACATCGGCTCCGGCAAGCGGCTGCGCCTCAACTTCCAGGCGGTCGACTGGCGCGCCGAGGTCTACGTCAACGGCATCGAGGTCACCGCGCACGAAGGCGGCTACGACAAGTTCTCCGTCGACGTCACCGACGCGCTGAGGCGCGGCGGCCCCCAGGAGCTGATCGTCGGCGTCTACGACCCGACCGACGCCGCCGACGGCGAGAATCCGCCGATGGGCAAGCAGCGCCTCGACCCGAGCGGCATCTGGTACACACCCAGCTCCGGCATCTGGCAGACGGTCTGGATGGAGCCCGTCGCCCGTGACCACGTGGACTCCCTCCGGCTGATCCCCGACGTGCAGGGCGAGCGGCTCACCGTCGAGGCGAAGGGTGTCCGCGACGGCCTTCCGGTCACGGCCACCGCGTACGACGGACGGCGCAGGGTCGCCACCGCCACCGGCCGCACCGGGCAGCCGCTCTCCCTGAAGATCAGGAAGCCGCGCCTGTGGTCGCCCGACGACCCCTTCCTGTACGACCTGAAGGTCAGCGTCGGCGCCGACCGCGTGAACAGCTACTTCGGCATGCGCTCCATCGCCGTCGAGAAGATCGACGGGGTGCCGCGCACGGTCCTCAACGGCAAGCCCGTGTTCCTGATGGCGACCCTCGACCAGGGCTTCTGGCCCGACGGTCTGCACACCGCGCCCACCGACGAGGCTCTCGCCCACGACCTCAAGGTCCACAAGCAGCTCGGCTTCAACTCGGTGCGCAAGCACATCAAGGTCGAACCCGACCGCTGGTTCTACTGGGCCGACCGCCTCGGACTGCTGGTGTGGCAGGACATGCCGTCCATGAGGGACGCCCGCACCCCGGACGCCGAGGCCCGCGCCCGCTACGAGCGCGAGATGAAGGAGATGATCGACGAGCACATCAGCAGCCCGTCGATCGTCATGTGGGTCACCTTCAACGAGGGCTGGGGACAGTACGACGTCGGCCGGATCGCCGCGCAGGCCAAGTCCTGGGACCCCAGCCGGCTGGTCAACAACCAGTCCGGACTCAACCTGGGCGCCGACGGCGGCACCGGCGACATCATGGACGAGCACGGCTACCCGAGCCCCGCCCTGCCGCCCCGCCCGGACGGCGAACGCGCCCTCGTCAGCGGCGAGTACGGCGGTCTCGGCCTCGCGGTGCCCGGCCACGCCTGGCCCGTGCAGCAGTCGTACGTCGACGTCGACCCGGCGACCTACACCGACGACTACCTCACCAAGCTCGACGAGGTGCGGGCGCTGGTGTGCCGGGGCAGCAACGGCGCCGTCTACACGCAGATCTCCGACGTGGAGGGCGAGCTGAACGGTCTGCTCACCTACGACCGGCGGGTGATGAAGCCCGACGTGGAGCGGGTGCGGGCCGCGCAGCAGGACCTGATCCAGGACGCCTCCCGAGCCCGGCCCGCGGGCTGCCCGGCCACGGACTGACGGGCCTGGGGCACGGGGCTCCCGCCCGTCCGGGTGGCGTACGTCCGGGTGGCTTCCGTCACCCCGCCGGACGGCCGTAACGCCCCTCGGGCCCCGCACATCACGACGTCTCCGCCCCTTTCGCCGTAACAGCGGAAGGGGCGGAGACGTCACATGCTGTTAACTATGGGTAGCCAGATCGTACTTGACCGTAATCGGCCGGGAGCGATTGACTGCTGATCCGTTCCCGTCGTCGATGCGAGGCCCCCGCCCATGACCGCAGACCCGCTCGCTCCCCTCGACCTGGCGTTCTGGAACCTCGAATCCGCCGGTCACCCCATGCACCTCGCGGCGCTCGGCGTCTTCACGGCCGGCTCGCCCTCCGCGGCCGCCCACGCCGCGGACCTGCTCGCCGCGCGGTCCGCCGCCGTGCCGGGGCTGCGCATGCGCATCCGCGACACCTGGCAGCCCCTCGGGCTGAGGCGCTCGCTCGCGGTGCTGCGCCGCTCCTGGCCCGCCCCCGGCGAACCCTTCACGGCCGCGCTGGGCCGCCCGCTCACCTCCGTCGTCCGCGGCTCGCTCGCCTTCGGCGGCGCCGCCCGCGAACCCGACCCCGGCTTCGACCCGCTGGACCACGTGCGGCTGCACGCGCCCGTCGCCGACTTCCACGCGGCCGCTGGCGGCCTGATGGGACGCCCCCTGGAGCGCACCCGTCCACCGTGGGAGGCGCACGTGCTGCCGGAGGAGGGCGGCGCCCGCTTCGCCGTCCTGTTCAAGTTCCACCACGCCCTCGCCGACGGACTGCGCGCCCTCACCCTCGCCGCCGCGCTGATGGACCCGACGGACCTGCCCACGCCCCGGCCACGGCCCGCCGAGCCGCCCCGCGGGGTCGTCCCGGACGTCCGCGAGGTGCCCGGCATGGTGCGCGACGCCCTCGCCGAGGCCGGCCGGGCCCTGGACATCGGCGCCGCCGTCGCCCGGTCCACCCTCGACATGCGCTCCTCGCCCGCCCTGGCCTGCGCGCCCAGCGGAACCCGCCGCACCGCCGGCGTGGTCGTCGACCTCGACGACGTGCACCGCATCCGCAAGAGCGCCGGCGGCACCGTCAACGACGTCCTCATCGCGGTCGTCGCCGGCGCGCTGCGCCGCTGGCTCGACGAGCGGGGCGACGGCAGCGACGGCGTCGCCCCGCGCGCCCTCGTCCCCGTCTCCCGGCGCCGCCCGCGTACCGCCCATCCACAGGGCAACCGGCTGTCGGGGTACTTGATACAGCTTCCGGTCGACGAGCGGGACCCGGTCACCCGGCTGGCCCGGGTGCGCACCGCCATGGACCGCAACAAGGAGGCGGGCCCGCACCGGGGCGCGGGCGCGGTCGCGCTGCTCGCCGAGCACGTGCCACCGCTCGGTCACCGGCTCGGCGGGCCGCTGCTCGGGCAGGCGGCCCGGCTCTGGTTCGACGTCCTGGTCACCAGCGTGCCGCTGCCCGGCTTCGGCCTGCGCCTCGGCGGCGACCCGCTCGGCGCCGTCTTCCCGCTCGCGCCGCTCGCCCCCGGCCACTCCCTCGCGGTCGCCGTCTCCACCTACCGGGGACGCGTCCACTACGGGCTGGTGGCCGACGGCGCGGCCGTGGAGGACCTCGACCTGCTCGCCCGCGCGGTGAGCGAGGAGGTGACGGCACTCACCGTGGCCTGCGCTCACTGAGCGCAGCGGTTTGGTGCTGCGGCCCGGCGCTCCGTAAAATCCCCCGTTCGACAGCGGACGCGAACGGAGCGCCGCGACAACCGAAGCGGGAACGGCAGCGGCGATGACGGTGACACAGGACGGCCCCGGGACCACGGACGAGGTGGCGTACGGGCCGGGCATCGACCCGGAGCGGCTGGCCGTCTGCCTGAGCGTGCTCGAGGAGCTCGACAAGCTCGACGTGGACCACCCGGACGCGATCAAGGTGCGCCGGGCCACCTCGCACATCTACCGCACGGTCAAGCAGCGCCGCCGCCAGGAGCGCCGGGCCGCCAAGACGGCGCACGACAAGGCGGTCACCGAGGCCACCGCCACCGGCTCCGCCCAGCGCATCGACGACGAGACCGAGGGCATCCTGCCCTCCTCCCGTGTCGAGCCGGGCCGGATCGCGGGGATACTCCAGCGCCCCCGTTCCTGCTACGTCTGCAAGACCCGCTACGTCGAGGTTGACTACTTCTACCACCAGCTCTGCCCGAAGTGCGCCGACGAGAACCGGACCCGCCGCGAGGCCCGCGCCGACCTCGGCGGGAAGCGGGCGCTGCTCACCGGCGGCCGCGCCAAGATCGGCATGTACATCGCGCTGCGGCTGCTGCGCGACGGCGCCCACACCACGATCACCACGCGCTTCCCCAAGGACGCCATCCGCCGCTTCAAGGCGATGGACGACTCCGCGGACTGGATCCACCGCCTGGAGGTCGTCGGCATCGACCTGCGCGACCCCGGCCAGGTCGTCGCGCTCGCCGACCAGGTCGCGGAACAGGGCCCGCTGGACATCCTGATCAACAACGCCACCCAGACGGTGCGCCGGCTGCCGTCCGCCTACGCCGCGCTCGTCGAGGGCGAGAGCGCCCCGCTGCCGGCCGGCGAGCTGCCCGCCCACCACGTCATCGGCGCCTTCAACTCCGGTGCGGTCGACGGCCTGACCGCGCTGCCCGCCGGGACGAGCAACCTGGACGCGCAGGCGGTGGCCGACCTCGCCCTGGTCGCGGGCAACGCGAGCGTGGAGCGGCACCGGGACGGCACCGCCATCGACGCGGGCGGTCTGCTGCCCGACGTGGTCGATTCCAACACCTGGGTGCAGACGATCGAGCAGATCTCCCCGGTGGAGCTGCTGGAGACGCAGCTCTGCAACTACACGGCGCCGTTCATCCTGATCAGCAAGCTGCGCCCGGCGATGGCAGAGGCGGCCCGCCGCTCGTCCTCCCAGCGCGCCTACGTGGTCAACGTGTCCGCGATGGAGGGCGTGTTCGCCCGTGGCTACAAGGGCGCGGGACACCCCAACACCAACGCGGCCAAGGCGGCCATGAACATGGTGACGCGGACCAGCGCACAGGAGATGTTCGACTCCGACCGGATCCTGATGACCTCGGTCGACACCGGCTGGATCACCGACGAGCGCCCGCACTTCGACAAGCTGCGCCTCGCCGAGGAGGGCTTCCACGCCCCGCTCGACCTGGTCGACGGCGCGGCCCGCGTCTACGACCCGATCGTGCGCGGCGAGGCGGGCGAGGACCTGTACGGCGTCTTCCTCAAGGACTACGCGCCCGGCCGCTGGTGACCCCCCGGACACCGACGACGGCCGGCCGCGCCCGAACCGCGCCCCGGCCGTCCGGACTTGTCCGGTACTTCGGGGCGCGCGTACTTCGATCGAGTGAGCTTTGATGCACACTCTGTCACGACATGCCCGGATATAGCGCCTGATGATGGGCGATCCGTCATGTGATTGTTACAGCCAGTTTTCAGCCCCATCGAGCAGGGGGCCGCTCATTTGGTTAATCTGAGGCGGACGGACAGCAGCAAGGGTCATACCCGCACCCACGATCCGTCATGGGACTGCCGGTTCACCACGGCCTGCTCTCCCCTCGAACGACCGGCGCCACCGCGTCCGAACGGCATTGGACACAGACCCGCTCGGGCGCAGGGCACCGGCCGCAGGGCCGACGCGGTACGTCCCGAGGGTGACCGACACATAAGGAGTGCGCGGTGACACCGGAACAGACGAAACTCGAACAGCGCCCCGACGAACGCACGGAGCGTTCCGGCCGTCGGCCAGGGGAACTGGGAAGCCTCGACGTGTGGGCCCGCTCGGCCCCCATCCGCCTCGCCGGGTACGAGGAGGACCTCGCGGAGCCGCACATCCTCCCCAGCGTCGACTGACACACGTCACCCCCGCACCCCCGCCCGCACCGGGCGTGCCAGACTCGCATCCATGCTGATCAGGGAAGCGCGCTCCGACGACTGGCCGCGCATCTGGCCGTTCTGGCACCGCATCGTCGCGGCGGGCGAGACCTACACGTGGGACCCGGGCACCTCCGAGGAGGACGCCCGGGCCCTGTGGATGAGCCCGGCGAAACGGGTGTACGTGGTCGAGGACGACGACGGGACCGTCGTCGCCTCCGCCTATCTCACAGCCAACTACGGCGGCCCCGCCGCCCGCATCGCCAACGCGGGCTTCATGGTCGACCCCGGCCGGGCGGGCCGGGGGACCGGACGGCTACTGGCGGAGCACGTGCTCGCCCAGGCGCGCGACGCCGGGTACCGGGGCATGGTGTTCAACGCCGTCGTCGAGACCAACCCCGCGGTGAAGCTGTGGAGTGCGCTCGGCTTCACCGTCCTGGGCACGGTCCCGGACGCCTTCGACCACCCCCGGCACGGCCGGGTCGGGCTCCACGTCATGTACCGGCCGCTGTGACCTCAGGCGAGCTCAGGGCCGGACGTACGGCCGGGTCATGATCTCCATGTTGTGTCCGTCCGGGTCCTCGAAGTAGGCGCCTCTGCCGCCGAACAGGCTGTTCACGCGGCCCGGCTCGGTGTGCCGCGGGTCGGCGTAGTACGTCACCCCGGCCTCCTCCAGGCGCGCGATCATGGCGTCGAACCGCTCCTCGGGCACCAGGAACGCGTAGTGCTGGGGCTGCACGGGCTCGTCGCGCAGCTCGTAGTAGTCCAGGGTCACGCCGTTGCCCAGGTCGACCGGCAGGAACGGCCCGAACGGCGCCCCCACCTCCAGACCCAGGATCCCGGCGAGGAACTCGGCGGAGCGTCTGCGGTCACGGGCGTAGACGGCGGTGTGGTTCAACTCGATGTGCGGTGCTGTGGACATGGTCGTCTCTCGTCTCCGGTGTCGGTGTGCCGAACCCCGCCGGCGGATCCACGGCGGAGGAAGGAACGACCGACGACGGAGGCGCACGCGCCCGCCCCGGACTCACTCCGGAGCCGGGAGCGCCTTTCGTGAACGGCCCGAGGCCGACCCGGCAGTCACGCGTCCGACCCTAGTGCGTCGGCGCGGGGCGGGGCAACGGGATACGACGGCCGGCCCGTTCGGTTCCCGCCGCCGGGAGTCCGCCTTCCCCGGCCCGCGCCGACGCCGAACGCCCGCGGCACTGCGTCCGGCGCGCGCTGACCTGCCCGTGCGCGCGCTGGTGGGGGAGGCGGTTCGAGGGGGTCGTGGGAGGGGAGTTGTACCCGGGGGTCCCGCCTCTCGGACGGAATCCCGTACGGCAGCGAACCGGCCACAACCATGGAGCGCCGCATGCATGACGACCGCACCCTGGTCGAAGCCCGTCTGAGGCGGGTCCTCGACGAGCGCGTCCGACCCGCCGTGTACCCCGAGTCCGTGCCCCTGGAGGTGGCGGTGTGGCACGCGCCGGGCGAACCGGTCCCGGTCGCCGAGGGACTGGCCGCCGACGTCCGGCCGATCACCGTCGGCTCCCGCTGGGGCGCTCCCTGGGGCACCAGCTGGTTCCGGGTGACCGGCACCGTCCCCGAGGCGTGGGCCGGCCGCACCGTGGAGGCGATCCTCGACCTCGGCTTCGACGAGAACATGCCCGGCTTCCAGTGCGAAGGGCTGGTCTACCGCCCGGACGGCACGCCGGTGAAGGGCCTCAACCCGCGCAACCAGTGGGTGCGGATCGGCGCCCCCGTCCAGGGCGGGGAGGAGGTGCGCCTGCACGTCGAGGCCGCCTCCAACCCCGTCATCATGGACCACCGCCCGTTCACGCCGACCCCGCTCGGCGACCTGGAGACCGCGGGCAGCGACCCCCAGTACACCCTGACCCGCATGGACCTCGCCGTCCTCGACGAGACCGTGTGGCACCTGGTGACCGATCTGGAGGTGCTCGGCGAGCTGATGGCCGAGCTGCCCGTCGACTCGCCCCGCCGCTGGGAGATCCTCCGCGCCGTCGAGCGCGCCCTGGACGCGCTCGACCTCCAGGACGTCAACGGCACGGCGAAGCGCGCCCGTGCCCGTCTCGCCGATGTGCTGGCCGCCCCCGCCGTGCCGTCCGCGCACCGCATCAGCGCCGTCGGGCACGCGCACATCGACTCGGCCTGGCTGTGGCCGCTGCGCGAGACCGTGCGCAAGGTCGCCCGCACCGCCGCCAACATGACCGCCCTCCTCGACGACGAGCCCGACTTCGTCTTCGCCATGTCGCAGGCCCAGCAGTGGGCGTGGGTGAAGGAGCACCGGCCCGAGGTGTGGGCGCGGGTGAAGAAGGCGGTGGCGGACGGACGGTTCGTGCCGGCCGGCGGCATGTGGGTGGAGTCCGACACCAACATGCCCGGCTCCGAGGCCATGGCCCGGCAGTTCGTGCACGGAAAGCGGTTTTTCCTCGACGAGTTCGGCGTCGAGAACGACGAGGCCTGGCTGCCGGACACCTTCGGCTTCGCGGCAGGTCTGCCGCAGATCATCAAGGCCGCGGGCTCCAAGTACCTGCTCACGCAGAAGATCTCCTGGTCCCGCACCAACAGCTTCCCGCACCACACCTTCCGCTGGGAGGGCATCGACGGCACCCGCGTCTTCACCCACTTCCCGCCCGTCGACACCTACAACTGCTCCATGCGCGGCGCCGAGATCGCCCACGCCGTCCGCAACTTCAAGGACAAGGGCGCCGCCCGGCACTCCCTCGCGCCCACCGGCTGGGGCGACGGGGGCGGCGGCACGACCCGCGAGATGGTCGCCAAGGCCGCCCGGCTGCGCGACCTCGAGGGATCGGCCACGGTCACCTGGGAGACCCCGTCCGCCTTCTTCACCAAGGCCGAGGCGGAGAACCCCGAACCGCCCGTCTGGGTCGGCGAGCTGTACCTGGAACTGCACCGCGCCACGCTCACCAGCCAGGCCGGCACCAAGCAGGGCAACCGGCGCAGCGAGCATCTGCTGCGGGAGGCCGAGCTGTGGGCGGCCACGGCCGCCGTGCGCACCGGCTTCCCCTACCCGTACGCGGACCTGGACCGGATCTGGAAGACGGTGCTGCTCCACCAGTTCCACGACATCCTGCCCGGCTCCTCCATCGCCTGGGTGCACCGTGAGGCCCGCGCCACCTACGCCCGGGTCGCCGACGAGCTGAACGCGGTCATCGACGCCGCCCAGCGCGCCCTGGCCGGTGAGGGCAGTGTGCCGCTGGTCTTCAACGCGGCCCCGCACCCCCGCGCCGGCGTCCCGGCGGGCGGCGCGCGCCCGGCCGAGGTGTCCGGACGCACCACGCGCGCGGAGCGCCCCGACGGCGGACACGTCCTGGACAACGGCCTGCTGAGGGTCGGCGTCGACGCCCGGGGCCTGGTCGGCTCCGTCGTCGACCTCGCCACCGGCCGCGAGACCATCGCCCCCGGCCGCACCGGCAACCTGCTCCAGCTGCACCAGGACCTGCCGAACATGTGGGACGCCTGGGACGTGGACGAGTTCTACCGCAACACCGTCACCGACCTCACCGACGCGGACGAGGTCACCCCCGGCGACGACGGAGTCTCGGTGCGGATCGTCCGCACCTTCGGCGACTCCCGCGTGACGCAGGTGCTGTCGCTGCCCCCGGGGGAGAAGCGCCTGGTGGTGGAGACCGAGGTCGACTGGCACGAGACGGAGAAGTTCCTCAAGCTGGCCTTCCCGCTCGACCTGCACACCGACCGCTACGCCTCCGAGACGCAGTTCGGGCACTTCTTCCGGCCCACCCACACCAACACCTCGTGGGAGGCCGCCAAGTTCGAGGCGTGCAACCACCGCTTCGTCCACCTCCAGGAGCCCGACTGGGGGGTCGCGGTCGTCAACGACGGCACGTACGGCCACGACGTGACGCGCACGGTCCGCACCGACGGCGACGGCGGCACGACCACCACCGTCCGCGTCTCCCTGCTGCGCGCCCCCCGCTTCCCCGACCCCGAGACCGACCAGGGGGTGCACCGCTTCCGGCACGCCCTGGTGCCGGGGGCGAGCATCGAAGACGCCGTGCGTGAGGGGTGGCGGATCAACCTGCCCGAGCGGCGCCTCCACGGGGCCGGCGAGGTGGCGCCGCTGGTGAGCGCCGACCGGGACTCCGTGGTGGTCACGGCGGTCAAACTGGCCGACGACGGCAGCGGTGACGTCGTGGTCCGCTTCCACGAGGCGCACGGCGCCCGCGCCGACGCCACACTCACGGCCGGCTTCCCGGTCGCGGGCGTGGACGTGACCGACCTGCTCGAACGCCCCCTCGCCGACACGGCGCCGCCCGCCGTCGACGATGGGCGCATCGCCGTACGGCTGCGGCCCTTCGAGCTGCGGACGCTGCGGCTGAGGCGGGCCTGACCGGGCGACGGGGCCCCGGCCGCCGCACCCGCCGCAGGACGGCCGGTCACGCGGTCGAGGGCCCCGTATGCTCGGCCGCGTCCGGCCAGCGATCACGACAAGGAGCAGTCCGGCATGAGCGACCCCGGAGTCCCGACGGGCCCGTCCGAGCCCGTTCGGCGGACACTCGGCCGCAGCGGTGTGGAGATCACCCCGCTCGCCCTCGGCACCTCGGGCATCGCCAACCTGTACACCCCGGTCACCGAGGAGCAGGCGCAGGAGGCGGTGCGGGCCGCGCTGCGGCGGGGCATCCGCTCCTTCGACACCGCCCCGCACTACGGCCTCGGCCTCGCCGAACGCCGGCTGGGCGCCGTCCTGCGGGAGCTGCCCCGCGACACCTACACGGTGTCCACCAAGGTGGGCCGCCGTCTCGAACCGTCCGACGCGGGCGGCGACGACCTCGCCCACGGCTTCGCCGTGCCCGCCACCCACCGCCGGGTCTGGGACTTCAGCGCCGACGGCGTCCGCCGCTGCCTGGAGGCGAGCCTGGAACGCCTCGGCCTGGACCGCGTCGACGTCGTCTACCTCCACGACCCCGACGACCACGAGGACCAGGCCTTCCGGGAGGCCTACCCGGCCCTCGAACGGCTCCGCTCCGAAGGCGTCGTCGGGGCCATCGGCGCCGGCATGAACCAGACCGCCATGCTCACCCGCTTCGTCCACGACACCGACGTCGACGTGGTGCTGTGCGCGGGCCGCCACACACTGCTCGACCACAGCGCCGCCGCCGAGCTGCTGCCCGCCGCGCTGGACCGCGGGGTGTCCGTCGTCGTCGGCGGCGCCTTCAACTCCGGCCTGCTCGCCGACCCCCGGCCCGGCGCCACCTACGACTACGCGGCCGCCCCCGCCGCTCTCCTGGAGCGCGCCCTGCGGATCAAGGAGGCCGCCGAACGGCACGGCACCTCGCTGCGCGCGGCTGCCCTCGCCCACTGCGCCGCCCACCCGGCGGTCACCGCCGTCCTGGTCGGCGCCCGCTCGGCCGCCGAGGTCGACGACTGCGCCGACCGCTTCTCGGAACCTGTCCCGGACACCCTGTGGGAGGAACTCCGCGCGACCGGCCTGCTGGGCGCCTGAGACCCACGGCCGACTCGGGGCCTAGGACTTCCGCGCGCTCCCGGCCAGCCGGGTCGGCGGGAGGAACTCACGGACGTACGTCCGCTCCCAGCACGCGCCCGTCTCACGCAGCTCCCTCCACGTGGTGAAGCGGTAGCGGAACAGGCGGGCGCGGATGTGGCGGGGCGGGGCGTCCGCGGGGAAGGGGGAGCGGCGCAGCAGGCGGAGCGTGTCGGGGTCGTTCTCCAGCAGCCGCTCCACCAGGCGGCCGAACCAGGGGCTCGCGTAGGCGGGGGACAGCGCCGCGAACCACATCAGCCAGTCCAGCCGCAGGTGGTACGGAGCGAACTGGCGTGGCCAGCGCCGGGGGTCGCCCGGCTTGCCCTTGAACTCGTACTCCCGCCAGTCGGAGTCCTCCCGGGGCGCCTCGTCCGCCGTGCCCTCCAGCACCACCTCGTGCCGCACCCGGCCCACGGTGCCGAACGCCCCGTAGGTGTTGACCAGGTGCAGCGGGTCGAAGGAGCGGTTCATCACCTGGCGCCGCGAGAGCATGTTCCGCACCGGCGCGTGGCTGAGCCCGAGCAGCAGCGCGGACACGGCGAGCACGACCACCACGTACCAGAGCGGGGCGTCGCCCACCGGCGGCGCATCGGACGGCCAGGCCACGGCGGGCAGCGCCAGCACGATGGTGATCCAGTTCAGCCAGGCGAAGTTCCCGGACAGCACCAGCCACAGCTGGGTGACGATCATCAGCGCGGCGGCCGCCGACGCGACCGGCTGCGGCGCGAACAGCAGGAACGGCACCGCCAGTTGCGTGACATGGTTGGCGGCCGTCTCGACCCGGTGCAGCGGCTTCGGCAGGTGGTGGAAGAACCAGCTCAGCGGCCCCGGCATCGGCTGGGTCTCGTGGTGGTGGTCCAGACAGGTGAGGCGGCGCCAGCACTCGTCGCCGCGCATCTTGATCAGCCCGGCGCCGAACTCCACCCGGAACAGCACCCACCGCAGCAGGAACAGCACGACGACCGGCGGCGCCACCTCGTCGTTGCCGAGGAACACGCCGAGGAACCCCACCTCCAGCAGCAGCGACTCCCAGCCGAACGCGTACCAGGTCTGCCCCACGTTCACGATCGACAGGTACAGCGCCCACGGCACCAGCCACAGCAGCATCGCCGCCCACAGCGGCACCAGCGCGTCCGCCCCCGCGAGCAGCGCCGCCGCCACCGCGCACCCCGCCCACGCGCACCCGGCGAAGAAGCGGTCCGAGTAGTGCAGGTGGAACAGGCTGGGGGAGCGGCGCGCGGGCACCCTCTCCACGAAGCGCGGCACCGGCGACATGCCCCGCTCCCCGATCAGCGCGCGGAACTGCAGCGCCGCGGCCGCGAACGCGACCAGATAGAGGGCGGCCAGCCCCTTCTGGAAGACCAGCCGGCTCGTCCAGTACTCGGTCGCGCCGAACCACTCCACGACCGCACCCTCCGTCCCGCGCCGCCGGGCCGTCCCGGCCCCTCCTGTCACTCCCTACCGCCTGTGACGTCCCGGGTACCACCCGGCGGCGCGGGATACCCGTGTCCTGGATGTCCCAGCAGTCGAAGAATCACCCGAATCCTGGCAAGGTGGCCCCATGGCTGATCGGGGAGCGAGCCCCGTGTCACTCCCGGAAGACTGGCCGGAACACCCGGATCCGATCCTGGCGCTCAACCGCATGGGCAGTTTCGACTGGGACCTGGACGCCGGGGTGATGCAGATGGACGCCCAGGCGCACGAGATCTTCGACGTGCGCCCCGACGAGTACGACGACCGGCCGGAGACCCTCGCCGTCCGCGTCCCGCCCGAGGAGGCGCGGCGCCTGGACGCCGTGGTGGCCCGCGCCCTCAACTCCGGCCAGGAGAACTACGGCGCCTACTTCCGCGTCCGCTGCCGCGACGGCTCGCTGCGCTGGACCCACACCCAGGGCTACATCCGGCGGGACAAGGCCGGCCGGCCCCACCGCATCATCGGCATCGTCCGCGACGCCACCCAGGAGCTGCAGGACAGCAGCGACCGCCGCGACCAGGCCCTCCAGGAGAGCCTGCGCCGCCGGCAGACCAACGTGGTCCAGCTGACCACCGCTGCGCTCGCCCACGCCCGGACCGTGCAGGACGTCATCGACGTCCTCAAGGACACCCACGGCCTCACCCATCTGGGCGCGACCAGTCTGGTGATGGGTCTGGTCGAGGCCGGCCGGATCCGGCTCGTCGCGGAAGGACCGGCGGGCAGCTTCGTGCCCGGCACCGAGCTCACCGGGATCGACGAGCGGTACCCGATGAGCGAGGCGGTCCGCACCCTCAGCCCCCGCTTCATCGAGTCCCCGGAGGAGTTCGCCGAGCGCTACCCGGAGCTGTGGCGGGGCATCACGGGGCTGAACATCACCTCGGCCGCCTATCTGCCGCTCATCGTGCAGGCCCGCCCGATCGGCGCGATGGGCCTGCTCTACAGCGACCGGCGCGGCTTCACCGCGGAGGAGCGCAACATCCTGGTCGCGCTGGGCAGCAGCATCGCCCAGAGCCTGCAGCGCGCGATGTTCTACGAGAAGGAGATGGACCTCGCGCAGGGGCTCCAGCAGGCCATGCTGCCCCGCACCATCCCCAGCGTGCCCGGCGCGGACCTCGCGGTCCGCTACCGCGCCGCCACCTTCGGCGGCACCTTCGGCCGGGACATCGGCGGCGACTGGTACGACCTGATCCCGCTGCCCGGCGGCACCGCCGGCGGCAGCCGGGTCGGCGCCGTCATCGGCGACGTCCAGGGCCACGACACGCACGCCGCCGCCGTCATGGGCCAGCTCCGCATCGTGCTGCGCGCCTATGCCGCCGAGGGGCACACGCCCGCCACCGTCATGGCCCGCGCCTCCGTCTTCCTCCGCGAACTCGACACCGACCGCTCCGCGACCTGCCTCTACGCCGAGGTCGACCTGTCCACCGGCGTCATCCAGGCGGTCCGCGCCGGGCACATCGACCCGATGGTGCGCCGCGCCGACGGCTCCTGCCACCGGGTGCCCGTCCCCGGCGGGCTGCCGCTCGGCCTGTCCGCCGAGTTCGGCGGGCTGCAGTACCCGGTGGGGCGGATTGAGCTCGAGCCGGGTGAGACGCTCGTGCTGTGCACCGACGGTCTGGTCGAGCAGCCCGGAGCCGACCTCGACGACGGCGTGGAGACCCTCGCCGCGCTGATCGCCGTCGGCCCCGACGACGTACGCGACCTGGCCGACCGGCTGATCGAGGTGGCCGACGAGCGGGGCGGCGACGACGACGTGGCGCTGCTCCTGCTGCGCCGCCGCGAGCCGGAGGGCCCGCGTTCCGGCGGCCGGCTCAGGCAGCTGGTGCCGCCCGGCGACCCGGAGGCGCTGTCCGCCACCCGGCGCATGATCCGCACCGCCGCCACGGCGTGGGGCGCCCGGGACCGGGCCGACGAGATCGAACTGGTCGCCGACGAGATGATCACCAACGTGCTGATGCACACGGAGGGGTCCGCGGAGGTCACGCTCCGGGTGCTCGACGGCGCCGAACGGCGGCTGCGCGTGGAGGTCGAGGACTCCTCCAGCGCCCTGCCGCGCCGCCGTGAGGCCGGCGAGGGCGGTGTCTCCGGCCGGGGTCTGCTGCTGGTGGAGACGCTCACCGACCTGTGGGGCGTGGAGGCGCGCGGCGGCGGCAAGTGCGTGTGGAGCGAGTTCGTGGTCGTGAAGGACCCGGAGCCGGCCGGCGGCGGGCGGCCCGGCACGGGCTGAGGACACCCGCCGCCGGTGGCACCCTTGACGCATGCCGGAACTCCCCGAGGTCGAGGCGCTCAAGGACTTCCTCACCGAGCACCTGACCCGCCACGAGATCGTCCGGGCGCTGCCCGTGGCGATCAGCGTCCTGAAGACCTACGACCCGCCGCTCACCGCCGTCGAGGGCCGCGAGGTCACCGCCGTGCGGCGGTACGGCAAGTTCCTCGCGCTGGCCACGGACGGGGGCCCGCACCTCGTCACCCATCTGGCGCGCGCGGGCTGGCTGCACTGGAAGGACCCGCTGCCCAGCGGCGTGCCCCGCCCCGGCAAGGGCCCGCTGGCGCTGCGCGTCGCCCTGGAGACCGGCGCCGGCTTCGATCTGACGGAGGCCGGCACCCAGAAGAGGCTCGCCGTGTACGTGGTGGCCGACCCGGCGCAGGTCCCGGGGATCGCGCGGCTCGGCCCGGACCCGCTGGCCGGTGACTTCGACGAGGCGCGCCTGGCGGAGCTGCTCTCCGGGGAGCGCCGACGGCTCAAGGGCGCCCTGCGCGACCAGAGCCTGATCGCGGGCGTCGGCAACGCCTACAGCGACGAGATCCTGCACGCCGCCCGCATGTCCCCCTTCAAGCTGGCCTCCTCGCTCTCCCCGGAGGAGACGGCCCGGCTCTACGAGGCGCTGCGGACCACCCTCACCGACGCCGTGGAACGCTCGCGCGGGCTGGCGGCCGGGAGGCTGAAGGCGGAGAAGAAGACCGGCCTGCGCGTGCACGGCCGCACCGGCGAGCCCTGTCCGGTGTGCGGGGACACCATCCGCGAGGTGTCGTTCAGCGACTCGTCGCTGCAGTACTGCCCCACCTGCCAGACGGGCGGCAAGCCGCTGGCCGACCGGAGACTGTCCCGGCTGCTGAAGTGACCCCCGCACACTCCCCGCCACGGACCGCCGGGGTCACTCGGGCCGCAGCACCACCAGCGTCTCGCCCTCCGTGGAGCGCACCTCGTACCGCTCGATGTCGCCGGAGCGCATCGCGGAGCCGCCCGGGACGGTGTTGGGGCGGGCGTCGTGCCGGGGCACGGCCCAGTTCGTCATGACGTTCTCGGAGCCGTCGCGGCCGATGCCCACCAGGACGCAGTCGCGCGGTCCCGCCGCGTCCTTCACCCGCAGCTCCACGCTGCTGCCCCAGTCGCGGTCCTCGACCTTCACCTCGGCCCACACCCCGGAACGCTCGTCGGTCGCCTCCACGGTCAGCGGGCGCGGCCCGTCGTCGCCCCGCGCCACCACCGTGACCGCCGGGGCGGAGACCGCCAGCACCACGGAGGCGGCCAGCGCCAGCAGCATCCGGCGCCGTCCGACGCGCCGCCGGGCGGACACCTGGGTGAGCAGGCGGTCCAGCATCCGCGGCGAGGGCTGTGCCGCCGGATGGACCGTGCGCGGGGTCGCGCTGCGGTAGAGCATCAACTGGCGTGTCGCGGGGCCGAACTCGGTCACCTGGACGGCGCAGCTGGGGCACTCCATGAGGTGGTCCTCGAAGCGGAACGCCTCCGCCTCGTCCAGCACGCCGAGCGCGTAGGCGCCGACGTCGCGATGCCTCTCCAGGGACCTCATGCCGAATCCTCGTGCCTTTGGGTGCGGGTGGGGTTACTCCTTGCTCCCACCGGTACGCACCAGGCAGCCGAATGACTCAGCGGCGCACCGAATCGTGACCTAAGGATTCGGAGACCTCGGGCCCGCGGATTGGTCGGATTTCCCGCGGACCTCGGAACGGGCCGGGACGGGCCTGGAAGAGCCCTAGAAGAGGTGGATGGCGAGGTGCCCGAGCGGCAGTCCGAGCTGCCACGCCGGCGTCCACACCTTCGGCCCCTCGTCCTCGCCGGCCGCCCCGCCGCCCGGCACCGCGTTCAGGTCCGGGGCGAGCAGCTCCGTCTCCCGCAGCCACCGCCAGGCCTCCACGGCCAGCTCCAGGTCCGGGCCCGGCGTGCCCCTGCCGGACGCGGCGGCGTCCGTCGCCAGGTCGTCCAGCCGCTCCTGCACCCACTCCTGCCAGGGCTGGTCGTAGGCGGTCAGCGACAGCCAGGTCTCCAGCTGGGTGATGACCCGGATGCCGGACAGTTCGCCGTCGGTGTCGGACAGGAAGACGGTCAGCGCCAGCGCGTCCCGGCCGGCCCGGAACTCCACGGACGTCGGCGGCATGAGGTCGCCGGTGCGCAGCAGTTCGTCCGCGATGTACTCGGCGTAGAACCAGGCCATGGGGACGGCGCGTCCACCGTCGCCGTCCGTGCTCTCTCGACCTCTGTGCAGCATCCCTTCCTGCCTCCTCCGGTGCGTGCGCGTCGCCCGGGCCCGGATCCCCGGTCCGCAACGCGGATGAGGACAGCCGATCCCCAACCGGGTTCCACGGCAAGGCGCTTTACGGAGGTTTGACCCGACGGCCGGTTTCACCGCATGTCGGAGGCGTAGCCCGGAAGCACCCGGCGCAGGGCGCGCAGCGCGTAGTACGCGCGGGACTTCACCGTACCGGGCGGGATTCCGAGGGCCGCCGCCGCTTCCGCCACACTCGCCCCCTGGAAGTACACGAGCACCAGGACCTCACGGTGCTCGGGAGTGAGAGTCTTCACAGCCTCACGGACGTCGAGCGTCGCGGCGGCCCGTTCCGCGTGGTCGGAGATCACCCGGGCGTTCTCCAGGACGGCGTCGCCGACCTCGGCCGGCCGCGCCTGCCGGGCGCGGCGCGCGTCGATGGCGAGCCGCCGTGCCACGGTCAGCAGCCAGGGGCGTACGGAGTCGAAGTTCTCGGCGCGCAGGGCCTCGGGGTGCTGCCAGGCGCGCACCAGCGTCTCCTGGACCAGGTCCTCCGCGCGCTGCCGGTCCCCGTCGCAGAGCCGGAGCAGCAGCGCGAAGAGGGGCCGGCCGTGCTCCCGCTGGAGTGCGGCGAGCTCGTGCTCGGCGGTGGTCCCGTTCGTGAGTGTCGTTCCGGCCGTCATGGCCGTATGGCAACGCACCCCGCCGCCGGGGGACAGGGCGCGCACAGGAGTGTGCGGCGGACGGTCGATCGCGTCGACGAACGGTTCGACGAACGGTCGGGGCGGCCGTTCTCGCACGCCGGACGGCCTAAAGAGCGTGTCGGAGCGCCGCCCGCAGCGATGCGGCTTCTTACCTGTTCATCCATAAATACGACCACAGCGGGGTGATGTGATGATCGCACGCAGCAGACAGCTGGCCCTCGTCCTGACGGCCGTCCTCGCCGCGGGCGCGGCCTGCCAGGCCCGCGACCACACACCGCCGGCCCAGGGGCGTCCGGCCCCCTCGGCGACGGCCCACCGCGGCTTCACCCTGGTGGCGTCGGGGGACGTTCTGCCCCACACGTCCGTCATCGAACAGGCCGCGTTTGACGCCGGGGGCGAGGGGTACGACTTCCGGCCGATGCTCTCCGGCATCCGCTCCGTCGTCGCCGCCGCGGACCTGGCCCTGTGCCACATGGAGACCGTCTACGGCGCCGACGGCGACTACAGCGGCTACCCGCTCTTCAGGTCGCCGCCCGAGGTGGCCGCCGCTCTCGCCGCCACCGGCTACGACGGCTGCTCCACCGCGTCCAACCACACCCTGGACGACGGCGAGGAGGGAATCCGCCGCACCCTCGACGCCTTCGACCGGGCGGGTCTGCGCCACGCCGGCTCGGCCCGATCCGCACAGGAGGCCGCCGCACCCACCCTGCTGGACGCGGGCGGCGCCCGGGTCGCGCACCTCGCCTACACCTTCGACACCAACGGGATCCCGCTGCCGCAGGACCGGCCCTGGGCGGTGAACCTGATCGACGAGCGGCGGATCGTCGCCGACGCCCGCGCCGCCCGCGAGGCCGGGGCCGACGTCGTGGTGGTCTCCCTGCACTGGGGCACCGAGTGGCAGGACGCGCCCGACGACCTCCAGCTCTCCCTCGCCCGCTCCCTCACCGCATCGAAGAGCGGCGACCGCCCGGACGTCGACCTGATCCTCGGCACCCACGCCCATGTCCCGCAGGCGTACGAGAAGGTCAACGGCACCTGGGTGGTCTACGGCATGGGCGACCAGATCGCCGGCGAGATGACCGGCCAGGAGGGGGTGAACGACCCGCGCGGCAACCAGTCCACCGTCGGCCGCTTCACGTTCTCCCCGCCGTCCCGCCCCGGCGGCCGCTGGGAGGTCACCCGCGCCGAGTTCGTGCCCCAGCTGTACGACGTCGACGCCGGCCGGGTCGTCGACGTCAACGAGGCCCTCGCCCGGGGCGCCGAACTGCACGGCGTCCGCGACCGCATCCGTGACGTGGTGTTCAGCAGGGGCGCGGCGAAGGACGGGCTCGTGATGGCGGGCGGGGAGGGCTGACGCGCCCCCCAGGACCCCGCCCGCCGCCCAGGCGGACAGCACCACCAGGCCGGGTGGCCGCCCGTCCGGTCCGGGGGTCCCGGCCATGCCGGCTCCTTGCCCGGTGAGGTCGGCCGGCGCAGAGAGGCGTCAGGGGTCCGGAGCGCCCGCCCGGGGCAGTGCGAGGATCGCCGCGGTGGTGCCCGCCGCCGCGACGGCGGGCCCGAGCCGGGCGTCGACCGCCATCGCCCCCGACGCCGTCAGGGCGCCCAGGAACAGCATCACCACCGCACCCACACGGACGGCCGCGTGCCGGGAGCTGCCGTCGGCGGCGTCCTGCGCCAGGCTGGTCAGCGTGCCCGTGACGAACGTCGTGGTGACCCCGGAGCCTCCCGCCGCCCGCTTGGCGGCCGCGGTCTGGCTGCCCATCGCCGCCGCGGACGCGGCCAGCGACACCAGCCGCAGCGCCGGGCCGGGAGCGGGATCCACGGACTTCAGAACCAGCACGGTGAGGTCGAGCACGACGACGGCCACGAGGACCCCCCGGATCGCGCCCCACCGCGGCCCCGGCCCCCTTGGCGCCGCCCGGGACGCCGCGTACACCGCGACCAGGAACGCCGCGAGCGCGGTGGCCGCCCCCGCGACCAGGGCCCCGTACCCCGGCCGGCCGGTCAGCCCCGACAGCACGAGGCTGCCGGTCATGTTGGCGGTGAACACGCCCCCCAGCTCGACGAACGCGAAGGCGTCACCCGCTCCGGCCGCGTACGACAGCAACGCGGCCGTGACCGCGAGGCGCGTCGCCGACGGCGCCGTCCGCATCGGTCAGGCGGTGCCGGCCGGGTGAACCGGGTCCGGGAGGAAAGGGCGGTGGCGCGGGGAGAGTTCACGGGCGGCGAGCGCGGGGGCACGTCCAGCGGCCCGTCCGGGCGACGTCGCGGACATCTCCACCACCCTTTCGCGCGAGTTCCCACCATGGTGGTCATACGTCGTCGAAGGGTGCATCTCGAACGGCCGGCGGGCCGGACCGGGAGCGGGGTCAGTCGTCGTCGACGTGGTCCAGCGCCTCGAGCAGCTCGCCCAGGACGCGCAGACAGGCCGTCACCTCGGCGTCCGTCAGCCCGCCGCCGGTCTCCCGCAGCAGCGCGTGCTCCCGGCGCAACACCTCGCCGATCGCCGCCGCGCCCTTCTCCGTCGGGCGGATGAGCGACGACCGCCGGTGGGCCGGGTTCGGGATGCTCTCCACCAGCCCCTGGTCCGCCGCCTCGTTCACCATGCGCTGCACGAACTGCCGGCTGATCGCCTGCGCCCGGCCCATCTGGGGCACCGTCATCGGCCCGTTGCGGTGCAGCAGCGTCAGCACGGCACGTACGCCCAGGGACAGTCCACCGTCCGTCAGGCCGCGTTCGACGCTGCGCTGGGCGCGCCGGTACAGGGGGCCGACCAGGTCGTACACCTCGGTGAGGCGTCGGCCGAGCTCGTCAGGCGGGAGGGGTGTCTCGTCGTCCGTCACCCGTCCATCATGACATCCCGGTTGTCAAAGCGGGCTCAACATGACACCTTGGTTGTCATGACTGGTGCTTCGGACCTCCGCTCCTTCCCGTCCGCCGACGGCGACCTCGCCTACCGCGACACCGGCTCCGGCGACCTCGTCGTCCTGCTCCACTCCGGCTTCGTCGACCACCGGATCTGGGACGACCACGTCCCCGCCCTCGCCGAGCGGTACCGCGTGATCGCCCCCGATACGCGCGGCCACGGCTTCTCCGCCAACGCCACCGCGCCGTTCCGCTGGGCCGACGACCTGGCCGCGCTGCTGCGCCACCTCGACGCCGGACCCGCCGTCCTCGTGGGGCTCTCCATGGGCGGGGTGATCGCCACCGACACCCTGCTCGAACATCCCGCGCTGGTCCGCGCGGTGGTCACCGCCGGAGCCGCGACCGGCGACTTCCGCCACACCGACCCCTGGCACCGCGAGCTCCAGGAGACGCTCGCCGGGGCGCTGGCGGCCGGGGACGTGACCACCTGGCTCGACGCCTTCCTGCGGCTCGTGCCCGGCCCCGACCGCTCGGCCGACGACATCGACCCGGAGATCCTGCGCCGCGTGCGCGAGATGGCCCTGCACACGCTGTCCAAGCACAGCCCCGACGAGAAGGACTGGCTGGTGCGCGTGACCGGCTCCTTCGACCGGGTCGGCGAGATCCGCGTCCCGCTGCTCGCCGTCAACGGGTCCCTGGAGCCGGACGAACTGCACGCCGCCGCCGAGCGGCTGGCCGGCGCCGTCCCCGGCGGCCGGACGGCGACCGTCGACGGCACCGGCCACTACTCCGCGCTGGAGCGCCCCGACGCGTTCACCCGCGTCCTGCTCGACTTCCTGGAGACCCTCTGATATTCCAGCCCGGTTTCGCGATCCATGCAGCAGGCCCGTCGGCGGACCGTCTCCGGCAGTGGCTGTGCAGGGCTGTTGTCCGGTGGCGTCTTGCCAGGGGACCAGTGCAGCAGCCTGGCCGCTGACAGCTCCGGCGGGCCGAAAGCGGCGGCGAACAGGTGACGTATCTCCGGGACGGTCAAGGGCATCGGATCCGGGCTGTGCGCGGGGAAGCGAGGATCCTCGAGCCGGTTGGGGGCCCGGCTGGCTGCGACGGCGGTCGAGAAGGCCGGAGCGAGCATGGCGAGCGTGATGTGCCGGTGCCATGAGGTCCAGAGTCCGACCAGCTGGTGGTCGAGTCCGACCTGCTCCTTGGCGGCCTGGAAGCACTCCTCGACGCTCCAGCGGATGCCGGCGACTCGTACCAGCTCCGCAAGGGTGACCGCGGTGGGCGACCAGAACAGCCAGACAGCCGGATCACCGGTGGTGCGGTTGCGGCGAACCAGCAGGTGGCGCTGTTCGTCGATGCCGATGTGGATCCATGCTCAGTCGTAGTGGCGCGGACCCTTCACGCCGCTGCCCGCGCCCTGTCGCTGCCAGGCGGGCGGGCAGGCAGCCCGCGACGGTGTCCGCGCGGACAGGGGTGCGGCCTGTCCACACACCAACCGATGATCACGCGGTGGCTGTACCCGTTCCCAGCCGGGTCCGCCAGAAGAACGCGAAACCAGACTGGAGTGCTGAGCATCAAGTGGCTGAATCGCAGGTGCGTGTGCGAATCATGATCCCTGTCGTCTGCATCGCGGCTGATCAGTTGAGCAAGAATGCCGTGAGCAACGCAGTCCTGCGACCACCACCACGACAAGGAGTGCGCCACGGTGTTCGCCGGCGTCAACCTTTCGGTCCTCGTGCTGCGCCGGGACAGGGTGCGGTTCACAGCCCCGCTCTGTAGCAGCGGACTGCCGCCTGAGCCGGTCCGGTCATCGCGAGTGCGCCCCCGGCGTATGACCGAACGCCCGGCGGAACACATCGATGAAGGCGCTGGTGGAGGACCACCCGCACTGGTTCGCGACCTTGGTCACCGGTGTCTGCTCGGCCAGCAGAACCAGTGCGTGGTGGAGCCGCAGCTGGGTGCGCCACTGAGGGAACGTCATGCCGAGGTCCTTGTTGAACAGCCGGGAGAGCGTGCGATCGCTCGCTCCGACCTCCCGCCCCAGCTCGGCGAGTGTGCGGCTGTCCGACGGGTCCGCCCTCAGAAGGTCGCACACCCTCCGCAGCACGGCATTGCTCGGGGTGGGCAGGTGCATGGGTTGCTGCACCGAGATTCGTAGCTGGTCGAGCAGTACCGCATGCAGCCGCAACCGCTCCGGGCTGTCGTCGTCCTCGGTGAGGGTATAAGCGATGATCAACTCCCGTAGCAGAGGGCTTACGGAGAGTACGGTAGGCGTATCCAGCCGCAGCGGGTTCTCCCGCGCGGGGAGCCCTACGAGGTGCAGCTCCAGATCGCCGTGTGCCTGGTGGGCATGGACGGTATCGGCGGGGACCCAGATGGCGCGAGTTGCCGGAGCGACCCAGGAACCGGCGCTCGTGGTCACGGACAGCACACCGCGGCCCGCATAGACGATCTGGTGGTCGTCGTGCCGGTGCGCTTCGATCTCCGCTCCGGACGCCAGTCGCTGTGTTCGGGTAGGAGCTACGGGCGTGTGGCGGACTTCCGTCATGGTCTGGCAGCTTATCGGAAGCGCGACACAACGGGCACCGCTCACGATAAGGAGGTGCGAAGAAACCTCTCGATCACGTTCTTATCCGTCGGGCACGGCTGCGTTGACGTCTA
This sequence comes from Streptomyces werraensis, assembly GCA_014656175.1. Taxonomy (GTDB): domain Bacteria; phylum Actinomycetota; class Actinomycetes; order Streptomycetales; family Streptomycetaceae; genus Streptomyces; species Streptomyces werraensis. The sequence continues at coordinate 197,527 of BNBX01000003.1, forward strand.
CCAGGGGGCTGTCGCCTCTCTCGTGCCCTTCTTCGTCGCCGAGCGCGCATACAGCTATGCCGCCGTCTCAGGCATCGTGCTCGCCGCCTCGTTGCTGTCATCGGTGGCTCAACCGGTCTTCGGCGTACTGACCGACCGCCGGGCGATGCCCTGGCTGCTGCCGGTCAGCACCCTGCTCGCAGGAGCAGGCATCGCGCTGAGCGGGGTGAGCGACTCCTATGCAGTGACGTTGGCGGTCGTCGCGGTCTCCGGAGTGGGTGTCGCCGCGTACCACCCGGAGTCCGCGCGGGTGGCCAGAGTCGCCAGCGACGGCAGTCACAGTGCAATGGGCTGGTTCTCGCTGGGAGGCAACCTCGGCTTCGCGCTGGCCCCGGTCATGATCGCAGCCGTGGTCGCCGTCGGGGGACTGGGCCTCACTCCGCTGCTCGTGCTGCCGGCCGTGGTCGGTGCCGCGCTTTGCCTTCCCGTGCTGCGCATGTTGGAAACCCGGTTGTCCGACGCGGCCGCGTCGCCTGTAACGGCGAAGGACGACAAGGCATCCTTCGTACGGCTCTCGCTTGCCGTGGTATGCCGCTCCATCGCCTTCATCGGCTTGAGCACATTCGTCGCCCTGTATGCCACCGAGCGCATGGACGGCAGCAAGGCCGCCGGCACGGCCGCACTGTTCCTCCTGTACCTGGGCGGCGCGGTGGGCAGCGTGTTGGGCGGTGCGCTGGCGAACCGCTGGGACCGGGTTCGGGTCTCGCGCTGGTCGTACCTGCTGACGGCCGGATCGATCGCCGGCCTGGTCTTCGTCCCCGGCCCGGCCCTCTACCTGTTCGTCATCCTGACCTCCGCCGGTCTGTACGTCCCGTTCTCGCTCCAGGTCACGCTTGGCCAGGATTACCTGCCCTCTCGGGTCGGCACTGCCAGTGGTATCACCCTCGGTCTCACCGTGAGCATCGGCGGTCTGATCAGCCCGGTCATCGGAACCCTCGCTGACCGGACGTCGCTGCAGACCGCTTTGGCTCCACTCATCGCGATGCCCTTCCTTGCCTGGCTCCTGTTCCACACCCTGCCCGAACCCGTCGTGCCGCCCTCCGACAGCACGACACCGAAGGAGGAAGACGCCGATGCCGAACACTCTTCCGTCCAGCCCGGTCTCCGCTGAGACATCGCAACCTCTGCTCCAGTCGGGCGCAGGGACCAGTGACACGACGGTCCCACCGACCGCGGAGAGGTGTCCGCTACGGGCCTGGGGCTGCACGTCCCCCACCGGCACGCCGACTTGGCGCCTCCTGTCCGCCCACTCGACGTCGGATGGCGAGGTCGAGTACTGCAAGTGCAGCTGCAACGCCATCGTGATGCTGCGCCACGGCGAGGTAGCTGCGCTCACCGCCCTTCCGCATGCCGAGCCCGGCTCACGTGACGGCAGCGAGCGAGTGACATGAAGGGCATGAGAACCATCTGTCACCACGGCCCACCCTTCTTCTGGCCAATTAGGGACACCCGAAAGCAGGCCCCAGCCAGAATCGGACTACTGGGCCCGACGCGCCTTCATGCCGGGGATGCCGGGGAGACCATCTTTCAGCTGTGAAACTGCCTTTGTACTGGTCAACCGCTTCTCCTCCGTCGGTGCACAGGACCAGACGGAGGCCGTGTTCACGTTCCGGGCAACCTCGCACCAAGTGCCACCTGCCTCTTGAGCGTTTCTCGTCATGTCTCTCGACACCCCGACGAAAGCCAGAAGGTGCTCGGCCTTGCGCTCGTAACGGCGGTGCAGGCGTCGCGGCCGGTCGGATTCGGTCCGGTCAGTGGCCCACTCTCGAGGCCCGGACGCTGACGGTCGATCGCGCACCTTGACCAGTCCCGCTCGCTCCGAGCGCCGAGTTCGCCCAGGATGACGCGGTGCAGCCGGGCCCGGCTCCACTGGCCCGAGGCGGCGACGAAGATGATCGCCGCCAGACATTCGCGGTCCCCGGCCCGCCGAGGCCGCCGCCCTGCGGGCATACGACCTCCGTCGGCGGGTCCACGGGCCGAGACAACGTCCACAACTCGTCCGGAATCAACCGATCCACCAGATCCATCATGCACGGCTCAACGAGCGATCACGCCATCAGAAGCGGCGTCTAACCTTGGCCGGCGGCGTCGCCCCGGCCCGCCCGCGCCAGCGCCGAACGCCGGTACGAATAGCCGAAGTAGACGACCAGGCCGATCGCGAACCACACCGCGAACCGCGCCCAGGTCTGCCACTGCAGGAACGTGATCAGCCAGATCGAGAACATCACGCCCAGTGCGGGCACCACCGGCATGAACGGCGTACGGAAGGAGCGCGGCAGCTCCGGCTGCCGGTAGCGCAGCACGATCACCGCCGTGCACACCACCACGAACGCCAGCAGGATGCCGATGTTGGTCAGCTCGGCCGCCTCGCCGATCGGCAGGAACCCGGCGATGGCGGCCGACGCCACCCCCACGATCCAGGTGACCCGTGTCGGCACGTGCCGCGTCGGATGCGTCTTCGCGAACCAGCGGGGCAGCAGTCCGTCCCGGGACATCGCGAACCACACCCGGGTCACGCCCAGCATGAACGTGAACATCACCGTGAGGATGCCGATGATGGCGCCCACCGCGATCACGTCCGCCAGCCCGGTCAGCCCGACCGACTTGAACGCTGTCGAGAAGCCGCTCTCCGGGTCGATGTCCTTGTAGTCCTGCATGCCCGTCAGCACCAGGCAGGCCGCCACGTACAGCACCATCGAGATGACCAGCGAGTAGATGATCGCCTTCGGCATGTGCCGCTGCGCGTCCTTGGACTCCTCCGCCGCCGTCGACATCGCGTCGTAGCCGAACACCGCGAAGAACACCGTCGCCGCCCCCGTGAACGCCCCGCCGACGCCGAACGGGAAGAACGGCTCGTAGTGCGCCGCCTGGATGTGGAACACGCCGACACCGATCACCAGCAGCACGACCGCCACCTTCAGCACCACGACGACCGTCTCGAAGCGCGCCGCGTTCTTGATGCCGAGGTTCAGCAGCGCCGCGATCAGCAGACACAGCAGCGCCGCGAAAAGATCCACCCGGTGCCCGTCCCCGGTGCCGGGCGCGCCCAGCATCCAGGCAGGAAGGTCCGCGCCCATCTCGTTCACCAGGAAGCTGAAGTAGCCGGAGATGCCGATTCCGACCACCGCGACGATCGCCGTGTACTCCAGCAGCAGGTCCCAGCCGATGAACCAGCCCGCCAGCTCGCCGAGCACCGCGTACCCGTACGTGTAGGCCGAGCCCGCCTTCGGGATCATCCCCGCGAACTCCGCGTACGACAGCGCCGCCGCGGCGCTCGCGACACCCGCGATCAGGAAGGAAATCAGCACCGCGGGACCCGCCGTGCCGTTCGCCACGGTCCCCGCCAGGGTGAAGATGCCCGCACCGATGATGCCGCCCACCCCGATCGCGGTGAGCTGCCAGAGGCCCAGGGTGCGCTCCAGCCGCGCGCCCCTGCCGACCTCCGTCTCCTCGATGTGCTCGATCGGTTTGCGGCGGAGAATCCCCTCACCGGCCCGGATCCCGGCCATGCGCCTCACCTCTTCGCGTTCGGCAAGCGGCTGACGAGGGCTCATGATCCTCCCGCGGCGCCGCCGACGGAAGACACCACGCGAGCCGCGGGGCCCGCCTTCACCGGACTACGGCACCACCGTCACCGGCCAGCGCCCCGCCTTCACCAGCCGCACCGCCACCGACCCCACGAACCGGTGCCCCGCCTGCTCGGACGCGCCCACCACCACCGCGTCCGCCGTGAGGTCGTCCGCCGCCTTGACCAGGCCGTTGTACGGGTCACCCCGGAAGGTGTGGAACTCCCAGCGGATGTCGAAGATCCCCTTGATCCGCTCCATCGACTCCCGGATCTGCGCCGCCAGGTCCTGCGCTATCTCCTCCGTCGTGTCCGCCACCGGCGCGCCGAGCGCCGCCCCGGCCGCCAGCACCGGCTGTACGTACACGATGGCGAGGAGCGCGCCCTGACGCCGCGCCAGACCCGCCGCGTACGCCGCCGCGCGCAGCGACGAGTCGGAGCCGTCCACGCCGGCCACGATCACCTTCGGGCCGTCCGTGCCCCGCTCGAACCGATGGGACTGCTGTTCTGTCACGACCGCGAGGTTATCGGAGCGCCGTCCGGCCGGACACCGCGCGGTCCCCGGGAATCTCCGCCGTATGCTGCGCCGATCAGGTGAAATCGTGCCGCCGCACCGGTGTCGTGGCGCTGCGCCGGACCGTCGCGGGGCGACTCATGAGTCATGCAGAAGGATCACTTGCTCACCCGGCGCCGGGCGTTGCTCGCCGCTGCCGCCACACTGGGCGCGGCAGGCGTGGCCGCGGCGCTCGCGCCGGGGGCCGGGAACCGGGGCGCGCCCGCCTCGCCGCCCGCCGCCGGAGCGCCCGCGGCCCGCCGCCCGCTCAGGCCCTCCGAGTACCGCCTGAGGCCGCTGACCGGGTACGGCCCTCCGCGCACCGCGTCCGGCAGGACCCCGGTGCGCAAGGAGCCGCTGCTGAAGGTTCCGGACAACGGCCGCACCGTCGTGCTCACCTTCGACGACGGGCCCGACCCCCGCTACACCCCCGACATCCTCGACACCCTGGCCCGGTACGAGGTGCGCGCGATGTTCTTCGTGTGCGGCGAGATGGCCGCCTACAACCCGTACCTGCTGGCCCGCATGGCCGACGAGGGCCATGTCGTCGGCAACCACACCTGGTCGCACCCGCTGCTGACGAAGCTCCGCCGCCGCACCATCCGCTCGGAGATGGAACGCACCAGCGACGTCGTCGAGCAGCACTACGGCGCCCGCCCGGAATGGTTCCGTGCCCCCTACGGCGCCTGGAATCGCGCGGCCTTCGAGCTCGGCGCCGAACTGGGCATGGAGCCGCTCGCCTGGACCGTCGACACCCTCGACTGGACCGAGCCCGGCACCCGCACCATCGTCGGCCGGGTCGAGGACGGCGCCGCCCCCGGCGTCGTGGTGCTGTCCCACGACGCCGGGGGCGACCGCTCGCAGAGCGTGAAGGCCCTGCGCTCCTATCTGCCGCACCTGCTGGACTCCGGCTACCACGTCACCGTGCCCCGCCGGGAGTACGTCTGAGAACGTCCGCGCCGTTCCCGCCCGTCCGGGCGGGGACGGCTCAGCGGACCTCGGCCAGGCGCGCGAAGGCGACCACGTTGCCGTCGTAGCCGTCCTGCTGGGTGAAGCCGCCGCCGCAGGTGATGACCCGCAGCTCTGCGGTGCCCTTGGACGCGTAGACCCGGTCGCCGGGGAAGTCGTTCTTCGAGAAGACCTCCACGCCGTAGATCTCGAACACGGCGGTCTTGCCGTCCTTGCGGGCGATCTCGACCCGATTGCCCCTCTTCAGCGCGCCCAGACCGTAGAACACGGCCGGGCCCTGCGCGTTGTCCACGTGCCCGACCACGACCGACGTGCCCTTCTCGCCCGGCGAGACCGCGCCGGTGAACCAGCCCGCCAGGTTCGGGTCCTCGGGCGGCGGCGCGTCCACCCAGCCCTCCGCGTCCAGGCCCACCGGCACGATCGGCGCGTCCACCTGGATCGCCGGGATCCGCACCCGGTCCGGCACCGCGTACGGCAGCGGCGGCAGCGTGCCGACGGCGACGCCGGGGGTCGCGCTCTCCGTGGCGGCCGCACCGGCCGGCTGCGGCGGGCCCACGTCGAACTCCCCGGAGCCGTTGCGGAGCAGCGCGAGGCCGGTGAGCAGGACCAGCGCTATCACGCCCCACGGGGCGCGCCTCCTCGGGCGTGCCTCCTCTTCGGCTTCGGCCGGCTCGAAAGCTGACATTCGCCTTCCCCTCTCGACACGGCCGTCGCCGTGTCACTCGCGCATGACGTGAACGCTAAGCGGAGGGTGCGCCACCGGCGACGGGACGGCGGCGAACGGGTGGCCCACGGGCGGGCGGCGTGCGCCATCCGAGGTGATCCGGGACGAAGATCTTCTGACGGTCCGTGACCTGCGGCGATGCACCCGCCCGCACGGGAGGGGCGGGGGCGGCCCTCAACCGTACGGACCATTCCCGAAATGCGCGGCGGCGCACGGCAACTGAGGGTCTTTCCGGGAGGCGCTTTCTCGCCGATCGACCGGGGACGGGACCCGGGGCGTCTCCCGCGGAGGATCACATGCGCAAGACACGTGCCCTTGCGGCCGCCGGAGCCGCGGTCGCCGTCCTCGGGGTCGCCGCCCCGGTGGCCGTCGCGGACGGCGGACGGGTGCCCAACCCGTCCAACATCGTCGCCCTGCCCAGCGTCATCGCCCGGGGCGGCCAGCTCACCATCACCGTCGACGGCTGCCCCAACGGCGGCCACGCCACCTCGAACGCCTTCCCGCGGACGAACCTCACGCCCGTCAGCGGCGGCAACGACGCCGGCAGGGGCGGCAACGACGCGGGCAGGGGCGGTATGGACGCGGGCGGGGGCGGCAACGACGCGGGCAGGGGCGGTATGGACGCCGGCGGGGGCGGCAACGACGCCGGCAGGGGCGGTGTCGACGCCGGCAGGGGCGGCCACGACACCGCCAGGGGCGTCGCCACCATCCACCAGGACGCCCGCCCCGGTTCCTACGACATCACCGTCCACTGCTCCGGCCGCAGCCTGACGCGCCCGGCCGCCTTCACCGTCATCGGCGGTGTCCGCGGCGGCATCGGCGGCAGCAGCACCACCGGCGCGACCCCCACCGACATGGCGATCGGCGGGTCGCTGGTGGCCGCCGCGGTCGTCGGCAGCGGCTTCTTCTGGATGCGCCGCCGCGCCGAGAAGCGGATCTGAGGCGCTGCTCCCCTCGGTCTCCCGTTCCGCCCGTGTTCGGAACCCGCGCCCCGGACCCTGACGGTGTCCGGGGCGCGGGAGTGCGCGGGGCGGGTCGGCGGCACGCCGGCCGGGGAGTTCGGCGTGCGGCGATGAACACCGGTGAGGCCCCTGTGTGACGGCCGCCCCCGGCCGCTGTCGGCCGGAGGCGTCAGCGATGCCGTGCGCCTAGCTCCTGACCTCCGGGAACAGCCGCAGGAACGGCTCCGCCGTCGCGGCCAGGCCCCTGCTGTAGGGCGCGTCGAAGTCCCAGATGAGGAAGAGCAGGAAGGCGATGAGCGCCGAGAACAGCCCGGCGAGGATCAGTTCGCGGCGGGTGCGCCGGATCTGCAGGGCGAAGATCATGCCGATGGTGACCACGGCCCCGGTGACCAGGCCGAACCACACCACGCCCGGCATGGTCGCCCCGGTCGACTCCGCGCGGGCGCTGCGCGCCTGGTCGGCGGCGGCCACCTGGTCCACGAGCGGCTGGTAGGCCTGCGCCTCGAAGTCGGTGCGCGGCTCGTAGTCGGTCACGTCCCGGCGTAGCCGGTCGAGCAGTTCGGAGCCCTCGTCGGTCAGCCGGCCGTGGTCGGCCATGGTCTTCCACTCAGTGGTGACGACGTGTCCGACATAGGCGTTGACATCGTCACGGATCCGGTCGCGGATCTCGGCGGGGTAGACCCGCACCCGCTCCGAGACCTCGTGCAGGGCGACCGCCTCGGCCCGGACGTTGTCCTGTGCGGCGCTGCGGCCCTCCCAGACGCCGGCGATGGCGAGACCCAGCACGATGGCGTACACGACGCCGATCCACATCGTCATGTACTCGATGACGTCCGGTGTCTCGCTGGGGTCCTCGTCCTCGGCCGCCCTCCGGTGTCTCACAAGGGTGATGATCACCACGACGGCGCAGGCGGCGAGCATGGCGAGGGTGAGAACAAGCCATTCCGGCAAGAGGTGCCTCCAGACAGAGAGGGGCGATCGGTTGCGCGGGCGGTCGTCAGCGCGGACGCAGGGCGGCCACGGCGACCACCGCCGGGGTGGTGATGAGCAGGACGAAGACGAGCGGCGACGTGGTGCTCCGGGCCGGCCGCTTCACCTCGGTCGCGCGGTGGCGCGGGTAGGTGACGGTCCGCAGGGTCGGGCGGGGGCTCGGGGTCGCGGACGGCTTCGGCGGCGGCGGAGGCGGCGGCGGACGGAACGTCGGGCGCGGCCTGACCGTCGGCGTCGGGGGAGGCGGCGGGGCGGGGCGCGCGGCGGGCGGCGCGACGGGCCGCACGGTGGGGGTGGGCTTCGGCTTCGGAGGGGTCGGCGTCGGCGAGGGCGGCGGTGGTGGAGGGGGCGGCGTCGGCGTCGGGGTGGGTGTGGGAGTCGGTGTGGGGCTGGGCGTCGGGGTGGGTGGCGGTGGTGGAGGGAAGCAGGGCGGGGCGTCCCAGTCGACGGCGCCCGCGATCGCCACCGCCTCTGTGCCGTCCGGCCCCGTCGAGGCGTACGCGCAGGCGTCCGCCGCCGCCTGGCCGGATGCGCCGGCGAGCGTCCAGAGCAGCGTGACCACGGCCAACACGCGCGCAGCGGTACGGGTTTGGGTCGGTACAAGTGCTTGCACGACGAAGATCATGAGTCGTCCGGAGCCGTGCCACGCGCGAGAGCCAGGGGAATGCCACGAAGGAGTTAAGAAAAGAAAAACGGGTCGCCGTTGAACACAACCTGTGCCGCCGTGCGTACCCATCGTCGAGCGGCGGCGCGGCAGAGCGCTGCGACACCTCTGCGATCATCTGGAGTTGACGATGAAGACCTCCTGGCGGACCGCCTCACTGGTGGTGAGCGCCGCGGCGGTGCTGACCCTGACGACGGCGTGCGGTCAGGACACCCAGCCGCCCTCCAGCCAGAACGTGGGGATCACGGCGCCGGGCGACCTCGGCGGCATCGGCAGCGGCGCGCAGGCGGGCCAGAACTCCCCGGCCCCGAGCCCGCCGGCCAACACGGCGGGGCAGCTGAACGTGGCCACCGACGCCGAGCTCGGCAAGGTGGTGACCGACGAACTGGGCCTGACCCTCTACCGGTTCGACCAGGACTCCGCGAACCCGCCCAAGTCCAACTGCGACGGGGACTGCGCGAAGACCTGGCCGCCGGTGCCGGCGGACGACGCCTCGGCGGGCGAGGGCATCGACAAGGCGCTGCTCGGCGAGATCACCCGCGCCGACGGCACCAAGCAGCTCACCGTGGACGGCTGGCCGGCGTACCGGTACGTCAAGGACGTGAACGCCGGCGACGTCAAGGGCCAGGGCGTGGGCGGCAAGTGGTTCGCGTTCACCCCGGAGGGCAAGAAGGCGCAGTCCGCCGATCTGCCGGGGCTGTCGACCCGGGAGGATCCCGAGCTCGGCGAGATCGTCGTCGACGAGAAGGGCATGACGGTCTACCGCTTCATGAAGGACGAGGCGTGGCCGGAGCCCGTCTCGAACTGCACCGGAGAGTGCGTGAAGAAGTGGCCGGTCGTCTCTCCGGTCGACTTCGACGACACCAAGGGCATCCAGAAGAAGGGCTACATGACCTTCACCCGGCCCGACGGCGCCGAGCAGCAGACGATCAACTGCTGGCCCATCTACACCTTCGCCGGGGACAAGGCGCCCGGCGACACCAACGGCCAGGGCGTCGGCGGCACGTGGTACGCCGTACGGCCCGACGGGAAGCCGGTCGGCGCGTCGGAGAAGTGACGACCTCCCCAGGGTGCCGACCCCGGCGCCGCCGGCCCCGAGTCCGCCCCTCCGCGATCCGCGGAGGGGCGGACCGTTTTCCCCGGGTTCCTCCCGCGCGCCGGAACACTATGGAGTGACGTGATCACGTCACGTAATGATCCTGTGCACCCGCAAAGTGGGCACGTGCCAGAGGCAGTGACCGGGAACGGATGGTCAATTTCCGTTTGGGGTCGCCCTGTTGGCGGGCGATCAGTAGCCTCTGCTCGAACACCGGATCGCCTACGCCTTGGAGAGATACATGGAGCGTCCCGCCTGGGCCCCACGGAGCATCGACATCACGGTGCCCAGTGTCTCCCGGATGTACGACTTCTACCTGGGCGGTTCGCACAACTTCGAGGTCGACAGGGAAGCTGCCCGCAAGGCCATGGAGTTCATGCCGGGACTGCCCAAGGTCATGCAGGCGAACCGGGCGTTCATGCGGCGGGCGGTGCGCTTCGCCGTCGCCGAGGGGGTCACCCAGTTCCTCGACATCGGCTCCGGCATCCCCACGTTCGGGAACGTGCACGAGGTGGCCGGGGCGGCCGACCCCGAGGCGCGGGTGATGTACGTGGACCACGACCCGGTGGCGGTCGCGCACAGCAAAGTGGTCCTGGAGGGCAACGACCGCGCGGACATCCTCGCCGCCGACCTCCGCAAGCCGCAGGACATTCTCGGCAGTGACGAAGTCGGCCGGCTGATCGACCTGAATCGGCCGGTCGCGTTGCTTCTCGTTGCCATACTTCACTTCGTGGAAGAAGCGGACGACCCGTACGGGGCGGTGGCCGAACTGCGCGACGCCCTGGCGCCCGGGAGCATGCTGGTGCTCACCCATGCGACGTACGAGGGGATCCCGTTGCCGCCGGAGTGGGCCGAGGGGGCGGTCGACGTGTACCGAGACATGCGCAACCCGCTGATCATGCGCACGCGCGACGAGATCGCGCGGTTCTTCGAGGGGTACGACATGGTGGAACCCGGACTGGTGCCGATGCCGCGATGGCGTCCCGACACCGCACCGGAGGACGAGGATCCTTACGCCTTCTCCGGTCTCGCGGGCGTGGGGCGTACGGCGTGAGCGCGGAGCCGGACGGGCCGGAGGGCAGACTGCGCCGGTTCGCGACGATCTGGAGCCGGGCCGTCTACCCGGTGACCTCGACCGCCGCCACCCGCCCCGAGTTCGAGGAGCGGCTGCTCCCGGTCGCCCGGCGGCTGAGCGAGGCCCTGCGCGCCCGGTCCTTCGACGCGGAGGCGGGCCGGGCAGCCGGCGCGGCGCTCGTCGAGGCGCACTGCACGGACCCCGAGGCGCTCAGCCGCACCCTGGACTGCGTCGACGCCTACCTCGTCCTCTACTGCGGGGACGACGGCGACCGCGAGACCCTCAGGACACGCAGCGCACGCCTCCAGCACGCCATGGCGGCCGGCTTCGCCCAGGCCCTGCGCGAGCGGACGCTGGCCGAGCAGGAGGCCATCGCCAAGGCCGCGCTGCAGGCGCAGGGCGTGGTCGCGCAGGCCCTGCACGCCACCGAGGCGCGATTCCGCGCGGTCTTCGAAGGCGCGGCCATAGGGATCGGCATCGCCGACCTCGACGGCACAGTCCTCCAGGTCAACGGCGCCCTCAGCCGCATGTTCGGCCTGACCGAGCAGGCCCTGCTGGGCCGCAACGTCAGGGACTGGACCCACCCCGACGACGCCCCGCAGACCTGGCGGCTCTACGAGGAGCTGGTGAGCGGCGAGCGCGAGCACTACCACGTCGAGAAGGCCTTCTACCGCCCTGACGGGACGGTCCTGTGGACCAACCTCACCGTCTCCCTGCTGCGCGACGCCGACGGCGAACCCCAGTACCAGCTCGCCCTCATGGAGGACACCACCGAGCGGCGGCTGCTCAACCTCCGGCTGCGCTACGAGGCCACCCACGACGCGCTCACCGGACTGCCCAACCGCACCTTCTTCTTCGAGCGCCTGGAGAAGGCCCTCGCGGCCGGACCCGGCCAGCGGTTCGGCCTCTGCTACCTCGACCTGGACGGCTTCAAGACCGTCAACGACAGCCTCGGCCACGCGGCGGGCGACCGGCTGCTCGTCGAGGTCGCCGACCGGCTCCAGTCCTGCGCCACCGCGCCGGGCGAGATGGTGGCCCGGCTCGGTGGCGACGAGTTCGTCGCCCTCACCACCGGCCCGGACACCCGCCGCACGGTCGACGAGCTGGCCGGCCGCATCATGAACGCCCTGCTCGCCCCGATCAGCATCGACGGCCGGGAGCTGACCGTCCGCGGCAGCATCGGCATCGTCGAGGGCCCCGCGGGGGAGCGCAGCGCGGCGGAGGTGCTGCGCAGCGCCGACATCACGATGTACCGGGCCAAGGCGGCCGGCGGCAACCGCTTCGAGCTCGCCGACCCGGAGGCCGACGCCCGCGCCATCACCCGGCACGGCCTCACCACGGCGCTGCCCACGGCTCTGGACCGCGGTGAGTTCTTCATCGAGTACCAGCCCCTGGTGCACCTCGGCGACGGCAGCGTCCGGGGCGCGGAGGCGCTGGTGCGCTGGCTGCACCCGCAGCACGGGGTGCTGTCCCCGGACCGCTTCATCCCGCTCGCCGAGCACACCGGGCTGATCGTGCCGCTCGGCCGCTGGGTGCTGGAGCAGTCGGTGCGCCAGGCCCGGTCATGGCGCGACGCCAACGGCGGCGACGCGCTCGGCCCGCTGCGCATCAACGTGAACCTGTCGCCCTGCCAGCTCACCCACCCGGGCCTGGTGCAGGACACCGTGGAGATCCTGGAGCGCACCGGCGTCGCCCCGGACGCCCTGTGCCTGGAGGTCACCGAGTCCGCGCTCATCGGCGCCGACGACGACCTGCTCAAGCCGTTGCGCCGGCTCGCCGAGATGGGCGTCGACATCGCCCTCGACGACTTCGGCACCGGCTACTCCAACCTCGCCAACCTGCGCCGCCTCCCGGTGAGCGTCCTCAAGCTGGACCGCTCCTTCACCCGGAGCATGCAGCAGTTCCCCGCCGACCCGGTGGACCTCAAGATCGTCGAGGGGATCGTCTCGCTCGCCCACAGCCTCGACCTCGCGGTCACCGTGGAGGGCGTGGAGACCGGCGCGCAGGCCGAGCAGCTGCGCGTCCTCGGCTGCGACACGGCCCAGGGCTGGTACTACGCCCGCCCCGGCCCGCCGGAACGGCTGCACGAGCTGGCCCTGGTGGACGCGACGGGATGACGTACGGGACGGGGTGCGCACGGTGACCGACGAGGAGACGGAGGCGGTCCGGGCGGCGATCCAGGGGGAGCTGCGGCTGATGGACCCCGCCGTGCGGTCCTCCCGCAGCGAGACGATGCGCCTGCTGGATCCCGAGTTCGCTGAGGTGGGTGCCTCGGGGCGTCGTTACACGTTCGAGGTGATGGTCGCGGAGCTGGCGGATCATCCCGGCGGTGCGGAGGGCGGCCCGTTGTACGAGCCGTCCGACTTCCGGGGCGTGCTGCTGGCGCCCGGCCTGGTGCACCTCACGTACGAGACCCGTTTCGAGGGACGGCGGGCGCGGCGGAGTTCCCTGTGGCGCAGGCGCGACGAGGAGTCGGGCTGGCGGATGTACTACCACCAGGGCACGCCGGTGCCCCCCGAGGTGCCCTGACCTGTGCGGGTTCGTTCGGGCCGGGCGCGCGGTTCCCCGCGCCCCCGGGAGTGTGAGGAGACGGGTGTGACGTACAGCGTGGTGGCCGAGGTCCGGCGCGGTGAGTTCCTGGAGTCCGTGCACCACGGGGCCGTTCTGGCGACCGGGCCCGACGGGTCCGAGAAGGTGCGGATCGGGGACGTCGACGCCCCGATGTACCCGCGCTCGTCCAACAAGCCCCTCCAAGCGCTCGGCATGCTGCGCGCCGGGCTCGACCTGGACGGCCCGCTCCTCACGCTGAGCTGCGCCAGCCACTCCGGTGAGGACATGCACGTGGAGGGCGTACGGGCGATCCTCGCGTCCGCCGGGCTCTCCACGGATGCGCTGCGCTGCACACCGGGCCTGCCGATCGGTGAGGCCGCGCTGCGCGCCCACCTGGCGAACGGCGGCGGGCCGACCCCGCTGACGATGAACTGCTCCGGCAAGCACGCCGCGATGCTGGCGACCTGCGTCGCCAACGGCTGGGACGCCGGCACGTACCTCGACCCGCTCCACCCGCTCCAGACCCGGCTGCGCGTGACGGTGGAGGAGCTCGCGGGGGAGAAGGTCACGGCCACGGGCGTCGACGGCTGCGGTGCGCCGCTGTTCGCGATCGGTCTGAGGGGCCTCGCCCGCGCCTTCGGGCGCCTGGCCTCCGCGCCCGAGGGGACCCTCGAACACCGCGTCGTCCGGGCGATGAACACGCACCCGGAGTACGTCGGGGGCACCGGGCGTGACGTGACCCGGCTCATGCGGGCCCTGCCGGGCGCCGTCGCCAAGGACGGCGCCGAGGGTGTCTACGCGCTCGGCCTGCCGGACGGCTCGGCGGTGGCCTTGAAGATCGCCGACGGCTCCCAGCGTGCCCGTCCCGTGGTGATGGTCGCCGCGCTGCGCCGCCTCGGCGTCGACGTGGACGCCGACGACACCCTCCGCGAACTCGCCACCGTCCCGGTGCTGGGGCACGGCGAGCGGGTCGGCTCGGTCCGGGCCGCCTTCTGAGACCGCCGGCCGGGCCCGCGCGGACGGCGCTCACCGCTCCAGCAGCATCCTCTGCAGCTCCCGCGCCGCCCGGGGCGGCGCCACGTCGCTGCGGTGGGCCAGGGCGATCGTGCGGTGCAGGCCGGGGCGGGCCAGCGGGGTGACGCGCAGACCGTGGCCGGAGCGGGCGGCCACCATGCGCGGCACCACCGCCACGCCCAGGCCCGCCCGCACGAACCCCAGCACCGCGTCCATCTCCCCGCCCTCCACGGCGAACTCCGGCTCGAACCCCTCCGCCCGGCACGCGGCCACGGTCAGCTCCCGCAGGTCGTAGCCGTGCCGGAACATCACCAGACGCTCGCCCTCCAGGTCGGCGATGCGCACCGCGCGCCGCCCCCGGCCCGGGCGGGGCGCGTCCGGGGAGGAGACCACCACCAGGTCCTCCCGCAGCAGCTCCACCGTGGTCAGCGCGGGGGAGGGCGTCGGCAGCGGCAGCACCACCAGGGCGAGGTCCAGCGCGCCGCGCGCCAGCTCGCGCACCAGGTCGTGCGAACCGCCCTCCTCGATCAGCAGCCGTACGCCCGGATAGCGGTCGTGGAAGGCGCGCAGCACGTCCGGCAGCAGACCCGTGCACAGGCTCGGGGTCGCGCCGAGCCGGACGCGGCCGCTGCGGAGCTGCGCCACCTCCTGCACCTCGTGCCGGGCGGTGTCCGCGTCCGCCAGGATCCGCCGGGCCAGCGGCAGCAGCGCCTCGCCCGCGTCGGTCAGCGTGATGTTGCCGCGCGCCCGCCGGAACAGATCCGCCCCCAGCTCCCGCTCCAGCGCCTTGATCTGCTGCGACAGGGACGGCTGGGCGACGTGGACCAGCTCGGCGGCGCGGGTGAAGTGCCGGGTCTCGGCCACGGCCACGAAGTACTGGAGCTGCTGGAACTGCACGCAGCCATGATAGGCGCGCCCTATCGGATCCAGCCGCACCATGTCTTGGACCGATGGGGCCCTCCGGCCCTAGCGTCTGGTGACATGGCTCTGGCAACGCGGACGGACCGACGGCCGTCCATGGCACGCACCGTGTGGGACTCGACCGTCGGCAAGAAGACAGTGATGGCGGTCAGCGGCCTCGTCATGCTGCTGTACCTGGTCGTCCACATGCTCGGCAATCTGAAGATCTTCTTCGGGGCCGGGGAGTTCAACCACTACGCCCACTGGCTGCGCACGATCGGCGAGCCGTTCATGCACTACGAGTGGACGCTGTGGGTCGTCCGCGTGGTGCTGGTCCTCGCCGTGGTCGCGCACGCCGTCTCCGCCTACCAGCTCAGCCGCCGCGACATCAGGGCGCGCCCGGCCAAGTACGTGCACAGGAAGGCGCGGGCGAGCTACGCCACGCGGACCATGCGCTGGGGCGGGATCATCCTCGCCCTGTTCATCGTCTGGCACCTGCTCGACCTGACCACCGGCACCGTCCACTCCGGCGGCTTCGAGTCCGGCAAGCCCTACCAGAACGTCGTGGACACGTTCTCCACCTGGTACGGCAACACCATCTACATCGTCGCGATGCTCGCCGTCGGACTGCACATCCGGCACGGCTTCTGGAGTGCCGCCCAGACCCTCGGCGCCGGCAGCCGCACCCGCGACCGCGCCCTGAAGACCACCGCCAACGCCCTTGCGCTGCTGCTCACGGCCGGCTTCCTCGCCGTCCCCGTGGGTGTCATGACCGGAGTGGTGAGCTGACCATGACCTCGTACACCGACTACACGACTGGCGCGCCGGTCGCCGACACCAAGGCCCCGGCCGGCCCCATCCACGAGCGCTGGGACACGCGCCGCTTCGAGGCCAGGCTGGTCAACCCCGCCAACCGGCGCAAGCACACCGTCATCGTCGTCGGCACCGGTCTCGCGGGCGGCTCCGCCGGCGCCACCCTCGCCGAGCAGGGCTACCACGTGGTCCAGTTCTGCTACCAGGACTCCCCGCGCCGTGCCCACTCCATCGCCGCGCAGGGCGGCATCAACGCCGCGAAGAACTACCGCAACGACGGCGACTCCGTCCACCGCCTCTTCTACGACACCGTCAAGGGCGGCGACTTCCGCGCCCGCGAGTCCAACGTGCACCGCCTGGCGCAGATCTCGGTGGAGATCATCGACCAGTGCGTCGCGCAGGGCGTGCCCTTCGCCCGCGAGTACGGCGGCCTGCTCGACACCCGCTCCTTCGGCGGCGTCCAGGTCTCCCGCACCTTCTACGCCCGCGGCCAGACGGGCCAGCAGCTCCTCCTCGGCGCCTACCAGGCGCTCAGCCGGCAGATCGCCGCCGGCAACGTGGAGATGCACCCGCGCACCGAGATGCTGGACCTGATCGTCGTCGATGGGCGGGCGCGCGGCATCGTCGCCCGCGACCTGATCACCGGGAAGATCTCCACGTACTTCGCGGACGCCGTCGTCCTGGCGACCGGCGGGTACGGCAACGTCTTCTACCTGTCGACGAACGCCATGAACTCCAACGCCACCGCGATCTGGCGCGCGCACCGGCGCGGGGCGTACTTCGCCAACCCCTGCTTCACCCAGATCCACCCCACCTGCATCCCGCGCACCGGCGACCACCAGTCGAAGCTGACGCTGATGAGCGAGTCGCTGCGCAACGACGGCCGCATCTGGGTGCCCAAGGCCAAGGGCGACACCCGCCCGCCCGCGCAGATCCCCGAGGACGAGCGCGACTACTACCTGGAGCGCATCTACCCGTCCTTCGGCAACCTGGTGCCCCGTGACATCGCCTCCCGCGCCGCGAAGAACGTCTGCGACGAGGGCAGGGGAGTGGGCCCCGGAGGCCAGGGCGTCTACCTGGACTTCGCCGACGCCATCAGGCGGATGGGCCGCAAGGCGGTCGAGGCCAAGTACGGCAACCTCTTCGACATGTACCAGCGGATCACCGACGAGGATCCGTACGAGGTGCCGATGCGGATCTATCCCGCCGTGCACTACACGATGGGCGGCCTGTGGGTCGACTACGACCTGCAGACCACGATCCCGGGCCTGTTCGCGATCGGCGAGGCCAACTTCTCCGACCACGGCGCCAACCGGCTCGGCGCCTCCGCGCTGATGCAGGGCCTCGCCGACGGCTACTTCGTGCTGCCGGCGACCCTCAACGACTACCTCGGCCGCAACCCGGGGCTCGACGCGGTGACCGGCGACCACCCGGCCGTGCGGGAGGCCCTGACCGAGACCGAGCAGCGCATCGAGCGGCTGCTGTCGGTCGACGGCGACCGCACCCCGGACTCCTTCCACCGCGAGGTCGGAGAGCTGATGTGGGAGTTCTGCGGCATGGCCCGCTCCGACTCCGGACTGCGCAAGGCCCTGGAGCGCATCCCGCAGATCCGCGAGGAGTTCTGGCGGCGCATCAAGGTCCCGGGCACCGGCGAGGAGTTCAACCAGTCGCTGGAGAAGGCCAACCGCGTCGTCGACTACCTGGAGCTCGCCGAGCTGATGTGCCTCGACGCGCTGCACCGCACCGAGTCCTGCGGCGGTCACTTCCGTGAGGAGTCACAGACGCCGGACGGCGAGGCGGCCCGCAAGGACGACGAGTTCTCCTACGCGGCCGCCTGGGAGTTCACCGGGACCGGCGAGGCTCCGACCCTGCACAAGGAAGACCTGGTCTTCGAGTACGTCCACCCCACCCAGCGGAGCTACGCATGAAGCTCACCCTGCGCGTCTGGCGCCAGAAGAACGCCGACGCCGACGGCGCCATGTCCACGTACGAGGTGGACGGCATCTCTCCCGACATGTCCTTCCTGGAGATGCTCGACACCCTCAACGAGGAGCTCATCCTCAAGGGCGAGGACCCGGTCGCCTTCGACCACGACTGCCGCGAGGGCATCTGCGGCGCCTGCTCGCTGGTCATCAACGGCGACGCCCACGGGCCCGAGCGCACCACCACCTGCCAGCTGCACATGCGGTCCTTCAAGGACGGCGACACCATCGACATCGAGCCGTGGCGGGCCGCCGCCTTCCCGGTGATCAAGGACCTGGTCGTCGACCGCTCCGCCTTCGACCGCATCATCCAGGCCGGCGGCTACATCACCGCGCCCACCGGCTCCGCCCCCGAGGCGCACGCCACCCCGGTGCCGAAGCCGGACGCCGACTTCGCCTTCGAGCACGCCGAGTGCATCGGCTGCGGCGCCTGCGTCGCGGCCTGCCCCAACGGCGCGGCGATGCTGTTCACCTCCGCCAAGATCAACCACCTGAACGTGCTGCCGCAGGGCGCCCCCGAGCGGGAGACCCGGGTGCTGGACATGGTGGCGCAGATGGACGAGGAGGGCTTCGGCGGCTGCACCCTCGCCGGGGAGTGCGCCACCGCCTGTCCCAAGGGCATCCCGCTGACCTCCATCACGGGCATGAACAAGGAGTGGCTGCGGGCGACCCGCAAGGCGGGCAAGCGGTAGCCGCTCCCACGGACGTTCGCCGGCAGGTGCGGACGGGCGGGGCCGGAAGAAGGTGCTCCTTCCGGCCCCGTCTCGCGTTCCCCGGACACCCTCCTGTCGCACTGTGCAAAAGAAAGTGCGATTAATCACTTTCGTCCCGTTTTTTACCTCCTGATCAGGAGAACCGGAGAAGTGACCCGAGAGGAGGGTGATGACAGATGATCACCCGCGAAGAGATCTCGATCCTGCTGGATCACCCCGTGTACGACGGGGACGGCAACAAGATCGGCGACGCGAAGCACGTCTTCCTCGACGACGCGAGTGGACGCCCCGAGTGGGTGACCGTCAAGACCGGGATGTTCGGTTCCAGTGAATCGTTCATACCCATCCGTGACGCCTCCCTGGTCGAGGACCACCTCGAGGTGCCCTATCCCAAGGACAAGGTGAAGGGCGCGCCCAGCGTGGACATCGACGCGGGCGGCCACCTGTCGGTGGACGAGGAACACCGGCTGTACGAGTACTACGGCATCAACTGGGACAACGTCCTCGGCGACCCCAAGGGCGGCGACGGCACCACGGGCCGGGCCGGGACCACCGGAACCGCCGGCGCCGCGGGCGCGGCCGGAGCGGCGGGCGCGGCGGGTGCCGCGACCGGACGCCGCGGCGACACGGCCGGCACGTCCGGTGCGGCCGGCATGACGGGCGCGCAGGGCGGCAGGTCCTCCGCGGCGGGCGCCAAGGGCACCACCGCCGAACGGTCCGGCACGGCCGGCGCCATGTCCCACCGCGGCGAGGCCGGCACGCGCGGCACGAACGACGCGATGACGCGCTCCGAGGAGCGCATGCACGTCGGCGTCGAACGCCACGAGAGCGGCCGGGCACGCCTGCGGAAGTACGTGGTGACCGAGGAGGTGCAGCAGACCGTCCCGGTCCGTCACGAGGAAGTACGCGTGGAGCGCGAGCCGATCACGGACGCCAACCGCGAGGATGCCATGTCCGGGCCGGCCTTCAAGGAGGACCAGCACGAGGTCACGCTGCACGAGGAGCGCCCCGTGGTCAGCACCGAGGCCGTGCCGGTCGAGCGCGTGCGGATGACCACCGAGGAGAAGGTCACGAACGAGACCGTGCGCGGCCGGGTGCGCAAGGAGCGCATCGAGGCCGAGACGGAGATGACCGACGAGTCCGGCCGCAAGGACCGCGGGGACACCCCCGGACGCGGCCGTGACGTCCCGGGCCGGGGCCGCGAGCGGTGACGCCCCCGTCCGCGCCCTCCCCGCGACGCGCCGGTGTGCTCACCGGCGCGTCGCGCTGCCGCCGAGCCCCGCGAGCGCCGCGAGCCGCCGGTATGAGTCCAGCAGTGCGTCACGGTCGTAGGTGCTGGTGGTGACAAGGACCTCCTGGGCGCCGGTGTCCTTCAGCACCGCCTCCAGCTCCCGCTCCACCTCTTCCTCGGTACCGGCGAGCTGCCCGGTCAGCCCCGCCTCGAAGAAGCCGCGCTCCTTGGCCGTCATGGCGAGGGACTCGACGTGCTCGGCGGGCGGCAGCGGCGGGAAGGTGCCGTGGGTACGGGAATACGCCATCGACCAGGCCTCCGGAACCAGCAGCCGCCGGGCACGCTCGGGCGTGTCCGCCACCGCCACCGTTCCGGAGATCACCACGTACGGCTCCTTCGCCCACGCGGAGGGGCGGAACCGCTCGCGATAGCGCTCCACGCCGCGCCGCATCCGGTCGCGGTCGCGCAGGTCCCCGATGACCATCGGCAGCCCGGCGCGGGCGGCGATGTCCGCGCCCTCGCCCATCGCCAGCACGAACGGCGGCACGGTCAGCCCCTCGGACGGCCGGGCCCGCACCCCCGTGGGGGAGGTGCCCTCGAACCAGCCGAGCAGTTCCTCGAGCTGGGCCGCGAAGTCCTCCGCGTCGCCCTTGTCGCGCCCGAGCGCCTTGCGCACCCCGTCGGTGAACCCCACCGACCGGCCCAGACCCATGTCGATCCGGTCCGGGAACAGCGAGGCCAGCACGCCGAACTGCTCGGCCACGACCAGCGGACGGTGGTTGGGCAGCATGACCCCGCCGGTGCCGACGCGGATCGTGCGGGTCGCCCCGGCGACCGCGGCCGCCAGCACGGTCGGCGCCGAACCTGCCACCCCGGGCACGCCGTGGTGCTCGGCCACCCAGAACCGGTGGTACCCGAGCCGCTCCGCCTCCCGCGCGAGTTCCACCGTGTCCCTCAGTGCCTCGGGGGCGGTGTGCCCCTCGCGCACCCGTGAGCGGTCGAGGACGGAGAAGCGGGTCGCGGCGATCACGGAACTCATACCGGGTTCAACACCCGGGAGCGGCCAGGATTCCTGGGAAGCGCCTCTAGGGTGGGAGGGTGACCCACCGCACCGATCGGGCGCAGCGTCCGCTGGCCGTGTTCGACCTCGACAACACCCTCGCCGGCACCGCGCACCGCCAGCACTTCTTGGAGCGCAGGCCCCGTGACTGGGACGGCTTCTTCGCCGCCGCGCCGCAGGACCCGCCGCTCGCCGAGGGGATCGCGCTGGTGCGGGACAGCGCCGAGGCGTGCGACATCGTCTACCTCACCGGCCGGCCCGAGCGCTGCCGTCGCGACACCCTGGACTGGCTGGCCGCGCAGGGGCTGCCCGAGGGGGAACTGCACATGCGCGGCAACGCCGACCGGCGGCCCGCCCGGTTCACCAAGCTGGCCGTGCTGCGCCGCCTGGCCCGCACCCGGCAGGTGCGGATGCTGGTCGACGACGACGAACTGGTCTGCGAGGACGCCCGCCGGGCCGGGTTCACCGTCGTCCACGCGCGCTGGGCGACTCCCTCGGGCGAGCTGAAGGACGCGCAGGAGCGCGAGGGCCGCACCTGACCGTAAAGGCGGCTCAGCCCGTCTCCTCCAGCCGGAAGCCCACCTTCAGACCCACCTGGTAGTGCGCGACGCGCCCCTCCTCGATCTGCCCGCGCACCTGCGTCACCTCGAACCAGTCCAGATTGCGCAGCGTCTGCGACGCCCGCTCGATGCCGTTGCGGACGGCCGCGTCCACGCCGTCGGGCGAGGTGCCGACGATCTCGGTGACCCGGTAGGTGTGGTTCGACATGCTCTGCTCCTCTCACGGCGGTTCCCCGCCAGTGGCACGCGTCACTCCACCGTGCCCCACCCCGGGCCCGGGCGCGAGGTGTCGGCCCCGTTCGCCTGACGCCCTTGACCCGAGCATTGGTACATACCAAGATGCTGGGCACCCGTCCGAGCTCCGGCTCGCCCCCACGCCGGGCCCCGCCCTGTCCGCCAGACAGAAAAACAGGACCCCACGTGAGACGCCGTCTGCTCGCCCTCGTCTGTGTGTCCGCCTCCCTGCTCACCGGATGCGGGGTGATGTCCGACAGCGCGGCGGAGCGGCGCACCGTCACCGTGTGGCTGATGCAGCACAGCGCCTCGCAGGACTTCCTGGACCGCTTCACCGAGGAGTTCGAGCGCGAGCACGAGACCCTCGACCTCGACATCCGCATCCAGGAGTGGACCGGCATCGGCGAGAAGGTCCAGCAGGCGCTGCGGGGCAAGGACCCGGACGGACCCGACGTCATCGAGGTCGGCAACACCCAGGTGTCCGCCTACGCCGAGAGCGACGGCCTGCTCGACCTCACCCTGGAGTCCATGCGCGACTGGGGCCGCGACGACTGGCTGCCCGGCCTCGCCGAACCCGGCCGCTGGGGCTCCCAGCAGTACGGCATCCCCTGGTACGCCGCCAACCGCGTCGTCGTCTACCGCAAGGACCTCTTCCGCGCGGCCGGCGTCACCCCGCCGAGGACCCGCGACGAGTGGCTGGAGACCACCGAGCGGCTGGACACCTCGTACACCCAGGGCATCTACCTCGCCGGACAGGACTGGTACACGCTCGCCGGGTTCATCTGGGAGGAGGGCGGCGAACTCGCCACCGAACGCGACGGCGTCTGGAAGGGCGCCCTCGACAGCGAGGCCGCCCTGCGCGGCATGGACTTCTACCGCCGGCTCCAGAAGCTGGGTGACGGCCCCGTCGACGCCGACGAGGAACACCCGCCGCAGGCGGGCGTGTTCGCCGAGGGACGCGTCGCCCAGATCATCGCCGTCCCCGGACTGGTCCGTGCCGTCGTCCAGCAGAACCCCGGACTCGAGGACAAGATCGGCTACTTCCCCGTCCCCGGCAAGGAGGCCGGCCGCCCCGGCGCCGTCTTCACCGGCGGCTCCGACCTCGTCGTCCCGGCCGGCACGGACGTCGAGGACGCCGCCGTCGAGGTCGTCGCCGCCCTCACCGGCGCCCGCTGGAACACCGAGCTCGCCCGCACCATGAACTACGTGCCCAACAAGGCCGGCCTCGCCGGCTCGGTCGCGGGGGAGGAGGGCCTGGAGGCCATGGCGGCCGGCGCCGCACGGGGCCGGGCGACCCCGGCCACGCCCCGGTGGAGCGTGGTCGAGGCCGACAACCCGATCAAGGAGTACATGACCGAGGTGCTCAAGGGCGCCGACCCGGAGAAGGAGGCCGAGCGCGCCGCGCGGCGCATCACGGAGACCCTCGCCTTCGAGTGAGTCCGGCGCGTGAGGCTCAGCGGGCGACGCTCAGCGACAGCGCGAACCGCCCCTCCCCGTCCGTCCACCACCGGGTCAGGTCCAGCCCCGCGGCCGACAGTTCCGCACGCACCCCCTCCTGCCGGAACTTCGCCGACACCTCGGTGCGCAGCTCCTCGCCCTCCGCGAAGTCCACGACCAGTTCCAGCGCCGGGATCTTCACGGACTGCGCGGTGCGCGAGCGCAGCCGCATCTCGATCCACTCGTGCTCCGCGTCCCACAGCGCCACATGGTCGAAGGCGTCCGGGTCGAAGTCGGCGCCCAGCTCCCGGTCGACGACGTTCAGCACGTTCTTGTTGAACGAGGCCGTCACCCCGGCCGCGTCGTCGTAGGCCCGGACCAGCGTCTTCTCGTCCTTCACCAGGTCCGTGCCGAGCAGCAGCGCGTCGCCCGGCGCGAGGAGGGAGCGCACGGAGGCGAGGAACGCGGACCGCTCGGCAGGTAGCAGATTGCCGATGGTGCCGCCGAGGAACGCCACCAGGCGCGGCCCCGGCGTGTCCGGCAGGGTCAGCCCGGCCGTGAAGTCCGCGACCAGCGCGTGCACCCGCAGACCCGGCCGCTCGGCGGCCAGCGCCTGTCCCGCCCCGGTCAGCGCGGACTCGCTGACGTCGACCGGGACGTACGTGTGCAGCCCGTGCAGGGCGGCGATCAGGTGCCGCGTCTTCTCCGAGGAGCCCGAACCCAGTTCGACCAGGGTGCGGGCGCCGGACGCGGCGGCGATCTCGTCCGAGCGGGCGAGCAGGATCTCCCGCTCGGCGCGCGTCGGGTAGTACTCGGGCAGCGCGGTGATCTCCTCGAACAGCTCGCTGCCCCGTGCGTCGTAGAACCATTTCGGCGGCAGCGTCTTGGGGCTGCCGGTCAGTCCCGCGCGGACGTCGGCGCGCAGCGCGGCGCCGGTGGCGTCCTCGGGGAGGGTGCGGGTCAGACGGAACGGACTCACGTGAGAGGCTCCTTGAGCGGGGTGAGCAGAACGTCGGTACGGCTCGCGGCCAGCAGGGTGCGGTCGGGCACCTCCCGCCAGTGCGGGTCGTCGTCGTAGGGCTCGGAGGCGACGACGGTTCCCCCGCCGGGCCGCGCGAGGTGCCACAGGGTGTCCCCCCACGCGGTCGCCGCGACGGTGACGCCGTCGGTGAGCAGCAGGTTCAGCCGGGCTTGTGGAGCCGCCGCCGCGACCTCGGCGACCGTGTCGGCCAGCGCCTGCCCCATGGCGTCGCCGGCCCGCAGCCGTGCCAGCACCAGCGCCCAGACGAACGCCGAGTCGTTGCGGGCCTCCAGCGACAGCAGGTCCCCGGCGGGCAGCGTGGCCGCCAGCGGTGCGAGCGAACCGGGCCAGCCCGGCACCGCCCCGTTGTGGCTGAACAGCCACGCCCCGGACGCGAAGGGCGCCGCGGCCGCCTCCGCGTCGGCGCCGGACAGCGTCGCGTCCCGCACGGCGGCGAGCAGCGCCTCCGTGCGCACCACCCGCGCCAGGTCCGTGAACGACAGGTCGGCCCAGATGGGCCCGGCCCGCCGGTAGCGGGCCGGGACCGGGTCGCCCTCGGCGTACCAGCCGACGCCGAAGCCGTCCGCGTTGACCGTGCCGTGCCGCTGCCGGCGGGGCGCCCACGACTGCCGGTACAGCCCGTGCGGCGGGCCCACCAGCAGCGCGCCCAGCGGCTCCGCCGGACCCACGTAGGCCAGGTGACGGCACATCAGGCGCCCTCCGCCGAGCGGGCGGTGCGGAACCCGGAGAAGATCTGCCGCCGTATCGGATGGTCCCAGTTGCGGAACGTGCCCCGGCAGGCCACCGGGTCCACGGCGAACGAACCGCCGCGCAGCACCTTGTACTCCGGTCCGAAGAACACCTCCGAGTACTCCTTGTACGGGAACGCCCGGAAACCCGGGTACGGTAGGAAGTCGGACGCCGTCCACTCCCACACGTC
Organism: Streptomyces werraensis; assembly: GCA_014656175.1. Lineage (GTDB taxonomy): Bacteria > Actinomycetota > Actinomycetes > Streptomycetales > Streptomycetaceae > Streptomyces > Streptomyces werraensis. The sequence continues at coordinate 222,619 of BNBX01000003.1, forward strand.
CCCGATCAGCTGCCGTACGCCCAGCGGGGACGCGCCCGCCGGATAGCTGCCGGCCGGCGCGGGACGCAGATGGCGCTGGCCGAGGTTGGCGTGCTCGGGCGCAGGGTCGGCGTCACCCCACGGGTAGCGCCGGGAGCGGCCCGTGGCCGGGTCGTGCCGGGCGGCCTTCTCCCACTCGGTCTCGGTGGGCAGCCGGCGCCCCGCCCAGCGGGCGTACGCGTCCGCCTCGTACCAGCACACGTGCAGCACCGGCTCGTCCGGCGGCACCAGTTCGGTGACCCCGAAGCGGCGCCGCAGCCACTGCCCGCCCTCCCGGCGCCAGTACAGTGGCGCGGTGAGGCGGGCGCGGCGTACGTGCGCCCAGCCCTCGGGCGTCCACCAGCGCGGGTCGTCGTAGCCGCCGTCCTCGACGAACGCCTGGTACGCGCCGTTGGTGACCGGCGTGGCGTCGATCCAGAACGGCGCCACCTCACGGCGATGCGCGGGCCGTTCGTTGTCCAGCGCCCATGGCTCGGCCGAGGTGCCCATGGTGAACGGGCCGCCCGGCACCAGGATCTCCGCCGGACCCGTGTACGGCGTCACCGGCTCAGGGTCGGGCGCGGTGAGCGCGGCCGGGCCCTTGCGGAGCTGGTGGGTGATCAGCATGGTCTCGTCGTGCTGCTGCTCGTGCTGGGCGATCATCCCGAAGGCGAACCCGGCCTCGGTCAGCCGGGTGCCGTCGAACGCGGTGCGCTCCAGCACGTCCAGCGCCCGTCCGCGCACGTCGGAGGTGTACCTGCGGGCCTCCTGGGGCGACAGCAGGGGCAGACTGGGGCGTTCGGCGCGCGGGTGTTCGAAGGCGTCGTAGAGGCTGTCGATCTCCGGGCGGATCGCCTCCTGCCCGGCCACCGCGCGCAGCAGCCACTGCTCCTCCTGGTTGCCGATGTGCGCCAGGTCCCACACCAGCGGCGACATCAGCGGCGAGTGCTGCGCGGTCAGGTCGGGGTCCTCCACACAGCTGGTCAGCAGCGTGGTGCGGTCCCGCGCGACGACCAGCGAGGCGACCGCGCGCTCACGCAGGGTTTCGGCGTCGAGGGCGGGGTCGGTCATGAGGGGGTGTCCTTCCCGTGCGGGTGGGTGGTGAACAGGGGCGCGCCGGATCCGTCCGGGCGCCCGTCGTGGAGCGCGCGCCACGCGTCGAGCAGGTCGTCGGCGGGGCATCGGCCCCGGGCGACGTACCGGTCCTGGAACGCCGCGACGCGGTCGACGAGGGCGGTCGTGGCCCCGAGCCGGGGCAGGGCGGCCAGCGCCGCCGCGAAGCAGACGGCCGCCGCCTCCCGCAGCTCCGGGTCGGCCAGCCCGTCGCGGGCCGCGTCCCGCCACAGCGGGTTCCGCGGGGCGGCCAGGCCCCGCGTCCGCTCGGCGAGCGGTTTCACCGTCCGGTACGCGGTCTCGGCGGCCTCCGGGTCGTCGAACAGCGCCGCCGTCACCGCCAGCGGCACGGTCCAGCCGTCCTCGCCGGGCTGCGCGTCCATCATCCGCAGTTCCAGATGGCCGCGCGGCCTGACCGGCGGGAACAGCGTCGTGACGTGGTAGTCCAGGTCGTCGTGGGTGGGCGCGCGCGGCGCACGGCGGCGCGTCCAGTGCCGGAACGACAGGTCCTCCGGCACCTCCCACGGCCCGTCGTCGTCCCGGCGCACGCACATCACGGGCGCGTCCAGCACATGCCGGGCCCAGGCGCCGCGCGGGTCGGCGTCCAGCGGGGGCGCGCCGGCCCGTCCTGCGCCGATCTGCGCCCAGCGCAGCTGGCGTGTGGAGAGCCAGCCGGTGGGCCGGCCCGCGGAGACGGGGGAGTTGGCGAAGACCGCCACCAGGACGGCGCCCAGCAGATGCGCCATCCACCAGCGGCGTACGTGGCCGAGCGGCCCGGGTTCCTCGTGACCGGCGTCCACGCACACCTGCACGGAGGCGGAGGTGCACATCATGAACCGGCCGGCCGCGCCGGTGCGGTCGAGGGAGGCCTCCATCGCGTCGTAGCGCGGCTGCCGGAGGAACCGGCGGGGAATCCGCCAGGGGTCGTGGCCCATGCCGGCCAGGCTGAGACCGTCACGGCGCAGGACGGCGCGTACGGCGTCCAGGTCGGCGGAGACGGTGGCCAGGCACTCGGTGAGGGAAGCGGCGGGGAGCGAGCTGAGCTCCAGCTGGCCGCCGGGCTCGACGGTGAGCGTCGAGAGCAGGGGCACCTCACGCAGGGCGGCGTAGGCCGCTTCGAGTCGTTCACGGGAGACGGGGAGCCGCGGATCACGCGACTCGTGGACCAGCCATTCGACCTCCACGCCGAGACGGCGGGGAGGTCCGGTCTTGAAGCAGATGCCCCGTATCAGGGCCTCCGCCTCGGCTTCGGTGACGGCCGTGCGGTACGGCGCACAACCGCTCGACGGATCTGACATGCGGGAATCCTCCTGAGACACCACCATGTCGCCGGCCCTGAACCATGTCGGTCCCGGCCGGCATCGACGCGTCCACCCAAAACCCTCGGACCGCCGTGCACAAGAGCGCCCGGCGGGGCGTAAGGGGTCCGTCACCTCCGCGTCCCGCCTGCCACCGGGGGTTTTCACCTCCGGTCCCGGACCGTCCGGAGCGGCGAAAACCGCGTTGCGCCGCCTCATCAGCATCGCTCAGGATGCTCGTGTGAGCACGACGAGGGGGAACGCGCGGAGCGCGGTCACGGCGGCTACGGGGGTGGCGCCGTGAGCGCGCGTTTGCGGGGCATCGCCCGGGAGACGGAACAGATCGTGGCGGCGGGCGTCTACCGCGCGCCGGACGGCCGTGCGGTGGAGATCGGGGCCGCCGTCGAGGCGGCACGTCAAGCCACCACGCTGCACGGGCCGGACCCGGTCCCGGTGCCGCCCTTCGTGCCGGTGCCCACGCACTTCGAGGTCACCGGCGAGAGCAGCCTGGCCGCCGCCCGCCGCCTCACCGGCCCGGACGCCCCGGACCCCGTGGCCGTCCTCAACTTCGCGTCGGCGCGCAACCCGGGCGGCGGCTACCTCAACGGCGCGCAGGCCCAGGAGGAGGCCCTGTGCCGCGCCTCCGCGCTGTACACGTGCCTGCTGCGGGCGCCCGGCTTCTACGACCACCACCGCGCCCACCGGGACCCGTTCTACACCGACCGGGTGATCCACGCCCCGGCCGTGCCGGTGTTCCGCGACGACCGCGGCGCCCTGCTGGACGCCCCCTTCCCGGCCGGTTTCCTCACGTCACCGGCGCCCAACGCGGGCGTGATCCGCTCCAGGGCGCCCGACCGCGTGGGGGAGGTCCCCGGCGTGCTCGTGCGCCGCGCCGGCCGCGTCCTCGGGACGGCGGCCCACCACGGCTACCGGCGGCTGGTGCTCGGCGCCTGGGGCTGCGGGGTGTTCCGCAACGACCCGGCCCAGGTCGCGGAGGCGTTCGGGACGCACCTGGGCCCCGGGGGACGCTTCGAGGGCGCCTTCGCCCACGTGGTGTTCGGCATCCTGGACCGCACGCGGGACGGCGCGACACGCACCGCGTTCGAGCGGGTCTTCGCGGACCTGGTGGACGCGCCGGCGGAGGTCACTCCCAGCCGTAGCGCTCCCTGAGCCGCTGCCGCACCGAGTTGAACCGCATCCGGTCCAGCGCGCACGCCTCCCGGCGCATGCCCTGCTCGTGCAGCCTCAGCACCCGGTCCACGGCCACCCAGGAGTCGCGCCCCGACCGGTCCCACGGCCCGCTGCCGATCGGCAACCAGTCCCGGTCCCCGGCCCGCCCCTTGCTCGACAGCCGCACGGCGAGGAACGTGCCCGCCGCCTCACGGGCGACGACCAGCACCGGCCGGTCCTTGCCACGGCCGTCGTTCTCCTCGAACGGGACCCAGGTCCAGACGATCTCGCCGGGGTCCGGGTCGCCGTCGTACGCGGGCGAGTACTCGGTGCGCACCCGGCCGACGGAACGCGGCTCGGTCCCGACGGTGGCGTACGGGCCGTAACGGCCCGGGGTGTCTTCAGGGGTGTAGGCGGTCACAGGCGGTACCGTACTCACCCGTCCGGCGGTACTAATCAAAGGGGTTGACCACTCGCGGGGGTGGCTACAGTGTGCCGCCGACGCCCGTGAGCTCCCGTCCCGTCACCATCTCGCTCCCGATCCGCACGAACACGCCGTCCCGCAGCGGCATCCACGACCGGGGGCCGGTGCGCAGCAGCCGCTCGTGCTCGGCCGGGTCGGTCACCACCGCCGCCCGGCCGGTCACCACCACGCTCCACCCGGACCGGCGCCCGGCGTGGAAGTCGTCCGCCTCGAAGGCCACCACCACCCCGTCGACGGCCCGCACCAGGTCGGAGCCGGCGGACGTGCACAGCACCACCGACCCGTCCGGGTCCAGGGTGAAGTTCGCCGGCAGCACCGCGGGAAGCGCGTGCCGCGTGTACACGACGCGACCGACCGGCGCCTTCCCCAGCAGGCGCAGGCACTCCCGCCGGCCGAGCGCCCGGAAGCCATCGCTGTGGAACATTTCCCCATCGTCGGTCGCGGAGCGGGCCCCGACCAGGGCCGGACGGCCCCGTTGACGTCGGGAGTACGGCCGCTGCGGGCGGCCTGCGTGAAGATGCCTGACCGTCCGCTCCGGTGGAACCCTGAAGACATGGGCAAGACCGCACTGATCGTCATCGACATGATCAACACCTACGACCACCCGGACGCCGACCAGCTGCTCCCGGCCGCCGAGACGGTGGTCCCGGTGATCTCCGGGCTGCTGGAGCGGGCGCGGCGGCAGGACGCGCCGGTGATCTACGTGAACGACAACTTCGGCGAGTGGCGCTCCCACCACGGGGAGCTGCTCGACAAGGCCCTGGCGGGGCCGCACGCGCACCTGGTGGAGCCGCTGGTGCCGGACGAGTCGTCGCTGTTCGTGGTCAAGGCCCGGCACTCGATCTTCTTCGAGACCCCGCTCAGCTATCTGCTCACCCAGCAGGGCATCGACCAGCTGGTGCTGTGCGGGCAGGTGACCGAGCAGTGCGTGCTCTACTCCTCGCTCGACGCGCACATCCGGCACTTCGACGTGACCGTTCCCCGGGACGCCGTCGCGCACATCCACGAGGATCTGGCGGACGCGGCCCTGCGGATGATGGAGCGCAACATGGGGGCACGGGTGTGCGACAGCGGCGAGCTGTGGACGTGACCCGGACGGGGCGCCTCGCCGGGGTGACACTGGGGGCATGAGCCGTCCCTCCCTTCCGCCGCCGGAACTGCGCGCCTATCTGGAGGAGCTGGTCCGCCGTACCTCCGCCGTCTGCGGCGACCGTCTGGTGAGCGTCCTCGCCGTGGGCTCGCTCGCCCTGGGCGACTACCGCCACGGGCGCAGCGACGTCGACGTCACGGTCGTCGTGGACTCGGCCCCGCCTCGCGCGGACCTCGCCCCGCTTGCGGCGACGCTGGCCCACCCCGCGCTGCCCTGCCCCGCCGCCGGCCTCGAACTGGTCGTCTACGCCGCCGACGTCGCGGCCCGCCCGTCGGGCGGGGCGGGCTACCTGCTCGACCTCAACACCGGACCCTCCCTGCCCGAACGCGCCAGTTTCGACCCCGCGGACGCGTCCGACTTCTGGTACGTCATCGACCGCTCGGTCGCCCACCAGGCCGGACTCCCGCTGTACGGCGCGCCGGCCCGGGACGTGATCGCCGCCCCGGACCGGCCCACGGTGCTCGCCGCGCTCCGCGCCTCCGTACGCGAACACGTCGACGGGGACGGCCACCTGGCGGACAACAGGGTGCTCAACGGCTGCCGGGCCACCGTCCACTGCCGTACCGGCCACTGGTTCGCCAAGCGCAGGGCGGGGGAGATCGTCGCCGCGTCCGAGCCCGCCTTCGAGCCCTTGATCACCGATGCGCTGCGCAGCTTCGAACGCCCCCGCGCGGAGGCGGCCGTGCTGCCCGCCGACGAGGTGCGGGAGTTCCTGGCCTGGGTGGCCGCGCGCGTCGAGGAGGCGGCCGAGGCCGCCGTGGTCTGAACCGCGCGCACTCTCAGTCGCGGCGGACCGTGAGACCGTCCGTCAGCAGGCGGGCACGCCTACGATCCTCCGTCCGCCCTGCAGGTTCAGTCTTCCGCGCGGGGCGCGCGCCCGGAAAACCGTTCGACGCGCACGAGAGCCGTCCTCTAACCTGCCGTCTGCGGCATCGCGTGCCGGTCACCGGCCGGGTGAGGCATGGAGGCGCCGCGGATGCCTGTGGAGGCATTGACCTTGTCCGTCGAGTTCAACCACACCGTCGTCCTCACTCCCGACCGGGAGAAGTCCGCCCGCTTCGCCGCGGAGATCCTGGGCCTCGAGCCCGGACCGCCCGCCGGGATGTTCCTCCCGGTGACCACCGCCAATGGCGTCACCCTCGACTTCGCCACCGTCGGCGTCGACATCCCCGTGCAGCACTACGCGTTCCTCGTCTCCGAGGAGGAGTTCGACGCGATCCTCGGCCGGCTCGTGGCCGCACGGGTCCCCCTCCAGGCCGACCCGCACGGCCGGTACCCGCGCCGCCTCAACCGCAACGACGGCGGACGCGGTGTGTACTTCCGCGACCCTGCGGGTCACGGCCTGGAGATCCTCACCCGCCCCTACGGCACCGACCCGGACTCGCCTCTGAACGGCGTGACCGAGGAGATCCCCGGGGCGGTCTGACGCGACACCCCAGCCCCCGAAGCCCACCCGAAGGAGCCGGTCGCCCGTGAAACGCAACAGGCTCGGCGAGAGCGACGTGCACGTCACGGAACTGGGTTTCGGGGGCGGTCCGCTCGGCGGGCTGTTCGAGGCGGTCGACGACGACGCCGCCGCGGGGGCGCTGGAGGCGGCCTGGGACAGCGGGATCCGGTACTTCGACACCTCGCCGCACTACGGCATCGGGCAGTCCGAACGCCGCATCGGCGCGCTGTTGCGGGGCAGGCCGCGGGATGCGTGGACGCTGTCCACGAAGGTCGGCCGGGTGCTGGTGCCGCAGGACGGCGCCGGCCGCAAGGACGAGCCCTTCGAGGTGCCCGCCAGCCACCGCCGGGTGTGGGACTTCACCCGCGACGGCGTGCTGCGCAGCGTGGAGGACTCGCTGACGCGCATGGGCGTCGACCGGATCGACGTGCTGTATCTGCACGACGCGGAGGAGCACTTCGAGGACGCGCTGCGCGACGGCTGTCCCGCTCTCGCCGAACTGCGCGCCCAGGGGACGGTGGGCGCCATCGGCGCGGGGATGTACCACACGGGCAAGCTGACCCGGCTGGTGGAGGAGACCGACGTCGACGTCGTGATGCTCTCCGGCCGTTACACGCTGCTCGACCACAGCGCCCTCGACGACCTGCTTCCCGCCTGCGCGGCCCGCGGCGTCTCCGTGCTCGCCGCGTCGGTCTTCAACTCCGGCGTCCTCGCCACGCCCCGCCCGTCCGACGGCGCGACCTACGACTACGCGCCCGCCGCGCCCCGGACGCTGGAGCGCGCCCGTCGCCTGGCCGCCGTCTGCGCGGCGCACGGCGTGACCTTGCCGGCCGCGGCGATGAAGTTCCCGCTGCACCACCCCGTCGTCGCGGGCGTCGTCGTCGGCATGCGGTCCGCCGACGAGGTACGGCGCGACACCGAGGCCTACGGCGCGAAGATCCCGGCGGGGCTGTGGGCGGACCTGCGCGCCGAGGGCCTCCTGGACGCGCGGGCGCCCGTGCCCGCCTGAAGTCCGGTTCCGCCCTGCGCGCGTACCGCCGCGACCGCCTCGTCGAAGGCCCGCTCCACGTCGACGTGCCCATATGGTTCCATGACCGCCGCCCGACAGACCTGAGAGAACCGAGGGAGCCCGTCGATGACCGTCCGCCGTGTCGTGCCCAACCTCCACTCCGAGAACCCGGGAAAGCACAGGGAGTTCTACGGTCTGCTGGGGTTCGAGGAGGTCATGAACCACGGCTGGATCATGACGCTGGCGTCCCCGTCGAACCCGACGGCGCAGGTCAGCGTCATGACGGAGGACGCGACGGCGCCGGTCCGTCCCGACCTCAGCGTCGAGGTGGACGACGTGGACGCGGTGTACGAGACGGTGCGGAGGAGCGGAGCGGAGATCGTCCATCCGCTGCAGGACGAGGAGTGGGGCGTCCGCCGCTTCTTCGTCCGCGACCCCGACGGCCGCGTGGTCAACGTCCTCGCCCACCGCTGAGGGGCCGTGACCCGCACCTGCGCGGCGGCCCGTACGATCGACCGGCCGCAGCCCGACGAAGGGGGCACGATGCCCGGTCAGGTCACCGCAGTGAGCCGTCACGCGACGTACTCGTTCAGCAAGCCCAACCACGACGCCGTGACACTGCTCGCCGGTCTGGGCGTCGAGGGAGACGTGCACGCGGGAAGGACGATCCGCCACCAGTTCCGCATGACGTACGAGCCGGAGGCGCCCAACCTGCGCCAGGTCCACCTGATGCACGAGGAACTCTTCGACGAACTCGCGCTCAAGGGCTACGACGTCTCCGCGGGCGGGCTCGGCGAGAACGTCACCACCCGCGGGATGGATCTGCTGGGCCTGCCCACCGGCGCCCTGCTCCACCTCGGCGACGAGGCCGTCGTCGAGGTGACCGGGCTGCGAAACCCCTGTTCGAAGATCAACGACTACCGCGAGGGACTGCTCGGCGAGATGTTCGCGCTGGACCCCGTCACGGGTGCGTTCACCTTCAAGTGCGGCGTGATGGCCGTTGTCCGCCGGAGCGGGACGGTCCGCCCCCACGACACGGTACGCGTCGAACTGCCGGCCCTCCCGCACCGCCCGCTCGAACGGATCTAGCGCACGACGCCGCCGTCGGGGCGGTCAGGCCTTGGCCTGCGCCTCCTTGTCCCGCTCCGAGTGCGCCTCCTTGCGGCGGCGCGGAAGCAGCAGCGGCGTGGCCAGGAGGAGGGCGCCCGCGACGGCGATGGCCGTGCGGGGGCCCGTGACGCTCGCCAACAGGCCCCAGAGCGCCGTCAGCGCGGCGATCGACGCCTTGCTGGTCGCCGACCACGCCGACAGCGTGCGGACCACCCGGTCCGCCGGCGTCCGCTCCAGCCGGTGCGTCGAGAACACCGGGTTGAACACGCCCATGCTCGTGATCAGCCCGAACTCGACCACGATCACCAGGACCAGACCATCGATGCCCGGCCCCACGAACGCCAGCCCGGCCGACCAGCACGCCCGCAGCGTCCCCGCGACCCGCAGCACCCGCCGCTCCCCGAACCGCGCCACCAGCCGCCGCGACAGCCGCGCGCCGACCAGCCCGCCCAGACACGGCGCCGCGAACGCCAGCCCGTACTGCCACGGAGCGAAGCCCAGCGGGCCCACCATCAGCACGGCCAGCAGCGGTGACGACGCCATGATCAGGCCGTTGACCAGCACCGTGTTGAGGAACAGCGGGCGCAGGTCACGGCTGCGCAGGATGCACCGCCACCCGTCGAGCAGGTCGCCGGCCCGCAGCCGCGGCCGCGGCTCCGGCCGGTCGGGACGCCGGTCGCCGCCGCCCGCCGCGCCCAGCGCGCCGGCCGACAGCAGATAGCTCACGGCGTCGGCGACCACTGTCGTCACCGGACCGAACCAGCCGATCGCCGCCCCGCCCAGCGGCGGCCCCAGCATGGTCGCGGTCCACGTCGTCGACTCCAGCCGCCCGTTCGCCCGCAGCAGTTCCTCCCGCGGCACGACGTCCTTCACGTACGCGCCGACCGCCGCCTGGAAGGTGATGTCGGCCGCCGCCACCGTCACCGACACCACCAGCAGCTGCGCCACGGTGAGCGCGTCCAGGGCGTACGCGAAGGGCACGCTCAGCAGCACCGCGCACCGGACGAGATCCGTCGCGATCATCACCGGGCGTTTGCGGCGGTACTCCACCCAGGGCCCGAGCGGCACCGACAGCACCGCGCCGACCGCGGGACCGACCGCCGCCAGCAGCGACACCTGGGCCGGACCGGCGTGCAGCACCAGCAGCGCGACCAGCGCGAACCCGTCGAACGCGAACCGCGTGCCGAAGGTGGTGACCCCGTACGCCGTCCACAGCCACCCGAACCGCCACGCCGCCGACCGCCGCCCGTCCACCCGCCCTCCGATCACGCCGGCCCGGTCCCCGACGGCCGCCGGGGACCGGCCCATCCAAGCGAGCCGGGCCGGCGCGGGCAAACCGGACCGGTTTACTCCAGGCGCGGCGGGCTACGCGGGCCCCAGGGGGAGGCCCGCGACCGCACCCGCGACCACGTACCGGGAGGCGCCCCATGACCACGCGCGTACGCGAGGTGATGTCCGCGCACATCACCTCCGTCGAGCCGATGACCTCACTGACGCGCGCGGCGCGGCTGATGCGCGAGCAGAACGTCGGCGATGTCCTCGTCGCCTACGACTGCGACCTGTTCGGCCTGCTCACCGACCGCGACATCGTGCTGCGGGGCGTCGCCGAGGGGCACGACCCCGAGGCCACGACCGTCGGCACGTTGTGCACCCGCCCGCCGCTGGTGACGCTCGACCCGGACGACACGACCGACCACGCCGTCGAGCTGATGCGGGAACACGCCGTGCGGCGGCTCCCCGTGGTGGAACACGGCGGCTGCCCCGTGGGCGTGGTCAGCCTCGGTGACCTCGCCGCCGAGGAGGACCCCCACTCCGCGCTCGCGGACATCAGCCGCGCGACGCCGACCCACTGAACGGCGTCGAGGGGCTCAGCCGTCCACGGTCACCGCGCACGACCAGCCGTACGGCCCCGGCGACAGCCGCAGGTCGTCCCAGCCGACGTCCGTCGGCACCTCCCCGGTGACCCGCACGTCCGCCAGGCCCGCGACCGCGAGCCGTACGTCCAGACCGCCCCCGGCCTCGTCGGCCTCCACGTCCACCGGTACCTCGCCGTACGCCTCCAGCCGGTACAGGATCTCGTCGAGCAGCGCGGCCAGCAGGTCGTCGTCGCTGCCCTCGTCCAGCCGGATGCGGTCGACCCCGGTCGGTCTCACGCCGGACACGTCGGCGAAGCACTCCACCATCGCCACCACCGCCTCGGCCAGGCAGTGCTCGCGGCTCGCCGCCCAGGCCTCGATGCGTACGTCGTCCTCCTGCGCCACCGAACGGTGCCCGCTGCGCTCCCGTCGCGGCGCCTGACCCGGCTCGCCCGTGTCACCGACCATGCACCACGACTGCCCGAGCGGACGGACCCCATGCCCTGCGGCGGTGCTTCGCGCGGCGGGGGAGGGGGTACGCGGGTGCCGACCGGGTCGTGACGCTCGGAGGGAGAGCGCCGTCATGCGGTTCCGTGATCGCCGTCAGGCCGGACGCGAACTGGCCGCGCGGCTGCGGGAGAGGCAGGACGCCGGCACCCTGCCCGATCCCCTCGTCCTCGCCCTGCCCCGCGGCGGCGTCGCCGTCGCCACCGAGGTCGCCGAGGCGCTCGGCGCGCCCCTCGACGTCCTCGTCGTCCGCAAGATCGGCGCGCCCCGCCACGAGGAGTACGGCGTCGGCGCCATGGCCGGCGACGGCGTGCCCGTGTTCGACGAGGAGGCCCTGCGCGGCCTGGGGCTGACGCGGTCCGACCTCGCGCCCGTCGTCGAACGGGAACGCGCCGAACTGCTCCGGCGCGAACGGCTCTACCGGCAGGGAAGGCCCGCGCCCGACCCGCGCGGCCGGACGGTGGTCGTCGTCGACGACGGTCTGGCCACCGGTTCCACGGCCCGCGCCGCCCTGCGCGCCCTCCGCGCCCGCGACCCCGCCCGCCTGATCCTGGCCGTCCCGGTCGCCTCCCCGGAGGGCACCGCGGCCCTCCGCCCCGAGACCGACGACCTGATCGCCCTCCACGAACCGGCCGCCTTCATGGCCGTCGGCCAGTGGTACGACGAGTTCGACCAGCTGACGGACGAGGAGGTCCTGGGGGCGCTGCGCGAGCACCAGCCGTAGCTCTCAGATCACCCCGTCCGCCCGCAGCACCTCGATGTCCTCGGGCGTGCGGCCCAGGTCGCGCAGGATGGTCTCCGTGTGTTCGCCCACCGCCGGCACCGGATCCATGCGGGCCGGGATGCCGGCCAGGTCGGCGGGAGGGATCAGCGCCTCCGCCGTGCCGCCCGGCACCCCGACCTCACGCCACCGGCCGCGCGCCTGCAGCACCGGGTGGTCGAGGAACGCCGCGACGTCGTTCACCCCGGCGCAGGCGATGCCGGTCGCCTCCAGAACCTTCAGCAGCTCCTCCGCGTCGTCGCGGGCGCATCGCTCACCCACGATCGTGTTCAGTTCGTCCCGGTGCGCGACACGGTCCGAACTCGTCGCGAACCGCGGATCGTCCGTCAGTTCGGGCCGGCCGAGGAACTCCCGGCACAGCGCGGCCCACTCACGTTCGTTCTGGATGGAGAACAGCACCTCGCGCCCGTCCGCCGCCCGGTACGTGCCGTACGGGGCGATCGTCGCGTGCTGGGTGCCCAGCCGGGGCGGCTGGGCACCGCCGTACCGCGTGTAGTACGCGGGCTGCCCCATCCACTCCGCCAGCGCCTCGAACAGGGACACCTCCACGGGATGCACCTCGCCGGTGGTGGCGCGGGTGTAGAGGGCGGTGAGGACGCCGCTGTACGCGTACATCCCGGCGGCGATGTCGGCGACGGAGATGCCCGTGCGGGCGGTCTCCTCGGGGGTGCCGGTGAGCGACACCAGGCCCGTCTGGCACTGCACCAGCAGGTCGTACGCCTTGCGGTCGGCCCACGGGCCGGTCGTGCCCCAGCCGGAGATCGTGCAGGGGACGAGGCGCGGATGGCGGCGGCCCAGGGCCTCGGCGTCCAGTCCGAGCCGGCCGGCCGCGCCCGGGGCGAGGTTCTGCACGAACACGTCGGCGTCCGCCAGCAGTTCGTGCAGGATCTCCCGCCCGCGCGGATCCTTCAGGTCCAGCGTGAGGGATTCCTTCGAGCGGTTGATCCACACGAAGTAGCTGGACGTGCCGTGCACCGTGGTGTCGTAGCGCCGGGCGAAGTCGCCCTCGCCCGGCCGCTCCACCTTGATCACCCGGGCGCCGAGGTCGGCCAGCTGCCGGGTGGCGTAAGGCGCGGCCACCGCCTGCTCCACGGTCACCACCGTCACCCCGGACAAGGGGAGTCTCCGCACGTCCACGCCTCCTGCCCGCACCCGGGTGCCCCGGTCACCGGCCTCCCTCGGCCGGTACGCGATCACTACGCGATTAGTACGACCAGGGCGAACCGCCTGTCAACGCCTGCCCTCAACGCCCGTCCGCCGCCGGTACCTCGGCGGGCCGGCTGCGCGACATGACGCGCATGCCGCGCGCGTCCACCGCGCGGACCTGCAGCGATCCGCAGCCGCAGCGCGTCCACACCGTGCTGCCCGCCGCGGTGGCGTGCCGCGAGACGACCTGGAACGGCTCCGCGCGGTCCGGCCACCCGCAGTAGGGGCAGGCGGTGCCGGTCGTACCCGTGGCGCCGGTGGTGCTGGTCATGGCGACTCCCTGGATTCCCATGTGCTTGAGGTGGCTCGTGTGCCTGCTGTCGGTCGCGACACCTCAAGAGTGCGCCGTCGACTATGTGCAGTCCAGGTTGACTTTGTGCACGTCACCGTGAAGCCTCGGCTTCATGATTGACTTGCGCCGGCTCCACGTCCTGCGGGCGGTCGCCCACTACGGGACGGTCACCGCGGCCGCCCGCGCCCTGCACTTCACGCCCTCCGCCGCCTCCCAGCAGATCCGCCAGCTCGCCCGCGACCTCGGCGTGGACCTGCTCGAACCCCAGGGGCGCGGGGTGCGCCTCACTCCGGCCGCGGAGAGCCTGCTCGCGCACGCCGACGCCATCCAGGCCCGCTGGGACCAGGCCGAGCTGGATCTGCGCGCCGACCACGGCGACCCGGCCGGGGTGCTGCGGGTGACCGGATTCCCGGTGGCCGTCTCGGTGCTGCTCGCGCCGATGGCGGCCCGGCTCGGCGAGCGGCACCCGCGGCTGTCGGTCCGCATCACGGAGGCAGTCGTTCCAGCCATCTTCGACCTGCTCTTCGAGGGCGCCGCCGATCTGGCCGTGGTGGAGTCCACCCCGCACAACCCGCCGATGAGCGACACGCGGTTCGACCAGCAGCCCCTGCTGGACGACCCGTTCGACCTGGTGGTGCCGGACGCGCACGCGCTGGCCGGGCGGGACCGGGTCGACCTGGCCGAGGCGGCGCACGAGGCGTGGATCGCCCCGGTGCCGGAAAGCCCGTGCCGGCTCCAGGTGATGGCGGCGTGCGGCGCGGCCGGATTCGCCCCGGAGGTCGTCCACCACGCGGGCGACTGGAACGCCACGGCGCATCTCGTGGCCCACGGCCTCGGCGTGGCCCTGATCCCGCGCCTGGCCCACGTCACCCCGCACCTGCCGATCACCCGCGTCCGCTGCGCGGGCGACCCGCACCGCAGGCTCCTCACCGCCACCCGCACCGGTGGCCACGCCCGCCCGGCCGTCGCGGCGGCCCTCGGCGCGCTGCGCGAACTCGCCCCGACGGCGCTCGCCTGACGTCCGAACGGCGCTCGGCTGACGCCCGGACGGCGCTCGGCTACGGTCCGACGGCCTCGGCTGCGGTCCGACGGTGCTCGGCTTCCGCCCTGACGGTGCCGGCTTGCCGCCCCGACGGCGCTCGGCCAACGGGCGCGGTCGGGGCGGCGTTCGTGCGACAAGCCGTCGCTCAGGGGGCGTCCGTCGTCCTCCGTCCCGGCGCCCCCACCCGCAGCCCGTCCATGACGAGGTCGAACAGGCGGGCCGCCCGCGGCTGCCAGTCGCTCCCGGGGTCGAGCTGCCAGAGGCCGCCCAGGGCGAGGATCAGGTCGTCGGCGGTCACGCCGGGGCGGATCACCCCGGCCCCCTCGCACGCCCGCAGGAGACGGTCCGTCGCGTGCAGGAGGGAGTCGTGGCCGGGTTTCGCCGGCCCGTTCGGGGAACTGGTGGCCTGCCGGATCGCGTCCGCGAGGCCCGCCTTGGTCATGCCGAACCGGGCCAGCCGGTCCATCCACTCCCGCAGCGCCCGGTCGGGCTCCCGCGTGCCGAGGAGCTGGTCCGCGCTGTCGGCGACCTGCCGCAACTCGTGCCGGTAGATCTCCATGACCAGCGCCTCGCGGCTGGGGAAGTTCCGGTAGAACGTGCCCTGTCCGACGCCCGCCTTCTTGGCGATGACGCTCAGCGGGGTGTCGGCCGACCGCGTCAGCTCGGTCACCGCGACGGCGAGGATGCGCTCGCGGTTGCGCTGCGCGTCCGCCCGCTGAGGTGTTTCCGCGCTCCGGGACGCGTCCTTGTGCTCGCCCACCGGTCCTCCTCCCGGGCCGTGACCGAAACCCGTCCTTGATAAGCGGACAGCTGTCCACTACGTTCTGAGTAACGGACAGCTGTCCGCTTCCGGTCCATCGTATCGGCGGGCCCGGGCGGCTCGGGACGGCCCTTCCGCATGCCCCGCGCCACCGTCGCGTCCGCACGACCGCGCACGTCACACCATCCCGTAGTCCGCACGCTCCGCACAGCGCCACGACCACGCCCGCCTTTTCCGATCCCGTGACCTCCCAGATTCCCGTGATTTCCGAGATTCCCGTGACTTACCAGATGTCCGTGACTTCCGGCATTGCCGTGACTCCTGAGATTCCCGTGAAAGAAGGCCGTCCATGACGCCCCCCACGTCGTCCAGCACCGTCACCTTGAACATCAACGGCGAGAAACACACGCTGACCGTCGATCACCGCACCACGCTGCTCGACGCCCTGCGGGACCGCCTCGACCTGACCGGCACCAAGAAGGGCTGCGACCACGGGCAGTGCGGCGCCTGCACCGTCCTCGTCGACGGCCGCCGCACCGTCTCCTGTCTGCAGCTGGCCGTCGCCTCCGAGGACCGCGAGATCACCACCGTGGAAGGGATCGCCGACGGGGACACTCTGCACCCGGTGCAGCAGGCCTTCCTCGACCTCGACGGCTTCCAGTGCGGCTACTGCACCCCCGGCCAGATCTGCTCGGCGGTCGCCGTCATCGAGGAGCACGCCGCCGGCTGGCCCAGCGCCGTCACCGGGGACATACGGCCCGAGGCCGGTCCGCCGCCCCTGACCACCGAGGAGATCAAGGAACGCATGAGCGGCAACCTCTGCCGTTGCGGCGCCTACGGCCAGATCGCGCGGGCGGTCGCCCGTGCCGCCGCCGAGACGTCCGCCGAGAAATTCACCGAGGAGACCGCCGTATGAGGGAGTTCGACTACCGGCGCGCCGACGACGTCACCGGCGCGGTCGCCCTGCTGGACGCCGACCCGGACGCCCGCTACCTCGGCGGCGGCACCAACCTCGTCGACCTGATGAAGAACGGCGTCGAGACGCCAGCCCGGCTCGTCGACGTCCGCTCGCTCCCGCTCGACCGGATCGAGACCGGCGACGACGGCGCCGTGCGTATCGGCGCGACCGTCACCAACAGCGACCTCGCCGCGCACCCGCTGATCCGCGACCGCTTTCCGGCGCTCACCCAGGCCGTGCTGGCCGGCGCCTCCGGGCAGCTCCGCAACATGGCCACCGTCGGCGGCAATCTGCTCCAGCGCACCCGCTGCGGCTACTTCACCGACATCACCCGGCCGTGCAACAAGCGCGAACCCGGCAGCGGCTGCCCGGCGATCGAGGGGGAGCATCACAACCACGCCGTCCTCGGCGCCTCCGAGCACTGTGTGGCCGTCCACCCCTCCGACATGGGCGTCGCGCTCACCGCCTTCGACGCCGTCGTCTCCTGGCGGACCGCCGACGGCGCCGGCGAGGCCCCGCTGACCGACTTCTACCTCCCGGTCGGCGACACCCCGCACCGTGAGACGGTCCTGCCGCCCGGCGCGCTCATCACCCACGTCACCCTGCCGCCGGCCCGCGTCGCCGCCCGCTCGCGCTACCGCAAGGTCCGCGAACGCGCCTCGTACGCCTTCGCGATCGGCTCGGTCGCCGCCGCCCTTGAGGTGACCGACGGCGTCGTCTGCGACGCCCGCCTCGCCCTCGGCGCGGTCGCCTCCCGGCCCTGGCGGGCCCGTCTCGCCGAACGGGTCCTCGTCGGCGCGCCCGCCACCGCCGAGTACTTCGCCGCCGCCGCCGACGCGGAACTCGCGGCGGCCCGCCCCCTGCCCCGCAACGGCTACAAGGTGACCCTCCTGCGCAACCTCGTCGTGGCCGTGCTGACCGAACTCGCCGAGGAGACCTCCCGATGACCGTCGCACCCCAGCGCCCCGCCGCACCGGGCCTGATCGGCACCGCGCACACTCGCGTCGAGGGCCGCGACAAGGTCACCGGCGCCGCACGCTACGGCGGCGACATCCCGTTCGCCGGGCTCGCCCACGGCATGATCGTGCTGTCCACGGTGGCCCGCGGCCGGATCCGGTCGGTCGACACCGGCCCGGTGCTCGCCATGCCGGGCGTCCTCACCGTCCTCCACCACGGCAACGCCCCCCGCCTGAACAGCGACTACGTGGGCATTCTGGGCGTCCCGCCGGACCCGACCGCCGTCGTCTTCCAGCATGACCGGGTCCCGCACGCCGGCTGGCCCGTCGCCCTCGTCGTCGCCGAGACGCCCGAGCAGGCGCGGGCGGCCGCCGACGCCCTCACCGTCCGTTACGAGGAGGAGCCGCACGACGTCGCGCTCTCCGCGGACCGGCCCGACGCCTACGCCGCCGACGGGCACATGCCCGGCACCACGGAGAAGGGCGACCTGGAGGCCGAACTCGCCGCCTCCGCGCACGTGGTGCACGCGGAGTACACCACGCCCGAGGAGCACCACGCGATGATGGAGCCGCATGTGGCGACGGCGTGGTGGGACGGCGGACGGCTCGACGTCGTCGACTCCGACCAGGGCATCACCTGGGTCGCCGACGAACTCGCCCGCATGTTCTCCCTCGACGCGTCCGCGGTGCGGGTCCGCTCCGAACACGTCGGCGGCGGCTTCGGCAGCAAAGGCGTGCGCGCGCCGCAGGTGGCCGCCGCGATGGCCGCCGCTGAACTGGGCCGCCCGGTGCGGGTGTCCCTGACCCGGCGCCAGATGTTCTCCGTCACCGGCTACCGCAGCCCCACCGTGCAGCGCGTCCGCCTGGGCGCCGGCCCCGACGGACGGCTGCGCGCCCTGGAGCACACCTCGCTCAACCAGACGTCCACGGTCTACGAGTTCGTCGAGCCGGGCGCCGGTGTGGCCCGCACGATGTACGACGCCGCCGCGCACCGCACCGAGAACCGCGTCGTACGGCTGGACGTGCCGTCCCCGACGTGGATGCGGGCGCCCGGCGAGGCGCCGGGGTCGTTCGCGCTGGAGTGCGCCCTCGACGAACTGGCCGAGAAGTGCGGCGTCGACCCGATCGAACTGCGGCTGCGCAACGAGCCGGAGACCGGGCCGGTCAGCGGACTGCCGTTCGCCGGACGCAACGTCGCCGCCTGCTTCCGCGAGGGCGCCCGCCGCTTCGGCTGGGACGCCCGCGACCCGCGCCCCGGCGTGCGCCGCGACGGACGGTGGCTGGTCGGCACCGGTACGGCGGCCGCGTCCTTCCCGGCGGGCACCCTGCCGTCCACGGCGGCGGTGACGGCGGAGGCCGACGGCGGCTTCACCGTCCGGATCTCCGCGTCGGACATCGGCACCGGGGCGCGTACGGCGCTCACCCTGATCGCCGCGGACGCGCTGCGGGTGCCGTCGGAGCGGATCGACGTGCGCCTCGGCGACAGCGACTTCGGCCCGTCGGGCATCGCCGCCGGCTCCATGGGCACGCGCTCCTGGGGCTGGGCCGTCGCCGCGGCGGCCGAGGAGCTCCGCGAACGCCTCGTGCCGGGCGTCGAGCTGCCCCCGGAGGGCATCACCGTACGGTCCGACACGACCGCGGCGATCGCCGCCCTGGCGGCGAAGGAACGACACACCTGGGGCGCCCAGTTCGCCGAGGTCGCCGTCGACGTCACCACGGGTGAGACACGGGTGCGGCGGATGCTCGGCGTCTTCGCCGCCGGCCGCATCGTCAACCCGCTGACCGCCCGCAACCAGCTCGTCGGCGGCATGATCTGGGGCATCTCCATGGCCCTGCACGAGGAGGCGGTGCGCGACCCGGCCTCCGGCGCGCTCTACGGCGCCGACCTGGCCGGCTACCACGTCGCCACCCACGCCGACGTGCCCCCGGAGGTCGAGGCCGTTTGGGTCGACGACCACGACCCCGACGACCCGGTCGGCATCAAGGGCATCGGCGAGGTCGGCATCGTGGGCGCGGCGGCCGCGGTCGCCAACGCGGTGTGGCACGCCACGGGGGTGCGTCACCGAGGTCTGCCGATCCGCCCGGACCGGGTGCTGCGGGCGGGAGGCGCGGATGCTTGACCTCGCCGACGACCTGCGGCACTGGCTGGCCGAGGGCAGGGAGTTCGCCGTGGCCACGGTCGTCTCCGTGGGCGGCAGCGCGCCGCGCGGCCCCGGCGCCGCCCTCGCCGTCGACGCCGGCGGCACGGTGATCGGCTCGGTGTCCGGCGGCTGCGTCGAGGGCGCGGTGTACGACCTGTGCCAGGAGGCCCTGGCGGACGGGCGGGCGAGGACGGAGCGGTTCGGCTACAGCGACGAGGACGCCTTCGCGGTGGGCCTGACCTGCGGCGGCACGATCGAGGTGCTGGTCACGCCGGTCGCCGCGGGCAGTCCCGTCAGGCCGGTGCTCCGCTCCGCCCTCACGGACCTGCCCGGGGGCGGGCCGGGCGCGCTGGCGTGGGTCACGGACGGCCCGGCGGACCTGCTGGGCCGGGCGCTCCTCGTCCGCCCCGACGGCACGTACGAGGGCGGCCTCGGCGGCGCGGCGGAACTGGACCGTGCCGCCGCGGCCGCGGCCCTCGACCTGCTGGACGCGGGCAGCACGGGGACGGTCACGGTGGGGCCGGGCGCGGACGCGTACTGCGCCGGCCGTCCGACCCTCTTCGTGCAGTCGTCCGTGCCACCGCCCCGGATGATCGTGTTCGGGGCGATCGACTTCGCGGCGGCGCTGGTACGGGTGGGGGCCTTCCTGGGCTACCGCGTCACCGTGTGCGACGCACGGCCCGTGTTCGCGACCCGGGCCCGCTTCCCGGAGGCGGACGAGGTCGTCGTCGACTGGCCGCACCGCTATCTGCGCACCACGCGGACCGACGCCCGCACGGTGCTGTGCGTACTGACGCACGACGCCAAGTTCGACGTGCCGCTGCTGGAGGTGGCGCTGGGGCTGCCGGTCGCGTACGTCGGCGCGATGGGCTCCCGCCGCACCCACACCGATCGCCTGCGCCGCCTGCGGGAGGCGGGGGTGGGGGAGCGGGCCCTGTCCCGCCTGCACTCCCCGATCGGCCTGGACCTGGGCGCCCGCACCCCTGAGGAGACGGCGCTCTCCATCGCGGCCGAGATCGTGGCGACACGCCACGGCGGCACGGGAGCGCCCCTGACGACGACGACCGCTCCGATCCACCGGGAGGGGCGGGCGGCTTCGGCGGCGGCATGAGCGATGGCCGGTGATGCCTGCCGGACGCACGCCCTGGAGGCCGTTGCCGGTGCGAAGGACGGTGGGGCGGGCCGGGGCCGGCCCCACCGCGTACGGCGAAGGGGCCGGAAGCCCGGGCTTCCGGCCCCTTCGGGGGTGTGCGTCAGGCGGCGGCCTTCTCGCCGTCGACCAGGGCGTGCAGGCGGTCGAGGACCTCCGTCAGCTGCTCGGCGACCTCGGTGTCGTCCGCCGGGTGGGTCTCGGCGAAGCGGGTCACCGAGCCGGGGATGGCCAGCTTGATGTCCTCGACGACCTTGCCGCCGGCGATGCCCACGGCCTTGCGGGTCTCGTCCTGCGCCCAGACGCCGCCGTACTGGCCGAAGGCGGTGCCGACCACGACGACCGGCTTGCCGCCGATGGCGCCGGCGCCGAACGGCCGGGACAGCCAGTCGATGGCGTTCTTCAGCACGGCCGGGATGGTGCCGTTGTACTCGGGGGTGAAGAGCAGCAGCGCGTCCACGGCCGCGGCGGCCTCGCGCAGCTGGGCGGCGGCGGCCGGCACGCCGCCCTCGACGTCGATGTCCTCGTTGTAGAACGGGATCTCCGCCAGTCCCTCGTGGAGCGCGATCTCGACGCCCTCGGGCGCGAGCTTCACGGCGGCCTCGGCCAGCTGACGGTTGTGCGAACCGGCGCGAAGGCTGCCGACGAGGGCGAGGATGCGAACAGACATGAGGAAACTCCAGGGGGTGGACTATGACCTGAGACACAATGCGGACCGGGGTCCGCTTTGCAGTTGTAGCACTTTAACCGGACCACGGTCCAGTTTCATTCCGGATGCTTTACGCTGGCTTCATGTCCGCCGCGCCCCCGTCCGCACCGACCCCCCAGGAGCCCGTCGAGCCTCCGCAGCTGCTGCAGCTGGGCCTCGGCGACGACGAGCCCTGCCTGCGCGCCGACGCCGCCCGCAACCGGGCCCGGCTGCTGGAGGCTGCCGCGGGACTCGTCGCGGCGCGCGGCGCCGACGCCGTCACCATGGAGGAGGTCGCCGCCGCGGCCGGTGTCGGCAAGGGCACCGTCTTCCGCCGCTTCGGTGACCGCACGGGCCTGCTCATGGCCCTCCTCGACCACGGCGAGAAGAAGCTCCAGGCCGCCTTCCTCAGCGGCCCGCCGCCGCTGGGCCCGGGCGCGCCCCCCGCCGAGCGGCTGCGCGCCTTCGGCCGAGCCGCCCTGCGCCGCACCGTGGAGGACCTGGAGCTCCAGCTCGCGGCCGAACCGGAAGCGGGCCGCCGCTTCACCGTCCCGCCCTACCGGGTGCGGCACCACCATGTCGCGCTGCTGCTGCGCCAGGCGGCCCCGGACGCCGACTGCGACCTCCTCGCCCACACGCTGCTGGCCCAGCTCGACCCCGCCCTGGTCCACCATCTGACGCACCAGTGCGGGATGCCGGCGCGGCGTCTGGAGGACGCCTGGACCGACCTCGTCGACCGGATCACCGGCACCACCGCCTGACCTCCTCGAACGCACCCGCCCGCGTTCTCAACTCCCCCGAATGAAGGGCGCGTTACGGCTTCTGCGAAGATGCCGTACGTCATGGTGCAGATACCGAACCCGCCCGCGCCCCCGACAGACGCACCGACGCGCTCCGTGCCGACGAGCGCGGATGTGGCCCGCCTGGCCGGCGTCTCGCGCGCGACCGTCTCCTACGTGCTGAACAACGCCCGCGCCGTCCGGATCAGCGAGCCCACCCGCCGCCGCGTCCGCGAGGCCGCGCGCGAACTCGGGTACGTCCCCCACGCGGCGGCGCGCAGTCTGCGCGCCGGGCACAGCCGCATGGTCCTGATGCCCGCGCCCGCGTTCCCCGTGGGCCCGCTGTACAGCCGGTTCATCAACGAGCTGCAGGCCGCGCTGAGCCTGCTCGACTACACCGTCGTCCAGTACGGCACCGTCGGCGTCCACGACGACGAGGCCGCCCGCGCCTGGGCGGAGCTGCGCCCGGTCGCCGTGCTCGTGCCCGGCTCCGGGCTCGGGCCGCGCGGCGTGGAGGTGCTCAAGCGCTCCGGGGCGCGGGCCGTCGTCACCCTCGGCCCCGAGACCGTGGAGGGCGCGCACGCACTGCTCATGGACCACGACGTCGTCGGGTACAGCGCGGGCGCCCACCTGTTCGACACGGGGCGCCGCCGGATCGGCGTGGTCGTGCCGGGGGAGCGGGGGCTGGACACGTTTTCCGCGCCGCGGCTCGCGGGGGTACGGGCCGCTGTGCGCGGCACGGACGCGACGGTGACCGAGCTGCCGCTCGCCCACGACGAGGAGGCGGCGGCGTCACTCGCCGGGCGCTGGCGGGACCTCGGGCTCGACGCGGTGTTCACGTACAACGACGAGTACGCGATGCTGCTGATGCGGGCGCTGCAGGACGAGGGGATCCGCGTCCCCGAGGAGACGGCGGTCGTCGGCGCGGACGACCTGATGCTGGGGCGGCTTCTGCGGCCTCGGCTCAGCACGGTCCACCTGGAACTGCCGTCCGGCCGGGAACTGGCCGACCTGGTCGACCGAGCGGTCAACGACCCGTCGGCGTCACCGGAGGCGCACAAGGTACTGGGCGCGAGGGTGATCCGCCGGGACTCCACCTGACGCGGCCGTTCACGCGGCGCGCCCGCTGCCGTCGGCCGACCGCGGTCGGCCACCGGCAACGGTGCGGTCCGCCCGCCGACCTCCGCGGACATGTGAGCCGCCCGCCGGCCGGCTGTTGCCGGACGCGGGCACGGGCGGCCGGGACCGGAGGGCGGCGCACGGGCGCCTCACCGACGCGGGACCCCTTCGAGGCGCGCCCTTCCAGCCCGGGTGTGGGCCGGGCGCCTCAGGCGCCCTGTCCGCCGCCCTGCTGCTGCGCCTGCTGCTCGGCGATCTGCTGCCGCACCTGGTCCATGTCCAGCTTGCGCGCCTGGCCGATGACGTCCGTCAGCGCGGCCTCCGGCAGGGCGCCCGGCTGGGCGAACACCGCGACCTGGTCACGGACGATCATCAGCGTCGGGATCGACTGGATGTTGAAGGCGGCGGCGAGCTCCGGCTGCGCCTCGGTGTCCACCTTGCCGAACACCAGGTCCGGGTTGGCCTCGGCCGCCTTCTCGTAGACCGGTGCGAACTGCCGGCAGGGGCCGCACCACTCCGCCCAGAAGTCGATCAGCACGAACTCGTTGTCGGTGACCGTCTTGTCGAAGTTCTCCTTGGTGAGTTCGACGGTGGCGCTCATGGCGTGTTCCTCTTCCTGCTGTCGGCTCGGGAGTCGGCACAACACGGCCGACCGGTCACGTATTCCGCGCCCCTACCCATGTGGCCACCCGGCACACCACCCACCAGACTGACGCCATGACGGAAACGCAATCGACGCACACGGAAACGACCGCCTACGACGTCGTGGTGATCGGCGCGGGACCGGTCGGGGAGAACGTCGCCGACCGCACCCGCGCGGCCGGGCTCTCCACGGCGGTGGTGGAAAGCGAACTGGTCGGCGGTGAGTGCTCCTACTGGGCCTGCATGCCCAGCAAGGCCCTGCTGCGCCCGGTCCTCGCCCGGGCCGACGCCCGCCGCCTGCCCGGCCTGAGCGCGTCCGTCCAGGGCCCCCTGGACACCGCCGCCGTCCTCGCCCGCCGCGACTCCTTCACCTCCGGCTGGAAGGACGACGGCCAGGTGCGGTGGCTGGAGGGCACCGGCGCCGACCTGTACCGGGGCCGGGGACGCCTCAGCGGCCCGCGCACCGTCACCGTCACCGGCCCCGACGGCCGCGAGAGCGTCCTCACCGCCCGGCACGCCGTCGCCGTCTGCACCGGCAGCCGGGCCCTCCTCCCCGACCTGCCGGGACTGGACGAGGTCCGCCCCTGGACCAGCCGCGAGGCCACCAGCGCGCCCTCCGCACCCGGCCGGCTGGTCGTGGTGGGCGGCGGGGTCGTCGCCACCGAGATGGCCTGCGCCTGGCAGGCGCTCGGCTCGCAGGTCACCGTCCTGGTGCGCGGCGACGGCCTGCTCGGCCGTATGGAGCCCTTCGCCGGCGAGCTGGTCGCCGAAGCCCTCACCGAGGCCGGCGCCGACGTCCGTACCGGCACCTCCGTGAAGGCCGTGAGCAGGGAGAACGGCGCCGTCGTCGTCCTCACCGGCAGCGGCGACCGGATCGAGGCCGACGAGATCCTCTTCGCCACAGGACGCGCCCCCCGCACCGACGACATCGGCCTGGAGACGATCGGCCTGGAGCCGGGGTCCTGGCTGGACGTGGACGACAGCCTCCGGGTGACCGGCCACGACTGGCTGTACGCCGTCGGCGACGTCAACCACCGCGCCCTGCTCACCCACCAGGGCAAGTACCAGGCGCGCATCGCGGGCGCCGCCATCGTCACCCGTGCAGCGGGCGAGCCGGTGCGGACCGAGAAGTGGGGCGCGCACACCGCCACCGCCGACCACGCGGCCGTCCCGCAGGTCGTCTTCACCGACCCGGAGGCCGCCTCCGTCGGCCTCACCCTCGCCGAGGCCGAGCAGGCCGGCCACCGGGTGCGGGCCGTGGACGTCGACCTGTCGTCGGTGGCGGGCGCGAGCCTGTACGGCGACGGTTACCGGGGCCGGGCCCGCATGGTCGTCGATCTCGAGGACGAGATCGTGCGCGGCGTCACCCTCGTCGGCCCCGGCGTCGGCGAGCTGATCCACGCGGCGACCGTCGCGGTGACGGGACGCGTCCCGGTCGGCCGGCTGTGGCACGCCGTCCCGTCGTACCCCACGATCAGCGAGGTGTGGCTGCGGCTGCTGGAGGCGTACCGCGACGCCTGACCGGCGCCCATGACCGGACCTCCGGGCGGGCGGGCGCGGCTACGGCAGCTCGAAGCCCAGCGCCCGCGCCGCGTCCCCGGCCGTCGGCTGCCCCCAGTACCGGGCAGCCGCCGCGTTGCAGGACAGCGAGCGCAGCTCGGCCCGGTCCAGGTACAGCGTGCCGTCCAGGTGGTCGGTCTCGTGCTGCACGATCCGGGCGGGCCATCCGGTGAACTCCTCGTCCAGCGCCTGACCGTGCTCGTCCTGCGCGGTCAGGCGCACCACCGCGTGCCGCGCCACCACAGCCTGGTAGCCGGGCACGCTCAGACACCCCTCGAAGAACGCGGCGCGCTCCGTGCCGACGGCCTCGTACGCCGGGTTCACCAGCACCCGGAACGGCTGCGGCTCCCGCCCGCGAGCGACCCGTACCTCCTCCGGCACCGGCGCCGGGTCCTCGATCACCGCGATCCGCAGCCCCACCCCCACCTGCGGCGCGGCCAGCCCCACACCGGGTGCCGTGCGCATGGTGACGCGCAACGCCTGCACGAACCGCGCCAGCAGCGCGTCGTCCAGCTGCCCGTCGTACGGCACGGAGGGGCGGCGCAGTACCGGATGTCCGGCGGCGACGATGGGCAACGGCCCTTCTTCGGCGAGAAGTTGCTCGACCCGCTCGGCCAACGGCACGCGATCGCTCGGAGTTTCCATCACGCCAGGATCGCATGACCTTCACCGTGTGTGTCTCAGCTCACACACCCCTTCCGGGAACTCGACGGCCCCCCGCCCCGACCCCTGCACCGGCACCACCCGTCGAAGCCGTCCCCCGGGAGAACACCGCCGATGACCACCACCCCCACGCCAGCCACCGACGACGCCCCCTCAGCCCCCGCCCCCGCACCGGGCAGGAGCGCCTGGACCACCCTCCGCCCGCTCGTCCTGCGCCTGCACTTCTACGCGGGCGTCCTGGTGGCCCCGTTCCTCCTCGTCGCCGCGCTCACCGGCCTGCTGTACGCCGCCTCCTTCCAGGTCGAGAAGGTCCTCTACGCGCATGAGCTGACCGTCCCCGTCGGGGACCGCGAACTGCCCCTCTCCGAGCAGGTCGCCGCCGCCCGCGCCGCTCAGCCCGACGGTGAGATCGCCGCCGTACGTCCCTCACCCGAACCGGGCGCCACCACCAGGGTGCTGCTCTCCGGCGTCCCGGGTGTCGACCCCGGCCACACGCTCGCCGTGTTCGTCGACCCGTACACCGCGCGGGTCCGCGGCGAGCTCGAACAGTACGGATCGACCGGCGCGCTGCCGCTGCGCACCTGGATCGACGAGTTCCACCGCGACCTGCACCTCGGTGAACCGGGGCGTCTCTACAGCGAGTTGGCGGCGAGCTGGCTGTGGGTGATCGCCTGCGGCGGGCTCCTGCTGTGGTTCTCCCGCCGCCGCTCCCAGCGCGGGCTGCGCGGCACCACCGGACGCCGCCGCACCCTCGGTCTTCACGCCGGGGTGGGCGTATGGGCCGCGCTCGGCTTCGTGTTCCTCTCCGCGACGGGTCTGACCTGGTCGGCGTACGCCGGCGCGCACATCGGCGACCTGCGCGCAGCGCTGGGTCAGGAGACCCCGGCGGTGGCCGCCACGGCCGGCGAGCACGCGGGCCATGGCACGGCCGGGGGAGCGGGCGGTGACGCGGCGCACGGCGTCGGCCTGGACCGGGTGCTCGCGGCGGCGCGCTCCGAGGGCCTGGACAACCCGGTGGAGATCGTGCCGCCCGCCGACGCGACCTCCGCGTACGTGGTGCGGCAGATCCAGCGGAGCTGGCCGGAGAAGCAGGACGCGGTGGCCGTCGACCCGGGCACGGGACAGATCACCGACGTGCTGCGGTTCGAGGACTACCCGGTCCTCGCCAAGCTCACCCGATGGGGCATCGACCTGCACACCGGCACCCTGTTCGGCCTGGCCAACCAGATCGCCCTCATGCTGCTCGCCCTCGCCCTGATCCTGCTGATCCTGTGGGGCTACCGGCTGTGGTGGCAGCGGGGCCGCGGCTCGGCGTTCGGCCGTCCCGTCCCCCGGGGAGCGTGGCAGCACGTACCGCCGCAGCTGCTCGTCCCGCTGCTCGCGCTGATCGCCGTCCTCGGGTACTTCCTCCCGCTGCTCGGCATCCCTCTGGCGGTCTTCCTCGCCGTCGACGTGGTGCTCGGTGAGATCGCCCACCGCCGCGGCCGCCGGACCTACGGGCCCGCGTCCCGCTGACACGCACGGTGCCCGGCTCCCCGAGGGGAGCCGGGCACCGTGCGTGCGCGCTCAGATCTCGTCGAAGTCCCCGGCCAGCGCGGCCGCGAGCCGCAGGTGCGGCTGCGCCTCGGCGTCCCGCCCCTGCCGCTGCAGGGTGCGGCCGAGCATCAGACGGGCGTAGTGCTCCACCGGGTCGCGGTCCACGATGATCCGCAGCTCGGCCTCCGCACGGCGCAGCTGGGCCGAGTGGTAGTAGGCGCGGGCGAGCAGCAGACGCGGCCCGGTCTGCTCCGGCACCTCCTCGACCAGGCTGCCCAGGACCCGCGCGGCGGAGTAGTAGTCCTTGGCGTCGAAGAACATCCCCGCGCGCTCCCAGCGCTCGGCGTGCGTTCCGTGGTCGTAGTACGTCGTGTTCACCCGGCACCTCCTTCGCGCCCGACAACCGGCCCGGCCACCCCGGTATTCCCGCTCCCTCCGCACCCTTGGTGACCAGCGGCGCGGCCGTGCAGGATGCGTAGGCCGACCGCACCGACTTCCTCCGGAGGGACCGCGTGACGACCACCGCCGAGCCGATCACCCTGGACGACGTCCGCTCCGCCGCCGCACGCCTGCGCGGCGTCGCCCACCGCACGCCCGTCCTGCGCTCCCGCACCCTGGACGCGCTCGTCGGCGCCGAGGTGCACCTCAAATGCGAGAACTTCCAGCGGGTCGGCGCCTTCAAGTTCCGCGGCGCCTACAACACGGTCTCCCGGCTCACCCCGGACCGGCTGTCGCGGGGCGTGGTCGCCTACTCCTCCGGCAACCACGCCCAGGCCGTCGCCCTCGCGGCCCGCGAGCTGGGCACCACCGCCGTCGTCGTCATGCCGGAGGACGCCCCGCCGTCCAAGCGCGCCGCCACCGAGGGGTACGGCGCGACCGTCGTCGCCTACGACCGCTACACAGGCGACCGCGCCGCCGTCGCCGAGTCCCTCGCCGCGGAGCGGGGCCTCACCCTCGTACCGCCCTACGACCACCCCCACGTCATCGCGGGCCAGGGCACCGCCGCGCTCGAACTGGTCGAGGAGACGGGCGAGCTGGGCGCGCTGATCGCGCCGGTCGGCGGCGGGGGACTGATCGCCGGAAGCGCCGTCGCCGTGAAGGGCCTGTACCCGGCGACCCGGGTGATCGGCGTCGAACCGGAGGCCGGGGACGACACCCGGCGCTCCCTGGAGGCGGGCCGGCGCGTCACCGTGCCCGTGCCCCGCACCATCGCCGACGGCCAGGCCGTCCCCACCCCCGGCGAACTGACCTTCGCCGTGAACCGCCGCCTGCTGGACGAGGTCGTGCTGGTCGACGACGAGGCGATCAAGGAGGCGATGCGGTTCGCCTTCACCCGGCTGAAGATCGTCCTCGAACCGAGCGGGGCCACCCCGCTGGCCGCGCTGCTCACCGGCCGCGCGGGCCCGCTCCCGCCCCGCGTCGGCCTGATCCTGTCCGGCGGCAACGTCGACACGGAGCGCTTCGCCCGCCTGTGCGCCCCCGGCGACTGAGCCGGGCGCCCGTGCCTGTCACCCGGATGGCGCCCCCGGGTGGACGGGCGGACGATGAGGGAGTAGGGGCCCGGCCCTCGCCGCACCGGGCCGGTCACCGGAAGGGAGCAGGGGCATGCTCGAGGTGAAGACACTGGACAAGCCCGACGAGCGACGTGACTTCCCGAGGGGCCATCTCGAAGCCGTCCACATGACGGGGCTGGACTTCGCGGTCGCCACGTTCGAGCCGGGATGGCGCTGGTCGGAGTCGGTCGGCCCGATCGCCGGCACGGAGTCGTGCGGCATCCACCACAACGGCTACGTGCTCCAGGGCCGTATGCACATCCGCATGGACGACGGCGCGGAGAGCGAGGTGGGCCCCGGCGACGTCTTCGTGTGCCCGCCGGGTCACGACGCGTGGGTCGTCGGCGACGAACAGGTCGTGGTCCACGACTTCGCGGGCGCCATGGCGACGGACTACGCGAAGGCGGACTAGACACCACCGGCGTCTAGTCGAGGTAGTGCGCGCGTCCCTCGTCGTCGAGTTCGAAGGGCCCCGCGGGGATGACGCAGAACTCGTTCCCCTCGGGGTCCGCCATCACCAGGAAGCCTCCGTCCTCGTACCCCTCCAGGCGCCGCCCGCCGAGCCCTTCGATCCGGCGCTGTTCGGCGGCCGGGTCGGGGGAGGCGATGTCCACGTGCATGCGGTTCTTGCCGGACTTGGGCGTGTCGGTGCGCTGGAAGCCCAGCGCCAGGTCGTTCTCCCGGCGCAGCCAGACATAGGGGCCCGTGCGGCCCACGACCGGCCTGCCGAGCACCTCCGACCAGAACGCGGCGAGCCGCTCGGGGTCCGTGGCGTCGACGATGAGGGCGTTGATCTGTGCTGAGGAATCGGCCATGCCCCGATCTTCTCCCGATGCGGCGTGCGGGCGGTCTTGGCGCGGCCCCCGGGCACGGCTAGGGTCCGTTTACAACGTTGTGTGACTGTCTCGCGTGCTCTCGTGGAGGATGCCGATGCCGGGTTCGCGCGCCACCGACCGCTTGTCGATCCGGACGTGGGCGCGAGCCCTGTGCGCCCTGGCGGCGGCGTGGGCCGCGGTCGTCGCCGCCCCGGCCGTGTCCGCCGCCTCCGCCCGGCCGGCCTCGGTCCAGGCGCCCTTCGCGGCTGCCGACGCGGGAACGGACTATGTGGCGCTGGGCAGTTCGTTCGCCGCGGGCCCCGGTGTCCCGCCCCTCCAGTCGAGCGACGGAGCCGACGCCTGTGCGCGGTCGGCCAACAATTACCCCAGCCTGGTGGCCCGCGAGATCGGCGCGGACCTGACGGACGTGTCGTGCAGCGGCGCGACGACCGGGCACGTGCTGAGGGACCACCAAGGCGCCCGTCCGCCGCAGATCCGGGCCGTGACCCCGGACACGCGCCTCGTCACGGTCACGATCGGCGGCAACGACGTCAACTACCTCGGCAGCATCAACGCCTACTCCTGCCAGGCGAGCGGCAACTCGGGCTGTCCGACGGTCGATCGCGACACGATCGAGCGGACCTTCCCCGAACTCCCGGGCCGGATCGCGGACATCGTGCGCGCGGTCCACGCCGTGGCACCCCAGGCCCGCGTGTACCTGGTCACCTACTTCACCCTGCTGCCGGACTCGGGGACGTGCGCCGTCGCGCCCCTGACCGGCGAACAGGCAGCGTACGAGAAGAACATCGCCGCGCGCCTGGCCGCCGCCACCGCCGACGCGGCCGCCGCAACGGGCGCCACCCTGGTCGACCTGGCGGGCGCGAGCCGCGGCCACGACGCGTGCTCGGCGAGCGCGTGGGTGGAGTCGTACCGCCCGGCGCAGGGCCGGTCCACCTACCACCCCAACGAGGCGGGCATGCGGGCGGCTGCCGACCTCGTGCAGGCGGCGCTGGCGTCCGGCGGCGTGACGCAGACGACAGCCTTCCGCTCCGGCATCCCCGGCAAGTGCGTCGACGTCCGCGGCGCCGCCACCGCCGACGGCACACCCGTCCAGCTCTACACCTGCAACGGCACGGCGGCGCAGCGCTGGACCCACGTCCCCGGCGAGGGCGGCACCCTGCGCGCCCTGGGCCGCTGCCTCGACGTCAGCGGCGGCGGGACCGCCAACGGCACCAGGGTCCAGCTCTGGCACTGCAACGGCACCGGCGCCCAACGCTGGATCCCCGGCCCGGACTCGTCCCTGGTCAACCCCCGGTCGGGCCGCTGCCTGGACGACCCGGGCAGCTCCACCGCGGACGGCACGCAGCTCCAGATCTGGGACTGCAACGGCACGGCCGCCCAGCGCTGGACGCCGGCGGCATCCTGACCGCACCGCCCTCAGCCGGAGTTGTACCCCCAGCGCGCCTGGCCGTCGCTGCCCATGAAGCACTTGGCGGGACGGCCGTCCGCGGTCGTCGCCGTGGCCCCGACGGGTGAGCAGAACTGGCCGAAGCCGACGCCGGCCTGGCCGCCCTCGCCGGAACCCGACCCCTCCGAGGAGCCCCCGCCCGAGGAGCTCCCACCGGTCGACCCCCCGCCGCTCGTCGAGCCGGTGTCGCCGGAACGGCCGCTGCTCCCTCCCGTCGAATCTCCGCCGGAGCCGCCGCCGTACGAGGGCTTCGGTTTCGGCTTGGGCTTCGGCTCCGGTTCAGGGGTGGGCGTCGGCGTGGGGCTGGGCTTCGCGCAGGGCTCACCGGGCCCGATCAGCCACAGACGGACGAAGGCGTTCGTGGTCGTCTCCGTGTCGGCCTCCGGGTCCTGGCGGCACACCGGCCAGTCGTCCAGGTCCCGTTCTTCGTCGAACAGTCGCCCGCCCGTGTGCGCGTGCAGGGCGATCAGGTTGCCGACACCGAGACCGTCGAGCGTGGCCCGGGCCTCGCCGAACGGCGTCCCGACGAGATCCGGCATCACGATCCGGCCGGGGCCGTGCAGCCGCACCGGACACTCCTCGCGCCCGGGGACCGCGTACAGGGTCAGCGTGCCGGAGGCGGGGCGTACGGTCTCGCCGGAGGAGGGAAGCTGGAAGCAGACCTGCCAGCCCGTGTCGCCGGGCGTCACCGCGCGAAGGGCCGACGTGGCGTCGGACGCGGAAACTCTCGAGCAGCCCGCCGCGCGGGCCCGCGCGGCGGCTGTGGTGAGAGTGATGCCCTCGTAGTCCGGCACGAGGATTTCCGTGCTGTGCCCTGCCTCCCGGGCCGTGCCCGCCTCTCCGCCGGCCCCGGTCGCGCTGCCTATGACGCCCGCGGCCACGGGGACCGCGAGCAAGGACGTCAGGGCGGGATGTCTGCGCGCCCAGGTGAAGAGCCGTGTCCGGCGTCCCGGACGCAGAGGGGAGTCGGCGGGCACCATCTCCCCTGCCCCCTCGAGGAGGGCGCCCTTCGGGTCGTTCTTCGAGCCCCACAGCTTGTGCGGCCGTCCGTCGACGAGGATCTCGACGGAATCGAGGAATCCCGACGCCCCGCGCAGGATGCGCAGGGGCCGTGGGACGCGGGTGGCCCGGGGGGACACGAGGTTGTGCAGCAGGATGAGCCCGCTGTCCGTGAGGACGGCGTTGCCCCAACCGTCGTGGTAGACGGCCCGGACCTGCTCGCCCGCTCGCAGTTCCGCTGCCAGCACGCCCTTGTGGCTGTCCGGAACCTTGTCGGTCCCGTTCGCGGCCGCCGCTGCGGCGGGGGGCCCGGGGGCCGACGGGACGTCACCCGGCGCCGCCGCCCGGACGAGAAGGTCTCCCCTCCTGTCGATCTGCGACCCCCAGAGGGTGACGTGCTGTCCGTACACCGACACGTCGACGTTGTGCCGTGCGCCGTAGGCGGGGCCTCGGATCTCCAGCGGCCGGGGCACCCGTGTCACGGTGCTGCGGTTCAGGAGGATCAACGCGTCCGCGGTGAGCGCGGCATACCCCGGGCCCTGGCGGTACAGGGCCAGCACGGTTTCCTCGACGCCCAGGGCGCGCAACAGGGCTTCCGCTTCGGCGACCGGGACCGGAGGGAACTGACGGGCCGCGGCGGCCGCGGTCCGTGGGTCGGTGCGCAGCCGGCGCTGCGCGGGGGTGTCGGACATGGCGGGATGCTAGCCGATTGCCGGGTTCCCTCCGCGGGGTGTCACGGCTGTGACCAGCACGGTCGCCGGCCGGCCCGCCTCACACCGGCAGCAACCGCCCCACCAGCGCGTCCAGTTGCCGTACGTTCTTGCACTCCCGCATGTCCGCCAGCTCCGCGTACGCCGAGGCGGCGGAGTCGCCCGTGCCCCAGAGGGTGCGGGGTTCGGGGTTGAGCCAGTGGACGCGGCGGGCGCGGCGGGTGAGGTCGCGGAGGGCGGGGAGGCCGGGGTCGGCCATGTTGGTGCGGGCGTCGCCGAGGACGAACACCGTGGTGCGCGGGCCGACGGCGTCCGCGTACCGGCCGGTGAACTCGCCCAGCGCGGCGCCGTAGTCGCTGCTGTCGTGCCAGGCGGTGAGCCGGGCCTCCGCGCGGATGCGGGCGTTCAGGCCATCCGGGTCGGCGGCCCCGTGGACCAGCAGGCCGGTCACCTCGTCGACGCGGTTGACGAAGGCGAACACCCGCACCTTGGAGAACTGGTCGTGCAGCGCCTGCACCAGCAGCATCGTGAAGTCGGAGAACCCGGCCACCGAGCCCGACACGTCGCACAGCAGCACCAGTTCGGGCCGGGCGGGCCGGCGCCTGCGAAGGACCGGCTGCACCGGCACCCCGCCCGTCGACAGGGAGCCGCGCAGCGTCCTGCGCAGGTCGATGGTGCCCCGCGCGGCCCTGCGGCGGCGTGCGGCGAGCCGGGTCGCCAGCTTGCGGGCGAGCGGCTGGACCGTCCGGCGCATCTCGGCCAGCCGGTCCTTGCCCGCGAGCAGGAAGTCGATCCGGTCGGCGGTCGGCGGGAGCGCGCGGCGGGCTGTCTCGTCCCGGCCCCGGCGTTCGGCGGCCCGGCGCCGCGCCTCCGCGGTGACCAGCCGACGGAACTCCTCGATGCGGCGCCGGATCTCGTCCTCGAGGAGCCGGTCGGTGAAGCTCCCCGACCCGTGCCGCCCGCGCACCTCGTCCCGCACCCGCGCCAGCAGCGTCTGCGGGCGCAGCCGGTCCAGCGTCCGGTACGACGACCAGCCGTCCGAGCCGGGCGAACCGCCGTACCCGCCGAAGCCGTCGACCGCCTCCACCGCCAGCCGTGCCAGCGCCGCCGTGTCGTTCGCGGCGAGCGCCTGCGCCAGCCGGGCGCGGAGCTCCTCGCGGTCCGCGTCACCGCCGGCCGCGGGAACGCCCACCCCGCGCGGGAAGTACAGGTCGAAGACCGCGTCGAACACCGGGCGTCCGCCGGCGCCGTGCAGGAGGGTCGCCGCCAGGCCCTCCCGGAGCAGTTCCCGGTCGGCGAGACCGAGCGCCTCCACGGCGCGCGCCGCGTCCACGGTCTCCCCGGTGCCGATCCGCAGCCCGTGCGCGCGCAGCGCGTCGACCAGACCGGTCAGCCGGGTCACCAGATCCGTGTCCGCGAGGTCCGTGTGCGCGGCGGCCGTCACAGCGCGTCCAGGTCGAGCTTGGCCGCCGCCTTCTGGATGTCGTCCTGGTGCTTGAGGACCACGCCCAGACTGTCCCGTACGACCGTCTCGTCGAGCGTGCTCGCGCCGAGCGCCAGCAGGGTGCGCGCCCAGTCGACGGTCTCGGCGACCGAGGGCGCCTTGCGCAGGTCCATCGCGCGCAGCGCCCCCACCACCCGCACCACGGACTCGGCCAGCGCCGCGTCCACACCCGGTACCTTCAGCCGGACGATGCGCCGCTCCAGCTCCGCGTCGGGGAAGCCGATGTGCAGGAACAGGCAGCGGCGGCGCAGCGCCTCGGACAATTCCCGGGTGGCGTTGGAGGTGAGGACGGTGAACGGCCGGCGGGTCGCGGTGACCGTGCCCAGCTCGGGCACCGTCACCTGGAAGTCGCCGAGCACCTCCAGCAGCAGCCCCTCGATCTCGACGTCCGCCTTGTCGGTCTCGTCGATCAGCAGCACCTTGGGGTCGTCGCCCCGGATCGCGGTGAGCAGCGGGCGGGGCAGCAGGAACTCCTCGCTGAAGATGTCCGTGCGGGCCTCGTCCCAGGTCTCACCGCGCCCCGCGCTGATCCGCAGCAGCTGCTTGGCGTGGTTCCACTCGTACAGCGCGCGCGACTCGTCCACGCCCTCGTAGCACTGCAGGCGCACCAGCCGGGCGTCACAGGCGCGGGCGACGGCCTTGGCCAGCTCGGTCTTGCCCACCCCGGCGGGGCCCTCCACCAGCAGCGGCTTGCCGAGCCGGGCGGCGAGGAAGACGGTGGTGGCGACCGCGGGCGAGGCCAGATAGCCGGTCTCGGCGAGGCGTGCGGAGACGTCGTCGACGGAAGTGAACAACTGCGGCCTCCGGCTGGGCGCGGGAACGACGGTGTGCGGGCACTCCGTGGAGGCCCGGAGACCTATCTAAGCGCTTGCTCAACCCGTCTGTCACGCGTTCGCGCCCACCACCCGCACCGCCGGGGTGCACGGCACGCGCCGCGCCGTGAACAGGGGATCCTGCAGCCGCAGCCGCAGCCGCAGCCGCAGCCGCAGCCGCAGCCGCAGCCGCAGCCGCAGCCGCAGCAGCCGCAGCCGCACCGCGAGCAGCGCCGCGCCCGCCGAGGCGACCGGTGTGACGGCGACCGGTGTGACACCGATGCCGGCGCCCCTCAGCTCCGTCCCCTCGACCCCTATAACTCCCGCGTCCGGCCCTTCCGGACCCGTCGGCACTGCGCCAGCCTCGGCCCGCCGCAGCCGGACGGCCCCATCACCGCCGTGGACGTGCCCCGCGCCAGGCCTGGCGTCACCCCGTCGAGCGCGGGCACGGCGCTGTCCGCCGTCCCGTACGGCGTGGTGACCCTGACCGGGCGCAGCGACTCGGCGGCCGGTTCCGTGCGCCGGTCGAGCCGCGCCCCTGGCGGACCACCGTCATCTCCTCCGTCGGGCACGCCCTGTGCACCGGGGCGACCCTAGCGACATCCCTCCGGCGGTGGTTCACCGGACCAGGACGACCTCCAGGGTGCGCGGCCCGTGCACGCCCTCCACCCGGTCCAGCTCGATGTCGCTGGTCGCGGAGGGTCCGGAGATCCACGTCAACGGGCGGGCGGGGTCGAGGCGTTCGAGGGCCTGCGGCACGGACGCCACCACCTGGCCGGGGACGCGCACCACGCAGATGTGGTGGTCGGGGATCAGACTGATCCGGCGCCGGCCCTGGTCGGGGGAGCCGTCCAGCACGATCGTGCCGGTCTCGGCGACCGCCACGGCGCAGCCGGTGACGACGCTGTCCACCTGGTCCAGTTCGTGCGGAGTGCTCGTCGCCTCGTCCCGCACCCGCGTCACCTCGGCCGCCGCGAGCCAGCCCTCGTCGAGGCCGGACGGCACGAGCACGGTCGACGCGCCCCGCGCCGCCAGGAGGTCCGCCACGACCCTTGGCAGCGAGCCCGGGTCGGTCCGGTGCACGACCGCCCGGTAGTCCGCCAGGTTCTCCGCCAGCAGGTCCACCGTCTCCTCGACGGTCCGCTCCCCGTGCTCGCGCAGATAGTCCCGCTCGACCGGCCCGTCCTCACCCGGCGGCACGTCCGCCAGCGCCCGGCGCACCCGGCCCAGGATCCGCTCCCTGCTGCTCACGCTCCACCGTCCTTCCCGCCGCGCGTCCGCTGCCACCAGTCCCGGAAGGGCTCCGCCGGCACCGCCGGCAGGTCCCGGGTCCCGCTCCACGCCCTGCCCGGCCCCGGCAGGGTGCGCGGATGCAGCCGCCGCGTGCGCGACGCGAGCCGCTGCCCGGTGCGCAGCGCGCCGGGACGGGTGAGCGCCCAGCGGGCCGCGCGCATCGCCGCCCGCTCGGCCGCGTGGCCCTTCGCGGGCCGCAGCCGCACCTTGCTGCCCTCGCGGACGGCCTCGCCGCCCTCCACCACCCGCTCCCGCAGATGCACCAGCACCTCGGGGATGTCGATGGCGACCGGGCACACCTCGTAGCAGGCCCCGCACAGCGACGAGGCGTACGGCAGGGAGGCGTCGATCTCGCTGCCGGTGCCCCGGAGCTGGGGGCTGAGGATGGCGCCGATCGGGCCGGGATAGACCGAGCCGTACGCGTGCCCGCCGGCCCGCTCGTACACCGGGCAGACGTTCAGACAGGCGGAGCAGCGGATGCAGCGCAGCGCCTGCCGGCCCACCTCGTCGGCGAGGGTGTCGGTGCGGCCGTTGTCCAGCAGGACGAGGTGGAAGGAGCGCGGACCGTCCCCGTCCGTCGTCCCGGTCCACATCGAGGTGTACGGGTTCATCCGCTCGGCCGTGGAGGACCGGGGGAGGGTCTGCAGGAACACCTCCAGGTCCTGCCAGGTCGGCACGATCTTCTCGATGCCCACCACCGAGATCAGCGTCTCCGGCAGGGTCAGGCACATCCGCCCGTTGCCCTCGGACTCCACCACGACGAGCGTGCCGGTCTCGGCGACCATGAAGTTGGCGCCGGAGATGCCGACCTTGGCGCGCAGGAACTTCTCGCGCAGATGCAGCCGCGCCGCCTCCGCGAGGTCGGCGGGCGTGTCCGTGAGCCCTTCGGGGGCGGGGCGGCCCCACTCGCCCATCTCCCGGGTGAAGATGTCGCGGATCTCCCCGCGGTTGCGGTGGATCGCCGGGACCAGGATGTGCGACGGCCGGTCCTCGCCCAACTGCACGATCAGCTCGGCGAGATCGGTCTCGTAGGCGTGGATGCCCTGCGCCTCCAGCGCCTCGTTCAGGGCGATCTCCTGCGTCGCCATCGACTTGACCTTGACGACCTCCGTCTCGCCGGTCGCCTTCACCAGCTCGGACACGATCCGGTTCGCCTCGTCGGCGTCGGCAGCCCAGTGGACGACACCGCCCGCCGCGGTCACCGACTCCTCCAACTGCACCAGGTACCGGTCCAGATGACGCAGCGTGCGGTCTTTGATCCGCTTGCCCGCCTGCCGAAGCCGCTCCCAGTCGTCCAGCTCCGCGACCGCCCGTGCCCGCTTGGCGCGGATGGTGTGCGTGGCGTGCCGCAGATTGCCGCGCAGGGTGGTGTCCCGGACCGCCTCCCGGGCCGCCACGGGGAAAGCGGGCATACCGACGAACGTTCCGCTCATACGGCCGGGTCCTCCTCCGTGCTCGCCAGGATCTCCGCGATGTGCACCGGCCGCATACCGGTCCGCAGCCGTGTCATCGTGCCGCCGATGTGCATCAGACAGGAGTTGTCCGCCGCGCACAGCACCTCCGCGCCCGTCGACTCGGCGTTGCGCACCTTGTCCGCGCCCATCGCCGCCGACACATCGGCGTTCTTCAGCGCGAACGTGCCGCCGAACCCGCAGCACTCGTCCGCGCCCGGCAGCTCCACCAGCTCCAGCCCCTTCACCGCGCGCAGCAGCCGCAGCGGCCGCTCGCCCAGCCCGAGCGAGCGCAGCCCGTGACAGGTCGGGTGGTACGTCACCCGGTGCGGGTAGTACGCCCCGACGTCCGTCACCTCCAGCACGTCCGCCAGGAACTCGGTGAGTTCGTACGTCTTCGGCACCACCGGCGCCAGCACCGTCGCCAGACGGTCCCCGCGCCCCTCGGAGCGGGCCCGCTCACCCATGCGCGGGTACAGCTCCCGCACCATCGCCCCGCACGAACCGGACGGCGTCACGATCGCGTCGTAGTCGCGGAAGACGTCCGCGAAGTGACGGGCCATGGGCTCCGTCTCGTGCCGGTACCCGGTGTTGTAGTGGGCCTGGCCGCAGCAGGTCTGCGCCTCGGGGAAGTCGACGTCGACGCCCAGCCGGGTGAGCAGCTTCACCACGGCGCGGCCGGTGTCGGGATAGAGCGTGTCGTTGACGCAGGTCAGGAACAGGGCGACACGCATCGAGGCTCCTCGTCCGGTCGATCTTCGGATGACGGGCAGGGTAGTGCGGGTCCGGGCGCCGGGGGGAGACCCGGTCACGGTCCGGCGAGCCGGGCGTGGGCCGCCTCCCAGCGCCGGGTGTCGCCGCGCGGCTCGTACCGGGTGAGCGGCTGGGTGGCGGCCAGCAGCCGCCGCATCCCGGGGAGATCGCCGACCTGCCCCTGGGCGCGGGCCTGCACCAGCACGTTGCCGAACGCCGCCGCCTCGGCAGGCCCGGCCACCACCGGCAGCCCGCAGGCGTCGGCGGTGAGCTGGCACAGCAGGGCGTTGCGGGTGCCGCCGCCCACGACGTGCACCACGTCCACGGTCCGTCCGGCGAGCCGCTGCGCGTCCTCGACGGCGCTGCGGTGGGCGAGGGCGAGCGAGTCGAGAATGCAGCGCACGGTCGCGGCGGGGGAGCCCGGCACCGGCTGCCCCGACGCGCGGCACGCCTCGGCGATCCGCTCCGGCATCCGCCCGGGCGCCAGGAACGCGGCGTCGCCGGCGTCCACCACCGACCGCAGCGCCGGCGCCCCGGCCGCCTCCCGCAGCAACGCGCCCAGGTCCGGCTCGTCCCAGGCGCGCAGGCACTCCTGCAGCAGCCACAGCCCCATGATGTTGCGCAGGTAGCGGACGGTGCCGTCCAGCCCCAGCTCGTTGGTGAAGTTCGCTGCCCGGCTCTCCTCGGTCAGCACGGGCGCGTCCAGCTCAAGACCGGCCAGCGACCAGGTGCCGGTGCAGATGTACGCGAACCGCTCGCCGTCCGCCGGCACGGCGGCCACCGCGGACGCCGTGTCGTGCGAGGCGACCGCCGTCACCGGCACCGGCCCGCTCAGCCCGGTCTCCTCCAGCACCTCCGGCCGCAGTACCCCCGCCGGGTCGCCCGGCAGCCGCAGCGGCGCGAACAGCCCCAGGTCGATCCCCAGTCGCTCCGCGATCCCGTGTGCCCAGGTGCGGGTGCGCGGGTCGATCAGCTGCGTGGTGGAGGCGTTGGTCAGCTCGGTGCCCTGCTCCCCGGTCAGCCAGTACACCAGCAGGTCGGGCATCAGCAGCAACCTCTCGGCCTGCGCGAACTGCCGTGTGTCGCGGGCCGCGACGAGCTGGTACAGCGTGTTGAACGGCGCGTACTGAAGCCCGGTCGCCGCGTACAGCTCCAAGGCCGGCACGGTCGCCCACACCTTCTCGGCGACGCTGTCGGTCCGCCCGTCGCGGTAGTGCACGGGGTTGCCCAGCAGCGCCCCGTCCGCGTCGAGCAGCCCGTGGTCGACGGCCCAGCTGTCGATGCCGACCGAGGCGACCTCCCCGGCCGCCCGCAACCCGTCCAGCACCCCGGCGTACAGCCCCAGCACGTCCCAGCGCAGCCCTTCCGGAACCCGCACCGGCCGGTTGGGGAACCGGTGCGCCTCCGTCAGCTCCAGGCTGCCGGGGCCCACCCGGCCGACCATGACACGCCCGCTGGACGCGCCGAGATCGACCGCCGCGTACGCCCCCAGGCCGCCGCTCATCGCAGGAAGGCGGCGGGGACGCCGGCGTCGACCGGGACGTGCAGACCGGTGGTGTGGGTGAGGTCGCCGCCGGTCAGCGCGAACACGGCGTTCGCCACGTGCTCCGGCAGCACCTCCCGCTTCAGCAGGGTCCGCTGTGCGTAGAACTCGCCCAGCTTCTCCTCGGGCACCCCGTACACGGCCGCACGCCGGGCACCCCAGCCGCCCGCGAAGATCCCCGAACCGCGCACCACACCGTCCGGGTTGACGCCGTTGACCCGGATGCCGTGTTCGCCCAGCTCCGCCGCCAGCAGCCGCACCTGGTGCGCCTGGTCCGCCTTGGCCGCCGAGTACGCGATGTTGTGGGGACCGGCGAACACCGCGTTCTTGCTGGCGATGTACACGATGTCGCCGCCCAGCCGCTGGGCGGTCATCACCCGCGCCGCCTCCCGCGACACCAGGAACGAACCCCGGGCCATGACGGAGTGCTGGAGGTCCCAGTCCCTCGCCGACGTCTCCAGCAACGGCTTGGAGAGGGAGATCCCGGCGTTGTTCACCACCAGGTCCACCCCGCCGAAGGCGAGCACGGCCTGCCGGAACGCGGCGGCGATCTGCTCCTCGTCCGTCACGTCCACGGTCACCGCGACGGCCTTGTCCGGCCCGCCCAGCTCCTCCGCGACCCTCGCCGCGTTCTCCCCGTTCAGATCGGCCACGACCACACACGCGCCCTCGGCGGACAGCCGCCGCGCGATGGCCTTCCCGATCCCGCTGCCTGCCCCGGTCACCAACGCCACCCGGGTGGCCAGCGGCTTCGGCGGCGGCATCCGCCGCAGCTTCGCCTCCTCCAGCGCCCAGTACTCGATGCGGAACTTCTCCGACTCCTCGATCGGCGCATACGTGGAGACCGCCTCGGCCCCGCGCATCACGTTGATCGCGTTGAGGTAGAACTCCCCGGCCACCCGCGCCGTCTGCTTGTCCTTGCCGAAGCTGAACATGCCGACGCCCGGCACCAGCACGATCGCCGGGTCGGCGCCGCGCATCGCGGGGGAGCCGGGCTCCGCGTGCCGCTCGTAGTAGGCGGCGTACTCCTGCCGATAGTCGGCGTGCAGCTCCTCCAGCCGCGTCACCGCCTCGTCGAGCGGCGTGGACGGCGGCAGATCCAGCACCAGCGGGCGCACCTTGGTGCGCAGGAAATGGTCCGGACACGACGTCCCCAGCGCGGCCAGCCGAGGATGCTCGGCCCGCGCCAGGAAGTCCAGCACGGTGTCGGAGTCGTCGAAGTGTCCGACCTGCGGCCGGTCCTGCGAGGCGATGGCCCGCACGTACGCAGCGAGAGCCGCCGCGCGCTCCCGCCGCTCGCCCCGCGGCAGCGCCTCGTACCCCTCGATCACGGGCCCGAACGGCTCGGGCCGCCCCCGCTCGGCGAGGAAGCGTTCGGCGGTACGGATGATGTGCAGCGAGTTCCGCTCGCACTCCTCGGAGGTGTCACCCCAGGCGGTGATCCCGTGCCCCCCGAGCACACAGCCGACGGCCCGCGGATTCCGGGCCTTCACGGCGGCGATGTCCAGGCCCAGCTGGAACCCCGGCCGCCGCCACGGCACCCAGACCACGGTGTCGCCGAAACACTCGGCGGTCAGCTTCTCCCCCTCGGCGGCACACGCCAGCGCGATGCCCGAGTCGGGGTGCAGATGATCGACGTGCGCGGCGTCCACCAGCCCGTGCATCGCTGTGTCGATGGAGGGCGCGGCACCCCCCTTGCCGTGCAGGCAGTAGTCGAACGCGGCGACCGTCTCGTCCTCGCGCTCCACCCCCGGATACACGTCGGCGAGCGCCCGCAGCCGGTCGAGCCGCAGCACGGCCAGCCCGTCCTCGGTCAGGGTCCCGAGATCCCCACCGGACCCCTTGACCCACATCAGCTCCACATCACCCCCGGTGACGGGATCGACGTCCCGCCCTTTGGCGGAGGCGTTCCCCCCGGCGTAGTTGGTGTTCCGGGGATCGGACCCCAGCCGGTGCGACCGACCGAGCAGAGCGTCGACTTCACGGTGAACCATGACAACCAGTCCTTGAGGAAGAGGGAAGAGCAGGACACGCCTTCAGGGGCGCGGGGAACTGCGCGACCAGCCCTCCGAACCCGCACCCGGCGACGAAACGGAACCCGGCAGACGTCTACGCCCCCCAGCCGGCCTGCTCACCCCCGACCCGCTCGGCCACGATCTTCTCGGCCCACCCCGACCGCGCGTACGCCGCCATGGGATCGGGGTCCAACCCCATCTCCTCCCGCACCTCCCGGAGAAGCGGACGCACGTCCGTACTGAACGCGTCCATCAGCACGGCGTTGGCGCCCAGCACATCCCCCTCCCGCTGCGCCGCAGCCAACGCGTCCCGGTCGACCAGCAACGCCTTGGCGGTGGCCTCCTGCACGTTCATCACGGACCGCACAATCGCCGGAATCTTCGACTCCACGTTGTGGCACTGATCCAGCATGAACGCCACGTCCCCCGACAGCCCGCCCCCGCGCACCACCTCGTACATGATCCGGAACAGCTGGAACGGGTCGGCCGCGCCGACCATCAGGTCGTCGTCCGCGTAGAAGCGCGAGTTGAAGTCGAACCCTCCGAGCTTCCCCTCCCGCAGCAGCGTCGCCACGATGAACTCGATGTTCGTGCCCGGCGCGTGATGCCCCGTGTCCACCACCACCCGCGCCTTCGGCCCCAGCTTCAGACAGTGCGCGTACGCCGTCCCCCAGTCGGGGACGTCCGTCGTGTAGAAGGCCGGCTCGAACAGCTTGTACTCCAGCAGCATCCGCTGGTCGTCGCCCAGCCGCCCGTACACCTCGGCGAGCGCCTCCGCCAGCCGGTCCTGCCGGGCTCGGATGTCGTCCTGCCCGGGGTAGTTGGTCCCGTCCGCGAACCACAGCTTCAGGTCCTTCGACCCGGTCG
This sequence comes from Streptomyces werraensis, assembly GCA_014656175.1. GTDB lineage: Bacteria > Actinomycetota > Actinomycetes > Streptomycetales > Streptomycetaceae > Streptomyces > Streptomyces werraensis. The sequence continues at coordinate 265,837 of BNBX01000003.1, forward strand.
CGTCCATGATGTCGACGCACTCCAGCAGATGGTCCACGGCCTTCCGGCGCACGGCCGCGTCCGGGTGGCAGACGGAGCCGAGCCGGTAGTCGTCGTCCTGGAAGGTGTTGGAGTTGATCGCGCCGAGCCGCAGCCCGCGGTCCTCGGCGTGCCGGGCCAGCGCCGCGTAGTCGTCGACCTCGTCCCAGGGAATGTGCAGCGCCACCGTCGGCGCCACGCCCGTGAACTCGTGCACCTTCGCCGCGTCGTCCAGCTTCTCCTGCGGGGTGCGGGGGACGCCCTGCTGCGCGAACACCTTGAACCGGGTGCCCGAGTTGCCGTACGCCCACGACGGCGTCTCGACTGCCTGGGTCTTGAGGGCGGTTTTCACCGCGGCGCGCTCGGTCACGTCAGGGCTCCTGTGACATCGGGTCGTAACGACCACAGAGTGAAACGATTCAGAACGCGAAGCTAGGGGTCCGCCGAAGGGGTGTCAACCCCTCCGGCGGCGACCGTCTCGCGTGACCTGGGCGTGACCCGAACCTGTCGAAACTTTTTCGACCGTGACCCATTGACGTGACATGCGTGACGCGCCTAACGTCCCGGCAACCCAGTTGAAACCTTTCACGACGCCGTGGGGCAGACCCGCCGGCGTCGTCGAGGAGCCCTCATGACCCACCCGTCCGACACGGGTCCGGCCCCGGTCCTCGCGCTCAAGGGCATCTCGAAGTCCTTCGGCGCGGTCCGCGCGCTGCGGGACGTCTCCCTGGAGCTGTACCCCGGGGAGGTGCACGCCCTGGCCGGAGAGAACGGAGCCGGCAAGTCCACGCTCATCAAGACGCTCGCCGGAGTGCACCGGCCGGACGCCGGCCAGGTGCTGCTCGACGGCGCGCCCGTCGTCTTCCACGGACCCGGCGACGCCCGTGACGCCGGCATCGCCGTGATCTACCAGGAGCCGACGCTCTTCCCCGACCTGTCGATCGCCGAGAACATCTTCATGGGCCGCCGGCCCCGCCGCACCCTGCGCCGCATCGACCACCGGGCGACGCGTGACGCCACCGCCGCCCTGATGAAGCGGCTCGGCGTCGAGCTGGACCCGGACCGGCCCGCCCGCGGACTGTCCATCGCCGACCAGCAGATCGTCGAGATCGCCAAGGCGCTCTCCTTCGACGCACGCGTTCTCATCATGGACGAGCCCACCGCCGCCCTCACCAACAGCGAGGTCGCCCGCCTCTTCGGCGTCGTCCGCGCGCTGCGCGACCAGGGCGCGGCCGTCCTGTTCATCTCCCACCGCCTGGAGGAGATCTTCGAGATCTGCCGGAGGGTCACCACCCTGCGGGACGGCGCCTGGATCGCGAGCGAGCCGCTCGACGGCATGACCGAGGACGACCTGGTCCGCCGCATGGTCGGCCGCGACCTGGCCGAGCTCTACCCCAAGCAGGACGTGACGCCCGGCGGGATCGCCCTGAGCGTGCGCCGCCTCACCCGGGAGGGCGTCTTCACCGATGTCTCCTTCGACGTGCGACGCGGCGAGATCGTGGGGCTGGCCGGACTGGTCGGCGCCGGACGCACCGAAGTGGCCCGCGCGGTCTTCGGCATCGACCGCTGGGACGCCGGCGAGGTGGAGGTCGACGGGCGGAAGCTGACCAACGGCGCCCCGTCCACCGCCATGGCCGCCGGACTCGCCCTGGTCCCCGAGGACCGGCGCGCCCAGGGCCTGGTGATGGACATGTCCATCGAGCGCAACATCGGCCTCACCGGCCTCGGCGCCACCGTGAAGGCCGGGCTGATGGACCGCGGCGCCGAACGCAGCCGCTCCCTCGACTGGGCGGTGAAGCTCCGCGTCAAGTACGCCCGGATCGCCGACACCGTGAACACCCTGTCCGGCGGCAACCAGCAGAAGGTCGTCCTCGCCAAGTGGCTCGCCACACGCCCCAAGGTGCTGATCGTCGACGAGCCCACGCGCGGCATCGACGTCGGCACCAAGGCCGAGGTGCACCGGCTGCTGTCGCAGCTCGCCGCCGACGGCGTGGCCGTCCTGATGATCTCCTCCGACCTGCCCGAGGTCCTCGGCATGGCCGACCGCGTGCTGGTGATGCACGAGGGCCGGCTCACCGCCGAGATCCCCCGTACCGACGCCACCGAGGAGACCGTGATGGCCGCAGCCACCGGGAGGGCCGCGTGAGACGGGAGTACCGCCCACGCCTTTCAGGCGGTGGGGGAGCGCGAGCGGCCGCCGGCCCGCAGACGGACACGATGCCCGCACCTCTGCGCCGCACGGGCGCGGAAGCGAACGAAAGGGGCACGGCATGACGGTCACCGCCCCCGGTGAAGCCCCCGTCACCGAGGCGCCGCAGGCCGGCGCCACCCGGCTGGTGGACCGCGTCTTCAAGATGCGCGAACTCGCCATCCTCGCCGTGTTGCTGGTGATGATCGCCGTCACCCAGGCCGGCAACAGCGAGTTCCTGTCCGAGCAGGGCATCAAGGACCTGCTGCTGAACGCGACCATCCTGGTGCTGGTCGCCACCGGCCAGGCCCTGGTCGTCATCACCCGCAACGTCGACCTGTCCGTCGGCTCCACCCTCGGCATCAGCGCCTTCGCCGCGGGCACCTACCTCCAGGCCGGCGGGAACCCGGTCGCCGGCGCCGCCCTCGCCGTCCTGCTCGGCATCGGCTTCGGTCTGCTGAACGGCCTGCTCGTCTCCCTCGGCCAGGTGCCCGCCCTCGTCGTCACCCTCGGCACGCTGTACATCATCCGCGGCGTCGACTCGATCTGGGTCGGCTCACGCCAGATCACCGCGGCCGATCTCCCCGGCGGGTTCGTCGACTTCGGCTCCGGCGGCATCTCCGCCGTGCCCTACCTGGCGCTGATCGCGCTCGCGGTGCTTGTGGCGACGGCGTACTACCTGCGGCACTACGCCGGCGGGCGCGAGCTGTACGCGCTCGGCTCCAACCCGGAGGCGGCCCGGCTCGCCGGAATCCCGGTGCGCAAGCGGATCCTCGCCGCCTACACCTTCTGCGGCGCCCTCGCCGGACTGGCCGGCGCGCTGTACCTCGCCCGCTTCGGGAACGTCGACTCCGGCACCGGCAGCGGCTACGAACTCACCGTCGTGAGCGCGGTCGTGGTCGGCGGCGTCGTCTTCACCGGCGGCTCCGGCAGCGTCTACGGCGCCGCCCTCGGCGCGCTGCTGCTGACGTCGATCAACAGCGTGCTGCCCGCCCTCGGCGTCAGTTCCGTGTGGGTGCTCGCCATCAACGGCGTCCTGCTCGTCCTCGCCATCGCGGTCGACCGGATCGTCGCGCTGCGCGTGGCCTCCGCCCTGAAGAAGAGGAACGCCCGCCATGCCTGACTCCCTCACGCGTGCCGTTCGCTGGGACACGGTCGTCGGCGCCCTGCTCGTGGTCGTCCTGCTGCTGTCGTTCACCACCGTCGACGGCTTCGGCAACGCCCTCAACCTGTCGTTCCTCATCGGCAACACGCTGCCGATCGCGCTGATCGCGCTGCCGATGACCCTGCTCGTGGTGTCCGGTGAGATCGACCTGTCCGTGGCGTCCACGGCCGGACTGTCCGGCGCGGTGATGGGCGCCCTGTGGAACCAGGGCATGGCCATCGAGACGATCATCCCGGTCTGCCTGCTCATCGGCGTGGTCTGCGGCCTGGTCAACGGCCTGCTGGTGACCCGCCTCGGACTGCCCTCGCTCGCCGTCACCATCGGCACCCTCGCCGCCTACCGGGGCCTCGCGCAGATCGTGCTCGGCTCCGACGCGGTCACCGACTTCCCCGCCGCCTACCTGGACTTCGCCGCCGGACGCATCGGCGACACCTTCGTCCCGTACGCCCTCGTGCCCTTCCTGGCGCTGCTCGTGATCGCCGTCGTCGCCCTGCACGCCACCCCGTTCGGCCGCTCGCTGTTCGCGATCGGGGCCGGCGAGGAGGCCGCCCGGTTCGCCGGCATCCGCGTCAAGCGGCAGAAGCTGATCCTGTTCACGGTGACCGGCCTGATGTCGGCCCTCACCGGCGTCTTCTGGGCGCTGCACTACGCCAGCGCCCGCTACGACAACGCCACCGGCCTCGAACTGTCCGTCGTCGCGGCCGTGCTGCTGGGCGGCATCGACTTCGACGGCGGCAAGGGCACCCTCGGCGGAGCGATCGCGGGCGTGTTCCTGCTCGGCGCCCTGCAGAACGTGATGAGCCTGCGGGACGTCTCCGCCCAGTCCCAGATCGTCGTCACCGGCGTGCTGCTCGTGCTGTCCGTCCTCGGCCCGCGCGTCGCCCGGCAGGTCGCCGTGGCCCGCGCCGGACGGAGGGCGGCCGGGGCAGCCGCTCCGGACCCCAAGACGCCCGCACCGACCTCCTGACCTCTCCTCGTCCCTTAAGGAACCCGCCATGCGCACCGCATCCCTCCGCCGTACCTGCGCGGCGCTCGCCGCCGTCACCTCCCTCGCGCTCGCCGCCACCGCCTGCGGCGGCACCACCAAGGAGGACGTCAGCAACGAGGGCGGCGCCGCCGCCTCCGCCGGCAAGGCCGACCCGGACGCCGCCACCAGGAAGGGCCTCACCGTCGGCTTCCTGCCCAAGCAGGTCAACAACCCGTACTTCACCTCCGCCGACAAGGGCGGCGAGAAGGCCGTGAAGGAACTCGGCTCCACCTTCAAGGAGGTCGGCCCCACCAGCGCCACCGACACCGCGGGCCAGGTCTCCTACGTCAACACGCTCACCCAGCAGCAGGTCGACGCGATGGCCGTCTCCGCGCAGGACCCGGGCGCCCTGTGCACCGCGCTCAAGCAGGCCATGAGGAACGACATCAAGGTCGTCACCTACGACTCCGACACCAAGCCCGACTGCCGCAACGCCTTCGTCTCGCAGGCGTCCGCCGAGGACCTCGGCCGCACCGAGGTGCAGCTCCTCGCCGAACAGATCGGCTACAAGGGCGAGATCGCGATCCTGTCCGCCGCGCAGACCGCGACCAACCAGAACACCTGGATCGAGTTCATGAAGGACGAGCTCAAGGATCCCAAGTACAGGGAGATGAAGCTGGTCGAGGTCGCCTACGGCAACGACGACGCCCAGCAGTCCTTCCAGCAGACCCAGGGCCTGCTGCAGGAACACCCGAACCTGAAGGGAATCATCTCCCCGACCACCGTCGGCATCAAGGCCGCCGCCCAGTACCTCTCCGGCTCCAAGTACAAGGGCAAGGTCAAGCTCACCGGCCTCGGCACCCCCAACGACATGCGCAAGTACGTCAAGAACGGCACCGTCGAGGCGTTCGAGCTGTGGGACCCGGCCAAGCTCGGCGAACTGGCCGCCCGCACCGCGATCGCGCTCGCCTCCGGCCAGATCACGGGCCAGGAAGGCGAGACCTTCACGGCCGGCGCCATGGGCGAGTACACCATCGGCAAGGACGGCGTGATCAACCTGGGCAAGCCCACCGTCTTCAACGCCGGGAACATCGACCGGTTCGACTTCTGACCCCGCCGAGCCGCTTCCGGAAGGCCGTACCCCGTGCGACGCGTCTGCTTCCTGCTCAAGGTCCGCCAGAACCTCATCGACGAGTACCGCGCACGCCACGCCGCCGTGTGGCCCGAGATGCGCGAAGCGCTCTCGGCCGCCGGCTGGCACAACTACTCCCTCTTCCTGCGCGACGACGGCCTCCTCGTCGGGTACCTGGAGACCGACGACTTCGAGGCCGCGAAGGCCGGCATGGAGGCCACCGAGGTCAACGCCCGCTGGCAGGCCGGGATGGCGCCCTTCTTCGAGTCCCTCGACGGCTCCCGGCCCGACGAGGCGATGACCCCGCTCACCGAGGTCTTCCACCTCGACTGACGGTCACGGGCCCGCCCGGCCCGTGACCGAAAAGGGGCGGACGTGCGGGTAGTGTGAGGGCCCGCCCGCGCCGCCCCCTGTCTCCCCGTATCCCTGGAGGTCCCTGCCCGATGGCCCAGTCGGTGGGTATCAAGGACGTCGCCCGCGTCGCCGGAGTCTCCGTAGGCACCGTCTCCAACGTGATCAACCGTCCGGACACGGTCGCCGCCGAGACCCGCGCCCGGGTGCTGTCCGCCATCGACCGGCTCGGCTACGTCCGCAGCGAGTCCGCCCGCCAGCTGCGCGCCGGACGCAGCCGCATCATGGGCCTGCTCGTCCTCGACATGGGCAACCCCTTCTTCGTCGACGTGGCGCGCGGCGCCGAGCGCGCCGCACGCCAGGCGGGCCTCGGCGTCATGGTTTGCAACAGCGCCCAGAGCCCGAGCGAGGAGGCCGAGTACCTGTCGCTCTTCGCCGAACAGCGGGTGCGGGGCGTGCTGCTCACCCCCGCCGACGCCACCGGCCGCACCATCGAGGCGTTCCGCCGCCACGGCATCCCCTTCGTGCTGGTCGACCGGGTCGCCGAGGGCACCACCGAGTGCTCCGTCTCCGTGGACGACGTGGCCGGCGGCGCCCTGGCCGTGCGGCACCTGGTCGACGCCGGGCACCGCTCCGTCGCGTACGTCAGCGGCCCTCCCGGACTCAACCAGGTCCGTGACCGCCGCACCGGCGCCCTGAACGCCCTCGCCGAGGCCGGGCTCGGCCCCGACAGCCTGCACGAGCTGCCCACCGAGCGGCTCGACGTCGCCGCCGGACGCGACGCCGGCGCCCGCCTCCTCGGCCTGTCCCGTCGCCCCACCGCCGTGTTCTGCGCCAACGACCTGCTCGCTCTCGGCGTGCTCCAGGCGATGTACGCGGCCGGCGTCGGCGTCCCCGACGACCTCGCCATCGTCGGTTACGACGACATCGAGTTCGCCGCCGCCGCGGCCGTCCCGCTCACCTCCGTACGGCAGCCCGCCGTCACCATGGGGGCGCTGGCCGCCGAACTGCTGCTGGAGGAGACCGAGGACACGGGCGCGCCCCATGAGCACCGCCGGGTGGTGCTCGCCCCGGAGCTGGTCGTGCGGCGCTCCAGCCTGTCGGCGCGTTGACCGCCGTTCAGGAACTTTTTCATGATCCCGGGGTCGTTGGCCGCAGGAACATGTGCTGAACTGGGTCGCGGCCCGACAATCCGTTCGTCCCGGGAGTCCCGTTGACCGACACCTACCGCCAGCCCGGAGTGGTCCTCACCGACCGCCGGTTCACCGTGCCCCTCGACCACGACAACCCCTCGGGGGAGACGATCGAGCTGTACGCGCGCGAGGTCGTCGCCCGGGACAGGACGGACCGGGACCTGCCCTGGCTGCTGTACCTCCAGGGCGGCCCGGGCTTCGGGGCGAACCGTTTCGTCGGCAAGCCGGCCTGGCTCGGCCGCGCCCTGGAGGACTACCGGGTCCTCCTCCTCGACCAGCGCGGCACCGGCGCCTCCACCCCCGCCAACCGGCAGACGCTCCCGCTGCGCGGCGGCCCCGCCGAGCAGGCCGACTACCTCACCCGCTTCCGCTCCGACTCGATCGTCCGGGACTGCGAGGCCATCCGCCCGCAGGTCACCGGCGGCGCCCGCTGGACCGTGCTCGGCCAGAGCTTCGGCGGCTTCTGCGCCGTGGCCTACCTGTCCATGGCACCCGAAGGACTGGACACCGCCCTGATCACCGGCGGCCTGCCCTCCCTCGACGCGCACGCCGACGACGTCTACCGCGCCGCCTACCCGCGCATCGAGCGCAAGGTCGCCGCCCACTACGCGCGCTACCCGCAGGACGTCGAGCGCGCCCGCCGCATCGCCGACCACCTCCTCACCCACGACGTGGTCCTGCCGAACGGATACCGGTTCACCGTCGAGGCGTTCCAGTCCCTCGGCCTGATGCTCGGCAGCGGCGACGGCAGCCACCGCCTGCACTTCCTCCTCGAGGACGCCTTCGTCCCCACCCCGTCCGGCCCCGCCCTCTCCGACGCCTTCCAGGAAGAGGTACAGGGCCTGTTGTCCTTCGCCGGACACCCCCTCTACGCGCTGATCCACGAGGCGATCTACGCCCAGGACGCCCGCCCCACCGCCTGGTCCGCCGAGCGGGTGCGGTCCGAGTTCCCGCAGTTCGACGCGGCCAAGGCGCTCGCCGGCGACGAGCCCGTGCTGTTCACCGGCGAGACCGTCCATCCCTGGACGTTCGACTGCGACCCGGCGCTGCGGCCCCTGCGCGAGACCGCGGAACTCCTCGCCGCCCGCACCGACTGGACCCCGCTGTACGACCCGGCCCGTCTGGCCGCCAACGAGGTCCCGGCCGCCGCGGCCGTCTACCACGACGACATGTACGTCGACACCGCGCACTCCCTGGCCACCGCCCGGGCGATCCGCGGCCTGCGCACCTGGGTGACGGACGAGTTCGAGCACGACGGCGTCCGCACCGGCGGCCCCCGCGTCCTGGACCGCCTGCTCGCCCTCGCCCGCGACGAGGTCTGACCCCGACGACGCCTGACCGCGCGCCCCCGTGCACTGTCGGTGGCGGGGGCTACTCTGCGGAGCATGACCGAGCCGACGATCAGTCAACTCCAGCCCATGCCCGACGACTGGCAGCGCGCGCTGGCCGTGGTGGCCCACCCCGACGACCTGGAGTACGGCTGCGCGGCGGCGATCGCGGCCTGGACCGACGCCGGCCGCGAGGTCTCCTACGTCCTGGCGACCCGCGGCGAGGCGGGCATCGACACGCTGGAGCCGGCCCGATGCGGACCGCTCCGGGAGCGCGAGCAGCGGGCGAGCGCGGCCGTGGTGGGCGTCTCCGAGGTCGCCTTCCTCGACCACGCGGACGGCGTGATCGAGTACGGCCCGGCCCTGCGCCGGGACATCGCGGCGGCGATCCGGCGCCACCGGCCCGAGCTGGTGATCACGCTGAACCACCGGGACACCTGGGGCGGCACCGCCTGGAACACCCCGGACCACGTGGCCGTCGGCCGCGCCACGCTCGACGCGGCCGGCGACGCCGGCAACCGCTGGATCTTCCCGGAACTGACCGAGCAGGGGCTGGAGCCCTGGGACGGCGTGCGCTGGGTGGCGGTCGCCGGTTCGAGCTCGCCCACCCACGCCGTGGACGCCACCGCCGGGCTGGAGCGGGCGGTGCGCTCTCTGCTGGAGCACCGCACCTACATCGAGGCGCTCACCGACGAGGACCCGGAGACGTACGCGCGCACGTTCCTGACCGGCTTCGCGCAGGAGACGGGCAAGCGGTTCGGCGGCCGCCCGGCGGTGGCCTTCGAGCTGTTCCCGAGGTGACCGCCGTGGGGGAGGACCAGGAACGGCTCGCGCGGAGCTTCGAGGAGCACCGCGCCCATCTCAAGGCGGTCGCCTACCGCATGCTCGGCTCGCTCGCCGAGGCGGAGGACGCCGTGCAGGAGGCGTGGCTGCGGCTCGGCCGCGTGGAGCCCGGCGAGATCGACAACCTGGGCGGCTGGCTGACCACGGTGACCGGCCGCATCTGCCTGGACCTGCTGCGCTCGCGCACGGCCCGCAGGGAGCAGCCGATGGACGACACGTTCGTCCCGGACCCGGTGATCCGGCCGCTGTCCCGCGTCGACCCGGAGCAGGAGGCGCTGGAGGCCGACTCGGTGGGCATCGCCCTGCTGGTCGTCATGGAGACCCTCGACCCCGACGAGCGGCTGGCGTTCGTGCTGCACGACATGTTCGCCGTGCCCTTCGACGACATCGCCCCGGTGCTGGAGCGCACCCCGGCCGCGACACGGCAGCTCGCCAGCCGGGCCCGGCGCCGGGTCCGGGAGACCGCCCCGCCGTCCGACGCGGACGCGACCCGGCAACGGCAGGCCCTCGACGCGTTCCGCGCAGCCGCGCGCACCGGCGACTTCGAAGCGCTGCTCGCCGTGCTCCACCCGGACGTGGTGCTGCGCGCGGACGCGGGCGCACTGGTCCAGGGCGTGGCCGGCTCCAAGCGGCTCCAGGGCGCCAGGAGTGTCGCCGAGTCGGCGATGCTGTTCTCCCGCTTCAACGCGACCGCACGCATGGTCCTGGTCAACGGCGCCCCGGGCCTGGTCGGCGTCGTCGACGGCCGCGTCGGTTCGGTCCTGACGGCCACGGTCCACGAGGGCCGCATCACGGCCCTGTACATCCTGGCGGACCCGGAGCGGCTGCGGGGTCTGGCCCTTCCGGACGAGGAGGAGCCCCGGAACGCCTGACGGACGCCTCGGCCTCACGGTCCCCGGCTGCCCGACGCCCTGCCCGACGGCGGGCTACCCGTCGTCGGGCACGTCCCTGGTACCGGCTGGACCACCGCTGCCTCAGGACGCCGCCCCGCTGTCCGTCCGCTGCCCCGGAATCCCCGTCCGCACCGCGTCCCGCCGTACCGCCCGCAACCGCAACGACTCCGGCATCAGCGTCAGCCGTTCCGTCACCCGGAGCCGGTACGACGGGTCCGGGTGCAGGTCGTAGCGGCGCAGGAGGAGCGCCAGGACCAGGGTCGCCTCGTGGAGGGCGAACTGGCGTCCGATGCAGGCGCGGGCGCCCGTGCCGAAGGGCTTGTAGGTGTGGGGCGGCCGGGAGCGTACCGCCGCCGGTTCGAAGCGGTCCGGGTCGAAGCGGTCGGCGTCCGCGCCCCACACCTCGGGGTCCCGGTGGAGCATGGGGACGAGCACCAGCGTCCACGCGCCGCGCCGCATCGGATGCTCGTCCGCCAGCACCGTGTCCCGCGTCGCCTCACGCGAGTACGCCGGCGCCGTCGGCCACAGCCGCAGCGACTCGTCGAGGACGCGGCGGACGTAGCGGAGACGGGCGACCTGTTCGTAGGCGGGCGTGTCCGTGTCGCCCCAGACGCGGTCCACCTCGGCGCGGGCGCGGTCCGCCACGTCCGGGTGGAGGGACAGGTAATGGAGGGCGAAGGACAGGGCGCCGGAGGTGGTCTCGTGACCGGCCACCAGGAAGGTGATCACCTGGCGGCGCACGTTCTCCGGTGACAGCCGCTCCCCGGTGACCGGGTGCGCGGTCTCCAGCATGCGGTCCAGCAGGTCGCCGTCCGCGTGCCCCTCCGCGCGCCGGCGGCGGACCACCTCGTCGACGATGTGGCCGAGCCGCGCGATGTCCTCGGCGTTGCGCCGGTTCGCCCGGCGCAGCAGCAGCGGGGCCAGCGGCGGCGGCACGTTGTTCAGCCGTTGGGCGTGCGACAGCGTCCCGACCATCGCCGTGACGAACGGGTGCGGGCGGGTCCGTTCGAACGAGCCGAAGTCGTGCCCGAACCCGGTGCGCGCGATCGTCTCCAGCGTCAGCTTGGTCATGTCGCCGGGCACGTCCACCCACCGGCCGTCCGCCGCCGCGCGGTCCCAGTGCTCGGTCAGGCGCGCCGCCACCGACAGCATCATCGGGTGGTAGCCGGACATCGCCTCGCGGCTGAAGCCGGGCGCCAGCACGTCGTGCGCAAGCTGCCAGTTGGGCTCGTGGTTGTAGGCGGTGAACAGGCCGTCGCCCGCGAGCGGCCGCAGGTTGGCCACGCCCAGCCCCACGTGCTTGGCGAACCGCGACTCGTCGGCCAGGTCGGCCACCAGCCGGGAGCCCCACGTGAACACGAACTCCCTGCCGAAGGCCCTGCGCCGGAAGATCGGACCCAGCCGCCGGGCGAGCCGCACCGAGTCCTGCACGGGCGTGCGTCTGCCGGACCCGATGACGTCGCCCAGCAGCGGCAGCCGGTGCGGCGGGTGCGGTATGCGGTGCAGTGCGGGCCAGCCCTGCTCCGCGCTGCGGAATCCCTTCGGCACAACGGCCCGTGCCGTCCTCTCCGCCATGACGCGGTCTCCTTCGGTCCGGCGAGCGAGTGCGACGTGTTGCACATGAGTTCAATAACGCGCTCACAGTCTGGTCCGGCCGCCGGACCGGCGTCAACTACAGTGCGGGAATGGCCGTGGACCAGGGCGGGCGCGCGCGCCGCCGGCTCAGCACCGAGGAGCGTCGGGAGCAACTGCTCGCCGTGGGTGCGCGGTTGTTCTCGGAGAGCCCGTACGACGAGGTGTGGATCGAGCAGGTCGCCGAGATCGCCGGGGTGTCGCGCGGACTGCTCTACCACTACTTCCCGGCCAAACGGGACTTCTTCGCGGCCGTGGTGGAGCGCGAGAGCGAGCGGATGCTCCGGATGACGGCGCCCGTGCCGGGCGTCCCGGTGCGGACCCAGCTCGCCGCCGGGCTGGACGCCTATCTGGAGTACGTCGAGTCCCACGCCCACGGCTACCGCGCCTTCCACCGCGCCGACGCGGCGGGGGACCAGGCGGTGCGGCGGGTCTACCGTCGGGCGCTGGCCGCGCAGGAGCGGCAGATCCTCTCCGCGCTCGCCGCCGACCCCGAGTTCGGTCCCGTGCTGGAGAACCGACCGGACACCCGGCTCGCGGTGCGCGGCTGGCTGGCGTTCACCACGGCGGTCTGTCTGGAGTGGCTGCGCGGGGCGCCGTTGGGGCGCGACCAGGTACGCGACCTGTGCGCGCGTGCGCTCCTGGGTGTCCTCACTCCCTGAGTGCCCCGAAAAGGCGCGGAAAGATCACCGGGGCCGGTTGGCGCACGCCCTGATCTCCGATAGGTTAGGCAAGGCTTACCTAATAGGAGGTTGGGATGGGTGACCACACGCACGGCTGGGCCGCCGCGCCGGGAGCGGCCGAGCGGGCCCGCTCCGTGCTCGCCGCCGCATGGTCCTGCACGGTGACCGCGGAGGGCACCCGAGAGGAGCTGGTCGGCGCGCACACCGTCACGGACGACGGGCGGGTGCTGCTGGACGTGCCCGAGGACGGCGTCCTGCCGGCCGCCGCGATCTGCGCACCGCGCGGAGAGCCGTCCGCCGTGCTGGAGTTCGCCGACGTCGCTCCCGTCCCCGTGCGCAACCGCGTCCGCTCCCGGGTGTGGCTCGCCGGATGGTTGTCCGTCGAGGGCGGCCGGCTCGCCCTGCGGCCCACCCGGGTGGTGCTCCGCAGGCCCTCCGGGGCGCTGACGGTCGGCGCCGACGAGTTCGCCGCCGCCGCGCCCGACCCGCTGGCCGGCGCCGAGGCGCGGCTGCTGACCCACCTCGCGGACTGCCACGCCGACGCAGTGGATCGCCTCACCCGCCTGGTCGACCCGGCAAGCCTCCAGGGGGCCGTCCGGGTGCGACCGCTCGCGGTCGACCGGCACGGACTCACCCTGCGCGTCGAACGCGCCCGCACCGACGGCGACGTACGGCTGCCGTTCCACGCGCCCGCCGACGACGTCTCGCAGCTCACCGAGCGCATGCACGTCCTGCTGTCGCAGGCGGCCGCCGCGTCCTGCCCCCGGCCGCTACAGCGGCAGCGCGCAGACGGCGACGGGTGACGCGAACGGCTCGCCGGCCGGGCGCAGTTCGCCGCTGTCCGCGTCCACACGGAACACACCGACGTCACCGGACCTCTGATTCGCCGTGAACAGCAGCCCGCCGTCGGGGGAGAGGGCGATGTGGCGCGGGAAGTCGCCGCCCACCGGCACCGTGCCGAGCAGGCGCAGCCTGGCCCCGTCCTCCTCGACGGCGTACCGCGCGACGCTGTCGTGGCCCCGGTTCGCCAGGTACGCGTACCGGCCGTCGCCGGTGACGACGAGCTGCGCCGGGTAGTTGGTGCCTGCCTCCGGCTCCGAGCCCGTCGGCTGCGGATCCCCGATCGTCAGCCGCCCCGACTCCGGCTCGTAGGCGCACACCGTCACCGTGTCGTCCAGCTCGTTGGCGAGGTAGGCCCACCGCCCGCCGGGGTGGAAGGTCAGATGGCGCGGTCCCGCGCCGGCCCGCGCGGTCGCCCGCGACACCTCGGTCAGGGTGCCCGTCTTCTCGTCGAGGCGGTACGTGTACACGGTGTCCGTGCCCAGGTCCACGGCGAGGACGTGACCGCCGTCCGGGGCGGTGACGATCTGGTGCGCGTGCGGGCCCTGTTGGCCCGGGCCCGGCGCCGGCTCGGAGTGGGTGACCAGGTCCGTGCGCCTGCCCGGCGCGCCCGACGTCTCGATGCGGTGCACCGCGACCGTGCCCGAGCCGTAGTCGGCGCTCAGCAGGAACCGCCCGCCCGGATGCACCGAAAGATGACAGGGCGAGGACCCGCCGGTGGCGCTGCTGCCCAGCACCTTCCGGTCGGACAGCCGTACGGCGGTCACCGCGCCGTCCTCCCGCTCGTTCACCGCGTACAGCGTCCGGCCGTCCGGGTGCACCGCCAGGAACGACGGGTCGCCCACCCCGCCGATGACGCCCTCGCCGCTGATCCGTCCCGTCGCCGGGTCGTACACCGCGGTCCCGATGCCCTCGCCTCCGCCGTCGACCGAGGTGTACGTGCCCAGATACAGCGGGCGCGGACCCGAGGGCGTGGCGCTCGGTGCGGGCGGGCCGGTCACCGTGGCCGGGGCCGGCGGGGTCGCCGCGTCGGACGGCGGGGAGCCGCCGTCGCATGCGGGCAGCGACATCCCGGCGGCCGTTCCCGTGAACGCGCCCACGAAGCGGCGCCTGCTCAAGCCGGCCCTGTTCATCACACGCACCTTCGGTCGTCTCCCGTCCCGCTCGCCTCGGGCAACCTTGGCGTCGATCACCCGTCGAACGCAAGGGACCCCCGTCCGCACGGGCCGGACGCCGGCCGTGCGGACGGGATGCGCCCCTCTTAGTGCCGCCCCGCCGACTCGCCCTCCCGGTCGCGGCGGAAGAGGGCCCGGACGCGGGCCGGGAGGCCGGCCATCCGGTCCCGCATGCGGGTGAGCCGGGGGAGCCGTTCCCGCTGCTCCCGCGAGTGACGGTCCAGCTCCTCGAACAGCCGCCGGGTGCGGTGCTCGGTGTCCATCTCGTCGAGGATGCGGTTGACCTCCGTCAGCAGGGCGCCCAGCAGCTGCCACCGCTTCGGGTCGCGCCGGGCCTCCTCGTACAGCAGCTCCGCCAGCCTGTCGCGGGTGCCGGCCGCCTGCCGCAACTGTGAGGCGAGCCGCTCCTCCGCCGACTCGGCGTTGGCGCTCACGCTCGTGGTGACCAGCACCGCGAAGCTCACCACGGCGTCGGCGATCTCCGCCAGCAGCTGCTCGAAGGCCTGCCCCGTCTCCTCCGAGAAGAGACGTTCCGGCTCCCGTTCCTTCGCCAGGTCGGTCAGTGTGCGGGCCAGCACCCGCAGCACCACCGTGCAGATCTCCAGCGTGTCCAGGCCCGTGCGCAGCACCACCCGGTGCAGCAGCCCCTCCCGGACGCGCGGGTTGAGGCGCAGGCTCTCCTCCGCCTGCCGCAGGTCGGCGTCCACCTCGCTGATGTCGTGGTCGAGGCGGCGGGCCTCGTGCAGCCGGGCCGCCGCGCGCGCCGCGGGCGGACGGCCCGCGGCCTCCTCGCCGATCCGCAGCATCAGCTGGCGCACCCGGCGCGCCAGCTCCTCGATGGACGCGCCGGCCTCCTCCACCCACACGGGCGGCGCCAGCAGCAGGTTGAACGCCATCCCGACGATGGCGCCGATCAGCGTCTCCACGATGCGCGCCCAGGCGGTGTCGCCGTGCGTGGTCACGCCGAGCACCAGCATGGCGCTGATCGCCACCTCGGGCACGAACTCGCCCGCCCGCACCAGATGGCCGGTGACCAGCGCCGCGAGGATCAGCAGACCGAGGCTCCACCAGGTCAGACCCACCAGCAGGCTGAACAGGATCGCCAGGACCACGCCGGTCACCACGGAGTTCACCCGGCGCAGACCGGTCGTCAGGGTCGAGTACAGGGTGACCTGGACGACGAGCAGCGCCGTCAGGGGAGCGGTGAGGGGCGCGGCCTCCGGGCTCAGCCGGACGGCGATGACGTAGGCGAGCGTCGCCGCGGCCGCCGACCGCACCGTCTGCACGGTCAGCGGATCACGATGTTGCTTGAGGAACCGGACGGCAGGCGCGGTCATCTGGCGTACGACGTGCATCCTCGGACGGTTCCCCCTCCACGCGTGTGACGAACGTGTTTGCCGTGACGGCAGTCGCCCGGGGTACGGCAACGGGACCACACCCCGTCGCCCGCCGGGGTCACAGCTTGTCGATGAAGGCGAAGAGATTCTGCCGCGTGCGGTCGATCTGCTCCTCCAGGCTGAGGCTCTCCTCGAACCGCGCCCCGGTCTCCGGCACCTTCAGGCCGCGCAGATACAGGGAGCAGGCCAGGTCGGTGCACATGTAGGCGCCGACCGAGTTGCCCTCCCGGCCCGCCGGGCCCGACTTGCGCGCGGTCATCAGCGACACCCCGCCGCGCGGATGGGTCGTCAGACACAGGGAGCACATGCTGCGGTGGAAGAAACCCCGCTGGGCGGGCTGGAAGCGCAGGGCCACCCCGACGAGCCGGTCCTGCCGCTCGACGACCAGACAACTGCGGTCGGGCGCGCCCGGGTCGCCCCAGCCCAGGAAGTCGAGGTCGTCCCACGGACGGCTGTCCAGGTCCCGGGGCACGTGCAGCCGCTTCGCCTCACCCTTCGAGCAGTTGATGAACGAACCGCGGATGTCCTGCTCGGTGAGTGCTCTCATGAGGTCGTCTCCTGTGATGTTCCGTCAAACCTAGAGGGTCTAGGTTTCGCCGGCCAAGCGTAGGGACCCGCACCTCGCCGGAGCCAACGGTTTTCCGCCGCGCCGGTCCGCCGCCTCGCACCCGGGCGCGCCGTACGCTGTACCGCAGTCGCCGAGGGGGAGGGGAACACGCGATGGGGGACGCGCGGGAACGGGCCCGTCGGGTGCTCGCGGACGCGGGCCTGCCGCCCGGCGCACTGGCGGGGGTGCGCCCGCTGGCCGGGGGCACCTACAACACCGTCGAGGAGATCCTCCTGTCCGACGGTACCCGGTACGTCCTGAAGGTCCCGCCCCCGCCCACCGTGCCCGGACTGCGCCACGAGCGGCGGCTGCTGGTCGCGGAGGCCGACTTCTGCGCCGGGGCGGAGCAGGCCGAGGTGCCCGCGCCGCGCGCCGTGTCCCTCGCCCCGGATCACGCCGAACCCCACCTGCTGCTCACCGCGTGCCCGGGCGTGCCCTGGCCCGAGGCGGCGCCCGTGGGCGAGGAGCGGGAGGCCCTGCGCAGGGAACTGGGCCGCCAGGTGGCACGGCTGCACCGGGTCACCTCAACCGCGTTCGGCTACCCCACGGGCGCCCTCGGCCCGCTCGCCCCCGACTGGCGGTCCGCCTTCACCGCGATGGCCGACGCCGTGCTCGCCGACGCCCGCGACCACCGCCCCTGGCTGCCCCGCCCCGTGGACGAGGTGGCGGCCGTGTTCCGCGCCGCCGCTCCCGCCCTCGACGCGGTCACCGTGCCGGTGCTGGTCCACTTCGACCTGTGGCCCGGCAACATCCTGGTGGACCGGGCCGGTCCGGACGCACCCGCCCGGATCGGCGGGCTGATCGACGGGGAGCGGATGTTCTGGGGCGACCCGCTCGCCGACTTCGTCTCCCTGGCACTGCTCGACGACATCCGGCGGGACGACGCCTTCCTCGCCGGCTACGCGGAGGCGGGCGGCCCCGCGGTCCTCGACGAGGGCGCCCGTCTGCGCCTCGCCCTCTACCGTGCCTACCTCGACCTGATCATGCTCACCGAGACGGTGCCCCGTGCCGTGGGCGCCGAGGACGCGCGCAGGGTCCGGGAGCGGGTCGGCCCGCACCTGACGGCAACGCTGGAGGAAATCGGCCGGGCGAGTAAGTTCACATCGTGAACTAAGGGGGAGGGTAAGTCGCGCCGGGCCACCGCCCGGAGGTATGTTGCAGGTCGGGCGGGTGCATGGGAGGGGAGCCACATGGCGGGGAACGGGCGCACGGTGCGCGACCTCAGACGGGCCAACCGCACGGTCGTGCTGCAGCGGCTCTACTTCGACGGCCCCCTCAGCCGCTTCG
Source organism: Streptomyces werraensis (assembly GCA_014656175.1). Taxonomy (GTDB): domain Bacteria; phylum Actinomycetota; class Actinomycetes; order Streptomycetales; family Streptomycetaceae; genus Streptomyces; species Streptomyces werraensis. Next base: position 283,536 of record BNBX01000003.1, read on the forward strand.
AGCTCGGCCCGTCGACCGGCCTCAGCTCCGGCTCCGTCAGCAACGTCGTCGCCGACCTGATCGCCGACGGGCTGGTCGAGGAGGCCGGCAGCGTCGACTCCGACGGCGGCCGCCCCCGCACCCTGCTGCGCGTGGCCCCGACCAGCGGTCACATGATCGGCGTCGACGTCGGCGAGACCCGCGTCCGTATCGAACTGTTCGACCTCGCCCTCACCGAGCTGGCCCGCACCGAACGCCCGCTGGAGCAGCAGCGGTACGAGGTCGAGGTCATCGTGGACCACATCCGCTCCGGCATCGACGAGGTGCTCGCCGCCGCGGACCTGGCGCCCGAGCGGCTCCTCGGCGTCGGCATCGGCGTCCCCGGCATCGTCGAGCGCACCGCCGACCGGGGCGCGGTGGTGCACGGGCAGACCATCGGCTGGGACGCCGTCCCGCTGGAGTCCCTGCTCCGCGACGGCTCCCCGCTCCCCGACGGCGTGCCCTACTTCATCGACAACGGCGCCCGGACGCTGGGCCAGGCCGAGATGTGGTTCGGCGCCGGACGCGGCGCGGGCAACGCCCTCGTCGTCCTCTTCGGCTCCGGCGTCGGCGCCAGCCTGGTCACCCCCGAGGTGCGGCACGGCCGGGCGGTGGAGTGGGGGCACCTGACCGTACGGGTCCGGGGCCGCCGCTGCCGGTGCGGCGCGCTGGGCTGCCTGGAGGCGTACGCGGGCGCGGAGTCGCTGCTCGCCCGCTGGCGTGAGGAGGGCGGCCGGGTCCCGGAGGACACCGACGAGGAGACGGCGCTCACCGCGATGCTCGCCGCCGCCTACCCGGCCGACGGCGCGGACGCCGACCCCGTCGCCCTGGCGGTGCTGGAGGAGACCGCCGAGTACCTGGGCGCGGGACTGTCCGACCTGATCAACCTCTTCCAGCCGGAACGCATCCTCATGGGCGGCTGGGCCGGCCTCCAGCTGGGCTCCCGCTTCCTGCCGGCCGTGCGCCGCCACGCCCTGTCGTACGCGCTGCGCCATCCGGCGGAGCGCGTCACCATCGAACTCGGCAGACTCGGCCCGGACGCGGTGACGGTCGGCGCGGCGATCCTGCCGCTGGCCGACTTCTTCGACCGGGGCGGCCGCCGCCCCGACCCGGACCCGGCGCTTCCGGCACCGGCTTGGCGTGAGGCCCTTCGGGACCGGGTGCCGCGCTGACGCGTCCCGCGGCTTGCGCCGACCGGGGCCGCCGCCCTGAACGCCCCGCGCGCTCGCCCGGTGCGCGGACGGCGTCCCGCGCCGATGCCTGGCGCGGACTGTGCCGACCGGGCGTCCGCCACCCCCGGGCGGCCCTGGTGGGCCGTGAGCTCGCCCGGCGCGGGGCTCTCAGGGACCGCGTACGGCGCTGAGCTGCCCGGCGTCATGCGGGACCGGGGCGGCCGGCCGTCGCCACCCGGGCCCGGCGGTACCGGCGCCCGCCGGGCACGCGGCGTGTGCGTCGACCGTCCGCGCCGACACGCCGTCGACGGCGTGAGCGTCAGCCCGTCGACTCGTCCGGCACCGGAGCCTCCGGGTAGGAGGCCGCCGAGTGGGGTGCGCCCTGGCGGCCCGTGCCTGCCTCGTCCGTGTCGGGTACGTCCTCCTCGGAGTCCGGCCCGTCCGACTCCTCGGCCTTGCGTTCGCTCTCCCGCTCGGCGGCGGCAGGCGCGACCTCCCAGGGGTCCTCGTCGGGGCCGGCCTGCTGGTCGGGCAGGTCCCGGGGGATACCCACGCCGTTCTCACCGGGTCCTTCGAGGCGATGGTCGGTCACGACGCTCTCCCTTCATCCGTACGGCCCTCGCGGGTACCCCGCGCGGCGCCGCGCAACCGTCCGCTCAGCCGACCGCGCTGCCGTGCAGCGGCGCCGTGTTCTCCCCGGCGCCCTGCCGCATGCCCAGCAGGAACTCCTCCAGCACCTGCGTCGCCGTGCGCGTCGGACGCCAGCCGAGCTCGACCCGCGCCCGGGTGCAGTCCATCAGCGGCAGCCGCAGCACCGCGTCGAACAGGTGCGGGGAGGCGGGCAGCAGCCGCAGGCCCCACGCCGCTGCGACCGCCGACCGGGCCGCGGCGCGCGGGAGCCGCACCCGGCGGGTGGCGAACATCTCGCCCAGCAGCTCCACGTCCACCGTGGGCTCCGCCGCCAGGTTGTACGGCCCCCGCGCCTGAGCGGACAGCACCGCCAGCCGGTACGCCTGCGCCGCGTCGTCCGTGTGCAGCACCTGCATCCGCAGGCCCGGGATGTCCGGCAGGAACGGGAGCAGGCCGGGACGGGCCAGCTGCCCCGGCAGATACCGCCCGCCGAAGATGCGGCGCTGCTCGCTCGCCGACTCGCGCTTGAAGAGGAACGCCGGACGCATCCGTACCACCCGCAGGGCGGGCCGGTCACGCTCCACGATGTCCAGGGCCCGCTCCAGATACGCCTTCTCCCGGCAGTACGCGGCGTCCGGCCAGCCGTGCGTCGGCCACGACTCGTCCACCGCGTGATCCTTGGGGCCGGGGGAGTACGCCCCCACCGACGAGGCGTGCACCAGCGTCGGCACCTCCGCCCGGGCCACCGCGTCGAACACCCGCATGCTGCCGAGCACGTTGCTGCGCCAGGTGGTCGCCGGGTCGTGCGTGGGCTGGAACGCCCAGGCCAGATGGATCACCGCGTCGGCGTCCGCGAACTCCCGCACCAGGTCGAACCGGTCCGAGGCCAGGTCCACCGCCGCCCACTCGGTCTTCGGCGGCGACCAGTCGGGGATCCGCCGCGCCAGTCCCCGTACGGAAGCCACCTCGGGTTCCTCCGCGAGGGCCCGGACCACGCTGGTCCCGACGTTCCCGGTGGCGCCCGTGACGACGACCCTGAGTCCCGCTGCGCTGCTCACGTTCCGCTCCCTCCGGCCGTACTGCTTGGCGGAGCGGCCCGGGTACCCCATGCACGGGAGGGCTCACGCCGGCCGCGGTCGCACGGGGCGCACGAACGCGCGGGGGCACAAGGAAGAGCCCCGGCCGCGACGGGGGAATCACGGCCGGGGCGGCAAACGGTGGGCGCGCATGGCGGTCGCCTCTCGGCGAAAGGCTCCACAGGGCTTCAGCCGAACGATCGTCCCTGTGGGCGGATGATGAGGCCCGGGGACACTGTCCCATCCGCACCCACGGTCTGTTCAACGGGCAACCGCCTCGCTGTGTTCCGCCCGCGGCCCGGTTCCGCGGTGACGTGTGTCACCACGCCGGACGCGGGTCAGCGGCCCCGCGCCCGAGGGTCCAGGTCCGCCCACACGTTCTCCGCCTGGAGCACCAGGGTGCCCAGTACCGCCGTGCGGGCCGCGCCCCGGCCCGCCTCCTTCGTCAGACCCTCCTGGAGCGTGGTGTGCAGGTCCCGCATCGCCGCGTCGGTCCGCTCGTCCAGCAGCGGGTCACCAGGGTCCTCCTCGCCCAGCAGCCGGTCCGCCTCCGCGCGGCAGCTGTCCGCGAGCAGCTCCAGCAGCTTCCCGTACGAGTCCAGCACCTCGGGGTCGGGCGTGGCCGGGGAGCGCTCCTCGTCCGCGGCGACGGCCAGGCTGCGGGTCAGCGCCGTGACATGGCCGGTGATCCGGCCGAGCCGCTCGTCCTCGTCCTCCGGCGGCAGCGCCTCCGTCGGCGCCCGGTGCAGCTTGCGCAGCATCCCGGACGTCAGCCGCAGGCTCTCCCTGCTCCAGCCGCGCGCCGACCGCAGAGCGTCCAGCCGGTCCTGGAGGCGCTCGGCCGCGTTCAGCCGGCCGACGGCCGTCTGCGCGTCCCACTCGCCCTCGCGCAGGTCCCCGGCGACGGCGCTCAGCACCTCACCCGCCTCCCTGGCCAGCGCCGCCAGGTTCTCCCGCACGTCCCGCAGGTGCACCGGCGGCAGGACCAACGCGTTCACCGCGACGCCGATGACCGCGCCGAGCGCCGCCTGCCCCAGCCGGTGCCCCACCGCCTCCACGCTCACCGTGCCCGACGCGATGGTGAAGACGGCCGTGGTCGCCGCGTAGATGCCCTGGTCGCCGAAGCGCCGCCAGTTCGACAGCAGCACCAGCACCGGCACCGACAGGACGAGCGCGCCGGTGTTGTCGTCGGTGACCGCCTGCGCGCCCGACGCCACCAGCGCGCCGATGCAGATCGCGGCGAACTGCCGCGCTCCCGTCACCAGTGAGGCGTACACCGTGGCCTGCACCAGCACCAGCGCGACCCACGGCGCCATCAGCGCCATCGGGTCGCCCAGCCACACCTGCGCCACCAGCCAGGCCAGCAGTGCCGCCAGCGCCGCCTTCAGCGACTGGACCAGCAGGTCCCTCTCCCGCCCGGGCCCGCGGACGGCGGCCCGCGTCGCCCGGCCCACCGAGTTCGCCTCCCAGCGCACCGCGTCCACGGCCCGGGCCAGCCGCCCCGTCGTCCCCCTGTCGTTCCCTGTCCTGTCGATCACCCGCGTCATGGGCCTGCGGTTTCCCTGTCGCACCGGCGGACAAGCATGCGGAATCTCACGCCAGGGGGGAGTCCGCCAGCGACGCCAGCAGGTGCGCCGGGTCGTCGTACACCGCGACCGCGCCGGCCTCGGTCAGGTCGGCGCGCGGGATGCCGCCGCACAGCAGGCCCACACAGCGCACCCCGGCCCGGGTCCCCGCCCGCATGTCCCACACCGTGTCGCCCACGAACACCGCGCTCCCGGCGGGCGCCCCGGCCAGCTCCAGCGCGTGCTCGACGGGCTCGGGCGCGGGCTTTCCCTCGTCCACGTCGTCGGCGCTCGCCGTCGCGGAGATCGCCCGGTCCGCGTCGATCGCGCGGCGCAGCGCGCCCAGCTCCGCCCCGCCGGCCGAGGTGGCGAGCACCACCGTCCAGCCGTCGTCGTGCAGCCGCTCCAGCAGCCGCCCGGCGCCGGGAAGCGCCGGCAGCCGGTCGAAGTACTGCCCGTACAGCGTCTTGTGCGCGGCGCTCAGCTCCGCGTCGCGGGAGGCGTCCCGGTCCTCGCCGAGGACGTGCGCGACCAGGTCGGCGGAGGGCAGCCCCACGGCCCGGTGGACGGCGTGCATGGGCACCTGGTGCCCGGCCTGCCGGAACGCCTCCCACCAGGCCGTGACGTGCAGATGGTTGGTGTCGGCCAGAGTGCCGTCGACGTCGAACACCGCCGCCCGTGTCATGAAGGTCCTTCCTCTCCTCGCGGACCGGTACGGGTACCACCGCCGCCGTCCGCCACGCCCGTCGGCGTCCTGCGCTCCCGCGCCCAGGCGAGCAGCTCCTCCAGCGACCAGGTGGTCACCACCCGCTCGGGCGGCACCCCGCACTCCTCCGCGCGGGCGCACCCGAGGATCTGCCAGTCCAGCTGCCCGGGCGCGTGCGCGTCGGTGTCCACCGAGAACAGCACCCCCGCGTCCACGGCCCGCCGCAGCAGCCGCCGGGGCGGGTCGAGCCGCTCGGGCCGGCTGTTGATCTCCACTGCGGTGCCGGTCTCCGCGCACGCCGCGAACACCTCGTCCGCGTCGAACTCCGACTCGGGCCGTCCCCGTCCGCTCAGCAGCCGCCCGGTGCAGTGCCCGAGGACGTCGGAGTGCGGGTTGCGCACGGCGGCCACCATCCGGCGGGTCATCGACCGGGCGTCCATACGCAGCTTGGAGTGCACGGACACCACGACCACGTCCAGCCGCTCCAGCAGCTCGGGCTTCTGGTCGAGGGAACCGTCCTCGAGAATGTCGCACTCGATGCCGGTGAGCAGCCGGAACGGCGCCCACGTCGCGTTCAGCTCCGCGACCACGTCCAGTTGCTCCCGCAGCCGTTCGGCCGACAGCCCGCGCGCGACCGTCAGCCGGGGGGAGTGGTCCGTCAGCACCGCCCACTCGTGACCCAGCCCGGCGGCGGTGCGGCCCATCTCCTCGATCGGGCTGCCCCCGTCCGACCAGTCGGAGTGCAGATGGCAGTCCCCGCGCAACAGCGCCCGCAGCTCCTCGCCCGCCCGGTCGGCGGGCCGCGCGTCCGCCTCCTCGCGCAGCTTCCGCAGATACCCGGGGACCTGCCCGTCCAGCGCCTCCACCGCCACCTGCGCGGTCTTCGGCCCGACGCCCTTGAGCCGTTCCAGCGTCCCGGCGGCCGCCCGCTCGCGCACCTCGTCCGGGCCCAGCTCCGCCAGCGTCCGCGCCGCGGTGCGGAAGGCACGGACGCGGTAGGTCGGAGCCAGCGAGCGCTCCAGCAGGAAGGCGATGTCCTCCAGCGCCTCGACGGGATCCATGGTCACCTCCTCGCTCCAGGGTTCCCCAGGGCGCCCGGGGCCGCACGCCGCGTCAGGGGGAGGTTGGCCCGCGCCGGCACGGGTACTGCGAACCGCACCCCGGACACCGACGACGAGGAGGCCCGTATGTCCCTCTCCACCCCCGTCAACGGCAAGGTCGCCGTGATCACCGGCGCGGACTCCGGCATCGGCCGGGCCACCGCCGTACGGCTCGCCGCCGCCGGCATGGATGTGGGCATCACGTACTTCAGCGACCGTGAGGGCGCGGAGGAGACCGCCGAGGAGGTGCGCGTCCACGGCTGCCGCGCCGAGGTCGCCCACCTGGACCTGACCGCGCTGCCCGGCGCCGCCGACACCGTGGACGAGCTGTGCGACCGGCTGGGACGTGTCGACGTGCTGGTCAACAACGCCGGCACCGGCACCATGACGCCGTTCCTCGACCTGGAGCCCGAGAAGGTGCGCGAGGTCCTCGACGTCGACCTGCTCGGCCCGTTCCTGTGCTCGCAGAAGGCGGCACGGCACATGATCCGGCAGGGCGACGGCGGCCGGATCGTCAACGTGACCTCCGTGCACGAGCACCAGCCGCGGGTGGGTGCCGCCCCGTACTGCGCGGCCAAGGGCGGCCTCGGGCTGCTCACCCAGGTGATGGCGCTGGAGCTGGCCGAGCACGGCATCACGGTGAACGCCGTCGCCCCCGGCGAGATCGCCACCCCCATGACCGGCCAGGAGGACACCGACCCGCACACCGAGAGCCGCCCCGGCATCCCTCTCGGCCGTCCCGGCGACGCCCGGGAGGTCGCCGCGGTGATCGCCTTCCTCGCCGGCCCCGACGCCTCGTACGTCACCGGCGCCTCGTGGAGCGTGGACGGCGGGATGCTCCGCATGGGACCGCAGGCCGGGTCGCACCTGACGAACCACGACTGGCGGCGCCCCTGAGAGGCGGCGGGCGGTATGCCCGGGAAGCCGTGATCGTGCCGTTTGGGTCTACTCTCGATGCATGACCGAAAGCGCGAGTCCGTACATGTCGCAGCCGCGGATCATGGTGCTCGGGGTGCAGCCCGGACCTCCGCCGTTCCGGATCGTGGAGATCGACGGACAGGTCGTCGGCGAGGCCAGGTCCGTCACCGACGTGCTGCAGGCAGCCGCCGCGTACGGCATCAGGGTGCACGACCTGGACGACCCCGACACGGTCCGCTGGGTGGGCGGGGACAAGTTCACCTGGTCCTCGCGCCAGGCCCCCCGGGCCCGCGAGGAGCAGAAGGAGAAGCCCTAGACAGCCGTACGCCTCCGCCCGCGGGGGACGGAGGCGTACGGCGCACTGCGGCGCGGGCTCACTCCTTCTCGCGGCGCGCGTGCACCGCCCTGCTCATCCGCCGGCCCACGAGCAGGTAACCGAGCAGCGCTCCGGCGGTGTTGAGGATGACGTCGTCGATGTCGAAGGCGCGGCCGGTGACCAGCGCGCCCTGTGCCACCTCGACCAGCAGCATCACCACGGCCGTCAGGACGAGGATCCGCAGGAAGCCCCGGGTGCGTGGCGCGACCACCGGCGCGAGCACCCCGAAGGGCACGCCCAGCAGGATGTTGCCGCCGATCTGTTTGAACGCGTCGCGCAGCGCCGGCTGGTCCAGGTAGGCCTGCAGGGAGCGGCCCGGGTGCAGGTTGGTGTGCGTCAGGGCCTCCGAGGCGGGGGAGGGCTGCAGCGTGAGCCGGGCCAGCACCACCGCGAAGACCACCATGAACGCGAAGGCGCACAGGAGCACCAGCAGCCTGACGGGCAGCGGAAGCGGTCGGGGGGCGGCGCGGGCCATCGGAAGTCCTCCAGTCGTCAAGGTGCGTGAGTGCTACGGCGGTTACCCCCGGTCGGGCCGCACAGTCCGGTCAGCCCGCGAAGGTGATCCGCACCCGCTCGAACCCAAGGGAGCGCAGCAGGCCCCGGAGCATCTCCCGGGTGTTGGCCTCCGCGCGGGCGGTCAGTTCGCTCTCCTCGGCCGCCTCCCGGATGTGCCGCACGGCGAGCTTCTGCACGGCCTGTTCGCTGTTGGGGTTGTCCGAGAACAGATCCCCGAGCCGGTCGAGCAGGCCGCGCTGCTTGGAGACGGCGTAGGAGCGGTCCACGTCGAGCGCGGGGGTGCCGAGACGGGCGCGGGGCAGCCGCAGGACGGCGGAGGTGCGGTCCTCGTCCACCCGGACGTCGCCCTCCTTCAGCCCGCCGAGGTCCACGTACGCGTCCACGGTGCCCGCGCCCACGTACAGGGTGCGGCTGCCGCGGACCGCGTCCGGCAGGAACTTGGTGTCCTTCTCCAGGTCCACCACGACCTGGAAGTTGCCCGAGGCGGCGTCGTAGCGGCTGATGTCCTGGATGGACTCCAGCAGCGCGGGCCCCGAGCGGTCGCGGGTCTCCGTGCCGAACAGGTCCTTCAGGCCCGGCAGTACGCTCAGCCGGATCCCGGCGAACAGCACGGCCAGCACCACCACCGTCGCGCCCAGTGCCTTCACCCAGCCGGGCACGCGCGCCGTCGGTCGCTTCTGCGGAGTCGTCATGGCGACGGCCCTCCTTCCCTCCCGTCCGCATGCCCGCCATCTCACGGAACAGACAGCGGAGTTGGGGGACCGAACCCGGCACCGGGTGCACGGAGGGGGCGCACGGGCGGGCGGACCCCGCGGCGGGCTACACCGGTCCGGACTTCGACCCGGGCGCGGTCAGCGCCGAGTCCAGGGAGGGCCACGGAGGCAGCAGCCGGGTCAGCCCGGTGATCCGCAGCATCCGCAGGGTCAGCGGATGGACGCAGACCAACTGCAGCCGCCCGTCGAAGAGCCGGTGGCGGGCCCGGTGGAGCAGACGCAGCCCGGAGAGGTCGAAGAACGTGATGTGGGTCAGGTCGATGACGACACGGGCGTCCGGATCGGCGGTCACCAGATCGAGGTGCGGCAGGATCTCCGCGGCGGCCGCGATGTCGATCTCACCGTGGAACTCCAGCACGGTGTGGCCCCGGTCGCGGCGCACGCGCAGATGCCGCGTCAGCGGCGGGGGTTCGGACCGCACGACGCCATCGCCTCCAGCCATCTGGGTGCCCCGGGGAGGGCCGCCGGCCCCAACACCGGCTTCCGGTACGCAAGTTACTCGCGAACGACTGCATTTGAGCATGTTCGAATGACATATGTCTTCGTCTTGTGGCCGAGTTTTTCGCCACTTTGATCGATGACTGAAAGCGGGGAGCGGGGACAGGCGTCACTCAGGCGGGGCCGGACCGCCCCGCATCCGACTCCGCGGAGGAGACATGGCACTGGTGACCACGGGCGTGGTGGTGCTCGACTGCGCCGAACCCGAGAAACTCGCCGAGTTCTACAAGGAGTTGCTGGAGGCGGATCACGTCGACGCGAGCGCCAACAGGGTGGAGCTCCGCACCGCCGAGGGCTTCCGCCTGGCCCTGCGCCGCGACGTGAACGCGACCGCCCCGAGCTGGCCGCGGCCGGAGAACTCCCTCCAGGCGCACCTGGAGTTCGTGGCGGAGGACCTGGACGGGGTGGAGCGGCGGATCGTGAGTCTGGGCGGCCGCCCGACGGAGAGCGGGGACCCGGCCGGCGCGGCCGAGGAACGCGGGTACGCCGACCCGGCGGGACACTCCTTCACCGTGCGGCGGGGTGTGCCGACGGCACCGAAGCAGGGGTGAACGTGATGTCCTCGAACGCCGGAGGGGCCGTATCCGGCCCGTCCGGCGTTCGAGGAGCGGGGTCCGGGGCGGAGCCCCCGGACGCCGGGCTCAGTCGCGGCCACCCTGGTCGGGAACGGGCCACGTCCCCGTGGAGCGTTCGATCGCCTTCGCGCCGGCCCGGTCCACCGCACTCCGCACCACCGCGAAGATCGCCCCCTGGATCGCCGCGGCCAGGAGGATCTCGCCCCAGCCGCGGTCGCGGTCCAGCGCGTCCGGCGCGTTGTCCTCCTTCTTGATCACCTTCCAGGTCTTCTGGAAGGCCATGCCCGCCACGGTGCCGCTGGTCCAGCCCAGCGCGAAACCGATCGGCTTGTACGCCAGAGGCAGCTTCTTCTTCGCCTTCTTGCTCTTCTTCGCCACGTCGTTTCTCCTAGGTCGGCTCGGTCGTCAGGGGTGGTCAGGTCAGGGGCGGCCTGGCGCAGGGATCTCCTCGCCGCGCGGCGCCGGGCCGGGCGGGGTGCCGTCGCCGAAGGGCCGGCCGCCCAGCTCCTCGCGGTGATGGGGAGTCGTCCAGCCGGACAGGCCGGGCCCGAGGGGGACGATGCCGGACGGGTTGATGCCGGTGTGCACCTGGTAGTAGTGCCGTTTGATGTGGTCGAAGTCGACGGTGTCGCCGAACCCCGGCGTCTGGTACAGGTCGCGGGCGTACGCCCACAGCACCCGGCTCTCCGTCAGCTTCCACAGGTTGCACTTGAAGTGGCCGTGATACACGGGGTCGAACCGCACCAGCGTGGTGAACAGCCTGATGTCCGCCTCGGTGATGGTGTCCCCGACCAGGTACCGCTGCCGCTCCAGCCGCTGCTCGAGCGACTCCAGCCGTCGGAACAGCCGTGTGAAGGCGGCCTCGTACTCCTCCTGCCCGGTGGCGAAACCCGCCCGGTACACACCGTTGTTGACGTCCCGGAAGACGTCGTCCATCACCGCGTCGATCTCGTCGCGCAGCTTCTCGGGGTACAGGTCGGGCGCCCCCTCGCGGTGCAGGGCCGTCCACTCGGTGGCGAAGTCCAGGGTGATCTGCTGGTAGTCGTTGGTGACCAGCTTCCCGCTGGGCACGTCCACGACGGCCGGCACGCTCACGCCGCCCGGATAGTCCGTCTCCCGCCGGTCGTACGCCTCGCTGAGGTAGCGGATGCCGAGCACCGGGTCGCGGCCGTCCGGGTCCAGGGTGAAACGCCAGCTGCGGTCGTCCTGGACCGGGTCCGCGACCGCCAGGGACACCGCGTCCTCCAGCCCCAGCAGCCGCCGCGACACCAGCGCCCGGCTCGCCCAGGGACAGGCGCGGCTCACCACCAGACGGTAACGCCCGGCCTCCACCGGCCACCCGTCCCGCCCGTCGGCGGTGATCCGGTCCTGGAAGTGCGCCCGGGACCGCTTGAACGCCTTCCTGCCGTACGCGCTGTTGCCGCCGCCCGCGTCGTCGCGGCCGCTCATGGTGGTCTCCCTCTGTCGTCGCTGCTGTGTCGTCCCTGTCACCGCGTTCCCCGTTTTCCCCCGACCGCACGGTATGAGCTGCGCCGACCGGGGCAATCGGCCGTCGTGACTACACGATCGGATCGCAGAACGCGGCTCACCGTCCTGGTGGCGCTCGCGGCCAATCTCGTGATAGCCGCCGCGAAGGCCGTGGGCGGCCTCGTCGCGTCCTCGCCCGCGCTGCTGTCGGAGGCGGCGCACTCGGTGGCGGACAGCGTGAACGAGATCTTCCTGCTCGCCGCCCTGCGCCGCAGCCGCCGCCCGGCCGACCGCCGCCACCCCTTCGGCTACGGCAAGGAACGGTTCTTCTGGTCGCTGCTCGCGGCCGTCGGCATCTTCGTGATGGGCGGCTGCTTCTCCTTCTACCAGGGGATCGACGCCCTGCGGAACGGGGGAGAGGAGCACTTCAGCGGTTACGTCGCCGGGCTCGTCGTGCTCGGCGTGGCCCTCCTCGCGGAGGGCGGTTCGCTGCTGCGCGCTCTCTACCAGGTGCGTCGTCAGGGCGGCGGACTGGGCGATCCGGCGCTGCGCACGGTCATCGCCGAGGACGGCACCGCGGTCGTCGGCGTCACCCTCGCCATGGCCGGCATGGCGCTGCACATGCTCACCGGGCAGGTGGTGTGGGAGGCCTCCGCCTCGCTCGCCATCGGGCTGCTGCTGGGATACGTCGCCTACCGGCTCGGCCGTGAGGCCCGCGACCAGCTCATCGGCGAGGCCGCCGACCCGGGGGCCAGCGACCGGATCCGGGAACTGCTGCGAGCCCAGCCCGAGATCGACAGCGTGGAGGCGCTGTTCACCATGAAGACCGGGCTCGACACCGCCCTGGTGGCCGCCCGTGTCGACCTGGTGCCGGGACTGGACAGCGAGCGGGTGGAAGAGGTCGCCGTGCGCATCAAGCGGTCCATCGCCCGGGTGGTCCCCGAGGCGGCCCAGGTCTTCCTCGACGTCACCGAGCGCGGGGCGGCGGAGGCATGGGAGGGCCCCGCCGCGACGGGGGAACGCGGCGGGGCCTGACGCTCGTGTGCCCGGCGACCGGGGCTTCATGCGGGACCGGCCGGGGTGTTCTCCCCTGACCGCCGCGCCGGCGTCCGAACAGGCTTCCCGGGCCGCCGCGTCGACCCCGTCAGCCCTGGTCGTCGCGCTCCAGCACGAAGACCGGGATCTCCCGGCTGGTCTTCTTCTGGTACTCCTCGTACTGCGGGAACGCCTCGACCGCGCGCTTCCACCACTCGGCCTTCTCCTCACCGGTGACCTCACGGGCCGTCATGTCCCACTTGGCCGGGCCGTCCTGGAGCTCGACATGCGGATGAGCCTTCAGGTTGAAGTACCAGACCGGGTGCTTCGGTGCGCCGCCCAGCGAGGCGACCACCGCGTACCGGCCGTCGTGCTCCACCCGCATCACCGGGGTCTTGCGCAGCTTGCCGCTCTTCGCGCCCCGGCTGGTGAGCACGACGACCGGCTTGCCCTGCAGTGTCGTCCCCTCCGTGCCGCCGGACCGCTCGACCAGCTCCACCTGTTCCCGTACCCAGGCCGTCGGGCTGGGCTCGTACTCGCCTTCGAGTGGCATCGCATCCGTCCCATCGTTCTCGCGTCGTACGGCCGAGTCGATCATTGCTCCGTACCCGCCGCACCCGGAAGTCGTCCGGGCCGGGCGTGTCCCGGCCGTGGAGGACCAGTGCCCAGGAAACACCGTCCGACCCCGTCGAGGGGGCAGGACGGGCGGGCGAGTTGCGAGCGGCGGCGGGCCCCCGTTTCCATGGATGAAGGCCCCTCCGCGCCCCGCCGCCCCCTTCGGCGGCCCTGACGGGCGGCAAAGGTGTGACCGACCCCGGGAGGCTGGATCGTGGCAGCGCCGGACCCGCGACCGCCCGGCCCGGAGGAACTCCTCACGGGCTCCGCCGGACCCGTGCTGCGGTCCCTGCTCACCCACGCGGGCCTCGGGCTCGCCGTGTGGGACACGGAGCTGCGCTGCGTCTGGGCCAACGACGTCCTCACCCGGTACGACGGCATTCCCCGCGAGCGGCGGCTGGGCCTGCCGCCCCGCGCCTCGCTGGCCGGTGACGCCGACGCCCTGGAGGAGACCCTCCGCGAGGTGCTCGGCACCGGCGCCTGCGTCATCGGCCGCCCCTACCGCGTCCCGGTGGTCCAGGGTGACCGGCGGCCCCGATTCCTCGCCGCCACCGCCCTGCGCCTGGACGGCCCCGACGGCCGCCCGCTGGGCGTGGCCCTGCTGGTGCTGGACGTACGCGGCGGACGCGGGGTGGAGGACCGGCTCGCGGTGGCAGCGAGGCCGGCGCCCGCATCGGCACCACCCTGGACGTCGTGCGCACCGCGCAGGAACTGGCCGACTTCACGGTGCCGCTGCTCGCCGACTACGTCACCGTCGACCTGACGGAGGCGGTACGCCTCGGCGGGGAGCCGCTGGAACGGCTCGGCACCGCCGACGGCCGCGTCCCCGCCTTCCGCCGCGCCGGCGTCGCCTCCGTCCACGACGGCGCCCCCGAGTCCCTGTGGTCGTCCGGCGATGCGGTGTTCGTCCCGGAGGCGTCGCCGTTCACGCAGGTGCTGCACACGGGCCGGCCGCTGCTGGAGCCGCACATCGACACCTCGCCCGGCACCTGGCTGGACCACGACCCGGCGCGCGCCGAGAAGATCCGCCGGTACGGCATGCACTCGCTGCTGATCGTCCCCCTCCAGGCCCGCGGCCTGCTCATGGGCGTGGCGGTCCTCGTCCGCGCGGACAACCCGGCCCCCTTCGACGACGGCGACCGGCTGCTCGCCGAGGAGATCGCCGCCCGCGCCGCGCTCAGCCTCGACAACGCCCGCCGCTACACCCGCGAGCGCACCGCCGCGCTCACCCTCCAGCGCAGCCTGCTGCCGCGCCGGGTGGACGGCGGCGACGCCATGGAGGTGGCCGCGCACTACGTCCCCGCCGACGCCGAGTACAGCGCCGGAGGGGACTGGTTCGACGTGTTCGGCCTGTCCGGCGGCCGGCTCGCGCTCGTCGTCGGCGACGTGGTGGGCCACGGCATCGCCGCCGCGGCCGCGATGGGACGGCTGCGCACGGCCATCCGCACCCTCGCCGACCTCGACCTCCCCCCTGCGGAACTGCTGACCCGGCTGGACCGGACCTCCGTCCACCTCGTGGAGACCGACGAGGCGAGCGACGTGGAGTGCTGCTCCATCGGGGCGACCTGCGTCTACGCGGTGTACGACCCCGCCGCCCGCACCTTCACCGTCGCCCTGGCCGGACACCCGCCGCCCGCCGTCACCGGCCCCGACGGCGTCCTCACCTTCCCCGACCTGCCGCACGGCACCCCGCTCGGCTACGGCCTGCCGCCCCACGAGGCAGCGGTCCTCGATCTCCCCCCGGGCGGACTGGTGGCCCTCTACTCCGACGGCCTCGTCGAGGACCGCCGTCACGACATCGGCGCAGGCATGGAACGCGTACGCCGGGCCCTCGCACGGGCCGGCGGCGACTCCTCCCTGACCGACCTGTGCACGGCGGTCGTCGCCACCCTCCCGAGGGCCCCGGAGGACGACGTCACGCTCCTGCTGGCGCGGGCGCGATGAGGGGTGCGGGCGCAGCTGGGCAGCGGCGGGGTCGGTCCGCCCCCGCCGCCCCTGCCCTTCCCGTCCCGGGGCTCCGCCCCGGACCCCGCGCTCCTGGAACGCCGGGGGGCTGTCAGGGCGCCAGCGCCATTCGCAGCGCCAGTGCCGTCATCACTCCGCTCGCCACCAGCGCCGTCGCCAGCCGCCCCCGGTGACCGGTCAGCGCCCGGCCCAGCAGGGCGCCGCCGCCCGCCAGCAGGACCTGCCAGCTCGCCGAGGCCGCGAAGGCCGCCGTCACGAAGACCGACTGCTCCACCGCCCCGGCCGCCGATCCGCCCTGTGAGCCGAGGACCAGTGCCGCGAAGTAGATCACCGTGGTCGGGTTGAGCAGGGTGATGCCCAGCAGCGTCAGATACGCCCGCGGGGCGCTCGGGGGCGGCGGCGCGGCCCGTGTGGCGAGCCGGCGGCCGCGGTACTGCCGTAGCGCGCCGGCCGCGCCCCACGCCGCCAGCGCGGCCAGTACGAGGACGCACACCCAGCGCAGCGGGCCCAGGGCGGGGCGCAGCGCCGAGGCGAGGGCGGAACCGCCGAGGACCGCGGCGAGCGCGTACAGCCCGTCCGCCGTGGCGACGCCGAGCGCCGCGGACACGCCGGTGCGCAGGGACGTACGGGCGGAGAGGGACACGAGGTAGGTGCCGACTGCGCCCACGGGGACCGCGATGCCGTACCCGGCGAGCAGCCCCGCGAGCAGCGCGGCGGTCACGGGCGCGGGGGAGTCGTGCCTTCCCGGGCGCCGGACTGCTGCTGTCGGCCCGCGACGACGGCGAGGGCGGACGAGGGCAGCGGGAACATGCGCGTGGACATGGGCAGGATCCTGGGGCCTGTCACCCGGTACCGGCAAACGGTTTTCGCCGGCCGGGGCCGGCAACCGACGACAACGCCGCACGGGGTGCGCCTGGGGTGCGCCCCCCACGCCCGCTCAGGGCAGTGGGGGAGTGCGTGCCGGATCCGGCGACGCCGGGACGATCCTGTCGAAAGGCCCTAGGGTGCCGGGATGACCGACAAGCCCTTCCTCTACGTCGTCGTCTGCGCCGCCGGCGTCGCCGCGGACGTCAGCAAGCTGATCACCGCCGCGCAGGAGCGGGACCGGGAGGTCGGCGTCATCGCCACCCCGACGGCGATGAACGGCTTCTTCGACGCCGCCGCCGTCGAGACGCAGACCGGCCGCCCGATCCGCTCGGCCTGGCGGCGCCCGGGCGATCCGCGGCCCTTCCCGGCCCCCGACGCCGTGGTGGTCGCCCCGGCCACCTTCAACACCGTCAACAAGTGGGCGGCGGGCATCGCCGACACCCTCGCCGTCGGCACCCTGTGCGAGGCGGCCGGCCTCGGTGTGCCGATCGCCGTCCTGCCCTGCGTCGCGGACGCGCTGGCCGCCCACCCCGCCTACCGGGACGCCGTGGCCCGGCTGCGCGGCATGGGCGTCCGCTTCGCCGACCCGTACCCGGGGGAGGGTGAAAGGGACGGTGAGCGGCGGGAGTTCGGCTGGGAGCGGGCCCTTGACCTCCTGGGGGACGGCTGAGCGGCACCCCGCTTCGAGTGCGCGCGAAGACGTACGCTCGCTCCTGCGACAGCAACCGTTCCCGACGGCAGGAGCAGCAACGATGCAGTACGTGAAGCTCGGTTCGACGGGCCTGGAGGTCTCGCGCGTCTGCCTGGGCTGCATGACCTACGGCGACCCCGGCCGCGGCAACCACGAGTGGACCCTGGACGAGGAGGCGTCCCGGCCGCTGATCCGGCAGGCGCTGGAAGCGGGGATCACGTTCTTCGACACCGCGAACGTGTACTCGGACGGCACCAGCGAGGAGATCGTCGGCCGGGCGCTGCGCGACTTCGCCCGCCGCGACGACGTCGTCCTCGCCACCAAGGTGCACGGCCGGATGCGGCCCGGACCCAACGGCGCGGGGCTCTCCCGCAAGGCGATCATGACCGAGCTGGACCACAGTCTGCGCCGCCTCGGCACCGACTACGTCGACCTCTACCAGATCCACCGCTGGGACCCGCACACCCCGGTGGAGGAGACGATGGAGGCACTGCACGACGTCGTCAAGGCGGGCAAGGTCCGCTACATCGGGGCCAGTTCTATGTACGCCTGGCAGTTCTCCAAGGCGCAGTACACCGCCGAGCTGCGCGGCTGGACGAAGTTCGTGTCCATGCAGAACCACTACAACCTGCTCTACCGCGAGGAGGAGCGGGAGATGCTGCCGCTCTGCGCCGACCAGGGCGTCGGCGTGCTGCCGTGGAGCCCGCTCGCCCGCGGCCGCCTCACCCGCGACTGGGACGTCACCACGGAGCGCAGCGCCACCGACCAGTTCGGCAGCACCCTCTACCAGGAGGGCGACCGCGCGATCGTCGAGGCGGTCGCCCGCGTCGCCGAGGCCCGCGGCGTCCCCCGTGCCCAGGTCGCCCTCGCCTGGCTCCTCCGTCAGGACACGGTCACCGCCCCCGTCGTCGGCGCGGCGAAGCCGTCCCACATCGAGGACGCGGTGGCGGCGGTCGACCTGACCCTCACGGACAAGGAGCTCGAGGAACTCGCCGAGCCGTACACGCCCCACCCGATCGCGGGTCACTGAAGCGCCCGGCCCCGGCGGAGGAGAGCGCTCACCTCCAGGGAGCGGACCCCGCCAGGGTCACTCCATGTCCGCCAGGGCCAGTTCCGCCCAGATCGTCTTGCCCTCCGTCGTGTGCCGCGTGCCCCACCGCTGGGTGAGCTGGGCGACCAGGAGGAGGCCGCGGCCGCCCTCGTCCCAGGTCTTGGCGCGGCGCAGGTGCGGAGCCGTGTGGTTGGTGTCGGAGACCTCGCAGATCAAGGTCGCCGCGTCGTGGATCAGACGCAGCCGGATCGGCGGGGCGCCGTAGCGGATGGCGTTGGTGACCAGCTCGCTCACCACCAGCTCCGCCGTGAACGAGGCGTCGGTGAGCTCCCACGCGGCGAGCTGGTCGAGGACCTGCTTGCGGATGGGGGCCACCAGCGCCGGATCGGCCGGGATGTCCCAGGTGGCGACCTGGGAGGACGGCAGCCCCCGCAGACGGGCCAGCAGCAGCGCCACGTCGTCCGTCGAGCCGCCCGGCACCAGCACGCTGTTCAGCACCCGGTCGCATGTCTCGTCCAGCGGACCCGAC
Organism: Streptomyces werraensis; assembly: GCA_014656175.1. Lineage (GTDB taxonomy): Bacteria > Actinomycetota > Actinomycetes > Streptomycetales > Streptomycetaceae > Streptomyces > Streptomyces werraensis. The sequence goes on from BNBX01000003.1 coordinate 301,679, forward strand.
GCTCCGGACAGCGCCTCGAGCAGCAGGGCCTCGCCCTGGTCGGCGTCCCGCTCCGGCGAGGTGACCAGCCCGTCGGTGTAGAACGCCAGCACGGTGTCGTCGGCCAGCTCGAACTCCGCCGACTCGAACGGCAGCCCGCCGAGTCCCAGCGGTGGCCCCGACGGCAGTTCGAGGTGTTGCGCGGGCCCGCCCGGCGGGATCACCACGGGCGGCGGATGCCCCGCCCGGGACAGCGTGCAGCGCCGCGACACCGGGTCGTACACCGCGTACAGACAGGTCGCGCCGACCTCCCCGGGTCCGGAGTCGCCGCCCGCCTCCTCGGACAGGTGCAGCACCAGGTCGTCGAGGTGGGTGAGCAGCTCGTCGGGGGCGAGGTCGATGTCGGCGAGGGTGCGCACGGCCGTGCGCAGCCGGCCCATCGTCGCCGACGCCTGGATGCCGTGCCCCACGACGTCACCGACGACCATGGCGACCCGCATCCCCGACAGCGGGATCACGTCGAACCAGTCCCCGCCCACCCCGGAGCGCGCGGCCGGAAGATAGCGGGTGGCCGCCTCCAGAGCCGCCGTCCGCGGCAGGGACCGGGGGAGCAGGCTCCGCTGGAGGGTGAGCGTGGTCTCCCGCTCCCGCGAGTAGCGGCGGGCGTTGTCGATGCAGACGGCGGCGCGCGCCGTGACCTCCTCGGCCAGCAGCACGTCGTCGTGGGTGAACGCCTCCGGCTGGCTGAAGCGGGCGAAGGCGGCCACCCCGAGGGTGGTGCCGCGGGCCTGGAGCGGCACGGACAGAATCGCGTGCACGCCGAACTTCTCGATCCGGCGGGCCTGCGTCTCGTCCTCCGACAGCCAGGAGTCCAGGTCACCCGACGGCACGGAGGCGACGATGCTGTGGCCGGCGGTCAGCGAGTCCGCCTGCGGCGAGTTCTCCGGGTAGACGATCAGCTCGCCCACCGCGGCGAGGTCCTTCGGGGCGTCGCGGGTCAGTGTCTGCCGGGCGACCCGGCGCAGCGACACCGGCGGGGACAGCCGGCCGGACGCCTCGCCCCCGCCCTCCTCCGGCTCCAGCAGCTCCACCGAGACGAAGTCGGCGAGCGCGGGCACGCAGACGTCCGCGAGCTCCTGCGCCGTCCGGGTGACGTCCAGGGTGGTGCCGATGCGTGAGCTGGCCTCGTTGACCAGCTGGAGCCGTTCCCGGGCCCGGAACTGCTCGGTGAAGTCGTGGGCCGTCACGCACACGCCCCGCACCCGCCCCGACCGGTCGGTGAGGGGCGCCAGCCGGGCCAGCCAGGCGTGCGCGTGGCTCTCGGCCCTGGCCTTCATATGGGTCTGCATGTCGTGCGGCCGCCCGGTGCGCAGCACGTGCCGCAGCTGTCGCTCCAGCTCGCTGTGTTGCGGGCGGCCCCCGATGTCCGTGGGCCGCAGCCCGCGCAGATGGTCGGCCGGAAGCCCGAGGAGCCGGGCCATCGCGTCGTTGACCCCGCGCAGCCGCAGCGCCTGGTCGAAGACCATCGTGGCGCACGGCGACTGGAAGACGGCCCTTCTGACCAGCGGGTCGTCGGGCAGCTCGTGGTCGGTGGCCTCCAGCGGGGTGACCGCGAGCCACTCGCCGGGGCCGTCACCGGAGCGCTGCCGGTGGTGGGCGAGCACCCACACGCTCACCGTGCCGCCGTCGCGGTGACGCAGCACCAGCGTGCCGCTCCAGCGGTCCTCGGGCAGCGGCAGCGGTCCCGTGCTGTCGGCCAGCAGCTCGACGGCGGGGCGGCCGACGACCTCCTCGGGCCGGTGTCCCAGCAGCAGGCGTGCTCCCTCGCTCCACTGCGTGAGCGTGCCGTCGGCGGCGATGACGGCCCGGGCCGTCACCGCATCGTCGAACGGGTCGTCCGGCCTCATCGTCGCCACTCCATCGCGCACACTCACCGTGAACCGGTGTATCGCCAGAGTCCCAGCCTAGTGCGTCCGCGCCCGACGTGAACGGGAACCGGTGCCGCCGCCTCCGTACCACCCCGAAACGCTCTCTTCGCGTCACGACCGTTGACGGGGTGTCACATCTGCCACAACCATGGGCGGCGCACGGAGTTGGGAGCGCTCCCATTCGCGCCCCCTTACCCCCGTACCTCCACGAGGAGCCCAGACGTGAAACGACGCAGAACCGCGCTGCTGACCCTCACCGGTCTGCTGGCGACCGCGCTCACCGCGATGCCCGCGGCGCCGGCCGGGGCGGACGAGGTCGAGCAGATCCGCAACGGCACGTTCGACAACGGCACCGACCCCTGGTGGGCCTCCGAGGGCGTCACCGCGGGCGTCTCCGACGGCCGCCTGTGCGCCGACGTGCCCGGCGGCACCGCCAACCGCTGGGACGCGATCGTGGGCCACAACGACATCACCCTGGTGGAGGGGGAGACGTACCGCTTCTCCTTCAGCGCGACCGGCTCGCCCGCCGGTCATGTGGTCCGGGCGATCGTCGGCCTCCAGGTGGCGCCGTACGACACCTTCCACGAGGTGTCGCCGCAGCTCAGCGTGTCCGGCGACACGTACTCGTACACCTTCACCGCACCGGTCGGCACGGAGCAGGCGCAGGTCGGCTTCCAGCTCGGCGGCAGCCCCGACCCCTGGCGGTTCTGCGTGGACGACGTGTCGCTGCTCGGCGGCGTCGCCCCCGAGCCGTACGAGCCGGACACCGGGCCGCGTGTCCGGGTGAACCAGGTGGGCTACCTGCCCGCCGGGCCCAAGAACGCCACGCTCGTCACCGACGCCACCGAGAAGCTGGCCTGGCAGCTCAAGGACGGGAGCAGCCGGGTGGTCCGCACCGGATGGACCGTGCCGCGCGGCGTCGACGCCTCCTCCGGGCAGAACGTCCACTCCGTCGACTTCGGCTCCTACCGGGGGCACGGGGCCGGCTTCACCCTGACGGCGGACGGCGAGACCAGCCACCCCTTCGACATCGACGCGAAGGCGTACGAGCGTCTGCGGCTGGACTCGGCGAAGTACTACTACACCCAGCGCAGCGGGGTGGCGATCCGTGAGGACCTGCGCCCCGGCTACGGCCGCCCGGCCGGCCACGTGGACGTCGCCCCGAACCAGGGCGACGGCGCGGTGCCCTGCCGGCCCGGGGAGTGCGACTACACCCTGGACGTCACCGGCGGCTGGTACGACGCGGGCGACCACGGCAAGTACGTCGTCAACGGCGGCATCAGCACCTGGGAGGTGCTCAGCACCTACGAGCGCGCCAGGCACGCCCGTACCGGCGAGCCGCACAAGCTGGGCGACCGCACGCTGAACATCCCGGAGAGCGGCAACAAGGTCCCCGACATCCTCGACGAGGCCCGCTGGGAGCTGGAGTTCCTGCTGAAGATGCAGGTGCCCGACGGCGAGCCGCTGGCCGGCATGGCCCACCACAAGATCCACGACGAGCAGTGGACCGGGCTGCCCCTGCTGCCGCACGACGACCCGCAGAAGCGCGAGCTGCACCCGCCGACCACCGCCGCCACCCTGAACCTCGCCGCCACGGCGGCCCAGGCCGCCCGGCTGTACCGCCCCTACGACAAGCAGTTCGCCGACCGTGCCCTGGCGGCGGCGCGCAAGGCCTGGGCGGCCGCACTGGCCCACCCGGACCGCATCGCCGATCCCGACGACGGCGTCGGCGGCGGCGCCTACCCCGACGACACCGTGTCCGACGAGTTCTACTGGGCGGCCGCCGAGCTCTACCTCACCACCGCTGAGCGGGAGTTCAGGGACCACGTGCTGAACTCGCCGGTGCACACCGCGGACATCTTCGGCCCGACGGGCTTCGACTGGGCGCGCACCGCCGCGGCCGGCCGCCTCGACCTCGCCACGGTGCCGAACAAGCTGCCCGGCCTCGACAAGGTCCGCCGCTCCGTGGTCGCGGGCGCCGACCGCTACCTGGCCACCCTGAAGGCACACCCGTACGGGATGCCGTACGCGCCGCAGGGCAACGTCTACGACTGGGGCTCCAGCCACCAGGTGCTCAACAACGCCGTCGTCCTCGCCACCGCCTTCGACCTCACGGGCGCGGCGAAGTACCGGGACGGCGCGCTGCAGAGCATGGACTACATCCTCGGCCGCAACGCGCTCAACATCTCCTACGTCACCGGCTACGGCGAGGTCCACGCCAAGAACCAGCACAGCCGGTGGTACGCCCGCCAGCTCGACCCGAACCTGCCCAGCCCGCCCGCCGGCACCCTGTCCGGCGGACCCAACTCCAGCATCCAGGACCCGTTCGCCCAGTCGAAACTGCAGGGCTGCGTCGGTCAGTTCTGCTTCATCGACGACATCCAGTCCTGGTCGACCAACGAGCACACCATCAACTGGAACGCCGCCCTGACCCGCATGGCCGCCTTCGTGGCCGACCAGGGCTGACCGCCTCCCTGCCCGCGCGGGCCGGTGACCCTCTCGGTCACCGGCCCGCGCCCGTCCCCTCCGGTACCCCACCGCATATGCCCTGACCTGCGGCTATTTACTGTCCAGTACCCGAGCGGTACCGTAATGCCATGCCAGCTCTCAACGTGGAGTTCAGCGACCGCGAGCTCGAGGACCTCAGGCAGATCGCCAAGGAACGCGGTACGTCCATGAAGGCGCTCGTACGGGAGGCGGCAGCGGCGGACATCGCCCGTCACCGCGCCCTCCAGGAGGGCGCCGAGGCCTTCCGCCGCTTCTTCGCCACGCACGCCGACGAGTTCGCCGCCGCGTTCCCCGACGACGAACCGCCCGCCAAAGGCGCAGGACGGGCCGCCTGACCGATGCCGCCCGTGCTGCACATCGACGTGCCCTGGCTGCTCCAGCGGCACGAGGAGGTCCTCCCGGACCAGCCCACCGTCAACGACTTCTCCGCCCTGGTGGCGGCCGTGGCCCGGCACCGTGTCGACCCGCCCCGGCTCGGTGTGGACTCCGACGCCGCCTGGCGGGCCGCCGCCCTGCTGCACACCCTCGCCGTGCTCCGCCCGCTGCCCTCGGCCAACGCCCGCTTCGCCTGCGCCACGGCCGTCGCCTACATGTACGTCAGCGGGGCCGGCATCGACCCGCCCTACGGCGCCCTGGTCGATCTCGCGCGCGACCTGATCTCCGGCGCGACCGACGTGTACGGCGCCGCCGACCGGCTGAGGTCCTGGCAGATCTGACACCCGTCCGCCGCTGGAAAGGCGCCTTCCCGCGGCCGCCGGCCGGGCGCGCGGAAGTACCGCTGTCGCCGCGCGTGACCTCCGGAAGGGCCCCCCGCGCACGGCGCCGCCGCGCGCTCCGGCAGCGTGCGCGGCCGGGCGGTGCGGACGCGCCGTTCACGCGGGGCGCGCGCCGCGGAAAAGGCACACCGGGGGAGTGGCACGCGCCTTCGCATCACACCTTGGCCACACCTTCCCGTCACCTCTTTTCAGGGAACCGCGCACCCTCGTGGAAAAGGCGCGTGAATGCCGGAACACGGTTCACGGAGCGCCTTCTCCTTTTGACTTTCTGTCAACGCGGGGATGTTGCCCGACCGCCTTGTTGGCCGCGCACGGGTTGTGCGAGAGTGAGCCACCCGTGAGGGGGTAAAGGCCGGGGACGCTCGCGAGTTGACGAAACGGGTCGGAAGCGCCGCCGGACAATTCCCGCCCCCCGCGCCACACCCAAGAGGTATGCACCAATCCTGCGTCCCTTTTCGGTGTCGGAAACGCTCGAACGTCACATGCGCTGTGGGAAGGAACCAATCTCAGTGCACACCCCCCACCCCCCTCGTCCTCCCTATCCCCCGCCGGGCGGTGATCCCGGGGAATCCGACGAGGCGCTGGCCGCGCGGCTGCGGGGACGTCCGGAGGCGGAAGCCGCGCGTTCCGTCGCCCTGCTGACGGCGCGCCACTGGCACGCGATGCACGACTACGCGACCGTGTGTCTGGCCGCCGGCGGGCGGACCGCGGCCATGGTCACCGGGGCCGCCCTGCACCGTGTGCTCGACCGGGTCGCGCTCGGCGAGTCCGCCGTGGCCCTCCGTCCCGTCCTTCTCGTGGGGGTGCGGGACACGGTCCGCGAGTGGGCCGCCGACGACCATGTGGCCGAGGCGCTGCCGGGGCTGCTGAAACCGGCGGGCGGCCGGGGCATGCGCGCGGCGACGACCATGACGCCGGAGAACCGCACCCTCGCCCAGCGGGCGTTCCGGTCCCTGCCCGCGCTCGCGCGCTGTCTGCTCTGGCACGTCGAGGTCGAGGCCGAGCCGATATCCGTGCCCGCAGGACTGCTCGGCACGGACGCCGACCTCGCGTCGGGCGCGCTCGACCAGGCCCGGGAGAAGTTCCGTCAGGGTCTCGTCCGCGCCCATCAGGAACTGGCGCCCACGCAGGAGTGCCGCTTCTACAACCGGCTGCTGGACGTGCCCATCCGCCGGGGCGGCGAGCTGCTGCCCGACGTGCGCCGGCACATGGCCGAGTGCCGCTACTGCCGCAACGCGGCCGAGCAGCTCGGCCACTTCGAGTCCGGTCTCGGCACGCTCCTCGCGGAGGCGGTGCTGGGGTGGGGGGCCCGGCGCTACCTCGACTCGCGGCCGGGCCGCGCCGTGTCCGGCCCGCGCTCCGGCCGCACCGGACGCCGCCGTCGCCGCGGCGGCGGGGACGGCCGGGCAGGCGCCCGGCACCGGCTGCTCTCCCGGCTTCCGGTGCCCGACCGGCTCGCCATGGCACTGCCCGACCCGGTGCGCTCCACCCGCACCCTGCTCACCGGACTCGGCGCGGTGTCCGCGGGCGTGCTGGTCAGCGTGCTCATCGCCGGCTCGTCCACCCCGGACGGCGGCACCGCCGACCCGACGGGCGCCACCGGCGCGGGCGGCCGGGCCGCCGTGCCGTCGGCCTCCCCGCCCGGCGCGGCGGGCCTGCCCTCGGCGCCGAACCGCACCCGGCTGCGCAACATCGCCTCCGGACTGTGCCTGGACACCCGCGCCGAGCCCCAGGACGGCTCAGGCGCCCGGCTGGCGGAGTGCTCCACGGCGTGGACCCAGCAGTGGACGTACGAGGAGGACGGGCTGCTGCGCAGCGTGGCCGACCCGGGGCTGTGCCTGGACTCCCACAAGGACGCCGGCGTGGTCGTGCTCGGGGCCTGCGCCGACTCCGGCGACCGGACCGCCGACGACGTGCGCTACGACCTCACCGTCCAGGGCGAGCTGGTGCCGCGCTGGGACGTGCGGATGGCGCTCGCCCCGTCGACCCCTGACGCGAACGCCGACATCGTCGTCAAGGTGCGCGACCGTACCGTGGAGCAGCGCTGGGCCGCCGAACCGGTCCGGTCCGCCGACGCGTCGAGCGAGTCCCTTTCCGTCACCGGCCCGACGGCCCCCTCCGCCCGCTACGCAGGCCTGGCCGAACCGGTGAGCTGAGCAGCGCGCCCCGGGGCGGCCCGACGGCCGCCCCGGACGGGACGTCAGACCCTCGCCCCGGTGAGGTCGCCGGGACCCACCGTGTCCGGACCCGAGTGGCCCGACAGGGCGAGGGTGAGGTCGAGTTCGGCGAGCAGACAGCGGATCACGTGCTCCACGCCCGCCTGCCCGTCCAGGCCCAGCCCGTACACGTACGGACGGCCCACCAGCACCGCGCGGGCGCCCAGCGCGAGCGCCTTGAAGACGTCGTCACCGGTGCGCACCCCGCTGTCGAACAGCACGGTGAGCCGGTCGCCGACGGCCCGCACCACACCGGGCAGCGCGTCCGCCGCGGCGACCGCGCCCGCCACCTGCCGGCCGCCGTGGTTGGAGACCACCACGCCGTCCATGCCCGCGTCGGCCGCGAGGCGGGCGTCGTCGGGGTGCAGTACCCCCTTCAGGACGATCGGCCCGTCCCAGTTCTCCCGCAGGAACGCCAGATCCGGCCAGGTCTTCGCCGGGTCGGCGAACATGCCCACGAAGTGCATCACCGCCGCGTTCGGATCCTCGTGCACCGGCCTGGCGAGCCCCGCCCGGAACGCCGGGTCGGAGAAGTAGTTGGCGGTGCCCACGCCGTGCAGGAACGGCAGGTACGCCTGGTCGAGGTCGCGTGGCCGCCAGGACAGCAGGGGCGTGTCCAGGGTGACGACCAGCGCCGTGTACCCGGCCGCCTTCGCCCGGTCGAGGAAGGACCGCGCCACCTCCACGTCCTTCGGCCAGTACAGCTGGAACCAGCGCTCGGCGTCCCCCATCGCCTCCGCGACCTGCTCCATCGGCGTGCTGGAGGCGGAGGACAGCACGAACGGCACGCCCTGCGCGGCCGCGGCGCGCGCGGCCGCGGGCTCGGCGTCCGGATGCATGATCGACAGCACCCCGACCGGCGCCAGGGCGAGCGGCGCGGGCAGCCGGCGGCCCAGCACCTCCACCGACAGGTCGCGCTCATGGACGTCCCGCAGCATGCGCGGCACGATCCGGCGGCGGTCCAGGGCGGCCCGGTTGGCGCGGGCGGTGCTGCCGTCGCCCGCGCTGCCGGCGACGTACCCGACCGGACCGGGGCCGAGGCGCCGCTCCGTCAGCTCCTCCAGCCGGGTCAGGTCGGTCGGCAGCCGCGGCACGGCCCCCGTCATCCCGTTCAGGTAGATCTCGTACTGGAAGTCGGCCCAGTGCTTCGCCATCCGTCCCGCCCTGTCTCGTGGTGCCTCGGGGTGCCTCGTGGCCCCGACGCATACTGGCCGGTATGCGCCGGTCCCGTCCAGCGTCCGGTGACAGGACGTCCCCTCCGCCCGGCATGACGCGCGGGGTGTTCGAAGATGACCGGGGAGCGTCCCTTTCATGACCGCAAGGGTTTTCTGTTCGCCCTGCGCACGCCCCAATCGGAATGTTTCAGGCCGATTAACGGGCGGCGGGAATTCGGCCATCTGGCAACTTCGCTCCGGCGGGAGCCGTGCGTTTACCGGGTCGACGCGCGTTCGTTTGGTCACTTCGCGCCACTGATTCAATACGCAATGTTACTGAAATGCATGGGGTCGAGGTGAGTTTCCGCCGGGGACTCGGCAGACTCCGGCACGCCGGTTCGGCACCGACCGAGCACGGGCCGGCAACCGAAGAAACGAAGCGGAAGGATGCACACAATGCGGAACACCGCGCGCTGGGCCATCACTCTGGGTCTCACGGCCACCGCCGTCTGCGCCCCCCTCTCCGGGGCCGCGCTCGCCGCCCCGGGAGATGCCCCGTCCGCGCTCTACGCCCCCTCTGCCCTGGTGCTCACCGTCGGCAAGGGGGTCAGTGCGACGACCGCCACTCCGGAACGCGCGGTCACCCTGACCTGCGCCCCGGGCCCCTCCGGCACCCACCCGGCCGCCGGCTCGGCCTGCGCCGAACTGGCCGCCGTCGGCGGCGACCTGAGCGCGCTGACGCGCACCGAGGACGTCATGTGCCCGATGGTGTACGACCCGGTGCTGGTCACCGTGGACGGCGTCTGGCAGGGCAAGAGGGTCTCCTACGAGCGCGTCTTCTCCAACGACTGCGAGATGAACGCCCACGGCTCGAGCGTCTTCGCCTTCTAGAGACCGGGATCGCACGGTTCCCGTGACCGCGTGGCGGCCCGCGGACTGGGGAGTACGGGGCACCGCGCGGGAAGTGCGATCCCATGGGAGGCCGGCGGGCGGAGTGGGGCCGCCCGCCGGCCTCCGGGCTTTTCGCGAGGCGCTGTCGTCGGAAGGTCAGGCGCGGTCCCGGTGGCTGGTGTCGCACCAGGGGTAGCGGCGGCTGCGCCGGCAGGTGCACAGGGCCACCTGGAAGCGGTCGGAGGACACCACCGAACCGTCCTCCAGCTCCACCTCCACCGGACCCTCCACCAGCATCGGCCCCTTGCGCCGCATCACGACCCGGCGGGCCGCGCCGGACGCGGCCCCGGAAGCGTCGCACGGAGCGCCGGACGAGCCACCGGACGGGGAACGCGCGGGATCAGACGGGCTGTTCGGCACGGACCACCACCAGCTCCTCGTCGTTCTCGTCCGGGGACAGCAGCCCGCGCTCCCGCAGCCACTCCACCCGGGTCCGCAGCACCGGGCCGAAGGCGATCCTCTGTCGCTGCGTCACCGCCGACTTCAGCCCCGCGGACCGCAGACAGTCCACGGTCAGTCCGGGGTCGCTGAGCGCCGACTGCACCAGCAGCAGCACCCCGCCCGGCCGCAGCAGCCCCGGCGCCTCATGGCAGATGCGGTCGAGCACGAGCCGCCCGTCACCGCCGGCGTCCCAGGCGCGGGCCGCGCCGCGCGGCGGCCGGTGCGCCCCGGGGGCGGGGACGTACGGGGGATTGGCGAGGACCAGGTCGAACGACCGTCCCCGCACCGGTTCGAACAGGTTGCCGCGCACGACCTCGAGCGGGAGGCCCGCCCGCAGCGCGTTCAGCCGGGCCGCGTACACCGCCCGCCGCGACACGTCGACCGCGGTCACCCGGGCGCCGCGCCGGGCGGCCGTCAGGGCCAGGGCACCGGAACCGGTGCCGACGTCGAGGACCGCCGCGCCCGGCGCCAACGGCTCGTCGGCCAGGGCCGCCGCCAGCAGCTCGGTGTCCTCTTGAGGGGCGTACACGCCCGGGAGTACCAGACTTTTCACAGGCGGCCGAGTACCCCGTTGGTCAAGAGCCATGGGTGACCTCCTGTGACAGGGGGGTACGCAGCGCGGAACGGCCCTCGCCCCAGTCGGCGAGCAGCCGGTCGCCGAGCCGGTCCTCCGTGAACACCGTGGCCGCCACGCCGAACGCGACGTCCGGCGCCAGCGCCGGCTCGTCCTCCAGCAGACCGCCGATGACGTCCTTGCGGACCACCTGCTCGTGCACCGCGTCCGCCTCCACGTGCTCGTCGTAGAAGTGCTCGGCGGCGGGGCCCGCGCCCGTGCGGCGCATGGCCTCGGCCAGCCGGCGGGAGCCCGGCGAGGACGTGATCTCGACCGTCGCGAAGTGGCCCACCAGGGCGCCCCGCAGCGTGCGGTGCAGCCCGAACAGGGACATCAGGTTCACCGTGATGAGCAGCTCCGCACAGGCCGCGTCGAGATAGCGGCCGTACGTCGTGTCCAGGCCGAGGTCCGTCATCAGGTCGGCCCACAGGCGGGCGTGCACCCGGTCGGCGCGCCCGCCGCCGTACTCGTCGAACTCCACGGCCGCCATCGCCGCCTTCGCCCGCCCGCGCAGCCGCGGCAGCACCCAGGCGTGCGGGTCGGCCTCCTTCAGGTGGTAAAGGGAGCGCAGGGCCGCGTACTCGCGCAGCTGCCACAGCTCGCCCTTGTCGCGCAGGAAGTGGCTGACGCCGGTGCCGTCCACCGGTTCGACCAGGATCCCGGCCAGCGCGTCGTCCACGCTGTCGTGGCGCGGGGCGTCCTCACGGAGCGCGGCGAGGAAGCGCCGCTCCATGGCGGCCCGGGTCCGCAGCAGGTCCGGGTCCCACTCCAGGGAGGGCGCCACGTCCGCGAAGCCGCGGTAGTGCAGTTCGTAGCAGAGGTAGAGGGCCAGCTGGAGGTCCTCGCCGTACACCGGGGCGGCGGCGGCCTCCGCCTCGGAGGGCAGCGGTCCGGCGCCCCGCAGATACGTCGTCACGGCGCGGCTGAGCGGCCCGCGCGGCGCGGGCAGCAGAGGTTCGTCTCGGGGGTCGTCCATGGACCCCGGGTACCCGGACGGAGCACGGAAACGCCCGGCGGCGTGGCGGGGGCAGGCGTACCGGGTACCCCATGACCTCATGAAGGCATTGGTGATCAACTGCACGCTCAAGAAGTCGCCGGAGACCTCCAACACCGAGGCACTGTTCCGGACCGTCACCGAGCAGCTGGAGCGGGAGGGCGTCGAGGTCGACGTCGTGCGCGCCGTGGACCTCGACATCGCCCCCGGGGTGGTCAGCGAGGCCGTGCACGACGGCGACGACTGGCCCGGAGTGCACGAGAAGCTGCTCGCGTCCGAGATCCTCGTCATCGCCTCGCCGACCTGGCTGGGCCAGCCGTCGTCGGTGGCGAAGCGGGTCCTGGAACGGATGGACGCGATGCTGTCCGAGACGGACGACGAGGGCCGCCCGGTCGCCTACAACCGGGTCGCCGGCGTCGTCGTCACCGGCAACGAGGATGGGGCGCACCATGTGATCAGCGAGATCACCGGCGGGCTCCAGGACATCGGCTACACCATTCCGGGCCAGGCATGGACCTACTGGAACCAGGGCCCGGGACCCGGACCCAGCTTCCTGGAGGGCGGCAGCGGCCACGACTGGTCCCGCAGCACGGGCCGCGCGATGGCCGCGAACCTGCTGGGTGTCGCCCGCGCCCTCGCCGCCCGCCCGCTCGGGGCGCCGCCGCAGTAGGGCGCGGGCGTACGACTACTCGCCCTCCGACTCCTCCTGTGCCTGGGTGTTGGGCGTGATCGCCTCTCCCGCCTCGCCGCGGTGGCGGCGGTCCTCCTCGGACTCCTGGGTGCGGCGCTCGGCTTCCTCCACCTCGCGCAGCACCTCCTCGAGGGCCGAATCGGACGGCTTCGGGGTGTCGTGGTGCTCGGACAACGGGGTCTCCTCTACGTAGTGCTGATCGTGCTCGTACCGGTCAGTGCCGGGCGGCGGCGATGCGCAGCGGCACCGGGTCCGCGCCGTCCGACTCCTTCTCGCTGCGCCGGGAGATCTCCGCCCACCAGGAAGGGCCCTCCTCCACATGGCGCAGCAGCACCCCCTCGCGCAGCGCCCAGGGGCACACCGTCACCGTCGCCAGGCCGGTCAGCTTCATCGCGGTGTGCGCCACCACCGCGCCCGCCAGGCTCTGCGCGGCGCGGGGCGCGGAGATGCCGGGCAGCCGGGCGCGTTCCGCGGCCGGCAGCGCGGCCAGCCGGTCGACGGCCCCGCGCAGGTCGGCTGCGGACAGGACCCGCTCCACGAACGGTCCGTGCCGTCCGGGCGCCGCCCCGCACAGCCGGCCGAGCTGCTGGAAGGTGCGGGAGGTGGCGACCGCGGTGCGCGGGCCCTCCCAGCGGATCCGGGCCGCCGCGTCGCGCAGCTGGTGACGCACCCGCCGGCGCAGGGCGCGCACCCGGTCCGGCGAGGGCGGGTCCTCGTCCTCGAAGTACTCGTGCGTCAGCCGTGCCGCGCCCAGGGGCAGCGAGGCGGCGAAGTCGGGCAGCCTGCCGCGCCCGAAGGCGACCTCCAGGGAGCCGCCGCCGATGTCCAGCATGGCCAGCGGACCGCAGCGCCAGCCCATCCAGCGGCGCGCGGCGAGAAAGGTCAGCTCCGCCTCGACCTCGCCGGGCAGGGTGCACAGCTCGACGCCGGTCCGGTCCCGGACCGTGCGCAGCACCTCGTGCCGGTTCGGAGCCCCGCGCACCACGGCCGTGGCGAAGGCGAGGGGACCGGCGGCGCCCCACCGCGCGGCGGCCCGGTCCGCTGCCGCGACGGCGTCCACCAAATCCTCCACGGCGCGGTCCGGCACCGGCCCGCCGTGCGTGACCTGCTCGGACAGCCGCAGCCGCCACTTGGCGGTGTGCACGGGCAGGGGCGCACCGCCCTCCGTGTCCGACACGACGAGCCGGACGGTCTTCGACCCGACATCCACCACGCTGGTCCGCATGGCCCGTGGGTACCCACTTCCCGCCCCGGCCAACGGGTCCGGCCGAGCGGAACGTCAAGAACGCGCCACGGCCGCCCCTCGTTCATTCCTTGACGGGAATATAACTGCGGAGGCATATTGGAGCCATGTCCGACGCCGCCCTCTGGGCCGCCCTCGCCGACCCGCACCGGCGGGCCGTCGTCGCGCTGCTGAGGACCGGCCCCCGGACCGTGGGGGAGATCGCGCTGGCGTGCGAGCTCAGCCAGCCCAGCGCCTCCAAGCACCTCAAGGTGCTGCGGGAGGCCGGCCTGGTCCGGGTCCGCCAGGAGGCGCAGCGCCGCGTGCACACCCTCGACCCCGCCCCGCTCGCCGCCCTCGACGCCTGGCTGGCGCCGTACCGGAAGCTGTGGGGCGAGAGCCTCGACGCGCTCGGCCGCCGCCTGGACGCGCGGCCGGACACCACCGGACCGACCCCGAAGGACTGATCGCCATGGCCGCCGAGCCCACCGGCACCTTCCTCACCCTGGACGACGGCCGCCCCGCCGTCCGCTTCGTCCGCGAGTACGACCACCCCGTCGACCGGGTCTGGAGGTTCGTCACCGACGCCGACGAACTCGTCCACTGGTTCCCCTCGCGCGCGGAGATCGACCTGCGTCCCGGCGGCGCCGTCGTCTTCGGCGGCGACCCCGCCCTGGAGGACTCCACCGGCCGGGTCGTCGCCGTCGACCCGCCCCGCCACCTGTCCTTCACCTGGGAGGAGGACGAGATCCACTTCGACCTGGAGGAGCTGGGGGAGAAGCGCACCCGCTTCACCCTCACCAACGTGCTGGGCACCGAGAACACCGCCGCCCGCAACAGCGCCGGCTGGGACGTGTGCCTCTCCGCGCTCGACGCCCGGGCGCGCGGCGAGCGCTTCGAGGGACCGCACGCCGGCCCGGAAGCGCCCGCCCGGGCGCTGTACGAGGCCTACGTGGCGGCCGGGATGCCCTCGGGGGCGCCGTACCCGGGCGCGGGCGCCTGACGGCTCAGGCGAGCTGCCGGCGCACCAGCTCGTGCAGCCGCCCCCGCGTGTCGGCGAGCAGCTCGGCGGGCGTGCCCTGCTGGACCACCTTGCCGGCCTCCATCACCACCACCCGGTCCGCGTCCAGCACCGTCGACAGCCGGTGCGCGATGACGATGCGGGTCGCCCGCAGCGCCTTGGTGCTCTCGATGACCGTGCGCTGCGTCTCGTTGTCCAGGGCACTGGTCGCCTCGTCGAAGAAGAGGATCCGCGGCCGGCGGATCAGCGCCTGGGCGATCATCAGCCGCTGCCGCTGACCGCCCGAGACCGCGCCGCTGCCGGACACGATGGTGTGCAGCCCCATCGGCATCCGCCGGATGTCCTCCGCCAGCCCCGCCATCTCCGCCGCCGCCATCGCCTCCTCCGGCGTGTACGGCTCGCTCCCGCAGATCACGTCCATGATCGACCCGGTGAACGGCTGGGCGTGCTGGAGCACCACACCGCACTGGCGGCGCACCGCCGACCGGTCCAGCGCCGCGAGGTCCTGGCCGTCGTACAGCACGCTGCCGGACTGCGGGCGGTCGAAGCCGATGAGCAGCCGCAGCAGCGTCGACTTGCCGCAGCCGCTCGGGCCGACCACCGCCACGAACTCGCCCGGACGCGCCTCGAAGGACACGTCGTCCAGCACCAGCGGGCCGTCGTCGGAGTAGCGGAACGACACCCGGCGCGCCTCGATCGCGCCGGTCAGCGGCCCCGGACGGGTGCTCGCCGCGCGCACCTCGGGCGTCGCGTCCAGCACGGGCCGGATCTGCTCGAACAGCGGCAGCGCGGCGACCGCCGAGACGAACGCGCCCGTCAGCTGCGTCACCGACGTCAGCACCATCGTCACCGAGGTGTTGAAGGTGAGGAACTCCGCCGCCGTCATCGACCCGCGCGCCGGACCCGCCAGCAGCATGAACATCCCCAGCGTGCACAGCGGCAGATAGACCGCGCCCAGTACCGCCGTCAGGTTCTTGATCCGGCCCGCCTTCTGCTGCAGCTCCCGGCTGCGCGCGAACTGCGACGCCCACGCCGCGTACGCGTAGTTCTCCGCCGCCGCCACCCGCAGCTTCGGCAGGCCGCGCAGGGTCTGGAACGCCTGGTTGTTCAGCTTGTTGGTGAGCACCACCAGCCGCCGCTGCCAGCGCACCTGCCACAGCCCCAGCCCCAGGAACACGCCCGCGATCACCACCAGCATGCCCAGCGCGGCCAGCGCCATCGGCACGCTGAACCACAGCAGCAGCGCCAGGTTCACCGCGCCCACCGTGACCGACTGGGTCACCGTGGGCCCGACCCCGGCCAGCATCCGGCGGATCGCGCTGATGCCCATGGCCGCGCTCGCCAGCTCACCCGTGGACCGCTCCGTGAAGAACCGGGTCGGCAGCCTCAGCAGCCTGTCCCACACCGCCGGCTGGAGCGTGGCCTCCACCCGGCCCTCCAGCCGGAGCAGCGTGAGGTTCTGCAGCAGCATGAACGCGGCCGCGACCACACTGCTGAGGATCACCGCCAGACACACCTGCACGATCAGGTCCGTCCGCGCCTTCGGCACGTACTCGCCGAGCACCCGGCCCGTCGCCAGCGGCACCAGCGCCCCGAGCACCACCGTGACCAGACCGCTCAGCACCAGCCCCGTCAGGTCGCCCCGGGTGCCGCCCATGCAGAACCGCATCAGCCGCAGCGGGCTCAGCCGCCGCTCGGGCAGCGGACGGTAGAACATCACCGCGCGCGGCTCGAACTCCTCGGCGTTCGCCTTCTCCACCGGGGTCTCCCGGCCCGTCGACGGATGCACGGCCACATAGCCGCCGCGCCGCCACAGCAGCGCCACCGGCGCCCCCGACAGGGCGCGGTGACCCACCAGCGGCCCCACGTCGTCGCGCCACCACCGGCCCTCCAGCCGCACCACCCGGGTGCGCAGCCGCGAGGCCAGCGCCACCTGCTCCACCGGGTCCAGCCGGTCGGCGCCGGTGCCGGACCGCGCCGGCGATGCCAGGGTGATCCCGGCCGCCCGCGCCACCAGCTCGCAGGCCGCGTACGTGGCGTCCGCGTCCGCGGCCGTCGTGCGCCGCCCCGACCGCTTGCCGATCGACGCGAGCAGCGTCCGGTCGGCCTGCGCCCGCACCGCCTCGCCGGCCGCGATGCCCTGCGCGGTGCGCGACTCGTGCGTCTCCTCCAGCTGCTCGATCCACCGGTCCAGCGTGGTCATCAGCCGGTACTGCTGGTCGACCATGCTCTGCCACAGCGACGGGTCCATCAGCAGGTCGGCCGCGGCCTCCGCGCCGTACAGGGAGCCGTACTGCACGCTGCCCGGCGGCACCTGCATCCAGAACACGTCGTCGTCGGTGGGCGCCGCGGCCCGCTCCGTCGCCATCGGCGCCTGGAACAGCACGGCGAGGCTCCGGCCCACGCCGAGCGCGAGCGCGTACTCCAGCGGGCTCGTCGTCGGCGGCACGTACTGCGGGTTGCCGTACTCGTCGTACGACCAGGTCTGGGTGTGGGCCTCCTGGTACAGCTCGCGCAGCGCGATGCGGTGCACCACGCAGTCCCGCAGCGGCCGCGCCACCAGCGTGTGCGCCGGACCCGCCACCGGCCCCAGCACCAGCGAGCCCGCCTCCAGGCGGCCCAGGTGGTGCCAGTGACCCTGCTGCTCCGCGTCCACCGCGAACAGGTCCACGGCGCCGGACGCGATCAGCCACAGCACCTGCGGCCCCTCCAGGTCCAGCTTCCCGAACCCGGAGCAGTCGATCGGGGTGCCCAGCGCGCCGAGCGCGCCCAGGACGACGTCGCCGCCCCGCCCCTCCTGCACGGCAGTCATCTCATCGCTCCCTGACCAGCGCCGCGTACGCGCCGCCGCGCGCCACCAGCTCCTCGTGCCGTCCGCGCTCCACGACCGTGCCCTGGTCCAGCACGACGATCTCGTCGCTGTCGCGGACCGTGGACAGCCGGTGCGCGATCACCACGCACGCGCAGCCGCGGCGGCGCAGGTTGTCCATCACCACCAGCTCCGTCTCGGCGTCCAGCGCGCTGGTCACCTCGTCGAGCACCAGGATGCTCGGCCGGCGCACCAGCGCCCGCGCGATCTCCAGACGCTGGCGCTGACCACCGGAGAAGTTCCGGCCGTCCTGCTCGACCGGGCTGTGAATGCCGCCCGGACGGCGCACGATCACGTCGTACAGCGCCGCGTCCTTCAGCGCCTCGACCACCGCCTCGTCCGGGATCGACGGGTCCCACAGCGCGACGTTGTCCCGCACCGTCCCCTCGAACAGGAACACGTCCTGGTCGACGAAGGAGACGGACGCGGCCAGCGCCCCGCGCGGGATGTCCTCGATGCGCTGCCCGTCGATCCGGATCACGCCCTCCCACGGGGTGTAGAGCCCCGAGATCAGCCGCGACACGGTCGACTTGCCGCTGCCCGAACCGCCCACCAGCGCCACCTGCTGCCCCGGACCGACCGTCAGGTCGAAGCCGGTCAGCAGCGGCTTGTCCAGCGGGTTGTAGCCGAAGGTGAGGTTCTGCAGCTCCACATGGCCGTGCAGCCGCCGGGTCGACTCACCGGCGCCCGGACGGCCGTACAGCGGGTCCGTCCGGAAGTTCTCGACGTCCTTCAGCCGGGCAACGTCGGCGGCGAAGTCCTGGATGCGGCCCGCCACCCCGTTCAGCCGGGTCAGCGGCGCCGTGAACCGGGCGACCAGCGCCTGGAAGGCGACCAGCAGACCGACCGAGATGTGCCCCTCGACCGCCCGCATGCCGCCGATCCACAGGATCAGCGCGCTGTTCAGCGTGGCGAGCGTCGGCGCGACGACGCCGAGCCACGCGCTCGGCACCCCGAGCCGCTGCTGCTCCTCCAGCGTGGTGGCGTGCTGCCCGGCCCACTTGCGGAAGTAGCCGTCCTCGCCGCCGGTCGCCTTCAGCGTCTCGATCAGCTGGAGCCCCGTGTACGCGGTGTTGGTGAGCCGGGCCGTGTCCGCGCGCAGCTTCGCCGTGCGGGTGGCGCGCAGCCGGATCACGATGCGCATCGCCAGGATGTTCAGCAGTGCCACCCCGATGCCCACGAACGTGAGCTGCGGGTCGTACGTGTACAGCAGCACCGCGTACAGCACGACCACGACCGCGTCGACGCCCGCCGCCGACAGGTCACGGGCCAGCGTCTCGGCCACCGCGTCGTTGGACTGGAGGCGCTGCACCAGGTCGGCGGGGCTGCGCTGGGAGAAGAACGTCACCGGCAGCCGCAGCAGATGGCGCAGGAACCGCGCGCTGGACAGGGTGGACGAGATCAGCCTGCCGCGCAGCAGGTTCGCCTGCTGGAGCCAGGTCAGCACCAGGGTCAGCAGGACGCAGGCGCCCATCGACGCGAACAGCACGTCCAGCATCGACGTCTGCTGCCCGATCAGGTACTCGTCGATGAAGGTGCGGCTCAGACCGGGCAGCGCCGCGCCCACCGCCACCAGCAGCAGACTGGTCAGCACCACGGCGGGCATGGTGCCCGCGGTGCCGCGCAGCCGGGCCGACATCGCGCCGAGCACGCCCGGCTTGCGGCCGCCCCGGGTGAAGTCGTCGCCGGGCTCCATCACCAGCACCACGCCGGTGAAGCTGCCGTCGAACTCCTCCAGCGGCACGAACCGGCGGCCCTTCGCGGGGTCGTTGACGTACACCCCGCGGCGGCCGAAGCGGCGGCCCATGCCGTCGTAGACGACGTAGTGGTTGAACTCCCAGAACAGGATGGCCGGCGCCGTCACCTCGGCGAGGGCGGCCAGGTCCATCTGCATGCCCTTGGCGGTGAGCCCGTAGCTGCGGG
Organism: Streptomyces werraensis; assembly: GCA_014656175.1. Taxonomy (GTDB): domain Bacteria; phylum Actinomycetota; class Actinomycetes; order Streptomycetales; family Streptomycetaceae; genus Streptomyces; species Streptomyces werraensis. Next base: position 320,965 of record BNBX01000003.1, read on the forward strand.
CCGCCTTGAGCAGGTTGCTGGCGCGCGAGCCGTCCCGCGAGACGCCGCACGCGATGCGCAGCTCCTCCAGCGGGACGTGGCGGCCGTAATGGCCCAGCACCATCGCGAGCGAGGCGGCGCCGCACTCCACGGCCTCCATCTGGAGCACGGTGGGCGTACGGACCGTCTTCGCGCGGGACGTGGGCACCTTGCGGCGGGGCGGGGCGGCGCGACGTCTGCCGCGGGTCTCCTGCGCGGCGCTCACGGCAGCAGCCAATCCACGGGACGCCGGTCGGACAGCCGGATGGAACCGGTGGCCAGGGTCATCGACGTCAGCTCGAACGGCGGGCCGTCGGCCGAGGACCACGCGTAACCGCTCTCCGTGCTGTCGGAGCGCTTCAGCTCCACGGTGACCGCCACCGGCCTGCCGTCCCGGGTGAACTCCTCGCCGAGCTGGGTGTCGCCGAGGAACGCGGCGATCTGCCGCGGGGACTGGGCGGAGCGGTCCACCTTCGTCACCTCGCCGCGCAGCACGCCGTACTCCTGGCTCGGCACCGACTGCACCGTCAGGTCGACCGAGGCGTGTGCGGGAATACCGGCGGCCTTCTGCGCGGGGACGTACACCGTCGCGTACAACGGGGCCTTCGCGCGGCTCACCTTCTCCACGGCGGCGACGTCCGCGCCGGTCGCGATGATCTGCCCGGCGCCGGCGGCGAGCGCGGTGATCCGGCCCGCCTGAAGGGTGCGCACGACCTGGTCGCCGTCCGGCGTACGGACCTTGAGCACGGGGGAGCCGGCCGGCAGCCGCTCGCCCTCGCGCGCGAGCACGGCGGTGACCTGGCCGGCGACAGGGCTCTGCAGGATGTAACTGCCCTGCCCGTACGTGAGGATGGCGGGCGCCTGGACCGTGGAGGTGACCGAGCCGGTCAGCGCCCACACGGACGCGGCGGCCATCGCGATCACGGTGACGGACAGCACCAGCCAGCCCTGCGGGCGGGCGAAACGCACCGGGAGGTCGAGATCCTCCGGCGACTGGAGCCTGGCGAGGGCCTGTTGGCGGAATTGCACGGGTCTTCCCTCACCTGGGTGAGCTGTGCGACGTGACGGAAGGACTGCGGACGCACCACAGAGTCCCGGAGCCGGGGTACGGCTCCGGGACTCGGCGGAACAAGGACGCGATCAGAGACCGGCGACCAGGTTGGTGACCGGGGCCGTGTTCAGGCCGGTGACACCCTCGACGGTGCCGACGGCCGTGTCGACCAGGCCGGACACCGGGGCGACGCTGTCCAGGGCGCCGGTGAGGGTGTTCACGGCGTTGACGGACAGACCACCGGAAACGGCGTCGAGCTCGGCGTCGGCGATCTCGACGGTCTCGACCTGGGGGGTGGAGTTCATGATGGAACTTCCCTTCGTATGGACTTTCACAAGGGGGGAGCGGCCCCCCTCTGGGGACAGATGAAGGCCGCGGCCGCGGGCGCTCCGAGCGCCCGTCGCCGGGAGCCCGGAACGGCCTTGCGGTGCGATGGATCAAAGCACGCGGCAACCGGCCGCTTCCAATCCCTCACGCGCCTCACCAGGCAACTTGCGGCCAGGAGGCACCCAAGCGTGCAGACGAGGACACGGCTCGGCGGCGACTTCTTCACATGGGCCACGGCATCGACGCATCCGGCCGCTTGCGCCCCCGTGGCGGGAATGAGACACATCGGCCGCAAAGGCGTGTCCCGGATGCGCGGCCTGTGAACGGACGGCGGGTCAGGTGACCGGGTTGGGCATTCGCTGTGCAGATTCGCCGAAGCCGGGATTCGAACGGGGAGCGAAGACCGGGCGTGCACGACCGGTGACGGACGGTGAGGATCCGCTCCGCGTTGAACGCCCCTCAACTCCCTTGCGTACCAACGACCGTCCAGGCGCCCCGAACAGCCGCCGGACGGCGGCACGACTCCGGTCCCCCCAGGAGGTCGAGAAGTTTGAGTCACAAGCGAATCCCGAAGCGCAAGGCCGCGATAGCGGTGGGTGGTGTGGTGGCCCTCGGCGCCGCCGCGATCCTGCTCCCCAACGCCAACGCGTCCCAGGACGGCGCGTCGGACGGCGTCGTGGCCGCGCCGAAGACACTGAAGGCGGGCGACGCCTCGGACCTCGCCACCCGGCTCGCCGGCACGCTCGGCGACGCCTACGCGGGCGCCTGGTACGACGGCGAGGACAAGCGGCTCGTCGTCAACGTGGTGCGCGGCGAGAACACCATGGCCCTGAAGGTCCGCAGCGCGGGCGCGGAGGTCCGCTGGGTCGACAACAGCACGGCCGAACTCCAGGCCGGGGCAGGCACGTTGAAGTCGGAGGCGACCATCCCGGGCACCTCGTGGGCGGTCGACCCGCGCACCAACAAGATCCTCGTCACCGCGGACAGCACGGTCACCGGCGACAAGTGGGACCAGCTGGAGTCCACCGTCGAGAGCCTCGGCTCCGGCATGGCGACCCTCAAGAAGTCCGCGGGAACCTTCCGCACCTTCGCGTCCGGCGGCGACGCCATCTTCGCGGGCGGCGCCCGCTGTTCACTCGGCTTCAACGTCACCGCGGGCGACGGCAGTCCGGCGTTCCTCACCGCCGGGCACTGCGCCGCCGCCGGCGACGAGTGGTCCGACCAGCAGGGCGGCCCGCCGATCGCCACGGTCGACCAGGCGCTGTTCCCCGGCGCGGGCGACTTCGCGCTCGTCACCTACGACGATCCGGCCACCGAGGCCCCCAGCGAGGTGAACGTCGGCGGCCAGACGGTCCCGATCGTCCAGGCCGCGGAGGCCACCGTCGGCCAGCAGGTGTTCCGCATGGGCAGCACCACCGGTCTCGCCGACGGCCAGGTGCTCGGTCTGAACGCCACCGTGAACTACCCCGAGGGCACGGTCACCGGGCTCATCCAGACCGACGTGTGCGCGGAGCCCGGTGACAGCGGCGGCTCCCTGTTCACCCAGGACGGTCTGGCCATCGGCCTGACCTCCGGCGGCAGCGGCGACTGCACCGTGGGCGGCGAGACGTTCTTCCAGCCCGTCACCACCGCCCTGGAGGCCGTCGGAGCGACCCTCGGCGACGGCGGTGCGGGCGCAGGCGGCCAGGCAGGCGGCCAGGAGCAGGGCGCGGGCCAGGAGGCCGGCGACGGCCAGGCCGGCGCGCAGGACCAGGCCGGCGCCGAGGACCAGGCGGGCGGCCAGGACGCCGGCGCCGGTCAGGACGGCGCCGGCGGACAGGACATGCAGGACGGGACCGGTACGGGCTCCGGCCGTCACTCCGGTCAGGACTCCGGGCTGTCCCGGACGCACTGACCCGCACCCACCGGTCCCCGTGCGTGTGGGGTGCCCCCGGCCGTGTGCGGGCGGGGGCGCCTTGGCGCCGCGGGGCCGGTCAGCGCGGCACGGACCTCAGCAGCAGCACCGCCGTGTCGTCCAGCCGGTCCGCCGAGTGCGGGCCGTGTCGCACCAGCGCGTCCGCCAGGTCGTCCAGCGGCAGGTCGCCGAGCTCGGTGAGCCGGCGGCACAGCTCGGCCAGGGCGTCCTCGAAGTCGACGCCGGGCGACTCCACCAGACCGTCCGTGTACAGGACGAGCAGCGAACCGGGCGGCAGCGCCACCTCCGTCGACGGATAGGCCGCCGTGCCGTCGATGCCCAGCAGCGGCCCGCCGGCCAGGTCGAGGACCCGGACCCGCCCGTCGGGGCGGCGCAGCAGCGGCGGCGGATGCCCCGCCCGCGACATCACGGCCCGCCCCCGCACCGCGTCGAGCCGCAGATACAGACAGCTGGCGAACAGCTCCACGCCCAGGTCCAGCAGCAGCCGGTTGGTGCTGCGCATCACCTCGTCCGGCGCCTGCCCCACCGCCGTGTACGCCCGCACCGCCGTACGGACCTGGCCCATCAGCCCGGCCGCCGTCACGTTGTGCCCCTGCACGTCGCCGATCACCGCCGCCGCCACGCCGTCGGTCGGCACCAGGTCGTAGAAGTCGCCCCCGATCTCCATGCCCCGGGTGGCGGGCAGATACCGGGCGGCGGCCTCGATCCCCTGCAACGCCGGCAGGGTGCTCGGCAGCAGCGCCTCCTGCAGCCCGTGCGCCAGCCGGTGCTTGACGTCGTAGAGCATCGCCCGCTCCAGCGCCTGGGCGATCAGCCCCGCCAGACTCGTCAGCACCGCCCGCTCCTCCGTCGCGAACCGGTGCGGCGCCCCGTACGACAGCACACACGTCCCCACCGGGCGGCCCGAGGCGATCAGCGGCAGGTACGCCCACGCCGAGAACTCCGACGGATGCGTCTGCAGCGCCGGGTACAGCCGCTCCAGGTCCCCCCGTGACTCGAAGAAGGCGGGCACCCCGGTGCGCAGCACCTGGCCGCCCGGCGTCGGCTCGGACAGCGGCAGCCCGTCGAACCGCTCCACCACCAGCGGGTCCGCGTACCCGCGGTGCCCGAGCACCCGCAGCCGGCCCGCGCGGGAGCCGAGGACCACCAGCCCCTGGCCGCCCACCGCCGGCACGATCTCGTCCGCGACCAGCTGCACCACGTCCTGCACCCCGACCGCCTCGGTCAGCGCCCCGGCCAGACCGAGCACCTGGGTGATGGTCACCAGCCGGTCCGTGCCCACGCCCGGCTGCGGCGCCGCGGCACGGTTCATCTCCGTCACCGTGCGGGCCCTGCTGATCCGCACGCTGATACCGGTCGTGCTCGGGTACAGCCGGAAGGACAGCCAGGTGTCGGGCGGCCGCAGCGCGACGAACGAGGTGACGTCCTGGCTGAACAGCGCCGCCCGGTACCGGTCCTCGTACACCGGGTCGTTCAGCCACGGCACCGCCGCCCACAGGTGCGCGCCCGGCAGCCGGTCGGGCGCCACGCCGAGCAGGTCGGACGCCGCGGCGTTGGCGAACGCGACCCGCCCGTGCAGATCGAGCGAGCACAGCCCGTACGGCAGCCGGGACACCATCCGGGCCGCCTCCATCGCGCCCAGCGAGCCGGCCACCCCGCCCACCACCGGCGCGGCCAGCAGGTCCGGCTCGTGCGCGAGGGGCAGGCTGTGCTCGGCGGCCCGCTCCAGCCGCACCGCGAGCCGGTCGCAGGCGGCGGTGAGGTGCTCGCGCTCCCAGTCCGACAGCTCTGACGGGTGCGACCCCGGCCAGGTCACGAAGACCGCGCCGTACGTCTTCGTCTCCGTCGCCACCGGCAGCGCGGCGAGAGAGAAGGGGTAGGGGAGGACCATGGCGATCCGGGGGTAGTGGCGGGCCATCTCCTCCCCGCCGCCCACCCACACCAGCCGGCGTTCGCGCACCGCGTCGGACACGGGGATCGGCGCACTCAGCGCGACCCGCTCCCACGGCGCGGCGAAGGCGCGGGGCAGCCCCGCCATCACGGCCATCTCCAGCACGGGCTGATCGGGGGAGAGGAGGTACACGGCGCCGGAGTGGGCATGCACCTCGTCCATCAGCGCGGCCAGCGTCAGCGACAGCAGCGGACGGCCCACGGGCGCCCGCGTCCCCGCGGACGCCTGTCCCTCGGACACGCCGACCACCTCCTCGCGCGGCCCGCACCCAATCTCCCCTGTGGGAGGGCGCCCCGCACGGCGAGCGGGCCGCCCGGTGCGCGCATCTGTGCGCCTACCCCGTTCCGCGCCTGTGAGCCCCCCCCCCCTCGTCGGCCCTGGCGGGCCTCGTCCTCGAGCGCCGGACGGGGGCGGGGCCCCCGCGGACGTCCGGGTGGCGTCGGCCGCGCACGGTCGCGGGCATGCGCACCGCGAGCCGGGCGCAGACCCCGCGTGAAAACCGGCGCGCCCAGCCGCGCGCCGTTCGCGCACAGGGGCTGCGCCCGTGTCCCTTTAGCGCTGTAATGGCCAACGTGGTCGGTGAGGGCGCTGCGGGACGCAGCACGAGAACGCTGCGCGCCGAAGGCGCCTTGAGCGCGCTCGCGGCCGACCCCCACGCGCCCGACCGGCTGCGCCGCATCCTGGAGCAGGCCCTCGTCTTCGCCGGGGCCGCGTTCGCCGGCTTCTACACCCTCGGCGAGGACGGCGAGCTGCTGTGCCTGGCGGAGGCCGCCGGGGTGCCGCGCACCCTGTGCGGGGTGCGCGACTGCTATTCCGTCGCCGGCCGTACCCCGGTCGCCGAGGCGCACCGGGGACGCACGGTGTGGCTCGGCCCGAGGGACCTGGCCGCCCAGTCCCAGTCGCGCCGTACGCCCCGCCGCGACTTCCATCTCGCCGCCCTGCCCGTGCGCCGAGGCGGCGGCTGTCTGCTCGCGGTGAGCGAGCGGCCGGGCGGTTTCGACGCCGGCGACCGGGCGTGTCTCGCCCTCGTCGCCGACGCCGTCGCCCTCCCCGCGCCGCCCGTCACCGCCGAGGGCGCGGACCTGCCGCCGGGCGGCTTCAGCCTCGCCATGGACACCGGCCGGCTCCGGGTGCACGACGACGTCCTGGACCTGTTCGGACTCGACCCGGACGACTTCGACGGGCGGGTGGAGACCCTGCTGGGCCTGGCCGTCCCCGAGGACCTGCCCTCGCTGATGTCCGTGGTGGAGGCCGACCACATGACGATCGGCGACCGGGAGCTGGAGTTCCGGGTGCTCCAGCCCGCCGGTCCGCCCCGGTGGCTGCGGCTGCGCGGCAGGCTGGAGCACGGCGGCGAGGGACGCCCGGCCCGCCTCGTCGGCACCGTCGCCGACGCCTCCTCGCTGCGCGCCGACGTCACCGACGTGGCCCGGGTGCAGCGCCTTGCCGCCGCCCTGTCCACCGCCGTCACCGTGCGGGACGTCGGCAAGGCCGTGGTGGCCGCGCTGCGCCGCCCGCTGCGCGCCGACCGGATCGCCCTCGCCGAGCTGGAGAGCGACCGGCTCGTCGTCACCGTCCTCGACCCGCCCGAGCCGGAGGCCTGGCCGGAGGTGTGGCGGTCGGAGTGGCGCACCGAGTGGCCCGACGCGCCCGTCCGCACCATGCCGACCCTGGCCGCGGCGCTGCGCGAGGGCCGTCCCGCGACATGGCCGGCCGGCTCCCCGCTGGAACCGGCCCTCGCCGAGGTCGGTCCTGGCGGCCTCGCCGTGCTGCCGCTGCCCGCGGGCAACCGCATGGCCGGCGCCTGCCTCGTCGGCTGGGACGCCCCGCACGACATCGGCGCGGACGAGCGGACCCTGCTCACCGCGGCCGCCAACCTGGCCGGACAGGCCCTGATGCGGGCCCGCGCCTTCGACGCCGAGCACGAGCTGGTCGGCATGCTCCAGCGCCAGCTGCTGCCGCGCCGCCTGCCCCGGCTGCCGGGCGCGGTCGCCGTCGCCCGCTACCTTCCCAGCACCGCCGGACTGGAACTCGGCGGAGACTGGTACGACGTCATCCCGCTCCCCGACAACCACGTGGCCCTCGTCATCGGCGACGTGCAGGGCCACAGCGCCGGCGCCGCCACCCTCATGGGGCAGATGCGCACCGCCCTGCGCGCCTACGCCGTCGAGGGCCACCCCCCGGACGTGGTGGTCTCCCACGCCAACCGGCTCCTCGTCGACCTGGAGACCGACCTCTTCGCCACCTGCTGCTACGTCGACGTCGACATGGAGGCGGGCAGCGCCTGGTGCGTGCGCGCCGGCCATCTGCCGCCGGTGCTGCGGCACCCGGACGGGCGCACCGAGATCGCGGAGGCGGAGGGCGGCCCGCCGCTCGGGGTGGTCCGGCAGTGCGACTTCCCCATGAGCCCGCTGCGGCTCCAGCCCGGCACGCTGGTCGCCCTCACCACGGACGGTCTGGTCGAGTCGCCCGACTCCGACATCGACGCGGGCATGGAGCGGTTCGCCCGGCAGGTGGCCGCCGCCGACCCGGCCGATCTCGGGCCGGTCGCGGACGCGCTGCTCGGCAGGGCGCTCCGCAGCGACGACGTCGCGCTGCTGCTGATGCGCTACGACGGCATGGACACCCGCCCGCTGCGCGAGAGCTGGACGGTGTGGCGGGTCCCGCAGGCGGTCGGTCACGCCCGCCGCTTCACCCGGCGCACCCTGCGCTCCTGGGGCGTCACCGAGGAGATCGACGCGCCCCTGCTCGCCGTCTCCGAGCTGGTCACCAACGCCCTGGTGCACACCGACGGGAAGGTCCGCCTCGACCTCACCCTGATCGGGGACCGGCTGCGTCTCGCCGTCGCGGACGCCTCCCTGCGCTCGCCGGTCAAGCCGACCAGCATCGGCTGGGAGGCCACCGGGGGCCGCGGCATCCTCCTCGTCGAGGCGGTGTCGGCGGCCTGGGGCACCCTGCCGGTCAGCGGCGGCAAGCAGGTCTGGGCGGACTTCACCGTGCGGCGCTGACGGTGCCGGCCGCCGTGCGGCGGGTACCCGTCCCTCACCGAGCCGGCCGAGAAAGCCGGGCGAGCCGAGGGAAGGGAACCGCCATGGCCCACCACGTCCGCGACATCATGACCGCCGCGCCCGTGACCGTCGGACCGCAGACCTCCGTCGCACAGGCCGCCCGCCTCATGCGGGACCACGACCTCGGCGCCGTGCTGGTCACCGACGACGGGCGGCTGCGGGGACTGGTCACCGACCGGGACCTGGTGGTGCGTTCGGTCGCCGAGGGTCTCGACCCCGAGGAAACCACCGTGGTCCGAGCGTGCAGCGAGGACCTGGTGACCGTACGGCCCGACGACGAGCTGGACGTCGCGGTACGGCTGATGCGTGAACACGCCGTGCGCCGCGTCCCGGTGGTCGACGGCGAACACCCGGTCGGCGTCCTGTCGTTGGGGGACGTCGCCCTGGAGCGCGACCCGGAGTCGGCCCTCGGGGACATCAGCGTCGCCCGCCCGAACACCTGAACTCCCGATGGGTGAGGGAGGCGGACGGATTCCGAGGCGCGTGTTTGACCCGCGCGGCACCGGGGGACCCGGCCCGCCGGTGACCGCAGAAGGAAGATGAGCCACGTGATGTCGGAGAAGACGGGCAAGCTCCGGACCCGGCGTCCGGAGACCGGCTGGGCGCGCGCACGGCGCCTGCGCGACCAGGAACCGCTGCGGACCTGCCTCCCCGCGGTCGACCGGGACACCACGCGGGCCGCTCCGGTCACCTGGGCCGAGGAGAACATCGTGCGTGGCGAGGACTGACCCTCCGCCGTCACCGGGCTGCCCACGGGATGCGCAGCCCGGGCGGAGTGCGTCCACCCGCCCCGACGTCGCGTCAGCGATCGCACGGCGAAAAGCCACTTCGACACCGGGAGCCCGTCCGCTTCCATGCCGGTGGTGACCTGTGCGCTCGCAGGTTGTGCGCCGGGGCGTTCTCGGCCCCCTCGACGGTCGGAGGGCGGCACCGTACGGTCGACGACGGTCACAAGGGAGACCGGTGGGCGGGCCCGGCCGCATGACGAGGGGCGAGGAGTGGCGATGGTGGGCAAGGACCCCTGGATCAGGTCACTGCGCGGTGCCGCGGATGTCCGGGCGCGCGTGGTGTTCTTTCCGCACGCCGGAGGCGCCGCCTCGTTCTACGCTCCGTTCGCGCGGCGGTTCCCCGACGGGTACGACGTCGCAGCCGTTCAGTACCCGGGGCGCCAGGAGCGTTGGGGCGAACCGTTCGAGACGACGGTCGAAGGCCTCGCCGACCGGCTGCTGCCGTCCCTGCGGCGATGGGCGGCAGAGCCCGTGCCGCTCGTCCTCGTCGGCCACAGCATGGGAGCGTCCGTCGCCTTCGAGTCGATGCTCCGGCTCGGGCGCGACCGGTCGACGGCCCACTGCCGCCTGGTCGTCTCCGGCCGCGCCGCCCCGTCGGTGACGCGAGAGGCCCAGGCGTTCGACTCCGACCAGGACCTGCTCGACCACCTCGCACGCCTCGGCGGAACCGACACGGCGATCCTGAGCAACCCTGACCTGATGGACCTGGCGCTGCCCGCCCTACGCAACGACTACCGGGCGGTCACCCGGTATCGGCCGGTCCCCGACGCGATGGTGGCGACGCCCGTCCTCTGTCTGACCGGGGACCGGGACCCGCAGGTGACGCCGGAGGAAGCTGCGGCCTGGAAGAGTCACACCACGGCCGGCTTCCGGCTGGAAATGCTCCCCGGCGGACACTTCTACCTGTCGGACCACCAGGACACCGTCGTGCGCCTCGTCGCCGAGTGCGCCGAGGCCCGCGACCGATGACGGGCGGTGGGCCCGCAGTGCGCCGGGGCCGCGCCGAACTGCTGCTCTCTCCTTGACGTGGCGCCCACGGCAGGTGGGCGAGCCCGCGATTCCCCGGCATCCCGCGTGCGCCGGGCCGGCCTCGGCGCCGTGGCCGTGCCGACGTCCGGACGACCGGGCGGGGCCCGGGGAGACCCCCGCCCGGTCTGGCCGAAACCCATGGCGTGGACGGCCGTGTGATCGAGGCGGCGGTTGCGGGGGTGAGGGGTCGTGCCCCGCGGTGTCGAGGACTTGTGAATTCTCTGCGACGGCACCAGGTTTGAATGTGAAACGCCGGGATACACGCCCTTCTCGGCGGGGCGTCCGGCTGCTCTCCCCTTCGATTTCGGGGGGTTGCGATCTCGTCACCCGACGTGAAAACTGTGAGCGCACTCGGCCCGGACGAATCGTGTCGAAGGTGTGTTCTCGGCATGTGAAGTGCGCAATCGTGGGTCAGGGGAGTTCCCGCGCGGGGTTGCCGCAGGGGAGAAGTCACGGGGGGATGTGTTGATGTCTGTTCGTCGGTCCCCGGGGTGTGTGCTGCCAGGCTGCGCAGGTGCGGGCCTGTCCGCTGCTCGGCGGGCTTCCGGACCGCTCGGAGCCGCAGCCCCGCCGTCCGGAAGCTGTCCTCGGATGCGCTGACGCCTGGGCCGCCGGCGTGCCGTGAGCCGGCGGACCTGATGCTCCCGGCCCGGCCCCGGGCGGGCCGCGCGGGGAGCTTGTGGCGCGGAGCGAGAGCCGTCCCGCGGTGCCACGCCCGGTGGCCGTGAGCATGACGGCCGCCCCTGCCCGCAGAGGCCCACGGCATCGTCGCACCACGGCATCGTCGGTGACCCACCGCCAAGCCTGCGCGTTCTCACCCAAGGAGAAACGGTGACAAGCACAGAACTGACCGGGGCGGAATCGCCACTTGACGCGTTACCCGGCAGATGGCGCTCCTTACGCGACGCGGGCCCCGTGGCGTACGACGAGGAGCGGCAGCAGTGGCACGTCGTGGACCACCAGGGCGTCGCCGCCGTGCTGTCCGACCCGGCGACGTACTCCTCCGACATGACGCCGATCGCCCCCACCCAGGAGGACTTCGAGACCTTCACCCGGGGCAACTTCGTCGGCATGGACCCGCCGGAGCACCGCAAGCTCCGCACCCTGGTCAGCCAGGCCTTCACCCCCCGCGTGGTCCACGGACTCGCACCACGTGTCGAGGCCGTCTGCGCGCGGCTGTTCGACGGTGTCGCCGACCGTGACCGCTTCGACCTCGTCGACACCCTCGCCTACCCCCTGCCGATCATCGTGATCGCCGAACTCCTCGGTGTCCCCGCCGAGGACCACCGGCTGTTCCAGGAGTGGGCCGCCACCCTCTTCGGCGGCGACCAGCTCGGCGACAGCCTCGACATGGCCGACCTGGAACGGGCGCTGGAGGCCATCGCCCCGACCGTGCGCGAGATGAACGGCTACGTGCTGGACCACATACGCCGCCGCCGCGCCGACCCCGGTGACGACCTGACCACAAGACTCCTCGCCGCCGAGGTCGACGGGACGCGGCTGGAGGACCAGGAGATCGTCGGCTTCGTCGCCCTGCTGCTGGTCGCCGGGCACATCACCACCACCGCACTGCTCGGCAACGCGGTGGTCACCTTCGACCGGCACCCCGGCACGTTCGACGCACTGCGCAAGGACCCGGACCGGGTGCCCGCCGCCGTGGAGGAAGTCCTGCGGTGGCTCCCGCCCTTCCCCGAGCTGGGCCGGCGCACCACCCGGACCGTGGAGCTCGGCGGCCACGAGATTCCGGCCGACACCCTGCTGATGGTCCACCTCGGGGCCGCCAACCGCGACCCCTCCCGCTTCACCTCGCCGGACGTCTTCGACCCGGCACGCGATCCCAACCCCCATCTGACCTTCGGGCACGGCATCCACTTCTGCTTCGGCGCCCCCCTGGCCCGGCTGGAAGCCCGTATCGCCCTGCGGATGATGATGGATCGTTTCCCCGCCGTCGAGGTGCCCTCGTACGACGACGTCACGTACCAGAACCCGGCCGTCATCGTCGGCGTACGCCACCTGCCGATCGCCGTCACCAGGCCGTAAGCACGTCGACGCGCACTCCCGCACCGCTCACCGCGGGCCGGCGCGTCCCCTCTCCCCGCACCCGCTCTCACCAGGAGTCACGTCCCCATGACCTACTCGACCGCCGCGCCGACCACCGACCGGCCACCGGCCGCCTCACACCACGAGTTGCGCGGTCACCTCGAATCCCTCGCGCGCATCCACCGCGTGCCCGGGGCCCAACTCGCCGTCCACACGGGAACCCACCTCGTCAGCGTGCACACCGGCACGGCCGACGCCCTGACGAACACCGCGTTCACCGCGCGGACGGCCGTCCCCCTGGGTTCCGTCACCAAGGTCGCCACCGCCACCGCCGTCCTGCTCCTCGCCGATGACGGCGACATCGACCTGGACGAGCCCGTCAGCGACCTCCTGCCCGACTTAGCCGGCGAGTTACCCGAAGTGACGGTCCGTCACCTGCTGAGTCACACCGCGGGACTCCCCACCGGACCCGACTCCGACAGCGCCGTCGGCGCCACCGCATCCCGCTACCTCTCGACCGTCTGGACCGCCCGGAACACCCTCTTCGCACCGGGCACCGGATTCTCGTACTCCAACGCCGGCTACGTCGTCGCCGGCCGCATCCTGTCCGAAGTGACGGGCATGACCTGGCAGGAAGCGGTGACGGCGCTCGTCCTGGAACCCCTGGGCATCGTCCCCGCGTTCCTCGGTGACACCGCCCCCTCCCGGCCGCTCGCCGGCGGCCACGCCCTCAACACGGCCACGGGCCTGGTGCGCCCGGCCCACCAGAACCTCGCCCCGGTGGAGGCCCCCGCCGGAGCCCTGCTGGCCAGCGCCGAGGACCTGGTCACCCTGGGCAGAGCCCTGATCGGCCGATCGCCCGCGCTGCCCGCCGCCGTCGCCGACCGGATGCGCCACCCCGAACCGGCCGCCGACGCCGGTGCGCTGGCGGACTCCTGGGGCCTGGGCCTCGCCCTCTTCCAGCAGGACGGCCGGATGTGGTGGGGCCACGACGGCAACGCCCAGGGCACCTCCTGCCACCTGCGGGCCGACGCCGACACGGGCGTCGTGGTCGCCTTCACCGGCAACGCCGGTGCCGCCACCGCCCTGTGGCGCGACATCGCTGCCGAACTCGCCCGGCTCACCGGCATCCGCGTGCCCACCGGCCCGTCCGCCGGCCCCCGTCGCGGACCCGCCCTGCCCCTCAAGGACTGCGCCGGGACGTACCGCAACGGGGGCATCGAGTACACGGTCAAGCTGGACGGGGACGGCAGGCCGACCCTGTCCGTCGACGGTGACTGCCCCATCCCGCTGGTGTGCTACGCGGACCTGTCCTGCGACCTGGTGGACCCGTCCACCGGCCGGCTCGAACCGGGCGGCCGCTTCCACCGCGACCCGGTCACCGGGGCCATCGACCGGCTGCAGATATCCGGGCGCACCGCGCGCCGAACAGGCACCGGCTGACCGCACCGCGCGCCGCACCGCCGTCGTCCGACCGCACCGCCGTCGTCCGACCGCGTCCCGCGCCACCCGTCACGCACCCGCCCCGTGCGCGAAGACCCCCGCACCGCTCCGGTGTGCCCCCACGCCGCCCCCGAGCGGTGTGCCGGGTCCGCGCCCCGCCACCGCCCGAAGGACTGCTCCCCGATGACGGACCTGCATGCCCCGCGCCCCGCCACGCCCGCTTCCCCAGCGGCCGGTCCCGTCCCGCCGGCCCGTGCCGACCACGCCACACGGCACGTCCCGCTCGGTGAGGTGTTCACCGGCTGGGCGACGCGGGACCCGCACGCCCCCGCGGTGACCGACGGCCGCCGCACCTGGTCGTACGGCGAACTCGCCCGGCGGGCCGGCCGGCTCGGCGCCCACCTCGCCGCGAACGGCGCCGGACCGGAGCGGACGGTGGCACTGGTCCTGCCGCGCTCGATGGAACTGATCGCCGCCGAGCTGGCCGTGGCCCTGACCGGTGCCGCCTTCCTGCCCGTCGATCCCGACTACCCCGCCGAACGGCGGGAACTGATGCTCGCCGACGCCGCACCGGCCGTCGTCCTGGACGACCGCGACCGGGTCCGCGCACTGCTCGACGACGAGGACCGCGAGGCGGCCGCGCCCGTGCCCCGGGTACTGCCCGACCATGCCGCGTACGTCATCTTCACCTCCGGCTCCACCGGCACCCCCAAGGGCGTCACCGTCACCCACCGGGGCATCGCCGGTTTCACCGCGGCGGCCGCCGAACGCTACGCCGTCGGCCCCGGCGACCGCGTGCTGCAGTTCTCCTCGCCCAGTTTCGACGCCTCCGTGCTGGAGCTGTTCATCTCCGTGCTGTCCGGCGCCACGCTGGTCGTCCCGCCGCACGGGCCCTGGCTGGGCGACGAACTGGCCGCCGTCCTGGCCGAACACCGCATCACTCACACCCTCATACCGCCGGCGGCCCTCGCCACCCTGCCCGACCCAACGGACCTCGGCGGCCTGCCGTCGCTGCGCACCCTGATCGTCGGCGCCGAGGCGTGCCCGGCCACCCTCGTCGACCGGTGGGCCCCCGGCCGCCGCATGATCAACTCCTACGGGCCGACCGAGGCCACCATCGTCGCCACCTGGACCGGACCCCTGACCGCCGGCACCGGGACGCCCACCATCGGCGGCCCGCTGCCCGGCACCGAGGCACACGTCCTGGACGCGGCACTGCGCCCGGTGCCGCCGGGCGGCGAGGGCGAGCTGTACGTGGGCGGCGACGGCCTGGCCCGCGGCTACCTCAACCGCCCCGGACTGACCGCGACACGGTTCGTCGCCCACCCCTTCGGCCCGGCCGGCGCCCGTCTCTACCGCACCGGCGACCGGGTACGCCGGCGCGACGACGGCGAGCTGGAGTTCCTCGGCCGCGCCGACCGGCAGGTCAAGGTGCGCGGCTTCCGCATCGAACCCGGCGAGATCGAGGCCGCACTGACCCGGGACCCGCAGGTCCGCGAGGCCGTCGTCGTGGTCCGTGACCAGGACCCGGGCCGCGGCCGCCTCATCGGCTACGTCACCCCCGCCGCCCCCGCCCGCAGACCCGCGCCGGCCCGGCTGCGCGCCGCCCTCGCCGCCGCGCTGCCCGCGCACATGGTGCCCTCCGCGATCGTCGTGCTGGACGCGCTGCCGCTCACCCCGCAGAACAAGATCGACCTCAGGGCACTGCCCGCCCCCGGTGCGGCGCCGACCGAACGGCACGTCGCACCGCGCACCGACGGTGAACGGACCCTCGCCGCCATCTGGGCCGACGTCCTCGGCGTGGACACCGTCGGCATCGACGACGACTTCTTCGACCTCGGCGGCGACTCGATCCTCGCCGCCCGCGTGCTGACCCGCATCCGGGAGGCGTCCGGCGCCCGGCTCACCCTGCGCGACGTGTTCACCGCGCGGACCATCTCCGCGCTCGCCCCGCTGACCGCCGAGCCGTCCGCCGCCCCGCCGGAGCCGATCCCCGCCGCCCCGCGCTCGGAACCCGTCCCGCTCTCCGGCGCCCAGCGGCGCCTGTGGTTCCTCGACGACCTCACCGACGGCGGCACCGAGTACAACACCGGCGTCGCGCTGCGCCTGCGCGGCCCCCTTGACACGCGTGCCCTGGAACGCGCCCTGCACCGGCTCGCCGCCCGTCACGACTCCCTGCGCACCACCTTCGCCACGGTCGACGGGCAGGGCGTCCAACTCGTCGCCCCCGAGCCGGACCTGCCGCTGCGCACCGCCGACGTCGGGCACGTGCCCGACGGCCGGCGGGACAGCGCCGTCGAGCACCTGCTGACCGAGGAACTGCGCCGTCCCCACGACCTGACATCGGGGCCCCTGACGCGGGCGCTGCTCGTCCGCCGGGCACCCGAGGACCATGTGCTGCTGCTGGCCCAGCACCACATCGTCACCGACGGCTGGTCGGTCGGCGTCCTGACCCGCGACCTGGCCGCCCTCTACCGCGCGGAGGCCACCGGCGAACCCGACGGGCTGCCCGAACAGGCGGTGCAGTACCCGGACTTCGCACTGTGGGAGCGCGGCCGGCACACGTCCGACGCCCACGCCGACGACCTCGCCTACTGGAGACGCCACCTCGCCGGCCTCCAGCAGCTCGAGCTGCCCACCGACCGGCCGCGTCCCGCTGTGCGCACCACCGCGGGCGCCGCCCACCGTCAGGACGTGCCGCGCCCTCTGGTGGACCGGCTGCGGCAGCTGGCCGCGGGCCGCGACACCACTGTCTTCACGGTGTTCGCCGCGGCGGCGGCCGTGCTGTTCGCCCGCTACTCGGGACAGCGGGACGTCGCCTTCGGCACCGTCACCAACGGTCGGGACCGCCGGGAACTCGAGGATGTGACCGGCTTCTTCGCCAACACCGTCGTGCTGCGCGGCGAGGTCGACGACGCCGCCACGGTCGACCGGTTCGTGCAGAGCATGCGCGCGACCGTGCTGGACGCGTTCGCCCACGACGGCGTGCCCTTCGACCGGGTGGTCGAGGAGCTGGCCCCGCCCCGCGATCCCAGCCGCACCCCGCTGGTGCAGGCACTGGTGGTCCAGCAGGCCGCCCCCGCCCGGCCGCCGGTCGCCGCGGGACTGCGCATCGACGACCACCCGCTGCCCCGCCCGGCCGCCCGCTTCGACCTGGTGCTGGAGTTCGCGCCGCGCGCCGACGGCGGGCACGAGCTGACGGTCGAGTACAACACGGACCTGTTCGACGCGGCGACCGTGGCCCGGATGGCCCGACAACTGCACCACCTGCTCGAAGGGATGGCGGACGGCCCGCAGCGGACGCTGGCCGACCTCCCGCTGCTGTCCGACGACGAGCGGCGCGTGCTCCTCGACTCCTGGAACCCGCCCGCGTCGGGCGGGGACCCGACCGCCGACACCACGCTCCCCGCGCTGTTCGAGGAGCAGGTGACCAGGACGCCCGACCGCACCGCCGTGACCTGTGGCGACGCCCGGCTGGACTACGCCGGCCTGAACCGGCGCGCGAACCGGCTCGCCCGCCTGCTCGTGGCGCGCGGCGCGGGACCGGAGTCCCTGGTCGCGCTGTGCCTGCCGCGCACCGCCGGCCTGCTGCCGGTGCTGTGGGCCGTCCTGAAGTCCGGCGCGGGCTACCTGCCCGTCGACCCCGGCTACCCGGCCGAGCGCATCCGCTTCATGCTCACCGACGCGGCCCCCGCCCTCGTCCTCGCCACCCGGGAGACCGCGCACGCGCTGCCCGAGGACTGCGAGCCGCTGCTGCTGGAGGACGTGGCGCCCTTCGTCACCGACACCACGGCAGACGCGCAGGCCGGCACCGAGGCGGGCCTCGCGGACCCGGCCGGCGCCGAAGCCGGCCTCGCGGACGCCGACCTCACCGACGCCGACCGCAGGGCGCCCCTCCACGCGTCCCATCCCGCCTATGTCATCTACACCTCCGGCTCCACCGGCCGGCCCAAGGGCGTGGTCGTCACCCACCGCAGCGTGGCCGCGCTGGCAGCGTGGGCCCGGGACATGTTCACAGCGCGCGGCTTCTCCCACGTCGTCGCCTCCACCTCCCTCAACTTCGACGTGTCCGTCTTCGAGCTGCTGTGCCCCCTGACGGCCGGCGGCAGCGTCGAGGTGATCGCCGACCTCACCGCGCTGGCCGACCTCACCGACGGTTCCCGGCCGCGCCGGGCCGGACTCCTCAGCGGCGTGCCGTCCGCGCTGTCCCGGGTGTTCGGCGGCGACGGCGCCCTGGAGGCGGACACCGTCGTCCTCGCCGGGGAGGCCCTGCCCGCCCGGACCGTCCGGGACATCAAGGACGCGATGCCCGCGGCCGAGGTGGCGAACCTCTACGGCCCCACCGAGGCCACCGTCTACGCCACCGCCTGGTTCGCCGGCGGCACCGTCCCCGACCAGGCCCCGCCCATAGGGCGCCCCGTCGCCCGCACCCGCGCCTATGTGCTGGACCGTCTGCTGCGCCCCCAGCCGCCCGGCGTCACCGGCGAGCTGTACCTCGGCGGCGGCGGACTCGCGCGCGGGTACCTGCACCGCCCCGGCCTGACCGCCGCCCGCTTCGTCGCCGACCCGTTCGGCGCTCCCGGGGAGCGCATGTACCGCACGGGCGACCTGGTGCGCTGGAGCGCGGACGGCCGGCTGGAGTACCTGGGCCGCGTCGACCAGCAGGTCAAGGTGCGCGGCTTCCGCATCGAACTCGGCGAGGTCGAGGAGGCCCTGCGCGGCTGCGCGGGCGTCGCCGAGGCCGCCGCCACCGTCCGCGACGCCGACGGCCACCGCCGCCTCGCCGGGTACGTCGTCCCCGCCCCCGGCGCCACTGTGGAGCCCGAGGCCGTGCGCCGTGCCCTCGGGCGCACCCTGCCCGAGTACATGGTGCCCGCGGCCGTCGTGGTGCTGCCCGCCCTGCCGCTCAACCCCAACGGCAAGCTGGACCGCGGCCGGCTCCCCGACCCGGCGCCCGCCGAACGCGCCGCCCGTCACGTCGCCCCCCGCACCGCCACCGAACGGACCCTCGCCGCCATCTGGGCCGGTGTCCTGCACGTGGAGCGGGTCGGCGCCGACGACAACTTCTTCGCGCTGGGCGGGGACTCCATCCTCAGCATCCAGGTCGTGGCCCAGGCCCGGCAGGCGGGCCTGACGATCAGCTCGCGGGACCTCTACCAGCACCAGACGCTCGCCGCCCTGGCCCGCCGCGCCGACGAGGCCGGCAGCCGGCGCGGGGCCGCCCCGGCCGCCCCGGTCGAGGCCACCGGCGCCGCGCCGCTGACCCCCATCCAGCACTGGCTGTTCGACAGCGCCGCCGAGCGGGCCGGGCACTTCGCCCAGACGCTGTCGCTCGACCTGCCCGCCGACGTCGACGAGAGCGCGCTCCAGGCCGCTTTGGACGACGTGGTCGCCCACCACGACGCGCTGCGGTCCCGCTTCCTCGCCGACGGGGCGGGCGTACGGTGGCTGATCGACGGCCCGGCCGCGCGCTGCCGCCTCACCCGCCACACCGGTCCGGACACCGACGCCCCGCACCTCGGCCCGTACGACCTGGACCGCGGTCCGCTGCTGCGCGCCGTCCTGCACGACCGGGGCGACGGACGGCCGCCCGTCCTGCACCTGTCCGTGCACCACCTCGTCGTGGACGGCGTCTCCTGGCGCCTGCTCCTGGAAGACCTCGACCTCGCCTACCGCGCCCGCCGCGAGGGCCGGGACGGCGCGGCCGCGCTGCCCCGCAAGTCCTCCCCGCTGCGGCAGTGGGCCGAGCGGCTGGCCGCGCACACCGCCGCCGGCGGCTTCGCCGAGGAGAAGGCGTACTGGAGGCGGGAGACCGAGGGCGCCGCGGCGGCCCTGCCCACCGACATGGAGGGCGCCAACACCTACGCCTCCCAGCGTTCGGTGACGGTCCGGATCGGCCCCGAGGACACCGACCTGCTGCTGCGAAGACTGCCCGAGACCTACCGCACCCGGGCCAACGACGTCCTGCTCGCCGCGCTCGGCCGGGTGCTGTGCGGCTGGAGCGGGCACGAGCGGGTCCTGGTCGACGTGGAAGGGCACGGCCGCGAGGACCTGTTCGCCGACGTCGACACCAGCCGCACCGTCGGCTGGTTCACCACCCGCCACCCCGTCGCCCTGGCCGTCCCGCCCGAGGCCGGCTGGGACGGCGTGCTCAAGCGGGTCAAGGAACACCTGCGCGCGGTGCCCCGGCACGGCATCGGCCACGGCGCCCTGACCCTGCCGGGCCACGACGGGGCGCCGCTCCCGGCGACCGGCGCCCGGATCAGCTTCAACTACCTCGGCCGGTTCGGCCTGTCCGAGACCTCCGGCGAGGGCCTGTTCCGCGGCCCGGCCCGCCCGCTGGAGCTGGACGCCGACCCCGACTCGACGCGCCCGCACCCCCTGGAGGTGGTGGGGCGGCTCGACAGCGACAGCCTGGAGTTCACCTGGTTCTACTCCGACCGGCTGCACCGCCCGGAGACCGTCGCGGACCTCGCGGAGCGCTACGCCGACGCGCTGGCCGGGCTCGCCCGGCACGCGGCCCGTCCCGGCGCCGCCGGACGCACCCCTTCGGACTTCCCGCTGGCGCGGCTCGGCCAGGACCACGTCGACCGGATCGCGGGGGAGGACCCGGCGGGCCTGGAGGACGTCCATCCGCTCACGCCCACCCAGGCCGGCATGCTCTTCCACCGGCTCTCCCAGGCCGACCGCGGCGTGTACTTCCAGCAGCTGACGTTCGTCCTGGACGGGGTGCCCGACCCGGCGGTGCTGGCCGACGCCTGGCAGCGGGTCACCGACCGCACCCCGGTGCTGCGTGCGCGGGTGGTGTGGGAGGACGTGCCCGAGCCGCTGCTCGTGGTGCAGCGCCGGGCCGCCGTACCGGTGGAGTCCGCCGACTGGCGCGGCCTGACCGCCGCCGAGCAGGACGAGCGGCTGCGCGGCCTGCTCGACCGGGACCGCGCCCGGGGCGTCGACCTGACCCGCGCCCCGCTCCAGCGCCTGGTGCTGGCCCGGGTCTCCGACGGCGCGGTGCGCGTCGTGTGGTCCTTCGACCACCTGATCCTGGACGGCTGGAGCCTGTTCCAGGTGCTGTCCGACGTGTTCGCCTGCCACGCGGGCCTGTCCGGCACCGCACCGATGACGCTGCCCGAGCGCCGCCCGTTCCGCGACTACGTCGCCTGGCTGCGGGAGCACACCGACGGCACCGAGGGCGAACGGCACTGGCGGGCCCGCCTGGACGGCCTGGCCGAGACGACCGCGCTGCCCTTCGACCGCGAGCCCCGCGAGAGCCACCGCGCGGAGTCCACGGCGGCGGTGCGCGTCACCCTGCCCGAGGCCGTCACCAAGTCCCTGCTGGACGTGGCGAGGACGGCGGGTCTGACGGTCAACACCCTGGTCCAGGGCGCCTGGGCGGTTCTGATGAGCCGCCAGGCAGGCCGTGACGAGGTCGTGTTCGGCACCACCGTCTCCGGACGGCCGCCCGAGCTGCCCGGATCCGACGCCATCACCGGCCTCTTCATCGCCACCCTGCCCACCCGCGTGCGGGTGCCGCGCGACGAGCCGCTGCTCACCTGGCTGGCCCGGCTCCAGCAGGAGCAGAGCGAGGACCGCCGCCACGACCACGTGCCGCTGCACCGGATGACGGCCTACACCGACCTGCCCGAGCGGGCCGCCCTGTTCGACAGCATCGTGGTGTTCGAGAACTACCCGGTGGACGACGACCTCGCTGCCGCGCACGGCCTCGGGCTGACCTGCCTGGAGGGGATCGAGACCACCAACTACCCGCTCAGCCTGGTCGCCTACCCCGGCGCGGAGCTCGCCCTGCGCCTCGGCTACGACCCGGACCTGTTCGACGCCGCCACCGTCGAGCGGATGGCCGAGTACCTCACCGTCCTGCTGGAGGGCTTCGCCACCACCCCGCGGTCCACCCCCGTCCGGCTGTCCCTGCTGACGGCCGCCCGCCGCGAGCAGGTGCTGCACACCTGGAACGACACGGCCACCGACACGCCCGTCACGACCACCGCGGACCTCTTCGCCGCCCAGGTGGAACGCACCCCAGACGCCGTCGCCCTGCTGGCCGGCGACGAGCGGCTGACCTACCGCGACCTCGACGCCCGGGCGGGTGCCCTGGCCGGCCGGCTGGCCGCCCTCGGCGTGCGCCCCGAGGTCGCCGTCGGCGTGCTCATGGACCGCTCGCCCGCCCTCGTCGTCGCCCAGCTCGCCCTCGCCCGCCTCGGCGGCGTGTACGTCCCGCTCGACGGCCGGGCCCCCGCCGACCGGCTGCGCACCATGCTCGCCGAGGCCGGCGCCGCCCTGCTCCTCACGGACGCCGGGTGGCACGCGACGGCCGTGGACCTCCTCCCCGAAGGACACGTCCTGCGCCCGGACCTGGACACCGAAGGGCCCACCGCGGACCTCGCCGCCGTGCCGCGCGTGCACCCGGACAACGTCCAGTACCTCATGTTCACCTCCGGCTCCACCGGCAACCCCAAGGGCGTGGCCGTACGACAGCGGGACGTCGCCGCGCTCGCCCTCGACCGTGCCTTCGCGAGCCACGACCGCGTCCTCGTGCACTCCCCGCACGCCTTCGACGCCTCCACCTACGAGCTGTGGGTGCCCCTGCTGCGCGGCGGCACGGCCGTCCTCGCCCCGCCCGGGGAACTGGACGCCGCCGCCGTACGCCACGCGATCACCGAACAGGGCGTCAGCAGCCTGTTCATGACGATCGGCCTGTTCCGCCTGTTCGCCCAGGAGGACCCCGCCTGCCTGCGCGGCGCCCGCGAGGTGTGGACAGGCGGCGAGGCCGTGCCCGGCGCCGCCGTACGGCGCGTGCTGGACGCCTGCCCCGACCTCACCGTCGTCGACGTGTACGGCCCCACCGAGACCACCACCTTCGCCACCCGCCGGCCCTTCCACGCCGGTGACACCCTGCCCGCGGCGCTCCCCATCGGCCGCCCCCTCGACGACACCCGCGCCTACGTCCTGGACGGCGCCCTCCAGCCGCAGCCACCGGGCGTGCCGGGTGAGTTGTACCTCGCGGGCGCCGGACTGGCCCGCGGCTACACCGGCCGCCCCGGCGCCACCGCGGCCCGCTACCTGGCCGACCCCTACGGACCACCCGGCGGACGGATGTACCGCACCGGCGACATCGTGCGCTGGAGCGCCGACGGCGATCTGCACTTCGTGGGCCGCGCCGACGACCAGATCAAGATCCGCGGCTTCCGCGTCGAGCCCGCCGAGATCGAGGCCCGGCTCACCGCCCACCCGGCGATCGCCGAGGCGGTGGTGTCGGTGTCCCGGCACGAGGGACGCAAACGCCTGGTCGCGCACCTGGTGCCGGCCCCCGGCGCCGCCGTGCCGCAGACGGCCGAACTGCGCGCCCACGTGGCCGCCGAGCTGCCCGACTACATGGTCCCGGCCGCGTTCGTCCCCCTCGCCGAGCTTCCCCTGACCACCAACGGCAAGGTCGACCGGCGCCGGCTGCCCGCCCCCGAGTGGTCGGCGGCCGCCGACAGCGCCTACCGCGCGCCGCGCACCGAGGCCGAGCAGGTGCTCGCCGGCATCTGGGCCGACCTGCTGGGCGTGGAACGCGTCGGCCTCGACGACCACTTCTTCATGCTGGGCGGCGACTCGATCGTCAGCATCCAGGTCGTCTCCCGGGCCCGCGCCACCGGGCTCGCGCTGACCCCGAGGGACCTGTTCCGCCACCCCACGCTCGCCGCCCTGGCCGCCGCCTCGAGCGGCGCCGCCGCGACCGTCGCCGGCACCGGGCCGGTCGCGGGCGAGGTGCCCCTCACCCCGATCCAGCACTGGTTCCTCGACGCCGAGCCGCCGCGCCCGGAGTACTTCAACCAGTCGGTGGTCGTCGAGACCGGTGAGGACGTGGACCCGGCCGCACTGCACGCCGCCCTGGCCGCGCTGTGGTCCCATCACGACGCACTGCGTGCCCGCTTCACCCGTTCGACGGACGGCACCTGGCGCCAGGAGTACGCCTCCGCGGACGCCGACGTGCCGGAGCTGCTGCGGGTGCACGACCTGAGCGGCCAGGACGCCGACGCGGCCGCGCAGGCCGAGGCCCGCCTCACCCACGAGGCGCACACCGGCTTCCGGCTGGACACCGGGCCGCTGATCACCGCGCGCCTCTTCACCGGCGGCGGCCGGCCACCGCGCCTGCTGCTGACGGCCCACCACCTGATCGTCGACGGCGTCTCCTGGCGCGTCCTGCTGGAGGACCTGGAGACCGCCTACCGGCAGGCCGGGAACGGCGAGCCGGTCCGGCTGCCGCAGCGCACCACGTCCGTGCGGGAGTGGGTGCGGCGGCTCACCGCACGCACCGGCGAGGCCGGCCTCGCCGCGCAGCGCGCCCACTGGGCCGACGTCTCCCGGCACTGCGCCGCACCCCTGCCCGAGGACCTCGACGGCGGCAACACCGCCGCCGACCTGCGTGCCGTGACCGTACGCCTGGACCGGCGGCGCACCGAGGACCTCCTGCGCAAGGTCCCCGGTGTGTACCGCACCCGCGTCGACGACGTCCTGCTGACCGCACTCGGCCGCGTGCTGGCCGACTGGACCGGCCGGAGCACCGTCGCGGTGGGCCTGGAGGGGCACGGGCGCGAGGACCAGCACTTCGACGACCTCGACCTGTCCCGCACGGTCGGCTGGTTCACCAGCCTCTTCCCGGTCGTCCTCGACCTGCCCGACGCCGACTGGGGCACCGTGCTGAAGGCCGTGAAGGAACAGCTGCGGGCCGTGCCCGACCGGGGACTCGGCTACGGCGCGCTGCGCCACCTCGCGGGCGACGGACACCTCGCCGGAGCACCGCTGCCCGGCATCAGCTTCAACTACCTCGGACGGTTCGACTGGTCCGCCGCCGACGCCGAGCTGGTCCGGGCCGTGCCCGGCGGCCTGGACGGCGCGGAGGACCCCGGCGCGCCCCGGCCGCACCTGCTGGACGTGGTGGCCCGCGTCGAGGACGACCAGCTGGAGATCACCTGGCACTACAGCGGCGGCCGCCACCGTGAGAAGACCGTCGCCTCCCTCGCCGGGGGCATGCTGCGGTCCCTGGAGGAGATCGTCGCGCACTGCGCCACCCCGCGGGCCGGCGGCCGTACGCCGTCGGACTTCCCGCTGGCCAGGCTCGACCAGGCCGCCGTGGACCGGGTCGTGGGCGACGGCCGGGGCGTCGAGGACGTGTATCCGCTGACCCCGATGCAGGCGGGCATGCTGTTCCACAGCCTGCTGGACCCGCAGGGCCGCACCTACGTCAACCAGGTGCAGGTCGTCCTGCACGGCGTCACCGACCCGCACGCCCTCGCCGCGGCCTGGCAGGACACGGCGGACGCCAACGCGATCCTGCGCACCCGCCTGGTGTGGCAGGAGACGGCCGAACCCCTCCAGGTGGTGGAGAAGCGGGCCGCCGTGCCCGTCACCCACCACGACTGGACCGGCTGGAGCGACGAGCGCCGCGCACGCGAGACGGACGCACTGCTCGCCGCGGACCGCGAGGCCGGCATCGACCTCGGCGCGGCGCCCCTGATGCGGCTCGCGCTGATCAAGCTGGCACCGGACCGGGTGCGCATGGTGTGGACGTTCCACCACGTGCTGCTCGACGGCTGGAGCGCGGCCCAGGTGTTCGACGAGGTGTGCGAGCGGTACGCGGCCCGGACCGGCGGCCGCCGCCCGCAGGTGCCCGACCGGGCCCCCTTCGCCCGCTACCTGGAGTGGCTGGCCGGCCAGGACACCGCCCGCGCGGAACGGCACTGGCGCGACACCCTCACCGGGTTCGCCGTGCCCACCGAACTGCCCCGCGACCGGCGCCCCGCCGACACCCACGGCGCGTCCTCGTCGGGCACGGTGCGGGTGGCCCTCGGCACGGAGGTGTCGGCCCGGCTCAGGGACACCGCCCAACGGGCCGGACTGACCGTCAACACGGTGCTCCAGGGCGCCTGGGGCCTGCTGCTGCACCACTACGGCGGCGGCGACGACGTCGTCTTCGGCACGACCGTGTCGGGCCGCCCGGCCGAACTGCCCGGCGTGACCTCGATGGTGGGCCTGTTCATCAACACCCTGCCCACCCGGCTGCGCGTCGACCTGCGGCGCCCGGTGCTGGAGTGGCTGCGGGAACTGCAGGCCGCCCAGTCCGAGTCGCGCCGCCACGACTTCGTGTCCCTCGCCCAGCTCCAGTCGTGGAGCGACGTCCCGGGCGGCACCGGCCTGTTCGACAGCATCGTCGTCTTCGAGAACTACCCGTTCGACGCGGGCGCCCTGGCCCGGCACGGACTCGCCGTCGAGCAGGAACGCGACGTCGAGCCGACCAGTTACGCGCTCAGCGTGGTCGTCGCCCCCGGCGACGACGTCACCGTGAGCCTCGACTACGACCCGGCCGCCTTCGACGCGGCCACCGTCGAGAGGATCGGCGCGAGCCTGCGCACGCTCCTGACGCAGTTCGCCGCCGACGCCGACCGCAGCCTGGCGGATCTGGCACTGCTCGAACCGGCCGACGGACGCCGCCTGCTGGACCGCCTCGCCGGACCGGGCGCCGAGCTCCCCCGGCGCACCCTCCCGGACGCCTTCGCGGCCCAGGTGGCCCGCACCCCCGACGCGCCCGCCGTCAGTTCGGGCACCCACCACCTCACGTACCGGCAGCTCGACGAGCGCGCCAACCGGCTCGCGCGCCTGCTGATCGAGGCGGGGGCGGGGCCGGAGCGGTTCGTCGCCCTGGCCCTGCCCCGCACCGCCGACCTGGTCGTGGCGCTCCTCGCGGTCCTCAAGAGCGGCGCCGCCTACCTGCCGGTCGACCCGGGATACCCGGCGGAGCGCATCGCGTTCCTCTTCGACGACGTACGCCCCGACGCGGTGATCACCAGCGCGGAGACCTCCGCACGGCTGCCGGAGGGCCCGTACACGCGGATCGCCCTGGACGACCCGGGCTGGGCGGCCCGGTCGGCCGCCGCCTCCGCCGCGCCCGTCGGCGACGGCGAGCGGCGCGCCAGGCTGCTGCCGGACCACCCCGCCTACGTCATCCACACCTCCGGCTCCACGGGCCGGCCCAAGGGCGTCGTCGTCCCGCACGCCTCCGCGGTGGCGCTGACCGACTGGGCCGCCGCCGAGTTCACCGGCCGCGGACTCGCCCACGTGGTGGCGTCCACCTCGCTCAACTTCGACGTGTCGGTGTTCGAGATCTTCTCGCCGCTGCTGGCGGGCGGCCGGGTGGAGGTCGTCCGGGACCTGCTGGCCCTGGCCGAGCGGTCGGAACCCTGGCGGGCGGGGCTGCTCAGCGCCGTGCCGTCCGCCCTCGGCCGGCTCCTGGCCGAGGACACCGTGCACGTGGTCGCCGACACCGTCGTCCTGGCCGGCGAGGCGCTGCCCGCCCACGCCGTCCAGCAGGTGCGTGCGGCGGTCCCCGGCTGCCGGGTGATGAACGTCTACGGCCCCACCGAGGCCACCGTCTACGCCACCGCCTTCACCTGCGACCCGGCCGACCCCGACCGGATGCCGCCCATCGGCCGCCCCGTCGGCGGCGCCCGCGCCTACGTCCTCGACGCCCGCATGCGGCCCGTGCCCGTCGGAGCGCCCGGCGAGCTGTACCTCGCCGGGACCGGGGTGGCCCGCGGCTACCTGAACCGGCCCGGCCTGACCGCCGGCCGCTTCCTCGCCGACCCCTTCGGCCCGCCCGGCAGCCGCATGTACCGCACCGGCGACCTGGTCCGCTGGAGCGCCGACGGCGACCTGCTGTACCTGGGCCGCACCGACGACCAGGTGAAGGTGCGCGGTTTCCGTATCGAACTGGGCGAGCTGGAGGCCGCGTTGACCCGGCACCCGCAGGTCGCCGCGGCCGCCGCCCGCGTCGTGGAGCACGACGGCCACAAGCGCCTCGTCGGCTACGCCGTGCCCCGCGACGGCGACCTCCCGGCGCCGGCCGAACTGCGCGCGTTCCTCGCCCGCACCCTGCCCGACCACCTGGTCCCGGCGGCCGTGGTGCCGCTGGAGCGGCTGCCGCTGGGCGCCACCGGCAAGCTGGACCGGCGTGCCCTGCCCGAACCGGTGTGGTCCGCGGCCGCCACCCCGCAGGGCACCCGCCCGCCGAGCACCCCGACCGAGCAGACCCTCGCCGCGATCTGGGCGCAGGTGCTCGGCGTGCCCGACGTGGGCGCCACGGACAACTATTTCGCCCTTGGCGGGGACTCCATCCTCGGCATCCAGATCGTCTCCGCGGCCCGCCGCGCCGGGCTGACCCTGACGCCCCGTCACCTGTTCGCCCACCAGACGATCGCCGAGCTCGCCGCCGCGGTCGACACCTCACCGGCCGGCCCCGCCACCGCCACCGCCGAGCAGGGCCCCGTCGTCGGCGACGTCCCCCTCACGCCCGTGCAGCACTGGCTGTTCGACACCCTCACCGGCGACCCGGCCCGCTTCACCCAGGCGGTCTCCTTCGAGGTGGCGCCCGGCACCGACGAGGCACTCCTGCGCGCCGCCCTCACGGCCGTCCTGGAGCAGCACGACGCGCTGCGCATGCGGTACGAGCCCGTGGGCGACGGCGGGTGGCGGCAGGTGGGCACCCCGCCCGGCGCCGCACCGCACCTGGAGGTGCACCGTGCCCCGGAGGACCCGGCCGACGTGGCCGCCGCATTGTGCTCCGGCTTCGACCTGGCGGACGGGCCCCTGCTGAAGGCCGCCCTGTGCCACCGGGACGGCGACCTGCCGCCCGTGCTGCTGCTGGCCGCCCACCACCTGGTCGTCGACGCGGTGTCCTGGCGGGTGATCCTCGAAGACCTCGAGGCCGCCCACCGGGCACTGCTCACCGGCGGCACACCCGACCTGGGCGCCAAGACGACCTCGTTCCGCGACTGGGCCCGGCGCCTGGCCGCGCACACCGCCGACGGCGGCTTCGACGACGAGGTCGCCCACTGGCACGCCCTGCACCCGACCGACCTGCCGGCCGACCTCCCCGGCGGCAACACCGCCGCCGACGAGGCGACCGTGACCGTGGGCCTCGGCGCCGAGGAGACCCGGCGTCTGCTGACGGAGGTGCCCGAGGCCTACCGCACCCGTGTCAACGACGTCCTGCTGTGCGCGCTGGGCCGGGTCCTCGCCCGCTGGACGGAACAGGACCGGGTGGTGGTCGCCCTGGAGGGCCACGGGCGTGAGGACCTCTTCGACGGCGTCGACCTCTCCCGCACCGTCGGCTGGTTCACCACGATGTTCCCCGTCGGCCTCGACGTGCCCCGCGACGCCGGCCTCGGTACCGCGCTCAAGACCGTCAAGGAGAACCTGCGGGCCGTACCGCGCGGGGGAGTGGGCTACGGCGCCCTGCGCCACCTGCACCCGACGGCGGGAGCCGGGCTGCCCGCCCTGCCGCAGATCGGCTTCAACTACCTCGGCCGGCAGGACCGGGACACCGGCGGGGACGGCCTGCTGCGGGCGCCCCACGAGGGCCTGACCGGCGGCATGGACCGCTCGGCGGAGCGCCCACACCTCATCGACGTGCTCGGGCAGGTCACCGACGAGCGCCTGGAGTTCACCTGGTCGTACTCCCGCGCGGTGCACCGGCCGGAGACCGTGGCCCGTCTCGCCGAGGAGACGGCGGAGGAACTGCGCCGGATCGTCGCGCACTGCGCCGGACCCGGCGCGGGCGGCCGCACCCCGTCCGACTTCCCGCTGGCCTCCCTGGACCAGGCGGCCGTCGACCGGCTCGTCGGCGACGGCCGGGACGTGACGGACGTCTACCCGCTCACCCCCACCCAGACCGGCATGGTCGTGCACGGCATGGACGAGCCCGGCGAGGGCCTCTACGTCGAGCAGATCACCTTCGTCGCCGACGGCGTGCGCGACCCCGCGCTGCTCGCGGACGCCTGGCAGCACGTCGTGGACGCCACGCCCGTGCTGCGCACCGCCGTCGCCCTGACCGGGGTCCCGGTGCCGCTGCAGACCGTGCACCGCGACGTCCGCCTGCCCGTCACCCGGCTCGACTGGAGCGGCCTGGGCCCGGCGGAGCAGGAGGGCGCACTGCGGCGCCTGCTCGACGAGGACCGCGCCCGCGGCATCGACCTGGGCCGCCCCCCGCTGCTGCGCGTCACCCTGATCCGGCTCGGCCCGGACGAGGTGCGCGTGGTGTGGACCTTCCACCACGTCCTGCTGGACGGCTGGAGCGTCTTCCACGTCCTCTCGGACGTCCTCCAGGCGCACGCCGCGCTCGCCGCCGGGTCCGAGCCCCGCCTCCCTGCCCGTCGTCCGTTCGCGGACTACGCCGCCTGGCTGGCCGGCCGGGACGGGGCCGCCGCCGAGGAACACTGGAAGGCCGCCCTCGCCGGGTACGCCGCACCGACCCCGCTGCCGTACGACCGCAGGCCCGCCCCGGGCGCCGCCGCCCGGTCGGGCACCTGGCTGTCGCAGCGGCTCGACGCGGCCGGCACCGCCCGCCTGACCGGCTTCGCCCGCCGCCACCGGCTCACCCTCAACACCCTCGTCCAGGGCGCCTGGGCACTGCTGCTGGCCCGCTCCGGCGGCGGGCGGGACGTGTGCTTCGGGACCACGGTCTCCGGGCGGCCCGCCGACCTGCCGGGCGCGGACACCATCACCGGCCTGTTCATCACCACCCTGCCCGCGCGGGTCACCGTCGACGACACCATGCCGTGCCCCGCCTGGCTGCGGGAGGTGCAGGCCGCCCGCGCCGAGGACCGGCGCTACGACCACGTGCCGCTGACCGACCTGCACCAGTGGAGCGAACTGCCCGCCGGCACCGCCCTGTTCGACAGCCTGCTGGTGTTCGAGAACTACCCGGTCGGCGACGCCACCGCCGGTGCGCACGGCGTGCACGTGCACGGACTGGACGCCCGCGAGGCGACCAACTACCCCCTCACCGTGGTGATCTCGCCCGGCGACGAGCTGACCGTGGAACTCGGCTACGACCCGCGGTACTTCGACGAGGCCACCGCCGACGCCCTGGCCGCGCGGCTGGTGCACACCCTGACCGCCCTGGCCGCCTCCGGGGACGAGGCGCCGCTGGGGGCGGTGGACGTACTGCCGCCGGCCGAACGCCACCGGCTGCTGCACGGACCCGCCCGCCCGCACCAGGCGCCGCCGCCCCCCGCGACGCTGCCCGCGCTGATCGAGGCCGCCGTCGACCGGTGGCCGGACGGACTCGCCCTCGAAGCGGGGGAGTCGACGCTCACCTTCGCGGAGGCGGAGGCCCGCGCCAACCGGCTGGCGCACCGGCTCATCGCCCGCGGGGCTGGGCCGGGTGACATCGTCGCGCTGGTCCTGCCGCGCTCGGCGGACATGGTCCTCGCCCAGCTCGCCGTGGCGAAGGCGGGCGCCGCGTTCCTGCCGGTGGACCCGGGCTACCCGGCCGAGCGGGTCGCGCTGATGCTGCGCGACGCGCGGCCCGCCGTCACCCTGACCGCCGAGGAGGTCGCCGGCCTGCTCGCCGCACCGCCCGACGGCACGCCGGACCACCGGCCCGCCGACGCCGACCGCGTGCGCCCGCTGCACCTCGACGACCCGGCGTACGTCATCTACACCTCCGGCTCCACCGGCACCCCGAAGGGCGTCGTCGTCACGCACCGGGGACTGGCCGCGTTCGCCGCCGCCGAGGCCGCGCACTACCAGGTCGGCGCCGGGGACCGCGTCCTGGCCTTCGCCACGCCCAGCTTCGACGCCTCCGTGCTGGAGCTGTGCATGTCCCTGCCGCACGGCGCGGCCCTCGTCGTACCGCCGCCCGGACCGCTGCTCGGCGACGAACTCGCCGCCGTCCTGCGCGACGCGCGCATCACGCACACCCTGCTGCCGCCCGCCGCGCTCGCCACCCTCCCGCCGGACACCCCCGGCACCCTGCCCGACCTGCACACCCTGATCGTCGGCGCGGACGCCTGCCGGGCCGAACTGGTCGCCCGCTGGGCACCCCACCACCGCATGATCAACTCCTACGGGCCCACCGAGGCCACCGTCGTCGCCACCTGGTCCGACCCGCTCGCACCGGACGGCGAGGCACCGCCCATCGGCCGCGCCCTGCCCGCCACCGCCGCCTACGTCCTCGACACCCGCCTGCGCCCGGTCCCCGACGGCGTGCCCGGCGAACTGTGGCTCGCCGGACCGGCCCTGGCCCGCGGCTACCTGGGCCGCCCGGGCCTGACGGCGACGCGCTTCACCGCCGACCCGTTCGGCCCGCCCGGCGCCCGCATGTACCGCACCGGCGACCTGGTCCGCCGCGACGCCCGCGGCGAACTGCACTACCTGGGCCGCACCGACCACCAGCTCAAGCTGCGCGGCCACCGCATCGAGGCCGGCGAGGTGGAGGCGACCCTGGTGCGCCACCCGGCGGTCCTGGACGCCGTGGTGAGCGTGCGGGAGGACGAACCCGGGCTGCCGCGCCTGGTGGCCCACGTGCTCGTCGCCCCCGACGCCGAACCGCCCGCCGGCGCCGAGCTGCGGGCCCTCGCCGCCCGCACCCTGCCCGCACCCATGGTGCCCTCGGCGTTCGTGACGATGGACCGCTTCCCGCTCACGGAGAACGGCAAGACCGACCGGTCCGCGCTGCCCGCCCCCGTCCCGGAGACCCGGCAGCCCGACGCCGCGCACGTACCGCCCCGCACACCCACCGAGGAGGCCGTCGCCGCCCTGTGGGAGGAGGCCCTGGAGACCGCCGTGGGCGCCGAGGACGACTTCTTCGCCCTGGGCGGTGACTCCCTGCGGGCCCTGCTCATCGCCTCCCGCGCCAACGACACCTTCGGCGTGCACCTGACGCCCCGCGACGTCCTGGTGGGCCGCACCGTCGCCGCCCTGGCGGACCTGGTGGAGGAACAGGTGCTGAGCGAACTCGAAGACGCCGCACGCGGCGACAGCGACCACGAAGAACGGTGAGGACCGGACGACCATGACGTCTTCGAAGCGAAACCGTGCCGAGGCCCTGCCGCAGGACCTCCAGGAAGCACTCCGCCGCCGGCTGGCCGGACGGGCCGCCCCGGGCGCTCCCGGCACCGCCCGGCAGGCCATCCCGCGCGCCGACCGCACCCGGCCGCTGCCGCTGTCCTTCGCCCAGCAGCGCCTGTGGTTCCTGGACCGGCTGCGGCCCGGCGACCCGCGCTACAACAGCGCCGTCGCGCTGCGCCTGACCGGCCCCCTCGACCACACCGCCCTGGCCGCCGCACTGGAACACGTGGTGGCGCGGCACGAGGCACTGCGCACCACGTTCCGGGAGCACGACGGCACCCCCGTGCAGACCGTGCACCCGGCCGGGCCGCTCCCGCTGCCCGTCCACGACCTCACGGAAGGGGCCGACGCGGACCTGGAGGCGGCCCTGCTGGCCGAGTACGAGCGGCCG
Organism: Streptomyces werraensis; assembly: GCA_014656175.1. Classification (GTDB taxonomy): domain Bacteria; phylum Actinomycetota; class Actinomycetes; order Streptomycetales; family Streptomycetaceae; genus Streptomyces; species Streptomyces werraensis. The sequence continues at coordinate 353,892 of BNBX01000003.1, forward strand.
TTCGACCTGGAGGCCGGGCCTCTCCTGCGCGCCCTGCTCCTGCGGGAGGCACCCGACACGCACGTCCTGCTGCTGACGGCCCACCACATCGTCACCGACGGCTGGTCCATGGGCGTCGTGCTCGACGAGCTGTGCACCGCCTACGACGCCATCGCCCGGGGCACCGACCCCTCCCTGGCGCCGGTGGCCACGCAGTACCCGGACTTCGCCGTCTGGCAGCGCGAGCAGCTGTCCGGCGCCCGGCTGGAACGCCACCTGGCGTACTGGAAGGAGCACCTGACCGGGGCGGTCGCCCCCGCACTGCCGCTGGACCGGCCCCGCCGCGGCGAGGAGTCCGGCGCGGGCGCCGTGCACACCTTCACCGTCCCCGCCGCCACCACCGCCCGGCTGAAGCAGCTCGCGGCCGACCGGCACACCACCCTGTTCACCGCCCTGGTCGCCGCCTGCCAGACGCTGCTGGCCCGCTGGTCCGGGCAGGACGACATCACCGTCGGATCGCTCACCCCGGGACGCGGGCGAACCGATCTGGAGCGGGCCGTCGGGTTCTTCGTGAACACGGTCGCGCTGCGCACCCGCGTCGAGACCGGCGGCTCCTTCCGGGATCTGCTCACCGCCGCCGCGGACACCGTCAACGACGCCTTCGCGCACGGCGACACGCCGTTCGAGCGGCTGGTCGAGGCCGTGGGCGCGACCCGTGAGGCGGGCCGTAACCCCCTGTTCGACGTGATGGTCCTGCTGCACCCGGCGCCGCCCACCGCGCCCGACCCGCACGGCCTGTCCGCCTCCCCGGTCGCGGTGCCCCGGCGGGCCGCCACCTTCGACCTGAGCGTCGAGTTCCTGCCTGACGGCGACGGGCTGACCGGCCTGCTGGAGTACCGCACCGACCTGTTCGACGCGGCCACCGCCGCACGCATGGCGGACCAGCTGCTGCGCACGCTGGACGGCGTCGCCGCCGACCCCGACCGTCCGCTCGGCGCCCTGCCCCTGCTCTCACCCGAACAGGAGCGGCAGGTCACGCGGGACTGGAACGCCACCGCCCTCACCGTCCCCGAGGAGACCCTGCCCGAGCTGTTCGCCCGGCAGACGGCCCGCACCCCGGACGCCACCGCCCTCGTCGCCGGTGACGTACGCCTCGACTACGCGACGCTCGACGCGCGCGCCGACCGCCTGGCACGGCACCTCGTGACGCGCGGCGCGGGCCCCGAGCGGCTGGTCGCCCTCCGGCTGCCGCGCACCGCCGACATGATCGTGGCGATCCTCGCCGTCTGGAAGGCCGGCGCCGGTTACCTGCCCCTGGACCCGGCGCTGCCCGAGGACCGGGTGCGGTTCCTGCTCGACGACGCCCGGCCCGCGCTCGTCCTCGACGAGACCGCGCTGCGGGAGGCGAACGAGGCTCAAGACGCCATCGTCGACGCTCCGTTGCCGCCCCCGCACCCCGACACCACCGCCTACGTCATCTACACCTCCGGCTCCACCGGCCGCCCCAAGGGCGTCGCCGTGGCGCACCGGTCGCTGGCGAACCTCCTGGCGGGCCACCGCGAGGGCTTCGTCGCCGACGCGGGCGGCGGACCGCTGCGGGTGGCGCTCACGGCGTCGTTCTCCTTCGACACCTCCCTGGAGGGCGTGCTGCTGATGGCCGACGGCCACCCGCTGCACCTGGTCGACGAGACGACCCGCCTGGACGCCGCCGCTCTGGTCGAGTACGTCGTCGAGCACCGCATCGACTTCCTCGACCTCACCCCCACCTACCTGCGCCAGCTGCTGCCCGCCGGGCTGCTCACCGACCCCCGTCACCACCCGCGCATCCTCATGCTCGGCGGCGAGGCCGTCGGACCCGCCCTGTGGCGGGAGCTGGCGGCGCGGCGGGACGTGGCCGCGTACAACTTCTACGGCCCCACCGAGTGCACCGTCGACGCGCTGGCCTGCCGGATATCCGGCGACGGCCGGCCCACCGTGGGCCGGCCGCTGCCCAACGTGCGCGCCTACGTCCTCGACGACCGCCTGCGGCCCGTCCCGCCCGGCGTCGGCGGCGAGCTGTACCTGGCCGGTGTGCAACTGGCCCGCGGCTACAGCGGGCGGCCCGGACTGACGGCTGCCCGGTTCCTGCCCGACCCGTTCGGCCCGCCCGGCACCCGGATGTACCGCACCGGCGACCTGGCCCGCTGGAGCGCCGACGGACGCCTGGACTACCTCGGCCGCGCCGACGACCAGGTCAAGGTGCGCGGCCACCGCATCGAGCCCGGCGAGGTCGAGGCGGCCCTGACCGACCTGCCCGCGGTCGCCGCCGCCGCGGTCGTCGCCGTCACCGACCCGCACGGCCACGTCCGGCTCGCCGCCTACCTCGTCCCCGCCGACCCGGGCGCCCGGCCCGCCGCGGGCGAGGTGCGGGCCGCCCTGCGGCAGGTGCTGCCCGACCACATGGTGCCGTCCTCCTTCACCGTGCTCGACGCCCTGCCGACGACCGTCAGCGGCAAGGTCGACCGGCGCGCCCTGCCCGCGCCCGACCTCGAAGGCGGCGAAGGGGAGCGGGAGTTCGTCGCCCCGCGCACCCCCGAGGAGGAGACCCTCGTCCGCATCTGGGCCGAGGTGCTGGGCGCGCGCCGGGTCGGCGTCACGGACAACTTCTTCGAGCTGGGCGGCGACTCCATCCTCAGCATCCAGGCGGTCTCCCGCGCCCGCGCGGCCGGGCTGCACCTGACCTCACGGGACGTCTTCCGCCACCAGACCGTCGCCGACCTCGCCGCCGCCGCGTCGGTGCGCACCGCGCAGGTGCCCGCGCCCCGGCGTCCCGCCGAGGAGGGCCCGGCGCCGCTCACCCCGGTCCAGGAGTGGTTCTTCGCCACCCACGGCCCGCTGCGGCACTTCAGCATGTCGATGCTGCTGGACCTGCCGCACGACCTCGACGCCCCGGCACTGGAGCGCGCCCTGGAGGCGCTGGCCGCCCACCACCCGGCGCTGCGCACCCGGTTCGCCCGCTCGGGCGACACCTGGCGGCAGCACCCCGGCGAGGGCCCGGCCACCGGACTGCTCACCCGCCACGACCTGTCCGGCGCCGCCGACCCGGCGGCGGAGCGCGAACGGGCCGCCACGGCCGCCCGCGCCGCACTCGACCCCGGGACCGGCGCCCTGCTGCGCGCCGCCCTGTTCACCCGATCCGGCGAGCGGCCCCAACTCTTCCTCACCGCACACCACTTGGCGGTGGACAGTGTCTCCTGGCGGATCCTGCTGGCCGACCTCGCCGAGGCCTACCGGCAGACGGCCGGGGGAGAGGCGGTCCGGCTGGAGCCGGTCGCCACGCCGTTCACCGACTGGGCCGCGCACCTCGCGCGCCGGGTCCGCGACGGCGGCCTCGACACCGACCTGCCGCACTGGACGGCCGAGGCCGCCGAGCCCCGCACCCCGCTGCCCGTGGACCGCCCCGGCACCCCGCAGGCCGGCTCGGTCCGCACCCTCGACGCCCGCGTGGACCGCGCCACCACCGAGGCGCTGCTGCGCCGGGTGCCCGCCGTCTACCGCACCCAGGTCAACGACGTGCTGCTCGGCGCGCTGAGCCGGGTCCTCGCCGACTGGACCGGTGCCGAGCGGGTGACCGTCCTGCTGGAGGGCCACGGCCGCGAGGACGACACGCTGGACCTGTCCCGCACGGTGGGCTGGTTCACCGCGCAGTACCCCGTCACCCTCGCGCCCGCCGGACCGTCCGGGGCACCCGACTGGGGCGCCACCCTCAAGGCGGTCAAGGAGCGGCTGCGGTCCGTGCCCCGGCACGGCCTGAGCTACGAGGCCCTCGCCCGCCTCGGCTCGCCCGACCCGGCCGCCCGCGCCCTGAGGGACGTGCCGCTGCCGCAGATCAGCTTCAACTACCACGGCCAGTGGGAGGCCACCGACAGCGGCGATTTCGCCCCGGCGGGCGAGACGCCCGGCCGTGACATCGCCCCGGACACACCGCTGGACCATCTGCTGGACGTCTCCGCCGTGGTCACCGACGGCGAACTCCGCCTCACCTGGCACTACAGCGACCAGGTGCACGACGAGGCCACCGTCCGCGCCCTCGCGGACGGCATGACCGGGGCGCTCGCCGCGATCGCCGAGCACTGCGCCCTGCCCGGCGCGGGCGGCCGCACCCCGTCCGACTTCCCGCTGGCCCGCCTCGGCCAGGACCGCCTGGACCGCCTCGTCGGCGACGGCCGCGACGTCGAGGACGTGCTGCCGCTCACCCCGCTCCAGGAGGGCATGCTCTTCCACCGGCTGGTCGGCGGCCCCGACGACGTCTACGTCGACCAGGCCGCCCTGCTGCTCGACGGCGTCGCCGACCCGCACGCCTTCGCCGTCGCCTGGCAGCGCGTCACCGACCGCACCCCGGCCCTGCGCACCCGCGTCGTCTGGGAGGACGTCCCCGTACCCCTCCAGGTCGTGCACCGCGACGTCCGGATGCCGGTCACCCACCTCGACTGGCGCGCCCTGGACGAGGGGATACGCGCCGAACGCCTGGCCCGGCTGCGCGCCGACGACCTGGCCCAGGGCATCGACCTCGCCGCGGCGCCGCTGATGCGGCTCACCCTGGTCCGGCTGCCCGACGCCCGGCTGCACCTGCTGTGGACGTCCCACCACCTGATCCTGGACGGCTGGAGCCTCGCCCAGGTGCTGACCGAGGTGTGCGAGGAGTACGCGGCGCTCACCGCGGGCACCGAGTCCCGGCCGCCGCTGCGCCGCCCCTTCGGCGACTACGTGCGCTGGCTCGCCGACCAGGACCCCGACGCCGCCCGCGCCCACTGGCAGGGCGTCCTCGCCGGGTTCGCCGAACCCACCCCGCTGCCCGCCGACCGCCCCCTGCGCGAGGCCCACCAGGCCCGCTCCGCCGCCCTGCACACGGCCGGCCTGGACGCGGAGGCGTCAACCCGCCTCGCCCGCACCGCCCGCGAGGCCGGACTCACCCTCAACACGGTCGTCCAGGGCGCCTGGGCGCTGCTGCTGTCCCGCTACGCCGCCCAGGACGACGTGCTGTTCGGCACCACCGTCTCCGGACGCCCCGACGACCTGCCCGGCGTCGAGTCGATGGTCGGCATGTTCATCAACACCGTGCCCACCCGCGTCCGCGTCGACCCCGCCCGCCCCGCCGGGGACTGGCTGCGCGAACTCCAGGACGCCCAGGCCGAGTCGAGACGCTTCGCCGCCGCCTCGCTCGCCGAGCTGACCCAGCTGAGCGACGTGCCGTCCGGCAGCCCGCTCTTCCACAGCATGGTCGCCTTCGAGAACTACCCCTTCGACGAGGCCCGCACGGCCGGCTCCGGGATCCGCCTGGCCGACGTGTCCTCCCGCGACGCCACCAACTACCCGCTCGTCCTGCGCGCCTACCACGGCGAACGCCTCGGCTTCGACCTCGCCTACGACCCGGACCTGTTCGACGCGGCCACCGTCCGCGCGCTCGCCGGCCGGCTCTGCCTGCTCCTGACCGGGCTCGCCGACGGCACCGACCGCCCGCTGCGCACCCTGGCCTGGACCACGGCCGAGGAACGGCAGCGGATCCTCACCGACTGGAACGGCACCGCGTCCGGCCGCCCCGCCGAGACGCTGGTGGACCTGTTCGAGGCGCAGGCCGCCCGTACCCCCGGCAACACCGCCGTCACCTGCGGGAGCGAGCACCTGGACTACGCGACCCTCGACGCCCGCGCCGGCCGCCTCGCCCACCGGCTCGCCGAACTCGGCGCCGGACCCGAGCGGTTCGTCGCCCTCGCCCTGCCCCGCTCCACCGACCAGGTCGTCGCGGTCCTGGCCGTGCTGAAGACCGGCGCCGCCTACCTGCCGATCGACCCCAACTCGCCGGCCGAACGCATCGCCCACCTCCTCGCCGACGCCACCCCGGTCACCCTGGTGACCACCACCGGCACCGCGGCCCGCGTCGACGGCACCGGCGTGCCCGTCGTCCTCCTCGACGACCCGGAGGAGGAGGCCGACCTCGCCCGGCGCCCCGCCACCGGCCCCGCCCCGGCCCGACGCCCCCTGCCGGAGAGCCCCGCCTACGCCATCTACACCTCCGGCTCCACCGGCCGCCCCAAGGGCGTGGTGATCCCGCACGCCAACGTGGTGCGCCTGTTCACCCGCACCCGCCCGTGGTTCGACTTCGGCCCGGACGACGTGTGGACGCTGTTCCACTCCTACGCGTTCGACTTCTCCGTGTGGGAGCTGTGGGGCCCGCTGCTGCACGGCGGCCGGCTCGTCGTCGTGCCCGACGAGACCGCGCGCTCCCCGGAGGACTTCCTGCGGCTGCTGGCCGACGAAGGCGTCACCGTCCTCAACCAGACGCCGTCCGCGTTCCACCCGCTCGTGCGCGCCGACGCCGAACACCCCGACACCGGCGCCCGCCTCGCCCTGCGCACCGTGATCTTCGGCGGTGAGGCCCTCGACGTCGGCCGGCTCACCGACTGGTGGGCCCGCCACCCGGCCGACACCCCGCGCCTGGTCAACATGTACGGCATCACCGAGACCACCGTGCACGTCACCCACGCCCCGCTCGACCCCGCCACCGCCGCGCACGGCCCCGCCAGCCCCATCGGCGTCGCGATACCCGACCTCAGGGTCTACGTCCTCGACGCGGACCTGTCGCCCCTGCCGCCGGGCGCGACCGGCGAGCTGTACGTCGCGGGGGAGGGCCTGGCCCGCGGCTACCTGGGCCGCCCCGGCCTGACCGCCACCCGGTTCCTCGCCGACCCGTTCGGCCCGGCCGGCAGCCGCATGTACCGCACCGGCGACACCGCGAAGTGGCGGCCCGACGGCACCCTGGAGTACCTGGGCCGCGCGGACGCCCAGGTGAAGATCCGCGGCTACCGCATCGAGCCCGGCGAGATCGAGGCCGCCCTGCACGCCCACCCCGCCGTCGCCGACACCGCCGTCGGCGTGTTCGAGGACGCCTCCGGCACCCGCCGCCTGGTGGCCCACGTCGTCGGCACCGGCGGCGCGACACCCCCGGCAGCCGAGCTGCGCGCCCACCTGGAACGGCTGCTGCCCGCCCACATGGTGCCCGCCGCCTACGTCCCGATGGACGCCCTCCCGCTCACCGTCAACGGCAAGCTCGACCGGCGCGCCCTGCCCGCCCCGACGGCGGACGGCTACGCCGCCGACACCGACCGCACCGCACCGCGCACCCCCGCCGAACGGGCCGTCGTCGCCGCCTGGTCCGATGTCCTCGGCGTCGAGGAGGTGTTCGCCGGGGACGACTTCTTCGCGCTCGGCGGCGACTCCGTCCTCGCCGTCCGCGTCACCGCCCGGCTGCGCGCCGCGTTCGGCCCCGAGGTGTCCCCGCGCGTGCTGTTCACGCACAGCACCGTGTCCGCGCTCGCCGCCGAACTCGGCGAGCCGGTGGGCGACGCCTCCGCCGCGCCCGCCGACGCGATCCCGGCGACCGCCCCCGGGACCCCGGCGCCGCTGTCGTACGCCCAGCAACGCCTGTGGTTCCTGGACCGGTTCGAGCCCGGCAGCACCGAGTACACGACGCTGTCCGTGCTGCGCCTGCGCGGCCCGCTCGACGAACGGCCCCTGCGCACCGCCTTGGACGGCCTCGTCGCCCGCCACGAGGCCCTGCGCACCACCTTCGCCGAACACGACGGACAGCCCCGGCAGGTGGTGCACCCGCCGCACCCGGCCGCCCTGACCGTGGACGACCTCACCGCCGCCCCCGACCCGCGGGCCGCGCTGGAGGACCTGCTGGAACGCGAGGCCGCCACACCGTTCGACCTGGCGACAGGACCGCTGCTGCGCGCCCGCCTGGCCCGCACCGCGGCCGACGAGCACGTCCTGGCCCTCGCCGTCCACCACATCGTCACCGACGGCTGGTCGCTCGGCGTTCTCGGCCGGGACCTCGGCGAGCTGTACGCGGCCGCCCACGAGGGCCGCGACCCCGAACTCCCCGACCTGCCCGTGCGCTACGCCGACCACGCCGCCTGGCAGCGCGCCCGCACCGACCAGGTCGAGCGGCAACTCGCCCACTGGCGCGAGCGACTGGCCGGCGTACCGCCGCTGGAGCTGCCGACCGACCGGCCGCGTCCCGCCGTCCGCTCCCGCGACGGCGCGCTCGTGACGTTCACGCTGCCCGCCGAGCTGACCGACCGGCTGCGCGAGCGGGGCCGGGAGGCCGACGCCACCCTCTACATGACCCTGCTCGCCGGCTGCACGGTCCTGCTGTCCCGCTGGGCCGACCAGGACGACTTCGCCGTCGGCACCGTCACCGCGGGCCGCGAGCGCCCCGAACTGCACGACGTCGTCGGCATGTTCGTGAACACGCTGGTGCTGCGCAACGAGGTCCGGCCCGGCACGTCGTTCCGCGCGCTGCTGGAGCAGGTGCGCGGCACGGTCCTGGACGCCTTCGCCCACCAGGACGTGCCGTTCGAACGCCTGGTGGACGCGCTCCAGCCCGAACGCGACACCAGCCGCACCCCCCTGTTCCAGGTCATGGTCGCCCTGCACAACCTGGGCGCCGAAGCACCCGCCCTGCCGGGCCTGGACGCCGAGCCGCTCCTGCCGCCGGTCCGGCACGCCACCTTCGACCTGGCCTTCGACTTCGTGGAGGGCGACGACGGCGTCACCGGCCACCTGGAGTACGACACCGGCCTGTTCGACGAGGACACCGTCCGCGGCCTCGCCGCCCGTCTGCGCCTGCTGCTGGAGGCGGCGGTGCGGGAACCGGACCGCGACGTACGGGCGCTGGACCTGATGACCGCCGACGAACGGCGACGGGTGCTGGTGGACGGGCAGGGGGCGCACCTCCCCGTACCGGACACCACCTTCCCCGCCCTGTTCGAGGCGCAGGCCGCCCGCACCCCGCACGCCACCGCGCTGGTCGCCCGGGACGCCACCCTCGACTTCGCCGCCCTGAACGACCGCGCCAACCGGCTCGCCCACCACCTGCTTGCCCTGGGCGCCGGACCCGAGCGGGTGGTCGCCGTGCGGCTGCCGCGCACCTCCGAGCTGGTGGTCGCGGTGCTCGCCGTCGCCAAGGCCGGCGGCACCCTGCTCCACCTCGACCCCGACCTGCCGGCCGAGCGCGCCGCCGGGCTCCTGGAGGACGCCGCCCCGCACAGTGTGCTCACCGCCGACACGCTGTGCGCCACCCCGTGGGACCGGCTGCCCGCTCACAACCCCACCGACCGCGACCGCCCGGTCCCGCTGTGCCCGCGGCACGCGGCCTACATGATCTACACCTCCGGCTCCACCGGCCGCCCCAAGGGCGTCGTCGTGGAACACCGCCACCTGGTCAACCTCTGCCACGACCACCGCGAAGGGCTCGTCGCCCCGCACACCGCGGACGGGCGGCGGCTGCGCGCCGCGCTCAGCGCCTCGTTCTCCTTCGACACCTCCTGGGAGGGCCCGCTGCTGCTCGCCCTCGGCCAGGAGGTCCACCTCATCGACGAGGACGTGCGCCTGGACCCCGAGGCGTTCTGCGCGCAGATCGCCGACCGGAACCTGGACCTGGTCAACGTCACCCCGTCCTTCCTGCGTGAACTCCTCGCCGCCGGGCTGCTCGCCCCCGGCCGCCACCGCCCCCGTGTGCTGCTCGTCGGCGGTGAGGCGGCCGGCCCCGACATCTGGCGCGAGCTGTGCGCCGCCGCCGAACTGGGCGTCACCGCCTACAACATGTACGGCCCCACCGAGTGCACCGTCGACGCCGCCTACGGCCGCGTCACCGACCGCCCCGACCGGCCGGTCGTCGGACGGCCCGGCGCCAACCTGCGCGCCTACGTCCTCGACGGCGCCCTGCGCCCGGTGCCGCCCGGGACGCCCGGCGAGCTGTACCTCGCCGGCGCCCAGGTCGCCCGCGGCTACCTGAACCGCCCCGGGCTGACCGCCGCGCGGTTCCTCGCCGATCCGTTCGGCGCGTCGGGGGAGCGGATGTACCGCACCGGCGACCGCGCCCGCCGCGACGCACAGGGAGTGCTGGAGTTCCTGGGCCGCGCAGACGAACAGATCAAGATCCGCGGCTTCCGCATCGAACCCGGCGAGATCGAGGCCGCGCTGCTCGCCCACCCGGACGTCGCCGACGCCGCCGTCACGGCACGCGACCACGCAGGCCGCCTCATGCTCGTGGCGTATCTGGTGCCCGCCGGGGACACCGCCCCGGCCGCCGACGCACTGCGCCTCGCGCTGCGCCGCACCCTGCCGGACCACATGGTGCCCGCGGCGTTCGTGCCGCTGACCCGGATCCCACGCACCACCAGCGGCAAGACCGACCGCCGCGCCCTGCCTGCTCCGCCCGCCCAACCCGACACCACGGACACCTACGTGGCGCCCCGACCCGGCACCGAGCAGACCCTCGCGACGATCTGGGCGGACGTCCTGCGCGTCGAACGGGTCGGCGCGCGCGACAACTTCTTCGCGCTCGGCGGTGACTCGATCCTCAGCATCCAGATCGTCTCCCGGGCCCGCCAGGCCGGTCTCGCGCTGACCACCAAGGACGTCTTCCGCCATCAGACGGTCGCCGAACTCGCCCTGCGGGTCACCGAGTCGACGCCGGTCACCACCGGCACGACGGCGCCCGCCGAGGCGCCGCTCACCCCCATCCAGCGCTGGTACCTCGACGGCCGGGGCCCCGGCGACCCGCTGCGCTTCACGATGTCGCAGCGCCTCGAACTCGCCCCCGGCACCGACCTGTCCGCCCTGCGCACCGCCGCCGAAGCCCTCGTACGCCACCACCCCGCCCTGCGCACCCGCTTCCGCCGCACCGAGGACGGCCGGCGTCAGGAGGTCCTGCCCGGCGTCCCCGACGGCACCGTCACCCTGCATGACGTGACCGGCCTCGACGGCCCCGCCCTGGAGACCGAGGCGACCCGACTCGCGGACGAGGCCCGCGCCGTCCTCGACCCCGCCGAGGGCCGGGTGGCGCGCGTCCTCGTCCTCGACCGCGGCCCGGACACGCCCGGCCAACTGCTGTTCCTCGTACACCACTTGGTTGTCGACGGCGTTTCCTGGCGCATCCTGCTGGCCGACCTGGAGACCGCCCACCGGCAGACGGCCGCCGGACATCCCGTCGAGCTGCCCCCGGCCACCACCGCCTACGGCCACTGGGCGGCGCGGCTGGAGGCCCACACCCGCTCCGGCGCCCTGGACGGCGACCTCGGCCACTGGCGGCGTACCGCGGAGGCCCCCGCCGACCTGCCCGCGGGCCGGTCCGGCCCCAACACCCACGGCACCGCCGCCACGGTCACCGTGGAACTGGAGCCGGAGACCACCGAGGCACTGCTCCGCCAGGTCCCCGAGGTCTACCGGACCCAGGTCAACGACGTCCTGCTCAGCGCTCTCGGCCGCACCCTGGCCCGCTGGTGCGGACGCGACCGGGTGCTGGTCGGCGTGGAGGGCCACGGCCGCGAGGACCTCTTCGACGACCTGGATGTGTCCCGGACGGTCGGCTGGTTCACCGCCGAGTTCCCGCTCGCGCTGACCGTCGCCCCCGACGCCGGCTGGCACGACACCCTCCGCTCGGTCAAGGAACAGCTGCGCGCGGTGCCCCTGCACGGCCTGAGCCACGGCGCCCTGCGCCACCTGCTGCCCGACAGCCCTCTGGCCGGCGCCCCGGCACCGCGGGTCGGCTTCAACTACCACGGCCAGTGGGACGCCGACGCGGGCGGCGACGGCCTGTACGCCGCCGCCCTGCCCCCGGCCGGCTCCGACACCGACCCCGACGCCCCCCGGCCCTACCTGCTGGACATCACCGGCGTGGTGCAGGACGGCCGGCTCGAACTCGGCTGGACCTACCCGCCGGCCGTCTACGACGAGGCCACCGTCCGTGCGCTCGCCGAGGAGATGTGCGCGGCGCTGCGCGAGATCGCGGCCCACTGCGCCTCCCCCGACGCGGGCGGCCGCACCCCGTCCGACTTCCCGCTGGCCGGGCTCGGCCAGCCGGAGCTGGACCGCCTCGTGGGCGACGGCCGGCACGTGGCCGACGTCCTGCCGCTGACCCCGCTGCAGGCCGGCATGCTCTTCCACGGCCTGGTGGACACGGCGGGCGCCTACTCGGACCGCGTGGCCGTCCGCCTGGCCGGGGTCAGCGACCCGCAGGGCTTCGCCGCCGCCTGGCAGCAGGTCGCCGACCGCACCGAGGCCCTGCGCACCAGCGTCCACTGGCAGGGCCTGCCGCACCCCGTGCAGGTCGTGCACCGGCACGTGGAGCTGCCCGTCACCCACCTGGACTGGCGGCAGCTCACGCCCGAGGAGCGCGCGGCAGCCACCGAGGACCTGCTGGCCGCCGACCGCGCGGCGGGCATGGACCTGACCACGGCACCGCTGACCCGCATCACACTGGCGGCGCTGCCCGGCGACGAGGTCCTGCTGCTGTGGTCCTCCCACCACCTCGTCCTGGACGGCTGGAGCACCGGGCAGCTCCTCACCGAGGTGTGCGAGCGCTACGCCGCCCTCACGGGCGGCCGGGCGGCACCCGCACCGGTCAGGCGCCCCTTCGCGGACTTCCTGCGCTGGCTGCACGACCAGGACGAGGCCGCCGCCGAGGCCCACTGGGCCGAGACCCTCGCCGGATTCCCCGCCCGCACCCCGTTGCCGTACGACCGCACACCCGCCGAGGAACACCGCGCCCGTGCCGGCGCCCTCACGAGCCGGAGGCTGGACGAGGACCTGTCGACGCGGCTGCGGCAGACGGCCGCCCGCGCCGGACTCACGGTGAACACCGTCATCGAGGGCGCCTGGGCGCTGCTCCTGGCCCGCCACAGCGGCCGCGACGACGTCGTCTTCGGCACCACCGTCTCGGGACGCCCGGCCGAACTGCCCGGCGTGGAGTCGATGATCGGCATGTTCATCAACACCGTGCCCACCCGCGTCCGGGTAACGGGCGGGGGAGCGGCGTCCTGGCTGCGCGCGGTGCAGGAGCACCAGAGCGACACCCGGCGCTTCGACCACCTCGCCCTGCCCCGCATCCAGGCGCTGAGCGAGGTCCCGGCCGGCGAGGCGCTGTTCGACAGCATGGTGGTGTTCGAGAACTACCCCGTCGACGCATCCGCCACCGCCCGCACGGGCGTCCGGGTGGAGGAGGTGCGCGCCGAGGACGCGCCCACCTTCCCGCTGTGCCTGCGCGCCCACCTCGGGGACCGCCTCGGCCTCGACCTCGCCTACGACGCCGGCCTGTTCGACGCGGACACCGCCGACCGCCTCGCGGACCGCCTCACCGTCGTCCTGCGCGCCCTCGCCGACGCGCTGGAGACCGACGCGGACGTGACCGGCCTGGAGGCGCTGACCGAGGACGACCGCGCCCTGCTGGACGGGTGGAACAGCACCGCCCGCCGGGCGGAGCCGCGTAGCCCGGTCGCCCTGTTCGCCGAGCAGGCCCGCCGCACCCCCGAGGCGCCCGCACTGCGCGACGGCGACACCGAGCTGACGTACCGTCAGGTGGACGACTGGTCCGACGCCGTGGCCTCCCGGCTCCTCGCCGGCGGACTGCGCGCCGAGGACCGGGTGGCCCTGCTGATGGACCGCGGTGCCGAACTCGTCGTCGCCCAGCTCGCCGTGCTCAAGGCGGGCGGCGCGTATCTGCCCGTGGACGCCCGCGCCCCCGAGGACCGGCGCCGCACGCTGATCGAACGCGCGGGCGCGGCCGTCCAGTTGTCGGCCGAGGACGTCACCGCCGCCCGCACTCCCGTGCCGGACGTGCCCGTCGCCGCACCGGCCGACCCCGACCGGCTCGCCTACGTGATGTTCACCTCCGGGTCGACCGGCGAACCGAAGGCCGTCGCCGTACGCCACCGCGACGTGGCCGCCCTCGCCACCGACAGCCGCTTCACCGGCGGTGTGTGCGACCGGGTGCTGCTTCACTCCCCGGTGGCCTTCGACGCCGCCACCTTCGAGGTGTGGGGGCCGCTGCTCACCGGCGGCTGTGTGGTCGTGGCCCCCTCGCGGCCGCTGGACGCCGCGCTGCTGCGCCGGCTGGTCCGTGACACCGGTCTGAGCGCGCTGTGGCTGACCGCCGGCCTGTTCCGGCTGCTCGCGCAGGACGCGCCGGACTGCTTCACCGGGCTGCGCCAGGTGTGGACCGGCGGCGACGTCGTCCCGGCCGCTGCCGTACGCCGCGTCCTGGCCGCCTGCCCGGGCCTCACCGTCGTGGACGGCTACGGCCCCACCGAGACGACGACGTTCGCCACGTCGTTCCCGCTCACCGACGCGGCCACCGTGCCCGACACCGTGCCCATCGGCCACCCGCTCGACGACATGCGCGTGCACGTCCTCGACGGCCGGCTGCGGCCCGTACCGCCGGGCTGCCCGGGCGAGCTGTACCTCGCCGGCGAAGGCGTCGCCCGCGGCTACCTGGGACGCCCCGGCGACACCGCGGCCCGCTTCCTGGCCGACCCGGCCGGGCCGCCCGGAAGCCGCATGTACCGCACCGGCGACCTGGCCCGCCGCCGCCCCGACGGCACCGTCGAGTTCCTGGGGCGCGCCGACGACCAGGTGAAGATCCGCGGCTTCCGCGTCGAACCCGGCGAGGTCGAGGCGGTCCTCGCGGGACACCCCGGCGTCTCCGACGTGACCGTGCTGGCCCGCGAGGACCGGCCCGGCGGCCGCCGCCTGGTGGCCTACGTGGTCGGCACCGAAGACGTCACCTCCCTGCGGGAGTTCGCCCGGCGCTCCCTGCCGGACTACCTCGTGCCGTCGGCGTTCGTCGTCCTGCCCGCCCTGCCGCTCAGCCGCAACGGCAAGGTGGACAGGGCGGCCCTGCCCGCGCCGGAACCCGTGAGCGGGCCGCAGGACACGTCGGCCGGGCCGCGCACCGACGCCGAGCGCCGCACCCTGGAGGTCTTCGCCGACGTCCTGTCCGTGCCCAGCCCCGGCGTGCGGGACGACTTCTTCCAGCTCGGCGGCGACTCCATCCTCAGCATCCGCCTGGCCGTCCGCCTCTCCGAGGCGTTCGGCACCGAACTGTCCCCGCGTGCGGTGTTCACCCACCCGACCCCCGAGGCTCTGGCCGCACTGCTCAGCGAGGAGCGTCCCGGCGACACCGCGCCCGCGGCGATCGTCCCGGTCACCAGGGACACGCCCGCCCCGATGTCGTACGCCCAACAACGTCTCTGGTTCCTGGAGGAGTTCGCGCCGGGCAGCGGCGAGTACGTCACCGCGCTGGCCCTGCGGCTGCGCGGCCGGCTCGAGGTGCCCGCCCTCACCGCGGCGCTGCGCGCCCTGGTCGAGCGGCACGAGGCGCTGCGCACCACCTTCGACGCGGTCGACGGCCACGGTGTGCAGATCGTCCACCCGGCCGGGGACGTGCCGCTGACCCTGCACGACCTGTCGCAGCTCACGGGCGGTGAACGCGACGCCCTGCTCGCGGACCTGCTGGACGCCGAACGCGCCCGCACCTTCGACCTGCGGTGCGGTCCGCTCCTGCACACGGGCCTGATCAGGCTCGCGGACGACGAGCACATCCTGACGCTGACCCTGCACCACATCGTCACCGACGGCTGGTCCACCGGCGTGCTCACCGGCGACCTCGCCCACTTCTACCGCGCCGAACTCGGCCTGGAGAACGACACGTTGCCGCCGCTGCCGGTGCAGTACGCCGACTACGCGCACTGGCAGCGCGGGCGCGGCACGGACGACCACCTCACGTACTGGAAGGAGCACCTGGCCGGGCTGGAGACGCTGGACCTGCCCACCGACCGGCCCCGCCCCGCCGTGCGCACCCACCACGGCGCCTCCGTTCGGCTCTCCCTGCCCCGTGAGACGGCCCGCCGTCTCGCCCGGGTGGGCCGCGACCGGCAGGCCACCCTGTTCACCACGCTGGTCGCCGCCGCCCAGGCCTACCTGGCCCGGCTGACCGGTGGTGAGGACATCACCGTCGGCACGGTCACCTCCGGCCGCGACCGCGCCGAGGTCCAGCACCTCGTCGGGTTCTTCGTCAACACGCTCGTGCTGCGCTCCCGCGTCACGCCCGACCGTCCGTTCCCCGAGTTCCTCGACGAGGTCCGCGGGACCGTCCTGGACGCCTTCGCCCACCAGGAGGCGCCGTTCGAGCAGGTCGTGGACGAGGTCCAGCCGGTCCGCGACACCAGCCGCACCCCGCTGTTCCAGGTCATGGTCGTCCTCCAGAACGCCCCGGCCGCCGCCCTCGACCTGCCCGGCCTGGAGGTCACCGACGTCGACAGCGAGCTGCGGCACGCCGCGTTCGACCTCACCCTGGAGTTCGCCGAGACCGGCACCGGCGAACTGCACGGCGTCCTCACCTACAACACCGACCTGTTCGACACCGCCACCGCCGAACGCATGGCCGACCAGCTCGGCACCCTGCTGACCGCCGTCGCGGACGACCCCGACCGGCCCCTGGGCGCCTTGCCCCTCGCCAGGGACGAGACGCTCAAGACCGTGCTCGACCAGGGCCGCGCCACCGCCCGCCCGGTCCCGGCGGCCACCCTGCCCGAGCTGTTCGAACGACAGGCCGCCCACACCCCCGACGCCGTCGCCCTGGCCGACGCCGACGGGCGGGAGCTGACGTACGCGCACGTCGAACGCGCCGCCAACCGGCTGGCCCACCGCCTCATCGCCCGGGGCGTCGGCCCCGAGCGGATCGTGGCCCTGGCCCTGCCCCGCAGCGCGGAGACGGTCGTGGCGCAGCTCGCCGTCACCAAGGCCGGCGGCGCCTTCCTGCCCGTCGACCCGGACTATCCGCAGCAGCGCAGGGAGTTCATGCTCCGCGACGCCGGCGCCTGGCTCGTCCTGGACGACCCGGCCGCCGTGTGGGACGCCGACGGACCGGACACCGCGCCCACGGACGCCGACCGCACGGCCCCGCTGACCGTCGGCCACCCGGCGTACGTGATCTACACCTCCGGCTCCACCGGCACCCCGAAGGGCGTCACGGTGACGCACCGCGGTCTCGCCGCCTTCGCCGTCTCGGCCGCCGAGCGCTACGAAGCGGGCCCCGGAGACCGGGTCCTGCAGTTCGCCTCGCCCAGCTTCGACGCCTCGGTGCTGGAGCTGTGCGTGTCGCTGCTCAGCGGCGCCACCCTGCTCACCGGGGAGGAGGGCCCCCTCGTCGGGGACCGCCTCGCCGAGGTCCTCGCCGAGCGGCGGGTCAGCCACACCCTGATCCCGCCCGCCGCCCTCGCGACGGTCGACCCGGGTACCGCCGACGCCCTGCCGCACCTGCGCACGCTCATCGTCGGCGCCGAGGCCTGCCCCGCCCACCTCGTCGAACGGTGGGCGCCCGGCCGACGGATGATCAACTCGTACGGCCCGACCGAGGCCACCGTCGTCGCCACCTGGACCGGCCCGCTCACCCCGGCCGCGGGCGCCCCGCCCATCGGACGCCCGGCCGGCGCCACCCGCGTCCACGTCCTCGACGCCGCCCTGCGCCCCGTCCCGCCCGGCGTCACCGGCGACCTCTACGTCTCCGGACCCGGCCTCGCCCGCGGCTACCTCCACCGGCCGGGACTGACCGCGTCCCGCTTCGTCGCCGACCCGTTCGGCGCCCCCGGGGAGCGCATGTACCGCACCGGCGACCGCGCCCGCTGGGACGCGAACGGCGACCTGCGCTTCGCCGGACGCGCCGACGACCAGCTCAAACTCCGCGGCTTCCGCATCGAACCCGGAGAGATCGAGAGCGCGCTGCGCGGCAGCCCCCTGGTGCGCGACGCCGTGGTCACCGTCCGCGCCGGCGGCGGCGACCCGGACGGCCGCTCCGGCGCACGCCTGGTCGCCCACGTCGTACCCGCCGAGGGCACCTCGGAGGACCTGCCCGTATCCGCACTGCGCGACCACCTCGCCGGACTGCTCCCGGCGCACATGATTCCCTCGGCGTTCGTCCCGCTGGACCGGCTGCCGCTCACCCCGAACGGCAAGACCGACCGCAACGCGCTGCCCGAACCCGGGCCCGCGCACACCGCCGCCGGCCCCCACACGCCGCCGCGCACCGGCACCGAACGCCGCATCGCCCGCATCTGGGGCGACGTCCTCGGCGTCGCCGACGTCGGGGCGCACGACAACTTCTTCCACCTCGGCGGCGACTCCGTCCTCAGCATGCAGGTCGTCTCCCGGCTGCGACGCGACGGACTGCACGTGACCACCCGCGACCTGTTCACCCACCAGACCGTCGCCGAACTGGCCGGCGTCGTCACCTCCGCGCCCAGGCACACCGGGGAGGAGGCGGTGAGCGGGGACGTGCCGCTCACCCCCATCCAGGAGTGGTTCCTGACCGGACAGCGCGCAAGCCACGCCCACTTCAACCAGTCCCTGCTGGTGGAACTCGCCCCCGGCGTCGACGCCACCGCCCTGGAGACCGCCCTCAACGCCCTGCTCGACCACCACGACGCCCTGCGCATGCGTTTCACCGCCGGCCAGGACGGCTGGCGCCAGTACAACCCGCCCGCGCACGACACCGACCGCGACGGGCTCCTGACCCGCCACGACCTCGGCGGCCTCACCGCCCCCGACGCCGACACGGCGATGGAGAAGGCCGCCGACGACCTGCACACCGGCTTCGACCTCGCACGCGGGCCGCTGCTGCGGGCGGCCCTGTTCACCGGCGCCGCCGACCGGCCCGACTTCCTCCTCCTGGTCGGGCACCACCTGGTCGTGGACGCCGTCTCCTGGCGCATCCTGCGCGACGACCTGGAGGCCGCCTACCGGCAGGCCGCCCAGGGCGAACCTGTCGCGCTGGGGGAGCGCACCACCTCCTTCCGCGACTGGGCCCGCGGCCTCGCCGCACACGTCGCCTCCGGCGCCTTCGACCACGAACTGCCCTACTGGGAACGCGCCGTGGACACCGAGCCGCTCCCGTCCGAGACGCCGGACGGCCCCGGCACCGACGCCGTCGACACGCTCACCGTGGAACTGGACGAGGCGGACACCGAGGCGCTGCTGCGCGCCGCACCGACCGCCTACCGCACCCGCGTCAACGACGTCCTGCTCGCCGCCCTCGCCCTCGCTCTGGCCCGCTGGACCGGCCGTGAGGAGGTCCGCCTCGACATGGAGGGACACGGCCGCGAGGACGTCCTCGACGACGTCGACCTGACCCGCACGGTCGGCTGGTTCACCACCGTCCACCCCGTCGCCCTCCAGGTCCCCGAACCCGCCGACCTCGGCCCCGACCGCGACTGGCGCACCCTGGTGAAGTCCGTACGCCGCCAGCTTCGCGCCGTGCCCGGCAACGGCCTCGGCTTCGGCGCGCTGCGCACCTTCGGCCCGCCCGAGGTGCGCGAACGCCTGGGACGCGCCGCGCACGGACAGGTCGTCTTCAACTACCTCGGACAGTGGGACGCCCGTCCGGAGAACTCCGGGTACGGCCTGATACGCGCCGAACACGGCTCGTTCGGCCGCCACCACGATCCGCGCGACAGCGGCTCCCACCCGCTGGAGATCGTCGGCGCGGTCCAGCGCGGGCGGCTGTCCTTCATCTGGCACCACCGGCCCGCCCTGCACGCCACCGCCTCCGTGCGCGCTGTCGCCGAGGACTTCGCCCGGGCCTTGCGCCACATCGCCCACCACGCCCGCGACCGCCGGTGACGCCCCGCCTCGGGGCCCGCGCCCCACCGCCGCGGACGCGATCCCGTCCCAGCCCCCTTCCACCACCCGATCACCGACCGAGAGAGCGAGACAGCCGGACATGGACGAGAACACCCGCTACCAGGTGCTGCGCAACGACGAGGAGCAGTACTCGCTGTGGCCCGTCGACATCGAGGTGCCCGCCGGCTGGCAGCCCGTCGGCAAGGAGGGCACGGAGGCGGAGTGCTCCGCCTACGTCGACGAGGTCTGGACCGACATGCGTCCCCGCAGCCTGCGGGAGCGCATGGAGAACGCCGAAGCCTGACGCACCCGCGCGGAGGCACGGAGGACCGGGCCGGGGGGCGTCCCACTGCCGCCTTCCCCGGCCCGGTCCGCCGTCCTCCCCGCATGTCCCGAGGAGCCTTGATGCCCACACCGGTCCTGCACACCGAACGACTCACGTTCCGCCCCTACCGCCCTCAGGACGAGGACGCCTTCGTGGAGCTGCTGCGCGACGAGGAGGTCTGCCGCTGGATGGGCCAGGAACGCGTGCCCGAGGCGGACATCCGCACGCTGTTCCGCGCCATCCTCACCGACATCTACCCGCAACGCCTGTTCGACGTGTGGGGGGTGTGGCAGGGGGAGACCTTCGTCGGACACGCGGAGGTGAAGAAGACGGGCAACGTCGACGGACACGAGCTGATCGCCGCCCTCGCGCCTCCGTACTGGGGCCGGGGGCTGGGCACCGAAGTGGTCCGCGGTCTGCTGCGCCACGCCGCCGACGACCTGGGCCTGAAGGAGGCCTACGGAATGGTCGGCGCCGACAACACCCCCAGCCTGGCCATGTGCCGCCGCCTGGGCTTCCGCCACGTACGGGACGTGACCGGCGACGACGGCACCGTCACGAAGCTGCTGGTCATCTCGACGACGGACGCGTACGACCACGAGGATCCGCCGTCCGGAAGCCACCTCGCGCCGTCGCACGGATCGGATCAGCACCCGGAATGACGGCCGGCCGCGCGCGGACGGTCCGGGCCGCTTCGCTTCGGTGGAAACGGCCCGGGCGCTGCGAGTGATGCGACTCTTCCACGGACCCCCTTCCATCGATCGGAGGTGATACGTGGCGTCTACCCCTGCCCGCGGGACTCACACATCCCGGAGGGATTCGAGCGGTGGACGGGCGGTTCAGGACCATCGGCCACCCGGGTGCGGGGCGGGTCAGCCGTCCGACGGGCCGGTCCAGCCCTCCCGCACCTGCCCGAGCCGCACCCGCTGGGGGTGGTCGCCGACCGGGACGGACACGGTCTTCCCGCCGGTCGCGAAGTCGATGGCGGTGACCCGGTCGGCGCCGCTCTCGGAGACCACGCAGTGCTTTCCGTCGCCGCTGACCGTCGCCCAGTACGGCTTGGACACGGGGACCAGCGGGCCGTGCTCGAAGGTGTCACGGTCGACCACGGTCGCGTAGTCGTCCATGGTGCCGGCCACGCACAGTTTGGCGCCGTCGGGCTTCATGGTGATGCCGTGGTGGCGCGAGTCGTTGACCCAGGTGGTGCGGTCCTCGCTGGTGGCCGGATTCTTCGGCAGGGTCTTCACGCGGCTGATCCGGTCGCTCGCGACGTCGTACTCGAAGAAGCCGTTGAAGAACGACACCTGGAAGTACAGCTTCGACTCGTCGGGGGAGAAGGCGGCGGGGCGGACCGCGTCCGAGTACTCCTTGAAACCGGCCGCGTCCAGCCGCTCCCGCATGTCGATCACCTTGACCTGCTCGAACGTCCGGGCGTCGGCGACCGTGATCCTGCGGTCGCCCTTCGTCCAGTCCAGCCAGGGCGCGTCCAGGTCGGTGTTCACCTCGCCGATGGACATGTTCCAGATGTAGCGGCCGTCCCGGCTGAACACGTTCTCGTGCGGCTTGTCCCCGGTCTTGAACGTGCCGACCTCCTTGCCGGTGGCGATGTCCAGGACGTGCACGGTGTTGGACGTCGAGGCGGAGACGGCGACGCGCGTGCCGTCGGGGGAGACCGCCATGTGGTCGGAGCGGTAACCGGAGACCGGGAAGCGCCAGTTGACGCGTCCGGTGGCCAGGTCGAGGGAGACGACGTCCGCGAAGCTGGGCCGGGAGACCACCACCGAGGTGCCGTCCGGGGTGGAGTACATGTCGTCGACGTACTGGTCGTGGCCCTCGCCGACGGTGTTGCGGATGGCCATGAAGTAGATCCAGCGGATCGGGTTGGCGCTGATCTCCGCCATCCGCCGGTCCTTGTCGGGGATCACGTTGATCCGGCCGATCCGTCCGAAGTCACCGCCGGACTCGATGACGTCGGCGGTGCCGTCCCAGTTGTTGCCCACGAACAGCACCTCCCGCAGGTCCGCGGAGGGAGCCTGTCCCGCGGCGCTCGCCACGGCGCCGGGTGCGGTGAGGGTCAGGGCGACGGCGGCGGCGAGGGTGCACAGATGCCTGCTGCGGATCGGCATGGCGGGGTCTCCTCTGCGGGTGGGGGCGCATGATCGGGACATGCCAAACGGAGGGAGGTGAATCTGAACAGGCGTGCTTTCAGATTGAACTTACTGAAAAGTAAGGACGGTCGGGGGTTCTCCACAAGACCGCGGACACGACAAAATTGCCGGGCGCGGGGAGAGGAGAACCGGTGGCGGGCAGACTGAGCGCACCCAGCGGCCGGTACGCCGGGAAGTCCGCCGAGGAGCGGAAGGCCGAGCGGCGCCGCCGCTTCCTCGACGCGGCCCTCGAACTCTTCGGCGCCGGACCCGGCTACCGGAACACCACCGTCGCCGCCCTCAGCGAGGCCGCCGGACTGTCCACCCGCCAGTTCTACGAGGAGTTCCGCTCCCTGGAGGACGTCCTCGCCGCCCTGCACCTCAAGGTCAACGACTGGGCCGAGGCGGCGGTGCTCGACGCGGCGGCCCGGACGGCGGACGCGCCGCTCGCCGAGCGCGCCGCGGCGATCTTCCGCGCCTACGCCGCCGACGTCACCCGCGACCCGCGCCGCATCCGCATCGCCTTCGTCGAGATCATCGGAGTGAGCCCGCGTCTGGAGGAACAGCGGCTGGCCCGCCGGGCCCGCTGGGTCGACCTCATCTGCGCCGAGGCGGACGCGGCCGTCGCCCGCGGCGAGGCCGCGCCCCGCGACCACCGCCTCGCCGCGACCGGCTTCATCGGCAGCGTCAACGGGCTGCTGCACGACTGGAACGCGGGATGGGTCGAGGCCACCCTCGACGAGGTCGTCGACGAACTGGTCCGCCAGCTGCTGGCCATCCTGCGTCCACCGGAGACACCGGAGACACCACAGACACCGGGGAGGCCGACTGCGGCGGATGCGCCGGGACCGCCGGGCGCACCGGACGTGCCGACGCCGATCGCTTGACCCAGCGTCAACCGGCCGGCGCCGAGTGACCCGGTTGGCCGACGGAGTCAGGCGGTCGGCGCGAGGTCCCCCGCGAAGACGATCATCTGGTCGATCAGTCCCCGCCGCAGGTGGACGACGTCGGTCCCGGCGAGCCGGGGACCGCCGTCCGGAGTGGTGAACACCCACTGGTACCGCGCCCACTCGTCCGGCATGTCCACCCCCGAACAGCGGACCATCGTGCCCGGTCCGGCCGGGTGCCGCCGGATGTCCAGCACGAACCGCTCCACCGCCTCGATGCCCTCGCTGCGGCCGAGCGGACCCCAGAGGACCACGTCCGAGGTGAGCGCCTGTGACAGCAGCGAGGTCACGTAGGCGTCGTCGGAGGCGTTGAACGCCGAGATGAACGTGTCGATGGCCGACTGGGCGGTGTCTGCATGCATGCACCCAGTCATACCAGCCTGTCTCACGTCCCGGCCGCTGTCCGGGTGGTGAGGAGGTCGGGGAAGCCGATGCGGTCGTAGAAGCCGGCGCGGATCCGGTCGGCGACGTCGCTGACCTGTTCGGAGCCGTCGTCCGCCGGGTCGATCGTCACGCGGAACGGGCGCTGCCCCTTGGGAGCGTCGACGACCGCCACGATCGTGCGGGCGACCTCCCCGGCGTCCGCGTCCGGCGGCGCGAGAGCCGCGAGCCGCTTGCCGACGTCGTCCATCAGCCCCTCGTACAGCTCGTCGTACGCCTCGGCCGTCGCCGTGTCCGCGGGGTGCATGGCGTGCGCGAAGTGGTTCGTGCCGGAGGTGAAGGAACCGGGCACCACGATCGACGTGTCGATGCCGAACCGGGACAGCTCGACGGCGTAGCTCTTCGCCAGGTGGTCCATCGCCGCCTTGGCGCCGAAGTACGGGGCGAGGTACGGGGGCGTCCCGCCGTAGGTGCTGGAGGAGCCCACCCAGACGAGCAGCCCGTCCCGGCGCTCCCGCATCCGGGGCAGCACCGCGCGGTTGACCCGCTGCGTGGACAGCACGTTGGTGTCGTAGATCTCGGCGAGCTGCTCCGGGGTGAACGACTCGGCGGGGCCGAGCACCATGTGCCCGGCGTTGTGCACGACCACGTCGACGCGGCCCGCCTCCTCGGTGACCGCCGCGACGGCCGCGTCCACCGACTCCTGCCGGGAGACGTCGAGTTCGACGGTGCGCAGGTCGACGCCGTGCTCCTCGGCGTAGGCGCGGGCGTCGGCGACGGCCGCGGCGTTGCGGCCGGTGGTCTGCCGCATCCCGGCGTAGACGGTGTGCCCGGCGTCGGCCAGGGCCCGGGAGGTCAGCGCGCCGAATCCGCTGGACGCGCCGGTGATCAGAATGACGTGGGAGGACATGAGGTGCTCCGTCCGAGGGAGGGGAGGTCAGGGCGTCAGGGCGTCAGGGGAAGACGATGACGCTGCGGCCGCGTGCCGTGCCGGCGTCCATCGCCTCCAGCGTGGCCGGGGCCTCGTCCAGGCCGATCGGCGTGACGTCCGGGAGGATGTCGTGGGAGGCCGAGAAGGCCAGGGTGTCGCGCAGGTCGTGCGGCGATCCGGACGGGGAGGCGCCCACCCGCAGCCGGTTGAGGATCATCGGCTGGGTCGGCAGCACCAGCGGCTCGGGACCGTAGCCGCACAGCATCAGCGTGCCGTCCGGGGCGAGTCCGCCCAGCGTCGCCGTGGCCGCCTCGGTCGACGGGGAGGCGTTCAGCACGAGGTCCGCGCCGCCGTCCCACTCCGTGAGCGCCTTCGCCGGGTCCGACTCCTGCGCCGCGACGAAGAGTTCCGCGCCGAGCGCCTTCGCCGCGTCCTCGCCGCGCCGGGACCGGCCGATCACGGCGACCCGCGCCCCCATGGCGACGGCGTACCGCACGGCCAGCGCGCCCACGCCTCCGGCGCCCACCACGGCGACGCGGGAACCGGCCCGCAGCCCGCCCTGGCGCAGCCCGTTGAACGCGGTCAGCCCGGCGCACATCAGCGGCGCGGCGGCCACCGGGTCGAGCCCGTCAGGCAGCGGGGTGACGAAGCCGGACTTCATCAGCACGTACGGGGCGTAGCCGCCGTCGGCGACGATGCCGGTGATCACCTTGCGCGGGCAGAGGATCTGGTCGCCGCGGACGCAGTAGTCGCAGTGACCGCACGAGTCGTACAGGAACTGCCCGCCCACGGCCGTCCCGACCTCCGGGAAGGTGACGCCGGGGCCGACGGCCGCGACCACGCCGGTGATCTCGTGGCCCGGCACGACCGGGAAGCGGGCGAACGGATAGTGACCGCGCAGCAGGTTCAGGTCGGTGAAGCAGACCCCGCACGCGGTGACCTTGACGAGCACCTCGCCCGGACCCGGTTCGGGCACCTCCAGGTCCTGCAGGGCGAGCGGGGCCCCTGCCCCGACGGCGACGGCGGCACGCATCATGACGAACACTCCGGGAGAGAGGGGGAGGAGCGGGCGGAGGATCGCTGCCGCCCGCGGTACGTAACCAGCGTGACCTGGGGTTTCCCGCAGGTCCAATGCTTGCTCCGGTGCCTACGATGACGTCAGGGCATCGGTGCAGGCAGCAGGGGAGAAGGCGGCATGGACGGCGGACGGACGGATCTGGACCTGCGCCGGCTGCGCTCCTTCGTCGCCGTCGCCGAGCGTCTGCACTTCGGGCAGGCGGCCGCCGCCCTGCACGTCACCCAGCCCGCGCTGTCGCGGCAGATCCAGCAGCTGGAGCACGACCTCGGCGTGTCCCTGTTCCGGCGCAGCAGCCGGGAGGTCGCGCTGACGCCCGCGGGCGAGCAGTTCCTCCAGGACTCCCGGGAACTGCTGGCCGCCGCCCGCGCCGCGCAGAACCGCGCCCGGCGGATCGCGGCGGGCGAGGGCGTGCTCAAGGTCGGCTTCATGCTCAGCTCCGACATCACCGCGCCGCTGCACGCGTTCTCCGCGCGGGAGCCGGAGGTGCGCATCGAACTGGTCCGGCTGCGGTGGTGGAGCCAGTCGGCGGACCTGCTCGACGGCACCGCCGACGTCGGCTTCGTGCGCCTGCCCGTCGACGCGGACCGGCTGAGGCTGCTGCCGCTGTACCAGGAGGGGCTCTGTGCGGTCCTTCCCGTACGGCACCCCCTGGCCGGCGAGGACACGGTCGGGCTGCGCGCCCTCGCCGACGAACCTCTGCTGCATTACGCGGGCGCGTCCCCGGCGTGGTCCGCCGTCTGGAACGCCGACCCCCGCCCCGACGGCACGCGGTGGCTGCGCGGCCCGGACGTGCACGACATGGAAGAGATCCTGGCGTACGTCCGGGCCGGCAGCGGCGTGGTGATGGTGCCCGAGTCGGTCGCGGCGGTCTTCCCGCGCCCCGACATCGCCTACGTTCCGCTCGCGGACGTGTCTCCCGGCACGGTCGCGCTCGCCTGGGACGGCGACCGCCCGTCCCCGCTCGTCGAGACCTTCGTCGACGCGACGAGGACGACGGCCGTCGACGTCACTCGTCCCACGCCTGGATCAGCACCTGCCCCGTGATCTTGCCGTCGCGCAACGTCAGCATGGACTCCGAGAGCACCCGCACGCCGTCCGGGTAGACGCAGCTCTCGCAGTAGGCGGCGTGATCGCCCTGCACGACGCACGCCTCCAGCGCGTGCGTCATGTCGCGGCTGTAGACGTCGTCCAGCATCGCGGCGATCTCGTCCTTGCCGTGCAGCACCTTCGGGTGGCTCGGCCCGCTGACGTGATCCACGACGCGCAGCTCCGCGTCGTCCGCGTAGAGCGACTTCAGCATGTCCGGCGTGTCCGCCTCGACGCCCCGCCGCAGGGTGTCGGTACCGAACACGGGCTGTGCCGCGGTCGTCATGATGACCCACCTCCTCGAAAGGCCGCGGGCCCGGAACCAGGCCTCGCAGGCCTCACCTACGAGCGTCCTCCCCCGGACGGGCCGGGGCAAGCGCGACGCCTGGCCGGCGGGGCGCGAGGCGCTCGTTGTCAGCACCGGGTGGGATGCTGCGCCGCATGAACGGACAGCAGTTCTGGCAGCTCGTCGAGGCGGCCCGTGACCAGGCACGCCACCCGGACGACGCCGAGGACGTCGCCCACCGGGCGACCGAGCGACTGGCGACACGGCCGGCCGAGGAGATCGTCGCGGCCCAGCAGGTGCTGTGGGACCTGATGGCGGACTCCTGCACGAACCCCCTGTGGGCCGCCGCCTACCTGATCAACGGCGGCTGCTCCGACGACGGCTTCGACTACTTCCGTGGCTGGCTGATCACGCAGGGGCGCGAGGTCTTCGGCCGCGCGGTCGCCGGCCCCGACGCCCTGGCGGACCTGTCCGTCGTGCGCGCCTCGGCGGCCGACGGGCACGACCTGGAGTGCGAGGAGATGCTGAGCATCGCCTGGAACGCCCACATCCGGGCGACCGGCCGGCAACTCCCCGGCGATGCGTTCGTCGTCCGCCGCCCGGAGCTGGACCCCGCCTGGAACTTCGACTTCGACGACCATGCCGAGATGACACGCCGACTGCCGCGCCTGGCGGCCCTCCACCTGGAGTGAGCGAGAGGCGTGCTCACCGGGCAACGGGGCGGGGAGCGCCCTCGGGGGAACAGTCCCGCGTCCCGGGCGCCTCTCAGCCCGCCGTGGCCAAGAACTGCGTAGCCGCCAGCTCCCCGTACAACGGATCCGACGCCACCAGTTCCCTGTGCGTCCCCACCGCCCGTACCCGCCCCGCGTCCATCACCACGATCCGGTCCGCCGCCGTCACCGTGGAGAGGCGGTGGGCCACCACCAGCACCGTCGTCGTGCGGGCGACGTCCGCGACCGTGTCCCGCAGTGCCGCCTCGTTCACCGCGTCCAGCTGCGAGGTGGCCTCGTCGAGCAGGAGGAGGCGCGGGCGCCGGAGCAGGGCGCGGGCGATGGCGACCCGCTGGCGTTCGCCGCCGGACAGCTTGGTGCCACGGTGGCCGACGAGGGTGTCGAGCCCTTGGGGCAGGCGGGCGGCCAGACCGTCCAGCCGGGTCGTCTTCAGCACCCGCGTCAGCGCGTCCTCGCCCGCGTCCGGGTTGCCCAGCAGCAGGTTGTCCCTGAGAGAACCCGACAGCACGGGCGCGTCCTGCTCGACGTACCCGATGGCCGCCCGCAGCTCCGGCAGATCCCAGTCCGCGAGGTCCCGCCCGTCGACGGTGATCACACCGGACTCGGGGTCGTAGAACCGCTCGATGAGCGAGAACACCGTCGTCTTGCCCGCGCCGGACGGGCCGACGAACGCCGTCAGCCCCTGCGGGGGCACGGAGAACGTCACGCCGTGATGGACGTACGGCAGATCCTCGGCGTAGCGGAACCGCACGTCCTCGAAGGCGACTGCCGCCGGCGCGGCGCCGGGCGACGGCAACGCGGCGGGCGGCGCGGCCGGTTCGGCGGGCAGCCGCAGCGCCTCCTGGATGCGGGCGAGCGCGGCACTGCCCGCCTGGTACTGCGTGACCGCGCCCACGACCTGCGAGATCGGCGCCATCAGACAGAACACGAACAGCAGGAACGCCACCAGCGTCCCGATGTCGATGGCCCCGGTCGCCACTCGCGCCCCGCCCACCGCGAGGACCGTGATGAACGCGAGCTGCATCGCCAGCCCCGCCGTGTTCCCCGCCGCGGCCGACCACTTGGCGGCCCGCACGCTCATCCGCCACGACTCGCCCGCCGCCTCGTGCAGCCTCCGCTCCTCCCGCGGCTCGGCCCCGGACGCCTTCACCGTGCGCAGCGCTCCCAGCACCCGCTCCAGCGACGCCCCCATCACGCCCACCGCGTCCTGCGCCTGCTTCGACGCCCGCCGGATCCGCGGCACGACCACCCCGAGCAGGGTCCCCGCCAGCGCGAGCACGCCCAGCGTCACCGCCAGCAGCACCGGCTCCACCCAGCCCATCAGCGCCACGGTGGCGAGCAGCGTGAGCCCGCCCGTGCCCAGCCCGATCAGCGAGTCGGTCGTCACCTCCCGCAGCAGCGTGGTGTCGGAGGTGATCCGGGCCATCAGATCCCCCGGCTCGGTCCGGTCCACGGCGGCGATCCGCAGCCGCAGCAGGTACGACGACAGCGTGCGCCGCGCCCCCAGCACCACCGACTCCGCCGCGCGCCTCAGCACGTACGAACCCACCGCGCCCAGCACCGTGTTGCCGATCACCAGCGCCGACATCAGCAGCAGCGTCCCGGTGACGGCCCGGTCGTGCGTGAGGTCGTCGATCAGCTCCCGCGCCACCAGCGGCAGCGCCAGCCCCGTCGCCCCCGTCACCAGCGACAGCAGCGCGCCGCCCAGCAGCGCCCAGCGGTGCGGCCTCACGTACGACAGCAGCAGCGGCCAGGCCGGCGCGCCGGACCGGTCCTTGGTGATGCTCACATGCCCCCCTCGGCGTCGGACGGATGTTCAGGCTACGTCGCCCGGGCGGACGCACCGCACGGCGGGCGGCGGAGCCGATCGTTCCCGCGTAGGGTCGGGAGACGACGGGGGAGACGGACCAGGCCGACGAAGGAGTCAGCAGCATGGCGCAGGAAGTACGCGGCGTGATCGCACCCGGCAAGGACGAGCCGGTACGGATCGAGACGGTCGTCGTACCCGACCCGGGACCCGGCGAGGCGGTCGTACGCGTCCAGGCCTGCGGGGTGTGCCACACGGACCTGCACTACAAACAGGGCGGCATCAACGACGACTTCCCCTTCCTCCTCGGCCACGAGGCCGCGGGCGTCGTCGAGTCGGTGGGCGACGACGTCACCGACGTGCGGCCCGGGGACTTCGTGATCCTCAACTGGCGTGCGGTGTGCGGCCATTGCCGCGCCTGTCTGCGCGGACGCCCCTGGTACTGCTTCGACACGCACAACGCGCGGCAGAAGATGACCCTCACCGACGGGACCGAGCTCTCCCCGGCCCTCGGCATCGGCGCCTTCGCGGAGAAGACCCTGGTCGCCGCCGGACAGTGCACCAAGGTCGACCCGGCGGTGTCCGCTCAGGTCGCCGGGCTGCTCGGCTGCGGCGTGATGGCCGGCATCGGAGCCGCGATCAACACCGGCAACGTGGGCCGCGGCGACTCGGTCGCCGTCATCGGCTGCGGCGGCGTCGGCGACGCGGCGATCGCCGGCTCCCGGCTGGCCGGAGCGGCGAGGATCATCGCCGTGGACATCGACGACCGCAAGCTGGAGACCGCCCGCTCCATGGGCGCCACCCACACCGTCAACTCCCGTACGGCCGACCCCGTCGAGGCGATCCGCGACCTCACCGGCGGTTTCGGCGCCGACGTCGTCATCGAGGCCGTCGGCCGTCCCGAGACCTATCGGCAGGCGTTCTACGCCCGCGACCTGGCCGGCACGGTCGTCCTGGTCGGCGTGCCCACCCCGGACATGAAGATCGAACTGCCGCTGCTGGACGTCTTCGGCCGCGGCGGCGCCCTCAAGTCCTCCTGGTACGGCGACTGTCTGCCGTCCCGCGACTTCCCGATGCTGATCGACCTGCACCTCCAGGGCCGCCTGGACCTCGGCGCGTTCGTCACCGAGACCATCGCCCTGGACGAGGTGGAGAAGGCGTTCGAGCGGATGCACCGCGGCGACGTGCTGCGCTCGGTGGTGGTGCTGTGATGACCGCCCGCATCGAACGCCTCGTCACCTCCGGCCAGTTCAGCCTCGACGGCGGCACCTGGGACGTCGACAACAACGTGTGGATCGTCGGCGACGACCATGAGGCCGTCGTCATCGACGCCGCCCACGACGCCGACGCCATCGCCGAGGCGGTGGGCGACCGGCGTCTGACCGCCATCGTCTGCACCCACGCCCACAACGACCACATCGACGCAGCCCCCGCCCTCGCCGAGCGCACCGGCGCCACGATCTGGCTGCACCCCGACGACCTGCAGCTGTGGAAGCAGACCCACCCGGACCGCGACCCCGACGCCTGGCTGGCCGACGGACTGGTCGTCGAGGCCGGCGGCGCCGACCTCACCGTGCTGCACACCCCGGGCCACGCACCGGGCGCGGTCTGCCTGTACGACCCGGGTCTCGGCACCGTGTTCACGGGCGACACACTCTTCCAGGGCGGGCCCGGCGCCACCGGCCGCTCCTTCTCGCACTTCCCGACGATCATCGACTCCATCCGGGACCGGCTGCTCACCCTGCCGCCCGAGACCAAGGTGCTCACCGGCCACGGCGACCCGACCACCATCGGCGCAGAGGCCCCGCACCTGGACGAGTGGATCGCCCGGGGCCACTGAGGAGACGGCGTCACCCGGGCGTACCGGCGTCCGGGTGACACCACGGCCCTCACCGCGGAAAAGGCGACAGAGGATGTCCGGCTTACCCGTCAGGCTCGTCGTCGTACGACGGATCGAGGCACAGGAGGCCGGGAATGACACAGCCGTTGCGGGACAAGGTCGCACTGGTGGCCGGGGCGACCCGGGGAGCGGGACGGGGCATCGCCGTGGAACTCGGCGCGGCGGGCGCCACGGTGTACGTCACGGGCCGCACCACCCGGGCCCGCCGCTCCGAGTACGACCGGCCCGAGACGATCGAGGACACCGCCGACCTGGTCACCGAGGCGGGCGGCCGGGGTGTCGCCGTCCCCACCGACCACCTGGACCCGGCACAGGTGAGGGCCCTGGTCGACCGGATCGCCGCCGAACAGGGCCGGCTCGACGTCCTGGTCAACGACATCTGGGGCGGCGAGACGCTCTTCGACTGGGACGCGCCCGTCTGGGAGCACGACCTCGACAAGGGACTGCGGCTGCTGCGCCTCGCCGTGGAGACCCACGCGATCACCAGCCACCACGCCCTGCCGCTGCTGCTGCGCCACCCGGGCGGACTGGTCGTCGAGGTCACCGACGGCACGGCGGACTACAACCGCGACCACTACCGGGTCTCCTTCTTCTACGATCTCGCCAAGTCCTCGGTGCTGCGCATGGCGTTCGCCCTCGGTCACGAACTCGGCCCGCGCGGCGCCACCGCCGTCGCCCTCACGCCCGGCTGGATGCGCTCCGAGATCATGCTCGACCACTTCGGGGTGCGGGAGGACAACTGGCGCGACGCGCTGGAGAAGGTGCCGCACTTCGCCATCTCCGAGACCCCGCGCTACGTGGGCCGCGCCGTCGCCGCGCTCGCCGCCGACCCCGGCGTGGCCCGCTTCAACGGCGCGTCCCTGTCCAGCGGGAGCCTCGCCCGGGAGTACGGCTTCACCGACCTCGACGGCAGCCGCCCCGACGCCTGGCGCTACCAGGTCGAGGTGCAGGACGCAGGCCGCGCGGCCGACGTCACCGGTTACCGCTGACCCACCCGGGCGCCCGCACGTCCTGAGGGCCGGCGAGCCGGAAAAGCACTTGCCGCGGTGATCGTCCGGGCGGCTACCGTCGCCCCATGACGACGGACACAGGGCGATTCGCGGGGTACGGGGTTCTCATCACCGGGGCGGCGCGCGGCATCGGCGCCGCCACCGCGTCACGGTTCGCCGAGGAGGGCGCGCGCGTCCTGATCGCGGACGCCGACCCGGAGGCGGGGGAGCACACGGCGGTGCTCCTGCGCGGCCGGGGACTCGCGGCGGAGGCCGTCGCCTGCGACGTGGCCGACCGGGCGTCGGTGGACGCGGCGGTCGCCCACGCCGTGCGCCGCTTCGGCTCGCTGGACGTGCTGGTGAACAACGCCGCGCACTGCACCCCGGACGCCGCCCGCTTCGAGGACGAGCCGGAGGAGGAGTGGGCGGCGGACCTGGACGTCACCCTCACCGGCGCCTACCGCTGCTGCCGGGCCGCCCTGCCGCACCTGGAGGCGTCCGGCCGGGGTGCGATCGTCACCGTCGGCTCGGTCAACGGGTTCCAGGACTTCGGCAACCACGCCTACAGCGCCGCCAAGGCCGGCCTGGTCTCCCTCACCCGCACCCTCGCCGGCCACGCGGGGCCCCGGGGCGTCCGGGTCAACCTCGTCGCGCCGGGCACGATCCGCACCCGCGCCTGGGACGGCCGGGACGACGACCTGGCGGCGGTCTCCCAGGTCTACCCGCTGCGCCGGATCGGCGAGCCGGAGGACGTCGCGGCGGCCGTGACCTTCCTCGCGTCCGGTGACGCGGCCTGGATCACCGGCACCACCCTGGTCGTCGACGGCGGCATCACGGCCGTCAACCACGGCTTCCACCGGGCCATGGACCACACCGAACGGTGAGCGGTCCCGCACCCCGCGCGACGTCGTGTGACGCGCCTCATGCCGAAGCGCCCCCCGCGACGGACATAACGGTCCGGTCGCGCGTACAACCGATTTCCCTCGTTCGCCGTCTACCTGGCAGAGTGCGCGGTCCAGCGCACGTTCCCGCGGGAGAGGCAGTACGGACCATGGGGGACTTGAGAAGACGGGGTGTCGTCGCCCTGGGGGTCACCGCTCTGGTGGCTCCGCTCACGCTCGCGATCGGTGCGACGCCGGCCCAGGCCGCCAGTTGCACCACGTCGGCGGGGCCGTACCAGAAGAAGGTCGAGAAGTTCCTCGGCCGCCCGGTCGACGGCAAGCAGTCCGCCGCCGACTGCAAGGCCATCCGGGCCTTCCAGGACAAGCACGGCATCAGGCCCAACATCGGGTACGCCGGCCCCGTGACCTGGGGCGTGATGGACCTGATGAACAAGCAGAAGGCCGTCGGGAAGAACCCGAACAAGGCGGGCAAATGCCCCACCAACAAGGGGCGCATCGCCTGCGTCAACCTCACTCTCCAGCTCAGCTGGATCCAGGACGGCAAGAAGCTCGTCTACGGGCCGGTCCCGGTGCGCACCGGACGCAACGGCTACGAGACCCGCACCGGCCTCAAGAAGGTCTACTGGCGGAACAAGAACCACGTCTCGACCATCTACGACGTGCCGATGCCGTACAGCCAGTTCTTCGACGGCGGCCAGGCGTTCCACTCGGTCGGCGTCAGCATGTGGAACCCGCCCGGTTCCCACGGCTGCGTCAACATGACCAAGACCGCCGCCAAGAAGTACTGGTCGCTGCTGAAGAAGGGCGACGACGTCTACGTGTACGGCCGCAAGCCGGGCACCTGAGGCCCCCGGCGCCCGGCCTCGGGGCCGGGCGCTTCCGCACCCCCGGCGTTGTGAACTCGCCCACCTTGGAGGGCAGATGGACGTGATCAGCGACACGTCCGAAATGCCCGATGGGCGTGCGATTACTCACAGCGTCTTCACCTCGGGGGACGTATGCTTCACGGTATGTCCACCAGTGTTGAACCCTCCTCCGAGCGATCGGCTGCCGAGGTCAACGAGGAGATCCGGGCCCTGTGGCTCCGGTCGGGCGGGACACTCAGCGTCGAACAGCGCGAGGAGTACCAGCGCCTGGTCCAGGAGTGGGCCTCGGCCCTCCCGCAGGAGGCCGCCGAGGCGGCCTGACGGCCGGCCTCGGCACCACGATCGGGCACCCGTGACCGCACGGGTGCCCTTCCCGTCTCACCCCCACGTCGCCGAGTACTGCCTCCGGTAGGCCTTGCGGTCCTGCTCGGCCCTGATCCACCGCGACGCCACCAGCGCCACCAGGCTCCCGCCCATCACCAGCAGCCCCGGACCCACGTTCCGCGGGTCGGCCAGCCGCGACACCAGCGTCGACGGATCCGGCAGGATGCCCCGCACCGACGTCGACGAACCGGGCGTGGCCGCGTCCGGCGCCGCCACCCCCTGCGCCTGCGAGGGTGCGGGGGAGGGGCTCCCGCCGTCCTCCCCGGGCGCCACGATCAGCTTCAGATCCAGGTCCGCCAGCGCCTTCGTCACCGGCTGGAAGTACGTGATGCCGCCCGAGCGGCAGTCGCCGCTGCCGCCGGAGGTGACGCCGAGCGCGATCCCCTCGGAGAACATCGGCCCGCCGCTGTCCCCCGGCTCCGCGCACACGTCCGACTCGATCAGCCCGCCGACCGTCCCCTCCGGGTAGTTGACCGTCACATCGAGCGCGGTCACCTCCCCGTCGCGCAGCCCGCTGGTGCTTCCGCTGCGGAAGATCCGCTGTCCCACCGTCGGTTCGGCCACCCCGGTGATCCGCACGCCCTTGCCGCCGCCCACCGCGACCACCCCCGCGTTCTCACCGGCCTTGCCGCCGTCGTACGCGATCAGCGAGTAGTCGTCGCCGGGGAAACTGCCGCCGACGGTGGTGCCGACCTTCTTCCGGCCCCCGTCGTCGGAGAACCACACCGACCCCTGCGGCCCGCAGTGCCCAGCGGTGAGGATGAACTCCCGCCGCCCGTCGGTGACGTTGAACCCGGCCGAGCAGCGGCCCGCCGTCGACAGCACGGGCAGCCCGCCGGCCAGGCGGGTGGTGAACGTGCCCCCGACCCGCTCCATGCGCACGAAGTCGCCGATGCCGTCGGCCACTTCGGTGAGCGACGACCAGTCGTCCTCGGACACCGTGCTGTCCCCGCGCACCACCACCTGGTTGGACCGGTAGTCCTTCATCCAGGCCGTGCCGGGCACCCGTGGCGCCGAACTCAGCGTCCTCGTCGCGGAGTCGAAGTCGTCCATGCTGTGCCGCACCCTCTTCGGCTCGGCGCCCGCCGCCCTCACCTCGGCCGCCGCCTCCTCGTCCGTGACCGCGACGACCGTCCTGCCGTCCTCGCCGACCCAGCTGCCCGCCGTACGGGACGTGCCGAGCCGCCGGACCAGGTCGGCGCCCGGACCGGCCGCGTCCGCGTCCGCGGGGGAGGCGGTGGAGAACGGGACGGCGTCGGGCGTGCCGGGCTCACTCGCCACGGCGTGCGTGACCATCGTGCCGCCCAGCAGGAGTCCGCCGACAGCCGCCAGCCGTGTCACTCGCCGGACCACCCGTCGTCGTGCGTGCCTCATGCATGGCTCCAGAACCTCGACAGCGCGGTGCGCGCACCGCGGAGGCCTCCCTCGAGCAGAGCGCCCCTCGTCCATACGGCTGCGGAGCCCGCCGTGTTCAGTGCGGGCGGGACCGGGTCCCCCTCAGTCGCCCGTTCCCACCGGGGAGTTGGGCAGGGACAGTCCCAGCGCGACCGCCGTGCGGCCGTCGCCCCACACGGATGCCGGGTCGACGTACGGACGCAGCAGCGCCGTGAGCTCCGGGTCGCCGTTGCCGCGCAGCGCGTCGCCGGCCGCCTTGCGGGCGATCCCGGCGAGGAAGTCCGCCAGCTGCACCCGAGGGTCGTCCCGCGCGACGACCAGCCGCAGTTCCGCCAGGGCGACGCCGGACCGCCGCGCGGTCTGCTCGATCCACGTGATGCGCTCGGGCGTCAGCAGGTTCTGCCGGTCGTGCACCAGCCGCACCGGCCGACGCCCGGGCCCGCTCCAGTACGCGGCCGTGGCGACGATCGCCGGGAGCAGCGGGTTGAGGACCGGGATGCGTACCGCGGCACCGTCCAGCAGGCCCGCCCGGTAGGCCTCGGCCCGCCCGCGCCCCGCCGCCAGCCGCTCCAGCGCCGGGCCCGCGTCCGTACCGGCGTGCGCCCGGCGCAGCTCGTCCAGGGTGCCGAAGAACAGCGGCACGGAGGAGCCCGGCTCCGCCCCGTTACGGGTGCGCAGCAGCCGGTTCGCCACGGACAGGAACCGCTGCCGGTCCTCCGCGCCCAGCGCCTCCCGTACCGCGCGGTACAGCTCCGCCGCCGCGCCCGGGTCGTCGAGCAGCACACCGGCCAGCCGGTCCACCACGAAGAACGACTTCTCGGTGAGGTGCACGCGGGCCGCGCCGTGCAGCGGCCCGCCCGGCGCGAGGAACCACTCCAGCACCGCCCGGTGCTTCTCCCGCAGCAGGTGGGTCGCCTTGTACTCGGTGGCGGGCGAACGGATCCGGTCGCGGATCTCCCGCAGGGCCCGGGCCGCGTCCACGACCGGGACGTGGACACCGGCGTGCGCGAACACGTCGGTGTTCCCGCCGGTCAGGTTCTCGCCGTCCGACCCCGACTCGTCGCAGGCGATCTCCCGCACCGCCCCGTGGCCCTCGCCGGGCGGCGCCCCGAAATCCTGATGTGGGTCCACACCACGCCCCCTATCGTGTGCTTCATGGCCAGGATCCCGCACGATGCGTCCGGTGAACCGAATCCCCTCACGGCTTTGTCCCTCGACCGGCTGCGCCGCCGCACCAGCATGAAGTGGCGGACGTACCCGGAGGACGTCCTCCCCGTGTGGGTGGCGGAGATGGACGTGCCGCTCGCGGAACCGGTCGTACGCGCGGTCACCGACGCGATGGAGTCCGGCGACACCGGGTATCCCGCCGGGACCGCCTACGCCGAGGCGCTGGCCGCCTTCGCCGCCAAGCGGTGGGGCTGGTCCGGGCTCGCGGTGGAGCGCACCGCGATCGTGCCGGACGTCATGCTGGGCGTGGTCGAGATGCTCCGGCTGGTCACCGGGCCCGGCGACCCTGTCGTGGTGAACCCGCCGGTCTACCCGCCCTTCTACGACTTCGTGCGCCACGTGGACCGCCGGGTCGTCGAAGCGCCGCTCGGCGGCGACGGGCGGCTCGACCTGGACGTCCTGGAGCGTGCCTTCCGCGGGGCGGCCGGGGGCGCCGGCCGGGCCGCGTACCTGCTGTGCAGCCCGCACAATCCCACCGGCACCGTGCACACCGCCGAGGAACTGACCGCCGTGGCCGCGCTCGCCGAGCGGCACGGTGTCCGGGTCGTCGCCGACGAGATCCACGCGCCCCTGGTGTCCGGCGGCGCGCGCTTCGTGCCGTACCTGAGCGTGCCCGGCGGTGAGCGCGGGCTGTCGCTGATGTCGGCGTCGAAGGCGTGGAACCTGGCCGGCCTCAAGGCCGCCCTCGCCGTCGCGGGGCCCGGCGCGGGCGACGACCTCGCCCGGATGCCGGAGGTGGTCGGCCACGGCCCGAGCCATGTCGGCATCCTCGCCCACACCGCCGCCCTGCGCGACGCCACCGGCTGGCTGGACGCCCTGCTCGACGGCCTCGACGCCAACCGCCGGCTGCTCACCGAACTCCTCGCCGAGAAGCTGCCGGCCGTCCGGTACCGCCCGGGCGACGCCACCTACCTCGCCTGGCTGGACTGCCGCGGTCTCGGCCTGGGCGACGACCCCGCCCAGGTGTTCCTCGGCCGCGGCCGGGTGGCGCTCACCAGCGGTCCGCCCTTCGGCACGGGCGGCGCGGGCCACGCCCGGCTGAACCTCGCCACCTCGCCCGAGGTGCTCACCGAGGCGGTGCGGCGCATGGCGGCCGCCGTGCGCGCGGCGGGCGGCGGCCGTGGCTGACGCCTGCTTCGCCCACCCCCGGCTCGCCGCCGTCTACGACCCGCTCGACCCCGACCGCGGCGACCTCGACGCGTATCTGCGCATGGCGCGGGAGTTCGGCGCCCGCCGGGTGCTGGACATCGGCTGCGGCACGGGCGTGTTCGCGCTGCTCCTCGCGGACGAGGGGATCGACGTCGTGGGCGTCGACCCGGCCGGTGCCTCCCTCGACGTCGCCCGCGCCAAGCCGGGCGCCGGGCGCGTCCGCTGGATCGAGGGCGACGCGACGGACCTGCCGCCGCTCACGGCCGATCTGGCCACCATGACGGCCAACGTCGCCCAGGCGATCGCGGACCCGGGGACCTGGCACGCCACCCTGAGCGGTGCCCATGCCGCCCTGCGCCCCGGCGGCCGCCTGGTCTTCGAGACCCGCGACCCGGCCCGGCGCGCCTGGGAGTCCTGGACCCGTGAGCAGTCGTACGTCCGCGCCGACGTGCCCGGCGTCGGCGCGGTGGAGAGCTGGCACGAAGTGACCGCGGTGGACGGCCCGTTGGTGTCGTTCCGGACGACGTACGTGTTCGCGTCGGACGGCGAGGTGCTGACCTCGGACTCGACCCTGCGGTTCCGAACGCGCGAGGAGATCGAGGCGGAGCTCGCGGACCACGGCTACGTGCTGGAGGGCGTGCGGGACGCACCCGACCGCCCCGGCCGGGAGTTCGTGTTCGTGGCCCGCCGCCCGTCGGGCGCCGACAACTCCCGGCGGGACGTGCCGGAGCAGGCCTAGACTTGACGCATGGACGACGCGTTGCGGGACCGGCTCGGAGCGGGGAAGTACCTGCTGCTCACCAGCTACCGGAAGAACGGCACACCCGTCGCCACCCCGGTGTGGGTGGTGCGCGACGGCGACGCGCTCGGTGCGTGGACCGCCGCCGACTCGTGGAAGGTCAAGCGGATCCGCGCCCGCGGGGACGTCCTCGTGGGACCTTGCGACGTGCGCGGCAATCCGACCGGCGACCAGGTCCCGGCCACCGCGGAGATCTGCGACGCGGCCACGACCGGCCGCTACCGGCAGCTGATCGCCCGCAAGTACGGGCTGATGGGCCGCCTCACCCTGCTGGGCAGCCGGCTGCGCCGGGGCGTGGACGGCACGGTGGGCATCCGCATCACTTTCTGAACCCCACTGCTGCCGAGGACGGTTGAGGCTGTCAGGTCCAGGCCCGCAGCGGCTCGTCGACCAGCTGGAACACCGGCTCGCCGCGCACGGGGTCCTCGGCGGTCGACAGCCGCACACGGTCGCCGCTGTGGATGCCGATCGGCGGGCCCATGACCCGGCCCCGCACCACGAACCCCTCGGCCATCTCTATCAGCGACACGTTGCGCGCCGCCGGGGTGTTGCGGTGCAGCACCGTCGAGTGGCGCACCGTGCCGAAGCCCGCGCTGCGTTCCGTGCGCAGGTCGCTGCCCTGACAGACGGGGCACAGCAGCCGGTGGTACATCGCCGTGCCGCACCAGGTGCAGCGCTGGAAGAGCATGGCCTCCTGGTCGGTGCTCCGCCCTTCGGTGCCCTGCGGTTCGAGCAGGCGCGTGGAGCCGGCTGCCTGCTGAGCGACGCTCCCTGAGAAGTGGTACACGCTGGTCAACTCCCTGCACTCGGCCGGACTTCCACGTGCCCGGTCGCCCGCGCACGCGCCTGCCCGGTGGCCGTGCCACCGCGCACGGCCACAGAGTATGGCACTGAGTGCCACGAGTAAAGGCACTCAGTACCCTCCTCTCCGGAGGGAGGGCCGCTTCCGGGAACTTCCGGCACGTGTCCGCGAAGTGACGGGTCTGCGCACGCGAAGGCCGGGCATACGGGCAACACCCCTACGGAAGGAGCTCGTTCATGCTCGGCATAGTGGCGGCGGTGCTGTTCTTCATCGCCTTCCTGATCAACGCGGCGGACATCGCGACCAACGACGTGTTCTCCTCGGTGAACGTGATGCTGCTGGGGCTGACCGCCCTGGCCCTGCACGTCGCCGGTATCGGGGCGGGCCGGCCCGGCAGACGCTGACCCGTCCCCGGCAGGGGCCCGTCGGCGTGAGCGCCGCCGGGCCCTTCGCTGCGGCGATCTCGTAGCGGCCGCCGCTCGGCTGTGCGTCAGCCGTGTATCCGCCGTGCATCACCGCAGCTCAGCCAGGAGGGAGCGGACCACTCCGCCCGGGGACCGCCGGCGCGGCGAGGCATCATGGAGAGCCTGCCCGACCGCCGACCCCACTCCTTCGCTGGACGCACATGTCTGACACCTCCCCCGTCACCGTTCTGCTCGTCGAGGACGACGAGGTGATCCGCCGCTCCGTCGCCCTGGCCCTCGAACGCTACGGCTACCGGGTCATCACGGCCGCCGACGGGCTCGACGGACTGGAGCGGTTCCGGGACGAGCGTCCCGACCTGCTGCTCCTCGACGTCATGCTGCCCGGCCTGGACGGCATCGGCCTGTGCCGCCGGATCCGGGAGACCAGCACGGCCCCCGTCCTGATGATGTCGGCCCGCGGCGACTCCCTCGACGTGGTGTCCGGCCTCGAGGCCGGGGCCGACGACTACGTGGTCAAACCGGTCGACACCGCCGTCCTCGTGGCCCGGATCCGCTCCCTCCTGCGCCGCGCCACCTTCGCGCCCGCGCAGCAGCAGGAGCAGGGCTCACGGACGGGGACGGCGGACCGGCTCGTCTTCGGCGACCTGGCCGTCGACCCGGCCGCCCTGGAGGTGTACCGGGACGGCGAGGAGGTCGCCCTCGCGCCGACCGAACTGCGGCTGCTCCTGGAGTTCGCGGAGCACCCCGGCATCGTGCTGGACCGCCAGACCCTGCTGCGCAACGTGTGGGACTACGGCTGGGACGGCGACTCCCGCGTGGTCGACCTGTGCGTGCAGCGGCTGCGCAAGAAGATCGGCGCCGACCGTATCGAGACCGTCCGCGGTTTCGGCTACAAGCTGCGCCGGTGACCCGGAGCCCCGGCATGCCGATCCTGCGAGCGCTGCTCAACCTGCGTTCCCTGCACTGGAAGATCATCCTTCTGGTGTCCACCGCCTGCGCGGCGATGACCCTCACGGTGGGGGTGCTGGTGCACGAGTCGACGCTGCGGCGGTCGATGCACGAGGGCGCGGTCAAAGCCGTCGACCAGTTGGACCGGGCACAGCAGGACGCCCGCCGCACCGGCCGCCCCGCACCCCTCGCGGACCCGGCCGAGCTCCCGGAACAGCTACTGCGCCAGGTCGAAGAGCACGGGAAGGGCACGTACTACGAGGACGGCCCGCCCGCCCCCGTCTACTGGGCCGCCGAGCGGAGGAACGGGCAGCTCCACGCGCTCCGGACGGACATGACGGCGGACCTGCTCACCCGGCAGGCCCTGGACCGGCACCTGTGGAAGTACTCCCTGGTCACCCTCGCCGTGGTGATCCCGGCGACGGCCCTCGCCACGGAGCTGCCTGCCCGCCGCCTGCGTCGGGTGGCCCGCACGGCACGCCGTATCACCGCGGGCGATCTCCAGGCGCGCACCGGGGTGGGCCGCCGCGGCGGCGACGAGATCACCGAGATCGCGGCGACGGTCGACGCGATGGCCGACAGCCTGCGCGACCGTCTGGCCGGCGAACAGCGCTTCACCGCGGACGTCGCCCACGAACTGCGCACCCCGCTGATGGGTTTGGTCACCTCTGCGGGCCTGCTGCCCGAGGGGGAGGCGACCGACCTGGTCCGGGACCGGGTGCGGGTGCTGCGCGACCTCGTCGAGGACCTGCTGGAGATCTCCCGCCTCGACGCGGGCGCGGAGCGGGTCGAGCCCCGGCGGGTGCCCCTGACCGAGCTGGTCGAGGAGTCGGTGGCCCGCACCGGCCTCCCGGCAACGGTCACCGCGACCGGCGCCCCGGTGGCCGAGACGGACCCGCGCCGGC
This sequence comes from Streptomyces werraensis, assembly GCA_014656175.1. Taxonomy (GTDB): domain Bacteria; phylum Actinomycetota; class Actinomycetes; order Streptomycetales; family Streptomycetaceae; genus Streptomyces; species Streptomyces werraensis. Next base: position 395,778 of record BNBX01000003.1, read on the forward strand.
TGGACCGCATCGTCACCAATCTGGTGGTCAACGCCCACCGGCACGGCGCGACGCCCGTGGAGGTCGGCGTGTACGGCCTGACGATCACGGTGCGCGACCATGGCCCCGGCTTCCCGCCGGACCTGCTGGCCCACGGCCCGCAGCGGTTCCGTACGGGAGCGGAGCAGCGGGGCCGGGGGCACGGGCTGGGCCTGACGATCGCCCAGGGCCAGGCGAGGGTGATCGGCGCACGGCTCGACTTCCGCAACCATCCGGACGACGGGGGAGCGGTGGCCCAGGTGCGGCTGCCGGAGCGCGACGACGACCGCTGAGCGGGGCTGCCCTGCGTGCCCCGCGCCCTGCGTGCCCCTGATACACAACCGATGCTCCGCCGAGCGCCGCCCGCGCCCCGGAGCCCGCCGTGCGGACGCACCGCCCCAGCAGCCTTGCTGCCGTACTCGACGTGCGTCAGCCCGGAGGTGGCCCCCACATGTTGTCCCTGCCCTCAGTCCCCCGTCGTGTCCGGACGGCCGTCGGCGCCCTGCTGCTCCTGGCCGCCCTCACGGCCCTGGTGGTCCTGCCCCGGTCCGACCGGGGCACGGCCGCCCGACAGGACGGTGCCCCGACCCGGATCACCGACGGCGACATCCCGTGGCCGAGGGAGGGACAGGCCGCCGTGACCCTGGAGGGATCCGGCCGGGTGCTCACGCACGGGGCGCAGCGGCCCGTACCGATCGCCAGCCTGGCGAAGGTGATGACCGCGTACGTCGTCCTCACCGGGCACCCCCTGCGCCCGGGCGAGGAGGGGCCGCGGATCGAGGTGGACCGGCAGGCCGCCCACGAGGCAGGCGTGGGCGGCGAGTCGACCGTCGTCGTCACCCCCGGCGACCGCCGCACCGAGCGTGAGCTCCTGCACCTGCTGCTGCTCCCCTCGGCGAACAACATCGCCCGCCTGCTGGCGCGCTGGGACGCCAGCAGCGAGGAGGCGTTCGTACGGAAGATGCAGCGGGCCGCGCACGACCTGGGCATGCGCGACACGACGTACACGGATGCCGGCGGCATCGAGCCCACGACCACCAGCACGGCCGCCGACCAGCTGAAACTCGCCCGCGAGGCGATGCGGCTGCCCGTCCTGCGGGACATCGTCTCGACCCGCGAGGCCACCGTGCCGGGAGTCGGCCGCGTGGCCAACACCAACACCCTCCTCGGCACGTCCGGCGTCGTCGGCCTCAAGACCGGGTCCACCACCCCGGCGGGCGGCAACCTCCTGTGGGCGGCGAAGACCGACGGCACACACCTGCTGCTCGGGGCGGTGCTGCACCAGCGGGCGCACACGACACCGGCCGAGGGCCTGACGGCCGCGCTGGAGGCGAGCCGCGCCCTGATCGACGGTCTGCGTGCCCGCCCGCGGTCCACGGGCTCCGAGGGCTGACCGGCGATGACGACGCCGTCCGCCCTCGCAGCCGTCCCGGGGAAGCGCCCCCGGGGCATTCTCACCACCACCTGTGCCGTCCTTCTCGCCGCGGTCCTCGCACGCCCGGGCTGGATCCCGGCGGCCCCCGGCCATCTGGGCAGCCTCACGGACACGATGCTCCCCTGGACGGCGCTCGCCCTCCCGCCCCTGCTCGCCGCCGCCCTGCTGCGCCGCTCCCGCACCGCCCTGACAGCCGTCGCCCTTCCTCTCGCCCTGTGGCCGGCGGCCTTCGGCGGCACCCTCACCGACAAGTCGGCCCCTGGCGGCGACCTCACCGTCGTCAGCCACAACGTCAACCAGGACAACCCCGACCCTCAGGACACCGCGCGCAGGCTGCTCGCCGCGCACGCGGACATCCTGGCCCTGGAGGAACTGAGCCCCGAGACGGCCCCGGCGTACGAGCGGGCCCTGGCGCCCGCCTACCGCCACCACTTCCGCCAAGGGACGGTCGGCGTCTGGAGCGTGTATCCGCTGCGCGACGCGCACAGCCTGCCGATCATGCCGTGGTCCCGCGCCCTGCGTGCCACGGCCGAGACACCGCACGGCCCCCTGACCGTCTACGTGGCCCACCTCCCGTCGGTACGGGTGCATCCCACAGCCGGTTTCACGACGGCGGCCCGCGACGAGGCACTGCGCCGTCTCACGACCCACATCCGAGCGGAGGACGCCCCCCGCTCGCTGCTGATGGGCGACCTCAACGGCTCCACCGATGACCGCGCCCTGCGCCCGCTCACCTCCCGCCTCGCCTCGGCGCAGGAGACGGCGGGCGCGGGATTCGGGTTCACCTGGCCGTCCGGCTTCCCGGTGGTGCGCATCGACCAGATCCTGGTCGGGGGCGTACGCGCCACGTCGGCCTGGACCCTGCCCGCCACCCGGAGCGACCACCTCCCGGTGGCGGCGACGATCAGCTTCTGACGTGCGGAGACGGACGACCTGAGGAACGGTGGCGGGCAGAGCGATGAACTTCGCACGGCGACGGGGTCCTCCCTGCAGGCCGACCACCGGGCCGGCCCCGCCGCACCCCCCGAGGAGATCGGCATGACCGCGACCTACACCTTCGACGTCTTCTCCAGCCTCGACGGCTACGGCGCCGCAAGCGGCGACTGGACCGGCTACTGGGGCAAACAGGGCCCGCAGCTCCTCGACCACCGGCTCGCCCAGTACGCGGGGGAGCAGCGCATGGTCCTCGGCGCGAACACCTACCGGGCCTTCGCCCGGATGCTGGCCGAGAGCACCGACGAGTCGGACGTCCGCGACCCCTGGGTCACCCGCATGCGCAACCTGCCGGCGACCGTCGTCTCGAACACGCTCCAGGGCCCCCTGGACTGGCCGGACGCCACGGTCGTCAAGGGTGACGCCGTCGACGTGGTGGCCCGCCTGAAGGAGGAGTCCGACGTACCGCTGCGTTCGCACGGCAGCCTGTCGATGAACCGTGCCCTGATGGAGGCCGGCCTGGTCGACCGCCTCCAGGTGACGCTCTTCCCGGTCGTCACCGGCCGCACGGGCCTGGACCGCGTCTTCGAGGGCGCGGCCGACTTCGACCTGGAACTCCTGGGACACCGCACCCTGGACGACCGCATCCAGGAACTGATCTACCGTCCGACGCTGCACTGACGGCAGGCTGCCTTCGGGTGATCCGCACACCCGTGTCATTCTCACGGGCGTACGCCGTCACCCCGAGGAGTTCCGATGCCCGCCGCCGCCCGCCCCCGCATCCTGTACGTCACCGATCTGGCCTACCCGGCCCGTGGGCGGCGGTACTGCGACGAGGACGTCTTTCTCACCTCCCGGCTGCGCGAGGAGTTCGGCCTCGCTCTCTGTCATCCGCGGGACGCCGCCGCGCTCATGGGCGAGTTCGACGCGGTGGTCGTGCGGAACAGCGGGCCCGTGCTGGGGTATCTCGACGCCTACGAGGAGTTCCGCGCACGGGCGCTCGCCACCGGTGTGCCCGTCTACAACCCGCTCACGGGGCGCGGGGACATGGCCGGCAAGCAGTACCTGCTGGACCTGACCGACGCCGGGATGCCGGTGATCCCCACCGTCGGCCGGCCCGAGGACCTGCACCGGCTGCCCCGCGCGGAGCGGTACGTCGTCAAGCCGCGGCTCGGCGCCGACTCGCACGGACTGCGCATCGTCCCCGCAGCCGAGGCGTCCGCCCCGGTCGACGGCGACGTCCTCGTGCAGCCGTACGTCGACTTCGCCTACGAGGTCTCGTTCTACTTCGTCGACCACGACTTCCAGTACGCCCTCCACGCTCCCGATCCCGCCGCGCGCTGGCGGCTGGAGCCCTACCGGCCCACCCCGGGCGACCTGGAGTTCGCCCGGCGGTTCGTCGAGTGGAACACCCTCGGCCACGGCATCCAGCGGGTCGACGCCTGCCGGGCGCCGGGCGGGGAGCTGCTGCTGGTCGAACTGGAGGACCTCAACCCCTATCTGTCGCTCGACGCCCTCGACGACGCCACCCGGGACGCCTTCGTCGCCGCGATGGCGGACTCCCTGCACCGCTTCCTGCGGTACACCGAGGGCGCCGTCGGCTGAACCGGCCGGGCCCCGGTCACGTATCTCTCGCCGTAGGCGGCTCAACTCCCGCGTCAGGCACGGAAGGAGAGCGATGTGACCACCCCACCGGGGTCCGGGCCCCCCGAGGGGCCGCCCCTCGAACCCGTCCGCGTGCTGCGCGCGCGCCGCACCGACGCGCTCGCCGAGCTGTTCCGGGAGGTCGAGCGGGGCGAGGGCGACCACGAGGAGGTGCCGCCGAACCGTCCTCCGGCCGGGGCGGAGGACGTGACGCAGGAGCTTCCGCCGGTGCCGGGCGGCCCGCCGCCGGAGTTCGCCCGGCCGTCACGGCTGCGCAGGGCCGCGCCGGCCCTCGTGGTGGCCGTCGCCGCGCTGGCCGGGTTCGGCGGGGCGCTGCTGTTCACCGAGCGGCCCGCCGACGACCGCGCCACCGCCCCTGCCTCGCCGCCCACGACCGCCGCCCCCGCGCCGCCGCGGACGGCCGCCCCCGCCGAGGACGGCTTCCTGCGCGAGGGCGACTCGGGCCCGGAGGTGGCCGCCCTCCAGGAGCGCCTGCTGCGCATCCCGGACGTCTACCGCGACGGCACGACCGACGGCCGGTTCGACGCGACACTCCGCGAGGCGGTCGCCCGCTTCCAGCTCTGGTACGGCATCCGCGGTGACGAAACGGGCGTCTACGGCGACGACACCCGCCAGACCCTGGAGTCGCGCACGGGCGGCACGTAGGCGCCCCTTCCGGGGCACCGGCACCCGCCCGGACCCGGCCGGACGATCCGCCTGTCTGCCGGGGACCAGGCTCCGTGGGCGGTCGGGGATTCGCACGGGCCGGGGCCAGCACGTCCCTCGGGCCGCGCGGGGAGTCCGGAGACCCGTGGCGCGGGCTGCCTGGGTGGCGGGGCCGCGTGGGCCGGGGGAGAGGACCGGCACCCGCATCGTCCGGTACCGCCGCCGACGAGAACTTCCGTCCCGGGCCCCGGTACGCTCATGTCTCCCGCGGCACGCGGATGTCCAGCACGCACACGTCGTCCCGCCGCTCGTCCTCCAGCATCGCGTCCAACAGCGTGCGCAGGGACCCGGGGGTGTCCTCGGGGTGGGCCGCCGCCGCGTCGGCGAGACGGGTGAAGCCGAGGTCGATGTTCTCCGGGGGACGTTCGACCAGGCCGTCGGTGTACAGGAGGAGCCGGTCGCCCGGTCGCAGGCGGTGCTCGCTCTCCTCGAAGTGGGGGGCGGAGGTCGCGCCCAGCAGCATGCCACGGGGCCGCCGCAGATACGTCGCCTCGCCGTCGCGCAGCAGCAGCGGCGGCGGGTGGCCGGCCTGCGCCCACACCAGCCGGCGGTCCGCCGCGTGGTAGCGGGCGAGGACCATCGTCGCGGTGCCGTGCGCGTCCCGGGAGTGCAGCAGCAGCGAGTTCAGCCGGGACAGCGCGCCCGTCAGGGACGAGCCGGTGCTGACCATGCCCTTCGCCGTGAAGCGGAGCTGCGCCATCGTGGCGACCGCGTCCACGCCGTGACCGGCCACGTCCCCGACGACGAACAGGGCGTCCTGGTCGGGCAGTTCCACGGCGCTGAACCAGTCGCCGCCGACATGGATGCCGGCCTGCGCGGGCAGGTAGGCGACCTCGGCTCGCAGCCCGGCCAGATCGATCACCTTGTCGGGCAGCGGCAGCAGCGCGTTCTGCAGCCGGGCCACCAGGACCCGCTCGGACTGGAGCACGTCGTGCTGGGTGAGGATCGCCCGCTCGCTCTCCACCAGTGCCAGTTCCGCCCGGCGCCGCGCGGTCAGGTCCTGCACGACGCCGTGCACCTCGAACGGGGTGCCGTGGGCGTCCGCCACCACCTCCGCGACCAGCCGCAGGTGCCGTACGCCGCGCCCGCCGCGGATCCGGAACGGCGCGTCGAAGGGTTGGCCCTCGCGCAGCAGCGTCTCGACGGCGGCCCGCAGCGCGGTCCGGTCCTCGGGCAGCGCGAGCCCGGGCAGGCCGTCGAGCCTCACCGGGCCGTCCGCCGGGTCCCGGCCGAAGATCTCGAAGACCTGAGCCGACCAGGACACCTCGTCCCGCGACAGGTTCCAGTTGGCCCAGCCGATGTTGCCCAGCCGCTGCAGTTCCGCCAGCCGCTGCTCCTGCCGGTCCGAGGAGGCGTGCCGCAGCCAGGCGACGACCAGCGCGTCCTCGAGGCGGGTCACCCGCACCGAATAGGCGGCCAGCCCCAGGACGCCGTCCACGGACTCCTGGTGCGCGAACGGCTCGCTCTCGTACGGCCCGCCGCCTGCCAGGACGTCCAGGCAGCCCTGCCACACCGGCAGGTCCGTGAGGTCCGGGCGCACCTCCCGCAGCCGCCGCCCCGTCGGGTCGCCGGAGGAGGCGCCGAGGAGGTCGGCCGCCTGGGCGGTGGCCGCGTCGACGCGGAAGTCCTCCACGTCGCCGGAGGACGAGACGACGGGGGTCAGCAGCATCGCCGGGACCGGCAGCGCCGCGAACAGCGACCGGACGGCGTCCGCCTCGGCCTCGCGGACCGGCGCCGCGGAGGAGGTGAAGCTGCGCAACCGTCCCGCGCACAGCCGGACGACGCCTCGCAGATGTGCGCGGTCGCGCGTCGTGAAGGCGCCCGGGCGTCCGCGCAGCACGCCGATGCACACGTCGGAGCCGTCCCCGCCGCGCAGCGGCAGCCAGACCCGGGACTGCCACCGCTCGGGCGGCTCACCGATCAGCAGGTAGCGCGTGCTGTCCCGGGAGAAGTCCTCCAGCCAGCGGGGCTCACCGGAGCGCAGGGCGTCCACGACGGCCATCCCGCTGAACGGGGGCACGTGACGCCAGCGGGCGGCCAGCCCGTCGTCGAGGCCCGCATGCCCGGCGAGCTCGAGGCTGCCGCCGGACCGGCGGACGTAGATCATCACGGACTCCGCGTCCAGGTCCGGGCCGAGATGGTCCAGCAGGCACCGGGCGAGGTTGTGGGGCGTGTCCACGTGGACCAGGGCGCGCCCGAGGCGGCTCAGGGCGTCGGCGACGTCGTCGGGCGCGGAGAAGGGTTCCGGCGCGTCCGTCGCGGATCCGGCGCCCCCCTGCGGACGGGGTGCGGACGCCTCGTCGCACGGGCGGACGGGCGTCAGCTCGCCCAGGGTGATCCAGCACTCCTCCAGCGGGGTGCGGCGGGCGGCCTTGGCCCGCGCGTGCAGGACCTCCTCGGCGACGTCCGCGGTGGAGCCGTCCAGGGCCATCACGACGCCCTTGGCGCGCTCCATGACGACCGACGTGGCGGCTTGTTCGCGCAGTCGGTCCATCTCGGCCCGCTGCCGGGCGACGACCCTGGCCAGTTCCGCCACGTCCGGGACCGTGCCGGACTCGACCGGGGCAACGCGATGGCTCTTCACGCACCGAGCATGGCACACCTGCGTGTATTCGTTGACAGGCTTGTTCTCTCCGCCTTCCGGCCGGGCCGGGCCAGGACGGTACGGACGCGCCCGCGCGGGACCGGCCCGCACCGCACGGGGGCGGGAGGAGGCCGGGCGGGCCCACGCGCAGGGCGTACGGGCCCCGCGCGGTGCGTGCACGCGGGCACGGGAGCGCGGCGGCCGGGCCGGGGCGTCGTCAGCGGACGCTCTCGCCCAGCGCCCGGGTGACCGCCCGCACGCTCCGCGCGATGTGCTGGAGCTGCGTCAGCTCGGCCGCGTACAGCTTGATCGTGTGCTCGATGGCGCCCTCGTGCAGGCCGAGGCGGGGCAGGTCCGCGCGTGCGGTCTGCAGCGCGGTGCGCGCCACCCGTATCTCGTGCTCGACCTGGATCTGGGCGTGCCGGGCCAGCAGCACGGGGTGCCGGACGAACGCCGGGTAGCTCGCGTAGCGCGCCGGGACCAGCTCGCGGAGCCACTTGGCGGCCGAGCGTTCCCAGTCGTAGCTTCCGGGGGTCTTCACCTGGCAGGGCCAGTCCGGTCCGAGGCGCGTGGACGTCAGGGGCATGATCTTCGCTTCCGGGTGTACGGCGTCGCCGGCACGGGCGACGGGGTGGGGCGGCCCCGGTCTAGGGGATGACCGGGACCGCCACGGGTGGCCGGGCAGGGGAAGCCCGGCCGAACACCCTGGCCGCCGGAGCGGGTGGAGACCGGCGGCCCAGGGCGTTCGTGCGGGTGCCCGGGGGGACCGGTGCGGGTGGCCGTGGCGACACATGGGTGCGGCGCATGGCGGCCCTCGGCCTCCCGGGCGGGCGGGTGCGGTGGGTGGAGCGCGGTCCGGAGCGGCCGGGCGCGATCCGTGAGCAGTATTTATATATGCCGTCTGCTTGGCAAGACGCATGAAAACATTCATGCCTTATTCAAAGTGCGCGATGCCCCGCGAGAAGCCCGGAACCGGCGGTGACCGGAAGCGGGGTGACCGGAAGCTGGGTGACCGAAGGCGCGGTGACCGAGGCGCGGGACTCAGTCCCGGAGGAAGAAGTGGTGCTCGTCGGCGACCTGCTCGTAGTCCTCGAGCCGGGCCTGCGTCCGCTCCGGGTCGGCGTCCGTCATGGCCTGCAGCAGCGCCGCGCACATCACACCGGGCGCCGCGTACGAGTCGAAGACCAGGCGGGAGCCGGTGCCGGTGGCGAAGGTGACGTCCGCCTCGTCGACGAGCGGTCCCAGCGCCAGGTCGGTGATCAGCGCGACCTTCAGCCCGGCGCTGCGCGCCACCCGCACCGCCGTCAGCGTCTCCTGGGCGTGCCGGGGCATGGAGAACGCCAGCACCCACGTCCCGCCCGCTTCCCGCGACTGCAGCAGCGCGTCGTACGCCACGCTGCCGCCGAGCGTCACCAGCCGCACGTCCGGGTGGATACGGCGGGCTGCGTAGGCGAAGTACTCGGCGAGCGACACGGAGATGCGCAGACCCAGCACGGTGAGCGGGGTGGAGGCGGACAGCGCGCGGCCCACCTCGATGACGCGGTCGGTGTCGGCGAGATCGCGGCGCAGATTCTCCAGGTTCTCGATCTCGGCGTCGACCGCCGCCTGCAGTTCGTTCCCCCGAGGCTCCTCGGCCGGACCGGCGCCGCCTCCCGGCCGGGTGCCGAGGGTGATCGACTGAAGCTTCTCCCGCAGCGCCGGGTAGCCGCTGAACCCGACCGCCGACGCGAACCGGGTCACCGACGGCTGGCTCACCCCGACCCGGTCCGCGAGATCGGTGATCGACAGGAACGCCGCCTCGGTGATGTGCTCGATCAGGTACTGCGCGATGCGCCGCTGGCCGGGGGAGAGCCGGGGGCGGTCGAAGAGGGCGCGGAGCTGGGCCGTGGGGGACAGCTCCGACTCCTGGCCTGCCTTGGCCGAGGTGATCGCGGATGCCTGTGCGCGTGCCTGCTGCGGCGATGGCACCGGTGCGCCTCCCTTGTCTCCCACGAGGGTTCAACATAGCCCAACCCCTCACGCCACCAGCGCGGTCACCGACGGGGACCGGCCACGGAGTGCGACCGCCGACGGCCGGCACGCCGTCCGCTCCGGAGCGCGGGAAGGCGCCGGTGCCGCATCGGTGCACGCACCAGGGAGAGCACCAGGGAAGGGCCCGCGAGAACGCCCGGAAAGCGCGCGGCGAAGACCGCCTGGGCCTCACGGGGGATATCCCCGCCCGCTCAGGGAACCCGGCCACTCAGCGCCGCACGGCGACACCGTGCCACCACGGATCGCCGCCGCGGCCGCGCAGAGACATCGCACCCCCGGCAAGACGAGGAGCACCGCGGACATGACCGTCCCCGAGGAGAACCGGCCGAAGACGCACGACACCGACGAGACCCTCGAGTCGCGGCGCGAGGGTGACGCGCAGGCGCAGGGCGGCACCGGCCGGACCATGCGCGAGGCGCTGGAGGAGGCCGAGATCAAGCCCGACGACTACGAGGAGCGGTAGGACCTGACCTTCGGACCACGCCGCGGGCACGGGGCCCGTCCCCGGCCGCGCGGCCTGGTCCGAACGCCATGCCCGCCGCACCACCCGCCCCCGTCCCGACGCGACCGCATATCGGCAGGTGACAGCATGAGCGCACTCAGCGCGCTGGAAACGGCACTGGAGAACCGATGGGAGGCCCTCTGGGCGAGGATGTCCGGGCGTGATCCGCTCGAACTCGTCGACGCCCTGCGGCGCGAGTGCGACAGCAACGCGGTGGTGTGCCGAGCGGGAAGGGTGATGGTCCCCAACGCCTACGACGTCGAACTGTCGGCCCCCGTGCACGAGGAGCTCACCCGGCGCGGCGACAGCGTCGGCCAGGTGCTCACCGACCGGCTGGCCCGGCACGCCGCCCGCAACGGCTACGAATGGGCGGGCCCGCTCACCGTGCACGTCCGCCGCTCCGCCGAGGTGCCCAACGGCCGCTACCGCGTGGCCAGTACGGTGATGCGGCACGTGAGCGCGGTCGGTTTCCGGCGCGCGGCCCAGCCGGTCGACGGCTGAGGTGCGTGCGTGAGCCGGTGGGACCGGCTCACCTCCGGTAGATCGTGATCGAGTGCCCCACCTGATCGATCCGCCTGCTGCTGTCGATGAGTTCGGCCAGCCGCCCGGTCGCCTTGGCCGCCGCAGAGTCCGACACCACCAGCACCCCGTGCACCGCGTCGGGCGGTACCCGGCGCGGATCGCGCGCGTCGATCCCGTAGTACGCGGGCAGGCCCGCCCCCTTGTACACCAGCCAGATCCGCTCGCCCCGGTACCGCTCGTCCAGCCGGTCGGCGAGCCGGCCGAGGTCCTGGCCCCAGTCGACGTTGGAGTCGTGGAGCCGGTACCTGGTCCGCTCGGGACCGCCGAACGCCTCGTTGGAGTACGGCAGATAGAAGGGGAACGTCCGCAGCGAGCTGACGGCGACGAACACCACCATCGCGCCCGTCACCACCGGCGCCCACCGCCACCGCACGAGCACCACGCACCCGGCGGCCACCGCGAGGAACATCGGCAGGAACACCGCGTACCGGGTGCCGAAGTCCCGCGACCCGTACATGGCCGCGGCCAGCAGCACCGCGGGCGCCGCCAGCAGATACGGCGCCGCGGGCCGCAGCGGACGCAGGACCGTCACCGTCACCGCGCCCGCCGCCCACAGCGCCAGCGCGCCCAGCGGCGTCTTCACCAGCAGAGCGACCGGCAGGTAGTACCAGAGCGACCCCGTGTACAGCCTCCCGAGGAGGAAGCCCTGCCAGGGCCGGTTCTCCAGGCCGAACTGCAGCCGCACGCCGTCCCGGAACGGCTCGGGCAGCGGCAGCAGCTGGACGGCGAGGCCGCGCGGTCCGCCGACCGCGGGGATGGGCTGCGGCGGCCCCCACCGCAGGCGGGGATCGACGGCCAGGTACGCCATCCACACGGCGGCGCACGTCGCCAACGCGAACACCGCGGCCCCGCCGGCCGCCCGGATCACCCGGCGTGACCCGGCGCACCACACCGACACCGCCGCGACGGCCGTCAGCACCGGCAGCGCGGGCAGCACGCTCATCTTCGTGGCCACCGCCGCCCCGAACGCGCCGCCCGCCAGCGGCACGTACAGTCGCGGCCTGGTCCGGGCCCGCCACAGCAGCCACGCCGACGTCAGCACGAAACCGGCGGCCGGGACGTCCAGGGTGGCCAGCGAGCCGTGCGCGATCACGTCGGGGGAGAGGCAGTAGAGGGCGAGCGCCACCAGCGCGCCCGCGCGGCCCGCCAGTTCGCGCGACAACGCGAACACCACCAGTCCGAACGCGAGCGTCAGCACGATCACCGGCAGGCGGGCCCAGAACATCACCCGCCACGGGTCGTTGCCCGACCCGTACAGCAGCCTCCGCCCCAACTCGGTCTGATCGCCGTCGAATCCCGGCTCCAGACGCGGGTCGGCGACCGACACCCCGGCCGCGATCACCAGCTTGCCGAGCGGCGGATGTTCGGGATTGAAGCGGAGGCTGTGCTCGTGCAGGTAGACCGCGGCCGTGCCCACGTACACGGGTTCGTCGATCGTCGGCGTCTGCCGCAGGGCGGCCGTGACCATCGCCACGGCCATCTGCCCCAGCAGCAGGACGACCAGTACGGGCACGCCCCACCGCCGCGCCCGCACCGTCACCTGACGCCTCATGCGCCCCACTCTGGCACCGACGCGCCCTCGGCGTGCGTCATCGTGCCGTTTCCGCCGGGCGCGGTGCCCGCGCGGCCAGTCGCTCCAGCGCCCCGCCGGTCAGCCGGCACACCGTCCATTCCTTCAGCAGCTCCGCGCCCAGGGACTCGTAGAAGGCGATCGCCGGTTCGTTCCAGTCCAGCACGACCCACTCGAACCGCTCGAAGCCGTGGTCCCGGCAGATCGCCGCCAGCTCGGCGAGCAGCGCCTTGCCGTGCCCGGCGCCCCGGGTGCGCGGGCGGACGTACAGGTCCTCCAGGTGCATGCCGCGCGTGCCCGTCCAGGTCGAGAAGCGCGGGAACCACAGCGCGAAGCCCACGACGTCACCGGTGGCGTCGTCCTCGGCGACGAGGACGGAAGCGGCGGGGTGCTCGCCGAACAGCGCGGCACGCAGCTGGTCCTCGGTGGCGCGGGCCTGCCCGGCGGCCTTCTCGTAGGCGGCGAGTTCGCGGATCATCGCGTGGATCTCGGGGACGTCGTGCACGGTGGCTGCTCTGATCATGGACGTGAGCCTGCTGTGCGGGACGCCTCCGCGTCCACCCGGTTCCGCCGACCGGACAGGGCCCTCAGGTCAGTTCCTCCACCGGCACGACCAGGTCCGCGCGGTCGCGGGTCGCCGCCACCAGGGCCGCGTTGCGCTCGTCGGAGCGCTCCACCCAGGCGACCGCCTCCTCGTGCGCCTTGCCGAACCGCTCGTGACGGGCGATCAGCCGCCGCACCCGCCGCTCCTCGTCCGCCGCGCAGAACCACACCTCGTCCAGCAGCGGGCGTACCCGCCCCCACGCGCCGGTGCCGAGCAGCAGGTAGTTGCCCTCCGTGACGACGAGGCGCGCGGCCGGGGGCACGGGAACCGCCCCGGCCAGGGGCTGCTCCAGCTCGCGTTCGAAGCCGGGGGCGTACACCACCTCGTCCGCCTCGGCCTCGTCCCGCAGCCGTCGCAGCAGCGCCGCGTACCCGGCCGCGTCGAAGGTGTCGGGGGCGCCCTTGCGGTCCCGGCGGCCCAGCCGCTCCAGCTCCGCGTCGGCGAGGTGGAAGCCGTCCATGGGAACGTACGCCACCCACGGCTCGCCCGTGCCGTTCAGCTCGCGCACCAGACGTTCCGCGAGTGTGGACTTGCCCGCGCCGGGGCTGCCGGCGATGCCGAGGATCGCGCGCCGCCCGCCCCGGGGGAGGGCGCGGGCGCGGCGGAGGAGGTCGTCGAAGGTCAGCGCCACACGGGAGAGTGTGTCATCCGGGAAGCCGCACCCCGCCACCCGTGTGGCCCGCGCCACTCACTGTCCCGGCCCGTACGGGGAACGGTGACGGTATGACGGATCTGGGTCTGCCCGAAGACATCGAGGCGTGCCTCTTCGACCTCGACGGCGTCGTGACGAACACGGCCGTCGTGCACGCCGCCGCGTGGAAGGAGATGTTCGACGCCTTCCTGCGGGAGCGGGACGGCGAGCGCTTCGCGCCCTTCACCGCCGCCGACTACGACGCGTACGTGGACGGCAGGCCGCGCGCCGACGGGGTGCGCACCTTCCTCGCGTCCCGGGGCGTCGAGCTGCCCGAGGGCGGCCCTGACGACCCGCCGGCCGCCGCCACCGTGCACGGGCTGGGCAACCGCAAGAACGAGCTGCTGCTCGCGAGGATCCGCACCGACGGCGTGGAGCCCTACGACTCCACCCTGCGCTATCTGCGCGCCGTCCGCGCGCACGGCCTGCGCACCGCGATCGTCTCCTCCAGCGCCAACTGCCGTGACGTGCTGCGCTCGATCGACGCCGAGGACCTCTTCGACGTACGGATCGACGGGGTGGTCGCCGCCGAGCGGGGCCTGCCGGGCAAGCCCGCGCCCGACACCTTCCTCGCCGCCGCCCGCGAACTGGGCGTGGAGCCCGCGCGGGCGGCGGTGTTCGAGGACGCGCTGGCCGGCATGGACGCCGGACGCGCCGGAAAGTTCGGGTACGTCGTCGGCGTGGACCGCGTCGGCCAGGCCGATGCCCTGTACGCGCACGGCGCCGACCGGGTCGTCGGCGACCTGTCCGAGCTCGGGGGTGACGCGTGACCCGCGGCGACCGCTGGTACGACATCGACCCCTGGACCGTGCGGGAACGCGGCCTGGACCTGGAGCGGCTGCCGCAGAGCGAGTCGGTGTTCGCGCTGTCCAACGGCCACGTCGGCTGGCGCGGCAACCTCGACGAGGGCGAACCGCACGGCCTGCCCGGCTCCTACCTCAACGGCGTCCACGAACTCCACCCGCTGCCCTACGCCGAGGCGGGCTACGGCTACCCCGAGTCCGGGCAGACCGTCATCGACGTCACCAACGGCAAGGTGATCCGCCTCCTCGTCGACGACGAGCCGTTCGATCTGCGCTACGGGAGTCTCGTCCACCACGAACGCACCCTCGACCTGCGCCGGGGCGTGCTGACGCGGGTCTGCGAGTGGACCTCGCCGGCCGGTTCCACCGTCCGGGTGCGCTCCACCCGGCTGGTGTCCCTCACCCAGCGGGCCGTCGCGGCCGTCGCCTACGAGGTGGAGCCCGTCGACAGCCGCACCCGGGTGGTGGTGCAGTCCGAACTCGTCGCCAACGAGTCCCTGCCCGGACCCGACGGCGACCCGCGCGCCGCCCGCGCCCTGCGGTCCCCGCTGGAGCACGAGGAGGACTTCGCCCAGGGCGGCCGGCTGCGGCTGGTGCACCGCACCCGGCACAGCGGCCTGCGGGTCGCCGTAGCCGCCGACCACGTCGTCGACGGGCCCGGACGGACCGTCACCGACAGCGAGAGCGACGTCGACACGGCCCGGCTGACGGTCACCTCCGTGCTGGAGCCGGGCGAGCGGCTCCGGGTGGAGAAGTTCGTCGCCCACGGCTGGTCCGGCGTCCGCTCCCGGCCCGCGATGAGCGACCAGGTGGAGGCGGCGCTGGCGGCCGCCGCGCACAGCGGCTGGCAGGGCCTCCTCGACGAACAGCGCGACTACCTGGACGCGTTCTGGAGCCGCGCCGACGTGGAGGTCGACGGTGACGAGGAGATCCAGCAGGCCGTGCGCTTCGCCCTGTTCCACGTCCTCCAGGCGGGCGCCCGCGCCGAGCGGCGCGCGATACCCGCCAAGGGCCTGACCGGCTCCGGCTACGACGGGCACGCCTTCTGGGACACCGAGGTGTTCGTGCTGCCCCTGCTGATCTGCACGGTGCCGCAGGCGGCCGCCGAGGCGCTGCGCTGGCGGCAGAGCACCCTGCCCGCCGCCCGGGAGCGCGCCGCCCAGCTCGGCCTGCGCGGCGCCGCGTTCCCCTGGCGCACCATCCAGGGCCCCGAGGGCTCCGCGTACTGGCCGGCCGGCACCGCGGCCTTCCATGTCAACGCGGGCATCGCCGACGCCGTCGTGCGGTACGTCCAGGCCACCGGCGACGAGCGCTTCGAACGGGACACGGGCGTGGAGCTGCTGGTGGAGACCGCCCGGCTGTGGCGCTCCCTGGGCCACCACGACGACCGGGGCGTCTTCCACATCGACGGGGTCACCGGACCGGACGAGTACAGCGCCGTCGCCGACGACAACACGTACACCAACCTCATGGCCCGCGCGAACCTGCTCGCCGCCGCCGACGCGTGCAAGCGGCACCCCGACCGGGCGGCCGCGCTGGACGTCGACGAGGAGGAGAGCGCGAGCTGGCGGGACGCCGCGGAAGCCGTGCACCTGCCGTACGACGACGAACTCGGCGTGCACGAGCAGCACGCGGGGTTCACCCGTCACCAGCGGTGGGACTTCGCCTCCACCCGTGCCGACCAGTATCCGCTGATGCTGCACTTCCCGTACTTCGACCTCTACCGCAAACAGGTGATCAAACAAGCCGATCTCGTGCTCGCGATGCACACCCGCGCCGACTGGTTCGAGGAGCGCCACGACGAGGAACAGATCGCCCGGAACTTCGCCTACTACGAGCCGCTGACCGTCCGCGACTCCTCCCTGTCCGCCTGTGTCCAGGCCGTGATGGCCGCCCGCACCGGACACCTGGACCTGGCGTACGCGTACACCGCCGAGGCCGCGCTGATGGACCTCGCGGATCTGGAGCACAACACCCGCGACGGGCTCCACATCGCCTCCTTGGCCGGGGCGTGGACCGCGCTGGTCGCCGGGTTCGGCGGCATGCGCTGGGACGACGACGGCCTCCGCTTCGCACCCCGGCTGCCGCCCGGACTGCGCCGGCTCGCCTTCACCCTCGGCCACCGGGACCGGTGCCTGCACGTGGAGATCACCGCCGGGCGCGCCACGTACCGGCTGCGCTCCGGACCGCCGCTGACCCTCCGTCACCACGGCAGGGAGCTGACCGTCGGCGTGGACGCCCCCGTGGAGGTTCCCGTGCCCGTGCCCGCCCCGCGGCGGTCGCCCGAGCAGCCCCGGCACCGCCGCCCTCACGCGCGCTGACAATGCGTTCAGATGATTTTCGGCCGTGTACCGCCTGCGTGGCCGACCGGTACGGGTTAGCTTTGGCCATGATTCCCTCATATCCGTCTTCCCCACGACGTGGGGCCCAAGGGGCTCATGGTGGGGGACGGCACTCCAGACCGGCGGCAGCGAAGGACGGACGATGACCCACGGCGCCGGCGCCCCGCCGACCGTCAACCGGCGGAGCGACGAACGCTCACGGCCCGCCGGCCCGAGAACAGCAGGTGACGCACGGCCGCTCGCGGTGCTCGCCGTCGTGTTCACCCTGGCGCAACTCGTCGTGACCCGGCCGACCCTGGGCCTGGGCTGGGACGAGATCGTCTACACCAGCCAGGTCACCACGCACCACCCGGCCGCCTTCTTCAGCGCCCCCCGCTCCCGTGGCGTCTCCCTGCTGGTCGCGCCCGTCGCGTCCTGGTCCGACTCCACCGTGCTGCTGCGGATCTACCTCGCGGCGCTCTCCGGACTCGGCCTCCACCTCGCCCTGCGCGTCTGGCGCGGCCTGTTCCCCACCCGCGTGCTGGTCGTCGCCGGCGCCTTCTTCGCCTCCCTGTGGGTGACCCTCTTCTACGGTCCCCAGGCCATGCCCAACTACTGGGTGGCCGTCGGCGCGCTGATCGCCGTGGGGGCGTTCCTGCGCCACCGCGAGGACCCCTCCTCCACGGGCATGCCGTGGGCCGTCGTCGCGGGGGCCGCGCTCATGGCGTGGATGCGGCCCACCGACGCCGTATGGGTGACGCTGCCGCTGCTCGTCCTCGCGGCGGTGTGGCGGCGTCCCCGCCTCCTGGCGGCCGTCGTGGGCGGACTGCTGG
Organism: Streptomyces werraensis; assembly: GCA_014656175.1. GTDB lineage: Bacteria > Actinomycetota > Actinomycetes > Streptomycetales > Streptomycetaceae > Streptomyces > Streptomyces werraensis. The sequence continues at coordinate 413,055 of BNBX01000003.1, forward strand.
CCGGCGGGGTGCCGTGGGTGATCGAGGCGTACGCGTCGTTCGGCGGCCTCTCCGAACGGCTGGCCGAGGCGTCCCGCATCCAGGGCGGACTCGGCCTCCACATGGCCGTCGACGACCAGCTCCGCAGCCTCGGCGGACGCGCCCTGTGCCGCCCCTGCACCGGGGAGATGCCCCACCCGGTGATCACCCTGTGGTGGTTCGTGCTGCCGGTGCTCGCCGTGCTCGGCCTGGTCGTCGCCGTACGGGCCGGCCGCGCCCTGCGCACCGCCGTTCCCCTGGCCTGCGCCGCCACCGCCGCGCTGCCGTACCTGTTCACCATCGCCTACGCGGCGCCGCGCTTCCTCCAGCCCGCCTACGCGCTGCTCGCGATCCCTGTCGCCGACGCCCTGTGGTACCTGGTCACGGCGCCGCGCGGGCGGTGGCGGACGGTCCTGCGGACGGTGGTCGCGGCAGGACTGGCGGGCCATCTGGCGGTGCAGCTGGCCGTGGCGGTGCACACCGCGAACCGCTCCGCCGCCGGCCGCGAGGACTGGGCCCGCACCGCCGAGGGACTGCACCGGCTCGGCGTCAGCCCGCCCTGCCTGATCACCGGCCACGAGTCCATCCCCATCGGCTACTACACGGGCTGCTCCTCCGGCGCGACCGCCGGGAACAACGAGAACATGACGGCCGAGGACATCCGGCGCACCGCCGAACGCGTCCCGGTCGCCGAGATCACCCGCGCCGGCAGCAGGCCCAACGGCTACGCGCGGACCTGGCCCGTCCACCGCGTCGAGGACTACGACGTCCGCGTCGCGCCCGCCCCGGACACCCCACGGGAGTGAGATCCAGGGGTTTTGCCGCAGGCCGGGCAGCTCACGGGGTTAGAGACCGTTTCAGCGGATACGCGGATCGGACACCGAGACGGCACGAGCCGACGCAAGCCGACAGGGAGGACGCCATGGGCTCCGAACCGATGGGGGACGACGTCTACCAGCCCACCGGGAGCAACGAGCAGCAGGAGGATGGCGCCCCGCTCGACATGCAGGACGCCCTCGACGAGCGGGACTACGACGACATGCTCGACGAGGGTTACTCACCGCCGGAGAAGGCGGTGGGCGTCACCAAGCACGGCGTCACCGCGGCCGAGCAGCACGACGGGGAGACCCTGGACGAGCGGCTGGCCCAGGAGGTGCCCGACCCCTCCGCGGAGACCGGCGACGGGGTGGGCGACCTGCCGGGGGGCGAGGGTGAGCCGGTCGACCCGGAGGCGGGCACCGCCCGGGCGGGACGCCTGGTCGCGCCGGACGAGGGCGCGCACACCGACACCACCAAGGAGTCCGTCGCCGACGACGTCGGCATCGACGGCGGCGCGGCGGGCGCGGAGGAGGCCGCCATGCACGTCGTGGAGGACGAGACGGAACTCCCCGACGACCGCTCCTAGGCGCTGTCGGAGACGTGTACGACGCCGTCGGGCCCGGTGCACCGTGTGTGCACCGGGCCCGACGGCGTCCCGCTGCCGAGGGAGCGGGGACCGGGCCGTGCGGTGGCCTACGGGAGGATCTTCTCCATCGCGGAGGGACCCTCCTCGGCCAGCTTCCGCCTGGCCCACTCGATGTTCTGCGGGGTGAGGTCCTTGCCGCTGGCGAGAACCAGGTCTTCCGGCGACACCTCGGTGCCGGTGCGGGTGTGGAGCAGGCTGTCCGGGGTGGCGCGGTCCTCGCTCTGCCGGGACGCGTCGGGCTGGGACGTCGACATCTTCGGGCTCCTCGGGTCCGGATCGCTGATACGGCCCGGCGCCGGGCGCCGGGTCCCGTACTCAGCCTTCACCGCGGAGGCCCGCCGTGCATCCGGAACGCCCCGCGCGCCCGCCGTCGGGCGCCCGGGCCCCGGGTGCGGGGCCTCCCCGTGCATGCCGGGGTACCGTGCCCCGCCCCGGGGAAACCTGCTCCCCCCGCTCACTCGAAGGGCGTGAGCGTCAGCCGCAGGGCGGTGGGCGCCGTGTCCTGGATGTACGAGGCGAAGTCCGCCACGTCGTCGAAGGCGAAGCCGTACGCCCTGCCGTCCTCGGTGGCCGTGTGCATGGCCTTGGAGTAGTGGTTGGTCAGCTCGGTCAGGTAGAACTCGGCGGGGTCGGTGGTGGGCTGCTCGGGGTGGCTGAGCAGCGTCGAGCGGTTGAAGCCGGCGCCCAGGATCGCGGCGACCGGGCCCGTGGTGCCGTCGTTGGGCGCGGCCAGGGCGCCGTCGCAGAACAGCACGTCGCGGGTGGACGGCTTGTCGAACGCGACCTGCGCGGGCCCGTCGAAGGTGAACCGGTCCCCGCGCACCCGCCCGGTGAAGGTGCCGGCGTTGGTGGTGACCTTCAGGTCCCGGCCGGTGTAGGTGCTCCAGACCTCGTCGATGTAGGGGGCGAAGTAGTCCTCGGCGAACAGCCCGGCGTCCAGGCCGTGGCCGGGCGCGATGATCCGGGTGTCGTCCACCACCAGCCGGTCGAAGCCCTCGGTCCCCTTGACGGCGGCGAACGCCGCCGCGCGGCCCCCGGGCCGGACCGTGCCGGTGGTCCGGTCGTCGGCGCCGGTGAGACGGATGCTCAGCGGCACGCTGAACATGTCGACCATGGTGGTGTTGCAGAACAGACCGGCGGAGTTGTACGTGAACTCCGCGCAGTCGTGCAGCACGCCGAAGTTCGGGTCCGAGGAGACCCATCCGGCCGGGTACTGCAGCGCGGCCGCGCCGTTGCCGTCCGCGACGGCCTTGAACTTCAGCTTCTCTCCGAGCGCGACGTAGATGCGGCCGGACATGTACGGCAGTGACAGCGTTGTCTCGTTGCCGGAGAGGCTGATCGCGTAGTCGGTGAAGCCGTCCGCGCCGTTGTCCGCCAGGTCGATCGGGGCGAGCGTGCCGTCGGGCGTGAGCCGGACCTGGCGGCCGTCGGCGTTGCCCACGACGTACAGGTGCACCGAGGCGTTGTCGAAGGAGCCGCTGTCGTTGACGATCGTCAGCGGCAGCGAGGCGGCCGCCTTCGTGCCGGACCCGCCCTCACCGGACTGGTCGGCGAGGGCATGGGGGGCGATCGCCGCGGCCGCGGGCAGCGCCACGGCGGCTCCGCCGAGGGCGAAGAGCAGCTTGCGGCGGCCGAGGGTGCGCTGGTGCCGGGGAGTCATGTGGGGGGTCTCCAGAGTGCTCGTGCGGTTGCGGTGGGGCACACCGGGCCCGACCGGTCCTGGAGACACGTGAGAGCGCTCTCAGGCCGCGCGTCGGGACCGGCGCGCGGCACCGATGGTAGGGACCGGGGCCGGGACCGCCAACGGGTCCGACTTGTCCCTGCACCCCCCTGACCTGCGCCAACTTGAATGCACGACAGAGTGCGCACGATCGCTTAACCGGTTCTTAAGGATCGTTTAAGCCGGCCCGCGTGAGCCGTGCACGCAGCGCACCGGCCGCACTCCGCCGGGTGTCGGAGGCGCGGGCCGCCCCCGGTGCGTTCGGGAGGGGTTCTCAACGCGTGCCGCTGTGCAGCAGCGTCTCCGCGTCGGCGAGGACCCTGGTGACCGTGAAGGCGAACCGCGCGTCGCACGGGTGCGGCTCCCCGGAGCCGGCCGCGGCGATCAGCGCGTCCGCGGCCCGGACGAGCGCCGGGACGGCGTCCTCCCGGGCCTCCGGCAGCACGGTCACCCCAGACTCGCCCCGCAACTCCACCACCGCGCCCGCCGCGGCCGGGGGAGCGGTCAGACTCAGCGTCGTACTGCTCGAGGCCCCGCCGGAGTGGTCCAGCACGAGATGCACGGTGTCGCCGGGCCCGTACGCCGCCGCCGTCACCCGGCGCGGCTCCCCCAGCACCGGCAGCAGCACGGACAGGGCGTGCGGGCCGACGTCCCACAGGGCGCCCTTCTCCTGCCGCCAGGGCGAGGCGGCGAAGGGGTTGTCCTCGGAGGTGAACACCGCGCCGAGCCACTGCGCCCGCCCGGTGAACCAGCCGCCCACGCGCGTCTGTTCCTCGATCCAGGCCTGCGGTTCCGGCTGGAAGCGGGTGGTGAAGAAGACCACGGAGGCCACGCCCGCCGCGTCCACGGCCTCCACGACCGCGCGCCCCTGGGCCACGGTGGGCGCGAGAGGTTTGTCGAGCAGCAGATGGCGGCCCGCCCGCGCGGCCCGCACCGCCAGCTCCGCCTGCACGGCCGGCGGCAGCGCGACGGCGACGGCGTCCACGTCGGCGAGCAGCGCGTCGACGTCGTCGTACGCCCGGACGCCGTGGATCGCGGCGAGTTCCCCGGCGGCCTCGGGCCTGCGCCCCCAGACGCCGACGAAGTCCAGGCCGGGGTGTCCGCCGAGCGCGGGGGCGTGTGCCGCCCGCGCCCAGGGTCCGGTGCCGAGCAGTCCGATCCGCATGCCGCCGCCTCTCCCCGGGGCGCCTCGCGCCGCCGGGCCGGTGTCGGCGCCGCGCCCCGCCGGCGCGCGCCAGGCCTGCACGATGATCCCGGCCGGAACGCCGTGTCAACCACCGGCCGTCCGGGCCGCCTCAGCCCTGCCGTGTGTTGATGTTGACCATCCACGGGACGCCGAACCGGTCCGTGCACATCCCGAAGACGTCGCCCCACATCTGCCGCTCCAGCGGCACCGACACCTGACCCCCGTCGGACAGCTTCTCCCAGTAGCGGCGCAGCGTGTCCTCCTCCTCGCCGCTGAGGCTCACGGCGAAGTTGTTGCCGGAGGCGTACTCCATGCCGGGAGGCCCGTCCGAGCCCATGATCGTGAAACCGTCGGGAGTGGTGAGCATCGCGTGCATGATCTTGTCGGCGTACTCCTCCCCGGCGCCGCCGGTCTCCCCGAAGGTGTGCATGTTCAGCTCCCCGCCGAACACCTCCTTGTAGTACTCCATCGCCTGCCGGGCGGTGCCGTCGAAATTGAGGTACGGATTGAGCAGCGGGGCCATCGGAACCTCCGGTACGGGGGCAGCGGGTCGGTTTCGCGCAGCGTAACCCCGGGGGAGGAGGGGCGCGCGGCGAACACGGCCGGTGCGTACGGGTCGATTCAGCGACCGGTCCGATGAATCCGTTCGGCTTTCCCTGTTGGATTTCCGGGCACCCGGCGACGAGGCTGGTATGCGCTTTCCACGATCACCAGCACGACAGCCGGAAGGGGCTTCGCGCACATGCACATGCGTCGTATCGGTGAGGTCGAGGTGTCCGCGATCGGACTGGGCGGGATGCCCATGTCGATCGAGGGACGGCCCGACGAGTCCCGTTCGCTGGCCACCCTGTACGCCGCCCTGGACGCGGGCGTCACCCTGATCGACACCGCGGACGCCTACCACCGGGACGCCGGGGAGGTGGGGCACAACGAGAGCCTGATCGCCAAGGCTCTGGCCACCCACGAGCGGGGCGGCGACGTCCTGGTCGCCACCAAGGGCGGGCATCTGCGCCCCGGCGACGGCAGCTGGACCCTCGACGGGCGGCCGGAGTACCTGAAGCGGGCCTGCGAGGCGTCCCTGCGCCGGCTGGGCGTGGAGGCGATCGGCCTCTACCAGTTCCACCGGCCCGACCCCCGGGTCCCGTACGCCGAGTCCGTCGGCGCGATCCGCGACCTGCTCGACGAGGGGAAGATCCGCATGGCGGGCATCTCCAACGCGAATCCCGAGCAGATCCGTCAGGCCCAGGAGATCCTCGGCGGGCGTCTCGTCTCCGTGCAGAACCAGTTCTCGCCCGCGTTCCGCTCCAGTGAGCCGGAGCTGGAGCTGTGCGACGAGCTCGGTGTCGCCTTCCTGCCCTGGAGCCCGTTCGGCGGCATTTCCAAGGCCGGTGAACTCGGCTCCACATACGCGCCGTTCGCGCGCGTGGCGCAGGAGCACGGAGTGAGCGCGCACCAGGTGTGCCTCGCCTGGATGCTCGCCAAGTCGCCGGTCGTCGTGCCGATCCCGGGCGCGAGCCGTCCCGAGTCGGTGCGGGACTCCGTGCGCGCCGCCGACCTCGAACTGAGCGCCGAGGAGATCGCGGAGCTCGACGCGGCCTGAGCGGCCGTTCCCGCGCCCGGCGGCCCACGAGGGGCGCCGGGCGCCGTTCGCGCGCCGCGATCCGCCCGGGCGGCGCTTCACAGGGGGAGGACCACCGCCCATGGCATCGCCGCAGATAAGACCGCTCGACCACCGCTACCGGGGCGAGCATCCCGTGCGCACGCTCGGCTACCTGTTCCGCGCGGACCGCGGCCGGCTGGCCGCGGCGGTCGTCGTCTTCACCGTCAAGCACAGCCCCGTCTGGCTGCTGCCGCTGATCACCGCGTCGATCATCGACACCGTCGTCCAGCACCAGCCGGTCTCCCGGCTGTGGACCAGCACCGGCGTCATCATGTTCATCCTGCTGGTCAACTATCCGCTGCACGTCCTGTACGTCCGCCTCCTCTACGGCAGCGTCCGCCGTATGGGCACCGCCCTGCGCTCCGCGCTGTGCACGCGCATGCAGCAGCTCTCCATCGGCTACCACTCCCGGGTCAGCGCGGGCGTGCTCCAGGCCAAGGTGGTCCGCGACGTCGAGACCGTCGAGCAGATGGTGCAGCAGACCGCGGAGACCGGGCTGGGCGCGCTCACCGTGCTGGCCGGAGGCCTGATCATCATCGCCGTGCGCACCCCCGAGTTCCTGCCCGTCTTCCTCGTCGTCGTGCCCGCCGCGGCCCTGCTCGTCGCCCGGCTGCGGGCGCGGCTGCGCACCCACAACGAGCACTTCCGGCACGAGGTGGAGACGCTGTCCTCCCGCGTCACCGAGATGACCCGGCTGATCCCCGTCACCCGCGCCCACGGCCTGGAGGGCAAGGCGCTGCGCCGCATGCACGGCACCCTCGACCGGCTGCTCACCTCCGGGATGCGCCTCGACCTGGTCAACGGGCGGTTCGGCTCGCTGGCGTGGGTGGTCCTCAACGTGGTCGGCGTGACGGTGCTGGCCGGCGCCGCCCTCGTGTCGTACTACGACGTCTGGGGCGTCACCGCCGGCGACGTGGTGATGCTCAGCGCCTTCCTGACCACCCTCACCAATTCCACCACCACACTGGCGGGTCTGGCCCCGGTGATCACCAAGGGGCTGGAGTCCGTGCGCTCGGTCGGCGAGGTGCTGCAGGCGCCGGAGCTGGAGGACAACGAGGGCAAGGCCGAACTCACCGCGCTGCGCGGCGCGGTCACCTTCGAGGGCGTGGGGCACGCCTACGACGGTGACGGCCGCCCCGCCGTACGGGACTTCACCCTCGATGTCGCGCCGGGCGAGACCATCGCCCTGGTCGGCGCGTCCGGGGCGGGCAAGTCCACGGTGCTGAACCTCGTCATCGGGTTCATCCGCCCCACGTCCGGGCGGCTGCTGGTCGACGGCACCGACATGAACACCCTGGACCTGCGCACCTACCGGCGTTTCCTGTCCGTGGTGCCCCAGGAGTCGATCCTGTTCGACGGCACCGTGCGGGAGAACGTCGCCTACGGCATGGACGACGCGGACGAGGAGACGGTGCGGGCCGCGCTGCGCGACGCCAACGCCCTGGAGTTCGTCGACCGGCTGCCGCAGGGCCTCGACACCCTCGTCGGGGAGCGCGGGGCGCGGCTGTCGGGCGGTCAGCGCCAGCGGCTGGCCATCGCCCGCGCGCTGATAAGGGACCCCAGGGTGCTGGTGCTGGACGAGGCGACGTCCGCACTGGACACCCGTTCGGAGGCGCTGGTGCAGGAGGCGCTCGTCCGGCTGCTGCGCGGGCGGACCACGTTCGTCGTGGCGCACCGGCTGTCCACGGTGCGCGGGGCCGACCGGATCGTGGTGATGGCCGACGGGGCCGTGCAGGAGGTGGGTACGCACGAGGAGCTGCTGCGGCGGGATGGTGCGTACACGGCGCTGCACAGCGGTCAGGTGGCTTGAGCCGTCGTCCCGTTCTCCGGGGCGAGTGGCCCCGGGTGGCCGGGTGGGCCCAGGTCGTCCGGTCGCAGTGCGAATGTTTTCGGTCACTTTCGATCAGTGAGGCGCGGGATGGGCGTGGTTTCGCCGTCTTCGGGCATGCGCACCGGAAACACGAAAGGGGCGCTACGTGCTCGTACCGGATCCGAAGGTCGTCAGGCGGCTGCTGACGCGGTATGCGGCGCTGCGGATCGCGCAGGCGGAACGGCAGACTCCGGCGGTGGCCAGGGAACTGGAGGACGTCACCCGCCGGCTCTGCGTGACGATGGGCACGGCCGGCATCCACGACGCCATCGCGCGCGCCGACGACCTGCTCGTCCGTGCCCGGAGGGACCTTCGCCGGTCACCCGAGGCCGACGGCGAGAGCGGCCTGTCGCTGGCCGTCTGAGCCCGGGACGCGGCCGTCCGCCCGGGCGGACGCGGCGCGTCCGCCCCTGAACGACCTGCGATAGGCGTACGGGGTCGTCCCCACCACCTTGCGGAACCGCTCGCGGAACGCCGTGGGGGAGCCGAACCCCGCCTGCTGGGCGATCCGTTCGACCGTGTGGTCGCTGTTCTCCAGCAGGTACTGGGCGCGCCGCACCCGGGCCCGCAGCAGCCACTGCAGCGGCGTGGTGCCGGTCTGCTCGCGGAAACGGCGGCTGAAGGTGCGCTCACTCATCCCGGCCCGAGCCGCCATCGCCGCGAGCGTCACCTCGTGCGCCACGTTGTCCTCGATCCACTCCAGCAGCGGCTCCAGGTCCGAGCCGCGCGGCACGGGCGGGTGCTCGTGCACGATGAACTGGGCCTGCCCGCCCTCACGCTCGAGCGGCATCACCGACATCCGCGCCGCGTCCGCCGCCACCGCCGACCCGAAGTCACGGCGGATCATGTGCAGGCACATGTCCAGCGCGGCGGCCGCGCCGGCCGAGGTGAGGATGAGCCCGTTGTCCACGTAGAGCACGTCCGGCTCCACCTCCACCCGCGGGAACGCGTGCGCGAACTCCTCGGCGGCCACCCAGTGCGTGGTGGCGCGCAGCCCGTCCAGCAAGCCCGCCTCCGCCAGCACGAAGGCGCCCACGCACACCGACGCGATCCGGGTGCCCGCCGCTGCCGCCTGGCGCAGCGCCGCCAGCACCGCGGGGGAGGGCGGCGGTGAGTTCGGGGCGCGCCCCGGCACGATCACCGTGTCGGCGTCCGCCAGCGCCTCGAGACCGCGGTCGACGCGCAGCGCGAAGCCGCCGTCCGCGGCCACCTCCGGCCGCTCGGCGCACAGCCGGACGCGGTACGGATGACGGCCGTCGGGCAACCGCGTGAAGTCGAACACCTGCATGGGGGCCGCCATGTCGAACGGCACCACGCCGTCCAGTACGAGGATCGCCACGGAGTGCATGAACGCCACCCTAGACGGATTCCCGCCACCGTCCCCCTCCTGTCCGGACGTGCGCCGTGCCTCGTCACCGCCGTTGGCGGGAATCCGTGGGGAACTGTCGATCCAGCCGCTGTCCGGCCGTCGCCACGGCTCCTAGCGTGAACCCGGCATCAGGCCGATCAGGCCGAAACCGCCGATCACGTCAAGGAAAGAGCCCCGGTGACCAAGCTGCTCCTGTCCCTCCACGTCCTGGCCGCCATCGTCGCAGTCGGTCCGGTGACCGTCGCAGCCAGCATGTTCCCGCCGGCCGTGCGCCGCGCGGCCCCGGCGGACGGGACGGACCCGGGCCCGCGCGCGGCCGGCGCCGTCGAGCTGCTCCACCGGATCTGCCGCGTGTACGCCGGACTCGGCGTGCTCGTGCCGGTGCTGGGGCTGGCGACCGGCCTCGCGATGGGTGTCCTCGGCGACGCCTGGCTCGTCGCCTCGGTGTTTCTCACCGCGGTCGCCGCCGGTACGCTCATCGCCCTCGTCCTCCCCCGTCAGGACGAACTCGTCGCGCAGGTGACCGCGCGACGGCCCGTCGATCACCGCAGCACGGTCCAACTCGCCATGTTCACGGGCGTGTTCAACCTGCTCTGGGCGACCGTCACCGTCCTGATGATCGTCCGTCCCGGCTCCACGACGGGCGCCTGACGCCCGGAACGCCCACTTCACCCCCGTTGGCCGCATACACTCGGCAGTCGCGGCCCCGCACCGGGGACGCCGAGGAGAAAGGCGCGTTGTCGGGTGTTCCAGGATTCCCCCATCTACGACCGACTCATCGCGGAGTGCGGCGACGTGCCCGCACAGGTCCGCCGCGAGGCCGAACGCGTGAACAGGGAACTGGAGTCGGTCATGCGGCCCCTGCAGTCGCCCGGCTACGGCTCCGGCCTCGACCGGCCGCAGCAGGCCCCCGGCAACGGCTGGCAGCGCGCCGCCCTGCTGCCCGGACCCCGGCCGCACTGACGCGCGCGCACATGCCCTCGTCGGTGCGGTGACCGGGGCTCACCGCACCGTGGTGACCGAACCGGCCGGTTCTGCCGGCTCCTCGGGGACGGGACGGGACAGCCATTGCGCGATGGTCCGCGCGATCGGCTGTTCCGTCTCCACCTCGACGAACCCGAACTGCCCCGACTGGTTGCACTCCAGGAACCACCAGGTCCCGTCCGCGTCCTCCGCGAAGTCGAAGGCCCCGTACGCCAGTTCCGCCCGGCGCATGTAGTCGAGCACGGCGTCCGCGATGCGCGGGGGGACCTCCGCCGGCTCCCACGGCGGTCCGGGCGCGGCGAACCGCACGTCCACCACCTGGGGATCGGCGTCCCGCGCCGTCGTCTTGCGGGCTGCCAGCAGCACGTCGCCCACCACGGTGAGCCGGATGTCCGCCCGCTTGGCGATCCGCCGCTGCAGCAGCGTCGGCCCGTAGGCCACCGCCGAGAAGTCCGTGTCCGGCGCCACCCTGCTCGTCGGCACGGCCCGCGGCGGATCCTGCGGATGCGCCCCCGACACCGGCTTGACCACCAGATCCGGGAACCGCTCCGCGAACTCCCGCGCCGCGCGCGGGAACGTCGTGATCACCGTCGCCGGCACGGGCAGCCCGCAGCGCTGGGCCAGGCGCAGCTGCCACGGCTTGTGGCGGGCCTGTCGTGCGGCGTCCGGGTGGTTCATCCATCGCGCGTCGCAGCCGCGCAGCATGCCGTAGAGGGCCTGGGACGCCTCTTCGGTCAGCCACGCGGACGGCTGCGGGGCGCGCTCGGCCGGAGTGCCGGGGCGGCGCACCCACACCGACCGCAGCCCGCCGATGCTCACCAGTCGTCCGCCGGCGGACAGATGGCCGCGGAACCGGCCGTGGACGTACTCGCCGGACAGCGAGACGCCACCGGTGAGATCGGCGGGGTCGAGACGGACCACCGGCACCCCTGCGCCGTTCAGATGGACCACCACCATGTCGGCGGTCACATCCTCCTCGCAGGTGAGGATCAGCACGGTCATGGTCTACGGTCCGCGTTCAGTCGTCGAAGTGGGTCTTGGAGCCCGCGGTGGACGTGGTCGTCCCCACCTCGCGCAACAGGGCGTGGTCGCAGGCCGCGATCCGCCCGTCGCCGAGAACGTTCAACTGCAGTCCGGAGTCATACGCATACGGAGTGGCAACGGCCAACTCCACCGCCGGACGGGCGTAGTTGAGCGCGAACGGTTGCATCGTCTCTCCCTCGTCGGTGCTGCGCCGATCAGGCAACGGCCCTCTGTGCGCCGCCGCTTGGTCCGCCGACTTGCGTTGGCTTCCAGAGACTTATACGAATCGAACGGGTGGTTGGTTTCCTCACGGAGCGTAATCGTCGGCGGGTTGTCGTCCCGAGCGCCTTCCGGGCACTCCGGGCGTCCCCGCGCCGACGGAACCACGTATGGTGCGCAGAGCGAGCAGCAGGACCCCTATGTCGTCCAGATACACCGGGTCGGGCACGAGATCGGCCGGTAGCACCAGGTAGAGCACCGCACCCCAGAACACCCAGCGGGGCCCGGTGGGCAGTCCCGCCCGCCGCAACTCCCGCCGTGTGCGGACCAGACGGACCAGCACGGCCACGGCGCCCGCCAGCACCAGGGCCGCGAGGACCGCGACGCCCCACACCACGGTCGTTGTGTCCAAGGTCACTGCCCTCCTCCCGGTGGCCGCGTGGTGCGGCCTCGCCTCCCGGCACAGTCCTCGAGGAAACGGATTCCCGTTCCGGCCCCCGGTATGGCGGCGGGGACCGGCCATGCGCGCTCGCGACCGTTGCCCCGTGAACAACACGCGAAACACGGAATCGTCGCAGGTCATCCCTGCGGCTCAGTCAAGTGGCAGCACGCGGTGGGGGAGCCTAGTAATGGTCATCAGTCTTCCCCTGGAGTCGATCATGACCACTTTCTCCTCGTCCTCCTCCAACGAACCCGGCATACCGGTGGATACGGCCGCGGCGCCGCCCGTCGGCACGACGGGCACCGCGACCGGCGCGCACCGGCCCGAACCGGCCTGGGCGCGCCACCGGACGGCGGACCACACGGCTCCGGCCGACGCGCGGTACGCGGCCGACGCGGGCGTGGACACCGCACCCCCACGCCATCCGTCCGGGACGGACCGCACGGCCCCGCAGGCCGACGCCGGCCACCCCCGCGATCCCGTGCACGGCAACCATCCGCGCGATCCGGTCGAGCGGCCGCGCGAACGCGCCGCGGCCGAAGGGCCCCGGGACCCGGTGGCGACGGTCGATCTGGTGGATCCCGTCGACACCCCGGGGGAGCCCGTGAGGGAGCCGGGGGAGCCGCACCGCCTCGGTGACGCGTCGGACCCCGCCGGGCCACCTGGTGCGGCGACCAGGACTGCCGGGCGGGTGTACGCCGATCCGGTCACCGATCTCGTGCACGCCGCCGTGTCCGACCGCCCCCTCGAGGAGGTCGTCGACCTCATCACCGCGCTCGAACGGTCGCCCGAGCACACCCGCGCCGTCGTCGACGCGCTGCGCGCCGCCGGCGTCGACCGGTCCGTGGAGGACGTCACCCGGCTGGTCGCCCTGCTGACCCGGCCGCCCCGTGACGCCGCCAGCGCGGACGAGACGATCCGCGCGGCCGCCGCCCACCGCTCGGTGGAGGACGTCACCCTCCTCGTCGCGCTCCTGCACAACGAGCCCCTCGCGCCGCACTGCCGCGAGGAGGCCCTGCGCGCCGCCGCCACCGGCCGGTCCGTCGACGAACTGGTCGAGCTGATCGACCGTCTGGCCGCCCACCGTCCCCCCGAGCACCTCCTCCGCGCGGCCGCCGCGGAGGCGGCACCGCCCGCGCAGGAGACGGAAGGCCGAGGCGAGCCACGGCAGACCCCCCGGCCCGGGCCGGAACGCACCCCGGCGGCCCGTGGCGGCGCGCCGCGGATCGGGCGCCGTCGCCCCGCCGTCCGCCGCACCCCGCGGCCGGCCCCCCGTCCCCGCACCGCCGCGCGCACCCGCGTCTCACGGCCCGTGCCTCGGTCGGCGATCTGGACGAGCTGGCTGGCCGCTGTCGCCCTCGCGGTCTGCGCGGTGACCCATTTCCCGCTGCGACGTGACGGTGTGTCACTCGACGTCCACGCCACCGCCGTCGGCCTGTCCGTGCTGTGCACGGTGCTGGCGCTGATCCTCGTCGTGCGTCCCGCGGTGGTCGTGCTCGCGGCGGGGGTCGTGGCGGCGACGGTGCCGGCCGTCGCCCACGCCTACGGCGGCTCGTTCACCGAGGCCACCCTGCCGAGGGCGGTCGGCCTGGCGCTCGCCCCGGACTGGCTCGCCACCTCGGCGGCGATAGCGGCGGCACTGCTGGCCCTGGCGGCGCTGGTGGTCCGCGTGGCCACCCCGCCCCCGGGCACCCGCTGGTCCCCGTGGCCCCCGGCGGAACCTCACCAGGTCACGGACTGACCGGCCGACGCCGGTGCGGGCGGTGGGCGGAGGAGACACCTACGGGGTGACCCTCCACCGCCCGCCGGCCGCGCCCACAGCTTGTCCGAAGGTTCCGCTTCCGGTTCGGGCGCCGGAACCCCCTCGTGCGAAGAAAGCCCGCCGCGGCGGGACGCGCCGTGCTTCGGGCGCTCCGGCCTGACGCTGTGCGCCGCATCGCCCGGCCCATGTCGCGCCGCGCTCCCCGGGGCGACCCGCCTCTCCCCAAGGCCACCGCCCGGCGGAACGCCGTGTCATCCTCTGCCCCGGGGCCCGGGCTTCTCCTCCGGGCGGCCGTCCGCGGCGGAACCCCGTCAGGCCTCGCGCGCTGCAGCGCGAGGGCCTGCGCCCCCCTCCACCGCCTGCCCGGCTCACCCCTTGCCCGACGGTTCCGCTTCCGGGTCGGGCGCCGGGGTCGTCTCCCCCGGGGAGGGGCGGCCGCGGCGGGAACCGCCCGGCTTCAGGCGCTCCAGTGTGCGGGTCAGCTGCTGGAGCGGGGCAGGGGTCCGTGGGCGCGGCGGCTGTGCGGCCGGGGGCGGTGGGGCGAGTCCCGTCTCCCGGTAGGCGGCCAGCGCCTCGTGGGCGCGTTCGGCGGCCTCGCGGTACAGGTCGCGGGACTTCGTCATCGCGTCCAGCGCCTCGGCGTACATCGCCACCAGTGCCCGCTCCCGTTCCAGTTCCTCCGCGAGGGTGAGCAGGTGCCAGTCCTCGCGCAGCGCCGTCAGCGCGTCCTCGGCCCGCTCGGGGAGCTCCCTCGGCAGCGCGTCGTAGCGCAGTACCGCGTCCACCAGGTCCGTGGGCTCGGTGCCGTCGAGGAACACCGCGCGCACGGCGAAGGCGTCCGGCTCGTACCCCTCGGGGACCGGACGGCCGGGCAGCACCGCCGCGCCGCCTCGCGGGACCTCCACGTCGAACTCCCGCAGCGCCCAGTTCGTCACCCGCGCCTGCTGCGGGGTGGCCCGGTGCTCGACGACCCGGTGCCGCAGCCCCGGCGGCAGCCAGTGCGCGAGCGGGACGTGACCGCGCTCGTCCGGGGTCATCGCCTCGTGGACGACGACGTGGACGTACCAGGGGTCGCGGGCGCAGTCCCGCAGCCGGCGCCGTACGTCCTTGTCGTCCTCCGGGAGCGGGTTGATCTCGCCGGGGCGCAGTCCCGACGCCGGGTCGTGGTTCCAGGCCGCGTCAGGCTCCTGCGGCCAGAACATCGTGACCGGGGACGGCCAGGCGGGGTCCCAGGGGCGTTCCGCCTCGGCGACCAGGAGCCAGTCGCGGTCCGGCCTCCTCGCTCCGGCGGGGGAGAGGACCAGGCGGGCGCGGACCGTGACGCCGTCGCCGACCCGCGTCCGGGACTCGAACACCAGGTCGGGCTTGGTGTCGTCCGCCGGGAGCTCCAGGAAGTCGTCGATGGTCCCGGCGTCCTTGAGGGCGGAGAGGCTGCGCCGGAGCGTCTCGTCGGCCCGCTCCCCGACGTGGCGGCCGCGGATCGTCCGGACGGTGGGAGGGACGGTGGGGCGGGCTGTGGCAGAGATCGGCATGGGTCCAGTCGTCAGCGGGGGCACGTGCTGCCTTCAGTATCGTCGTCCGCGCCCGGGGACGGGACGCCGGGTTCCGCCGTACGGCGTGCCCGGCCCGCGGACGGCTCGCCCGGACGGCCGACACCCCGGGCGGCACACACCGGGTGACGCGCGGGGCGGCGCGTACGGGATGTGTGCCGCGCACACAGCGACGCCCCTTCTCCCGGGAGCCACCGCCCGCACGTCTGTTCCCTCGCGCCGTCCGGAACCGCCCGTGCGAGCCCCGCGTCCCGCCCCGCACCGGGAGCGAGAAGCGCGGACCTTATCAGCGTCCCGACGCCCTTGTCGCATATTCCACGGGAAATCGCCGAAGCCCTCACCTGGATCGAGCACACACCGTAGCGTCGACGTCACGTTCGCGGTACAGCCGTGCGAGGAGGGGGATCCGGCGTGCCCGGAATCGACGAGAGTCTGTTGGAAGCCATGCGACTGCCCGGGGCACGTGGCGCCCTGGTGGTCGACTGGATCAGCGGGCTCGCCCTGGGCGCAGTGGGGGAGGCGCCGGGCGGCGACGTGGAGGCGACCGCCGCCGAGACCGCCGAACTGGCCCGCCTGGCGATGGAGAGCGGCGCCCTCGCCCCCGCGCACGCCGGCCAGGGCGGGGAACCGCCCGTGGAGGACCTGATCCTCACCACCGCGGACGCCTTCCACCTGCTGCGGTTCGTCGTCACCACCTTCGACAGCACGGTCTTCCTGTTCCTGTCGCTGGACCGCGCCGACGGCAACCTCGCCCTGGCCCGCATCCGGCTGGCCGAGATGGCGGACCGGATGGTGCTCGGATGACCGCTGCCGCCGCCCGCGCGGACGGATCCGCCCCCGAACTGCTGGACGCCCTCGCCGCCGACCGGGCCACCGGGGCGCTCACCACCCGCTCCGGAATCTTCTACCTCGCCGCCGGACACGTGGTCCACGTCGAGTCCGCCCACAGCCCCGCCCTCGGCGACCTGCTCACACGCAGCGGCGCCCTCGCCCCGGCCGGCTGGTGGGAGGCCGTCGAGCGGGCCGGCGCCCGGCAGCGGGTGGGCCGCCAGCTCGTCGACAGCGGACGCCTCACCGCCGGCGCCCTCGAACTCGCCCACCTGGGCGCGCTGTTCGACGCCGCATACTTCGCGCTCGCCCACGACGGCACCGCCCTGCGCTTCCGCCCCGGCGTCGCGCACTGGCTCGGCGCGGTCCGCCCCGTGACCGTCGCGACCGTGCTGCGCGAGTCGTACCGCCGCCGCGCCCTGCTGGATCGCATCTGGCCCGACGCGGCCGTCGACACCGCGCCGCTCGCGCGGACCCCCGACGCCGACCCGGCCGTGCTGCCGCCCCGCAGGGGCCGCGCGCTCGCCCTGGTCGACGGCGGACGCACCGCGGCGCAGATCGCCTCCGCCCTCGCCCACCGCACCTTCCACACCCTCGTCGAACTGCGCCGGCTGGCCGCCGACGGACTGGTCGCCCCCGCACCCCCCGCGCCCGCCCCGCCCGTCCACCCCGTCCCCGGCGCGGGCCGCGCCGACTGGGACGAGCCCGACACAGCGCTGCTGAGACGGCTCCTGGACGCCTTGGAGGCACTGTGATCCGCACGCGCCGGCAGCGTGCCGAAAGGAGACTGCTCATGGCCGTCGAGACCGACGTGCTGGACGAACTGCGTCGGCTCCGCACCCGCGTCCCGCGGCTGGCGGGCTCCCTCGCGGCCACCGTCGACGGACTCGTCCTCGCCCACGACGTGCCCGCCACCGAACCCGAGGGGCTCGCCGCGCTCACCGCCGCCGCGCTCGGCGTCGCCCACCGGATGACGGACGCCGCCGGACGCGGAGACTTCCGCGAACTACTGGTCCGCGGCGCCCACGGCTACATCGCGACCTACGCGGCCGGCACCACCGCCGTCCTCACCCTCCTCGCCGACGACCGCGTCAACGTCGGCCGGCTCCACCTGGAGGGCCGCCGCAGCGGCGCCCGGATCGCGGAACTGGTCGACGCCCGCATCGGCCCCGGCGGCGGACGCCACGCCGACCGGCCCGCCGCAGGCGACGGCGCCCCCGACCCCGTCGACCGGTCCCGGCCCATCGGCACCCTCCCCGTACGCACCCCGCAGCGTCCCGCCCACCGGCCGCGGACCGGCGGCTGACCGGCGCCCACCGATCCCACCACCCGGCCGGACGCCCGCACACCGCCGGCGCCGGCCCGTACCACCCTTCACGATCCGGAAAGGACACCACCCATGGCGAACACCGAGACCGCGCTCAAGGAATGCCTCAGCTCCATCGACGGCGCCACGGCCGCCGCCCTCGTCGACTACACCAGCGGCATGGCCCTCGGCACCCTCGGCGGCGGCAAGGACTTCAACCTGGAGGTCGCCGCCGCCGGCAACACCGACGTCGTGCGGTCCAAGCTGCGCACCATGGAGCTGCTGGGGCTGAAGGAGGAGATCGAGGACATCCTGATCACCCTCAACAGCCAGTACCACCTGATCCGCCTGCTCAAGGGGCGCGGAGGCAACGGCCTGTTCCTCTACCTGGTGCTGGACTCCAGCCGGGCCAACCTGGCCATGGCGCGCCATCAGATGCGCCGCATCGAGAACGAGCTGGAGGTCTGACACCCGCCCCGTCCGCGGCCCCGCGCCCCGCCCGCCGGCGCACGGGGCCGCGGACGTGTCCGTCGGGCGGTCCCCGCCGGATGCGCGGCCCGCCCGATGCCGTACCGTCACGTCTGCTGGACCGTTCCCGACGCCCGCCCCGGGAGGACGCCGGGCGGGTGGTGCCGGAATGCGGGGACAGGAGGCGCACGGGTGACTGACGCCGGGCGGGAGAGGGCCCCGGAGCGGCACGAGGACGCGCGCGTACGTCTGCCGCAGCTCAGGCTGGACGAACTGCTGGAGGAGCTGCAGGCGCGCATCGACGCCGCCCGCGGCACCCGCGACCGCGTGCGCAGCCTCCTCGAGGCGGTCCTCTCCGTCGGCCGCGAGCTCGAACTGGAGCAGGCACTGCACTCCATCGTGGAAGCCGCCGCCGCGCTCGTGGACGCACAGTACGCCGCCCTCGGCGTGATCGGCCCGGACGGCAAACGGCTGTCCGCCTTCCACACCGTCGGCGTCAGCGACGAGGAGATCGCCCGCATCGGCCACTACCCGGAGGGTCACGGCATCCTCGGCGAGCTGATCCGCCACCCGCAGCCGCTGCGGGTGCCGAAGCTGTCCGAGCACCCCGCCTCCTACGGCTTCCCGCCGCACCACCCGCCGATGAACACCTTCCTCGGCGTCCCGATCCGCGTCCGCGACCAGGTCTTCGGCAACCTGTACCTGACCGAGAAGCACGGCGGGGCGCAGTTCGACGAGGAGGACGAATCGGTCCTGTCGACCCTCGCGGTCGCCGCCGGCGTCGCCATCGACAACGCCCGCCTCTACGAGGAGTCCCGGCTGCGGGAGCGCTGGCTCCAGGCCAACGCCGAGATCACCCACGGGCTGATGTCCGGCAGCGAGCGCGGCGAGGCGCTGCTGCTCGTCGCGGAGCGGGCCCGGGAGATCACCGGAGCCGCCCTCGCCGTCGTCGCGGTGCCCATGGAGGGCACCGACTCGCTGACCGTGGAACTCGCCCTCGGACAGGACGCCGAGACGCACCGCGGCCTCGTCGTGCCGGTCGCCGGCAGCCTCCTCGGCCGGGCGTTCGCGTCCGCGGCGCCCGTCACCTCGACGGACATCGCCCACGACGAACGGGTGCACCAGGGCCCGCAGACGTTCACCGACCTCGGGCCCGCCGTGGCGGTGCCGATCGGCGGCGAGGACGGCGTGCGCGGCACCCTGCTGCTGGTCCGGGCCGCCGGCGGCCATCTCTTCACGGACAAGGAGATCGAACCGCTGCGGGGCTTCGCCGCCCAGGCCGCCGTGGCGATGGAACTGGCCGAGCGCCGCCAGGACGCCGAACAGATCGCCGTCCTCGAGGACCGCGACCGCATCGCCCGCGACCTGCACGACCTGGCGATCCAGCGGCTGTTCGCCACCGGCATGACCCTGCAGAGCGCCGGCCGGTTCATCGAGCACGAGGGAGCCTCCGAGCGGGTGCTGCGCGCCGTCGACGACCTCGACGAGACCATCAAGATCATCCGCTCGACCATCTTCGGCCTGCGCTCCCGCGCCTCCGCGGGCGGCGCCGGGGCCGGCCTGCGCGCCCGCGTGGTCCGGCTCGTCGGGGAGGCCGCCCCGCTGCTGGGCTACGCGCCCAGCGTGCGGATGGAGGGCCTGATCGACACCCGTGTGTCCAAGGAGGCCGCCGACCACCTGGTGGCGGTGCTCTCCGAGGCGCTCACCAACGTCGCCCGGCACGCCCGCGCGACCCGCGCCCAGGTGATCGTGGAGACCGACGGGCGCGAGGTGCGGCTGACCGTCGCGGACGACGGCGTGGGCCTGCCTCCCGGCGGGCGCCGCAGCGGCCTGCGCAACATGGCCGAGCGCGCCCAGCAGCTCGGCGGCTCCTTCGAGACCACGGACACCCCGGGCGGCGGCACCACCCTGGTGTGGCGGGTGCCGGTGGGCGAGGAGTAGCCCGCCGTACCGGAGGTGTGTGTTCCGCTTCGGCCGGGGGTACTCGGTGCGCCGTTCCGGTCGCGGCGGGACCGCCCGGCCCCGCGGCCGGGAGGACTCGCCGCCGGTGACGGCGCCGGGCCGGGCCGCTGCCGGCCCCCCGGCGCCCTCGCACACCCGCGTGCGCGGCGGTCGTCGGCGGGAGGAGCGGCGAAGTGACGGGCTGGACCTGGCAGTACGAGGGCTACGACCCCGCCGACGAGCGCCTGCGGGAATCACTGTGCACGCTCGGCAACGGCTACTTCGCCACCCGTGGCGTCCTCGCGGAGTGCACCGCCGACACCGTGCACTACCCCGGCACCTACGCGGCCGGCGTCTACAACCGGCTCGTCTCCTCGGTCGCGGGCCGCCAGGTGGAGAACGAGGACGTCGTCAACCTGCCCAACTGGCTGCCCCTGCGCTTTCGCCGGCCCGGCGGCACCTGGCTCACCCCCGACACCGCACCCGTCCTCGACCACGCCGTCACCCTGCACCTGTCCTCCGGCCTGATGGAGCGCCGGACCCGGTTCGGGCTCGGGGCGGGCGGCGCGCTCCTGGTGCGGCAGCTGCGGTTCGTCCACATGGCCGACCCTCACCTCGCCGGCCTGCGCACCGAGTTCACCGCCGAGGGGTTCTCCGGGCAGCTCGAGGTCGAGGCGGCGCTCGACGGCGGCGTCACCAACGCCGGGGTGCCCCGCTACGCCGACCTGGACGGCAACCACCTCACCCACGTGGTCACCGGCAGCTCGCAGCAGGAGGCCGTGTGGCTGCGCTGCCGCACCCGGACGTCCGACGTCCGGATCGCCTGTGCCGCCCGGCTGACCTCGCCCGCGTCCGTCACCGTCCGCCACGAGCGGCCCCGCGCGGTGCAGACGACCCGGCTGGAGCTGACGGACGGGAAGACCCTGACCGTCGACAAGGTCGTCGCCCTGCACACCTCACGCGACCCGGCGATCAGCGACCCGCTGCACGCCGCCGTCGACCGGGTGCACCGGGCCGCCCCCTTCGACGAGCTGCTGACTCCCCATCTGACGGCCTGGCACCAGCTGTGGCGGCGGGCGGAACCGGACGTGCCCGACGAGGTGGGACGCATCCTGCGGCTGCACCTCTTCCACGTCCTGCAGACCCTCTCCCCGCACACCGCCGACCTGGACGTGGGGGTGCCGGCCCGCGGCCTGCACGGGGAGGCGTACCGGGGGCACGTCTTCTGGGACGAGCTGTTCGTCCTGCCGTACCTGAACCTGCACTTCCCCGAGGTGTCCCGGGCGCTGCTGCACTACCGGTACCGGCGTCTGGAGCGTGCCCGGACGGCGGCCCACGACGCCGGGCGGCGCGGCGCGATGTACCCGTGGCAGTCCGGCAGCGACGGCCGTGAGGAGACCCAGCAGCTGCACCTCAACCCGAGGTCGGGCCGCTGGCTGCCCGACCACTCCCACCTCCAGCACCACGTGGGCTCGGCGATCGCCTACAACGTGTGGGAGTACTGCGAGGCCGCAGGCGACGAGGAGTTCCTGCACACCAAGGGTGCGGAGATGCTGCTGCAGATCTCCCGCTTCTGGGCCGGCTCCGCCTCCTTCGACGACCGGCTGGGCCGCTACCGGATCAAGGGCGTGCTGGGCCCCGACGAGTACCACGAGGCCTACCCGGACGCCGACCGCCCCGGCCTCGACGACAACGCCTACACCAACGTCACCGCGGCCTGGGTGCTGGCCCGCACCCTGGAGGTGCTGCGCCACCTTCCCGTGCCGCGCCGCCGTGAACTGGCCGAGCGCACCGGCCTCGACGAGGCCGAACTCGACCACTGGGACCACGTCTCCCGCACCCTGCACGTCCCCTTCCACGAGGGCGTCATCAGCCAGTTCGAGGGGTACGGCGACCTCGTCGAGCTGGACTGGCGGGCCTACCGGCGCCGGTACGGGGACATCCGGCGTCTCGACCGGATCCTCGAGGCCGAGGGCGACAGCGTCAACCGCTACCAGGCGTCCAAACAGGCCGACGTCCTCATGCTCGGCTACCTGTTCTCACCGGCCGAACTGCAGGGTGTCTTCCGGCGGCTGGGGCTGAACCTGGACGAGCGGACCTGGCGGCGCACGGTGGACCACTACCTGCACCGCACCAGCCACGGCTCCACCCTCAGCGGCCTGGTGCACGGCTGGGTCCTGGCCCGGGCGCGCCGCAGGGACGCCTGGAAGTTCTGCCAGGAGGCCCTCCAGTCGGACATCGCCGACATCCAGGGCGGCACCACGGGCGAGGGCATCCACCTCGGCGCCATGGCGGGCACCCTCGACCTCGTGCAGCGGGGCCTGACCGGCCTGGAGACCCGGGGCGGCGCCCTGTGGCTCGACCCCGTGCCGCTGCCGGAGCTGTCGTCCTACGGCTTCACCGTCCGTTACCACGGCCACTGGGGCGTGCGGCTGCGTCTGGAGAGCGGGTCGCTGGAGATCACCGTGCCCTCCGCAGGCCGCCACCCCATCGAGGTGCACCTGCCCGGACACCGCGCGGTGCGCGTGGACCCCGGGGAGACGGCCCGGCTCGCCCTGCTGGAATGACGACACCGGGCGTCCGGCCGGTACGCGACCGGCCGGACGCCCGGCGGACGGGCCCCTTCCCGGGGCCGGGGGAATGTCAGGCGCCGCTCTCGCGGAGCATGTCCTCGCGCTCGACGATCTTCACGCGCTCACGGCCCTGCGGCTCGCCCAGCGCCTTCTCCGCCGCGTCCAGGCGGTACCAGCCGTCCCAGGTGGTGTAGCGGACGCCGCGCTCGGCGAGGAACGCCTCCACGGCCTCGGGGTCCGGGGAGCCCGGTGTGCCGAGCCGCCCGCTGGCGTAGTCGTCCAGCAGATTGGCCACCGTCTCGTTGGCGTCGCCCTTGGTGTGCCCGATCAGGCCCACCGGACCGCGCCGGATCCAGCCGGTGACGTACGTCGACGTCAGGTGCTCGCCGGTCTCCTGGATGACCCGGCCGCCCTCGTCGGGGACGGTGCCCGAGTCGATGTCCCAGGGCAGCTTGGGCAGCTTGTCGGAGAGGTAGCCGACGGCGCGGTACACCGCGGTGACGTCCCAGTCCTTGAACTCACCGGTGCCCTTGACGTTGCCGGTGCCGTCGAGGGCGGTGCGCTCGGTGCGCAGGCCCACGACCTTGCCGTCCTCGCCGAGGATCTCGGTGGGCGACTCGAAGAAGTGCAGGAACAGCTTGTGCGGGCGGTCGCCGACGTCGCGGATCGCCCAGTTCTCCAGGGTCTTGGCGACCATGTCGGCCTGCTTGTTGCCGCGCCGGGTGGCGATCGAGCCGTCGTCGTAGTCGATGTCCTCGGGGTCGACGATGACCTCGATGCTGGGGGAGTGGTCCAGCTCGCGCAGCTCCATCGGGCTGAACTTCGCCTGCGCCGGGCCGCGGCGGCCGAAGACGTGGATCTCCATCGCCTTGTTGGCCTTCAGACCCTCGTAGACGTTCGGCGGGATCTCCGTGGGCAGCAGTTCGTCGGCCGTCTTGGCGAGGATGCGCGCCACGTCCAGGGCGACGTTGCCGACGCCGAGCACCGCGACCTTCTCCGCCTGCAGCGGCCAGGTGCGGGGCACGTCCGGGTGACCGTCGTACCAGGACACGAAGTCCGCGGCGCCGTAGGAGCCGTCCAGGTCGATGCCCGGGATCGGCAGCGCGCGGTCGGCCATGGCGCCGGTGGCGAAGATCACGCCGTCGTAGAAGGCGCGGAGGTCGTCGAGGTGCACGTCGGTGCCGTAGTCCACGTTGCCGAACAGCCGGATCTGCGGCTTGTCGAGCACCTGGTGGAGGGCTGTGATGATGCCCTTGATCCGCGGGTGGTCGGGGGCGACGCCGTAGCGGATCAGTCCGAACGGCGCAGGCATCCGCTCGAAGATGTCGATGGACACGCCGGGGTCGGCGGCCACGTCGGACTTGAGCAGGGCGTCGGCGGCGTAGATCCCGGCGGGGCCGGATCCGACGATGGCTACCCGCAGGGGGCGGGGCATGGTCAGGTTCCCTTCGAGCGATGACAAGCGTCTCGTGGGGAAGCCTAAACTGAGGCTTGCCTTACCTGGTACGCGGGTCCGGTCTATGAGCCCATAAGCCGACCTTATGCCATGTCCCGAGGTGATCTTATGACATGACGTCGGCGGTCTACGGCAGGTTCTGCTCCGCCCAGATCACCTTGCCCGCGGGCAGATAGCGGGTCCCCCAGCGCTCGGCGAGCTGCGCCACCAGGAACAGCCCGCGCCCGCCCTCGTCCGTCATGGTCGCGTACCGCAGGTGCGGGGCGGTGCTGCTGCTGTCGTAGACCTCGCAGACCAGATGACGCTCGTACAGCATCCGCACCTGGATGGGGGCGCCGCCGTGCCGCATCGCGTTCGTCACCAGCTCGCTGAGGATCAGCTCCGTGCCGAACGTCAGCTCGTCCAGACCCCACTCCGCGAGCTTCCGCGTCACCGCCGCCCGTACCTCGCCCACCGCCGCCGGGTCCGACGGCACCGGCCACTCGGCGATCCGCCCGGCGGGCAGCGCCCGGGTCCGCGCCACGATCAGCGCGACGTCGTCGGCCGCCTTCCCCGGGCGCCGCGAGTCCAGCACGGCGCGGCAGGTCTCCTCCGGGGACTCCCCGGCGCCCGCCAGCGCCTCCCGCAGCCGCTCCAGACCGACGTCGATGTCGTGCTCGCGGTCCTCGACCAGCCCGTCGGTGTACAGCACCAGCCTGCTGCCCTCCGGCAGCTCCAGCTCCGCCGACTCGAACGGCAGCCCGCCCAGGCCCAGCGGGGGGCCGGCGGGCACGTCCGGGAACTCCACATGCCCGCCCGGCCGGACCACCGCCGGCGGCGGATGACCCGCGCGCGCCACCGTGCAGCGCCGCGACACCGGGTCGTACACCGCGTACAGGCAGGTCGCCCCGATGACCGGGGCCACGTGCTCGTCCTGCGCCTCGTCCTGGTCGATCCGGCCGACCAGCTCGTCCAGCAGCGCGAGCAGCTCGCCCGGCGGCAGGTCCAGTGCGGAGAAGTTGTGCACCGCCGTGCGCAGCCGGCCCATGGTGGCCGCCGCGTGCAGACCGTGCCCGACGACGTCCCCGACCACGAGCGCCACGCGGGCGCCGGACAGCGGCAGCACGTCGAACCAGTCGCCGCCCACCCCGGCCTGCGCGGGCAGATAGCGGTAGGCGATCTCCAGCGCGTTCTGCGCGGGCAGCGTGCGCGGCAGCAGGCTGCGCTGCAGCGTCACCGCCATGCTGTGCTCGCGCGTGTAGCGGCGGGCGTTGTCGATGGACACCGCGGCCCGCGCCACCAGCTCCTCCGCCAGCGCCAGCTCGTCCTCGTCGAACGGCTCCGGCTTGCGTGAACGCCAGAAGCTGACCACGCCCAGGACCAGCGAGCCGGCCCGCAACGGCACCGTGATCAGCGAGTGGATGCCGTACTCGACGACCTGGGCGGAGCGCTCCTTGTCCTGCGCCTGCCAGCCGGGCGCCTCGTCCAGCCGGGGTTCCAGGACCGCGCGGCCGGCGGCCAGGCTCCGGCCCTGCGGGGACGACTCCACGAACCGGATCTGGTGGTCCCTCGGATAGAGCGGGGCGTCCTCGTCGACGCCGGTCCGGGCCGTACGGCGCAGCGCGGCGGCCGCGTCCGGCTGCCCGCCCGCCAGCACCGACTCGAACAGGTCCACGGTGACGAAGTCGGCGAACCGGGGCACGGCCAGGTCCGACAGCTCCTGCGCGGTCCGCGCCACGTCGAGGCTGGTGCCGATGCCCACGCCCGCGTCGTAGAGCATGTTGAGCCGCTCGCGGGACTCCTCCGCCCGGCCGGACAGCGCCCGCAGCTCCGTGGTGTCGCGGACGGTGGTGACGCTGCCCCGGTGCCGTCCCGCCGGGTCGGTGGGCCGCTGGTTGACCGCGAGCAGCCGGTCGCCCACCGGAAGCACCTCGTCCGTGGCCATGCGGCCGGAGGACAGCAGCTCCGTCGTGGCCGGATCCAGACCCAGATCCCGTACGTGCCGGCCCTCGGCGTCCTCGGGGAGGCTGAACAGGCGGCGCGCCTCGTCGTTGGAGAGCAGCAGGGTGCCGTCGCCGTCGAGGATCATCACGCCCTCACGCACCGCGTGCAGCACGGCGTCGTGGTGTTCGTACATGCGGGTCATCTCGTGCGGGCCCAGACCGTGGGTCTGGTGCAGCAGACGTCTGCTGATCAGGGCCGCGCCCACGGTCGCCAGGGTCAGCGCGGCGAGCGCCGCGCCCAGCACCAGCGGCAGCTGCGCCTCGGCCGCACCGCCGACGTTCTCCAGCGTGATGCCGGCCGACACCAGGCCGACCACCTTGCCGTCCGGATCCTCCACCGGCACCACGGCCTGCACGAGCCGCCCGATGGTCCCGTCGATCTCCTCCACGACGGGCTCGCCGGCCAGCGCCGGCCCGAGGGTGCCGACGAACTGCTTGCCGATGCGGTCGGGCCGGGGGTGCGTGTAGCGGATGCCGTCGGTGTTCATGACCACGATGAAGTCGACCCGCGACCGTTCACGGGCGGCCTCGGCGCGCGGCTGGAGCACGGCCGTGGGGTCGGGGGAGTCCAGGGCCTCGACCGTGCCGGGGGCGTTGGCGAAGGCCTCGGCGACGGCGAGGGAGCGGTTGCGGGCCTCCTGGGCGCTGTCCCGCTGCGCCTGCAGCACCAGCGCCACGACGGCCGCGACGACCAGCAGCAGCACCATCACCAGGAGCAGGACGAACACCTGTCCGGCGACGCTGCGCCCGCTCAGCACCGACCGCAGCCCCGCCATCGGATGCCACCCGGAGCGGCCGCTCTCCTGCCGCCGGCGCCGCACGGAAGCCGCCGCGCCGGCCCGCTGGGGCGACCGGGTCCGGGATCGACCCATGAGTCGGACCATGTGCCATGTCTACACTGCCGCGCGAATCGAGGCGAGGGTAGGCCGCGGGCGGCGGCGCCTTCCGCACCCACGGTTCGCCCGTCAGGGGCGCGGGGAGCTGCGCGACCCGCCCCGACGCGCGGTGGCCGCCCCTTCACCGCGGGTGGCGGCGTCCTGGTCGGGCGCGGCGCCGTGGGGGTTGTTCGCGCAGTTCCCCGCGCCCCTGGGTGTGTCCTCGCACCGGCATGGAAGACCTGGGGTGCGCCGGACGTGGGCGCGCGGTTCGAGGGCGGGCGCGGCGCCGTGGGGGTTGTTCGCGCAGTTCCCCGCGCCCCTGGGGGCGTGTTCGCACCGGCGTGAAAACGGTGCACGCGTGCTTCGCGTGCGTGTGCGGGTCGCGGGGGGGGG
>BNBX01000003.1:440160-659388 GCA_014656175.1 Streptomyces werraensis
CGCGACCCTCCCCCCGACGCGCGACTCGTCCCCCGAGCAGTCGCGCGTCATCTCACCCGGGCCCGCCCGTGACAGGGGCGTCCCGGAGTCCTCGTGCTCTCAGGCGTGTGCCGGCGACGGGAGGGAAGCCGGCGTTTCAGTCGGCCAGCGCCCGCGCCAGCTCCGTGCTGGCGCGCGCGATCTCCGTGTCCGGCTCCGACAGCAGCCGGTTCAGTTCGCCCCGCCGGGCCCGTACCGCCTGCCGGGCGGCCCGCTCCCACACCACCGGGTTCTCACGGCGGTTGAGCAGCTTGGGGTACGCGGCCGCCGTGCTCTCCCATTGCCGGGCGTCGGCGATGGCCTTGAGGAGCTGGATGATCCCCGCCCGCACGGTGACGTGCGGCAGCTGGGCCAGCTCCCAGAGGAACGGCACCGTGGCGGCGGTCGCCTGCTCCGTGACGAAGCCGTACTGGCAGATCCGTTTCCTCAGATCCTCGAGGGCGGCCCGGGCGGTGTCGGCGTCGCCCCAGGCGATGCCGTTGAGGAGAAGGGGAACGGCGGCCGCCGATCCGGTGGAGTCCTGCATGTCGGCCCACGGCACCTGGGACAGGGACGTGAGGGGCGTGGACCGTGCCACTCCGGTGGGGGACGTGTGGCGCACTGGGCGCTCGCTGCTCGGCTGTTCCGTAGAAGCGCTGCGCATGACGTGGGTGCCTTTCCGCGGCAGTCGTGTCAGGTGGGCGGGCGGGTGGACAACCGGGCCCACACCGTCTTGCCTGCCGGGACGGCGGGGAACCAGCCCCACGCTTCGGACAGGGCGTCGACGATGCGCAGCCCCCGGCCGTGCTCCTCCAGGTCGGCGTCCGAGCCAGGAGGCTGCCGCACGGGCGGGCGGTCGTCGGGGTCGGTGACCGTGAGCAGCAGGTGCGCCGGCTCCAGACGGAACCCCAGCCGTACGTCCGGCTCACCCGGGCAGCGTGACGCCGCGTGCAGGACGGCGTTGGCGGCCAGCTCGGTCATGACCAGGGCGGCGTCCTCGCTGCACCGGTGCAGCGACCAGTCCCCGAGGGTGTCGCGGGTGAAGGACCGCGCCCGCGCGAGGCCCTCCCTGCTGCAGGCGATGCTCACCGCCGCGTGGGGGGCGGCGGCGGGCACCGTCTGCAGTGGGGACCCGTCCTCGTGCGGCACCGCGGGCAGCGGACCGAAAGGCCCGGCGCCGCCACCACCTGCCGGTAAGACGGCCGGGGCCGTCGGCCGGAGCGTCATGTGCACAGGTGATGACACGGCATCTCCTCGATGCGACGTCAGGACGGGGCGCTCCCACGGGGGTTGACGCCACGGCTATTATCCACGCTGTCAGCGCTCGCGTGCAATTGCACGGGAAATTGCGCGAGAATTTTCGCCAGGTGCGGCACGGCCGTGCGGGGCGGGACGAGATCAGCAGCGAGGAGACAGCGGTGCCTGGAGTGCGGAACGGAGTGCGGGCCAGCCAGTTGGACGCCCGCTGGATCAAGAGCCGGCACAGCAACGCCGAGGGCAACTGTGTCGAGGTCGCGCCGCTGTCCGGCGGTGACGTCGCGATGCGCAACTCCCGGGACCCCGACGGTCCGGCCCTCGTGTACACCGCCGCGGAGCTGGCCGCCTTCCTGGCGGGCGCCAAGGACGGCGAGTTCGACCACCTGGTCGGCTGACGGGCCACCTCGTCCGATGACGGGCCGCCGCGCCCGCTGATCGCGTGCGCCGGACCGTGCGGCCGACACTGGGGAAGCGGAGTCCAACTGCCCCATTTCGATCGGCATTTCGCATCCGGGTGCGGTGAGGCGGCGTCAGATGCGATAGTGTGAATCGCCCTTGTGCCGGTCTGCTGGGAGTCAGGATGTCCGCCGCGTCGCATCGCATCTCCCGTCTGGAACCCTACCTGGACAGGCCCGAGCCCGCGCCGACCTTGCTCAAGATGCTGGTGGGCGTGCAGTTGGCCGGTTTCCGTGAGGACGCCGGACTGTCCCAGGACCAGGCGGCCCGCTCCGTCGGCTTCAGCGGGGCCAAGCTGTCCCGCATCGAGTCCGGCAAGGGCCGCCGCCCGCCGACCGAGACCGACGTCCGGGCGCTGCTCGAGCTCTACGGCACCGACGACTACGAGGCCTCCGTCCTCCTCAAGCTGCTCCAGCGGGCCGGTGAGCCGGGCTGGTGGCAGCGGTACGACAAGCGGCTGATGCCCGAGTGGTTCGACCGCCTGGTCGGACTCCAGGAGGCCGCCGCCACCATCCGTACGTTCGAGATCCAGTACGTCCCCGGACTGCTGCAGACCGCCGACTACACCCGCGCGGTCGTCGAGCGCGGACTGCCCAACGCCCCGGCGAGCGAGGTGCAGCGCCGGGTCGAGCTGCGCATGCGCCGGGCCCAGCTGCTGTTCCGCGAGGACGCCCCGCAGCTGTGGGCCGTCATCGACGAGTCGGTCCTGCTGCGTGTCCTCGGCGACCGCACCGTGATGCGCGACCAGCTCGACCACCTCGCGAGGATGGCCGAGCGGCCCAACGTCACCCTGCAGATCGTCCCGCTGAACGTCACCAACGCCTCGGCCCCCGCCATCCCGGTGACCTATCTGCGCTTCGGCGGACTCGACCTGCCCGACGTGGTCTACCTGGAGCACATCCGAAGCGCCAACTTCCTCGAGGACCGCGACGAGACCGAGGAGTACCGGATCGTGCTCGACCGTCTCGCCGACGAGGCGCTCACGCCCCGCGAGTCCGTCGAGATGCTGCGCCGCACGATAGAGGAACGCTACGCGCGCCAGTTGTGATCCCGGTCCAGGACCTTCCTGGTCCAGGGCCCTCGTCCTGATGCGGGACGAACCGACGCCCCTCCCGGTGCCACGAGGTCCGGGCAGGGGCGTCGCCGGGTCGTGAGGGTTACACGGGAAGCCGGCCCACGCCGCCGAACTCGATCCACTCCTGGGTGAGCTGGCGGGGCGCCACCTCCGTGTCCGGACGCCAGGTGGACACCTCCACCAGGCCCGGCTCCAATATCTCCAGACCGTCGAAGAGGACCTCGACGTCCTTCTCCGTACGGACCCTGCCCCAGTTCCCCTGCGTCACCTGGTCCATGAAGTCGGTGACGAACTCGCGGACCTTCGCGTCCTCGCTGACCAGCTGGCACATCACCATGAAGCTGCCCGGAGCCAGCCGCTCCCGCACCCGGTTGGCGACGGCCGCAGGACCGTCGGTGTCACTGTCGGGGATGCAGTGGAAGACCGAGTTGAACAGGACGCACACCGGCTCGTCGAAGTTGATCAGCCGCTGGGTCTCGGCGTGGCCGAAGATCCCGTCGGTGTCGCGCATGTCCGCCTGTATGACCACCGTGCGCTCGTCCTGCTCCAGCAGGGCCCGTCCGTGCACCAGCACCATGGGGTCGTTGTCGACGTACACGACGTGGGTGGTGGGGTCGATGCGCTGCGCCACCTGGTGCACGTTGTCCTGCGTGGGCAGGCCGGAGCCGTGGTCCAGGTACTGCCGGATGCCGTACTCCTGGGTGAGCGTGCGCACCACGCGCTGCAGGAAACGGCGGTTGTTCAGGGCCAGGCGGCGGGTGCTCGGCACCACCTTGTCGAGCTCCTCGACCGCGGCGCGGTCCGCAGCGTAGTTGTCCTTGCCGCCGAGGTAGTAGTCGTACATACGCGCGGCCGTCGGCACGGTTGCGTCGATCTCGGTGGACAGCTGCTTACCGGTGTGCATCGTTCCCCCTGCGGAGTGCCGCGCCAACTGGACTGGCTGGACAGGAAATACATCCTAGGGAGGGCCGTACGGCCCTTGCCAGCCCGTCGCCGAACAAGGCCACGAAGGAATGGTGAAGGAGTGTCAGATCGTCACACTGAGTTGCATGATGTGTACGTGGTGTGATGGTCTGATCGATGGGAGGGCGGGTACCCGCCTCCGCGACATCCCCGCACCGTGGAGGCCGGACCACCGTGGACAGCTCACCGGACCGGATCACCAACCCCTGGGGCGCGCGCACCCCTTATGCGCCCGGCGACCCCTGGCCGGTCCGCACCGATCTGCACCTCGCGGACGGGGTGACGGAGGAGGACGTCGAGCGATGGGTGCCCTCCGCCTCGATCCTGCACTCGAACGGCGACGCCATGGACATCGCCGTGCGCGGCGGACGCATCGTCGGCGTCCGCGGCCGCGCGGCCGACCGGGTCAACCGCGGCCGGCTCGGCCCCAAGGACCTCTACGGCTGGCAGGCCAACCACGCCCCGGACCGCCTCACCCGCCCCCTGGTCAGGGAGAACGGCCGCCTCGTCGAGACCGACTGGGACACCGCCATGGGCCGCGTCGTCTCCCGCACCCGGGCCCTGCTCGACGACCGCGGCCCCGGCTCCGTCGGCTTCTACACCAGCGGGCAGCTGTTCCTGGAGGAGTACTACACCCTCTCCGTCCTCGCCCACGCCGGCGTCCGCACCAACCACCTCGACGGCAACACCCGGCTGTGCACGGCCACCGCCGCCGAGGCACTCAAGGAGAGCTTCGGCTCCGACGGCCAGCCCGGCTCGTACGAGGACATCGACCACGCCGACACGATCGCCCTGTTCGGGCACAACATGGCCGAGACGCAGACGGTGCTGTGGACGCGCGTCCTGGACCGGCTGGAAGGCTCCGACCCGCCCCGGCTGCTGTGCGTCGACCCCCGGTACACCCCCGTCGCCCGCCACGCCGACGTCCATCTGGCGCCGCGCCCCGGCACCAACGTCGCCCTGCTCAACGCCCTGCTCCACGAGATCATCCGCACCGGCCGCGTCGACCGCGCCTACCTCGACGCGCACACCGTCGGCTACGACGAACTCGCCGCCGGCGTCGAGCGCTGCACCCCGCGCCGGGCCGCGGAGATCTGCGGTGTCCCGGCCGCCGAGATCGAACGCGCCGCCGACCTCCTCGGGGACGCGAAGCGGCTGACCTCCACCGTTCTCCAGGGTGTCTACCAGTCCCACCAGGCGTCCGCCGCCGCCGTGCAGGTCAACAACCTGCACCTGATCCGCGGCATGCTGGGCCGCCCCGGCTGCGGGCTGATGCAGATGAACGGCCAGCCCACCGCCCAGAACACCCGCGAATGCGGCGCCGACGGCGACCTCCCCGGCTTCCGCAACTGGCAGAACGATCAGCATGTGACCGAACTGGCCGAGCTCTGGAACGTCGAACCGGACGGCATCCCCCACTACGGCCCGCCCACCCACGCGATGCAGATGTTCCGCTACGCCGAGCAGGGCTCGCTGCGCATGCTGTGGATCTCCGGCACCAACCCGGCCGTCTCCCTGCCCGAACTCGGCCGGATCCGTTCGATCCTCGCGCAGGAACGCCTGTTCGTGGTGATGCAGGACCTCTTCCTCACCGAGACCGCCCAGCTCGCCGACGTCGTGCTGCCCGCCGCGACCTGGGGAGAGAAGACCGGCACCTTCACCAACGCCGACCGCACCGTCCACCTCTCCGAGAAGGCCGTGGACCCGCCCGGCGAGGCCCGCGCCGACCTCGACATCTTCCTCGACTTCGCCGCCCGTATGGACTTCCGCGACAAGGACGGCGGCCCGCTGATCCCCTGGCGCGACCCGCAGGGGGCCTTCGCCGCCTGGCAGCGGTGCAGCGCCGGCCGCCCCTGCGACTACACCGGCCTCAGCTACGACAAGCTGCGCGACGGCGGCATTCAGTGGCCCTGCACCGAGGGCGCCCCCGACGGCACCGCGCGCCTCTACACCGACGGCTTCGACCACGCCCACCCCGACCGCTGCGAGAGCTACGGCAAGGACATGGTCACCGGCGCTCCCGTCACCCCCGTCGAGTACCGCTCCCTCAACCCGGACGGCAAGGCCGTGATCAAGGCCGCCGAGTACCTCCCGCCGCACGAGGACGCCTCCCCGGAGTACCCGCTCCAGCTCATCACCGGCCGGACCGTCCACCACTTCCACACCCGCACCAAGACCGGCCGCGCCCCCGAGCTGAACGCCGCCGCGCCGGACGTCTGGGCGGAGATCTCCCCGGCGGAGGCCGCCACCCAGGGCCTGGCCGACGGCGACCTGATCCAGGTGACCACCCCGCGGGGGGCGCTCCGGGCCCGGCTGCGGACCGTGGCGATTCGCGACGGCGTGGTGTTCGTGCCGTTCCACTACGGCTACTGGGACACCCCCGAGGGCCATCGGCCGCCCGACGGCCTCCCGGGACGCGCCGCCAACGAGACCACGGTCACCGACTGGGACCCGCTGTCCAAGCAGCCCCTGTTCAAGACGGCGGCGGCCCGCGTCACCCTCGTCACCCGGCGCGGCACCCCACCACGGCAGAACACGGACGACGCGAGGACGGGGAGCTCGGCATGAACGGCATCGGCGTCACCCTGCGCGCCCTCCACGACGGTGAGCGCGACCTGGAGACGGACCTCCTCGCCGTCGCCGAGCGGCACCGCACCGAGCACGAGGTGCACCACGTCGCCACCGACGTCGCCCGCTGGTCCCGCGAGCACGCGGCCCGGCTGGCCGCCCTCGGCCCCGACCGCGGCGTCGAGCTGTCCGGCCCCCGCGACCACACCCCCGGCGCGCTGACCGCCCTCCGCGAGAAGGCCGCCCAAGCCCTCGGGCGACGCCCGGAGACCGGACTGCTCCTGCTGGAGGACCTGCGCGACCTGCACCTGGCCGCCGTCCGCAACAGCCTCCACTGGGAGATGCTCGCCCAGACCGCACAGGCCACCCGTGACCGCGCACTCCTCGACCTGGCGACCGACTGCCACCCCCAGACCCTGCGGCAGATGCGTTGGACCAACACGATGATCAAGGTGCTGTCGCCGCAGCTCCTCGTGAGCGTCTGACCTGTCCCGAGTGGGTTTCGCGGCGCGTCCGGGGAGGGGTTCACAGCGCGCCTGCGTGACCGTCCGCGCCCCGCTATCGTCGGTTTCGTCCCCACGGGACGTCGGCCGCCGACGGGCGGCCGGCCCGACCGGAACCCCCGGGAGGCGGGCACCATGGACGGCTACTACGACCTCGGCTCCTACGGACGGCCCGTGTCGACGACCTCCCCCGAGGCGCAACTCTGGTTCGACCGCGGGCTGATGTGGACGTACGCCTTCAACCACGAGGAGGCGGTCGCCTGTTACCGGAAGGCCGCCGACGCCGACCCGGGCTGCGCGATGGCCCACTGGGGCATCGCCTACGCCCTCGGCCCGAACTACAACAAACCCTGGGAGGCGTTCGACCCCGAGGACCTCGACCGCACCGTCGTGCGGACCCACGCGGCCGTCGAGCGCGCCCACCGGGCGGCCGAGGCCCGCGCGACTCCCGTCGAGCGCGCCCTCGTCGAGGCGCTGCGCGCCCGCTACCCGCAGAACCGCCCCGCGCAGGACTGCTCCGTCTGGAACGATCCGTACGCGGACCGCATGCTCGCCGTGTACGAGAGCGCACCCGGCGACCCCGACGTGGCCGCGCTCTGCGCCGACGCGCTCATGAACCTCACACCCTGGCAGTTGTGGGACCTGAGGACCGGACGCCCCGCCGACGGCGCCCGCACCGTGGAGGCCAAGGAGGTGCTCGACGGCGCGCTCGCCACCGAGTCCGGCGCCCACCACCCCGGCATCGTGCACCTCTACATCCACCTCATGGAGATGTCCCCGACACCGGAGGCGGCCCTGACCGTCGCCGACCGGCTGCG
The DNA here is from genome assembly GCA_014656175.1 of Streptomyces werraensis. Lineage (GTDB taxonomy): Bacteria > Actinomycetota > Actinomycetes > Streptomycetales > Streptomycetaceae > Streptomyces > Streptomyces werraensis. Next base: position 447,819 of record BNBX01000003.1, read on the forward strand.
CGGGGCCGTGCCCGACGCCGGACACCTGCTCCACATGCCCTCGCACCTGGAGGTGCTGTGCGGCGACTACCGCCGCGTCGTCTCGGACAACACCGCCGCCGTCGCAGCCGACGAGAAGTACCTCCAGCGGGCCGGCGCGATGAACTTCTACACGCTCTACCGCTGCCACAACCACCACTTCCGGATCTACGGCGCCATGTTCGCCGGACAGTCCGAGGCGGCCCTGGACGCCGCCGCCCGGCTCGAGGCCGCCGTACCCGAAAAGCTGCTCCGGGTGGAGAGCCCGCCCATGGCGGACTGGCTGGAGGCGTTCCTGGCGATGCGCTTCCACGTCCTGATCCGCTTCGGCCGCTGGGACGACATCCTCGCCCTGCCGTTCCCCGACGACCCCTCGCTGTACTGCGTCACCACCGCGATGCTGCACTACGCCCGCGGCATCGCCCTCGGCGTGAAGGGCGACACCGAAGGCGCCGACGCCGAGCGGGAGAGGTTCCGCGCGGCCGTGGACCGCGTCCCCGAGAGCAGGATGCTGTTCAACAACACCTGCCACGACATCCTCGCCGTCGCCTCCGCGATGCTCGACGGCGAACTCGCCTACCGCAAGGGCGACCACGACACCGCCTTCGCCGCGCTCGAACTGGCCGTCGAACGCGACGACACCCTGCCGTACGACGAGCCGTGGGGCTGGATGCAGCCCGCCCGGCACGCCCTCGGAGCGCTGCTCCTCGAACAGGGCCGGGTCGCCGATGCGGAGGCCGTCTACCGGGCCGACCTGGGCCTCGACGACACCCTGCCCCGGCCGCTCCAGCACCCGAACAACGTCTGGGCGCTGCACGGCTTCCACGAGTGTCTGCTGCGCACCGGCAGGACCGGCGAGGCCGCGATCGTCGCGCGGCAACTGCGGCAGGCGGCGGCGCTGGCGGACGTACCGGTGCACGCGTCCTGCTTCTGCCGTCTCGACACGCACGACCCGGGAGCGGGGGAGCACGCCCACGGTTCAGGAGAGCACGCCTGTCACTGAAGCGGCGCCGGCGGACCCGGACGGTGCCCGGGCCCGCCGGCGCCGGCGGGGGCGGTCGTGGCTCTCAGCGGGACGCCACGACGGCCTGGAACGACTTCATGCAGGTGAAGCAGTGCCGGTCCGTCGTGTCGCGCCGTGGCGATTCCTCCTCCTTCTCCACCCCGCACAGCGTCGAGGTCTTGTCCGGGGTGAGAACGTGCCAGACCGGCTCCCCCGAAGTGTCTGCACCGCACCACATCTCGTGCATTCCCAGCTCCCTCCGGGTAGGCATGGAGGCCGCTTCCATACCAGCACGGCGGGCGTCCGTCGGGCTCGTCCGGCGGTCCAGTCGGGTGACACGCGGTCCCGGCATGCATACACGACGGCAGGGACGGATCCTGGAGGCATGAGGAAGCCTCCGATCGTGGTACACCCGCCGCTCGGCTCGGGCGGGCGGCGCGTCACCGTGCGCGGAGAGATCGTCGGCCTCGCCTACTCCGACCGCGACGTCGTGGAGTTCCTGCGCCGCGCGGGGCTCCCGGAGGGCGAACAGCTGCTGGACGACCCCGCCTGGGTGAAGTGGGTCGGCGGCCGGGCCCACGTCTACGACGCCGCGTAGAACGACGGCGCCCGGGAACCGGGGGCGCCGTCGCCGCCACCGTCAGCGCCGACTCCGACGGTGACCGTACCCGCCCGGGTACCCCGGCCCGACGCACCCATGCACCCGCCCACGGGTGCGGGAGCCGCGCGTTCACTCCCCACCGGTCCGCGGCCGAACGCCGACATCAGATCCTTCCGAGGCGCCCCCGCCCAGCCGCCGCGAGACGGCCCGCAACAGTTCGTCCAGCACCGCCTCGTCCCTCCGCCGCCGAGGCCGGGCCAGCCCCACCCGGGACGGCGAGAGCCCGTGGACCGGACGGAACACCACATCCGGGCGGGAGTGGAAGCGGGCCGCCGACGCGGGGGCCAGTGCCACGCACCCGCCGGCCACCGCTCCCAGCCACTCGTCGGGACGGCTGGTCACGGCGCCGACCCGGACGGGGTGCTTGTCGTCCCGTTCCTCAGCCCCCAGCCAGTGGTCCCTCCAGGTTCCCGTCCCGGCCCCGGCCGCGACGAACGGCTCGTCCCACAGTTCGCGGAAGTCCACCGTCTCGCGGATCGCCAGCGGATGCCGGGCCGGCAGCAGCACGCCACGCTCCTCGGCGAACAACTCCCGCACCGCGAAGCTCTCCTGGCCGGGGAACGGCAGCCGGACCACCGCGGCGTCCACCTCCCCCCGGGCCAGGCCCGCGCTCGGGTCCGACCAGTCGAACTGCCGCAGCTCCACCCGCCACTCCGGCCGGGCGCGGCGGAACTCGGCGACGACCTCGGGGACGGCCCCCAGAGCGCCCGCGTCCAGGAAGCCCAGGCGCAGTACCCGCGCCGCCCGGCCGGTCGCCCGCACCGCCTCGTCCCATCCGTCCAGCAGCGCGGGCACCCGGGAGGCAAGCTCACACCCGGCCTCGGTCAGCGCCATCCCCGACCGCGAACGCGCGAAGAGACGTACCCCGAGATCGTCCTCCAGGCGCCGGATCTGCTTGGTCAGCGCGGGCTGCGAGACGAACAGCCGCCGCGCGGCCCCGGTCAGGCTGCCCTCCTCCGCCACCGCGGCGAAGTACCGGAGCAGGCGCGTGTCCACATCCATGCTCCCAGGTTATAGAAGCAGGTATTGGACGGTGCGGAGCTGCCCGCGAACCCTGGAGACATGACCGGTATCCCGCTCGTGCTTCTCGTCGTCACCGTGCTCACCGCCGCCGTCAACGTCGCCATGGCCGTCGCCGACCTCGTCGGGGCGCGCTTCGTGCTCGCCAACTCGGCGCAGGTAGGGGTTCCTCGATCGTGGCTTCCCTGGCTGGCCGTCCTCAAGCTGGGCGGCGCGGCGGGCCTCCTCCTCGGCGTCCTCGTCGGCGCACTGCGCCCTCTCGGTGTGGCCGCGGCCTGCGGTCTCGTCCTGTTCTACCTGGGCGCGATCGCCTTCCACCTCCGCGCCCGCGTACTGCACAACCTGGCGTTCCCCGCCTTCTACCTGGCCACCGCAGCCGCGTCGCTGGCCCTGACGGCGTCCTCCTGAGGCGACAGAACGAACCCCGCACCCCACCCCCTCCCACAAGACCGGTGATTTCACCGGTCCCCACCCACCCCCTCCCCACCGACAGTGGCACCGCCAGTCAAAAGGCGCCGCCCAGGCCGGGCACGGCTCCCCAGCCCACGCATGATCCCGTGCACCGGCCGACCCGGCGACCGCCATGACAGAGAGGACCACTCGTCGTGCAGCTGCACCCCCACACCAGCAGGCGCGGGACCGGCCGCCTGGCCGGCCTCACCGCGGCGCTCGCCGCCGTCGTCGGCCTCAGCACCCTCACCGGCCCCGGCGCCCACGCCGCCGACAACCCCTACGAGCGCGGCCCGGCCCCCACCGAGTCCAGCATCGAGGCCCTGCGCGGCCCGTACGCCGTCTCGCAGACCTCCGTGTCCCGGCTCTCCGCGACCGGCTTCGGCGGCGGCACGATCTACTACCCGACCACCACCGCCGACGGCACGTTCGGCGCGGTCGCCATCTCGCCCGGTTACACCGCCCTCGAGTCCTCGATCTCCTGGCTGGGCCCGCGCCTCGCCTCCCAGGGCTTCGTGGTGTTCACCATCGACACCAACACCACCCTCGACCAGCCCGGCTCCCGTGGCGACCAGCTGCTGGCCGCACTGGACTACCTCACCCAGCGCAGCTCCGTCCGCAACCGCGTCGACAGCAGCCGGCTGGGCGTCATGGGCCACTCCATGGGCGGCGGCGGCTCCCTCGAAGCCGCCAAGACCCGGCCGTCCCTCCAGGCCGCCATCCCGCTGACGCCCTGGAACCTCGACAAGACCTGGCCCGAACTCCGCACCCCCACGCTGATCTTCGGCGCCGACGGCGACAGCATCGCGCCCGTCTCCAGCCACGCCGAGCCCTTCTACACCAACCTGCCGTCCTCCCTGGACCGGGCGTACCTGGAGCTCAACAACGCCACGCACTTCACCCCGAACTCGTCGGACACGACGATCGCGAAGTACAGCGTTTCGTGGCTGAAGCGCTTCATCGACAACGACACCAGGTACGAGCAGTTCCTCTGCCCGCTGCCGCGGCCGAGCCTGACGATCGAGGAGTCACGGGGCAACTGCCCGCACACCTCCTGACGAACGCCCACCGGTGGCGGTCCGCGCGCGGCGCGGGCCGCCACCGCCGTTGTGCGCGGGCACCGCGGCCCGCCGCCGCACTTGGGCCACGGCACAGTCCGAGACGGACGTCACGCCGCAAAAGCCGCTGGTGACGCGGCCGTTCATGTTTCATCCGGTCGCGGACGTATACCTTCCGCACGACCTTACGCGTGAGTAAGGTCGCAGGAATGACCGGATCGACGACCGCGCGGCAGCGGCTGACCGCCGAGCTGCTGGACGCGCTGCGCACCGACGGCGGCGTCCGCGTCGTGACCGGTGAACCCGGTTGCGGCCGTACCACGTTCCTCGATCACGCCGCCCGCATCTTCCGCGCGGGCCCGGTGCGGTACGTACGCGCCGCACACGAGCTGGACGAGGCCCTTGGGACCGCCGGCCCGCTCCTCGTCTGCGTGGACGACGCCGACCTGTGGGACGCCCCGTCCCGCGCCGCGCTCGCCCGCACCGCCGCGCGCGTACGGGAGACGGCCGTGCGCACGACGCTCCTGCTGACGGTCGCCGCCCACCGCCCCCCGCCCCCGGAACTGGCGCATCTGCCGGCCCTGCGCCTGGGCCCGCTCACCCCCGTCGACGCGGCGCTGCTGGTCCGGGAGCACGCGGCCGGAGCCGTCGCCACTGCCGTCGTCGAGGAGCTGATCACGGCGGCCGAGGGCAACCCCGCGCTGCTGCTGGCGCTGGTCAGGCGTCTGTCGCCGGCCCAGCTGAGCGGGCGGCGTGCCCTGCCCCGGCCGCTGGCCGACGGTGAGGTGCTGGCCGACGTGGCCGGCGACCGCTTGCCCGACGACCCCGGCGGCCTGCTGCTGACCACGGCGGCCGCGGCACGGGCGACGGGGGAGGAGGACGCGGACGCGGCACTCGTCCTCCGGGCGGCCCACGCGTCCGCGAACGCCCCTCTGCCCGGTCTGTTGACCCGCAGTGAGGGCCGACTCCGTTTCCGCAGCGCGCTGACGGCCCGAGCGGTGTACGCCCTCGCCACCCCGGAGGACCGCCGCGCCGCGCATCTGGCCCTGGCCGAGGCCGCGACGGACGCGCGGGACCTCCTCCCGCTCCTCCACCGCGCATGGGCGGTGACCGGCCCCGCCCCCACCCTGGCGGCCTCCTTGACGTCGGCGGCGACCGACCCGTCGTCCACCGTGCCCCCCGCCCTCCGCCGCAGGGCTCTGGCCCGCGCGGCCGACCTCACCCCGGACGAGGCGGAACGCGCCCGCCGTCACCTCGCCGCCGCCGAGCAGGCACTCCTCGCCGGTCACGCCGCCGATGCCCTGCGCCTGCTCGACCGGGCACGCGGCGGTTCCGTACCGGCGTCGGTGCGCGGAGGCGCCGAACTCCTGCGGGGCGCGGTCCTCCTGGCCGACGGTCCGGTGGAGGACGCCCGGGAATCCTTCCTCCTGGCGGCGGACCTCCTGCCCCCGCCCGCCGCGGCCCGCGCAAGCCTCGGCGCGGCGGACGCGGCCTGGTCCGCGGGCGACCCCACCGCCTGCCTCTCGGCCCTGGCCCCCACCCGCACACCCCCCACGCTCCCCTTGGCAGAAGCCTGCGTCCGGGTCCCGCAGGGACCCGCTGCACACGACGAACCCGCCCGCCGTGGCGGGCAGCCGTGCCTCCCCGCAACCCCCAAAGACCCGGGGGGACCCCCGGCGGCACAGGTGGGCGCAACGGCACACCGTACGGCGGGAAGGACAGCCGGCAACCCCCCGTCGGTCGGCGATCCCTCCCGCGACCACCGCGACGGCATGCGCGCCGTCCTCCTCGCCCGCTTCGACCTCGCCACCACCCCCCTCCGCCGTGTCGTCGAGAACGGCCTGCACGGCACCGACCCCGACCACCTCCTCCGCTCCGCCGCCGCAGCGCTGATGCTCGGCGACGTCACCTCCGCCCGCCGTGCGGGCGCCCGCGCCCTCGCCGCCGCCCGCACCTCCGGCTCCGCCTCCCTCGAACCCCGCGCCCTCGAATACCTCGCCTACGCCGAACTCCGCGCCGGCCGCCACCAGCTCGCCCGCACCCACGCCGAGGAAGGCCTGCGCACCGCCGAGCGCGCCGGACAGCGCAACACCGCCGCCCACCACCACGCCGTCCTCGCGCTCGCCGCGTCCATCGAGGGCGAGTTGGACCTGGTCGCCGAGCACGCCGAGGCGGCCCTGCGCACCGCCCGCCGCCACGGGCTCGCCCAGGCCGCGACTCTCGCGCACTGGGCCGCGGCCCGCGCCGACCTCGGGGCCGGCCGCCCCCGCGAGGCGGCCGGGCGGCTCGGCCCGCTGGTCCGCCCCGGAGCCCGCCGCGGCCACTTCGCGGTGTGGATGCTCGCCGTCCCCTGCTTCGTGGAGGCCGCCGCGTCCGCCGGACGACCCCAGCACGCGGCGGCGGTCGTGGAGGACTTCGCCCTGTGGGCGGCCTGCGGCGCGGACCCGCAGGCGCCCTCCCAGCTCCTGCGCTGCCGCGCCCTGCTGGCCGGCCCCGACACCGCCGGCGAACTGTACCTGCGCGCGCTCGACCAGCACGACGACAGCGTGGGCGACTTCGAACGCGCCCGTACCGAACTCCTCTACGGCAAGTGGCTGCGCCGCAGGCGCCGCCTCCGTGAGGCCCGCACCCGCCTCGAGGAGGCCCGCCTCGGCTTCGAACGCTGCGGCGCGCCTCTCTGGGCGCAGCAGGCCGCTGCCGAACTCCGCGCGGGCGGCGCCGCCCCGAACGCGGCCCCCGCCGCGTCCTCCGGCGCCGGCGGTCTCGCCCGCCTCACCCCGCAGCAGCTGCGGATCGCCCGGTACGTCGCCGCCGGCGCCACCAACCGGGAGGTGGCCCTCAGCCTCTCCGTCAGCACCCGCACCGTCGACTACCACCTGCGGAACGTGTTCGCCACGCTCGGCCTCCGTTCCCGGGTCGAGCTGGTGCGTCTGGTCGAGCGGGAGGAAAAGACCGGTGCACGACTCTAGGGACCGACCGGACGGTATGCCATCCTTCGGGGCAGGACGAGTCCGACGGCGGCCGGCCCGCGGGCTCCCCGTACCTGCCGGGCGCCGGTACGGGGCCGCCGCACGGGCACCGCCCGGAAGCCCGACCCTGGGGGGAATGAGCGATGCCTCACGCCGTACGGCCACGAACCCTGCTGCGTCCCGGACCCGTGCCCGCGCCGCGGTCGCGGACGCCGCGCGTGCGGTCGCTGATCGACGCCGACGCGCTGCGTGTGCTGCACCGGGCCGCCCGCATCCTGCTGGACGACCTGCCGCAGCTCACCGACCGGCTGGTCGCGGTGCTCCAGGAACAGGAGCCGGCCTACCGCACCGCCGTCGAGGGCGACGCCGTCGCCACCTGGCAGGAGGTGCACCGCTCGCTGCGGCACAGCATCTCCTCGCTGCTGGACCCGCGGGGCGCCCGTGACGGGGCGCGCCGCTGCTCCTGGAAGATCGGCGCCACTCGCGCCGAGCAGGGACTGCCGCTGGACGCGGTGCTGCACGCCTTCCGGCTGGGCGGCTCGCTGGTGTGGCAGGGCCTGGTCGACGAGACGTCCCGGGCGGCGCCGGAGGACGTACGGCTGCTGGTGCACGTCGCGTCCGACGTATGGGAGTTCGTCGACGAGCACAGCACGATCGTCGCGGACGCGTACCGGCAGACCGAACGGCAGATGGCGTGGCGGAGGGAGAACAGGGTGCGCCTGCTCGCCGCTGCCCTGCTGGACGGCACCAGCAGGATCGCCGACCTGCCCGAGGCGGCCGAGGCGCTGGACCTGCCCGAACACGGCCGGTACGTCGTCGTTGCCGTCGAGGGGACGAGGTCCGCGGGGTGTACGGGCGCCCAGGCGGCCCTCGCCCCGGGTGTGCGCGTGCACTGGCACACCGGTGTGGACGCCGACCACGGCATCGCCCTCGTCGAGGGCGACCCGGCGGTGATCGTCCCGGACGAGCAGCCGCCCGGGGTGCGGGTGGGCGTCAGCGGCGCCGTCGACGGACTTGCCGCCGTGGGGGAGGCGCGACGGCTGGCGGACACGGCGCTGCGGCTGTGCCCCGAGGCGGGCGGCACGGTCCGGCTGACCGAGCATCTGCCGGCGGCGCTGGTCGCGTCGAACCCCGATCTCGCCGCGGCGCTGGCCGACCGGCTGCTGGGCCCGCTCGCCGCCCTGGAACCGGCCGACGCCGAGGTGCTCCTCGACACCCTCGCCACCTGGCTCGCCTGCGACGGCTCCGCCCAACGGGCCGGCCGCCGCCTCTACTGCCACCGCAACACCGTCCTCAACCGCCTCCGCCGCTACGAACAGCTGACAGGCCGCAACCTCTCCCGCCCCACGGACCTGGTGGAAACCACCCTGGCCCTGACAGCCCACAACCTCCTCCACCGCCAAGGGGGCTGACAGCCCCGCAAGGGAACGCGGGGAACTGCGCGCTCGACCCCCACCGCCCCGCACCCGCGACCGAACGCAGCCGACCCGCCCCTCGGTCGCGCGGCACCGCTGCCCGTCCCGCAGCCGGACGCGCCCGAAGGGGCGCGGGGAACTGCGCGCTCGACCCCCACGGCCCCGCACCCGCGACCGAACGCAGCCGACCCGCCCCTCGGGCGCGCGGCACCGCTGCCCGTCCCGCAGCCGGACGCGCCCGAAGGGGCGCGGGGAACTGCGCGACCAGGCCCCACGGTCCCGCACCCGCCGACGAACCGGCCCGGAAGGGGGCGCGGGGAACTGCGCGCTCGACCCCCACCGCCCCGCACCCGCGACCGAACGCAACCGACCCGCCCCTCGGGCGTACCGGACAGCGAGCCGCCCGCATGGGCACCCGCACAACCCACCCCCACCCCCGTTGGTACACCGCAGCGTGCGGTCACGGACCGCTGTACCCCCTCCGCACCCCCGTGCTGTCGTAAGCACCCCTTCCCCCGAAGCCGTCGCGGACCCACGCGACGACCCCGAGGAGTCGTGATGCCCGAAGCACCACCGGACGGTGGCGGACCCACCCTGCACGTCGAGAACGTCGACGTGACGTACGGCCGCGCCCTGTCCGCCCTCCGCGCCGTGTCCCTGACCGTGCCCCCCGCCACGGTCGTGGCCCTGCTCGGCGCGAACGGCGCAGGCAAGACCACACTGCTGCGCGCCGTCTCCGGCACGCTCCGTCTGCACCGCGGCGCGGTCACGGCCGGCCGCATCCGCTACGGCGACACGGTGCTCGACGGCAAGGACCCGGTCGCCGCGGTCCGCGCCGGCGTCGTCCAAGTACCGGAAGGGCGACGGGTGTTCGCCGGGCTGTCCGTCGACGAGAACCTCCGCTCCGGCGGCCTCGGCCTGGGACGCCGCGGACGCGCCCAGGTCCAGGAGGCCCGCGACCGCGTCTTCACGCTCTTCCCCCGGCTCGCCGAACGCACCCACCAGCCGGCCGGGCTGCTGTCCGGCGGCGAGCAGCAGATGCTCGCGATCGGCCGCGCCCTGATGGCGGCGCCCCGCCTGCTGCTCCTGGACGAGCCCTCCCTGGGCCTCGCCCCGCAGATGGTGCACCGCATCGCGGAGGTGGTCCGGGAGATCAACGCGCAGGGCACCGCCGTGCTGCTCGTCGAGCAGAACGCGGGCATGGCGCTCTCCCTCGCGAGTCACGCGCACGTCCTGGAGGTGGGGGAGACCCGCCTGTCCGGGCCCGCCGGTGAACTCGCCCGCACCGACGCCGTACGCCGCCTGTATCTGGGCGAGTCGGCGCAGGACCAGGGGGCCGCGTGAACGACCGCACCACCCAGGCCCGCACCACCGAGCCCGGCACCGCCCCCGCCCCGCCCGAACTCGCCGTCCGCGACGTCACCGTCCGCTTCGCCGGGCTCACCGCGCTCGACGGAGTGTCCTTCACCGTGGCCCCGGGCTCGGTGCACGCGCTCATCGGCCCGAACGGCGCGGGCAAGTCCACGTGCTTCAACGTGCTGTCGGGGCTGTGCCGCCCTGCCGCCGGCGCCGTGACCCTCGGCGGCACGGAGCTGACCAGGCTCGCCCCGCACCGCATCGCCGCGCTCGGCGTGGCCCGTACCTTCCAGAACATCGTCACCACCCAGGGCACCGTCGCCGACAACCTGATGCTCGGCCGGCACGCCCTCACCCGCGCCGGGTTCACCGCGAGCGCCCTGCGGCTGCCGGGGGCCCGGCGCGAACAGCGCGAGCACCTCGCCCGCGCCCGCGACATCGCCGAACTCACCGGCCTCGGAGCCCACTTCCACTCACCGGTCGGTCTGCTGTCCTACGGCGACCGCAAGCGCGTCGAACTCGCCCGCGCCCTCTGCCTGGAGCCCCGTGTGCTGCTGCTCGACGAACCGGTGGCCGGCATGAACGCCGCCGAACGTGCCCGTACCGCCGAGGTGGTGGCGGAACTGCGGGCCGAACTCGGCCTCTCGGTCGTGCTCGTGGAGCACGACATGGGGCTGGTGATGCGTCTCGCCGACGAGGTCACCGTGCTGGACTTCGGCCGGCCCATCGCGCACGGCACGCCCGACGAGGTGCGCCGGGACCCGGAGGTCCTGCGCGCCTACCTCGGCACCGACGCGACCGGGGAGGACGCGGCATGACGGATCTCCTGGACAGCCTGCTGGGCGGACTGGCCCTCGGCGCGGTGTACGCGCTGGTCGCCCTCGGCTTCGTCGTCATCTTCAAGGCCTCGGGCGTGCTCAACTTCGCCCACGGCTCCCTGCTGCTGTTCGGCGGCTATCTGGTCGCCGTCCTCCACGACGACCTGGGCTTCGCCGGGGCGCTCGCCCTCGCGGTGATCGTGACGGCCGCCCTGGCCGGGGCGATGGACCGGTTCCTGCTCCAGCGCGGCGGCCACGACGCCCACTCCGCGCACGTGCAGACCATCGTCACCATCGGCATCGACATCGTGCTGCTCACCGAGCTGGCCCGGCGCATCGGCGGAGACCTGCTGACCCTCGGCGATCCGTGGGGGGACGCGGTGACCGAACTCGGCCCGGTCACCGTCGCGGACAGCCGGCTCGCCGCCATCGCCGTGTCGGCCGTCGTCATCACCGGGGTCTTCGCCCTGTTCCGGTTCACCCCCTGGGGCCTGTCGCTGCGGGCGGCGGCGGAGGACATGGAGGCCGCCGCGCTGATGGGCGTGCACCTCGGCCGGGTGCGGGCGGGCGCCTGGTGCCTGGCGGGCGCGCTCGCCGCGCTGGCCGCGGTGTTCCTCGCCGCGTTCCCCGCCCCCGGTCTGGAGCGCACCACCGGCCAGATCGCGCTCAACGCCTTCCCCGCCGCCATCCTCGGCGGGCTGGCCTCCCCGACGGGCGCCCTCGCCGGCAGTCTCGTCATCGGGCTGACCGAGGCGCTCGTCGTCGGCTACCAGTCCGAACTGCACGTGCTCGGCGAGGGGTTCGGCGACGTCGCTCCCTACGCCGTGATGCTGCTGGTGCTCCTGGTGCGGCCCAACGGGCTGTTCGGCGCGAAGGGAGCGGCCCGTGTCTGACCGGATCCGCGCGCTCCTCACCCGCCGCCGCGCCACCCTTCTCACGGTCGCCGTGCTGCTGTGCCTGCCGCCGTTCTACCTGGACGCCTTCTGGCTGCGCATCGGTCTGTTCTCCATGGCGGCCGCCATCGGCGCGGTCGGCCTCGCCCTGCTCAGCGGCACCGCGGGACAGCTCTCCCTCGGCCACGCCTTCTTCCTCGCCGTCGGCGCCTACGGCTACACCTGGCTGGCCGGCGACCCGGGTCCTGGCCTGCCGACCGCCCTCGCCGTGCCCCTCGCGGTGCTGATGGCGGGGCTCGCCGGCGGGCTGTTCAGCCCCGTCGCCGGCCGCGTCAAGGGCATCTACCTGGGCATCGCCACTCTCGCCCTGGTCTTCCTCGGCCACCACGTCCTGCTCACCGCCGAGTCGGTCACCGGCGGCTTCAACGGCCGCTCCGTTCCCCCGCTGTCCCTCGGCGGCTTCACCTTCGACGCGGGCGACGAACTGACCGTCCTGGGTGTGCCGTTCGGCGCGGAGGAACGGCTGTGGTTCCTGGGGCTGGCGCTGTTCGCGCTCACCTGGTTCACCGCCCGAGGCCTGCTCCGCTCCCGCCCAGGCCGGGCGCTGGCCGCCCTCCGGGACAGCGAGACCGCCGCCGCCGTGATGGGCGTCGACGTGGCCCGGCACCGCTCCGCCGCGTTCGTGGTGTCGTCGATGTACGCGGGCCTCGCCGGTGTGCTTCTGGCTCTCGCCTTCCGCCGGGTGGTGCCCGACTACTTCGGTCTCGTGCTGTCCGTCGACTACCTCGCCATGATCGTCATCGGCGGCCTCGGCTCGGTCGCCGGCGCCACCGCGGGCGCCGTTTTCGTCACCGCGCTGCCGCTGCTGATGACCCGGTACGCCGACCAGCTCCCGCTGGTCGCCGCGCCCGGCTCCGCCGAGGGCGCCGTCGGCCCCACCGAGGCCGCCCGCTACCTGTACGGCGCCGCCATCGTCCTCGTCCTGCTGTACGCCCCCGACGGGCTGCACGGTCTGGCCCGCCGGGCCCGCGACCGCCTGCGGCGCCGCCGCACCCCGACCACCGACCCGACCACCGCCGTTCCCTCGCCCCCGCCGCCGGCCGCGGCCGCACGACCCAAGGAGCACACCCCGTGACGACCAGACACACCCGCCGTCCCCGCGTCCGCGCAGCCGGGGCCGTCCTCGCCGGCACCCTCGCGCTGCTGCTCGCCGCCACCGGATGCAGCTCCAAGGCGGAGGGCGACGGCAAGGGCGACGCCGCCGACGGCGTCCGCACCGGACCCGGCGTCGACGACGACACCATCAGGCTCGGCGCCCTCACCGACCTGACCGGCCCCTACGCCACGCTCGGCAAGAGCATCGTGCAGGCCCAGCAGATGTGGGCCGACGAGACCAACGCCGAGGGCGGCATCTGCGACCGCAAGGTCGAGATCGTCGTCAAGGACCACGGCTACGACGTGCAGAAGGCCGTCACCGCCTACGCCGACATCGCCCCCGACGTGGTGGCGCTGCCCCAGGTCATCGGCTCCCCGGTGGTGGCCGCCCTGCTCGACGACATCGAGCGGGACCGGATGCTCACCTTCCCTCAGGCCTGGGCGGCCTCGCTGCTCGGCAAGGACGCCGTCCAGGTCCTCGGCACCACCTACGACGTCGACATGATCGCCGCCGTCGACCACCTCACCCGCACCAAGGGCCTGAAGAAGGGCGACACCATCGGTCACGTCTACTTCGAGGGCGACTACGGCGCCAACGCCCTGGAGGGCTCCACCTGGGCGGCGGAGCGGGCCGGGATGAAGGTGGCCGGGCAGAAGATCCAGGCCACCGACACCGATCTGTCGGCGCAGGTGTCGGCGCTGCGTAAGCAGGGCGTCAAGGCGGTCCTGATCAGCGCCGGCCCGGCACAGACGGCGTCCCTCGTGGGCGTCGCCGCCTCGCGCGGCCTGAAGGTCCCCGTGGTGAGCAGCGCACCCGGCTTCGCGCCCCAGCTGATGGAGACGCCGGCCGCGCCCGCCCTCGCGGCCATGCTGAACGTGGTCAGCGCGGCGCCCGCCGTCAGCTCCGACCTGCCCGGGGTGAAGACCATGGTGGCGTCGTACAGGAAGAAGTACCCGGACTCGCCCGTCGACTCGGGCGTGCTGTCCGGCTACAACGCCGCGAAGCTCATCGGCGAGGACCTCGCCAAGGCGTGCGAGGCGGGCGGCCTGACCAGGGAGGACGTCGTCAAGGCGCACCGCTCGCAGTCGAACGCCGACACCGGGCTCGGCACCCCGCAGGACTTCTCCGACGTGAACCGTCCCGCGAGCACCGAGACCTACGTGCTCAAGCCGGACGCGAAGGCGGTCGGCGGCGTCGTGAACGCCGAGGACGCGCACACCGCGCCCGGCGTCGAGGAGTACCTGTCCTCCCGGTGAGGCACAGGTGAGGCCCCGGCGCGCCTCGCACGAGGCGCGCCGGGGCTCAGCCGGCCGCCGCCTCCGGGTCGCGGTCGGAGGACGGCCAGAAGTACGGCAGGTCGTCCGGCTCGCCGGGAAACAGCTCCCGGTACACCTCGGGATCCTTCCGGACCAGCGCGGAGCGGTGGCTGCGGTGCACGGCCTCGTCGCCGAGCCAGGGCGGCAGCTCACCGGCCTCGGCCAGCTCCTGCTGCCCCCGCACCGGCGCCCCGGGCCGGACCGTGGCCAGGTCGGCGACCAGGGTGGCCGCGCAGCTGTCCTGGTGGCCCTGCTCGCGCCACACCCGGCAGATCTCCAGGCCGTAGCGCACCAGCGCCTCCTCGTACCCCGTCCACATGCGCACGGCCGGATGGCGGCGCCAGCCGTAGCCCGGCACGATCAGCCCGCGCAGCACCTGGAGCGCCTCCACCCTCTGTTTCCCGAGCCGCTTGCGGTCGAGGACCAGCGCGGTCCCGCAGAAGTCGGGGTAGGGCAGGAAGGTCTGCATGTGCGGCCGTCCGGGAGGTGGGGGGCCAAGCCGTTCAGAGCACCTCAGTTCCCAGAACCGGGCGGGACACACCTCGCCCGCCCGGCACGGGGGTCAGCCCATCGCGCCGAGGCGGGCGTCCCGCCACAGGTCCACGCCGCCGTCCGTGGCGTACGAGTCGATCTCGGCCAGCTCCTCGGCGGTGAAGTCGAGGTTCTCCAGCGCGGCCACGTTCTGCTCCAGCTGCTCGGTGCGCGAGGCGCCGATGACCAGCGAGGTCACCCGCGGGTCGCGCAGCGCCCAGGCGAGGGCCATCTGCGCGAGGGTCTGCCCGCGCCGGGTCGCGATGTCGTTGAGCGCCCGCAGCCTGCGCAGCATGTCGTCCGTCAGCCAGCCCGCGTCGAACGAGGTGCCCGCCGCGGCCCGCGAGTCCTCGGGCACGCCGTCCAGGTAGCGCCCGGTGAGCAGCCCCTGCGCCAGGGCGGTGAACCCGATGACGCCGAAGCCCTCCTCGTCGGCCACGTCCAGCAGCCCGTCCGTCTCGATCCAGCGGTTCAGCATGTTGTACGACGGCTGGTGGATCAGCAGCGGGGTGCCCAGGTCGCGCAGGATCTCCGCGGCCTGCCGGCTGCGCTCGGCGTCGTACGAGGAGATGCCGACGTAGAGCGCCTTGCCCTGGCGCACCGCGGTGTCCAGGGCGCCCATGGTCTCCTCGAGCGGCGTGGTGGCGTCCAGCCGGTGTGAGTAGAAGATGTCCACGTACTCCAGTCCCATCCGCTTCAGGGACTGGTCCAGGGACGCCAGCAGGTACTTGCGGGAGCCGCCGCCCTGGCCGTAGGGGCCGGGCCACATGTCCCAGCCGGCCTTGGTGGAGATCACCATCTCGTCCCGGTACGGCGCCAGGTCCTGCTTCATCAGCCGGCCGAAGTTGATCTCGGCGGAGCCGTAGGGCGGGCCGTAGTTGTTGGCCAGGTCGTGGTGGGTGATGCCCAGGTCGAAGGCGCGCAGCGCGATGGCCCGCTGGCTCTCGAAGGACCGGTCGTCACCGAAGTTGTGCCAGTAGCCGAGCGACAGCAGGGGCAGGTCGAGCCCCGAGCGACCGGTGCGCCGGTAGCGCATGGCGCCGTCGTAGCGGTCGGGGGCGGCGAGGTGGTTCATCGGTGCGGTCTCCGGTGGTGCGAGCGGGGTGTCCCGTGGGACGGTGTGGATCCTGGGCCCACAGTGCCCCCGAGTGATCCGGAAGTCCAACCGGTACGTCGCATGGGATTGAGCAGCGGGACTTCTGAATCGCCGGGGACGGCGTGATTGACCGGCCGGGCGACGGGAAGCCGCTCCCAAGCGGCACTTCTTCCGCCGCTTCCCCCCACAGGAGGTCGACCATGCGGATCCGTACGCTCACCGGCGCCGTGGCCGCCGTGCTCGTCCTGTCCGGCCCCGTGGTGGGCGGGCAGGCCGTGGCCGTCAGGACGGCCGACTCGGCGGCCCCTCCGGGGGAGACCCGGGTGCTCACCTACGACGCCGGCCGGGCCGGGGAGTTCGCGTCCGCGGTCGACAGGGGAGCGGAGATCTGGAACGACAGTGTCGACGCGGTGGAACTGCGGCCGGCGGCGTCCGGCGAACCGGCGGACATCCGGATCGTCGTCGTCGACGGCTGGCCGCGCACCGTGCCCGGCGGGCTGGGCAGCGGCACCGTGTACTTCGGCCGGGATGCGGTGGCGGACGGTCACTCGACGGTCCGTATCGCCGCCCACGAACTGGGGCACGTCCTGGGCCTGCCGGACCGTAAGCCGGGTCCGTGCTCCGAACTGATGTCCGGCGCCAGCGCCGGGCCTTCCTGTGCCTCCGCCCGGCCGAACGCGGCCGAGCGGGCCGAGGTCGAGAAGAAGTTCGAACGTGCCCCCGCCGGGCTGTTCATGTGACCGATGTGACGAGTGAGCCGATCTCCGCTATGGTTTTCTCAGGTCACGGCGAGGACGAACCTCCCCCGCCCGACCAGGCGTTGGTGGTCCAAGGAAAGACGCCCCGCTTCCTGCGGGGAGATGCAGGTGCAAGGCCTGCCCGGCGCTCCGCTCATGAGCCCCCGTCCCGCGGTCGCGGGACGGGGGCTCATGTCCTTCCCGCGTGCTCACGGCTGCGCGGGCATGGTCCAGCAGTTGGAGCCCGCCGCCCTGCCCTTCAGCCGGTCGGCCAGCCAGTCCACCGCGTCGCCCTGGTCGGTCAGCAGCGGCACCAGGTGGTTGGTGAGCAGCTTGTCGCCCAGGTTCGGCAGCACGACCGCCTTGTAGGTGACGTCGGCGCCCTTCTTGCACCAGTCCACGGCCAGTTGCCGCGCCTGGGCGTGGGGCACTATGTCGTCCTGCGTCCCCGTCGCCAGGCGGACCGGGCCGGTGGGCCTCAGCCGGCCGAGACGCTGGTCGTCCAGGACGGCCTGGGCGGCGGGCTCTCCCGCGATGATCTCACCGACGGACTTCCCGTTCTTCGTCCACTTCGTGCTCTTCGTGAAGCCGTAGCCGAGGATCGCGTCGCCCACACAGGTGGTGGAGATGTCCTTCAGCGCCTCGCGTCCGGCGTCGTTCAGGTTCGCCTCGACGACCTCCCGCAGCGCCGGCGACGCCTGGGCGAAACCGTTGATGGACCAGCCCAGCGCACCGGCCAGCGCGCTGCCGTCGATGCCCTTCGTCACCTCCGTCAGATCGGCGGGCGGCGCGCCGCTGTAGGTGCCGACGAGCGGGACGTCGGGCGCGTACGTGCTCTGGAGTTCGGCCGCGGCGGCGCTGGCGCCGCCGCCCTGGCTGTAGCCGTACATCCCCACCCGGGAGGCGGCCGTGACGGACGCGCCGGGCACGGAGCGCACCGCCCGGGCCGCGTCCAGCATGGCGTGGCCCTCGTCGACGCGGTTGACGTAGGTGTGCAGCCGGTCGGTGGTGCCGAGGCCGGCGTAGTCGGTGACGACGACCGCCGCGCCCGTGGCGAGCAGGCGGTATACGGCGAGGGTCTCGTAACCGAACGACACGGTCCGTCCGGTGAGGGTCAGCGGGTTCTCCAGGGCGAGGGAGGGCGCGCACTGGTCGCCCTGGCCCATGGTGCCCGAGCCGACCACGACCAGGGGGCGGGGCCCGGAGCCCTTCCAGTCGGCGGACGGCTCGATGTAGGCGCCGGTGACGGCCACCGGCCGCCCGTTCGAGTCGGTCGAGGTGTACATCAGGCGGGTGGCGGTGCCCGGCAGCCGGCGGCCGTCCAGGCCGGGCAGGCTCAGCCCGAGGCGCAGGGGTTCATGGCGGATCAGCTTGCCGTTGCCCGACGGGAGTTCGGCGGGCGGGGTGTAGAAGGCGGGGATGGTGACGCCCCTGGACACGACGGGGTCGGTCGCCGCGGCGGGCGACGCGGACGCGCACACACAGGCCGTCGTGGCGACGACGGTGGTCAGCACGCTGCTGATTCGGCTCACGGCTCTCTCCTCGCTGCGGCTGCAGAAGATGAATCCGAAAACTAACAGCGCTCACTTACCGCCGGTAACCCACGAGTAAGTTACGGACCGGTAACTCTTGTGGACGGTCGACCTTGAGGCGTCCTCGGCAGCACGGGAAGCGGGCCCCGCCGAGGAGTCCGGCGGGGCCCGCTCATGCGGAGGGGAGCTGTCAGGCCGTGTGCAGCGTCAGCCCGTAGCGGTTGAGGATCTCGTTGACCGGCTGGAACCAGGTCTCGCCTCCGCCGGAGCAGTTGCCCCAGCCGCCGGAGGTGACGCCCTGCGCCTGGTCGCCGCTGATGAACGAGCCGCCCGAGTCACCGCCCTCGGCGCACACGCTGGTCTTCGTCATCTGGTGCACCGCACCCTGGGCGTAGTTGACGGTCTCGTTCTTGGCCAGCACGCGCCCGCAGTGCCAGTGGGTCGTCGAGCCCGAGCGGCAGATCGAGGCGCCGACCGGGGCCTCGGCCGAGCCGCGCACCAGCTGGTCGGAGACGGTGCCCCAGCCGAGCACCACCGGCACGGTCCACCAGCCGCTGCCCACGTTCACCCAGGCGTAGTCGTTGTCCGGGAACGAGGAGCCCTGGAAGTTCCCGATGTACGAGCCGTCCCAGCCGCGCACCTGCTGGCCGACGCCCCCGCAGTGCCCGGCGGTGACGAACCCGCCGTGCACCGAGAAGCCTATGGAACAGCGGACGTTGCCCGTGTAGTACGGGTCGCCGCCGACCGTGCCCGCGGCGAACGTGGACGGTGCGTCCGCGACCGTCCGTACGGTCACCGGACCGGCCGCGCGCGCCTTCCGTACGAAGGCGCGGACATCGTTGTCGGTCCGCGCGTCCTCGACCACGTTCACCACGACCGAGTTGGCGGCCGGGTCCACGGCCCAACTGGCCACGCCCGCCGGGGCGTCGAGCCGGTCGAGGCGGGACTTGGCCGTGTCCAGCTGCCGTTCGGTGTGCTCGACGGTGCGGACGGCGGCGCCGGACTCGCGCAGGGTGCGGACGGTCGTGGCGTCGGCGTCCGGGGTGACGGCGACGGTCAGCCTGCCGCTCCGGGCGTCGAACCAGGCGCCCCCGTAGGCGGATCCGGCGGTCTTGCGTGCCGTGGGGGCCAGCGCGGTGGCCCGCCGCTCGGCGGCGAGCCGGTCCTCCGCCTCGGCGCGGGTCAGGCCGAGGTCGCGCTGCATCGCGTCGAGCAGTCCGGGGGAGGCGGGCGCGGAGGCGTCGGCCGCGGCGGAGGAGGGTGCCTCCTGTGCCGAGGCGGGGAGCGTGCCGGCCGCCGCCCAGCTGCCGATCAGCAGTGCCGCGGCCACGGCCGCGTGCGTGAGTCCGGTGCGTCGTCTCATGGAAGGTCGCCCTTCGTCGTTCCAGCAGAGGTGGGGGTGGAACTCACACGTCTGAGAGCGCTCTCGAACGAGTCGGGGCGAAGCCTAGCGACTTGATCATGGCAGGTCTATGCCAAGTTTTCGGCCGTATGGCCGGGGGCCGGCCCCCGGGGTCTCACTCCACGGGCACGCGCACGGTGAGAAGGGCCACGTCGTCGTCGTTGCCGGCCGGGCGGGCCCGTTCCAGCACCAGGTCGGTGAACCGGGCCGGCGGGTGCTCCGCCAGCGCGGCCGCGTGCCCGCGCAGCAGCTCCAGGCCTTCGTCCAGCGACCGGCTCGGCTCCTCGATCAGCCCGTCCGTGTAGAACAACAGCGTGGCCCCGGGCGGCACTTCGGCCCGACCGTCGGGGCGCGGCCGCTCCAGGGCGGTGCCGAGCAGCATGCCGTGCCCGCCGGTGAGGAACCGCGCCTCGCCGTCCCGGGTGACCAGCAGCGGGGGAGGATGGCCCGCGTTGGTCCACGTCAGCGTCCACCGTCCGTCGTCCTCCCGGTCCATGCGGGCGAACAGCAGGGTCGCCATGGTGACGTCGGTGATGTGCATGGCCGACCGGTCCAGCCGCGACACGATCACGCTGGGCGGATCCTCCTGCGCCCACGCGTAGGCCCGCAGCACGTTGCGCAGCTGTGCCATGCCCGCCGCCGCGTCCAGGTCGTGCCCGACGACGTCCCCGACGGCCAGCGCGGTCGCCCCGTCCGGCAGCACGAACGCGTCGTACCAGTCGCCGCCCACCTGCGAGGCGTCCGGCGCGGCCAGGTACCGGGCGCTCATCTCCAGGCCGGGCACGTGCGGGAGCTGCGGCAGCAGATGGCGCTGCATGGTCTCGGCGACCGTGCGCTGCCGTTCGTAGAGCCGGGCGTTGTCCAGCGCCAGTCCCGCCCGGCGGCAGATGTCCTCCAGCAGCGGCAGGTCGTCCGGGGTGAACGCCTCTGGCCGGTCGGCGCGGCCCAGGGTCAGTGCGCCGAGAACCTCCCGTACGCCCCGGATCGGCGCGACGGCCGCGGAGTGGATGCCCGACTCCGCGAACAGGCGGGCCTGCTGCGCCCCGAGCGGGGAGTCCGCCGCGAGCCGCGTGGAGGGCCCGGCCAGCGCGGGGGAGACCCCGCGCAGCGCCCGTGCCAGCGGCAGCAGCGAGTCCTCCGGGACGGGGGAGAGAGCCCCTTCGAGGTCCTCGCGCCGCACCAGGTCGCCGTCCCGCGCGTGAACCACGGTCGACCGGTGGACCCGGCCGCGCTCGGTGACCAGGTCGACGACCGCCCAGTCGGCGAGCTGCGGCACGACCAGCCGCACGAGCCTGCGCAGCGCCTGCTCGACGTCCAGGGTGGAGGTCAGCTGGGTGGTGGTCTCCGCCAGCAGGGCCAGCCGCTCCAGCTCGGGCAGCGGGCTGCTGAACCGGTCGCCGGGGGTGCGCGTCTCCTCCGGGGCGCTGGGCGCGTGGAACAGCACCAGCGTGCGGACCGTCCCGTCGTCCGTACGGCACGGGGTGACCAGCCAGGACACCGGGAGGAGCGACCCGTCGCCGCGCTCGAACCACTCCTCCTCCGACTGCACGGTGCGGCCCGCCATGTAGGCCTGCCGCATCCCGCACTGGGCGCGCGGCAGGGTGGCGCCGTACCGGCTGCGGTGCAGCAGGTCGTGCGCGTCCCGCCCGAGGAAATCCCCGGCCGGCCGCCCCAGCAGCTTTTCGGCCCGCGCGTTCACGGCGGCGACCGCGCCCGTCGCGTCCACCACGTACGCGCCGGCGTCGAGGGACGCGAGCAGCGAGGGCAGCGACGCCGGCACCGCCCGGGCGGCACCGTCCGCCGTGTCCCGCGTGTCGTCGTGCGTCATCCCGCGGCCCCCGTCCGGCGGACGGCCCGTCCCCGCTCCGTCACGTGACGCACCTCCCGTGCTCCGCTCCGTCCGGGCGCTGCCTCCGCCCGGACGCCCCCGCGGGCGGGTGCGGCCCCCGGGTATCCCGACCGCCGCACCTGTCTCTCCCCGCTCCGCCGTCTCCCGTGCTGCCCCGTCACGCGCCGTCCCTCTCCGCCCGTTCGGCCCGGCGCGCGGCGGCGGCCGCCTCACGCTCGGCCCCCGCCAGTTCCTCCGCCGCGGCCCGGTCGCGGTCGCGTGCCTCGCCGAGCTCCGCGCGCGTCCGCTCCTGTTCCGTACGGGCCTGGGCGAGCTGTTCCTCCAGGGCGGCCACCCGCTCACCCGCTTCCCGCTCCTGCCCGTCCGCCCGTTCCAGCGCCGCCGCGGCCTTCTCGCGGGCCGTGACCCGCTCGCGCAGCCGCTCCCCGGCCGCCCGCGCCTCCTCCCGGGCCCGGGCGGCGCGTTCCTCCCGCTCGACGCGCCGTCGCTCGGCCTCCTCGTCCTTCTTCCTCCGCGCGGTCGTCGAGTCCGTACGGGACTTCCGGGCGGGCGCGGGTTCGCGGCGGGTCGGCGCGGCGGCGACCGCGTCCGCGCCGAACTCCGAGGGAGGGGTGAGCACACCCTCCACCCGGCCCGCCTCCCACACCGCGGCGGCCTCCGCATCGGCGAGCACGGCCCGCAGCGTCGTCTCGACGTCCCGCTGCACCGCGTCCGACAGCGGATGACCCTCCTCCCGCGCCAGCGCCGCCGCCTGCCGTGACATCTCGGAGACGATGCGCCGCCGCTGCGCCGACAGCTCCTTCAGGCCGCCCGGGTCGAGCGTGGCGTACGCCTCCCGCAGCGCACGCCCCAGCTCAAGGAAGCGCTCCGCCTCGTCGGGCCGTGACCGCCGCAGCAGGTTCGCGGCCCACCCGGCGAGGGTGGGACGGCGGGCGGCATGAATACGGCGGGCGTCCCGGGCGCGACGCTGCGTCCGGGCCCGCGCCGCCCGCTCCTCCCGCCGGGCGACGAACTCCGACGGGGGCAGCGCGTACAGCTCGTCGAGGACCGCCTCGACGTCGTCCTCGGGGCCCGGCCGCCCGTCCTCGCGCCGCATGATCCCCACACAACACCGAACCCGGCGGCCCCGCACATCGGGACGGACGGCTCGCCGGGCGCTCGTGGCCGGGGCGTTCACAGGCGCTCGCCCGCCACCTCGTGGTCGTCGGGGTCCGGTCCGGCGCCCTTCGCCCTGGCCTGGTGCAGCCGCAGCCGGTCCAGGCGGGAGATGACGGGCGTGGCGCTCACCCCGTGCAGCACCACCGAGGCGACCACCGTGAAGGTCACCACCGCCCACAGCACCTCGGGCGGCACCCCGAAGTCGTGCGAGGCCAGCGCGTACGCCAGGTAGAACAGGGAGCCGATGCCGCGGATGCCGAAGAACGCCGTGACCACCCGCTCCCGCGGGCCCGCCGCCGTGCCGAACTGGGCGACCCACCCGGTCAGCGGGCGGACGACGAGCAGCAGCAGCACCGCGACCGCCGCGCCCTGCAGGCTGAGCGGGCCCAGTCCGCCCTGGGCGACGAACGCGCCCACCAGGAACAGCAGCACCGCCGTCAGCAGGCGTTCGATCTGCTCCACGAAGTCGTGCAGCACCGTGTGGTAGCCGTGGGCGCGCTCCGCCGCGCGGATGCGGCAGGCGGTGACGAACACCGCCAGGAAGCCGTAGCCGTGCACCAGCTCCGTCACCCCGTACGCGAGGAACGTCGCGCCGAGCGCGACGAACCCCTCGCTGTGCTCCGACAGCCGCATCGCCTGCCACCGGGCCCGGAAGAACAGCCGGCCCAGCAGCGTCCCGACGGCCAGCC
Organism: Streptomyces werraensis; assembly: GCA_014656175.1. Taxonomy (GTDB): domain Bacteria; phylum Actinomycetota; class Actinomycetes; order Streptomycetales; family Streptomycetaceae; genus Streptomyces; species Streptomyces werraensis. The sequence continues at coordinate 470,946 of BNBX01000003.1, forward strand.
CCGCGGCCACGCCCGCCGTGCACTTGTAGAGCACCTCCACCAGCAGCCAGTGGCCGACGCCTCCGCCGGTGATGTGCCCGCCGGCGGCGGCCAGGGCGATCGCGGCGGCGACGAACGGGAAGGCGAGCCCGTCGTTCAGCCCCGCTTCGCCGGTCAGGGTGAAGCGGACCTCGTCCTCGTCGTGCTCCGCGTCCGTCGGCTCACCGACGCGCACCTCGGAGGCGAGCACCGGGTCGGTCGGGGCGAGCACCGCCGCCAGCAGCAGCGCGGTCGCCGCGGGCCAGTCCAGCAGGCCCCAGGCGAGGGCGGCGACGGCGGCGATGGTCAGCGGCATCGTGATGCCGAGCTGCCGCCACACGCCCCGCCAGGTCGCACGGCCGAAGGGCCGGTTCAGGGCGAGACCCGCGCCCATGAGCGAGAGCACCACGCAGATCTCCGCGAGGTGCTCCACCCACACCCCGTCCGCGACCGGGTCGACCTCCGGCAGGGGGACGGGCAGCGCCTGGACGACGGCGCCGAGCGCCAGGAAGACCAGGGGCAGGGAGAGCGGCCTGCGGGCGAGCAGCCGCGGGAGCACGGCCGCGCCCAGGGCGACCGCGCCGAGGAGGGCGAAGAGGAGGTCTGCTGTGGTCACCGGTCACGTGTGCCCCCGCCTCCACCGACGTACGCGTACGCCCGTGTCGGTACGCGCGGTTACTCCCGCCGTGGGATGCCCTGGCCGGGCGGTCCCGGCACCGTGGAGGCGTGAAACTCGACCGACCCGCACGCCGGGCCTTCCTCGCCGTCCATGTCGTCGCCTCCGCCGGCTGGCTGGGCCTCTCCGTCGGGCTGCTCGCGCTCGGCCTGGCCGCCGACACCACCGGGTCGCCCGCCACGGTGGAGGCGGCCGTACGGTCCATGCAGCTGTTCGCCGACCGGCTGCTGCTGCCGATCGCGCTGCTGACCCTCGGCAGCGGCCTGGTCCTGGCCCTGGGCACGCCCTGGGGGCTGGCCCGGCACCGCTGGGTGTGGACCAAGTTCTGGCTGACCCTCGCCACCACCGCCGCGACCGCCTTCGCGCTGCGGCCGGGCGTGCACGAGGCGGTGGCGGCCGTGTCCGCCGGGCAGGCGCTGCCCGACGGCGAGGACGTCCTGACGGGTCCGGTCGTGTCCCTGTCCGCCTACGTCTTCATGACGGTGATCTCGGTCCTGAAGCCCTGGGGCCTCACCCGCCGCGGCCGGCGGCTGCGCGAGGCCACCCGCGGGCGGACGCCCGCCGAGCCCACCCGCGTCTGACGGGCGGGGACGGCGGGCCCCGTCGCCCCGGGCGGGCCCGTCACCTCACAGCGTGCGTTCCAGACGGTCCGCCATCAGCCGCACGAACCGCGCCGGGTCCTTGGGCCGGCCGCCCTCCGCCAGCACGGCCAGGGTGTACAGCAGCTCGGCGGTGTCGATGAGCTCCGAGCGGTCCTCCCGCTCCGTGTACGCCTCGTTCAGCCCCTTCACCAGGGCGTGGTCCGGGTTCAGCTCGAGGATGCGCCTGCTGTGCGGCACCTCCTGGCCCATGGCCCGGTACATGTTCTCCAGCGCCGGCGTGAGGTCGTTCGCGTCGGCGACCAGACAGGCCGGGGACCGGGTGAGCCGCGTCGACAGGCGGACCTCCTTGACGTCGTCGTCCAGCCGCTCGCGCATCCAGCCGAGCAGCCCCGCGTACGCCTCCGCCTGCTGCTTCAGCTCGTCCTCGCTCTTGTCGTCCTCGCGCGCGTCCAGGTCGATCTCGCCCTTGGCGACCGAGCGCAGCCGCTTGCCCTCGAACTCGCCGACGGCGTCCACCCACACCTCGTCGACCGGGTCGGTGAGCAGCAGCACCTCGATGCCGCGCTCCCGGAACGCCTCCATGTGCGGGGAGTTGTCGATCGCCTCGCGGGACTCGCCGGTGATGTAGTAGATGTCGTCCTGGCCCTCCGGCATCCGCTCGACGTACTGCTTGAGCGTGACCGCCTCGCCGTCCTCGTGCGTGGAGGCGAACGACGCCACGGCGAGCAGCGCGTCCCGGTTGTCGGGGTCGGTGACCAGGCCCTCCTTCAGCACCGCGCCGAACTCCCGCCAGAACGTGGCGTACCTGTCCGGGGCCCCGGTCATCATGCTCTTCACCGAGGAGAGCACCTTCTTGGTGAGCCGGCGCTGCATCATCCGGATGTGCCGGTCCTGCTGGAGGATCTCGCGGGACACGTTGAGCGAGAGGTCCTGCGCGTCCACCACGCCCTTGACGAACCGCAGGTACGCGGGGAGCAGCGCCTCGCAGTCGTCCATGATGAACACGCGCTTCACGTACAGCTGGAGGCCGTGCCGCATGTCCTGCCGGAACAGGTCGTGCGGGGCGTGCGACGGGACGAACAGCAGGGCCTGGTACTCGAAGGTGCCCTCCGCGTGGAGCTGGATCGTCTCCAGCGGCTCGCGCCAGTCGTGACCGATGTGCTTGTACAGCTCGTGGTACTCGTCCTCGGACACCTCGTCGCGCGGACGCGCCCACAGCGCCTTCATCGAGTTCAGCGTCTCGGGCTCGGCGGTCCCGCCGTCGTCACCCTTCCCGTCCTTCTCCCCGACGAGCCGGACCGGCCAGGTGATGAAGTCCGAGTAGCGCTTGACGATCTCCTTGATCTTCCACACCGACGTGTAGTCGTGCAGCTGGTTGTCCGGGTCGGCGGGCTTGAGGTGCAGCACGACGGAGGTGCCCTGCGGCGCGTCGTCGACCCGCTCCAGCGTGTACGTGCCCTCGCCGCGCGAGGACCAGCGGGTGCCCTGCTTCTCGCCGGCCTTGCGGGTCACCAGGGTCACCTCGTCGGCGACCATGAACCCGGAGTAGAAGCCGACGCCGAACTGCCCGATGAGCCCCTCCGCCCCGGCCGCGTCCTGCGCCTCCTTCAGCTCCTTCAGGAACTGCGCCGTGCCGGAGTTGGCGATGGTGCCGATGAGCTGGCCGACCTCGTCGTACGACATGCCGATGCCGTTGTCCCGCACGGTGAGCGTCCGGGCTTCCCGGTCGGCCTCCAGCTCGATGTGCAGGTCGGAGACGTCGGCGTCGAGCGTGTCGTCGCGCAGCTTGGCCAGCCGCAGCTTGTCGAGCGCGTCCGAGGCGTTGGAGACGAGCTCACGGAGGAAGACGTCCTTGTTCGAGTAGACCGAGTGGATCATCAGCTGGAGCAGCTGACGGGCCTCAACCTGGAACTCAAACGTTTCGGTCGACATGGTTCGCGATTACCTCACTGGTCCATGAAACGCCGGATAGGGGCGCGATCACTGTAGTCAACGCGGTGTCAGCTCCCGGCGGTTCCGCGCGGTCCGCCGTCCGTCGCGGGCCGGGTCACCGCCGCGTCCAGCAGGGGGCCGAGTTCACGGGCCGCCGTCGTCAGGGCGCGGACGCTGCGTTCCGCCCGGGCGATCAGGATCGCCCCCTCTAGAGAGCTGATCATCAGCGTGGCGAGCGGGCGGCTGCGCTCCTCGGGCACGCCCATGTCCGTCAGGGCGGCGGCCACCGCGCCCGTCCACCGGGTGAAGGCGGCCTGTGCGGCCTGCCGTGTGGAGTCGGCCGTACGGGCGCAGTCCACCGTGGCCGCCGCGACCGGGCAGCCGCCGTCGAACCCCTCGGACTCGTACTCGTCGGTCCACTGGCGGACCATCTCGGCGAACAGCCCGGACGGCGTCGGCTCGGGCAGCGCGGCGAGGAAGCGCGCCACCCGGTTCCCGGCGTACCGGCCGGCCCAGCCGACGGCCTCGTTGACGAGCTGTTCCTTGCCGTCGGGGAAGTAGTGCTGGAGCGAGCCCCGCGGCGACCGCGCGTGGGCGGCCACCTCGCGCATGCCCGTCGCGCCGACCCCCTCGCGCCGGATCAGCTGGGCGGCGCTGAAGACCATCCGCTCCCGCGGCCCCCGCTCGGCCCCTGCCATCCCGGCCTCCCGCGTCTCGTCGTGCTCCCCGCGGATCCACCCTATGACCGTCGTCATAGAACTCGCTACTATGACAGTGGTCATAACAGCGAGATCGGTGGTGCGGCATGCGTGTGGGCTTCGTCGGACTCGGGGTCATGGGCCGGCCCATGGCGCTCAACCTCGCGCGCGCCGGGACCCCGCTCGTCGTGTGGAACCGCACCCCGGAGCGGTGCGCGCCCCTGCGCGACGCCGGCGCCGAGGTGGCCGCGAGTCCGGCGGAGGTCTTCGACCGGGCGGACACCGTGCTGCTGATGCTGGCCGACGAGGCGGCCGTCGACGCGGTGCTCGGCCGCGGCACCCCCGCCTTCGAGGCCCGCGTGGCCGCACGCACCGTCGTCCACATGGGCACCACGTCCGCCGAGTACTCCGCCGCGCTGCAGGAGGACGTACGCGCCGCCGGAGGCGCCTACGCCGAGGCCCCCGTCTCCGGCTCCCGCGTCCCCGCCGAGCAGGGCCGGCTCGTCGCGATGCTGGCGGGCGACGACTCCGTCCTCGCGGACGTGCGGCCGCTGCTGGTCCCCATGTGCCGGGAGAGCTTCGACTGCGGGCCGGTGCCGGGCGCCCTGCTGATGAAGCTCGCCGTGAACCTTTTCCTGATCACCCAGGTGACGGGGCTCACCGAGGCGTTCCACTTCGCCGACCGGCACGGACTGGACCGCGCCCGCTTCCTCGACGTGCTGGACGCGGGACCCATGGCCAGCTCCGTGTCCCGGATGAAGGCGCCCAAGCTGCTCGCCCGGGACTTCGCGGTCCAGGCCGCCGCCGCCGACGTGCTGAAGAACAACCGCCTGATCGCCGAGGCCGCCCGCGCGGCGGGCGTCGCCTCCCCGCTGCTCGACGTCTGCCACGCCCTGTTCGAGGAGACCGTGGCCGGCGGGCACGGCGGCGAGGACATGGTGGCCGTGCTGCGCGCGCTGGAGGCCCGCACCGACGCGGCTCCCACGCCCGCCGCGGGCCTCGGCGGCGGCCCCGCCTGAGCCCGGCGACGCGCACCCCGCCCGGCGTGCGAGCATGGGCGGATGAGCATCCTCCGCAGGAACAACGTCCGTGTGACCGGGGCCACCACCGGGCGTCCTGTCGTCCTCGTGCACGGCTTCGGCTGTGACCAGAACATGTGGCGTCTGGTCGAGCCGCTTCTCGCCGAGGACCACCCGCTGGTGCTCTTCGACTACGTCGGGGCCGGGCGCTCCGACCTGTCCGCCTGGCAGGAGGACCGTTACTCCTCCCTCGACGGCTACGCCCGCGACCTGGTCGAGGTCTGCGAGGAGCTGGACCTGCGCGACGCGGTCGTCGTCGGGCACTCGGTGAGCGCCATGACCGGCGTGCTGGCCGCGGCCGCCGCCCCCGGGCGCATCGGCGCCCTCGTCATGGTGTGCCCCTCGCCCCGGTACATCGACGAGGACGACTACCGCGGCGGCTTCTCCGCCGAGGACATCGACGAGCTGCTGGAGTCCCTGGAGTCGAACTACCTCGGGTGGTCCGCGGCCATGGCCCCGGTCATCATGGGAAACCCGGACCGTCCGGAGCTCGGCGAGGAACTGACCAACAGCTTCTGCGCGACCGACCCGGACATGGCCCGGGTCTTCGCCCGGACGACGTTCCTCTCCGACAGCCGCAAGGACCTCGAGACCGTGACCGTCCCCACCCTGATCCTGGAGTGTGAGCAGGACGTCATCGCGCCCCGCGAGGTCGGCGCGTACGTCCACGCCGCCGTGAAGGGCAGCGAACTGGTCACCCTCGACGCCGTGGGCCACTGCCCGCAGCTCAGCGCCCCCGAGGCCACCGCCTCGGCGATACGCTCGTTCCTGTCCTCAGGAGCCCGTTGAGTCCGGGCGGCGTGGACGACGCCGGCGCGGAGGCCCCCGGCATCCGCCCCGCGTTCAGCTCCCTGCTGGAGGACTCGGCGGAGGACCTGTACGAGTCGGCGCCGTGCGGCTACCTGTCCACCCTGATGGACGGCACCATCGCCAAGATCAACGCCACTCTGCTGGGATGGCTGGGCCTGTCCCGCGAGGAGGTCGTCGGCCGCAAGCGGTTCAGCGACCTGCTCACGGTGGGCGGCCGGCTCTACCACGAGACGCACTTCGCCCCGCTGCTGCGCATGCAGGGACACCTCGGCGGCGTCGCGCTGGAGATGCGCACGGCGGCGGGACCCCGGCTGCCGGTGCTGGTCACCTCCACCCTCAAGCGCGGCGCCGACGGCGAACCGCTGCTGATCCGCACCACCGTCTTCGACGCCACCGACCGGCGCGCCTACGAGCAGGAACTGCTGCGCGCCCGCCGGGCCGCCGAGGAGGCGCGCCAGCAGGCCGAGGCCGACCGCGCCCAGCTGCGCGAGGCCCTGGCCGTGCTCCAGCGCAGCCTGCTGCCCGCCACCCTGCCCGACCTCCCCGGCGTGGAGACGGCCGGCTACTACCACACGGCGTCCCCCATGGAGCTCGGCGGCGACTTCTACGACCTGTTCCCGCTCGACGACACCCGGACCGCCTTCTTCCTCGGCGACGTCTGCGGCAAGGGCCCCCAGGCCGCGTCCCTGACCTCGCTCACCCGCTACACCCTGCGCGCCGCCATGATCCAGGACGCCGACCCGGTGGACGATCTGCGCATCCTCAACCGGGCCCTCATGGAGCGCTACACCGGCGACGACCCCCGCTACTGCACCGCCGTGGCCGGCGTGTTCGAACGGGTGGGGGACACCCTGAACGTCCGGCTCGCCTCCGGCGGCCATCCCCCCGCGCTGGTCCTGCGCGCCGACGGCACGGCCGAGTACCTGAGCACCCGCGGCGGCATGCTCGTCGGCGTGCTCCCCACGGCGCAGTTCGTCGAGGCGAGCACCGTGCTGCGGCCCGGCGACACGCTGCTGCTCTACACCGACGGCCTCACCGAGGCCCGCGTAGGCCCCGGCCGGGAGCTCTACGGCTACGACGCGCTGCGGTCGTTCGCCGCCGCGCGCGCCCCCGCGGGCAGCCGCGCACTCGTCGACGCCCTCACCGCGCTGCTGCGCGACTTCGGCGAGGGCCTCGACGACGACACCGCGCTCCTCGCGGTCGGCGTCCCCGCCACCCCCTGACCTCTCTCAGCACCAGTTTCACGGAACGAACAGAGCGACCCCCATGAAACCCCTGACGATCGTCTCGTCCCGCACGCCCGCCGGCGCCCTCCTGGAGGTGGCCGGCGACCTCGACCACAGCAACGCGCATCAACTGCGCAGGGCCGCCGTCGGCACGGTCGTCTCCACCGGGCTGATGCTCGTGCTGGACCTGGGCGAGCTGGGCTTCTGCGATTCCAGCGGCATCACCGCGCTCATCGCCGTCCGCAACCACGTGGTCGCGGCGGGCGCCGGACTGATCCTCGTGGCCGTGCCCGAGACGCTGCGCCGGCTGCTGCACCTCACCGGTCTCGACCAGGTCTTCGACCTGCGCGACGGCCACCGCCTCCAGGCGAACTGACCGCCCGCCCCTGCCGGGCCACGCGCCCCCTCCGTCCGGGTCCGTACACCGTTGACGAGGGCTGTTCGATTGCTTCTGCGCCATTCGGGGCACCCGGGGTGTGCCGAAAGCGCCGCCGGCGGCCCCTGGGCCGTCGCGGGGCCGGCACAGGACTAGGGCAAGGGGAAACCGGCGGTGACGGTGCGTATCGGAGCAGAGGAAGAATTCCACGTCCTGGACGCGGAGAGCGGGCGACTCGTCCCACGGGCCGGACGGCTGTTGGAAAGACTCGGCACCACCGGTTTCAGCAGCGAGCTGCAACAGTCCGCGGTGGAGAGCAACAGTGAGGTCCACGACACCCTCGACGGGCTGTACGCCGACCTGTCCGGCACCCGGCGCCGTCTGGCCGCCGCGGCCGCCCAGGAGGGCCTGGCCGTCGTCGCCGCCGGCACCGTGCCGCTGGCCCGGGTGACCCCGCGCGACGTCACCGCCGACCCCCGCTTCCGGCGCATGGCGGAGGAGTACCGCAGGGTCGCCGACGAACAGCTCATCTGCAGCGCCCAGGTGCACGCCGACGTGCCCGACCGCGACACCGCGGTCCGCGCCATGTGCCTGGTGTCGCCCTGGCTGCCGCCGCTGCTCGCGCTGTCCGCCAGCTCCCCGTACTGGCTGGGCTCCGACACCGGCTACGCCTCCTGGCGCACCATGCTCTGGCAGCGCTGGCCCACCGCGGGCCCGGCCGGCTGCTACCGGGACGCCGCCGAGTACGACGCCGCCGTCGCGGAACTGATCGGCTCCGGCGTCATCAGCGACAGCGGCATGCTCTACCAGGACGTACGCCCCTCCGCCCACCAGCGCACGCTGGAACTGCGGATCGGCGACGCCTGCCCGCGCGCCGAGACGGTCGTGCTGATCGCCGGACTGTTCCGGGCACTGGTGCGCGACGCCTGCCACCGCCTGGAGCGCGGCGCCGACCCACGCTGCGACGGCCACCACGAGTGGCTGCGGGCCGCCGGCTGGCGCGCCGCGCGCTCCGGTCTGGAGGGCCCGCTGGTCGACCCGTGGACCCGCCGTGCCGCCCCCGCCCACCTGGTGCTGCGCCGCATGCTGCACCGGCTGCGCCCGGCCCTGGAGGCGTCCGGCGACTTCGCCACCGTGCGCGATCTGCTCGACGAGGCCCTCGCCGCCGGAAGCGCGGCCGACCGGCTGCGCCGCACGGTCCGCGAGGCCGACCTGCCGACCGGCATCGACCTGCTCGTCACCGAGACGCGCGGCGACCGCCTCCCGGCCCGCGCCGGCGCCCGCCGCCCGCGCCCCCAGGTCACCGCCCGGCGCACGGGCGGCCGCTCCCCCCTCCACCCGGTCATCGCCCCGGGCACGCCGGGCTGATCCGGCGCACCGGCCCGCGCCGCGTCCGGCCACGGGCCGCCACCCGAACCCGAACCAGGAGAGTGATCACCACCCCATGTCCAGGAACAGCCACGTCGTCACCCAGCAGGACACCGCCCCGAGGGACCGGGAGCCGAGGGAAGGGAGGAACCTCTGATGTGCGGTCTCACCGGGGAGATACGGTTCGACGGCGGACGGCCCGACATCGCGGCGGTGGAGCGCATGACCGACCGGCTCGCACCGCGCGGCCCGGACGGACGGGGCCTGTGGTCCCAGGGCCCGGTCGCGCTCGGACACCGCCGACTGAAGATCATCGACCTGTCGGAGTGCGGCGCCCAGCCCATGACCGACCCGGGCGCCCGCCTCACCGGCGTCTTCAACGGCTGCGTCTACAACTACCGTGAGCTGCGCGACGAACTGCACGCCCTCGGGCACCGCTTCTTCTCGCACTCCGACACCGAGGTGGTGCTCAAGGCGTACCAGCAGTGGGGCACCGACTGCGTCGACCGGTTCCTCGGCATGTTCGCCTTCGTGATCGTCGAGCAGGACACCGGACGCGTCGTCCTCGCCCGCGACCGGCTCGGCATCAAGCCGCTCTACCTGTCGGCCACCTCCGAGCGCCTGCGGTTCGCCTCCTCGCTGCCCGCCCTGCTGGCGGCCGGCGGTGTCGACACCTCCCTCGACCCCGTCGCCCTGCACCAGTACCTGAGCTGGCACGCCACCGTCGTCGCGCCCCGCACCGTCCTCAACGGCGTGCGCAAGCTGCCCCCGGCCACCGTGCGCGTCGTCGAGCCCGACGGCACCCAGCACGACCGCCGCTACTGGCACCCCCTCCACACCCGGCGCGCCGCCTACGCGGACCTCACCGCCGACGACTGGACCGACGCGGTCCTGGACGCCCTGCGCACCGCCGTGCGCCGCCGCATGGTCGCCGACGTGCCGGTGGGCGTGCTGCTCTCCGGCGGCCTGGACTCCAGCCTGATCGTCGCGCTGCTGGCCGACGAGGGCCAGCGGGACCTGGCGACCTTCAGCGTCGGCTTCGAGTCCGAGGGCGACGAGGACGGCGACGAGTTCCACTACTCCGACCTGGTCGCCCGGCACTTCGACACCCGCCACCACCAGCTGATGGTGCCCTCCGACCGGGTCGCCGGCGCCCTCGACGGAGCCGTCCGCGCCATGAGCGAGCCCATGATGAGCCACGACGTGGTCGCCTTCCACCTGCTGTCCGAGCAGGTCGCCAAGGAGGTCAAGGTCGTACAGAGCGGCCAGGGCGCCGACGAGGTGTTCGCCGGCTACGACTGGTACCCGGCCATGGCGGGCGCGCCCCGCGAGCGGGCCGCCGAGGCGTACATCGAGGCCTACGCCGACCGCTCCCACGCCGACATGGCGGACGTCCTGCGCCCCGAGATGCTGCCCGACCGGGACACCTCGGCCGAGTTCATCCGGGAGCACATGGCGCAGGACGGCGCCGACACCGCCCTCGACGCGCAACTGCGCCTGGACACCCTGGTGATGATGGTCGACGACCCGGTCAAGCGGGTCGACAACATGACCATGGACTGGGGCCTGGAGGCCCGGGTGCCGTTCCTCGACCACGAGCTGGTGGAACTCGCCGCCGCCTGCCCGCCCGAGCTGAAGCTCGCCGACGGCGGCAAGGGCGTCCTGAAGGCCGCGGGCCGCCGGGTGCTGCCCCGCGAGGTCGTCGACCGGCCCAAGGGCTACTTCCCGGTCCCGGCGATCCGGCACATGGCCGGCCCCGTCCTCCAGCGGGTCCGCGACACCCTGACCGCGCCCGAGGCCCGTAACCGCGGGGTGTTCCGCGAGGAGTACGTGGAGCGGCTGCTGGCCGCGCCCGACGCCCACCGCACCCGCCGCGGCGCCAACGCCCTCTGGCAGGTCGCGCTGCTGGAGACCTGGCTCCAGACCCACGGGATCCGATGACGGCGACCCGGAACCCCGGCAGCGCGCTGTACGCCCCGGAGTCCGCCCCGCTGGCCGACACCTCGGCGCCGTACGACCTGCCGCCCCCGGCGGTCCACGGCTGCTGGTATCCCTCCGCCGACCCGAGCGGGCGGCACGTCGCGTTCATCTGCGACCGGGCCGGGGTGCCGCAGCTGTGGACCGGCCCGGTCGACGGCCAGGAGGTGCGCCGCCTCGACGCCGACCCGCACCCCGTCACGGAGGTGTCCTGGTCGCCGGACGGCCGGTGGATCGCCTACACCACGGCGCCCGGCGGCGGCGAGCTGACCCGGGTGCTGTGCGTACGCCCGGACGGCAGCGACCGGCATCTGCTGGCCGGCGGTGAGTCGGGCACGTCCGCACGGCTCGGCTGCTGGCAGCACGACGGCTCCGCGATCGCGGTGACCGTGACCGAGTCCGCCCCGCCCGGCCACGCCGACCGGTACCACGCGGAGGCGCCCGGACCGCCCGGCACCGGGCACGCCCCGCAGTGGGCGGGGCGCGACGGCCGGGCCGTCCTGCTGGACCCGGCCGGAGGCCGGCTCGGGGCGGCCGACGGCGGCGTGCGCCCGGCGTCCGACCGGGAGCCGGAGGAGCGGACGCTGTCCGCCTACCTCGTCGACCCGGAGGGCACCGTCGCGCCCGTCCTGCTGTTCAGCGAGCGTGGCGCCGCCAACCAGCGGGTGTGCGACCTCAGCCGCGACGGCCGCCTCGCCCTGGTGTACCGGGGCCCCCGCGGACGCCGCGAGGCCCTCGTCGTGCGCACCGAGGACTCCGCCGTGACCTGCGCCTTCCCGGTCGCCGACGGCGACCCCTGGGTGGGCGGCTTCTCCCCGTCCGCGGGCACGGTCTGGCTGCGCAGCGACGCCGGACGCGAGTACGCGGCCCTGCTCGCCGCCCACCTCGGCCCGCGCGGCGAACTGCACACCACCCGCGTCGTCGCCGAACGCGAGGACTGCGGCCTCGAACTCCTCACCCTCGGCCACGACGGCCGCCGCGCCGTGCTGGCGTGGAACCGGCACGGGGTCAGCGACCTGGAACTGCTCGCCCTCAAGTCCGCTCCGCCGTACGGCACCGAGGCGGGCGCGGCGCCACCGCCCTCGGCCGGCGACGCACGCCGCGTCGACCTGCCCCACGAGGTCGTCACCCGGATCGCGCCCACCGCCGACCCCGACGCACCCGTCGTCGCGCTGTCCGGCTCACGGCGCCACCCCGGCGTGTGGTGGCTGCCGCACGGCGCGCCCCTGCGCACCCCCTGGTCCTCCCGCGACGAGGACGCCCTCCCGCCCGGCCTGACCCCGGTGCGCCCCATGCCCGTGCGGCCCGTCGCCCGGGACGGCCTCCAGCTCGGCGGCTGGTACTACCGCGCCCCCGGCCGCTCGCCCGGCGAACCCGCGCCCTGCGTCCTCCATCTGCACGGCGGGCCGGAGGAACAGGAACGCCCCGTCCTCGAACCCCTCTACCTGGAGCTGCTCGGCCGCGGCCTGGACGTGTTCGCCCCCGACGTGCGCGGCTCCTCCGGCCACGGCCGCAGCTTCACCGACGCCGACCTGGGCGCAGGACGCTTCTCCGCCATCGACGACGTCGCCGACTGCGCGGCGCACGTCATGGTGCAAGGGCTGGCCGACCCCAGGCGGATGGCCGTCATGGGCCGCTCCTACGGCGGCTACCTCACCATGGCGTCCCTGGTCTGGCACCCCGACCTGTTCCGCACCGGCGTGGCCGTGTGCGGCATGTCGGACCTGACCACCTTCTTCGCCGGGACCGAGCCCTGGATCGCGCAGTCCGCCGCGCACAAGTACGGCCATCCGGAACGCGACCGGGACCTGCTGCGCGCCCTGTCTCCCATGAGCAGGGTCGACGCCCTGCGAGCCCCGGTCCTCGCCGTGCACGGAGAGCACGACACCAACGTGCCGCCCGGTGAGTCCGAGCAGTTCGTCAGGGCCGCGCGGGAACGCGGCCTGGAGGCGGAGCTGCTCCTGCTGCGTGACGAAGGTCACGACTTCCGCCGGGCCGACAACCGCCGTCTGTTCCGCCGTGCGGCAGGTGACTGGCTCGAGCGGCACCTGGCGGGCTGACCTGTCCGACGGACCTGTCACACTTCTTGGGCGTGCGGGGGAGCGATGAGGGTAGTCGCGCGGTGTGATCGAGTAAAAGGCGGACCGGATGGAATCAGTTCCTGTCGACGAGGGGGAGACGGTGTCTGGCGCACCCCGGCTGAGGGCCTCCTACGCCCTGGACGCCGGGGGCGCGTGGATAGCGCAGGCACGTCACCTCGCGGCCGAGTTCCTCGACCGGGCGCGGACGGAGGACGGCCTGCCGGTGCCGGAGCGGGTGGTGGAGATCACCCAGCTCGTGGTCAGCGAACTGGTGACCAACGCCCGAAAGTACGCGCCCGGCCCCGTCGGACTTGACCTGCGGGTCTTCGGCGACGCCGTGGAGGTGGTCGTCCACGACGGCAACCCGGAGGCGCCGCGGCCCCGGGACGCCGATCCCGGCCGTGTCGGACAGCACGGCCTCGAGATCGTCATGGCCGTCGCCGAGGCCCTCGACGTCCGTCAGGAGGCGGAGGGCAAGAGCATCACCGCCCGTATCGCCCTCTCCGCCTGACCGCTTCCCCTTCCCGGCGCTCCTGTTTCTCAGTCGTCCGCCCGGCCCCCGGCGCCGTCCGGCACCCGCTCCAGGTGGATCAGAGCACTCGCCCAGTCGCCGCTCGGCAGATCGACGTCCAGTCCGTACTCCGTCAGCACCGTCGCGTGGTGCACCGTGCCCCTCTCCGTGTCCCGGAAGCGGACGCCCGACGGCAGGCCGCGCAGCCGGAGCGGCACCCGCGGGGCGCCGTGCCGCGGGCTGGCGCGGAAGACCAGCACCACCGCCTCGCCCCCGTCCGCTGCCACGTACTGCACGGCCGACGCGCCGTCGCCGTACGGGTCGCCGATGCGGTACTGGTCGCCGTGCTGCACCAAGTGCCGGATCTCCTTGTAGCGGGCCACCAGTGCGGCGGCCTCGGTCAGCTCCTCCTCGCTCCAGCGGGTGAGGTCGCCGCCGAGACCGAGCAGCCCGGCCATGGCCGCGTGGAACCGGAACCGCAGCGGCACGGTCAGCCGGGTGAGCTGGTTGGGCACGTCCGTCACCCAGGCGGACATCACCCGCGCCGGATACACCTGGCTGAAGCCCCGCTGGATGCCCAGCCGGTCCACCGCGTCGGTGTTGTCGGACGTCCAGGCCTGGTCGGTGCGGGCAAGGATGCCCAGGTCGACCCGGCCGCCGCCCCCGCTGCACGTCTCGATCCGCAGGTGTGGGTGCGCCTCACGCAGCCGGTCCAGCACGCCGTACAGCCGGTGGACGTAGCGCGTCCACAGCCGGTCGTTGCCGTCCTCGGGGCCCGCCCAGCCGGACTCGCCGAAGACACGGTTCATGTCCCACTTCAGGAAGTCCACGCGGTGCTCGGCGACCAGCCGGGTGAGCCAGTCGAAGGCCCAGTCGGCGACGTCCTGCCGGGCGAAGTTCAGCACGAGCTGGTTGCGCAGCTCGGTGCGCGGACGGCCGGGGAGGTGCAGCACCCAGTCGGGGTGCGCCCGGTACAGGTCGCTGTCCGGGTTGACCATCTCCGGCTCCACCCAGAGGCCGAACCGCATGCCGAGCCGGTGCACGGCGTCGGACAGCGGCCGCAGACCGTGCGGGAAGCGGTCCGGCGTCGGCGTCCAGTCGCCGAGGCCCGCCCGGTCGCTGCGGCGGGCGCCGAACCAGCCGTCGTCCACGACGTACAGCTCCACCCCGAGCCGGGCCGCCCGCTCGGCGAGCGCGAGCTGGCTCGCCTCGTCCACGTCGAAGCCGGTGGCCTCCCAGGAGTTGTAGAGCACCGGCGCCGTCTCGTCGGCGTGCCGCAGCACATGGGTCCGGACGTACGCGTGCCACGCCCGGCTCGCCGCGCCGAAACCGCCGTCGGCGAACAGCCCGGCCGCCACCGGCGTGGTGAACTCCTCGCCCGGTGCGAGCGGCACGCGCGTCCCCTCGTGGCCCACGCCGCCGGTCAGCCCCGCCCGCCCGTCCGGGGTGCGCTGCACGGTGATCCGCCAGCTGCCGCTCCACGCCAGGGCCGTGCTCCACACCCGGCCCCGGTCCTCGTCGGCGGTGCCGTCGTCGAGCATGGCCCAGGGGTTGGCGTGGTGGCTGGTGATGCCGCGCCGGCTGGTCAGCACCGTCTCCCCGTGCGGCAGCCGCTCCCGGTGCAACCTCGCCTCCGCCGACCACTGGCCGGTGACATGGCTCAGCCGGTAGTCGGCCAGCGGCGGCAGCGTCCACGCGGCGGAGTCGGCGCGCAGCAGATCCACCCGCCGGTCGCCGTCGTTGCGCACCACGGTCCAGCGCTCGATCACGTCCGTGTCCGCCCGGACCCGGTAGTGCAGCGCCACCGACAGCGGGACCACCCGGTCCCGGAACTCCAGGACCAGCTCCTCGCAGCCCGGCACCCGGTCGTCCACCCGGTGGCCGGCGGGCTCCCACTCGAAGGCGCGGGAGCCGTCCGCGTACCGCACCTGGAGCGAGGGCGGGCCGTAGCGGGTGCCGCCGTCCACGGGCAGTTCCTCGCCCACGGGCGGCCGGCCCTCGAAGCTGTTGGACGGCTCCGCGAACGGCGCCGCGAGCGTGTCCGCCTCCTCGGGGGTGAGCCGCGGGCCCCACGCCACATGACAGGGCGCGCCGGTCTCGTCGATCCGCAGCGCGTACGACGTGCGCGGGGTGGTCAGCAGCCAGACCCCGGTGTCCGGGGAGCGGGTGATGAGCGGCATGGTGCCTCACGATCAGCGTCAGGGGATTGCACCGCACACCCAAGCGTGGCCTTCGATCACGTGTCAAGGGCGGTCCGTCTCTTGCATTTACAAGGCGGAATGGGGCTCCCCGTAGCCTTCGAAAGAAAGAGGACTTCTTTCATTGACATCGGAAAATAAGGAGCCTAGGTTCCCGGCCATGCCTTCGACCTCGCCCGCCGAGACGTTCCCGGCACACACCCCGGCGGCCTCCCAGATCTTCACCACCGTCCTCACGCACGGCCCGCTCACCCGGCAGGAGACGGCCCGGCGGACGGGCCTGTCCCCGGCAGCGGTCACCAAGGCCGTACGACCGCTGATCGAGGCCGGCTTCCTGGTGGAGGACGCGGGCGCGGAGGTCCGCCCGGCGGTCGGCCGCCCGGCCAACCCGGTGCGGGTCGACGGCGGACGGGCGCTGTTCGTCGGTCTGAAGGCGACCGGCGACGAGATCATCGGCGTGCTCACCGACCTGTGCTGCCGCATCCGCGTCGCCCGGCGCGTGCCCCTGTCCGGCCGCGCGCCGCGCGAGGTCCTCCAGGTCGCCGCGGACCTCGTACGGGAACTGCTCACCGAGGCCGAGGGGTTCGGCGTCCGGATCCTGGGGCTCGGCATCGCGGTCGCCGGGGACGTGGACCGCGCCACGGGCACGGTGCGCTGGTCGCCCTTCCTGAACTGGCACGACGTACCCCTCGCCGGGCTCGCCGAGGAGGTGAGCGGGCTGCCGGTCACCGTGGAGAACGACGTCCGCGCGCTGACCGTGGCCGAGCAGTGGTTCGGCGACGGCGTGGGCCTGTCGGACTTCGCCGTCGTGACCGTGGGAGCGGGCATCGGCTGCGGGCTCGTGGTGCACGGCAGGGTCGTCCCGGGCGCGCACGGCGTCGCGGGGGAAATCGGTCATGTCCCCGTCGTCCCGGACGGCCCGCCCTGCCACTGCGGTGACCGCGGCTGCCTGGAGGCCGTGGCCTCCGACGCGGCGATCACCGCCCGGGTCCGTGAGGTGACCGGCGTCCCGGTCGCCGACGCGGCGGAGGCCCTCGCCCTCGCGCGCCAGGGGAACGAGGGCGCGCGCGCCGTCTACGCCCGGGCGGGGGAGGCCATCGGCCGGGGGATCGCCACCGTGGCCAACCTGCTCGGTCCGGAACGCGTGATCATCTCCGGTGAGGGCCTGGCCGCGTACGACCTGTTCGCCGGGCAGATCCGCGACGCCTTCACCGCGGCCGCCTTCGGCTCCGCCGCCCGCTGCGAGGTCCGCACCCGCCCCCTGCCGTTCGAGGAGTGGGCCCGTGGAGCCGCCGCCACGGCCATCCAGTCCTTCGTCGGCCGCTGACGCCTGCCTGCCCCGGAACGGTAGATGAACGGGCGATGACGGCCTGATGCAGGCGGTGCCGGGCCGGACAGGTGCCGCTAATCTCACTACGGGTTACGACAACACCACGGGACACGTGGGAGGCGACGCTGAACACCACCACGCTCCACCCTCGAAGACTTCCCCCAAGGGGGACCCGGCTGCGCGGGCTGTTCGTCCTGGCCCTGCTCGCCGCTCTCCTCGCCCCCGTCCCCTCGGCAGCCGGGAGCGCGCCGCCCCGGCACGACGTGGTCACCTGGGCCACCAGCGCCTTCCGGCTGGGCACGGGCGTGCCCGACCGCGCCTACCGGCTGGTGGTGCACACCAGCGTCGGCGGCGACCGGATGCGCGTACGGCTCTCCAACGCCTTCGGCGACCGGCCGCTGACCTTCGACAGCGTGTACGCCGGCCTCCAGCGGGAGGGCGCCGCCCTGGTCCCCGGCAGCAACCGCCGCCTCACCTTCGACGGCCGCACGAGCGTGACGGTCCCGCCGGGCGGCCTCGTCCTCAGCGACCCGCTCCCCGGCCGGGTCCGCGCCCGTACCAACCTGGTCGTCAGCCTGCACAGCCCCGACGCGGCCGGCCCCGCCACCGGACACCGGCTGGCCATGCAGACCTCGTACCTCACCCAGGGCGACCACACCGCCGGCGAGACCGCCGCCCCCTGGACGCGGACCGTCACGTCCTGGTTCTACCTGGACGCCGTCACCGTCCGCACCCCCGCACGCACCGGCGCGGTCGTCGCGCTCGGCGACTCCATCACCGACGGCTGGGAGTCCACCACGGACCTCAACCGCCGCTGGCCCGACTACCTGTCCCGGCGCCTCCAGCACTCCCGCGCCACCACCGTCCGCGGTGTGGCCAACGCGGGCATCTCCGCCAACAAGGTGCTCGCCGACACCGCCTCGCCCAGCGCCCTGAACCGTCTCGACCGTGACGTGCTGTCCCACCCGGGCGTCCGCACGGTCCTGCTGTTCGAAGGCGTCAACGACCTCAAGGCGCACACCGGCGTCACGGCGGAGGATCTGATCGAGGGCTACCGCCGGCTCACCGACCGCGTCCACGCGGCCGGGCACTGTGTGGTCGCCGCCACGATCGCGCCGTTCAAGGGCTGGCCCGAGTGGGACCCGGAGGCCGAGGCGGTCCGCCAGGAGGTCAACGCGTTCATCCGCGGCGGCGGGCTGTTCGACGCTGTCGCCGACTTCGACCGGGCGGTGCGTGACCCCGGCGACCCCGAGTCCATCCGGCCCGCCTACGACAACGGCGACCACCTCCACTTCACCGACGAGGGCATGCGGGCGATGGCCGACGAGGTCCGCCTGAGGGACCTGGAGTGCGCCTCGGGCCCGGGACGCTGACCCCGCCCGGCATCCCCCGTGCGGACCGCGCGACCCGGTGTCCGGCGCACCGGGCGCGGCCGGAACAATGCAGGTCCCGGCGCGGTTCTCACTGAGGAACGTCGCAGCACACCTGGGAGAAGGGCGACACACGATGACAAGGACCGAGGAGAAGGCGCTGCTCGCGGGCGGATGCTTCTGGGGCATGCAGGAGCTGATCCGCACGCTGCCGGGCGTGCTGAGCACCCGGGTGGGGTACAGCGGCGGCGACGTCCCCAACGCGACCTACCGCAACCACGGCACCCACGCCGAGTCCATCGAGATCACCTACGACCCGGCGGTCACCGACTACCGGACGATCCTGGAGTACTTCTTCCAGATCCACGACCCGACGACGAAGAACCGCCAGGGCAACGACATCGGCATGAGCTACCGCTCCGCGATCTTCTACTACGACGACGAGCAGAAGCGCGTCGCCGAGGAGACCATCGCCGACGTCGACGCGTCCGGACTGTGGCCCGGCAAGGTGGTCACCGAGGTGACCCCGGCCGGGGACTTCTGGGAGGCCGAGCCGGAGCACCAGGACTACCTCCAGCGCTACCCGGACGGCTACACCTGCCACTTCCCGCGGCCCGGCTGGCGCCTGCCCAGGCGCGCGGCGTCCTGAGCCGACCGCGGCACACGACAGGGGGCGCGCCCGCCCGGCGGGCGCGCCCCCTTCGTCGTGGGCAGAGGTGACGTGACGTCACACCACGCGCGCGATCAGCTCCTGGAGGTACAGCCCGCGTGCCGCGTCCGGGGCGGACGTGACGCCGGTGCGCACCGCCGTCGCGAACTCCCGGCGCAGCACCGGCCAGCACTCCTCGTGGTCGATCTCCGCCGTGTCGTACACCAACGGCTCCCCGGCGCCGAACAGTTCGACGCGGGTGACCGCCCGGGGCACGTTCACCGCGCCGGACAGTGACGCCTGGCTGACCGCGCCGTTCTCGTGCTCGCAGGTCAGCTCCAGCCAGGTGCGGGAGTCGCCGGTGCCGCGGATCGCCTTGACCGGCCCGACCGCCGCGTCCAGCAGGTCCAGCAGATGCGGGCCCAGGTCCAGCAGAGCGCCCTGCTCCAGCCGCCAGCCCGTCGCGAACTCCCCGGCCAGGAAGGCGCCGTGGAGATAGCAGGAGCGGGCGCCCGACACCTCGGCGTCCCGCGCGGCGGCGAGGAACGCCCGGGTCACCGGGTGGTACCGCTTGGTCAGCACGAGCTGCGAGACCACGCCCGCCTCGGCCACCGCGTCCGCGACGCGCCGGGCCGCGTCCAGGCCGGGCCCGAGCGGTTTCTCCAGCAGCAGCGCCTTGCCGCGCCTCGCGGCCAGGGGCGCCAGCTCGGCCTGCACGGCGGGTGGCACGGCGAACGCCACCGCCTCGCACCGGTCGAGCAACTCCTCGAAGGAGCCGGCCACGTCGGCCCCGTACGGGGCTGCCGTCGCGTGCGCCGCCTCGGCGCGGCGGGCCCAGACGGCGGTGAGCCGGGTCTCGGGCCCGGCCGCGAGGATCCGGGCGTGCATGGCACGGGCCCAGGGGCCCGCGCCGACCAGGCCGACCTCGACGGGCCGGCGGGTCCAGGGGGAGGGTGTCACGGTCGTCCTGACTGCGGGGAGAGGATCCCGGCGAGACGGGCGTCCGCCCGCTCGGGGGAGTACAGGTGGTCGACGACCGTGGTCGCGGCCCCTATCAGGCCGGCGTGGTCGCCGAGGCGGGAGGTGACGATCTGGAGGTTGGCCGTGGTGCGGGGCATGGCCCGCTGGTAGAGCAGTTCGCGCACACCGGTCATGAACGGCACCCCTGACAGGTCCCCGGCGAGCATCAGCACCCCGGGGTTGAGCAGGGTGACGACGGTGACGAGCACCTCGCCCACCCGGCGGCCCGCCTCCCGGGCGAGCCGGATCGCGTCCGGATGCCCCTCGGCCAGCAGCCGCCTGACGTCCGAGCCCGACGCGGCGTTGCCGGCCGCCCCGGACAGCTCCTTGGCCAGGGCCCGGCCGCTGGCCACGGCCGCCAGACAGCCGTACGAGCCGCACATGCACAGCGCGTCGGCGCGGTCGTGCACCCGGATGTGCCCGATGTCGCCGGCGCCGCCGTCGACGCCCCGGTAGACGTGGCCGTCGACGACCACGCCGGCGCCGATGCCGGTGGAGACCTTCACCAGCACGAACGCGCAGCAGTCCCGGTGGTTGGCCTGCTGCTCGGCCAGCGCCATCAGGTTGGCGTCGTTGTCCACCAGGACGGGCACAGGGCCGCCCTCCAGGCTCGCGCCCACGTGCCGCGCGTACGCGTCCTGGAGGCGCTCGCGGATGGGGTAGCGGTCCCAGCCGGGCATGATGGGCGGCTCGACGACCCGGCCGACCTCCCAGTCGACCGGGCCGGGCACCGACAGACCGACCCCGCAGACCCGGGACGCGTCGGCGCCCGCCGCGGCGATCAGGTCGGGGAACCACCGGGTGACATGGTCCAGGACGTGGTCCGGTCCCTCGGTGATGTCCAGCGGCCCGGTGTGCTCGGCGAGGATCGTGCCGGTCAGGTCGAGGACCGCCGCCCGGGCGTGCCGTGTCTCCAGATCCACGGCGAGGACGGAGGCGTGCGCAGCGTCGAAGACGATCCGCTCCGAGGGGCGGCCCCCGGTGGAGGCGCCCGTGGTGTGCCGCAGCCAGCCGGCCCGGTTGAGCAGGTCCAGCCGCTGTCCCACGGTGGACCGGGACAGTCCGGTGGCGCGTTGCAGGGCGGCCCGGGTGTTGGCGCGTCCGCTGCGGATCAGGTCCAGCAGTCCGCCCGCGCTGACCGGCTGCGGCGTCGTCACACGTTCCCCCATGGCGTCAGCTCTTGTCGGCGCCGCTGGTGAGGCCTTCGGTGAGCAGCCGTTCGGCGGCGAAGAACAGGAATACCACGGGGATGGTCAGCACCACCGAACCGGCCATCAGAACCGTCTTGGGCACCTCCACGCCGTTGGAGAGCTGCGCGAGACCCAGCGACACCGTCCACTTGTCGGGGTCGGCGGCCAGGAACAGCAGGGCGAAGAGGAACTCGTTCCAGGCGATCATGAAGACGTACAGGCCGGTCGCCATCAGCGAGGGCAGCGCGAGCGGCAGGATCACCTTGCGCACGGTCTGCAGCCTGCTGCACCCGTCCAGCGCCGCCGCCTCCTCGATCGAGTACGGGATGGTGACCAGGTAGTTCTTCAGCATGTAGACCGACACCGGCACCGTCTGCGCCACGTAGACCACGGCGAGGCCCACCAGGCTGGAGGACAGACCCATCCTGGCGAAGATCACGAACAGCGGGACGGCGAGCAGCGTCGCGGGGAACAGGTAGACGGCCAGGAACAGGGCGCTGACCTGCCGGTGCCCGAAGAACTTCAGCCGGCTCACCGCATAGGCGCCGGGCACCGCGGCGGCGAGGGTCAGCAGCACCGTACCCAGCGACACCAGCGCCGAGTTGAGCAGGAAGCGGACGAAGCCCTGCCCGCCGGCGTCGGTGGAGCGCATGACGTCCTGGTACGTGGCGACCGTGAAGTCCTTCGCCGACAGCCACAGCGACCCGGGGTCCAGCAGCAGCGCGTCGATGGGCTTCAGGGACAGCAGGAGCATGTAGTAGAAGGGCAGCAGGGTGATCGCCGCGAGGAACGCGATCACCAGCCACTTCAGGACGCCGAGGACGCGGCCCTCGACCTGGGCCCGGGACAGGGCGGTCTTGCCGGTCACGCTTCCTCCTGGACCTTGTTGCCGAAGAACTTGAAGTAGAAGCCCAGCAGGATCATCAGCGAGGCGGCCAGCACGAGGGCCTGGGCCGCGGCGGCGCCGACGTCGTAGCGGGCGGTGAGGAAGTCGTAGACCCGGACGGCCGCGACGTCGGTGCCGGCGCCGCCGCCGGTCAGCAGGTAGACGTCGTCGAACTTGTTGAAGGTCATGATGAACCGCAGCACGCACAGCAGCGCGATCACCGGCATCAGCTGGGGGAGCAGGATGTGCCGGAAGCGCTGCAGCGGCGTCGCCCCGTCCACGGTCGCGGCCTCCTCCAGCACGGAGGGCACGGCCTGGAGCCGGGCGAGGATGAACAGGAACGCGAAGGGGAAGTACCGCCAGCACTCGAACGCGATGACGGTGAGCAGCGCGAGCGGGATGTCGAAGTGCGCCCCGAGGAAGCTGACCTCGTACGCGCGGGTGGAGAGGAAGGCGATGGGGTCGTCCCAGCCGAACAGGCGGCGGCCCCAGTCGTTGACGATGCCGTACTGGGGGCTGAGCGCGACCTCCCACACGAAGGCGACGGCCACCACGGGCGCCACGTACGGCAGCAGCATCGCGGCCCGCAGGAGGCCGCGCCCGCGGAACGGCCTGCGCAGCGCGAGCGCGGCGACCAGCCCGAGCAGCACGGAGCCGGCGGTGCTGCCCGCGGTGTAGATCAGGGTGGTCTTCAGGCTCGACCAGAAACCGGCCGAGGCGAACACGTCGGAGAAGTTGTCCAGAGACCAGTTGCCGAACAGGCCCATGCCCTGGATGTCGACGAGCTTGGCGTCCTGGAAGGCCAGCAGCACCGTCCAGGCGATGGGCAGGACGACCACCACCAGGACGACCAGGAACGTGGGGGAGACGAAGGCCAGGCCCGCGCGGTTGGCGCGGCTGCGCGCGGTCGCGGGCCGGCGGCCCGGCCGGCCGGGGCCTCCCGTGGGCCGGGGCGACGGGGTCCGGCGCTTCTGCGCGCCGGCGGGGGCTGTTGTCATGGAAGGACCTTTGTGGCGTGCGGGCGGGCGGCTGCTACTGGAGGGACTGCTGCAGTTCGGAGATCTCTTCGTCGGCCTCGCGTGCCGTCTCCTCGGGCGAGGACTGGCCGCTGGTCATCGCGCCCACGGCCTTGGGAACGGGCAGTTCGCCGTTGGTCGCGCCGACCAGGGCGCCGTCGCCCTGGGTGATGCCCCAGCGACGGAGGTCGGTGATGCCCTCGGCGAGCTGGTCGAGCAGTGCGGGCGGGTAGACCTCGTCGAACGGCTTCTTGGTGTCCACGCCGATCTCGCTGTTGCGCCAGGCGTCGAGATAGCGGTCGGGGTCCTCCTGCGTGCCGCGCCGGACCGGGATTTTGCCCTCGGGAGCCATGCCGAACCACGATTCGTAGCCGTCGCTCGTCATGTACCGGATGAACTCGCGGGAGGCGGCCGTCTCGGCGGTCTTCGTCGTCACCCAGGAGGTGATCTCGCCGAACTGCGCGGGCTCGGCGGCGTCCGGGCCCCGCATGGCGGTGACGATGCCGCTGTGGTCGGCCAGGTAGCGCGGGTCCTGGCGGCACTCGGCGCAGCTGGGCAGCGCGTCCTTGCGCAGGCCGGCCAGCTCGTCCAGCAGGAACGACGACCAGACGATCATCGAGGACCGGCCCGAGAAGTAGGTGGCGCGGGTGGAGTCCACGGTCTGCGTGCCGGGGGCGCCGTACTCCCTGGCCAGCTTGTCGTAGGTGCGGAACGCGGTCTGGCACTGCGGTGAGTCGAGGGCCACCTCGTGCGCGTCGTCGACGAGCTGGCAGTCGTTGGCGAGGGCGATGCTCTCGAAGCTCTGCGAGGTGAAGACGTCGCCGGGGTCGGTGGCGGCCGAGACGCCGTCGTGGCCCTTGGTGGTGAGGGCCTCCGCGGCGGTCAGCGCCCGCTCGTAGGTGTCGGGCGCGGCCAGCTTCCGCCTGTCGAAGTCGTCCTGACGGTAGACCAGCAGCTGGAGCCAGGAGTCGGAGGGGACGCTGAGGCTGGTCGCGCCGTCGGAGGTCAGCTCGAGGGCGTTGGCGTTGAAGGTGTCGCGCCCGTGCCCGTCGATGACCTGCTCCGGGATCTCGGTGTTCAGCAGGCCGTTGCTGTACATCTGCCAGACCTGACCCATCGGCACGGCGCCGATGACGTCCGGCAGTTCGCCCGCCGCGGCTGCGGACATGATCAGCTGGGGCAGCTGGCCCTCGTCGACCGTGACGAGCTGGACGTCGATCCCGGTCTTCTTCTCGAACCCGGCGACGGTCTTCCGCGTCGCCGCGGCCCGGTCCGGGAGGTTCTCCAGGGACCACACCTTGATCTCGCGGTCCGGGGCGCCGGGCCCGGTGCCGCCGGTGGAACAGCCGGCCAGCAACCCGCTTCCCAGGGCTGCCGCGACGCCGACCGCGGTCATCCGCGACCGCAGGGTCCTCAAGCGCATTGCACGTCCTTGTGTCGACTTACGTCTGCTGACAGCGCATCTCAGCATCACTTTTGCTTGTTGACAAGACATAAGTAAGAGCTATCGTCGACGCAACCCACCCACCGCACCCTCCGGAGAGCCATCCGTGGAACGCGTCGTCCAGTTCACCGGCCCCCGTCATGTGGAGATCGCCGAGCACGAGAGAGAACCCCTGCCGCCGGGTCATCTGAGGGTGCGCACCCGCTACTCGGGTATCTCCGCGGGCACCGAACTCACCGCGTACCGCGGCACGAACCCGTATCTGACCCGCACCTGGGACCCGGAGGCGCGCCTCTTCCACGAGGGCGCGGCCGGCATCGAGTACCCGGTGGCCGGCTGGGGCTACTCCGAGGTCGGCGAGGTCGTCGAGGTCTCCCCGGAGTTGGACGGCACTCCTGGACTTCCCGTCACAGGCGACCTTATATGGGGCATATGGGGACATCGAAGCGAAGGAATCGTCCCCGCCGAACGTGTCATCGGTCACACCCTCCCGGACGGACTCGATCCGCTGGCCGGCGCCTTCGCCCGGGTCGGCGCCATCGCCTACAACGCGGTCCTGGCCGGCGACGTCCACCTCGGCGAGGACGTGGCCGTCTTCGGGCAGGGCGTCATCGGCCTGCTGACCACCCGCCTGGCCCAGCTGAGCGGCGCCCGCGTCACCGCCGTCGACGCCCTCGACGGCCGCCTCGGCACCGCCCGGCGCTACGGCGCCCACACCACGCTGAACGCCCGCACCGATCAGGTCGCCGAACGCGTCCGCGACGCCACCGGCGGACGCGGCGCCGACCTCGCCATCGAGATCAGCGGCGCCTACCCCGCCCTCCACGAGGCCCTGCGCTCCGTCGCCGTCGGCGGACGCGTCGTCGCCTCCGGCTTCTACCAGGGCGACGGGATCGGCCTCCGGCTCGGCGACGAGTTCCACCACAACCGCGTCCAGCTCGTCTGCTCCCAGATCGGCGGCGTCCCGCCCCAGCTCTCCGGGCGCTGGAGCGTCGACCGACTCCAGCGCACCTTCCTGCGGCTGGTCGCCGAGGGCCAGGTCGACGTCACCTCCCTGGTCAGCCACGTCGTCCCGGCCGCCGACGCGGCGGACGCCTACGTCCTGCTGGACGAGCGGCCCGCCGAGGCCCTTCAGGTCGTCCTGGAATTCTGAGAGCCCGAAAGGCCCCCACATGCTCAAGACCGCCGTACAGGAGCAACTCCTGCCCGGAGACACCCTCCAGGCCAAATGGGAGTTCGCACAGCAGGCCGGATACGACGCGATCGAACTCCGCGGCAAGGGCGACCTGCACTTCGCCTCCCGCCTCGACGAGCTGAAGCAGGCCCGCAAGGACGGCGTCGTCATGCCGACCGTGTGCGTCGACATGCTCCACTTCCTCGGCGCGTTCGACGAGGACCTGCGCCGCGACGCCCTCGTCCAGATGAAGTCCCAGCTCACCGTCATCGCCGAGATCGGCGGAACCGGCGCCCAGACCCCCGCCTCCTACGGCATGTTCTCCCGCCGCCTGCCGCCCTTCGAACCGCCGCGCAGCGAGGCCGAGGACCGCGAGATCCTCCTCGCCGGTCTGACCGAACTCGGCGAGCACGCGCGCCGGGAAGGTGTCACGCTCTTCCTCGAACCGCTCAACCGCTACGAGGACCACATGGTCAACCGCCTCGACCAGGCCGCCGACCTGATCCGCGCCACCGGCCTGGACTCGATACGGATCGGCATCGACAGCTACCACATGAACATCGAGGAGTCCGACCCCGCCGCCGCGATCCTCGCCCACGCCGGCCTCATCGGCCACGCGCAGGTCTCCGACTCCAACCGCTTCCAGCCCGGCGCCGGCCACCTCGACTGGCGCGCCTGGCTCACCGCCCTGCACGCCATCGGCTACGACGGGCACCTCGCCCTGGAATGCCGGCTCACCGGCGACCCCGAGGAGGCCGTCCGCTCCGTCCCCGCCTTCCTGAAGAGGTCCGGCGCGTGAAGACCACCCTCCTCGACCGGCAGATCCCCCTCGACCGGCCCGCGCCCGCCGCGCCCGCAGACCACCTGACACTGCGGCGCGGCGCGGCGCGGGTCCTCCTCGGCAACTGGACCGGCGCCTCCACCGTCCCCTCCCGCACCCTCTACCCCCACCAGTGGAGCTGGGACTCGGCGTTCATCGCCATCGGCCTGCGCCACCTCTCCGTGCGCCGCGCCCAGCAGGAACTGGAGTCCCTGCTGGCCGGCCAGTGGGCCGACGGACGCCTCCCGCACATCGTCTTCAACCCCGACGTCCCGTACGGGGCCTACTTCCCGAGCCCCGACTTCTGGCAGTCCTCCCGCGCGGGCCACGCAGCGGGCGCCCCCGCCGCGCCGGAGACCTCCGGCATCGTGCAGCCACCCGTGCACGCCCTCGCCGCCTGGCTGGTGCACTGCGCCGACCCCGCCGAGTCCGCCCGGCGCGGCTTCCTGGCGCGCGTGCTGCCCCGCCTCACCGCCTGGCACGACTACCTCCTGACCCACCGTGACCTCGGCGGCGGGGGACTGGCGGCGGTCGTCCACC
Organism: Streptomyces werraensis; assembly: GCA_014656175.1. Lineage (GTDB taxonomy): Bacteria > Actinomycetota > Actinomycetes > Streptomycetales > Streptomycetaceae > Streptomyces > Streptomyces werraensis. Next base: position 497,937 of record BNBX01000003.1, read on the forward strand.
CGTGGGAACCCGGCATGGACAACAGCCCCGCCTGGGACCGTGCCCTCGCCCGCGTCGAACCGGCCGCCGACACCTTCCGCCGCGCCGACCTCGACCACGGCGACCCCGCCGACCGTCCCACCGACCTGGACTACGGCCGCTACGTGCGGCTCGCGTCCGCCTACCGCGCGGCCGGTTACGACGACCGGGTCACCGACCACCGGTTCGCGCTGGAGGACCCGGGCTTCAACGCCCTGCTCGTCACCGGCGAACTCGCCCTGGCCCGCATGGCGGACCACCTCGGGCAGGACGGCGCCCGCCACGCCGGACGCGCCGCCGAGCTGACCCGCCGGCTCGTGGACCGCCTCTGGGACGACGACGCCGGGATCTTCCGCGCCCGCGACCTCGTCGAGGACACCCTCGTCGACCACACCGGCATCGCCGGACTCCTCCCGCTCGTCGTGCCCGGTCTGCCCGCCGACGTCGTCGGCGCCCTGACGGACACTCTGGACGGCCCGCACTTCCGCGCCCCCGCCACCGGGCTCGTCCCCAGCAACGACCTGACCGGGCCGACCTTCGACGCCACGCGCTACTGGCGCGGCCCCGCCTGGTTCAACACCGCCTGGCTCGTCGAACGGGGGCTGCGCACCCACGGCCGGGACGCGCGTGCCCGGAGCCTGCGCGAGGCGCTGGTCGCGGAGGCCGGACGCACCGGCTTCGCCGAGTACGTCGACCCGCTGACCGGCGAGGGCCGCGGCGCCCGCCAGTTCTCCTGGACGGCCGCCCTCGCCCTGGACCTGCTCCACACGGGTCACGAGCCGGACCTGCCGCCGGCCGACCACGCCCCGGAGCCGGCGCTCACCGGGCCCGGCCTGCCGCTCACCGACCAGGAGGAGCTTTCCCGATGACCGAGACCACCGGGCGCGTGCAGCTCGTGCGCGACGGCACGCTCGCCCGACTGGGCCCGGCCGGCGACATCGACGGCGTGGGCGGCACCGCGCCGGACGGACTGTTCGCCCACGACGCGCGCCACCTCAGCCGCTGGCAGCTCCGCGTCGCCGGGTCCGCGCCGGTCACGCTCCGGCCCGCCGAGGAGGACCCGGCCGGCGCCTCGTCCGTCAGCGTCCTCACACCTCCCGGCACCCGTGAGGCGCCTCCCGCCTACACGGTGTTCCGCGACCAGAGCGTGACGGGCGGGATCCTCACCGAGCGCCTGGCCTTCGTCAGCAACCTCCCCGAGCCGGTCACCGCCGAGCTGGAGCTCACCGCGGACGCGGACTTCGCCGACCTCTTCGAACTCCGCGCCGACGGACGGACGTACGAACGGCCGGGCGCCGAGCACAGCGCCCGGCCGGTGCAGGGGGGCGTGCGGTTCGACTACCGCAGGGACGACTGGCACTCCCGTACGGTCGTGGAGTGCGTCCCCGCCCCCGACTCCGTGCGCGAGACGCCGGACGGCGGCACCGCCCGCATCCTGCGCTGGCGGCTCGCCCTGGAGCCGCACGGCCGGGCCGAGCTGCGCCTGATCGTGCACGCCCGCCCGCACGCCCCGATACCGCCCGTCCCCCGCAAGCCGGCCCGGGCCCGGCAGACCCCGGGGTCCGGCGCGTCCGACCTGGACCGCGCCTTCGACCAGGGCATGACCGATCTCGACCTGCTGACCGTCCACGCCGCCGGCGTCGACGGCGAGGACCTCGCGGTCCCCGCGGCCGGCAGCCCCTGGTTCCTCACCCTGTTCGGCCGGGACTCCCTCCTCACCTCGCACTTCCTGCTGCCCTACGCGCCGGGGACCGCGGCGGCCACGCTCAGCGCCCTCGCCGCCACCCAGGGGCAGACCTATGACGCGTTCCGCGGCGAGCAGCCCGGCCGCATCGTCCACGAGGTCCGCAGGGGCGAACTCGCCCACTTCCGGCAGATCCCCTACGGGCGCTACTACGGCACCGTCGACGCCACGCCCCTGTTCCTGGTCCTGCTGCACGCCCACCACGAGACCACCGGCGACCGCACGCTCGCCGCGCGCCTGGAGCAGCACGCGCGCCGCGCCGTCGACTGGATGCTCACCGACGGGGGACTGCGGGAGCGCGGCTACCTCGTCTACACCCCGGACCCGGGCGGCCTGCTCAACCAGAACTGGAAGGACTCCCCGGGCTCCGTCTGCTTCGCCGACGGCACGGTCGCCGAGGGCCCCCTCGCCGTCTCCGAGGTGCAGGGCTACACCTACGACGCGTTGCTGCGCACCGCCCGGCTGGCCAGGGACGTCTGGGACGACGAGGACTACGCCCGCCGCCTGGACGACCTCGCGGCCGGACTGCGCGAGCGCTTCCTGCGGGACTTCTGGATGCCGGAGGCGGGCTTCCCCGCGCTGGCCCTGGACGGCGCCGGCCGGCAGGCCGACGCCCTGGGCTCGGACGCGGGCCATCTGCTGTGGTCGGGCATCCTCGACGAGGAGCGGGCCCGCGCCACCGGGCGGCGGCTGCTGGAGCCGGACTTCTTCTCCGGCTGGGCCGTGCGGACCCTCGCGAGCGGGCAGGCGCCCTACCACCCGCTGTCGTACCACTGCGGCAGCGTCTGGCCGCACGACAACGCCCTGATCGCCCTGGGTCTCGCCCGGTACGGCCTCGGCGACGAGGTGCGCGCCCTCGCCGACGGACTCGCCGCGGCCGCTGCCCGCTGCGGCTACCGGCTGCCCGAGGTGTTCGCCGGCTACGGCCGCGCGGACGCCCCCGCCCCGGTGCCGTACCCGCACTCCTGCTCGCCGCAGGCGTGGGCGGCGGCCACCCCGGCAGCCCTGCGCACCGCGCTCGGCCAGGTGTAGCGGAAGGGGCCCCTCCTACCGGGAGGGGCCCCTTCCGGCGGAGGCGTCAGCCGAACTGGCCGGGCTGGTAGTCGCCCGCGGGCTGCTGGTTGATGACGTTGATCCGGTTGTAGGCGTTGATGATCGCTATCAGCGAGATCAGCGCGGCGAGCTGGTCCTCGTCGTAGTGCTTCGCGGCCTCGGCCCACGCCTCGTCGCTGACCCCGCCGGCCGCGTCCGCGATGCGGGTGCCCTGCTCGGCCAGTTCGAGCGCGGCGCGCTCCGCCTCCGTGAAGACGGTGGCCTCGCGCCAGGTGGCGACCAGGTTGAGACGCAGCTGGGTCTCGCCCGCGGCGGCGGCGTCCTTGGTGTGCATGTCGGTGCAGAAGCCGCAGCCGTTGATCTGGCTGGCGCGAATCTTCACCAGCTCCTGGGTGGCGTGCGGCAGACCGGCGTCCCCCGCCGCCTTGCCCGCCGAGTTGATGTGCCGCAGCACCTTGCCGGCGACGGGGTTGGCGAAGAAGTCGATACGCGCGTTCATGTGTTCTCCAAGGTCGGTCCGTGGTGACGGTGTCGCTTCACTGACGGAACGGCCCCGCGATGTGTGACAGCCCTCGGTGTGTGACCTACGTCTCATCGCCCCGTGGAGTCGTACGACGCGGCGTCCGGCGGGCACCGGACCTCCCGATAACCTTTCCGGGTGGACGGGGAGCGGGGGTGCCGGGTGGGCGAGCGTCGGGAACGCGACTGGACGGCGATGACGCCCGGGGACTTCGACAGCGAGGCCCCGCTCTGCCTCAACGTGGGCACCGGCCCCGTCGTCGTCCCCGCAGAGCCGGACGAGTACGGCACCGCGCCGCTCTTCGGTGACGAGGTCCCGGAGCGCCGTCCCGCCCCGCGCCGCACCCCGCGCCGGACCACCGCCCCCGACGGGCGGCAGGGGCAGCTCTTCTGACCCCGCACCACCCTCGACGTGCTTCGGCGTGAAATCGATGTGCCTTGAAACCGGTGTGAGGGGTACGCGGCGGGAGCGGTCGGATCACCGGGAGGGAAGGTGCGCGGAGACCCGGACGGCGTGACGCGGGGGCCGGGGGCCCGAGGTCACTCCATCGGCTGGCGTCTCCTGCGAGGGACAACGAGCCATGAGACGTTGACGGGGGTCGACGTTCCCTTCACACCTTGCGTCCCGAGGTCACCCGCAGTCGGCAAGTGAAGCAGCACGGCCACCTGGTCGTGGCCGGTCCGAAGCGGAGGAGCATTCATCCATGAGCGAGGCCAACCCCGTCCGTCGTGCCGCCAAGAAGGTCGCCGAAACCCTCCAGGGCGGCACGTCGGCCCCGGCCGACGGCATCCCCGGCCGTCCCGCCCCCGAACCGCCCACGGTGGAGCGGCCGGTGGAACCCCGTGAGCCGCTGCCGCCCAAGCCCGACCAGAGCGGGCCGGCCACCGTCTCGCCCACCGGTTCCCCCACGGGCGCCGACCAGGCGCGCATGGCCCAGTCCGGCAGCCACCTGACGAACGCCCAGGGCACCCGGCTGTACGACACCGACCACTCGCTCAAGGCGGGCCCGCGCGGCCCGGTCCTGCTCCAGGACCACCATCTGCGCGAGAAAATCATGCACTTCGACCACGAGCGCATCCCGGAGCGCGTGGTCCACGCCCGCGGCGCGGGCGCGCACGGCGTCTTCCAGAGCTACGGCACGGCCGCCTCGGTGACCAAGGCCGGGTTCCTCGCCCCCGACGTGGAGACGCCGGTCTTCGTGCGCTTCTCCACCGTCGTCGGCTCGCGCGGCTCCGCCGACACCGTGCGCGACACCCGGGGCTTCGCGACGAAGTTCTACACCAGCGAGGGCGTCTTCGACCTGGTCGGGAACAACATCCCGGTCTTCTTCATCCAGGACGCCATCAAGTTCCCCGACGTCGTGCACGCCGCCAAGCCGCACCCCGACAGGGAGATCCCGCAGGCGCAGAGCGCCCACGACACCTTCTGGGACTTCGTCTCACTGCACACCGAGGCCACCCACCACACCATCTTCTTCATGGGCGACCGCGGCATCCCGCGCTCGTACCGGATGATGGAGGGCTTCGGCGTCCACACCTTCCGCCTCGTCAACGCGGAGGGCAGGACCACCCTGGTGAAGTTCCACTGGAAGCCCAAGCTGGGCGTGCACTCCCTGCTGTGGGACGAGGCGCAGCTCATCAACGGCAACGACCCGGACTTCCACCGCCGGGACCTCGCCGACGCCATCGAGGCGGGCGCGTACCCGCAGTGGGAACTGGGCATCCAGACCTTCCCCGACACCCCCGACCAGACCTTCGAGGGCATCGACCTGCTGGACCCGACGAACATCGTGCCGGAGGAGCTGGCGCCGGTGCAGCCGGTCGGGCTGATGACGCTCAACCGCAACCCGTCGAACTTCTTCGCGGAGACCGAGCAGGTCGCCTTCCACGTCGGCCACCTCGTGCCCGGTATCGACGTCACCGACGACCCGCTGCTCGCCGGCCGGCTGTTCTCCTACCTCGACACGCAGATCACCCGGCTCGGCGGCCCCAACTTCCCGCAGCTGCCGATCAACCGGCCGCACGCGCCGGTCAACGACATGCTGCGTGACGGCATGCACCAGACGGCCGTGCACCGGGGTGTCGCGCCCTACCAGCCCAACTCCCTCGACGGCGGCTGCCCGTTCACCGCGGGCGCCGACATGGGCGCCTACATCGAGACGCCGGTGACCGTCCCCGAGGGACGGAAGGTGCGCGAGGCGCCGGAGTCGTTCTCCGACCACTTCAGCCAGCCCCGCCGCTTCTGGCTCTCCATGAGCCCGGTGGAGCGCGAGCACATCATCGGCGCGTACATCTTCGAGCTGGGCAAGTGCTACGAGGAGGCCATCCGCGTGCGGACCCTCCAGGTGCTGGCCAACATCGACCCCGAGCTGTGCTCCCGGGTGGCCGACGGTCTCGGGCTGCCTGCGCCGGAGCCGACGGTGCCGCTCGCCGACGTCGAGCCGAGCCCGGCGCTGTCCCAGATCGGCGGGACGTGGCCGGTCGACGGACGCGTCATCGGCATCCTCACCGGTCCCGACGGGGACCTGGAGGGCGTGCACGCGGTGCGCGACGCCGTGCTGGAGGCCGGCATGATCCCGCTGGTCGTCGCGCCGACGGGCGGCACGGTCGGTACGGGCGACCACGCCCTGACGGCCCAGCGCAGCCACGTCACGGCGCGGTCGATCGAGTTCGACGCGGTGCTGGTCGCCGGGCCGCCGGCCGCGGGTCCGGACGCGCCGGGGGCGACGGACGGCAAGGGTGCGCCGGGGGCTCCGCCGGCCGCGCCGGACCCGCGGGTCGTGCAGCTGCTCCAGGAGGCGTTCCGGCACGGGAAGGCGATCGGGGCGTGGGCGGGGGGTGAGGCCGCTCTGGAATCGGCGGGCGTTCCCGTCGACGCGCCGGGTGTCGTGGTGACGGGCTCCGGCCCGTCGGCCCTGGACCAGGTCCGCACGCTGCTGGCCTCCCACCGGGTGTGGGAACGGTTCACGCCGGGGGCCTGAGGGGCGCCCGAGGGGCGGGTGCGGGCCCTGCGCGGGCGGTGCGGGTGTGTCGTGGCTGGTCGCGCGGTTCCCCGCGCCCCTCGGGTGGGCTGCACTCAGGGGCGCGGGGAACGGCGCGCCAAGTTCTCACCGGGCCCGCACCCGGTATCGGTCCGGCACGGGGCCCTGCGCGGGCGGGTGCGGGTGCGTCGTGGCTGGTCGCGCAGTTCCCCGCGCCCCTCGGGTGGGCTGCACTCGCCGTGTGTGCACACTTTCAGGGGCGCGGGGAACGGCGCGCCAAGCCCCCACCGGACCCGCACCCGGTATCGGACCGGTGCCACCCCTCAGGGGCGCGGGGAACGGCGCGACCAGCCCTCACCGGCCCGCAGCCGACGACGTCAGGACCCGGCGGTCACAGCCGTACCCTGGAGACGACGGCTACGTCAGCCACCCCCCCACCGCGGAAGCCGGCCCCATGCCCCACCAAGAGCCCCTCTTCGGCATCGACGAGATGCCTCACCCGGAGTCGGCCGAACCGACCTCCTCCCGTTTCCGCGACTCCCGCGAAGCGCACCGCGTCCTCGCGGTGAAGGAGATCCACGCCGAACCGGCCGCCGCCGCCTCCCCCCGAGGCCGTCAGATCCTCGCCCGCTTCCCCGACGCCCGCCTCGTGGAGGTCCCCTCCCACTGGCGCATCCCCGACCTGCACGGCAACGAGGGCAGCGCGGACCGCTGGATGCGCGTCAAGCGGGAGACCCTCGTTCTCGGCGTGAGGAAGAAGCTCACCCCCCGCCCCAACGGCCGCTCCGCGGACTGGATCGCCCCCGGCCCCTCCAACGGCTGCGCCCTCTCCTGCGTCTACTGCTACGTCCCCCGCCGCAAGGGCTTCGCCAACCCCATCACCCTCTTCACGAACATCGACGCGCTCGTCGCCCACCTCGGCCGCCACGTCGCCGCGCAGGGCCCCAAGACGGAGCCCAACCAGTGCGACCCCAAGGCGTGGGTGTACGACATCGGGGAGAACGGCGACTGCTCGGTCGACGCCCTGATCTGCGACAACACCGCCGACCTGATCCGCGCCTTCCGCGACTGGCCCACCGCGAAGGCGTCGTTCGCGACCAAGTTCGTCAACCCGGACCTGCTGGAGCTGGACCCCCGCGGCCGGACCCGCATCCGCTTCTCGGTGATGCCGGCCGACGACTCCCGCCTGCTGGATCTGCGCACCAGCCCGGTGGACCGGCGGATCGCCGCCGCCGCGGACTTCCTCGACGCGGGTTACGAGGTGCACTTCAACCTGTCACCTGTCGTGATCCGCCCCGGCTGGCAGGACGCGTGGGACGAACTGCTGCGGCAGATGGACGACGTCCTGCCCGAACGGGTGAAGCGCCAGGCGCTGGCCGAGGTCATCATGCTCACCCACAACGCCGGCCTGCACGAGGTCAACCTCCGCTGGCACCCGCGCGGCGAGGACGTCCTGTGGCAGCCCGAGCTGCAGGAGACGAAGCGCTCGCAGAACGGCGCCCTGAACCTCCGCTACCGCGCGGGCGTCAAACGCCAGGCCCTCGCGGAGCTCCGCGGCCTCATCGAGCGCCGTACCCCGTGGCTGGGCGTGCGCTACGCCTTCTGACCCCCCGCACGCCCGGACGCGCCCCCGCGCCCACGCGCCCCCGCAGGTCACCCCCCTGTCACGCGAATTAAGGGTAGGCTAACCTTGCCGCGTGATTCCAGGTGAAGACGCGCCCTCGGGTCTGCGAGGGCATGAACTGGCGGCCACCGGCGTGACCGTGGCGTACGACGGCACGGACGTCGTGCACGATGCGGAGCTGACGCTGCGCCCCGGCGAGGTGACCGCCCTCGTCGGCCCCAACGGCAGCGGCAAGTCGACCCTGCTGCGTACCGTCGCCCGGCTCCAGCGCCCCCGCCACGCCGTGCTCACGCTCGACGCCGCCACCGACGCGCTCGCGCTCGGCCCCCGGGAGTTCGCCCGCCACGTCGCGCTGCTGCTGCAGAGCAGGCCCACGCCCAGCGGCCTCAGCGTGCGAGACGTCGTGGAGTTCGGCCGCTACCCGCACCGCGGCCGCTGGGGCGGCACCGACCCGGGCGGCCGGGCCGCCGTCGACCGCGCCCTCGCCCTCACCGGCGTCACCGACCTCGCCGACCGCGGCGCCGAACACCTCTCCGGCGGACAGCTCCAGCGCGTCTGGCTGGCCGGCTGCCTCGCCCAGGAGACCGGCGTGCTGCTCCTCGACGAGCCCACCACCTACCTCGACCTGCGCTACCAGGTCGAACTCCTCGACCTCGTACGCGATCTGGCGGACGACCAGGGCATCGCCGTCGGGGTCGTGCTGCACGACCTCGACCAGGCGGCCGCCGTCGCCGACCGCATCGTGCTCCTGGCGGACGGACGCGTCGTCGCCGAGGGAGCACCCGAGGACGTCCTCACCCCCGAGCGGCTGACCGGCGTCTACGGCATCCGCATCGAGGTCGACACCGACCCCCTCACCGGCCGTCTGCGCACCCGTGCCCTCGGCCGTCACCACACCCGAAGCGAAAGGCTCAGCACCACCTCATGAGACGCCTCCTGCGCACCGCGCCCCTGGCCGCCGCCGCTGCCCTGCTGCTCGCCGCCTGCGGCACCACCGAACCCGCGGCCGACGAAGCGCCCAAGGCGTCGGCCGAGCCCATCACCCTCACCGACGCGTCCGGCGCGAAGGTGGAACTCGACGGCCCCGCCAAGAAGGTCGTCGGCACCGAGTGGAACGTCGTCGAGCACCTCCTCTCGCTCGGAGTGGAGCCCGTCGGCGTGGCCGACGTCAAGGGCTACAAGACCTGGAACAGCGCCGTACCGCTCACCAACGACGCCAAGGACATCGGCACCCGCGGCGAGCCCAGCACGGACACCATCGCGTCGCTGAACCCCGACCTCATCGTCGCCACCACCGACCTCCAGCCCAGCGTCGTCCAGCAGCTGAGGAAGATCGCCCCGGTCCTGGAGGTGAAGTCCGCGGACGCCTCCGACCCGGTCGGGCAGATGCTGGAGAACCTCGACCTCATCGCGAAGGCCACCGGTACCACCGAGCAGGCCACCACCCTGAAGAAGGACTTCGACGCCAAGCTCGCCGAGGGCGCCAAGGCCCTCGAGGAGGCCGGCCTGAAGGGCGCCGGGATCGCCTTCTCCGACGGCTACGTCGTCTCCAACCAGGTCTCCGTGCGCCCCTACACCTCCGGTTCGCTCATCGGCGGCGTCAACGAACGGCTCGGCCTGAAGAACGCCTGGAAGCTCAAGGGTGACGCGGCGTACGGTCTCGCCGCGACCGACGTCGAGGGCCTGACCGCCCTGGGCAAGGTGCAGTTCGCCTACATCGGCAACGAGCAGGACGCCGCCAGCGACCCGTTCGGCAACGAGCTGAAGAACAACTCCGTGTGGAAGTCGCTGCCGTTCGTGAAGTCCGGCGACGTGCACCGCCTGGACGACGGCATCTGGATGTTCGGCGGCACCGGTTCGATGGAGCGTTACGTCGACGCCCTCGTCGCGGCGCTGACGAAGTAGCCGATGGCCGTCACCGCCACCCCTCCCACCGTCCGCCCGGAGACGGTTCCGTCCCGGGCGGGCGCGGCCGCGGTGACGACCGCGCTCGTGCTCCTGGTCGCCGCCCTCGCCGTCGTCGACATCACCCAGGGCACGGCCGCGGTCGGCCCGGCCGAGGTCCTCAGAGCCCTCACCGGCCGGGCAGACCCGGGCGACGCGTCCGTCGTCATCGCCTCGCGGCTGCCCCGGACGGCGGCGGGGCTGCTCGTGGGCGCCGCACTCGGCGTCGCGGGCCTCGCTCTCCAGGCCGTCAGCCGCAACGTCCTGGCGTCCCCCGACACCCTCGCCGTCAACGCGGGCTCCTACTTCGCCCTCGGCGTCGTCGCCGTCACCGGCCTGTCGCTGCCGCTGATCGCCTCCTCGGCCATCGCCTTCGCGGGCGGTCTGGGGGCGGCGGCCGTCGTCCTCGGCCTGTCCGGACTCGGCGCGGGCACCGTACGGCTCGTGCTGGCCGGCACCGCGCTCGCGCTCGGTCTGACGGCCGTCACCGAAGGGCTGCTCCTGCTCTTCCCGGAGGAGACCGAGGGCCTCTACCAGTGGAACCAGGGCAGCATCGGCCAGAACGGCTTCGACGGCGTGCTGCAGATGCTGCCGGTCGTCGTCATCGGGCTCGCCGGACTGTTCCTCGTCGCGCGGCGGGTGGACGCCCTCGCGCTCGGCGACGACACCGCGCGCGGCCTCGGCGTGCCGGTGCGGGCCACCCGCGTCACGACCGTCGTGCTGGCGACGCTGCTGTCCGCCGCGGCCGTCACCCTCGCGGGACCGATCGGCTTCGTCGGCCTGTGCGCCCCGGCGCTCGCCCGCCCACTCGCCCGCTGGGTCCGCGGCGTACGGCGGCTGCGCGTCGGCGCCCCCGTCACCGGTCTCGTCGGCGCCGCGCTGGTGCTCGGCGCGGACGTGCTGCTGCGCGCGCTGATCGACGCCGACACCGCCGTCTCGGTGCCCACCGGCGTGGTCACCAGCTTCGTGGGGGCGGCGTTCCTGGTGGTGATGGCGGCCCGGCTGCGCGACACCGGCGGCGCCGCCGCACCCGACCGGCTCAGCATCCGCAGCCGCACGGTCTTCCTCGTCACGCTCGTGACGCTGGTGTTCGCCCTGGCCTGCGTCGCCGTCGCGGGGCTGCTGCTCGGCGACCACAAGCTGCTGCTGGGCGACGTGGCCAACTGGGCGCAGGGCAACGCGGGCCGGACCGTCTCCTTCGTCCTGGACACCCGCATCCCGCGGGTGCTCGCCGCGCTCCTCGCCGGCGCCGCCCTCGCACTGGCCGGCACGCTCGTCCAGGCCGTGACCCGCAACCCGCTCGCGGAACCCGCCGTCCTCGGCGTCTCCGGCGGCGGGGCGCTCGGCGCGGTGATCCTCGTGACCACCGTCCCGATGGCCGGGGGCTGGAGCGTGTCCGCGGCGGCCTTCGCCGGGTCCGCGCTCACCGCGGTCCTGGTGTTCGGTCTCGCGGCGCGCGGAGGCTTCCAGCAGAACCGGCTGGTGCTCGTCGGCATCGGCGTGGCGTCCGGGACGACCGCCGTGATCAGCCTGCTGATCGTGCTCACCGACCCGTTCAACGCCACGAAGGCGCTCACCTGGCTGTCGGGCTCCACCTACGGCCGTGACCTGCCCGACGTGCTGCCCCTCGCGGCGGTGCTCGCGGCCGGCGTGGCGGTGGCGGGCGTACGGCACCGGGAGCTCGACCTGGTCTCCCTGGACGAGGACACGCCGAGGCTCCTGGGCCTGGACCTCGCGCGGGGCCGGCTCGGCTTCCTCGTGCTGAGCGTGCTGCTCACGGCGACCGCCGTGGCCGCGGCGGGCACCATCGGCTTCGTCGGCCTGGTGGCCCCGCACGCCGCGCGCGCCCTGGTCGGCCGCCGGCACACCCGGGTGCTGCCGGTCGCGGTGCTGCTGGGAGCCGTGCTCGTGTGCACGGCGGACCTGCTGGGCCGCACCGTCATCGCCCCGGCGCAGCTGGGCGCCGGCCTGATGACGGCGGTGATCGGCGCGCCGTACTTCCTCTACGTGCTCGTGCGCGCCCGGCGTTGACGGACGCGGGAGGTCACCGCGGGCCTCGCGGCGGGGAGTTGTCGCCCCGGCCACGAGGCCCGCGGTGTCTCGCGGTGTCCGTCGGCGGGCGTGCGGTCGGCCGAAGGCCTTGACGGCCTGGTGGTACGTCCACGCGGTGCTGTTGCAGGCGGTCTTGGTGGCGCCGCCGTAGCCGTTGGACACGCGCTTGAGGTTCTCGTAGCGAGCCCGTACGGATGAGCGGCCCGGTAGGTCACCCACCGGGCCGCTCATCACAACGAAACGGGGATCAGTCCGTCACGTCCGTGATCCTCCACCGCTGGTTCGCGCCGGAGTTGGGCGGCCAGGTGGTCACCGCCGCGCCCTCGTGCGTGGCCTGACCGCCGACCTCCAGGAGCCGTCCGGTGGCCGCGTTGACCAGCGTCCAGGTGCCGTCGCCGGTCGTGGAGGCGATCCACTGCGCGGCGGGGTCCGGCCGGCCGGCGCGGGGCTCGGCCACCGGCACGTCGTTCCGTACGGTCAGCCGCCGGTCGCCGACTGTGAACTCGTACCGCTGACGCGTCCCGTCGTCCGGGCGGACGGCACCGAGCCGCCACCGCTGGGCGGCCGAGCCGTCGCCGCCGGCGATGACGAGGTCCGTGCCGTTGCCCGCCAGGGTGAGCGCCTTGCCGCTCTGCACGCCGGTCAGCGTGTAGGTGCGGCCCTTGCGCAGCAGCGGGGCGTCGGCGGCGACCCCGGAGACGCCGTCGACCACGAAGGTCGTCACCGACCGCGCGGGCACGGTGAAGGTGGCCGACCCGCCGGTGACCGGGACGGCCCGGTGCCGCACCAGCTTGCCGTCGGCGCTGGTCACCACGGGGACGACGGTCGCCTTGGGAGCGATCCGGCGGAACTTGGAGAGATCCACCGTCACCTCACGCGCCGTCGTGGTGTCGTTGACGTGGACGACCGAGGCGCCCTGGCCGTCCCGTGTCACCGCCGCCGCGCTGGAGGTGTCGTCCACCTTGATCAGCCGGTCGCCGGGCCGGATGAAGTGGGTGAAGTTGCGCGCGGTGTCGAACTTCGTGTTCGTACGGACGGGACACGTCTCCAGGGTGTCCTCCGCGGTGCAGCTGAACGGGATCTGGATCTCGCCCCAGTTGCCGCCCTTGGCGGACTCGCCGCCCGGCTTCATGTTGTCGTGGTCCTCGACGGGCTGCCAGAACACCCAGGCGCGGGGCTCCAGTTCGCGCAGATCGTCGACGATGCGCGTGGCGAGGCCGAGTCCGGGACGCATGTCGGTGAAACTCTGCCCGTCACCCCAGTCGCCCTCGACCTCGCTCATCCACAGCCTCTTGTTCTCGGCCTTGGCGATGTCGCGGACGGTGGTGCGCTGCCCGGTGCCGTAGGTGTGGACGTTCAACTGATCGACCAGCGACCTGGCTTCGGGGCCGTAGACGGACCAGTTGCGGGCGAAGGTCGACGGGTTGGTCTCGTCCATGGCCGCGATCCGCGCCTTGGTGCCCGCCTCGCGCAGCGCCGGGGCGAGCGCGCGGATCACCTTCTCCTGGAGCTCGGGGCCGATGTGGGCGCCTTCCTGGCGGCCGCCGACCGGTTCGCCGTCGGGGCCGAGACGGGTGCTCCAGTAGTCGGTGTTCGGCTCGTTGAAGGGGTCCACGGTGGCGACCCGGATGCCGTGCGCCTTCTCCAGCCGCCGGGTCACGCCCGCCACGTAGGCGGCGAAGTCGTCCACCGACTCGTTCTTCAGCTGGTCCCGCGTCGCGTCGAAGCCGCCGGAGACGTAGCCGCTGACCGTCATGAACCAGGGCGGGGAGTTGCTGAAGGTCTCCCAGTGGGTGATGTCCTTCTTGATCCGGTCGACCCACCAGCGCTGGGTGGCGTCGGCCCGGTCGTTCCAGTCGGCGGGGTCGTCCGGGTCCCACCAGCCGGTGTCCTCGCGGGTGGTGCCGGCGGGAGCCTTCCACCAGCCCTCGACGGCCCCGCCGGGCCGCAGGTAGTCCTTCACGTCGGGGGCGTTGCCGCCGCCGATGTTGTAGCGGGCGATGTTCAGGGCCAGTCCGTCGTCGCCGAAGACGAGCCGCGCCAGCTTCTCGCGGATCTGCGGCGGGTAGTCGCCGGTCGCGTTGGCGAACCAGACGAGGCTGGTGCCCCAGCCCTCGAACGGCTGCTGCCGGTAGGAGGGGTCGGGCCGTACGGTGACGGACGGCAGGCCGGCGTCCTGGGCGGCGGACGTGGGTCCGGGGACCAGCGCGGCCCCCGTGACCAGGGCCGCGGTCAGTCCGGTGGCCGTGAGAAGCCGTCTGTTGCGGGTGCGTGCCATCGGTGTGCTCCCAACAGTGGGGTGTCCGGGTCGCGCTCTGGTGGTATGCCCGGCCGTGTTCACGGCCGGGAGGGAACGGCCCCCGGAACGGCGTGTGCCGTTCCGGGGGAGGTGCGGCAGTCGCCGGTCAGGAGGCGGGCTGCCGCAGGACGGCGACGGCGCGCGGGCCGAGGGTGAGGGAGCCGTCGGCGCCGGTGTCACCGAGCAGCACTTCGCCGTCGACCCCCGGCACCGGGACGGTGTCGTCGGTCCGGTTCACCAGGAACAGGAACCGTCCCCCGGGGCCGCGGCGCACCACCGGCTCCACCGATCCCCGTGCCTCGGCGGGCAGTTCGCTTTCCACGCCGGCCGGTTCCAGCAGACGCGGCAGCAGCGCCACCAGCCCGTCCACGCCGAGCCGCGTGGAGACGTAGGCGGCGGTGCCCCGGCCCGAGGGGCGCCGGGTGACGGCGGGCCGGCCCGCCTGCTCGCCGGTGCGGTAGCGGACGAGGACGTCCGTGTCGTCGGCGGTCACCGTGATCCGGTCGGTCCACAGGGTGCCGGTGGTGGCGTCGTCCAGCTCCACGCTGTCGCCCGCGAGCAACGGCGCGAACTCCTCGACGCGGATGCCCAGCAGGTCCCGGAGGGCGCCCGGGTAGCCGCCGAGCCACACGTGGTCGTGCTCGTCGACGACGCCCGAGAAGTAGGTCGTGATCAGGTGGCCGCCCTGCTCGGTGTACCGGGTGAGGGTCTTCGCCAGGTCGGCGGGCACCATGTGCAGCACGGGCGCGATCAGCACCTGGTGGCGCTGGAGGTCCGAGCGGGTGGTGAGGAGGTCGGCGCGGATGCCGAGGCGGAGCAGCGCCGAGTACCAGTCGAGAGCCTCCTGCCGGTACCGCAGCAGGGCCGTGGGGTGCGAGTCCTGCTCGCTCGCCCACCAGGAGTCCCAGTCGTACACGATGCCGACCTTCGCGGGCTCCCGCTCGCTGCCGGCCACCGGGGCCAGCGTCTTCAGCGTGGCGCCGAGCTCGGCGACCGCGCGGAACAGGTCGCTGTCCGCGCCGGCGTGCGGCACCATCGCCGAGTGGTACTTCTCGGCGCCCGCCGCCGACTGCCGCCACTGGAAGAAGCAGACCGCGTCCGCGCCGTGCGCCACGTGCAGCAGGGAGTCGCGGGCCAGCTCGCCGGGGCGCTTGGCCACGTTCACCGGCTGCCAGTTGACGGCGCTGGTGGAGTGCTCCATCAGGAACCACGGGCGGCCGCCGGAGATGCCGCTGGTGAGGTTCGCGGAGAAGGACAGCTCGTCACGGTCCTGCGGGCCGGGGTGCACGTAGTGGTCGTTGGAGACGAAGTCGATCTCCTCCGCCCAGTCCGCGTAGTCCATGCCCTTGGTGTTGCCCATCACCATGAAGTTGGTGGTGACCGGCACGTCCGGGGTGATCTCGCGCAAAAGGTCCCGCTCGGCGCGCAGATGGTCCTTGAGCGCGTCCGACGAGAAGCGCTTGAAGTCCAGCTGCTGTGTCGGGTTGGGGTGCGAGGCGGCGAGCCGCGGCGGCAGGATCTGCTCCCACGCGGAGTAGCGCTGCGACCAGAACGCGGTGCCCCAGGCGTCGTTGAGCGCGTCCAGCGTGCGGTACCGCGCGCGCAGCCACTCCCGGAAGGCACGGGCCGCGTCGTCGGAGTAGTCGTACACGTTGTGACAGCCCAGCTCGTTGTTGACGTGCCAGGCGACGAGCGCCGGATGGTCCTTGTAGCGCTCGGCGAGCGTGCGGACCAGGCGCAGCGCGTGCTCGCGGAAGACGGGGGAGGTGGGCCGCCAGTGCTGGCGGGCGCCCGGCCACAGGGTCTCGCCGGTCGCGGTGACCGGCAGCACCTCCGGGTGGGCGGTGGTCAGCCACGGCGGCGGTGAGGCGGTCGCGGTCGCCAGGTCGACGCCGACGCCGCCCTCGTGCAGCAGGTCGAGCACGTCGTCCAGCCAGCCGAAGTCCCAGGTGTCCGCCGTGGGCTGGAGCCGGGCCCAGGAGAAGATCCCGACGGACACGACGTTGACGCCGGCCTCCCGCATCAGCCGGACGTCCTCCTCCCACACGGAGCGGGGCCACTGCTCCGGGTTGTAGTCGGCGCCGAAGAGAAGACGGGGGGCGGTGTCACCGTCCGGCCCGCCGCTGCGGGACAGGAGGGTGGAGATCATGGTGGTCCTTCCGGTGGGCGCGTCGGGGGCGGCGCGCGACGTGGTGCGCGCCGCCCCACGGGGTGGTGCGTGTCGCTACTTCTCGACGGTGAAGCCCTGCTCCTCGCCGTACTTCACCGAGGCGTCCTGCCAGGCCTTCAGCCCGTCCTCCAGCCGGGTGCCGGAGATGTAGGCCTTGCCGACGGTGTCGTTGAAGATCGAGTTGGCGTACGCCTGGAAGGGCAGGTACGACCAGTCGTCGGCGACGTTCGCGGCGGAGTCGGCGAAGATCTCGTTGGCCTTCTGGCCGCCGAAGTACGGGAACTCCTTGCCCAGGAACTCGGGCGACTTCAGCTCCGCCCGGGTGGCGGGGAAGGCGCCCTCGGAGACGCGGGAGGCGACGCCCTCACCGGAGTTGGCGTACTCCACGAAGGCGTAGGCCAGTGCCTTGTTCTTGGCGAGCGAGGGGACGGTCAGCGCGCTGCCGCCGTTCTCCGCGCTGGCCTTGTCGCCCTTGGCCCACGCGGGCAGCGGGGCCACGCGCCACTGGCCGGAGGCGTTCGGCACACCGGACTCGAAGTTGGCGGGCATCCAGGCGCCGGTGGACAGGGTGGCGATGGTGCCGTCGCCGAGGCCCTTGTACCAGTCGTCGGTCCAGCTGGTGACGGGCGCGAGCAGCTTCTCGTCGATCAGCTTCTGCCAGACGTCCGTGAACTTCTTGGCGTTCGCGTCACCGAAGTCGATCTTCACGTTGGTGCCGTCGACCTTGTAGGGCCGCGAACCGGCCTGCCACAGCAGGCTGGTGGTGAAGCCGGCGTCACCGGTGTCGTTGGCGATGTACGCCTTCGGGTCGGCCTTGTGCAGCTTGCGGGCCGCGTCCAGGTACTCGTCCCAGGTCGTCGGGACGGCGATCTTGTACTTGTCGAAGACCTGCTTGTTGTAGAACAGCGCCATCGGACCGGAGTCCATGGGCAGGCCGTACACCTTGTCGCCCTCGGTGACGGCGTTCCACGGGCCCGGCGTGTACGTGGAGGCCAGCTTGTCCGCGCCGAAGCCCGAGAGGTCGGTCAGGCCCTTGGTGAGGGAGTACTGGCCGATGGAGAAGTACTCGAGCTGCGCGACGTCCGGCACGCCCTTGCCCGCGGATATGGCGTTCGACAGCGCCGTGTAGTGCTTGTCGCCGGAGCGCTCGCTCACCAGGTTGATCTTGACCTTGGGGTGCTTCTTCTGGAAGTCGGCGGCGACCGTCTTCAGCGTGGGCTCCCACGACCAGACGGTGACCGTGCCGCCCTTGTCCAGGGCCGCCTGGATGTCCTCGGCGGAGACCGACTCGGTGCCGGCGCCGTCGTCCGAGCCGCCGCAGGCGGTGGCGCCCAGGGCGAGGGAGGTCACGAGGGCGATGCCGCCCAGCAGGCGGCTGGTCCTTCTGCGCATGAGTGTGGATCCACTTCTTCGTGGGTGGGACAGGGCAGGGGTGGGGGAGACAGGACGTGGGGGAGGTGCGGAGGTGCAGGTCTCGAGGGCGGCCGGGGGACCGCCGGGTCACTCCTTGACGCTTCCGGCGGCGAGACCGGACTGCCAGTACTTCTGCAGGAACAGGAACGCGACGACGAGCGGCAGGATCGTGAGGAGGGAGCCGGTGATCACCAGGTTGAAGATCACCTCGCCGCCGACGGTCTCCGCCTGGGAGTTCCACGCGCTCAGGCCCAGGGTCAGGGGGTACCAGTCCGGGTCCTTGAGCATGATCAGCGGCAGGAAGTAGTTGTTCCAGGTGGCGACCGTGGTGAACAGCAGCACGGTCACGATGCCGGGGGCGAGCAGCGGGAGCGCGACGGTGAAGAAGGTCCGCGCCTCGCCCGCGCCGTCCATCCGGGCGGCTTCCAGGAGCTCCGTGGGGATCGCCTCGGTGGCGAAGACCCACATCAGGTAGAGGCCGAACGGCGACACGAGCGACGGGAGGACGACCGCCCACGGGGTGTCCGTCAGCCCCATCTTGCTGAACATCAGGAAGGTCGGGACGGCGAGCGCGGTGCCCGGGACCGCCACCGCGCCGATCACCGTGGCGAAGACGCCGCGCTTGCCGGGGAAGTCGAACTTCGCCAGCGCGTACCCGCCCAGCACCGCCAGCAGGGTCGCGCCGCCGGCGCCCAGCACCACGTACAGCAGGGTGTTGAGCAGCCAGCGGGTGAAGATGCCGTCGCCGTAGGTGAAGGTGTCCCGGATGTTGTCCCACAGTGCGAAGTCGTCCGCGAACCACAGACCGCCTGAGTTCGCCAGCCCCGACTGCGTCTTCGTCGCGTTGACGACCAGCCAGATCAGCGGGACCACGGTGTAGAGGACGACCAGCGAGGTCAGCACGGTCAGCAGTTTGCTGCGCCGGGGGCGGCCCGGGCGGTGCTCCTTGGCGCGCCGCAGACGCGGGGCGGTCCTCACGCCGGCGGGGGCCGCGGCGGTGGGTGCGGGGGTGGTGACAGGGGTGGTCATCGGGTCACGCTCCCTTGCGCATGCCGCGAAGCTGCACGACGTAGGCGACCACCATGGTGATCAGGCCCATGATGATGGCCACGGTCGCGGAGTAGTTGTGCTGCTGGCCGCTGAAGGACAGCGAGTACGTGTAGAAGTTCGGCGTGTAGTCCGTCGTGATGGCGTTGCGTGCCAGCGGACGCAGGATGCTCGGCTCGTTGAAGAGCTGGAAGCTGCCGATGATCGAGAAGATCGTCGCGATCACCAGCGCGCCGCGGATGGCGGGCAGTTTGATCGCGGTGATCACCCGCCACTGGCTCGCGCCGTCGATCTCCGCCGCCTCGTAGAGGGAGTGCGGGACGACCCGCAGCGCCGAGTAGAAGATCAGCATGTTGTAGCCGACGAACTCCCACGTGACGATGTTGCCGATGGAGGCCAGCACCAGGTCCGCGGAGAGCGGGTCGGGCAGCGACCAGCCGAAGGCGGAGTTGACGTCCCCGACCAGGCCGTACTTGGTGCCGTACATGAAGCCCCACATCAGGGTGGCGACCACGGCGGGCACCGCGTACGGGAGGAAGATCGTGATACGGAAGAAGCTCTTGCCGTAGAGCCGGCCGCTGTCCAGGGCGAGCGCCACCAGCAGGGCGATGCCCAGCATGATCGGCACCTGGATCACCAGGAACAGCGCGACTCGCCCCAGCGACGCCCAGAACAGTTCGTCCTTGATCGCCTGCTGGTAGTTCTCCAGACCGACGAACGTGGTGCCGCCGATGAGCTGGTCGCGGAACAGGCTGAGGTAGATCGAGTAGGCGATCGGTGCGAGGAACACCAGGGCGAACACGGCCGCGAACGGGCCGATGAACCCCCAGCCCTTCCATGAGCGCCGGTCCCGTCTCACCGGAGGCGGGGCCGGCCGCGGCTCTGCGGCCGCCGGCGGTTGCAGCGTCGTCATGTCGTTCCTCGCTGTTCGGCGTTCCGGTAACCAGCGGCTCGGCACCCGGCACATAGCCGGGCGGCAGGTCGCCCGGTCCGGATGGTTGCGTAAACATCACTCGGCGGGGAAACGCGTCGAGCTGTTATGTTTACGTAAACATCCGGTGGCGGCATGTCTACACTGCCCCGATGACGACGGTCAAGGGTCCTCGGACGGACCGTGCCACGAGAGACAGGAAGGCGGGGGGAAGCACGTGGAGACGGTCGACGACGCGGCGGTGAACCCGGGCGGCCCGGCCGCCGCGACGGCGGGAGACGGCCGGGGGACGGCCGCGCCCGCCCCCCGGCGCCGCACCCGGGCCACCGCCTCCATGGCGGACGTGGCACGGCTGGCGGGGGTCTCGGCCCAGACCGTCTCCCGCGTCTCCAACGGCTACCCAGGGGTGACCGAGGAGACCCGCCGCCAGGTCCTCGCCGCGATGAAGGAGCTCGGCTACCGGCCCAACAGCGCGGCCCGCGCCCTCAAGCGCGGCGAGTTCCGCACCATAGGCGTGATCACCTTCTCGCTCTCCACCACCGGCAACGTGCGCACCCTGGAGGCCATCGCCAACTCCGCCGCACGCGAGGGGTACGCGGTGACGCTGCTGCCCGTCGCCGTGCCCACCCAGGACGAGGTGCGCGGGGCGTTCACCCGTCTCGAGGAGCTCGCCGTCGACGCCGTGATCGTCATCATGGAGGTGCACCTCCTGGACGCGGCGACGGTCCAACTCCCGCCGCACGTCCAGGTGGTGGTCGTCGACTCGGACGCCGGCGACCGCTACACGGTCGTTGACACCGACCAGCACGGCGGCACCCGCGCCGCCGTACGGCACCTGCTCGACCTGGGCCACCGCACCGTGTGGCATCTGGCGGGCCCCGGGGACTCGTTCGCCGCCCAGCGCCGTACGGACGCCTGGCGCGCCGCGCTCACCGAGGCGGGCCGGGAGCTGCCGCCGCTGGTGCGCGGCGACTGGTCGGCCGAGTCCGGCTACCGGGCCGGCCTCGAACTCGCCGTCCGCGAGGACTGCACGGCCGTCTTCGCCGCCAACGACCAGATGGCGCTGGGGCTGTTGAGAGCCCTGCACGAGCACGGCAGACGGGTGCCGGAGGACGTCAGCGTGGTCGGCTTCGACGACATCCCGGAGGCGTCGTCCTTCCTGCCCCCGCTGACCACCCTGCACCAGGACTTCGCCGAGGTGGGGCGGCTGTGCGTGCAGGCGGTGCTGCGGAAGATGCGGCAGGAGGGGCCGGAGCGGGGGACGACGCTTGTGCCGGCACGGCTGGTGCTGAGGGAGAGCACGGCTCCGCCGCCGTCGGGGCGCTGAGGGGTTTCCGTGAGCACGTCGCCGCGGCGGGGGCGGCGGTCTAGCCCTCCTCCACTTCCTCCCCGACGACCAGGACCCGCAGGGCATCGTCCGGGAACTGGTGGACGCGCTGCCGCCGGGCAGTCACCTCGTGCTGTCCCATGCCGCGTCCGACCTCCACCCCGACCTGACCCGCCAGGTCACCGAGGAGTACGCCCGCGCCGGCATCCGCCTCGGCTTCCGCACGCGTGACGAGGTCGCCCGCTTCTTCGACGGCCTCGACCTGGTCGCCCCCGGCCTGGTGACCGCCCCGGAATGGTTCCGCGCGGAGCCGGCGCCCGCGGCGGAGGACAGCGGGATCTACGCGGGGGTGGCGCGGGTACCGGCCGGCGGGTCGGCGTGACCGGCGAGCAGATCGGCCGAGTGGGCGGCCGGCTGCCACGACCCGGAAGTGCCGGCGGCCTTCCGGTGATGGCCGGTTCGGAGGGCAGCCACTTCTGCGTGCCGCGGAGTCCGGCGCCCTGAGACACGTCGTCCGGGGACGGCACCCCCGGGAAACCGGAATGCCCCCGCGGACGCCGGTCGGGTAGCGTGCGGGGCATGTCGAGTCCTGAGTCGGACGAGGTGGGGGCTGTCGGTCACGCCGTCAGCCCCTGAACCACCGAGTGCGTAGTCCTGTCGTCGCACCGCCTTCCGCGGTGGGACGCGCGTGAGTTCACGGCTGGCCGCGGTGACGAGATGACCCTCTCGTGCCTCTCCTCACCCCGGAGCCCCTCGATGCCCCTCCCGCTGTACCTGCTTGCCCTCGCGGTCTTCGCCATGGGCACCTCGGAGTTCATGCTCGCCGGCCTTCTGCCGGACATCGCCCTGGACCTCGGCGTCACCGTCGGGACGGCGGGCGTGCTCACCTCGGCCTACGCGACCGGCATGATCGTCGGAGCCCCCCTGGTGGCCGCGTCCGCCCGTAACTGGCCCAGGCGCCCGGCCCTTGTGGGTTTCCTCCTCGCCTTCGCCGCGGCCCATGCCGTGGGTGCCCTGTCCACGAGTTTCGCCCTCCTGTTCTCCACCCGAGTCGTCGCCGCGCTCGCGAACGCCGGATTCCTCGCCGTCGCCCTGACGGCCGCGGCCTCCCTGGTCCCGCCTGACAGGAAGGGACGCGCCTTGGCCGTGCTGCTGTCCGGCACGACGCTGGCCACGATCGCCGGCGTCCCCGGCGGGGCGGTGCTCGGCACGGAACTCGGCTGGCAGGCCACCTTCTGGGCCGTCGCCGTTCTGTGCCTGCCGGCAGCTGTCGGCATCCGCGGAGGAATCCCCGCGGGACATGACGCGCACGAGGAGACCGGTAAACCGGCGCTGCGAACGGAACTCGGCCGGCTCACCCGGCCACGGCTGATCCTGGTGATGCTGCTCGGCGCGCTGGTGAACGCGGCCACCTTCGGCGGCCTCACCTTCCTCGCACCCGTGGTGACCGACAGCGCCGGGCTGGACGAGCTGTGGGTGTCCGTCGCCCTGGTGCTCTTCGGAGCCGGCTCCTTCGTGGGCGTCACCGTCGCCGGACGGCTGTCCGACCGCAACCCCGGCCCGGTCGTCGCCGTCGCCGGTCCCTTGCTGCTCATCGGCTGGCCGGCTCTGGCGGTGCTGGCCCACCGGCCGGTCGCCCTGTTCACGCTCGTGTTCGTGCAGGGCGCGCTGTCGTTCGCGCTGGGCAGCACACTGATCGCCCGCGTCCTCCACGAAGCCGCGGACGCCCCCACCATGGCCGGCTCGTACGCGACGGCGGCCCTCAACGTGGGCGCCGCCGTCGGCCCCGTCGCGGCCGGATCCACGCTCGGCACCGAAGCCGGCCCCTTGGGGCCGCTCTACGCGGCAGGCCTTCTCGTCGCGGCCGCGCTGCTCGTCGCGTTCCCGTTCCTTCCCGTCGTCACCGGTGCCAGGAGCGGGAAGGCGCGGCTGTGACGCCGTCCTGGTGGGCCGGTCGAGGGCCGGCGCCATGTGAGTCGTCCAAGGCGCCCGCGAAGTCCGCGAGGGCCAGGAGGTCGTCGTCGCGGAGGCCGATGCGTGGGTCGACGTGGTGCAGGAGCGCCGGCCCTTCGTGGTGGGCATCGACGTACGCCCGGTCCGCCTCGGTCTGTTCGTCGTCCACCCAGGCGAAGGGGCGGCCGCCTGCGTGCTCCACCAGCGGCGCGGTCTTCCAGTGGACTCGGTCGGGGCGCTCCCGGAAGAGCGCGTCGCCGAAGTCGACGAAGGGAAGTCCGGGGAGACCGAGGGCCGGTGCGATCCAGCGGTTGGCCTCGTCCATCCATGTCGTCGCCCAGCACAGGTCGTACTCCAGCCGGAGCAGGGCACGGCCGTGCTCAGGATTGAGCCAGCCCCGCAAGGGGCGCCGGCGCGGCGACAGGCTCACCTCGTCGACGAGGGCGGCGTTCCTGGGCACCCTGAGGGTGATGTAGCCCTCGGGGCGCCTCTCGGGCTGGGCCGCGTAGGGGTTGAGGGGGCCGTCCACATCCAGGAACAGCAACGGTCGGTTCACGGAACGGATCTTCCTCGTCGCGGGCGGCGATTTCCAGCCGGGGGAGAGGGGCGGGCGACGCCCGTCACAGTGTTCGGGCGATCGCCGTGCTAGTGTCGATCTCTGTTGTAGTCGTGCGGTCATCGACCCGCGGGGTCGGAGGGACCGGCACCGCGCCGGCACCGGCGCCTACTGCGCAGCAAGATCTCACACGGATCACACGGAGAGGTGCACACTCCCGTCGCTGCTTCTCAAGGGCCGCGCCCTCACCGGGCGGAACCGCCCCGGCGGCCCCATTCACCCAGGCTCGTTCTTGCAATTCCCCGCGTCCCACCGCGGCGGACATTCCTTGAGACGCGCCACATCAAGGAAGGTTCTCCGTGACACAGGCACGTGCGAACGATCGATCCGGCCGCACCCGCTCCGCCTACCAGGGCGCCCTTAAGGGCGGCGGCCGCCGCTTCGGCGGCGCCGGCGGCCGCGGCGGTGCGCCCCGGCAGGGGCAGGGCAAGGGCGGCTCGGGCCGCAGGACCGTGACGCCGGGGGAGTTCGCCCTCCCCGAGACGATCACTCCCGCCCTCCCCCCGGTGGAGGCCTTCGAGGACCTCGGCCTCCCCGGCGAGATGCTCGCCACCCTCGGCAGCGAAGGCGTCACCGCGCCGTTCCCCATCCAGGCGGCCACGCTGCCGAACTCCCTGGCGGGCCGTGACGTACTCGGCCGAGGCCGCACCGGCTCCGGCAAGACCCTCGCCTTCGGCCTGCCGCTGCTCGCCCGCACGGCCGGCCGCCGTGCCGAGCCCCGCAAGCCGCTCGCCCTCGTCCTCGTGCCCACCCGGGAACTCGCCGGACAGGTCAACGACGCGCTGACCCCGTACGCCCGCTCCGTGCGGCTGAGGGTCGCCACCGTGGTCGGCGGCCTGTCGATCGGCAAGCAGGCGTCCGCGCTGCGCGCCGGCGCCGAGGTCGTCGTCGCGACGCCGGGACGGCTGAAGGACCTGGTCGACCGGGGCGACTGCATACTCGACGAGGTCGCCATCACGGTGCTCGACGAGGCCGACCAGATGACCGACATGGGCTTCATGCCCCAGGTCACCCGGCTGCTCGACCAGGTGCGCCCCGACGGCCAGCGCCTGCTCTTCTCGGCCACGCTCGACCGCAACGTCGACCAGCTCGTCCGCCGCTACCTCAGCGACCCGGTGGTCCACTCCGTCGACCCGTCCGCTGGTGCGGTGACCACCATGGAGCACCACGTGCTCCACATCGACGAGACGGACAAGCGGCAGACGACCACGGAGATCGCCGCGCGCGACGGCCGGGTCATCATGTTCCTCGACACCAAGCACGCGGTGGACCGGCTCACCAAGCACCTGCTGAACAGCGGTGTGCGCGCCGCCGGTCTGCACGGCGGCAAGTCGCAGCCGCAGCGGACACGGACGCTCACCCAGTTCAAGGACGGCCACGTCACCGTGCTGGTGGCGACCAACGTCGCGGCGCGCGGCATCCACGTCGACGACCTCGGCCTGGTCGTCAACGTCGACCCGCCCGGCGACCCGAAGGACTACCTCCACCGCGGCGGCCGTACGGCCCGCGCCGGCGAGTCCGGCAGCGTGATCACCCTGGTCACGCGGGACCAGCGGCGTGACGTCAGCCGGCTGATGTCCCAGGCGGGCATCACCCCGCGCATCACGCAGGTACGCCCGGGCGACGAGGAGCTGACCCGCATCACGGGTGCGCGGACCCCCTCCGGTGTCCCGGTCGTCATCACGGTCCCGGTCGTGGAGCGTCCCCGCCGCGCCGCCTCGTCCCCGTCCCGCAACCGCCGCCGTCGCGGAGGCGCACCGGGCGGCAGGCAGCAGGGCCAGGGCCAGGGCCAGTCCAAGGCCGGGACCACCCAGGGCACCGCCCAGGACCGCACCGCCGCCGGCCGCAACCGCCGAACCGAGGACACACCGCGCCGCAAGCCGCGCACCAAGCCGACGATGGACCGCGCGGCCTGACACCCGTCCGCAACCGGGTGGGCCGCCCGCCGCCGCGTGACCCCACGCGACGGCGGGCGGCCCGTCCGTCGGCCCGATGACCAGGGAGAACGCCATGGAGCCACGGCAACTGCGCCGCGCGGTCGAGGCAGGGCGGGCGACCGCTGTGGAACTGGGGCTCCCGGTGGACGAGGTGATCGTCATCCACGACTCGGACCGCGTCGCGCTGCGTCTGCTCCCGTGCGACGTTCTGGCCCGGGTCGCGTCGCCGGAACATCTGGCCGACTCCGAGTGGGAGGTGGAGGTCGCCCGCCGTCTCGCCGACGTCGACGCTCCGGTGGCCGAACTCGACCCCCGGGTCGAGCCCCGGGTCCGTGTCCGTGACGGTTTCGCCGTCTCGCTGTGGACCTACTACGAGCCCTTGGGCTCGGACATCGCCCCGGCCGACTACGCGGACGCGTTCCTGCGCCACCATGCCGCCCTGCGCAGGATCGACCTGGAGGCGCCCCACTTCACCGATCGGGTAGCCACGGCACTGAGCCAGGTGACCGACCGCGAGAGGTCCCCCGAGCTGCCCGACCCCGACCGGGAACTCCTCAGCGACACACTCACCGGACTGAGCGCCGCGATCACAGCGGACGAGGCCGGCGACCAGTTGCTGCACGGCGAGCCGCATCCCGGCAACCTCCTGAACACGAGGAGGGGGCCGCTCTTCATCGACCTCGCCACCTGCTGCCGCGGACCGATCGAGTTCGACCTGGCCCATGCGCCCCAGGACGTGGCAGAGCACTACCCGGGGGCCGACCACGACCTGGTCCACCGGTGCCGTGCCCTCAACTGGGCGATGTTCTCCGCCTGGCGGTGGCGCCGGGACGACCAGATGCCCGACCGGTCCCACTGGAGGGCGCAGGGCCTCGACGAGGTCCGCACGGCACTCGACCGCTGCGGCCTGGGCTGAACCCTGAGGGCGTTCCCGCCGGGATCAGCCTCCACCGACGTGCGGAGAACGCGACCAGGTGACCCGTCGCCCCGCCACTCTTCGGCGCGCGCCGAAGCGACGGCCAGCTAGCGTGCCCCCATGAGCGTCTCCACGGCCCCCTTCCGCCACCGTCCCTCGCCGTCCGCCCGAGGCACGGCGTGACCCCGCTCGAGATGCTCGGGGTGTTCGGCGCCGGTGTCGGGGCCGGGGCCCTGAACGCCGTCGTCGGGTCCGGCACGCTCGTGACGTTCCCCGTGCTGCTCGCCGCCGGGCTGTCGCCTCTCACCGCCACCGTGTCCAACGCCCTCGGTCTCGTGCCCGGCGCCGTCAGCGGGGCCGTCGGCTACCGACGTGAACTCGTCGGACAGGGCCGCCGCGTACGCAAACTGGCCGTCGGCTCCGCGCTCGGCGGGATCACCGGCGCCGTCCTGCTGCTCGCGCTGCCCGCCGAGGCGTTCGAGACGATCGTGCCCTGTCTGGTCGCACTGGCCCTCGTCCTCGTCGCCCTCCAGCCGCTGATCAGCCGCAAGGTGCGGGAGCGCCGGTCCGGGGACCGGCCCGTGCAGCGGGACGGCGGACGGACGCTGTTCGCCGGGCTGACACTCGCCAGCGTCTACGGCGGCTACTTCGCCGCAGCACAGGGAATCATCTACATCTCCCTGATGGGACTGCTCCTCGACGAGCCGCTCCAGCGGCTCAACGCCGTCAAGAACGTCCTCGTCGCCGTCGTCAACGCGGTCGCCGCCGTCTTCTTCCTCTTCGTCCCGACTTCGACTGGACGGCCGTCGCCCTCGTCGCGGCCGGCTCCACACTGGGCGGTCAGCTGGGCGCCGCGACGGGCCGCCGCTTCCGCCCCGGCGTGCTGCGCGCCCTCGTCGTCGCCGTCGGGGCCGTCGCCCTCGTCCAGCTCGTCCTGCGCTGAGCGCCGAGGAAGGGGCGGCGCGCGCCACCGGGGGCGCGCACCACGCGCCGCGAAGGCTCCGTCACGCCCCTTGTCATCGGGGCGCGCCTGCAGTTCCATCTCGTCAGGAAACTTTCCTAACCATCCATCCCGGACGGAGTCCCCCCACATGACACCGGCCCCCCACCCGGCATCGGCCTGCCCACAACCGAGCCCGCGCCCTCGGCGGAGAACACGCCCCGAGCGCAGGACGCCGTGCCTCCTCCTCGCCGCCCTCTCCGGCGCCCTGCTCCTCCTCCTGACCACCGCCCTCCCCGCCACCGCGGCCCGCCCCACCGGCTACGGTGCGGACGTGCCGATCACCCACCGCGCAGCCACCCCCGTCGACGCCCACGGCCGCCTCCAGGTCTGCGGCACCCACCTCTGCAACCAGCACGGGGCCCCCGTCCAGCTGCGCGGCATGAGCACCCACGGCACCCAGTGGTACGCCCGGTGCCTGACCGACGCCTCGCTCGACGCCCTCGCGCACGACTGGCGCGCCGACGTCCTGCGCGTCTCCACCTACGTCCAGGAGGGCGGCTACGAGACCGACCCCGCGCACTTCACCGCCCTCGCCGACCGGCTGGTCCGGCAGGCGAGCGACCGCGGGCTCTACGTGATCGTCGACTGGCACATGCTGACCCCCGGCGACCCCATGGCCAACCTCGACCGCGCCGCCAGGTTCTTCACCGACATCGCGAGCCGCCACAAGGACCGCGTCAACGTCCTCTACGAGATCGCCAACGAACCGAACGGCGTCAGCTGGTCCCGCATCAAGGAGTACGCCGAGCGGATCATCCCGGTCGTCCGCGCCCACGACCCCGACGCGCCCGTCCTCGTCGGCACCCGGGCCTGGTCCTCGTTCGGCGTGTCCGAGGGCGCCGACGAGTCGGAGGTCCTGAACAACCCGGTCGACGCGGCCAACATCATGTACACGTTCCACTTCTACGCCGCCTCGCACCGCGACGAGTACCTCGCGGCCCTCTCCCGCGCCGCCGACCGGATCCCCGTGTTCGTCACCGAGTTCGGCACACAGAACTACGCCGGGGAGGGCGCCGACGACTTCGCGATGTCCCGGCGCTACCTCGACCTCATGGAGCAGAAGAAGATCAGCTGGGTCAACTGGAACTTCTCCGACGACCACCGCAGCGGAGCCGTGTTCACCCCGGGCACCTGCGCCGCGGACGGCCCGTGGGCCGGCACGCGGTCGCTCAAGCCCGCCGGAGTCTGGATCCGCGACCGGATCAGGGCGTAGCTCCCGCACGGGATGCCGTACGGCCGGCATCTGCCCCGCAGGTGCCGGCCCGTCCCCACCGGGGTTGCCTCACGGCAGGATCGAGTCCACGTACCCGCCGTCCACCCGCACCGCACCGCCCGTCGTCGCCGACGCCTGCTCCGAGGCCAGGTACACGACCATGTTCGCGATCTCCTCCGGCTCGATCAGCCGCTGCAGCAGCGACTGCGGCCGGTGCTCGCGCATGAAGGCGCGCTGCGCCTCCTCCCACGGCAGGTCGCGGTCCACCAGCTCGTAGACGAAGTCCTCCACCCCGCCCGTGTGCGTGGGACCGGCGATGACCGAGTTCACCGTGACGCCCGTGCCCGCCGCCTGCTTGGCGAAGCCGCGGCTCACGGCCAGCAGCGCGGTCTTCGACATGCCGTAGTGGATCATCTCGGCCGGGGTGACGATCGCCGAGTCGCTGGCGATGTTCAGCACCCGGCCCCAGCCGCGCCCGGTCATCCCGGGCAGCAGCAGACGGATCAGGCGCACCGCCGCCAGCACGTTCACCTCGAAGTAGCGGCGCCACTCGTCGTCGCTGATCTCCAGCGGGTCGGCGGAGCCGAACACACCCAGGTTGTTCACCAGAACGTCCACCTGGGGGAGTGCCTCCACGATCCGCCGGGCGCCCTCCTCCGTGGTCACGTCCGCCGCGACCGGCACCACCTCGGCGCCGGGCACCTCCCGCTCCAGCGCGGCCGCGCCCTCCCGCACCCGCTCCTGCGACCGTCCGTTCACCGCGACCCGCGCCCCCGCCCGCGCGAGCCCGGCGGCGATCGCCGCCCCGATGCCCTGGGTGGAACCCGTGACCAGCGCGGTACGGCCCTTCAGATCGATCTGCACGTCCTCACCTCTCCAGCCGGATGCGACGGCGCGGCCCGGCCCGCGGACCACCGCCCGCGCGGGCGCGCCCTTCGACCCGCCCCGACTTCCCCTCAGCCCGCGGCCGAATCACCGCCCCGCCCGCACCGCCCCGCCCGGCACGTCCACGCTTCGGCGCGCCCCCGGCGGGCACCCGCTTCCGCATGACCGTGCACGCCCCGACGGGGCATACGCTGCACAAGGGGCCCCCGGGCGGGACGGGAGCGGAAAGGCGGGAGACGACGTGACGGCCGATCATCCGGACGAGCGACAGGGGCGTGACCATCCGGACGTGCACGAGGGACGGGGCGCGGCGGAGGCGGGCGCGGACGGGTCCGGCACCACCGGCGACGACCTCCTCCACGGGCTGGAGGTGGACGCGCGGCGTCCGGAACGGCCCGTCCTCCTCGACGCCGACGGCACGCCCATCGAGACCTGGCGCGAGAACCATCCCTACGACCGGAAGATCCGCAGGTCGGAGTACGAGCGGACGAAGCGCGTGCTGCAGATCGAGCTGCTCAAGATGCAGCGCTGGGTGAAGGACACCGGCCAGCGGATGGTCGTCGTCTGCGAGGGACGCGACGCGGCCGGCAAGGGCGGCACCATCCAGCGGTTCATGGAACGCCTCAACCCGCGCGGCGCCCGCGTGGTCGCCCTGGAGAAGCCGACCGAGCGGGAGGCGGGGCAGTGGTACTTCCAGCGCTACGTGGCCCATCTCCCGGCCCGCGGGGAGATCGTGTTCTTCGACCGCTCCTGGTACAACCGGGCCGGCGTCGAGCGGGTCATGGGCTTCTGCTCGGACGAGGAGTACCGGCTGTTCCTGGAGCAGACCCCGCTGTTCGAACGGCTGCTGACCGACGACGGCATCATGCTGGTGAAGTTCTGGTTCTCGGTGTCCCGGGCCGAGCAGCGCACCCGCTTCGCCATCCGCCAGGTCGACCCGGTGCGGCGCTGGAAGCTGTCGCCGATGGACCTGGAGTCGCTGGACCGCTGGGACGACTACACCAAGGCGAAGGTGGAGATGTTCCGCGCCACGGACACCCCGCACGCGCCGTGGACGGTGGTGAAGAACAACGACAAGCGGCGCGGGCGTCTCGAAGCGATGCGCAGCCTCCTCGACCGCTGCGACTACCCGGCCAAGGACCACGAGGCCCTCGGCAAGCCGGACCCGCTGATCGTGGGGGCGGCGGACACCCTGCTGGAGCCCGGCGAGGAACCGGAAGCCCTGTCCCCGACCCCGTTGGCGGGCCCCGGCCACGGCCCGGGCGCCCACCCGGGCGACGGGCAGCGGCCGGGGCCCTGACCCCGGCCGCGTCACCGCTCCGGGGCGCGGCTCACGTCACTCCGAGTCCACGGCGAGCGGCACCGTCACCTCCCCGCTCCCCGAAGCCTCGGCCCCGCCCGGCACCCGCACGGTGAACGGCCGGTCCGTGCCCGACGCGGTCACCCGCAGCGCGTCGCCGTCCCGCCGGACGTGGAACGTCGCCGCGGGAAGGCCCGCCGTGTCCGGGACGGTGACCTCCGTCGTGCGGTCGGGCGCACCCGACGGGTGCACCAGCAGCACCGGCGCGTCCAGCCAGTCGCCGTCCGGGCGGGAGTCGTCCGCGGCCAGCGGCAGCACCGCGCCCTCACGGACGTACAGCGGCAGGCTGTCGTAGCCGTGGCGCTCGGTGCGCCAGCACGGGCCCGTCACCCGCTCACCGCTGAGCAGATGCGTCCAGGTGCCCTCCGGCAGGTACACCTCCACGTCGCCGTCCGCGCTGAACACGGGCGCGACCAGCAGATCGGGGCCGAGCATGTACTGGCGGTCCAGCGGGCGGCACGCCGGGTCGTGCGGGAACTCCAGCAGCATCGGCCGCATCATCGGCACGCCCGTCCGGTGCGCCTCGGCCGCCGCGCCGTACAGGTACGGCATCAGCCGGTGCTTCAGCAGCGTGAACCGGCGCGCGACGTCCACCGCCTCGTCGCCGAACTCCCACGGCACCCGGTAGGACGTGGAGCCGTGCAGCCTGCTGTGCGACGACAGCAGCCCGAACGCCAGCCACCGCTTGAACACCTCCGGGTCGGGCGTGCCCTCGAACCCGCCGATGTCGTGGCTCCAGAAGCCGAACCCGCTCAGCGACAGCGACAGGCCGCCGCGCAGCGACTCCGCCATCGCCTCGAACGACGACCAGCAGTCGCCGCCCCAGTGCACCGGGTACTGCTGGCCGCCGGCGGTCGCCGACCGGGCGAAGACGACCGCCTCGCCCTGACCGCGCTCCTTCTCCAGCAGCTCGAACACGGTGCGGTTGTAGAGGTGCGTGTAGTAGTTGTGCATCCGCTCGGGGTCCGAGCCGTCGTGCCAGACGACGTCCGTCGGGATGCGCTCGCCGAAGTCCGTCTTGAAGCAGTCCACCCCCTGGTCGAGCAGCGCCTTCAGCTTGCTCTGGAACCAGGCGCGGGCGTCCGGGCTGGTGAAGTCGACCAGGCCCATGCCGGCCTGCCACAGGTCCCACTGCCACACGTCGCCGTCGGCCCGGCGCACCAGGTGCCCGAGCGCCGCGGCCTCGTCGAACAGCGGCGACTTCTGCGCGATGTACGGGTTGATCCACACGCTGACCCGCAGGCCCTTGTCCTTGAGCCGGGCCAGCATGCCCTCCGGGTCCGGGAACACCTCCGGGTCCCACCGGAAGTCGCACCACTGGTACTCGCGCATCCAGAAGCAGTCGAAGTGGAACACCGACAGCGGGATGCCGCGCTCCGCCATGCCGTCGACGAACGAGGTCACCGTCGCCTCGTCGTAGGAGGTGGTGAACGAGGTGCTCAGCCACAGGCCGAACGACCAGGCGGGCGGCAGCGCCGGGCGGCCGGTGAGCGCGGTGTACCGGCCCAGGACCTCCTTCGGTGTCGGACCCGCGATCACGTAGTACTCCAGCGTCTGGTCCTCGACGCTGAACTGGACCTGGCCGACGGACTCGGAGCCGACCTCGAAGGAGACCGCGCCGGGGTGGTTGACGAAGACGCCGTAGCCACGTGAGGACAGGTAGAACGGGACGTTCTTGTAGGCCTGTTCGCTGCTGGTGCCGCCGTCGGCCTGCCACACGTCGACGCTCTGGCCGTTCTTGACGAACGGGGTGAAGCGCTCGCCCAGGCCGTAGACGTTCTCTCCGACACCGAGGGACAGCCGGCTCAGCACGTGGTGCGTCCCGTCGGCGGTGGTGGCGTACGCCGTGCTCTTGGCACCCGCCCGGGTCAGCTCCCGCCCGTCCGCGTCGAGGAAGGCGAGCCCGAAACCGCCGTCCGCGTCCAGCCGCAAGGTCAGCGGGCCGCTGGTCAGCTCCGTGACCGCGCCGTCCCGGCGCACCTCGCCCGCACCGCCGGCCTCTGCGGCCAGCGCGAAGTCCGGTCCGGGGTTGCGCTTCCCGGCGTGGTGGGTGACCCGCACGCCGACGACGCCCTCGGCGGGGGAGAAGCAGTCGACCGTGACCAGCGGGGCGTTCAGGGTGTCGCCCCGGCGCGTCACCTTCTTCGTCGACGCATAGCTGGTGAAGCGCTTCGATTCCGCGCGGACATCTCGCACCTCGGTGGCGTACGAGATCTGGACGCCGTCGCGGATACGCCAGAAGCCGTCGGTGAATTTCATGGTCTTCCTCGGGATGGGGAGGGCGAAGGAGGTGCGAGGGGAACCTCTGACCAGGAACTATGACAGGATCCGCGGAACCTGTCACGCCCTGGCGCAAGGAGATCGTGCCGCTGGGGGGCTAGCGCGACCGGCTCGCGCTGACGTATTAGTAATCAGGCCAAACAAATTACACCCCGGTGCGGCGCCAGACGAGACCCCGATTGCGGCGGCCCGTTGTCGAAGCGCTTCACCTACCCTTCCACAGAGCCGCCGGCCTCGGTACCCGCCGGGCCGGTCCCACCCAGGGGCACCCACCGTGACAGCACATTCCACGGCTGCCGCACGCCGTCCACGCCCACGCGGACGCGCACGCGGAGCCGTCACCTCGCTCGCCGCCGCGGCCCTCGTCGCCTCGGCGGCGCTGACCGGCTGCGCCGCCGAGCGCGACGACGACGTGTACACCGTCCTGAACTCCTCGACCGACGAGACCTACCACCGCTGGGACGCGGAGGCGATGGCCCGCTGCGGGAAGCGGCTCGGGGTCACCGTCGAGCAGCAGAGCGTCCCCGCGTCCCAGGTCATGACGAAGGCGCTGCGCATGGCCTCGTCCAAGTCACTGCCGGACGTCGTCCAGTTCGACGCCTCCGAGATGCCGGTGTTCGCCGAGGCCGGCGGTCTGGTCGACCTGCGCGGTCTCGGCCTCTCCACCGACCACGTGCCCGACGGCATCGTCGACTTCGGCTCCTACCGGGGCACGTACTACGGGGCCGCCCGCTCCGTGAACACCCTCGCCCTCTTCTACAACAAGGACGTCCTCGCCGAGGCGGGCGTCCGCACCCCCGCCACCTGGGACGACCTGCGGGAAGCCGCGCGCGAGCTCACCCGCGGCAAGCGCTACGGGCTGGCGCTCAGCGCGGGTGGCGCCGAGGACGGCGTCTTCCAGTTCACCCCGTTCATGTGGTCCAACGGCGGCGACGAACGCGAGCTGGACAGCCCGGAGGTCGTCGAGGCGCTCGACTTCTGGAAGGCACTGCTGAAGGACGGCTCGCTCTCCCGGTCCACGGTCAACTGGACCCAGGCCGACGTCAACGACCAGTTCATGGCGGGCAATGCCGCCATGATGATCAACGGCCCCTGGCAGGTCGAGACCCTCAACAGCGACCCCGACCTCAACTGGGGCATCGCCGAGATCCCCGTGCCCGAGGCGGGCGCCGACTCGGTCGCCCCCCTCGGGGGCGCCGTGCTCACCGTGCCCCGCACCGGCGACGACGACCGCGAGCGCATGGCAGGACGGATCGTCGCCTGCCTGACCGGCGAGAAGGAACAGCTCAGCTACGCCCTCAACAGCTGGATGGTCCCCGCCGACGAGCGGGCCGCCGCCGAGTGGCGGTCGAAGGTGCCCGAACTGGACGCGCTGGCCGACCAGGTCGCCACTGCCCGCTCCCGCACCGCACAGCTCGGCGCCGGCTGGCCGGCCGTCTCCCTCGCCCTGCAGAGCGCCTTCCAGTCCGCCCTGACCGGCCAGTCCAGCGAGGCCGCCCTGAAGCGCGCCCAGCAGCGGGCCACGAGCGGGAACTGAGGTACGCACCCATGACCACGTCCACCGTCACCGCCACGCCGTCCGCCACCGCGCCCCGGAAGGACACCGCGCCCGACCCGGCCCGCGCCCGTCTGCGCCGCAGGCTCGCCCGCTGGGGCTTCGTCGCCCCCGCCGTCGTCTTCATGCTGCTGTTCTTCGGCTACCCGCTCGTCCGCAACGTGGTGATGAGCTTCCAGCACTACACGCCGAAGACCTTCTTCACCGGCGAGGCCCCCTTCAACGGCGGCGACAACTGGTCGTCCGTCTTCCAGGACGCCCTGTTCGGCAAGGCCCTGTGGCACACCCTCGTCTTCACCGCGTGCTCCCTGCTCGGCCAGTTCTGCGTCGGCCTCGCCCTCGCCGTCTTCTTCAACCGCCGCTTCCCCCTCGGCGGCGTCCTGCGGTCCCTGATCCTGCTGCCCTGGCTGGTGCCGATGGTGGTGTCCGGCGTCGTCTGGCGCCGCATCCTCGACCAGGACACCGGCGTGCTGAACACGTTCCTCGACACCCTCGGCCTCGGCGGGCACACCCCGTGGCTCACCAGCCCGGACATGGCACTGCTCTCGGTCGTCCTGGTCAACATCTGGATCGGCATCCCGTTCAACATGGTCATCCTCTACGGCGGCCTCCAGGAGATCCCCAGGGAGCTGTACGAGGCGGCCTCCCTGGACGGCGCCTCCGCCTGGCGCGCCTTCCGCTCCGTCACCCTGCCCATGCTCAGACCGGTGATCACGGTCGTGCTGGTGCTGGGCTTCATGTCCACGGTGAAGATCCTCGACCTGATCCTCGCCCTCACCGACGGCGGCCCCGCCGACGCCACCCAGACCCTGGGCACGCTCACCTACCAGAACTCCTTCGTGGAACTGGACTTCGGCGCCGGCGCGGTCGTCGGCAACGTCCTGATCCTGATCTCCGCCGTGTTCGCGGTGTTCTACCTGCGGGCCAACCGCACCGAGGGGAAGTGACCGACATGGCCGCCCACGCGCCCACCGCGCCCCGCCGCCGCTGGGGCTCCACCGTCGCGGGTCTGCTCGTCCTCGCGGTGATGCTGTTCCCGCTGTACTGGATGCTCAACACCGCGCTCCAGCCCGACTCGGGCCTGCTCCAGGTCGACCCGGTCCCCTCCGGACTCGACCTGTCCGGCTTCACCAAGGCCCTCACCGACCAGGGCGGCAACCTGCTGACCTCCCTGCTGGTGTCCGCCGGCGCCGTCGCGATCTGCCTCGCCGTCGCCGCGCCCGCCGCCTACGGCCTGGCCCGCTTCGGCCTGCGCGGCTCGCGCGCCATCGTGTTCGGCACCCTCATCACCCAGATGGTGCCGGGCATCGTCATCGCCAACGCCCTCTACACCTCCTACGTCGACCTCGGCCTGGTCAACTCCTACGCCGGGCTGATGCTCGCGGACGCCTCGCTCGGCATCCCCTTCTCCATCGTGCTGATGCGCTCCTTCATGCTGTCCATCCCCGGCGAGGTGATCGAGGCCGCCGAGATCGACGGGGCGGGACCGGTCCGGGTGTTCCTGCGGGTCGTGCTGCCGATGAGCCGCAACGCCCTGATCACGTCCGGCCTGTTCGCCTTCCTGTTCGCGTGGAGCGACTTCATGTTCGCCCTCACCCTGAACACCACGGACGACGTCAAGCCGATCACGCTGGGCATCTACCAGTACATCGGCGCCCACGTCGGGGACTGGGGCTCGGTCATGGCCGCGGCCGTGCTCTCCGCCGTGCCCGCCGCCGTCCTGCTCGTCCTCGCCCAGAAGTACATCGCCGCCGGCATCACCGGAGGATCCGTCAAATGACCGCCGCACCCCCTGACTTGGGCCCGACCCGCATGAGCGACCTCCTCCGGTTCCCGCCCGGCTTCGTCTTCGGCGCCGCCACCGCCTCGTACCAGATCGAGGGCGCGGCCCACGAGGACGGACGCGGCCCGTCGATCTGGGACACGTACAGCCACACCCCGGGCCGGGTGGCCAACGGCGACACCGGCGACGTCGCCTGCGACCACTACCACCGCTACCCGGAGGACGTGGCCCTGCTGCGCGACCTCGGCGTCGGCTCGTACCGCTTCTCCGTCGCCTGGCCGCGGATCATGCCCGCCGGCTCGGGACCGGTGAACCCCAAAGGCCTGGACTTCTACTCCCGGCTGGTCGACGAACTCCTCGCCGCCGGCGTCGAACCGGCCGTCACCCTCTACCACTGGGACCTCCCGCAGGCCCTGGAGGACCGGGGCGGCTGGCGCGTACGGGAGACGGCCGAGCGGTTCGCCGAGTACACGGCCGTCGTCGCCGCCCACCTGGGCGACCGCGTGCCCCGCTGGATCACCCTCAACGAGCCCTGGTGCAGCGCCTTCCTCGGCTACTCCGTCGGCCGCCATGCCCCCGGCGCCCAGGAGGGCCGGGGCGCGCTCGCCGCCGCGCACCACCTGCTCGTCGGCCACGGACTCGCCGTGCAGGCGCTGCGCGCGGCCGGGGTGCGCGAGGTGGGCATCACCCTCAACCTCGACCACCACCTGCCCGCGACGGACTCCGACGCCGACCGGGCGGCGGTGGTACGCGCCGACACCCTGCACAACCTGGTCTGGACGGAACCGATCCTCGCCGGGCGCTACCCGGACACCGAGGAGGAGACCTGGGGCGAGCTGATCACCGGGCAGGACTTCCGCCGCGACGGCGACCTGGAGCTGATCGGCCGGCCGCTGGACTTCCTCGGCGTCAACTACTACCGCCCGATCGTCGTGGCCGACGCCCCGCACCGCGAGGGCGACCCCGCGCTGCGGGTGGCCACCGACAACCGCTGCACCGAGGTTCCCATGCCGGGCGTACGGCGGACCGCCATGGGCTGGCCGGTGGCCCCCGGAACCCTCACCGACCTCCTGACGGACCTGAAGGAGCAGTACGGGGACGCGCTGCCGCCCGTCCACATCACGGAGAACGGCTCCGCCGAGGACGACGAGGTGAGCCCCGACGGCGCGGTGCACGACACCGACCGCGTCGACTACCTGCGTGACCACCTCACCGCGCTGCGGGCCGCGATCGACGCGGGAGTCGACGTGCGCGGCTACTACGTGTGGTCGTTGCTGGACAACTTCGAGTGGGCCTTCGGCTACGACAAGCGGTTCGGCATCGTCCGCGTCGACCACGCCACCCAGCGGCGCGTCCCGAAGGACAGCTACCACTGGTACCGGCGTCTGATCGACGCCCAAGGTTCCTGACAGGCAGGCGTCTCAGGCGGCCGTGGCGCCGTCCACGTCCGCCACGGGGAGCACCACCGCGGATTCCTCGACCTGTGCGGCGGCCGGCCTGCGCAGCAGGAGCAGCGCCGCGTCGTCGTGCAGACGGCCGCCCACATGGTCCAGCAGGTCCTGGTGCAGCGCGGCCAGCGTCCGGTCCGGCCCGTCGCGCAGGCTCCGGGTCAGCCCGTCGGCCAGGGGATAGAAGGCGCGGCCGGCGTCCCGCGCCTCCGTGACGCCGTCGGTGTAGAGGAGCAGCTGGTCCCCGTCGTCGAAGGGCACCACCTGGAGGCGGGGCGTGTCCTCCGACAGGGCGCGCAGCCCCAGCGGCGGTGCGGGGTGCACCGGCTCGACGGCCGTCACCTCGGTGCCGCGGATCAGCAGCGGGGGAGCGTGGCCGCAGTTGACCGTCTCCAGCCGCCCGGGCTCCGGGCAGCCGGCGACCACGGCGGTGACGAAGTCGTCGCCGCCCAGGTTGCGGGCCAGGCTCCGCTCGATCCGGCCCACCACGTCCAGCAGTTCCGGCTCGTCGTACGCCGCCTCCCGGAACACACCGAGCACCAGGGCGGCCGTCCCCACGGCCGGCAGCCCCTTGCCCCGCACATCGCCGACGATCATCCGCACGCCGTGCGGAGTGGGGACGAGGGCGTAGAGGTCACCGCCGATCCGGGCCTCGGCGGCGGCCGCGCTGTAGCGCACCGCCACCTGGAACGGGCCGACCGTCTCCGGCACCGGCTGCAGCAGGGCGTGCTGCGCGGTCTCCGCGACGGAGCGCACGGCGGCCAGCACCCGCTCACGGCGTGCCCGCAGCGCGCTGGCGAGGGCGCCCGCCAGGGTGACGGTCACCAGGGCGGCCAGCACGACGGCCAGGTGCGGGAGGGCCATGTCGTGCCGGTAGGCGATGCTCGCGCCGAGCGCGATGGCCAGCGCGCCCACGCCCAGCACCCCGCGGGGCCGGCTGGTGGCGGCGGCCAGGGCGGGTCCGGTGGCGAGCAGCGGCAGCCAGATCCGGCCGGTGCCGGCCGCCATGTCGATGGACACGATGATGCAGAGGATCAGCACGGGCAGCGCCGGCGTCTCGGCGACCCAGTGCGCGCACGCCCGGGCTCGGGGGGATCGGAAGCACTTGAGTCCGTGCGGGTACGGCCGTATCGGCGACTGGTCGCGTCCATGCTGACGGGCGTGACTCATGTGCTGTCCGGTTCCTCACCTGTGGGCGTGTCCGAATTGCCTGCTTCCTCAAGAAAAGGTGATGGTGCCCGGCATCACAAGGACGCGGTTTTCACATAGTGAGAGACAGGCTGCGGGTGATCCGCCGGGCGGTCGGCATCAGC
This sequence comes from Streptomyces werraensis, assembly GCA_014656175.1. Classification (GTDB taxonomy): domain Bacteria; phylum Actinomycetota; class Actinomycetes; order Streptomycetales; family Streptomycetaceae; genus Streptomyces; species Streptomyces werraensis. Next base: position 537,321 of record BNBX01000003.1, read on the forward strand.
CGGTCGCGGACCTCGTCGATCCGGTCGAGCCGGTTGCGCGGCATGGACACGCCGATGGAGCCCAGGGTGCCGCCGCTGTACACCGGCACCGCCACGCACACCGTGCCGAGCGCGTACTCCTCCAGGTCCGTCATGGCAGGGGCGAGGGGTGTGGTCTCCAGCCGGCGGATCAGCTCCACGGGCGTGGTGACCGTGTGCGGGGTGAGGTCGTTCAGCGTGTGCCGGGACAGGTACTCCTTGCGGGACTCGTCGTCCAGCTCCCGCAGCACGGCCTTGCCGAGCGCGGTGGCGTGGCCGGCGTCCGCGAACCCCACCCACAGGTCGACGCGCGGGGTGCGCGGTCCGTCCACGACCTCGGAGACCCGGATCTCCCCGTCCTCGTAGAAGGTGAGGTAGGCGGCGCTCGACAGCTCGTCGCGCAGCGCCGAGAGGACCGGCCGGACCCGGGCGAGCAGCGCCTGGCTCCGGCCGCCGGTGTGCAGGGACTGCAGCCGGTCGCCCAGGACGAAGCTGCCGTCGTCGAGCCGCCGCAGATATCCCTCGTGCACCAGGGTCCGCAGCAGGTGGTAGGCGGTGCCCAGGGGCAGCCCGGTCTCCCGCGCCAGCTGCTTCGCCGGCGCGCCCGTCTCGTGCGCGCTCGCCGCCTCCAGCAGCCGGAAGGCGCGCTGCACGGAGGAGATGAGTGTCGGGCTCGCACCCATGCGTCAAGCGTGCGCCACTCGTCCGCCGACGGCAAGAAGAACTTCCGCTCCGACGTGCGCGAGGGCCGGACGGTCGGCCGTCCTGCCCGGCCGACGCGACCGGCCGGTCGGGCGCCACGTCGAGGACGCGCCTCACCCCCTCACCCCCGGCCGGTGCCCGCGGCGGCACGGCGGCCGCCACCCGCTTCGCCGGTTACAGCGCCACGGGCGGGGCTCGGACACCTTGGCCCGCGCGGTGTCCGAGCCGCCCGCCGTCCGGTTGCGGCACGCCGTGACCGTCAGCGGCTCGTTGCCGAACCGGCAGGTGGCACGGGCGCCCGGTCGGTGAGGCCGGCCGGCACGGTCCGCGTCGAGCACCGGTCCGTCAGGGCGTGGGCACCTCGTCCACGAACGACGTGCCCGAGGCGCGGTAGGCGTCGATCTTCGCAGTGACCTGGGCGGGCGTCAGCACCTCGTCCTTGACGTGCAGGACGTAGTCGACCTGTTGGTGGTAGGCGCGGGGCGTGGTCGACGACTGCCCCTCCAGGTCGATCAGCCACTGGTTGAAGTTGATCGACATCGGCCGCTCCGGCAGATACGCGGCGTCATGCGTGCCGAAGTGGCTGCCGTCGACGTAGTACGTGATGCCGGAAGCGTCGATGGTGACGACCAGGTCGTGCCAGCCGGCGAAGCTCCGGCGGCTCTCGCTGTGCTGGTTGACGGCCTGCCAGGGGTCGGGGTCGTACGTCTCCCAGGACGTCGTGTAGAGGATCGACGACGGCTCGCCCCAGCCGCCGTTGGGCAGGTACTCGAAGTCGTACTCGGCGTAGTCGTCGGCCATCGGCGCCTTGAGGTCGTTGATGGTGAAGAACGTCTGCACCACCCGGTCGCCGTCCGGGCCGGAGACGGGCGCGTCGGAGAAGCGCACCCGGGCCGCGTAGGTGCCGTAGGCGAACTTCATGCTCCGGGTGAGGATCTCGGTGTGCGTGGTGGAGGCGCCGGTGCCCGCGGTGGACGTCTCCAGGTCCATCACCGAGTTGCCTCCCGAGGAGGAGAAGGTCACCTTCGACGGGTCCCAGGTCGCGCCCGGCACCCCGGGGCCGCCCGCGTTGGAGCGGACGCTCCAGCCGTGCGCCGTGAGGTCGGGGTCGGTGTGGGACCCGTAGTCGAAGTCGTCGAACAGCGTCTGGCCGCCCTCGCCGGGCGGGTCGGTCGGGTCCGTGGGGCCGGTCGGGTCGTCGCCCTCGGGTCCCACGCCCCACACGCCGGTGCCCGCGAGGCGCGCGGTCACCTTGTCCCAGTCGGCGTACGACGTCCGTGCGGCGCCGAAGGAGTAGTCGTCGCTCTGCCGCAGCGTCCGCCAGTCGGCCCGGTGGAACCGCAGTTGCAGGTCCCCGGTGTCGGCGCCCGGCGCGAGCGTCCCGGCGGACGGGGTGAACCCGATCTCCAGGTAGCGGTCGGCCGTCGCGGTGGGCGTGGGGAGCGTGCCGAAGGTGCCGGTGACGGACGCACAGCCGACGACCGCCCAGGAACAGGCGAAGCGGTACACGGTGTCCTGGGCGTCGGCCTTGAAGTAGTAGCGGAACTTCACCTGGCTCAACTGCAACGGAGCGGAACCGGTGTTGCGGACCTTGAACCAGGGCTCGCTCTGGTCGGCGGTGGCCCCGGCGGCGCTGGTGCGGTACTGCACGGCTAGCGGGCCGTCCGCGGCGTTGGCGGCCGGGGCGGGGAGCCCGGTGAGGGCGGCGCCGCCCAGCAGGGCGGTGAGGGCGAGTGCCGCGCGGGCTCGGTGGCCGGTGGGACGAGTACGCATCCGTGGTCCTTTCGCGGTGGGGGGTGGCGCACGGGGGTGCGTCCGCGCGGCGGGCGTGGGGGCGCCGCCCGGCGCGGGGCTCGCGGTGACGGACCGGTCCTCGGAACTGACCAGTTGTCCGCCGGGGCCTTACCAGTTGATGTCGAGAGAAGGTGGCATAGACCAATGTGCGCGTCAACCCCACGCGTCGGAAAGGAAATTGGCCGCGACGACGGATATTCGCATGACGACCGAACCAGTTAAGGTCGGGGACATACCAGTCGCCCGTGCCCGACCGCGGCCGACGACGAGGAGAGACCCGTATGGCCATCGATCCCGCCGCCTCGGGTGCGGTGCTCAAGCGTGAACGGGTGCGCGACGCGCTCCTCGAACTCATCGAGGCCCGCCGTCCCGGGGACGCCGTCCCCTCCGAGCGCGCCCTCTGCGCCCGGCTCGGTGTCTCGCGCCCCACCGTGCGGGCCGCGGTCGACGAACTCGTGGTCGCGGGGCTGCTGGTGCGCGAGCACGGGCGGGGCATGTTCGTCGCCGCCGAGAAGATCACCCAGGAGCTCGTCCCGGAGCATGGCGCGTTGACCGTGCCCCAGGCCAAGGGCGTGTGGACCAGTCGCGTCCTCGAGTTCCGCACCCTCCCGGCCGGCGCCCGCGTGGGCCGCAGACTGCGCGTGTCACCGGCCGCCGAGATCCGGTACGCGGCCCGGCTGCGACTGGTGGACGGTGCCCCGATGGCCATCGAGCACCTGCACCTCCCCGCCGTCCTGGTACCGGGCCTCACCGAAGCGGAGTTCGAGCAGGGCGACCTCTACGAGCACTTCCGCGACCGGCACGGGGTGCGGGTCGGTGAGGCCGTGCAGTCCGTCGAGCCCACCGTGGTGACCCGCGCGGAGGCGGAACTGCTCGACGTGCCCGAGCTGTCCCCGGCCCTCCTGTTCGAGCGCCTCACCACCGACACCGCGGGACGTCCGGTGGAGTACGTCCACTCCGTCTACCGGGGTGACCGCTACCGCATCGTTTCCCGGCTCGCCCTGGGCCCGAGCGCCCCGCGCACGGGCGAAGGGGAAGGGGGCCAGGGGGACCACCACCCCGGCTTCCCGCCCGGCGACCTCATCGCCCGCGGCCCGGTCAGCTTCTCGGCGCACGGCGTCGTCCAGCACGACTGAGCCACGGCAGCCGGCGCACGCGCGCAACGGATGTGGAACCTTGTCCTCCTCAATTTTTGCTTGAACCGTTGACAGGTCCATACCAGGGCGGGACTCTCCCTGAGAGCGCTCTCACACCCGTAGTCGGCCACTCGTCGAACGGAGAACGACCATGCTGCGCACCCTCAGACGCCGGGTCACCGCCGTGGCTCTGGGCATCGCCACCGCGCTGGGCGGCGGCTGGCTCGCCGCCGGGGTCCCGGCCCCCGCGCACGCCGCGGTCCCGGCCACCATCCCGCTGACCATCACCAACAACTCGGGCCGCGCCGAGCAGGTCCACATCTACAACCTCGGCACGGAGCTGTCGTCCGGCCGGCAGGGCTGGGCCGATGCCGGTGGCGCCTTCCATCCCTGGCCCGCGGGCGGCAATCCGCCCACCCCCGCACCCGACGCCTCCATCCCGGGCCCGGCCCCCGGCCGGTCCACCACCATCCAGGTGCCCAAGTTGTCGGGCCGCATCTACTTCTCCTACGGCCGCAAGATGGAGTTCCGGCTCACCACCGGCGGCCTGGTGCAGCCCGCCGTGCAGAACCCCACCGACCCCAACCGCGACATCCTCTTCAACTGGTCCGAGTACACGCTCAACGACTCCGGACTGTGGATCAACAGCACCCAGGTCGACATGTTCTCCGCGCCCTACACGGTGGGCGTGCGGCGCGGTGACGGCAGCACGCTGAGCGCGGGCAGGCTCAAGCCCGGCGGCTACCACGGCGTGTTCAACGCCCTGAGGGCGCAGTCCGGCGGCTGGGCCAACCTCGTCCAGACCCGCTCCGACGGCACCGTGCTGCGCGCCCTGTCCCCGCTGTACGGGGTGGAGACCGGCGCCCTGCCGGCATCGGTCATGGACGACTACATCAACCGCGTCTGGAACAAGTACACGGGCACGGACCTGACCGTCACGCCCTTCGCCGACCGTCCCGACGTCCGGTACACCGGCCGGGTCTCCGGAGGCGTCCTGCGTTTCAGGGACAACGCCGGCCGCGAGGTGACCACCTTCCAGAAACCTGACGCCTCGTCCGTCTTCGGCTGTCACCGCCTCCTCGACGCCCCCAACGACCAGGTGCGCGGCCCCATCTCGCGCACCCTGTGCGCGGGCTTCAACCGCACCACCCTGCTCGCCAACCCGAACCAGCCCGACCGGAGCGCGGCAGGCTTCTACCAGGAGCCGGTCACCAACCACTACGCGCGGATCGTCCACGCGCACATGGCCGACGGGAAGGCGTACGCCTTCGCCTTCGACGACGTCGGCGCCCACGAGTCGCTCGTCCATGACGGCGACCCGCGCGGGGCGTCCCTGACGCTCGACCCGCTCGACTGACCGCGCCTCCGGCGCCGTGTCCGGCCGGTCCTCCGGCCGGGCGCGGCGCACCTGACGCCCCGCCGGCGGACGTCCTTTGTGTCCCGCGATCACCACGGCCGCGCGGGCACCATAGGGTGCCACCATGTCTGCCTCGCTGAACGCCGGTAAAACGCGCGCCGCACTGCGCACCTCGGCACGCATCTCGGGGGAAATGCTGCTGGTCCTGGTGGCCACCGGGGTGACCCTCTGGCTGTTGGGCCGCATGTGGTCGGTGGTCTGGCCCCTGATAGTCGGCCTGCTGCTCACCACGCTCACCTGGCCCCCGACCCGCTGGCTGCTGCGGCGCGGACTGCGCCCCGCGGTCGCCGCCTCCCTGGTGACCGTGCTGTTCCTGCTGGTCGGCGCGGGCACCGTGGCGCTCATCGCCGTGCCCGTGGCGTCGGAGGCCGGCGAACTCGGCGACGGTGTCGTCGCGGGTGTGCAGAAACTGCGCGACTGGGCGGAGGGCCCGCCGCTGAACATCGACGACGCCCAGATCTCCACCGCACTGGACGCGGCCGTCGCCCGGCTCCAGGACAGCGCCGGCTCCATCGCCACCACCGCCGTCACCGGGGTGAGCACCGTCTTCAGCGGCGTCGTCACGGCCGTGCTCGCGCTCTTCCTGATGTTCTTCTTCCTGAAGGACGGGCCGCGCTTCCTGCCGTGGCTGCGCCGCCAGCTGCCCGGCCGGCTCGCCACCGACGTGCCGGTCGTGGCCGCCCGCTGCTGGAACACCCTCGGCGCGTTCGTCCGGTCGCAGGCGCTCGTCGGTCTCATCGACGGCGTGCTCATCGGCCTCGGCCTGTGGATCCTCGACGTGCCGCTGGTCCTGCCGCTCGCGGTCCTGACCTTCGTGTCCGCGTTCGTGCCCATCGTCGGCGCCCTGTTCGCCGGGCTCGTCGCCGTGCTGATCGCGCTGGTGTCCAACGGGCTGGTCAACGCGCTGCTCGTGCTCGCCGTGATCATCGTCGTGCAGCAGCTCGAGGGCAACGTGTTCCAGCCGATCATCCAGAGCCGCGGCCTCGGTCTGCACGCGGCGGTCGTCCTGCTGGCGGTGACGCTGGGCGGCAGCCTGGCCGGCATCGTCGGCAGCCTGCTCGCCGTGCCCATCGCCGCCCTGATCGCCGTCGTCTGGAATTACCTGCGGGAACAGCTCACCGACCCGCCGGCACCGCAGCCACCGGCGCCGGAACCGTCGGCGCCGCAGCCCACGGCGCCCCAGCCCCCCGCGCCCGACGCCCCCGCGGCCTGACCGCCCTCCGACCTTCAGGAAGATCCCGTGACGTACGACCTCACCGCCCTGCGCGCCGGCATCCCCGCGCTGGCCGCCGGCACCGCCCACTTCGACGGTCCCGGCGGAACCCAGACGCCACGCCCCGTCATCGAGGCGATAGCGGACGCCCTGGCGCGGCCGCTGTCCAACCGGGGCAGCCTGCTCCCCGGCGAGCGCCACGCCGACACGCTCGTCGCCGAGGCGCGCCGCGCCCTGGCCGACCTGCTGGGCGCCGACCCGGCGGGCGTCGTCTTCGGCCGCAGCGCCACCCAGCTCACCTACGACGTCGCCCGTACGCTCGCCGCCGGCTGGGCGGAGGGCGACGAGGTCGTGGTCACCCGGCTCGACCACGACGCCAACATCCGCCCGTGGGTGCAGGCGGCCGAACGGGCCGGAGTCACCGTCCGCCGCGCCGACTTCGACCCGGCCACCGGGGAGCTCACCGCCGACCACATCCGCGCACAGCTCTCCGAACGCACCCGCCTCGTCGCGGTCACCGCCGCCTCCAACCTGATCGGCACCATGCCCCCGGTCGCCGAGATCGCGCGACTGGTCCACGAGGCGGGCACCCTGCTGTACGTCGACGGCGTGCACCACACGGCGCACGCGCCGGTCGACGTGCGGGCACTGGGCGCGGATTTCTTCGTCTGCTCGCCGTACAAGTTCCTCGGCCCGCACCACGGCGTCCTCGCCGCCGCCCCCGAGCTGCTGGAGACCCTGCGTCCGGACAAGCTGCTGCCCTCCTCGGACGCGGTGCCCGAGCGGTTCGAGCTGGGCACGCTGCCCTACGAGCTCCTGGCCGGCACCCGCGCGGCCGTCGACGTCCTCGCCGGGCTCGGCGGCCCGGCCGACGGCGACCGCCGCGCCCGGCTCGGCGCGGCGTACGAGGCGATCGGGGCGCACGAGGCGCGGCTGCGGGCCCGCCTGGAGGAGGGCCTGGCGGTCCTCGACGGGGTGACCGTCCACTCCCGGGCGGCCCGCCGCACTCCGACCCTGCTGCTCACCTTCGACGGTCGCCGCACCGAGGACGCCTACCGCTTCCTCGCCGGACGGAACGTCCACGCCCCCTCCGGCCACTTCTACGCCCTGGAGGCCTCCCGCCACCTCGGCCTCGGCGACACCGGCGGCCTGCGCGTCGGCCTCGCCTGCTACACCTCCGAGGAGGACGTCGACCGCCTGCTCGACGGTCTGACGGACTTCCTCGAGGAGACCCCGGCCGCACACTGAGGCCAGGGTCCGCCGGCGCCGGTACGCGGCGGCGCCGGCGGGCCGTTCGTGCCATCGTGGACGCATGACCGTCGAAGTCCGTCCGGCCTCGGAGTTCGCAGACGTCCGTGCCCTGCTCGGGCCCAAGTCGCCGCACGCGAACGTCTGCTGGTGCCTGAGCTACCGCATCCCCTCCAAGCTCAACCGCGAGCTGCGCGGCCCCGCCCGCGGCGAGTACGTCGCCGGGCTGCTCCGCTCCGGCACCCCGCTCGGCGTGCTCGCTTACGAGGACGGCGAGCCCGTCGGCTGGGCCGCCGTCGCCCCGCGCGCGGACACCTCCTTCGCCCGCAACCGCAAGATCCCGCACGTCGACGATCTGCCGGTGTGGTCCCTGTGGTGCATCCGGGTCCGCCCCGGCCACCGCGGCAAGGGCCTCTCGCACGCCCTGATCGCCGGAGCCGTCGACTACGCCCGCGCGCAGGGCGCCCCCGCCGTCGAGGCCTACCCCCTCGACAACGGTGACGCCCGCGTCGACCTGACCATGGCCTACCCAGGGCTCCGCAAGAACTTCGAGCGGGCCGGGTTCACCCACGCCGCCGACACCACCTCGGTGCTGGCCGGCCGGCCCCGCGTGCTGATGCGGCTCGACCTGCGCTGACGGCACGGGCCGCCGGGCTCACGCGTACAGCGCGGCGATCTCCCGCGCGTACGTCTCGTGCGCCGCCTCCCGCCTGACCTTCAACGACGGGGTGAGCAGACCGTTCTCCTCGCTGAACTCGCCCTCCACGACGACGAACTTGCGGATGGATTCCGCCCGGGAGACGGCCTCGTTGGCGTAGTCCACCGCCTTCTGCACGTCGGCGTGCATGCGCGGGTCGCGGACCACCTCGGACATCGGGGTGTCGGCCGGCATCCCGCGCACCGACAGCCAGTGGGCCACCGTCTCCGGGTCGAGGGTGACCACCGCGGCCACGAAGGGCCGGTTGTCGCCGACGACCAGGCACTGCCCGACCGGCGGGCGGCTGCGCAGCCGGTCCTCCAGCACGGCGGGGGAGACGTTCTTGCCGCCGGAGGTGACGATGATGTCCTTCTTGCGGCCGGTGATGGTCAGATAGCCGTCCTCGTCGAGGGAGCCGAGGTCCCCGGTGGCGAACCAGCCGTCGCGCAGCACCTCCTCGGTGGCCGCCGGGTTGTTCCGGTACGAGCCGAAGACGATGCCGCCCTTGATCAGCACCTCGCCGTCGTCGGCGATGCGCACCGCGGTGCCCGGGACCGGGCGGCCGACCGTGCCGGGGCGCGGGGACAGCGGCGGGACGACGGTCGCGGCGGCGGTGGTCTCGGTGAGCCCGTAACCCTCGTAGATCATGATGCCGGACGCGTAGAAGAACAGGTTGAGGTCCTTCTCCAGGGGGGAACCGCCGCTGATGGCGTAGCGCAGGCGCCCGCCGAGCTCCTTGCGGACCCTGCGGTAGACCAGCAGGTCGTACAGCGCCCACGCGGCGTACAGGCCGAGCCCGGGGCCCTTGCCGCGGCCGAGGAAGCGGTCGAGGTGCGCCCGCGCGAAGCGGACGGCGACGCGGTGGGCGCGCTCGAAGGACGCGCCGCGCCCGATCTTCTCGGCGGTGGCCCGGCCGGTGTCGTGGATCTTCTCGAAGAGGTAGGGCACGCCCACCACGAACGTGGGACGGAACGACTTGAGCGCGGGCCGCAGTTCGTCCGGTTTGATGCTCGGGCAGTGCCCCGTCTCGATGCGGGCCATGAGACAGGAGATCTGCAGGGTGCGGCCCAGGATGTGGGCGAGCGGCAGGAACAGCAGCGTCGAGGCGGCCTGGGAGGTGACCGCCTTGAAGACGGGGTGCAGCAGCTCGACCGTGTTCGCGGACTCGGCGTACAGGTTGCCGTGGGTGAGCACGCAGCCCTTGGGGCGTCCCGTGGTGCCGGAGGTGTAGCAGACGGTCGCGACCGTGTCGGCGGTGAGGGCGGTGCGCCGCTTGGTGACCTCCTCCTCCGGGACGTCCCGGCCCCGGGCGACGAGGTCGTCCACGGCGCCCGCGTCCAGCTCCCACACCTCGGGCGCCGGATGCAGGGCGGCGGTGCCGGCGCGGACCGTGGCGGTGTTGTCCGGGGTCTCCGTGACGACGTACCGGACGCCGGAGTCCCGGACGATCCACTCCACCTGGTCCGCCGAGGAGGTGGGGTACACCGGCACGGTCTGCCCGCCGGCCGCCCAGATCGCGAAGTCCAGGAGCGTCCACTCGTAGCGGGTGCGGGACATCACGGCGACCCGGTCGCCCGGCTCGAGACCGGCCGCGACCAGGCCCTTGGCAACGGCGGTGACCTCCGAGGCGAAGGCCGCCGCCGTGACCGGGCGCCACGCGCCCCCTTCCTCGCGGCGCAGCACGACGGCGTCGGGCGCCTCGTCCGCGTTGGTGAACGGGACGTCGGCGGTCGTGCCCGTGACGGGGTGCGCGGCCAGGACCTCCGTACGGACCTCGCGGACGGTGCCGCGTTCGTCCTTGACGGTCTCCACCGAGGTGCGGCCGGCCAGATCGGCCCGTCGTTTCGCCCGTTTCAGATCCTTGCGTACGCCCATGACGGCTCCCGGTCGCGGCTGACTGTCCTGCTGGTGCTGTCCGTGCTTACTTACTCGGGAGTCAACTTACCCGTGCGTAAGAACGAGTCAACGGTCCGGGGGCGATCACTCCAGCCGGTTCGCCGTACGGATCGCCTCCGCAAGCTCCCGCACGTCCGCGTCCTCGGTCCGCGCGGCCAGCGACCCGGCGCGCTCGGACAGCTCCGCGAGGCCCGGGGCGCCCGGCAGCGCGCTGTCCCGGTGGCCGGGGGAGCGCAGCGCGTCGGCGAAGTAGGCCGCGGTCGCGGTCACCGTCAGCCGGGGCCGCGCCCGCCACACCGACTCCTGGAGCCCGTCGGTCTCCAGGTCGCCGGTCTCCTCGTGCGGCGTACGGCTGTCGGGGGCGAGCCAGCGCACGGTCGCCGTGGCGAGGTGCCCCTCGGCGCCGGGACGGGTGCGCACCGCGTACAGGGCGGTCACGGTGTGGCCAGGTCCGACCTCGCCGCCGTCGACCCGGTCGTCGCGGAAGTCCTCGTCCGCCACCTTGCGGTTGTCGTAGCCGACCAGGCGGAACTCGGCGACGGTCTCCGGGTCGAAGGCCACCTGCGCCTTGGCGTCCCTGGCGGTCAGCTCGATGTTGCGGGGGAGTTCCTCGCAGAACACCTCGCGGGCGTCCTCCTCGTCGGACACGTACACGGTGTGGCCGTCGCCCCGGTCGGCGAGCTGCTCCATGAGGGCGTCGCCGTAGTCGCTGCCGACGCCGACGCCGAACAGGGTGATGCCGTGCTGGCGCCGGGACGACGCGATGCGCTCGAGGATCGCGTCGGCCTCCGTCTCCCCGGTGTTGGCGAGGGCGTCGGACACCAGCACGACTCGGTTGGTGGCGCCCTTGCGGAGCCCTTCCACGGCGGTCTCGTAGCCGGTCTCGACGCCCGCGCCGACATTGGTGGAGTCGGTCGGCTCCAGGCCGTCGATCGCGTCGTGGATCTCGCCCCGGTGGCCGTCGAGCCGGGTCATCGGCAGCACGGTCTCCGCCTCGCCGCTGAAGGTGACGAGGGCGACCGAGTCGTCGTCGCGCAGTTCGTCGGTCATGGTGCCCAGCGCCTCCTGGGCCAGGTCCAGCCGGCCCGGTTCGGCCATCGAGCCGGAGACGTCGAGGACGAACGTGAGAGCGGCAGGCGGCCGTTCGCCGTCCGCGTCGGCGGACCGGGTGGCGAGCCCGACCCGCACCAGCGACCAGTCCTCCTGGTCGGTGCGGGCGCCGTCCACGGTGACCGTGAAGCCGTCGCCGTCGGGGCGCGGGTAGTCCTGCCGGAAGCTGTTGACGAACTCCTCCGGGCGCACGGTCGACGGGTCGGGCAGCCGGCCCTCGTCGAGGGTGCGCCGGGCGTAGCCGTAGGAGGCGGTGTCGACGTCCAGCGCGAACGTCGACAGGTAGTCGGGCTCGGGGACCGCCTCCCGCGACTCCTGCTCTCCCTCCCGCTCGCCGCCCTCGTACCGGTTCGAGCCTTCCGGGGCGTGCGGGGGCGGCATGGCGTGGCTGCCGCCCCCGTAGGAGGCGTCGCTCTTCCGCGCCCCGCCGTCGTCGTCCCCGCTGCATCCGGTGAGCAGCAGCCCGCAGGCCGCGGTGAGTGCCAGCAGCACCCCGGCCGGCCGTCGTGTCCCGTGCCGCTTCATCCCGTGTACCCCCTGTGTCGGTCGACGCCGCTTCAGTGACTGTGACGGCGCGGCGGGGCGGAACGTGCGGTACGGGGTGTTGCAGGTGCGTCTCGATGCGGGAACGGCGGTGTCCCGCCGAGACCGGCAGGTGACCCTCCGTTGACCTGAGCGAGGCCTGCCGGCGGAAACGGCTGGTGCGGTCCGGGGCGACGCCCCGGACCACACCGGCCGCGAACAGCTCGTCCGCTACGGATAGCTGACCAGGTTGGCCACGTTGGTGGCCGAGTTGGACGGGCCGCCCCGGTCGTTGATGACGTGCCGGATGGTGCCGGTGCCGCCGAGGGACACGGTCACCATGTTGCGGAAGCGCACACCGGGCCGGTTCGGCGCCGCGAAGGCACGCTCGGCCGTCACGCTCGGGTTGACGTTGAAGTAGCAGTAGCTGCCGAGTCCGTACGCCTCGTGGCTCGTCACATGGTCGGCGACCTTGTAGGCCGCGTAGCCCTGCGTCGAACCGTCCGTCCAGGCCGCCTGGTTGGGCGGGTCGTACGGCATCTCGTTCTGGTAGAAGTAGGTCCGGCCGCCGTTGCCGTTCCACACCGTCTGGTGTTTCTGGTAGTGCTCGACGAACAGGCCGTACATCGTCACGGCGTCGCCGTTGACGACGAGCCCGGTGTCGGCGGGATTGACGGTCCAGCCGATGCCGTTGCCGTGGTCGCCGCGCCAGATCCACATGTGGTCGCCGATCACGTGGTCGCTGTTGACGACCAGGCTCGTGGTGGCCTTGCCCGCGTGGGCGCCGCCGACCCGGAAGTACACGTCGTGCAGCGAGGTCGGGTTCGCCGCGTGGCTCGCGGACGCCCCTTCGGGCCCGATCTCCACGAGCGTGCGGGAGTTGGCGGTGCCCGCGTCGAAGAGGACGCCCGCGATCTTCACCCCGTCGACGTCGGCGACCGTCATGGCCGTCACACCGTTGTCCGGGACGAAGGTGGCCAGGCCCAGACCCAGCACTACGGTGTCAGGACGGGTCACCCTGAGGGTCTGGTCCAGATGGTAGACGCCCGGCGTGACCAGCAGGTTCTTGCCCGCGGCCAGCGCCGCGTTGATCTGCGCCGCGCTCGCCGTGCCCGGCTTGACGACATAGAAGCTGTCCATGCCGAGCGACGTGCCCGCCGTGTTCCCGTTCGCCCAGGTGGTCCCGGAGGAGTCGGCACGCAGCGCCGGCACGAACACCCGGTAGGCGCCCGCCGCGTCCACGTACAGATACGGCTTCTCCCGCACCGTCGGCGTCCGGTCGACGGTGGTGAACGGTGGCTGCGGGAAGGTGTTGCCCGGCACGCCCCGGCTGCCCACGAAGACCATGTTCCAGTTGGAGCCGCTCCAGCTGCCCAGCTGGGAGTTGCGGGTCAGCCACTGCTGCTGCGACCCGGACCGCACCTGGCCGTCGATCTTCGTGTCGGCCATGAACCCGCCGCTGGACCAGCCGCCGTCACTCAGCTCCAGGTCGCCGCGCACATGCATGCGCCGGTAGCCGGAGGCCTGCGACACGGCCCAGCGGTCCGTCCCGCCGGCCGGGTTGACCGACAGATTCTCGGCGCCCCGCCAGAAGTTCTGCGTCGCGTTCTGCGGCGGGAACCAGTCCGCCTCGACATGCACGGCGCCGTTGATCGTCACCGCGTCCGGCGACTGCCCGAGCCCCAGCACCTGTGTGTAGAAGCCGACATTGACGTCGTTGCTGTACGTGCCCGGCTTGAACAGCACCGCGTACCGCTCGGAGCCGAACTGGTTGGTCTCCTGCTGCCGGAAGATCGAGTCCAGCCGGCTCTGGATGACCGACGACGGCATCGACGGGTCGAACACCGCGACGTTCGGGCCGAGATCCACGTCCCCGGGCGCGCTGCTCACCGGCGTGACCTGGAAGCGCTGCGCCGCCGTGCCGTTGCAGGCGTACTGCACCAGCTGGACGCCGTCGGCCGTCGAGGCGGACGGCACGTCGAGGCACTTGCCGCTGTGCCGGTTGACGAACCGGTAGGCGCCGCCGCCCTCGTCGACGGGCAGCCACTGCTGGTTGGCGCCGCCCCCGTACGTCCACAGGTGCACGGCCGCGTTGTCGGCGGCCGACACCTCGCTGACGTCCACCACCTGGCGCTCGTCGTTGCGGTTGCCGATGCGGACGTAGCCGTCCCCGGTGGGCGTGAAGCTCCACTGCTGGGCGGTGGTGCCGTTGCAGCCGTACTGCTGGACGGCGGTGCCGTTGGCCGTGCCGGCGGCGCGGGCGTCCAGACACTTGCCGCTGCCGCTGTTCACCACGGTCGTCCACCCGGACGGGACCGCGGCGGCCGCCGCGGCGGAGGCGCCGGCGTCCGCGCGGGCGGGCTGGACGGCGAGCAGCAGCGAGGCGGTGGTGGCGACGGCCGCCGCGACCGCGGCCCACCGGCGGCGGTCGGGTCTCGTCGCGGGGGTGCCGGGGCGGCGACCGGGGCGTGGTCGCGTGGGAGCGGGCATCGGATCTCCTGTTATGTCATGTCTATGACAGTTCAGCGCGTCCCTGGGTCCTCAGGGTGCGGAGACGCGTCAGGTGGGGGGCAGACGGAGCGGTGTGCGAGCCGCCGCTCGCGGCAAACGCTTACTTCAGTCCGTGATTTAAGGGGTGACGGAAATCGATGTCAAGGGTTTGGTCCAGGCCAAGTGGAAAAGGAGCGAGGCTGTCGACGACGGAACGGGTCGCGGGTCCCGCATCGGGCAACGACGAAGCGCCGCCCGCCCTCCCATCAGGGGGGCGGACGGCGCACCGGACCGGGACCTGTCACCCGTCTATCTCATCGCGCGGGCGCTACGGATTGACGCAACCGATCGTGCCCACCGGGAAGTTGTTGCCGGTGGAGGTGGCGGTGAAGCCGAACGACACACTTCCGTCGGGCGCGATCACTCTGTTGTGAGAGGCGTTCCGCACCGTCACCGTGCCGTCCGAGCCGGTACTGAGAGTGCCGTTCCAGGCGCTGCCGATCGTGGTGCCCTGCCCGGGCTTCCACTGCACGGCCCAGCCGTTCAGCGGTGACGTCCCATGGTTCATCACCTCGACGGAGCCCTGGAAACCGCCGTTCCAGGAGTTGGTCACGCTGTAGACGGCCATGCACTCACCGGTGTGCGGCGGGTCGCTCGGGTCGGGGGTGGGGTCGGTGCCGGGGTCCGGGCTACCTCCCGAACCGCGGATGCCGGTGACCTCGCCGTTGCCGCCGTCGAAGACGACGTCGGAGCAGGAGAAGAAGTTCTCCTGGCTGTCCGAGCGCACCCACTGCATGAAGATCAGCGCGTCACCGGAACGGCCCGAGGGCAGGTTCAGGTTCCAGTAGTAGTGGCCCCCGTTGGCGCCGGGGGAGCCCTGCTGGGGCGGGTTGGTGACGGTCTGGATCAGCTCCAGGTCGTTCCACTTCAGCTGCGAGGTGGGCGACCAGCCGGGCTTGGTGATGTACACCCGGAAGTCACCCGGGTGCGCGGCCCAGTTGCTGTACTGCACCTTGATCGTCGAGCCCGACGTCAGATGCGTGCGCGGCCAGTCGGAGCGGGCCGCGTTGTAGGCGGAGAAGTCGTAGGGCGAGCGGTCGCCCGCGCTGCACAGCTTGCCGTCCGGGACGTAGCCCGGACCGCGTCCGCCGGCCTGTGAGTCGAGGACGGCGAACCAGTTGTAGAGGGCCGTGGCGCCGCTCTGGTTGAGCGCGGCCTTGCAGGCGGGGTTGGTCGGGTCGAGTGCGCCGGTGCCGGTGATGGCGTCCAGCTGGCACAGGTAGGTGCGCGAGCCGGGCATCATCGCCACGCCGTGCGCCTGTGCGTCCTTCTGCCAGAGGAAACTGAGACCGAGCCCTCCGAGGAGGGTCGCCAGTACCGCTGCCAGAGAGACCAGTCTGCTTCTCAGAGCCATGGAGTCTCCTGTCCCGATGCTGAGTTCTTCATGGGCGGTGCGAGAGGGGTGGGGGAGCGGGGGTTGGAGCCCCCGCCCGGCCGGGGAGGGCGCCAGCCGGACGGGCGGGGGGGTAGGAGGGCCGTCACGCGGCGGACCGTCCGGGGCGGGTGCGCCGGCACCCGTCGCCGGCACGGCCGTCCGCGGCACGGACGGGCGGGGTCGGCGGTCGCGGCTCACGGGCCGCCCCCTCGGGCGGGACGTACGCGGTTCGGGGCCCGACCCGTCGGGGCAGGGAGGAGGAGCGGGCCTCGGAAGCAGGGCGGGGTACGGCGGCGCAGGGCCGCCGTGGGCCCTTACGCGGTGCGGCAGGCCGTGCCGTTCAGCTGGAAGGCGTCCGGCTGCGCGAAGCTGCCGCTGTAGGTGCCCTGGAAGCCGAAGCTCCGGCTGCCGCCGGCGGCGATCCGTGCGCTGTCGGCCGGCGCGGTGGCCGTGACCGCGCCCGAGGAGGGGGTGACGGTCGCGTTCCAGGCGTGCACCACGCTCTGCCCGGAGGGCAGGGTGAAGCCGAGCCGCCAGCCGTCCACGGGGGCCGAACCGTTGTTGGTGACCGTGACGTTCGCGGTGAAGCCGCCCGGCCACACGTTCGTCGCGTACGACACCGTGCAGGCGGCAGGCGCGCCCGGGTCGCCCGGGTTCTGCGACCCGCCCGTGTTGACGGTCGACGAGAAGGAGTTGACCGCGAGGCCCGCGCCGTTCTGCCAGGGCTCGAAACCGGCCTGGATGCTCGTCAGGTACCAGTCGTTGCCCGCCATCCCGCGGGCGACGGTCGCCCGGACGAAGTCCATCACGTCGAAGCTCCAGCTGCCGATCGCGGACGGGGCGACGAACGACAGCACGTCGTTGGTGCCGTTGCCGCCGGACCACACCTGCCAGGTGCGCCCGGCCACGTTGGCCGTGCCGACCTGCGAGCCGATCGGCTGGATGGGCCCCACCCGGTTGAACCAGATCATGATCTCGGTCCGGTTCACCCCGTCGGTGCGGGGCGTCGGGTCCAGCCAGATGTCGTACGAGGCGTTGTACACGGCGTTGTCGACGTAGGTGTACGAGATGCTGCTGGGCGCGGAGGAGATGCCGCTGATCCGTGCGGGGAGCGCGGTGCCCGGTGAACAGTTCGTGTAGTGGCAGCCGTTGAAGACCGACGGGTACGACTTCGGCGCGCCGTTGGTCGGCACCGAGCCGTCGGCCTGCGCGATGCGGAAACCGGAGTCGGTGGCGGTGACGCACTGGGTGGCGCTGGTGCCCCAGCGGTTGTTCTGGACGACGTAGCGGCCCTGGATGACGGTGGAGCCGAACTGCTCGCAGATCGTGGTGTCGGCCTGGGCGGGGGCGGTCGAGGTCAGCAGCGCCGCGAGCGCGGCGAGCGCGGTGAGCAGCGCCGCCGACACGGCGCGCAGGGTGCGGGGGTGGTGCCGTAACCGTGGCATGTGGGGGACCTCTCGGGAGGGGGTGCGGGATACCGGCGGGAGCGCTCCCGCCTCCCCATTGATGGGAGCGCTCCCAATGGTGTTCCGGGAGGGGACTGTAGAAGGCGCCCATGTCCCTGACAACCCTGTGCGCGCCAACCCGTCGAATGTCTTTCGACGTCGCAGGTCAGGGCGGTGATCCACTCGACCTCGACCGACGGGAGCGCTCCCGAAAGTTTCGACGCGCACGCGACGGCGCGGGATTCCGCGCCGGGTCAGGCGGAGCCGCGCAGCACCAGCTCCGTGCGGTGGATGACATGCCGCCAGGCCGTCGAGGGCTCCTCCATCTCCTCCAGGAGCAGCCGCACCATCGTGTGCCCGATCTCCTCGAGCGGCTGACGGACCGTCGTCAGTTTCGGGTCGGTGTGCTGGGCGAGCGGGAAGTCGTCGAACCCGATCACCGCCACGTCGTCCGGCACCCGCCGGCCCGCCGCCCGGAGCGCTCCCAACGCGCCCGCGGCCATGGTGTCCGACGCGGCGAACACTCCGTCGATCTCCGGCGCCCGCTCGATGAGCGCCGCCATCGCGCGATGCCCGCTGTCCGCCGAGAAGTCGCCCCGCACGGTCCAGGACTCCTGCGGCTCGACCCCCGCCCGCTCCATCGCCTCGCGGTAGCCGCGCAGCCGGCACTGGGCGACGTACATGTCGGGCGGCCCCGTGATGGTCGCGACGGCACGGCGGCCGGTGTCCAGCAGGTGCGACACGGCGGCGCGCGCCCCTCCGACGTTGTCCGCGTCGACGTAGGTCACGCTCTCGTCCCCCGAGCGCCGCCCCAGCAGCACGGTGGGCAGACCCACTTCCGCCAGCATGTCGGGCAGCGGGTCCGTGGCGTGCACGGACATCAGCATCACGCCGTCGACCCGGCCGCCGCGCGCGTACTCGACGAGCCGCTGCCGCTCGGTGTCCGTGCGCACCAGGGTGAGCAGCAACTGCACCTCGGTCTCCGTCAGGGCGTCCCCGACGGACCGCACGATCTCCGAGAAGAAGGGCTCGCCGAACTGCCGCCAGTCCGGCTCCGTCATGACCAGCGCGACCGCGTCGGCACGCCGTCCGGCCAGCGTGCGGGCGGCCAGATTGGGGACGTACCCCAACTCGGCGATGGCGCGCTGCACGGCGCGGCGGGTCGTGTCCTTGACCCCCGCCGCGTTGTTGATGACGCGGGAGACGGTGCCCCGCCCCACACCGGCGAGCGCCGCCACCTCCTCGAGCGTCGGTGTGCCCGGACGCCGCCTGAGCATGACCACCCCCACGAGATCACTTGATCCTACGGCCCCAGTCATGCCCGTATCGACCGTTCCCGCAACCCGCCCGCCCCGCAGGGCCGTTCGCGGCCCGCTACCGGAGCGGAACGGCGTGTCCGGACCCTGGACAGGCCCCCGGCGCCGTGCTCTCATCCCGACTGGGCCTTACAACGTTGTGCAAACCGAACGGCGAGCCACCCGCCCGTCCCGCGCATCCCCGCGCAGAGGAACGGACGACGACGAACAGGAGCCCGCGCATGCCCGTCACCAGACGCACCCTCCTCGGCGCCGGAGCCGCAGGCCTCGGCGCGGCCGCACTCGGCGGCCCCTTCACCCCCGCCTCCGCCGCAGCGAGGCGCGCCGCGGCGCCCCTCCCGGACGCCTTCCGTCGACTGCCCTCCGGCAGCGTCACCCCGCGCGGCTGGCTGGCCGGCCAGCTGCGCCTCCAGCTCGACGGACTGTGCGGCCGCTACGAGGAGATCTCCCACTTCCTCGACTTCGCCACCACGGGCTGGGTCCACCCCGACCGCCCCGGCTGGGAGGAACTGCCGTACTGGCTGCGCGGATACGTGCCGCTCGCCGTGGCCACCGGCGACTCCGCCGCCCTCGCGAACGCACGCCGGTGGATCGACGCGATCCTCGCCACCCAGCAGCCCGACGGCTTCTTCGGACCGCGCGCCCTGCGCACCTCCCTGGGCGGCGGCCCCGACTTCTGGCCGTACCTTCCGCTGCTCCAAGCCCTGCGGACCCACGAGGAGTTCACGGGCGACGAGCGCGTCGTGCCCTTCCTCCTCGCGTTTCTCCGCCACATGAACGCCCAGGGTCCCGGAGCCTTCGACACCATCTCCTACCGTTGGGGCGACGGCCTGGACATCGCCGTATGGCTGTACCGCCGCACGGGGGAGACCTTCCTCCTCGACCTCGCCGCCAAGATGCACACCCTGGGCGCCGACTGGACCGGCCCGACCCCTTCGCGCCACAACGTCAACATCGCCCAGGGCTTTCGCGAACCCGCCCAGTACGCCCAGGTGACCGGCTCGGCCGAGCTGACCCGCGCCACCTACCGCGCCTACGACACCGTCATGGCCGAGTACGGCAGGTTCCCCGGTGGCGGCATGGCGGGCGACGAGAACTGCCGGCCCGGCTTCACCGACCCGCGGCAGGGCTTCGAGACCTGCGGCGTCGTCGAGCTCATGGCCTCGCACGAACTCCTCGTCCGCATCACCGGGGACCCCGTGTGGGCCGACCGCTGCGAGGACCTGGCGTTCAACACGCTCCCCGCGTCCCTCGACCCGCAGGGCAGGGCCGTCCACTACATCACCAGCGCCAACGGTGTCGACCTGGACGACCGCACCAAGACGCAGGGCCAGTTCCAGAACGGCTTCGCCATGCAGGCGTACCACGCGGGCGTCGACCAGTACCGCTGCTGCCCCCACAACTACGGTATGGGCTGGCCCTACTTCACCGAGGAGCTGTGGCTCGGCACCGACGACGGTGGACTGGCTGCCGCGATGTACGCGCCCAGCACCGTCCGCGTCCAGGTCGCCGGCGGCACCACGGTCGGCGTCACCGAGGACACCGGTTACCCCTTCACCGACACCGTCCGCCTCACCGTCTCCACCCCGCGCCCGGTACGCTTCCCGCTTCGCCTGCGGGTCCCCGGCTGGTGCCGCTCACCCGAACTCCGGGTCGCCGGGCGGGCGGTGAGCGCGCCGGACGGACCGGGCTGGGCGAGCGTGACACGCACCTGGCGCGACGGTGACGTGGTCACCCTGCGCCTGCCGCAGCGCACCGAGGTGCGGGCCCTGCCGGATCAGCACGGCGCCGTGACCGTCCAGCACGGGCCGCTGACGTACTCCCTGGAGATCGGTGAACGGTACGACCGTTACGCGGGCGACGACACCTTCCCCGCCTACGAGGTGCACGCCACCACACCCTGGAACTACGGCCTCGCCCCCTCGCCCCGACCGGAGTTCACCCGCACCCCAGGCCCCGTCCCCGACAACCCCTTCACCCACGCCACCACCCCCGTCCGCATCACCGCCGACGCCCGCCGCGTCACCGAGTGGACCGCCGACGACGAGCACGTCGTCACCCCCCTCCAGGACAGCCCCGCCCGCAGCGACGCCCCGGTGGAGCGCGTCACCCTGATCCCGATGGGCGCGGCACGGCTGCGGATCACCGCGCTGCCCACGGCGTCCCCGGACGGCCGGCCCTGGACGCCCGAGCCGCCGTACCGCCGGATCGAGAACCGGCACAGCCGCAAGGTCCTCGCGGTGGACGGCATGTCCACGGAGAACAGCGCCCGCGTGGTGCAGTTCGCGAACACCGGCACCGGCGACCACGCCTGGCAGCTGGTCGACAGGGGGGAGGGCTGGTACCTGATCCGCAACGGCCACAGCGGCAAGGTGCTCGGCGTCGACGGCATGTCCACGGCCGACAGCGCACGGGTGGTCCAGTACGAGGACAACGGGACCCCCGACCACCTCTGGACCCTGGTGGACAACGGCGACGGCTGGTACCGCATCCGCAATCGCCACAGCGGCAAGGTCCTGGGCGTGGACGGCATGTCGACGGCCGACAGCGCGCAGGTCGTCCAGTTCACGGACAACGGCACGGAGGACCACGTGTGGCGCTTCCTGTGAAGCGCCCCACGAGGGGCGCGGGGAGCCGCGCGATCACCCCCCGCTGACCCGCACCGGACGACGGCCGGACCCCGCCCGCGCGCCCCGCGACCTCCGCACGAGATCCCCCGCCGCCGCCTCCCACCCCGCCCAGTCGAAGGTGAACCCCGCGTCCCGCAGCCGCCCGGACACCACCCGCCGGCTCTTCAACAGCAACTCCGTGTCCGAGCGCAGCACGAACGCCCCCACCTCCGCCATCCACCGGCTCGCCGGCAACCCCAGCGGCATCCCCCAAGCCCTTCGCAGCACCCTCATGAACTCCCGCTGAGGAAGCGGCCCGGGCGCGGCGAGATTCACCGCGCCCTCCACGTCCTCCCGAGCGATCAGAAACTCCACCGCCCGCACGAAGTCCTCGTCGTGGATCCACGACACGTACTGCCCGCCGCCGGCGACCGGCCCGCCCAGTCCCAGCCGGGCGAGCCGCAGCAGCACGTCGAACACGCCGCCCCGGTCCGGGCTCATCACCATCGCCGCCCGCAGGGCCACTTTCCGCGTGCCGGGCGTCGCCGCTTCCTCCTGCGCCCGCTCCCAGTTCTTCGCGATCCGGACGCTGTACGCCCAGTGGTCGGGAACGCCGCTCTCCGTGCCGCCGATGACGCCGGTCGCCTCGTCGTTGGCCGCGTCGAAGCGGTGGGCGTAGATCGTCGCGGTGCTCATCTGGAGCCACACCTTCGGCGGCCGGCGAGCCGAAGCGATCGCCTCGCCCACGACCCGTGCCGAGTCGACGCGCGAGTCCATCATGGCGCGCAGATTTTCCGGCGTGTAACGGCAGGAGACGCTCCGCCCGGCCAGATTGATCACGACGTCCGCGCCGTCCACCGCCTCGGCCCAAGGGCCCAGGTTCACCCCGTCCCATGCGACGTCCCCTGGGCGGCGAGGCCGCCTGGTCAGCACGACGACCTCATGTCCGGCCGCGCTCAGCGCACGGTCCAGGATCGTGCCCACCTGTCCGGTCCCCCCGGGCAGAACGATCTTCATAGGGCCCCTCCGGCCTCTTCGAGTGCCCTCACCCTATCCCGCATTTTTGAACGCGTTCAACTGTGGGGTGCGGTGAGGTCGGGAACGGCCGAAGGGGGCCGGCTCTACGCCTGCGAGGCGATCTGGATCAGATTCCCGCACGTGTCGTCGAAGACGGCGGTCGTGACGGGCCCCATCTCCAGCGGGTCCTGGGTGAAGCGGACTCCCCGCTCCCGCAGGCGCTCGTACTCCGCCCGTACGTCGTCCACCGCGAACTGGGCGAGGGGGATGCCGTCGGCCACGAGGGCGTCCCGGTAGGGCTTGACCGCGGGGTGGTGGGACGGCTCCAGCAGCAGCTCGGTGCCGTCCGGCTCCTCGGGTGAGACGACGGTGAGCCACCGGTCCGTCTCGCCCAGCGGCACGTCGTGCTTCTTCACGAAGCCGAGGACGTCGGTGTAGAAGCGCAGGGCCTTCGCCTGGTCGTCGACGAAGACGCTGGTCAGGTGGATCTTCATGAGGGTTCCTTCTCCGGTGCGGGGGCAGGGGGGTCGAGCCAGCGCTCGGTGATGTGCCGCAGCGGCGTGACGTTCAGGTCGTGGAACTTGTACCGGCCCTCCCGCCGGGTCTCGACGAGCCCGGCGGCCTCCAGGACGGCGAGGTGCTGCGACACCGCCTGACGTGAGATGCCGAGCCCGTGCTTCATGCTCAGGCGCGCGCAGATCTCGAACAGTGTCTGTCCGGACTTGTCCGTCAGCTCGTCGAGGATCGTGCGGCGGGTTCCGTCCGCCAGAGCTTTGAAGAGGTCGTCGGCCATGCCCCCACTATAGGCAAGTGTTCACTTGCATATCAATGTGCAAGCCACCGCCGACCATGCGAAAGCCGCCCCCGGCGAGCTGACGGGGGCGGCTTCCGGGTCGGCCGGCACAGCTAGCCGCGGCCTCCGGGCGCGGCCGGGGCGTCCTGCCGGAGAAGGCCCGACACGGCCAGGGCCCCGGGCCCGGAGAACACCAGCAGCAGGAATCCCCAGCAGAACAGCGCCGGCGACAGGCCGCCGTTCTGGAGGGGGAAGAGGCCGTCCGGCTGGTGCTCGGTGAAGTAGGCGAAGGCCATGGCACCCGAGCTGAGGAACGCGGCGGCCCGGGTGAGGACCCCGAGCAGGACGAGCGCACCGCAGACCAGCTCGATCACCCCCGCATACCAGAAGGGCCAGTCACCGGCGGGCGTGGCGTCCCGGGCCAGCACGCCGAACAGGGTGGCCGCACCCTCGCTGGTGAACAGCAGCCCGATGACGATGCGGAACAGACCGAGGACCAGTGGCTGGTGACGGTCGAGCCGGTCGGTGACGCCCATGGTGGAACTCCTTGCAGTGGCCGGTGCGCAGGGCAGGGGAAGGGGGCGGCGCGGAGGCCGTCCGCCCTCCACTAACGTGCGTGCCGACCGCCCCGTTCAGTGGTTCAGGGCCCCGTAGGACACAGGTCGGCAACGGTCTTCCGGGCGACGGCTGGCAGACTCCTCCCTCATGAGCGACAGAGCTGTCCGTCCGGCCCGCCTCGCGGGTGGGAGCGGGCCGCCCGAACCGGACGCGCGGGGGCGTACGCGGCTCCTGGCAGCGGTCGCGGCGCTGGGGACCGTCGGAGCGGGACTGGGCCTGCGGGCGGTGGCGACGGGTGACGTCGCCAAGTACGGCGGGGACGCGCTGTACACGCTCCTGATCCTCGCCCTCGTCGTGCTGCTGTCCCCGCGCTCGACTCCCGGGCGGGCGGCGGGGATCGCGCTCGCGGTGAGCTGGGCGGTGGAACTGCTCCAGCTCACCGGGCTGCCCGCCGAGCTGTCCGCCCGCAGCACCGCCGCCCGCCTGGTCCTCGGCTCGACCTCCAACGCACCGGACCTGTTCTGGTACGCGGTCGGCGCGTGCGCCGGCGGGCTCGTCCTCCGCGCGTTCGTCCGCTGTCGAACGACCAGGTGAGCCGCGCGACCACCTGTCGCCGACCGGCGACGCACGCCGCATCACGCCCGGAGCTGGAGTCGGCGTCGCCTCGGGCGCCGAGCCCCAGGAGCCGGAGGCGTTCCGCCGGCGGGCCCCGGCGACGGTCCAGCCGTCCGGGGTGCGACGGCCGGAGCCGGTCGGCACCATGGAAACGCGTACTCCGTGTCGCCGGCGGTCCCTCGTCCTCGGCCTCGACGGAGCACCACTGCGGCCCGGAGGAGCCTGGAGACTGCCGATCATGAGCAGGCCGTGTGCCGGAGGCCCGTCGGATCTGGACGCGGAAGCCCGCACCTTCGATCATCACCGCAGGCGCCTGCCGGCCGTCACCAAGGAGCACGCTCATGAGCAAGCCGATCCTCGAGCAGGCGGCGCAGGAGTTCGCCGATGCCGCCTCACAGCCTCCGTTCGTCTACCAGCTGGGGCCCGAAGGCGCGCGCAAGGCCCTGGACGAGGTGCAGGCCGCCCCGATCGACAAGCCCGACGTGGACGAGGAGTGGGTGACCGTCACCGCCGACGTGGGTGACGTGCGGGTACGCATCGTCGAACCCCTCGGATCCACGCACCCCCTTCCCGTCGTCCTCTACGTGCACGGCGGGGGATGGGTGCTCGGCAACGCCATGACCCACGACCGGCTGGTGCGCGAGCTGGCGACCGGAGCCGACGCGGCCGTCGTGTTCGTCGAGTACGACCGCTCGCCGGAAGCCCGCTGTCCCGTCGCCGTCGAACAGGCCTACGCCACCGCGCGGTGGATCACCGACAACGGAGCGCAGCAGGGGCTCGACAGCGCGCGCATGGCCGTCGCGGGCGACTCGGCGGGCGGGAACATGACGGCCGCGCTGACCCTCATGGCCAAGCAGCGTGGCGACGTCACCTTCGTCCACCAGTCCATGTACTACCCCGCGACCGATGCGGCCCAGGACACCGCCAGCTACAAGGAATTCGCCGACGGGCCCCACCTCACGGCCAAGGCCATGGCGTGGTTCTGGGACTGCTACACGACCGGCCCGGCCCAGCGGGCCGGGACCACCGCCTCACCGCTGCGAGCCGGTCTCGACGAACTCCGCGGCCTCCCCCCGGCCCTCGTCGTCGTCGACGAGAACGACGTTCTGCGCGACGAGGGCGAGGCCTACGCGCGCAAGCTGCTGCAGGCGGGGGTCCCGACGACGAGCATCCGCTACAACGCCACCCTGCACGACTTCATGATGCTGAACCCCGTGCGGGGCACCCGTGCGGCCACCGCGGCCGTCGAGCAGGCCGTCCGTACCCTCCGTACCGCCCTCCGGACCGACTGAACGGGCCCGGCAGGGCGGGACTTCGCGGATGGGGGGAGAGCACGCGCGCTCAGACCGGCCGTCCGTGCCGCAGACGAAGCCGCTCACCCGGGAAGCGCGCCCGGAACCCGCGGTCGTGGGACACGGCCACCACGGCACCCGGATACGCGTCGAGCGCCGCCTCCAGGTCCTCGACGAGGTCCAGCGCCACATGGTTGGTCGGCTCGTCGAGCACCAGCAGGTCCGCCGGCCGGGTCACCAACCGGGCGATCTGCAGCCGTCGTTGCTGCCCCGCCGACAGCGCCGCCACCGGCACCGTCAGGTCCTCCTCGCGGAACAGCCCGAGCGACAGCAGCGTGTCACGGTGCTCCTCCGCCGGTCCCGGCCGTCGCGCGGCGAACGCGGCGAGCAACGGGAGCCGCCCCACGCGGACGGGAAGCTCCTGCGGCAGGTGTCCGACGGTGGCCGGGCGGCGCACCGACCCCGTGTCCGGCTCCAGGTCCCCGGCCAGAACCCGCAGCAGGGTCGACTTGCCCGCCCCGTTCTCCCCGGTGACCAGCAGCCGTTGCCCGGGCTCGACGGCCAGCCGGCCGTTCAGCCGCAGCCGTTCACCGACGCCGACGTTCTCCAGCTCGACGAGCGGATGCGCGGATCCGTCCTCGGCGGAAGGCAGTTCTCGGTCGGTCACCGCCGGAGCCGCCGTGAACCGCAGCGGCTCGGGAGGTGCGGGCACCGGCGTGCGCCGCAGCCGGGCCAGGCGTTCGCGCACCGCCCGCACCTGACCGCCCAGTTTCGCCTCGTGCGAGCGGCGGTGCTTGCCGAAGCCCTGCCGCGGGTCGCCGCCGGTGGTGGACAGCCGCCGGCCCGCCGTCTCCAGCAACTCCTCGGTACGGGCGACCTCGTCGCGCCACTCCGCGTGTTCCTGTTCGGCCCGGCGCCGTGCGGCGGCTCTCGCCGCCCGGTACCCGGCCCAGCCGTCGCCGTACCGCCGGACCGAGCGGGTGTCCCGGTCGACCTCCAGGATCGTGGTGGCGATCCGCTCGATGAACGGCCGGTCGTGGGTGACGGCCACGACGGTGCCGCGGTGCGCGCGCAGCCGTTCCTCCAGCCAGTGCACCGCGGACGCGTCGAGGTGGTTCGTCGGTTCGTCGAGCAGCAGCAGTTCGGGGTCCGCGGCCAGGACACAGGCGAGCGCGAGCCGCGACTGCTCACCGCCGGAAAGCGAGCCGAGCAGCCGGTCACGGGCGACGCCGGCCAGCCCCAGCCCGTGCATTGCCGCGTCCACCCGAGCGTCGGCCCGGTAGCCGTCACGCTGCTCGTACACGGTCAACAGGTCGCCGTAGGCGGCGAGTTCGGCATCGGACGCCTCACCGAGGCGCTCCTCCGCCGCACGCAGCCGGCGTTCCAGGGCGCGCAGCGGGGCGAGCGCGTGGTCGACCGCGTCCTGCACGGTCCGGTCGGGTTCCAGCACGGGGGTCTGGGCGAGGTGGCCGGTGCCGCCCGGGAAGACGGCGGTGATCTCGCCGTCGTCGGGCGTCTCGGCTCCGGCGAGGAGCCGGAGCAGGGTGGACTTTCCGGCGCCGTTCTCGCCGATGACGGCCGCCCGCTCACCGGGGCGGACGGTGAACGTGATCTGGTCGAGGACCGTTCGGGGCCCGTAGGACTTGGTGACGTCCTTGACGGACAGCTGCGCCGTGAGGGCGGGCGCGAGGGTGTGGGCGCGTGCGCGCATGGGACTTTCCCTGAGGTGAGAGAGGTGACGGTGGGCGATGACGGCGGCGTCGGCCGTGCCCGGACTCAGAGAAAGAAGTAGTGGCGCATGCACTCACCCTAACAAGACGATACGTCTCGCCTCAAGGCGTGTCCGGTCCCGCCGACCGGCCTCCGGCCGTCGCGGCCCTGCGCCGCCGGTGCGCCGCCGCCTTGGCGTTGTTGCCGCAGCGTCGCATGGAGCACCACTGGCGTGGCCGGCCCGACTCCGGGTTGAGGTAGAGCATCCGGCACACCTCGGACGCGCACCTCGTCAGCCGCTGTCGGCGTGAAGCGTTGGAGACGAGCTCGATCAGGTCCCGCGCGACCACCGACAGCAGGGCGTCCTCGGTGAGGAGATCACTGCCGGAGGCCGGTCGCACGCCATCACGCGTCAACTCCAGCCTCGGGGCCGGCGGTTCACAGGCGGCCAGGTCGTTGACCAGCTCCACGGACGCGGGGCGGGGGCGGTGCCCGTCCAGCAACGACGAGGCGATGTCGTAGGCCGCGTCGCGCAACGCGTGCAGCGAGCTGAGCAGCGCCTCCTCCGCGTACCCGGGCGCCGGTGTCAGCCCCACGCCACGGCACCACGCGGCCAGCCGTTCCGCGTCACCCATCCGCTCCACCGGGCCGACGGGCCGGCGCCCCACCGTCGCCACGAGGTTCAGCGACAGCGAGCCGGCGTCGAACCGGAGATCACGTGCCCGGGCGGTGACCCTCGTACGCGGTGCTTGCGGCGCGGCTCCCATGCAGCGATAGTAACCTTTCAAACGGTTATCAAGGGAACGGGTGGCCATGCGGATCGCGATTGTCGGAGCGGGCGGGGTCGGGGGCTACTTCGGGGCGCGGCTCGCCGCGGCGGGCCACGAGGTCACCTTCGTGGCCCGGGGACGCCACCTGGAGGCCGTACGGCGCTCGGGTCTTCTCGTGCGCAGCCCGCTGGGGGACGTCCGCACCTCGCCCGGCTCGGTGGTGGAGAGCGTCGCGGACGTGGACGGCGCCGATCTGGTCGTCGTCGCCGTGAAACTGTGGGACACCGAGGACGTCGCCCGCCGGCTGGGCGCCTCCGAGCTGGCCGGCACGCCCGTGCTGTCGCTGCAGAACGGCGTGCACAAGGACACGGTCCTCGCCCGTCACCTCCCCGCCGAGTCACTGCTCGGCGGCACGTGCTTCATCTCCGCCTTCATCGAGGAACCCGGCGTCGTCCGGCACAACGGCGCCCTCCAGCGCGTGGTCCTCGGCGCCCGTCACCCCGAGCAGGAGCCGGTGGCGCGACAGTTCCTCCAGGCGTGCACCGCGGCGGGCATCGACGCCGAGGTCAGTGCGGACGTCGACCGGGTGATCTGGGAGAAGTACGTCTTCCTCGTCGGCCTCTCGGCCACCACCACGGCCGTCCGCCGGCCCATCGGCGTCGTCCGCTCCCACGAGCGGACGCGGATGCTGCTGCGGGACGTCATGGCGGAGGTCGTGGCCGTGGCCCGCAAGTCGGGCGTCGAGCTGGCCGAGGACTTCGCCGAGCGGCAGCTCGCCTTCTGCGACACCCTCCCCGCCGACATGACGTCGTCCATGCACAACGACCTGGAACACGGTCACCGTCTCGAACTGCCCTGGCTCAGCGGGGGAGTGGCCGGCCTCGCCGGCGAACTCGGCGTCCCCGCGCCCCGCAACCGCACGGTCGCCGACATCCTGTCCCCGTACGTCGACGGCACCCCGGAAGGCTCCTGACCGGCAGACTCACGGGGCCGCCGGTCAGCCCGCCGTGGCCCGGTTGAGGCGGACGGACGACCAGAAGGCCGCGCCGATGAGGGTGACCCCGATCAGGCCGGTCACGATGTCGTTCACCTCGTAACGGATGCTGACGAGCAGGACGGCGGCGAGGGCGCCGATCGCGTAGTGGGCGCCGTGCTCCAGGTACACGTAGTCGTCCAGCGTGCCCTGGCGCACCAGGTACACGGTGAGAGACCGGACGTACATGGCGCCGATGCCGAGGCCCAGCGCCATCAGCACGATGTCGTTGGTGACGGCGAAGGCGCCGATCACCCCGTCGAAGGAGAACGACGCGTCCAGCACCTCGAGGTACAGGAAGGTGAAGAGGGCGGCCCGGCCGGCGAGCGCCACCCCGGAGCGCCCGCTCTCCTCGCCGCCCTCCTCGCCGCTCCGCTCTCCTGCCAGCCTGGCCTCGAAGAAGCCGGACAGCCCGTGCACCACCAGATAGGTGACGAGTCCCGCGACCCCCGAGACCAGCACGGTCTGCGCCTTGTCGGCGTGGTGACCGCCGTGCTGGTGGGCCTGGGTGGCGAAGGTCATGGACGTCACCAGGAGCACGACGAGAGCCACGCACACCGACAGCATGTCGATCCGGCCGAGCCGCGCCAGGGGCCGCTCCACCCGGCCGAGCCACTTGGTCTCCCGGTCCTCCAGGACGAAGTCCAGAAAGATCATCAGCAGGAACATGCCGCCGAACGCCGCGATCGACGGGTGCGCGTCGGTGACCAGCTCCTGATAGCGCTCCTTGTCCGTGAGCGCCAGATGCACGGCCTCCTGCGGAGCCAGCCGCGCACTCACGGACACGATGACCACCGGGAACAGCAGCCGCATGCCGAACACGGCGATGAGGATGCCGACGGTGAGGAAGATCCGCTGCCAGAAGGCGTTCAGCTTCTTGAGGATGCCGGCGTTGATGACCGCGTTGTCGAAGGACAGCGAGATCTCCAGCACGGCGAGGATAGCGACGATCCCGAGCGCCGCCCACCCGTCGTACAGCACCCCGCCCACCAGCCCGACGGCCGTCACGGCGAACGCCCACCGGAAGGTCTTCCACAGCACCCGGCACTCTCCCTTCTCCGTCGCCCCCGCCGGGACGACGGATTGGGCTCCAGTGCCCCTTCCCGCGGCCTCCGTAACGCACGGACCCCGCACATCCACCGATCACCGGTACGGCGTCACACGCCCACCGTCACCCCGGCCGGCCCGTCAGCGCCCCCTTCGCCGCGCCAGCCGGCGGAACGACCGCGCGCTGCCCGTCGGCGCGGGCAGACGGCCCGACACCGCGTCGTCGAGCAGGGAGGCCACCGTCTCCGCCGCGCAGACGCGGTTGGCGCCGATGCCGCCGGAGGCGCCTCGCTTGATCCAGCCGACGACATAAGCGCCCGGACGGCCCGCCACCCTGCCCCGGTCGTGGGGCACCGTGCCCGTGGACTCGTCGAACGGGAGCCCGGCGAGCGGCGTTCCGCGATGGCCCACCGCGCTGAGGGCCAGCCCGGCCGGGATCTCCACCTCGCCCGCCGCGCCGGTGACCCGTACCGCGCGGACCGACTCCTGCCCGCACACCTCGGCGGGCGCCGACAGGAAGCGGAACACGATGCGGCGCGGGCCGTCCGCCGCCGGGGGCAGGGACCAGTCGACGGCCTCCCGCCGTACGTCCTTCAGCACCGCGGCCTTGTCCGGGTCGGCCGCCCCGCCGATCGCCGCGCCCACGGCCGGGTCGTGGTCGTCGACGAGCAGGTCCACGCCGGACAGATGCTTCAGCGCGAGCAACTCGGTCCGCGTGTACGCCGCGTGCTCCGGGCCGCGCCGCCCCAGCACCACCACCTCGCGCACCTTGCTGCGCCGCAGCTCCTCCAGCGCGTGCGCGGCGATCGGGGTCCCTTCGAGCGTCGCCGGGTCGGACATCAGCAGGCGTGCGGCGTCCAGCGCGACATTGCCGTTGCCCACCACGACGACCCGGTCCGCCGACAGGTCGAAGGCGTCCGGGGCGACATCGGGGTGTCCGTTGCACCAGGCGACGAACTCGGTCGCGGCGACGCTGCCCGGCCGGTCCTCGCCCGGGACGCCGAGCCGCCGGGCCTCCGGCGCGCCGACGGCATAGATCACCGCGTCGTGGTGGGCGGCCAGTTCGTCCGCGGTCACACCGCCGTCGCCCACTGTCAGGCCGAGACGGAGCCGCACCCGCGGATGCGTGAGGAAGCGGGCGAAGCTCTCGCCGGCCTTCTTGGTGGACGGGTGGTCGGGTGCGACCCCGTACCGGACGAGACCGCCGGCGACCGGCAGCCGGTCGATCAGGGTCACCTCGGCAGGGGTGTGCAGCAGCAGGTCCCGCGCCGCGTACATCCCGGCCGGGCCGGTGCCCACGACCGCGACCCTGAGCGGCCCGAAGTCCGGCGGCAGCACCCGGTCGAACGACGGCGCGCCCCAGTCGTGGAACACCGGCCCCGCGACGGGCTGTTCGGTCCGGTGCTCCTCGTGCTCGTAGTAGGCCGCGTTGATGCGGGCGTACTCCCGCTGTCCCCCGGTCAGCCGCTCGACCGGGAAGATCGCGTCCACCGGGCAGGCGTCCGCGCAGGCGCCGCAGTCGATGCAGCTCTTCGGGTCGATGTGCAGCATCTCCGTGCTGCCGAAGGCGCGTTCCTCCGGCGTCGGATGAATGCAGTTGACCGGGCAGACGGACACACAGGTGGCGTCGCTGCAGCAGGTCTGGGTGATCGCGAAGGCCATGGTCGTCCGCTCCGCCGAGGGCCCGGGGTGGGCAGGGTGTACGTGGTCAGATGAGGTGGGCGCGCTTGTAGAAGAAGAGCGCGGGCCGGGTGAGCAGTCCGCAGGACGAGAGGAACTCCATCAGGCCCGAACAGCTCGCCCGCACCATGGACCTGTGGTGCTCGTTGGCACGGGCCTCGCGCAGCGCGCGCTCCTCGTCCAGTCCGGCGTTCGCGTACACCTCGCGGTTCACCATGCTGGTGACGATGACGTACGCGGCGATCGCGATCATCACCGCGTGGATGCGGCGGCGCACCCGCCCCGCACGCGCGAGGTGCTTCCGCGTCTCCTCGCGGGCGAACATCATGTGCCGCGACTCCTCGACGACATGGATGTTGTTGATGGTGCGGACGAACGGCACGACCCGCTCGTCGCGCATCCAGTCGCGCTGCATGACGTCGAGGACCTCCTCGGCGACCAGGATCGCCGCGTAGGCGGCCTCGCCGAAGGCGGTGGTCTTGAACAGCCGTCCCAGCTCGACCGCGACCCGGCGCGGGCGGTAGGCCGGCGCGCCGAGCTTCTTCGCGCCCCGGGCGAACATGATCGAGTGCCGGCACTCGTCGGCGATCTCGGTCAGCGCCCACTGGAACGTCTCGTCCGTGGGGTCCTTGGAGTAGATGTCCCGCAGGATCATCTGCTGGAGGATCATCTCGAACCAGATGCCGGTGCAGGCGACCGACGCCGCCTCCTGCCGCGTCAGCTCCTTGCGTTGCGCGTCGGTCATCTCCTCCCAGTACGCCGTGCCGTAGAGGGTGCTCCACTCCGGGCTGGCGCCGTGGAAGTCCTTGTCCAGCGGGGTGTCCCAGTCGACCTCGGTGAGCGGGTCGTAGGAGAGCTGCGCGGACGAGTCGAGCAGCCGACGGGCCACGTCGACGCCGTCGTCCGACGGCTGGTCCGGGTGCTGTGCCCGGGAGGTGGTCAGAGCCATGCCGGGGCCTCCTCGAGTCGAGTCCGTACGCCATTACCACGGGTAACCGGCCCGCTTGCTGACGAACTGTATAGCAAGACGTGGCGTGTTCCCACCCCTGTGCCCGTCAAGCTCATGTGAAGGCCCGCACGGTGTGTTCACCGTGCGGGCCGGGGAGGGGGCGATGCGCGTCGGCTCAGAGGCCGGTGACCTTGCTGCTCGCCGACACCTCGTGGACGAGCGTGAGCGTGCGGTGCCCGCCGGGAGGGAGCGTCACGTCCCAGCGGGCGATGCCGTCCGCGTCCACCGCGTCCGGCGCGGGCGAGCACGCCTCCTTCCGCAGACGCACCTCCACCGCCGACACCTCGGACACCGGGACGCGCTCCCGGACGACGACCACCCGGTCGTCCCGCTCGTCCGGCGCGGAGAAGCGTGACAGATGAAGCCGCACGGTCCGGGTGAGCACGGTCCGCTGGGTCAGCCCCGTCGTGTCGCGGGTCTCCTCCGTCTCCCGTACGACCCGGTGGTCGTCCCGGCTGCCGAAGGCCAGCTCCACGGCGGCCCCCGGAGCGGTGAACTCCAGCGTGCCGCGCCCGACGAACCCGCTGCCGCGGATCAGGTCCACCGGCCCGGCCAGCAGCGCGTGCCCGGACCGGTTGTCGGCCCGCACCACCTGCGTGACCAGGGGCGACAGTTCCGGCGCGCAGGCGTACTCGCTGCGCGCGGCCGTGGTGAACGACGACACCGGCACCCGGTGCGCGCGCCCGTCGGCCGGCACGGACACCGGGTCGGGGGCGTGCAGCACGCGGACCTCGCCGCCGTCGTCCACCCCCGGCAGCCCGAGCACGGGAGCGGGACCCAGGTCCGCGATCTCCTCCTCCCGCAGGTCCACACGGACGGTGCGGCGCTCCTCGGGGGAGCGGTCCTGGAGCGTCAGCCGGTCCTCGCCGAGCACCGGCGGCTCCGTGGCCGCCGAGGAACGCGCCGTGGACAGCGTCAGCCGTACACCCGACCAGTCCTCGCCGGTGCGCTGCCAGACCATCGCCTCGGACTCCAGGGTGAGCGCGTCCCCGTCCAGCGCGGCCCGGTACGCCGGCCGCCACAGCGCGCACGGCGTGAGATGGCTCAGCCGCAGCCGAGCCGTCCCCCCGGCCGATGCCTCCACGGTCAGCTCGACATGCCCGACCAGTTCGGCGGGCTCCGTCTCCGCGTCGGCGAGGGCCTGCTCGGCCTCGCGCAGCTCGTCGGACAGGACCCGCAGCCGCGTCTCCACCTCGCGCAGCTGCTCGGCCTGCCGCTCACGTTCCTCGTCGACGCGGTCCAGCTCCCGTGCCCAGCGCTCCCGTTCGGCCTCGCCGAATCCGGTGCCCTCGCCGATCTCCCGCAGCAGATCGGCGGCGAGCCGGCCCAGCGCGTCCCCGCGAGCCGCCAGCCGGTCCCGGCGCTGCTCCAGCACCGGCCGCTCCTCCTCCAGGGAGGTCACGCGGCGGCGCAGCGGCGAGTCGTCGTCGGCGGGCCCGGGCCCGCGCGGCGTCCACGCGCGCACGATCCGCACATCGAGCACGGTCGCCGGGAAACCGGCGGTCAGCTCGGCGTGCAGAGTCCGGTCGACGGCCAGTGCGCTGACCGGTCCCAGCCTCAACCGCTGTGTCCCGGGCCGCAGCTCGAGCGTCGCGGTGCGTTCGACGTGCGCGCGGTCCTCGGTGCAGGTGACGGCGGTGACGGGGAGGGGGACCGGGGCGGCCGGCTCCGATGACGGTGACGTAGACATGTCTGTGTCAGCTCCTGCGGTTGCCGCCGGTCAGGGCCTTGCCGGCCGGGATTCTGATCTCGTAGCCGCCGTCGAGGGCGACGGCGGCGCCGGCCGGCAGGTCGACCCGCCAGATCCGGGTGCCCGGGGCGTGCGGCTCCCGGTCCGCGGTGTCCTCGGGCTCGGCCCAGCCGGCCCGTTCCTCGATCCGCACGTCCGCCTCCGAGGTGACCGGCACGCGCTCGCGCACCTCGACGCGGACCGCCGCAGGGAGCCGGTTGGCCAGCTCCACATGGACGCGGTGGTCGAGCACGGTGACGTTGTTGCGCAGACCCGCGGTCGACTCGGTGAGGTGCGTCCGCCGGGTGACGCCGATGGCCTCCGCCGGCCCGAGCTCGAGGCGGCGAACACCGCCCGGGGCGAGGGTGGGCAGCGCGGCGGTCAGCTGGTACTCCCCGTCGACGCTCACCTCGACCGGCCCCGCCAGCAGCGCCTGATCGGTCGCGTTGGACAGCACCAGCGTCGCGTACACGGTCTGCTCCACCGCCGGCACGCACACGTACTCGGTGCGCAGACCCACCGCGATCTCGCCGACGGTGACGGTGTGCCAGGTGCCGTCCGACGGGATGTCGGCGGGCGCCGCCGCGTCGTAGCGGTGGTCGAACGAGCCCGCCGACTCGCGGGGCCGCACGGCGTGCCCGGGCAGCGGCAGCGCGGCCGGCTTCTCGGCGCGCCGACGGTACTCGGCGGTCACCGGGTCGAAGCCCGCGCCGGGGAAGAGGCGGCCACGGCGGTCCCGCGGCTCGTCCGGACCACTCAGCACGAGGGCCGCGTAGTCGAGTTCGGCGTCGTCCGGCCGGGGCGGGCCAGGGACGGGCGGGGGCGGTGCGTACGGGGCGGCGGCGCCCGCGCGCTCCGGGCCGGCGGCGTGGGCTCCGCCGCCCGCACGGGGTGCGGCGGCCGAACGGGGGCCGGCACCGGGACGGGACCGGGGCCGCGCCCGGTCCGGGGCGGGCGCGGAGCCCGGCGCGGCCGGAACGCCGAAGCCCTGGGGAGGCGCGCCGTACGCGGCACCGGGGGCGGGCAGCGCGGCGGGCGCCGGCGGGGGAGGGGGCGGAGCACCGTAGGCGGCGCCGACCGTGACCGGGGTGTCCTCGACGGGACCGCCCGCGACCCACCCGCCCGCCCGCGCCCCCGCGATCGCATCGGGTTCCGGTGGAGGACCCGCCGCGTCGTACCCGGCGAACAGGTCGGTCAGCCCTGCCGGGGGCTCCCGCCAGCCGGACGGGGCCGGCGCGGGCTGGCTGCGCCCGATACGGACCGACCGCAGCCGGGGCAGATCGGTACGGCGCCGCAGATCGGCCGTGGCGAAGGCGATCCGCACGCCCGTCCAGTCCTCACCGGACCGCTGGGCGACCGAGGCCCGCAGCATCAGCCGCCCGCTGTCGTCGCCCTGACGGTGCGTGAGGCGGTACGCCGGCACCCAGACGGCGCCGGGCACCCCGTACTCGATCTCGACCTCCGCCTCAGCCCCGGCCGTGCCGCCCAGGGTCAGCACCGCCGTGTACGAGGAGGAGACCTTGGCCGCCGGGGCGTCGGTGCTCACGCGGGCCAGCCGGTCCTGCGCCATCTCCGTCTCGTGGTCCAGGCGCCGGAGTTCGTCCTCCAGCTCGCGGAGCCTGGCGTGCAGCACGGTCAGGCGCTCGTCGACGAAGTCGGCCAGCTCCAGCCAGGCGTCCACCGGGGTGCGGCGGTGCGGGTCGTCCCGTTTACGGCCGGGCGGCAGCGGGCGCAGCGCGGAGATCTCCTCGATGCGCTTCAGCTGCCGGTCCCGCCGGGCGTCGGCGGCGTGGTACGCCTCGGTCAGCCGGTCGACCTCACGCCGTGCCTCGGCGACGGCGTCCTCGTCCACCGGCTCCGCGTCGATCTCCGCCCGCGCCCCGGTGACCCGCGCACCCGGCGCACCGACGACGCGGGCGCGCAGCGAGTGGGGGTCGAGCGAGCGCGGCAGTCCGGGCACCCGTACCTGTCCGTCCGCCGGGACCGTGCCCCGGGCGACGCGACGGCACAGCGCGCCCTGCGCGTACACCGTCACCGATTCGAGTGCCGAGTCCCACCTCGGTGCCGTCCCAGCCGTCATGTGCTCCCCCGCGCAGCCGTGTTCGTGCCGAGGGCAGCCTATGCGGAGACGGCCCGCCCCGGATCACCGGACGAGGCACCAGTACGTGCCGTGGTGCCCGATCCCGATGCGGCTCGCGTGCGGCACCAGGGCGGGGTCGGGCCGGCCCACGGCCGCCATGGTGCAGGCGGGGTCGCCGACGGTGCCGGCGGCGGACATGCGGCGCGCGGCGTCCGTGGCGGCGGAGGAGGTGTACCAGGTGGTTGTGGGGCCGTCGGCCGGTGTGGGGGTGGCCGAGGGCTTCGGCTCGGTGGTGGGCATCGTGCTGGGCTTCGCGGTGGGCTGTGGGGTGGGCTTCGCGGTCGCCGCCCTCGTTTCGGGCTCGGCCGTCTCGGCGGGCTGCCGCGGGCCGGGGGAGACGGGCGGTTGGGCGGTGGGGACGCGCGTCCCGGCCCCCGGCGGGGGTGGGACACGCGGTCCGGGTGTCGTCCCCGCTGTCGGCGTCGGGTGCGCCGAAGGCGCCACCGGCTCGGGGCCGGCCGACCGGCGCGGGGCCTCGGGCGCCGCCGATCGTGCGGGCGTCCTGGGCCCCTCCGACGCGCTCGTGCCCGTGTCGGTACCCGTTCCCGCTCCGCCCGTCGAGGTGGGCGGCGGAGGCACGAGCCCCGGCGCCCGGCTGGACGGTGCGATCCCGGACGTGCCCGCCACCCGCGGAGGCCCGGTGCTCACCCCGCCGTCCGGCACGGCGGGCCCGGTCCCGGCGCCCTGGTCCGGCACGCCGGGCGGCTGCGTCCGCCCCGGCCCGGGCGGTGACGGCCGCGTCGCCGGGCCGCCGCTCGGCTCGGCCGCCCCGCCGGGGCGGGACGACGTCGGCACCGGACCCCCGCTCCCGCCCGTTCCGGTCGGCCCCGGCGGTGACGTCACGGTGGTCGGCGTCGGCAACGGGCCCAGCGTCGGCAGGGTCAGGTCGTTCGAGGCGGACGGCCTGGGGCTCGGTGTGCCGTCGTCCTGTGCCACCCACACCCACACGCCGACGCCGCCCAGGACCAGCGCGGCGGTGCCGCCGGCGATCCACGGGGCGCGCCGGGGCGGGCGACGGTGACGGTTCATGGTCACCACTGTCCTACGCGCCCCGGCGGGCCGCCTGTCGCATGGTCCGGCTGCCCTGTTACCGGTCCGCCCAGTGCGCTCGTACGGGTGACGGACACCGCCGACCGGCCGCGCCGCCCCTGTCATACGGAGTACCCCGTTCCCTTACCTCCGAGGTCATCGACGCCGCCCCCGGTCCGGTGCCACGATCACCGCGTACGACACCGACGCCCCGTGGAGGACACCATGACCGCCTACGCCATCGCCCATCTGCGGCCGGCCGCTCCGCACCCCGACATCGCGGAGTACATGGAGCGCATCCCCGCCACACTGGAACCGTTCGGCGGCCGCTTCCTGGTGCACGCCACCGGCCACGAGGTGAAGGAGGGAGCCTGGCCCGGGGACGTGGTGATGATCGGCTTCCCCGGGATCACCGAGGCGCGGGACTGGTGGGACTCGCCCGCCTACCGGGAGATCGCACCGCTGCGCTCCCGGCACATCGAGGGCGACATCATCCTGATCGAGGGCGTCCCCGACGGCTACGACCCCGCCGTCACGGCGGCGGCCCTGCGCAAGCAACTCGACGCCGCCGGCGACTGACCGCTGGGCACCCCGGACGCGGCCGGTTACGGTGGAGATGTCCCCTTCGTCCGGGGTGTCGCCCCGGAATATCCGGGAGAGTGACCATGAGTACTCAGTTCGAGGTCGTCGTGGACGTCGACCGGCCCATCGAGGACGTCTTCGCCTACCTCGCCGACGGCCGGAACGACCCCGAGTTCAGCCCTCGCGTCCTGACGATGGAGAAGACCCCCGACGGCGACACCCATGTGGGCACGGTGTTCCACAGCACGGTGAAGGACGCCGGGATGCGCTCCCAACGAGACTTCGAGATCCACGAGTTGACCGCGCCCACCCGTATGCGCTGGCACGAGGTCTCGCACAACTCCATCACCGCCCAGGAGGGCGGGTACGACCTCGAACCCACACCCGACGGAGGCACCAGGGTGCGCCTGTTCAACGTGCTCGAAGGGCACGGCGTGGGCAAGGTGCTGCTGCCGCTCGCGGCGGGCGCGGCCCGCAAGGACGCCCCCGCCTTCGGCCGGCGTATCAAGGAGGCCGTCGAGGCCTCTGCCTGACTCACCCGCGGGTCCCGCCGGGCCCGCCGACGCGGACCCGGCGGGACCTCGCACGAGAGTCAGGGGAGCAGCACCCGGACCGCCGTCATCAGCGGAAAGGCGCACGCGGCCGGCGCCGGAAGCCCCAGGATCGCCGTCACCACACCTCAAGGCGTCCGTCCGCGCGGCGCCTCCGCGCCGCCCGCCCCTGCCACGTCACCTCGTGCTGCGCCCACGAACTCACCGTCCGGTCCTGGGAATGACAGGCAGGCTGGAGCACGATGCGTTCACCGGTGGCGGACACCGCGTCCCCCGAGCGGCGTAGCGACCCGTCGGCCGGCATGCCGTCACGGGTCCGGGTGGCATAACAGTGGGCCTATGACATCGAGACATACCGCCCCTCAGGTCACCGAGCGCCGTGCCCCCGTAATGCGGGTCCGGGCCGCTCTGATGGTTCTGGCCGCCACGACCGTTCTCGGCGCGGCCGCGACCGATGCGGCGGCGTCGGTCTCGGCCCGCCCCGGCACCGACTGGGACGCCATCGCCCAGTGCGAGTCGGGCGGCAACTGGAAGGCCAACACGGGCAACGGCCACTACGGCGGACTCCAGTTCTCGCAGTCGAGCTGGGTCGCGGCCGGTGGGCTCAAGTACGCGCCGCGGGCCGACCTCGCGACGCGCAAGGAGCAGATCGCGGTGGCGAAACGCCTCGCCCGGCTCCAGGGCATGTCCGCGTGGGCGTGCGCGCACGCGGGACGTTAGACCTGCGCGGTGCGCTGAAATCACGCGGGCACGCTGCGTCCGCGCGGAGCCGACAGTCCGGAGTGCGCCTCACGGGACGTCCCCCACCGGCCGTCACGCGCCCGGAACCGGGCCGCCACCCGCACCTGTGCCGTCTGCCGCCGGATACTGCGGCGCGGGCAGCCCAGGCGGCATCCGCCCCGCCATCGCCTTGTCGTTCTGAGCAGCCGTCAGTCTGCGGACGAACAGCAGGGCCAGCACCGCGGACACGATGTCGAGGACCGACCCCGTCATCAGCCACCCCGCGGCGTCGTGGACCGCCTGCGGGTCGCTCGCCTCGTCGTACCGGTTCGTGGCGAACCGGTCGAAGATGTTCGACGCGATCCACACGCCCCACCAGGCGTTGAGCAGGCCCTGGTGCCGCACCTCGGACGCGTAGGGGTCCGGCTGGCTGGCGCGCAGGACGTCCTTGGCGATGCCGCGCGGGACGAACAGGTTGGCGAACGGGATGAACCAGCCGCCGATCGCCCAGCCCGGTGTGCGGCGTTGCACGTCCGGCGCGAACACCTCCGCGTTGTGACGCACCCGGTGGAACCAGATGATGAACAGCGTCGCCGTGCCGAGCAGGCCGAGCATGTACATCCCGCTGGTCGCGACGACCGCCCAGTCCGCCCGGTCGACCGCGCCCATGTCGACGTCACCCGGACCGCCGGACGCCACGTCCCCCATCACCGACCTCATGTATGCCGCCGCGCCGAAGCCCAGCACATCGGCGACGATCACGAAGGCGAGCAGCGCGGTCACGGCGTGCGCGAGACCGACCGGCGAGCGCAGCACGGGAAGCGGCCCGAGCATCGGGCGTTCGGGCAAGGACGGATGAGTCATGAGGACCCCCCTGAGCAGTGCGACGGAAGTGCGGCGTGCTCTCCCCAGGAACGCCGCGAGATGCTCACAAGCGAGTGATCGGCTTCCGGACCCTACCCCATCACGGGTACGGCGTGTCCATGACTATTACGTGCCGGGGAGTGAGGCCGTCGCAGGTGCGCGCTTGAGTCTCCCCCCGGGAGGGGTCCCAGGTGGCGGACATGAACGACACCGACCGTCGCGGACGGCGCGGACCTGCTGGGTGCGGCGGGCGGAGACGATCGTCGCCGTCGGCGACCGCGGCCGGGGAGTGGTCCCCCCGTGCGGCCGCTGCCGCCAGACCCTCCTCGACCACTTCCCCACCCTCGAGGTCGTCGTCCCCAGCCCCACCGGCCTGCGCGCGGTCCCGGTCGCCGACCTCCTCCCGCACACGTACGTCTGGGCCGACCACCAGCTCGACACGCCGTCGAACGGCGGGCCGACGTGACCGAGGTGGAGGCTCGGGGCGGCGGAACGGCCCCGCTCGTCACAGGAGTCCGCGCACCCACTCCGCATCGGGATTGACGCGTGCCCGCCCGTCCGGCAGGACCACCGTCGGCACCGTCTCGTTCCCGTCCGCGACCGCCCGCACCGCCGCCGCGGCGGCCGGGTCGCGCCAGATGTCGACCCAGTGGGCGTGGCGCGCGTCCCGGCCCAGCCTGAAGCGCAGCCGCCTGCAGTAGTGACACCCCGGCCGCCAGTAGATCACCGGCCGCCCGTCCGCCGCGCTGCGGCGCCGCGCCTCCTTCGCGCCGAGATGCGCCGGGAAGACCAGCGGCGAGTTCACCGTCGCGAACGCGACGAACGCCAGCAGGACCGCGGCCGCCGCGACCGTGTTCCCGTCGGCGAGCAGGCCCGCCGCGCCCGAAGCCCCGGCCGCCGTGAGCAGCAGGGGCAGCAGCAGGCCTCGTACCATCGCGTGCCCCTACGACGACTCGCGGACGACCAGCTCCGTGGGCAGGGTGATCTGCCGCCGGGGCCCGTCGTTCAGGGTGATGTCGGTGAGGATGCGCGCCATCGTGCGGCCCAGCTCCTCCACCGGCTGACGCACCGTCGTCAGGGGCGGATTGGTGTGCCGGGCGAGCACGGAGTCCTCGAAGCCGACCACGGCCACGTCGTCCGGAACACGGCGCTTCTGCCGCCGCAGTTCGGCCAGCGCGCCCACCGCCATGAGGTCCGACGCGGCGAACACGGCGTCGAGATCCGGCATGCGTTCAAGAAGCAAACGCATGGCGCGACCGCCGCTGTCCTCGGAGAAGTCGCCCGCCTCGATCAGCGCCTCGTCCACCGGAACGCCCGCTTCCTTGTGTGCGGCGTGCCACCCCGCGAGGCGCGCGCGGCCGACGTCCATGTCCTGCGGGCCGGTGATCGTCGCGATCCGCCTCCGCCCCCGGTGCAGCAGATGCCGTACGGCCTCGGCGGCGCCGCCGGCGTTGTCGGAGTTGACGTAGCTCAGCTGTTCGCCCGCGTCGCGGCGGCCGGCGAGCACGGTGGGCAGGCCCATCTCCTCGAGAATGCCGGGCAGCCGGTCCTCGGCGTGCACGGAGACCAGCAGCACGCCGTCCACCCGGCGGGTGGCCACCGACTCGGTGAGCTGGTCGCGTTCGGCCTGGTCGCGCACCAGCATCAGCTGCAGCTGCGTGCCGCTCTCGGCGAGCGCGC
This sequence comes from Streptomyces werraensis, assembly GCA_014656175.1. Taxonomy (GTDB): domain Bacteria; phylum Actinomycetota; class Actinomycetes; order Streptomycetales; family Streptomycetaceae; genus Streptomyces; species Streptomyces werraensis. The sequence continues at coordinate 579,188 of BNBX01000003.1, forward strand.
CGCTCACGCCGCGGATCAGCGCGGCGAAGAACGGCTCCGAGCCGAGCCGGCTCTCCGACTCCGGGATCACCAGGGCCACGGCGTTGGTGCGGTTGGTGACCAGACCGCGGGCGACCGAGTTGGGGACGTAGTTCAGTTCTTTGATCGCCGCCAGGACCCGCGCCCGGGCGTCGGCGCTGACCAGGTCTGAGCCGTTGACGACGCGGGAGACCGTGGTGCGACCCACGCCGGCGCGGGCGGCGACGGTCTTGATCGTGGGACGGCGGTTGCCCGTCATGCACTCCCCCCTCAGCGGCCGCGGCGGCGTTCTCTGCCGCGGAGGTGACCTGCGGCAATTCTTGCAGACGCCGCGGACGGCGGAGCACCCCCAGGGTCCGGAACGCGAACGCAAGGCCCGCCTCCCATGCAGAAGTTGCTTTCAAGTTATTGACAGATTGCGCCGCTGCTACAAGTCTTCGTGCAGCGGTGGGAACGTGCCCACCCCAGGTTGGGAACGTTCCCACATCGATCAAGAGCCGCTGTAGTCATCGCAGAACTCGTCACTCCGATGTGTCAGCGCCGTCGCTAGGAGGAGATCCATGGGCACTCTCGGTTCGTTGCGCAGGAAGGCGGTGGCGACAGCCGCGGCCGTCGGCGCGCTCTCGCTCGTCGTCGGCTGCAGCGGTGACAGCGACTCGGTCACGGGCGGCAGCAAGGACGGCGACAAGGTCACCATCACCATGGGCCTGTTCGGCGTCATGGGCATCAAGGAGACCGGCCTGCTGGAGGAGTACGAGAAGAACAATCCCGGCGTCACCATCAAGGCCGAGATAGCCGGTGACGAGCAGACCTACTACACCGCGCTGCAGACCAAGCTCGCCGCCGGCAAGGGTCTGAAGGACATCCAGGGCATCGAGATCGGCCGCGCCAAGGAGATCACCGAGACCCGGGCGGACATGTTTGCCGACTTCTCGAAGGTCGAGGGCACCGACCACTTCCTGCCCTGGAAGCAGTCCCAGATCACCACCGAGGACGGCAAGGTGCTGGGCCTCGGCACCGACATCGGCCCCATGGCGGTCTGTTACCGCAAGGACTACTTCGAGAAGGCCGGCCTGCCCACCGACCGCGAAGAGGTCGGCAAGCTGTGGGCGGGCGACTGGAAGAAGTACGTCGAGGTCGGCCGCACCTTCAAGAAGAACTTCAAGGGCGGCGACGTCGCCTACACCGACTCGGCCAGCGGCCTGTTCAACGCCATGGTCTACGGCTACCCCGAGCAGTACTACAACGAGCAGGGCGACCTGATCTACGACAAGAACCCGGCCGTGAAGGACGCCTGGGAGCTCGCGTCGGACGCCGCAGAGGAGGACCTGACCGCCAAGCTGCGCCAGTTCCAGCCCGGCTGGGACCCCGGTCTGTCCAACGGCACGTTCGCGACCGCGGTCTGCCCGGCCTGGATGCTGAGCCACATCAGCGAGAAGGCCGGCGAGGTCAACAAGGGCAAGTGGGACGTCGCCCGCGCCCCGAAGGGCGCCAACTGGGGCGGCTCCTTCCTCGGCGTGATCGAGGAGAGCCCGGTGAAGGAGGAGGCGCAGAAGCTCGTCGCCTGGCTGACCGCGCCCGAGCAGCAGGCCCGCATCTTCAAGGACCTCGGCAACATCCCGTCCTCCCAGCAGGCCCTCGAGGACCCGTCGGTGAAGGCCGTGAAGAACGACTACTTCAGCGGCGCGCCGCTCGGTGAGATCTTCGGCGCCGCGGCCCAGGAGATCCCGGACAAGCAGGTCCTCGGCCGCAAGGACGGCACCATCAAGGACACCTTCTCCCAGGGCCTGGCCCTGGTCGAGCAGGGGACGCCGCGTGACGAGGCCTGGAAGACCACCTCGGAGCGCATCCAGAAGGCGGTCCGCTGACCGCAGTCCCAGCGGCCGTCCCGGGCCCGCCCGCCTCCGGGCGCGGGCCCGGGACGGCTCCCCATCCGCTCTCAGGAAGGAAGTCCGGTGGCCACCTCCACCACCAAGGCCCTGGCCGGCGAGGAGCCGCCGGGTCCGTCCCGCGCCGGGGACGGCACGGAGACCTCACGGCGGCGCGGCGCCTGGCTGCACCGCCTCGACGTCAAGGGCGCGCCGTACGCGTTCGTCGCCCCGTTCTTCGTGGTCTTCGCCGCGTTCAGCTTCTACCCGCTCATCTACACCTCGTGGATCTCCCTGCACGACGTGGAACTGGCCACGCTCGACGTCATGGAGTGGGTGGCGTTCGACAACTACGTCGAACTGTGGGGTGATTCGCGGTTCTGGAACGCCCTGCAGAACACCATCACCATCGGCATCATCTCCACGGTGCCGCAGCTGCTGATGGCCCTGGGCATCGCGCACCTGCTCAACTACCGCATGCGTGCCTCGCTGTTCTTCCGCGTCGCGTCGCTGGTGCCGTACGCCACGTCCGTCGGCGCGGCCGCGCTCGTCTTCACCATGATCTTCGAGCGTGACTTCGGCATGATCAACTGGGGACTCGGCCTCGTCGGCGTCGACCCGGTGAACTGGGAGGCCGACAAGTGGCCCGCCCAGGTGGCCATCTCCACCATCGTCATCTGGCGCTGGACCGGCTACAACGCCCTGCTCTACCTGGCCGCCATGCAGGCCATCCCCGCCGACCGCTACGAGGCCGCCTCCCTGGACGGCGCCTCCCGCTGGCAGCAGTTCCGGCACGTCACCGTGCCCGGCATCCGCTCCACGATCGTCTTCACCATCGTGCTCTCCACGATCGGCGCCACCCAGCTGTTCGGCGAGCCGCTGATCTTCGGCCAGGGCCCCAACGGCGTCACCGGCGGCGCGAACAACCAGTACCAGACGCTGGGCCTGCTGCTCTACGAAGAGGGCTGGAAGAACTACCAGATGGGCCGCTCGGCGACCGTCGCCTGGGCGATGTTCATGCTGCTGGTCCTCGCCTTCGTGGCACAGCGACTGATCAAGCGCCTGCGCTCCCGTACGTCCTGACCTGGAGACGCCATGACCACTCACAGCCTCCCGGCCCGGACGGACGCCCCGGCCCGGACCGAACCCGAGAAGCCGGCCCGCCACGGCGGCCGCCGCCTGCTGCGCGAACGCGCCGGGCGCACCCACCACGCGGGACCGCTCGCCTACATCCTGCTCGTCCTCATGGCGGTCCTGTCCATCTTCCCGCTGTACTGGACGATGGTGGCCGCCTCCACGGACAACACCCGGGTCAGCCAGACCCCGCCGCCGTTCCTGCCAGGACCCAATCTGTTCAGCAACCTCGCCCGCGCCTGGGACGAGGCGGCCATGGGCAAGGCGATGATCAACAGCACCATCGTGGCCGGCGTGATCGCCCTGTCCACGGTGTTCTTCGCGACGCTCGCCGGATTCGCCTTCGCCAAACTGCGGTTCAAGGGCCGCAACGTCCTGCTCATGCTGGTGATCGGCACGATGATGGTGCCGCCGCAGCTCGGCGTCGTCCCGCTGTTCATGATGATGTCGGAGCTCGGCTGGTCGCAGCAGCTGCCCGCCGTCATCTTCCCGACACTGGTCAGCGCCGTCGGAGTGTTCTTCATGCGGCAGTACCTCTCCGAGGCGCTGCCCGACGAACTCGTCGAGGCCGGACGGGTCGACGGAGCGCACTCGCTGCGCATCTTCTGGAGCATCGTGCTGCCCGTCGCCCGGCCCGCCATGGCCGTGATCTTCATGATCACGTTCGTGCACGCCTGGAACGACTTCTTCTGGCCGTTCGTGGTGCTCGACATGACCAACCCGACCGTCCCCGTCGCGCTCACCCAGCTCAGCGCGGGCTACGTCCGCGACCAGTCGCTCATCATGGCCGGCGCGCTGCTCGGCACCCTGCCGCTGCTGGCGATGTTCATCGTCTTCGGCCGCCAGATCGTCAGCGGCATCATGGCCGGCGCCGTCAAGGGCTGACCGCTCCCCGAAGGCCCCGACCCGACACCCCCGCCGGGCCCCTCGCACACCCCGCGAAACGGCCCCACCACCCCGAAAGGACTTACGTGGTCACCGCAGCACAGCAGACCGCGTCCGCCCCGGACGCCGCCCGCACCTTCCCCAAGGGCTTCCTCTGGGGTTCGGCCACCGCCTCCTACCAGATCGAGGGCGCCGCCTCCGAGGACGGACGCACCCCGTCCATCTGGGACACCTACGCCCGCACCCCGGGCCGCGTCCGCAACGGCGACACCGGTGACATCGCCACCGACCACTACCACCGCTGGCGTGAGGACGTCGCCCTCATGGCCGAACTCGGCCTCGGCGCCTACCGGTTCTCCCTCGCCTGGCCCCGCATCCAGCCCACTGGACGCGGCCCCGCCGTCCAGAAGGGCCTCGACTTCTACCGGCGCCTCGTCGACGAGCTGCTGGAGAAGGGCATCCAGCCCGTCGCCACCCTCTACCACTGGGACCTGCCGCAGGAGCTGGAGGACGCCGGCGGCTGGCCCGAGCGCGCCACCGCCGAACGCTTCGCCGAGTACGCCGCCCTCGCCGCGGACGCCCTCGGCGACCGCGTGACGACATGGACCACGCTCAACGAGCCCTGGTGCAGCGCGTTCCTCGGCTACGGCTCGGGCGTGCACGCCCCCGGCCGCACCGACCCGGTCGCCGCCCTGCGCGCCGCCCACCACCTCAACCTCGGCCACGGCCTCGCCGTCCAGGCCCTGCGCGACCGCCTCCCGGCCGCCGCCCAGTGCTCGGTCACCCTCAACATCCACCACGTCCGCCCGCTCACCGGCACCGAGGGCGACGCGGACGCGGTCCGCCGTATCGACGCGCTCGCCAACCGCGTCTTCACCGGCCCGATGCTGGAGGGCGCCTACCCGGAGGACCTTCTCAAGGACACCGCCGGCCTGACCGACTGGTCCTTCGTGAGGGACGGCGACCTGGAGCAGATCAACCAGCCGCTCGACTTCCTCGGCGTCAACTACTACACGCCCACGGTCGTCTCCGAGACCGACGGCAGCGGCACCCACACCTCCGACGGCCACGGCAACAGCCCGCACAGCCCCTGGCCGGCCGCCGACAAGGTCGCCTTCCACCAGCCCCCCGGCGAGCGCACCGCCATGGGCTGGGCCGTCGACGCCACCGGCCTGTACGACCTGCTGCGCAGGCTGTCGCACGACTTCCCGAAGCTGCCGCTGGTCATCACCGAGAACGGTGCCGCCTTCGACGACTACGCCGACCCCGACGGCAACGTCAACGACCCCGCCCGCATCGCGTACGTCCGCGACCACCTGGCCGCCGTCCACCGCGCCATCCTCGACGGCTCCGACGTGCGCGGCTACTTCCTGTGGTCCCTGCTCGACAACTTCGAGTGGGCGCACGGGTACAGCAAGCGGTTCGGCGCGGTGTACGTCGACTACCCGACGGGCACCCGCATTCCCAAGGCCAGCGCCCGCTGGTACGCGGAGGTCGCCCGCACGGGCGTCCTGCCGGCGGCCTGACCCCAGCTCCGCGAGCCCGACTCCCTGCCCGTGGGGGGACAGGGAGTCGGGCTCGCGGGTGTCACCGCATACCGGCGCGGCCGCGGAGCATGTCGACTCCGTGGCCGCCGAGTTCGTCGCAGCAGGCCGCGCGCCCGGTCATCGCCATGACGAGGTCGATGGTCCGCCCCGACACCAGGGGGCCGTCCCCGGCGGCGAACGGCCCGTCGTCCGCGGCGAGCCGCAGCCCGCCGATCCGCCCCTTCGCGACGACCACGAGGTCCGTGCCCCGGTAGTACTCGGCCACGGCGGTCACGGTCTCCACCGGGTACTCCCGCCGTATGCCGAGCGGCCGCCGGACGTCCTCCCCGTGCACGACGGTCTCGCCGAGCATGGCGAGGACGGGCAGGGGAGGCTTGGTCGTGCTCGGCACGGTGCTCCTGAAGCGGGCGAGGGTGTCGGCGGGCCCCGGACCGAGCTGCTCGGCCAGGCGCATGGCCACCTGCTTGTCGAAGTCGAACCGGCACCGGATGACGCCCGCGAGCCATCTGACGGTGCTGAGACTCGCCCCCGCGGTGAGATGCGCGAGCACCTCACGCACGGTGAGCCCGTCACAGAGCGAGGGCGTGGCCCACTGACCGGGGCTCAGCTCCGCGAGATCGTCGGCGAGCGCGGCCCGCTCGGCACGGATCATGGACCACACCGTGGGGTCGGGAAGATGCGTCATGGGGGAGGGGCTCCTGTCGGCGAGGCGGCTGAGGCGCGTGTGTCCGCGGCGGATGACTCCCGCCCCGCACGGAACTCATCGCCGGGAGCGCAGCAGAATGCCGGACATGGACGTCGTGACGCTGCTGCAGTCGGCCTCTCTCCTGGTTCCCGAGGGGCCCGCGACCGAGAACGACGTGACGGCGCACGACGTCTGGGAGTACCTCGCCCACGACGAGTGGGAGGCGGCCCTCGGCCTGCTGGAAGAACTGGGGGACGGGCCGCCGCTCCCGGCCGCCTTCTGGGCCTCCATGGCAGCCGCGGCGGAGGAGCTGCGGCTGGAGCGAAGCGCGGCGTGGTGCCACTGGCGGGAGGGGGAGACCCGCAACGGCGTCATCCGCGCCGACCTCACCCTGCGCGCGCCGTCGGAGGGCGGCCGCCGGTCACCTGTGCCCGGCACCGGAGTCCTGCGCCCGATGTGGGACATCGGCGCCCGCACGGCGGCCGGTGAGCCGGACTGCGAGATCGCCCTTGTCTGGGTGGAGGACGCTCCCGTCTTGGAACCAGGCGGCCGGGCGACGGTGCGGCTGGCGCCGTTGACGCCTCGGAGCTGGTGTCACCTGGAACCTGGTCAGGTGATCACCATGCACGAGACCCGCACGGTGGCCGGGACGGCGGTCGTCGTTCAAGCGGACTTCCGCCACACGGAGATGTGCTTGGGCGACTCCTGAGTGAACGGTGTGCCGTCCCAGTCCGCCACGCGGCGTTCCAGTTCCAGGCCCGCGATGCGGGCCATGAGGTCGAGCTCCGCCGGCCAGGCGTAGCGGTGTCGGGAGGCTCCGCGGCGGTAGCGGCCGTCCTCGCCGTCGCGGGTGAAGTGGTGCGAGACGAGGAGCTGTTCGACGATGTCGAAGGTGTCGAAGCCCAGATGCCGCTCCGACACGTCGAACGGCACCGCGACCTGCCCGGGCGGCAGGAACCGCAGGGGCGGCACGCCCAGTTCGACGACGAAGCGGCCCCCCGGCCGCAGATGGCGCGCGGCGTTGCGGAAGCACTCGACCTGTTCCTCCTGCGTGAGCAGGTTCGAGATCGTGTTGTAGACGAGGTACACCAGGGAGAATTCACCCGGCACGACGGTCGTCGCCATGTCCCCGAGGACCACCGGCAGCGTCTCCTCGTCGACCTTGCGGCGCAGCACGGCCGCCATGTGCTCGGACAGCTCGATACCCGCCACCGGCACACCTCGCTCGCGGAGCGGCACCCCCACGCGCCCGGTCCCGATGGCGAACTCCAACGCGCGGCCGTCCCCCGCAAGGTCGGCGAGGAAGCCGACGGTCGCTCCGAGGACGGCGGCCGAGGCCATCTCCGTCTCCTCGGCGTCGTAGCGCTCGGCGGACTCGGGGCCCCACAGTTCACTGGTCGTCACGGTCGGCCACTGTGCCGCGCGGTGGGTGACGCTGTCGACTCATTTTGAGAGCGGTGCGGGGACCGGCTGCCCGACAATGACCCTCTGGACCTCCTCGACAGACAGGTGGCAACCGTGGGCGCACCGCATCCGCTCCTCGCGTACTTCCTGGCAGCCGCCGACGGCCGCTTCCCGCCGGTCGACGGCAAGGTCACGGTGCTGCCGCCCCTGGGAGGAGGGCTCGAGTGCTCGGTCGCCTTCACCGGCCACGCCGTCGTCGCCACCGCCCTGAGCGAGCAGGCGGTACACGCCCAGGAGCCCGACGGATTCGGCGGGTCGCTCGCGCCGGACTTCCTGCGCCACCTGGCCGGCCCGAAGGGCTGGATCGACGTCGTCGACGTCACCCTCACCGCCCGTGGCACGGGCGGCACGCCGCGCCTGGCGGAACTGGCCGGCGCGGACGACCATCCACGCGTACGCCATGCCAGAGACGTGCGGACGCACGTCGAGGTCTACGGTGACGAGCGCGGTCTCCTCACCCTCGCCGACGGTGTCGCGGGACGGCGGGAGCTGAGCATCGAACTCCACGACGTCCGGGACGGCGGCCGGGGCCACGGGCGGTCGCTCATCGCCGACGCCCTGTCCCTCGTCCCGGAGGGCGAGCCCGTCTTCGCCGCCGTCTCCCCGGGCAACGCCCGCTCCCTCCGCGCCTTCCTCGCCCGCGGGTTCACACCGATCGGCAGTGAGGTCCTGCTGCGTCCGGAACGGGGCTGACCCGACGCGGGCCCGCTGTCACACGGAAGCCGCAGGCCGGAGGCCGAGCCACTGCTCCGCCTCCCACGCCCGGAACCGCTCCACCTCCGTGAAGCCCAGCTCGGCCGCCAGGCGGAGGGAGCGGGTGTTGGCGGTCTGCGTGGCCAGGACACGCCTCCGCCCCGTACCCGTGTCCGCCACACGGCGCACGACAACCAGGCCGCACCGCGCCTGGGTGCGGCACACCCACCCGCACCCGGGCCGACGGTCACGGGCTCCGGTACCCCTGCCTCGGCTCGGCCACCCGCTCCGTCGCCATCGGCCCGGGCGTCGGGGCGACGAGGCTCCGAGGCGCGGTCGAATCCCGGGTGACCGGGGTGGGAGAGGTGTCCACGGGCCGCTCGGCGGGCTCCGGCGACGCCGTGGGGCCGGTCGTGGGGGAAGGCGAGGGCGAGCCGGTCAGGGGCGGAGGGGCCAGCGGGACCGTGGGCGTCACCGGCCGCTCGGAGGTCGTCGCGTTCTGCAGGGGCAGCGCCACGAGCAGGGCCACGGCGCACGTGAGCCCGGCGCCGACCGTCGTACGGACCAGCCGTCGCCGGGCCGCACGGCGGCGGATCGTCCCGAACCGGCCGGGCGGCGGGCCGAGACGGTCGGACGTCGGCCGCAGGAGCTCGGCGAGCGGGTCGTCCGGCTCGAACTCGGGGCCCTCGTCAGCGTGAGTGATCAAGGTTTCTCCTCAGGTGGGCACGGAGCAGCTCCCTGGCCGCGTGAAGATCGGCCTTGATGGTTCCTTCCTTGCGTCCGGTCACCGCGGACACCTCCCGGACCGGCAGGTCAGCGTAGTAGTGCAGCAGGATCGGCACCCGCAGCCGCTCCGGCAGCGCCTGCACCAGCATCCGCACCGACGGGTCGGAGGGTTCCGTGTGCGGGCGTACGGCCGCCTCGGTGCCGACCCGGCGCACGGTCCTGCGCTCGCGGTCGAGCCGTCGCCAGTGGTCGCGCACCAGGTTGGCCGCGGTGACGTACAGGAAGGCCCGTGGTTCCGACACGGACGTCCAGCGTGACCACAGCCGGGTGAACGCCTCGGAGGCGATCTCGTGGGCCGTCTCGTCGTCGTCGACCAGACGGCGGCACCAGCCGGCGAGGCGCGGGTAGAGGGCGGCGAAGAGCTCGGACGCTGCCTGCTCACGGGACCGTTTCAATGCTCTCCATGGTCGGGGCGGCCCCGGTGACGGGGTACCGCTCGTGGACGGGACGCGGGGTGTCGTGCGTGCCGGGCCGCCGGTGCGACGGCCCGGCACAGGGACGCCGGATCAGGGGGCGGTGGCGCGGAGCGCCGCGAAGACGATCACGTTGTCGCGGTACTCGCCGTCCTCCAGCGGCCCGCCGCACGTGATGAGCCGCAGCTCGGGCCGTGCGGTGTCGCCGTAGACGTCCTCGGTGGGGAAGGCGGCCTTGGCGACCGTGCGGACCGAGGTGACGGCGAACTCCGCCGCCGTGCCGTTCTCCAGACGCACCGTGATCCCGTCGTCCCGCCTCAGCCGCGCCAGATGACGGAACACCCCGTCCCCATGGGCGCCGACCGTGACGTGGCCGAGGATCACCGAGGGACCCGGCCGGCCGGGGGTGGGGGAGTACCGGTACCAGCCGGCCGGGTCGTCCGCCGTGATCGGCGGGACCTCCACCGTGCGGTCCTGGGCCAGACCCAGGCGTACGACGGGGGTGTCGACCGCGATGGAGGGGATCTCCAGACCGACCGGGACCGAACGCGCCAGGGGACGCGGCCCGGAGACGGGTGAGCCCGCCGCTGCGGGCGACCGGTTGCCCGGCGTCTCCGTCGCGGCCGGCCCGTCGTCGGCGGAACCGCTACCGCCGCATCCCGCGGCCAGACAGGCCACGGCCACGGCGACGACGGCGCGCCTGGAGAACGGGGTCACGCCCCGCTCGCCCGCCGGCGCACGACGAAGACCGCCACGCCGCCCGCGGCGAGCACCGCGGCGGCGCCCCCGCCGATCAGCAGACCGTCGCCGTCGGACTGCCCGGCGACCGGCGCGTCACCGGTGTCCGGCGCACCGCGCGGCACCACGGTGACCCCGTCGGTGTCCTCCGCCGGAGCCGGAGTCGCCTCTGCGGCGCCGCGGTCGGACGGGACCGGACTCGGGCCGGTCTCGGCCGCCTGCTCGCCGGAGTCGGTGGGCGCCGCCGTCGTGTCGGGGACGGGGGAGGGGCCGTCGGCGAACGCCGGCACAGCGGTGGCCAGCACGGCGGTGCACGCGAGTGCCGCCGCGCTCAGGACGTTTCGGCGCATGGAACGCTCTCTTTCCTGGGTCCGCCCGCACGGTCGCCCGGCGGGCTGGGTGATGGATCGTGCGGAGAGACGGGGGAGCGGGGACCCAGGTTGCAAAGAGAAGGTAAAGCCGTGAACGGCGGTGCGGCGGCGCTCAGTCGAGGATCGCCGTCGCCTCCACCTCGACCAGCACGTCCGGCTCGAAGAGGTGGTCGACGCCGATGAGGGACGACGGCGGGAGCGGCAGGGGAAGTCCGATCTCCCCGGCGACCTCCTCGACGCCGGCCATGAACGGGCCGATCTTCTCGGGCACCCAGTCGGTGACGTAGAAGGTGAGGCGCAGGACGTCGTCGAAGGAGGCGCCGACGCCGCGCAGGCCGCGCGCGGTGCCCCGGAGCGCGTGGGCGACCTGTCCTGCGAGGTCCCCCGGGGCGAGCGGAGTGCCGTCGGCGGCACGGGCGATCTGCCCGCTGACGTGCACGTGACGGGTGCCCGTCCCCACGGCGACGTGGTGGTACGGGGTGGGCTGCAGCATGCCTTCGGGCGTGAGACGGCGGACGGCCACGGGGGTCTCCTCGTGTCGAAGCGGTAGGTATACCTTTGATACTTGGTGGACGAAGGACACTTCAAGGAGACCAGGTATCGTGCCGGAGACCGAGGACGGCCGCGCGAGCGGCGAGCTGCGGATCGAGAACGCGCACCGCGAACTGCTCGACCAGGTGCTGGACAAGTGGTCGCTCAGCGTCCTCAACGAACTCTGCGAGCGGCCCTGCCGGTTCAACGACCTGCGCCGCGCGATTCCCGCGGTGACCCAGAAGTCCCTCACCGCGACCTTGCGCAGGCTCGAACGCAACGGCATCGTCGAGCGCGAGGTCGTCAGCTCCCGCCCCGTCGCCGTCGAGTACCGCATCACGCCGCTCGGCAAGACCATGCGGCGGCCGGTCGACGTGCTGCTGGAGTGGGCCACGGCCCACATGCCCGAGATCGAGCGGGCCCGCCGTGCCTTCGACGACCTCGACTGAGGACGCGCCGACCTGCGGGTCGCCGAGCCCGGCCCCACCGCGCCGGCGGGCCGCGTCCGCGCCCGGGTCGCCGGCACGCTCGGCGGTGGCGTTCGGGCCGCTCCGCCGCTGATGCGCGGATGCCGTCGGGGCGCCCGTCGTGGGACGCTCCATCTCACCGTCGTCGCCCTGGTGTCCGGCAAGGAACACGGCACGGCGGACTGGGCGCCGGCGGCGGAACGCGTCGCTCCGACCGTCGTCGGCGCGGCCCTGGCCCTCGTCGCCTGCGCCCTGACCGATCGTGCCGCCGCTCGCCGCCGACGCCTTACCCCTCCCGGCCGGTGAGCCGGCCCGACCCGCGCCCGGTTGTCAGACGGACGTCCCCGCTGCGGCCGCCGGAACGCGCACGCGTGGACCGAGTCGCGCGCCCCGCACCGGCCGACCTTGACCTGAACCGAAGTTGAGCTTCTACGTTCGTCCCCGAGAGCCGCGGCAGCGGGCCGCGGCGCCCCACGAGGAGGTCCGTCATGGACGAGCGCACGGCCGAGGCGGCGATTCCCGCGCGCTACCGCTACGCGGTGGTCCCGCACATCATGGTCGACGACGCCGCGGCCGCGATCGACTTCTACCGGCGGGCGTTCGGCGCCCGGGAGGACTTCCGGCTGGAGGCGCCGGGCGGGGGAGTGCTGCACGCCGAGATCACCATCGGGCGTTCGGTGCTGATGCTGGGCGACGCGAGCGTGAAGGAGGCGGAGGACGCGTCCTTCACCGCGCCCGCCTTCCTCGGCGGCGGCACGTCCGTCACGCTGCACGTCTTCGTGCCGGACGTCGACGCGCTGGCCGCGCGGGCGGAGGCGGAGGGCGCGGAAGTCCTTCAGCCGCCGACGGACATGTTCCACGGGGACCGCACGGCGATCCTGCGGGACCCGTCGGGGCATCTGTGGGTCTTCCTGACCCACCTCGAGGACGTGGACGAGGACGAACTCAGGCGACGCCTGGCGGCCGCCGCCCTGTGACCACGGGGGCGGGCCCGCCGCTCAGGCGGCCGCCTCCTCGACGGTGACGCCCAGCTGCCCGGCGACGCTGGTGAGAGCGGCGCCCAGCGGCAGCCCGACCCGCGCCCGGGCGTGCCGGTCGCCGCGGGTCGGGTCCCGGTTGACGATCAGCACGGGCTTGCCGCTCTCCGCCGCCAGCCGCACGAACCGCAGCCCCGACATCACCGTCAGCGAGGACCCCAGGACCAGCAGGGAGTCCGACTCCCGCACCATCCGCCTGCACAGCTCGACCCGCTGCGGCGGCACCGTCTCCCCGAAGAACACCACGTCCGGCTTGAGGACGCCGCCGCACACCGCGCAGGGCACCACCCGGAAACCGACGACCTGGTCGTCGGTGAGGTCGGCGTCACCGTCGGGATTGATCCCGGCGGCCACCGGCGAGAAGCCGGGGTTGGCCGCCTCCAGCCGCTCGGCGAGCTCACGGCGCGGGCTCGTCCGCCCGCACGACAGACACACCACCCGGTCCAGGCTTCCGTGCAGTTCCACCACACCCTCACTGCCGGCGGCCTGGTGCAGCCCGTCCACGTTCTGGGTGATCACACCCGACACCAGACCGTCGCGGCCGAACGCGGCCACCGCCCGGTGCCCGGCGTTGGGCAGGGCACGGCCGAAGGTCCGCCAGCCCAGATGACTCCGCGCCCAGTACCGGCGCCGGGCGGCGGCCCCGCCCACGAACTCCTGGAACGTCATCGGGGTGTGCCGGCTCAGGCTCCCGCCCTCGCCGCGGTAGTCGGGGATCCCGGACTCCGTGGAGATCCCGGCCCCGCTGAGCACCAGCACACCACCGGCGCGCAGCGCGTCGACGACGGGTTCCAGATCCGTGGTGGCCGGCGGCAGGTCCTCCGTCGGGGTCCATCTCAAAGTGGGGCGCACGCGCATGCCCACCAGGGTACGGAACCCCTGCAAGCGCCCGGTGGTCCCGCGATCCGGTGACCTGTGCCGTCACCCGCCCCGACCTCGGGCCTCCGCCACGCGGCCCGCACGACGACCCCGACCGCGATCGGTCGCCACGCCGAAGCGGCGGCCGTGCGCGGGACGCCCGGCACCCGCCTGGCAGTGCCGGGCGTGTGCGGACCGGGGAGGGAGGTGAGGCGGCCGGGTCCGGGGGCGCGGACATCTCAAGCGAGGTACCACCCGGCGCACCGGGGGCAACAGTGGGCGACGCGGGATTCGCCCGCACGGCCACCGCGGCGGCGCCCGGGCAGGGACGGTCACGCCTGGTCCAGCAGCCGCTCCGCCATCGCGCGCGCGTCCCGCAGGCAGCGGCTGTCGCCCTCCAGGCCCGCCCGCACCATCGCCCCCTCCAGCAGGAAGGCGATCTGCCGTGCCGTGGTCCGGGCGGCGTCGGGACGGCCGGGCAGCAGCGCCGTGACGTGCTCCGCGATCATCCGCTCCACCTCCTCCTTCTGCCGGCGCACCTGCGCCCGCCCTTCGTGCCCGGCGGGCATCTCCGCGGCGGCGTTGAGCAGCCCGCACCCCCGGAAGCCGCCTGTGGGAGGGGCGTCCGCACCGTCGACGTAGGTGTCGAAGACGCCGAGCACGCCGTCGCGCGGATCCGGTTCCGCGCCCACACGTGCCCGGTACCGCATCAGCCAGTCGTCGTGCCGGTCGTCCAGGTAGGCGCGGACGAGGTCCGCCTTGGAGGAGAAGTTGTTGTAGAGGCTCATCTTGGCCACGCCGGCCTCGGCGGTGATGGTGTCGATGCCCGTGGCCGTCACGCCCTCCTGGTAGAAGCGCCGCGCCGCGGCCCGGAGGATCCGCTCCCGCGCCGGCCGTCTCCTCTCCGGCCGGACCGCTTCCGACGACTCCCGCTCCCTCGGCATGACGCACCCCTCTCTGGGTAGACTGGTCTACCTAGTCTACGGGACGGTCGGCGCCCCCGCCGACGTTCCACCGCCCCCGGTCCCCGAGGAGGGCACCATGTCGTTCCTGACCGACCACCTCGTCGTCGACGGAGTACGCCTGGCCTGCCGCGACAGCGGAAGCGGCGAGCCGGTCGTCTTCCTCCACGGCACGCCCTCCCACTCCTTCGAGTGGCGCGAGGTCGTCCCCCGCATCGAGGCGGCCGGTCACCGCGTCATCGCGTACGACCTGCTGGGGTACGGCCTCTCCGAGCGCCCCGCCCACCGGGACACCTCCGTCGCCGGTCAGACCGACCTGCTCGGGCACCTCCTCGACGCCCTCGGCGTCGAGGAGGTGAGCCTGGTGGCGCACGACATCGGCGGAGCCGTCGCCCTGCGCTTCGCCCTCGCCCGCCCCGGACGGGTGCGCCGCCTGATGATCATGGATTCGGTGAGCTACGACTCATGGCCCTCGCCCACCTGGCGCCGGATCATCGACGAGGAGCTGGACGGGTACGCGGCCATGCCCCAGGAGGAGTTCGACGCCCTGCTGACCCGTCAGCTCTCCATGACGGTCGCCGACACGTCGCGGATGACCGGCGACGTCCTGCGCGCGTACCTCGCGCCCCACGCGTCACGGCTCGGCCGCACCTCCTTCTTCGAGCACCAGGTGCGCCACTACGACGCGCGCTACACCCAGGAGATCGCCGGCCGGCTCGGAGAACTCACGATGCCCGTGCGCATCCTGTGGGGCGCGGAGGACCAGTGGCAGCCCGTCCACTACGCGGAGCGCCTGCGCGACGACATCCCCGGCGCCGAACTCGTCGTCGTGCCCGACGCCGGTCACTTCCTCATGGAGGACGCCCCCGGCCGCGTCGTCCGCGAGATCCGCGACTTCCTCACCGCGGCGGCCGAGTCCTGACCCTCACGCGGCCCGGCGGACGAGCAGGACGTGGTCGGTCACCTCGGCCGTGCCGCCGTCCGGGCCGGTCGCGGTCCGGCGGGGCGCGTCGGCCCGCTCCACCGACCAGACCGCAGGGTCGAGCCCGATCCCCGCGGCGACCTCCGTCGGGTCCGGGAAGCGAGCGCCGGGATCCTGGTTCCACGACCAGGGCGCGGTCGAACCGTGGTCGACGACCAGCAGGCGCCCGCCCGGCCGCAGCGCGTGCGCGGCCGCGCGCAGCACGGCCGACCGGTCCAGGTCGTACGGGGTGTGCAGATAGTGGGCGCTCACCAGGTCGAACGTGCCGGGCGGGAACGACGTCCGCAGGTCGATCCGTACCGCGGTGACCCGGTCGTGGACGCCGTGCGTACGGGCGAGCGCGGTGAGCCGTCCGACCGCGACGGCCGAGATGTCCGCCGCGGTGACCCGCCATCCCGCACGGGCCAGCCACAGCGTGTCGCCGCCGTTGCCGCACCCGAGGTCCAGGGCGTCGCCGGGCGGCAGCCCCGTCACGACTTCCGTCAGCCGGACGTTGGGGGACGGGTTGTCCGTAGCGGGGCGGGCGGCGTGGACGCCGTCCCAGAACGTGACCGCATCGGTGCTGCTCATCGGAGACTCCCTCGGTTCGTCGTCAGTGCGCCCAGTCTCGGCAGCCGGCCACCGTCCCGGCACGGGATCTTGCCGTTGTGGCAAGCTGGCGCGATGGACCGCAGGACGGACGACGAGGTACTGGACGCCGTGGGCCCACGGCTGCGCGCGCTGCGCCGGGACCGCGGACTCACACTGGCCGATGTGGCCGCCACCACCGGTGTCTCCGAGAGCACTCTGTCCCGGTTGGAGAGCGGCCGGCGCCGGGCGACGCTCGAACTGCTGCTGCCGCTGTCCCGTACGTACGACGTGCCGCTGGACGACCTGGTGGGGGCGGAGCGCACCGGCGACCCCCGGATCCACCTGAAGCCCGTCACCCGGTTCGGGATGACCTTCGTACCGCTGTCCCGCCGGCGCGGCGGTGTGCACGCCTTCAAGCTCATGATCCCCGCCCGGCCCGAGCCCGCGGTGCCGACGCCGCAGACCCACGAGGGCTTCGAGTGGCTCTACGTTCTCACCGGCCGTCTGCGGCTCCTCGTCGGTGAGCGCGACCTGACGCTGTCCCCCGGTGAGGCGGCCGAGTTCGACACCTCCCTGCCGCACTGGCTGGGCACCGCCGACGGCAGGGCCGTCGAACTCCTCGTCCTCTTCGGCCTCCAGGGCGTCCGCGCCCACCTGCGCACCGGCCCTCGCACCGGACGCGACCCGGCGTGAACGAGCACGCGGAAGGCCCCCGTCTCCGAGGAGGACGGGGGCCTTCCGCGTGCAGGCAGAGACCTGCGGGGTGTCACCTCACACCGGTGAACGCGCCATCAGGCGTGGGCGTGACCGCCCCGGTGGCTGCGGCCGGCGAAAACCCGGTACAGCGCGAGGAGAATGACGGAGCCGATGATGGCCGCGATCCACGTCGACAGGTCGAAGAAACCGTCGATCGAATCCACCCCGAATATCACCTTGCCCAGGAAGCCGCCGAGCAGACCGCCCGCGATGCCGATGAGCATGGTGATGATGATGCCGCCCGGGTCCTTGCCCGGCATGAGCGCCTTGGCGATCGCGCCGGCAATCAGACCGATGAAAATCCAAGCGATAATGCCCATCACTGACTCCTTTGACGTCGGTTCGCGGAACGTGTATCCGCGAATCACGCCTCCTAACAAAACTCTTATGGGAATCAGCGCGCGGTGACGTCGGTGTGCAGCAGATGGTGATCGGAGAACCGGCTGGGCCGCACCTCGTGCCGCAGCGCCGAAAGCCCGCGCAGGAACACGTAGTCGAACTTGCTCTGCCAGTCCGTCGTCGGTTCGCAGGCGCCGGCGGCCGGTGGCCGGCATCCGGCGTCCGTGTCCTCGGCGAGCGCCCACATCGGGGACAGCTCGGGGGAGTCGGGCACGGCGTTGAAGTCGCCGAGCACGACGGCCCGCTCGTACCGGGCGACCTGGGGGGCGAGCACCGCGGTCTGCCGCTCGCGCACCGCCTCCTGACGCCGTTGGGCCAGATGCGTGTTGAAGACCCGTACGGTCTGCCCGGCGACCTCGGTCGTGACGGCGATGTACCCGCGGTCCTCCGAGCCGCCGTCCGGGTACTCCGCTGTCACGACGTGGGTCATCGGCGCCGCCGACAGCAGCGCCTGCCCGTAGCCTCCCGGCTTCCACGGCACGCCGCCGCAGCGGCTCCAGTTGCGCAGCACCGGGCCGTACTCGACGTGGTAGTCCAGCCCGTGCAGGTTGGCCAGGTGGTCCCGGATCCGCTCCACGTCCCGTACGCACGCCTCCTGGAGGCCGACGACCTGCGGCGCGTAGGCGGCGATCTCCGCGGCCCGGTCGACGTTGCTCTCGTCGCACGGGTTGCACAAGTTCCACGTCATGACCCGGTTGGGCACCACGTCCTTCGCGGCGTCGACCGGCACCGTGCGGGCGAACGGGGCGCCGGCGGGCGTGCTGGGGCCGAGGAGCGTCATGCAGGTCACGACGACGGCTCCCACGATCAGCCACGCACCTCTACCGAGCACCCCCGCCTCCTCGACGTGCACCCGCACCGCGTGTCGGTGCCTCCTGCACCGAGGGTAGGCGACGCGGGTGTCAGCAGCGCGTGAGGACCGGCCGTCCGCCGCCGGGCGGGAGTTGACGGACCGTGGACAGTGCCGCGGGCGCGGTCAGCCGCTCGCCGCGAGGCGGTGGAGGGCCGCCAGCGCCGCGTCGACGGCGTGCGGCTTCGGACGGCCGGACGCGTCGAGCTCGTTCCACCGCTGCAGGTTGACGGCGACGCACCACTGCCGGCCGCCGTCGGCGCGGGCCATCGCCAGCGTCCCGCCACCCCACACCGAGCCGCCGTGTCCCCAGTAGGAGTCCTGCCCCGGGCCCGAGGTCTCCAGCGGGTGCAGACCGAGGCCGTAGTCGATCGTCCTCCCCTCGTGGGAGATCACCGGCACGGTGCGCCGCATCTCGGCCAGGGTGGACGGCGCGACGATCTCCCCGGCGAGCAGCAGCCCGTAGAAACGGTTGAGGTCCGCGACCGTCGAGATGAGCGACGCCGAGGGGCCCACCCACGACATGTCGTGGACGCTGTGGTCGCGCGGTGGGTCGATCATGCCGAACCACGCTTCGTAGAGCCGCGAGTGCGGCCCCTCGATGTGCGCCCCGACGGCGAGTTCGGTCTCCCGCAACCCCGCGGGCCCGATGACGTCACGGGCGATGCACCGTTCGGCCGGCAGCCCTGTCACCTTTTCCAAGAGCTGCCCCAGCAACAGGTAGTTGGTGTTGGAGTACACCCCCGGAGTGCCGCCCGGCACGCCGACCGGGTCAGCGGCCACCCCCATGCCGATCAGCTCGACGGGGTCGAACCGCGTGAACCGCTGCTCCTCCAGACTCTCCGGCCCCGTCTCCGCGAGCGCGGGGAACGCCTTCAGTGACGGATAGGCGTAGGGCAGGTACTCGGCGAGTCCGCTGGTGTGGTTGAGCAGCATCCGCACCGTGATCGCGTCGCCGCGCCCTCCCGGGACGAGACCGGGCAGGTACCGCGACACCGGTGCGTCGAGGCCGACCGTACCCGCCTCCACCTGCCGCAGCACCGCGGCCGCGGTGAAGGTCTTGGTGACGCTGCCGACCCGGTGCCGCAGACCGGCGTCGACGGGACGGCCCGTCTCCGTGTCGGCGACCCCGGCGGCGCCCCGCCACACACGGTCGCCGTCCCGCACCTCGGCGAACACTCCCGGTATTCCCGCGCGGTGGACTGCCTGCAGGGCGGCGTCCAGCGCCGCCGGATCCAGCCGGTTTCCCATGACGTGCCTCCTTCGGTGTTCCGCCGAGCGCCCCCGCTGGGCATCACCCGGCCCTCACGCCCTCATTATGCACGCGGTGCGTGCAACACCAAGTGCATAGGCTAGGCTGAAGTCCGGACGAGTACGGCGGAAGGGAAGCGATGGCAGGCCGAAGGCGCTGGTCGACCGAGGAGATCCTGGACGCGGCGGCCGAGCTGCTGCGCACCGACGACGCCGACGCGTTCAGCGTGCGCAAGCTGGCCGCGGTGCTCGGCACCGACTCCTCCAGCCTCTACCGGCACTTCCGCAGCAAGACCGAACTGCTCCGCGCCGTCGCCGACCGCACCCTGCTCACCGCCATGGAGGGCTACCGCCCCGAGGGCGGCTGGCGCGACCGCCTCACCACCCTCGCGCTGTGCATCAGGGAGGCCTTCGCGCGGCAGCCGCAGCTCGCCGCGGTGTGGGGCCGCTACGCCTCGAGCGGCGCCGGATCCCGCCTGATCATGGAGGAGGTGCTCCAGGCCCTGCGCGCGGCCGGTCTGCCCGACGAGGAGGTCCCCGCGCACTACCACCGCCTCGCGGTGCTCCTCGTCGCGCTGATCTCCTCCGACGCCGGCATCGGCACCGTCACCCCGGAGGAGCGGGAGCAGGGCCTCGAGCTGTTCCGCGTCGCGGTCCTCGGCGCCGACCCGGGGCGCTTCCCGGCCCTGGCGCACTTCGCCCGCGAGGTCCACCCCCTGAGCGCGGACCGCCGTTCCGCCTTCGAGGACATCCTCGCCGCCCACCTCGACCACATCGAGGCGGCGGCCGCACGCGGCTGACCCCTCGGGGCGACCCCCTCCGAGAACCGGCGGCCTCTCCGCCGAGATGCCGGGCCGCGGCCACTCCTGAACAATGGGGACTGCCCTCTTCCGAGAGTGGGGATGCGACATGGCCGTCATTTCACGCGGGTTCCACGGCCGGGCACGGGACAAGGGGCACGAGCTGCCGCCGGGGCAGTACGAGACCACCGGCTTCCCCGTACTGTCCGCGGGCCCCACACCCGTGGTGAGCCTCGACGACTGGGAGTTCACCGTCCGCACCGAGACCGGCGTCCGGTACAGCTGGAACTGGCAGGAGCTGATGGCCCTGCCCTCGGAGACGCCCACCGTCGACATCCACTGCGTGACCAAGTGGTCGAAGTTCGGCACCCGATGGCAGGGCGTCTCCCTCGACGTCCTCCTCGCCGACGTCGAGTCCGGCGCCGAGTACGCCCTGGTCCGCTCCTACGGCGACTACACCACCAACCTTCCCCTTGAGGACCTCCTCGACGGCAAGGCGTGGG
Source organism: Streptomyces werraensis (assembly GCA_014656175.1). GTDB lineage: Bacteria > Actinomycetota > Actinomycetes > Streptomycetales > Streptomycetaceae > Streptomyces > Streptomyces werraensis. The sequence goes on from BNBX01000003.1 coordinate 599,756, forward strand.
TCGCCTACCGCTTCGACGACGAGGAACTCCCCGCGGAACACGGCGGCCCCGCCCGCCTCCTGGTCCCGCACCTGTACTTCTGGAAGTCCGCGAAGTGGGTGAGCGGCATCCAGCTGCTCGACGAGGAGGAACAGGGCTTCTGGGAGACCGTCGGCTACCACAACTACGGTGACCCATGGCGCGAGCAGCGGTACCAGGGCGACTAGGCGCGCGGCTGCGCTGGCTCGAGGCCCGGCTCACCGGCCGGCACGACGAGTCGGACACCGCCCGCACCCTCGTGTTCGACGTCCCCGGCTGGCCGGGCCATCTGCCCGGACAGCACGTCGACGTACGGCTCACCGCGGAGGACGGCTACAGCACGCAGCGCAGCTACTCGATCGCCAACGCGTCCGACGGGGAACGCGTCGAGCTGACCGTCGAGCGGATCGACGACGGCGAGGTCTCCCCGTACCTGGTGGACGTCCTCGAGGTGGGGGACGTGATCGAACTGCGCGGGCCGGTCGGCGGCTGGTTCGTGTGGCGGCCCGACGAGCAGAAGGAGCCGGTGCTGCTCGTCGCCGGCGGTTCCGGACTGGTGCCGCTGATGGCGATGATCCGCACCCGGCGGGCCCTCGGCAACCGCGTCCCCTTCCGGCTGGTGTACAGCCTTCGCGCTCCGCGATCGCAGTTGTTCGTCCCGGACTTGCGGACCGCGGACCCGGGGCTGGACAGGACCTTCCTCTACAGCCGCTCCGCACCGGAGCGCTGGCCCCGGCCGCCCGGGCGCATCACCGCGAACGACCTGTCAGCCGGAGGGTGGCCGCCGGACTTCGAACCGGCCTGCTACGTCTGCGGATCCACCGGATTCGTGGAGACGGCGGCCGGCCTCCTCGTGGCGCTCGGCCACGACCCCCGCCGCATACGGACCGAACGCTTCGGCCCCGGCGGGTGAGCGAAGGGACCCCGATCCATGACCACCGAACCCGGCTTCCTCGACGGCAACGCCGCCGCCGGCGACCTCGAGTCGCTGTTCGGCGCCGACATGACCACGGCCGCCGGACAGTGCCAGGGCTGCGGCCTGCGGATGCGGCTGGCCGAGGCGCACGCCTACCTCGGCGGCCCGGGGACGGTGCTGCGCTGCCCCGGCTGCGAGGACGTGCTGCTGCGCATGGTCCGCTCCCCGAACCACCTCTGGCTCGACGCGAGCGGCCTGGACTACCTGCGCCTTCCGGCGGCAGCCGGGTGAACGGGAGAGGCTCGGGGTGCGGGAGGATCTCGGGGTGACGGCCGCCGTCCCGGTCGACGGGACGGCGGCCGCCCGGAGTCGGCACCGCTCGGAGTCACACCCCGTCAGCGGCCCGGCAGCCGCTGCTGCACCTCCTGCAGCACCCAGCCGTTGCCGTCCGGGTCGCTGAAGGTGGCGAAGGAGCCGTAGGACATCCGGTCCGGGTGGAGACCCGGTTGCCTCCCCTGCCCCTTGGCCGGGTCGTGGGTGAAGTCCCCGCCGCCGTGGCCGTGGTAGAAGACGGCGCCCGCGTCGTGGAAGACCTCACTCACCTCGATGCCGCGGTCGACGAGTTCCGCGCGGCTCTTCTCGATGTCGGGGACGACGAGGTACATGCCCTGCGCGGAGCCCGGCGGCACGGACGTGATGCCCTTGCCGAAGATGATGGAGCACTCCGAACCGGGGGGAGTGAGGTGCACGGCCCTCCAGTCCTCGCCGGCCGCCTTGTCGAGGTCCAGCCGGAAGCCCATGGCCTCGTAGAAGGCCTTGGCCCGGTCGACGTCCGACACGGGCAGCACGATGAGTTCGAGCTTGAGATCCATGAGAGTGACTGCTTTCCGTCGTGGCGGAACCCCCCGCCCCCGACGGGCACACCGGCGTCACGCCACCGCGATGACGGTCTTCCCGGCCGTGCCGGACTTGGTGCGGAACGCGTCCGGCGCTTCGGCGAGCGGACGGACGCTCCCCACCAGTGGCCTCAGCCGGCCCTGCCGGTGACGGTCGACGACCTGCGCGAGGTGATGCCGGTCGGGCTCGACGATGAAGTACATCGCCCGGCCGTCCTCGGGCCGCACGGTCGGCGGGCGGGAGATGCTGATGAGGGTGCCTCCCGCTCTGAGGACGGCGGCCGAGCGGTCGAGCACCGTCCCTCCGACGGCGTCGAACACGAGGTCCACGAGGCCTACGGCTTCCTCCCACGCCGGTTGTTCCAGGTCGACGAACTCCTCCGCGCCCAGTTCCAGCACCAGGTCCCTGCTCCTCGCGCGGCCCGAACCCAGGACACGCGCTCCGGCGTCACGGGCGAGCTGCGTGGCTGCCATTCCCACCCCCCCTCCCGCTCCGTGCACGAGGACGCTCTGCCCGGTCTCGAGCCGGCCGTGTGTGAAAAGCCCCTGCCAGGCGGTGAGTCCGGGCATCGGCAGGGCCGCCGCCCGCACGGGATCGACGTCCGCGGGCAGCGGCGTGAGATTGCGCGCCTCCACCGCCACGTACTCGGCGAGGGTGCCGTCGCGGTTCCAGTCGGTGAGGCCGATCACCCGCTGTCCGACGGACAGCCCGGTGGTGCCGACCGCCACCTCGGCGACCTCTCCCGACACCTCGTGTCCCGGTACGACGGGGGAGCGGGGCCTGCCGGCCCGGTCGACCCACGAGCCGGGCCAGGTGAGTTCACCGGGCGTGAAGCAGGCCGCCCGTACCTTCACGACGACATCGCCCTCACCCGCGTAGGGGTACGGGGCTTCTTCGACGACCAGGTCGTCCACAGGAGCGTCGCGGTCGTGAGCTCGTACCGCTCTCATCGAGGCCCCCTGAGTCATGTGGCGAAGGCGTCCTTCCAGCATGCCCCCGTGACGTCCTCGGGTCGAACGGAGCGGCCGTGCGTCATGTCTCGCCGTCGCGGCGGAACGGACCGGCGGGGGAGGAGCCGCCGCCCTCGACGCCCGCCCGCCGGCGTCGACGCGTGTTCAACCGGGCCGCCTGGCGCGTCAGATGGTCGCGTTCGGCGAGGTTGGACGCCTTGAGCGCTGCCTCCGCGTACAGCGCCGCCGCCGTCTCCGGGTCGCCGTCGCGCTCGTGGAGGTACGCCGCGACCGCCGCGTACCGGGGCAGCGAGTCGTCCAGTTGCGCGAGTTCCGCAAGCCCCGCCCGCGGCCCGTCCGCCTCGCCGACGGCCACCGCGCGGTTGAGCCGCACCACCGGGCTGTCGGTCAGCCGGACCAGTTCGTCGTACCACTCGACGATCTGCGTCCAGTCCGTCTCCCCGGTGCTCGGCGCGTCCGCGTGCAGCGCCGCGACGGCGGCCTGCGCCTGGAACTCGCCCAGCCGGTCACGGGCCAGGGCCGCCTGGAGGATGCCGACACCCTCGGCGATCAGACTCGTGTCCCACCGGCTCCGGTCCTGCTCGGCGAGCGGCACCAGACTCCCGTCGGGCGCGGTACGGGCCGCCCGCCGCGCGTGGTGGAGCAGCATGAGCGAGAGCAGCCCCGCCACCTCCGGGTGGTCGATCACGGCCGCGAGCTGCCGGGTGAGCCGGATCGCCTCGGCCGCCAGGTCCACATCGCCCGAGTAGCCCTCGTTGAACACCAGGTACAGCACCCGCAGCACCGTGGACACGTCCCCGGGCCGGTCGAACCGCACGCCGGAGACGGTGCGCTTCGCGCGGCTGATGCGCTGCGCCATCGTCGCCTCCGGCACCACGTACGCCTGCGCGATCTGACGCGTGGTGAGGCCGCCCACCGCCCGCAGGGTGAGCGCGACCGCGGACGCCGGCGTCAGCGACGGGTGGGTGCACAGGAAGTACAGCTGGAGCGTGTCGTCCACCGAGGGCGCGGGCCCGGGCGGCGGCTCCTCCTCGGCCCGGTCCTCACGCCTGCGCCGCGCGGTGTCCGCCCGCGTCGCGTCGAGGAACCGGCGCCAGGCCACGGTGACCAGCCAGCCCTGCGGATCGCGCGGCGGGGCGTCCGGCCACACGCGCACCGCCTCCACCAGCGCGTCCTCGGCCGCCGCGAAGCCGGCACCGCGGCGGACGAGGATCCCGAGGACACGCGGTGTGAGCGCCCTCAGCAGCGCCTCGTTCATCGGCAAGGTCACTCGGTGACGGTGGGGTGCGCGGTCAGGAAGGGCCGCACCTCCAGCCACTCGTGGATCGGCCGGCCGCCCGCGCCGGGCGCGGCCGACAGCTCCCCGGCCAGTTCGACGGCGCGCTCGTGGCTGTCGACGTCGATCACCATCCAGCCGGCGATGAGGTCCTTGGTCTCGGCGAACGGCCCGTCGGTCACGGGCGGGCGCCCCTCGCCGTCGTACCGCACCCACGACCCCTCGGGCGCCAGCGCCTGGCCGTCGACGAACTCGCCGGTCTTCTCCAGCCGGGCGGCGAAGTCGTTCATGTACTGCACATGGGCCGAGATCTCCTCCGGGGTCCACTGGTCCATGGGGACGTCGTTCACCGGGGCCGGGGCGCCGCGGTAGTGCTTCAGCAGCAGGTACTTGGCCATGACGGTTCTCTCCTCGTGCCGGTGCGACCCATTGTCGTCGCGTTCACACCGGGGACGGAGCCGGACGCGGGTTCTCGACATCACCGCCGAAGAACTTTCCGCGGGGTTCCGGACGGGATGCCGCGGCGCCTCGACGGGATGCGGGCACCGCGCCGCGTGTGCAAGGTGGAGGGGTCCTAGGCCGCCGGGCCACGGGAGCCACCATGTCTTACGACAACCTGGTCATCGTGCTCGCGGTGGCCGCGGCCGTCCCGTTCCTGCTCGCCCTGGCGCCTCGCGTGCGGCTGCCCGGCCCGGTCCTGGAGATCGTGGCCGGCGTCGTCCTCGGGCCGGCGGTCCTGGACTGGGTGCGGCCGGACGGGACGGTCGAGGCGCTGTCCGTCATCGGGCTGAGTTTCCTGCTGTTCCTCGCCGGACTGGAGATCGACCTCGAACGGTGGCAGGGACCGGCCGCACGGCTCGTCGCCCTGGGTCTGGCCGGCACGGTCGCCCTCGCCGCCACCGTCGGCTGGTCGCTCGACCTCGCCGGGCTGGTGGAGAGCCCGCTGCTGGTCGGCATCGCCCTGGTGGCCACCTCCCTCGGACTGCTCATCCCGGTCCTCAAGGACGCCGGCGCGGCCGACCGCCCGGTCGGGCAACTCGTCATCGGGGGAGCGTCCGCCGGGGAGTTCTGCGCGGTGATCCTGCTGTCGCTGTTCTTCTCCGAGCACGCCTCCGGCCTCGCCTCACGGCTGCTCCTGCTGCTCGGCCTGGCCTGCCTGACGGTGCTCGTCGTCGTGACGTCGATCCGCGCCACCCGCTCCCGGTGGCTGTCCAGGACCGTGACCGGCCTGGCGGACACCAGCGCCCAGATCCGGGTGCGGCTGACGATGCTGCTCATCGTCGGCCTGTCCGCGCTGGCCATGCACCTCGGCTTCGAGGCCGTCCTGGGCGCCTTCGTCGCCGGGGCCGTCCTCCGCCTGGTCGACCCGGACGCCGAGACCCGGCACCCCCAGTTCCACACCAAGCTTGACGGCATCGGCTACGGCTTCCTCGTCCCGGTCTTCTTCGTCACCAGCGGCGTCCAGTTCGACCTCGTGGCGCTGTTCGCCGACGCCGGCACCGTCCTGCGGGTGCCGCTGTTCCTCGCGGCCCTGCTGCTCGTCCGCGGACTTCCCGTCCTGCTCTACCGCCGGGCGGGTCTCTCGCGCGCGGAACTCGTCGCCGCCGGGCTCCTCCAGGCCACGTCCCTGCCGCTGATCGTGGCGGCAACGACGATCGGCGTGCGGCTCGACGCGATCCGGCCGGAGAACGCGGCGGCGCTGGTGGCGGCGGGCCTCCTGTCCGTCATCGTCTTCCCACTGGTGGCCCTGCCCCTGCTCGCCCGCACCACCGCCACACCCGGCCAGAACGACGGCCCCACCGGGACACCGGACCGCCCGCACTCCTGAGCGACGTACGGCGCCGTCCTTGCGCTCCGCGCCGTCACCGGCCAGGCTGGTGACATGAGGCACGCGTTCCCCGGTGGCACCCCCGCACTCGACTTCCTGGGCACGCTGCGCTTCCGGCACCGCGCCGAACCCCGGGAGGACCTCGACTCCCCGGCGAGCCTCGGTTCGTGGTTCCGTGAGGCGGGCATCACCGTGGACGACGTTCCCGCCGGACCGGCCGACCTGCGGAAGGCGCTGGCCTTGCGGGAGGCGGTCCACCGGCTGGTCCGGGCCGCCATGGCGGGCGAGGACTGAGACCGGGACGCGCTGGCCCTGGTGAACGAGTACGCGCCCAAGCCGACCCCGGTGCCCCGGCTCACCCCCGCCGGACTCCAGGTGGACGCCACCGTCGAGCAGGGGCTCGCCCACGTCGCCCGGGACGCCGTCCTGACGCTGAGCGGTCCCGACCTGCCGCTGCTCAAGGAGTGCGGCAATCCCGAGTGCTCGCAGGTCTTCGTCGACCGCTCCCGTGGCGCGCGCCGCGAGTGGTGCGCCATGGACCCCTGCGGCAACAAGATCAAGGCCGCCGCCTACCGCGCCCGCAAGCGGGCGAACGGACCGCTCGCGGCCGGGAGGTCCGGCCGGCCCTTCGCGTAGGCCGGTACCCGTACAGCCTCGATTCGCCGCCCAGGCACGGTGGTTGACTCCTTCGTCGGCCGACCCGCCGTCGCCCGGCGCGAAGGGCCGGGCCGCCCGTGCGAAGCTGGTCACATCCTCGAGACCGGGCCGGCCGGAACCGCGCCGTGCGCCGGGCGGTATCCGGCACCGGACGGATGCCGACGGACGCACGGCGGACCGGCCGGGCCGGAGGGAGACCGATCATGCCTTCTCCGTCCGTCCTCGTCACCGGAGCCGGCGGTGTGGGCCGCGCGGTGATCGAACACCTGCGCGCGGACGACGTACCGGTACGGGTCCTGGTCCGTCGCGACGACGAACGGGCGGCGGCGCTGCGCCGGCTCGGTGCGGAGGTGGTCCTCGGCGACCTCACCCGGCCCGAGACCGTCGCCGCCGCCCTGCGGGACATCGACCGCATGTACTTCGCCATGCCGGTGTCCCGTGACCACCTGCTGGCCGCCACCGTCGTGGCGAGCGTGGCCCGGGAGTACGGCGACCTGGACGTCCTCGTCGGCATGTCCCAGATGACGGTGTCGCAGATGACGGCCACCAGCACCGACGAATCCCACCAGCAGCGCCTGCACTGGCTGGCCGAGCAGGTGCTCGACTGGTCGGGCCTGCCCGTGGTGCACGTCCGGCCCACCTCGTTCCTCGACAACCCGCTCTTCACGGACCTCGCCGCCCGGTCGATCCAGGCGGACGGCACGCTCGCCCTGCCCTTCGGCAGCGGACGTACGTCCCCCGTCGCGGTCGCCGACGTCGCCCGGGTCGTGGCCGCGCTGCTGGCCGACCGGCACAGTCACCTGGACCACGTCTACGAGCTGACCGGCCCGCGGGCGATGGACATGACGGAGATGGCCGGGGAGTACTCCCGGGCGCTCGGCCGGTCCGTCGTCTACGCGGACGTGCCCCCGGAGCGGTGGCGGGACGAAGTCCTCTCCCGGGCGGGGCTGCCCCCGCACATCGAGGACCACATCGTCACCATGTGCCGGCTGCACCGGCAGAACCGCTACGACCGGGCCACCGACGACGTCGAGCGGGTGACGGGCGTACCGGCCCAGGCCGTCGAGGACTTCGTCGCCGCCCGCCGCGACCGGTTCCTCGCCCCGCAGTCGGCGGAACCCCTCGACTGACCCCGCCTCCCCGGCCGGTTCACCGGGGACCGTGACGCGGCAGGGCGTCGGGGGAGGGGCTCCCGCCTCCGATGCCCTGACGGTCCCCGGTGCGGGCCAGCGAGCGGCGGACGGCGTCGGGGAACTCCCGCTCCACGGCGGTGTCGAGCAGCGCGAGCTGGCGGCGCACCGCGGGACGCCGCTCGGGCGGCACACCCTCCAGCAGGCCGTCCAGCAGGGCCCGCAGACGCCGGCACACCTGGAGCGACCCGATGCCGTACTCGCGGACCTCCGTCACGCCGAGTTCGAGATACTCCTCCCAGCTCCGCCCCGGTACGACGACACGCGGCACGCCGTCGGAGTCGCCGAGCACGTGCCGGCCTCTCAGCTCGGACCGGCCCACCGCGTGCAGGAACGCGTCGACGTGATTGAGGACCTGCACGGCGGTGGTCGGGTCGTTCACCGCCGAGGACAGGGCCCGGGTGGCGATGTCGGCCAGCACCCGCAGCGCGAAGGCGGGATCCTGCTCGACGGTCCGCTCGGCGCCCAGCGCCACCATCCCGGCCAGCCGGTGCGGCTCGGGCGGGGTGCGGGGCTCCCCGTGGACCTCGAGCAGCACGCCTCCAGGAGGGACGAAGTCACCCACGCGGTGCGCCACCACCAGTACGCAGTCGTGGCGCGCGGCGAACCTCACCAGCCCGGCCACGTCCGTCCCCTGGAACGCCCCGCCGTCGGCGGACCGCACCACCTCGGCCGGCGTGCCACGGCCCGCGTGGGTCTCCCCGCCGAGCAGGCTGCACCGCCCCTGCGCCTGCACCGAGGTGCCCAGCACGCGCAGGCCGGTGCGGCGGACCCGGTCGGCGACGGCCACGGGACGCAGATCGTGGACGAACCGGTTGAGGTACACCAGCAGCATCACCAGACTGACCGCGACGGCCAGGCCGGCCAGGGTGACGCCGAGATCGGGCACCGTGTCCGGGCCGATCCGGCGCAGCAGGGTGAACGCGAAGGCGAAGGTCCCGGCGAAGAGGGACAGCACGGCCTTCTGGAGCCGGTTCCGGTACCACAGCCGCATGTAGCGCGGGGACAGCGTGCCGGTGGCCTGCTGGACGACCAGCACACCGATCGTGACGACGAACCCCAGCAGGGCCACCATGGCGCCCACGATGGCGGTCAGCACGCCCGTCGCCGTGGCGGCGGTGTACCGCCAGCCGGTGGGGATGCCCACCATGTCGTCCAGCGCCAGTGCGGCCTCGCCCAGAAGAGCCCCCAGAACCAGGCCGAGCACCGGCAGGATCCACAGGCTCGTCCTGACGTACTGCCCCAGCTGGAACCGGAAGGACCAGGTGGGCATGGTCGGCCTCCGCAGTGCCCGGGAACGGGCGGACGCGGTTCACGCTACCGCCGGTGCACGGCCGGCGCAGGGCCGCGACCGCCGGCTCCGACGCATGCTCGTCACCTGTTTAACAGGTGACGCGGCGCGTGCCCATACTCGGCACCCACCTGACCGACCGGTCAGGCAGCAGTCCTCGGACAAGGAGCAGGCGCATGGACCAGGTGCGCGGACCCGAGCATCCGGCGGAGGCGCGCCGCAGGGCGCGCTTCTCGAAACTGCCCGCGCGGATCCGGCTCGAGGACACCGTGGCGGAGCGGCCCGCCGCGCCCCATGCCTCGGCGGACGCCGCCGTCACCCCGGACTGGTGGCTCATCCGCATGGGCGGCATCTGAGCCCTCGCCCGGGCCGCCCGGCGCGCCCTCCGAGCGGCGCGCCCATGCCCTCAGGGAAGGCCGTCATGTTCCCCGGCAGGACCGCCCTCCGTCTGACTTCGCTCGCGGCCGCCGCATCGGTCGCCGTCAGCTGCTTCCTGGGCGTGTTCTGTCCTCACGGCCACGTGCCGGCGCCCCACGGAGACGCCCGACCGTCCGGCCCGCCACGCCGGACGATCGCCCGTCCCGAAGCCCTCCCGATGCATCTTTTCCGGAGTCGGACGCCTCCTCGCAGGATGATTACGCCGGATTTGGCGGGATCGGACGTGATGTCCGACCATTACTCCGGCCCGGCGATCCCGGGCACCAGTTCGACGAGAGGCGCACCACCCCATGCACGTCACCGGAACCGTCCCCCCGCCGGCTCCGGCCCCGCAGGACACCCCCGGCGGCCCCGCCCACCCCGACGGCGCCCCGGAGGGGACGGAACGGCGCGCCCGCCGCTTCGGACTGCCCGTCGCCACCGCGCTGGTCATGGGCAACATCATCGGCGGCGGCATCTTCCTGCTCCCGGCGTCCATCGCCCCGTACGGCACGATCAGCCTCGTCGCCTTCGGCGTGCTGACGGTCGGCGCGATCGCCCTGGCCCTGGTCTTCGGCCGCCTCGCCGAACGGGACCCGCGCACCGGCGGCCCGTACGTGTACGCCCGTGAGGCCTTCGGCGACTTCGCCGGCTTCCTCGCCGCCTGGGCGTACTGGATCACCACCTGGGTGTCCAACGCGGCCCTCGCCGTGGCCGCCGTCGGCTACCTCGACGTGCTGATCCCCGTCGGCGAGCACCGCTGGACCGCCTGCCTCGCGGCCCTCGTCATCCAGTGGCTGCCCGCCCTCGCCAACTACGCGGGCACCCGCTACGTCGGCGCCGTGCAGGTCGTGTCCACGGTGCTCAAGCTGGTGCCGCTGCTGCTCGTCGCCGTCGGCGGACTCCTCTTCTTCGACGCCGACAACCTCGGGCCCTTCCGGGCGAGCGGGGACAGCGCGATGGGCGCGGTCTCCGCCGCGGCCGCCATCCTGCTCTTCTCCTACCTCGGCGTGGAGTCCGCCGCCGTCAGCGCCGGCGAGGTGCGCGACCCCCGGCGCACCGTCGGACGCGCCACCGTCATCGGCACCGCCGGAGCGGCGGTCGTCTACCTGCTGGGCACCCTCGCCGTCTTCGGCACGGTCGCCCACGAGCGGCTCGTCGAGTCCGGCGCGCCGTTCTCGGACGCCGTCGACGGCATGTTCGGCGGCGCGTGGGGCGGCTGGGCCGTGGCGCTCGCCGCGCTGGTGTCCATGACCGGCTGCCTCAACGGCTGGACGCTTCTCAGCGCTCAGACCTCCTACGCCGCCGCCAAGGACGGGCTGTTCCCCGCGCCCCTGGCCCGCAAGCGGCGTGGCGTGCCGACGGTGGGCGTCGGCGTCACCGTGCTCCTCGCCTCGCTGCTCACGGTGTACAACTACGCCTCCGGCACGGCCCGGGTGTTCGAGACGCTGGTCCTGGTCACCACCTTCACCGCGACCGTCCCGTACCTGCTCGCGACGGCCGCGCAGCTCTACCACCTCGTCTCCGGGCAGCGGGACCGCGTCGACCGCGGGCGCCTGGTCCGCGACCTGGTCGTCGCCTCGGTCGCCGCCGCGTTCTCGCTGTGGCTGGTCGCCGGCGCCGGATACCAGGCCGTCTACCAGGGCGTGCTGTTCCTCTTCGGCGGCGTGCTGGTGTACGCCGTCATGGCGGCCCGCCGGCAGCGGGCGGCGACCCGCACCGCCGGCCGGTGACCGCCGCCGGCGGCGGCCGCGGGTCCTCGTAGCGGGCTCGAGGCAAATGGGGCAGCTTCCGGCGCAGGGCGTTGCCTCCGGGCGGCCCGGCAGTTGATCCAGAACACGGCGCACGTGGGGCGGCCGGTCCTTCCGGCCGCCTCACGTGCTGCCGTGCCGCCCTGTCCCGCTCCTCCCGCCGGAGGCCGCCCGCGATGCACGAACCAGCCGCCCACCCGTCGCCCGAGCCGGACGCCCCACGCGTCGCCGAGCGGCGCCTCCCGGAACCCCGCCTGCTCAGCGGCGTCTACGGACTGGTCCTGGCCAGCGCCCTGGCGGCCGCCCTCGACTCACCGGACGAGCAGACCAGCCCCGGCTCCGACGCCCTGTGGGTGCTGCTCACCGCCGTCGCCGCCGCGGCCGCGCACGGCTACGCGCACGTGCTCTCCCACCGGATGTCCGCCGAGCCCGGCGGACTGGTGGCCGGCCTGCGCGCCATGATCGCCGAGTGGCCGGTCGTCGCCGCGGCGGTCCCCACGGTCGTCCTGCTGCTCCTCGCGGTGCCCGACTGGTGGACGGAGGCCAGTGCCGTCGAGGTGGCGCTGGTGGTCAACACCCTGATCCTCGCCGGATGGGGCATGTGGACCGCGCGCCGCGCCGGCCGTACCTGGCCCGCCTCGCTGCGGGCCGGGGCGGGGGACATGCTGATCGGCCTGGTGATCATCGGCGCGAACGCCGTGATCAAGTAGCACCCCGCGCCCCTCGCCGAGGGGCCGGCTCCGACAGCACCTCGAACCGGGCCGACCCGACGAGGAGGACGCCGTCGTCGAGCGGCGTGCACCGCACCCCGCCCTTGTCCCGGAGCGCCTTCTGCGCGCCCGGGCCGACGGTGACGTTCATCCAGGCGCAGGGCCGCGCCGGACGGTTCAGCGAGAACCGCACCGGACCCTGCCCGCAGTCCAGACTCACCGTCGCGCCCACCAGCGCGTCGACGTCGACACCCCGCAGCAGCACGTTGCGGCGGGTCTGCCGCAGGTCGACGGCGGGATCGATGTCCGTGGGGAGGTTCTCCGCGGACATCATCGTCACGGAGGCGTCCCGGTGCGCGGCCTGCGCGAAGTAGCGGTCGCCCACCAGCCCCAAGCCCGCCCGCACCTCCGCGCGCCGGACGCGTTCGTCGCCCGGACCGGGCGCGGGCCCCTCCGAGGGCCGCCCGGCCAGCCGGTGCGCGGGCGACACCAGAAGCTGCACCACCTCGACGTCGACCATGCGCCACCTCGTCGGCTCCGGAGGACACGACCGGCACCGACCCTACCCGCCGGAACCGGCCCCGTCCGCCGCCGGCGGCGCGGGCGCCTCCGCTCCCCGCCCCGTGACCCGCAGCACCACCGTGGCGGTGACACCCGCCAGCGTGCCCCACGGCACCGCCGCGCTCGTCCCCTCACCGAGCCCGGACGCGGCCTGGAGCAGATGCCAGGACGTCGTCCCGCCGTCGACCACCGTCACACGCCACAGGTGCCGCACCAGCAGCCCCAGGACAACGGCGCACACCGTGCACGCGGCCATCGCCGGGACCGAGACCCGGGTGAGCATCCCCGGCAGCCACCGCAGCGCACACCACACCACCGCCAGCAGCAGCACATCACCGAACCGCACCAGCAGCCAGTCCCACAGTCCGACCCCCGACGGACCCGACCAGGCGCCGAGCAGCAGCCACTGCCGCAGCAGGTCACCCGGTTCGGAAAGGAACCCGCCGCCCGTGAACACGGTCTGGATGCGCGCCGCGTTCGCCTGGTACGACAGCACCACCACGGACACGGCGACCACCGCGGTGCCGATGGTCGCGGCCACGACGGCGGTCCGCGCCGGGACGTCCCCGCGCGGCAGCGGGTCGGCGTTCTTGAGCGCCAGCCGGGTCACGAACACCGTCCACACCGCCGCGGCGAGCGCCAGCGGCACCAGCACCGTCCGCCCGGTCGAGGCCAGCGCGGCGAGCTGCGGCAGGAACCGGTAACTCCCGCGCCCACCGGACGCGATCATCCACGGAGCCGACACGGTCACCGCGAGGGTGCCCGCGACCACTCCCCACGCCCACAGCGCCAGAACCGCCTGCCAGACCCGGCCGCGCTCCGCCGGCAGCCGCCGGACCAGCAGCAGGGACCCGGCCGCGTGGACCAGGAACACGGCGACGAAGCGGATCTGCATCGCCGTGTCGTGCAGGGCGAGGTAACTGGCGCCGTCGGCCGTCACCGCCACGGATGCGCCGGGCTGCGGGTCGTACGCCCACGGGTTCAGCCAGGACCGCAGCGCGTTCACCGTCTCGATGCCCAGCGCGCCGGTGGCGCCGTCCAGGTCCAGCGCGTCGGCGCTCGCCCCCGCCCACCACAGCAGCAGCGTCAGCATCAGGCCGCCCGCCACGGCCGGTACCGCCGCGTGCCGGTACTCCATGTCCCGCCCCCCTGTGTCCTGTTCTCGTCCCCTGTGCCACGACAGGCCGTGGCCCGGAGGACGTTACGCGCCGGTGATCACATGGGGGTCACGGTGCCGCTGCGAAGCCTGAGGCGAGGGCCCGGCAGCAGGTGGGGATCCGGAAGCGTGTTCGCGCCGGGAGCGGGAACGAGAGGTCGCACGGACCGCCCGGTCCGTGGCTCACCGCCCCGTCGCATCACCCTGGAGGACTTCATGATGGTCGTCGGCATCATCGCCGTCTGCGTGGTCATCGCCGTGCTGGCCTTCTTCGTCCCACGCCTGTCGCGGCACCCGCAGAACGGGACGCAACGCACCCTGGGATTCGGCTCGCGCGCCGGCTCCAAGGCGCCGGGGCCGCTGGGCCGGCTCCTCAGCAAGCCTTTCAACTCCAGCTCTCGCGCCGTCGGCCGCAGCGGCTCCGCCGGCCGCCGCGCGCGCGGCAAGATGCCGTTCTGAGCCCGCGTGCCAGGAGGGGTCACGACGTACGGGGCGGTACCGCCGTGGCGTACCGCGGCCGGCCCGCGGGCCGGTAGGCGTGGCACGTCACCCCGCCCGGCGTGGCCCACGAGTCCACCAGCTCCAGCGCGCTGTCCGGGCCGTCCGCGGGGAACAGCCGCGTGCCCTGACCCACGATCACCGGATACGTCAGGAGCAGCATCTCGTCGATCAGACCCTCGGCGGCCAGCCACCGCACCAGTTGTCCGCTGCCGTGCACCTGGAGCTCACCGGGCATCCGCTCCTTGAGCTCCCGCACGGCGGCGGCGGGGTCACCGGCCAGCACGGTCGTGTGCGCCCAGCCCGGGTCGGTGAGCGTCTTCGACACGACGTACTTCGGCCGCGCGTGCAGCGGCGCCGCGACCGGATTGTCCTCCGGATCGGCCATGGCGCCCCAGGAGGCGGCGAAGATCTCGTAGGTCCTGCGCCCGAACAGGAACGCGTCGGCCCGCCCGTACACCCCGCCGAGACGGGTCATGGTCTCCTCGTCCACGAGCGGCAGGGCCCAGCCGCCGCGCTCGAAACCGCCCCGGCGGTCCTCGTCCGCCAGGCCGAGGCCCTGCATGACGCCGTCGACGGAGATGTTGGTGACGGTGGTCAGCTTCATGGTGTCCGCTCCCGTCGGCCGGCACGGCGCCCGGTGCGCCGCCTCCTGCGGGTGGGACTCCGCAGGCCCGCCGGACTCATCGGCGTGTCGCTCCGAAGCCGGGCGACCCGACGGACCCGGGCTTCGCGGCGCATACTGACGGTGACGCGCCGACACCGGACGGGAGACCGCACATGAGCCCACCGCGGGTCGACCACCGGGCCCTTTTCTCGGTCCTGCCCAGCCCGTACCTGGTGCTGGACGCCGACCTCACCGTCGTCGACGTCAACGAGATGTACCTGAGAGTGACCGGCCGCGCCCGTGAGGAGCTGATCGGCCGCTACCTCTTCGACATCTACCCGGACAACCCCGAGGACCCGGCGGCCGACGGCATCCGCAGCCTGAGCGCCTCACTCCTGCGCGTCCTGCGGACCAAGGAACCGGACACGCTCGCCGTGCAGCGGTACGACCTCCCGGTGCCCGGCCGCCCCGGCGCCTTCCAGGAACGCTGGTGGTCGCCGGTCAACACGCCCGTCCTCGGCCCCGACGGCGAGATCGAATGGATCGTCCACCGTGTCGAGGACATGACCGAGTTCCTGCTGTCCCGCCCCGTGCACGACACACCGACCGGCCGCGTGCGCACCCGGGCCGTCACGGAGGCCGAGCTGTACGCGAAGGCGCGGCAGTTGCAGGAGACCAACGACAAGCTCCGCGCCGCCCACGACTGGGAACGCCGTACTGCGCTCGCCCTCCAGGACGTCATGCTGCACGCCCCGGACCTGGCCGCGCACCGCGGCATCGCCGTGCGCTACATGCCGGCCACCCGTTCCCTCAACGTGTGCGGCGACTGGTACGACGTGGTGGACCTGGACGACGACAGCTTCACCGTCGCGGTCGGCGACGTCGTCGGCCACGGCCTGGAGGCCGCCGCCGTGATGGGCATGCTGCGCAGCGCCCTGTCAGCCGCCGTGCGCGCCATCCGCGAGCCCGGCGCGGCGATGGACCTCCTCAGCCGGTACGCCCGGACCTTCGAGGGCGCGCTGGCGACCACCGCCGCCAAGGCCGTCGTGGACACCCGCGCCCGCACCGTCACCTACACCTGCGCGGGCCACCCCCCGCCGGTGCTGGGACGGCGGGACGGCCCGGCGGTCCTGCTCGACCAGGCCACGGACCCGCCGTTGGGCGTCCTCACCGAACAGGCCCCGCGTCCGCAGGCCACCGTCTCCTACGCCCCGGGCGACACCCTGGTGCTCTACACCGACGGCCTGATCGAACGCCGGGGCGAGGACATCGACGCGGGTCTGCTGCGCCTCACCGACGCGGTCGCCCACCACGCCGACCTCGACCCGGAACCCCTCGCCGACACCCTGCTCACCCGTATGGGCGTGGCCGACGGGGGCCGCGACGACATCGCGCTGATCGTCGTACGCCTGTAGACCGCGGGGTCAGTGCACCCCCGCGGGGAGGGCTTCCCGGGCCGCCTGCCGTGCCCGGCGCCGCCCGGTCGCCGCGTACCACTGCACGGCCAGGACCAGCGCGAGGAACATCTCCACGGCGTCCCCGCCGTAGTACATGAGCTGCGCCCCCGCCCGCAGATCGGCCGCCGTGAACGCGGTCCCCGGCGGCCCTGCCACGTACAGGCTCTTGGCCAGGACGGCGTGCGCCGCACCCGCGGCCAGCAGCGTCACCGCACGCAGCGGCAGACCGCACCGGCCGCGCACCGGGTCGAGCCGCCAGACGGCCATCGCGAACAGCAGTCCGGCCAGCAGCATGTGCAGCTCCAGCAGACCCCCCGGCAACGGGTTCCGGTGCGCGGCCGCCCACAGGCCCGTGCGGTACAGCAGCCACAGACCGCCGACGTCGACGGCCGCGGCGACCGGTGGGAACAGCAGCCACCTGGCTGCGGGGGAGTGCGCCACCCGCAGCAGCCCCCGGCGCGGCCCGCCCGGCGGCAGCAGCCGCAGGACGAGCGTGAGCGGACGGGCCGTCGCCAGCAGCGCGGGACCCGCCATCGCCACCAGCAGATGACGGCCGGCGTGCGCGGTGAACGGCCCGCCCGGCACGGGACCGGCCAGCCCCCACACCAAGGCCGCGCAGCCGACGGCGAAGACGGCGTCCCGCCGCCACGGCCAGGCGTCACCCCGGCGTCTCAGCCGGGCGGCGCCCGCCGCGTACACCACGGCGGCGAGCACACACGCGAGCGCGAGGGGAGCCGCCACCGGACCGGTGGTCACGACGGCCGCCGCCGTCCGGCCCGCCGGGCGCGTGCCAGCAGCAGGCCACCGACCGCCAACAGTACGAGCCCCGCCAGATTCCACGCCCAGTCGTACGGGGTGACGTCGACGCCGTACCGCACCTGGTGCACGCGCAGCACCTTGTGGTCCACGATCCCGTCGAACACCTGGAAGGCGCCCGCGCCCAGGAAGGCCCCGCTCCACGCGTGGCCGACGGCCAGCGCGTCGCGCCGCCGCAGATCCGCGTACAGGAAGAACCCGGCGACGAGCGCCAGCAGTTCGGCCGTGTGCAGCAGCCCGTCCGACAGCAGGGCCACGCCGGACGTGGAGCGGTCGTAGAAATGGTGCCAGTGCAGCAGCTGATGGAACACGATCTCGTCCACGGCGGCCATGACGGCGGCCCCGACGACCGCGCAGACCAGCAGCGATCGTCGGGGCTCGGGGCGTCGCGCGGCGGCCGTGCCGGCCGATGGGTGGTCAGAGGTGCTCACGGTGCGGTCCGTCCTTCCGAACGATCGGCTGCCGCTCGCCGTCTACCCCGCGCGGCGCCGGTCAGCCCGGCGCCGCGGAGAGTTCAGCTTCCGCCCATCGCCTTGCGCACGGTGTCCTTGGTGCGGTCCATGAGAGCGGCGACCGGACCCAGCGCCATGTTCTTCGCGCCGGACTCGACACCCGGGTGGGGCCGGGTGGGCGCCATCGCCTCGGCCGCCTTGATGGCCTTGGCCATCGCGGCGAGATCGGTGACGTCGGTGCTGCGCCGGATGTGGATGAACTCGTACCGTTCCTCCGCCCGGGCGTGCATCTGCACGTCACGCCGCAACTCGATCAGCTTCGGCAGGAAGTCGGGGCCGTCGGGGTCCATGTCGTCGAGCACGGCCAGCATCTCCTTGGCCTCCCGCTCCTCCTTGAGCCGGTCCTCGACGATCTCCTGGCCTCCCGCGACCGAGCGCCGCACGAAGGGGTGGACGACCTCCTCCTCGGCGGTCTCGTGCACGGCCAGCAGCCGCACCAGCCTCCGGAAGGCGTCCCGGCGTCCCTCACCGCTGGTGGCCTCGACCTCGTCGAACAGGTTGCGGATGTCGCCGTGCTGGCGCATCAGCAGGGAGACGACGTCGTCGTCCCGCGAACGGTCGTCCCCGGCGTGCGGGGTCTGCAAGTCGGACATGCGCTCCCCTCCCTACTTCTCGCGCTGCGCGGGGTCGGGGTGCTCGCCCTCGGTCTGCACGCGGTACTCACGGCCGAACATGTCGTCGTGCATGTGCATCACCCGGTCGCTCGGCGGGTTCTCACCGCCGTGGATCGTTTCCTGCATCTTCTCGAACCGCTCGTGCGCCTCGCGCACGTACCCGGCTCCGAGCGTGGTCAGGTCCATCTGCGTGTCGAGCAGTTCGCGCAGATAGGCCTTGTTCGGCTCGAAGGTGAGCACGTTGGGCAGCGCGGGGGCCAGCACCTCGGCGGGCTCGCGACCGTCGAGCCGGCGCATCAGGTCGCACGCGACGTGCAGGTGCTCCAGCTCCATGTTCAGGTGCAGCTCCCAGATGGCCTTGACCTTGGGGTCGCTCTCCTGCTCCATGAAGGAGTAGTACAGGTAGCACTCGTTGTACTCGTGGTTGACGAGCTGCTCCCACCACGTCTCACCCGGGTCCACCAGGGACTCGTAGTGCGTGACGTGCTCCTCCTCGATCAGCCCGATCTCCTGGTAGAGCTGACGGGCGATCGGCTCCATGTAGGTGGGGCCCGTGTTCATGTAGAAGTTCATGGTCTGCTGCTCCGTCGACATGATCGTCAACGCGTGCAGCTTCGACAGCGGGTCGGCCTGGTCCTTCGCGTACGGGTCGCGGACGTTGTCGACCGGGTCGCGGTGGTGGTACCGGGTGGGCCTGCCCGGCATGACCTCGGTGAGGTTGTCGACGATCGACTCGGCCTTGCGGTGCTCGATCATCTCGTACAGGTTGGCGTACCGGTACAGATGGTCGAAGTCCTCCAGCACACCGAACTGGTAGGCCTGCTTCAGATACGGGTCGGGCTCCATCCGCGCCACCCAGGCGGTCAGGTCCACGGCCACCTGCTCGTACGCGATGGTCGTCTCCAGCACCGAGGACAGGCCGGGCAGCAGCCAGTTGACCGCCTTCTGCTGCTGCGCCTCGATGTACCGGGTCTGGGCCAGCTGACGCTTGATCTCCGGGTCGACGGTGTTGCGGGCGAGCTGGTGGCTGAACAGGATCGCCTCCACCTCGATCCCGTTCATGGTGATGACCCGGCAGCGGGTGTACGGGTCGCAGCGGTCCGGGTCGATGGGCTCCACGTTCAGCTCGCGCCAGTTGCGCAGCTGGCGGTCCAGCGGGATGCCGCGCTGCTCGAGGGGATTGAAGGTCATGGGCACGCTCCTCGTCGGGGGCCGGGCACGCGGACGCCCCCCTGCACCGGCGGAGCGTCCGCGTGTCCGGTAGGGCACCCCCTCATGCTGGGCGGGACCGGACGGCCCCGCCACGCCACACGCCCGTCGGGCGCGGACGTGCCCCGGATGCCGCATGCGGATGGCCGAAGCGGGGGCCGCATGGACAATGACGGCGCCGTCCCGGCCCGGGTGAGCGCGGCCCTCCCCAGGTATGGACCATCGGTCTGTCATGGCCGCATCATGAAGAACGCCTTCGTGGAGGGAGCAGCGGCCGTGCGGGGTTCCTGGGTACCGAAGATCGCGTCCGTCCTTCTTCTGCCGGCCCTGTCGGTGCCCGTCCCCGCGGCGGCCCGGCCGCCGGACCGTACGACCGCGACCGAGGAGGTCGCTGCGGCGCCCGCCGACTGGACCCCGCCGCTCAGCACGCGGGGCCGCTGGATCGTCGACGCGAACGGCGACCGTTTCAAACTGCGCTCCGGCAACTGGCACGGTGCCAGCGGCACGTGGAACGGCAAGGGCAGCGCGGACGACGACGCCAACCACCACGCGGGCGAGAACGCCCACCGCATCCCGCTCGGGCTCGACCGCGCCCCGATGGCCGAGATCGTCGCGAGCTTCCGGGAGATAGGGATCAACAGCGTCCGGCTGCCCTTCTCCAACGAGATGATCCACGACACCCGCCCGGTCACCGCCGGCGCCGTCACCGCCAACCCCCGGCTGGAGGGGAAGACACCGCTGCAGGTGTACGACGCCGCGGTGCGAGCCCTCACCGACGCCGGGCTCGCCGTGATCCTCAACAACCACACCAACACCACCCGTTGGTGTTGCGGCGTGGACGGCAACGAACGCTGGAACGCGAGCCAGTCGGCCGGGGCCTGGGAGAACGACTGGCTGTTCATGGCCCGCCGGTACCGCGACAACCCGCGCGTCGTGGGCGCCGACCTCTACAACGAGGTCCGCCGCAGCGTCTGGGACGACCCCAACTGGGGCCTCGGTGACCGGCACGACTGGTTCGCCGCGAGCCAGAGGGCCGGCGACCGCATCCTCACCGAGGCGAACCCCGATCTGCTGATCATCGTCGAGGGCATCAACTGGACCGGCCTGCCGGTCGACGGCCTTCCGCACGGACGCCCCACCCTCGAACCCGTACGCGACCTGTCGCACACCCTCGTAGACTCCGGCAAACTCGTCCACTCGGCCCACTTCTACGGCTACACAGGCCCCCGGCACACCGGCGCGACGGGCATCGGCGAGACCAGCGACCCCCGCTACCAGGACCTCACCCCCGCCGAACTCGCCGATGTCCTCGACCGCCAGGCGTTCTACGTCGCCGGTGACGCGGACCGCCACTGGACGGCCCCCGTGTGGATCTCCGAGTTCGGCGTCGGCGGACGCGAGGAGACCGGCACGGCCCCGCGCGCCTGGTTCGAGAACTTCGTCGACGAACTGATCCGCGCCGACGCCGACTTCGCGTACTGGCCCCTCGTCGGATGGCACGAGAACCGCCGTGGCAACGGCTGGGCCCTGCTCCACTGGGACGCCGCGGGCCGGCGGATGGCCGTCCACGACGGCGACGACTGGCGGTCGGACGCCTGGCGGCGCCTGGTGGAGGCCCCCGGCCGCACCGGTCACGTCCCGCCGGTGACCCGATGGGCGATGCTGAGCCCCGACCACGGCGACTTCGTCGCCTCACGCCGGATGCGCGCGCTGCCCGACTGGGACCCGGGCGCCCGCAAGGCGGCCTGCCCCGACGGTCTTCGCCTGGCCGGACTGAGCCACACGGGCAACCGCGGCCTGTGCACCGACGTGCGCGCGGCAGCGTCGGACGACCCGGGCGGCGGACACGAGGTCGTCACGGACGAACGGCACGTCGCACCCGGCCGTGACTGGGCTTCCGGCTACACCAAACTCCAGTGCGCCGACGGCCACTTCCTCGCCGGCTACAGCGTGCGCGGCGCCGCCGTCTCGTCCGCGCTGTGCCGCAAGGCCGCACCCGGCACCCTCACGGCCACGGGCGGCCGCACGGTCTGGTTCGACCGTGGCGACAACCGCGGCACGTCACCCAAGGGCGGCGACTTCGCACGAGGCCACTACAAGGGCCAGTGCGCGGACGACGAGTACGCGGCGGGCATCGCCTGGACGGGGCGTATCGGCTCCGGCCGCACACCGGACGCCCTGTACTGCCGGCCGCTGTCCTGAGCGGACCTCGGCCGACCGTGAGGGCGCGACCCGGGCGGCCACTCCCTCACCCGGCCGCGGACCGCTCACGCCCCCAGGCGGCCAGCGGCTCCAGCGCGTCGTTGAGCCGTCTGCCGTCCTCGGTCAGCGAGTACTCCACACGGGGCGGCACCTCGTCGTAGGAGACGCGGCGGACGATGCCGTCCGCCTCCATCTCCCGCAGATGCGACGCCAGCACCTTCTCGGTGACGCCCGGCAGCAGCCGCCGCAGCTCACCGAAACGGCGGTGCGGGTGCTCGTGCAGCGCCCACAGGATCAGCACCTTCCACTTGCCGCCGATCACCTCCATCGCCGCGTCGATCCCGCAGACGTGTCCGTCCGCCGTGCCCGGCCGGTTCACCGTCGTCATGCTCCACCCCTCCGACGCGCATGCTCACCCGGAGGTAATCACCCACTCGCAAGTGCGTACTTGATCACCACCGGATCCGCGGCCAGCCTAAACGGCATGACCCGCACCGATACGGAGAAAACCCCCGTCACCCTGCTCGGCCTCGGCGCGATGGGCACCGCGCTGGCCCGCGCCTGGCTGACCGCCGGCCACCCCCTCACCGTCTGGAACCGCACTCCGTCCCGCGCCCATGCCCTCGCTGCCGAAGGCGCCCGGGCCACGGAGAGCGTTCCCGCGGCGGTGGCCGCGAACACCCTGGTCGTCGTGTGCCTCCTGGACGACGCGTCGGTCGAGGACACGCTGGCCGGCGCCGACCTGACCGGCAAGGACGTCGTCAACCTCACCACCTGCACTCCCGCCCAGGCTCGCGCCCGCGCCGCGTGGGCCGCCGAGCGCGGCGCCCGCTACCTCGACGGCGGCATCATGGCAGTCCCGCCGATGATCGGCGTCCCCGAAGCCGGCGGCTACGTCCTCTACAGCGGCGCACGGGACCTGTTCGAGCAGCACCGGGACACGCTGGCCGTCCCCGCCGGCACCACCTACGTCGGCGAGAACCCGTCCCACGCCGCCCTGCACGACGTGGCTCTGCTCAGCGCCATGTACGGCATGTTCGCCGGCGCGGCGCACGCCTTCGCCCTGATCCGCCGCGAGGACGTCGACCCCACGGCGTTCGCCCCGCTGCTGGCCGACTGGCTCACTGCGATGGCCCCGGCGGTCCACGGGACCGCCGAACAGCTCCGCGGCGGCGACTACACGAAGGGGGTCACCTCCACCCTCGCCATGCAGGTGGCCGGCACACCTACCTTCCTGGACACGGCAGACGAACAGGGCGTCAGCCCGGAACTGCTCGCCCCGTTCTTCGCGCTGATGCGCCGTCGCCTGGCCGAGGGCGGCGGCGAGGAGGACCTGACGGGCGTGATCGACCTGCTGCTGCGCCGGCCGGAGTGAGCCCGCGCCGACCGGCCTGGGCCGTTCTCCCCGGCCGGACGCCGGCCGCGGCCATGGTGGCGGGCCCGCCCGGCGCCCCTCGGCACCGGACGGACCCGCCGCCCTCGTTCAGCGCTTGAGCGCGAAGGTGAAGTCGCCGGAGAGGCGGCTGTCCAGCCGCACCGCCGACACCAGCTTCCCCTCGGCCGCCAGCCGCTCCACCTCGCCCCGTGACAGTCCGAACCCGTCGGCGACGAGCCGCACCGGCCGGACCGGTATCCGTGCGGCGAAGCGCACGGACACGTCGGCCACCTCCTGGCCGAGGTGCTCCGTGCCACCCGTGTCGAGACGCCAGGCGCCGTCCCAGTCGAGGGCGATGCGGTTGTGGCGCAGCACGGCCGGGTCCTGGAGCAGCTCGGCCGTCAGACCGAGGTCGTTGTCGTGCAGCCGGTCCAGGAATCCGGACCGCAGGGACCGCACAGGGACCCGTTCCCGCACCGAGAACTTCGCCGTCTCCCCGCACGCCGTGCAGAGCGCGAGGAGCCATATGTCGAGGAGCTTGTGGTGGGCGTTGACGCGGAACTTGCCGCTCGCCCGGAAGCGGCCGGCCCCGCAGACGTGGCAGCGACGCCGGACCGCAGGAAGGCAGGTGGGCATGACAACCCAGGTGGTGAGCAAAGGAGTACACCGTTCTCAGTGAGACCGCAGCAGGAATCAGCACGTCGCGGCGGAGCGCGACGCGGGACAGATCAGCGCTCGGGAGATCTCACGCGGTGTACAACGGCAGGTCCTTGCCTGGACGACGGGAACGCCGCGCACTGTAGCGGCGGGCACGGCCGTCGCTCCACCGGTTTTCCGGGCCGGGACCCGGGGACGTCAGTCCCGCCTGCCGCCCGGCCGCGCCGGCACCCCCGGTGTGCCCGTCGGGCGGGGGAGGAGCGTGCCGTCCACGTACAGGTCCACGTACTCGTTGTAGAACGCCGCCAGGCCCGCGATGCGGGAGACCTGGACGGTGGGGAAGTCGTACGCCCAGAGGATGTTCTCGTGCGGGCCGGTCCCGCCGTCGAAGGACCAGTAACCGCTCGTCGTCCCCTTGTACGGGCACTGGGTGACATGGTCCGTGCGGCGCAGCAGCGGCCAGTTGATGTGGGCGCGGTCGAGGTAGTAGCGGGTCGGCAGACCCGTCTCGAACAGCTTCACGCAGTGCGGCGCGTCCGCGAGGACCACCCCGTCGATCTCCACCCGCACCCGGCTGGAGGACCGCAGCGCGTCCACGCGGGTGTACGGGCTGCGCGGATGGACGAACACCGGCTCGTCCTCCTCCAGCCACGCGTCGAGCGCGCTCCAGCGGAAGCGGACCGTGCCCCGCACGGCCTCCGGGGCGCCGTCCTGCCACACCCAGGCCGCGCCCTCCCGCACCGCGTCCCGCACCCGCAGCGAATGGCGCCGCGCGGGGCCGGCCCCGAGGTGCTCCGTCCGGTCGTCGTCGATCAGCGACGCCTCGACCAGGTCGTCCCGCGGCACGCAAAACTGCGGATAGCCGGGCCACTCCCACACGTACAGGGCGCGGCGGGTGTCGAACACGACGTGCCCGTCCACGAACCCGCGCACACGGCGCGGCACGGGCTCGACGTGCCCCACGGGGACGAGCGGACCCGGATGCAGGACGCTCTCCACGCCCATCGGCGGCCACCTCGATTCACTGGCCCGCGCGGCTCGGGGCCCGCGGGTCACGACGCCTCGGTTCGTGCCGCACGCTACCGCCCACACCGGGCGGGACGTGACAAGCCGGGCGTCCGTGTCACGGGACACGGACGCCCAGCCTCGGGTGGGGGTTACCCGAGCGTGAGGGCGTAGATCTGCACCCTGGGGTCGTTCCGCAGCCCGAGCGAGCGCACCGTCTTCGACGCGTCGAGGGCCACGGACGCGGCGAACAGACGCACCGGCGGTCCGTCCACGCCCTGTCCCCGCTTGATCCGGTGCGGCATCTCCAGCGCCACGGAGCCGCCCGCGGGCGTGGAACCCGCCCAGTCGCCGACGGTGACCGGGAGTTCGGCGGTGGTGCCGTCGGTGTAGCGGACGGTGAGGTCCGTCGTCACCGGCCCGTGGTGGGACGCGCCGACCAGCCGCAGCGTGCCGTACGAACCGTACGGCAGCAGCATGGCCTGCCCGCGCGCCTCGACGAAGTTCGCGGCCGTGCCGGACGGGTCGGGCGCCTGGTAGGTCACGCCGTCCCACACCACCGGTCCCGCCTCCGGCAGCAGGTCGCCGTCGTAGCTCCACCCGCCGCCGTCGAAGTCGCCCTCGTCGGACGCCGTGACGGTCGCGGTCCCGTCATGGTTCAGCTCCTTGCCGAGGTCGACGGCGCACCGCTCACCGCCGTCCCCGGCGCAGCGAGCGGCCTCGCGCACCTCGACGGTGGCGACCCGCTCCACCGTCCTCACGCCGACGGCGCTCGCCGTGATCCGCACGGTGTACGTGCCCGGTGCGGTCCCGGCCGGCACGCGGATGTCCACTGTCGCGGTCCGCTGCACCGGCAGCCGGTGCGACGCCAGCGTGAACGGGCCGGACGCCTTCACCGTCCACCCGCGGGGCGCCTCGGCGGCGACGTTCACCCGCAGCGCGCCCGAAGCCTGGCCCAGCACGTCCATCCGCAGCCGCACGTCCTGAGCCTCGTCCGAGGCGGGCACCACATCGGCCGACGTGCGCAGCGACGCGTCCAGATGACGGCGGGAGTCGGCCGCCGCCCGGTTCACCGACGGCGGCTCGGCGCCCTTGCCGGTACCCCACGCCGACGGCTTGTCGCTCATCTCGAAGGAGAGCCGTCCGCCCTTGGCGACCGCGTCCCAGTCCAGCCAGGTGGCGCGCAGGTCCTTCCCGCCGAACCGCGCCCGCTTCACGTACCGCCGGGTGTCGCTCGCCCCGGGCGCCTTCACGGTCAGGGTGCCGCCCTGCAGCTTCCCGTAGGCGCCGATGCGGATCTGAGCCGAGGGGAACTGCGGGGAGGACACGGCGAGGAAGTCACCGCCGTTCGTCACCGGGTACAGACCCAGTGACGAGAAGACGTACCAGGCCGACATGGTGCCCAGGTCGTCGTTGCCGGTCATCCCGTCCGGCCCGTCCGTGAACAGCGTCATCGCCGCACGGGTCACGGTCGCCGTCTTCGCCGGCGCGCCCGCCCACAGGTACATGTACGGCGCGTGCAGGTCGGGCTCGTTGTTCGGGTTGTAGGTCGGCTTGCCGTAGTAGTCGTACGGCGCGGAGATCCAGTCCTCGCGGGCCGTCCCCGCCGGGTCCTTCAGCAGCTTGTCGTAGGCGAAGAAGGCGTCGAGCCGCTGTTCCGTCCTCTTCCGGCCGCCCATCAGCGACACCAGACCGGCCGGGTCCTGCGGGACCAGCCACTGGTACTGGTAGGCGCCGCCCTCGTGGAACTGGTGACCCGCCTCGACCGGGTCGTACGGCGTCACCCAGGTGCCTTCGGTGGTGCGCGGCCGGAACTGCTGGATGGAGGAGTCCCACAGGTTCCTGTACCACTGGCCGCGCGCCGCGAACATCCGCGCGTCGGCCGTGCGGCTCAGCCCCTTCGCCATCAGCGCCAGCGACGCGTCCGCCGCCGCGTACTCCAGGGTCGCCGACGCCGGGTGCACGCAGTCGTTGTCGCCGCCCTTGTCCGGGCAGTCCTCGCCCAGCTTCAGCCCGCTGGGCACATACCCGCGCTCCAGGTACTGCGCGATGCCCGCACGGCCGTTGTACGGCGAGTCGTCCGGCGGCGTCGACAGGGCGTTCTTCCGCAGCAGCGCGTACGCCTCCTGCTCATGACCGGCGAGCAGCCCCTTGGACCACGCCTCCACCAGGAACGGGGTCACCGGGTCGCCCGTCATGATGTTGGTCTCGCTGTTGGCGAGCGACCAGCGCGGCAGCCAGCCGCCGTCCCGCCCGGTCGCCACGACCGACAGCGCAACGTCCCTCGCCACCTTCGGCTCCAGCAGCTGCAGCAGCTGGTTCTGCGGCCGGTGCGTGTCCCACAACGACAGGTTCTGGTACGGCGTGAACCCGTCCGCCGTGTGCACCTTCCCGTCGAAGCCCGCGTACCGTCCGTCGACGTCCCCGGCGAGGTTCGGGTGCAACTGCGCGTGGTACAGCGCCGTGTAGAACGCCCGCCGCCGCTCGGCCGGCCCGCCGTCGACCTTCACCGTGGCCAGCTGTCGCTCCCAGGCCGCCTGCAACGCCTCCCGCGTGGCGTCGAAGTCGTACGAGTCCGCCGTCTCCGCCTCCAGGTTCTTCCGGGCGCCTTCGAGACCCGTGTAGGACAGCCCGACCTTGACGACGACGTCACGGTCCTCCTCGGCGTCGAACGTCACCCAGGCGCCGTTGCCGCCCTCTCCGGCCGCGTCCCGCTCGCCCGGACGGGGGGTGGAGCCCCGCCAGGTGCCGTGCGAGGCGAACGGACGGTCGAACGTGGCGGTGAAGTAGACCGTGTGCCGGTCCTTGCCCGCGCAGAAGTTGCCCGCCTCGACCCGGCCCTCGACCGTCCGGTCGCCGACGACGCGCACCTCCGAGCTGTACACCCGCTGATTGGCCTTGCCGGTGTTGAACAGCACGTTGGCGCGGCCGGTGGAGGGGAAGGTGTAGCGCTGCCACCCGGTGCGCGGGGTGGCCGTCAGCTCGGCGTCGATGCCGTACGTCTTCAACCCGACGCGGTAGTAGCCGGGTTCCGCCTTCTCGTCGTCGTGCGAGTACGTCGACCGGTACGCGTCGGGGTCCACGGTGTCGACCGCGCCGGTGGTCGGCATCAGCGGCAGCTCGCCCATGACGGAGCAGCCGACACCGGAGAGGTGGGTCTGGCTGAACCCGTGGATCTTGTCCTGCTGGTAGTCGTACCCGCCCTGCCCGCCGGTGTCCGGGCTGACCTGCACCATTCCGAAGGGGGCGCTGGCGCCGGGGAAGGTGTTGCCGAAGTTCTGCGTGCCGATGAACGGGTTGACCAGGGAGGTCAGCCGGTCACCGGGCGCGGGGGACGACGGCTGGGCGAGGGCCGGCGCCGGCGCGAGACCGGCCCCGGTGACGACGAGCGCGGCGAGGACGGTCGACGCTCTGTGGCGCCATCTGCGGAGGGGTGAATCCATGGAAGCGGCTCCTGTTGCTCACCTGTCGCACCGGGCTGGACGGAAGCGGACTAGATCACGCTGCTGACATCGTTGTCAATACCCGTGACGGAGACCGTCGTCCGGTGACCCTGGCGGGATGTCAGGCCGAGGGCGAGTCCGTCCGCGTGACCTGCCGGAGCACCATGAGTGAGTCCTCCTCCACGGCGGCGGCCATCGCGAAGGGGAACCGGTCCAGCTCCAGGCAGAGCGCGACGTCCTCGGGGGTGGAGCCCTCACGCACACCCTGCGTCAGCTCGGCGGCGGAACGAGATGCGGCGGCCCGCCGCAGATACGGGCCGGCGTCCACCGCGTCCCCGCCGGCCAGCCCGGCGATGTACTCGGCGCAGGCCAGGTCCTCCTCGGCGCGACCGCCCTCCCCGGTGACGACGTAGGTCACCTCGCGGGGTGCGCGCGCCCGCAGCAGCCCGGCCGTCGCCTCGGCCACCACGAAGCTCGCGCACAGCACCAGCGGGGCGTCCTTCACCGCCAGGGCGCCGACGGTCCCCGCCGTCGTCTTCTGCACGACGGTGCGCCCGGACAGGTCCGTGTCCCGCAGCAGGGCGGGGGAGTTGACCAGGTCGAAGCCGGGGGCGGGCGAGCCGTCCTTGAGGGTCACCCAGTCGGGATGCCCTGCCTTCAGCGCCAGCGCGTCCTCCAAGGACCGGGCGAGCACCACCCGTCCGGCGCCCCGGGCGAACGCCCAGGCGGCCACCGTGTACGCCCGCATGACATCCACGACCACGGCCACGTCCGGAACATCCGTCAACTCGGCGATGCCGAGGAAGCGTGCCTTCATCCGGTCATGATGGGGCCACGGCGGAGACCGGCGCACGCGACTTTCCCGCCGTCCGGTACGGAGCCGGGGCGGCGTGACCGATTCCGCTCTCACACTGTCGTTGCACGCTCCATCACGGTGTCTTCAACAGGCGCGGTCGAAGGGTCAGTTGCACGCCGGCCGCCCGGCGACTTCGCCTGTCCCGCGATGAGTTACCGGGTTCGTGCGGACGCGGGCCGACCGGCCGACGGCCTGCGCTCCGGTCGTGCGCGAGGCGGCATGCCGACGGCCGCCCGCATGCAAGGATGTCGCCTGTGACCGGATTGTCTTCCTCGCCCGTCGCCGAGAGCACGCGCAGCCGCTCCGGTCCGGGGCACCGTACCGCCGCCGTGCTGGTGTTCGGGGCCTCGGCCGCGGTGCTGGTCGTCGAGATCGTCGCCCTGCGCCTGCTGGCCCCGTACCTGGGCCTCACCCTCGAGACGAGCACCCTGGTGATCGGTATCGCCCTCACGGCGATCGCGCTCGGGTCGTGGCTGGGCGGGCGCATCGCCGACCAGGTCGACCCGCTGCGGCTCCTCGCTCCCGCGCTCGGCGTCTCGGGCGCGGTCGTGGCCCTCACACCGGCCGTACTGCGCGGCGTCGCGGAGTGGGCGCGGCCGTTGCTGATCCTGGTCGCCGCGCTGACGATCCTGGTGCCGGGCGCGCTGCTGTCCGCGGTGACGCCCCTGGTGACCAAGGTGCGGCTCACCAGCCTCGCCGAGACCGGCACGGTCGTCGGCCGGCTGTCAGGCGTCGGCACGGCGGGGTCGATCGTCGGCACGGTCCTGACCGGCTTCGTGCTGCTGTCACGGCTGCCCGTGAGCGGCATTCTGGTCGGACTCGGCGCACTGCTGGTGGTCGCGTCGCTCCTGGTCGGCGGGCGCCTGCGCGGCCGGAGCGGCGCCGCGCCAGCCCTGGCGCTCGTCCTGGCGGCGGGCGGCCTGGCCGCGTCGGTGGCGCCGGGCGGCTGCGACGTCGAGACCCGGTACCACTGCGCCGAGGTCGTCGCCGACCCCGCCCGCGAGGGTGGTCGCACGCTGGTGCTGGACGGCGTACGACACTCCTACGTCGACGCCGACGACCCGACCCACCTGGAGTTCACCTACGTCAAGGCCGTCGCGTCGGTGATCGACGCCGCCTTCCCTGCCGGCAGGCCGCTCACGGCCCACCATCTGGGCGGCGGAGGTCTCACCCTGCCCCGCTACCTCGCGGCCACCCGCCCGGGCACGCGGAGCGTGGTGTCCGAGATCGACGACGGCGTCGTACGCATCGACCGTGAACGGCTGGGACTGCGGCCGCAGTCCGGCATCGAGGTGCGCACCGAGGACGGCAGGCTGGGACTGAGGCGGCCGGCCACCGACGCGCTCGACCTGGTCGTGGGCGACGCTTTCGGCGGAGTCAGCGTGCCCTGGCACCTCACCACGGTGCAGGCGCTCGCGGAGGTGCGGCGCGTCCTCGCCCCCGGCGGCCTCTACGTCGTCAACCTCATCGACCACGGCGAGCAGGCCTTCGCGAAGGCGGAACTGGCCACGCTCCGCGAGGTGTTCGCGTACGTCGCCCTCCTGGGCGAACCGGTCGACATCGGTCTGGCCCGCACCGACGCCCCCGCGGGCGGCAACCTCGTGGCCGTCGCCTCGGACAGCCCCACCGACCTGACCGCGATCCAGAAGGCACTGGACGCCCGCAGCACAGGATGGAGGACGGTCACGGGGAAACCCCTCACCACGTGGACAGCCGGCGCCCCTGTCCTCACCGACGACTACGCCCCCGTCGACCAGCTCCTCCAGCCCTACGCCACGCAGCATGACCGCTGACCGGGAGAGGCGGGGCGTGAGGAGCCCTGTCGTTTCTGTCCAAGACGGCCGTGCCCGTCTCCCTCTAACGTGAACGCAACAGGCCGGAGGCCCGCGTCGGGCCGGAGGAGAGGCGCATCATGCGGAAACTGGTGTACACGGGGTTCATGTCCCTGGACGGCGTCGTGGACTCGCCCGGCGGCGGGCCGGGGGAGGAACACCGCAGCGGCGGCTGGGTGTTCAAGGACCTGGAGTTCGTCGAGGAGGCCTGGTCGCTGAAGGGGGAGGAACTGTCCGACACGACGGCGCTGATGTTCGGCCGCCGCAGTTACGAGGCGTTCGCGCCGGTCTGGCCCGGCTCGGAGGACCATGCCGCCTACCGCGACCTGCCGAAATACGTGGTGTCGTCGACGCTCTCCGAGGACGCCCTGGTCGACGGATGGGGCCCGACCACGATCCTGCGCTCCACCGAGGAGGTCGCCGCGCTCAAGGAGGGTGAAGGCGGCGCCGTCTTCATCCACGGCAGTGCGGAACTGGCCCGGCGGCTGTCCGACGCCGGCCTCGTCGACCAGTACAACCTGCTCATGTTCCCCGTGCTGCTCGGTGCCGGGAAGAGCCTGTTCGGCCGCGCCGACCGGGACAAGCAGATGCTGGCCCTGCGGGAGTCGGCGACCTACTCCAACGGCATCGTCAAGCTCGTCTACGACGTCCGGCGCTGATCGACGTCGAGCGCGATCGCCCCTCCGGCGCCCTCGCGCAGCTGACGCGCGGTGCGTCCGACGTACGTGCGCAGGGCGCGGGCCAGGTGCGGCTCGTCGAAGTAGTCCAGCTTGGGGACGACGTCGGCCGCCTGATCGCCGGCGGCCAGCAGACGCGCCGCCGTGCGCGCCCGCTCGATCTGCCGTACGGCACCCCGCGTGAGTCCCGTCGCGGCCCGGAAACGCCGTTCGACGGTCCGCTGTGAGACGTCGGGGTGGTGACCGCGGAGCACGTCGGCGACGAGCGGCTCCCGGTCGAGCACCCCGGCCCGCACCAGCCGCTCGACCAGGGCCTCGGCGTCGTCCGGCCCGGGCGTCTCCCAGCGCGCCCCGTCCAGCCGGAACGTCCGGCGCGAGGTGTCGGGGAGCGGGACCCCGCCGTCGAGCAGGTCCGCCGTGGACACCATCCGCAGGGAGGTGCCCACGGCGAGGTCGATTCCGGTGAAGACGGCCCCCTCCGGCACGGGCGCCGTGCCGGTGCGGGTCTCGGGGCCCGTGACCGCCGCGTACGCCGCCCCGTCCTGCTGCCAGAAGACCAGGCCCAGCCGTGTCCCGGCGACGGACGTCATGGTGGTGACGCGCTCGCTGGTGCACGTCCACACGCTGTCGACCCACGGCGAGTCGGACGGGCGTGTCTCGAACCGCAGTCTCACGCCGGCAGGATACGCCCCTGGCGCCCAGGCAACTGCGCGCCCGTCTTGTGACGCCACCGAGGCCGGCACTCCCCGGGGCGCGGGGAACGGCGCGACCAGCCACGACGCACCCGCACCCGGCGCCCGAGCTCACCGAGAACCCCGGTGGCCGCCCCTCAGGCCAGCCCCTCCGCCACCAGCCCCTTCAGCACAGCCTCCCCCAACGCCTCCACCGCGGAGCGAGGCCGCACCATCACGGTGAACTCCTTGATCCGCCCGCCCTCCTCGAAGTGCAGCAGATCGATTCCGTGGATCTCCTTCCCGCCCACGGTCGCCCGGAAGACCAGCACGGCCGACGGCAGCGTCACCCCCTCCGCACTGGTCTGCGCCGCCCCGCTGTACTCCCCGACGTACCGGAAGTCCTCGAACGTCCGCAGCAGCACGCCGAACAGCCCCATGACCATCGCCCTGCCCTCGAAAGGCGTGAACTTCACCGGGCTGTACAGCCGCACGTCGTCGGTGAAGAGATCGTCCAGCGCCGCCAGATCGCGCGCGTCGACGGCTGCACGGAAACGCTCCACGGTGTCCACGGACGCCACCACCTCAATAGTCATGGATGTGAGTAGTCAGAAAGATGACTATCATGGGGTGCCCGCAGGGCGACAGAGGCGGAGCACCCACAGCACACCGACAGGCGGAAAGGAACCGCATGGCACTCCGGCACGCCGTACTGGCCGCGCTGCTCGACGGAGAGCTCAGCGGCTACCAGCTGGCCAAGGCGTTCGACGTCGGCGTGGCCAACTTCTGGTACGCCCAGCCGCAGCAGCTCTACGCCGAACTGACCCGGCTGGAGCAGCAGGGACTCGTCGCGGGCCGCGAAGTGGTGCAGGAGAGCCGCCCCAACAAGCGGCTGTTCCACGTCACCGACGCCGGCATGGCCGAGCTGGAGGCCTTCACCGCCGCCTCCGCCAAGCCCGCCTTCGTCCGCGACGACCTCATGGTGAAGGTCCAGGCGGCCGACAGCGTCGACACCGCCACCCTGATCGACCAGCTCACCGAACGCGCGGAGATCGCCGGCGCACGCATCGAGCTGTTCGAGGCGCTGCTCCGGCGCCTGCGCGGCGACCGCGACGAGGAGGACTTCCTCCGCCACGGTGACCGCATCGGCCCCTACCTGACCTGCCTGCGCGGCGTCGCCTTCGAGCAGGAGAACCGCGACTGGTGCCTGCGGACCGTCGCCGTACTGGAAGAGAGGCGGCACACCCGTGCCCGGAACTGAGACGACCTACCTCCGCTACGTCGCCCTCGGCGACAGCCAGACCGAGGGCGTCGGCGACGGCGACGACGTCACCGGCCTGCGCGGCTTCGCCGACCGCCTCGCCGAGCACCTGGCCCGGCACGAGCCCGCCCTCCAGTACGCCAACCTGGCCGTACGCGGCCGCCTCGCCGCCCAGGTCCACGCCGAGCAGCTCGCCCCCGCCCTGGCGCTGCGGCCCGACCTCGCCACCGTCGTCGCCGGTGTCAACGACCTGCTGCGACCCGGCTTCGACGCCGACAAGGTCTGCATCCACCTGGACGCCATGTTCGGCGCGCTCACCGAGCAGGGCGCCCTGGTCGCCACGATCACCGTCCCCGACCTGTCCC
The DNA here is from genome assembly GCA_014656175.1 of Streptomyces werraensis. Lineage (GTDB taxonomy): Bacteria > Actinomycetota > Actinomycetes > Streptomycetales > Streptomycetaceae > Streptomyces > Streptomyces werraensis. Next base: position 633,452 of record BNBX01000003.1, read on the forward strand.
GCGTCTGCCCCGTCGCACGCCCGCTGGTCCCGCGCGTCACCGCGCTCAACGAGGGGATACGCCGTACCGCGCGCCGCCATGGAGTCGTCGTCGCCGAGACAGCCCTGCATCCTGTCGCGGGCGACCCCCGCCTGTGGAGCCCCGACCGGCTCCACGCCGGCCCGCTCGGCCACGAACGCATCGCCGCCGCCCTCGCCCACGCGCTCCGGCTGCCCGGCAGCGACGACACGTGGACGCACCCCCTCCCTCCCGAGAACCTGCCCACCGGCCTGCGCGTCGTCGGCACCGAACTCCGGTGGCTCGCGGGCTTCCTGGGACCGTGGCTGCTCCGCCGTCTGCGCGGCCGCTCGTCCGGCGACGGCCGCTCGGCCAAACGACCGCTGCTCCACCCGGTACTGGACGACCGCCGCACGGTGACGGACGGCTGAGCGACGGCACCTACGACCTCACCTACGCGCGGTGGGCTCCGCCGTGCCGGCCGGCGACCTGGTGAACGGATGCCGGGAATCGTCCAGAACCTCCCGCGCGGGCCCCTGCTCGACGACCTCACCCGCGTCCAGGACGGCGACACGATGAGCGAGGGCAGCGGTGGCGAGGTCGTGGGTGATCAGGACCACACCCAAGTCACCCCGCTCGCGCCCCAGTTCGTCGCACAGCAGCACACGAGGACGAGCCGGCAGGGCGCGGGCGAGCGCCGCACGCTGGAGCTCGCCCCCGGAGAGCTCGCCGGGCCGACGCAGGACCAGATGCTCCGGCAGATCCAGCCGGGCCAGAACACTCAGCGCCTCCCGCCGCGCCGCCTCCGCGTCCGTTCCGCGCAGACGCACCGCGGTGCGGGCCACGTCGCGCGTCGGTGAGACCGGTGAAGCGGAAACGGCCGGGTCGGGTGTGTGCCCCGACCCGGCCGTCCGCCGCGGGGTTGATCAGTCGGTGCGCCCGCGCAGCAGCGCGAGCTCGTGGTTCAGCTCGGTGAGGAAGCGGATCACCACGCGCAGTTCCTCGGCCGTGAACCGCTCACGGGCCGCGTCGGTGCTGCGGGCGAGCGGCTGGAAGTACTCCCGCGCCAGGCCCTTGGCCCGCTCCTCGTACTCCAGATGCACCACACGGCGGTCGTCGGCCGCCCGGACACGCCGGATGTGACCCGCCCGCTCCAGTCGGTCCAGGCATGCTGTCATCGCGCCGGAGGTGAGGTTCAGCTGCTTGCGCAGACGGCCGGGCGTCATGGGCGCGTCGGGGCTGCCGCCGTCGAGGATCGCTATCAGAGCGAGCATGTCGGTGTGGTGCAGACCGTGCGCCTGAGCGAACTCCTGGACGATGCGGTTGAACTCGCCGGTCATCCGGCGCAGTTGCACCGCGAATGACTGGAGTCCCGTCGGGCACTCCCCCGGCGGGGGAGGTGCGGAGGTTTGTGAGCCGCTCATGCGGCCAGTATAAGATCACTCGATGATTGACATAATCGATCGTGGACATAACCGCTTCGCGCCATAGGAACCCACATGACATCCGCACCACGCCGGGCCCGGTGGCTCGTCCCGCTCGCTCTGTTGATCGTCTGGCTCGGCGTGGGCGGGATGCTCGGTCCGTACGCGGGGAAGCTGGGCGAGGTGGCCACCAACGACCAGGCCTCCTTCCTGCCCCGGAGCGCCGAGTCCACCCAGGTCCTCGACCAGCGGAAGGCGTTCGACCAGCAGGAGACGCTGCCCGCGATCGTCGTGTGGACCGCGGACGGGGAGCGGATCACCGGCGGCCAGACTGAGGCCGCCACCCGCGCCGTCGCCGGGCTCGCCGGCAAGCCGGGCGTCGTGGGCGAGCCCTCGCCGGCCTTCCCCTCCGAGGACGGCAAAGCCCTGCAGTCGGTGGTGCAGGTGGAGCCCGACCTCGGTGACGGACTGGCCGACGTGATCGACGAGGTGCGCGAGGCCGCGGGCACCGTCGACGGCACCACGGTCGAGGTGGCGGGCCCCGCGGCCAGCCAGGTCGACCTCTCGGACGCCTTCTCCGGCATCGACGGGCTGCTGCTCGGCGTGGCCCTCGCAGCCGTGCTGCTGATCCTGCTGCTGGTCTACCGCAGCGTCCTGCTGCCCTTCGTCATCATCCTCGGCTCCGTCTTCGCGCTCGGCCTGGCCTGCGCGGTCGTCTACGTCCTCGCCGACCACGACGTGGTGCGCGTCGACGGCCAGGTCCAGGGCATCCTGTCCATCCTCGTGATCGGCGCGGCCACCGACTACGCCCTGCTCCTCGCCGCCCGCTTCCGCGAGGAACTCGCCGTGCGCGGCGACCGGTTCACCGCCGCGCGCGCAGCCGTACGCCGGTCCTTCGGCGCGATCACCGCCAGCGCCGCCACGGTCGCCCTCGGACTGCTGACACTGCTCGCCAGCGACCTCACCAACAACCGCGCCCTCGGCCCGGTCGGCGCCATCGGCATCGTGTGCTCGGTGCTCTCCGCGCTCACCTTCCTGCCGGCCGCCCTCGCCCTGCTGGGCCGCAGCGCCTACTGGCCCGCCAGGCCCAAGGCGTCCGACGCCACCGTCGAGGGGCACAGCGTGTGGCGCCGCGTCGCCGCCACCGTCGACCGCAAACCGCGCCGCGTGTGGGCGGTGACCGCGCTGATCCTCGCCGTCTTCGCGGCCTTCTCCCCGTCCCTGTCCGCCAAGGGCACCCCGCTCGACGAGATCTTCGTCAACGACGCGCCGTCGGTCGCCGCGCAGCAGACGCTCGGCCAGCACTTCCCCGGCGGGTCCGGCAACCCGGCCGTCATCCTCGCGAACGCCGACCGGCTCGACGAGGTCACCGCGGCGGCGAACAGGACCGAGGGAGTCGCCTCCGCCGCACCCGTCTCCGCCTCCGGACGGCCCGGCGGCGGGAAGCCGCTGGTCGTCGACGGGCGGGTACGCGTCGACGCCACGCTGGAAGCCGCGGCCGACAGCGACGCCGCGAAGCAGGCCGTCGAGCGGCTCCGCGACAATCTGCACGACGTCTCCGGCGCCGACGCCCTCGTCGGCGGCTACACCGCCCAGCAGGTCGACACCCAGCAGACCGCATCCGACGACCGCACGCTCATCGTGCCGATCGTCCTCGTCGTCATCCTGCTGATCCTCGTCCTGCTGCTGCGGTCCGTGCTCGTGCCCGTGCTGCTGGTCGCGACCGTGGCACTCAACTTCCTCGCCACGCTCGGCGTGTCCGCGCTGGTCTTCGAGCACCTCTTCGGCTTCAGCGGCACGGACGCGTCGGTCCCGCTGTACGGCTTCGTGTTCCTGGTGGCCCTGGGCGTCGACTACAACATCTTCCTGATGTCCCGCGTCCGCGAGGAGGCGCTGACCCACGGCACGCGACAGGGTGTCCTGCGTGGCCTCACCACCACCGGCGGCGTCATCACCTCGGCCGGCGTGGTCCTCGCCGCGACGTTCGCCGCGCTGATGGTGATTCCTCTGGCCTTCCTGGTCCAGATCGCCTTCATCGTCGCCTTCGGCGTCCTCCTCGACACCCTGGTCGTGCGGTCCCTGCTGGTCCCGGCCCTGGTGATCGACATCGGCCCCAAGGCCTGGTGGCCGGGCTCCCTCTCCCGCCCCACGCCGGAGAGGAACGAGGACGCGCCGGCACCTGAACGCACGTGACGCGACCGGGTTGACTGCGGGCGGACAGCCGGACGGCTGTCCGCCCGCAGTCAGGTCGTGCGCGGTCCGCGTCCTGGGGCTCAGCCGGAGCTGCCGCAGGACGACGACGAACCGCCTCCACAGGACGACGAACTCCCACAGGAGGAACCGCTGCCGCAGGAGGAACCGCTGCCGCAGGAGGACGTGCTCCCCCCGGAGCACCCGCCGGCGGAGCCTCCGCCCGAGTCGGCGGCCCACCAGCCCGGGTAGGCGGGGTCACCGCCCACCCCGGGCGCCGAAGCGGAACCATGGACGCCGGCCGCCCCCGCCCCCGGGCCACCGCCGACCCCTCGCGAAAGGCCGGGCGGTCGGCCGGGCGCGCCCACAGGCCCGGAGCGTGACAGCCTTCGGACCACCGACCAGACGACCGCGGAAGCGATCGTGACGACGAATCCGAAAACGAGCAGAAGCGCCACCATCACGGCGGTCCCCCCTTCCGCCGGTGCCGCTCACCGGCTGCTCGTACGATGCCCCGCGGCGGGGACACCCGAAGCGCTGCTTGAGCAAGTCCAGAGCTTGCGCCGACGACGTCGGTTGCCGGACCCGTGTGCCGGGGTCTGCGCACGCGGAAGACCACGGCGCAGCCGACCGGCACTTCGCGACGAGAATCGAGCAGGTGGAGACCGTGTCGCCGCGGTCACCGGCTGGGCGCGTCAGGAGCAGGGGTGGGACCGCGGCCCTGACTGGTCGCTGCCGGACCTGTGACCCGCCCGGGAGCAGTGGACCGGGGCCCTCGGTGTGTCTCAGCGCACCTCCGTGTTGCCGGTCGGCCGCTGAGAAGCGGCCCGCCCCCGGCAGCCAGTGGCTTCCGGGGGCGGAACGAACGGGGTGCGTCGGCGGGCGGCTCAGGCGCTCGGGTCCTGGGCGCAGGCCACCGTCGGCCTGTCCTGTTCCGCGCCGGGGCCCGCCGACGACAGGACGACCTTCGACGCGCGGCGGTCCCGGTCGAGGGACCCGCCCGCCGCCGCGAGGGCGAGGCCGACGACCGCCAGGGCGGCGCCGACCAGCGTGGGCGACGACCAGCCCCAGCCGGCCGCGATGACCAGGCCGCCCAGCCACGCGCCGCCCGCGTTGGCCAGGTTGAACGCGGAGTGGTTGGACGCGGCCGCCATCGTCGGAGCCTCGTGCGCCTTGGCCATCAGCAGCATCTGCACCGGTGTGGTGATCAGCGAGCTGAGACCGCCCGTGATCGTGATGACGATCAGCGCGGGCACCAGGTGCCCGATGACGAAGTGCAGCGTCACCAGCGCCGCCGCGAGCAGCGCGAAACCGCCGTACAGGGTCGGCCTCAGCGCCCGGTCGGTCAGCGGGCCCGCGACGAGCGTGCCGAGCGTCATGCCGACGCCGAACAGCGCCAGCACCAGGGTCGTGGACGAGTCCGAGATACCCGTCAGGTGGGTCAGCATCGGCACCAGGTAGCTGTACATCGCGAAGAAGCCGCCGAACCCGACGACCGCCGTGACCAGACCCAGCAGCACCTGCTTGTTCTTCATCGCGCGCAGCTCGTGCATCACGCCGGCCTGCTCGCCGCGCGGCTGGTGCGGGACGAGCCGCACGAGCGCCGCCAGGGCGAGGACGCCGATGACCGCCACCGCCGCGTAGGCGAACCGCCAGCCCAGCTGCTGCCCGAGCGCGGTCCCGGCCGGGACGCCGACGATGTTGGCGACCGTCAGACCGAGGAACATCATCGACACCGCGCGGGCCGCCCGGTCCGGTGCGACCAGCTTGGAGGCGACCACCGCGCCGACCCCGAACAGCGCACCGTGCGGAAGCCCCGCCAGGACGCGCGCCGCGAACAGCAGCTCGAAGTTCGGGGCGAGCGCGGAGGCCACGTTCCCGACGACGAACACGCCCGTCAGCATCAGCAGCAGCCGCTTGTGCGGCACCCGAGCGCCGATCGCCGTGAGCAGCGGAGCGCCGATCACCACGCCCAGCGCGTAGGCGGAGACGACGTTGCCCGCGGCCGGCACGGACACCGCCAGCCCGTCGGCGATCTGGGGGAGCAGCCCCATGGAGACGAACTCGGTCGTGCCGATGCCGAACGCGACGACGGCCAGGGCGAACAAAGCCAGGGGCATGGCGAGGGGAGACCTTCCGAGTAGGAGCCGGGTGAGGGCGCCCACCGCTCCGCACCGCGGCACCGGACGGTGTCCGGCGACGGCGGTGTGCCTGGGTCGGTGGGGGCGGTCCGGCGCCGGTCCTCGTCGTCCGGGCGTGGTTGCCGCGTGCCCCAGCCTGCCAGATCCCCCCACGGGTGAGGAAACCGGGCGGCCACAATCCAGGCCCGCTGGCTCCTGTCCCCTCTCTACAGCGCGCGCCCCCCGTGCAGCACCCCGAGGAGATGCGCCACCGCGTCCGCGACGGCGTCCCGCGCCGGACCGAGGTACTTGCGCGGATCCACCGCCGACGGGTGTGCCCCCAGGTACGTCCGCGCGGCCCGCGTGAACTGCTGGTTCAGGTACGTGGACACGTTCACCTTCGTCATCCCGGCCGCCACCGCGCGCGCCAGCTCCGCGTCCGCCACACCCGAGGAGCCGTGCAGCACCAGCGGCACGTCGACCGCGTCACGCAGCGCCGCGACAAGGGCGAGGTCCAGTACGGCGTCCCGGGTGGTCATGGCGTGCGAACTGCCCACCGCCACGGCCAGCGCGTCGACCCCGGTGGCGGCGACGAAGTCCCGCGCCTCGGCAGGATCGGTCCGCACCCCGGGAGCGTGCGCCCCGTCCTTCCCGCCCACCTCGCCCAGCTCCGCCTCCACCCACACGTTCCGGGCGTGGCAGTACGCGGAGACCTCCCGGGTCCCGCGCAGGTTGTCCTTGTAGGGGAGCGTGGAGGCGTCATACATCACGGACGAGAAGCCGAGCCGTACGGCCTCGTGCACGAGGTCCACGGACTCCGCGTGGTCGAGGTGCACGGCGACGGGGACGAGCGCGGCGCGCGCCACGGCGAGGGCCGCCAGACCGATCGGCTCGAGACCGCCGTGGTAGCGGACGGTGTTCTCGCTGATCTGCAGGATCACCGGACGGCCCGCGGTCTCCGCGCCGGCGACGATCGCCTCGGCGTGCTCGAGCTGCACCACGTTGAACGCCCCCACGCCGACGCCGGCGCGGGCGGCGGGGCCGACGATCTCGTCAGTGGGGCTGAGGGGCATGGAGATCCTCCACGGTCACGGTGGTCCGGAAGCGTTCGTAGGTGGCGGCGTCGACGTCACCGGCCACGGGGCAGGCGACGGCGGCGGCAGAGAGGGCGACGGCCTCGCGCAGGACGGCGCCCCAGTCCGCGCCGTCCGCGAGCCCCGCCGCGAGGGCGGCGACACAGGCGTCACCCGCCCCGGTGGGATTGCCGGCCAGCCGCTCGGGCGGTACGGCCCGCCGGCTGCCGTCGGGGGTGACGGCGAGGAGACCGCCGGGGCCCGAGGACACCACCACGGACCGGGCGCCGAGGGCACGCAGCCGTTCCGCGCCCGCCCCGGCGTCCTCGCACCCGGTGGCCGCCGCGAGTTCGGCCGCGTTGGGCTTGACGACGTCGGGCCCGGCGTCCAACGCGTCGAGCAGCGGGGCGCCGCTGGTGTCCAGCACCGTCGGCACCCCCGTCTCCAAGGCGCTGCCGACGAGTTGGGCGTACGCGTCGGACGGCAGCCCCGGCGGCAGACTCCCGCAGAGCGCGACCACCGACGCCTCGCGCACCAACGCGGTGAAGCGGCCGGTGAACGCCCGCCACTCCGCGCAACTCACATGCGGACCCTGCTCGTTGAACACGGTGGCGTCGCCGTCCTCCCCGGACACGACGGTCACGGTCCGCCGCGACTCACCGGCGACCGGGACGAGTTCGTCCCGCAGCCCCGGTACGGCGCGCAGGTCCTCGCGCACCAGCGCGCCCGTGGGACCGCCGACGAGCCCGGTCACGGTGACGGCCCGCCCGCGCCCGGCCAGCACCCGGGCCACGTTGACGCCCTTGCCCCCGGCCCGCCGGTGGACGGCCCCGACCCGGTGCGAGGTGCGCGGGCGCAGGCTGTCGACGCCGTACGTGACGTCGAGGGCGGCGTTGAGCGTGACGGTGAGGATCACGGCCGCCGCCCCTCTGCCGGGGAACCGGAGGCGACCTCAGACATGACCGTCCTGGAGGACGACGGACCGCGTGAGGTTGCGCGGCCGGTCCGGGTCGTAGCCGCGCGCCTCCGCGCAGGCCACGGCGAGCCGTTGGGCGCGGATCAGGTCGGCGAGCGGATCCAGGCCGCCGGCCGTGCCGGCGGAGTCCGCGACCAGGGTGCCGCCGACCCGGTCGACGTCACCGGCCAGGCCCTCGGGGAGCCGGCCGAACGCCCACGTCACACGACCGGGACCGGTGATGCTGATGGGCCCGTGACGGTACTCCATCGCCGGGTACGCCTCCGTCCAGGCGCCCGCCGCCTCCCGCATCTTCAGCGCCGCCTCCAGCGCCAGCCCGCACGTCCAGCCCGTGCCGAGGAACGTGAACTGTTCCGCGCCCAGCACGGCCGCGTCGAGGGGCTCGTGCACCGCTCGTTCGGCGTCCTTGACGGCCGCGTCCAGTGGCGGGACTCCGGCGGGCAGGGCGTCCTCCGCCTCCAAGTGGGCGCGCAGGAGTGCCAGGTTGGCGGTGGCGAAGCGGGTCTGCACGACCGACTCCTCGTCCGCGAAGTCCAGGACGGCGACGGCGTCGGCGGCCTGCATGACCGGGGTGTCCGGGTCGGCGGTGACGGCGCCCGTCGCCACGCTTCCCTTGAGCCGGCGCAGCAGGTGGAGCACCTCGGTGGTGGTGCCCGACCGGGTGATGGCGAGCACCCGGTCGTAGTGCCGGCCGACGGGGAACTCCGAGGCGGCGAAGGCGTCGGTCACACCGTGGCCGCCGGTCTCGCGCAGCACGGCGTACGACTGGGCCATGAACCAGGAGGTGCCGCAGCCGACGACGGCGACGCGCTCGCCCCGCCTCGGCAGGGCCCCCGCCTGACGTGGCAGGGACGCGGCGGCCTGGCGCCACACGGCGGGCTGGGAGGCGATCTCGGCCGAGGTGAGGGAGGAACCGATGTCGGACAAGGCGATGTGCTCCTTCAGGAACGGGGGAGGGGGATGCGGCGCGGCCGGCCGATCACTTGACCGAGCCGGCGGTCAGTCCGGATACCACATGGCGTTCGATGAAGGCGAAGAGCACCACGACGGGCACGATCGCGATCACCGACGCGGCGAACAGGTAGTTCCACTGCACGGTGTAGTTGCCGATGAAGCCGTTGATGCCGACCGTCAGGGGCTGGCTCTCCGGGACGGTGGACAGGGTCAGTCCCATGACGAACTCGTTCCACGCGGCGATGGAGGTGAAGATGACCGCGGTGACGACACCGGGCATGGCCAGCGGCAGCGTCACCCGGAGCAGCGCGCCGCCCCGGCCGAGCCCGTCGATCATCGCTGCCTCCTCCAACTGCACCGGAATGGCGGAGAAATAGGCGGTGAGGATCCAGATGGCGAACGCCAGGTTGAACGCGGCGTTGCACAGCACCAGGGTCCACACCGAGTTGAGCATGCCCAGTCGGTAGAACTCGCGGTAGAGGCCCACGAGCCAGGCGACGGCGGCCACGACCGCCGTGCGGGGCCGCAGGGTGCGCTCTCTTCTTCACTGCCGTCTACCGCCTTGCCACCATAAGCGTTGCGTGAACGTGCTCAATCTGTCAGCTCTGCGAGCAGTAATGAGCATCTGTGGTGCCGGGAAGTATTCAGGCAAACCGCTGGTCAGGTCCATATGGCGTTATCGGACCGTTGCCAGAAACGGGCGCCTCGGGCGCACTGATATGCGCAGAGTGACAGTGAACCGAGCAGAATCACGCACGGTGCTTCTCCGGGGCGCCGCAGTCCGGCGCGTCCCTTACCGTGTCCGGAGCGCAGTACCGAGGCCGAGGGAGTCCGACACATGTCCAAGCACGATCGCTGGAGCAAGCTGCTGGAACTGCTGGCCGGCGACGGCAGGATCGAGGTCGACGACGCGGCCGCGGCACTCGACGTCTCCCCGGCCACCATCCGACGCGACCTCGACGAGCTCGCCGAGCAGCAGATGCTCGTCCGCACCCGCGGCGGCGCCGTCGCGCACGGCGTCTCCTACGAACTGCCCCTGCGCTACAAGTCCTCCCGGCACGCCCCCGAGAAACAGCGCATCGCCACCGCCGTCGCCGGCATGATCGCCGACGGCGACGTGGTGGGTCTCAACGGCGGTACCACCACCACCGAGGTGGCCCGTGCCCTCGCCCTCAGGGCGGGCGGCAGCCGCGAGGGACGGGGGCGCCGCGATCCGGCCGAGACGTCGGCGCCCGCCTTCACGGTCGTCACCAACGCCCTCAACATCGCCGGCGAGCTCGCGGTACGCCCCCAGGTGAAGATCGTGGTCACCGGAGGCGTCGCCCGCCCCCAGACGTACGAGCTCGTCGGACCGCTCACCGTGGGCGTCCTCAACGAGGTCGTCCTCGACGTGGCGGTCCTCGGGGTCGACGGCGTGGACCCGCGGCTGGGACTGATGACCCACCAGGAGGACGAGGCCAGCGTCAGCCGCCTGTTCGCCGAACGGGCGCGCCGTGTCATCGTGGTCACCGACTCCTCCAAGATGGGCCGGCGCGCCTTCGCCCGGATCTGCGGCCTGGACCGCGTCGACTTGCTGGTGACCGACTCCGGTCTGCCCGCCGACACGGCCGCCCGCCTCACCGACGCGGGCATCAAGGTCCACGCCGTCTGACGGCCGCGTGTCCTACGGGGCGACGGCCATCGCGAAGACGTGGACGTTCCCGTTGGACGGCAGCACCACGAACGCCACCTGCTTCGACGCGTCCAGCGGCACCGAGTGGGCGAAGATCCGGTAGGCGATCCCCGCGTTGCCGTACCCGTCCGGCCGGTTGCGGCCGTCGGCGGACGCCACCAGCGTGGCGCCGTGCAGATCGGCCGGGTCGAACGACCAGTTGGGGAAGCCGAACTGGCCGCGGCTGCTGGTGCCGTCGGTGTAGTGCACGGTGGCCGTGCCGGTGGCCGCGCTGCCCACGCCCGACCCGAGGAACACGAGCCTGCTGCCCTGACCGTTCAGGGTGATCGCCTGACCTGCGGACGAGACGTTGCCCGGGGTGCCAGGCTCCGCGTCGGGCCAGGCGAGTTCGGCGCCCAGGGCGCGGACCGTGGTTCCCGGCGTCAGTCCGACGGCGGCCAGCTTCTGCGCGGAGAAGCTGTTGCCGTCCCCGTCGTAGTCGCCGGGCGCCGTGTCGCTCTCGTCGGTGACGCCGACGTTGTCGTACGCGGCGGCGAGATCGGGCAGCGGACTGCCGACGACCTCGGTACGGGTCCCGGTCGCCGCACCGGCCCCGTCACCACCGCTGTACGTCGCCGTGGCGGTGAACGTCCGCAGCGCGAACCCGGGCCGCTTCTCCGGCACCCTGATCCGGAACTCGGCCCGGGCGGAGTCGCCCACGCCGAGCGAACCGGACACGGCCGTCACGGACGGCTGGACCGCCCAGCCGACAGGCCCGGCGAACGTCACCTTCAGCGACCGCATCCGCTGCGGCCCGGCGTTCTTCACACGCACGGTCACGGTCGTGATCGCCGGCCCGTCCAGGTCGACGGGTGGGACGGTCACCTCCGTCCGCGCGGCCGCCGGGTCCGCCGGAGGTTCGGCGGCAGAGGCGGCGGGCGCGGCGACGAGCGCCAGCGAGGCCGCCACGGCCACGGCTCTCACCGCTCGCAACGGTCCGAGAGGTCTGAGCCATCGGGAAACGCTCATACGTCGTGCTCCTTCGGTCGATGGTCCGGAACGCCGCTCACGCGACGGGAGGCATGTCCGACTCACGCGAGTCCAGGCCCATGCGGAGGTTGACCCAGGAACCGCGGGTGAAGTCCGGGTACGCCACCGGACGCCCGCCCGCCGCGAGGGACTTGACGCTCAGCGGCACCGGCGCGCACCAGGCGGCGGAGTCGTACACGTCGATGTCCGGCACCAGACCCGCCCGCATCGCCTGCACGGTGCGCCACTGCAGGATGTAGTCCATGCCGCCGTGGCCGCCGTTGTTCTCCGCGTCGTCGCCGATCTTCTTCCACAGCCAGTGGTCGAACTCCTTGCGGTAGGAGTCGAAGTCGCGCCAGGAGTGCCCGCTGTGGTCCGGTTCGACGTAGATCCGGCCGCCGGTCGCCGACGTGCCCGCGTAGTCCTCGAAGATGCCGCGGCTGCCCGCCAGACTGTTGATCCTGCTGTACGGCCGGGGCGAACTCACGTCGTGTTCCGCCCGGATGACCCGTCCCATGGCGGTGTCGATCAGACAGGTGACGAGGTCGCCGTTGACGTAGGTCTCCTTCCACGAGGGATGGGACCGGTCGATGAAACGCTCCCGGTAGTCGGCGAGCCCCTTCGGTTCGGTGGCCGTCGCCCGCAGCACGGTCATCCGGTCGCCGCGGTTGATGTCCATCGCGGCCGCGATCGGCGCCAGCCCGTGCATCGGGTAGAACGACGCGGTGCTGCGGGTGTGCCACAGGCGCCGCCAGGAGTCCGTGTAGTACGTGTCGGAGAACAGCAGCTCCCGCAGATCGTGCAGGTAGCCGCCGTGGCCGTTGGTGACGTCGCCGAACAGTCCGTCGTGCGCCATCTTCAGCATGGCCAGCTCGTTGCGGCCGTAGGAGCAGTTCTCCGACAGCATCAGATGCCGGCGGGTGCGCTCGGAGGTGTCGACGAGGTCCCACAGCTCGTCCAGCTCGGTGGCGATGGGCAGTTCGACGATCGCGTGCTTGCCGGCCTCCAGGGCGGCCTTGCCCTGCCGGTGGTGGAACTCCCAGGGCGTGGCGATGTACACGAGGTCGATGTCGTCCCGCTTGAGCATCTGCGCGTAGGCGTCCGCGGATCCGCCGTACTCGGCGGGACGCGGCTTGCCCAGGGCGACGAGCCGGTTCGCCACGGAGGTCGCGCGGTCGGCACGGATGTCGCAGACGGCGGTCACCCGGCACCCCGGGACGGCCGCCCAGCCCTCGGCCATCCCGGACCCGCGGTTGCCGAGACCGATCATGCCGACGCGGACGGTCCCATGGACGTCGAACGGCACGTCGATCATCGAGCGCTGACCGCGTCGGCGCGGGGGAGTGTGCACCGGCAGCGGCGCGTCGCCACCGCCGGCCGCCGCGGCCCCGGCGGCCGGAGCGGCCTGCGCCGCACCGACACCGGCGGCCGCCGCACCGGTGGCCAGCGCACCTCCCAGGAGCAATCGGCGTGAGACAGCGGGGAGTTCGGGCATGAGTGAACGCTCCTTCGATCCGACGACCGGGCATCACTGGCGGCACCGACTCTGGGGGGAGCGACGTAGACATGTCAATAGATGCTCGAAGAGTCGCCACTTCGAGCAGGAACGAGCAAACGGCCCGTCGCGGACCGGTCCGGTCCTGGGTGCTCGGTCCGGCTCAGGAAGGTGACGCCTCGGTCCGGGACGTCTGCCGAGCCGAACGCCGTCGGTAGTCGCCGGGAGCCACCCCCATGACGCGCTTGAAGGCGACACTGAGGGCGCTCTCGGACCCGTACCCCACCGACCGGGCGACGACGGAGAGCGTCGCGTTCCCCTCGCGAAGCTGCCGCGCCGCCAGCTCGACACGCCAGCGGGTGAGGTACTCCAACGGCCCCTGCCCGACAGCCGCCTTGAAACGGGCGGCCAGCGTGGACCGGGACACCGCGGCCTCCCGCGCCAGCTCCGCGACGGTCCAGGGCCGCGCCGGTTCGCGGTGCAGAGCGGTCAGCGCGGCGGCGACCGCCGGGTCGGACAGCCCGCCCAGCCACCCCTGGGCGGCGCGCGGGTCGCGCGCGAGGTGAAGCCGCAGCACATGGACCAGCATGACGACCGCGAGGTGCTCGGCGACCAGACCCGCGGCCGGCTCCCCGCCTGTCAGCTCCCGGTCGATCGCGTCGAGCGCCCAGCGCACCGTCCCCGCGTGCGGGCTGCCGGCCGGGACGTGGACGACCGGCGGCAGCCGGTCGAGCAGCAGTTCCTGGGCGCGGGCGCCGAAGGAGAACCGCCCGCCGACGAGGAACACGTCGTCGCCCCGGCCCGCCCGCGCGACGCCGCCCTCGGCCCGCGCGAACACGGGTCCGGCGGCCACCGGGGTGGTCGCGGGATCGCTGCGCAGGACGAACGGGAGCGGGCGGGCGAGAAGATAGCAGTCGCCCTCCGCCAGCGGGATCGGCCCGTCCACCCCGTCGACCTCCAGCAGACAGGAGCCGCGCCGGACCGCGTTGAACTTCACCCCCTGCGGCGCTTCGAACCGCAGAGCCCAGCGTCCGCCCGCCGCCAGGCCCGTGGACAGATGGCCGCGCGTGTCCAGCAGAGCCAGCACGTCCTCCAACGGATCCATGTGACCTCCCGAGTCGGACGACGGCTAAAGGGTGCGGGACGATCGACCATAGCCCGTCCAGTCCGCCCGCCGTAGCGTCGAAGCATGACAACGCACACACCGGCCTTCCGGGACCCGCTGAACGCACCCGGTCACCCCCTCCTGGCCACCCCCTTCACCGCCCGCACCGACGCACGCGAGGTGATCGAAGGCGTGGACCTCACCGGCCGCCGCGCCGTGGTCACGGGCGGCGCCTCGGGCCTCGGCGCCGAGACCGTACGGGCACTGGCCGAGGCCGGCGCCGAGGTCACCGTCGCCACACGCCGTCCGGAGGCCGCCGAGCGGCTCGTGCGCGAGCTGGCCGCCGCCGACGGTGCCGGTCCCGTGCACACCGCGCCCCTCGACCTCGCCGACCTCACCTCGGTCGACGCCTTCGTACGCGACTGGCACGGCCCGCTCGACATCCTGGTCGCCAACGCCGGAATCATGGCCCTGCCCGAGCGCACCCTCACCCCCCGCGGCTGGGAGATGCAGCTCGCCACCAACTACCTGGGCCACTTCGCCCTGGCCACCGGGCTGCACCCGTCCCTGCGGGCAGCCGGCTCCGCGCGCATCGTGGTCGTCAGCTCGGGCGCCCATCTGGGCGCGCCCGTCGACTTCGACGACCCCCACTTCGAGCACCGCCCGTACGACCCCTGGGCCGCGTACGGGCAGTCGAAATCCGCCGACGTCCTGCTCGTGGCCGGCGCCCGCCGCTGGGCCGCCGACGGCGTCACGGCCAACGCGCTGAACCCCGGCTACGTCCTCACCAATCTGCAGCGGCACCTGGACGACGACACGATGCGCGCGTTCGGCGTGATGGACGACGACGGCAACGTGACGCCGCTGCCGTACTACAAGACGCCCGCCCAGGGCGCCGCCACCTCGGTGCTGCTGGCCGCCTCACCCCTCCTGGAGGGGGTGACGGGCCGCTACTTCGAGGACAACCAGGAGGCGCGGATCGTCACGGACGAGGAGAACCCTACGGGTGGCGTCGCCGCCCACGCCGTCGATCCGGGAGCGGCGGACCGCCTCTGGGAGTACGCGACCGAGGCCCTCCGCACTCCCTGACCGCTCAGCGGGGGCCCCTGCCGTCGCCGTCGAGCACGTCGAGGAACTCGACCGCCCGCCGTGTGAGGAGCATGGCCGCGTCCGGGTCGTAGGAGGGCAGCGAGGAGTCCGCGAAAAGGTGCTGCTCGCCGGGGTACAGGAACAACTCGGCGTCGGGGGACCCCGCGACCAGTGCACGGGCGGCCTCGGCGTCCTCCGCGAAGAAGGCATCGTCCTTCATCGCGTGCACCTGCACCGGCACGCCCGCCGGCCAGGCCGCACCGAACTCGGACACCGGGATGCAGGCGTGCATCAGCAGCGCGCCCCGCGCCCCGGCCCGCGTCTGAGCCAGCTCCTGCGCGGGCACCACCCCGAGCGAGAAGCCGGCGTGGACGACATCGCGGGGAAGGGCGTCCGCCGCCCGCACACCACGCGCGGTGACCTCCCCGAACCCGACCTGCCGCACGTACGCCGTCCCCTCCTCCAGCGAGCCGAAGGTGCGCCCGTCGAACAGGTCGGGTGTGTGGACGGTGTGGCCCGCGGCACGGAGTCCGTCGGCGAAGGCGACCACCCCGGAGGTCAGACCCTGTACGTGGTGGAACAGTACGACCTCTGCCATGCCGGGCTCCTCGCCTCTGCCGTGGATGCTACGAGCGCTCAGAGTAATCGAAAACAGTCGAACATTATGGAGTTCCCTGGAACTTCACGAGGACTCGACGGGCAGCCAAAGCTCGCAGGTCGCGGTGCTGAAGTCGTCGGCCCGCTCGATGACCGAGACGATCGACGGTCCCGGCCGCAGCCGCCACGGGTTGGACGGGAACCACTGGGTCGCGGTCGCCGCCCAGGCTGTCTGCAGGGCCTCGGGGTGCGGCCCGCTGGTGCGGAACACCGCCCACATGCCCGCCGGCACCTCGATGACGTCCAGCCCGTCCGGCACCGGCGTGCCACCGGCGACGGCGACCCCGTGCAGGTAGGTCAGCTCGGTGCCCTCCCGCCCGTCCGGGTCGGCGTCGTCGGTGACCTGGAGAAGACCGGCCGGCTCGGCGTCGCCGAGTGCCTTCAGGCGCTGGTGCTCCTCCGGAGGGATGGCGGCGATGTGCTGCTGGATGTGCGGGTTGATCCCGTGGTGGATGAGCGGAACCCGGGTGGAGTGGCCGACCAGGCGGAACGCGGGGCGGTCGACGAGGCGGGTGTCCATGGGGGTACTCCCTTCGACGGTCAGGCGGAACCTGAGCTGCGGTTGTGTACGCAAGGGGCCTCCGTCGCGGCGCACTTCCGCAGGACCGGCACCGTGAACCGCCCGGAACGCACGCCCGAACGCCTCCCGAGAGCCGTACCCGTGCCGGACGGCGATCTCCAGCAGGTCCTCCTCGCCCCGGACGACGTCACCGGCGGCGACGGTCATCCGCCGCCTCCGCACGTACTCCGACAGCGGCATGCCCGCCAGCGACGAGAACATCCGGCGCAGGTGGTACTCGGTGGTCCCGAGCCCCGCGGCCAGCCCGTCGAGGTCGAGCTCCTCGGTGAGGTGCTCCTCGACGAGATCGACGAGCTGGTTGAGTGCCGAGATCATGAGGCCTCCTTTCGCCTCCAACCCTGGCAGTGACCCCCCTGACCAGGCCCGATCGCTGCGAACCGATCCGATCACGCGCGACCGGGCTCAGGTCGTTCCCGCGTCCCAGCGGATCCCCGGACCGCCTGAGGCGGGGACTCAGTGCTCGCAGAGCGAGAACTCCCGCTCGTACATCTGCTCGTTGTGCTCGTCGACGAAGAACTTCCGTTCCTTCATCAGCTCCTCGCGGTAGGCCTTGGCCTGCTCGAGCGTCATGGTCGACGTCTCGGCCCACGGCTGCTGCGGCGGCACGTCGGACGTGGAGACGATCGTGTGCGACGGGTCGACGAGGAAGAACGCGACGATCTTCCGGTGCCCCGGACGGGTGGGGTCCTGCAGGCGGAACGGGCTGACCCGGTGCTGCAGGACGTTCGGGAAGGCCAGGCAGCGCCCCTCCGGAGTGGCCGTCGAGCCGAGCAGCTGGTTGAGGGCGCCCTCGTCCTCCAGGCCGTACACCTCCCGCATACCGGTGTGGTCGTTCTGCGCGTACTCGGGATCGTCGAGCGCCGTCCGGAAACCGAGCCGGCTCTCCGTGATGTTCTCGCTGTCCCAGTAGTACAGGCCGGTCGAGACGATCCGCTCGTTGAGCATGCCCTCGACGTGCCAGGATCCGCCCGCGTACTCGGGCTTGTCCGGGGTGAGGTGGATGGTGGCGAGCTTGACGATCACCTGCAGCCTGCGCCCGCGCAGGCTCACGCGCTCGGAGCCCTCGGGCACCTGGGGCGGCGTGAACGCCGGGGCGTCGGGAAGGACGGGCCGGCGGTTGTCGTACCACTCCTCCTCCGCCTGCTCCCACGCTTCGTAGGCCTTCTCGTACGCCTCCTCGTCCTCGAAGTCGTCCTCCTCCGGCTCCGGGACCTCGTACTCGTCGGACTCGTACCACCCGTAGGGGTCGACGGATATGCGCAGCGGACGCGGGTGACGCAGATCGGTGAGAACGTTCTCCCACAGCGGCAGCATGCGGGCGAACAGCTCCGGCAGCACGGCGACGAGGTCACGGTGCTTCTCGGGGTGCACGTTGTTCACGTACGAGCGGAAGCTCGCCCGGCCGTCGGCGTCCACGTCGACGTCCGTGGGCAGCCACTGGAACTTCTCCGAGAACTCGTACCGCGAATAGTGGTCCGTCGGGTTCTCCCAGGCCCGTTCCGGAGCCCCGCTCACACCCCGCACGAGACAGAACAGCGAGGGATGCACGAGGTCGAGCACCTGGCCGTCGGACCCGGGATGCCAGTCCCGCTCCTCCTCGGGCACCTCCTCCAGCACCCGCACCGCGTCCCGCAGCCGCGTCCGGAGCTCGTCGTCGACGAGCGTGTCGGACTGCCACACCCCGTCCACGGCCGACACCTCGGCGCCGGTCCGCCCGTCCCGCAGCGCCGCGTAGTGCGCGAGCTCGTCGAGCACGTACCGCACCTGCGCCTCGGTCAGCCCCTGTGCGACCGCCTCCTCGGCCCACCGCGCGACGATGCCGGCATCGCGCATCTTCTCGAACCACCGCGGCTTGGCCCGCAGTTGCGCGCTGCATTGCATCATCTCGATCTCCCGCAGCGTCCGAGGCGTGGCGGACGTCGAGGAACGGCTTGCCATGAACGGCAGCGGAAAAGCGGTCAGCCCAGTCAATTCTCTTGACCCTCCCAGTCGGTACGAGCGCCGGGAACACTACGGCAGCGGACTGACAGTGGCCCTAGCCACCCTCCACCGGGCGCCACTCCCGCCGGAGCAGGCCGTAGACCCAGGAGTCGGAGACGTCGCCGTCGACGACGCAGTCCTCGCGGAGAGTGCCCTCGCGGACGAAGCCGAGCTTCTCCAGCACCCGCGCCGACGCCCCGTTCCGTGTGTCCACGTCGGCCCGGACGCGGTTGAGATCAAGGGTGTCGAACCCCCACCGCAGGAGGCCGCGCACGGTCTCCGTGGCATACCCGTGGCCCCAGACCTCACGGTCGAACACGTAACACAGCACCGCGCTACGGAAGTCCGGGTTCCATTCGACGAGCCCGCACCAGCCGATGAAGGCGCCGTCGCTGCTCCGCTCGACGGCCAGCCGCGCTCCCGTGCCCTCCTCCTCGATCCTGCGGCACGTCGCGAGGAAGCGCTGCGCGCGCGCCGGGTCGGTCCACGGAGGGGAGTCCCAGTAGCGCAGCACCCGAGGGTCGCTGTGCAGGGCGTAGAGCGGGGCGGCGTCGTCGTCGGTGAACGGACGGAGCCTCAGGCGGTCGGTGTGCAGTGCTGGCGTGGGCGGACTCATGTGGATCATCCTGCCGCCTCCCGCTCGACGCCGACCAGCGGTTTACGCGAGGCCCTCGGGGGGCGGCGCCTCGAGCAGCGTACGCCGACGAGCTGCGGGAGGATGAGGCCGAGGCCACGCGGCTCGGGTCACCGGTCAGCCGTTGTTCGTGGCCGACGGCGCGCGTCGGGGAAGGGCACGGCATGGACGTCACCTTCGGAGGAGAGACAGGCGGTCTCGCCTACGCCTACGTGCGCGAGATCCTGCATCCGGCGATCCTCAACCACAGTGTGCGCGTCTGGCTGTTGGCGGATCACCTCGGCCGGCAGCAGGGCCTGAAGGGGAAGCAGAGGGAAGCCCTGGCCGTGGCCTGCCTGTTCCACGACTCGGGGACGGCGGCGCGTCACGACGGGGCCCAGCGCTTCGAGGTGGAAGGCGCGGACGCGGCGCGCGCCTTCCTGTCGGAGCACGGCTGGCCCGAGGACCTCGGGCAGCAGGTCTGGGAGGCCGTGGCCCTGCACACCTCCCCGGGCATCGCGGAACGCATGGGCACCCTGCCGCGGCTCGTCAGACTGGCGGTGCTGGCGGACTTCGGCAGGACCGACCTCATCGGCACCGAGGGCCGGGCCGAGCTGACCGAGGCGCTGGAGCGCCTCCCGCGTCTGGACGTCGAAACCGCACTCGGTGACGCGGTCGTGGCACAGGCTCTGCGCAACCCCGAGAAGGCGCCGCCCTCCAGCTGGCCCGGCGTCCTGCTCGCGGCCCATCTGGCAGATCCCGACAGGACCGCAGGCGCGAACCCCGCGTTCTGAGGACCGGCCCGCTCGCGACGCCGGTCACAGCACCGCGTACTCGCCGCTGCCCGGGAAGTCGGTGCTGAGGGCCACGTCTTTCCCGGCCTCGTACTCGGCGCGCAACTGGTCCAGTTTGACGCCGATCCTGCGCTGGGCGTCACTGCCCAGGACCACCCGGTGCCGCGGCGTGGGGGACAGGGCCTCTTCGAAGATCACTGCCGCCGCCCTCGCCGGATCTCCCGGGAACATGTCGGGAGTCGCCTTGTTCATGATGGCCCGGAAGGCTCCGGCGGTGACCGCGTAATCCCCGATGGGCGCCCCGGAAGCGCGCGTGCGGGTCTCGATCCCGGTGCGGAAGGAGCCCGGCAGAATGAGAAGCGCCCGCAGTCCCAAGGGCTCGATCTCCTGCCACAGGGCCTCGGTGAAACCCTCCAGGGCGAACTTGCTCGCGGAGTGGAAGCCGTTCCCCGGAAGACTCGCCAGCCCGTCCATCGAGGAGATGTTGACGACGGCCCCGCTGCGACGCGCGCGCATCGCGGGCAGCACGGCCCGGGTGAGTGCCACGGCACCGAAGAAGTTGACCTCGAAGACCGCGCGGTAATCGGATTCGTGCTGCTCCTCGATGGCTCCGACAATGTCGACACCCGCGTTGTTGACCAGGACGTCGATGCCACCGGACCACTCCTCGGCCTCCCGCACGGCCTCGACGCACCGGCGACCGTCCGTGACGTCGAGCTGAAGGACCAGACACTCACGAGGGTGGCTGTCCGCCAAGCCGGCCATGGGTGCGACCACCGGCGCCGTCGCGACGACCCGATGGCCCTGCTCCAGCACGTGCGCGGCCAACGCGTGGCCGAGACCGCTGGACGCGCCGGTGATGAACCACGTGGTGGGGGACATGATGTACTCCCTCCGGAGGGGAGAGACGGCCGGAGGCACCTGGGCGCACCGCACCCTCGAAAGCCCCTGCGGACGACATGCCGCATCCGGCTCGCACGGGCGACTTGGCCCCACCTCACCACAGCTTCCCCGGGCTCGCACCACGACCTTCCCGCACGACGGTGGCGGCCTGCCGGCGTTCACGGGCTCCTGCGCGGCCTGCGCTCCCCTCGCAGCCCCGGCGTGCCCGTGGAGCCTTCGCCCGGTCGCCGGCAACGGCCTCCGCAAAGGTGCCCGACGCCCGGCCTCACCATTCGCCGGGACACCGATGATCACCGCTGGTCGCGGCGACCCCGCAATCGATCTTCCGACGCGACCGGGTCGGTCGGATCGCGTTGACACCACGTGCCTGTCCGACCTGCCGTTCTCCGACGAGGTCGGCCGCGCCATGCTCCCGGGCTGTGGTCCGAAACCTCGTTTTCCCGTGATGGACAACGGGATTCGGGGGTACATGGGGGCGCATGGCACCGAAGATAAGTGAACGTAGTCAGCTGAAGCGGGCTGTGCGCCAGCTCCGTCGCATCCGTTCCTTCTACGCCGCGGCGATGGTGCTGTGGGCGGGGTCCGCCGCGTTGACCAGCTGGCAGGCTGCCGGGAGCCGCCAGCTGACGGTCTGCGTCGCGCTCCTGGCCGTCTTCGCCGCGCTGTTCGTCACGGTGAGCGTCGCCCTCCGCCGCCTCGGAGTGCCGGCGACAGCCGAGCGGGCGCGGCGCCATGCCACTGCGTCCACGGTGTCGAACGCCGGTGGCCACGCTGCTGCCTGAGCGTTCACGCGTCACGCGACGGCCGACCATGTCGGTCGTCGGCCGGGCGTCGGTCGAACGGGCGCCAGGTCCCGCGCCGCTCGGAGATGAGCAGCCCGGCCTCCTTGAGCTTCTTCAGGTGGTGCGAGACGGCCGACCGGGAGACGCCGACGTCGGAGATGGCGCACACGCATGCCTCGCCGCCCTGGTGCGGCACACCCCAGCGTGGCGTAGCCGGGCTCGGCGATGACCGCCTGGACCCGTCATCGTGCGAACGAGCTGAGCCCACCCTCCGCCCTCCGTCCCGGCCGTTCGTCGACGAACAGGCCACGCGACGCCGCCAGGGCCACACCGGCCGCCGCCTGCCGGGCGAGAAGCGGATCGGCTCCGCCCCGCAGCAACAGGATCTGCTGGTAGACCGGCGCCGTCGCGGCGACGACCACCCGCCGCGCACGCGTCCCCTCAGGGACCTCACCCCGCGCCACCGCCCGCTCCACCACGACAGCGCACCGCGCATACCGCTCGTCCCAGAACCGCTGCAACGCCTCGGCCGCCTGCGGCGAGCGGAACGAAGCGGCGATCAGCGCCGCGGTCACCGGCTCACCGGTGAGCCCGGCCTCCACCTCACCGTTCACGGCAGCCAGGTCACCCTCGAGCGTGCCGGTGTCGGGCGGCTGCCAGCCGTCAGCGCCGGCGGCGTCGAGGACGTCGGCCAGCAGACCCCCCACATCCCTCCAGCGCCGGTACACGGTGGTCCGGTGCACGCCGGCCCGCTCGGCCACCGCGTCCACGCTCAGCGCATCGAAGCCCTGCTCCACCAGCAGCTCCCGCACAGCCTCCAGCACCTGCGCACGGATCCGCGCACTGCGCCCACCCGGCCGCCGCACCACAGCAGCCCTCCCGGACATCGCGCTTGCCGCGCCCCCTGCCGTCATGACACGATCCTAACGCAACTGTTGTCGCAGTAGGGATGTGAAAGATGCTCCTCCAGGACGCTCACCCGGCCCTTCGGCCTCACACGGCCGCCCGTCACCCGAACGTCCAGGAGAACTCGCGTGCCCACGCAGATCACCGCCCGCTCCGTCACGAAGTCGTACAACGGCCGACTCGTCCTCGACGCCGTCACCTGCACCCTCACCACAGGTGAACGCACGGGCATCGTCGGAGAGAACGGCTCCGGCAAAACCACCCTGCTCCGCCTCCTCGCCGGCGCGGAACAGCCCGACAGCGGCACCCTCACCGTCCATGCCGACGGAGGCATCGGTTATCTCGCCCAGGACGGCAGCCTGCCCGCCCATCACACCGTCCAGCAGGCGGTGGACGACGCACTGAGCGACCTGCGCGCGATGCAGGCACGCATGCGCCACCTCGAAACCGTGATGGCCGGCCACGAAGGGAACAACGCCCAGGTTCTGGCCGAGTACGGTGACCTGCTGACCGCGTTCGAACTCCGCGGCGGCTACGAGGCAGACGCCCGCGTCGAGCGCGCCCTGCACGGCCTGGGCCTGGCCCACCTGCCCCGCGACCGCGCCGTCGGCGACCTCTCCGGCGGCGAACAGGTCCGCCTACGCCTCGCCGCCCTCCTCGCCGCGTCCCCCGAGGTGCTGCTCCTGGACGAGCCGACCAACCACCTCGACGACCACGCCCTGACCTGGCTCGAGGACCACCTGCGCACCCGCCCCGGCACCACCGTCGCCGTCTCCCACGACCGCACCTTCCTCGACCGCGTCGCCACCACCCTCCTGGAAGTGGACGGGGACCGCCGCACGGTCACCCGCTACGGCAACGGTTACACCGGCTACCTCGCCGAAAAGACGGCCGCCCGTCGCCGCTGGGAGCAGGAGTACGCCCGCTGGGAAACGGAAGTGGCCGCTCAGCGCGAAGCGGCCGCGGTCACCGCCCGCCGGGTCGCCCCGGGGCGGGCGATGAAGGACGGCAACAAGATGGCCTACGACCGCGCCGCCGGCCGTGTCCAGCAATCGGTCGCCGGCCGCGTCCGCAACGCCGAAGAACGCCTACGCCGCCTGCTCGCCACCCCGGTCCCGAAGCCGCCGGAGCCCTTGAGCTTCACGCTCACCCCGCCCAACGGCGGCCGCCTGCGAGGCACGGTCCTGGAAGCCACGGGGGTCGCCGTCACCGGCCGCCTCGCCGCCACCGACCTCACCGTCAAAGCGGGGGAGCGCCTGCTGATCACGGGCCCGAACGGCACCGGCAAGAGCACCCTGCTCACCGTCCTGGCCGGCCGACTCGCCCCCGACACCGGTCAGATCACCCGCCGCGGCCGGATCGGACACCTCCCGCAGGAACCCGCCCCCGGCAGACCGGGGGAGACGGTCCTCCAGGCCTTCGCCCGCGGTCTGCCCGGCCACCCGGACGACCACACCGAAACCCTCCTGGCGCTGGGCCTGTTCACCGCCGACCGCCTGACCACCCCGGTCACCGACCTGTCCACGGGCCAGCGTCAGCGCCTGGCCCTGGCACGCCTGCTGAGCCGCCCCAGCGACATCCTCCTGCTGGACGAGCCCACCAACCATCTCTCCCCAGCCCTCGTCGAAGACCTCGAACAGGCCCTCACCGACTACCCGGGCACGATCCTCCTGGTCTCCCACGACCGCCGCCTGCGCTCCGGGTGGACAGGCACCCGTCTGTCCCTGCCGCCCCGCCTTCACCAGGCGGAAGGCGGGCGTGGTCCGAGGTCTACGCGCCACCGCGCGGAGTCACCAGGCCCGACTCGTAGGCGAACACCACGAGTTGGGCCCGGTCGCGGGCATGAAGCTTGGCCATCGCCCGATTGATGTGCGTCTTCGCGGTGGCCGGGCTGATGACCAGGCGGCGGGCGATCTCGTCGTTGGACAGACCGTGTGCGGCCAGGGCGACGGTCTCGCGTTCCCGGTCGGTCAGCTCCTCCAGCCGGCCGCCGGTGAGGGCGGGCGGCGGCTGGGTCACGTACCGGTCGATGAGCGTGCGGGTGACGGCGGGGGCGAGCAGCGCGTCACCGCGGGCGGCGACGCGCACGGAGTGCAGGAAGTCCTCCGGCAGGATGTCCTTGACCAGGAAACCCGCGGCGCCGGCGCGCAGCGCGTCGAGGACGTACTCGTCCATGCCGTAGTTGGTCAGCATGACGACGTGCACGCCTGCCAGGTCCGGGTCGGCGGCGATGCGCCGGGTCGCTTCGATGCCGTCCATGACGGGCATCTGGATGTCGACGAGAGCGACGTGAGGCAGGTGTTCCTTGACGAGGGCCAGGCACTCCCCGCCGTCGGCGGCCTCGGCCACCACCTCGATGTCGTCCTCGAGGTCGAGCAGCGCGCGGAAGCCGCTGCGGATGAGAGGCTGGTCGTCGACGAGCAGGACGCGGATCACGAGGCTCCGTTCGTGGGGAGTTCGGCCTGGACGGTGAAGCCGCCGGTACTGCGCGGCCCGGCGCGCAGGCGGCCGCCCAGCGCCGCGACGCGTTCGCGCATGCCGGTCAGCCCGTGTCCCGGCGTCGGCGCCGACTGCGCGCCGGCTTCTCCGTTGTCGTCGACGCGGACGGCGAGTGCGTCCGGCCGGTAGTCGAGGAGCACGGAGGCGGTGGTGGCCTTGGCATGCCGGGTGACGTTGGTCAGCGACTCCTGAACGATCCGGTAGGCGGTGCGGCTCACCGCGGCCGGTAGGGAGTGCGGCTGCCCCGTGATCGTCAGAGTCGTCCTCAGACCGGTTCCCCGGAACCGTTCCACCAGGCCGGGGACGTGGTCGAGCCCGTGCGGCGGGGCGGTGCCGTCGTCACGCAGCGCCTCGAGTGTCGCCCGTAGCTCCCGGCTCGCCTCCCGGCCGGCCTCCTGGATCGCGAGCAAGGCCTCCGACACCGGCTCCCCGCGTCGCCGGGCCAGGTGGACGGCGACCTCGGACTGCACCTTGACGACCGAGATCTGATGGGTGAGCGAGTCGTGCAGTTCCCGAGCGATGCGCAGCCGTTCCTCGTCGGCCCGGCGGCGCGCGGTCTCCTCACGGGTGCGTTCGGCCTCGTCCGCCCGCCGTTCGGCCTGCCGTACCGCTTCCCCGGCGGCGAACGCGGCGATCAGCCAGGCGAGCTCGAGGGTGTTCCGGGTCCGCGCCATGGCCTCGCCCACAGTGCCGTCATGGAAGGCCGGCGCCGTGAGGTGGAGCACGGCCACCAGACTCACGGAGACAGTCAGTGTGACCTTGCGGTGCCCGGCCCGTACCGCGCCGTACACCGCGACCAGGTAGGAGACGGCGAGCGCGTCGAACCCGGCTGCCAGGTACCCCACCGCGCACACGCCGGTGACGGCCAGAACGCCGAGCGGCGCCCGCCGGAACGCGGCCGTCGCCAGCCCGCCGGCCACCAGCAGCACGCAGCCGAGCAGCTCGCGTCCTCCGGACGGGTGGGGCTCGGACAGGCCGGTGCCCAGCATCAGTGCCGCCACGCCCACGGCTGTCGCCCAGGCGGTGACTCCGGCCGGGACAGCGAACCGTCCTTTGTCCATGGGGGGCACCGTAGCCGGACGCGGCCGCCGGCGAATCCCGCTCGTGGAGGAGCGGTGGG
>BNBX01000003.1:659404-690568 GCA_014656175.1 Streptomyces werraensis
CCGACTGCCGCCGCCGCGGTATCCCGGTACGGCCCCGGCGGCACCCGCGAATACCCGCATCTGCTGGACGACCGGCCGGAGGGCCGGCACGCATCCTGACGCAGAGACACCGGACGTCGGAAACGGCGATGACGGAGGAAGAAGGAGGGGAGCGACATGAGCGCTCCAGGAGCACTGATGGCGGCCGCCGAGGGCGGGATCATCGGTGACGGGAGGACAGGAGCCAATCTGGCGCTGGCGGCCGGTGCGCTCGGACTGGCCCTCGCCTGGCCGGCCACGAGCCGCGCCGGCCGCCGGTTCAGCCCCGGCCACCCGCGCACCGGCGGGACGGCGGCCGTCGTGATGGGAGCGGTCGGGACGGTTCTCGCGGTGCTGCACCTGGCCACCGCCGACGGCGGTCCCGGTACGGGCAACGGCCTCGTCGGCGCCGTCGTGGCCGTCCCGCTGGGACTGGGCGCCGTACTCCTCGGCCGCCGGGCGCTGACCCGCTCCGCCGCCCGGACCACCCCGCCCGGTGGACGACCGCCCACGGGAGAGGCACCCCCGGGGGTGTGAGCCGCCGCTCCGGGCGGCTCGGCCACATGACACCTGCGGGTGAGCCGTCCGGCGGGCACCGCACCCACCCGTCGGACCCTTCCCCCTACCATGGGCCCGTGACTGCGAGCAGCCGTTCCAGCAGCCGCCCGGCCGGGCGGCCGCTCGTGCTGCTGGTCCTGGCGGTGCTGGCCGGTGTCCTGGCCATGCACGGCCTGGCCCCGGGCGGGATGCCGGCGCCGCAGCGTACCGCGGCCGTCCACGACATCACACCGGTGGCGGACGGAGTGCCGCACGCGGACGGGGGATGCGCCCATACGGACGGACTGCCGGGCCACCTCGACCACGCCGACGGCACCTGCGCCGCCGCCGGCACGGCTACGGCCTACACGCCGCCGGCGCCGACCGGCACGGTGCTCGACGCGCCCGCCACGCCGTCCCTCACCTCGGCGGCCAGTGGCTCGCCCCATGACGGACGGGCCCCGCCCGACCTGTCCGAGCTGCAACTTCTCCGGATATAGAGCGGCCCGCCCGGCACCCCTGGTGCCGCGCTCTCGCACGCTCCCACATCCGCACCACCGCACGCCCCGACCGGCGTGCGTGAAGGAGTTGCACCACATGAACCGCAAGCGTTCCCTCGTCCGCCGTACCGCCGTGGTCGCCGCCTCCGGGGTGGCCGCAGTCGCCCTGGCCGCCTGCGGTGGCAGCGACGACACCGGATCGGCCGGACACGGCGGCCACCAGGCCACCGACTCCGCGTCCGCGGTCGCCTCGGCGCCTGCCTCCCAGGGGCAGCACAACGCCGCCGACGTGGCCTTCGCCAAGGGGATGATCCCCCACCACCGCCAGGCCGTGGAGATGGCCGACCTCGCGCCCGGCAGGGCCCGGTCGGCCGAGGTCAAGAAGCTCGCCGCCGAGATCAGGAAGGCGCAGGCCCCGGAGATCGAGAAGCTGTCGGGCTGGCTGACCTCCTGGGGCGGGACGGTGCCCGCCGAGGACGCCATGGACCACTCCATGCACGGCTCCATGGAGGGCATGGACGGCATGATGAGCGCCGAGGACATGACGGCGCTCGGCAACGCCTCGGGCAAGGCGTTCGACACCGCCTTCATGGAGATGATGATCAAGCACCACGAGGGCGCGGTCGAGATGGCGAGGACCGAACAGTCCGACGGTGTCCACGCCCAGGCCCGGAAGATGGCCGCGGACATCATCGCCTCACAGAGCGCGGAGATCGAGCAGATGAAGAAACTGCTCGGCAGGAGGTGACGCCCGGCGTCCGAGCGGGCGGGGGCGGGCACCGTGAGGTGCCCGCCCTTGCCGCCGTGACCACACCGGCCGCCGGGACAGTGCGCCGCCGTCAGCACGAGCAGGTGGCCCGCGTCAGCCGCACCTGACATCCGGCAACAGTCCGGGACGGTTCCAGGTGACCGGCACCGTGCGGCCACCCGGCCCGCCCCGGCCCGCCCGGGACCAGGACTCAGCGTCCTGTCACCGAGCAACGCCCGTCGAGGAGTTGTCCGCGGCGCTGCCGGGGTAACGTCCCAGGCATGGCCTCCGACATCACAGTCGAGCGCGCTCAGCGCCTCAAGCAACTGCACGCCCAGCACAAGCCGCTCGTGCTGCCGACCGTCTGGGACGTCTGGTCCGCACGGACAGCCGTCGCCGCCGGGTTCCCGGCGCTCACGATCGGCAGCCATCCCCTCGCCGATTCCCGAGGAGCCGGCGACAACGAGGGACAGACCTTCGAGGAGGTGCTCGCCGCCGTCAGGCCGATCATCGCGGCGGTCGACGTGCCGGTGTCCGTCGACCTGGAGGCCGGATACGGGCAGAAGCCCGCCGACCTTGTCGCCGGGCTCGTCGAGGCCGGCGGCGTCGGTCTCAACATCGAGGACACCGTCCACTCGGAGGGCGGCCGCGTACGCTCCACGGAGGAGCACGCGAACTATGTCGCCGGCCTGCGCGCAGCCGCCGACGACGCGGGCGTCCCGGTCTGGGTGAACGGGCGCACCGACCTCTTCATGCACGCGGAAGACGCTTCCGCCGTCCGCGACGAGGCGATCGAGCGACTGCGCGCCCTGGTGGAGGCCGGCGCCGACAGCGTCTACCCGGTGGGCATCCAGGACGACGACGACCTGCTCACGGCGGTGACCGGCGCGGTCACCGTCCCCGTGAACTCCACGGCCCACCCCGTCCGACACGACCTCGACCGTTTCCGCCGCCTTGGCGTAGGCCGGATCACCTATGGTCCGCTGCTGCAGTTCGCCCTGACGGACACGATGAAGGACATGCTGAAGGCGTGGACCTCCTGAGAAGCTGACCGCACCCCGACACCGCAGGCTCGCGGTCACGGCCCCGTCCCGTACGGCGGCGTCGGCGGCTCAGGTGAACCGCGCCGTGTCGATCGACCCGTCGCGTCATGTGGGTCCGCCTCGGAGCTGCGACGAGGTGACGGTCACGTTCGGGCTGGTCCGCGATCACCGCCGACCCGCCGTCCTGGCCGGCCGCGCCGCGTACCCGCCGACCGCTCCCGCCGCTCCGATCACGGCGACGGTCGCGCCCGGGGCGACTCCAACAGTTGCCCCGGGCGCCCGGCTGTGCGGACGTCTGTGCCGTGCGATGAAGAACGAGGCATGCGTGCGAGGTCAGGCGGTGGTGACGATGGTGCCCGCGTCCACGAGAGCCGCCACCTCGTCGGCGGGTGCGGTGTCATCGGTGACGAGGGTGTGCAGGAGGGTCGAGGGGCCGACGTGGGCGAACGCGGTGCGGCCCAGTTTGCTGCCGTCCGAGGCGACGAGGGTGCGGCGGGCGGAGGCGATGCCCGCCTTCTTCACCGCCGCGTCGTCGAGGTCGTAGGCGGTCAGGCCGTCGGTCGCGCTCAGACCGCAGCAGCCGATGACGGCGGTGTCGAAACGCAGGGCGGCCAAGGAGGCGAGGGTGAGGGGGCCGGTGAGGGCCCCTTCGGCGGCGCGGGGCTGACCGCCGGGCACCACCAGGGTGGCCGGGCCGGGCGCCGCCCCGAACAACTGGATGGCCTGGAGGGACAGCGGCATCACCGTGACGGGCCGCTCACGCAGGAGGCGGGCCACCTCCAGACAGGTCGTGCCGCTGTCCAGCAGAACGCTCTCGCCGTCGGCGATGAGGGCGGAGACCTTGGCGGCGATCCGGCGCTTGGTGTCCACCCCCTCGTGGGCCCGCAGCGCGAACGGGGGTTCCTCGCCCCTTAGGAGCAGGCTCCGTGCTCCGCCCCGGACGCGTTCGAGGACCCCCTGGGCGGCCAGGGTGTCGAGGTCGCGCCGGATGGTCATCTCCGAGGCTCCGGTCAGCTCCGCGAGCTGCTGAACCGTGGCACCACCGGAGTCCCTGACGACCTTCGTGATCAACCCCTGCCGGTCTGCGTTGCTCATGCCGGAATTGAACACCACCCGGCAATGAACACTCAAGATGTTCGTTGCCCCTGCTACCGAACATCGCGTTTGTTCGTTACGGTGGGCGGCATGGAACGCTCGCTTCTCGGCGCCCGTGTGGCGACGTATGTCTATTTCGTGTTGTGCGGCACCCTGATGGGCGCCTGGGTCGTGCACATCCCGGCCGTCGAGGAGCGGGTCGGCGTCAGCCACGCCACGCTGGGCGGCCTGCTCGTACTGCTCGGGCTCGGCGCCTTCGCCGGGATGCAGGTGGCCGGTCCTCTGACCGACCGTCTCGGCACGCGCGTCGTGGTCCCCGCCACCGCTGTGCTGTGCGGCGCATCCCTGGTGCTGCCGGGCCTTGCCCGCGATCCGTGGACGCTGGCGGGCGCCCTGCTGGTCTTCGGCGCCTGCAACGGCGGCCTGGACGTGAGCATGAACGCCCACGCCGTGCACGTGGAGAAGGCGTACGGCAGGCCCGTCATGTCGGGCTTCCACGCCACGTTCTCCGTCGGCGGAGTCCTCGCCGCGCTCGTCGCGGCGGGGGCAACGAGCGCCGGCGCGAGCCCGGTCGTCACCATGGCCGCGATCGGAGCCGCGAGCATCGTGATCGCTCTGGTCTCGGTGCGCGCCCTGATGCCGGCCGCCCCCGCGACCGAGGAGACCGGCTCCGAAGAAGAGACACCGTCACCAGCCGTCGGAGGACGCGGCTCAGGAGGACGCGTCTGGCTGCTCGCCGTCCTGGCGCTGATGGTCATGCTGTGCGAGGGCGCGGCCAACGACTGGAGCGCCCTGCATCTGAGGGATGTTCTCGGCGCGTCCACCAGTACCGCCGCCTTCGCCTACGGCACCTTCGCGGCGGCCATGACCATCGGCCGTCTCCTGGCCGACCGTGTCGTCACCCGGTTCGGTTCCATGGCGGTCCTGCGCCACGGCGCGATCATGGCAGCCGTCGGGATCACGCTCGTGGCCCTCGGGCCGTGGATGTGGGCCGCGTTCGCCGGATGGGCGCTGTTCGGCCTGGGTCTGTCCGGCACGGTCCCGCAGTTGTTCAGCGCGGCCGGGCACGCCGACCCGAAGGCAGCCGGCGCGAACGTCTCCCGCGTCGCCGGGCTCGGGTACGTCGGCATGCTCGCCGGCCCCGCCGTCATCGGCTGGCTGACCCATGTCGTCGCCCTCAACCACACCTTCGTCCTCCTGACCCTGCTGTGCGTGACCACCGCCGTGGGCGCCGGGGTCCTGCGCACGAACTCCGACGCCGTGCCACGGAGCGAGACGGCAGGCGTCGGCCGATGACCGCTTGTGCGGCACGGCCTGACCCCGTGCCGCACAAGCTCCTGTCGCGGTCACCCGGTCGTGAACGACACCGCCGGGTTCCCCGCACTCCCCACTGCCGGGGCTCCGCCACTCGGCGCGGGTGGTGCCGGCCGCGCCGGTACTGCGGCGCCCGCCGCCGCCTTTCGCGGCCGGACGCCGTGCGCGGACACGGTCTCCACGGCTGATCCCGGACTCGTGTCACGCACCTCAGGGGGCGGGATAGGTGATGCGGCCGTTCCGGACGTTCGCCATCTCGTTCAAGGACGCCGGTTTTGTCACTGTGGCGGACATGATGTGCTCGACGTCCACACCGGCGACGATCAGCGCGTCGGTGATCAGCCTGCGGTGACAACGCCAGGGCACCGCCTCACTGCACATGATCACCGGCCGGCCGTGCGCCGCGAGGTCGAGCAGTTCGTCCAGCCCTTTCGCGAACTCGCTGCTCGTCATGTGATCGGCATAGTCACGGAACGCCTTCACCCGCCACGCCTTGTTGACGCTCTCGACGCCCTTGGGCGTGTGCCGCCTGCCGCCCAGCTCCCGGATCCACCGGTACCGGATGGCCGGGGGGAGGTTCTCGATGATCGCGTCCTGATTCCACTGGGGAAATGTGCGTGACGCCGGATAGGAACGGACATCCACCAGGTCGGTGATCGCGTTGTGCCGCAGCATCGACAGCACCTCGTCGAAGGTACGGGTCGAATGCCCGATGGTGTACACGCGGTTCGCCATCACATCTCCGTGTCACGCTGGCAGGGCTCACATGGCTCTCCTCCAGTGTGCTTGCCGGCCGCGGCGCCTCGGGGGAACGGACACACCGGTCTGTCGGCGCCGGCCCCGGCTGCTGTGAGGCGTCTCACCTGCACGTTGGCCCGTTGCTCGCGGCCAGGGACAGGCGGCGTATGCGGGGCGTCAAGATGCCCGGTGTTGCCGTCAGGGAGCCGTCAACGCATGCCGCGATCCGGCCACCGAGGCGCTTTCCTCTCCTTGTCCGTTCCGTTCGACCGACTTCAGGAGTGTGCGCGATGGCCGATCTGGCCTTCGTCGTCACCGCGCTCGCGGGTTTCGCGCTGGTGGCTTTCATCGCCAAGGGGGTGACGAAGCTGTGACCGCCGAGAACGTCGTCGGCCTCGTCGTGGCCGTCGCCCTGCTGGGCTATCTCGTAGTCGCTCTGCTCTTCCCGGAGAGGTTCTGAGCCACAGCATGGGTCCCGTAACCGCCGGCGTGTTCCAACTGCTCGCCGTCACAGGCGCGCTGGCGCTCGTCCACATTCCCCTCGGCACCTACATGGCAGGGGTCTACTCCTCGAAGCGGCACCTGCGCGTCGAGAGGTGGATCTACAAGGGCATCGGTGCCGACCCGGACACGCAGATGCGCTGGCCCGCGTATCTGCGCGGTGTTCTCGTCTTCTCCCTGGCCGGCGTCCTCTTCCTCTACGCCCTCCAGCGGGTCCAAGGCGTCCTGCCCGGTTCGCTCGGTTTCGCCTCGATCGATCCGGACCAGGCGTTCAACACGGCCGTGTCCTTCGTGACGAACACGAACTGGCAGTCGTACTACGGCGAGCAGGCCACGGGCCACGTCGTGCAGACCGCCGGTCTCGCCGTGCAGAACTTCGTCTCCGCGGCCGTCGGCATGGCCGTCGCGGTGGCGCTGGTGCGCGGTTTCGCACGGTCGCGCTCCGGTGAACTGGGCAACTTCTGGGCCGACCTGGTGCGTGGTGTCGTGCGCATCCTGGTGCCGCTGGCGTTCGTCGCCGCGATCGTGCTGGTCGCCTGCGGCGTCGTCCAGAACTTCTCCGGCATCCATGAAGTCGGCCAGTTCATGGGCGGCTCGCAGGAGTGGAACGGAGGTGCGGTCGCCTCGCAGGAGGCCATCAAGGAACTCGGCACCAACGGCGGCGGCTACTTCAACGCCAACTCCGCCCACCCCTACGAGAACCCCACCCCGTTCTCCAACCTGTTCGAGATCTTCCTGATCCTGGTCATCCCGTTCTCCCTGACCCGCGCCTTCGGCGTCATGGCGGGCTCGGTGAAGCAGGGATACGCGATCCTCGCCGCGATGGGCACGATCTGGCTGGGCTTCGTCTCCCTGATGATGTGGTCCGAGTTCTCCCACCACGGCCCGGCCTTCGAGCTGGCGAACGGGGCGATGGAAGGCAAGGAGGTCCGGTTCGGGATCGCCGGGTCGTCCCTCTTCGCGGTGTCGACCACGCTCACGTCCACCGGCGCGGTGAACTCCTTCCACTCCTCCTTCACCGGCCTGGGCGGCGGCATCACCATGCTCGGCATGATGCTGGGCGAGATCGCGCCCGGCGGAGTGGGCTCCGGCCTCTACGGCATGCTCGTCATGGCGGTCGTCGCGGTGTTCATCGCCGGCCTGATGGTCGGCCGAACCCCCGAGTACCTGGGCAAGAAGATCGGTACCCGTGAGATCAAGCAGGCGGCCCTGTACATCCTGGTCACCCCGGCGCTCGTGCTGGTCCTCACCGCCGCGGCCATGGCCCTGCCCACCCCTGGCCACTCGATGACCAACAGCGGGGCGCACGGATTCTCCGAAATCCTGTACGCCTACACGTCGGCCTCGAACAACAACGGTTCGGCCTTCGCCGGCCTGGACGCGGACACCCAGTGGTTCAACACCACCCTCGGCATCGCGATGCTGCTCGGCCGCTTCCTGCCGATGGTCTTCGTCCTCGCGCTGGCCGGCTCGCTGGCCCGGCAGACGCCGGTGCCCTTCACCGCGGGCACGCTGCGGACCGGAAAGCCGCTGTTCGCCGGGCTGCTGGTGGGCGCCACCCTGATCATCACCGGTCTCACGTACTTCCCCGCCCTCGCGCTGGGCCCCCTGGCCGAAGGGCTGGCGTGATGATCGTCCGCACTCAGACATCAGAGGACTCCATGTCCACTCCCACTGCGGCGCCCCACCCTGGTGCGCCGAGGAGCCAGAAGGCCCGTGAAGGCCGCACCGGCGCGGGTCCGTTCGCCCCGGGGCAGATGCGGAAGTCGCTGCCGGACGCGTTGCGCAAGCTCGATCCGCGGGTGATGGCCAAGTCTCCCGTGATGTTCGTGGTCCTCGTGGGCTCCGTCGTGACGACGGTCTTCTCCTTCACCGACCCGGGCGACTGGTTCGGCTGGACGATCAGCGCCTGGCTGTGGCTGACCGTGATCTTCGCGAATCTGGCGGAGGCGGTCGCAGAGGGCCGCGGCAAGGCACAGGCCGACACCTTGCGCAACGCCAGGACCGGCACCGTGGCACGTCGCCTCGGCGAAGACGGCAGGTCCGAGGAGCGTGTGCCCGGCACCCGGCTGAGGATCGGCGACCTGGTCGTCTGCGAGACCGGCGACGTGATACCCGGCGACGGCGACGTCGTGGAGGGGGTCGCCAGTGTTGACGAGTCGGCGATCACCGGTGAGTCGGCGCCCGTCATCCGCGAGTCCGGCGGTGACCGCAGCGCTGTCACCGGAGGCACGAAGGTGCTGTCCGACCGGATCGTCGTCAGGATCACGACGAAGCCGGGGGAGACCTTCATCGACCGGATGATCGGCCTGGTGGAGGGGGCGGCCCGGCAGAAGACGCCCAACGAGACCGCCCTGAACATCCTGCTCGCCTCGCTGACGGTCGCCTTCCTGCTGGCGGTGGCGACCCTGCCGCCGTTCGCCGACTACGCGGGCTCCGAACCGAGCATGGTCGTGCTGGTGGCCCTGCTGGTCTGTCTGATCCCCACCACCATCGGTGCGCTCCTCTCCGCGATCGGCATCGCGGGCATGGACCGTCTGGTGCAGCGCAACGTCCTGGCGATGTCGGGCCGTGCGGTCGAGGCGGCCGGTGACGTCTCCACACTGCTGCTCGACAAGACCGGCACCATCACCCTCGGCAACCGGCAGGCGTCCGAGTTCGTGCCGGTGCGCGGAACGACCGAGGCCGAGGTCGCCGACGCCGCGCAGCTGTCGTCGCTGGCCGACGAGACGCCCGAGGGCCGCTCGGTCGTCGTGCTCGCCAAGGAGAAGTACGGGCTGCGCGAACGGCACCAGGGCGAGGCGGCGGGCGCCCGGTGGATCGCGTTCAGCGCACAGACCCGCATGTCGGGTGTGGACCTCGACGGCCGCAGCATCCGCAAGGGCGCGGCCGGTGCGGTCATCGCCTGGGTCGAGGAACGCGGCGGCCGGGCCGCCGAGGACGCCACCACGTCCGCCCACCGCATTTCGGCGGCCGGCGGCACCCCGCTGCTGGTCGCCGTCGAGGACACCGACGGCGCCCGCGTCCTGGGCGTCGTCCACCTCAAGGACGTTGTCAAGCACGGCATGCGGGAGCGGTTCGCGGAGCTGCGCCGCATGGGCATCAAGACCGTCATGATCACCGGCGACAACCCGGTGACCGCCCGGGCGATCGCCGAGGAGGCGGGCGTCGACGACTTCCTCGCGGAGGCGACTCCCGAGGACAAGATGGCGCTTATCGAACGGGAACAGGCGGGCGGCAAGCTGGTCGCGATGACCGGGGACGGTACGAACGACGCGCCGGCCCTCGCCCAGGCGGACGTCGGCGTCGCCATGAACACCGGTACGTCGGCCGCCAAGGAGGCCGGCAACATGGTCGACCTCGACTCCGACCCGACCAAACTCATCGACATCGTCGAGATCGGCAAGCAGCTGCTGATCACGCGCGGTGCGCTGACGACGTTCTCCGTCGCCAACGACGTCGCGAAGTACTTCGCGATCATTCCGGCGCTGTTCGCGGCCGTCCACCCGGGCCTGGACAAGCTCAACATCATGGGCCTGTCGTCGCCGAACTCGGCGATCCTCTCCGCGGTGATCTTCAACGCCCTGATCATCATCGCGCTCGTCCCGCTGGCCCTCAAGGGCGTGCGGTACCGGCCGGGCAGCGCCGACACGCTGCTGCGCCGCAACCTCGCCGTCTACGGCCTCGGTGGCCTGGTCGCGCCGTTCGTCGGCATCAAGGTCGTTGACCTGCTCGTCTCCCTCATTCCCGGAATCGGCTGATCGTCATGACCCACTCCCTCACGAACACGGCCCGGATGCTCGGAGCCGGCCTGCGGGCCCTGCTCGCGCTGACCCTGGTGACCGGTGTCGTCTACCCGCTGGTGATCACCGGCATCGCGCAAGGGCTGTTCAACGGTCAGGCGAACGGCTCCGAGATCAAGGCGGACGGCAAGGTCGTCGGCTCGTCCCTCATCGGGCAGAACTACAGCCTGCCGCTGGAGAAGGGTCAGGACAGCCCGGCGCCCGACCTCAAGTGGTTCCAGGGCCGTCCGCAGAACGGCCTGGGCGTCAACAGCGTCAACACCCAGTACCGGCTCATCCTGTCCGGCGCGACCAACCGGTCCGGCGACAACCAAGAGCTCGTGCAGTGGGTGAAGGACGCCAAGGCCGCCGTCGTCAGGGCCAACTCCACCGCCGGCCACACGGTCGAGCCGTCCGAGGTGCCCGCCGACGCCGTCACCTCCTCCGGCTCCGGACTGGACCCGGACATCTCCCCGCAGTACGCGAATCTCCAGGTCCGCCGGGTCGCCGAGAGGAACGGCCTGCCCGTCGCCGAGGTCCGGTCGCTCGTCGACGAGCACACCGAGGGCCGCGTGCTCGGCTTCATGGGCGAGCCCCGCGTGAACGTCCTGGAGCTCAACATCGCCCTCAAGGAACTCCTTGCCCGCGGCTGACGGCCCACGGAGCCGGCGGGACGCCTCGCTCCCGCCGGCTCCCACCTCGCCGTGGCGCCGGCATCTCCAGCCGACGCCAACGGCCCGACGTACGACAGGAGAGACCACGTCCATGACCCGCATTTCCGTGGCGGGAGACGACCCGCAGCTCACGCGGCCCCTGGTGATCCATGTGCAGACGTGTCACCGCGGGGTGGACGTAGCACCCGACGGGGCCACGGCCCCGCGGCTCGCTGCCGCGCGGCGGCCCCACGTCGTCCGGCTCGACCTGGGTCTGCCCGACGTGGACGGCCACGTCACCCAGCCGTTCGGCATGGACGACCTGAGCAACTCCCCGCGTGTCCGCATGGCTCCGCTGCGTCGCAGACTGGAGAAGGGCCTCTCCCACCCCGGCTGTCCGATCACCGAGCCCGGCATGGGCTGTCGCTACGAGGCATGACCGAGGGACGACATGGCACGCGGCAAGCTCCGGATCTACCTCGGCGCCGCACCCGGTGTCGGCAAGACCTACGCCATGCTGTCGGAGGCGCACCGCCGCATCGAACGCGGCACCGACTGCGTGGTCGCCTTCGTGGAGCACCACGGCAGGCCCCGCACCGAGGTGATGCTCCACGGCCTCGAACAGGTACCGCGCAGGGAGCTCGAGTACCGGGGCGCCACGTTCACCGAGATGGACGTAGACGCCGTGCTGCGCCGCGCCCCGAAGGTCGCCCTGGTCGACGAGCTGGCCCACACCAACGTGCCGGGCTCCCGCAACGCCAAGCGGTGGCAGGACGTCGAGGAACTGCTCGCCGCAGGCATCGACGTGGTGTCGACCGTCAACATCCAGCACCTGGAGTCGCTGGGCGACGTGGTCGAGTCGATCACCGGGGTGCGGCAGCGTGAGACCGTCCCGGACGAGGTCGTCCGGCGCGTCGACCAGATAGAGCTGGTCGACATGTCGCCGCAGGCGCTGCGCCGCCGGATGGCGCACGGCAACATCTACACGCCGGGCAAGGTCGACGCGGCCCTGTCCAACTACTTCCGTCCCGGCAACCTCACCGCCTTGCGCGAACTCGCCCTCCTCTGGGTGGCCGACCGGGTCGACGCCTACCTGACCGCATACCGCAGCGAGCATCAGGTCTCGGCCATCTGGGGCTCCCGGGAACGGATCGTGGTCGGGCTGACCGGCGGCCTGGAGGGCCGCACCCTGATCCGGCGGGCCGTGCGGCTGGCCGAGAAGGGCGCCGGCGGCCAGGTCATGGCCGTCTACATATCCCGCGGCGACGGACTCACCGCCGCCTCCCCGAGCGAGCTGGCCGTCCAGCGCACCCTGGTCGAGGACCTCGGCGGCACCTTCCACCACGTCGTCGGCGACGACATACCGGCCGCCCTCCTCGACTTCGCCCGCGGAGTGAACGCCACTCAAATCGTCCTCGGTGCCTCCCGGCGCAGAAGCTGGCAGTACGTCCTCGGGCCGGGCGTCGGCGTCACGGTCGCCCGCGAGTCCGGTCCCGACCTGGACGTCCACCTCGTCACGCACGACGAGATGGGCAAGGGCCGAGGACTGCCGGCGGCCCGCCTGGCGCGCCTGGGGCGATCCCGGGTACTCAGCGCCTGGCTCGTCGGCGTCCTCGGCCCCGTTCTGCTCACCCTGCTCCTCACCGGCGCCGCACCCGACGCCGGCCTCGCCAACGACATGCTGCTGCTCCTGACGCTGACGGTGGCGGCCGCCCTGCTGGGCGGGCTCTGGCCGGCGCTGGCCTCCGCGGTGGCCGGTTCGCTGCTGCTCAACTGGTATTTCACCCCGCCCGTGCGGACGCTGACCATCGCCGACCCGAAGAACATCCTCGCCATCGTGGTCTTCGTCGGGGTGGCCGTCTCGGTGGCGTCCGTGGTGGACCTCGCGGCACGCCGCACCCACCAGGCCGCCAGGCTGCGCGCCGAGTCGGAGATCCTCTCCTTCCTCGCCGGCAACGTCCTGCGGGGCGAGACGAGCCTCGAAGAGCTGCTGGAACGCGTGCGCGAGACCTTCGGCATGGAAGCGGTGGCGCTGCTGGAGCGGGAGAGCGACGTGGCGCCCTGGACCTGCGTCGGCAGCGTGGGTCCACGCCCCTGCGCCACACCCGAAGAGGCCGACGTCGACGTCCCGGTCGGCGACCACACGGCCCTCGCCCTGACCGGGCGCGTCCTGCCGGCGGAGGACCGTCGGGTGCTGGCCGCCTTCGCGGCCCAGGCGGCGGTGGCCGTGGACCGCCGGCGCCTGCGGCAGGAGGCCGACCGGGCCAAGCAGCTCGCCGAGGGCAACCGCATCCGCACCGCCCTTCTCGCAGCCGTCAGCCATGACCTGCGCACCCCGCTGGCCGGCATCAAGGCCGCCGTCACCTCACTGCGCTCCGACGACGTCGCATGGTCCGAGGAGGACGAGGCGGAACTGCTGGAGGCCATCGAGGAAGGCGCCGACCGCCTCGACCACCTGGTCGGCAACCTGCTCGACATGTCCCGTCTCCAGACCGGCACCGTTGTCCCGATCATCCGTGAGACCGACCTGGACGAGGTCGTCCCGATGGCGCTCGGCGGCGTCCCCGAAGACAGTGTGGACCTGTACATTCCGGAATCCCTGCCCATGGTGGACGTCGACCGAGGACTGCTGGAACGCTCGGTCGCCAACGTCGTCGAGAACGCGGTGGAGTACGCCCCGCCGGGGGAGCGCGTCCTGGTCTCCGCCAGCGCCGTGGCCGACCGGGTCGAGGTCCGGGTCGTCGACCGTGGCCCCGGAGTCCCGGACGAGTCCAAGGAGCGGATCTTCGAGCCGTTCCAGCGCCACGGCGACTCCCCCCGCGGCAACGGTGTCGGCCTCGGCCTCGCGGTCGCACGCGGCTTCGCCGAGGCCGTCGGCGGCAGCCTGCACGCCGAGGACACCCCAGGTGGCGGCCTGACGATGGTCCTCACCCTGCCGACGGCGGCGCAGCGACGTGGGCGACAGCCGGGTTCGTAGGGGCAGCTGCGGTTCGACACGTCCCGCCGCGACCCGCCGGCCACACGGACGGCGAACCAGCGGGGTGGGCAGCGGAAGTGGCGGTGCGTCCACCGGGCCGCGCGCTCCAAGCGTCGGGTCGCGACCCCTGGATCAGGGTGCGTCCACCAGGGTCCGGCCGTCGACGAGGGCCGAGGCGGCGACGGCACTCGCGTAGTTGGACTGCACGCGGGACCGTTCGGTCGCGTTGGGAACGGCGTTGGTGCAGGCCGTGCCGGCGCTGGAGCCGGACATCAGCTGGGAGCACGGGCCGGGCTTGGTGTCGGGCAGACCGAGGCTGTGCCCCAGTTCGTGCGCGGCGATCCGCGTCTTGTTGTAGCCGTCGCTCACGGCCTGGCTGCCGAGTTCGACACGGACCTGGCGACCGGGACGGACGGGACCGAGGGTGGCCTGCGGCCAGCCCGTCGTCGCGACGATCACGATCTCGGCGGGGCCGCCAGGCGCCGCTTCCACCAGCCTCACGTTGCTGACGTTGGCGTTCCACGAGGCGACGCCGGCCGCGATGGCGGCTTCCCAGCCCGCGGCACGACTGTCGTCGTAGCGGAGGGTCACCACCGCCGCCTTGGCGTGGGGCTGTTCGACGGCCGGGTCGGCCGATGCGACGCCCGCCGTCGCGAGGACGAGCGCGGTCGCGGACGTGCCGGCCTTGATCCATATGGTGAGGGGCATTGCTGCTCCTGTTCCGTGGGGAGAGTCCGGCCCTCGCAGGACCGGGTGGCAAAGCAGCGGCTGAGCTGTCCGGTGGGGTCGGACATACCGTCGAACGCCCTCCGGGGCCATGCGATGGTACGCCGGGACACCTTGATCAGTCATGTACCTGTCATGTCGATTTTCCGTCATACTCGCTGAGGGGAACGGCGACTTCACCCCCGGGGCAGCGAGCCCGAGCACCGGACGCGGCGCTCTCGCAGACCGTGCCGGAGTACAGCCCCAGCCGGGCTGTACCGTGACCTCGGCCGCCCGCCCGCTCCTCGTAGGTTGCTACCAGGGCCCGCTTTTCGCTGCCGGGCGGGTGCGCTCTGTCGCGGAGCGGGATACTTGAGAGGTCAGGGCACAGCAACGGCCTGAGCCCCGAAGCGGTTCGTCGCTCAGGGCCCTGTGCACCCGCCCGGCGAGGGGATCCAGGACCGTGACGGAGAGCAGCGCGGTGTCGCTGGTGCGGTTGATGCAGGCCAGCCACGTGGCCACGCTCGAGGAGCTCCCGCGGTTGATCGCCGATCATGCCGCCGCGGCGGACATGCACGATACGGCTCTTTTCCTGGTCGACCTGCGGGAGACGGTGCTGCGCGAGGTCACCGGCCGTGGTCCGGGTGCGGGGGAGGGAGGGCAGGAGTTCACCGTGTCGGGCAGTCTGCCCGGCCAGGCCTACCAGCGGGTGGAGCTGGTTCCCGAACCCGCATGGGTCCGGGTGGGCGGCGGTGCCCGGCGGCGCTGGTGGGTCGCTGTCACCGACGGTGTGGAGCGTCTGGGGGTGCTGCGGGCCGACACCGACACCGACACCGAACCCGTCCGCCAAGCCCTGAAGGACCTGGCGTCGATGGCGGCCTTGCTGGTGCTGAGCAAACGGGCCTTCAGCGACTCCTACGCGCGTCTGGTGTGCACCGAGCCGATGAACGTGGCCGCCGCGATGCAGTGGAACCTGACCCCGCCGCCCGCTTATGCCGGGCACGACGCCACGGTCGGGGCGGTCATGGAGCCCGCCTACCAGGTCGGCGGGGACGCCTTCGACTACGCCGTGGCCGGCCGCACCCTCCACCTGGGTGTCTTCGATGCCATGGGACACGACACCACCGCCGGCATCACCGCCAACGTCGCCGTGGCAGCCTGCCGCAACGCCCGTCGGCAGGGAGCCACACTGGCCGAGACCAGCCAGGAAGTGGAGCGCGCCCTGATCGAGCAGTTCAACGCCCGCCGCTACGTCACCGCGATCCTGGCAGACCTGGACATGGAAAGCGGCAGGCTGACATGGGTCAACCGCGGCCACCACCTGCCGATCCTGATTCGCGACAGCCGCTGGACCACTGATCTGTCCTGTCCTCCGGCCGGGCCCATGGGATCCGACCTCGGCCTGCCCGTCGTCATGGCCACCGAGCAGCTGGAACCCGGCGATCGCCTGCTGCTGTACACCGACGGCGTCGTCGAAGCCCGCGACGCCCGTGGAGCCGAGTTCGGCCGGGACCGGTTCGTCGAATTCATCCGCCGCCACCACTCCGGCCGGCACACCCTGCACGAAACCCTGCGCCGGCTGATGAACGCCGTCATGGAACACCATGACGGCAAGCTCGACGACGACGCCACCGTCCTGCTCAGCGAGTGGCGCGGCGGCCACCAGCAGGAGCTGACCCCGTGAACCACCCACACCCGCGCAAGGACGCAGCGCACGCCCACCAGCCGCCCGCCCTGCACCTCGACGTCCGCCGGACAGGCACCGACCGCCACCTGATCACGGTCCAGGGCACCCTGGACCTCCACACCGCCCGCCAACTCGCCGACACCCTGCAGTCGCTGCTGCTCGCCGACGGACACAGCGTTCTCCTGGACCTGTCCGGCGTGACGTTCCTGGACTCCTCCGGCCTGACCTGCCTGATCGCGGCCTACCGCACAGCCAGAACCACCGGCGCCCGCCTCGCGCTGGTCGCACCCAGCCAACCCGTACGCCACATGCTGGCCCTGACCGGCGTGGACCAGGTACTGCACAGCTATCCCGCCCCCGACGCGGTGCCCCACTGGCCAGCAGGGTGATCTGAGGAAAAGGGCCTCGTCCGAGGTCCCTTCCCCGCTGTCTCGATCATGGACGCGAACCGATCCGCGGTGATCTGATCACGGTCGCGTTCATGTGGTGACGGACCGGCACGTCCTCGAGCCGCTGTGGCCCATCCGCGTGCGGAACGACGCCCGGCAGCACCTGTGCCTCAGGAGCGTCGGGCTCGCACCGTCACGAGCATGCCGCCCGCGGTGATGAGCACTGCAGCACCGCCGAGCCACGCGGTGCGGT
Source organism: Streptomyces werraensis (assembly GCA_014656175.1). GTDB lineage: Bacteria > Actinomycetota > Actinomycetes > Streptomycetales > Streptomycetaceae > Streptomyces > Streptomyces werraensis. The sequence goes on from BNBX01000003.1 coordinate 676,345, forward strand.
CCCGCGAGCCGGTCTTCGCGAGACTGGGACGCGAGCCGTCCGCAGCCTGCAGGATCAGCGCCGTGACGTCGTCCGGATCGGTCTCGAGGACGGCGTGTGGGGCGTCGACCTCAACGGTGGTCGAGCCGGCTCGTTCCGCCATGAACCGGAGATTGTCGGTTCCGATGGTTCGGTCATCAGTCGCGACGAGGAACCACGAGGGAATGGACTTCCATGCGGCCTGCCCGCTCGGTTCCCCCACGGTCACGGCGGTCGGGGGCCGTTGCGACGCGGCCAGGACGTTGGCCTCGCTTGCTCCGAGGCGGTCGCTCAGAAACACGCTGCTGAACTTGTCCGGCTTGATGTACAGATCCACGTCGCCGCTGCCGCTCCCGTACGGGACGGCGTCCAAAGACGTCGGAACTGGCGCCTCGGGGTCGTCGGTGAGCTGGCTGCCGGGATACCGTCCGAGGATCTGCTCCAGTGTCTCGCCCTTGTCCGGGGCGAACCCGGCGATGTACACGAGTGACTTGACGTTCGGGTTACCGGCCGCGGCGTTGGTGATGACCGCGCCACCGTACGAGTGCCCGACCAGCACGACCGGTCCCTTGATCGTCTTCAGTCGGGCAGCCAGATAGGAGGCATCACCGGAGAGACTGCGCAGCGGATTCGCGGTGGCGACCACGGGGTAGCCACGAGCCTGGAGGCTCTTGGTGACTTGGTCCCAGCCGGACGCGTCAGCCCAGGCGCCATGCACCAGGACGACGGTGGGTTTCGACTCCGGTGAGACGTCGCCACCGTTCTGAGACGCCGCGGACGGGCCGGCGGCCATCAGCACCGTAACGGGCAGGAGGACGGCGAAGGGCAGGGCACGTCGAACGGACCGTATGTGATTCATGCGCGCTCTTCCTGTGAGGCAACGATCGATCGGTTCGACCCTCCGTGTCACCCATGCGTACGGCACTCGGACCGAGCCGATCGGGTGAAAGTTCGTCCGCTTGTCGCCTGAACCGTGGTCGCCTGTCTTGATCACTTGGGAAGCAGGGGCGAGCGCCCCCCGAACCTCGGTCCCAACCACCAGTGGCTCCCGGCAACGGAAGCGGCTTCTGGAAATGGGGGGCAGGTTCCCTGCGGTGGGGGATGAGGCACTCTCGGGAGGACCACGTGGATGTCGGCCCGACGTTCCCAGCGGACTCGCAGCAGCCGGAAGCCGTGCAACTGGGCGACACTCCGCTCTACCACCCACCGGTTTCGCGGCGGACTGAGCAGTGCCCCGGGAGTCAGAAGTGTGTGCACAGGAAACCGTTTTGCGACCTGTGTGATCGGCATGGATGCTGGCTCGCCGGAGGTACTGAACATGAGCAACGTCGTGTTAAAGCTGTCGGCCCGTGATCTGGTGCATGCGGACCTGGTGTCGTGCGGGTGGGCAGGGTCTGAACACCACCTGGCCGGCGTCGCCGAGCAGTTGAAACGTGCGCGGACAGGTGAGGTCGACTACCTTGCGGTCTGCCCTGCAACGGATATCCCTGTGGCGAAAGGGGGAGTCGACTACCAAGTCAAGAAGGGGGTGGGCACTTTGTGGCAGCTGGCAGTTCACCCCGCATTGCAGTCGTGCGGAATCGGCACGTTTCTTGTCGAAGCCGCGGAACTGCGCATCAGGAACCGTGGTCTGCGGCAGGCCGAGCTCGGTGTCGAGGAAAGCAACCCACGGGCACGTGCGCTCTACGAGAGGCTGGGTTACGTCGCGTACGATCGTCATCCGGCCTCGTGGGACGAGCAAGCCCCAGACGGATCGTTGCGCCGCCACGAGACGATGTGCACGTTGATGCGGAAGGAACTCACGTAGGGCCACATCATGTTCGCGGGTCTCAGCGGACGCGTCGTTCCTCGTCCTGCCCGTGCCAGTCGCGGGCAGTGCCTACTCCATGGGGCGCGACCGCATGCTGTGCCGGGTATCCCAAGCGGTCACGAGCTGGGCAGGGGCGGGTGCACAGAGCAGCTCGGCTCGCTCGACAGCGAGTTGAGAGACTGACCTCATGGGATCTTGGGGAACCTTGGGGCCGGCGCTGTTGTCTTTGGCCGGTGTTGCGCTCGGCGCCGGCGGGTCGTTGCTCGGCCAGTACCTGGTGTCACGGGCGAGCACCCGGCAGTTGGAGATGCAGGAGTCAGCCGCGCACCGTGCGGAGCTGAAGAATGTGATCCTGAAGTTCCTGAGCATCGCGTCGCAGTTGGAGAAGGCGGTGCTCACGTCCCCGCACGTCGGCGTCGGCGTGGCCGATCCGGTGATCGACCGACTCGTCGACGACTTGTGGCTCGCGCACGCGGAGATCGACCTTTCGGCCAGAAGCGAGCCTCTCCGGGGTGCTGCCTACCGTTATGCGGCTCGCCTTGCAGAGGTGACCCGAGGAGAGCACGCAGAGGCGTCCGCGCTGCGCGGGCTGCAGGTGCAGTTCTTTGACGCCGCGTATGACGACATGTGGCCCGGTCAGCGACGGGCAGCCGGGATGCCCTCACGCCGCGGTGAGACGGGGCAGGGATGAGACGATCTTGTCGCGGCTTGCTGTGAATGTCCACGGCCCATGCCATGATCCGGCCGCATGAGTGATCGTTCGCTTTCTCCCGTCTGGCTGGCCTCGTGGACCAGCAGGGTTTCGGGGACCCTGAAGACAATGACAGACGAGTGCGAGCGCCGACACGGCTTTCCCCCGGGAGTCAACGACGTCCGGCTGGCCGACCACGGCGACAAGGCCGCGGCTCGCACGCTCGCCCAGGTCAGTCTCGTTCCTGCCGACCTGATCACCTTCTACGAGAGCATCGGCGAGGTCACCTGGGCGGACGTCGGCAATGGCTACTTCGTTGACCCGGCAGCCGATGTCCTTCTGCGGTTCAACCAGTACGGCACTGTCGATGTCGGCGCCGACCAGATGAACGGCGGCCTGGTCATCGGCTCGAACGGAGGCGGCCTGTCCTATGTCGTCGACCTTGACGGAATGATCTACCGGACGCGAACGACGTCGCTGGACGAACCCGAGCTTGACCAAGTAGCTGACGACCTGCGGCAGTTCCTCGAGCTGCTGGAGTGGTCCCTGTCGCGATTCGTCACCAACGGCGAGCCGGGATGCCTGTAGCTGACAACCGCTACTCGGCGTCATGGGCCGACTGGATGAACGTTCCCCGCCACATCCTGTGAGCGCTCGTGAGGCAGTGGTCGCTCAGGCCGAGGGGAAGACCTGGACGACGGTGACCTGTACGACGACCTCCGCCCGACACTGTCCGCACTGCCGCATCCACGCTCACGCGGCGCAGCGCGGTGATCAACATGTTGAGGTGACGCAAACTCAACCCGGTGAACGGGGCACCGTTGCGGCTCGGACGCCATGGTCACACCTGTCTCGGCGACATGGCCCCAAAGATCGACGGCATGGCACGATGACCGTCATGTCAGGTCAGGTCTGGGTGTCACTCATATCGTTGGGCGGCGTCGTACTCGGCGGCTTGTTGTCCTACCTTGTGCAGCACAAGACTCAACTCTCGGCGGAACGTGCTGAACAGCAGCGGCAGCAGGACGCCTTGTCGGAGGCCCGGCGTGCGGAACGGCTCGCGTTGCTGGAGCGGTTCATCGAGGTGACGGCCGAGGCCGAACGCTCCGCCTTCAGTCGTCCTTCCGAGTGGGAGGACACCGACGCCTGGTTCCTCAAGACCCAGGACGTCATGAACAGGCTGTGGGTCGCGGAGCGGCTCATCCGTATCCAGTTTCCGCTGCCCGTGCACGACGCGGCACGCGCCTACTTCCTCGACCTCAACCGGACGGTGTGGGAAGGCTTGCCCGACGGCGAAAGCGTGCGGGACTACCTGGAGAACAACCGGCTGGCCTTTCTGGACGCGGCCCGCGCGGTCATGGGGTGAAGGGCACCACCGACGCGGGAACTCTTCTGCGGGGACAGCCCTTAGAGGTTGTCTCACTTGGTGGTGTACGTCGTCGCCGATTCCCTGGCTGGGCTGCACCCTTGACCTCAACCTCGGTTGAGGGGCAACACTCGGCGTATGAAGATCGCAGAGAGCAGCACCATTCTCTTCCGCAACACCATGCGCATCAAGGAAGGTCACCTCGACGGTTTCCGGCGCGCCATCGCGCAGGCGGTGGCATTCGCTCAAGAGCACGGCCCTCAGCTCATGGTCGAAGTCTTCATCGACGAGGAGCGGATGCTGGCGCACAGCTTCCAGCTCTACCGCGACTCCGATGCCATCCGCGTCCACTGGCGGCTCTCGGATCCGTACATCCGCGGGGTGATGGAGCACTGCACCGTGCAGCACTTCGAGATATTCGGCGCACCGGACCCTGACATCGTGGCGGCTCTCAAGACCCCCGACGGCGAATCCTTCCCCTTCGTTGTCTCGCCGCGCCTCGCCGGGTTCAACCGTTTCGGGACGCCCAGCCTGGGTGAATGAATCTCGTAGCGGGTTTCATGACTACCGGTGGGTATCTCCGCTGCCAAAACCCATGGCGGCCTGAGGCTTGGGCCTTTGGTCCGGCGGCATCCCACCGATCCGTTCCCGCCGTGGCCCTCGTCGGCGCCGCCCCTCCGAACTGCACGCCGACAAGGGCTACGACCACGACCACCTGTGGATGTGACTTCGCAGTCGACGTATTACTCCCGTATCGCCCGTAAGAGCGTCGAGTCTTCGACTCGACTGGGGAGACAGCGGTGGACTGTCGAGCGCACCGTGAGCCGGCTGGGCGGCTTCCGCCGGTCGCACCGCGATCTGTCACCGCCACCTCGCCGGGTGACGCAACGGCTCACACCCGTTCTGTCTGTTCGGCAGGGCGCGCGGAGGCAAGGCCCTTCGCGGGGGTGGAGCGGCGGGCGAGGTCGGGCAGGACGGTCGCCAGACCGGCCAGGGCCATGACTGCGCCGAGCCAGAGCGGGGCGCGCAGACCCCAGGTGTCGATCACGACGGCGCCGATGGAGGAGCCGAGGATGATGCCGAGGGTGATGAAGGAGGAGTGGACGGTGTTGACCAGCGGGCCGGCGTTTCCGGTGCGCTGGACGCGGGTCGCCAAGGCCGGGTTCATGGTGACGCCGACCAGACCGATGCCCATCATGCAGATGACGGCCGGTGCGGGCAGGTCGGCGAGCAGGGCGAAGCCGCTCAAGAACACGCTGTTGAGGACGAGGCCGATGGCAAGGACAGGGACGGTGTGGCGGTCCGCGAAGCGGCCGACGATGTTGTTGCCGACGACGGTGGCGGCGCCGTAGGCGATCAGCAGGAGGGGGACGGTGCCGGTGGAGAAGCCGACGAGGTCGGTCAGGATGGGGTTGAAGTAGCTGAAGGCGGAGAACGTGGCGCCGATGACGAGTGTGCTGGTGGACAGCACGAGCCACAGCCTGGGCTTCCTGAAGACGCCGAGTTCCTGGCGGAAGCCGCCGCCGCCTTCGGCGCGTTCGATGCGGGGCACACCGAACCAGGTGGCCACGGCGGCGATCACGGTGATCGCGGCGATGGCCCAGAACGCGGCGCGCCAGCCGAAGCGTTCGCCGATCAGGGTGGAGACGGGGAGTCCGAGCAGGGTGCCGAGCATGAGGCCGTTCATCGCGACCGCGATCGCCCGGCCGCGGATCTCGGGGCGGGTGATCTGGGCGCACATTGAGATGCCCACACCGAAGAAGGCCTGTGAGGCGATGCCGGTGACGATCCGCGCGGTCATCATCGTGGAGTAGCCGGTCGCGGTGGCGGCCAGCGCGTTGCCCGTCAGAAAGATGACGAAGAGCGCCATCAGTGCCGTCCGTGGCGGGAGTTTCATGAGCGCCATGGTGAGGAACGGCCCGCCGGCCGCCATGGCCACCGCGAACGCGGTGATGAGGTATCCGATCTGCGGGATGGTGGCGTTCAGGCCGTCGGCCATCTGCGGCATCAGCCCGGCGACCACGAACTCGCTGGTCACCATGGCGAAGATACCAAGTGCCAGGACGTATACGGCACGGGGCACGGTCTTGTCTCCTTGGAGTCGACGCCGACCGGCGTGGAGGCCGGGTGGCGGAGTGATGAGGGTTATGGATCGTTCAGTTCAAAACGCGGACACGCGTAGGCACTGCCCGGGTCACGCGTGGGTCAGTTCAGTGCGTCGAGGGTGACTTCGGCGATCGACTCCAGTGCGGTCCGGTCGGCGCCGCCTTGGCTGGAGATGCGCATGCCGCCGATCGCCGCGTTGATGAAGCGGGCCAGTGCTCCGGCGTCGCGCCGGGAGGTGATGCTGCCGTCCCGGCGACCCTCCTCGATCACCGCGCGCAGCACGGCGAGCCTGCGGGCCGTGTCGCGCTCCAGCAGTTCCGCCGCCCGGCTGTCGCGAGCGGCCAGTTCGACCGTGGTGTTCACGGTCAGGCAGCCCAGGCCGCGGCCGCCGGCCCGGTGCTCGGTCTCACCGTTGACGACCATGGCGAACAGGTCGCGGATGCGGTCGGCTGCGCGGCGCCGTGTGTCCTCCAGGACGGCCAGCTGGGTGGTCGTCATGGTGTCGATGTAGTGGGCCAGCGCACGCTCGAACAGGTCGTGCTTGCTCTTGAACGTGTTGTAGATGCTGCTGCGCCCCAGCCCGGTGGCTTCGCACAGGTCCTTGGTGGAGGTGGCTTCGTAGCCCTTCTCCCAGAACGTGTGCATTGCCGCGTCCAGGGCTCGTTCCTCGTCGAACATCCGCGGTCGGGCCATGCCGCCAGCTTAGCCATTTTGGATCGGTCGTTGCAATACGTGTTCGCAAGCCTCCCGATCTATCACTGAGGCTCCCGGTGCGGAGCGAGCAGCGGGACACCCTGACTCCTAAGCGAAGCTCCCCCTTCTGGGCGCGACACCCCTGCGGTAAGCAGCCCCAAAGGCACGGCCAGACCTCCTCGAGGTGATGGGCAGCCCATGTCGTGAAGCCCGCGACGCCCGCAAGCAGGCCGAGTAGGCCGCCCGCCCAGGGGGGCGCCAGGAGTGATGCGCCGCATTGGTAGGCGACACCCGGAGGTGAGCGTGCCGGAGTGGCCACGCGCCCACTACTCAGTGATACTGTGTAGTGGTACTCGTTGATACAGGGTACTGGTGGCGGGAGAGGGGCTGCGGTGGACGACCTGACGGAGATGCTGAAGGGCACGCTCGAAGGGTGCGTGCTCGAGATCATCGGCAGGGAGGAGACCTATGGGTACGCCATCGCTCGGCAGTTGAACCAACTCGGCTTCACCGGCGTCGTGGAGGGGACGGTGTACACCATTCTGCTGCGGCTGGAGCGCAACAAGCTCGTCCAGGTGGTGAAACGGCCGTCGGGGATGGGCCCACCGCGCAAGTTCTACTCGCTCAACGAAGCCGGACGCGAAGAGCTCGCCCGGTTCTGGACGAAGTGGCAGTACCTCTCATCGCGGATCAACAAGCTCAAGGAGGGCGGGGAATGAACTTCTGGGAAAAGATCACCGGCAGCGATCTCACCCGGGAATGGGCGGGCTTCGAAGCCCGGGCGCAGGCGCTTCCGGAAGATCACCGGGCGGCGTGGGATCAGATCAAGGTCCAGTTGCTGCCCCATGGCGACTTCACCGGCCGCAGCCTCATGCCCATCCTCGACGGCGCGCTCGCGTTGCTCGAGGAGACGGCGGCCGAGGGGCAGAGCGCCCGCGAGGTCCTGGGCGACGACATCCCGGGCTTCTGCAGGGCGCTGGCCGGAGAAGAAGGTGCGCGGACGTATCGCGACCGGTGGCGCGAGCAGCTGAACAACAACGTCGCCCGCAAACTGAACCGGCTGGGAGGCTGACGTGGGCATCCAGGACATCATCGAGGGCAAGAAGCAGTGGCGGGCGCACATGGCCCGCGTCAAGGCACTCCCACCGGACTATCGGATCGTCTACAAGGAGATGCAGAAGTACCTGTTCAAGGTCGGACCGGTCGACCTGATCGACGGGCCCCTGCTCCCCGGAATCGTCGACTTCTTCGAAGAAGGAGCGGCCAGCGGCAAGGGCGTGCTGGAACTCATCGGCAGCGATGTCGCCGCCTTCTGCGACGACCTCATCAAGGACTCCCGCACCTACGCGGACCTCTACCAGGAGTCCATCCATCCGAATCCCGGAACGGCCGAAAAGTAGCGCAGGCCTCCTGTGACAGCGGGCGACGAGTCCGGCAGTTGTGTCCACCGTATCTGCGGGGCATGAGGGAAGCTGTGTCGGTTCACCACTCGTCGGCGAAGGGGGCAGCTTGCGCAGCCTGTTGTCCCGGTGGTCCGTGTGTGCGAGGACGGGGTTGTCCCGGGCCGATACACGCCGTGGCGATGTGTCAATGAGGGCGGGAGGCGCGGGTCTTGTTCGAGGGTTTTGAGGCCAGGCGGGTTCAGGTCGATGAAGCGTCGATCTTCGTTCGTCACGGTGGGGAAGGGCCGCCGGTGGTGCTGCTGCACGGCCACCCCCGAACCTCCGCGACCTGGCATCGCGTCGCCCCGCTCCTCGTCCAACGCGGGTTCACCGTAGTCTGCCCCGACCTCCGGGGATACGGCCGGTCCACCGGTCCGGCGCCTACGGCAGACCACGCGGGATACTCCAAGCGGGCCGTCGCCGATGACGTGGTCGGGGTGATGCGCTCCCTCGGCCATGCCCGATTCGCGCTGGCCGGGCACGACCGAGGAGGCGCTGTCGCGCTGCGTCTTGCACTCGATCATCCCGACGCGGTCTCGCAGGTGGCGCTGATCGACTGTCTGCCCCTCACCGAGCACCTGTCCCGCATCACGACCAAGTTCGCCACGCAGTGGTGGCACTGGTTCTTCTTCGCCCAGCCGGACATCCCCGAACGGGTCATCAACGCCGATCCGGACAGCTGGTACCACGGTGACCCCCAGAGCATGGGGCAGGAAAACTATGACGAGTGGCGCGCGGCCACGAGAAACCCCGACGTGGTGCGGGCGATGCTGGAGGACTACCGCGCCGGTCTCACCGTCGACCGGCGGCACGAGGAGGACGACCGCGCGGCCGGGACACAGATCAAGTGCCCGGCGCTTATCCTCTGGTCGCTCCGGGACGACCTCGAGGACCTGTACGGGGACCCGGTGCAGATCTGGCGGCAGTGGGCACCGGACGCACGCGGTCACGGCATCGACTCCGGGCATCACGTGGCCGAAGAAGCTCCAGATGCGCTCGCATCCTCCCTTACGGACTTCTTCGCCGGACGTCCTGGATGAGAAACCGCCGGGCCGCCACCCGCACCAACTGGTTGCAGGGCTGCCAGGACCGCACGGCCTTCCCCGCCGACCGGCGGTCGCTGCTGGAGGCCCTGGAAGCGCACCTGGTCCAGGCCCAGTCATGCGCCAGCGCAACTTCGCCGTAGTGGACCTGGCGCCCGACCAAGCCGCAATCGGCCGGAACGAAACGGCGATGCGCAGCCGGTCTCTCGGTCGGCCGGCAGCGCCCCGGGCGTACCGGAGTGGTCCTGGTTCAGGGATGACGGTGGCCGGCTACCTCCTGTCCGGGCTGGGGGGAGCCCGTCTCCACCCACGTCCGGTCAGCTCGAACGGGCTGCGCGTGTCTCCGAGCGGTTCGCCTTGCGGATCGCGTCGAGCAGCTCGGACTTCGACATGCGTGACCTTCCGTCGATGCCCAGTCGCCGAGCGAGATCGTAGAGATGCTCCTTCGACGCACTCTCGTCGACACCTTCACCGCTGCGGCCACCCTGCTGCCGGGGCTTCGCCGACCGCGGGTCCGAAGGACCCTTGCGACCGCCCTCCTTGCGCTCCCAGTGATCACCGACCTTCTCGTAGGTGTGCTTCAGTGCGCCGTATGCCACCCGGTGTGCTCGCTCACCTTCGCCGTACTGCTCGACCGCCGAGTCGTGCGCCTTGATCCACGTTCGCTGGGCGTCCTTGGACGATCGTTCCAAGGTCGACGGCATTTCCTCGCGTCCGGGCATGTCACTCGCCTCCTTGGACGTCGCTGTCCGGGTGGCCGGGTTCCCGTGGCAGAGCCGTGGTAACGGCGGCGGTCAAGGTGCGAAAAGGCCCTGACCCCCTCCCGTCACCTGTGGATGGGATGCAGCAAGCACCCGACGCACGGGTTCGAAGGATGCCCTCCCGCATCCGCGCCAGCGGGGGAGCGGACGGCATCTACGGCGACGGCACGGTGGCGGCCGTGCACCGGCGGCCCGTGTGCGGGTCAGCTCACCGGGTGGGGCCTTGGGCGTCAGTGTCGGTCGGGGGTGGTGAAGCGCGCGGCGACTGCTGCCTCGATGGCTGCGCTGTCGGCGTCGTCTTGTGCCCAGGCTGCGTATCCGTCGGGGCGGACGAGGATGGTGGTGCGCCGGTCGCCTGCCCAGTGTTCGACGGCGGGGGGTGTGCCGGGCTCGTCGTCCGGGGCGGTTTGGTGGGGGAGTCGGACGGTGGGCGGGGTGATGAGGACGAAGCGTCCGCCGCGGAGGGCTTCGTAGAGGCGGTTGCCGCTCTCGAGGGTGACGTCCGGGACGCGGGTGCCGACGAGGCGGTGGGCGCCGCGCGGGGCGGGGTAGCGGTAGCCGATGCCGGTGATCTGGGTGAGCGCCTTGGTGCGGGCGGGCGCGGCGGCGTTCACGAGGGCGGTTACGACGGCGCGGAGGCCACGCAGGGCAGGGTTCGTGGCGCGGGCCAGCCGGACGAGGCCGCCGCTGCTGCGCAGGACCGCCTTACCGACCGGGTGGCGTTCGGTCTGGTAGGTGTCCAGGAGGCTGTCGGGGGCCTGCTCCTTGAGGACGGCGGCGAGCTTCCAGCCGAGGTTGGCGGCGTCCTGCAGGCCGGTGTTCATGCCCTGCCCGCCGGCCGGGGAGTGGATGTGGGCCGCGTCGCCTGCGAGGAAGACCCGGCCGACCCGGTACTCGGGTACCTGGCGTTCGTCGCTGTGGAAGCGGGAGAGCCAGCGGGCGTCGTGCATGCCGTGGTCGGTGCCCAGGGCGCGGCGGGTGACGTCCTTGACCTCGTCGAGGTCGAGGGGGTGGTCGTCGGGGACCTCGTTGCGGCGGTTCCAGCCCATGACGCGGTACCAGCCGTCGCCGAAGGAGGCGATCATCGCGAAGACGTCACCGGCGCCGTCGACGGTGAGAACGCTGTCGGGCTTCTGGTCGAGCCGGACGTCGGCGAGGAAGAGGGAGGTGATGACGGAGTCGCCGGGGAAGGGCTGCCCGATCGCCTGGCGCACGGTGCTGCGATGGCCGTCCGCGCCGACGACGTAGGCGGCACGGTGGGTGGTGGTCGTCCCGTCCCCGGTGCGGACGTCGATGTCCACACCGTCGGCGTCCTGCCGCAGGGCGAGGAGTTCGGTCTCGTACCGAAACTGGACGCCGAGCTGCCGGGCACGCTGCTCCAGGAGGCGCTCGACCTCGTACTGCGGGGTGATCAGCAGGAAGGGGAAGCGGGAGGGCAGCGTGACCAGGTCGAGGGAGAGGCGGCGGAAGAGCCGCAGTTGCGTGATGGTGCTGCCGGTCGCGAGCAGGTCGTCGGCGAGGCCGCGGGCGTCGAGCTGCTCCAGCGTGCGGGCGTGCACGCCGAACGCCCGGGAGAGGTTGCTGACCTTGTGCGGGCGCCTCTCCAGCAGGGTGACGGGGACGCCGGCCTCGGCGAGATCGCCGGCCAGAAGGAGGCCGGTGGGGCCGGCGCCGACGACGGTCACGGAGCGCGTAGTGCCCGCGGTGCGGTCGGTGCCCTTGCCGGTGCCGGTGCCGCCCATGGTGACCTCCCAGTCGCCAACGGTTGTAGGCCAACATCTGTTGGTCAACGTCTGTTGGCCACCATAGGCGGGCGTCGACAAGCACGTCAACGCTTGTTGGCCAATGCTTGTTGGCCTACGATCATTGGCATGAACAAAAGCACGTCGGCCGCCCCCGCCCGCCGCTCCGACGCCACCCGCAGGGCCATCCTCGAGGCGGCCCGCGAGCGGTTCGCCGCCGACGGCTACGAGCGCGCCACCATCCGCGCCATCGCCCAGCAGGCGAAGATCGACCCCTCCATGGTCATGCGCTACTACGGCAACAAGGAGGGCCTGTTCGCGGCGGCCGTCGCCATCGACCTGAAGCTGCCGGACCCGGCCTCGCTGCCCCGCGACGAGGCGGGTCGTGCGCTGGTCACGCACTTCCTCACCATGTGGGAGGACAACGAGGTGCTCACCGCGCTCCTGAGGGTCGGCGTGACCAACGACGCCGGCGCCGAGCGCATGCGGGGCATCTTCAACGACCAACTGCTCCCGCTGGCCCGGCGAGTGTGCCCCGACCCCGAACAGGCGCCGGCCCGCGCCGCGCTGGTGTCCTCACAGCTCCTGGGGCTGGCCCTGACCCGTTACGTCCTGCGCTTCCCGCCCGCCGCGCAGCTGCACCCGGAGGAGATCGCTGCCTGGCTGGCCCCGACCGTGCAGCACTACCTCACGGCGCCGCATCCCGGAGTGTGAGAAGCGGCGCGGGCGGCACGTCAGCGGGCGCTTCTGCTGTCGGCAGACCGGCTGAGAGGCAGAGGGTGACCTGCCACGATGACGGCATGGGGAACATGTTGGGGAAGACGGCGGTGCGGCGGCTCGATCTCGGGTACTTCATCCGGCCGGCGTCGGAGACGGGCGGCTCGCAGCCGAGGGTCGAGCCCGTCCTCGCCTACCTGGTACGGCACGACAACGGGCTGATCCTCTTCGACACCGGCATCGGTGAGGCGGACCCCGAAACCGAGGCCCACTACCGGCCGCGACGCCGCGCCTTGCCGGACGCACTGTCGGAGTCCGGCGTCGCCCTCGACGACATCTCCCTGGTTGTGAACTGCCATCTGCACTTCGACCACTGCGGCGGGAACCCCCTCCTGGGCGGCAGGCCCGTCCTCGTCCAGGAGGCCGAACTGGCGACCGCCCGCCGCGGCGGCCACACCTTCGTCGAGCTGATCGACTTCCCCGGCGCGACCTACGAGGAACTCTCCGGCGAAACCGAGGTGTGGCCGGGAGTCTGGATCGTCCCCACGCCCGGACACACCCAGGGGCACCAGTCGCTCGTCCTCCGGCAGGCCGACGGCACCGTCGTCCTCGCCGGCCAGGCACACGACTTCGCCTCGCACTTCGCAGCCGACCAACTGGCCCGCCGCGCAGCACGTGACGGCGTGGAACAGCCCCTTCCTCCGTACAGGCGCTGGCTGGACCGGCTCGCGGACTTCGACCCACGCCGCGTGCTCTTCGCCCACGACTGCTCGGTCTGGGAGCCTGCCGCAGCGAATGTTCGCCGGCAGGCGGTGCGGCGAAACCAATGACGTACGGGAGCGCTCGTCGTACGGCGGCCTGCGTGGTGTCGAAGTAGTGCCCCGGGCAAGGTCGTCCAGGAGGCCGGGCTGGACGGGCTCCCTCCGAGGAGGTCCTGGGTCAGTGCGCTCGAGGACGGCCCCGAGCACCGGAAAAACGTTCGAAACCCGGGGGCTGCGGGTCTGCGTTGGCGGGTGGGTGGTGGGGTGTGCGTCGTTTTGAGTTTGGGGGTGTGGGTTGTGGTGGGTGGTGGGTTAGTGGGGGGTTTGGGCGAGGTGTTGTGTGTACCAGGTGGTGCTGGTGCTGGTGGTGAGGCGTTGATGGAATCCGGGACCGGGTGGGAGGCGTGTGGTGTGCCAGATGTTTTGGGTGGTGTACCAGTGGTCCTGGGTGAGGAGTGCGTACTGGTGGTCGGTCAGGCGGGGCAGTGAACGCCTGACGAGTGAGCGGTGTTCGCAGAGGGGGATCGGCGGCGCCTGCGGCAGGCGGAGCAGGGTGCGTAACCGGGCCAGCAGGTCGTCCCAGGGCAGAGGCTGGGGGTCGGCGGCGTGGTAGGTGGTGCTGGGGTGGCTGGGTGTGTGGGGTGGTGGATGAGGGCGGTAGGTGGTGCGGCGGGCGAGGTCTTCGACCGCGATGACGGAGGTGCGGGGTGGGGGCTGGTCGGGCCAGGCGGGGACGCGGCGCATGAGGTGGGCGAGGGTGGGGATGAACCAGCGGTCTCCGGTGCCGTAGACGAGTGGTGGGCGCAGGATGGTGGCGCCGACTGCGCGGGCGTCCTGCTCGGCGAGGAGGCGTGAGGCGCTGGCGGGGGAGGTGGGTGCAGGGGTGGGCCGGTCCTCGCGGGGGCCGTGGTGGGGGCCGTGGCCGTAGACCGCGGTGGTGATGATGTCGGTGGGGTGGCCGAGGCGGTTGGGTGGCGGGGGTGGGGGGTCCGTGGGCGCCCTTGGGGGTTGTGGGGGGTGGGGGGTTGGTGGGTGGTTCGGTGGCCTCGCGAGGACTGACGCCCTTTTCCGTTC
>BNBX01000004.1:0-58232 GCA_014656175.1 Streptomyces werraensis
ACGTCGACGACTTCGCGCCGCGCCTGTCGTTCTTCTTCGTGGCCCGCACGACGATCCTGGAGGAGATCGCCAAGTTCCGTGCGGCCCGCCGGATCTGGGCGCGGGTGATGAAGGAGGAGTTCGGCGCGAAGAACCCCAAGTCGCTGATGCTGCGCTTCCACACGCAGACGGCCGGGGTGCAGCTGACGGCCCAGCAGCCCGAGGTGAACCTGGTGCGCGTCGCCGTGCAGGGCCTCGCGGCCGTGCTGGGCGGCACGCAGTCGCTGCACACCAACTCCTTCGACGAGGCGATCGCGCTGCCGACGGACAAGTCCGCCCGGCTCGCCCTGCGCACACAGCAGGTCCTCGCCTACGAGACCGATGTGACCGCCACGGTCGACCCGTTCGCAGGGTCCTACGTCATCGAGAAGATGACCGACGACGTGGAGGCCGCCGCGGTGGAGCTGATGGAGAAGGTCGAGGACCTCGGCGGCGCGGTCAACGCGATCGAGCGCGGCTTCCAGAAGAACGAGATCGAGCGCTCCGCCTACCGCATCGCCCAGGAGACCGACTCCGGCGAGCGGGTCGTGGTCGGCGTCAACCGCTTCCAGCTCGACGAGGAGGAGCCCTACGAGCCGCTCCGCGTCGACCCGGCCATCGAGGCCCAGCAGGCCGAACGCCTCGCCAAGCTGCGCGCCGAGCGCGACCAGGAGGCGGTCGACTCGGCGCTGGCCGCGCTGAAGAAGGCCGCCGAGGGCGAGGACAACGTCCTCTACCCGATGAAGGACGCCCTCAAGGCCCGCGCCACGGTCGGCGAGGTCTGCAACGCGCTGCGCGAGGTGTGGGGCACGTACGTGCCGAGCGACGCCTTCTAGGCTTTCAGGCAGCGTTCTCGCAGGTCGAGACAGGGGCGAGGAGTGCCGCACGGCGTGCGACACTCCTTGCCATGTTCGGTGTCGTCGACCTTCCCACCTATCTGGCGGGCCTGGTGCTGATCATCCTGCTGCCCGGGCCCAACTCGCTCTACGTCCTGTCCGTCGCCGCCCGCCGCGGGGTGCGCTCCGGCTACACGGCCGCCGCCGGCGTCTGGTGCGGGGACGCCGTCCTGATGACGCTGTCGGCCGCCGGTGTCGCCTCCCTGCTGCAGGCGAACGCGGTCCTGTTCGGCATCGTGAAGTACGCCGGCGCCGGCTATCTGGCCTGGCTGGCCGTCGGGATGCTGCGCGCCGCGTGGGGCATGTGGCGCGGACGCGGGGAGGAGCGCGCGGAGGAGACTGCGGGCGCCGGGACGCCCCACGAGCGTCCGTTCCGCCGGGCGCTGGTCGTCAGCCTGCTGAACCCGAAGGCGATCCTGTTCTTCATCGCCTTCTTCGTGCAGTTCGTCGACCCCGCCTACGCCTACCCGGCCCTGTCCTTCGTGGTGCTCGGCGCGTTCGCCCAGATCGCGAGCGTGCTCTACCTCAGCGCGCTGATCTTCAGCGGCACCCGGCTCGCCGCCGCGTTCCGCCGCCGGCGCCGGCTGTCGGCGGGCGCCACCTCGGCGGCGGGCGCCCTGTTCCTGGGCTTCGCGGCGAAGCTGTCCACGGCGAGCGCGTAGGGCGTACGCGGACCGGGATCCACGGACGCGCCGTCAGGGCCTGACGAACCGGGCCAGGTAGGCGCCGAGCCCGTCCGGGGTGTCCCCGGTCCAGCCCACGTAGCCGTCCGGGCGGACCAGGAACAGGCCCGTGCCGTACGTCCCGTGGGACGGCCCGCACACCAGCCGTACGCCCGCGGGCGGTTCGGGGGCGTCCGTGCCCAGCGCCAGCAGGGTCCAGTGCGGGCCGCGGAAGGCGTCGAAGAGACGTGTGCCGTCCACGCGGCCGTCCGGGGCCCGGTCGCCCGCGCGCACCGGTCCCGGCTCGGCGCGCGTCTCCGCACTGAGGGCGGAGTCCCGGTACCCCAGATCCAGTTGCAGGGTGGCCCCGCCGCGCTTCGCCTCGCCCCGGTGGATGCGGGTGGACAGGCCGAGCATGTCCGAGGCGACCGCCCGCCGCTCCTCCTCGTAGCTGTCGAGGAGGGACGGGTCCGCGCCGCCGGACAGCACCGCGCCCAGCTTCCAGCCCAGGTTGTAGGCGTCCTGCACGGAGGTGTTGAGGCCCTGGCCGCCGGCCGGGGAGTGCACGTGCGCGGCGTCGCCCGCGAGGAACACCCGCCCCGCCCGGAAGCGGTCGGCGAGGGCGGCGCGCGGCCGGAAGTCGGAGGCCCACAGGACCTCGGCGACGTCCTCGGCGGCGAGGTGGGTGCGGGCGGCCACGACCCGCCGTACGGCGTCGGGGGAGAGGTCCACCCGGGTGCCCTCGGTGAACCGGGCGACCAGCTGGAAGTCGTCCGTGCCGGCGAGCGGGCAGAGGGTGAGGAACTCGTCCTGGCCCTCGCGGGGCGGGAACATGTGCCACCAGTCCCGGTCGAGGCCCCTGACCCGCACGTCCGCCACCAGCATCGGCAGCGGGTCGACCGCCTCGCCGGTCATGCCGGCGCCGACCGCCCGGCGCACCGCCGACCGTCCGCCGTCGGCCGCGACGAGGTACCGGGCGCGCAGCGGCGGTCCGGCGGCGAAGTGGGCGGTCACGCCGTCCTCGTCCTGGGTGACGTCCGTGACCTCCCGGCCGTAGGCGATCTTGCCGCCCAGCTCCTCCAGACGGTCCCGCAGGATCCGCTGGGTGCGCCACTGCGGCACCATCCAGCCCTCGTACGGCGCCTCCTCGGTGGTCTCCACCGGGTCCATCAGGTGGTGCTCGCCCAGCCGCTTCCCGTCGCGCCAGAGCATGCCGACCGGGTAGCGGCCGCCGCCGGCCCGGACCGCGTCCAGCACGCCGAGGTCGTCGAAGACCTCCATGGTGCGCGGCTGGAGGCCCTTGCCGCGCGATCCGGGGAACAGTCCGTCCTCCCGCTCCACGACCAGCGCCGGGACCCCGCGCCGGGCGAGGTCGATGCCGAGGGTGAGGCCGGTCGGCCCCGCGCCCACGATCAGGACAGGGGTGTCGCTCATGATCCGTCTCCTTAACAGCGTTAAGTGGCCCGCCGCCCGAGCGTCTCCCTAACGGTGTTAAGTTGTCAAGCGTGAGCACCGAACGACGCGCGCCGCTGGACCGCCGACGGGTCGCCGGCACGGCGCTGAAGCTGCTGAACGAGGCCGGCCTCGACGGGCTGACCCTGCGCGCCATCGCCAAGGAGCTCGACGTCAAGGCGCCCGCCCTGTACTGGCACTTCAAGGACAAGCAGGCGCTGCTGGACGAGATGGCGACCGAGATGTTCCGCCGGATGACCGACGGCATCGAGCCCGACCCGGACGACAGCTGGCAGGAGCGGCTGCTGCGGGCCAACCGGGTCCTGCGCCGCACGCTGCTCGCCTACCGCGACGGCGCGAAGGTGTTCAGCGGCACCCGCTTCACCGGCCTGGAGCACGCCGAGCAGCAGGAGGCGAACCTCCGGCTGCTCACGTCGGCGGGCCTCACCCTGACCCAGGCGGCCCGGGCGCTGCAGACGACGTTCCTCTACACGCTCGGTTTCGTCGCCGAGGAGCAGGGCGTCGAACCGATGCCCGGCGAGCGCCGCGAGGGCTTCGACGTCGAGGCCCGCGCCCGTCTGATGGCCGGCCATCCCCTCGCCGCCGAGGCCGGGGCGGCGCTCTTCGGCGACTACGACGAGCACTTCGAGGAGGGCCTCGCCCTGATCGTCGCCGGCATCGAGTCCCGCTACGGGACGAACTGAGGGGCCTCGGGGCGGGTGCCGGCCGGTGGGGGCCGCTCGCGCAGTTCCCCGCGCCCCTTGAGGGCGCCGGTCGGGAAGCGCGCCGAAAGGGGCGCGGGGAACTGCGCGACAAGCCCCCACCGGCCCGCGGCCGGCGTCGCCCCCGAGCCCCGGCCGGCGCGCCGCCTACCGCCTCCCGCCCCGGCGGACCGCCCGGCCCACCTTCCGTTTCGCGCGCGCCGCGCGGACCCGGGCGCGGGTGGCCGGGCTGCTGCCCGGCAGCCCCAGTTCGGCCAGGCGCAGGGCAGGGAAGTACGCGGCGGGGCTGCCGGCGAGGTGGGTGCGCAGCCACTTCTCCGCCTGGTCCCGCAGCGCCGGATACGTCCGGGGCTGCATACAGAAGCCCATCGTCCGCACCAGCGGCTCCAGCGACGCGGGCGCCGCGCCCAGCACCGCCGGGGTCTCGTCCCGTTCCAGGTCCGGGACCAGGTGGTCGACCAGGGCCAGCGGGATGCGGTTGCTGTTCTGGTAGGGCCGCAGCCGGTCGAGGACCAGCGCCGTCCCCACCCGCGCCACCGGCACGTCGTAGTAGACGGACGCGGTCACCATCGCCGTGGAGAAGCAGCCGACGACCAGCTCGGGGCGGGCGTGCTCGTACAGCGTCTCCGCGAGCAGCGGCGCGTCCAGCACGGTGAGCTGGACGCCCGCGTCGGCCGCCGCCTTGTGCAGGGCCGCCGAGTAGCCGGCGGGGGCGGTCGGATGGGGCTTGAAGACGAGCGAGCGGTGACCGGCGCGCACCGCCCCGGTGAGCATGCGCACATGCAGGTCCTCCTCCTCGCGCGCGCTCAGGATGTTGATCGCCGCCAGGTACTGGCCGAGCAGCACGGCCGTCGGCCGCTCCTCGCGCACAGGGGCGAGGAGCGGGTCGTCCGCCGCCTCCCGGGCGACCTCGTCCAGCACCGCGCGGAACGCCCCGTCCGGCACGATCACCGGCTCCACGTCGTACTCGGACAGCAGCAGCGGGCGCAGTCCGGGCACCAGGTCGAGATGGAGCAGGCGGCGGACGCGCCGGCCGAGGGTCAGCGGCAGCTTCTCCCGGGTCGGGCCGTAGCTCATCAGCCCGTCGGCGTACACGTCGACGGAGGCCTCGGAGAAGATCGCGACCAGCGCGCGGGCCGGGTTGGCCTGGATCGACTCGACGGCCAGGTCGACCCGGTCGTCCTCGCCGATGTTCCACAGCAGCCGCAGCGCCCGCTGCCACAGCACGGTGTCGGAGCCGCGCGGGCCCCAGGCGCTCGGGTGGTACGGGCTGATCGCCTCGTTCCAGCTCACCACCTCGTCGAAGCGGGCGGCCAGCGGGCCGTAGCCGTGCATCTCGTCCAGCCGCAGCGCGGTCTCCGGGACGGCGGCGTTGTGCGAGACCAGCAGGATCCGGCGGGCCTGTACGCGCGGTCCGTACAGCCCCGCGTCCAGCGCCGCGGCCAGGGTGGCGGCGCCGTACAGGGTCGAGACCTGGAAGATCTGAGTCGTGCGGTCCATGGGTCAGGCAGCCTTCCGCCCGTCGCGCAGGCGGCCGAGGAGCCTGCTCCGGGTGCTGTCGATGGTGGCCAGGGTCTCCTCCAGCGCGTCCTGCGGCATGCGCAGCAGCGCCTGACGCGCCTCCTGCCGCAGCCGCGCCGCCGCCGACGGCTCGTACGCGTCCGCCTTGCCGAGATGGAAGGCGATCATGGCGCAGTAGGTGCGGACCGCCTTCAGCAGGAAGCGGTCGCACTCCGGGTCGTTCCGCACGTCCGCCAGCAGCAGGTCGTACGCCGGGATGAAGTCGAGCTGACGGTCGTCCTTGATCTGGGTGAGGGAGGTCGCGACACCCCGCCGGTAGAACACCCCGTGCAGTCCGAGGGAGGCGTAGCTGCGCGCCGTGAGGTGCAGCCGCCAGATCCACAACCGGTCCTCGGCGGTGCGCAGTTCGGTGACGAAGCGCATCCCGCCGTCCTCGAAGAGGTGCCGGCGGTAGACGCCCGCCCAGACGAACGGGTAGTCGACCATGGTCTCCGTGTCGGCGGGCGCGATGCCGTCGCGCGGATCCATCACCGCGTTCCGCACCGGCGCCGGGGGCCGCTTGATCACCCGCTCGGTGCCGGTGACCTGCACATGGTCGGTGCGGGCGAAGTCGCAGCCCAGCTCGTCCATCGCCCGCACCAGCGCGGCGAGATGACGGGGCCCGTACCAGTCGTCGCCGTCGAGGAACGCCAGGTACTCCCCTTCTGCCGCGTCGATGCCGGAGTTCCGCGCCTGGGCGATCCCCTGGTTGGTGTCGTGCCGGATCACCCGCGCGCCCGGCAGCTTCTCCGTCCACCGCTCGATCACCCAGGGTGTGGCGTCCGTGGAGCAGTCGTCGACGATCAGGAACTCGACGTCGGGGTGCGCGTTGGCGGCGAGACTGCGCAAGGTGCTCTCCGCGAACGCCTCCACGTTGTGCATCGGGACGACGACGGACAGTTTCGGCACGGGGTTTCTCTCTTTCGGGACGGGAAGCGGCGGCGGTGCGGTGGGTCAGGCCGGGCCGAACACCTCTCTCAGCTCGCCGAGGTTGGCGCGGGTGACCTCCCACAGGGGACGCTGCGCGGCGTGCACGTCCGCCACGGCGCCCGCGTGGTCGTCGAGGACCGCCGCCGCCCGCTCCAGGAGCAGCGGCCCGAGGTCCCGGTCGTGCACCGACAGCCCCCACTCCTCGCGGCCGATGTCGGACAGGAAGTACGCCAGCTTCGGGTGCGAGACGAGACTGAGGATGGGAGTGCCGCAGCCGAACGGGATCATCCCGGCGTGCCCGCGCATCCCGATCACCAGCCGGGACGTGCGGAACAGCGCGCGGATCCCGTCGTTCGTCCGCTCGTAGAGCTGCTCCACGGGCAGCGTGAGGCCGTGCACCCGGCGCAGGTCGTCCACGAACCGCTCGTCGGCGGGCATGTGCGCCGCGTACCGCACGTCCGCCCGCTCCCGCAGGCCGCGCAGCGCGAAGGCCATCTGGGCGAGGAAGTGCCCGTAGTCGTGCCCGAAACGCAGCCCCGCGCGGTCGTACGCGCAGTTCACCAGCACCGTGTCGGTCCGCTCGGCCGGGTCGGTCCAGCCGGGCACCAGACGGCGGGCGACCGTGGTGGGGCAGGGCTGGTACCGCACCCTGTCCCGCAGCCCGGCCGGGAGCAGTTCGCGGACGCGGTCGATGGAGCCGTGGTTGCGCAGGCCGAAGAACGCCGACCGCTCGACCAGGACGCGCAGGCTCTCCGCGAACCGGGCGCGCCGGTAGGACTGGCCGTCGAACACGTTGTAGCCGACCGCGAACACCGCGAGCGGCGCGGTGAGCCGTTCCAGCAGATCGTCCGGGACGTTCCACTGCCAGTGGCTGTTGCCGTTGGGGGAGGTGTCCGGCAGGAACAGCCCGCCGCCGCCCACGACCACCCCGCGCCGCGCGTTCAGCTCCTCCAGCGCCGCCTCGTCGACCAGCCGGTGCACGGGCTGCGCGTACCAGCGGCGCGGTCCGGTGCCGGGCCCGAAGCAGAGCCGTACGGCCTCCGGGAGCACCTTGTCGCCGGCGTTCTCCCGCCCCTCCGCGAACAGCGCGACGTGCGCGAGCTGTTCACGCGCGGGCGCCGGCTCCCCGCCGCCCTCCGCCTGCTCCTCCTCCGCCCGGGTGCGGACGTGCCAGGCGTGGCAGCCGGCGTCGGTGGGGTCGGCGTCCAGGCCCTGGAGGGCGTACCGGCGGGCGTCCTCGTCCCGCCCCAGGATCCAGGCCAGGCGCGCCAGTTGCGCGTAGGCGCGGGGCGCGACGTCGGGGGAGGCCGCCGCGAGCAGCAGCCGCGCCTCCGCCTCCGCGTAGCGCGACAGCGCCATCAGGCACACGCCCAGCGTCTCCTGGCAGCGCGGCGCGTCCAGCCGGTCGCCCACCACCGGGGCGAGCACCTCGACCGCCTCGTCGTACCGTCCCTGCCTGCGGTGCACCTCCGCGACCGTCCGCGCCAGGTCCAGGGAGGGGCGGGCCGCCAGCAGCGGCGGCGCGAGGTGCGCGAGCAGCTCGGGGTGCTTCTCGCCGGGCAGCGCGCAGTACGCGGCCCGGAACGCCTCGTCGTCGGTCTCGAACCGGCCCCGCGCCTCGGCGGCCGGACCCGACGCCGGCGCGCCGGACCCGACGGGGAAGCGCAGCACCGCCACGTCCGCCGGCACCGGCAGGTCGTCGCCCAGCCGGGCGGCCGGGAAGTCGTACCGCCCGTCCACCGGGGTCAGCACCTTCTCCAGCGCCGTCGCCGGGTCCTCGCCCGCCGCGAGCCGCGCGAGGAGCGTCTCGTCCAGGTCGGCGCGCTGCACCACCAGCAGGCCGTCGAGCAGCCCGCCCCGCACGTCGTCCGCGCCGGTGCGCGGCACCGCGCCGACCCCGTGCCGCAGCCGCAGCAGCGGACGGACGTCGCCGAGCACGACCGAGTCCGCGGTGAGGACGACGACCGTGTCGTACCCGGCCGGCCGCAGCAGGTCCGCGAGGCCTCCGTCGCGGCGCGCGACCACCCGCGGGTGCAGCCGGCGCAGCACGTCGAACTCCTCGTCCGGCAGGCCCGGGTGCAGCACCACGACGTCCTCGCAGACGTCGGGGGCCGCGAGGGCGAGGCTGCGCAGCAGGGCGGCCGTGCCGGGCAGTCCGGCGGCGTCGGTGCGGACGGCGAAGGCGATCCGGCGTCTGCCGGTGACGGCGCTCCGGTCGTCCGCCAGGGCGGTGTTCATCGCAGGGCGGTCCTCATCGTGCGGTCGTCGACGTGCGTGGCGCGGTCCCGGACCCAGGCGGCCTCGCGCGGCCGCAGCGTGCCGCCGCCGTCGAAGCCGATCAGGTCCAGGCGGGGGGTGACGTCCAGGAAGTCCAGCAGGCGCAGGACGGTGAAGGCGGTGGTGGTCCGGGCGTCCCAGGCGTCCTCGCCGAGCAGCGCCGGATCGCCCAGCGGGCGGCGCAGCGAGGCGTCCCCGACGTGCTCCTGCGCCCCGGCCGTCAGCCGCTGCCGCAGGGCGCGCCGCCAAGCGGCCGCCGGGTCGCCGAACACCAGCCGGATCCCGGCCGGGCGGGTCCAGGCGGGCCCCTCCCACGGGGTGTCGCCGCGCAGCGTCACCGCGTGCAGGCCGGTGCGCTCCCCGGTGCCCCCGGCGCGGATCCGGAACGCGTCGCAGCGCACCACGACGTCGTAGCCGTCGATCAGTTCGCCCAGCGTGCTGTCGGCCACCGCCGGGGCGTTGGAGACCAGGCACACGCTCCGGCCCGCGAGCAGCCCTCGCAGCCCCGTGACGCCGACCGGCTCGGCTCCGCCGAGCAGCGGGTCGGGCAGCGCGGACCGCTCCAGCAGCCGCCGGTAGCCGGCGTGGAGCGCCAGCAGCCGCCGTACGGCGTCGTCCTGAGGGCCCCGCTCGGACAGGCGCGCCCGCACGAACGCGGCGAACTCGGCCGCCGTGACCGACGTGGTCCGGCCCGCCGGGGCGAGCAGTGTGTCCGCCGCCCCCGGGAACAGCGCGGCGGCCTCCTCCAGGCAGGCGCGGCGGCGGCGCAGCGTGGTGACCCGGCGGGCCACTTCACCGGCCGCCTCCGCGCCGAGCTCCAGGCAGCGGTCGTACGACTCCAGCGCCTCGGCCTCCCGGCCGAGCCGGTCCAGCGCGAGACCGCGCAGCCGCCAGGCGCCCTTCGACCGTTGCCGGATCTCCACGGCTGTGTCCGCGACGGCCAGCGCCAGCTCCGGCGCGCCGGGACCGCCCGCCTCCAGGGCCCGCTCGCCGACCCGCAGCAGGGCGTCGAACGGGTCCGCCGACGGACTCGCGAGCGCCCCCGCGTACCCGCCGATCGCCCGGACCAGCCGCGCGCCGCCGGGACCCGTGCCCTCGCCGCGCTCGGCGAGGTGGTCACCGCACAGGCGCAGCCCCCGGGCGAGGAGCGCTTGCGCGGGGGCCTCCTTCCGCCGCGCCCTGAACAGTCCCGCCAGGGAGTTCGTCATCCGTGCCACCGTCCTCGTTCCGGACGCCGAATGTGCCCGAGCACGGCGGGCCGCCGGTGGCGTGAGGATGGACACCCGGTGAACAGTCCTCGGCGGGCGGCCGTCCACCGTTGGTCGCGCCTCATCTTCCGACCGCCTTCCGCAGCGCCCGCACCCGCCGCACCACCCGCCGGGCGGCCCGGCTCCGCGGCAGGAACGCCAGCCGGCGCGGCACACCCCCGGGCAGCCCCAGCGCGGTGAGCCGCCGCCGGGGGAACCACCGCGCGTCCCACGCGCCCGCCGCGAGATACCGCTCCGCCTCGGCCCGCAGCGCGGGACGCACCGGCGGGCGCATGGTGAACGCGAGGGCGCTCAGCAGCCCGTCCAGGTCGCCGGCCGCGGGCGCGCCGCCCGCCGCCCCCGGCAGCACCGCCTCCGCCAGCACCAGCGCGGCCCGCCGCGGATGGTGGTACGGCGTCAGCCGGCCCAGCAGGTGCTCCGTGCCGACGCGGGCGACCGGGAGGCCGTACAGGGCGGACGCCGTGAACAGCGCGGCCGAGGCGCAGCCGACGACCAGCGCCGGGCGGCACGCCTCGTACAGCGCCTCCACCGGGACGGGCGTGTCCAGAACCGTGAGGTCCACGCCGAGGCGGCCGGCCTCGGCCCGCAGCCCGGCGGCGTGCCGGGACGGGGAGGCGGGGTGGGGCGCGAACACCACCCGGTCGTGCCCGCGTCGGGCCGCCGTCCGCACCATCTCCGCGTGCGGCGCGACCTCCCCGCCCGCCCGGTCCGGCGGGCGCTCCCCGACCACCAGCGCCGCCCCCTCCGGCACCCCCGTCACCGCCGAGGCGACCTCCTTGGCCACCGCCCGGAAGGCGTCCGCCGGGATCGCACGCGCGGGCGCGCCGAACTCGCCCAGCAGCAGGGGCGTGAGGCCCGGCACCAGGTCCAGGTGCAGCACCTGCCGCACCCGTGTGCCGATCAGCGGGTCGAGCTTGCCGCGCGTGGGCCCGTAGCCCGCCGGGCCGGCCGCGTACACGTGCAGGGGAGCGCCCGTGAACACGCGGGCCACCGACTGCGCCGGCGCGGTGTCCGGGGTGCCGAGGACCAGCTCCACCCGGCCGTCCCCGAGCCCCCACAGCTTCCTGACGTGCCGTTCCAGCAGCGGCACGTCCTCCGTGCGCGGCGTCCAGGCCGCCGGGTGGAAGGGCCGTATCGCCTCGTTCCAGGACAGCACGGCGTCGAAGCGGGCCCGCAGCCGTGCGAAGCCCGGCACCTCGTCCCACGGCGGGGCCGCCTCCGGCACCGGCGTGTCGTCGCACACCAGCAGCACCCTGCGCCGCGCCTGAGGCAGCAGCCCGGCCTCGGCAGCCGCGGCGGCCACCACGACGTCCGTCAGGCCGCTCGCGCAGACGATCTGTGTACCGGCCGCCCTCACGCGGCACCCCTTCCCGCGCGCAGCGGCGCCCGTCGCAGCCGGCGCAGCCGCGCCGCCCGCCCCGCGTCCATCGAGTCCAGCACCTCGTCCAGCACGTCCCGCGGCAGCCGCCGCAGCGCGTCCGCGCACAGCCGCCGCAACCGCGCGGCCACCGCCGGCTCGAACTTGTCCCGCTCGGCCACATGACGGTCCATCACCGCGCAGTACGTCCGCACCGCCTTCGGCAGCAGCCGGTCCGCGTCCCGGTCCGCCGCCGTCTCCGCCACCACCCGGTCGAAGGCCGGGACGAAGTCCAGCTGCCGCTCGTCCCCGATCCGGGTGAGGGAGGAGGCGACGCCCTTGCGGTAGAACACGCCCAGCAGACCCACCACGGCGAACGACTCCGCCTCCCGGTGCAGCCGCCAGATCCACGGCCGGTCCTCCGCCGTGCGCAGCTCCTCCCGGAAGTGCAGCAGCCCCCGCTCGAGCAGCCGCCGGTGATACACCCCGGCCCACACCTGCGGATAGTCCACCGCGGTCGTCCGGTCGGCGGGCAGGATCACCTCGCGCGGGTCCAGCACCTCGTCCCGCAGCCCCACCGGGACCCGCCGCACGGACCGGGAGCGCCCGGTGACCCGCACGTGGTCCGTGCGCAGGAAGTCGCAGCCCAGTTCCTCCGCCGCGGCGACCAGGTCGGACAGGTACCCGGGGGCGTACCAGTCGTCGCCGTCCAGGAAGGTCAGGTACTCGCCGGTCGCCGCGTCCAGACCGGTGTTGCGCGCGACGGAGATCCCGCCGGCGCTCTCCCGTCGGACATGGCGCACGCGCGCGACACGGGACAGCTCCTCGGCAGCCCGTTCCAGGAGCACCGGGGTGTCGTCCTCGGAACCGTCGTCGACCAGAACGAACTCGAAATCCGGGCGGGCATTCGCGCGCAGGCCGCCGAGGGCGTCCGGCGCGTATTGCCGGACATTGCGGAAGGGGACGATCACGGAAAGCTTCGGCACCCGGAAAACATTAGGAGAGTGCCCGGCGCGCTTTCTTTCCGCCGGCCGTACGGACCGTGAACTCCGTGTGTCGGTCCGGTGGACCGCGCCTACCGCGGGTGTTTTCCCGGGCCGGTTCGGCCTCCGGCTGTGTGTTGTTAACTTTTCGTTGAGACGCGGTTGGGCCGTTCGCGGAATTCGCTTCCTAGCTTTTCCGGCGTGCCAGCAAGTGCAACGAAGCCCCTCAGGGTGGCGGTCCTCGCGGATTCCGACACCCGCTGGAAATGGGGCACGCTCACCGCGAACCGCATCTCGCCGCGAGACATCCGCCTGGACGGACTCCTGCTGCGGGGCCGCGCCACCCCCACCCCGCGCCAGCTCGGCGAGGTAGGGGTCACCGCGGACTCGCTCCGCGAGGTCACCGCCGTCGAGTTCCTGCGCACGATGCGTGAGGAGTCGTACGACGTCCTCGTGCTCGCCCTGGTCGGCGGCGGGGTGCAGGCGATGCTGCACGGACTCAAGCGGATCTGGGAAGACCGGCCGCGGCGGCCCGTCGTCGTCACCGGCTACGTCGGCGTCGTCTACGAGAAGCTCGCCGACGGCCTGCTGCTGCGCCACGGCGCCGACCTGGTGCTGGCCAACTCCCGCCAGGACGCGGACCGTTTCCGTGCCGTGTACGACGGCGTGGGCGCCGACGCCTCCTCGGTGACCGAGGTCGCGCTGCCGTTCCTGGGCGGCGCCGCGTACGAGGGCGAACACGAAGGGCGCGGGCCCTACACGGTCGTGTTCGCCGCCCAGCCCTCCGTCCCGGACACCCGCAGGGACCGTACGTACCTGCTGGAGCGGCTGGTGCGGCACGCCCGCCGGCACCCCGAGCGCGAGGTGCTGCTGAAGCTGCGCTCCAAGCCCGGCGAACACACCACGCACATCGAGGAACTGCCCTATCAGAAGCTCGCCCAGCGGCACGATGTGCCGCCCAACTTCCGCCTCGTCTACGGGCACATGGGCGAGGTCCTGGACCGCACCGACCTGCTGGTCACGGTCAGCTCGACGGCCGCCCTGGAGTCGCTGCACCGGCGCATCCCCACCGCGGTCCTCACCGACCTCGGCATCCGGGAGGCGCTCGGCAACCACCACTTCGTGGGCTCCGGCTGCCTCGCCTCCTGGGACCAGCTCGACGACGGACACCGCCCGGAGCCCGACGGGGAGTGGCTGGCCCGGCAGGGCGTGGCGGCCGACGGCGGCTACGCGACGGCGTTCGACACGGCCCGCGCCCGCATCGCCGCGCTGCTCGACCGGCCCGGCGGGCTCCCGCCGATCACCCCGTACTACACCCCCGTCACCGCGCCCGGCTATCTGCCCGGCGTCCTCGCCCGCCACCACCTCGGCCCCGACGGGACGCCGCTGCCCGGCGCGCCCGCCGCGGACCGGGAGCCCGGCCCGGTCCGGCGGATCGTGCGCCGCACCGCACGCGGCGCCTACCGCCACGGCGTGCAGCGCGTGGCGCCCGTGATCCGCCGCATGGGCGAGCTGTGACCGCCCGCACCCCCCATCGAGGAGCTGACCCCATGTCCGACTCTCCGGCCGTCCGCCGGGTGCTCGCCGTCATTCCCGCGCGCGGCGGCTCCAAGGGCGTCCCCGCGAAGAACCTCGCCCCCGTCGGCGGTGTGCCCCTGGTGGCCCGCGCCGTACGGGAGTGCCGCGCCGCCCGGCACGTCACGGACGTGGTCGTCTCCACCGACGACGCGGCCATCGCCGAGACCGCGCGGCAGGCGGGCGCCGAGGTGGTCCTGCGGCCCGCGGCCATCGCCGGCGACACCGCCACCTCCGAGGCGGCCGTGCTGCACGCCCTGGACGCCCACGAGGCGCTGCACGGCGCACGGGTGGACGTCGTCCTGCTCGTGCAGTGCACCAGCCCCTTCCTCACCCGCGAGGACGTCGACGGGGTGGCCGCCGCGGTCGCCCACGGCGGCGTCGACACGGCGGTGACGGTCGCCCCGTTCCACGGCTTCGTCTGGCGCGAGTCACATGCCGGGGCCGCCGGGGGAGGCCACGGCGTCAACCACGACAAGTCCGTGCGCCCCCGCCGTCAGGACCGCCCCCAGGACTTCCTGGAGACCGGCGCCGCCTACGCCATGGACGCCGCGGGCCTGCGCGAGCACGGCCACCGCTTCTTCGGCCGCACCGAGCTCGTGCACACCGACCCGGCGCGCGTCCTGGAGGTCGACGACCCGCACGACCTCGCGCGGGCCCGCGCCCTCGCGCCCCTTCTCGACGCGGGCCGCACCGGCCTGCCCACCGCCGACGACATCGACGCGGTGGTCCTCGACTTCGACGGCACCCAGACCGACGACCGGGTGCTGATCGACGCGGACGGACGGGAGTTCGTCTCCGTGCACCGCGGCGACGGCCTCGGCATCGCCGCCCTGCGCCGCAGCGGCCTCAAGCTGCTGATCCTGTCCACCGAGCAGAACCCGGTCGTCGCCGCCCGCGCACGCAAGCTCAAGCTCCCCGTGCTGCACGGCGTCGACCGCAAGGACCTCGCCCTCAAGCAGTGGTGCGAGGAGCAGGGCATCGCGCCCGAGCGCGTGCTCTACGTCGGCAACGACGTCAACGACCTCCCGTGCTTCGCCCTCGTCGGCTGGCCCGTGGCGGTCGCGAGCGCCCACGACGCCGTACGCGGCGCCGCCCGTGCGGTCACCACCCTCCCCGGCGGTGACGGCGCGATCCGAGAGATCGCCGGCTGGATCCTCGGTCCCTCTCTCGATTCCCTCCCCCAGTAAGGAAACCCCTGGTCATGAGCACCAACTCCCGCATCCGCACCCTCGGTTCCCGCGAGGCCGGCCCCGGCCGCCCCGTCTACGTCACCGGCGAGATCGGTATCAACCACAACGGCGACCTCGACAACGCCTTCAAGCTGATCGACGCCGCCGCCGAGGCCGGCTGCGACGCCGTCAAGTTCCAGAAGCGCACCCCCGAGATCTGCACCCCGCGCGACCAGTGGGACATCGAGCGTGACACGCCCTGGGGCCGGATGACGTACATCGACTACCGCCACCGCGTGGAGTTCGGCGAGGACGAGTACCGCCAGATCGACGCGTACTGCAAGGAGAAGGGGATCGACTGGTTCGCCTCCCCGTGGGACACCGAGGCCGTCGCCTTCCTGGAGAAGTTCGACGTGCCCGCCCACAAGGTGGCATCCGCCTCCCTCACCGACGACGAGCTGCTGCGCGAACTGCGCGCCACCGGCCGCACGATCATCCTCTCCACCGGCATGTCCACCCCGAAGCAGATCCGCCACGCGGTCGAGGTGCTCGGCAGCGACAACATCCTGCTCTGCCACGCCACCTCCACCTACCCGGCGAAGGCGGAGGAGCTGAACCTGCGGGTCATCAACACCCTCCAGGCCGAGTACCCGAACGTCCCGATCGGCTACTCCGGCCACGAGACCGGCCTGCAGACCACCCTCGCCGCCGTCGCCCTCGGCGCCTGCTTCGTCGAGCGCCACATCACCCTCGACCGCGCCATGTGGGGCTCCGACCAGGCCGCCTCCGTCGAGCCGCAGGGCCTGACCCGTCTGGTCCGCGACATCCGCACCATCGAGGCCTCCCTCGGCGACGGCGTGAAGAAGGTCTACGAGTCCGAGCTCGGCCCGATGAAGAAGCTGCGCCGTGTCACCGGCGTGGTCGCCGAGGCGGAGATCGCCACGGCCGCCGGCGAGCCCGTCTCGGTCTGACCCGCCCTCACCCACCCCTACGACGGGAACGGTCGTACGTCGATGAGCCCCCGCGCCGGCCGCACCGGCCCCCGCACGCTCGCCTTCGTGGAGAGCCCGGTCCAGCTGCTCAACGTGCTGGAGTGGGCGCACGCCCACGCGCCCGGCGCGGGACTCGACCTCGTGGTGCTGTCCCCGGTCGACCCGATGACCCGCGGCCAGCTCCGCCGCATGGCGGAGCTGGCCCGCGAGGAGGGGCACGACGTCCGCTGGGAGGAGGCGCGCGGGGGCGCGAGCGCCCCGCTGCGCACCATAGGCGGCCTCGCCGTGCCCCTGCGCCGGGCCCGGCGGGTCGTCCTCGGCGACCCGTTCTCCCGGTACGTGCAGCTGTTGCTGACCATCACCCGGGCACCCGAGGTGGTGGTCGTCGACGACGGCACGGCGACCATGGAGTTCGCGGGCCAGCTCGCCCGCGGCGAACGCCTGGTGCGCTGGCACCGCAAGGGCGGCCGCCCCGGCCCCCGCGACCTGGTGTTCGCCCCCGTGTCCGCGGTCGCCCGGCGCCGGCTCAGCCCCGGCCGGGACCGCACCGTGGAGGTCTTCACCTCCATGCCGATGGCGGACGTCCCGCCCGGCGTCACCGTCCGCGCGCACACCTTCGCCTGGACCCGCGACCGCTTCGGACCGCCCCGCGTCACCCAGGGCGCCGATCTGGTGGGCACCTCCCTGGTGGAGACGGGCGTCGTGGACGCCGACGCCTATGTGCGGGCGGTCGGCGGCCTCGCCCGCACCCACGGCGCCCGCCGCTACTTCGCGCACCGCCGCGAGACCACCGAGAAGCTGCACCGGCTGGCCGTGGAGACCGGCCTGGAGATCGTCCGCCCCGAGCTCCCCCTGGAACTGGTCGCCCGCCGGGGCCCGGTGGGCCGCACGGTGGTCAGCTTCCCCTCCACCGTCGTCCACACCCTGCCGCTCGCCCTGGCCGGCACCGGAGTGCGGATCGCGGTGTGCGACATCGACCCGGCGTGGCTCACCGCCCACGCCTCCCCGCGCGCCCAGGGCTTCCTCGCCGACGTCGTCGGCACCGCGCGCGACGCCCACCCGGTGCGGCCCGCCACACCCCCGGGTCCTGACCCGCTGTCCGCCAGATGAACCGTCCGGCGTGGGTTGGGCCGGACGTGGTAACCGTGGGAAGTACGGATGGTGCCGACGCCCGCGCGGGGGCTGTGACCGGCCTCATGGCCGGGCAGGCCGTGTCGCCCCTACCCTTCCGAAAGGGCGGTGAGTGTACCCATCTCGCTGAACAGCTATGCGTAGGGCCGCCGGATTTTCTCCCTCCAACGGGCTGATTTTTCTTGATCAGGGGTCGGTGGAGCGCTTCGGAGCCCTACTCTTCAAAGGGTGAAGCCACTGATGTCACTGGAGTCCGAGATCGATCTCCCCGGGGGAGCGGTGCTCCCCGGCGCGCTGCCCGAGGCACTGCGCGCGGAACTCGTGGCGTTCCGGCGAGACCTCCACATGCACCCGGAACTGGGCAACCAGGAGTTCCGTACGACCGCCGCGATCAAGGAGCGCCTGCAGCGCGTGGGCCTGAGCCCCCGCGTACTCTCCAGCGGGACCGGGGTGATCTGTGACATCGGGACGGACGAGGAGGCCGGCACCGACGCCGCCATGCTCGCCCTGCGCGCCGACATCGACGCCCTGCCCATCCCCGACATGAAGGCCGGCTGCGCCTACCGGTCCACCGTGCCCGACCGCGTCCACGCCTGCGGTCACGACGTCCACACCACCGTGGTGCTCGGCGCCGGCCTGGTGCTGGCCGAACTGCACCGCCAGGGCCTGCTGCCCCGCCCGGTCCGGCTGATCTTCCAGCCCGCCGAGGAGGTGCTGCCCGGCGGCGCCGCCGACGTCATCGCCGACGGGGCGCTCGAAGGCGTCGGCCGGATCCTCGCCGTGCACTGCGACCCGCGCGTCGACGCCGGCAAGATCGGGCTGCGCCAGGGCGCCATCACCTCCGCCTGCGACCGGCTGGAGATCGCCCTGGAGGGCCCCGGCGGCCACACCGCCCGCCCGCACCTGACCACCGACCTGGTCACCGCCGCCGCCCGGGTCGTCACCGACGTGCCCGCGCTGGTCGGCCGCCGGGTCGACACCCGCAGCGGGCTCGCCGTGACCTGGGGCCGGGTCGAGTCCGGCCACGCGCCCAACGTCATCCCGCAGCACGCCGAACTCTCCGGCACCGTCCGCTGCCTGGACCTGGAGACCTGGCGGCAGGCGCCGGACATCGTGGTCGCCGCCATCGACGAGGTGGCCAATCTGCACCGCGCCAAGTCGGAGATCAACTACGTGCGGGGCGTCCCGCCGGTCGTCAACGAGGCCGGGGCCACCGAGCTGCTGCGCGACGCGATGATCGCCCGCCGTGGCACGGAGGCCGTCGAGGGCACCGAACAGAGCCTGGGCGGCGAGGACTTCTCCTGGTACCTGGAGCGCGTCCCGGGCGCCATGGCCCGCCTCGGCGTCCGCCCCCCCGGCGAGCGCGTCGTGCGCGATCTGCACCAGGGCGACTTCGACGTGGACGAGCACGCCATCACCGTCGGAGTGGAGCTGTTCACCGCCGCGGCCCTGCTGGACGCGCTGCGGTAGACGGCGTACGTGTGAGGACGGCGGCCGTGTCCCTGGCGGACACGGCCGCCCCCTTTCCCGTGCCGCCTCCGCCCGGCCCCCTCCGCTTGCGGCCCGGTCCCCGGGGGTGCAGCGTGGGGCCGTGCAGACGCGTATGCCCGGTTCGCTCCCCTGCGACCCCCTGGTTCACAAGGGCGTAACCGGCCAGCGGCACGAATGGATAACGGCCCCGCTCGACCCCGTTCCCAGGAGTGTCTACGCGCGTTAATGTGCGCCGAACCGAGCACCCGCTGCGGGGCTTTGGAGAATGGGGAACTTCAGATGCGTCGGATATCCAAACTGACCCGCGTAGCGGTGGGGGTCGCTTCGCTCGCGCTCGCCGCCACCGCCTGCGGCGGAACCAGCAGTGACAACGGTGACAGCGGCGGTTCCAAGGACGACCTCGGCGTCGCCATCGCCTACGACATCGGCGGCAAGGGCGACCAGTCCTTCAACGACGCCGCGTTCGCCGGCCTCACCAAGGCCAAGGACGAGTTCGGCTTCAAGACCGCCGACGTCGAGCCCACCGAGGGCGAGACCGACGCGGACAAGGAGCAGCGCCTGGCCTCGCTGGCCCGCCAGGGCTACAACCCGGTCATCGGCGTGGGCTTCGCCTACGGCCCCGCGATGGAGGCCGTCGCCGCCAAGTACCCCGACACCACCTTCGGCATCGTCGACTCCGTCGTCGAGGGCGAGAACGTCGCCTCCCTGGTCTTCGCCGAGGAGCAGGCGTCCTACCTCGCCGGTGTGGCCGCCGCCAAGGCCACCAAGAGCAACACCGTCGGCTTCGTCGGCGGTGTGGACATCCCGCTCATCCACAAGTTCCAGGCCGGCTACGAGCAGGGCGTCAAGGACACCAACGCCAAGGTCAAGGTCGTCTCGCAGTACCTGACGCAGACCGCGGAGGAGGGCGGCTTCTCCAGCCCCGACAAGGGCAAGGCCGCCGCCGAGGGCCAGATCGAGAAGGGCGCCGACGTCATCTACCAGGCGGCCGGTCTCTCCGGCCAGGGCGTCATCGAGGCCGCGGCCAAGGCCAAGGTCTGGGCGATCGGCGTCGACTCCGACCAGTACAACCAGGAAGCCCTCGCCGGGTACAAGGACTTCATCCTCACCTCCGCCCTGAAGGACGTCGGCGGCGCGGTCTACACGCTGACCAAGTCGGTCCAGGACGGCAAGCCGCTCACCGGCACCCAGGTCTTCGACCTCAAGGTCAACGGCGTCGGCCTGTCCGACAGCAACCCCAAGATGGCCGAGATCCCGGGCCTGAAGGAAGCCGTGGACGAGGCCAAGAAGGGCATCACCGACGGCACCATCAAGGTCAACACGGAGTGACCCCGCCGCCGGACCCGGTCCGGCGCCGGCCTCCCGTACGAAGCGGGCGGGCGCACCTCGCGCCCGCCCGCTTCGCCGTCCCCCGATGGCCGCCCGGGAGCGGCCGTCCGGACGCGTCCGGACGGGCCCGGCGCTCACCCACCGCCACCTTCCGTTCGCGAACAGCAACACCTTGTCCCGGCAGGCGGAACCGGCTTGAACACGGGCGCATAACAAGGTGGACAGAAGGGGTTTTCAGGCAGGTCTACGCGCGTTAATCTGCGGCGAAGCCAGCGCCGTACCTCGTACCGTTCCCGGCGCTTGTAAGACTAGGAGCACCACACATGCGCCGGATTTCCCGGATCACGGTCGCAGGCGCAGCGACCGCCTCCCTGGCCCTCGCCCTCTCCGCCTGCGGCGGCACCTCGACCTCCTCGGGCTCCTCG
The DNA here is from genome assembly GCA_014656175.1 of Streptomyces werraensis. Taxonomy (GTDB): domain Bacteria; phylum Actinomycetota; class Actinomycetes; order Streptomycetales; family Streptomycetaceae; genus Streptomyces; species Streptomyces werraensis. The sequence continues at coordinate 20,241 of BNBX01000004.1, forward strand.
GAGTCGAAGGAGGGCAAGGGTCTCGCCATCGCGTACGACGTCGGCGGCAAGGGCGACCAGTCCTTCAACGACGCCGCGTACGCGGGCCTGGAGAAGGCGAAGAAGGAGTTCGGCTACGAGACGGCCGACGTCGAGCCCACCGACGGTGAGACCGACGCCGACAAGGAGCAGCGCCTCGTCTCCCTGGCGAAGCAGGGCTACAACCCGATCGTCGGCGTCGGCTACGCCTACGCGTCCGCCGTGAAGGCCGCCGCGGAGAAGTTCCCCGACACCACCTTCGGCATCGTCGACGACGCCACCGTCGAGGCGAAGAACGTCGCCGACCTGGTGTTCTCCGAGGAGCAGGCCTCCTACCTGGCCGGTGTCGCCGCCGCCAAGAGCACCAAGACCGACGTCGTCGGCTTCGTGGGCGGTGTGGACATCCCGCTGATCCACAAGTTCCGCGCCGGCTTCGAGCAGGGCGTCAAGGACACCGACCCCAAGGTCAAGGTCATCTCCCAGTTCCTCACGCAGACCGCGGAGGAGGGCGGCTTCTCCAGCCCCGACAAGGGCAAGAGCGCCGCCGAGGGCCAGATCGAGAAGAAGGCCGACGTGGTGTACGCGGCCGCCGGTCTGTCCGGTCAGGGCGTCATCGAGGCCGCCGCCGCCAACAAGGTGTGGGCGATCGGCGTCGACTCCGACCAGTACAAGCAGGAAGCCCTCGCCAAGTACAAGGACTCGATCCTGACCTCGGCGATGAAGGATGTCGCCAAGGCGGTCTACAACCTGGCGAAGTCGGTCGAGGACGGCAAGCCCGCGACCGGTATCGTCAAGGGCGATCTCAAGACGGGTGAGGTGAGCCTGTCGAACTCCAACCCGAAGTTCGCGGACGACGCCGAGCTCCAGAAAGCCATCGAGACGGCCAAGGAGAAGATCATCAGCGGCGAGATCAAGGTCAAGTCGAGCTGAGTCACACCCTGAACCACCGCGGGGTCGCGACCGCTCGACGGGGTGCGAGGAGCCTGGCTCCTCGCACCCCGTCGGTCAGGTGTGCCACCCCTTTGTATGCCGTAGGGGCGCTACGCGCGTAGACGGCCCCCGTCCCCAGGAGAGTGCGTCATCAACGCGTCCAGCAGCCCTCCGGCCGGAGCGGCGGTCAACAAAACGGTGACCGCCGTGGAGCTCGCCGGGATCACCAAGCGCTTCCCCGGTGTCGTCGCCAACCACGACATCCACCTGACCGTCCGCAAGGGCACCGTCCACGCCCTCGTCGGCGAGAACGGCGCCGGCAAGTCGACCCTGATGAAGATCCTCTACGGCATGCAGAAGCCGGACGAGGGCACCATCACGGTCCACGGCGAACAGGTGAACTTCTCGTCGCCCGCCGACGCCATCGCGCGCGGCATCGGCATGGTGCACCAGCACTTCATGCTGGCCGACAACCTCACCGTCCTCGAGAACGTCGTCCTCGGCAGCGAGAAGCTCCACGGCATCGGCGGCAAGGCCCGCCGCCGCATCAAGGAGCTGTCCGAACGCTACGGCCTGGACGTGCGCCCCGACGTCCTGGTCGAGGAGCTGGGCGTCGCCGCCCGTCAGCGCGTGGAGATCCTCAAGGTCCTCTACCGCGGCGCCACCACCCTGATCCTCGACGAGCCGACCGCCGTGCTCGTCCCGCAGGAGGTCGACGCGCTCTTCGACAACCTGCGCGAGCTCAAGGCCGAGGGCCTGTCCGTCATCTTCATCTCCCACAAGCTGGGCGAGGTGCTGTCCGTCGCCGACGACATCACCGTCATCCGCCGCGGCACCACGGTCGGCACCGCCGTGCCCTCCGAGACCTCCCCGCGCCAGCTCGCCGAGCTGATGGTCGGCAGCGAGCTGCCCACCCCGGAGACGGCCGAGTCCACGGTCACCGACCGGCCCGTCATCACCGTTGACAAGCTGCGTCTGACCGCCCCCGGCGGCAAGGCCCTCCTCGACGACATCTCCTTCACCATCCACGAGGGCGAGGTCCTGGGCATCGCCGGTGTGGAGGGCAACGGCCAGACCGAACTGGTCGACGCCCTCATCGGCCTGCGCCACGCCGACTCCGGCGTCATCCGGCTGGCCGACGAGGAGATCACCGCCTGGCCCACCCGCAAGCGCCGCGAGGAGGGCATCGGCTACATCCCCGAGGACCGCCACCGCCACGGCCTGCTCCTGGAAGCCCCCCTCTGGGAGAACCGCATCCTCGGCCACGTCACCGAGAAGCCCAACGCCAAGGGCGTCTGGCTGGACCCGAAGGCCGCCCAGGAGGACACCCGCCGGATCGTCACCGAGTACGACGTCCGCACCCCCGGCATCGACGTCACCGCCGCCTCCCTGTCCGGCGGCAACCAGCAGAAGCTGATCGTCGGCCGCGAGATGAGCCACAAGCCGCGCTTCCTGATCGCCGCCCACCCCACCCGCGGTGTGGACGTCGGCGCGCAGGCCGCGATCTGGGACCACATCCGCGAGGCCCGCCGCGAGGGCCTGGCCGTGCTGCTGATCTCCGCCGACCTGGACGAGCTGATCGGCCTGTCCGACACCCTCCGCGTGATCTACGACGGCAAGCTGGTCGCCGACGCCGACCCGGCCGCCATCACCCCGGAGGAACTCGGCACCGCCATGACCGGCGCCGCCGAGGGCCACCTCGAACACGAAGAGACCCCTGCCGAGACCCAGGCCGACGTGTCCAAGTCCGCCGAGTCTCCGGAAGACGAGGCCCGCTGATGAAGAAGTTCGACAAGGAGCGCGTGCTCCTCGCGGTGGCCGGCCCGGTCATCGCGCTCGCCGTGGCCTTCGTGCTGAGCGCGATCGTGCTGGTCGCCTCCGGCAAGAACCCGGTCGAGCCGTTCACCCTCATGTTCGAGCAGGCCGGGTACTCGGACGTCCAGGTGCTGATCCTCAACCAGGCCTCGATGTACTACATCGCGGCCCTGGCGGTGGCCATCGGCTTCCGGATGAACCTGTTCAACATCGGCGTCGACGGCCAGTACCAGCTCGGCGCGATGATGGCCGCCATCGTCGGCGCGCACGCCGACCTGCCGGCGTTCCTCCAGGTCCCGCTGCTGCTGCTGACCGCCGTCTTCACCGGCGCCTTCTGGGCCGGCATCGCCGGCGTCCTCAAGGTCACCCGCGGCGTCAGCGAGGTCGTCGCCACGATCATGCTCAACGCGATCGCCACCTCGCTGATCGTCTACATGTGGAAGCCGGACGTCTTCGGCGTCAAGATCGGCAACAACAGCACCACCGGCGAGATGCACGAGTCCGGCTGGATCCCGGGCATCGACCTCGGCGCGGCCGGCGAGATCTACGGCCTGGTGATCCTCGCCGTGCTCCTCGGCATCGGCTACTGGGTCGTCCTCAACCGCACCCGCTTCGGCTTCGACCTGCGCGCCTCCGGCGCTTCCAGCTCCGCCGCGGCCGCCAGCGGCGTCGACCCCAAGCGCATGGTCCTCACCGCCATGCTGCTCTCCGGCGCCATCGCCGGCCTCGCGGGCCTGCCGATCCTGCTCGGCGACTCCCACACGTACAACCTGAACTTCCCCACCGGCATCGGCTTCCTCGGCATCGGCATCGCCCTGCTCGGCCGCAACAGCCCGGTCGGGATCGTCTTCGCCGCCCTGCTGTGGGCCTGGCTCGACAAGGCGTCGCCCGAGCTGGACTTCCACGGCTACGACAAGGAGATCGCGGTCATCATGCAGGGCCTGATCGTTCTCTCGGTGGTCGTCTCCTACGAGGCCGTCCGCGAGTGGGGCCTGCGCCGTCAGCAGCGCCGGGTCGGCGCCGAACTCGCCGCGGGACACGTCCTGGGCGCCGACAACAACACCACGAAGGAGGTGGCCGGCCGATGACCGCTCCGACCACAGCGACCGACGTCAACCAGCCGTCGCTGGAGCACGCCCCGGGGACCGGCCGCCGCATGTCGCTGCCCGTCCTGATGCTGGTCATCGCCGGAGCCCTGGCCCTGACCTCGATCGTGCGCCTGATCACCGGCGCCGACGGCATCACCAACGTCAGCCAGATGTCCACCGCCCTCCAGCTCGCCGTGCCGATCGGCCTCGCCGGCCTCGGCGGCCTGTGGGCCGAGCGCGCGGGCGTGGTGAACATCGGCCTCGAAGGCATGCTGATCCTGGGCACCTGGTTCGGCGCCTGGGCCGGATTCCAGTGGGGTCCGTGGACCGGCGTCCTCGTCGGCATCATCGGCGGCTGCCTCGGGGGCCTGCTGCACGCCATCGTGACCGTCACCTTCAACGTCAACCACATCGTCTCCGGTGTGGCGATCAACATCCTCGCCCTCGGCGCCACCCGCTACCTGGCGCCGCTCGCCTTCGAGGGCCACCAGGGCGGCTCCGCCAAGCAGTCCCCGGCGGTCGAGTCCCTCGGCCACTTCACCGTGCCGGGACTGTCCGACTGGCTGACCGACCTCAACGCCAAGGGCTGGTTCTTCCTCTCCGACATCGCCGGCCTGCTCGGCGGCCTGGTCACCAACGTCTCCTGGCTGACCCTGATCGCCGTCGCGCTGGTCCCCGCCACCTGGTGGATCCTCTGGCGCACCGCGTTCGGCCTGCGCCTGCGCTCCTGCGGCGAGAACCCGGTCGCCGCCGAGTCCCTCGGCGTCAACGTCTACAAGTACAAGTACCTCGCGGTGATCATCTCCGGCGGACTGGCCGGCCTCGGCGGCGTCTTCCTGTCCATCGTGGCCAACCCCTTCTACCTGGAGGGCCAGACCAGCGGACGCGGCTACATCGGCCTCGCCGCGATGATCTTCGGCAACTGGATGCCGGGCGGCCTCGCCATCGGCGCCGGCCTCTTCGGCTACACCGACAGCCTCAACCTGCGCGGCGGCTCCACCAACGTGCACGCCCTGCTGCTGCTCGGCGCGCTGCTGCTGGTCATCGGCGCGATCTGGCTGGCGATCCGCAAGAAGTACGTCCAGGCGGCCGTCACCTTCGTCGTCGGCGCCCTCGTGTTCGCCTGGTACGCCGGCACCAACGAGGTCCCGAGCCAGGTCGTCGCCGCCACCCCGTACGTCGTCACCCTGGTCGTCCTCGCCCTCTCCGCCCAGCGGCTGCGCATGCCGAAGGCGGACGGCTTGCCGTACCGGAAGGGACAGGGCAAGTGACCGCGGCCGCCGACGTCGACTGGGAGGCGCTGCGCGCGGCGGCGCGGGACGCCATGTCCTACGCCTACGCCCCCTACTCGGGATATCCGGTGGGCGTCGCGGCCCGGGTCGACGACGGACGCACGGTCACCGGCTGCAACGTCGAGAACGCTTCGTACGGACTGGGCCTGTGCGCCGAGTGCGGACTGGTCTCGGAGCTGCAGCGCACCGGGGGCGGCCGGCTCACGCACTTCACGTGCGTGGACGGCGGCGGCGAGATCCTCGTCCCGTGCGGCCGCTGCCGTCAGCTGCTGTACGAGTTCGGCGGCCCCGGACTGCTGCTGGAGACGCCCGAGGGCATCCTGCCCCTGTCCGAGATGCTGCCCCAGGCCTTCGGCCCTCAGCACCTCACCAAGTAACTCCCGTGCGGCCCCTCCCGCCGCCGCCCGGCACCCGGGCGGCGGGCGGAGGGGCCGTGCTCTTCGCACCCCGGAAGGAACGCCAGCCATGGCCATGGACGTCATCTCCGTCATCCGCACCAAGCGGGACCGCGGCGAACTCACCGACGAGCAGATCGACTGGGTCATCGACGCGTACACCCGCGGGGAGGTGGCCGACGAGCAGATGTCGGCCCTCGCCATGGCGATCCTGCTCAACGGCATGAACCGCCGGGAGATCGCCCGCTGGACCGCCGCGATGATCGCCTCCGGCGAGCGCATGGACTTCTCGTCCCTGTCCCGCCCCACCGCCGACAAGCACTCCACCGGCGGCGTCGGCGACAAGATCACTCTGCCGCTCGCGCCGCTGGTCGCCGCCTGCGGCGCGGCCGTCCCGCAGCTCTCCGGCCGCGGCCTCGGCCACACCGGCGGCACCCTCGACAAGCTGGAGTCCGTCCCCGGCTGGCGCGCCCTGCTCTCCAACGAGGAGATGCTGCACGTCCTCGACACCACCGGCGCGGTGATCTGCGCGGCCGGCGACGGGCTCGCCCCCGCCGACAAGAAGCTCTACGCGCTGCGTGACGTCACCGGCACGGTCGAGGCGATCCCGCTGATCGCGTCCTCGATCATGTCGAAGAAGATCGCCGAGGGCACCGGCTCCCTGGTCCTGGACGTGAAGGTCGGCTCCGGCGCCTTCATGAAGACGATCGAGGACGCCCGCGAGCTGGCCTCGACCATGGTGGGCCTCGGCACCGACCACGGCGTGAAGACGGTCGCCCTGCTCACCGACATGTCCACCCCTCTGGGCCTCACGGCGGGCAACGCCCTGGAGGTCCGCGAGTCGGTGGAGGTCCTGGCGGGCGGCGGCCCCTCGGACGTCGTCGAGCTGACGATCGCGCTGGCCCGCGAAATGCTGGACGCGGCCGGCATCCGCGACGCCGACCCGGCGAAGGCCCTCGCCGACGGCTCCGCGATGGACGTCTGGCGCCGCATGATCGCCGCGCAGGGCGGCGACCCCGACGCGCAGCTCCCGGTCGCCCGCGAGCAGCACGTGGTGAAGGCTCCGTCCTCGGGCGTCCTCACCCGCCTGGACGCCTACGACGTCGGCGTCGCCGCCTGGCGCCTCGGCGCGGGCCGCGCCCGCAAGGAGGACCCGGTGCAGGCGGGCGCGGGCGTCGAGATGCACGCCAAGCCCGGCGACCAGGTCACCGAGGGCCAGCCCCTCCTCACCCTCCACACGGACACCCCGGACCGCTTCGAGTACGCGCTCCAGTCCCTGGAGGGGGCGTACGACATCGCGTCTGCGGACACGGACTTCACGAACGGCCCGGTGGTCCTGGAGCGGATCGCCTGACCGCACGCGCGGGTGAACGGGACCGGCGGCGCCCTGCCCCGGCCCCGTTCGTCGTGCGGCCGCGGCAGCGCTCGTGGTGGAGATCGCCTCGCGGGCGACAGCCCGTGTCGACCGGACGGTCAAGGTCCATGCCTACGCATCGGCCGGAATCCCGCTCTACCTCCTGCTCGACAGCCTGGCGCCCGACGGGCCTGTGTGCACGCTCCACGGACGGCCGGAGAAGGGCACGTACCGCGAGGTGGGCCGTGTCCGGTTCGGCGAGCCCATCGGGCTCCCCGCCCCCTTCGGCCTGGTCATCGACACGGCCGAGTTCCCCGAGGCCTGATCACCCCAGCACCGCCGCCACTGCCACCAGGACGGGGACCGAGAGCGCCGTCGAGATCAGGATGGACTCGCGGGCCAGGCGTTCGCCGACGCCGTAACTGCTCGCGTAGGTGAAGAGGTTCTGGGCGGCCGGGAGCGCCGAGGTGACCACCACGTCGAGCAGGTGCGCCCCGCGCAGGCCGAACACGCCCACCGCCAGCGCCCAGGCGGCCAGCGGCTGGCCCACCGCCTTCAGGCCCACGGCCAGCAGCACCGCCCCCCGGTCGCCGCTGCGCAGCGGCAGGGTGCTGCCCCGCAGCGAGATGCCGAAGGCGAGCAGCACCGCCGGGACCGCCATGTTGCCGATGAGCTGCACCGGGTCCCACACCGGGCCGGGGATCTCCACGCCCGCCGCCGACACCGCGACCCCCGCGAGCGACCCCAGCGCGACCGGATTCCGCAAGGGGGTGAGCAGCCGCCGCCACAGGGGCTGCTTCCCGCCCGCCGTCGACAGGTCCAGGATCGTCAGCGCCACCGGCGTGACCCCCACCAGCTGGAACAGCAGCACCGGCGCCACCAGCGAGGCGTCCCCCAGCACGTACACGGCGATGGGGATGCCCAGGTTGCCGGAGTTGACGTAGCTGGAGCACAGGGCGCCGATGGTGGTGCGGCCCACGCCCCAGCCGCGCGCCACGCCCACCGCGACGAAGACGCCCGCCACCGCCGCCGTGCTCAGCGCGGTGACCAGCAGGCGGCCGGAGAAGACCACCGACAGGTCGGCGCGGGCGAGCGTCGTGAACAGCAGCGCCGGGGACGCCACATGGAACGCCAGCCTGGTCAGCACCTCGCTGCCCTGCGCGCCGAGGTTCCCCCGCCGTCCGATGACGTAGCCGACGCCGATGACGACGGCGATCACCAGGAACCCGCTCAGCACCCCCTGCACGGCGGCTCCCCGTGACGGTGCAGGGCGCCGGGCCCCAGGGGCGGCGATGATCTATGGCGCATACAGCCAACCCTCCGGGGAGGGCCGCGCCCGGGTCAATGTGATCCTCGGCGCCGCGCGACGGGACGCCGCGCGATGAGTTACGGGCGCCCGGCCGGTCTACCGCTCGTGGACGCCATGACACCGCCCGTACTCGTGCTCAGCGGCCCCCTCACCCCGGGCGAGGTGGGCGGGCCGTGCGAGGCGCTGCGCGCCCTGCTGGACGGCGGGGGGCGCGGCCGTGTCGTGGTGTGCGACGTCGCCGGGCTGGGACCGCCGGGCCTGGCCGCCGTGAACCTGCTGGCCCGGCTGCAGCTCACCGCCCGCCGGGCCGGCGGACGGATACGGCTGCGCGACCCCTCACCCGCGCTGTGCGCCCTGCTCGACCTCGTCGGTCTCCGCTTCGAGACGGAGGGGCAGCCCGAACAGCGGGAACCACCGCTGGGTGTCCAGGAAGCAGTGGAACCCGGTGATCCGGCCGTCTGAGATCTCCAGCGCCTGGACCGCCCACGGCGTGTACCCGCCGTTCTCCGGGTCGGGCTTGTACTGCGCGAACCCGGGCAGTCCGTTGACCTCGACGGGCAGCAGCTTCGAGTGCGCGCAGGCGGCGCCCATCGTCGTCATGAAGCCCGTGATGTCGTCGGCGCCGGTCAGCCACAGGTCGAACGGCGGCATCGTCATGATGGCGTCCTCGTGCAGCAGTGCCGTCAGCGCCGACATGTCGTAGCCCTCGAAGGCGGCCACGTACCGGTCGAGGAGCTTCTTCTGGTCCTCGTCCAGCGGGTCGGCGACCGCCGCGTCGGCGCCCGGCTCCCGCCGCTCGGCGAGCGTCGCCCGGGCCCGCTGCAGCGCGCTGTTGACCGAAGCGACCGACGTGCCGAGCAGCTCGGCGACCTCGCTCGCCTTCCACGCCAGCACCTCGCGCAGGATCAGCACCGCCCGCTGCTTGGCGGGCAGCCGCTGCAGCGCCGCCATGAACGCCAGCCGCACGGACTCCTTGGCGACCGCGGCCTCGGCCGGGTCGGCGGGGGTGGGCAGCACCCGGTCGTCGGGCATCGGCTCCAGCCAGGTGTGGTCCGGGCGGGGGGACAGGGCGGCCCGCGCGAGCGGCGTGGACTCCGTGAGGTCCATCGGGCGGGCGCGCTTGTTGCCCGCGGACAGCATGTCCAGGCAGACGTTCGTCGCGATGCGGTAGAGCCAGGAGCGGAGGCTGGAGCGCCCCTCGAACTTGTCGATGCTGCGCCAGGCACGGATCATCGTGTCCTGCACCGCGTCCTCGGCCTCGAAGGACGAACCGAGCATCCGGTAGCAGTACCCGGTGAGCTCCACCCGGTACTGCTCCAGCGTGGCGTCCAGGTCCGTCGTCGCCGTGCCGTTCGTCATCGTCCACCCACCCCAAGCGGCCTCATGGCGGCGCGCCGTCGCGCCACCACCTCGGAAGCTACCGCAGCCCACTGACAACGGCTCCCCGAGTGGACGAATCCGCAGGTGAAGGGCGGTGTGAACCTGCCGTGCACGCGCCCTGGGCGACCGTCAGGCGGCCCGGGCCTCCCCGGCGCGGACCGCCGCCCGCGTCCCGGCCAGGGTGATCGCCGCGACGCCCGCCACGGCCACCAGACCGACCGCCACCGTCCCGGACCAGCCGCCCGCGTGGAACGCCAGCGCCCCCACCGCGCTGCCCGCGCTCGACCCGACGTAGTACGCGGACTGGTACAGCGCCGCCGCCTGCGCCCGGCCCTCCGTCGCGGTCCTGCCCACCGCGGACGAGGCGACCGCGTGCCCCGCGAAGAACCCGGCCGTGATCAGCACGAGCCCGAGCAGCACCAGCGGCAGCGTGTCCGCCAGGGACAGCAGCAGTCCGGCCGCGGTGGTCGCGCCGCCCGCGTACAGGGCGCCCCGTCGGCCCAGCCGGCCCACCAGCCGTCCGGCCGCGGACGCCGACACCGTGCCCACCAGGTACACCAGGAACACCGACCCGGCGACGCCCTGCGGCAGCGAGAACGGCTCCTCGGTCAGCCGGTACCCGATGACCGTGTACACGCCCCCGAACACCGTCATGAACAGCGCGCCGATCGCGAACAGCCGCCGCAGCAGCGGGTTCCCGAGGTGACGGCGGACCGTGCCGGCCAGCACGCGGGGCGCGAGCGACCCCGCCCTGAAGTGCCGCGGAACCGGCAGCAGCAGCCGGAACGCCACCGCGCACGCCACCGCGACCAGCCCGATCACGCCGACGGCAGCGCGCCAGCCCCATTCCTGCGCCACCCAGCCGGTGATCACCCGGCCGCTCATCCCGCCCACGCTGTTGCCGGCCACGAACAGCCCGATCGCCGTCACCAGCGCCTTCGGTGTGACCTCCTCCGCGAGATACGCCGTCGCCGAGGCGGGCAGCCCGGCCAGGGCCGCGCCCTGCAGCGCCCGCAGCGCCACCAGCGCGCCCAGCGACGGGGCGAACGGCACCAGCAGCCCGAGGGTCACCGCGACGGCCAGCGAGGCCGTCATGACCGTACGCCGCCCGAACCGCTCGGACAGGGCGCTCATCGGCAGCACGAACAACGCCAGACCACCGGTCGCCGCCGACACCGTCCAGCTCGCGTCGCTCGCGCTGACCGCGAAGTCGCCGGAGACCAGGGGCAGAAGGGCCTGGGTGGAGTAGAGGAGCGCGAAGGTCGCGACACCCGCGAGGAACAGGGCGAGACTCATCCGGCGGTAACCGGGACCGCCCGGGGACATCCGGGTCTCGACGGCGGGCGGCGGGGCGGAGGGGACGGATGCGACGGCGTCCACGCGGGTGGACGCCCCGGTACTGGCGGGAGTCATGCCTCGAACGTACGGAGGCCTGCGCTCATCCGTCCAATGCATGGAATCGCCATAATCGTTCCCATGGAGCATCAGCAGAGGTCAGGCGGTCGTCTGTCACGAACCGGTGACACACGAGACAGAGAAGAGATGGCACGGCTGCTCGCGCCGCGCCTCGCCCACTTCGCCGGGGTGGCCCGCACCGAGCACGTCACCCGGGCCGCCCAGGAGATGCAGGTGCCGCAGTCCACCCTCTCCCGCGCCCTGGTCCGCCTCGAGGACGACCTCGGCGTCGAGCTGTTCGCCCGGCACGGCCGGACCGTCTCCCTCACCCCGGCGGGCCGCACCTTCTACGCCTCCGTCGAGCGCGCCCTGGACGAGATCGGGCGCGCGGCCGAGGCGGTCCGCGCCGACGCCGACCCCGCCACCGGCAAGGTCGCCTTCGGCTTTCTGCACACCATGGGCGCCGAGACCGTGCCCGGCCTGCTGCACGCCTTCCGCGCCGACCACCCCGGCATCCGCTTCAGCCTCGTCCAGAACTACGGCGAGGCCATGCTGGAGGGACTGCGCGGCGGCGAGCTGGACCTGTGCCTGACCTCGCCGGTGCCGTCGGCCCCGGACCTGGTGGCCCGCCGCCTCGACGAGCAGAAACTGCGCCTGGTCGTCCCCGCCGACCACCGCCTCGCCGCCCGTCGCAGGGTCCGCCTGGCCGAGGCGGCCGACGAGACGTTCGTGACCCTCGAACCGGGCTACGGGCTGCGCCGCATCACCGACGACCTGTGCGCCCGGGCCGGGTTCGCGCCGCGCATCGCCTTCGAGGGCGAGGAGGCCGAGACCCTGCGCGGCCTGGTCGCGGCGGGCCTGGGCGTCGCCCTGCTGCCCCCGCCGCCCTTCCCGCGCCCCGGCGTGGCCGAACTGACGGTGACCGCACCGAGGGCGGCCCGGGAGATCGGCGTGGCCTGGCTCGCGGGCCGCCCGGACACCCCGCCGGTGGCGGCGTTCAAGAAGTTCCTGCTGTCGAAGCGGGGGAGCCTGCTGCCGGGGTAGCGGGGCGCGCTCAGTGCCGTAACGTCGTCCCGAACCCCGCCGCCAGCGGCATCCGCAGACCCAGCGGCGGGGGAGCGGCCAGCGCGTCCTGCACCGGGCGGGAGAAGTCCCGGCCGAACAGCACGCCCATCACGAAGTCCTGGGCCAGTGCCAGCACTTCGTTCCGGTACTGGCTCAACCCGTGGCCGTCCGCGTGCACTTCGAAGCGGCACACCTCGTGGTTCGCCTTCTTCGCGCGTGCCGCCAGGCGGAAGGACAGCTCAGGGTCGGTCCGCGCGTCGTTCGTGCCGTGCACGATCAGCACCTGGCGGCCGGCGAGCTGTTTCACCGGCTCGGCGGGGGCCGCACCGTCGTCCTCCGGCAGCCAGGGGGCCAGTGCCACCACGGAGCTGACCGCCTCGTGGCCCGCCGCGCGCAACGCCGCCCTGCCGCCCATGCCGAGGCCCACCAGGCACACGGGCACGTCCCCGTAGCGCCGTACGGCCTCGTCGGCGGCCCAGGCGGCGTCGTGCGCGAGGTGCGCCTCGTCGCCGTTCCAGCCGCGGTAGCGGTAGTGGACGACATGCGTGGCCAGATGCTGGTCGCGTCCCGCGCGGGCGAGCCTGCGTCCCAGGCCGCGTACGGGGACCGCCGCCAGCGGCGACGGTCTGCGGGCGGAGGACTCCTCGCCGTCCGGGAGCAGCAGCGCCACCCCGTTCACCGTGGCCGGCTCCGAGCCGAGCGCCCTCCCCAGCCGGGCCGTGCGCACCGGCGTCGCTTGCTGTGCCATGGCAGAACATTCTCAGAAGACGCGGTGGACGCGACCCGTCCGTGCGGTCACCTTTCCGTATCGGCGCGTACGGGCGCCAGGTGATCTACGCGCGTAGGAGTTATGGTGCGGAAATGACGAGCCAGACCATCGCGAACGCCCCCACCTCGGACCAGATCCGCCGGGCGCCCAAGGTTCTGCTGCACGACCACCTCGACGGCGGACTGCGCCCCGGCACCGTCGTCGACCTGGCCCGCGGGACGGGCTACACCGACCTGCCCCACACCGACCCCGACAAGCTCGCCCTCTGGTTCCACCAGGCCGCCGACTCCGGCTCCCTGGAGCGCTATCTGGAGACCTTCACGCACACGGTCGGCGTCATGCAGACCCGTGACGCGCTGGTCCGGGTCGCCGCCGAGTGCGCCGAGGACCTCGCCGAGGACGGCGTCGTCTACGCCGAGGTGCGCTACGCGCCCGAGCAGCACCTCGAAGGGGGGCTGACGCTGGAGGAGGTCGTCGAGGCCGTCAACGAGGGGTTCCGCCAGGGCGAGCGGCGGGCCAGGGAGAACGGCCACCGCATCCGCGTCGGCGCCCTGCTCACCGCGATGCGGCACGCCGCCCGCGCCCTCGAGATCGCCGAACTCGCCAACGGCTACCGCGACCAGGGCGTCGTCGGCTTCGACATCGCGGGCGCCGAGGCCGGCCACCCGCCCACCCGGCACCTCGACGCCTTCGAGTACCTGAAGCGGGAGAACAACCACTTCACCATCCACGCCGGCGAGGCGTTCGGACTGCCGTCCATCTGGCAGGCGCTCCAGTGGTGCGGCGCCGACCGGCTCGGGCACGGGGTGCGGATCATCGACGACATCCAGGTCCACGACGACGGCACGGTGGAGCTCGGCCGGCTCGCCGCCTACGTCCGCGACAAGCGCGTCCCCCTGGAGCTGTGCCCCAGCTCCAACCTCCAGACCGGCGCCGCCTCCTCGTACGCCGATCACCCGATCGGGCTGCTGCGGCGGCTGCACTTCCGGGCCACGGTGAACACGGACAACCGGCTGATGTCCCACACCAGCATGAGCCGCGAGTTCGAGCACCTGGTCGAGGCCTTCGGATACACGCTCGACGACATGCAGTGGTTTACCGTCAATGCGATGAAGTCCGCATTCATTCCTTTCGATGAACGGCTGGCCATGATCAACGACGTGATCAAGCCCGGATATGCGGAACTCAAATCCGAATGGCTGTTCCGTCAGACCGCCTCCACCAGCACTTCTTCCCTCGCGGAAGACTGAAAGGGGCGTCACCGGTAATGGTGAACGCGCAACGCGTTCACCATCCGTCCGCATTTCGATATTTGCGGCGGACAGGGACGCCTGATTACGGTCGCAGCACCGCTCACATCCCCGTATCCCATTTCGAGGACGCCTTTCATGAAGCAGTCTGCTGCCAAGACCCTCGGTGTCGCCGCTCTCGGTGCCGCCTTCGCCGCCGCCGGTGCGGGCGCCGCCCAGGCGGCCCCGGCCCTGCCGGACGCCCCGGGGCTGAACACGGTCACCCAGGCCCTGCCGGCGGACCAGGCGTCCGGCGCGCTGCCCGGCGCGGCCGAGGCGCTGTCGACGGGTCAGGACGTGGCCGGCAAGGGTCTCGGCACCGCCAAGCCGGTCGCCGGCGAGCTCGGCTCCCAGGTGCCGGGCGCCGGTCTCCTCGGCGGGCTGCCGGTGAACCAGATGCCGACCAAGGGCCTCAACGTCAACGGCCTCCCGCTGGGCGGCCGCTGACCTCCCGGCCGGAGACAGGCCGATGGGGCGCACCCGGAATCGGGTCGCGCCCCATCGGCGTACTCGGAGGTCCACGGTCCCGCGTGAGGCCTCAGGGAGATGATGCCGCGCAGGACCGGGAGGCCGGCGTCGTGCGGCGCCTCGGGGGTGAGGGCGCCGCACGGGCCGCCTACCAGGCCGTGCGGGCCTTGTCCTCCGAGGGCAGCAGGACCCACAGCGCCAGGTACAGCAGGAACTGCGGACCCGGGAGCAGGCACGAGACCAGGAACACGACGCGCATCGTCTTCGCGGAGGTGCCGAACCGCCGGGCCAGCCCGGCGCAGACACCGCCGATCATGCGGTCGTCGGTGGGGCGGGCGAGGCTGCTCATCGCGACTCCTTCGTGAACGGTGCGAGGCACCCCGTCCGGCTGCCTCCGTACCTCCACGTTACGGAGACGAAGGGGGCAAAGCGTCGCTCCACGGGGCGATCCCGACCCTGGGAATCGTCGGGGTCCGCCCCTGAGGGACCTCCTCCCTCCGGACAGTGCCGTCCACCGCCGGGAGGACCGTCCGCCGGCGCAGCCAGGCGCGTCCCGCGGGCACCACGGCGGCGTGGGCGAGCGCGGCGCCCGCCGTGTTCAGCAGCAGGGAGTCGACGTCCACCACCTGTCCCGGCACCGCCGTCTGCAGCAGCTCCACGGCCAGCGACACCAGGGCGGTCGCGGCCAGGGTGCGGATCAGCGAGCCCAGCCGGGACACGGCCGGCCGGCCCCCCGCCATCGGCAGCAGCACGCCCAGCGGCGCGAGCAGCGCCATCGACTCCCCGGTCCGGCGCAGCCCCGTCGCCCAGCCCAGCGCGAAGTCGGCGCGGATCCCGTCCAGCGGCCGCAGATTGGCGGGCATCACCCACGGGACGTCCAGGGGGCGCAGCGTGTACCAGGCGACGAACGCCAGATGCGCGGCCAGGAGGATGCCTCCTGTCACACGGATACGGGATGCGGCGGTGCCGCCGTGGAAGCCTTGACGCTGCACGATCCCCAAGACGCGGCGCGCGCCTCGGCCGGTTCCGGGATGTCACCCGTTCAACCGCGGAGGCGTGCGCCACACTGCGGCGCCGCCCCCGCGGACGCCCGCCGGGTCAGCTTCCGGCGGCCTCGGTGGAGGGCGGCTTCCCGGCCGACGGACGGGCCCGTACGTCGTCGGTGCAGCGGTAGCGGCGCGGCGTCGCGTCGTCGGGGCCGCCCAGGATCACCGAGCCGTTGCCCTCGGCCGCCGCCGAGTCGGAGAAGGTGCACACGATCTGCGCGAGCGCCGTCGTGGACAGCTCGGCGGGCGGGGTGCTCAGCCGCAGCGTGTCCTCCGGGTCGCCGGCCCGCGGCCCGGTCACGGTCGTCCCGGGCCGCACCCGCGTGGTGTAGCCGGCCTCCCGCTCGGACGTCGTCGGCTCCCGCGTCAGCTCGTCCATCAGGCCCTGCGCCACCAGCACCCGGCGCGCGTCCGTGGCCCCGTCCGCCACCCGCACCGCCCGGTCCACGGCCACCAGCGACGGCCCGCACACCAGGAACACCTGCACCGGCAGCCCGCGCTCCCCCTGCCCGGCGCCCTCGGGCTCGCCCAGCGAGCAGCGCACCCGGGAGGGCGCGGGACCGAAGTCGGTCGGCACCTCGGTCGCCCGGATCCCGCACCCGGACAGCAGGGCGCCCAGCGCCACGGCCCCCACGAGGGCCGGCAGGGCGGTCCGGTGTCGTGCGTGTCGTCCGTTCATCAGGCGTCTCCCTCGGCGCCCTCGTCACCGGCGTCGCCGGCCTTCTCCCCGGACTCCGCGGCGGACACGTCCCGCGGCAGCCGCAGGGTGAACACGGCGCCGCCGTCGGGCGAATTTTCCGCGGTGATCTCGCCGCCGTGGATGTGCGCGTTCTCCAGCGCGATGGACAGGCCGAGGCCGCTGCCCTCGGAGCGCGGACGGGAGGCGCTGGCCTTGTAGAAGCGGTCGAAGACGTGCGGCAGGACGTCCTCCGGGATGCCCGGACCGTGGTCCCGCACCCGGATGACGACCGAGCCGCCCGGCACGTCCCCCGCCTCGGCGCCGTCAGTGGTCTCCGCGCCCTCCGCGGGTTCCTCCCGCACCGAGACCCGCACCGGCGACCCGCCGTGCTTGAGGGCGTTGCCGATGAGGTTGGCGAGGATGACGTCCAGGCGGCGCGGGTCGATCCGGGCGTGGATGCCGCGCGCGGCGTCCAGCTCCACCGCGTCCAGCCAGGCGCGCGCGTCCATGCAGGCGGTGATCTGGTCGGCGACGTCGACGTCGTCGAGGACCAGCCGGGCGGTGCCCGCGTCGAAGCGGGTGACCTCCATCAGGTTCTCCACCAGGTCGTTCAGCCGCCGGGTCTCGCTCACCACCAGCCGCACCGCGGGCTGGATCATCGGGTCGATGCCCCCGCCCTCGAACTCCAGCTCCTCCTCGAGGACCTCGGTCACGGCGGTGATCGCGGTCAGCGGGGTGCGCAGCTCGTGGCTCATGTCCGCGACGAACCGGCGGGACGCCTCGTCCCGCGCCGCCATGTCCGCGACCCGTTTCTCCAGCGCCTCTGCGGCCTTGTTGAACGTCCTTGACAGATCGGCCAGTTCGTCGGTGCCCGACACCCTCAGCCGGGTGTCCAGCTTTCCCTCCCCGAGCCGCCGCGCCGCGGCCCCCAGCCGCTGCACCGGCTTCAGCACGGTCGTCGCGGCGGCGTGCGCGAGGAGGGCGGAACCTATCAGCGCCAGACCGGTGGCGATCCCCAGCGACCAGGCCAGCGAGCCCAGGTCCTTCTCCTCCGGCTCCAGCGACTTCAGCATGTAGCCGGTGGTGCCGCCGCCGATCAGCTGGGCCCCCGCCACCAGGTACGGGGTGTCGTCCTCGACGATCCGCTGCCAGTACAGATGATGCGGGTACTTGTTGTTCGACGTGACCTTCAGCCGCTCGGTCACCGCCTCGCGCAGCGACTCGGGCACGTCCCCCAGCGAGAAGCCGTTCAGCCCGCCCGAACTGCCGTACACCGTCTGGCCCTCGGGGTTCTCGGCGACGAGCAGCACGGCGAAGCGCTGACTGCTGTTGGCCATCTGCCCCGCCGTGCGCTGCAGTTCGTCCTGCGTGGGGTGCTCGGGCAGCGCGCCCGCACGGTTCTGCATCTCCTGCTCGAAGGCGCGCAGCACCGCGTCCTGCGTACGCGTCAGCACCGACTCGCGGTTCAGCCAGTACGCGATCCCCGACGCGGACACGGCGGCCGTCAGCGCGACCAGGCCGAACACGACGACCAGCCGCAGGCGCAGGCTCGTGAAGCGCAGCCGCGACCAGACTCCCTTGCGCGCCGCGGACCAGCCGCGGCCCCCCTCCTGGTGCTCCTGTGTCACTGAGGCGGATCCAGCCGGTAGCCGACACCGCGGACGGTACGGATCAGCGTCGGGGACGACGGCACGTCCTCGACCTTGGCGCGCAGCCGCTGCACGCATGCGTCCACCAGCCGTGAGTCGCCCAGGTAGTCGTGCTCCCACACCAGCCGCAGCAGCTGCTGGCGGGACAGCGCCTGGCCGGGCCGCCGGCTCAGCTCCAGCAGCAGCCGCAGCTCCGTCGGCGTGAGCTGGAGGTCCTCGCCGTTCTTCGTCACCGTCATCGCCGCGCGGTCGATGACCAGGCTGCCGAAGGCCGCCGAGTCGCTGGACTCGCGTTCCCCGCGCCGCAGCACCGCGCGGATCCGGGCGTCCAGCACCCGGCCCTGCACGGGCTTGACCACGTAGTCGTCGGCGCCGGACTCCAGGCCGACCACGACGTCGATGTCGTCGCTGCGCGCGGTGAGCAGGATGATCGGCAGCTGGTCGGTGCGCCGGATGCGACGGCACACCTCGAAGCCGTCGATGCCGGGCAGCATCACGTCCAGCACGATCAAGTCCGGCCGCTGCTCGCGCAGCAGCTTCAGACCGTCCTCACCACTGGCAGCGGTCGCCACCCGGTGACCCTGGCGCGTCAGTGAGAGCTCCAGGGCCGTGCGGATGGCGTCGTCGTCCTCGATCAGCAACAGGGAAGGCACGCGCTCATTCTGGCCCATGGAGGGCTTCCTGTTCGACCCGTGCGCGTCGGGTGCCCCTTGGGCCCGGATACGTGCCGCTTCGTGCCCGCCGAGCTGTGAAGGAAGTGTGCGGTCACGGTGGCCTGCCCCTGTGACACGTCTGTGACAGTCGGCGGACACGGCCATGAAAGTGGCGCGGCAAGCTTTTCGGCACAGCACAACCGCAGGCGAGAACACCGGAAGTCCACGACGGGGGCGCGAGATGAACACGCTGCACGGCACCAGCACCAGCGCAGTTGTCACGCGTCTGCACGACGTGCACCGGGGTTCCGAGAAGTCCGGCGCCGCGGGCATGCGGGGGTGCGCTCGCGGCGCCGGGCGTCAGCACACCGTGATCATGACGGTGGTTGACACGTCCACGGGGGACACCGACGGGGGAAGCGCGTACAGGGAGGAACCGGGGGAGCGTCGCTCGGTGAGCGAGGCGGAGTTCACCGCCTACGTCCAGGAGCGCCGCGCCTCCCTGTACGCCACCGCCTACCACCTGACCGGCGACCGTTTCGAGGCCGAGGACCTGCTGCAGAGCGCGCTGTTCTCGACCTACCGGGCGTGGGACCGGATCAGCGACAAGGCGGCGGTCGGCGGATACCTCCGCCGCACCATGACCAACCTGCACATCAGCGCGTGGCGCCGCCGCAAGCTGAACGAGTACCCGACCGAGGAGCTGCCGGAGACGGCCGGCGACACGGACGCGATGCGCGGCACCGAGCTGCGCGCGGTCCTGTGGCAGGCGCTGGCCCGGCTGCCCGAACTCCAGCGCACCATGCTGGTCCTGCGCTACTACGAGGGCCGCACGGACCCGGAGATCGCGGACATCCTCAACATCAGTGTCGGCACGGTGAAGTCCAGCATCTGGCGGTCCCTCCGCCGGCTGCGCGAGGACGAGGTCCTCAGCTTCGGCCGTGACGAGGAGAACGCCTTCGGGGAGCTCGTCGCCTGAGGGTCGGGGGAAACCGGGGGAGCTGCCAGGGCGTCGGGGGGCGTCCGCGCGGTGAACGGGGATCGGGGGAGCCCGGGGGAAACGGGGGAGCACGGGGGAACAAGGAGGGGGAGCACCACGGGGGGTGCGGAAACAGCGGGACTGCGCGGGGCCGGGGGCCCGTCACGCGGTCCCGCTTTTTCGTGCCGTCACGGCGCGCTCGTCGGCGCCGGCCGTCCGGCGACCGCCGCCGCGGCCAGGCGGCTCAGCGCCTCCTCACGGTCGCAGGCGTACGCGCCGAGCGCCGTCTGACGGGCGACGATCGACCGCTCGAGACGCATCAGCCGCCAGCCGCGCCGCAGCAGGAACGGCACCGATTTGCGGCCCTCCTTCAGGTCCCGCAGGAAACGGCGCCGGAACGTCCGCACGGGACCGCGGCTCAGGCACAGCGCGTCGGCCAGCAGCCCCAGTTCGCGGCAGCGGTCCACGATCTCCGCGGCGAAGATCCCCTCGGCGATGAACAGCGGCGTACCGCCGATGTCCACGGTCGTCTCGCCGGTGCGGGCGCTCAGCGAGATGTCGTACACCGGCACCTGCGCCGTGCGCGTCCTGCACAGCCGTTCGATCGCGGTGACCGCGGTGTCCGCGTCCCAGGAGGCGGGGTCGTCCCAGTCGATGTCGGAGGTGCCCGCCACCAGCGGCAGGGTCGGGTCGTCGCCCTCCTTGTAGAAGTCGTCCAGGCGCAGCACCGGAAGGCCGGAGCGGGCCGAGACGAGGGACTTGCCGGAGCCGGAGGGGCCGCAGAGCAGCACGACTCGCGCGGATATGGGCGACTGGGAACTCACGGGACACCAGTGTGAGGCATCGCGCGGGTGGCGTACGACCCGTGGGGGCGACTTTGAAGCGCGGCTCACATCTCAACTACGCTGCGCGTCCGACCGTTGACCCTGTGAAGTCAGAAGGTGGCACAGTGATGGCCCGACACAAGGCACCCAGGACGCCCGTCGTCCGGCGCTCCATGGCCGTACTCGCGACGGCGGGAGCTGCGCTCGGCGTCGCGGCGGCGACCGCGTCCGCCGCTCAGGCGCAGGTGCTGCCCGACGACGCCGGCCAGGTCGTCGGAACGGTCGCGGACCTCAAGCCCAACCCGCTCGCCGGCACGGGCGTGGACCCGCTCGACAACGGCGCCGGCACGCAGGTCGCCGACTTCCGCGCGGTGGACTCGCGCGAGGTGACCGGCCCGGTCGCCCAGGCGGAGTCGGTCGGCTCCATCCCCGGGGTGGGCGCGGTGACGGATTCCCTGAGGCGCTGACGGGCGCGTACGACACGGCGGAGCGCCGTGCCCCTCCCGGACGGAGGAGGGCCACGGCGCTCCCGCTGCAGGGGCCGGCGTACGGCTCAGTAGGAGGAGCCGGACGCGCCCAGCGAACCCGTCGGGTGCCAGACCGTCTTGGTCTCCAGGAAGGCCGTCATGCGCTCCGTGCCGGGCGCTGCCGTCCAGTCGTCCACAGGCTGTGGACGGAGAACGCGCTTCAGGTTGTCCGCGGCCGCGATCTCCAGCTCCTTCGCCAGCACCTCGTCGGCGCCCGCGAGGTCGATCGCGTTGACGTCCTGGTGCGCGGCGAGCGGCGCGGCGATCTCCGCCGTACGGCCGGAGAGGATGTTGACCACACCGCCGGGCAGGTCGGAGGTGGCCAGCACCTCGCCGAGGGAGAGGGCGGGCAGCGGCGCCTTCTCCGACGCGATCACGACCGCCGTGTTGCCCGTCGCGACGACCGGCGCGACCACCGACACCAGGCCCAGGAACGACGACTCCTGCGGCGCCAGCACGGCCACCACGCCGGTCGGCTCCGGGGAGGACAGATTGAAGAACGGGCCCGCGACCGGGTTGCCGCCGCCCACCACCTGGGCGATCTTGTCGGTCCAGCCGGCGTACCAGACCCAGCGGTCGATCGCCGCGTCCACCTGCGCCGCCGCCTTGGACCTCGACAGGCCCTCGGCCTCGCCGACCTCCCGGACGTACTGGTCCCGGCGGCCCTCCAGCATCTCCGCGATCCGGTAGAGGATCTGGCCGCGGTTGTACGCCGTCGCGCCGGACCAGGCGCCGAACGCCTTGCGGGCCGCGACCACCGCGTCACGGGCGTCCTTGCGGGACGACTGCGGTGCGTTGGCCAGCCACTTGCCCTTGGCGTCAGTCACCTCGTACACCCGGCCGCTCTCGGAACGCGGGAACTTCCCGCCGACGTACAGCTTGTAGGTCTTGAAGACGGAGAGGCGCTCGGTCCGCTCGGACTTGTCGGTCTTCTCGGTCTTCTCGGGCTTGTCAGACATCGAGGTACGCCTCCAGGCCGTGGCGGCCGCCCTCGCGGCCGAAGCCCGACTCCTTGTAACCGCCGAACGGCGAGGTCGGGTCGAACTTGTTGAACGTGTTGGACCAGATCACGCCCGCGCGGAGCTTGATCGCCACCGCCAGGATCCGCGAGCCCTTCTCGGTCCAGATGCCCGCCGACAGGCCGTACGGGGTGTTGTTGGCCTTGGCGACCGCCTCGTCCGGCGTGCGGAACGTCAGGACGGACAGGACCGGGCCGAAGATCTCGTCGCGGGCGATCGTGTGCGCCTGGGTGACGTTTGTGAACAGCGTCGGGGCGAACCAGTAGCCACTCTCCGGCAGTTCGCAGGCCGGGGACCAGCGCTCGGCGCCCTCCGCCTCGCCCTGCTCGGCCAGCGCGGTGATCCGGGCCAGCTGCTCCGCGGAGTTGATGGCGCCGATGTCGGTGTTCTTGTCCAGCGGGTCGCCGAGGCGCAGCGTGGACAGCCGGCGCTTCAGGGAGTCAAGGAGCTCGTCGTGGATCGACTCCTGGACCAGCAGGCGCGAGCCCGCGCAGCAGACCTGGCCCTGGTTGAAGAAGATGCCGTTGACGATGCCCTCGACGGCCTGGTCGATCGGGGCGTCGTCGAAGACGATGTTGGCGCCCTTGCCGCCCAGTTCCAGCGTCAGCTTCTTGCGGGTGCCCGCGACCGTGCGCGCGATCTCCTTGCCGACGGCGGTGGAACCGGTGAAGGCGACCTTGTTCACGTCGGGGTGGGCGACCAGCGCGGCCCCGGCGCGGCCGTCGCCGGTGACGATGTTCACGACGCCCTTGGGCAGACCGGCCTGGCGGCAGATGTCCGCGAAGAAGAGGGCGGACAGCGGGGTCGTCTCGGCGGGCTTCAGCACCACCGTGTTGCCGGTCGCGAGGGCCGGGGCGATCTTCCACGCCAGCATCAGCAGCGGGAAGTTCCAGGGGATGACCTGGCCGGCGACGCCGAGCGGGCGCGGGTTCGCGCCGTAGCCCGCGTGCTCCAGCTTGTCGGCCCAGCCCGCGTAGTAGAAGAAGTGCGCGGCGACCAGCGGGAGGTCCGCGTCGCGGGTCTCCCTGATCGGCTTGCCGTTGTCCAGGGTCTCCAGGACGGCCAGCTCGCGGCTGCGCTCCTGGATGATGCGGGCGATGCGGAAGAGGTACTTCGCGCGCTCGGAGCCCGGCAGCGCGGACCACTTCTCGAAGGCCTTGCGGGCCGCCCGCACCGCGCGGTCGACGTCCTCCTCGGACGCCTCCGCGACCTCGGACAGGACCTCCTCGGAGGAGGGGGAGACGGTCTTGAAGACCTTGCCGCCGGCCGCCTCGGTGAACTCGCCGTCGATGAAGAGGCCGTAGGACGGGGCGATGTCGACGACCGAGCGGGACTCGGGCGCCGGGGCGTAGTCGAAAACAGGTGCCATGGTGATCAGTCCACCGTCACGTAGTCGGGGCCGGAGTAGCGGCCGGTGGCCAGCTTCTGACGCTGCAGCAGCAGGTCGTTCAGCAGCGAGGAGGCGCCGAAGCGGAACCAGTGGTTGTCCAGCCAGTCCTCGCCCGCGGTCTCGTTGACCAGGACCAGGAACTTGATCGCGTCCTTGCTGGTGCGGATGCCGCCGGCGGGCTTCACACCGACCTGGATCCCGGTCTGCGCGCGGAAGTCGCGCACCGCCTCCAGCATCAGGAGGGTGTTCGCCGGGGTCGCGTTCACCGCGACCTTGCCCGTCGAGGTCTTGATGAAGTCCGCCCCGGCCAGCATGCCGAGCCAGCTCGCCCTGCGGATGTTGTCGTACGTCGACAGCTCGCCCGTCTCGAAGATGACCTTCAGGCGGGCGTCCGTCCCGCAGGCCTCCTTCACGGCGGTGATCTCGTCGTACACCTTCATGTAGTTCCCCGCGAGGAACGCGCCGCGGTCGATGACCATGTCGATCTCGTCCGCACCGGCGGCGACGGCCTCGCGGACGTCCGCCAGCTTCACGGCGATCGGGGCGCGGCCGGCCGGGAACGCGGTGGCGACCGAGGCGACCTTGACGGACGAGCCGGCGACGGCCTTCTTCGCCGTGGCCACCATGTCGGGGTAGACGCAGACCGCGGCGGTGGCGGGCGTCATGCGGTCGGTCGGGTCGGGGCGGACCGCCTTCGCGCCGAGCGCCCGGACCTTGCCCGGGGTGTCCGCGCCTTCCAGCGTCGTCAGGTCGACCATCGAGATGGCGAGGTCGATGGCGTACGCCTTCGCGGTCGTCTTGATCGAGCGGGTGCCGAGGGAGGCGGCACGCGCCTCCAGGCCGACCGCGTCGACGCCGGGCAGCCCGTGGAGGAAACGGCGCAGCGTGCTGTCGGACGCGGTGACGTCGCTCAGAGCGTGGGGTGCAGTGGTGGGCATGGTCACCAGACGAGCATATCTACGCGCGTAGCGGCTGTACAGCCCCGGAACGGATCCGAGGCTGGGGTGCCTGTGGTGGAGGGGGCGAGGTGAGCGGCCTTCGGGTCCGGGGCGGGGGTCGTGCAGAATCGGGGGCATGACGACCCCCGACCCGTCGCGCGAGCCGGAGCCCACGAAGCCCGCCGGGACCGCGACGACCCCGTACAAGGACCGCGTCTACCGCTCGCCCGCAGGCGTCGTCGGAGGCGTGCTGGTGCTCGCCATCGTCGCCTGGCTCGGCATCGACGCGGTCGTCGTCGGCGAGGGCCGCACCCCGTGGCTCGCCCTCGCCACCATGCTCTTCCTCATGCCCGTGGTGTTCGCCTACACCCTGCGGCCCGCCGTCTTCGTCAACGACGACCGGCTGCGCATCCGCAACCCGCTGCGGCTGATCGTGCTGCCGTGGGGACAGGTCGCCTCGCTGCGGTCCGGGTTCTCCAACGAGGTCGTCGACGACTCCGGCACCACGTACCAGCTCTGGGCGCTTCCCGTCTCCGTACGGGCCCGCAGCAGGGCGGCACGCCAGGACGCGCGGGCCGCGCGTGCGGCCGCCCGTGCCGGGCAGGGCGGGTCGGGGCGCGCCCGTGCGGGGGCCGCCGTGCCCGGAGGCGTGGCGGGCGCCGCTGACCTGGGGACGGACGCGGCCGTGGCGGGCGGGCCGCGTCGGGCCGAGACGGACCAGGCCATGGACGAGCTGCGTGAGCTGCACGAGCGGCGGCAGGGGGAGCCGGGGACGCAGGGTGAGGTCACCGTGCGGTGGGCCTACGAGATCATCGCCCCCGCTGTGGCGGGGGCTGTGCTGCTGGGTGTGCTGTGGGGGCTGGGCTGAGGGGGCTGGGCTGAGGGGCTGGGCTGAGGGGCCGGTCGGGTGAGCTGTGAGCTGTCAGCAGTGAGCTGAGGCGGGGGCGGTCCCTTCGGGCCGCCCCCGTTTTTTCAGATGCCCGCGGCTTCGGACAGGTCCCGCTTGACGGCGGTCAGGAGGGCCGTCGCCTTGGCGCGGGCCTCGGGGAGGTCCGCACCGGTGGCGACCGGGATCACCACCTCCAGGTAGCACTTCAGCTTCGGCTCCGTGCCGCTGGGGCGGACGACGACCCGTGCGCCGTCCAGCGTGTAGCGCAGGCCGTCCGTGGGCGGGAGCTTGTCCGTGCCCTCGGTCAGGTCCTCGGCCTTCGTGATGCGCAGGCCCGCCAGCTCCGTGGGCGGCTGCTCGCGCAGGCGGCGCATCGCGGCGGCGATCAGGCCCAGGTCCTTCACGCGGACGCTGAGCTGGTCCGTCGCGTGCAGGCCGTGCTCCACGGCGAGGTCGTCGAGGAGGTCGAGGAGGGTGCGGCCCTCCGCCTTGAGTTCGGACGCCAGCTCCGTGAGGAGGAGGGCCGCCGTGATGCCGTCCTTGTCGCGTACGCCGTCCGGGTCCACGCAGTAACCGAGGGCCTCCTCGTAGCCGTAGCGCAGGCCCTCGACGCGGGCGATCCACTTGAAACCGGTCAGGGTCTCCTCGTACGGCAGGCCCGCCTTCTCGGCGATACGGCCGAGGAGGGACGACGAGACGATCGACTCCGCGAACGTGCCGGTCGCGCCGCGGCGGACCAGGTGGGCGGCGAGGAGCGCGCCGACCTCGTCGCCGCGGAGCATGCGCCAGTCGTCGCCGTCCTTCACGGCGGCGGCGCAGCGGTCGGCGTCGGGGTCGTTGGCGATGACCAGGTCGGGGTTCGTCTCGCGGGCCTTCGCGAAAGCCAGGTCCATCGCGCCGGGCTCCTCCGGGTTGGGGAACGCGACGGTCGGGAAGTCCGGGTCGGGGTCGGCCTGCTCCGCCACGAGGTCGGGGGCGGGGAAGCCCGCGCGGGCGAAGGCGGCCAGGAGGACGTCCTTGCCCACGCCGTGCATCGCCGTGTAGACCGTGCGGGCGGTGCGGGGGGAGTCCTTGGACAGGACCGCGTCCGTGCGGGCGAGGTAGGCGTCCAGGACGGCGTCGTCGAGAGTGTCCCAGCCGGTGGTGGGGCGGGGAACGGTGGTGAGCGACGCCACGGCGTCGATCTCCGCGGCGATCTCCGCGTCCGCCGGGGGGACGATCTGGGAGCCGTCGCCCAGGTACACCTTGTAGCCGTTGTCGCGGGGCGGGTTGTGGCTGGCGGTGACCTCCACGCCGGCGACCGCGCCGAGGTGCCTTATGGCGAACGCCAGGACCGGCGTGGGGAGGGGGCGGGGGAGGACGGCGGCGCGGAGGCCGGCGCCGGTCATGACGGCGGCGGTGTCCTCGGCGAAGGTCCGCGACTTGTGGCGGGCGTCGTAGCCGATGACGACGAGGCCGGCCGTGTCGGTCCCGTGGGGGGTCCCCTGCTTCTTGAGGTACGCGGCGAGGCCGGCGGCGGCGCGGATGACCACGGAGCGGTTCATGCGGAGGGGGCCGGCGCCGAGTTCGCCGCGGAGGCCGGCGGTGCCGAACTGGAGGGTGCCGGCGAAGCGGGCGGTCAGTTCGGCGTGATCGCCGTCGTCGATGAGGCGGGCGAGTTCCTCGCGGGTGTCCGGGTCGGGGTCCTCGGCGAGCCATGCCTGGGCCTGTGCGATGAGCGCGTCGTCTGCCACGGTCGGTCGGCCTCTCTCGGTCGGTGTGGTGTCAGGTTCGCATGGGGCGGGGGGTGCCGTGCCTGCGGCACGGGGTCCGCCCGGTGGGGGCTGGGGTCGTGTGCCTGCGGCGCATCGTTCTGTCCGGTGGGGGTTGCTGTAGCGCCCACGGTGGGGTTGTGGTGCGGGGCCGGGGTGGGGGCGGGCGTCCTCGGTCTGGCGCGAGAGTGCCGGCTGGAGAGGTGCGGGGTGTGGACGCGCCAGCCGCTGCGGGCGCCCACCCCCACCCCGTCCCCTCCCCGCCGCGGGCGGCTCAGTTCCGCCCACGCCGGGTTCCTCACTCGCCATACGCGGCTACCCCCGTCGACGCGGTGCGCCCAGCCCCGCACCTGGGGACGGCGGGAGGAGTCCCCGCCACCCGCGGGCGCGCCAAGCTGCCGCCAACCGCGGGCTTTCGTGCCGCTGGGGCGGCACGGGTGGGCGCGGCGGCACCCCGTGAGCGCCGGGCTGCGCGAACTCCCCCCGGCCCGCACCCACTCCGGGTGTCACTGAAGCCCACCGCTCCGAAGGCACCCACGGCCCCCAGGTGTACAGCCCCGCTGTGAAGGAGGGGGTTACAAACGCCCCAGCACCTGAGTGAGCAGCGCGCCCATGCGGGTCGCGCTGTCGCGGCCCGCCTGGAGGACCTCCTCGTGGTTCAGCGGTTCGCCGGTCATGCCGGCGGCGAGGTTGGTCACCAGGGAGATGCCCAGGACCTCGGCGCCCGCCTCACGCGCGGCGATGGCCTCCAGGACCGTGGACATGCCCACGAGGTCCGCCCCGATGACGCGGGCCATGCGGATCTCCGCGGGCGTCTCGTAGTGCGGGCCGGGGAACTGGGCGTAGACGCCCTCCTCGAGGGAGGGGTCGATCTCCTTGCACAGCGCGCGCAGGCGCGGGGAGTACAGGTCGGTGAGGTCGACGAAGTTCGCGCCGACGATCGGCGACGTCGCCGTCAGGTTGATGTGGTCGCTGATCAGGACCGGCTGCCCGGGGCGCATCCCTTCGCGCAGGCCGCCGCAGCCGTTGGTCAGCACGATCGTCTTCGCGCCCGCCGCGACCGCCGTGCGGACGCCGTGCGCGACGGCGGCCACTCCGCGGCCCTCGTAGTAGTGGGTGCGGCCCAGGAAGACCAGGGCTCGCTTCTGCCCGATGCGGTAGGAGCGGATCTTGCCTCCGTGGCCCTCGACCGCCGGCGGCGGGAAGCCGGGCAGCTCGGTGACCGGGTGCTCGGCCTCGGGGGTGCCGAGCGCGTCCGCGGCCGGGGCCCACCCGGAGCCCATCACGAGGGCGACGTCGTGGGTCTCGGCGCCTGTGAGTTCGCGCAGTCGGGCTGCGGCGGCGTCGGCTGCGGCGTACGGGTCGCCCTGGATGTCGTCCGGAAGAAGAGAAGCGTTCACGTCGACGAGGGTAGCCGCAATTCGCCTACGCGCGTAGATGTGGGAGGTGACGGGATGGCGATCGTTGTCTTGTCGTTTCCGTCAGCAGGGGCGCTTACGGAGCTCCATCACGTAGTCGTGGGGCGCCCCCGCGGACTCCGCCGCGTCGGCGATCTCGCCCAGGTAGCGGGCGGAGGGCAGGCCGCCC
Organism: Streptomyces werraensis; assembly: GCA_014656175.1. GTDB lineage: Bacteria > Actinomycetota > Actinomycetes > Streptomycetales > Streptomycetaceae > Streptomyces > Streptomyces werraensis. The sequence goes on from BNBX01000004.1 coordinate 48,739, forward strand.
TCGTAGGAGTTCAGGACGTACGTCCAGGCCTGCTCCTCGCCGTCCAGGGTGTGCACGCGGACCCGGGTGCGGCGGTAGATGTCCAGGCCGGTGCCCTCCCAGCGGTCCAGGGACTCCTCGTCCATGGGCGCGATGTCGTAGAGGGAGACGAAGACCTGGGAGAGCGGGTCCTCGACCAGGGTCGCGAGTGCGCCTTCCCAGCCCATGTGCTCGCCCCCGAACGTCAGCCGCCAGCCGTTGAGCCAGCCGGTGGCCCGCAGCGGTGAGTGCGGGGCGCGGCGGGACATCAGCCGGGCGTCGAGGTTGCCGGCATAAGCGGCGTAGAGCGACATGGGGGAAGGGTACGGCAGGGGGTGCCGGGACGGTCGTGGCTCGGGCGACGCACCCCCGGGCGGGCGCACGGTGAAGTGTGCGGGACAATGGAGTACGTGACTCGGATCGTGATCATCGGTGGCGGACCCGGCGGATACGAAGCGGCGCTGGTCGCCGCACAGCTCGGCGCGGAGGTGACCGTCGTCGACTGCGACGGCCTGGGCGGGGCGTCGGTGCTGACCGACTGCGTGCCGTCCAAGACCCTGATCGCCACGGCCGAGGTGATGACCACCTTCGACTCCTCCTACGAGGAGCTGGGGATCATCGTCGCCGACGACACCCCGCCCATGGAGCAGGCCGCCCGGGTGGTCGGCGTCGACCTCGGGAAGGTCAACCGGCGTGTGAAGCGGCTCGCGCTGGCCCAGTCGCACGACATCACCGCCTCGGTCACCCGGGCCGGCGCGCGTGTCATGCGTGGGCGCGGGCGGCTCGAAGGGATGCAGGCGCTCGACGGGTCGCGCAAGGTCGTCGTCACCGCTGCCGACGGGTCCGAGGAGACGCTGACCGCGGACGCCGTGCTCATCGCGACCGGCGGTCATCCCCGTGAGCTGCCCGATGCCCGGCCCGACGGTGAGCGCATCCTGAACTGGACCCAGGTGTACGACCTGGACGAGCTCCCCGAGGAGCTCATCGTGGTCGGTTCCGGCGTCACCGGCGCCGAGTTCGCCGGCGCCTACCAGGCCCTCGGCTCCCGCGTCACGCTCGTGTCCTCGCGCGACCGCGTGCTGCCCGGTGAGGACCCGGACGCCGCCGCCGTGCTGGAGGACGTCTTCCGGCGGCGCGGCATGAACGTCATGGCGCGGTCGCGCGCCCAGTCCGCCAAGCGGGTCGGGGACCGGGTCGAGGTCACCCTCGCGGACGGCCGGGTCATCACCGGCACGCACTGTCTGATGGCCGTCGGCGCCATCCCGAACTCCGAGGGCATGGGCCTGGAGGAGGCCGGCGTGAGGCTGCGCGACTCGGGGCACATCTGGACCGACAAGGTGTCGCGGACCACCGCTCCGGGTGTGTACGCGGCCGGTGACGTCACCGGTGTCTTCGCCCTCGCCTCGGTGGCCGCCATGCAGGGGCGGATCGCCATGTACCACTTCCTCGGCGACGCGGTCGCCCCGCTGAATCTGAAGACGGTGTCGTCGAACGTCTTCACCGACCCCGAGATCGCCACCGTCGGCTACTCGCAGGCAGACGTGGACGGCGGGAAGATCGACGCGCGTGTGGTGAAGCTGCCGCTGCTGCGCAACCCGCGCGCCAAGATGCAGGGCATCCGCGACGGCTTCGTCAAGATCTTCTGCCGCCCCGGTACCGGCATCGTCGTCGGCGGCGTCGTCGTGGCGCCGCGCGCCTCGGAACTCATCCACCCCATCTCGATCGCGGTCGACAACAACCTGACCGTCGAACAGATCGCGAACGCCTTCACCGTGTATCCGTCGCTGTCGGGCTCGATCGCCGAGGTGGCGCGGCAGCTGCACACGCGGAAGGCGGGCGCCGAGGCCTGACCCGGCCCTATACCACTTGCCGTGGGGCCGTGCGAACAACTTCTGCTATTCAGCGCAAACTGCTGAAAGCAGACGGTCGTCGGCGTTACTGTCAGTTTCGTGTTCGCTGCAGAACGTCGCCAATTGATCCTCGAAATGGTGCGAGCGAACGGAGCCGTGTCGCTCCGTGAGCTCGCCCGCGTCGTCCAGACCTCCGAAGTGACCGTACGGCGGGACGTGCGCGCGCTGGAGGCAGAAGGACTCCTCGACCGACGGCACGGCGGTGCGGTGCTGCCGGGCGGTTTCACACGCGAGTCCGGCTTCCCGCAGAAGTCGCACCTCGCCACCGCCGAGAAGACCGCCATCGCCGACCTCGCCGCGAACCTCGTGGAGGAGGGCGAGGCCATCGTGGTCGGCGCGGGCACCACCACACAGGAGCTGGCCCGCCGGCTCGCCCGGGTGCCCGGGCTGACGGTCGTCACCAACTCCCTGCTGGTCGCCCAGGCGCTCGCCCACGCCAACCGGGTCGAGGTCGTGATGACCGGCGGCACGCTGCGCGGCTCCAACTACGCCCTCGTCGGCAGCGGCGCCGAGCAGTCCCTGCAGGGGCTGCGGGTGTCCCGGGCGTTCCTCTCGGGCAGCGGCCTGACCGCCGAGCGCGGGCTGTCCACGTCCAACATGCTGTCGGCGTCCGTCGACCGGGCGCTGGTGCAGGCCGCCGCCGAGGTGGTGGTCCTCGCCGACCACACCAAGCTCGGCACGGACACCATGTTCCAGACGGTGCCCACGGACCTCATCACCCGGCTGGTCACCGACGAGCCGCCCGCGCAGGACGACCGCGCGGCGACCGAGCTCCAGGCCCTCGCGGACCAGGGCGTGCAGATCGCCGTCGCCGGGGCGCCGGGGGGAAACGGCGGCGCGGGAGGTGACGGCCCGCCGTCCGGGCGGCAGCGCCGTGACGTCCCGCTGCCCGGCCCTAGGCGGCAGGCCCCCGGACTGCGTACGGCCGTGGCGCTGGGCGCCGCGTCCGACCAAGGGCAGGGCGCCGAGCGGGCCGCCCGGGTGGCGGACATGCGGCGGCGCTGAACGGCGTACACGAAAGCGCCCGGCGCCCCCCGTGGGAGGGCGCCGGGCGCTGTGACGTGAGCGTCAGTCCTTGATCTCGCAGATCGCCGCGCCGGACGTGACCGAGGCGCCGACCTCCGCGTTCAGGCCCTTGACGGTGCCGGAGCGGTGGGCGTTGATGGGCTGCTCCATCTTCATCGCCTCCAGGACGACGACCAGGTCGCCCTCCTTCACCTCCTGGCCCTCCTCCACCGCGACCTTGACGATCGTGCCCTGCATCGGGGAGGCAAGGGTGTCACCCGAGGCCGCCGGGCCCGACTTGCGGGCGGCGCGGCGCTTCGGCTTGGCGCCGGCGGCCAGACCCGTGCGCGCCAGGCTCATGCCGAGCGACGCGGGCAGCGAGACCTCCAGGCGCTTGCCGCCGACCTCGACGACGACCGTCTCGCGGCCGGCCTCCTCCTCCGCGTCCGCGTCCACGGGCGAGGCGAAGGGCTTGATGTCGTTGACGAACTCCGTCTCGATCCAGCGGGTGTGGACCGTGAAGGGCTCGGCGGAGCCGGTCAGCTCGGGAGCGAACGCCGGGTCCTTGACCACCGCGCGGTGGAACGGGATGGCCGTGGCCATGCCCTCCACCGTGAACTCCTCCAGGGCCCGCGAGGCGCGCTGCAGGGCCTGCTCACGGGTGGCGCCGGTGACGATCAGCTTCGCCAGCAGGGAGTCCCACGCCGGGCCGATCACGCTGCCGGACTCCACACCCGCGTCCAGACGCACACCCGGGCCGGACGGCGGGGCGAACGCGGTGACGGTGCCGGGGGCGGGCAGGAAGCCCCGGCCCGGGTCCTCGCCGTTGATGCGGAACTCGAAGGAGTGACCGCGCAGCGGCGGGTCGTCGTAGCCGAGCTCCTCGCCGTCGGCGATGCGGAACATCTCGCGCACCAGGTCGATGCCGGAGACCTCCTCGGTCACCGGGTGCTCCACCTGGAGGCGGGTGTTGACCTCGAGGAAGGAGATCGTGCCGTCGTTGCCGACGAGGAACTCCACCGTGCCCGCGCCGACGTAGCCGGCCTCCTTCAGGATGGCCTTGGAGGCGCGGTAGAGCTCCGCGACCTGCTCGTCGGAGAGGAACGGCGCCGGGGCCTCCTCCACCAGCTTCTGGTGCCGGCGCTGCAGCGAGCAGTCACGGGTGGAGACGACCACCACGTTGCCGTGGCTGTCGGCCAGGCACTGGGTCTCGACGTGCCGGGGCTTGTCGAGGTAGCGCTCGACGAAGCACTCGCCGCGGCCGAAGGCGGCGACCGCCTCGCGCACGGCCGAGTCGTACAGCTCGGGGACCTCTTCGAGGGTCCGGGCGACCTTCAGGCCGCGCCCGCCGCCGCCGAAGGCGGCCTTGATGGCGATCGGCAGGCCGTGCTCCTCGGCGAACGCGACCACCTCGTCCGCGCCGGACACCGGGTCGGGCGTACCCGCCACGAGGGGGGCGCCGGCGCGCTGGGCGATGTGCCGGGCGGCGACCTTGTCACCGAGGTCGCGGATGGCCTGCGGAGGCGGACCGATCCAGATCAGGCCCGCGTCCAGTACCGCCTGGGCGAATTCGGCGTTCTCCGAGAGGAAGCCGTAGCCGGGGTGGATCGCGTCGGCCCCCGACTCCCGCGCGGCCTTCAGCACCTTGTCGATGTCGAGGTAACTGGTGGCCGGAGTGTCACCGCCCAGGGCGAACGCCTCATCCGCGGCGCGGACATGCAGAGCGTCCCGGTCCGGGTCGGCGTAGACGGCAACGCTCGCGATCCCGGCATCCCGGCAGGCCCGGGCAACGCGGACAGCGATTTCGCCACGGTTGGCGATGAGCACCTTGCGCACGATTGAGGCTCCCTCCTTGAAACAAGCCGAGTTTAGGGACTGCCGACACGGCACTTCGACCCGTCCCCAGTGGTGAGCTTGCCCACACGGAGCGTGATGCGAGGCTCGCTCGACCCGCGAAAGCCCTTGTCGCACCTCGGTACGCAGGCCTCCTCCCGGAAACCCTAGCCTCGTCGTGTGGTCAAGGTCTCTGTGAGAGCGTGCTGCGGCCCACTTCGTTTCTTTGTGGAGTCCCTACGAATGGCCCAATGATTCTTTGCCCGTCGCACGCCCCTTGTACCGAGGTTTACCCGTTAGTAGCCTTCGCGTCGTCCCGAACATACTCGGGGTAACCACAGTTGTGCTCGAAAGTGGGTGGGGGCCGGTGGTCCGCAGACCGGTGGCGTGGATCGTCGCGCTCGTGCTGTTCGCCGAGGCGCTGGGAGTGCTGGCGGTGAACTGGTTCCTGGGGGTCGTCGTCGACCGCCAGGACATGTCGCTGGCCGGCCTCGACCCGGACGTGATGTCGGTGTCGTCGAAGGCCGGCGGAGTGGCCTTCGGGCTCTACTTCGGCCTGTGCGGCCTGGTGGCCCTGCTGGTCGCCCTGCGCGACCGGGCCCCGGCCGGGTTCGGCAAGGTGCTGCTGATCAGCGCCGCCGTGGTGCACGCGCTGCTCGGCGCCTTCGCGTGGGGCCTGATCGGCTGGACGGCGTTCCTCCTCATGGTCGTCGTCCTCGCGCTGATCGTGCTGCTCCTGATGACGTACGACGGGCGGCCGGAGGGGCCCGAGCCCGCCGACGCCGGGGCGCCCGTCAGTCCTCCCGCGGCGCCCACAGCTCCGTGATGCCGACGCCCAGCTCGGCCAGCAGGCGCCGGACCAGCGGCAGGCTGATGCCGATCACGTTGCCGTGGTCGCCGTCGATGCCGTCGATGAACGGCGCCGAGCGGCCGTCCAGGGTGAACGCCCCCGCCACGTGCAGCGGTTCGCCGGAGGCCACGTAGGCCACGATCTCCTCGTCCGAGGGTTCGCCGAAACGGACCACCGTGGAGGCGGTGGCGGAGGCGTAACGGCCGCTGAGGGTGTCGTAGACGCAGTGGCCGGTCTGGAGCGTCCCCACGCGGCCCCGCATCGCCTTCCAGCGCGCGGTGGCCTCCTCGGCGTCCGCCGGCTTGCCGAGGGCCTGGCCGTCCAGCTCCAGCACCGAGTCGCACCCGATCACCAGCGCGCCCTTCACCTCGGGCCTCGCCGCGACCACGGACGCCTTCGCCTCGGCCAGGGCCAGCGCCAGCTCGGCGGGGGTGGGGGCGGAGACGGCGTCCTCGTCGACGCCGCTGACGATCACCTCGGGGGCCAGTCCTGCCTGGCGGAGCAGCCCGAGCCGGGCGGGGGACTGGGAGGCGAGCACGAGGCGGCGGCGCGGCTGATCTGTCATGCGGTCAGCGTATCGGCGTCCTCCGGATGCCTCATCCCGCGTCCCGGACGCCCCTGGTACCGGGCGGGAGGCGCCTCACCTCACGCCGATCACGAGCATCGCCACGACCATGGCCAGTGCCATGAGAACCCCCAGCCGCCGCAGCATCTCCTGCGTGTCGCGCAGTTCCTTCGGCGGCTTGTTCTCGGGGTCGGACCACAGCATTCCTCCAGCGTGCGGCGGAGCCGGCGGAGGGCGCCTGAGTACGCGTACTCAACTTGGCGGAACGCGGCCGGGGACGCCGTACGGCCGTACGCCTCGTGTACGGCCCGTACGGCGTCCGGCGGGATCAGCCGCCCGGCCAGTACGTCCGTGACCACGACGCCGGGCCCGGCTGGGGCACGCGGCGCGCGGCGATGCGCGACGGGTCGGACCAGGCGTCGGGAACCGTGGGCGCGCCGGACGGCAGGGCGGCCGCCGCCGCGGCGCGCGCCCTGACCACCGCCAGTGCGGCGGCCAGCTCCTCCGGGGTCGGGTTGCCCCGTACGACCTTGATCGTCACAGCGGCTCCTTACAGGGGGATGTTGCCGTGCTTCTTCGGGGGCAGGCTCTCGCGCTTGGTCCGCAGCTGACGCAGACCGCGCACGATGTGGCGGCGGGTGTCGGACGGCATGATCACCGCGTCGACGTAACCCCGCTCGGCGGCGACGTAGGGGTTGAGGAGGGCGTCCTCGTACTCCTGCATCAGCCGGGCGCGGGTCGCCTCGGCGTCGTCCGACTCGGCGATGGTGCGACGGTGCAGGATGTTGACGGCGCCCTGCGCGCCCATCACCGCGATCTGGGCCGTCGGCCAGGCCAGGTTGAGGTCGGCGCCCAGGTGCTTGGAGCCCATGACGTCGTACGCGCCGCCGAACGCCTTGCGGGTGATCACCGTGATCAGCGGGACGGTGGCCTCCGCGTACGCGTAGATCAGCTTCGCGCCGCGGCGGATGATGCCGTCGTGCTCCTGGTCCACGCCGGGCAGGAAGCCGGGGACGTCGACGAAGGTCAGCACCGGGATGTTGAAGGCGTCGCAGGTCCGCACGAAGCGGGCCGCCTTCTCCGACGCGGTGATGTCCAGGCAGCCGGCGAACTGCATCGGCTGGTTCGCCACGATGCCGACCGGGCGGCCCTCGACGCGGCCGTACCCCGTGAGGATGTTCGGCGCGAACAGGGGCTGCGTCTCGAAGAACTCCGCGTCGTCCAGGACGTGCTCGATGACCGTGTGCATGTCGTACGGCTGGTTCGCCGAGTCCGGCACGATCGTGTCGAGTTCGCGGTCCTCGTCGGTGACCGTCAGGTCCGCCTCCTCGGGGAAGGAGGGGGGCTCCGAGAGGTTGTTGGACGGCAGGTACGAGAGGAGCTGCTTGACGTACTCGATCGCGTCCTTCTCGTCGCCCGCCATGTGGTGCGCGACGCCCGAGGTGGAGTTGTGGGTCCGGGCGCCGCCCAGCTCCTCGAAGCCGACGTCCTCGCCGGTGACCGTCTTGATGACGTCCGGGCCGGTGATGAACATGTGGCTGGTCTGGTCGACCATGATCGTGAAGTCGGTGATCGCGGGGGAGTAGACCGCGCCGCCCGCGCAGGGGCCCACCACCAGGCTGATCTGCGGGATCACGCCGGAGGCGTGAGTGTTGCGGCGGAAGATCTCGCCGTACGCGCCGAGGGAGGCCACGCCCTCCTGGATGCGGGCGCCGCCGGAGTCGTTGATGCCGATGACCGGGCAGCCGGTCTTCAGCGCGAAGTCCATGACCTTCACGATCTTCTGGCCGTAGACCTCGCCGAGGGCGCCGCCGAAGACGGTGAAGTCCTGGGAGAAGACGGCGACCGGGCGGCCGTCGACCGTGCCGTAACCGGTGACGACGCCGTCGCCGTACGGGCGGTTCGCGTCGAGACCGAAGTTGGTGGAGCGGTGCCGGGCGAACTCGTCCAGTTCGACGAAGGAGCCCTCGTCGAGCAGGAGATCGATCCGCTCACGGGCCGTCAGCTTGCCCTTGGCATGCTGCTTTTCGACGGCACGTGCGGAGCCGGCGTGCGTCGCCTCTTCGATACGACGCTGGAGGTCCGCGAGCTTGCCCGCGGTGGTGTGGATGTCAGGCTGCTGCTCTTCCGGCTCGGACATCGGGATGCGGCTCCCTGCCTGCTCAAAAGGGGGGACGGTTACTCATCCGTAGCGTAGTGGGGGGCTGTGCGTTCGGCAGTGCGGTGTTTCCCACACCTAGTGTGGGTTGCATGACACCCCGAGATGACTCCGAATCCTCCGGGCCCCGGCGTAGCCGGTGGTCCGATCTCGACCGGCCTCCGCTGAACGCCGCCGCGGTGCGGCGCGCCCTGGTGCGGGAGGGGAGCTTGTGGCGGGAGGTGGACGTGGTGCAGCGGACCGGGTCCACGAACTCCGATCTCGTGGCGCGGGCGGCTGCCGGTGGCGGGCTGAGGGAGGGGGTCGTTCTCGTCGCCGAGGAGCAGAGCGCCGCGCGCGGGCGGCTGGACCGGAAGTGGGTCGCTCCGGCTCGGTCCGGGTTGTTCTTCTCCGTGTCGCTGCGGCCTGGGGATGCCGGTGTGCCGATGGAGCGGTGGGGGTGGCTGCCGTTGCTGACGGGGGTTGCCGTGGCCACGGGGCTGGCTCGGGCCGGGGGCGTGGACACGGCGTTGAAGTGGCCCAACGACGTGCTGGTGACGGTGGGGGGCGAGGAGCGGAAGGCCGGGGGGATCCTGGCGGAGGCCGCCGGGGACGGGGGTGTGGTGGTGGGGGTCGGCGTGAACGTCAGCCTGCGCGCCGACGAGCTGCCTGTGCCTACGGCGGGGTCGCTGGCGTTGGCGGGGGCCGTGAGCACGGACCGGGATCCGCTGCTGCGGGCCGTGCTACGGGGGCTGGAGGACTGGTACGGGCGGTGGCGGGCGGCCGGCGGTGACGCCGGTGCGTGCGGGCTGCAGGAGGCGTACGCGGCGGGGTGCGCGACGCTGGGGCGGCGTGTGCGGGCGGAGCTTCCGGGGGATCGGGCGCTGGTGGGGGAAGCGGTCGCGGTGGACGGTGACGGGCGGTTGATCCTGGCGACGGAGGCGGGGGTGCAGGAGCCGGTGGGGGCGGGGGACATCGTGCATCTGCGGGCGGCGGGGTGAGGGGACAGCGGTGACGGCCGGTGGGGGCTGGTGGGCTGGGGTCGTGCGCCTGCGGCGGCCGGTGGGGGGTCATGTTGGACGCCTGCGGCGCATCGTTCTGTCCGGTGGGGGTGGGCGTGGCGCCTGCGGTGGGTGGGTGGTGCGGGGCCGGGGTGGGGGCGGTCGTCCTCGGTCC
>BNBX01000004.1:58289-503583 GCA_014656175.1 Streptomyces werraensis
ACGCGGCTACGCCGACACCGCCCGGCCCACTCCCGCCTGCGCCGGGTGTACGACACCTGCCCCCGCCGTACGGCCATGGCTGAAAACGCACCCCGGGGTCGCACCCCAGGCGCGTAAGTGCAGGCGCGCCTCTCATACCTCACCCACGGCCCAACCTGACGGAGTGAGCTACCGCACACCTGCCGTAGAGTTGAGCCCGGTCGAGACATGGCCGTGACAGATCGGAAGGGCAGCAACGCGTGAGCGTCGACGACTCGGGTTCCGGTGCGGACGCGCAGGGCGACGGCGAGGATCCGCTTGCTCTGCGCCTCGAGCAGCTCATTCTGGGCGCCCAGCGCCGTTACACGCCGTTCCAGGCGGCCCGCAGCGCCGGTGTCACGATGGAGCTCGCCACCCGCTTCTGGCGTGCCATGGGCTTCGCCGACGTGGGTCAGGCGAAGGCCCTGACGGAGGCGGACGTCCTCGCCCTGCGCCGCCTCGCGGGTCTGGTGGAGGCCGGCCTGCTGAGCGAGGCCATGGCCGTCCAGGTCGCCCGGTCCACCGGTCAGACCACCGCGCGTTTGGCCGAATGGCAGATCGACTCCTTCCTGGAAGGGCTCACGGAGCCGCCCGAGCCCGGCATGACCCGTACCGAGGTCACGTATCCGATCGTCGAGCTGCTCCTGCCCGAGCTGGAGGAGTTCCTGGTCTACGTGTGGCGGCGGCAGCTCGCCGCCTCGGCCGGGCGTGTGGTGCAGGAGGCCGACGACGAGGAGATGGTGGACCGGCGGCTCGCCGTCGCCTTCGCCGACCTCGTGGGCTTCACCCGCCTCACCCGGCGGATGGAGGAGGAGGAGCTCGGCGAGCTGGTCGAGGCCTTCGAGACGACCGCTGCTGATCTGGTCGCCGCCCGTGGCGGGCGGCTCATCAAGACCCTCGGTGACGAGGTGCTGTACGTCGCCGACGACGCCGGGACCGCCGCGGAGATCGCCCTGCGGTTGATAGAGACCATGGCGAACGACGAGACCATGCCGGAACTGCGCGTCGGCATGGCGTTCGGCACCGTCACCACCCGGATGGGCGATGTCTTCGGCACCACCGTCAATCTCGCCTCCCGGCTGACCTCCATAGCCCCCCGTGACGCGGTCCTCGTGGACGCCGACTTCGCCCAGGAGCTGATCCGCACCGGCGACGCGCCGGCCAGTGAGGCCGCCGCCGCCGAGGCGGCTGCCGCGGCGGAGAAGGAGGGTGAGGAGCCGCCCTCGTACCGGTTCGCCCTCCAGCCGATGTGGCAGCGGCCCGTTCGTGGTCTCGGCGTGGTCGAGCCCTGGCTGCTGAACCGGAGGACTCCCCCGGAGGCCTGACCGTCGGCGTGACTCTCAGCCGCCGAGGCAGATGTTCAGCAGCGGGAGGCAGAGGCCGCGGTCGTCGTTGTCGTCCTCGTTCTCGTCGTCGTCGGGCGGTGGGGGTGGGGGTGCGGGTGTCGTTGCCGGCGGTGGCGCTGTCGGTTGCTGCTCCGGTGGGGGTTCGGGCGTCGGTGACGTGCGGGGCGGCGGGAGCGTCTCCGTGTGCGGGCTCGGTGGTGCCGTCGGCGTCCGGGACGGTGTCGGCCGCTGCGTGAGCGGCGCCTGTGCCTTTCCGCCCTGGGCCCTCGGTGACGTCGGGCTCGGGCGAGGGGCCGGCGGGGGTGTCGTGCTCCTGGTGGAAGCCGCTTCCTCGCTCGCCGTGGTGGGGGCGCCGCTCTCCTCCGGCGAGGGGAGGGCGGCCGCTCTCGTGTCCCTCGGCGGGGCGTCCGGCATCGCCACGTGGATGAGCGTCGCCGCGCCCGCCGTCAGGGTCAGGGCGCCCGCGGCCAGGAGGGCGCGGCGGTGGCGGGGTCTGCGGTGGCGTCCTCGGGGGACGGTGCGCGTCTCGTCCGGTGTCATCGTCTGTCTCCCCCCTGCGTGCGCCCCCGGCGCGCCGCGGTGTGCGCACGCTACGCGCCAGGGCCGTGGGGTTGAGGCGAGTCGGTCGTATGTCACTCGAACGGGTGGACCCTTTTCCTCGGCGGCTCCCGGCTGCCATGATCGGGGCGGCCACGTTAACCCGCGTTAACCGGAGGGTGTCATGAGTGAGGAACGGTTCGGGGAGTTCGTGCTGGTGCGGCGGCACGAGCGGGGACATGTCGCGGAGCTCGTCCTCGACCGGCCAAAAGCCATGAACGCGGTGTCGACCGAGATGGCCCGCTCCATCGCCGGCGCGTGTGCGGCGCTGGGCGAGGACCGTGACGTACGGGCGGTGGTGCTGACCTCGTCGCACGAGCGGGCGTTCTGTGTGGGGGCCGACCTGAAGGAGCGGAATTCGTTCACGGACGCCGATCTGGTGCGGCAGCGGCCCGTGGCGCGGGCCGCCTACACGGGGGTGCTGGAGCTGCCGGTGCCTGCTGTCGCGGCGGTGCACGGGTTCGCGCTGGGCGGGGGGTGCGAGCTCGCGCTGTCGTGCGACGTGATCGTGGCCGACCGTACGGCCGTCATGGGGCTGCCCGAGGTGTCCGTCGGCGTCATCCCGGGCGGGGGCGGTACGCAGTTGCTGCCCCGGCGGGTGGGGTCGGCGCGGGCGGCCGAGCTGATCTTCACCGCGCGGCGCGTCGAGGCCGAGGAGGCGCGGGAGATCGGGCTCGTGGACGTGCTGGTGGACGAGGGGCGGGACCGCGAGGACGCGCTGGCCATGGCCGCGCGGATCGCCGGGAACTCGCCCGTGGGGCTGCGGGCCGCCAAGCGGGCGCTGCGGCTGGGGCGCGGGCTCGACCTGCCGGCCGGTCTCGAGGTCGAGGACGCGGCCTGGCGGTCCGTGGCGTTCTCCGGGGACCGCGCCGAGGGGGTGGCCGCCTTCAACGAGAAGCGGCGGCCGGAGTGGCCGGGGGAGTGACGCTCCCCTCGTCCTCGATGTCCCTATAAGCAGAAAATCTCCCTAATCTGGGGGAATGGGTGAGGAGAGCCGGCTGGCGGCCGTGGTGGCGCTGGCTCAGGGCATGGCCGCCGCGCACAGTTCGCGGGAGGCGTGGCGGGCCGCCGCCGGCGGGGCCCGCCGGGCCCTGGGCGGGAGTTTCGCCGCGCTGTCGGTCTGGGAGCGGGAGCTCGGACGGCTGAGGGTGCTGGTGAACGTCGGGGAGCTCGCCGAGGGGGAGGAGGAGTTCCCCGAGGACGAGTCGTACCCGGTGCACCAGTTCGCCGAGATCACCGAGTTCCTGCACGAGCGGTGGGCCGGCGGGGGCGAACCCGACGCCTGGGTGGAGACCGCGCAGGGCCCCGAGGAGGGGCGCGCCGGCTACTGCCACCAGCGGGTCGCGGCACTCCGGCGGCGCGGGCGCGGCTGCTGTGTGGTCGCGCCGATCGTGCTGCACGGGCTGGCCTGGGGCGAGCTGTACGTCGCCCGGCCGGTCGGCGAACCCGTGTTCGGACCGGCGGACGCCGACTTCGCGACCGTGCTGGCCGCCGTGGTGGCCGCGGGGATAGCGCAGACCGAGCGGCTGGAGGAGGCGCGGCGGCTGGCCTTCACCGACTCGCTGACGGGTCTTGCCAACCGGCGGGCCGTGGACGCCCGGCTGGACGAGGCGGTCGAGCAGCACCGGCGGGACGGGGCCGTCGTCAGCCTGGTGGTGTGCGACGTGAACGGGCTGAAGCGGGTCAACGACACCCTCGGGCACTCCGTGGGGGACCGGCTGCTGGAGCGGTTCGGGACCGTGCTGTCGCTGTGCGGGGCGATGCTGCCGGGCGCCCTGGCGGCGCGGCTCGGCGGGGACGAGTTCTGTCTGCTGGCGGTGGGGCCGTCCGCCGACGAGGTGGTGAAGGCGGCCGACGAGGTGTGCCGACGGGCGGTGGAGCTGGGCATCGGCGACGGTGTCGCGTGCGGGGTGGCGTCCACGGAGGACCCGATCGGGCCGGTGTTCTCGGCGCGGCGGCTGTTCCGGCTGGCCGACGCGGCGCAGTACCGGGCCAAGGCCGAGCGGGCCGCGCGCCCCGTGGTGGCCGGGCGGCAGGGGCCGGACGACCCCGTGGTGCGGCTCGCGGACGAACCCTCGCGTGAGGCCGACGGGGAGCGGCGCCGGTTCCGCGGGCGGCACGCGCCCGGGTAAGGGGCGCGGGCCGGGTCCGGTGGTGACAGTGAGGCATTCACTGCGTAGGCTCCTGAATATGAATATGCACACAGTGGTGGTGGGGACGTCGGGCGTGACCGCGTCCGACGTGCTGGCCGTGGCGCGCGCCGGCGCCCGCGTCGAACTGTCCGGGGAGGCGGTGGCCGCCCTCGCCGCGTCCCGCGAGATCGTGGACGCCCTGGCCGCCAAGCCGGACCCGGTCTACGGGGTGAGCACCGGCTTCGGCGCCCTGGCGACCCGGCACATCAGCCCCGACCTGCGCGCCCAGCTTCAGCGCAACATCGTCCGCTCGCACGCAGCCGGCATGGGGCCGCGGGTGGAGCGGGAGGTCGTCCGCGCGCTGATGTTCCTGAGGCTCAAGACCGTCTGCTCCGGGCACACCGGCGTCCGGCCCGAGGTCGCGCAGACCATGGCGGACGTGCTGAACGCCGGGATCACCCCGGTGGTGCACGAGTACGGCTCCCTCGGCTGCTCCGGCGACCTCGCCCCGCTCTCGCACTGCGCCCTCACGCTGATGGGCGAAGGGGAGGCGGAGGGCCCCGACGGCAGCGTGCGGCCCGCCGGCGACCTGCTCGCCGAGCACGGCATCCGGCCCGTCGAACTGCGCGAGAAGGAAGGGCTCGCCCTCCTCAACGGCACCGACGGCATGCTCGGCATGCTGGTCATGGCCCTCGCCGACCTGGACCTCCTCTACCGGTCCGCCGACGTCACCGCGGCGCTGAGCCTGGAGGCGCTGCTCGGCACCGACAAGGTGCTCGCCCCCGAGCTGCACGCCATCCGCCCGCACCCCGGGCAGGCCGCCAGCGCCGCCAACATGCTGGCCGTGCTGGAGGGTTCGGAACTGACGGGGCATCACCAGGACGACGCGCCCCGGGTCCAGGACGCCTACTCGGTGCGCTGCGCCCCGCAGGTCGCCGGCGCCGGACGCGACACCCTCGCGCACGCCCGGCTGGTCGCCGAGCGCGAACTCGCGTCGGCCGTGGACAATCCGGTCGTGCTGCCTGGGGGTACCTCCCAGGCTTTCGGCTCTGGGGGAGGCCGGGTGGAGTCCAACGGCAACTTCCACGGGGCGCCGGTCGCCTACGTGCTGGACTTCCTCGCCATCGCCGTCGCCGACCTCGCCTCCATCACGGAGCGCCGTACCGACCGGCTGCTGGACAAGAACCGCAGTCACGGGCTGCCGCCGTTCCTCGCCGACGACGCCGGCGTCGACTCCGGGCTGATGATCGCCCAGTACACGCAGGCCGCCCTGGTCGGCGAGCTGAAGCGGCTCGCCGTACCGGCGTCGGCGGACTCCATCCCGTCGTCCGCGATGCAGGAGGACCACGTCTCCATGGGCTGGTCGGCCGCGCGCAAGCTGCGCACCGCCGTCGACGGCCTGACCAGGGTGGTCGCCGTGGAGCTGTACGCCGCCACGCGGGCCGTGGAGCTGCGCGAGGGCCTCACCCCCGCCCCGGCGACGCGGGCGGTGCTGAAGGCGCTGCGGGAGGCCGGCGTGGGCGGTCCCGGTCCTGACCGGTACCTGGCGCCCGACCTCGCCGCCGCGGAGACCTTCGTGCGGGACGGGCGGCTGGTCGAGGCCGTGGAACGGGTCACAGGGCCTCTGAAGTGAAATGGCCGGGGCCCCGCGGACGGCTCCGCGGGGCCCCGGTACGCCGTGGGAGGGGCGCTCAGAACTCCAGGCGCTCCCGGCGGACCGAATAGACGACGAAGCCGGCGCCGAGGGCCAGACAGGCCGTGCCGCCGACGATGTACGGGGTGCTGTCGAAGCTGCCGGTGTCCGCGAGGCGCACCTCCTGGCCGGTGCTCTCCAGGTGGGCCGACGTCGCGCTCGACATGCCTCTCGCCTGCTCGGTGACCTGCGGGGACGGGCTCGCGGACGGTGCGGTCCTGGCCGTGGTGTCCGAGGTCGCGTTCGCGGACGGGACGAACCACAGGGCGCACAGCAGGGTGCCCGCGGCGGTGGCGGTCAGCAACGGACGGAGCGCGGATGACACGGAATATCGATCCCCTTGTGGCGCTGGCGAATTGGCCGTGTAGGCCGATGGTAGTGAACCGCGCGGGTCACAGGAAAGTCACGGGAGCCCTTCCCTGTGCGCTCCGGCTGTGACCCCTCGGAGGATGTGGCGGTTCATGCGGTTTCGTCCGGAGGGGAGGATGCGCAGGTGCTGAACGGGCTTGTGGGCAAAGGGTTGTGACCGAGGACACAGTAAGAATCCCCGAGTTCTCTTACGTGTCCGTTCGTGCTGGTCGGCGGGGGTGGGGAGGGCGTGACCGGGGCGGGGCGCGTGCGGCGGTGGGCGGTGGGACGACGACCGGTACTCGCGTGGAGGGGGAAGCGGCGACGAGGATGGCGACCGGTTCGACGAGGACTGCGAAGACGAGTCCGACGACGAAGAGTCCCACCACGGCGACGCGTCCTGGCGACGGCTCCCGCGGCGGCTGAGGCGACTTGAGGAAATGTTGGCCCCGGGAGGCAACCGACGCCCCGGGCCGGCACGTCTCAATCGGCGCACTGACCGGCGTTCCCGCGGTCCGCGACGGCGGACGTGGTGAGTCCCACATGCGTGAGATTCGGGAACCGGATCACCCGGTCGTAGCGTTGATGGTTGTGGACGAGGCGCCTCGGCTCCCGCCAGGGGCCTCGTGGGGTTGGGATTCTGGCAACGATGGAGAAGCGTGTGATGACGGACGGTAAGCGGCGGCGCAGGGGTCTGGCGGCCGCGTCCGCTCTGCTCGGCGGAGTGCTGGTGCTCTCGGCGTGTTCCGGCGGGGGCGACGACGCCGCGGGGTCCGACGGCAAGGACACCTCGCAGGCGCAGGTCGACGAGGCGGCGGCCAAGAAGTCCTCCGAGGCGCAGATCAAGATCACGCCGAAGGACGGCTCGACGAACGCCTCCATCAACAACTCGGCCACGGTGACCGTCGAGAAGGGCGAGCTCACCGAGGTCACGATGACCACCGCCGACGGCACCGCCGTCGAGGGCCGGATATCGGCCGACAAGAAGAGCTGGAAGCCCAGCGGCCAGCTCGAGCGCGCCACCACCTACAAGCTGTCGGCCTCCGCGAAGGACCCCGAGGGCCTCGTCGCCCACGAGAACGCGTCCTTCACGACGGTCTCCCCGTCCAACAGCTTCATCGGCAACTTCACCCCGGACGACGGCACCACGGTGGGCGTCGGCATGCCGGTGTCGATCAACTTCGACAAGGCCATCACCAACAAGGCCGCCGTGCAGAAGGGCATCGAGGTGTCCTCCAGCAGCGGCCAGGAGGTGGCCTGCCACTGGTTCAACGCCAACCGCATGGACTGCCGCCCCGAGCAGTACTGGCAGGAGGGCTCCACCGTCACGCTGAAGCTGGCGCTCGACGGGGTCGAGGGCGCCGAGGGCGTCTACGGCGTCCAGCAGAAGACGGTCACCTTCAAGATCGGGCGCAACCAGGTCTCCTACGTCGACGCCGAGACCAAGCAGATGAAGGTCACGCAGAACGGCAAGACCATCAAGACCATCCCGATCTCCGCCGGCGCGCCCGAGAACAAGACGTACGAGGGCCAGATGGTGATCTCCGAGAAGTTCAAGGAGACCCGGATGAACGGCGCCACGGTCGGCTTCACCGACGACGACGGCAAGGGCGAGTACGACATCAAGGACGTGCCGCACGCCATGCGTCTGAGCACCTCCGGCACCTTCATCCACGGCAACTACTGGGGCGCGAAGTCCATCTTCGGCAGCGTCAACACCAGCCACGGCTGCGTGGGTCTCGCCGACGCCAAGGGCGCCAACGACCCGAGCACCCCGGGCGCCTGGTTCTACAACAACTCGATCATCGGTGACGTGGTCGTCGTGCAGAACACCGGCGACAAGACCATCGCCCCGGACAACGGCCTCAATGGCTGGAACATGAGCTGGGAGCAGTGGAAGGCGGGCTCCGCGGTCTGACGCCCCCTCCGCCACGACGGACCCACACCACACGGCCGATGCCCTCGTCCCCTCCCTCGGGAGCGGTGACGGGGGCATCGGCCGTCCGGCGTCCCTCCCGCCCCAACCGCGCGGTTCTGTAACGGAGTTCCTGCGGGCACATCACAGTCACCCGGCGACTTCCCGACCACTGCCGAACCCCCTTGAGCCGCTTGATCACCGGTCGGCATACTCCGAGCACCGGGGGGTGCGCGCAGGCGTACGAGACCACCCCCGGCCGGGTGACGCTTCTGCCGCCCGGAGACTTCGCTAGGGGGAACCTTGCGCAGACAAGTCAAAAGAGCATGCGCGGCCACGATCGCCACGGCGACCGCCGTGGCGCTCGCGGCGGGCATGGCCGGCCCCGCGTCGGCGAACGGGGGGAACGGCACGGCCGCCGGGGCGTCCGCGAGCGCGGCGGCGCTCAAGGGGAAGCACCGCGTCACCCTCATCACCGGCGACCGGGTCGCCCTGGACGCCAAGGGCCGCGTCGTGGGCGTGGAGCCGGCCGAGGGCCGGGAGCACATACCCGTCCAGATCCGCCGCAGCGAGGGCCACACCCTGGTCGTCCCGGCCGACGCCGCCCGGCTGGTCGCGTCCGGCAAGCTGGACCAACGGCTGTTCGACGTCACCGAGTTGAACAAGGCGGCGACCCGCACCGCGCACCGCGGCGGCCTGAAGGTCATCGTCGGCTACCGGGGCGCCGCGAAGACCGCCAAGGCCGACGTCCGTGACGCGGGCACGGTCCGCCGGGCGCTGACGTCCCTGAACGCGGACGCGGTGCAGACGCCGCACGAGGCCACCGCCGGGCTGTGGAAGGCCGTCACCGACGGCGACCGCACCGCCTCCGGTGTCGCCCGCGTCTGGCTGGACGGCGTCCGCAAGGCGTCCCTGGACACCTCGGTCGGCCAGATCGGCACCCCCAAGGCGTGGGAGGCCGGCTACGACGGCAAGGGCGTCAAGATCGCCGTCCTGGACACCGGTGTGGACGCCACCCACCCCGACCTCAAGGGCCAGGTGAGCGCGGCCAAGAACTTCACCTCCGCGCCCGGCACCGGTGACGTGGTCGGCCACGGCACCCATGTCGCGTCCATCGCGGCCGGCACGGGCGCCCAGTCGAAGGGCAAGTACAAGGGCGTCGCGCCCGGCGCGAAGATCCTCAACGGCAAGGTCCTCGACGACTCGGGCTTCGGCGACGACTCCGGGATCCTCGCCGGCATGGAGTGGGCGGCCGCCCAGGGCGCCGACATCGTCAACATGAGCCTCGGCGGCATGGACACCCCGGAGACCGACCCGCTGGAGGCGGCGGTCGACAAGCTGTCCGCCGAGAAGGGCATCCTCTTCGCCATCGCGGCGGGCAACGAGGGCCCGCAGTCGATCGGTTCGCCGGGCAGCGCGGACTCCGCCCTCACCGTCGGCGCCGTCGACGACAAGGACAAGCTCGCCGAGTTCTCCTCCACCGGCCCGCGCCTCGGCGACGGCGCCGTCAAGCCGGACGTCACCGCCCCCGGCGTGGACATCACGGCCGCCTCGGCGAAGGGCAACGACATCGCCAAGGAGGTCGGCGAGAAGCCGGCCGGCTACATGACGATCTCCGGCACCTCGATGGCCACCCCGCACGTCGCGGGCGCCGCCGCGCTGCTCAAGCAGCAGCACCCGGAGTGGAAGTACGCCGAGCTGAAGGGCGCGCTCACCGCCTCCGCCAAGGACGGCAAGTACACCCCGTTCGAGCAGGGCTCGGGCCGCGTCCAGGTGGACAAGGCGATCGCGCAGACCGTGATCGCGGAGCCGGTGTCGCTGAGCTTCGGCGTGCAGCAGTGGCCGCACGCCGACGACAAGCCGGTCACCAAGAAGCTCACCTACCGCAACCTCGGCACCGAGGACGTCACGCTGAAGCTGACGTCGACCGCGACCGACCCGAAGGGCAAGGCCGCCCCGGCCGGCTTCTTCACCCTCGGCGCCTCCACCCTGACCGTCCCGGCGAACGGCACGGCCTCCGTGGACGTCACCGCCGACACCCGCCTCGGCGGCACGGTCGACGGCACGTACTCGGCGTACGTGATCGCCACCGGCGCCGGCCAGAGCGTGCGCACCGCCGCCGCGGTGGAGCGCGAGGTCGAGTCCTACACCGTCACGCTGAAGGTCCTCGACCGCTCCGGCAAGGCGACCCCGAACTACTCGACGTACCTGTCGGGCCTCACCGGCCTGGGCAAGGACCGGTCGTTCGCGCCGTACGAGGCCGACGGCACCGTCAGCGTGCGCGTGCCCAAGGGCGGTTACGTCCTGGACGCCAGCGTGTTCGTGGGCGCCGACCCGGAGAAGTGGCAGGGCGCCGACTGGCTCGCCCAGCCCAAGCTGGACGTCACCAGGAACACCACGGTGACGCTGGACGCCCGCAAGGCCGAGCCGGTCAAGGTCACCGTGCCGGGCAAGGGCGCCAAGGCGCAGTTCGCCCTGAGCGACTACACCGTAGAGACCAAGGACAGCGCGGTCTCCTACGGCTGGTGGCTGGAGAACTTCAGCGGCTTCCGCACCGCGCACCTCGGCCCGCAGATCACCGACGGCACGCTGAGCCAGCAGTGGAACGCCCACTTCAGCAACGGCGCCAAGGCACAGTACAGCGCCGTCAGCGGCGGCAAGGTGAAGAAGGTCGCCACCGGCTACACCCGTGCCTTCAAGGCCAAGGAGTTCGCCACCGTCCAGGTCGGCATGGGCGCCGCGGCGAGCGGCAAGAAGGGCGCCGTCTCCGCGTACGGCTGGCTGCCCGGCGGCTCGGGCGCGTCCGGCTTCTCCCAGGAGCAGAAGCTGCCCAGCACCCGCACGCTGTACCTGTCCACGGTCAACGGCGTGACGTGGGACCTCGACTTCGAGCAGCTCGGCGGGGTCGACGAGGAGGGCTGGCCCGTCTACGACGCCGGCTACACCATCGGCGTCGGCAGGACCTACAAGGGCGGCAAGACCTACAAGGAGACCGTGAACACGGCCGTCTTCGGCCCGCGTCTCACCTCGTCCTACGGCGTCTTCCGCGACGGCAACGGCATCTACGGCCTCATCCCGCTGTTCGCCGACGGCAAGGGCCACGCGGGTTCCTCCGACTACTCCTCCGCCGTCACGACCCTCTACCGCAACGGCAAGAAGGTCGGCTCCAACAACGACCCGCTGTTCGGCGAAAAGGCCTTCACCGTCCCGTCCGGTGACGCCGCCTACCGGCTGACCACCTCGGTCAAGCGGAGCGCCAAGGTCGCCGCCGCGTCCACGCGCATCGACGCGAGCTGGACCTTCCGGTCCAAGAAGACGTCGGGCGAGAAGCAGCTGCCCGTCTCCTCGGCCCGGTTCGCCGCGGTCACGGGGCTGGACAGCAAGGTCGCGGCCGGCAAGAAGGCCACCTTCCCGGTCGTCGTGGAGGGCGCCGCCAAGGGCAAGAACCTCAAGTCCCTGGCGGTGTACGTCTCCTACAACGGCGGCAAGACCTGGAAGAAGACCACGGTCACGAAGGGCAAGGTCACCGTCAAGAACCCCGCGAAGGGCAAGGCGGTCTCCCTCCGCGCCAAGATCACCGACAAGAAGGGCAACGCGTCCCTGATCACGGTCTACAACGCCTACTACGGCAAGTAGTCCGACCCCGGCGACGGCCCGCCGGAGGCACCTGCCTCCGGCGGGCCGTTCCCGTGTCCGTCCCGCCCTCGGGCGGCCGGTGTCCGTGGCCCGTCCGCCGGCGCGTCCGCGTTCCAGCTGCCCAGCAGACGCAGCGCCTCGGCCGACGGCGACCCGGACTCCGCGAAGTACGTCACCAGCGACTGCTCGGCCTCCCCGGCCGGGCGGAACGACTCCCACAGCAGCGTCAGCTCACCGACCAGCGGGTGCCGCAGCCGCTTCACGCCGTGGCTCTTCTCCTTGACGTCGTGCCGCGCCCACAGCGTGCGGAACTCCTCGCTCTTCACGGACAGTTCGCCCACCAGCGCGGACAGCGCGGGGTCGTCCGGGTGCCGTCCCGCGTCCATGCGCAGATAGGCGACCATGTCGCAGGCCTTCTGCTCCCACTCCACGAACAGCTCGCGCTGCGCGGGGTCGAGGAAGACCATCCGCGCCCAGTTGCGCTCCTGCGGCGGCAGCGCGCCCCAGTCGCCGAAGACCGCCGTCGCCATCCGGTTCCAGGCGAGGATCTCCGAGCGCCGGCCCACCACGTACGCCGGGACCGTCTCCATCGCGTCCAGCAGTTGCCGCAGCGCCGGACGGGCCTGACGGCTGCGGGGCTCCGGGCGCCTGGCGCGCCGGCCCGGCCGGGCGAGATGCGTCAGATGCGCGTGCTCGGCGTCGCTCAGCCGCAGCGCGCGGGCGATCGCGTCGAGGACCTCCGTCGACACGTTGCGCCCGTTGCCCTGCTCCAGGCGTGTGTAGTACGCCACGGACACCCCGGCGAGCTGCGCCAGCTCCTCCCGGCGCAGACCGGGCACCCTGCGGTGCCGCCCGAGGTCCGGCAGTCCCACGTCCTGCGGCTTCAGCCGGGCCCGCCGTGTGCGCAGGAACTCGCTCAGCTCGGCACGAGGGTCCAGGCCGCCGCCCCGGGCGCCGGCCGGGTCGTCCCTGTGCTCGTCCATACGTCCATGGTGCCCGTTCGTACGCACCTCGTGCCTGTCCCCGCCAGTGGTAGGCACAGCGTGCGTAGGCAACCCGGAAGTCTGGGTACGCGCCGCCCGTTGTCGCAGGCTGGACACCGTGCGGGCCCGGGATGAGACGTTCCGGGCGCACGACCCCCTCAGGAGGAGAAACTTCGTATGACCACTGTCGCCGCGTACGCCGCGCCCGCCGCCAAGGCACCGCTGGAGCGCACCACCATCGAGCGGCGGGCCGTCCGCGAGCACGACGTGCTGATCGACATCAAGTTCGCCGGGATCTGCCACTCGGACATCCACCAGGTCCGTGAGGGCTGGGGCGAGGCGATCTTCCCCATGGTCCCCGGCCACGAGATAGCGGGCGTCGTCTCCGAGGTCGGCCCCGGCGTGACCCGCTTCAAGGTCGGCGACCGGGTGGGCGTCGGCTGCATGGTCGACTCCTGCCGCGAGTGCGAGATGTGCCGGGCCGGCAAGGAGCAGTACTGCCTCCAGGGCCAGACGCCGACGTACAACGGCATCGGCCGGGACGGCGAACCCACCTACGGCGGCTACTCCGAGAAGGTCGTCGTGGACGAGAACTTCGTCGTGCGCATCCCCGACGGGCTCGCCCTCGACGTCGCCGCGCCGCTGCTGTGCGCGGGCATCACCCTGTACTCCCCGCTGAAGCGCTTCGGCGCGGGCCCCGGCCGCAAGGTCGCGATCGTCGGCATGGGCGGCCTGGGCCACATGGGCGTGAAGATCGCGCACGCGATGGGCGCCGAGGTGACGGTGCTGTCGCAGTCCCTGCGCAAGAAGGACGACGGGCTGCGGCTGGGCGCCGACCACTACTACGCCACCAGCGACCCGAAGACCTTCGAGGAGCTGCGCGGCTCCTTCGACCTGATCGTGTCGACGGTGTCGGCACCGCTGGACTTCGGCGCGTACCTGTCGCTGCTGAAGCCCGAGGGGACGCTGGCGAACGTGGGCGCCCCGGAGGAGCCGGTGTCGCTGAACCTGTTCTCGCTGATCGGCGGCGGCCGGTCGCTGGCCGGCTCGATGATCGGCGGCATCCCGGAGACCCAGGAGACGCTGGACTTCTGCGCCGAGCACGGCATCGGGGCGGAGATCGAGCTGATCGCGGCGTCCGAGATCAACGAGGCCTACGAGCGCGTCGAGAACAGCGACGTGCGCTACCGCTTCGTGATCGACACGGCGACGATCTGAATCCGCGCGCACCGGACCGCCGCGGCCCTGCTGCCGCGGCGGTCCGGTGCCGGACGACTACGACGCCGTGGCCCGGGAAGGCGGCACGGTGACGATCAGCCCGCCGACCGGCCCCACCCGGCCGCAGCCGTCGCAGGAGGCACCGGTGCAGGAAGGACCCGCCGCGCCCGAGGACGCGCCCGCCCCTCCCCTCGCGGAGGATCCGGAGGAGGAGGGCCTGTCCCTGGACGCCCTGCCGCCCGCCTGGACCGCCTGAGCCGTCCCGCTCCTCCTCCGGGCAGCGCCGTGGTGCGGGACGTCACGCGTCCGTGTACTCCACGTACAGAGGGCTCGCGACCAGCAGGCCGGGCGGCTTCGTGGCGGGAAAGCCCGTGGTGACGCGGGCGTAGCCGCGCATCGTCGCCGCCGTCTCCGGGTGGGTCTGGGCGTCGATGCGGGCCAGGAGGGCGTGGAGGGCGCCGACCAGGGAGGGGCGGCGGCCGTCCGGGCCGGTGCCGAGGTCGTCGGAGAGGGCGGCGAGCAGCGCGCCGGGCGCGCTGGCGTCGGAGCCGAGGAGGTTCCGCACGAGCGTGCCGGACTGCCGGGTCTCGTCGGTGACGCGGGCCGGCGGACCCGCGATCAGATGGTCCACCGAGCCGTGCAGCAGCAGCCGGACCGGGCGGTCCGGTTCCGGGGTGTCCGCGAAGAACACCATCGTCGGGTCGGCGCCGTCCAGGACGAAGTAGTTGAGCGGCGCCTCGAAGGCGATCCACTGCCCCGGCCGCACCCCCGCCTCCGTGTACCAGCGCGCCGACTCCTCGACCCGGCGCACCACCCGCAGCAGATGCCTGCCCCACAGATCGGACGTGGGCCCGGGCGACGGGTCCACCTCCACCCCGCCGAACGGCGTGGAGACGCTGACCCGCTGCCGGGGCCACGCGGACCGCAGTCCGGGCAGAAACTGCGAGAGTTTCCGGTCGGACAGGTAGATGACTTCCTGCACTCCTGCTCCGTTCTTCACACGTCCCCGTCGTTCACACGTCCCGGCTCGTCACACGTCCTGGAGTCCCAGGAACTCGAAGGCCGCCGGCGGCAGCAGCTCCGAGGGCCGGAAGAGCCCGTCCGGGCCCGGCTCCATGTCCCGCACGACGCGGTCCAGCAGCTCGTCGAGGCGGGGGCGGTCGTCCGGGTCCGGCCGCAGGCAGGGCGCGACGACGTCCACGAAGGCGTCCGGCACCCCGCTCAGGTCGGGCGCCTCGGTCTGCATGCGGAGCATGGTGCGCACGGGGTCGCTGCCCGGGTACGGGCTGTGCCCGGTCGCGGCGAACACGAGCACCGCGCCCAGTGCGTACACGTCGCTCGCGGACGTCACCTTCCGGGCGTCCAGCGCCTGCTCGGGCGACATGTAGGCGGGCGTGCCCAGCGTGGTGTGCGCGACGGTCAGCTTGCTGGCCGCCGCTGCCGCCGCCAGGGCGAGCCCGAAGTCGATCACGCGCAGGCCGTCCACGCCGACCAGCACGTTGGACGGCTTGAGGTCGCGGTGGACGATGTCCGCCGCGTGCACCGAGCGCAGCGCCTCCACCGCCTGCGCGGCCACCCAGAGCAGTGCCCTCAGCGGCAGCGGCCCGCACGCGTCGACGAGGTCCTTCAGGGACGGCGCCGAGACGTAGGCGGTGGCCAGCCAGGGGATGTCCCCGGTGGTGTCCGCGTCCACGACGGGTGGTGCGTAGAAGCCGTTCACGCCCCGCGCGGCGGCCACCTCACGCTGGAAGCGCCTGCGGAACTCCAGGTCGTCGGCCAATTCCTCCTTGACGACCTTGACGGCGAGCAGCCGCCCGGCCGGGGTGCGTCCGAGGAACACCCGGCCCATCGACCCGCTGCCGATCCGCCGCAGCACCGTGTACGGCCCGACCCGGCGCGGGTCGAAGCGCTGCAGCGGCTTCCAGCGGGACGTGGGGTCCCACTCGTGATGCGTCGGGCGCAGCACCGAGCCGGCGGGCGGCGCCGCGGGCGACGGCACCCGGGGCAGGGACGCGGCCGTCCCCTGCACGACGCCCAGGGCGTCGATCAGCTCCCGGACCACCGTCGCCTCGACGGTGGCCGACGCCGACCGTACGAAGTGGCCCAGCTCGGTCATCTTGTCCAGGACGACCTTGCTGTCGACCCCGGCCTTCTCGGCCAGCTCGTAGACCCGCACGTTCGCCACACCCGACTCCTCCACCGACAGGCCCGTCCTGGCCTCGCAGGGGTCAAGAATATGGGTGCGGACGGGTCAAAATAGGGACAAACACCGGGGCGTCGCGCGGGTGTTGACGTCAGTGCGGCAGCGTGGCCGGGCTGCCGCCGTTCGCCTCGTAGCCGGCGACCGCCAGGGCGCGGTACACGGCGAACTCGGCGGCCGGGTCCGGGGAGAGCGTCCACGGCAGGGCGCCGACGTGGCCGTCGACGTGTATGAGCTGGCCCATGGCCTCCGCCCAGCGCTCGGAGCGGACCAGGAAGAAGATCAGCATGTGCCGCACGTGCGCGAGCATCGGGTCGTCCGCGCGGGCCGAGTGCACCGCGTGCAGCGCGCCGTGGATCGCCTTGGAGACGACCTCGCTCTGGTAGAACCCGCTGACCAGGTTCACCTCCGGGAGGTGCTCGAACACCGCGAACAGCGGCATCGCGGCCAGCAGCGACCCCTCGGGCGCCCGCGCCGCCGCGGCCTCCGCGAAGTCGTACGCCTGCTGCCGCGAGCCGTGCCACTTCTCGCACCAGTAGTGCAGCGCGGCCAGGTGCGCGCCCATGTGCGCCGGGGCGCGGTCCAGGATCTTCAGCCAGACCTGCTCGAACTCCTGCTGGGAGTAAGCGAGTCCGCGCGCCACGGAGAGCTCCACGATGTACGGCACCGGGTCGCCGGGGGCCAGCAGCGCGGCCTCGCCGCACGCCGCCTTCGCCTCCTCCATGATGATCCGGAACTCGTCCGATCCGGGCGCGGCCGTGCGCCACGCCTGCTGCACCAGGAACTCCGCGTGCACCGCGGCGCCGCCCGCGTCCTTGGGCGCCTCGGAACGCCACACCCGCAGCCACTGGCCGCCCGGCGTCTCGGAGACCCCGCCGGGCCGCTGCGCCAGCTCCAGGGACGCGGCGCCGGCGAAGGCCTGCACCCGCTGCCAGCGCTGCTCGCCGTCCGCGGGCGTGCCCGCCAGCAGCTGCTGCGCCGCGCGGTAGTCCTGGGTGCGCTGGACCACGTCGAGGACGTCCAGCAGGTCCTGGTCGGGGCCGGGCATGCGGATGTCCAGCTCCTCCTGGCGCGCGAAGCCGTAGTTCGCCGGGTCCGCCGCGTCCGGGTGGCCGGCCGGGACGAGCCCCACGGCGCCGCGCCGGCGCCGCAGGAACGGCAGCAGCACGAAGCCGATCATGAGGAGGGCGATCAGGACCCACAGAATCTCCATGTCACAAGCGAACCAGACCGCGCGGCCGAATGGCCAACCCGGTGCCCGTACCTGTGGAAAAACCCCGCCGCCCGCCCGAAAAGGCCCCTTCGCCCCGCCCGGACCGGCGGCGGACGTCATCACACCGTTCCGCGCACTACCCTCGGGCGCATGAGCGACAGGCACATCAGTCAGCACTTCGAGACGCTCGCGATCCACGCGGGCAACACCGCCGACCCCCTGACGGGCGCGGTCGTCCCGCCGATCTACCAGGTGTCCACCTACAAGCAGGACGGCGTCGGCGGCCTGCGCGGCGGTTACGAGTACAGCCGCAGCGCCAACCCGACCAGGACCGCGCTGGAGGAGAACCTGGCCGCCCTCGAGGGCGGCCGCCGCGGACTCGCGTTCGCGTCCGGACTGGCGGCCGAGGACTGCCTGTTGCGCACGCTGCTCGCGCCCGGCGACCACGTGGTCATCCCGAACGACGCGTACGGCGGCACGTTCCGCCTGTTCGCGAAGGTCGTGGCGCGCTGGGGCGTGGAGTGGTCGGTGGCCGACACCTCCGACCCGGCGGCGGTGCGGGCCGCGATCACCCCGAAAACCAAGGTCATCTGGGTGGAGACCCCCTCCAACCCGCTGCTCGGCATCACCGACATCGCCGCCGTCGCCCAGGTGGCGCGGGACGCCGGCGCCCGGCTCGTCGTCGACAACACCTTCGCGACGCCGTACCTCCAGCAGCCGCTGGCGCTCGGCGCGGACGTCGTCGTGCACTCCCTGACCAAGTACATGGGAGGCCACTCGGACGTCGTCGGCGGCGCCCTGGTCACCGCCGACGCGGAGCTGGGCGAGGAGCTGGCGTTCCACCAGAACGCGATGGGCGCGGTCGCCGGGCCCTTCGACTCGTGGCTGGTGCTGCGCGGCACCAAGACGCTGTCGGTGCGCATGGACCGCCACAGCGAGAACGCGACCCGCGTCGCCGACATGCTCACCCGTCACCCGCGCGTGACGAGCGTGCTGTACCCGGGCCTGCCCGACCACCCCGGTCACGAGGTCGCCGCCAAGCAGATGCGATCCTTCGGCGGCATGATCTCCTTCCGCGTCGAGGGCGGCGAGCAGGCGGCCGTCGAGGTCTGCAACCGCGCGAAGGTGTTCACCCTGGGCGAGTCCCTGGGCGGCGTCGAGTCGCTGATCGAGCACCCGGGCCGGATGACGCACGCCTCGGTCGCCGGCTCGCAGCTCGAGGTGCCGGCCGACCTGGTGCGCCTGTCCGTCGGCATCGAGAACGTCGACGACCTGCTCGAGGACCTGCAGCAGGCCCTCGGCCGCTAGGGCACGCCGGAAGGCCCGGTCACCAGCCGGTGAGGGGTGGGGTCGTCCCGGACGGCGGCTCCACCCAGGGCCGGGCGGTCAGCGCCCACACCGTGAACGCCACGGTCGCCGCGCACAGCAGCAGCCACATCACGCGCCGGGCGTACGTGCGTCGCCGGAGGACGCGGGCGCCGCGCCGCACCGCCTCCGCGGCGAGGTCGGGCGGCAGCGCCGGAGGGCCCGTCACCATCAGCCGCCGCACCCGCTCCTCGCGGTTCGACCGGTTCACCACGCCTCCCCGGTCATGAGGGCACCGTGCCGGCGCGCCCCAGGGCGGGTGCGGGCCCCGGCGCGGGACGCAGCACGACGGCCATCGCACGGTTCTGCACGGCCCGTACGCGCTCCGTCGGCAGCCCCAGCAGGGCCGCCGTCTGGTCCTCGCCGATGCCCTCGTGCAGCCGCATCACCAGGATCAGCCGCTCCTGCGGGCTCAGCCCGGCCAGCGGGCCGCCGGGCGGGGGCCGGAAGGGGAGCCGCCCGCCGTACCGCAGGGTGCTGAGCGCGAACCTGATCATCAGATAGCGCCGGGTGTGGTCGTAGGGGTCCTCGCCGTGCAGCCGGTCCCAGCAGGCGTACGTACGGGCCAGGGCGAGGGTGAGCAGGCGCTGGGCGCGTGGGTTGGCGTCCCGGGGCTCTGCCGTCAGCAGGGTCGCGGTGTGCAGCAGCCGTCCGCCCGCGCCCGCCACGTACGCCCGGAACTCCTGGGCGCGGCGGACGTCGTCGCACGCATGCCGTGGTCGCACCCGCACCTCCCGAAGCCCCCGCGGAGGGCCGCCCCGCGCCGTGCGGCGGACGGGGACCCTCCCCACATATCAGGCCAGGACGCACCTCCGGGTCAAGAGGCGCGCACGGTGCCGGAGCGCGGCCGGGTCAGGAGTCGCCGCGGTCGTTCCCGGCCATCCGGGCGGACAGCGCGCCGTTGAACCGGGTGAGCAGCGCGCAGAACGCCTCACGCTCCTCCGGCGCCCAGTCCTGGGTCAGCTCGGCCATCAACTGCCGCCGGGAGGCGCGCACTTCCTCCAGGCGGGCCTGGCCGCGCGGGGAGAGCTGGAGCACGACGGCGCGGCCGTCGTCCGGGTGCGAGGTCCGCTTGACCAGGCCGGTGTCCACGAGCGGCGCCACCTGACGGGTGACGGTCGAGGAGTCGATCCCCATGCTCGCGGCCAGGGCCTTGACGCCCATGGGGCCTTCCTTGTCGAGCCGGTTGAGCAGCAGGTAGGCGGCGCGGTCCATGGAGTTCCGCACCTGGCCGACCCCGCCGAGCCGGGTCTGTTCGGCACGGCGGGCGAAGAGCGCCACCTCGTGCTGCAGAGTGTCGAGAAGACCGGTGTCGCCGACCGCGGTCAGATCGGTCGTCATGTCCATCGACATTTCAGGTGTAGTGGGCATGGCGGGGGGCTCACTTCGTGATGGGCTGCTGATGGGACGACAGGGTACGCGGCCGGGGCGCGGACCGTACCGGGGCTGTGCAAAGCGGTCGTCCGCGGGTTGGTCACACCGGGGCCGTCCCTGTGGAAACTGCGATGCTGGAGGTATGAGCTACCGCACGGCCGACCGGCTGCGCACCGTCACCCTCGACGACGTGCGCGGCGCCCACAAGATGCTCTCCGGCGTGGCCCGCACCACCGCCCTGGAGGGCAGCCGGCACCTGTCCTCGCAGGTGGGCGCGCCGGTGCTGCTGAAGTGCGAGAACCTCCAGCGGACCGGCTCGTTCAAGCTGCGCGGCGCGTACGTGCGGATCGCCGGGCTGCTCCCCGAGGAGCGGGCGGCGGGAGTCGTCGCGGCGAGCGCGGGGAACCACGCGCAGGGCGTGGCGCTGGCGTCGTCGCTGCTCGGCGTGCGCTCGACGGTGTTCATGCCGAAGGGCGCCCCGCTGCCGAAGATCAGCGCGACCCGGGAGTACGGCGCCGAGGTGCGCCTGCACGGCCAGGTGGTGGACGAGGCGCTGGCCGCGGCGCAGGAGTACGCGCACGAGACGGGCGCGGTGTTCATCCACCCCTTCGACCACCCGGACGTCATCGCAGGGCAGGGCACGGTGGGACTGGAGATCCTGGAGCAGTGCCCGGAGGTGCGGACGATCGTCGTCGGGGTCGGCGGGGGCGGGCTGGCGGCCGGAATCGCGGTCGCGGTGAAGTCGCTGCGGCCGGACGTGCGGATCGTCGGGGTGCAGGCGGAGGGCGCGGCGGCCTACCCGCCGTCCCTGGCCGCCGGGCGCCCGGTGTCGCTGAGCCACCCGGCGACGATGGCCGACGGGATCAAGGTGGGGCGGCCCGGCGACGTGCCGTTCGCGCTGGTCGGCGAGCTGTTGGACGAGGTGTGCACGGTCACCGAGGACGAGCTGTCGGCCGCGCTGCTGCTGTGCCTGGAGCGGGCCAAGCTGGTCGTCGAGCCGGCCGGGGCGAGCCCGGTCGCGGCGCTGCTGAGCCGGCCGGAGGCCTTCGAGGGGCCGGTGGTCGCGGTGCTGTCCGGCGGGAACGTGGACCCGGTGCTGATGGAACGGGTGCTGCGGCACGGCATGGCGGCGCAGGGCCGCTACCTGGCCGTACGGCTGCGGCTGACCGACCGGCCGGGCGCCCTGGCCTCGCTCCTCGGGGCGTTGTCAGTGGTCGACGCTAACGTCCTCGACGTGAGCCACGTGCGGACGGACCCGCGGCTGGGACTCACGGAGGCGGAGGTCGAGCTGCACCTGGAGACCAAGGGACCGGCGCACTGCGCCGAGGTACAGCAGGCCCTGCGCGACGCGGGTTACACGGTCATGGGCTGACGCCGGACGCGGCTTCACCCCTTCGGGTAATCCCGTTGAGAGACGCGATACATCGCGTTATGGTGTGTGCTCCGTCACGGCGTGGCCGCCGGTGACCCCCGGCGCCCCGGGGCGGCACCGGGCGCATGCCGGCACACGAACCTAGGCTTTTTCCGAAGAATCACGATGACGTGGAGATTCATATGCCAGGTGCCATCCAAGCCGAAGGTCTGGTGAAGACCTTCGGAGACGTCAAGGCACTGGACGGCGTCGACCTCGAGGTCCCGGAGGGGACCGTCCTGGGGCTGCTCGGGCCGAACGGCGCGGGCAAGACCACCACCGTCCGCTGCCTCACCACGCTGCTGCGTCCCGACAGCGGCAGGGCCGTCGTCGCCGGGATCGACGTGCTGAAGCACCCCGACGCCGTGCGCCGCTCGATCGGTCTGTCCGGTCAGTTCGCCGCCGTCGACGAGTACCTCACCGGCCGGGAGAACCTCCAGATGGTCGGCCAGCTCTACCAGATGAGGGCCAAGGCCGCCCGGGCCCGCGCGGACGAGCTGCTGGAGCAGTTCCACCTGGCGGACGCGGCCGACCGCACGGCGAAGACCTACTCGGGCGGCATGCGCCGCCGCCTCGACCTGGCCGCCGCCCTGGTCGTCTCCCCGCCCGTGATGTTCATGGACGAGCCGACGACCGGACTCGACCCGCGCAACCGCCAGCAGCTCTGGGACGTGATCAAGGATCTCGTCTCCGGCGGCACCACGCTGCTGCTCACCACGCAGTACCTGGAGGAGGCCGACCACCTGGCGCACGACATCGCGGTCGTCGACCAGGGCAAGGTCATCGCCCAGGGCACCTCCGACCAGCTCAAGGCCCGCACCGGCGGCGAGCGCGTCGAGGTCGTGGTGCACGACCGCGAGCACATCCGCACCGCGGCCGCCCTCCTCGACAAGTACAGCCTGCGCGGCCTCGGCCAGGGCGACACCACGGTCGAGGAGCACATGCGCAAGATCACGACGCCGGTCTCCGGCGGCGCCAAGCTGCTCGCCGAGATCATCCGCGAGCTCGACGCCGAGGGCATCGAGATCGACGACATCGGACTGCGCCGCCCCACCCTCGACGACGTGTTCCTCTCCCTCACCGGCCATGTCGCCGAATCCGCGCAGTCCGAGCACGAGGAGGCCGCGAAGTGAGTGCCGTCACCGAATCCGTGCGGGTCGCGTCCCACGGGAACGCGTTCAGCCGCTCCGTCCGCGACTCGCTGGTCGTCGCCAAGCGCAACCTGATCCGCATGGTCCGCATCCCCGAGGTGGTCATCTTCGGGCTGATCCAGCCGATCATGTTCGTGGTGCTGTTCTCGTACGTGTTCGGGGGCTCCCTGGACATCGGCGGTTCCACCAGCCCGCAGGTCTACCGTGAGTTCCTGATGGCCGGCATCTTCGCCCAGACGGTCACCTTCGCCACGGCGGGGGCCGGAGCGGGCATCGCCGAGGACATGCACAAGGGGCTCATCGACCGCTTCCGCTCCCTGCCGATGGCGCGCGGCGCGGTGCTCACCGGCCGAACCCTCGCCGACATGGTGCAGACGGCGCTCACCCTGCTCGTCCTCGCCGTGGTCGCCCTGCTGGTCGGCTGGCGCACGCACACCAGCTTCGGCGAGGTGCTCGGCGCGTTCGGCCTGCTGCTGCTCACCGGGTACGCGTTCACCTGGATCGGCGCGGTCATCGGCCTGTCGGTGCGCACCCCCGAGGCGGCCACCTCCGGGGGCCTGGTCTGGCTGTTCCCGGTCACGTTCGTGTCGAACGCGTTCGTGGACTCCAGCAACATGACGCCCTGGCTGCAGCACATCGCGGACTGGAACCCGTTCAGCGCCACCGTCCAGGCGTGCCGCGAGCTGTTCGGCAACCCGGGCGTCTCCACCTCCGACGCCTGGCCGATGCAGCACCCGGTGTGGGCGTCGGTGATCTACTCGGTGCTGATCATCGTGATCTTCCGCACCCTGGCCGTGCGCAAGTACCGCTCGGCGGCGGCATGACGAAGCCCCCGGCGCCGCTCGGGGCGCCGGGGGCCCGTGGGGACTCGCGTGCGGCCGGTCAGCCGCTGTAGGGCTCGGCCTTGAGGATCGTCACCGAGGCCTTCTTGCCGTTCGGCAGCTCGTACTCCGCGTCCTCGCCGACCTTGTGGCCCATCACGCCGGACCCCAGGGGGGACTGCGGCGAGTACGTCTCGATGTCGGAGCTCGCGTACTCGCGGGAGGCGAGCAGGAAGGTCAGCGTGTCGTCCTCGTCGCCGTCGAAGGCGATCGTGACGACCATGCCGGGCGCCACCTCTCCGTCGGTCGCCGGGGGCGTGCCCACCTTGGCGTTCTCGAGGAGCTGGGTCAGCTGGCGCACACGGAGCTCCTGCTTGCCCTGCTCCTCCTTGGCCGCGTGGTACCCGCCGTTCTCACGCAGGTCGCCCTCCTCACGCGCGGCGGCGATCTTGGCGGCGATCTCCGTGCGCGCGGGACCAGTAAGGTACTCAAGCTCGTCCTTGAGCTTGTTGTACGCCTCCTGGGTCAGCCAGGTGACGTTCTCGCTGGTCTGGGTCACAGGTGCTCCTCGTAGGTACTGGGAATACAAAGCATCGCCCTACCCAGAAGGATGGTCCCCCAGGGACGGGCGAAACCACGAGCCTAACAATTCAGTGCCCGCAGGGGGAGGACATAAGCCACTCTTCTCACATCAGCGCAGGTCAGTGGCCGGGTATTCCCCGCCCGCTCATTCGGCGTGACAGCCGACGAGCTCCGCGCTGGTGCCGGGGGAGGTGGTCCGCAGTGTGACCACCTGGTCGATGCGGGTGGCGTCCCCGTCGAAGCGGAAGTCGGCCCGGCCGACCTCGGCGCCGTCCGCGGACTGGGAGCGCACGGTGCAGTAGCCGACGACGCCGGCGTCCTTGTGCACCTCCAGGTGCACCTTCACCGCGTCCTCGCCGGTCTCGAAGCGGATCAGCTCGGCGCTGATCTCGTTCTGGGCGACGTAGTGGTAGCCGAACCAGCCGATCAGGGCGGCGAACAGGACGGCCAGCACACCGCCGACGACCTTGAGGGTGCGGTCGGCACGCTGGTCCGAGGAGCGGCCGTAGCGGCCCTCGGGCAGCCGCGTGCTCGACGTACTCATGATCGTCTCCTCGGAAGGAAGGGACCGGCGTCCCCGGACCGTCCCCGGGAGCGGCGCTCCGGAATTTTTCGCCCCCCGGTTCCGTCACTATAGAAGCCTGCGACTGCGCCGCCGCACACAGGGCGCCCAACGACTTGAGGATTGAGTCTTGACCGACAAGCTGCGACTGATGGCCGTCCACGCCCACCCCGACGACGAGTCGAGCAAGGGCGCGGCCACCATGGCGAAGTACGTGTCCGAGGGGGTGGACGTGCTGGTGGTGACCTGCACGGGCGGGGAGCGCGGCTCCATCCTCAACCCGAAGCTCCAGGGGGACGCGTACATCGAGGAGCACATCCACGAGGTGCGCAAGAAGGAGATGGACGAGGCCCGCGAGATCCTCGGCGTGAAGCAGGAGTGGCTGGGCTTCGTCGACTCGGGCCTGCCCGAGGGCGACCCGCTGCCGCCGCTGCCGGAGGGCTGCTTCGCGCTGGAGGACGTCGACAAGGCGGCGGGGGAACTGGTGCGGAAGATCCGCTCCTTCCGGCCGCAGGTGATCACCACCTATGACGAGAACGGCGGCTACCCGCACCCCGACCACATCATGACCCACAAGATCACGATGGTGGCGTTCGAGGGCGCGGCGGACACCGTGAAGTACCCGGAGGACGAGTTCGGCCCGGCGTACCAGCCGCTGAAGGTGTACTACAACCAGGGCTTCAACCGGCCCCGCACCGAGGCGCTGCACAACGCGATGCTGGAGCGCGGGCTGGAGTCGCCGTACGGGGACTGGCTGAAGCGGTGGGACGAGTTCGAGCGCAAGGAGCGCACGCTCACCACGCACGTGCCGTGCGCCGACTTCTTCGAGATCCGGGACAAGGCGCTGATCGCGCACGCCACGCAGATCGACCCCGACGGCGGCTGGTTCCGGGTGCCGCTGGACCTCCAGAAGGAGGTCTGGCCGACGGAGGAGTACGAGCTCGCGAAGTCGCTCGTGGACACCTCCCTCCCCGAGGACGACCTCTTCGCGGGCATCCGGGACAATGGCTGACATGAGCGCAAGCGCAAGCCTGGCAATGACCCACCTGGTCCCCCTCGCCAAGGAGTTCGACGAGGACAAGGTCACCCCCGGTGTCCTCGGCTTCATCGTCTTCGCGGTGATGGCCCTGGCGGTCTGGGGCCTGATGAAGTCGATGAACCGGCACATGGGCCGCGTGAACTTCGCGGAGCCGGACGACAAGGCCGCGGACGCCGTCGCGCCCGACGCCGGCAAGTCGACGGCCTGACCCAGGCGCACAGACGTGCGGCACCCGGCAGACGCGCCGGGTGCCGCACCCTGCGTGCCCGGAAGCGGCCTACGCGTCCAGCGGGACGGGTACCCCCATCACCTCCCGTGCGTGGCGGGTGGGGACCAGGCCCAGGTTCCAGGCCTGCCAGCCCGTGTCGAGGGTGACGCCCCGCTCCAGGAGGAGCTGGTAGGAGTCGACGCAGTCGGTGAGCTTGGGGTCGCGGGCCGGGTGGGGGGAGGCGGCCAGTTCCGTGAGTTCCTGCTGGGCCACCGCCGTGCCGACCTCCGTGCCGCCCGGCGCCGCGTACGGCAGGAGAGTGCAGCGCAGGAAGCGCGCCCAGTCCTCGCCGCGCCGGTCGCCGTAGGAGGCGAACAGCGCGACCGCCTCGTCGCACAGCGCCAGCGCCTGCTGGGTGCGCGCGTTGCCCGCGTCGACGACCGCCAGCTCCAGGCACGTCCACGCCTCGCCGTGCGCCACCCCGATCCGCTGGAAGTCGGCGCGCGCGTCCACCAGGAGCTGCCGGGCGAACCCGGAGTTGCGCAGCGAGCCCGTCCGGGCCGCCCGCTGGTCGCGGGTGACCCGCGCCGAGTGGTGCCGGGCGCAGGCGAGGCCGTAGACGTCCCGCATACGGGAGAACATCGTGCGGGCACGTTCCAGCTCGCGCACCGCGCGGTCCAGATCGCCGCTCTCCTCCAGCGCCTGCCCCAGGTAGTACAGCGTCCAGGCTTCGCCGCGCGCGTCCTCGTTGTCCCGGTGCCGCGCGGCCGCCCGGCGCAGCTCCTCCACCGCGGGACCCGCCTCCCCGTCCACCAGCCGGGCCCGCGCCAGCTCGGTCAGCGCCCATGCCTCGCCGCGCGCGTCCCGGGTCCGGCCGTACAGGTCGAGGGCGGTGCGCAGCTCACCCTCCGCGCGCGGCACGTCCCCCCGCCGCAGATGCAGCTGACCGAGCTGGAAGTGCGCCCACGCCTGCCCGTGCAGGGACTCGCCCGCACGGTGCAGCACCAGCGACTCGCCGAGCAGCTCCAGCGCCTCGGCCAGCCGCGCCCGGTCCCGTTCCACCGCGGCCAGCGCGTGCATCGTCCAGGCGCGGTCGGCGGCCAGCGCGTCGGACGCCTGGAGGTCCAGCGCCTCCCGCAGCCGCGCCGACGCCTCCGTCAGGTTCCCCTGGTGGTGCAGCGTGATGCCGAGCGAGGTCAGCGCCCGCGCCTGGCCCGCCTCGTGCTGCGCCTCCCGGTACAGGTCCACCACCGACGTCAGGGTGGTCCGCGCCGTGTCCAGCTCGCCGAGCTGACGGGCTGCGATGCCGGTGCGCCACTGCACCGAGCGGATCAGCAGCCCCTCGTCGACGGCCTGCGCCAGCTCGTTGATCTCACCCAGCCGGTAGAGGTCGCCGCGCAGCAGGCAGTAGTCGCACAGCGCGCCCAGCAGATTCAGCACCGCCCCCCGGTCGACGCCCTCGGCGTGCCGCAGCGCGGCGGTGATGAAGCTGGACTCGTCGTCCAGCCAGCGCAGCGCCTCGTCCAGGGAGGTGAAGCCGTAGGGGCTGAAGCGGTCGGAGCGGGTCGACATGTTGCCGTCGACCAGCCGCAGCACCGAGTCGGCGAGCTCGGCGTAGTTGACGATCAGCCGCTCCTGCGCGGCGGCGCGCTCGTCCGGGTCCTCCTCGTCGAGAAGACGGGCGTGCGCGAACGCCCGCACCAGGGCGTGCAGCCGGTACCGGCTGTGCCGCACCCGGTCGATCAGCCCGGCCCGGTGCAGCGCCTCCAGGTGCCGGGTGGCCTCCGCCTCGTCGGTGGACAGCAGCGCCGCCGCGGCGGCAGCGCCGAGCGACGCCCGCCCGGCCAGCGCCAGCCGCCGCAGCAGCCGCCGTACGGTGTCCGGCTGGTCGGTGTAGCGCAGCCACAGCGCACGCTCGACCGGCTCGACGGGCCCGTAGGCGTCGAGGTCGGTGGCGAGGGCGAGCGTCGAGCGCGGCCCGAGGGCGGCGCCGGCCAGCCGCAGCGCCAGCGGCAGGCCCCCGCACAGCTCCCGCACCCGCTCCGCGGACTCGGCGTCGTACGGCCCCGAGGCGTCCTGCGCGGCGGCGGTCAGCAGCTCCTCCGCGCCGGCCGCGTCCAGCGGCTCCACCGGCAGCCGGTGCACCCGCGCGGGCAGGTCCTCGGACAGCCCGAGCGGGGAGCGCGAGGTGACGAGCACCAGGCTGTCGGAGCGCTCGGGCAGAAGCGTGCGCACCTGCTGCGGGTCGGAGGCGTCGTCGAGGACGATCGTGACGGGCGTGCCGGTCAGATGCTGGTGGTACAGCTCGCTCAGCCGCTTGACCTGCTGGTCCGGCGAGGTCCGCTCGCGGAACAGGAGCTGCTCGCGGGGCGCGCCGAGCCGGTTCAGCAGATGCAGCAGCGCGTCCCGCGTGGACAGCGGGGGCTCGCCGGAGCCCTCGCCGCGCAGGTCGACCACGCAGGCCCCGCGGAAGTAGTCCTTCAGCTCGTGCGCGGCCCGCACCGCCAGCGTCGTACGGCCGCTGCCCGGCTCCCCGTGCAGCACCACGACCGTGGGCCGGGTCTCCGTGCTCGCGCGGGCCGACTGCACCCACTGCCGGATCCGGGCCATCTCCTGCCGCCGCCCGGCGAACGGGCCGTGCGGCTCGGGGAGCTGCCCGAACGACTGCTCCAGGACGTTTCTCCCGCGAGCCGCCGCGCTCTTGTCGGTGCCGCGCAGCCGCGGCCCGGTCCGCCGGGGCGCCGTGGACGCGGCGAGGACCCGCTGCTGGTCGAGGAACGGCCGGATGCCCCGCACCTCCAGCGCGGTCAGCCACTGCAGGCGCAGCTGCTCCACCCCGCCCGGCTGGCCCGCCGCCCCGGCGTGGTGGTGGGCGGCGGGGAGGTGCGACCCGGCGACCTTCACCACGGTCGCCGCCGCCCCGACCACACCGACGGCCACACCCGCGCCCAGCGCGGTCCCGGTGTCCGTGCCGAACGCCAGGTCGGCGACCACCGCAGCGACGCCCGCCACCCCGGCCACCAGCAACGGCGTCCCGCCGCCCTCGCGCGCGTACCGCTGCCGGAACGACTGCCGCCCCGCCTCCGCCTCGTCCAGTGCGCGGGTGTACGCCTCGTACTCCTCGGCCGCCGTGCGCGCCATCGCGTCCAGCGCTCCGCGCGCCCGGGACAGCAGCACCTTCCCGTCGGTGCGCCCGCCCGACCGGCGCACCTCCTCCTCCACGGCCCGCGCCAACAGCCGTTCGGCATCGGCCCGATGACCGTCCCTCATGTCCCGTCCCCCTCCGGCGGCGACTCCATTGCCTACGAGTGTCCTTGGGACACGTCGGACGCGCGAGGGGGTGGCGCCCGAAGGTCCGGTCCGTGGCGCGGAAGGGAGACTTGACGGAACGGTCAGTCCGAGACGAGCGGGTCCCGGTGGTCGGGTTCGTCCCGCTTCCAGCAGCTCTTCGCGCCGCAGCGCCTCGCCCTTCACCCGGCCGGAGCGGGACCCGGCGCGTCGTGAACGCCCGGTGGAAGGCGGGGCCCGCGCGCGGGCCCAGGAGCTGGCCGGCGTCGTACCGGGCCGGGCCGGGGCGGGGCGGGCGTGCGGGGCCGGCAAGGCGCGTCACGCCGCGTCCGTTCAAGCGGCTCGGTGCGTCCCTCGCCCCGTTCCGCCGGCGGAGTGCGCGAGGATGGAGGTATGCCGAACCGACTCGCGCAGGCCACGTCCCCCTATCTCCTGCAGCACGCGGACAACCCGGTCGACTGGTGGCCGTGGAGTCCCGAGGCGTTCGAGGAGGCCCGGCGGCGCGACGTGCCGGTCTTCCTGAGCGTCGGATACAGCGCCTGCCACTGGTGCCACGTGATGGCCCACGAGTCCTTCGAGGACCAGGCCGCCGCCGACTACTTGAACGAGCACTTCGTCAGCGTCAAGGTCGACCGCGAGGAGCGCCCCGACGTCGACGCCGTCTACATGGAGGCCGTGCAGGCGGCGACCGGGCAGGGCGGCTGGCCGATGACGGTGTTCCTCACCCCGGACGCCGAGCCGTTCTACTTCGGCACCTACTTCCCGCCCGCCCCCCGGCACGGCATGCCCTCGTTCCGGCAGGTCCTGGAGGGCGTCCGGCAGGCCTGGGAGGAGCGGCGGGACGAGGTCGGCGAGGTCGCCGGCAAGATCACGCGGGACCTGGCGGGCCGGGAGCTGTCCGTGGGCGGCGACGAGGCGCCGGGCGAGCAGGAGCTGGCGCAGGCGCTGCTCGGGCTGACCCGGGAGTACGACCCGCAGCGCGGCGGGTTCGGCGGGGCGCCGAAGTTCCCGCCGTCCATGGTGATCGAGTTCCTGCTGCGCCACCACGCCCGCACCGGCGCGGAGGGCGCGCTGCAGATGGCGGCGGACACCTGCGAGCGGATGGCGCGCGGCGGCATCTACGACCAGCTCGGCGGCGGCTTCGCCCGCTACTCCGTGGACCGCGACTGGGTGGTCCCGCACTTCGAGAAGATGCTCTACGACAACGCCCTGCTGTGCCGCGTCTACGCCCACCTGTGGCGGACCACCGGCTCGGAGCTCGCGCGGCGGGTGGCGCTGGAGACGGCCGACTTCATGGTCCGCGAACTGCGCACACCGGAGGGCGGCTTCGCCTCCGCGCTGGACGCCGACAGCGACGACGGCACCGGGCGGCACGTGGAGGGCGCCTACTACGTGTGGACGCCTGAGCAGCTGCGCGAGGTGCTCGGCGACGCGGACGCGGACCTGGCCGCCCGCTGTTTCGGGGTGACGGAGGAGGGCACCTTCGAGGAGGGCGCGTCGGTGCTGCGGCTGCCGCAGCGCGACGAGGTGGTCGACGCGGCCCGGATCGACGGCGTCCGGGAACGGCTGCTCGAGGCGCGTTCCCGGCGGCCCGCGCCCGGCCGGGACGACAAGGTGGTCGCGGCCTGGAACGGCCTGGCGATCGCCGCGCTCGCCGAGACCGGCGCCTACTTCGACCGCCCGGACCTGGTGGAGGCCGCGGTGGCCGCCGGCGACCTGCTGGTGCGGGTGCACCTGGACGAGCAGGCCCGTATCGCCCGGACCAGCAAGGACGGGCAGGCGGGCGCCAACGCGGGCGTGCTGGAGGACTACGCCGACGTCGCCGAGGGCTTCCTGGCGCTGGCGTCGGTGACCGGCGAGGGCGTGTGGCTGGACTTCGCGGGCCTGCTCGTCGACCACGTGCTGTCCCGCTTCCTGGACGCGGAGTCCGGCGCGCTGTTCGACACGGCGTCGGACGCGGAGCGGTTGATCCGGCGCCCGCAGGACCCCACGGACAACGCCACCCCGTCCGGCTGGACCGCCGCCGCGGGCGCGCTGCTGGGCTACGCGGCGCACACCGGATCCGAGCCGCACCGAGCGGCCGCCGAGCGGGCCCTGGGCGTGGTGAAGACGCTCGGCCCGCGGGTGCCGCGGTTCATCGGCTGGGGGCTGGCCGTCGCCGAGGCCGTGCTGGACGGGCCGCGCGAGGTCGCGGTGGTCGGGCGGGGCACGGACGATCCGGTGACCGCGGAGCTGCACCGCACCGCCCTGCTGGGCACGGCGCCCGGCGCGGTGGTCGCCGTGGGCACGGAGGGCGGCGACGAGTTCCCGCTGCTCGCCGGCCGGCCCCTCGTCGACGGCGCCCCGGCCGCCTACGTCTGCCGCAACTTCACCTGCGACGCCCCGACGACCGACCCCGGCCGCCTGCGCACGGCGCTCGGCGGACGGGCGCCGTCGGGGGCCCGGTAGGCGGGAGGTCTCAGAGGCCGCGGTCCGCCCGCGACGCCACCGCGCGCTCCACGATCGCCTCCAGCTGCTCGTGGTGCGCGCCCTTCCAGTAGGCGCGCCCGCAGTCGGCGCACTGGGCGAACACGTCGTACGTGCGGTGGGTGCCCTCCTTGAGCTGGTCGGCGACGTCCTCCTTGCCGGCCGCGCGCAGCAGCCCGTTGCAGGCGGTGCAGCGGGTCCAGGGCCGCAGCTCGGGCTCGAAGCGGTCCAGGACGTACGCCAGTTGTTCCTCGGGGCGGGTGCTGTAGACGAAGGCGCCCGCCCACAGCTCGCGGCGGCGCAGCAGGCCCCGGTCGCGGCTGAGCATGACCCGCTTCTCGGCGGCGGAGCGGGCGGCCAGCGCCGGGTCGCCGATGTCGGTCGACTCGTACGCCGTGTCCACGCCCAGCAGCCGCAGCCGTCGGGCGAGGGTGCCGAGGTGGACGTCGAGCAGGAAGCGCAGGGGAGCGCCGGGCACCCGCTGCGGATGCGCGTGGGGGCGGACGGTCACCGACTCGCCGGCGGCGGGGACGTGCCCGGTGGGTGCCTCGCGGCCGTCCACCAGCAGGGTGCCGACCTCGGTCAGCGGGACGCCGAGGGACTCGACGACGTGACCGAGGGCGGAGAAGCCGTCGGTGACCGTCCTGAGGCTGCCCGTGGCGCGCGCCTGGGGGACGAAGACAAGCAGCTCGGGGGCGAACTCGACATGGATCTCGGGACCGTTCACCCGGTCAGGATGGCATGTCCGGCGCGCGCCGCCTCAGGATTTCGCGGCGGGCAGGCCGTGCTCGATCACGTGGATCGCCCGGTCGGCGAGGTCGGCGTAGTCATCGCGGTGGCCGTGCTCGGCCCAGTACACGGTGGCCTCCAGCAGGCCGCCGACCAGGGACATCGCGTGCACCCGCGCCTCCAGTCCGTCCGGGTCGAGCCCGGTGCGGCCGGCGACGGCCTCGGCGAGCGTCCGCCCGATGCCCGTGAGGGCCTCCCGCATCCGCGCGCGGACCGCGGGGACCTCCAGGACCAGCCGGGCGCGGAGCTCCGTGATCTCCGGCTGCTCGGTCATGGCGAGGCGGACGGCCTTGCGGATCACGTACCGGACGGAGTCGGTCCAGGGTTCGTCGGCGGGCCGTGCGGCGAGTTCGGCGAGCAGCGGCTCGTCGTACTCGTCGGTGATGACGATGTCCTCCTTGGTGGGGAAGTAGCGGAAGACGGTCGACGGTGACACCTCGGCGCGCTCGGCGATCTGCTCGATCGTCGTCGCGTCGTACCCCTGCTCCTCGACCAGCGCGTAGGCGGCGCCGCGGATGGCCTCCCGCGTCTTGATCTTCTTGCGTTCGCGCAGTCCGGGGCGCGGCGGGGCGTCGGGGGCGCGGGGGGATCGTGCGGCCGTCATGACGTTCATTGTCGGGC
The DNA here is from genome assembly GCA_014656175.1 of Streptomyces werraensis. Taxonomy (GTDB): domain Bacteria; phylum Actinomycetota; class Actinomycetes; order Streptomycetales; family Streptomycetaceae; genus Streptomyces; species Streptomyces werraensis. Next base: position 91,266 of record BNBX01000004.1, read on the forward strand.
ACGGGCCCCTCCCCCTGCAGGGATCGGGTGCGGGCACGGAAAGGCCGCGGCGTCGATGCCGCGGCCTTGTGCGCGGGGCGGGGAGCCGTCCCCGGGGGCTTCCTACGCGTGCTGGTAGGCCACCAGCGAGATGCCCACGTAGTGGGCGATGAAGGCGGCCAGGGTGAAGGAGTGGAACACCTCGTGGAAGCCGAACCAGCGGGGCGAGGGGTTGGGCTTCTTGATGCCGTAGACGATGCCGCCGGCGCTGTAGAGCAGGCCGCCGACCACGACCAGGACGACGACGGCGATGCCGCCGGTGCGCATGAAGTCCGGCAGGTAGAACACCGCGGCCCAGCCCATCGCGATGTAGCACGGCGTGTAGAGCCAGCGCGGGGCGCCGACCCAGAAGACGCGGAAGATGATTCCGGCGGCCGCGGCGGCCCATATGCCCCACAGCAGCAGGCGGCCCTTGGAGTCGGGCAGCAGCATGATCGTCAATGGGGTGTAGGTGCCCGCGATGATCAGGAAGATGTTGGCGTGGTCGAGGCGGCGCAGCACCCCGTCCATGCGGGGGCTCCAGTTGCCCCGGTGGTACAGCGCGCTCACGCCGAAGAGCAGGCAGGCGGTGAGGGCGTACACGCCGCAGGCGAGGCGGCCCCGGGGGGAGTCGGCGAACGCGGTGAGGGCCAGACCGGCGACCAGCGCTGCCGGGAACATGCCGAGGTGGAGCCAGCCGCGGAGCTTCGGTTTCACGGGGTGCGGCAGAGAGGTCGCCACCGGGCCCCGGCCTTGGGCCTGAGGGTCCTTGGGCGTATCGGGGGCGAACGCAGTCATGCTCGCATGGTACCTACGGGACCGTAAGTTACACCTCCGAGCGACCTGTTGGGCCCGTGAAGTGGCCATCCTCTCATGCGGGCCGGTGCGCCGCGTCACGCAAAGAATCGGTTTCGTTCGCCCAACGTTCGCGTAAAGCCGCACGCCAGCCGTGGTCAGCGTCACGTTGCTCACTTGTGCGGCCCTCTGGACAGATGGGCGCGCGCATCGGATGATCAAATGAGTGCGGTCGACACCGGATGAGCGCCAGAGTCACCACTTTCACGCATCCGGGTCGCAGCCCCCACGGGGCCTCCAACCAAAAAACCCTCACTTAGGAGCAAACGTGGCGCGCGACATCGCGGAACCCGGCGTCCCCACCACCCACCAGGGACTGATCTCCTGGGTCGACGAGATCGCAGAGCTGACGCAGCCGGACAACGTGGTCTGGTGCGACGGCTCGGAAGCCGAGTACGAGCGCCTGTGCGAGGAGCTCGTCGCCAAGGGCACGTTCACCAGGCTCGACCCGGTCAAGCGTCCCAACTCCTACTACGCCGCCTCCGACCCGACCGACGTCGCCCGGGTCGAGGACCGGACCTTCATCTGCTCCGAGAAGGAGGAGGACGCCGGCCCGACCAACCACTGGAAGGCCCCCGCGGAGATGCGGGAGATCTTCCAGGGCGAGAAGGGCGTCTTCCGCGGCTCCATGCGCGGCCGCACCATGTACGTCGTCCCCTTCTGCATGGGCCCGCTCGGCTCGCCGCTGTCCGCCCTCGGCGTGGAGATCACCGACTCCGCGTACGTCGCCGTCTCCATGCGCACCATGACCCGCATGGGGCGGCCCGTCCTCGACGAGCTCGGCGACGACGGCTTCTTCGTGAAGGCCGTGCACTCGGTCGGCGCCCCGCTGGAGCCCGGCCAGGAGGACGTCCCCTGGCCCTGCAACCAGACCAAGTACATCTCGCACTTCCCCGAGGACCGCGAGATCTGGTCCTACGGCTCCGGCTACGGCGGCAACGCCCTGCTCGGCAAGAAGTGCTACGCCCTGCGCATCGCGTCCGTCATGGCCCGCGACGAGGGCTGGCTCGCCGAGCACATGCTGATCCTGAAGCTCACGCCGCCGCAGGGCGAGTCCAAGTACGTGGCCGCGGCCTTCCCGTCCGCGTGCGGCAAGACCAACCTCGCCATGCTGGAGCCGACGATCTCCGGCTGGACGGTCGAGACCATCGGCGACGACATCGCCTGGATGCGCTTCGGCGAGGACGGCCGCCTCTACGCGATCAACCCCGAGGCCGGCTTCTTCGGCGTCGCGCCCGGCACCGGCGAGCACACCAACGCCAACGCGATGAAGACCCTGTGGGGCAACGCGGTCTTCACCAACGTCGCTCTCACCGACGACAACGACGTGTGGTGGGAGGGCATGACGGAGGAGACCCCGGCCCACCTCACCGACTGGAAGGGCAACGACTGGACCCCGGAGTCGGGGACCCCGGCCGCCCACCCCAACGCCCGCTTCACGGTGCCCGCGTCCCAGTGCCCGATCATCGCGCCCGAGTGGGAGGACCCCAGGGGTGTGCCGATTTCCGCGATCCTCTTCGGCGGGCGCCGCGCCACGGCCGTGCCGCTGGTGACGGAGTCCTTCGACTGGAACCACGGCGTCTTCCTCGGCGCCAACGTGGCCTCCGAGAAGACCGCCGCCGCCGAGGGCAAGGTCGGCGAGCTGCGCCGCGACCCGTTCGCCATGCTGCCGTTCTGCGGCTACAACATGGGCGACTACATGGCTCACTGGATCGACGTGGCGAAGGACAAGGACCAGTCCAAGCTGCCGAAGATCTACTACGTCAACTGGTTCCGCAAGAACGACGAGGGCCAGTTCGTCTGGCCCGGCTTCGGCGAGAACAGCCGTGTCCTGAAGTGGATCGTGGAGCGCCTGGAGGGCAAGGCGGAGGGCGTCGAGACCCCGATCGGCGTGCTGCCGACGAAGGCCGCCCTCGACACGGACGGCCTCGGCCTCTCCGACAGCGACCTGGACTTCCTGCTCACCGTGGACAAGGAGGTGTGGCGCGAGGAGGCCGCCCTCGTCCCCGAGCACCTCAACACCTTCGGCGACCACACCCCGAAGGAGCTGTGGGACCAGCACCGCGCGCTCGTGGAGCGCCTGGGCTGACCACGCCCGCACAGACCCCGCGGCCGGCCGGCACGAGGATGCCCTGACCAGCGATCGTCACGCCACGGCCGGCCGCGGAACACACCGGCGGGGCCCCGCACAACGGCGTGCGGGGTACCGGTCCCGGCGCCGCCCCTCCCGTCCGCCCCGACGGGAACCCGCGGCTCAGGGCCCGCCCCCGCCCCCTTCGGCACGGCCCTGCCCAGGGGCTCACGAACGTGCCGAGACCCGACGGACGCCCCGGTTCTTCCTGGACCGGGGCGTCCGGCTGTCGGTTCCCGGGCGCAGCCGGATCACGTCCTGCGCGCGGTCAGATCACGCGGAACAGGTCCGCCGTCGTGTGGACGTCCGTCAGGTCGTCGACCGTGCGGAGGTTGTCGCAGAGGGACTCCAGGACCGAGCCCGAGGCGGTGGCCGTGCCGGGGGTGGCGATGGCGATGCCGAACAGGCGGAAGTCCAGGCGGCGTTTGATCTCGTTCCACAGGCGGGTCCATGTCTCCGAGACCTCGCAGGCGTCGTCGGTGATCAGGACGATGTCGCCGCGGGCGCGGGACGCGTCGTCGAACTCCTCCTCCAGGATCTTCGCCGCCGTGCCCAGCGGGCGCTGGAAGTCGGTGCCGCCGCCGAGGAACGTCTCCGCGAAGTCCAGGACGTCGGTGACGCGGGCGGGCCGGTCGCCCGGGAAGCGGAAGACCTGGAGCTTGTCGGCGGCCGAGAACAGGATGCCCACGAAGTCCCGGCCGGCGTGACGCGCCTGGTCCAGGAGCGCCAGCGCGCACGCCTTCGACCACGCCTCCCGGGTGACCCCGCCGGGCCCTTCCGCGTACATGGAGTGCGACGTGTCCACGCACGCGATCACCGCGCCCCTGCCGGTGCCCTGCTCGCCCCGGCTGTCGTACAGCATCAGCTCCCCGGCGGCGTACCGCGCGGCGAACACCGCGCGCAGTTCCGGCACGCCGAGGACGGCCAGCTCGGAGGGGATGACGCGGGAGAGGTCGTCGCCGAGGGTGACGCCGACCAGCTCGCCGGTGGCGTGCTCCACCTTGCGGGCGCGTTCGCCGGCCGCCATCTGCCGGAAGCGGCCGATCAGTTCGGCCCACCGCGCGAGACGCCCGGAACGCAGCCGTTCGGCGAGGCGGGCGCGCTCCTCGAACGGCATCCGTTCCGTCTCGCCCGCGTCCACGCCCCACGCCCGCATCAGCGCCGCCTCCTGCCGGACGGCCTCGGCCGCCGCCGACGCGGCGTTCCGGGCGGCCGACCGGATGCCGGGGACCGCCGCCGCCATCGCCTGCCCGGCGGCGCCGTCCTCCCGCCGGGCCTCGTCCTCGGCGGCCTCGGCCGCCCCGACCGCCCGGCGCACGGCGGCGGCGACCGGCGCGGGCACCTGCCCCTGGCCGTCGGCCTTCTCCGCGGCCTGCCGCAGCGCCTCGCCCACGGCGGCCGCCGCGGCCTCGGCCTCCTGCCGGGCCCGGTCCGCCCGCCCGGTCCGCTCCCGCACCTCCCGTGACCGCTCCAGCAGCCCCCGCAGCGCGGACGCCTGGGCGAGCACGGCCATGGCGGCGGCGTAGGCGTCGCCCGCCGTGTCCCGGCGCAGGGCGGCGAAGCCGGGGGACTGGGTGAGCGCCGTGACCACCTGGTGGTGGAGCAGACGGGACGGCGCCATCACCGTGCTGTCCCGCAGGCGCGGGGCTGCCTGGTACGCGCACAGGAAGACGTCCGCCAGCAGGTCGGGGGCGTGCGCGTGGCGGGTGAGGAGCTGCGCCGCCAGCTCACGCAGTGCCGCCGACCGCGCGTACACGTCGCGCCACGCGACCCGGTCGTATGGCCCCGCGACCACGGCCGTGGTGTGCCGTTCGGCGGGGGAGGCGGACAGGGCCAGCCACCGGCCGGCCTGCTGGGTGAGCGCGTCGAGCCGCTCGGTCTCCTCGTCCATACGCGTCTCAGAGCCGGGTCGGCACCATGGACGCGTCCACGCCCAGCGCCTCGGTGAGCACCCGGGCGCGGACCGCGCGCTGGCGGCCGGTCACCCGGTCGACGGTCGCCGTGGACCGGCCGGCCGCCGCGGCCTCCTCCCGCAGCCGCTCCAGCCGCTTGCCCGCCATGGCCAGCTTGTGGTGGGCGTTCTTGATCACCCACTCGCTCAGTGCCTCCCGCGACTGTCCGGCCATCGCGTCGAGCTGCGCCTCCAGCTCCTCGATGACGTCGGCCAGATCGAGCGCCTCCCGGGCGTCCGGGTTCACCAGGTTCAGCACTTCCCGCTCCACGACCGGGCGCTGGGCGGGGGAGTCCCACAGCACATGGGCCAGGACCGACAGGTCGGTATCGGCGACCTCCGTCCGCCCGTCCAGGTACGCGGACGCCTGGAGCAGACCGACCGCCTGCCGCCACCGCCGGTCCGAGGCGACGAGCTCCTTGCGGCGCAGGGCCGCCCGCAGCGTCACCACCGCGTCCACGATCGCGTCGGGCACCCCCACCGCCGGGACGCTCTCGGTGACCGCCCGCTGGAGCGCGCCCAGTTCGAGGGTGGTGCGCGGCGGGGGTCCGGCGGGCCGGCCGACGGCGGACCGCACCAGCGCGGCGAAGTTCGACGGGTCCTCCAGATAGCCGACCTCGATCCGCACCAGCAGCCGGTCGTAGATCGCGGCGGAGTCCTCCCCGTCGGGGAGTTCGTTGCTCGCGGTGATCGCGCCGATCAGCGGGCAGCGGATCGGGGCGCCGCCGTTCTCGGGGTGGTAGATCCGTTCGTTGAGATAGCCGAGCGTCTCGTTCAGCGCGGCCGTCGAGCACTTGAAGATCTCGTCGATGAAGGCGACGTGCGCGGTCGTCGCCCGCCCGTCGTACACCTGCCGGTACTCGCCCCGCGCCAGCGCGGCCACGTCGATCGGCCCGAACATCCGCGTCGGCGCGGTGAACTTCGACAGCAGGATCTCCCAGTACGCGGCCCCGTCGATCCGGCCCGTCAGCTCCCGCGCCAGCTCCGACTTGGCCGTGCCGGGCGGGCCCAGCACCAGCGAGTGCTGCCCGGCCAGCAGCGTCACCACCAGCGTCCTGACGACGTCGTCCCGCTCGAAGAACCGCTCCGACAGCTCCTCGCAGACCGCCCGCAGCCGCAGCGCCGTGTCCTGCGCGTCCCCCGCCATGCCGTGTCCCTCCCCGTCCCCGCCCCAGGGGCGTCTTCGGTCACCCGTGCGGCCAACGCTACCCACGCCCGGGCCGGTCCGGGCGCGGGAAGCGGGCTCGCACCGCGTCGATGCAGGTGTCGCGGGACGTGGGGCCGCCGAAGCGGAGCCGGTCGTAGGCCGTGAACGCCGGTTCCAGGGCGTCGAGCTCGTCGACCAGGGCGTGCAGCCGCACCGCATCGGCGTCGGGATCGTCGACGGCGGCGCCGATCGCGGCCGTCAGCTGGTCCTTCCGCCGGATGGTGGCCGGGGTCACCGAGTGCAGGCACACGTACTGCCCGCTGAGATACGCGTCCCACTCCGCCTTCCCGGCGGCCGGGTCGGCCCAGTGGGCGGTGAACCAGGCTTCGAGCAGCTCCACGCCGCCGGCCTCGTCGGCGAGCGCGAACAGGTCGGCCGGCACCATCTCGGCACCGTCGGACCGCAGATAGCCCGGGAGCGGGAGACGCCCGTCCAGCATCAGCCGGCGCACATCTTCGGGATCGCGGCTCTGTACCGCGCACAGCTCCTCCAGGACGACGAACTGCGCGCTGACGTACGCGTCGTCCGCGGCGGTCATCGGATGGTCCCCGTTGACCTCCCGGAACCGCTCGGCGAGCCGCTGCTTCAGATCCGTCTCCGGCACGGGTGAACCTCCAGGTCACCGGCGCGGGCCCCTCCCGCGCGGGACTCGGCACGCTACGGGCCGGACGGTTCGGCGCACACCGAACTGTGGACGGGGTCCGTTACGTTCCGACGGCGGTGCTGCCGCCGACCTGCCACCGACCCTAAGGAGGAGCGGGGCAGCCGCCGGAGGGCGCTCCGATCGTCCGGCGGGTGAGCGATGAGTTCGGGCGGCGGACGGAGTCTGCTCCGTCATGACTGGTCACACCACCACCGTCAATGCCAACGGGGTCACCTTGGGCGTCGAGTCGTTCGGTGACGACGACGCGCCGCTCGTCCTGCTCGCGGGCGGGACGACGATGCTCTCCTGGCCCGACGCGCTGTGCGAGCGCCTCGCCGCCGGCGGGCGCCGCGTCGTGCGCTACGACCTGCGGGACAGCGGCGCGTCGACGACGCTCGACCCGGAGGCCCCCGCCTACACCCTGCGCGACCTGGCGGCCGACGCGGCGGCCCTCACCGACGCGCTCGGCGGCCGGCCCGCGCACCTCGCCGGGATCGGCGTCGGCGGGATGGTCGCCCAGGTCGCCGCGCTCGACCACCCGGACGCGTTCTCGGCGCTCACGCTGGTCGGCACCCGCGCGGTCGCGCCCGGCCCGTCCGACGACGACCTCCCCGACCACGACCAGGCGACGATGGGCCGGCTGTTCGCGCACGCCATGCCCGACTGGAGCGACCGCGAGGCGGTCGCGGACTTCGCAGCCGCCGGGGCGGAGATCCTCGGCGACGACCCCGTCGCCGCACGCGCGGTCGCCGCGCGCATCTGGGACCGCGCGCCGGACACCGCCCCCGCGGTCCAGATGGCCAACCAGCTGGGCATGGTGTTCTCCAGGCTGGACTGCGCACCCCGCTGGCGCGAGCGCCTGCCGGAGATCAAGCTCCCCACACTCGTCGTCCACGGACGCCGCGATGCGTTCTTCCCCGTCGGCAACGCCGAGGCGATGGCACGCGAGATCCCCGGGGCACGGCTGCTCGTCCTCGAGGAGGCCGCCACGGCGATCCCCGACACGGCGGCCGGCGCGGTCACCGAGGCGATGCTCACGCTCGGACAGGTGACGGCGGGTGACAGGCGGGCCCGGCCCCCACGTCGGTGAGAGGCCGGTGCACACCGATGGTCAGCGGTGGCCGTCCTCTTCCCTCAGCCGCCCCGGCACGTTCGCACGGTCCGGCTGGAGCACCAGGTCGCACTGGTACCAGGTGCCTGGCTCACCACTGAGGTGGGCCGGGTCGGCCGGACCGACGGGGACGAACCCGGCCTTGGCCAGCACCTTCTGCGAGGCGGCATTCCGGAGGGTGGTGGCCGCCCGCAGGGTGCGCAACCCGTACTGGGCCGCCGCCAGCCGGCACAGCTCCCGGACGGTCGCGGTCGCCACGCCACGACCGGCGACACGCTGGGCGACCCGGTAGCCGAGTTCAGCGGTGCGGTCCTCGATGTCCATCAGGTTGAACCGGCCGAGAACCGAGCCGTCCTCGGCGACGAGCACGTGGAAGGCGCAGACACCCGCTTCCTGCTCGGCCAGCAAGGCGTTGAACCGGGCCGTGAACCGGTCGAAGAACTCGTCGCCGCGGTCGGGGACGGAGGCGGCGAAGTAGGCGCGGTTCGCCCGCTCGAAGGCCAGAACCGCCGGGGCGTGACCGGCGTGCAGCCGTTTCAGCTCGGACATTCGCCCGACCTTACCCAGGCCGCCCGCCGTGGCCACCTGGGTTTCTGCCGGCGGCGCACAGCCCCGGCCTGCACGGCGTCGGCCCGGAGGCGAGGGTGAACGCGTACTCGGCGCTCCCGGAGATCCGCGGCGCGGCGGGCGCGTCGGTGTACGCGGGCCGGCCGGCGAAGTGAGAGGGCGCCCGGTCCGCGCGTCGCTGCGGGTGCGCGCGGACCGGGGCCGTGGAGGGGAGCCCGGTGAGGGGCTCAGTGCGCGGAGGACGCGAGCGGGCGCGGCTTCAGAGCCGCGGTGTGCGCGTCCATCCGCTCGGCGGCCAGGATCGCCGCCGCCGTGTCCGCGCGGGACGCGGCGACGACCAGGGCGCGCCCGGCGAGCGCGTGCGCCTTCCGGTGCAGGGCCGTCGCGTCCGGCTCGCGGCCGCGCGTGGACGTGGTCGCACGGGCCGGCGTACGTCCTCCCCGCAGGCGGATGATCTCCTGGGTGAGCCGCTCGGCCGCGGTGTCCAGATCGGCCGAGGGCGCCGCCATGCGCAGCTCGTCGGTGACGGCGAGCAGCGCGGCGAGATGGCCCGCGAGCTGGATGTCCAGCTCCTCCTCGCGGGACCTGTGGGGGAAGTCGTCAGGGCCGGCCATCGTGCTGTGGACCGACTTGGAGCGGATCGGTTCGTACATGGATGGCCTCCTGGGTGCTGACAGGAAGCCATCCTAGCTTAGATTTTGTCTAAAGTTGAGTCGCGGTCGAAAGTGATCGGCCCTCGGTGCGTCGATGCGCGGGTACGCGGCTGTCAGTGCTGGCTGTAGCCGTCCAGGAAGCGTGCGATGCGGCCGACCGCGTCCCGCAGGTCCGTGGCCGAGGGCAGCGTGACCACGCGGAAGTGGTCCGGCTCCGGCCAGTTGAAGCCGGTGCCCTGCACGACCATGATCTTCTCGCGGCGCAGCAGGTCCAGCACCATCCGCCGGTCGTCCTTGATCTTGAAGACCTCGGGGTCCAGGCGCGGGAACAGGTACAGCGCGCCCTTCGGTTTCACGCAGCTCACGCCCGGGATCTGGGTGAGCAGCTCGTACGCCACGTCCCGCTGCTCGCGCAGCCGTCCGCCCGGCAGGACCAGGTCGTTGATCGTCTGGCGTCCGCTGAGCGCGGCGACCACGCCGTGCTGGCCGGGCATGTTGGCGCACAGGCGCATGTTCGCCAGGACCGTCAGGCCCTCGATGTAGGAGTCGGCGTGGGCGCGCGGGCCGGAGATCGACATCCAGCCCACCCGGTAGCCGGCCACCCGGTACGCCTTCGACATGCCGTTGAAGGTGAGGGTGAGCAGGTCGGGGGCGACCTTCGCGGTCGGCACGTGCCGCGCGTCGTCGTAGAGGATCTTGTCGTAGATCTCGTCCGAGCAGACCAGCAGGTTGTGGCGGCGGGCGATGTCGGTGAGGCCCTTGACGACCGCCTCGTCGTAGACCGCGCCGGTCGGGTTGTTCGGGTTGATGATGACGAGGGCCTTGGTGCGGTCGGTGACCTTGCGCTCCACGTCGGCCAGGTCGGGCATCCAGTCGGACTGCTCGTCGCAGCGGTAGTGCACCGCCGTGCCGCCGGAGAGGGAGACGGCCGCCGTCCACAGCGGGTAGTCCGGCGCCGGGACCAGCACCTCGTCGCCGTCGTCCAGCAGGCCCTGCATCGCCATCACGATCAGCTCGGACACGCCGTTGCCGATGAAGACGTGCTCGACGTCGGTCTCGATGCCGAGCGTCTGGTTGTGCATGACGACGGCCCGGCGCGCGGCCAGCAGGCCCTTCGCGTCTCCGTAGCCGTGCGCCGACGACACGTTGCGGAGGATGTCCTCGAGGATCTCGGGCGGGCACTCGAAGCCGAACGCCGCCGGGTTGCCCGTGTTCAGCTTGAGGATGCGGTGACCGGCAGCTTCCAGCCGCATCGCCTCCTCGAGCACCGGGCCCCGGATCTCGTAACAGACGTTGGCGAGCTTGGTCGACTGGATCACCTGCATGCTGGGAGCTTACGGCCCGGTATGGCCCTTCGGGCCGTGTTTTCCGCCACGTGAGACGCGTCGGTTCGGGTGGTTTTGTCCTCGGCGTGACGATCACGGGCGGGTGCCTCCATCACCTCCACACCGGGCCTCCCCACGCCCGGCCCCTCTTTCCCCAGGTCCAGGGGTGACCCTGGAGGCCGTCCCGCGCCCGGCCGCCGGGAGGGTGCGTCGTGCCCGGGGCGGGCGGTGCGTCGTGCCCGGCCGCCGGGGGTGTGTGCCGCCGGACCGTCACCGGGGAAAACGCGTCCTTGCCCGTCCGGCGTCCCCATGCTGACAATGCGCATGACAACTTTGTGGGCGGCCGGAGCGATCCGGCCGCCCGACGCCGCATTGAGGGGACCCCCATGAGAAAACCTCTCGTCGTCGCGCTCTGCGCCCTGGCACTCGCCGGCGCGGGCGCGACCCCCGCGGTCGCCGCCGCGCCATCCCCCACGGGCGCGGACACGACCACGGGCACGGCCCCGGCCACGCCGCTGACGGACGTCGTCGGCGACACGGTCGGGGCCGTCGCGGACACCCTGTCGGGGCTCACCGCGCCGAAGTCGGCCGCGGTGAACTTCGCGGGCACCGTCTCGCTGAGCAACTGCTCCGGCTCCGTCGTCCGCATGCCGAACTCGGCCGCCTCCGACCCGGCGCTGGTCCTCACCAACGGCCACTGCCTGGAGAGCGGCTTCCCCGCGCCCGGCCAGGTCCTCACCGACCGGGCGTCCAGCCGCACCTTCGGCCTGCTGAACGCCTCCGGCGCCAAGGCCGCCACCCTGCGCGCCGACCGGCTGGTCTACGCGACCATGACCGACACGGACGCGGCGATCTACCGCCTGACCACCACGTACGCGCAGATCAAGAGCGCGTACGGGATCGACCCGCTCACCCTCAGCAGCTCCCGCCCGGCCGCCGGCACCGCCATCAGCGTGGTCTCCGGCTACTGGAAGCGGATCTACAGCTGCTCCGTCGACGGCTTCGCCTACCGGCTGAAGGAGGGCGACTGGACCTGGAAGGACTCGGTCCGCTACACCTCCGCCTGCAACACCATCGGCGGCACCTCCGGCTCCCCGGTGGTCGACGACGCCACCGGCAAGGTGGTCGCCGTCAACAACACCGGCAACGAGGACGGCGCCCGCTGCACGGTCAACAACCCGTGCGAGGTCGACCAGAACGGCGGTGTCACGGTCCGCCAGGGCATCAACTACGCCCAGCAGACCTACCCGTTCACCGCCTGCTTCACCACCGGCAACCGCCTCGACCTGAGCGCGAGCGGCTGCACCGTGCCCAAGCCCTGACGGGCCCGGCGGGGCGGGCGGTCAGCGCGGGGTCCCGCGCACCGCCCGCCCCGCCAGCACGTCCGTGCGCCGCCCGTCCTCGATCACGAACCGCCCGTCGACCAGCACGTACGGAATGCCCGTGGGCAGCGTCCGCGGCTCGGCGAAGGTGGACCCGGCGTCCACCGTCCGAGGGTCGAACAGCACCAGGTCCGCCTTGTAGCCCTCGCGGACCAGCCCCCGGTCCGGCAGCCGCAGCCGCGCCGCCGGGCGCGAGGTCAGATGCGCCACGCACTCCTCCAGCGACAGCACCCCCAGCTCCCGCACGTAGTGACCGAGGTAGCGGGGGAACGTCCCGTACGCGCGCGGGTGCGGCTTCGCGCCCTGGAGGATGCCGTCCGAGCCGCCCGTGTGCACCCGGTGCCGCATGATCGCCCGGACGTTCTCCTCATGACCCACGTGCTGGAGGATCGTCGGGGCGAGCCGGTCCTTCAGCAGCAGCTCCCGCGCCACCGTCCACGGGCTCTCGCCGCGCGCCCGCGCCGCCTGGAGCACCGTGCGGCCCACGTACTCGTCCAGCGCCGGATCGCCCACCCCGGAGATCTCGACGGTCTCCCACTCCACCGGCACGCCGTGGCAGCCGTCCGAGCCGGTGACCTCCAGGTCGTGCCGGATCCGCTCCGCCGTCGCCTCGTCCGCGAGCCGCCGCAGGACCTCCTCCGGGCCGCCCTCGCTCGCCCAGCTCGGCAGCAGCGCCACGAGGGTCGTGCAGCCGGGGGTGTACGGATAGGTGTCCAGGGTGATGTCGGCGCCCGCGTCCAGCGCCTCGTCGAGCAGCGCCAGCAGCTCGGGCGCCCGGCCCTTGTTCACGCCGAAGTTCATGGTGGCGTGCGCGAGATGCAGCGGGCAGCCCGCCTCCCGGGTGAGGGCCACCATCTCCGCGTACGCCTCCAGGGCGCCGGCGCCGTAGGAGCGGTGGTGCGGGCAGTAGTAGCCGCCGTACGACGCCACCACCCGGCACAGCTCGGTCAGTTCGGCGTCCGGGGCGTACATGCCCGGCGTGTACGTCAGCCCGGACGACATGCCGACCGCGCCCTGCTCCATGCCCTCCGCGACCAACCGCCGCATGCGGTTCAGCTCTTCGGGGGTCGCCTCGCGGTCCTCCCATCCGACGGCCAGCGCGCGCACGGTGCCCTGCGGGATCAGGTACGCCGCGTTCACCGCGACGCCCCGGTCCAGCCGGTCCAGGTACTCGCCCACCGAGCGCCAGTCGAAGTCGATGTCGTCGCCCGGGCCGTTCCACCCGGCGATCGCCCGCCGCACCTCGCCCAGCGTCCGGTCGTCCACCGGCGCGTACGAGAGTCCGTCCTGGCCGAGCACTTCGAGGGTGACCCCCTGTGCGGCCTTCGCGCTGTGGTCGGGGTCGCGCAGCAGGGCGAGGTCGCTGTGCGCGTGCATGTCGATGAATCCGGGGGCCAGCACCAGCCCCTCCGCGTCCAGTTCGCGCCGTGCCTTCGGGCGCTGGCAGCCCGCGTCCGCCGCCTCCTTCACGATGGAGACGATGCGTCCGCAGTCCACCACCACGTCCGCGCGGTAGGAGTGGTCGCCGGAGCCGTCGACGACGTCCGCGTCCCGGATGACGAGCTCTTCCACGGTCCTGCCTCCTAGAAGAAGGTGCGGATGTAGTCGACGACAGTGCCGTCCGCCTCCGCCACGGGGATCAGCGCCCACTTGTCGAAGGACGTGCAGGGGTGCGACAGACCGAACCCCACCCAGTCTCCCACCTCCAGATCCGCCTCCGAAGAGGTGCGCAGCCACGCGTGCTGGTCGGACAGACCGGTCACCTCGATGCCCGTGGCCGGCCGCTCCACCCCCTCCCGGCGCACCACCCGGGCCACCGGCAGATCCAGGTCGTACGCCGCGTCCCGCTTGCCCGCGTTGGTGAACGCCTGCTCCGCCGACGGCCGCGACACCACCTGCGTCCACAGCCGGAACGCCGGCTCCAGACCGCCCTCGCCCGGCACCCGGTTGAACGGCGTCAGCCGCTCGTAGTGCCCGTCGTCGTGCGACACGTACGCGCCCGAGCGCAGCAGCTTCAGCACCGGCGCCGACAGCTCCGGCACCTCCGCGAAGACGTCCGCGACCGCGTCGAACCAGGCGCTGCCGCCCGCGCTCACCACGATCTCGTCGAGCCCCGCGAACCGCCCCGCCTTGTCGAAGTCCACGGCCAGCGCCACCAGCCGCCGCAGCCAGGCCCGGACCCGCTCGGGGTCCGCCCGGGGCACCTCGCCCTCGTACCCGGCGACCCCGACCAGCCGCAGCGCCCGCGCGGCCGCCACGGCGTCGGCGACCACCGCGCACCCCGCCTCCGTCCGCACGCCCGTCCGTGCGCCCTCACCCGCGGCCAGTTCGACCACCACGTCCACCGGCCGTGACGCCCCGGCCAGCGCCGCGTCCATCAGCTCCACCCCGCGCACGGAGTCGACGTAACAGACGAACCGGAACGCCGGGTCGGCGTCCTGCTCGGCGGCGATCCACCGCAGCGCCGCCGCGTCCACCAGCTCGTTCGCCAGGAAGACCCGCTCGATGCCGAACTCCCGCGCCACGCGCACCTGATGGGGTACGGCCAGCGTGATGCCCCAGGCGCCCCGCTCGATCTGACGGTGGAAGAGCTGCGGCGCCATGGAGGTCTTGCCGTGCGGCGCGAACGCCAGCCCGTGCCGCTCGGCGTACGTCTCCAGCGCCGCCAGGTTGTGCTCCAGCCGCTCGGCGGACAGCGCGAGCACGGGGGTGGTGAAGCCGTCGGTGAAGAGGTTCCGCCGCTGTGCGGCCAGCTCGCCCACGGTGAGGTCCGCGGCGTCCGGCGGGAGACCCTTGAAGCGGTGGCCGACCCGTTCCTCGGCGAGGCGGGCGAGAGCATCGAGGACCATGACAGCCTTCCTGATCAGGTGCGTTGCGTAGACTGCAACACTCATTGCGTATATCGCTCACCGCTGTCTAACATCTCCGCCACACGCGGTCAACGGACACCGCGCCCCGCCCCGACGAGGAGCCCCGCCATCGTGACCGTCCCCGGAACCCGCAACGCCCCCGACGTCGTGGACGTCGTCGCGCTCGGCGAGTCCATGGTGACGTTCCTGCCGGCCCGGCCCGGCCGCCTCGCCGACGTCCCCGCCTTCCACCGGTCGATCGGCGGCGCGGAGTCCAACGTGGCGTGCGCGCTCGCGGCGGCCGGGCACACCACCCGGTGGGTCAGCCGCGTCGGTGCGGACGGCTTCGGCGACCACCTCGTCGAGGCGATCGGCGCGTACGGCGTCGACGTGTCGTACGTCCGCCGCGACCCCTCCCGCCCCACCGGCGTCTACTTCCGCACGGCCGGCGACCGCGCGGACGACACCCACGAGGTCGCCTACTACCGGGCGGGCTCGGCGGCGTCGGCGATGTCGCCGACGGAGGTGGACCTGGAGGCGGCGCGGGCAGGACGCGTCCTGCACCTCTCGGGCATCACGGCGGCGCTCTCGCCGGACTGCCTGGACCTGATGCGCGAGCTGACGGCCCCCCGGCCGGGGCGCCCTCTCGTCTCCTTCGACGTGAACCACCGCCCGGGTCTGTGGGGCGAGGGTCAGGATCCGGACGTCCTGCTGGAGCTGGCCCGCGGGGCGGACATCGTCTTCGTGGGAGAGGACGAGGCAGAGGAAGCCTGGGGCCTCACGGGCGGCCCGACGGCCATCCGCGAAGCCCTTCCGGAACCGGGCACTTTGGTGGTGAAACAGAGCGGGGAGGGTGCGGTCGCATTCCGCGCCAGTCGCGGGCAGTCGTGCCGCCGGGACGATGGGGGTCCCCCCGCTCGAGCGAAGCCGAGAGTGGGGGAGGGTGGGCGCGACGGCACCCCGCAATCGCCGGGCTGCGAAACGACCCCCCGCCCAGCCGCAACTGCCCGCGCCCTGAAAGTCGACGTAGTCGCCACAACCGGCGCAGGTGACGCCTTCGCAGCAGGCTTCCTCTCGGCCACACTCCGTGGCCTCCCGTTGACAGCACGGCTGAGGCACGGCCACCTCATGGCAGCCGCCACCCTCACCGCCCCCGGCGACGTGACGGAACCCCCCTCCCGAACCCTCGCCGACCGCCTCGCCGCCCTCGACGACCCCGCGTGGGGGAGACTGCGTCTCGGCCCCGGCTGGACGGACGCCGACGCAGAGGCCGCAGAGGAGGCACGCACCCCATGAGCCAGACCGTAGACCGCGCCCTGAGCATCCTTCCGCTGCTCGCGGAGGGCCCCGCCGACCTCGGCCAGGTCGCCGACCGCCTCGGCGTGCACAAGTCCACGGCCCTGCGCCTGCTGCGCACCCTCCACGAGCACGGCCTGGTCTACCGCCAGTCCGACCAGCGCTACCGCCTCGGCGCCCGCCTCTTCGCCCTCGCCCAGGAGGCGATGGAGAACCTCGACGTGCGCGAGATCGCCCACGCCCACCTCGTACGCCTCAACGAGCAGTGCGGGCACACCGTCCACCTCGCCGTGTACGAGGAGAACGAGGTCCTCTACATCGACAAGGTGGAGAGCCGCTACCCCGTGCGGATGTACTCCCGCATCGGCAAGCCCGTCGCCATCACGGTCGCCGCCGTGGCCAAGCTGCTCCTCGCCGATCTGCCCGAACACGAGCGCCGCGCCCTCGCGGAGAAGCTCGACTACCCCATGTACACGCCCCGTTCGACGCCCCACGCGGCCGCGTTCCTCCAGGAGCTGGCCAAGGTGCGCGAACAGGGCTGGGCCACCGACCTCGGCGGCCACGAGGAGTCCATCAACTGCGTCGCCGCGCCGATCCGCGGCGCCGACGGCCGGGTGGTCGCCGCGATGTCGGTCTCCGCGCCGAACGTCGTCGTCACCGCCGACGAACTCCTCACCCTGCTCCCGCTGGTGCGCCGTACCGCGGACGCCATCAGCGGCGAGTACTCCGGCCGGACCCCGGCAGAACCGAAGTAAGGACATCCCCCGCATGACCGAGAAAGTCGCGCTGACCCCGAAGACCCACACCACCCCGCCCGCGAAGTTCTCGCACGGCGTCCGCAAGGGCAACATCCTCCAGGTCGCCGGCCAGGTCGGCTTCCTGCCCGCCGAGGAGGGCAGGCCGCCCACGCCCGCCGGTCCCACCCTGCGCGAGCAGACCCTCCAGACCCTCGCCAACGTCAAGGCGATCCTCGAGGAGGGCGGCGCGAGCTGGGACGACGTGATGATGATCCGCGTCTACCTCACGGACGTGGACCACTTCGCGGAGATGAACGACCTCTACAACGCCTACTTCGAGGAGCAGGGCCTCACCCAGCCCCCGGCCGCCCGCACGACCGTCTACGTAGGTCTCCCCGCCGGCCTCCTCATCGAGATCGACGCGCTCGCCGTCCTCGGCTGACCCCCTTCACCACCCGCACGCCGCACGTCGTCACGGCACGGCGCCCCGCACCCCGGGACGCCGTGCCGCGATCCCCCCTGCCCGAAAGCACCATGCCCTTACCCAGAGGACCCCCCGATGTCCCATCCGTCCCTCCCGCTCGCCGCCTCCGCGCCCGCCGAGACACCACCGCACACCGGAGGACTGCTCCTCCTGATCGACGGCACCGCGGGCCTGCTCACCGTGGCCGCCATCGGCATCGCCCTGCTGCTCTTCCTGATCATCAAGGTCCGCCTCCAGCCGTTCGTCGCCCTGCTCGGCGTCTCCATAGCCGTCGGCCTGCTCGCGGGCCTGTCGGTCACCGAACTCTTCGGCACCGTGCAGAAGTCGGACGCGGTGTCCACCATCGAGTCCGGAATGGGCGGCATCCTCGGCCATGTCGCGATCATCATCGGCCTGGGCACCATGCTCGGCGCGATCCTCGAGGTCAGCGGCGGCGCCGAGGTGCTGGCGTCCCGGCTGCTCGGACTGTTCGGTGAGAAGCGGGCGCCCCTCGCGATGGGGCTGACCGGCCTCATCTTCGGCATCCCCGTCTTCTTCGACGTCGGCATCTTCGTCCTCGCGCCCATCGTCTACGCGGCCGCCAAGCGCTCCGGCAAGTCGATCCTGCTCTACTGCCTCCCCCTCCTCGCCGGTCTCTCCGTCACCCACGCCTTCCTGCCCCCGCACCCGGGCCCGGTGGCCGCCGCCGGACTGCTGCACGTGGACCTCGGCTGGGTCATCCTCATGGGCGTGGTCTGCGGCCTGCCCGCGGTCGTCGCCGCGTGGGTCTACTCCGCGTGGATCGGCAAGCGCATCTTCGTCGCCGTCCCGCAGGACATGGTGGAGGCCGCGCAGGAGGCCAAGGACGCCGTCGCCGCCGAACAGCGCGCGTCGGGCGTTCAGCCGCGCGAGACGCCGGTGCCGCTCGGCACGGTCCTCGGCATCATCGGCACGCCGCTCCTGCTCATCCTCGCGGCGACCTTCTCCTCCATCGCGCTCGACCCCTCCACCCTGCGGTCGGTCATCGAGTTCTTCGGCCACCCGTTCGTGGCGCTCACCCTCGCCCTGTTCCTCGCGTACTACCTGCTGGGCATCCGGCGCGGCTGGTCCCGCAAGTCCCTGGAGACGGTGTCCACCTCCTCGCTCAAGCCGGTCGGCAACATCCTGCTGGTCGTCGGCGCGGGCGGCGTCTTCGGCGCCGTCCTCAAGGGCAGCGGGGTCGCCCAGGCCCTCTCCGACACCTTCAACGACGTCGGCCTGCCGGTCATCGTGCTGTCGTACCTGATCTCCGTGGTGCTGCGGGTGGCGCAGGGCTCGGCGACGGTCGCCATCGTCACCACGGCCGGCATCGTGGCGCCGCTGCTCTCCGAGGGCGACCACTCGCAGGCCTTCGTCGCCCTCGTCATCATGGCCATCTCGGCGGGCTCGATCTTCGCCTCGCACGTCAACGACGGCGGGTTCTGGATGGTCGCCAAGTACTTCGGCATCAGCGAGCGGGACACGCTGAAGACGTGGACGGTGCTGGAGAGCGTGCTGTCCGTCGCCGGGTTCGTCGTCGCGGCGGCGCTGAGCCTGATGGTGTGACCCCGGGGGCGCGGTGAGGCGTGGTGCCCGTGTAGGCGTCTGATAACGAAGTCGGGGCTGGCTGTGACGCGCACAGGATCGTCGACCATACTCCTGCGGTGTGGAGCAGCGCATAGGTTCGAGCAGCAGCAAGCCCCTGGAGGGCGCCGGGTTCGACCCGGCCTTCATCCCCGGGCTCACCGCGCCCGCGACCGGCCGCGAGGAGGACGCGAAGGACACGCCCGGCACGGACGGGGACGGAGCCGTCGACGACACCGCGACGGAAGCCGCCTCGGATGCCTCCCCGGCGGCCGACGAGTCGGAGATGTCCGGTGACTCCCCGGCCGCCGGGGACGACCAGGCCGCCGGTGACGACGAGCCGGAACCCGCCCCCGACGGCCCGGTCTTCGAGGCGTCCGACCGCCGTGCCGCCATCGTCGCCGACCACCGCGGCGTGCGGCTGAAGCTGGACGACCAGGAGTGCGATTTCCGCTGGGACGAGATCGGCGCGGTGGAGACGGAGACGGCCCGCTTCGGCAAGCGGTTCACCGTCACCGTCCACACCCCGGACCGGCGTTGGTACCCGATCGAGATCGAGGCCGACTCACGCCGCCGGTTCGCCGAGTGGGACGCCGCCCTGGACAAGGTCCTCGACGCGTACTTCGACGACGGCGCCGGGGAACAGGCCGGTTCCGACGACGCGAAGGACGACGCCGAGGACCAGGCGGAGGACAAGGCGGAGGACCAGCAGGCCGAGGCCGAGGGCAAGGCCGAGGCGGCCGGCAGGCCCTAACGGCAGTACTGGCCCTCCTTGCCGATCACCCGGTACATGCAGTCGGCGTTCTCCAGGAGCTGGAGGACGGCGTCACGGTTGCGGGACGTCTCCCGCTCGATGACCTCGTCGGGCGGGTAGAACCCGCCGCCGGACGCCGACCTCGGGTACATCTCGAAGGTGTAGCCGAAGATCTTGTGGGCGCCCCAGAGGTAGTCGTCGATCGACCCGTCGGTGATGTACAGGTCGCTGGACTGCTGGGCCGTGTAGCCGTTGCTGGCGGCCATCTTCTGGCCGACGGCCTTGAACGCGGCGTGGTCGTCGGCGGTCATGCCGGTGGTGGTGTCGGAGTAGGTGTAGCCGAACGGCCACAGCACCAGCTCGCTGTAGGTGTGGAAGTCGATGCCGGCCTTGATCTGCTGCACCCCGCCGACCACCCGGCCGCGCACGAAGTCGGCGACCACCTTCACCTCGGGTGCCGACTCGGGCGCCGAACCCCGGTAGGTCTCGGACGACTTGGAGCCGGAGGAGCCGCCGCAGCAGCCCCAGCGGTAGTCCCAGTTGCGGTTCAGGTCGGTGCCCACGTACGACGAACCGGAGTTGGGCTGGCGGTTCTTGCGCCAGGAGCGGTAGGAGCCGGTGGCGATGTCGTACTCGCCGCCGTCCGGGTTGAGGTCGGGGACGATCCAGATCTCCCGCTCCTGCACCATCTTCGTGACCCGGGCGTCGCTGCCGTACCCGGCGCCCAGCTCCCGCAGCAGGTACAGGGCCATTTCGACGGTGAGGTGCTCGCGGGCGTGCTGGTGGTGGGTGAAGAGCACCTCGGGCTCGGCCTCGTCGGCGCCGACGTTGTCGCTGACCTTGACCGCGACGATGTCCCGGCCCTGGTAGGACTTCCCGATCACGCGTTTGCTCATGATGGACGGGTACGCGGCGATCCGCTGGTCGATCTCCGCGTTCATCTCGGCGTAGTTGTGGTAGCGGGAGTCCGCCGAGGGGAAGTCGAACAGGCGCGGTCCGTCGGCGGCCGTGGAGCGGTCGGGGGCCGTGCCCAGCGGGGTGACCTCGTAGCCCTGGCGGCGCAGTTCGCGGATCTGGTCGGCGCGGCCGGAGACGACCACGGTCTCCTCGTCGGCCTCGTCCACGGTGACGCCGGCCCGCTGGATCGCCGTACGGGTCACGGGCGTGGTGCGCTGGTGGATCTCGTACTGGCGGATGTCGTCCGCCGAGGGGGCCGCCCGGCGCGCCCCGTCGGCGCCGGCCGGGGCGGCCGCGGTGAGCGACAGAGGCGCGGCGAGCGCGAGGGCGAGGAGTGCGGCGAGCGCGGCGGGGCGTCTGCCGCGGGAACGGAGTCGCATGAATTCTCCTTGTGGGGAGGTGGGGTGGTTCATGGCGACGTGCGTGGTGCGGTGCGGCCATCGTCGAGAGCTGACATGATCAGGTCAAGAGTGCGGCATCGGCCGCGCCGCCAGGGGGAACCGGTGAAGATCCCGGCACGCCCTCTTGTGGGACCGGCACCCGTCCGCTTTCTTGACCCCATGGCGGACACCACGGGAAACACCCAGGACATCGGCGCGAAGGAAGGGCCCGGCCCCCGGCCGCGCGGGTCCAGTTGGCGCTACATCGGCCCCGGCATCGTCGTCGCCGCGACCGGCGTGGGCGCCGGGGACCTCGTGGCCACCCTCATCGCGGGCAGCAACTTCGGCTACACCCTGCTGTGGGCCGCCGTCGTCGGCTGCCTGGTGAAGATCTCCCTCGCGGAGGCGTGCGGCCGGTGGCACCTGTCCACCGGGCGCACCCTGTTCGACGGCTGGGCCACGCTCGGCCCCTGGACCACCTGGTTCTTCGCCGTCTACGCCGTCATCTGGGGTTTCGTCTACGGCGCCGCCGCCATGTCCTCCAGCGCGCTGCCGCTCCAGGCGCTGTTCCCGGACGTGATGGACCTCGAGTACTGGGGCATCGCCTGCGGACTGGTGGGCCTGGTCTTCGTCTGGTTCAACAAGTACGCGGTGTTCGAAAAGGTCATGACCGTCCTGGTGGGCGTCATGTTCGTGGTCACCGTCTACCTGGCGTTCCGCGTCACGCCCAACCTGGGCGACGCCTTCGCCGGCCTCCTCCCCGTGGTGCCCGACGAGAAGGACTCCATCCTCAACACCCTCGGCCTGATCGGCGGCGTCGGCGGCACCATCACACTGGCCGCCTACGGCTACTGGGTCAACGCCAAGGGCTGGACCGACAGCGGCTGGATGAAGGTCATGCGGCTGGACAACCGGGTCGCGTACATCACCACCGGCATCTTCGTCGTCGCGATGCTCTTCGTCGGCGCGGAGCTGCTGCACTCGGCGAACGTCGCCATCTCCGGGGGCGACCAGGGGCTGATCCAGCTCGGCGACATCCTCGAGGACCGGTACGGGGCGACCACCGGCACCCTGTTCCTGGTCGGCTTCTTCGCCGCCTCCTTCACCTCCCTGATCGGCGTCTGGCACGGCGTGAGCCTGATGTTCGCCGACTTCCTCGCCCGGCAGCGCGGTGAGCGTCAGGCGCGCGCCGACGAACTGGCCTCCGGCCGCCGGGAACGCTCCTGGGCCTTCCGCGCGTACCTGCTGTGGCTGACGTTCCCGCCCATGATCCTGCTGTTCCAGGACGAGCCGTTCCGCCTGATCATCATCTACGGCGTCCTCGGCGCCGCCTTCATGCCGTTCCTCGCCCTGACCCTCCTGTGGCTGCTGAACTCCTCACGCACCCCGCGCGAGTGGCGCAACGGCCACCTCAGCAACGGCATGCTGACGGTCGCGGGCCTGCTGTTCCTGGTCCTGGCGGTCAAGCAGATCTGGGACCAGCCGTGGTCGGAGTTCTTCTGACCGGTCCGCCGTCCGGCCCGTCTCACGCCCCCGCGTCCCACACCGTGCTCAGCGCGATCTCCCGCAGCTGCGCCAGGGTGAGCGCGGGGGCGTCGCGCGTGGCGTCCTCGTTCTGGGCCGGCGTGTTGAAGGCGCTGACGACGACGCGCAGCCCGTCGGGGCGCAAGGTGTCCGCGGTCCACATGACGACGTCCTTGCCGGCCTTCTCCCCGGGTGACTTCCGGGTGGTGACCAGCGTGCCGTCGGCCAGCTTCTCGGCGTCCCGGAACAGGTCGCCGGCCACGTCGGACATACCGGGCTGCACATTGATCTGAACGAGGCTCCCGCCCTTGCCGTCGTCGACGACGAGGTACGCGTAGTCGCCGCCCGGGCCGCTCCGGCCGGTCACCTTCAGGTTCTCGGGCAGCAGACCCATGAGCGTCTTGGCGATCGCCCCGGACGGCCTGCCCTCCAAAGGCGCCTCGCCGGTCACGGACGGTTTCGGACTCCGCGGCATGGCGGCGGCGACCCGCCGCCACACGTCGGCGGTGACGACCTCCTTCAGCTGCTCGACGGAGAGCGGGGGCTGCGGGCGCGACACCGGCGCGTCCTTCTGCGCGGGCGCGTTCCATTCGCTCAGGGTCACGTGCACCCCGTCCGGCGTGACCAGTTCGGCGTTCCACCACCTGGTGTCCACCCGCCGGTCCGGGTACTCGTAGCCGCGGAGCAGCATGAGCCGGGAGCCGTCCGGCTGTGTGGCGCTGGTGCAGTCGTCGTGGGCGACGACCGCCTTGTCCGGGCACGTCGTCCACTGGCCCGCCTGCTCCCCGCCGGGGTCCGTCCGGTCGACGCTCAGACCGAGTGCCGCCGCGCCCTCGCCGTCGTCGAACACCAGCCGCGCGTACGGGGGCGTCGTCGATCCCGTGCCCTGGGCCTGCTCCTCGCTGAACGTGCCCTGCGGCAGCAGCTCCTTGAGCGAGCGCAGCATGTCGTCGCCCGTGAAAGTCCCGGCGGGCGACGGGCTCGCCGCCGACGGGCTCGCCGTCGCGGCAGGACCGGCCGCCGCGGAGGTCCGCCGGGGGCCGTGCACGTCGGCGGGCAGGAGCAGCGTCGCACCCACGCCGACCAGGGCGACACCGGTCATCCCGCCGAGCACGGCCGTACGCCGCAGCAGCTGCTTCCGCCGTCCGCGCACCTCACCTCTGCCGGCGAGGGCGGCCGGGTCGTCGGTGCGGAAGCTGTGGCCGGTGTCGCGCAGCGCTGCGGCGAACCGGTCCTCGAAGGGATCGGTGTACTGGTTCTCGGGCATGACGAACCCACCTTTCTGCGGGTGTGAGCGTAGGAGGTCGATGAAGGGGCCGGGCGGCCGGCGTCAGGGGCGGGAGAACTCGTGGAGGTCCTCGCCCAGCAGCTCCCGCAGCCGGCCGAGCGCGCGGACGCACCGCGTGCGCACCGCCGCCGAGCTGACGTTCAGCACGTCGGCGGTCTGCTCCACCGAGCGGTCCTCCCAGTAGCGCAGGACGACCACGGCGCGGTCCTTGACGGGCAGCCTGGCGAGCGCGGCCATCAGCGTCAGCCTCAGTGGCGCGTCACCGCCGTCGGCGCCCGGCAGGTCGGGGAACGTGTCGGTCGCCCGCTCCCGGCTGCTGCGCAGTCTGCGGTGGGCGAGGAAGGTACGGGTGAGCACGGTCTGCGCGTACGCGGCCGGGTTCTCCGCCCGTGAGACGCGCCCCCAGCGGACGTACAGCCGGCCGAAGGTCTCCTGCACAAGGTCCTCGGCGAGGTGCGTGTCCCCGGCGGTGAGCAGGCACGCGGACCGGTACAGGTGGCCCGCCCGCGCCGAGGCGAACTCCGTGTAGTCCGCTCTGCGCTGCTGTCTCATTCCGCCGTCCCCCGTCGTGGCTCCCCGAACCGCTCTCACCTCACTGATGCGGTGGACCCGGAGAAATGTTTCATGTGGCGGCGGACACAGCGCGCGCGGTCCGTTGTCAGTGGCCGCTGCCAGGATGACCGCGTCCTTCACCGGCGCGCACGAGCGCCGGCCGTCGACCTGTCGTGGAGCCATCGTGGGCATGATCGGGGAGTACGCGCGCCTGACGGCCGCCGAGTTCGAGCGCGCGGTCGGCGATCCGGACTGGGCGTACGAGCGTGTTCAGGAGCTGACCGAGCAGGAGTGGGACGCGGAGCCGCCGGGGGACCGGGCACGCCGCTTCGAGACCGACAAGATGTGGCACGCCCTCGACTTCCTGCTCCGGCGCATCGGTTTCCCCGTGGACGTCGTCTTCGGCGAGGAGGAGATACCCGGCGCGGAGAACTGGAGCTACGGACCGCCCCGCTGCCTCACCCCGGAGCAGGTCCGCACCGCCGCCGAGGCCTTCGCCGCCACGCCTTCCGCCCGGCTGACCGAGGGGGTCACCCCGGCCGACCTGGCCGCGGCGGACATCTACCCGACGATCGTCTGGGAGCGCGGTGAGCCGCTGGACGAGGTGACCGCCCACTACGAGGCCCTGGTGCCGTACTTCCGCGCGGCGGCCCGTGACGGGGACGGCCTTCTGCTCTGGATCAGCTGACCGGCGCGGAGACACCGCGCCCCTGCCCGGTGGGCCGGGCAGGGGCGGTCGGGGCGGAAGCCGGATCGGCTACGGCAGCGCGTGGACGTGCGGGCCCACCGCGTTCGACCAGGCGTTGCCCGCCGTGGCGTCCCAGTTGGTGGACCAGGTCATCGCGCCACGCAGACCCGGGTAGGTCTTCGAGGGCTTGAACGAGCCGCAGTTGGTGCCGCGGGTCAGGCAGTCCAGGGCGGCGTTCACCACGGACGGCGCGACATAGCCGCTGCCCGCGCCCCGGGTGGAGGCCGGCAGGCCGAGGCCCACCTGGGACGGGTCGAGGCCGTTCTCCAGCTGGATGCAGGCCAGCGCGGTGAGGAAGTCCACCGAACCCTGGCTGTAGACCTTGCCGTCGCAGCCCAGCATCGAACCGCTGTTGTAGTACTGCATGTTGACGACCGTGAGGATGTCCTTCACGTTCAGCGCCGTCCGGAAGTAGGAGTTGGACGTCGACTGCATGTCGATGGTCTGCGGCGCCATCGTCAGGATCATCGACGCGCCCGCCTTCGCGGACAGCTGCCGCAGCGCCTGCGTCATGTAGGTCGCGTTCAGCCCGTTCTCCAGGTCGATGTCGACGCCGTCGAAGCCGTACTCCCGCATCAGGGCGTACACCGAGTCGGCGAAGTTCGTCGCGGAGGCGGAGTCGTTCACCGCGACGGTGCCCTTCTCGCCGCCCACCGAGATGATGACCTTCTTGCCGGCCGCCTGCTTGGCGCGGACGTCCGCCTTGAACTGGTCGACGGTGTAGCCGTTCAGGCCTGCCGAGTCAAGGTTGAAGGTGACGGCGCCCGGGGTGCCGGTGGCGTCGGCGAAGGCGACCGCGATGATGTCGTACTGGGCCGGCACGTCGGAGATCTTCTGCACGGCCGCGCCGTTGTTGAAGTTCTGCCAGTAGCCGGTGACCGCGTGCCGGGGCAGGTCACCGCCCCCGCCGCCGTTCTCCCGGGTGCGCACGGACACCGCCGCCGACTTGGCGGACTCGCCCGCGGCGTTGGTCGCCGTGACCTGGAAGCTGTACGACGTGGAGGCCGCGAGCCCGGTCACGGTGGCCGAGGTGCCGGTCACGGCGGTCGCCCGGGTGCCGTCGCGGTAGACGGTGTAGCCGGTCGCGCCGGACACCGCGTTCCACGCCAGCGTCACCGAACCGGCCGTCGTGCCGGAGACGGTCAGCCCGCCCGGGGTGGCCGGGACCGTCGGCTCCGGGTCACCGCCGCCGCCTCCGTCGGGGCCGAGGACGGACACGTCGTCGACGTAGTAGGGCTGCTGGCCGTACCAGCCGTGGGTGTAGACCGTCACGGACGTGGTGCTCGAACCGGTGGTGAAGCTGGTCGACAGCTGCTTCCAGGCGGAGGAGTCCGGCGTCCAGGTGGACACGTCCGTGGTGCCGGTGCCGGTCACGCCCAGGTAGGCGTACCCGCCCTGCACCCATCCGGTCAGCCGGTACGTCGAGCCCGGCCGCACCGCGACCGTCTGGGAACAGCGGGCGTTGTCCTGCCCGGCGGGCGTGGCCTTCAGCGCGGACGCGCCGCCGTGCACGGGGGAGGAGACGACACTGCCGCTGTTCGCGGAGCAGCTCCAGCCGCTCAGGCCCGACTCGAACCCGGCGTTCTTCGCGTTGTTGACGTCGGCCGCGGTCGCCTGGCCCGCTCCGGCGAGGGGAAGGGCGAGGGCCAGGGCGGAGACGAGGGCGGCCGCCCAGGGGCGTCTGCCGCGTCCGGGCGTACGGGATGCGCGGTCCACTTGGGGCCTCCGGTGGGGGAGTTGGGGAGGGGAAGCGACGGTGGCCACCGTTGATGCGTCACACCGTGGTCCAGACCAATCCGCTTGTCAATAGGTCCAGACCGGAAACGGCGGCGCCCGCACGCGAGTAGGGCGACGGGCGGGTGGGAAGCGTGGCCCGGAGGGACCGGAGCGGGTCCGGCGTCAAGCCGGGTGCACCAAACCCACACGGTCGGTGCCGTATCGAGACCGGCGAGATGATCGACCTGCCCCGGTTTGACGCATTGTGAGTCCGAGGAGTTGCTGTTCGGCTGCCCAAAGGCTGTTCTCCGGTCACAGACCCGCGGATACAGTGCTGAGGTAGTCACGCAGTGAAGTCACGAGGGTGCACCGGAGTAACACCCGGTGGGCCGACGGGCATGGGGAGAACGGGGAGCCGCGCGTGCCAACTGCCGTTGCCGTGACCGGCGCCGACATGGCGCTGCCGGCGCAGGACGAACGGACGCTGCCCGCCGTCGTGCTGCGCGACGTCGACACCCGCCCGCTCGATCAGGTGCTGACCGAGCTCCAGGCCGTCGTCGAGGCGCACGGCCATGTCGTCGTCGTGTGCTCCCCGGCCACCCCGGCCCCCGTCCTGCGGCGGCTGCACACCCTGCGCTCCCTGCTGGAGAGCGACCGGATAGCGCTGTTCCGCCCCGACCTGCCGCCGCTCGCCGTGGCCGTGCTGGCCCGCCAGTTACGGCAGCTCGCCTCCTGCGACATCGGTCCCGGCGTGCTCGCCTCGGCCGGCCGGCTGCTCACCCACTACCTGCACGCCGGGGCGCTGCTGGGCTCCGTCGCCCGCCTCGACCGGGTCCCCGTCGACCTCAAGCAGCACGCCAAGTCCTGGCTGCCCGGCAGCCAGTTCGCCGTCCTCGCCCACCCCCAGCCGCAGCTCGTGCGCCTCGGCCCCGACGCCATGCTGGACGGACCCGAGTTCGGCACCTGGATGCTCGTCGCCCGCGGCCAGCTCCCCTCCGACTGGGTCACCGCCACCCTGGCGCCCGCCTGGCGGGTGCAAGGCCTGCGCGAGGCGCCGCTGCCCGCCGAGTCCGGGCGCTGGTGGGGCACCGGCAAGCTCGTCGAGTTCTGCACCTTCCTGCCCGACCTGTCCGTCCTCTACCAACTGGTCACGTCCGTACGGCGCGGCACCTGCCACTGGTGCGGCATCGACGTCATCGGCGACCGCTGCGTGTTCTGCTCGGCCACCCCGCCCGCCCCCGAGGCCAGACCGGCCCTCACCCGACGCACCTGACCCGTCCGTCCACCGCACGAGCCCGCACCGTCCCGCTCGACCGCCACCCCCCAACGAGGTTGCACGGTTCATGAACTCCCGTCAGCGCCGAGGCGTGATACTCATCCTCCTGTCGGTCCTGTGCGCCCTCTGCGCGTTCGCCGGCGTGCTCTCCGTCATCAACGACGTGCGCTCCAAGGTCGGCCCCGAGGTCGCCGCCTACCGGCTGAAGACCGACATCGCGCCCTACACCACGCTCGGCGCCGACCAGTTCGAGCGGATCGAGATGCCCGAGCGCTGGCTGTCGGAGAACGCCGTCACCGACCTCGACGACATCCGCGGCAAGATCGCCGTCACCACCCTGCGCAAGGGCTCGCTGCTGCAGACCGACATGATCGTGGACCGGCCCGCCCTCCGGCCGGGGCAGCAGGAGGTCGCCATCATGATCGACGCGGCGACGGGCGTGGCCGGCAAGATCACCCCGGGCTCCACGGTCAACGTGTACGCCACCTTCGAGGGGCAGCGCGAGGGCGACCCCGACCAGTCGAAGATCATCGTCACCGGCGCCAAGGTCCTCGACGTCGGCCGGCTCACCGCCCTCCAGCCCGACGAGGACGACCGCCGGGGCCCCGCCGACGCCGTCCCCATCACCTTCGCGCTGTCCACCCTCGACGCCCAGCGCATCACCTACGCCGAGTCGTTCGCCCAGCGGGTGCGGCTCGCGCTGGTCGGCCCCGGGGGCGACACGGGCGTCCCCGAGAAGGACCGGACGTACGAACTCGCGCAGGACAAGTGAGAGGCCCGCATGTCCACCAGGATCCTCCCGGCAGTCGGTGACGCGGACGCGGCCCGGTCCCTCACCACCCTGATCGGCCAGCTCCCCGACACGGAGCCGATGGCCCCGGTGACCGACTCCACGCAGCTCGTCGACACCCTCTCCCGGCTGGCCGCCGAGTCCCTGGACGAACTGCCCGAGGTGGTCGTCGTCCACGAGCGGATCGGCCCCGTCCCCGCGCTGGAACTGATCCGCGAGGTCGCCCTGCGCTTCCCCGCCGTCGGCGTCGTCCTCGTCACCTCCGACGCGAGCCCCGGCCTCTTCCAGGCCGCCATGGACCACGGCGCCCGCGGCCTGGCCGCCCTCCCGCTGAGCTACGAGGAGCTCGCCAGCCGGGTCCAGGCGGTCGCCCAGTGGTCGGCCGGCGTACGGCGCCACCTGGGCGCCGGCGCCGACCCGGTCTCCGGCGCCGGGGGCACCGTCGTCACCGTCAGCGGCGCCAAAGGAGGGGTCGGCGCCACCCTCACCGCGGTGCAGCTCGCACTCGCCGCCCAGACCTCCGGACGCGCCACCGCCCTGGTCGACATGGATCTCCAGACCGGGGACGTCGCCTCCTATCTGGACGTCCAGTTCCGGCGGTCCGTCGTCGACCTGGCCGCGATCAACGACATCTCCCCGCGCGTCCTCGCCGACGCCGTCTTCCGCCACGACAGCGGACTCGCCCTGCTCCTCGCCCCCGCCGAGGGCGAACGCGGCGAGGAGGTCACCGACCGGGCGGCCCGTCACATCGTCGGTGCCCTGCGCTCCCGCTACGAGGTCGTCGTCGTCGACTGCGGCGCCCAGCTCGGCGGCGCCGGCGCGGCGGCCGTGGAGATGGCCGACCAGGCCCTGCTGGTCACCACCCCCGACGTGATCGCCGTACGGGGCGCCAAGCGGGCCGTGCGGATGTGGGACCGGCTGCAGATCCGCAAGGCGGAGGAGACCACGGTCGTCGTCAACCGGCACACCCGGTCCACGGAGATCCAGCCGCCGCTCATCGCGCGGATCACCGGCACCGCGGTCGCCGCCACCACGGTCCCCGCCCACTTCAAGGAGCTCCAGGGCGTGGTGGACGCCGGACGCGTGCACGAACTGGAGGCGAAGAGCACCGTGAAGCAGGCGATGTGGGCGCTGGCCGGCGAACTCGGCCTGGTGCGGACCGCGCAGACCGGCCACAAGGGCGGCCGGCTGCGCGGCGACCGGGGCGCGGCCGGCTTCCGGCGGCGCAGGGACGGCACGGGATGAGCGGCGACAGGCGGGCGAGGGCGACGGGGCCGGGCCGCGACCGGGGGCAGGTCACCGTCGAGTTCCTCGGCATGACCCCGACGATCCTCGTCACGCTGGTCGTGCTGTGGCAGCTCGTGCTCGTCGGCTACACCTTCACCCTCGCCGGGAACGCCGCCGACGAGGCCGCCCGCGCCGGGACGGCCGCGTCCCCCGGCGCACGCCAGGGCGCCTGCCAAGCGGCCGGCACGGACAAGCTGTCCGGCGCCTGGGGCAGCGGAGCCACGGTGACCTGCGCGACGGGCGGCGGCATGGTCACCGCCGACGTGAGGATCAGGGTGCCGATCCTCTTCCCCGGCACGCTGTCGTTCCCGTTCGACGTGACCGGCCACGCGGGCGCGGTCGAGGAGGAGACGGACTGACATGGCGTACCGATCCGACATGCCGCACCGGCAAGGTGACCGTCGCCGCGACCGCGGGCAGGTGGCGATCGAGTACCTGGGTTTCCTGCCGGTCCTGCTGATCGTGGCGATGGCCGGGGTGCAGCTCGGCCTGATCGCCTACACCGCACAGCAGGCGGGCACCGCCGCCCGCGCGGGCGCCCGCAGCTCCTCCCTGGACCAGGGCGCCCAGGCCGCCTGCGCGGCCGCCGTCAGCTCCTGGCTGGCCGGCGGCACCTCGTGCGGCACGTCGGGCGGCGGTGACGAGGTCACCGTCACCGCCCGGGTCGACATCCCGTCCGTCGTGCCCGGCTGGGACTTCGGATCGGCGGGGAGGAGCGCCACGATGCCCGTCGACCACTGACCCCACCACCACCGGAGCGCCCGACGAACCAGGAACCGGGACGAGGACGACGAGGAGCGAGCCACTCATGAGCCTGCGGGCACGCATCAACTCCCCCGAGGAGAGGACCGGGCGGGGCGAGGAAGGCCACCTCGTCGCGTCCTTCCGCGCCAAGCTCCTGGAGGAGATCGACCTCGCGGAGATGAGCGCGCTGTCCCCGGCCGAGCGCCGGGCCCGGCTGGAACGCGTCCTCGGCCACATCATCAGCCGCGAGGGCCCCGTCCTGTCGACGGTCGAACGCTCCCAGCTGATCCGACGCGTCGTCGACGAGGCCCTCGGCCTCGGCATCCTCGAACCGCTGCTGGAGGACCCGTCCGTCACCGAGATCATGGTGAACGGCCCCGACGCCGTCTTCGTCGAGCGCGGCGGCCGGGTGGAGCAGCTGCCGCTGCGGTTCGCCTCCAACGACCAGCTCATGCAGACGATCGAACGCATCGTCTCCACCGTGAACCGCCGCGTCGACGAGTCCAACCCCATGGTCGACGCCCGGCTGCCGTCCGGGGAGCGCGTCAACGTCATCATCCCGCCGCTGTCCCTGACCGGCGCGGTCCTCACCATCCGCCGCTTCCCCCGCTCCTTCACCCTGCAGGAGCTGATCGGCCTCGGCTCGCTCGACGAACCCATGCTGTACCTGCTGGCCGGACTGGTGCAGGCCCGCTTCAACATCATCGTGTCCGGCGCCACCGGCACCGGGAAGACGACCCTCCTCAACGCCCTGTCCGGTCTGATCCCCACGGGCGAACGCATCATCACCATCGAGGACTCCGCCGAACTCCAGCTCCAGCAGCCGCACGTCATCCGCCTGGAGTCCCGCCCGCCGAACGTCGAGGGCAAGGGCCGGGTCACCATCCGCGACCTGGTCCGCAACTCCCTGCGGATGCGGCCCGACCGCATCGTCGTCGGCGAGGTCCGCGGCGGCGAGTCCCTGGACATGCTCCAGGCCATGTCCACCGGACACGACGGCTCCCTCGCCACCGTCCACGCCAACAGCGCCGAGGACGCCCTCACCCGGCTGCAGACCCTCGCCTCCATGTCCGACGTGGAGATCCCCTTCGTCGCCCTGCACGACCAGATCAACAGCGCCGTCGACGTGATCGTCCAGCTCACCCGGTTCGCCGACGGCGCCCGCCGCATCACCGAGATCGCCCTGCTGGAGAGCCACGGCGGGGAGCCGTACCGGCTGGCCACGGTCGCCCGTTTCGACGCGCTGCCGATGACCCCCGACGGCCGCGTCCACGGCTCCTTCGTCCACCATCCCCTGCCCCGGCGGACCGCCGACCGCCTCTACATGGCGGGCCAGCCCGTCCCGCAGGCGTTCGGCATCGCCCACTCCGCCGACCAGCTCGCCACCCGAGAAGCCAGGTAGGTACCGTCCCCATGGAGCTGCAGAACCTGATCACGCTGACCACCGGCGTCACCCTGCTGACCTGCGTCCTCGCGGTCGCAGGCGTGCACGTGTACGCGGCCGGGCGGGCGCAGCGCCAGGCACTGGTGGACCGGCTGTCGGCCACCGGGGAGCTCCCGGCCGCCGGCCGCCGGCGCCGCTTCCCGACGCTGGACCGCCGGCTGCGCCGCACCCGCCTCGGCCGCAAACTGGAGCTGCGCCTGCTCGCCACCGGTCTGGATGTCACACCGGGCGAGTTCTCCGTGGCGATGCTCACCGTCGTCGCCGGACTGTGGCTGGCCGGGCAGGCCGCCCTCGCGCCCTTCTTCGGCCCGATCGCGGGACTCCTCGGCGTGTGGGCCGCGCTGCAGTTCCTCGACTGGCAGCGGCAGAAACGCATCGAGCGGTTCATCAACCAGCTCCCCGAACTGGCCCGCATCCTCGCCAACGCCACCCAGGCGGGCCTCGCCCTGCGCACCGCCATCGGCATCGCCGCGGAGGAGCTGGAGGCCCCGGCCGGCGAGGAACTCGCCAAGGTGGCCAACCAGCTCGCGATGGGCGCCTCCATGGAGGACGCCCTCGGCGAACTCTCCGACCGGCTCCCCTCGCGTGAACTCGTCGTCCTGGTCACCACGCTGGTGCTGGCCAACCGGGCGGGCGGCCAGGTGGTGAGCGCGCTGCGCAACCTCACCGAGACGCTGGAGGAACGCAAGGAGACCCGGCGTGAGGTCCGCACCCAGCTCTCCCAGGTCAGCATGACCTCGTACGCCGTGCCGGTGCTCGGCGTCGGCTCGCTGTTCCTGATGAACGGCGTGAAGGACGGCGCCCTGGAGCGCATGACCGGATCGACGGCCGGACAGATCGCGGTCCTCGTCGCCTTCGGCCTGTACGCCGTCGGCTTCCTGCTCATCCGCCGCCTGTCCCGCATCGACGTCTGAGCCGGGAAGGGGACGACGACATGGCACTCGCGCTCGCCGCACTGACGGCCCTCGCCGTGTGCGGCATCTTCGCCGGCATCCGCATGTACCGGGCGGAGGCGAAACTCCCCGGCGACCTGATGCTCGCCCTGGAGGTCGGCTCCACCCGCACCGGCGCGGTCGACTCCCTCATCGACCGCATGGGCATGCGCTACGCGCCCGCCGTACTGCGCCTCATGGGACCCGGACAGGTCGCCAAGTACCGCCGCAGGATCGACCTCGCGGGCAACCCCGGCGGCCTCACCATCCACCGCTACGCCGCCCGCCGCGCCGTCTACGGCGCCCTCGGCGGCTTCGGCTTCCTGGTGTTCCTGATGCGCGGCCAGCTGTTCGTGGCGCTGCTGCTGCTCGCGTTCGGCGCGTTCTGGACGGAGGTCGGCATCTGGTCGGCGATCCGCGTCCGCAAGGACGTCATCGAGCGGACCCTGCCCGACTTCCTCGACGTCCTCGCCGTCGTGGTCAGCGCGGGCCTCGGCTTCCGCCAGGCCCTCGAACGCGTCTCCTCGCAGTACGAGGGCCCCTGGGCGGACGAACTGCGCATCACCCTGCGCCAGATGGACCTCGGCATGAGCCGGCGGCAGGCCTTCGCCGAACTGCGCCGCCGCAACGACTCCGAACAGGTCGCCATGTTCGTCACCGCCCTCCAGCAGGGCGAGGAGCTGGGCGCGCCCATCGTCGACACCCTGGTGGCGCTCGCCAAGGACATGCGCCGCACGGACGCGCAGAACGCCCGCCGCAAGGCGGCCCGCGCGGTCCCCAAGGCCACCCTGATGATCACCACGTTCATGGTCCCGGCCACGATGATCCTCCTCGGCGCCGGCCTGATCCTCGGCTCCGGCACCGACTTCGGCTCGCTCACGGGCGAGTGACGGGAGGCGGAGTGCGATGACGACGACTCGGACACGCAGGGGACGGGCGTGGCGGCGGCGCCGCGGCCCGGCCGTTCAGCGGCGGGCGGCGGCGGGGCCGTCCGCGCCCGTCGCGGCGTGTGCGCGGACGCCGCAGGGGGTGACGGAGGCAGGGGCCCCGGGGGGTTCGGCTCAGACGGCCCGCACACCTCAGGACCCGCCCGCCCCGCCGGTCACGGACACCCAGCTCCAGGTGAACGCCCTCCAGGCGCTGTGCCGCCAGGCCTTCGGCTTCCGGCTCGCGATGATCGCCCTGGCCGCCCCGTCCGCCCTCCTCAACGCGGGCCCCGGCTGGGGCGTACGCCTGGTCGGCAGCGCCGTCGTCGTCACCTTCATGGTGTCGTACGCCCTCTTCCGCGACTGGGAGCGCTTCGGCCCTCTCCTCCTGCGCCACCCCACCCTCCTCGCGGCGGACACTCTCTTCGGCGCCCTGCTGCTGGTCTCCGCCGGCCCCGACACCACCCTCGCCTACGTCAGCGTCTGCACGCCGCTGCTCGCGGGCCTCATCTACGGCTGGCGGGGCGCGGCCGTCTTCGCCTCCCTCCAGGGCGTGATCCTGCTGCTCGTCCACGCCACGCTGGACAACCCGCACACCGAGCCCGCCGAGACGCTGATCCTGCCCGGCCTGTGCGTCGTCGCGGGGGCGGCCGGCTCCAGCCTGCGCAAGCTGATGCTCCGCCTCGGCGAGGCGACCCGCGCCCTGGCCGCGGTCCGCGCCCGCCTCGCGGTCACGGAGGCGGTCGACGCCGAACGGGCGCGCCTGGCACGGGAGATGCACGACTCGGTGGCCAAGACGCTGCACGGGGTCGCCCTGGCGGCGGACGGCCTGGCCTGCTCGGCGGGCGCCGCCCGCATGGACCCCGCCCTGGTGAAACGCCAGGCGGAACTGGTGGCGCGGTCCGCGCGGAGGGCTGCCGCGGAGTCGCGGGAACTGCTGACGGACCTGCGGAGGGAGGGGCGGCCGGGTCGGGCGGTGGACGTGCTGGGGGAGCTGGCGTGCGCGGTGCGGGACTTCAGGGCGCGGAGCGGGGCGCCGGTGACGTACGCGAGGACGGGTGAGGGCGGCCGGCCGCTGCGGGTGCCCCCGGCGGTGGCCCGCCAGCTCCTCTCCATCACCGAGGAGGCGATGGAGAACGCCCACCGTCACGCACGGGCGAAGAGGCTGGACGTACGGGCCGGAGTCCAGGGTGGCGTGCTGACGGTCGGCGTCCGCGACGACGGCACGGGCCTGCCCGGCCTCCCCGCCGCTCCCGACCTCGACCGCCTGCGCCGCTCGGGCCACTTCGGCCTGGTGGGCATGGTGGAGCGGGCCGGCTCGGTCGGGGCGCGCGTCAGCTTCGGACCGGGCGAACGGGGGCGCGGGACGGAGGTGCGGGTGGAGTGGCCGCTCGCGCTGCCGAGGACGGAGGTCCGCCATGAGCGGTGAACCGGACCCGTTCGGGGAGGTGCCGCCTCCCGAGCCTCTACGGCTGGTCGTGGCCGACGACAACCCGGTGGTCCGCGCGGGGTTGACGGCCCTCCTCTCCGGCCGCGAGGACCTGGAGGTGGTGGCGGAGGCGGCGGACGGGAGGGAGGCGTACGTGGCGACGCTGGCCCACACACCGGACGTGGTGCTGCTGGACGTCCGCATGCCGGGGGTGGACGGCCTCGCGGCCCTCCCTCACCTGGTGCCGCTGACGGCGGTCCTGATGCTGACGTACAGCGGGGAGTCGGACATCGTCCACGAGGCACTCCGCCGGGGCGCCAACGGGTATCTGGTGCACGGCGAGTTCACACCGGACGAGCTGGTGACGGCGGTACGGGACGCGAGACGGGGGAGGCCGCACTTGACGCCTACGGCGGCGGGGAGATTGCTGGCGCAATTACGGGAGGGGGGTGGCGCAGATTCCGCTTTCGGGGGTACGTCTGGCGGAAGTTGGCAGGACGCCGGGCCTACTTCTACAAAAAACCTTTCGCAAGTGCAACCGGATATGGCACAGTCGGAGTCCGACAGGGCGACGTACGGGCTGAGTGCGAGGGAGGCGGAGATCATGGAGCTCATCGCGTCCGGCATGAGCAACCAGCAGATCGCCGCCACCTGCTTCATCAGCGAGAAGACGGTCAAGAACCACATCAACCGCATCTTCGCGAAGCTGCACAGCACGAGCCGCGCCGAGGCCGCTGCGAAGTGGCGCGGCGCGGGGAGGACTTCGGCCCGCGACGGGGGTGGCCGGTGGTGAGGCACACACCGACGACACGCTGGGCCCGCCTCTGGGTCCGGAAATGGGCCCCGGGACCCTTGAGGGGCCTGACCAACCCCTCGTACGGTGCCCAGGTCGACAGCGGCCCCGGGACCAAGGCCGCCACCGCGTCAGTCGGAGGGGAACACCATGGGCAACTGGATCAACACGACGGTCAGGTACCTCCAGACCCGCGCGTCCCGCCGCGACGATCGGGGGCAGACGGCGGTGGAGTATCTGGGGATCATCGCGGTGGTGGTGGCCATTGTGCTGGCGATCACGGGGACGGACATCGGGCAGACGATCTACCAGGCCATCGTGGACAAGGTCGACGAACTCGTCGGCTGACCCACGCACGTCTTCGCTCTGACGCAGGGCAGGCATTCCCCATCTACATCACGGTGGTGGGGGGCCTGCTCTTCCTGGCGTTCGCCTACTTGGCAGTCGGCCAGGCCGCAGCGAACAGAAACGGTGCCCAGACCGCCGCCGACGCGGCCGCACTCGCGGCTGCTCAGGAGCGGCGTGACCAGCTGTCCGGGGCGTGGGTGGAGAACCTCCTCGACCCCGAGAAGTGGCAGGACATCTTCGACGGCATGGCGGAAGGGCTGACACCGACGTGCTGGAGGGCGGAGGAACTGGCCGCCAGCAACGATGCAACGGTCCTGAGCTGCAACGCGGACGGCCTCCTCAGCTACACGGTCGAAGTGCGGACGAACAAGACGGTCGGGGATTCCATCGTGCCCGGCACCGAGACGAAGAAGTCGCGGGCGACGGCCACCGCGGTGATCGAGCCCCGCTGCGGCTTCGAACTCCCTGCCGTGGAGAAGGACCCGGACCCCGAGAAGAAGGAAGAGCTCCCCACGCTCAACTGCAAAGGGGGAGTCGATTGGGAGCTGGACCCGGAGGCACCCGAGGACCTGCTGCCGAAGCCTGATGATCTCTTCGACGTGCACCTGGCCGACTGACAAGCGAACAAGGACAAGGACGCAGTGGCATGAGCATCCAGTGGACGAGGAAGGTTCGCAGAGGGACGGTCGCCTTGACCGTCGCGGCCGGATTGGCCCTCGGCGTCGCCGGGTGCGGCGGAGGCAGCGACGGTGAGGACGGGAAGCCGAAGGACTCGGCCTCTGCTTCCAAGGGAAACGGCCCGAACCCAAGTACGCAGGAGGGCCCCGACGAGACGCTGGCGGAGCTGCGCGGTGAAGGCGGCCTGACCCTCAAGATCACCTCTGCGGCGAGGGACGCAGGCGGCTTTGTCACGGTGAACGGGGAGATCAAGAACGACAGCTCCGAACCGGCGCGCATCCCTGTTCAGGCGTCGGGCAACGAAACGGAGATCATTGCGCACGGGAGGTCACTCGGCGGCGCCACGCTCGTCGACAGCGCGAGCAAGAAGCGCTACTACGTCCTTCGGGACACCGAGGGGCGTCCGCTCACCACGACGAACATGCCGCGACTGAAGGCCGGCGAGTCGATCCCTGTGTTCATGCAGTTCCCAGCCCCGCCGACCGACTCGTCGGAGGTCACCTTTCAGTTGCCGACATTCGCCAGCGGCACCATCCAGATCTCTGGGTGAGGCCGGGATGACACACACGCGCCTCCTCCTCATCGGCACGGTCACCACCCTGCTGGCCGTCGGCCCGGCCGCGGCCCGCGCCGACGACGGACCGAGCGTCCCGCCGGGCACGGAAGCCAGCGCTTCCGCGCCCGTGGAGCTGGACCCCAACGACCCCGACCTGAAACTCCCCGACGGGGCCACCCTCGCCGAGCCGAAGGTGCTGGACATCAAGTCCGTCGTCGAGGACCAGAGCGGGGACGAGCGCCGCGAGGACACGAACACGAGCGTGACGTTCGCCCTCCAGGCGGAGGTCCTCTTCGGCAAGGACAGCGCCAGGATCTCCGCGCAGGCGAGGGCCCGCATCTCCGTCATCGCGAACGAGATCAGGACGCAGAACGCGACCCGCATCCGCGTTTTCGGCTTCACGGACAACCTCGGCTCGTCCGCGCACGGCGACGTGCTGTCCCGCAAGCGGGCCAACGCGGTGCACGGCATCCTCGAGCAGGAGCTGAGCGACGCGAACATCACGTACGAGGTGCGCGGTTACGGCGAGGACTACCCGATCGCGGACAACTCGACGGAGGAGGGCAGGAAGAAGAACCGGCGGGTGGAGATCTCGTTCCCGCGAGGGGCGAACTGAGCGGGCTCAGCGGAGTTCACGCACCTCCACCACCACCCCGACGCCCAGCCCCCACCCCGCCATGGCCCCCGCCTCCGCCTCGACGACATGCCGCGCCCGGACACGCGGCCGCCCCAGGCGTCCGGGCGGCATGGTGCGCACGTCGAGGACGCGAAGCCGCCGGTCGAGGTAGGCGACGTCGATGGGCATGCGCATACGGAAGGTGTGGATGCTGTTGGCGGGCGAAAGCAACAGGGCGCCTTCGAGGCTCTCCCGCCCGAGCAGTCCGCGTGTCCGCGCCCGATAGGAGGCCGCGATCTCGAGCGGCACCCGGGCGCTGACGCCCCCGTCCTGCTTCCGCACGACCAACTCCCCACGCCCGTCCCGCCACCGCACGACCGCGCCTCCCCTCACCCCGGCGAACGTACCCCGCGTCACTGGATAACGTGACCCCACGAAAGCGACGCCTCGCCCCACCGGGAGCCTCCTTGAACCGCCGCACCGCCTTCCTCACGACGCTCGCCGTGACCTCGGCCCTGACCTTGACCGCGTGCGGCAGCGACCAGCCCGACACGTCGGCGAAGGGCGGCGACAAGGCGACTGGTTCCACGGGGCGGACCCCGGCGCCGTCGACCCCGGCCTCGGATGACCGGCCGGCCGTCGACCTGCCCAGCGACCTCTCCTACACCTTCGACTGGCCGAAGACCGGCGACAAGGAGAAGGACGCGGTCCTGGCCGACAGCGAGCAGTCCATCAAGGCGGTCGACCAGGCGATCGTGCACCAGAACCCCCGCGACAAGGCGTACCTCTTCTACTACGAGGGTGAAGCCGCCGTTCAGACGAAGCAGTTCATCCAGGCGTACGTCGACGCCAAGGCGCGAGTCACCGGAAAGTACCGCTACTACAACCCCACGGTCCGAGTACGCGACAGCGGCTCGGCCTTGCTTGTCTACTGCGAGGACCAGAGCAAGGCGTTCGACATGTACCTCAAGGACCGGAAGGTCAACAGAACGCCCGTCACCGCCAACAGCTACGTGCTCTACACCACGCAACTGCGGAAGAACGACGAGGGCGTCTGGGTCGTCACCAAGCTGCTGTCCGAAAGGGGACACGACCAGTGCCGCCCCTGACCATGCGGCGCGTCTGTCGTCGCAGCGGGGAAGTGTCAAGTGCCAACGCTGACGTAGGGTTCCGCGTCCCAATTCGGTATTAGCTGTGTTGCAGTTGACCCAATCGCTCTGGTGTCGCACTGCGACCGCTGGATAGCGTTGGCCCGCTGATGTGACGCCTCGCCCCACCGGGAGCCGACTGTGAACCGCCGTCCCACCCTGCTCGCAGCGCTTGCGCTGACCGCCACCGCGGCGTTGACGCTGTCCGCGTGCGGAAGCGACGACGACAGTCCGTCCAAGGGTTCCGACGAGATCGCCGGCGCCGACACAGGGGGTGGGAAGTCCGCGTCCCCGAGTCCATCGGCCGCAGCGCCCGCGGACCGACCCAAGATTGAGCTGCCACCGGACCTCAAGCTGACCTTCGAGGGCGGCGAGACGGGAGACCCCGTCAAGGACGCGATCCTGGCTGACAGCGCGGAGCGGATGCGTGCCGTGGACGCCGCCATCACGGGGACGGACCCCAAGGGCGAGGCCCTCGCCTTCTACAACACGGGCAAGGCCCTGGAAGCCGCGCTGAGCTGGGTCGCCCAGTTCGAGGAGGCCGGAGCCACCATGACGGGCGAGGCCCGCTACTACGACCGCAAGGTGACGCTCAAGAACAAGGACTCCGCGACGTTGGTCTTCTGCGCCGACGAGAGCAAGGGCTTCAGTAAGGACAAGAAGACCAACAAGATCCACAAGACGCCGGTCACGAAGAACAGCTACGTGCTGTACAACACGAGGCTCGACAAGAACGCTGAAGGCGTCTGGCAGACATCCCAGATCATCTCTACGAGGGGGGCGGCTCAATGCCAGCCGTAGCGAGGATCTCGGTGGGAGCGGCCCTCATGGCCGCGCTCACTGTGCTGGCCTCAAGTCCGACAGCACATGCCGACTTCGTGCCGGGCGGCAAGGGAACGGGCAGCGAAACGCAGGTCGACGGCGGCCAGGGCGACGGGACGATCTCGGCGTCGGCCGGTGTCGTCGTGTTCGACCGCTCGAAGAACGGATCCGGTCCGAAGGCCGGCCCCGTCACCTCCGCCACCACCTGGACTCCGCCCGCCTGCTACTACGCGCCGAAGTACACCCCCGAGCAGCTTCAGAAGTATCTGGAGCCGATCTGGGAGGCGGGAAGTACAGGCCACGAGTGGGACCTCTCGCAGCGCAAGCGGTATGTCGAGGGCGAGCCCTACAAGGACTTCAACAAGGAGAAGACCGGGGAGGGCTACTGGTGGGACTCCTACGTCACACCGGGCCGCATCGGCGACCCTGGGGCGCTCGACTGCGACGAGCCCATTTTCTGGGTGGACAACAACGACGACCCGCCCGCCGACATCCCGCAGGCCATCACTCCGGAGATGCTGGCCCAGCTCGCCTACGCCGAGATCCGAGTGCCCTCGACCGAGGTGGAACTCGCTCCGGACGGCGCGACCAAGGTGAACCTGCCGACCTGGATGTGGCTGGACGGGGCGGACTTCAAGCCGGTCTCGGTCACGGCGTCCGTGCCGCTGCTGGGCATCCAGGCGACCACCACGGCCGAACCGCTCTCCGTGCGGATCGAACCGGGGACGCCCGACGCGGAGACGTATCCGGCCTCCGGCGTCTGCGAGATCAACAACGGCCGCATCGGTGAGCCGTACGCCAAGGGCAAGGCGAACCGTACGCCGCCGTGCGGTGTGAAGTACCTGCGCTCTTCGGGCGACGACGCCTACAAGCTCCAGGCCACAGTCACCTGGAAGATCTACTGGACCGGCACCGGAGTCGCCGGCGAGCAGCGGCTCCCGGACGGCACGTTCGGCGGCGAGCAGGACGTCGTAGTCCAGGAGATCCAGGCCGTCAACCGATAGCCGGACGCGCACTGCTCCGCCCGCCCCGGCGATGGTTTGCCGGGGCGGGCCCCTGTGGGTAGGTACACCCGCATGACGACGACACTCGGTGCTGTGTTCCGCCCCCAGCTCGCCCCCGAGCGGCTGCGCTCCGTCGTGCGTACCGCCGACGCCGCCGGGCTCGACGAGCTGTGGCTGTGGGAGGACTGCTTCCGGGAGGGCGGCATCTCCACCGGCGCCGCCGCCCTCGCGTGGA
This sequence comes from Streptomyces werraensis, assembly GCA_014656175.1. Lineage (GTDB taxonomy): Bacteria > Actinomycetota > Actinomycetes > Streptomycetales > Streptomycetaceae > Streptomyces > Streptomyces werraensis. The sequence goes on from BNBX01000004.1 coordinate 133,003, forward strand.
GCGAGCGTCTGCGCGTGGGCATCGGACTGCTGCCCGTCCCCCTGCGGAACGTCGCCGTCACCGCCATGGAGGCCGCCTCCCTGCACCGGATGTTCCCCGGCCGCCCGATCCTCGGCGTGGGGCACGGCGTGCAGGACTGGATGGGGCAGGTCGGCGCGCGCGTCGAGTCGCCCCTCACCCTGCTCCGCGAGCATCTCCTCGCCCTGCGCGCCCTGCTGGCCGGCGAGACGGTCACCTCCAAGGGGCGCTACGTCGCCCTCGACGACGTCACGCTCGACTGGCCCCCGCCCGGCCCCGCCGACGTCCTCGCCGGCGGCATGGGCCCCCGTACCGTACGGCTCACCGGGGAGGCCGCCGACGGCACCATCCTCACCGCCGACACCTCCGCCGACGGCGTCCGGCAGGCGTGCGGGCTGATCCGGGAGGGCCGCGTCGCGGCGGGGCGTGACCCGGACGGCCACCGGGTCGTCGTCTATCTGCTGACCGCGACCGGGGACGGGGCGCGGGAGCGGCTGGAGGCCGAGCTGGTCGCCGAGGGGCACGCCGCGGACACCGGCATCGGGGTGGCCGGGGACGCCCGCGCCGTCGCCGACGCCGTACGGCGGCTGGCCGAGGCGGGCGCCGGCACGGTCGTCCTCCAGCCCACCGGTGACGAACCCGACCCGGAGGGCTTCGTCCGCTTCGCGGCGGAGGAGGTACGGCCGCTCCTCGCATAGACCGCCCTCGCGCGGCCGGCGGAAAAGCACGCGACGGACCGGTCCGTCCTCGGGCATCCTCGCCGCATGAGCCGGCCGCAACCCCGCACCCAGACCCGTACGTTCGACGAACTCCTCGCCGAAGGCGCCTCCGTGCCCACCGAGGGGTGGGACTTCTCCTGGTTCGAGGGGCGCGCCACCGAGGCCCGGCCGTCCTGGGGGTACGCCACCACCGTCGCCGACAGGCTGGGCACGGTGGACGGGCCCGTGCTCGACGTCCAGACCGGCGGGGGAGAGGTCCTCGCGTTCGCCCTCGGCCGGGCGTCACGGCGGCCCCCGCTGGTCGCCGCCACCGAGGGCTGGCCGCCCAACGTCCGCAAGGCGGCGCACACGCTCCGGCCGCACGGCGCCACCGTCGTCGCGGCGGCCGAGGACGCGCCGCTGCCCTTCGCCGACGCGTCCTTCTCCCTCGTCACCAGCCGGCACCCCGTCCGGCCGCACTGGCACGAGATCGCCCGGGTGCTCAAGCCCGGCGGCACCTACCTCGCCCAGCACGTCGGGCCCGCCAGCGCCTTCGAACTCGTCGAGTACTTCCTCGGCCCGCTGCCCGAGGAGAGCCGCACCGCGCGCGACCCCGAGCGGGAGCGGCGGGACGCCGAGACGGCCGGTCTCGAGGTCGTGGACCTGCGGGCCGAGCGGCTGCGCATGGAGTTCCACGACATCGCCGCCGTCGTGCACTTCCTGCGCAAGGTGATCTGGATGGTCCCCGGCTTCACGGTCGAGGCGTACCGGCCGCGGCTGCGGGAGCTGCACGAGCGGATCGGGGCCGAGGGGCCCTTCGTCGCCCACAGTTCACGGCACCTCGTCGAAGCCCGCAGGTCAGGGAGGCGCACCGGAGGTCCACGCGCGTAGTTTCCGCATCGTTATGGGTGAAAGCTGGTTTCCGCGGCGGCGCATCGCTTAGGTTCGGACCAATTGATTCGCGCGAGCAAAGCTGCGCGGAAGGAGCACCGCGCAGTGGAGGGGGCTGCGCGGTGCCCCCACTCACCGGTCCTCGGCGTCCCGTCTCCGGGTCAAGCCGTGACCCGCTTCGGGGTCACCCGTCGGGGGGACGGCCGGAAGAGTGGCCGGAAAGGTGCAGGGTTGGTGTCACACCATGCACAGAGTCCCCTCAGTGCTCTTTCTTCGCGTGATTTCGCCGGGTTCAGGCCACAAAACCCCCCTGAATCGGCCCCTCCGACGGCATCCGGGCGTCGCCGGACGGTTTCGGAGAGTAGTTGTGTCGCGCCGATGCACGCGGCATCACTTACGAAGGGTTATGGTGGAAACCCCCCCTCGGGCCGGTCCGTCTCCCCCCCACGGACCGGCCCGTTTTTCTTGCCCGCCGTCCGGCATCCTTCGTGCCCGCCCTCCGGCACGGCTCCCGTCGCGATCCGCCACTCCCTCGCCGCCCCGCGCGGCCCGCCGGCCACGGACGGCCCGGCCCCGATGCCCGGCCCCGTCCGTGCCGCGCAGACCCTGATTCTCGCGACGTTCGGAACCGGCGTCCCACTGACCGTCGCCGCCGGCGCCGGCGCGGGCGCCACCCTGCCGGGCGTCCCCGCAGCAGTGGTTCCGAGGCGGCGCGCAAACGGCGTGCCGCCGCAGCACAGCTGACAAAAGCACGCCAGACCGGACGTTGGGGACCCCCGCCCCGGCGGGGGTACGCTTCGCCTCTGGGGACCGCCATACGGGCAGGGACCGCCCGCGGCCGAGACCGGGCCGCTTGCCGCGCGACGCGGCGGGGTGCCGCGCCTGTCCGATCCGTACGGAGGGGCTGACGATCACGTGAACCTGCGCGACAAGCTGCGGAGCCTGCTGGTCAGGCTGTACGCGCGCCGGGTGGAGGGCCACCTGGACACCGCTCAGGTGCCGAAGCACATCGGCGTCATCATGGACGGCAACCGCCGCTGGGCGAAGGCCGCGGGTTCCAGCACGGTGCACGGCCACCGGGCCGGCGCCGAGAAGATCGAGGAGTTCCTCGGCTGGTGCTCCGAGACGGACGTCGAGGTGGTCACCCTGTGGCTGCTGTCGACGGACAACTTCGACCGGCCCAAGGAGGAACTGGTCCCGCTCCTCGGCATCATCGAGGACGTGGTCCGCACCCTCGCCGCCGACGGACGCTGGCGGGTGCACCACGTGGGCACCCTCGACCTCCTGCCCTCCGGGATGCAGACGGTCCTGAAGGAAGCGGAAGCGGCCACGGCGCACGTCGACGGAATAGTCGTCAACGTCGCCATCGGGTACGGCGGACGCCAGGAGATCGCCGACGCCGTGCGCTCCATGCTCCACGAGGCCCACGACAAGGGCATCCCGATGGACGAGCTCGCCGAGTCCGTGGACGTCGACATGATCGGACGTCACCTCTACACCAAGGCGCAGCCCGACCCGGACCTCGTCATCCGCACGAGCGGCGAGCAGCGGCTGTCCGGATTCATGCTGTGGCAGACGGCCCATTCGGAGTACTACTTCTGCGAGGTCTTCTGGCCGGCCTTCCGCAAGGTGGACTTCCTGCGCGCGCTGCGCGACTACGCGGCCCGCCACCGTCGCTTCGGCGGCTGAGCGCCCGCACCCGCCTCCGCACCCCGCCTCCCGCCCCTCTTCTCCCGCACCCGCCGCGTCACCGCGTCACGACGGGGCGTCCCCGCATCACCTCGCGCCATCCCGCGCCCCCCTTGTGTCACCAGGGGTCACGCACCGTTCACCTGCACGCCGTCACAGGCCGTGGCATGGCAGCGCTCGTTCGAGGGCATAACTCAGTCAGGTCGACGCCCGAACCACGGGTGTCGGATCTCAGCGGACGGCACGGGAGCCGTCCGCCCGGGAGGCCCTTTGCACCAGCCCGACCGTGCGGTCACGGCACGGAAGAAGCGGCTAAGGGCCGGTTCTCGGCCCGTCGTGCATCGGGGCCGTCGACCGGTCCAGCTCCGCCTCGTCGCTCCCCGACCTCATCCGAGGGGGTTCGTCCTTCCGTGGTGACCAGCGCAAAGCGCCACAAGCCAGACCGGCGCACCTACGTTCTCGACACCAGCGTCCTGCTGGCCGACCCCCATGCACCGAGCCGCTTCGACGAGCACGAGGTCGTGCTGCCCGTCGTCGTGGTGACGGAGCTGGAGGCCAAGCGGAACCATCCCGAGCTCGGCTACTTCGCCCGCCAGGCCCTGCGCCTGCTGGACGACTACCGGGTGCGGTACGGCCGTCTCGACGCCCCCATCCCGACCGGGGACCTCGGCGGGACCCTGAGGGTCGAGCTCAACCACTCGGACCCCAGCGTGCTGCCCAGCGGCTACCGCCTGGGGGACAACGACTCCCGCATCCTCGCGGTCGCCCGCAATCTGCAGGCGGAGGGGTTCGACGTCACCGTCGTCTCGAAGGACCTCCCGCTCCGGATCAAGGCGTCCTCCGTGGGCCTCCTCGCCGAGGAGTACCGCGCGGAGCTCGCCATCACGGACTCCTCCGGCTGGACCGGAATGTCGGAACTGACCCTGCCCGGCGAGCAGGTGGACATCCTCTTCGAGGAAGGCCACGTGTATGTGCCCGAGGCGGCCGAGCTGCCCGTGCACACCGGCCTGACCATCCAGTCCGAGCGCGGCAAGGCGCTCGGCAGGGTCACCCCCGAGGGCAACGTCCGGCTGGTGCGCGGCGACCGGGAGGCCTTCGGCATCAAGGGCCGCAGCGCCGAGCAGCGGATCGCGCTCGACCTGCTGCTCGACCCGGACGTCGGGATCGTGTCCATGGGCGGCCGGGCCGGCACCGGCAAGTCCGCGCTCGCGCTGTGCGCGGGTCTGGAGGCCGTGCTGGAGCGGCGGCAGCACCAGAAGGTGATGGTCTTCCGTCCGCTGTACGCGGTGGGCGGGCAGGAGCTGGGCTATCTGCCCGGCACCGAGGCCGAGAAGATGAGCCCCTGGGCCCAGGCCGTGTTCGACACGCTGTCGGCGGTCACCAGCCGGGAGGTCATCGAGGAGGTCACCGCGCGCGGCATGCTGGAGGTCCTGCCGCTGACCCACATCCGGGGCCGTTCGCTCCACGACGCGTTCGTCATCGTGGACGAGGCCCAGTCGCTGGAGCGGAACGTCCTGCTGACCGTTCTGTCCCGGATCGGGGCCAACTCCCGGGTCGTCCTGACGCATGACGTGGCGCAGCGCGACAATCTGAGGGTCGGCCGGTACGACGGTGTGGTCGCCGTCGTCGAGAAGCTGAAGGGGCATCCGCTGTTCGCCCACGTGACCCTGAACCGGTCCGAGAGGTCCCAGATCGCGGCCCTTGTGACCGAAATGCTCGAAGACGGTCACATCTGACCCTCGCGTCCCAACGCGAGTCGACCGTGCGCGAGTTGGCGCCGTCCGGAAAAGGCGTAGAGCCTAGCCGGGCGGCGTCGGCGCGTGTGCGGCTTTCCGGTAATCCCTGGGGCCAAACGGCATGTGAGCTTTCACACGCAACAGAGAATTGCCTTGCGCCGCCCGGTTACGGCAGAGTCTCACTCCTGTCAGGCCCCGCATACGACACAGCTGCACCCCCAGCGGTGCAGAACCACACAGGAACACCCTTTCAACTCCATAGCCTCGTCGTATGCCGCCCGAGCACCACGCGGCGCTCCTGTCGAAGGAGTTGCCCACCGGGCCCGTGCCTCCCGTGACCCGTAGTTGGGGAGGCCAGTGTCAGGGGCACGATTGCGTCCGCGAGGGTCACCGAAGCGGGCGATGCTGGAAGGAAACCGTGTGAGCCGGATCTCGGTCCGGGGATTCGCAGTGGCCTCGGCCACGGCGGTCACCGCTGTCGGAAGCGTCGTCGGCGTTGCCTCGGGCAGCACCGCAGCGCAGAACAACGACGCCGAAGCGACGGCAGCCGGCACCACGCTGCTCGCGGACATCCCCGCGGGGCAGCAGGCGCAGGTGCAGACCGCGTCGCTGACGCAGCAGGCCCAGACGATGGCCATCGCCGCCGACGCGACCGCCAAGAAGGACGCGGAGGAGGCAGCCCGCAAGGCCGCCGCCGAGACCGCGATCGCGAAGAAGAAGGAAGCCGAGAAGGCCGCACAGGAGGCCAAGGAGCGCGAGGAGGCCGAGAAGGCCGCCAGCCGCTCCGCCGTGCGTGACGCGTCCTCCTTCGCCGCCCAGGCCTCCTACTCGGTCGCCGACGTCCAGGCCATCGCCCGCCAGATGGTGCCCGCCGACCAGTTCCAGTGCTTCAGCAACATCGTGGACCACGAGTCCAGCTGGAACTACCAGGCCTCGAACCCCTCCTCCGGCGCCTACGGCCTCGTGCAGGCCCTGCCGGGCTCCAAGATGGCCTCCGCCGGCGCCGACTGGCAGACCAATCCGGCCACCCAGATCAAGTGGGGCCTCAACTACATGGACAGCCGCTACGGCAGCCCGTGCGGCGCCTGGGAGTTCTGGCAGGCCAACCACTGGTACTAGGTCCTCAGGACCGCTCCGCCGCCCCGCGGCGCGCTCGACTCCGCGACAGCCCCGCACCGTCCTACGGTGCGGGGCTGTCGCCCTGTACCGTCTGACCGACGGCGCCAGGGGGACTGGTGGGCAGGAACGGGGGAAGAGGACGGATCATGTCGCGACTGCCAGGGTGGCTCGACCGGGTCGGAGCCGGACTGACGAAGGTCGGCAAACGGCTGGAGGAGCGCCGCGCCGAAGTCACGCGCGACCAGGGGCCGGACGACGACCCCGAGCGCCACACCGCCGACCTCGACCGGCCGCCCCCGCCCCCCGAGTACACCCAGGTCGTGCTTCCGGCGCGCCCCGACCCGGCGCAGGCCGTGCCCTGGGGCGTCAGGGTCGCCGCCGAGGCCGGCTGGCGTCTGCTGGTGCTCGCGGGCACCGTCTGGGTGCTGATGCGCATCATCAGCGCCGTCCAACTGGTGGTGCTGGCGTTCGTCGCCTCGCTGCTCATCACCGCGCTGCTGCAGCCCACCGTCGCCCGGCTGCGGCGGCTCGGGGTGCCGCGCGGACCGGCCACCGTGCTGACCGCGCTGTTCGGCTTCGTCGTGATGGGCCTCATCGGCTGGTTCGTGACCTGGCAGGTCATGGAGAACGTCGACACTCTCGCCGACCAGATCCAGGACGGCATCGACGAACTGCGCAACTGGCTGCTCAACAGCCCCTTCCACGTCACCGACAAGCAGATCAACGAGATTGCCAAGAACCTGCGTGAGGCGGTCGGCGCCAACACCGAGCAGATCACCTCGGCCGGCCTGGAGGGCGTCACGGTCGTCGTCGAGGCGCTCACCGGCATCCTGCTGGCGGTCTTCTCGACGCTGTTCCTGCTCTACGACGGCAAGCGGATCTGGCAGTGGTCGCTCAAGCTGGTCCCGGCCGCGGCCCGTCCGGGCGTCGCCGGCGCCGGCCCGGTCGCCTGGCGCACGCTCACCGCGTACGTGCGGGGCACGGTGGTGGTGGCGCTGATCGACGCCATCTTCATCGGCCTCGGCATCTACTTCCTCGACGTGCCGCTGGCCGTGCCGCTCGCCGTCTTCATCTTCCTGTTCTCGTTCATCCCGCTCGTCGGCGCGGTGGTCTCCGGCGCGCTGGCCGTCGTCGTCGGGCTCGTCACCCAGGGCGTTTTCACCGGCGTGATGGTGCTCGTGGTGGTGCTGGCGGTCCAGCAGATCGAGGGCCACATCCTCCAGCCGTTCATCCTCGGGCGCGCGGTGCGGGTCCACCCGCTCGCGGTGGTGCTGGCCGTGGCCTCCGGCGGTCTGGTGGCGGGCATCGGCGGCGCTGTGGTCGCCGTGCCGCTGGTCGCCGTCTCCAACACCGTCGTCGGCTATCTGCGGGCCTTCTCCCACGAGGCGGCGCTCGCCCAGTCGCCCCGGCCGCGGGGCGCGACGGCCATGTCGGCGCCGGACGCCCCGGAACCGGCCCACCCCGAACCCCTGCCCCCGGCATCCGAGTCCGAGCGGCCCGGCGAGTCCGACCGGCCCTCGGGCGAGCGCTAGCGCACGGCGCCGGCGCGCGAGCGGCTGCCGCTCACGGCGTCCGTCGGGGGCGCGCGCCCCACGGACCGGCGCCCGCCCGCGAGGCGCGCGGAAACGGCGACGGGCCCGCCCACCCCGGCGGGGGTGGACGGGCCCGTACACGACGGGGCGGGCGCGGAGCTACTCCGCGAGCGCCGCCTCGGCGTCGAGGGTCGCGGCGACGGCCTGGACCACCGCGGCGATCTTGAACGCCTCCTGGATCACCTCACGGTCCACACCGGCCTTGCGCAGCACCTGCTCGTGCGAGTCGAGGCACATGCCGCAGCCGTTGATCGCGGAGACCGCGAAGGACCAGTACTCGAAGTCGACCTTGTCGACGCCCGGGTTGCCGATGACGTTCATCCGCAGCCCGGCCCGCAGGTTGCCGTACTCGTGGTCCGACAGCAGGTGGCGGGTGCGGTAGAAGACGTTGTTCATCGCCATCACCGCGGCGGCGGCCTTGGCGGCCGTGTACGCCTCGGGCGACAGGTTCGCCTTCGCCTCCGGCTCCAGCTCGCGCAGCACGATGGGGGAGCGCGAGGCGATCGCGGTCGCCAGCACCGTGCCCCAGAGCTGCTGGGCGGGCAGGTCGGAGTTGCCGATGACCGAACCCAGGTTGAGCTTCAGGTCCTTGGCGTAGTCCGGTATGCGGGACTTCAGGGAGTCGAGGGACATGTCAGCTCACTCCCCGGCCAGCAGCGCGACCGGGTCCAGGGTCTCGTCGCCCTTGGACCAGTTGCACGGGCAGAGCTCGTCGGTCTGCAGGGCGTCCAGGACCCGCAGGACCTCCTTCGGGTTACGGCCGACGGAGCCGGCGGTCACCATGGAGAACTGGATCTCGTTGTTCTGGTCCACGATGAACACGGCGCGCTTGGCGTAGCCGTCCTCGCCCTCGATGCCGAGGTCGCGCATCAGCTCGTGCTTCGGGTCCGCCATCATGGGGAACGGCAGGTCGCGCAGGTCCTCGTGGTCCTTGCGCCAGGCGTGGTGGACGAACTCCGAGTCACCGGAGAAGCCGAGGACCTGGGCGTCGCGGTCGGCGAACTCGTCGTTCAGCTTGCCGAAAGCGGCGATCTCGGTCGGGCACACGAAGGTGAAGTCCTTGGGCCAGGCGAAGACGACCTTCCACTTGCCCTCGTAGGTCTTGTGGTCGATCGTCTCGAACTCCTTGCCCTTCTCCAGCGAGACGCAGGCGGTCAGTTCGAACTCGGGGAACTTGTCACCGACAGTGAGCACAGGCTCTCCTTGCAGCGAAGAAACACCCCAATTGCGGGTGTTTCCCATGGGTTGGACCTGGTTGATGTTGGCACAGAGTGCATTGATCAGTGAAATAGCTACACTCGGTCGGGTTGATCGGAGGGACCTATCAGTGACTGTCGGTGACCGGCGCAGGCAGCCGAGCCTGGCCCAGCTGCGGGCGTTCGCGGCGGTGGCCGAGCATCTGCACTTCCGCGACGCCGCCGCGGCCCTGGGGATGAGTCAGCCCGCGCTGTCCGGGGCGCTGTCCGCGCTGGAGGAGACACTCGGCGTGACGCTCGTGGAGCGTACGACACGCAGAGTGCTGCTCACCCCGGCCGGGGAGCAGCTCGCCGCCCGCGCGAAGTCCGTGCTCACGGACATCGGCGCGCTCATGGAGGAGGCGGACGCGCTGCGGGCGCCGTTCACCGGGGTGCTGCGGCTCGGCGTCATCCCGACCGTGGCGCCGTATCTGCTGCCGACGGTGCTGCGGCTGGTCCACGACCGCTATCCGCGCCTCGACCTCCAGGTGCACGAGGAGCACACCGCGAGCCTGCTCGACGGGCTGGCCGCCGGGCGGCTCGACCTGCTGCTGCTCGCCGTGCCGCTCGGCGTCGCAGGCGTCACCGAACTGCCGCTGTTCGACGAGGACTTCGTGCTGGTCACTCCGCCCGGGCACCGGCTCGGCGGGCGTGACGGCATACCCCGCGTGGTGCTGCGCGAGCTGAATCTGCTGCTGCTCGACGAGGGGCACTGCCTGCGGGACCAGGCCCTCGACATCTGCCGCGAGGCCGGCAGCGCCGGGGTGGCGGCCACCACCACGGCGGCCGGACTCTCCACGCTGGTCCAGCTCGTCGCGGGCGGCCTCGGCGTCACGCTGCTGCCGCGCACCGCCGTCGAGGTGGAGACCAGCCGCGCCGACCGCCTCCTCACCGCCCGCTTCGCCGATCCCGCCCCGAAACGCCGCATCGCCCTCGCCATGCGCACGGGCACGGCGAGGGCGAGGGAGTACGAACAGCTGGCGGCGGCGCTCCGCGGGGCGATGCGCGACCTGCCGGTCCGCACGGTGGAGGACCGAGCGGGGTACTGACGTCCCGGGTCACTCCGTACGGAGACCGTCCGGGCGCATCATCTTCAGCAGGGGCGGGAGACTGAGAAGGGTGACCAGGGCGACCACGCCCGCGCCGACGCCCGTCATCCCGAGCACGCTGCCCCAGTCCACCCGAACCGGCGTCGCGGTCATCCGCAGCAGCACCGCCCCGAGGACCGTGCCCACCACCGCGGAGAGCGCGAGCCCCAGACCGATCGGGATCGCCGTCTGCCACAGCACCGACAGGCTCAGCGTGCGGCGCCGGGTGCCGAAGGCGACCAGGGCCGAGAGCAGCTTGCGGCGCTCCCGCAGCTGTTCGAGCTGGGAGACCAGCAGACTCGCCCCGATGAGGAAGAGCACGGCGGTGGCGCCGACGAACAGGCCGGTGCGAATGGAGTCGAACCGGGTGGTGCGCTCGGTGGCGGCCCAGGTCGACGCGTGGGCCAGCGGGTCGACGGCGGCGGCCGTGTTGCGTACCCGGTCCTGCACGTCGGGCACCGATTCGTCGACGGAGAGCCACAGCCTCCCGGACAGCCGCTGCGCCACCTCGGGCGTCAGGGCGCCCGGCGTCAGCAGGAACCCGCTGTTCAGCATCCCTGTGGGGTCCTGCACGGACGGGACCCGCTGCACGGCCTGCGGCACGGTCCAGACGGCGTCCCCCTGTGCGCCGGCCGTCCCACCGGGCTCCAGATGCAGCGCGCGGCCCGGCCTGTTCAGGATCGGCGTGTCCGTGTCGTGGTCGGCGCCGGTCAGCATGAAGACGTCACCGTCCGCGCAGCCGGTCAGCTTCGCCACCAGCCGCAGGGCCGAGCAGTCGCCGACGGTCAGCTGCGCCCCGCGGCCCGGTTCCTCCGAGCCGGCGGGCTTCTCGTACGCGTAGACGGAGGAGAGCGCGTGGACGTCGCGCACGCCCTCGGTCTGCTCGAACTCCGCCGCGGCCGGCGCCATGGGAAGACCGTCGGGCAGGTCGACCTGCATCTGCGCGAGGGTCACATCCTTGTCCGTGTCACGGGTGTACTGGTCGTCGATGCCGGTGAACAGCATCTGCAGGGCGATCGCGCCGGCCACGGCCACGGCGATGCCGTTGACCATGCGGGCCGCCGTGCCGCTGCTCAGCTGGAGCCGGCGCACGGCCAGCTGCCAGGCCAGGCCACCCGCGCCGAGCCGGGCGACGACCGTCTCCACGATCCACGGCAGCAGGGCGGTGACCCCGACGAGGAGGCACATCACCCCGCCGACGACCAGGTACTGATTGAAGTCGCCGTTGTCGCGGCCCTGGCCGGTCATCGGCACGAGCATGGCGACGCCCGCGAGCGGCAGCAGCAGCCGCCACCACAGCCGGCGGCGGGCCGGCCGCGCCGTGCGGACCACGCCCAGCGGCTCGATCACCACGCCGCGCAGCGCGAGCAGGGTGACGGCCACCGCGGCGGCCGGGACCGCGGCCGCGACCAGCAGCACCAGCAGCGGAGAGGGGTTGAGGTCGCTCGGGAAGACGCTGACGCGGAACAGCTCGACGGATGCCGCGAACTCGCGTCCGGCCAGGAAGAACACGGTGCCGAAGACCAGCCCGAGCACCGCGCCGGCGAGCGCCTCGCCCGCGGCGATCCTCCGGGTCATCCGGCTGTCCGAACCGACCAGCCGCAGCGCGGCGAGCCTGCGGTCGCGCCGCTCGCCGCCGAACCGCACGGCGGTGGCGATGAACACGGCGACCGGCACCAGCAGCACCACGAAGATGACCAGCGTCAGCATCACCAGGACGGGGTCGAGCGGCTCGGTGTACTGGCTGCGGTCCGCGCCGAAGGCGTCGATCCGCATGACCGTCGGGCTGTCCAGCCGCTCGGCGAGACCCGTGGCGCCCGCGTACCAGGCGAGTTCCTGGGAGCCGATCAGTCCTGGATCGCCGATGGTGCCCACGATGTCGTACGGCAGCCGGTCCCTCAGCAGCTTGCCCTCGTCGGATTCGAGCAGCTCCTTCAGCGCGGGGGAGACCACCATCGTGCCGGGCTTCGGCAGTTCGCCCACGCCGGGCGGCACCGGGGCGTTCGGGCCCTCGGCCTCCACCAGGCGGCCGCGGAGGTCCGTGTCCCTGAAGTCGCTGTTGGCGTGCGCGACGAGCAGGGTGTCGTCCGACGGGCGCAGGGTGTCCTGGGCGTAGGCGTTGTCCTGGCGGGCGTCCTCCCGCCGGTCGCGTCCGTCGAGCAGGTTCGGCACCGCGGCGGTGAGCAGCAGCAACGCCACGCCCAGCCCCACGCCCACGGCGGTGAGCAGCGCCCGGGTCCAGCCCTCGCGGCCGCCGGTGACGGCGAAGCGGACGCCGAGGGCGAGGTCCCGCGCCCACTGACGGGTGCTCATACGACCCGCTCCATGTCGCGCGCCTTGCCGTCACGGACGACGATCTCGCGGTCGGACCAGGCGGCGACCCGCGCCTCGTGCGTGACGAGGACGACGGCGGCGTTGGTGGAGCGGGCGGCCTCGGTGAGCAGCTCCATCACGCGCTCGCCGTTCAGCGAGTCCAGCGCGCCGGTCGGCTCGTCGGCGAACACCACCCGCGGTCCCGTGACCAGCGCGCGGGCGACCGCGACCCGCTGGCCCTGACCGCCTGACACCTCGCCGGGACGCTTCTTGCGGACGTCGTCGACCTCCAGGCGCTCCATCCAGGTGAGGGCGGTGCGCTCGGCCTCCTTGCGGGGGGCGCCGTTCAGCCGCAGCGGCAGCGCGACGTTCTCCACGCAGGTCAGCTCCGGCACCAGCTGCCCGAACTGGAACACGAAGCCGAACTCGGAGCGGCGCAGGGCGCTGCGCTCGGAGTCGTTCATCGCGGTCAGCTCGCGGCCGTTGTACGTGATGGACCCGGCGTCGGGGGTGACGATCCCGGCGAGGCAGTGCAGCAGGGTGGACTTGCCGGAGCCGGAGGGGCCCATGACGGCGACGACCTCGCCCGGGTGGACGGAGAACGCGGCGCCGTCGAGCGCCTTGGTCGGGCCGTACGTCTTCTGCAGGTCCCGTGCGGCGAGCAGGGAACCGGCGGGTGCGGTCGTGGTCATCGGGCCACCGCCTCACGGAGTTTGTCGAGGCGCGCGGCGGTCAGTTCCAGCCAGCGCAGGTCGGCCTCGAGGTGGAAGAGAGCGTGGTCGCAGATCAGCTGGTCGGCGAGGTCGCCCTTGCGCTTGCGCTCGGTGAGGGCGCGCATGCTGCGCAGATGCTCCGACCGCTGCGTGTCGAGGATGTCGGCGGCGTCGCGCTCGGTGAGGAGCGCGAGGACGACCTTGGTGTAGAGCGTCGACTGGAGGTACGGCTCGGGCTTCTCCGGCGTGGCGAGCCAGCGGGCGACGTCGGTGACGCCGGCCTCGGTGACGGCGTACCGTTTGCGCTCGGGACCGCCTCCGGCCTCGATGCCGTCGACCTCGACGAGGCCGTTCTTCAGCAGCCGCGACATCGTCGAGTAGACCTGGCCGTAGTGCAGCGGCCGGTCGTGACCGAACTTCTCGTCGAAGGCCCGCTTCAGGTCGTAACCATGGCGCGGACCGGACTCCAGGAGCCCCAGGAGGGTGTGACCGATGGACATGCGGAGCACTCTACACACCGTGTATACGCAGTGTGTATACACGGAGTGTGCAGATCCCGCGCACCCTCGTGACGCCGCAGGTGGGGGCCCGTTGTCACGGTTCTGTCACCGAGGTCCGGGCACACGTCGGCCCCCGCCTCGTGCGGCGGGGGCCGGTTCAGTCGGAGGGCGGGGTCCCGCCCGACGGGGGGCGGGCGCCCGGGGGGCGGCCTCGGCGGGGGAGGGGGCCCGTCTCGCCGGGGAGGCGGCCCGCCTCCGCGAGGGCGCGGCGCAGCAGGAACTCGATCTGTGCGTTCGCCGAGCGCAGTTCGTCGCCCGCCCAGCGGGCCAGCGCCTCGTACACCGCCGGGTCCAGCCGCAGCAGCACCTGCTTGCGCTGCGGCCGGCGCTGCGGGGCCGGGCCCCCGGACGGCGCGGTCACTGGTAGAGCGTCCCGGTGTTGAGGACCGGCTGCGCCGAGCGGTCACCGCACAGCACGACCATCAGGTTGGACACCATCGCCGCCTTCCGCTCGGGGTCGAGGTCCACGATGTCCTGCTCCTGGATACGGGCCAGGGCCGTCTCGACCATGCCCACGGCGCCCTCCACGATCTGCTGCCGGGCCGCGACGACCGCGCCCGCCTGCTGCCGCTGGAGCATCGCCGAGGCGATCTCGGGGGCGTAGGCGAGGTGCGTGAAGCGGGACTCGATGATCTGCACGCCGGCGGCCTCGACGCGCGCGTGCAGCTCGACCGCCAGCTTCTCGGTGATCTCCTCGGCGTTGCCGCGCAGCGACAGGCCGTCCTCGTCGTGGGCGTCGTAGGGGTACTCGATGGCGATGTGCCGCACGGCCGCCTCGGTCTGGGTGGAGACGAACTCGACGTAGTCGTCCACCTCGAAGGTGGCCTGTGCGGTGTCCTCGACCCGCCAGACCACGACCGCGGCCAGCTCGATCGGGTTGCCGTAGGCGTCGTTCACCTTCAGCACCGCGGTCTCGTGGTTGCGCACCCGGGTGGAGATCTTGGTGCGCGAGGTGAAGGGGTTCACCCAGCGCAGGCCGTCCTGGCGGATGGTGCCCCGGTAGCGGCCGAAGAGCTGCACGACCCGTGCCTCGCCCGGCGCCACCATGTTCAGCCCGCACATCGCGAGGAACGCGGCGAGCGCGACGACGATGCCGCCGGTGATGAGGCCGGCCTTCGCGCCCGTGCTCCCGACCGCCGTGGCCGCGACGACCATCGCCACGCCGCCCAGCAGTCCGAGCAGTCCGAGGAGCAGGGCGAGGCCGCCGCCGATGCTGTGGGCCGGGACCTCCCGGACGCGCGGCGCCGGCATCTCGGGCACGTCGGCCGTGACCTGCGGGTCGTGTGCGGTCATGGAGGATCCCCCGCTTCTCCGCGCGTCACCCGCGCGGTGTTCGCTGTCTATCGTCTGTCTAGCTAAGTGATATCACATTACCCGTTCATGGCAACCTCGTACCGCTTTCGAACGTCGGTTCCGTTGGAGTGGGTGCTGATTGTCACGTCCGTAAAGGCCGGATCGGCAGCCCTTTGTCATAGCTCCCGGTGTTAGCTTGCTGAGCTGACCTGAGCGGCGAACGCGTGTGCCGCGTGAGCACACAGATACGAAGCGGAGCGGAACAGGCGCATGGGACGAGCGGAAGAAAGACGCGCACGACAGCGCGGCGGGCGCCGTGCGGCACCCAAGGGCCGCCGCGCTGCCGCCGCGGGCGGCCGCACCGGCATACGCCGCCTCTTCACCTGGAAGAAGATCGTCGGCACGTTCTTCACCCTGTGCCTGCTCGGCATGGGCGCCTTCATCGTGCTGTACATGCTGATCGACATTCCGGAGGGGAACGCCGACGCCGAGCTGCAGAGCAACGTCTACGAGTACAGCGACGGCAGCCTCATGGCCCGGGACGGCGACCGCAACCGCGAGATCGTCGACCTCGCCAGGGTCCCCAAGCCCGTGCAGCGCACGTTCGTCGCCGCCGAGAACAAGACGTTCTACAAGGACTCCGGCGTGGACCTGAAGGGCACCGCCCGCGGTGTCCTCAACACCCTGTCCGGCAAGGGCGCGCAGGGCGGCTCGACGATCACCCAGCAGTACGTCAAGAACTACTACCTGACGCAGGAACAGACCGTCTCCCGCAAGCTCAAGGAGCTGGTCATCTCCCTGAAGCTGGACCGGGAGAAGTCCAAGGACTACATCCTCGCCGGGTACATCAACACCAGCTACTACGGCCGCGGCGCCTACGGCATCCAGGCCGCCGCCCAGGCCTACTACCGCGTCGACGCCGAGGACCTCACCGTCGAACAGGGCGCCTACCTGGCCGCGCTGCTCCAGGCGCCCAACCAGTACGACTGGGCGATCGCCAGCGACAAGGGCAAGAAGCTCGTCCAGGAGCGCTGGGACTACGTCCTGGACAACATGGTCGAGCAGAAGTGGCTGGACGCCGGCGAGCGCGCGGGCATGAAGTTCCCCGTGCCCGAGGAGCCAAAGGCGGCCCCCGGCATGGAGGGCCAGACCGGCTACCTGGTCGAGGCGGCCAACGCGGCCGTCAAGCAGCAGCTCGTCGACCAGGGCGTCGCCGAGGACCTGGAACAGGCCAAGGCGCTGCTGGACCGCGGCGGCTACACCATCACGCTGAACATCGACAAGAAGAAGCAGAAGGCGCTGGAGAAGGCGGTCAAGGACCGGCTCACCAGCAAGCTCGACCCGAAGAAGCGGGACGTCGACGCCGACGTCCAGGCCGGGGCCGTCTCCGTCGACCCGAAGACCGGCAAGGTCGTGGCGATGTACGGCGGCGTGGACTACGTGAAGCACTACACCAACAACGCCACCCGCAAGGACTACCAGCCGGCCTCCACCTTCAAGCCGGTGATCCTCGCGGCGGCCGTCGACCGGGGCGCCGAGACCCAGGACGGCGTGCCCATCACGGCCGACACGCTCTACGACGGCGACAGCAAGCGCCCCGTGGTCGAGGACGGCAAGAAGGTCGGCTTCGCCCCGCCCAACGAGGACGACCGGGACTACGGCGACATCACCGTCCAGGAGGCGATGAACAAGTCCGTCAACTCCGTCTTCGCGCAGATGGGCGTCGACGTCGGCATGACGGACGTGATGAAGACCGCGGGCGCGCTCGGCATGAGCGAGAACCTCGACCCGTTCCCGGCGCAGACCCTGGGCACCATGGGCGCCAGCCCGATGCAGATGGCCGGCGTCTACGCCACCCTCGCCAACCACGGCAAGCAGGTCACGCCGTCGATCGTGAAGTCGGTCGAGCACAAGGACCGCACGATCGAGATGCCCGACCCGGTCGGCGGGTCCGTCATCAGCCGCCGCGCCGCCGACACGGTCACCTCGGTGCTCACCGGCGTGGTCGACGACGGTACGGCGAAGGTTTCCGTGCGGGACAACCCGCTGCGCGACGGTCAGCAGGTCGCGGGCAAGACCGGAACCTCCGACGACAACAAGTCGGCCTGGTTCACCGGCTACACGCCCGACCTGGTCACCTCCGTCGGCCTGTTCGGCGAGGACCCGAAGACGGGCAAGCAGGTCCCGATGTACGGGGCCGGCGGCGTCGACCGCGTCAACGGCGGTGGCTTCCCCGCCGAGATCTGGGCCGCGTACACCTTCGGCGTGCTGGACAAGGTCTCCGAGTTCGACCTGGAGACCCAGCAGGGCGCGGGCGTGGCCCCCACCCGGAGCCCGTCGCAGTCGGAGACGGAGTCCGAGACGCCGTCGCAGACGCCGACGACGGAGGAGCCGACGACGTCGGCCCCGCCGTCGACCACGTCCCCGCCGCCGACGACGGAACCCCCGACCCAGACGCCGACGTCACCCCCGCCGTCGCAGACGCAGACGACCCCGCCGCCTCCGACCTTCGACCTCCCGGGCGGCCCCGACGAGCCCCTGGACAACGACCGCGAATAGGGCCCGACACGCGCAGTTCCCCGCGCCCCTGAAGGGGCGCGGGGAACTGCGCGAGCAACCCGCGGAGCACTCAGCCGTGGTTCAGCTCGAACCACACCACCTTCCCGGTGCTCAGCCGAGTGGCCCCCCACCGCCGTGCAAGCCGGTTGACCAGATACAACCCACGCCCGCCCTCGTCCGTCGCCCGCGCCTGCCGCAGCCGCGGCAACTGCGGCACGTCGTCCCCGACCTCGCACCGCAGCACGTCCGTGCGCAGCAACCGCAGCGTCACCGGCCGCGACGCGTACCGCACGGCGTTGGTCACGACCTCGCTGACCAGCAGCTCCACCGAGTCGCTCAGGTCGTCCATGCCCCAGCGGGACAGCTGCCGCCGGGCAAGACGCCGCGCCCGCCCGGGCGCCGCGTCCTCCGGCTCCAGGAACCAGTACGCGACATCGCTCGGCGCGATCCCGTCGAAGCGGGCGGCGAGCAGCGCGATGTCGTCGTCCCGGTCGCCCGGGCCGAGCATGTCGAGCACCTCGTCGCACAGCGCCTCGAGCGGCGGCGGATGGTCCGGCCCGGTCAGCTGCGCGGTCGCGGCGAGCTTCTCCCGCAGCTGCTCGATGCCGGTCCACACGTCACGCAGCCGGGACTCCACCAGACCGTCGGTGTAGAGCAGCAGCGTCGCTCCGGCGGGCGCCTCCAGCTCCACGGCCTCGAAGTCCACCCCGCCCACGCCGATCGGGGCGCCCGCGGGCACCCGCAGCACCTCCGCGCGCCCGCCCAGGTGCAGCAGAACGGGCGGCGGATGGCCGGCGTTGGCGACGGTGATGCGGTGCGCGACCGGGTCGTACACCGCGTAGAGGCAGGTCGCCATGCGGTCCACGCCGAGCCGCTGGGCCTGCTCGTCGAGGTGGTGCAGCACCTCCTGCGGCGGCAGGTCGAGCCCGGCGAGGGTCTGCGCGGTGGTGCGCAGCTGGCCCATGATCGCCGCCGACGTCATGGAGTGGCCCATCACGTCGCCGACCACCAGGGCGACCCGGCTGCCGGGCAACGGGATCGCGTCGTACCAGTCGCCGCCGACCCGCGCGGTCTCCGCGGCCGGCAGGTACCGCGACGCCAGCCGGACGCCGGTGCAGCGGGGCAGGGTCTCCGGCAGCATCGTGCGCTGGAGCTCGTCCGCGATGTACGCCTCACGCCCGTACAGCACGGCCTTGTCGATGCCGAGGGCGCTGTGCGTGGCGAGCTGCGCCGCGACCAGCAGGTCGTCGGCCTCGAACGGGATGCGCTCGGGACGGCGCAGGAACAGCGCGGCGCCGATCACCCGGCGGCGTCCGCGCAGCGGCGCGAGGACCGCGCGCTGGCCGTCCGGGACGGCCGCCGCGCCCTCCTCGCCGAGGAGTTCGGGCAGCGCCGCCCGCGCGGCCGGGGCGTCCGTGAACACCGGACGGACCCCGCGCAGCACCTCGGCGAGCGCGCTGCCGGGCCGCACCGTGCACAGCTCCTCGCCGACCGAGTCCAGCTCGGACGGCTGCTCCGGCGGCGCGATCGGCATGAACCCGCCGCCCTCGGTGTCCCGCTCGGCGGGGATCCGGTCGGTCCGGCGCAGCCGCAGCACCAGCGGGCCCGTGGGCCGCTCGTCGCCGACCGGCAGCGGGTCACGCAGATACACCAGGATCGCGTCGGAGAAGGTCGGCACGGTCGCCCGGCACAGCCCCATCACGATCTCGTCCAGGTCGATGCCGCGGGCGATCCGCCGGGTGGCCGCGCCGACGAAGCGCAGCCGGTCCCCGTCCCGCCGCATGGGCGTGGGGCGGCCCGGCCGTGCCACCTGGCCCGTGCGGCGCTCCTTGCCGGCCGGGGCCCGGTCCACCCGGCCCTGCCCGTCGGCGGGCTGGACCGGGATGCCGTCCGGCGCGGGCCGCGGACGGTGGGCGTCCGGCTCCGCGTCCGGGCCGGCGCCCGGCTGGGAGTGCTCGGACGCGGGACCGTCCGCCGCGTCGGGCGCCGGCCCGCCGGCGGTGACGGCGCCGGGCGCGGGCGGCTCACCGCCGGAGCGGCCCTGTGCCGGTAAAGCGGCCCCCGCACCGGCCGCCGGGGAACGCAGGAACGCCCCGCGGGGATCCGCGGGGTCCACGCCCGGCTGGGGGCGCTCGAAGGAGGTCGGCTGCTCCGTCACGCGTGTCGAGTCCATCCGTCCGGCGCACGCCGTGCGCGCGGTTCGCTCCGCCGAAACTCCGATACCCGGAACAGGTGCCCCCGGAACGGATTTCGCGTGTGGTCAGAGGTTGTTCCTGCGACGCCGGCCGGCCGTCGTCGGCCCGTGCCGGTGGTTCCGTACCCCTCGCTCACGTCCTGCCGCCCCTCGGTGACGTCCGGTCAAGCTTCGCGCGCGCTCCGGTGGTTGCTGCTCCGCGCCCTTGCGGACGACGATCCTACGTTTCCTGCCCGGGGGCGCAGCAAGGGTCTCACGGGGATGCGTGCGCCGCTGTGCGGTCCCAGTCCTGTGGGAGTGACGGTACAGCCCAGGACGGATCCGGACGCCAGTTCTCCCAGCCGTCCGAGAACGGAGGCCCCCAGGCGTCGATCACCGCGACCGCGGCGCGCCCGGCCTCGCGCACCCGCCGGGCCAGCGCGGGATCCATCAGACCGTCCCGCTGGGCCTGCGCGAACTCGTCCTCGTCCCGCCAGTGCCAGCCGCCGTCCGGCTGCACGGAGATGTCCAGGAAGTGGTCCTCGGAGTCCACCCCGCCCGCCCAGCGGACGAGCGGCTCCTCCAGGTTCACGTACCAGTTCTTGAACCGCCAGCCCGGCTCCCAGAACAGCCACACCGACCAGGGCTCGCCGGGCCGGGCCAGCTTCAGCACGCCGGTGCCGAACCAGCGGTCCTTCTGCACCGTGCGCGGCTTGGTGTAGCGGGTGGCGAGGGGCTCCCGGTGGACGGGGGTGCCGTCGGCGAGGACGGGTCTCACGCACTGGGTGCCCGGCGCCATCCAGACGGCGAGCAGCTCCGAGTCGTCGCGCACGACCGTGACGGGGCGCGCGATGTGGATGCGCGCGCCGCCGTTCTCCCGGTACCGCCACAGGATGTGCGTCCCGGGCTCCCAGTGACGGGCCGCTCCGCCCGCGTGGCCGCGCGTCGTGGTTCCACCCTCTGTCATGCGCAGATATTAGGTGGCCGGACCACACAGCGCTGCGGCCCCCGTCACGGTTCACCCCCGGTGCGCCGGTCTTTACGGCCGTGTCATCCGCAGGACATCCAGCGCCTCGTCCAGTTGTTCCACGGTCAGGTCGCCGCGCTCGACATAGCCGCCCTCGAGCACGACCTGACGGATCGTCTTGCGGTCCGCGAGCGACTTCTTGGCGACCTTGGCGGCCTCCTCGTAGCCGATGTACTTGTTCAGCGGGGTGACCACGGACGGTGAGGACTCGGCGTACTCGCGGGCCCGCTCCCGGTCGGCGGTGATCCCGTCGACCGTGCGGTCCGCGAGGAGGCGGGAGACGTTGGCGAGCAGCCGCACCGACTCCAGCACGTTCTTGGCGATCACCGGCAGCATGACGTTCAGCTCGAAGTTGCCGGACGCGCCGGCCGCGGCGACGGTGGCGTCGTTGCCCGTGACCTGCGCGCACACCATCAGCACGGCCTCCGGGATCACCGGGTTGACCTTGCCGGGCATGATCGAGGAGCCGGGCTGGAGGTCGGGCAGGGCGATCTCGGCGAGGCCGGTGCGCGGACCGGACGCCATCCACCGCAGATCGTTCGCGATCTTCGTCAGGCCGACGGCGATCGTGCGGAGCTGGCCGCTGGTCTCCACCACGCCGTCCCGGGCGCCCTGCGCCTCGAAGTGGTTCCGTGCCTCGGTCAGCGGCAGCCCGGTCGCCCGCGCCACCTCCTCGATGACGGCGGCGGAGAACCCGGGCGGGGTGTTGATGCCGGTGCCGACGGCGGTGCCGCCCAGCGGCAGCTCGGCCAGCCGGGGCAGCGAGGCGCGCAGCCGCTCCACGCCGTACCGCACCTGGGCGGCGTACCCGCCGAACTCCTGGCCCAGGGTGACGGGTGTGGCGTCCATCAGATGGGTGCGCCCGGACTTCACCACGTCCGCGAACTCCTCCGCCTTGCGCTCCAGGGCGGCGGCGAGGTGCTCCAGGGCCGGGACCAGGTCCCGGGTGACCGCGGCGGTGGCGGCGATGTGCAGCGACGAGGGGAAGACGTCGTTGGACGACTGCGAGGCGTTGACGTGGTCGTTGGGGTGGACGTCCCGGCCCAGCCGCTCGGTGGCGAGGGTGGCGATCACCTCGTTGGTGTTCATGTTGGACGAGGTGCCGGACCCGGTCTGGAACACGTCCACGGGGAAATGGTCGTCCCACCGGCCCTCGGCGACCTCCGCGGCCGCCTCCTGGATCGCCTCGGCGATCTCCTTGTCCAGCACCCCGAGCCGGGCGTTCACCTTGGCCGCGGCGCCCTTGACACGGGCCAGCGCCTCGATGTGGGCGCGCTCCAGGCGCTGCCCGGAGACGGGGAAGTTCTCCACCGCGCGCTGGGTCTGCGCCCGCCACTTGGCGTCGGCCGGGACCCGCACCTCTCCCATGGAGTCGTGCTCGATGCGGTAGTTCCGGTCGTCGTCCGTCGTCGTCATCATGTACCTCCCGTGGAGCACAGCAGCGGTGTCGGACGAGCGTATTCCCCGGAAAGGCCGTCCGCCCCGCCGCGCGTCGCGCGGCGGGGCGGGGACCCGTGGGGGGTGTCAGGCGCTCTGCAGGCCGACGTCGTCCAGCAGGAAGCCGGTCTGCAGGCTGTAGTCCTCGGTGGCGGTGAAGGCCACGGTGACCGTCTGCCCGGCGTACGCGGACAGGTCGGCCGACCGCTGGATCCAGCCGCCGCCCGCGTGCACGTTGGACCAGGTCGCCAGCGTGGACCCGTTCGCCCGGACGGTGAACGTGTCGTACGCCCGGCTGCCGGACTCGGCGGTCTCGATCTGCAGCCAGAAGACCAGCGACGCGCGCGTGCAGTCCGCCGGCACGGTCACCGTCTGGCTCACCGACTCGGTGCTCGTGGAGCCGTTGCCGCCGAGCCAGGCGAAGCGGGTGCCGCCGTGCGCGGTCCGGCCGGAGTGGGCGGCGATGACCGCGGTGGTCCCGGTCCAGGGCGCGGTTCCGCTCTCGAACCCGCCGTTGCCGACGACGCCGGCCGGGTCGCAGGTGCCCCCTCCGCCGCCGGTGCCGACGGCCTGCTGCCACAGGGTGTACGCGATGCCGTCGGCCGCGCGGTCGAGACCGGTGGTGTTGACGTTGGTCAGCGTGTCGCACGCCCGGTGGTAGCACGGGTCGTACGCCGAGCCTGACGTGCCGCCCCACTTGGCGGCCTGCGCGGAGGTCTTGCGGGCGCTCGCGCCCATCGCGTAGCCGGACGTGGGGATGCCGTACCGCTCGAAGGAGTAGTCGTCGCTGCGGCCGGCGCCCTCGGTGTTCTCCTCGGGCTGAAGGCCGAGCGAGTCCCAGTACGCCTTCATCGGCGCGGCGGCCGCGGAGGTGATGTGGTTGATGAAGTAGCCGCCGTTGAGCGAGGCGACCATGTCGAAGTTGTAGTACGCCTTGATCCTGGCGCGTTCCGCGGAGGACAGCGTACGGACGTAGAAGTAGCTGCCGTTGAGGCCCTGCTCCTCGTCGGTCCACCAGGCGAAGCGGACGCGGTTGCGCATGTCCGGGTTCTCCCGGGCGAGCGTCAGGGCGTTCTCCAGCAGGGCGGCGGAGCCGGAGCCGTTGTCGTTCATGCCGGGACCGGCGGAGACGCCGTCGAGGTGGGCGCCGAACATGTAGACGCTGTTCGCGTCGCCCCGGGGCCATTCGGCGATCAGGTTGGGCCCGGCGCCGCTGGTGCAGCCGGAGGTGCAGGGCTGCTCGGTGACGGTGTAGCCGGCGGCCTGCAGCTTGCCTTTCACATAGGCGACGGAGTCGCGGTAACCCTGGGTCGTGGAACGGCGGTTGCCGCCGTTGCGGGCGGCTGCGGCGCTGAGCTCGTCGAGGTGGGCCCGGACCGCGGTGACGCTGATGTCGGGGGCGGCGAGGGCGGTGGTGGAGGCGGGGGACGTGCCGGACGGGGTGGCCGCGGCGGGGAGTGTGCCGAAGCCGAGCACGAGGGCGAGCAGGGTGCCCGCCAGGGCGAATCTTCGTTTCACCTGGACTCCTCCGGACGGTGGCTGTGGGGTCGCCACACGGTGGCCCGGTCATGGCATGTGCATGCCGGGCTGTCAGGAAGGGTCACAGTGGTTGTTGATCGAATCAACGGTACGGGGTGGGCGGGGCGAGGTTTGTCCGAAAGCGGTACAGGGATTCCGGTATGCGGACGCGGGTGGGGGCGGGCCCGGGGAGTTCGCCCCCTCCGCCCCTTCCCGTCCCGTCCCCGGGGCGCTGCCCCGGACCCCGCTCCTCAAGCGCCGGAGGGGCTGTTGGCAGCCCGTCCGGCGTTTGAGGCGAGGCCCGTCAGGGCCGATACAGGCTCAGGCGAGTCCGGGCCCCCGCACCGGAATCGACGTGAACGTCGGCTGGGGCGCCGGATCCTGGAAGAAGTCGTTCCCCTTGTCGTCGACGACGATGAACGCGGGGAAGTCCTCGACCTCGATCTTCCAGACCGCCTCCATCCCCAGCTCCTCGTACTCGACGACCTCCACCTTCTTGATGCAGTCCTGCGCGAGCCGCGCCGCCGGACCGCCGATGGAGCCCAGGTAGAAGCCGCCGTGCGCGGCGCACGCGTCGGTGACCTGCTTGCTGCGGTTGCCCTTCGCCAGCATCACCAGCGAGCCGCCGGCCGCCTGGAACTGCTCCACGTAGGAGTCCATCCGCCCGGCCGTGGTGGGCCCGAACGAGCCGGACGCGTAGCCCTCGGGCGTCTTCGCGGGGCCGGCGTAGTACACCGGGTGGTCCTTGAGGTACTGCGGCATCTCCTCGCCCGCGTCCAGCCGCTCCTTGATCTTGGCGTGCGCGATGTCGCGCGCCACGACCAGCGGGCCGGACAGCGAGAGCCGGGTCTTCACCGGGTACTTGGACAGCTCGGCGAGGATCGCCTTCATCGGCTGGTTGAGGTCGATCCTCACGACGTCGCCGGACTCGTCGAGCTGCTCGTCCGTCGTCTCCGGCAGGAAGCGCGCCGGGTCCGTCTCCAGCTGCTCCAGGAAGACGCCCTCGGCGGTGATCTTCGCGACGGCCTGGCGGTCGGCGGAGCAGGACACGGCGATGGCGACGGGGCACGAGGCGCCGTGCCGCGGCAGCCGCACCACGCGCACGTCGTGGCAGAAGTACTTGCCGCCGAACTGCGCGCCGATGCCGATCTTCTGGGTCAGCTCGAAGACCTTCTCCTCGAGCTCCTTGTCGCGGAAGCCGTGTCCGAGCGGGGAGCCCTCGGCGGGGATCTCGTCCAGGTAGTGCGCGGAGGCGTACTTCGCGGTCTTCAGCGCGTACTCGGCGGAGGTGCCGCCGACGACGATCGCCAGGTGGTACGGCGGGCAGGCGGCCGTACCGAGCGAACGGATCTTCTCCTCCAGGAACTTCATCATGGAGGCCTCGTTCAGGACGGCCTTCGTCTCCTGGTACAGGAACGACTTGTTGGCGGAGCCGCCGCCCTTGGCCATGAAGAGGAACTTGTAGGCGTCGCCGTCCGTCGCGTACAGCTCGATCTGCGCGGGGAGGTTGGAGCCGGTGTTCTTCTCCTCCCACATGGTGAGCGGTGCCATCTGCGAGTAGCGCAGGTTGAGCTTCTGGTACGCGTCGTAGATGCCCCGGGACAGGGCCTCCTCGTCGCGGCCCGCGGTCAGCACGTTCTGCCCGCGCTTGCCCATGACGATGGCCGTGCCCGTGTCCTGGCACATGGGCAGCACGCCCGCCGCCGCGATGTTCGCGTTCTTCAGCAGGTCCAGCGCGACGAACTTGTCGTTGCTCGACGCCTCGGGGTCGTCGATGATGCGGCGCAGCTGGGCGAGGTGCGCGGGACGCAGGTAGTGCTGGATGTCGCGGATGGCCTCCTCGGCGAGCTTGCGCAGCGCCTCCGGCTCGACCTTGAGGAACGTCCGGCCGTCGGCCTCGAAGGTGGACACACCTTCGGAGGTCACCAGCCGGTAGGGGGTGGTGTCCTCTCCCATGGGGAGCAGATCGGCGTACTCGAACTCAGGCATCTCGCCCATTCCTCACTCGACGGAAGACCGCCCGCCTCCGTCGGCGGGCCTTCCCAGCCTAGGACCTGCCTTCGGCGCCGATCCTGTGAGGTTGTCCTCAGTTGTCCGCGCCGCGGGGTAGTCGCGATCTATCGCGTTTGGGTACGCTGCTGCCGTGGACCTTCAGAAGCACGCCCAGCAGCCGGACACGCCGCCGCGGAGCACCGAGCTGCGCGCCTCCGACGCCGACCGGGACCGCATCGTCGAGCTGTTGCACGACGCGCACGCCGAGGGCCGGCTGACCGCCGACGAGCACGCCGAGCGCGTCGAGGGCGTGCTGACCGCCAAGACGCTGGGCGAGCTGGAAGGGTTCATCCAGGACCTTCCCGCCGCCCACGAGCGGCGAGCGGCCCCCCTCTCCGCGCCCGGGCGCCCCGCCGCCGGCGTCTTCCCCGTCGACCCCGACGACAACGTGGTCGCGGTGTTCAGCGCCGCCGCCCGCAAGGGCCGCTGGCGCACCGGCCGCCGCATCCACGCGTACGCGGTCTTCGGCAGCGTGGAGATAGACCTCAGTGAGGCGCTCTTCGACCACCAGCAGGTGATGATCAAGGCGTTCTCCGTCTTCGGCAGCGTCGAGATCCGCGTCCCGGAGAACGTGTCGCTGCGCGGCACCGGCGGCGGCGTGCTCGGCGCCTTCGAGGTGGATCCGCAGGACTCCGACGACGACAACGCCCCCGTCATCTACGTCGACGGCTGGGCGATCCTGGGCAGCGTCGAGGCCCGCCCCAAGCGCGGCAAGCTGGTGAAGGACATCCTCGACCGTGTGCAGCGCACGGTCGACCGCAGCATGCGCAAGCATCTGGGGCACTGACGCGCGGCAGGCCGAGGCCTGTTGGGGACTCTGTGCATAGGCGCGCGCACATCGGGTAAGCCTTGACGCATCGTCTCCTTGGAGGGCGCCAGGGATTCACGCCGGGCCGACCCACGTGCATCCACGGCACTCGCCAGCTCGCGAAGCCGTCGTCAGGAGTAGACCGTGCTGCAACCGCCGCATTCGTCCCTGCAGGTAGCCGCCGTTCCGGCCCAGCGAGTGGCAGCGCGGGACAGGGACCAGGACGCCCCCTGGCACACCGAGGCGGTGTGCCGGCGCGACGAGGCGGGCCTGTTCTTCGCGCCGTCGAAGGAACCGACCGCCGCGCGGCTGTCCCGCGAGGAGGCGGCCAAGCGGGTCTGCGCCCGCTGTCCGGTCATGGTGGAGTGCCGCGAGCACGCCCTGCTCCAGCCCGAGCCCTACGGCGTCTGGGGCGGCCTGACCGCGGCGGAGCGCCGTGTCGTCCTGGCCCGCCGCAGGCGCCGCGAGATGGAACTGAAGAAGGCCGCCCGGCAGAACCGCATAGCCGCGGCGGGCTGACCGCCACGCAGAGAAGGGGCGCCCCCTCCGCACAGGGGGCGCCTCTTCCCACAGCGGTCCGTTCCGGCACGTGCCGGACCGCCTCCCCAGGGCCGCGGGGAACTACGCGCTCAGCTCCCACGCACCCGCACCCGCCCGTGAGCCGCAGCCGCGGGTACGTCACGGCGCCCCAGGGGCGCGGGGAACTGCGCGCTCAGCCCCCACGCACCCGCACCCGCCCGTGAGCCGCAGCCACCTGCTTTCGGCGCGGGTGCGTCATGGCGCCGGGCAGGCCGACTCCCCCAGGGGCGCGGGGAACTGCGCGCTCAGCCCCCACGCACGCGCACCCGCCCGTGAGCCGCAGCCACCTGCTTGCTTTCGGCGCGGGTGCGTCATGGCGCCGGGCAGACCGACTCCCCCAGGGGCGCGGGGAACTGCGCGCTCAGCCCCCACCCACCCACACCCGCACGGCGCACCCGCACCCGCCCGACCGCGACAGGCCCCCGCCGCCGCTACTTGGCGCGGTCGAAGTCGATCGCGCTGTACGCCCGCAGCTTGCTGAGCCGGTGCTCGGAGTCGATCCGCCGCACCGTCCCCGACTTGGACCGCATCACGATCGAGTCGGTCGTCGCCGTCTCCGAGCGGTAGCGCACACCCCGCAGCAGCTCGCCGTCGGTGATGCCGGTCGCCACGAAGAACACGTTGTCGCCGGTGACCAGGTCCTCGGTGGTCAGCACCCGGTCCAGGTCGTGCCCGGCGTCCACGGCGCGCTGCCGCTCCTCGTCGTCCTTCGGCCACAGCTTGCCCTGGATCGTGCCGCCCAGGCACTTCACCGCGCAGGCCGAGATGATGCCCTCGGGGGTGCCGCCGACGCCCAGCAGCAGGTCGATGCCGGTGCCCTCGCGCAGCGCCAGGATCGAGCCGGCCACGTCGCCGTCGGAGATCAGCTTGATGCGCGCCCCGGTCTCCCGGATCTCCTTGATGATGCCCTCGTGCCGCGGCCGGTCCAGGATCACGACGGTGACGTCCTCGGGGGTGACCCGCTTCGCCTTGGCGACCCGGCGGATGTTCACGCTCACCGGGGCGTTGATGTCGACGAAGTCCGCCGCCTCCGGGCCGGTGACCAGCTTGTCCATGTAGAACACGGCCGACGGGTCGAACATCGAGCCGCGCTCGGCCGCCGCCAGCACCGCGATGGCGTTGGTCATGCCCTTGGCGGTGAGCGTGGTGCCGTCGATCGGGTCGACCGCGATGTCGCACTCGGGGCCCGTGCCGTCGCCGACGCGCTCCCCGTTGAAGAGCATCGGGGCCTCGTCCTTCTCGCCCTCGCCGATGACGACGACGCCGTTCATGGAGACGGTGGAGACCAGGGTGCGCATGGCGCGCACCGCGGCACCGTCGGCGCCGTTCTTGTCGCCGCGCCCTACCCAGCGGCCCGCGGCCATCGCGGCCGCCTCGGTGACCCGTACGAGCTCCAGGGCGAGGTTGCGGTCGGGGGCCTCGGAGGGGACATCGAGCTCGGACGGCAGGTGGTGGTGTTCGGTCATCGGAGCGCACCTTTCTGTACGACGACGGCCGGATGAGGGTATGGCCACGACTCTATCGCCAGGCAGACAAAATGAGCAGGGGACCCCACGGATGAGCGCTCCGGGCACCTGCGACGATAGGAGGCGTGGCAGGAACGAACAGCATGCAGAAGTCCGCCAGGGACATGGTTCTCTCCCTGGCCCTCATCGTGCTCGCGGCGGGAGTGGTGTGGCTGTTCATCCCGCACACGGACGGTGAGCCCGAGGTCAAGCGCGTCGACTACCGGGTCGACCTGCTGACCGCCCGTCGCGCCGCCTCCTACCCCGTGGCCGCGCCCGAGGGGCTGGCCGAGACCTGGAAGCCCACTTCCGTGCGTTACCGCGGCACCGAGGACGAGGCCTGGCACCTCGGCTTCCGCACCCCCGAGGGGGAGTACGCGGCGGTCGAGCAGTCCGCGGGCAAGCGCAAGGCGTTCATCGAGGACAAGACCCAGCGCGCCGAGGAGACCGGGGCCACACAGCGGATCGACGGCAGGACGTGGACGCGCTACGAGGGCGACCAGTACGACGCCCTGGTGCTGGAGGGCACCCCGGGCTCGACGACCGTGGTGACCGGCACGGCGTCCTTCGCGGAGATGACGAAGCTGGCGGAGGCGCTGCGCACGGAGTGACCGGCGCGCACACCGAGCAGGGGCGGGGCCCCGGACCGTCCGGTCCGGGGCCCCGCCCCTCTCGGTGTCCCGTCCGGGCTCAGACGGTGGTGACGACCTGCTCGTAGTCGAGGCGCGGGCTGCGCGGGAACCAGGCGTCGGGGCCGGGGCGGCCGATGTTCACGACCATCAGCGGGGTGTGGTCGTCGTCCAGGAACTCCTTGCGCAGGCCCTCCATGTCGCAGCCGGTCATCGGGCCGGCGGCCAGTCCGGCGGCGCGCACGCCGATGATGAAGTACGCGGCCTGGAGGGCGGCGTTCAGCGCGGCGGAGGACTCACGGACCGGGCGCTCGCCGAAGACGGCGTCCTTGGCCTGCGGGAAGTGCGGGAAGAGCTGCGGCAGCTCCTCGTGGAACTCGTTGTCCGCGGACAGGATCGCGACGAGCGGCGCCGCGGCCGTCTTGGACCGGTTGCCCTCGGCCATGTGCCGCACCAGGCGCTCCCGCGCCTCGGGGGAGCGGACCAGCGTGACGCGCAGCGGCGACTGGTTCATGGACGTGGGGCCGTACTTGACCAGGTCGTAGATCGCCCGCACCTGCTCGTCGGTGACCGGCTCGTCGGTGAAGGCGTTGGCGGTGCGCGCCTCGCGGAACAGCAGGTCCTGAGCGGCGGAGTCGAGAACGAGAGACATGCGTGAACCTCATCGGGGGATTACGGCGGCCCGTAGGGGCATTAGCGGACCGCGGTCCGGTTTACCGCACCGAGAGTACCTCTATGAAGTTCAACGTTCAACTGCCTACTTCTCGCCGTCGTCCGCCTCCCCCTGCTCCTCCTCCGCGAGCGCCGCGTCCAGCCGGGCCCGCGCCCCGTCGAGCCAGCGCCGGCACACCTTCGCCAGCTCCTCGCCCCGCTCCCAGAGCGCGAGCGACTCCTCCAGCGACGTACCGCCCGCCTCCAGGCGGCGCACGACCTCGATCAGCTCATCCCGCGCCTGCTCGTAGCCGAGCGCCTCGGCCACCGCCGTCTGCTGCGTCTTCCCGGTCATTCCGCCCACCCTATGCATCGACACGTACCGTGAACTCGCCCGCGGACACCCGCGCCCGGAGCGCCTCGCCCGCCTCCACCTCACCGGGCGCGCGCACCGCGTGCCCGTCCTCCCGCTGCAGCACCGCGTACCCCCGCTTCAGCGTGGCGGCGGGGGAGAGGGCCACCACGCGCGCGTGCGTGTGCGTCAGCTCGGAGTCGGCCCGGTCCAGCTGGTGGCGCAGCGCCCGCCGCCCCCGGTCCAGCAGCATCGAGACCTCCTCGGCGCGCGCGTCGATCATCCGGTGGGGGTCCTGTATCGACGGCCGGGCCAGCGCGTGGGCCAGCCCCCGCTCCTCCCGCTCCAGCAGGGCGCCCACACAGCGGCGCGCGCGGCCCCGCAGCATCCGCACCCGCTCGTACTCCTCGCCCACGTCCGGCACCACCTTCTTGGCGGCGTCGGTCGGCGTGGAGGCGCGCAGATCCGCGACCAGGTCGAGCAGCGGGCTGTCCGGCTCGTGCCCGATCGCCGACACGACCGGCGTGCGGCAGGCCGCCACCGCCCGCACCAGCTGCTCGTCGGAGAACGGCAGCAGGTCCTCCACGCTGCCCCCGCCCCGGGCCACGACGATCACGTCCACGTCCTCGATCGCGTCCAGTTCCTTCACGGCCTGGACCACCTGCGGCACCGCGTGCACCCCCTGCACCGCCACGTTCCGCACCTCGAAGCGGACCGCCGGCCAGCGGTGCCGCGCGTTCTCCAGCACGTCCCGCTCGGCCGCCGACGCGCGCCCGCACACCAGCCCGATCAGCTGCGGCAGGAACGGCAGCGGCTTCTTCCGCTCCGGCGCGAACAGACCCTCCCGCGCCAGCGACTTCTTCAGCTGCTCCAGCCGCGCCAGCAGCTCCCCGACCCCCACCGGGCGGATCTCCGCTGCCCTCAGCGACAGCTGCCCACGGGGCGCGTACCACTCCGGCTTGCAGTGCACGACCACCCGCGCGCCCTCGCTCACGACGTCCGCGACGGCGTCGAACACCTGCCGGTAGCAGGTCACCCCCACCGAGATGTCGTACGACGGGTCGCGCAGCGTCAGGAACACCACACCCGCGCCCGGCCGCCGCGACAGCTGGGTGATCTGCCCCTCCACCCACACGGCGCCGAGCCGGTCGATCCACCCGCCGATGAGCCGCGACACCTCTCCCACCGGCAGGGGGGCTTCCGCGGACGTGTTCACAGCCATGCCCGCGAGCGTAGTGCGCCCCGCCGACACCGGTGCGCCGCCACCGACGGCGCACCGTGCCCGGACCCCGCGGACACGGCCCGTACGATGGGACGCATGACCGCTTCGACTGGCCGCCGTGTCCTGCTCGCCGCCCCCCGGGGCTACTGCGCGGGGGTGGACCGCGCCGTGATCGCCGTCGAGAAGGCCCTCGAGCAGTACGGGGCTCCCGTCTACGTGCGGCACGAGATCGTGCACAACAAGTACGTCGTGCAGACCCTGGAGAAGAAGGGCGCGATCTTCGTCGAGCGGACGGAGGAGGTGCCCCCGGGCAACATCGTGATGTTCTCCGCGCACGGCGTCGCCCCCGTCGTCCACGAGGAGGCCGAGCGCGGCCGCCTCGCCACCATCGACGCCACCTGCCCGCTGGTCACCAAGGTCCACAAGGAGGCGGTCCGGTTCGCCAAGGAGGACTACGACATCCTCCTGATCGGGCACGAGGGCCACGAGGAGGTCATCGGCACCTCCGGCGAGGCCCCCGACCACATCCAGCTGGTCGACGGCCCCGGCGACGTGGAGAAGGTCGAGGTCCGCGACCCGTCCAAGGTCGTCTGGCTCTCCCAGACCACGCTGAGCGTCGACGAGACCATGGAGACCGTCGACGCCCTCAAGGAGAAGTTCCCCCAGCTGATCTCGCCGCCCAGCGACGACATCTGCTACGCCACGCAGAACCGCCAGCTCGCGGTGAAGCAGATGGGCGCCGAGGCCGACCTGGTGATCGTCGTCGGCTCCCGCAACTCCTCCAACTCCAAGCGGCTCGTCGAGGTCGCCAAGCTGGCCGGCGCCCGCGAGGCGTACCTGGTGGACTTCGCCGACGAGATCGACGAGGCCTGGCTGGAAGGTGTCACCACGGTCGGCGTGACCTCGGGCGCCTCGGTGCCGGAGGTGCTGGTCGAGCAGGTCCTGGAGTGGCTGTCGCAGCGCGGCTTCGAGGACGTGGAGATCGTCAAGGCCGCGGAGGAGTCCATCACCTTCTCCCTGCCCAAGGAGCTCCGCCGCGACCTGCGCGAAGAGGCCGCCGCGCTGGCGGCCGAGCGGGGCGGCGCGGGCAGCGGGGCCTAGCACACCGCCCGCCCCGGAGGGCGGTTGCTCCTACGACGGCCGGTGGGCTTCCCCCGGTCGTCGTAACGTGGTGCCATGGAGATCTTCGGTGTGGACATCGGCGGATCCGGGATCAAGGGCGCCCCGGTCGACCTGGACAAGGGGGATCTGGCGCAGGAGCGCTGCAAGGTCCTCACCCCGCACCCGGCCACGCCCGACGCGGTGGCCGACGGGGTGAAGCAGGTCGTCGACCAGTTCGGCTGGACCGGCCCGGTCGGCGTCACCTTCCCCGGAGTCGTCACCGACGGCGCCACGATCCGCACGGCGGCCAACGTCGACAAGGGCTGGATCGGCACCGACGCGCGGGTGCTGCTCGGCGACCGCCTGGGCGGCCTGCCGGTGACGGTCGTCAACGACGCGGACGCGGCCGGCGTCGCCGAGATGCACTTCGGCGCCGGACGCCACCGCAAGGGCACGGTGATCGTGCTGACCTTCGGCACCGGCATCGGCAGCGCCCTCTTCGTGGACGGCGTCCTCGTGCCCAACACCGAGCTGGGCCACCTGGAGCTGAAGGGCCACGACGCGGAGAAGCGGGCGTCCAGCAAGGCCAAGGAGGACCACGACCTGTCGTGGGACGAGTGGGCGCGGCGGGTGCAGAAGTACCTCGTCCACGTCGAGATGCTGTTCTCGCCCGAGCTGTTCGTGATCGGCGGCGGCGTCAGCCGCAAGGCGCACAAGTTCCTGCCGAAGATCGAGGGCATCAGGGCGGAGATCGTCCCGGCCCACCTGCAGAACAACGCGGGCATCGTGGGGGCCGCGATGCGGGCCGCCACGGGGGTGTAGCGGACCTCGGGCGGGTGCCTGCCCGCACCTCAGGCCGGCGCCTTGCCCGTCCGGTTGCGGGCGGGGCGGCGGCCGGCGGTCCTGGACCGCCGCACCCGCCGCACCCGGCGGACGAGCACCAGCGCACCCGCCAGCAGCGTCCCGCCGTAGAGCCAGCCCGCCTGGGTGGCGAGGCCGGTCACCATGCCCATCAGGCGGTCCAGGGCGCTTCCGCCGCCCTCGTCGGCGACCGGCACCAGCCCCACGGCGAAGGCGATCGGCACCACGACGGGCGCGATGAGCAGGTCCCCCTCGCGCACCCACAGCGCGGTCAGCACGCACACCGGCAGGAACAGCACGCCGTAGACGGTCAGGGAGGCGCCGAACAGCGTCTCGACGAGCAGCCCGAGCACCAGCATCACGGCCCCGCAGAACAGCCCGCCGCCCAGCCCGGTGAGCCGGGGCCCCGGCACGCGGCGCGCGGGGGGCGGGGGAGCGGGCCGACGTCCGGACGGCCGTGGGGACCGCTGGGGGCGCGGGGACCGGGCGACCCCGCCGCCCGTCGACCGTCCCGCCTGCGGGGGCAGCGGAGGACCGTGCGGCCGTGACGTACGGGGGGCCGCCGACGAGCCAGGCGTCGTCTCGCGTCGCGGTCCGTGCTGGGCGGGTCGCGTCCTGTGTTGCTCCACTGGACCAACTTAGGTCGTTTTATGTGTCCGGCAGCCCGTCAGACACGCCGGGATCCGGTCGTCGGCCGGGCGTTCGACACAGCGGACGGCCTGCCGCGGGCACGCCGTAGACTGGTGGATCGGTCCACGCCGGCCGCTCCGCCGGCCCTCGCCCCCCTCCTCACGTACGGGAAGTCGCAACGTGTCGCTCACGATCGGAATCGTCGGTCTGCCGAATGTCGGCAAGTCGACCCTGTTCAACGCCCTGACCAAGAACGACGTGCTGGCGGCCAACTACCCGTTCGCCACGATCGAGCCGAACGTGGGCGTCGTCGGCGTCCCCGACCCCCGGCTGACCAAGCTGGCGGAGATCTTCGGCTCGCAGCGGATCCTCCCGGCCACGGTCGACTTCGTCGACATCGCCGGCATCGTGCGCGGCGCGTCCGAGGGCGAGGGCCTGGGCAACAAGTTCCTCGCGAACATCCGCGAGTCCGACGCGATCTGCCAGGTCATCCGCGCCTTCAAGGACGAGAACGTCGTCCACGTCGACGGCAAGGTCTCGCCGAAGGACGACATCGAGACGATCAACACCGAGCTGATCCTCGCCGACCTCCAGACCATCGAGAAGGTCCTCCCGCGCCTCCAGAAGGAGTCGCGGATCAAGAAGGACGTCGCGCCCAAGGTCAAGGCGGTCGAGGAGGCCAAGGAGATCCTGGAGAAGGGCGACACGCTGTTCTCGCAGGGCATCGTCCAGGGCACCGAGCGCGCGGAGCTCCTCCACGACCTGCACCTGCTCACCACCAAGCCGTTCCTCTACGTCTTCAACGTCGACGAGGACGAGCTGACCGACGAGGACTTCAAGAACGAGCAGCGCGAGCTGGTCGCCCCCGCCGAGGCGATCTTCCTCAACGCCAAGCTCGAGGCGGACCTCGCCGAGCTGGACGAGGACGAGGCCCTGGAACTCCTCCAGTCCGTCGGCCAGGAGGAGCCCGGCCTCGCCACCCTCGCGCACGTCGGCTTCCGCACGCTCGGCCTGCAGACCTACCTCACGGCCGGCCCCAAGGAGTCCCGCGCCTGGACCATCAAGAAGGGCGCCACCGCCCCCGAGGCCGCCGGTGTCATCCACACCGACTTCCAGAAGGGCTTCATCAAGGCGGAGGTCATCTCCTTCGAGGACCTGGTCGAGTCCGGCTCGGTCGCCGAGGCCCGCGCGAAGGGCAAGGCCCGCATGGAGGGCAAGGACTACGTCATGCAGGACGGGGACGTGGTGGAGTTCCGGTTCAACGTGTGACGCATTGAGCGTTGAGCGAAGGCCGTCCGAACCGCCGCATCGCGGCGGTTCGGACGGCCTTCGTCGTACGTGTGACCCGCCGATCGCCGATCCCTGTGCCCAGGCCTTGCTAGTCGACGTGACCAGCAGCTCGGACAAGGTCCGAGACCGCCCACAGCCCCACTGGCCTGTCGTCACCTCCGGCCGCGAGGTAACGGCCGTCGGGGGAGAAGCTGACGGCACGGAATGAGCAGGCGTAGCGGGTGAGCGGCGGGGCTGCGGGGGTGCGGTGCACCGGGTCCCATGAGTGGATGGTGCGGTCCATCCCGACGGAGACGAGCAGCCGCCCGTCAGGCGAGAAGGCGAGGCCACGGACGGCATTGAGGTGGCCGGTGAGGGGCTCGTCGACGGGTGCGCCCGTGTGGAAATCCCAGAGGCGAATCATTCCGTCCCAGTCGCCGGAGGCGAGGAGACGGTTGTCGGGTGAGAACGCCAGTGCCCGAATCTCGCTCGTGTGTCCGATCAGGGGTTTCCCCTCCGGCTCGCCGCCGTCCACCCGCCAAAGCCGCACCGTGCCACCGGCGCCACCGGAGGCGAGCAGGCGTCCGTCCGGGGAGAACTGCACGGCTTCGACGCCGCCCGTGTGTCCCGGGAGTGGGGGACCGACCGGCTCCTGGGTTGTCGGGTCCCACAGTTGTACGGTCCGGTCACGCCCCCCGGTGGCCAGCACGCTCCCGTCGGGTGAGAACGCGAGAGTCCAAAGGGTCCCGTTCCCTGCGAACGGCTTTCCCACGGCGGCACTCGCCCGCATGTCCCACAGCCGAACGACCCGGTCCCGGCCCGTCGTGGCCAGCAGCCGACCGTCGGGGGAGAAGGCCAGGGACCTCACTCCGTCACCGTGGCCGGTGAGGGGGTCGCCCGCACACTCGCCGGTCGTCGCATCCCATAGGCGCACCTCCGCGGTGTCGTTCGCGGTGGCAAGAAACCTTCCGTCGGGTGAGAACGCCAGGGAGCGGGCGCCACGGCTGCGGTCGCCGAACAGGAATCGGGGTGCGTGGGCTTCGGAGGAGTGGGTGATCGGGGAGGCCGGAGCAACGATGACAGGGTATGAATCGGGCGGGGTGGCGGTCGACGCGGGAACAGCCGGAGCGAGGTCCCGCCCCGGTGTGCCAAGCCGGTGGGACACAGGCCGCTGGGCCGTGCGGAGCAGTTCCAGGTCCCGCCAACGTGCTCGCCAGGTGTCCAGGCGCGGGTCGTCGCGATCCAGCGGGTGCGGACGGCCCTCTTGATCGTGTGCGAGGAGAGTCCGCACGAGTGCCATGAGGAAGTCCAGGCGCGGCAGCCGTTTGCCGTTCAGGGTCTCGCTGACCGCTGCGGCCGACAGGGGGCGGTTACGGGGAGCACGCCGTGCGATTTCCCGCAGCGGCAGGTTGCCGCACTCGAGTCGCAAGGTTCTGAGATCGGCGGCGAATTCGGCCAGCCGTCGTCCGAAGTCTTCCGCCCGCGGTACGGCGGCGGCGCCATGCATGGTGTCGCGATCGGTCACCGTCACCTCCTCGCGCGTGCATCTCAGGATAGGGACCAGCGGGCGATGTCGGTGCCGTTCGGGGGCGTTCGGTGTCGTTCGGTTCAGTACGGGTTCGTTCGTGGCGTGACGCCTCCTCCCTCCGTCCGGTTTGTGCTGGAGGCATGACGTTCCTCTCCTTGCTGATCACTCCGCTGCGGCGAGTGCTGCTGGTCGCGCTGCTGGTGCCCGCCGTTCTCTTGACTCTCGCTGCCACCGTCCCGGCCTTGGCGGTCCTGCCGTTCTTCTCGGATGGCACGGACCGCGCGGTCCGGCTCTTGCAGGCGCACAACGCCTACCTGAGAACGGTGTTGAGTGCGAGCCCGCCCACACGGTGACACGTGGTGCCGGGTTTCCGGCGCTCTGCTGTCCTCAGGGCCGCAACCAACTGCGAGGGCGCCCCGCGTCTCACCCCCGCCCCGCCCGCAGCGCCACCACATGCCAGTGTTCTCCACCCCTCCGGATCCGCCTGGATGCGGTCGCGGAGGGCGATGGTGCCGGGGCGCAGTTCGCGGACCCGTTGGGCGAGGAACCTCTCTCAGCCGACGCGGGACTGGTAATCACGGCCTCGCGGTGCGCCACCCGGGCCGTTCAGAGTCCGCCGCGCACCGCGCACTCCGCCGCCGCCAGAACCGTGCGCGCCTGGAGGTTCGCCTGGGCGCGCACCGGGACCCAGCGCAGGCCCAGGGCGTGGGTGAATTCCTCGCACCAGGCCGTGAACAGGGTGTGCAGTTCGTCG
This sequence comes from Streptomyces werraensis, assembly GCA_014656175.1. GTDB lineage: Bacteria > Actinomycetota > Actinomycetes > Streptomycetales > Streptomycetaceae > Streptomyces > Streptomyces werraensis. Next base: position 170,603 of record BNBX01000004.1, read on the forward strand.
TGGAGCGCCGGTGCGGCGGGGTCGGCGGACGCCGACAGCAGGCGCATCAGCAGCCCGGCCGCGCGCAGCGGCTGGCGGCGGGCCACCACGTCCAGGGCGCAGACCTGGGCCGTGGTGAGGCGCTCCCCGCCCTCGGCCGCCTGCCGGGCCAACGGCTGCCAGGAGTCGGCGACCAGGTCGTACAGGCCGTCCGCCATCCACTCCAGCACGCGCCGGGGTGCGCTCTCCTCGGGCAGCGGCAGGAATCCGCGCGCCTTGTCGAGGACCGCGGTCACCTGCTCGCCCCCGTCCCGCACCAGCCGGGACAGCCCGTGCAGGGCGCGTACGGCGTCGGGGTGCGGGGCGGGATCGTCGGCCAGGGCGCTCGCCCACATCGGCACCTCGGCGATCGCGGTGACACCGCCGTACCGCCGGGGCGCGCACCATGTGGACCGGCCGATGTTCTCGGAACCGGCCGCGAGCCGCCCCGTGCTCTCCGGCGGGGGCAGGACATGGACGCCGGGGGCGGGGTTCTCCCAGTACAGGGCGTCGAAGGTGCCGTGCTGGACCGGGACGGACAGGTCGGCGGCCGCCGTGTGGAAGCCCTCGGCGAAACCCGGCAGGTTCTCGGTCAGCTGGGTGAACGTGCCGCCGGCCTCGATGCCGTGCAGGGAGCACTGGAGGAGCGGCCGCCGTTCGTCGATCAGGTCGAACAGGGCCCGGCTCTCCGGGAGGCGGGACGACTCGATCGGCGCCCACTCGGGCTGCTCCGCCGCGACCGGGCGGAACGCGGTCCGGAAGTAGCGCTCCAGGGCGGGCGCGGGACCGGCCGTCGCCTCCTCGATGCCCTCGCTCAGCGCCGCCCCGTCCGGGTCGAGGCACAGTACGACGTCCCAGGTGACGCGCGCCGGGTCGGTCGCCGGGGTGCGCCCGTCGCCGCGTGCCACGCGCTCGGCCAGGGTGAGCGCGGTGACGGCGCCGACCGGTTCGTCGGGGTGGGGGCGGGCGACCACCAGGACGTGCGCGGGGCCGTGCCCGACGGACAGCATCTCCAGCGGACGCCCCGCGCGGGACGCGCCGACACGGCGCAGACGGCCGGCCCCCGGATACCGGGAGACCAGCCGCCGCGCCGCTGCCGAGACCTCCGCGACCGTGAGGTAGCGGTCCATCCTGGCCGTCCGTCAGCTGCCGCCGTTGCCACCGCTGTCGCCGGTGGTCTCCTTCTTGTCCAGCGGACGGATCTCGATCTTGTTCGCCATGCCGTTCCTCCCGTCGTCCGTTGCGTGCGAAGGGCCAGATGTGCGCTTGCCAGCGTTCGCCCACCGGGCAATCGTTGTCAATGTGCGTTGTGGGAGCGGCAGTTGGGACCGACGAGATTGGCGCGAAGATGACGGTGCGGGCCACTGACCGGGCGGCCACGGTCCGGACGATGCGGCGACCCCGGATCAAGCCCGAGCACCGGGCCTACCGGACGGTCGACGGCAACGTGCGGATCGGCAGCGTCGTCCACGGCATCGGCGCCGAGGTCCTCGACCCCGACGGCTGGGTGTGGACCCTCGTCGAGGCCATGGACGGCACACGCGGCCCCGACGACGTCGTCGCCGAGGTCACCCGGCGCCATCCCGGGCTCGCCCTGGCCGACGAGGACGTCACCGGCGCGATGGACGACCTGATCCGGGCCGGGTACGTGGAGGACGCCGGCGCCCCGCCGCCCGCCGAACTGACCGCACGCGAGCAGGAGCGGTACGGGCGGGGGATGACCCTGATGCGCTGGATGGACCTGCGGCCCCGCGCCAGTTCCTGGGAGCCTCAACTGCTGCTGCGCCGCGCCCGCGTGCTGCTCGTCGGCGTCGGCGGCACGGGCGGGGCGGCCGCCCGCGACCTCGTCGCGTCCGGCGTGGGCCATCTGCACTGCGTCGAACCGGACGTCGTCGAACTGTCCAACCTCAACCGGCAGACCCTCTTCGGCGAGAGCGACCTGGGCCGGCCCAAGCTCGACGCGGCACTGGCCGCGCTGCGCGCCCTGAACGCGGACACCACGCTCACGGGGGAACGCCGCGAGGTGCGCGGCCCGGGCGACCTGGAGGACCTGCTCACCGCGGCAAAGCCCCGCCACCCGGACGGCGCCCCGTACGACCTGCTCCTCCTCGCCGCCGACCGGCCCCCCGAGATCCGCAGATGGGCGAACCGGGTCTGTCTGGCCACCGGCACCCCGTGGGCCGAGGCGGGCTATCGCGGGCCGCTGGTCAGCGTGGGCATGTTCGCCCCCGGCCGCGGCGCCTGCTGGCAGTGCCTGCGTGACGCCGAGGCCGAGCGGCGCGACCTGCGTCTCGCGCCCGGCCAGGACGAGGACGTGGCGTCGCCGCGCATGCCGTGGAACCCGGTCAACGCCGTGACCGCGGGCCTGTCCGGCAGCCTGCTCGCGCACGCCGCGCTCACCCTGCTGTGCGGCATACCGCCCGTGGAACCCGGCTGCCGCTTCGGCCTCAACCTCATGGTCCCCGGCGACCCGGTCCTGCAGCGCTCCGAGCGGCGCGACGACTGCCCCGCCTGCGGCACGCGACCGGCGGTGACCACGCCGGACGGGGAGGCCCGGTGACGGACACCGCCGCCGGGACGCCACCCCGCGTCGGACCGGACGCCCGCGTAGCCCTGCACGAGCTCTCGATGCGGCGCGACCGCGACGAGTGGATCGTCGGACGCATGGTGACCCGCACCTTCGTCGCCCTGCCGCCCGCCGGGGCGCGGGCCGTGCGCCTGCTGGGCGAGGGGCTGAGCGTGGCGCGTACGCAGGAGCGGCTGCGCGCGGACACGGGCGAGGAGTTCGACATCGCGGACTTCGTCGCGGACCTGGCCGCCCTCGGGTTCGTCGCGCGGATCGACGGCCGTCCCCTGCCCGACCCCGCGCCGCCGCCCGCCTCCCTGCCGTGGCTGCGCCCCCGCCACGTACGGTTCGCCCTGCACCCGGTGCTCCCCGTCGCCGTGGCCGTCCTGCTGACGGCCGCCCTCGTCACCCTGCTGCTCCGCCCCGGCCTGCTGCCCGGCTACCGCGACCTGCTGTGGAGCCCGCACGGCAGTGTGGTCCTGCTGAGCGGGGCGGCCGCCGGATGGACGCTGCTGCTCGCCCACGAACTGGCCCATCTGGTCACCGCCCGCGCCGCCGGGGTGCCCGGCCGGATGCGGCTCGGCACCCGGCTGCAGTTCCTGGTCATGCAGACCGACATCAGCGGCATCGAACTCGCGCCCCGCCGCCACCGGCTGACGGCCTACCTGTCCGGCATCGCGCTCAACCTGTCCGTCGCCTCGGCGCTCGTGCCGGTCCTCGCCGCGACCGACCCCGCGTCGACGGCCCACCGGCTGTCGGCGGCCGCCCTGCTGCTCGCGCTGATGCCGCTGCCGTTCCAGCTCATGGTGTTCACGCGGACCGACGTGTACTTCGTGCTGCAGGACCTCACCGGCTGCCGGGACCTCTACGGCGACGGGCTCGCCTACGCCCGCCACCGGTTCCGGCGGGCGCTGCGCGCGCTGCGTCCCGGCGCCCGCACGGCGGCGGGGGAGGACGACCCGAGCGCCCGGCTGCCCGCGCACGAGCGCCGGGCGGTGCGCGTCTACAGCGTCATCCTCGTCGTGGGCACGGTCGCGTGCCTCGCGTTCATGGCCGCCGTCACCCTGCCCCTCGACATCGCCCTGCTGTCCCGCGCCGTACGGGGGCTGGCGCCCGGCAACACGCCCGCGGGATACGCCGACTCGGCGGCGGTGCTGGTCACCCTCGGCGGGGTCAACGTCCTCTGGCTGGTCACCAAGTGGCGCGACCACCGCTCACGCCGGCGCGCGAAGGCGGGGGCGCGGGCCCGGACGTGACGCGCCGTCGCTCAGACCAGCTCGGGCTTGGCATCCGTCGCGCCGGACTCGCCGGACCCCCCGGCTTCACCGGTCGTGCCGGTCCCGGTCGTCGCGGCCAGGGCCGCCCCGGCCTCGGCCGCCCCAGCCGGATCCGCCGGTTCCGCCGAGTCCGCCCGTTCCACCGACTCCTCCGGCGCCGGCCGCTGCCCCGGCACCTCCGGCTCCGGTCCGCGGTCGCGCGCGGTCCGTGCCGCCCGCGCCGTCCGCAGGTACGCGTAGATCACCGCGCCCGTCACCAGCAGCAGGAGCGGGCCGAAGAGCCAGGGGCGGGCGGCCATCTCCGTGGGGAGCCAGCGGTAGGAGGCCAGCAGGGCGGCGAAGACCGCCGTGCCGAGGGTGACCAGGCGGACGCCCGCGCGGTCCCAGCCGTGCGCGGAGCAGCGCATCGCCGTCTCGATGGTGAGGGCGAAGACCACGCCGGCGAGCAGGTCGGCGCCGTAGTGGTAGCCGAAGCCGAGGGTCGCCGTGAGGGTGCCGACGAGCCAGAAGGTGCCCGCCCAGCGCATCGCCCGGGAGCCGTCACGGGAGTGGACGAAGAGGGTGACCGCCCACGCGGTGTGCAGGCTGGGCATGCAGTTGCGCGGGGTGATGCCGTCGAACGGGATCGGCTGCGGGTCGGTGACCGGCGGCAGGATGTCCGGCCAGAGGTTCGCCGTCGCCCAGGCGCCGCCGTCCGTGCCGTACGCGAAGACGGGGCCGACCACCGGGAAGATCATGTAGATCGCCGGGCCGAACAGGCCGATCACCAGGAAGGTGCGCACCAGGTGATGGGCGGGGAAGCGCCGCTCCACCGCCACCCGGCGCAGCTGGTAGAGGCCGACGAGGGCGGCGGCGAGCGGGAGCTGGCCGTAGACCACGTGCAGGATGCCCGTGCTGACCGGCGCGGTCGCGTTCAGGAAGCGGCCCGCCAGCCACGACGGGTCGGCCAGGGCGTGGTCGGCGGCGGCCACGTACGCGTCGAGGACGGTCGCGCGGGTCTTCGAGGTGATGAGCAGCCAGGTGTCGCCCGTCTTGTGACCGGCGACCAGCAGCAGACCCAGCCCGGTCCCCTTGAGGAGCAGCGTCCGTTCCCGGCCGGTGCGGCGCGTGAGGCCGAGGACCGCGACACCCAGCACCACCCACAGCGCGCCGTTGCCGAAGTTCATGTCGGCGTCGAGCGCCCACCGCACCAGGAAGAACGCGACGTCCACGCCCGCGGCGGTCCCGAGCGCGATCAGCCGCTGCCGCCAGGTGAGCACCACCATCGTCAGCGCCAGGCCGCCGTAGAGCAGCGGACCCGACTCGGGGGCGAAGATCACCTCCCGGGACTGCTCGGTGATCGGCCCCGAGAAGCCGTAGCCGCGCGCCACGATCTCCAGCGCGACGAGGAAACCGAGGGTCGCCACGCCCGCCGCGGTCCACAGGACCACGCGGGGCCGGCGCCACGGGGCGGGCTGCGTCCCGCGGTCGTCCCGCGGCGGTATTCGAGTGGGTTCGGTCATCAACTGGTTCGCCTGGTGATTCGGTTGCGGGCAGGTGGCTTCGCGGGCGGGTGGCGCATCGCGCGGGAGGGCAGGGTCTTCCGGTGGACAGCCGGTGAACGAGGACATCCGTCGTGAGTTCGAACATGTTAACGGTGGCGGCCGGGGAGTCCATGGGGCGGCTGTGGCGTCTCTGTGCCGGACGGCCGTGCGCGGCGGGGCCGGGGCGTCCGGTGTCCGGATCGGAACGGCGACGTCCGTAAGTCGCCGAGGCGCCCTTGTGCAATTCCTGTGCAACCCTCAATCTTTCGGCTGACGCCCCGGACGCGGTCGCCCTTGTCATGATCCCGACATAGGTGGCCGTACGCCCCCGTGCGTCACCGCACCACCCCCCCACGAACGCGCACCACCGATTGAGGAGGAACCCTCCATGGCAGTGATGCGTCACCCCCGGCGAAGACTGGCCGTCCTCGGCGCCGCGGCCTCCGCGGCGCTCGTCGCGAGCCTGGTCTCCGCACTCCCCGCGGGGGCCGCCCCGGCCGCACCCGAAGGCCGTGTCCAGTACGCGGGCGCCCCGAACGCCGTCGCCGGCAGCTACATCGTCACCCTGAAGGCCGACGCCGCCCGCTCGACCACCGCGAAGGGCCGCGCCCTGGCCGAGAAGTACGGCGCCGCCGTCGAGCGCACCTACTCCAAGGCGCTCAACGGCTACGAGATCGAGGCCTCCGAGGCCGAGGCCAAGCGCCTCGCGGCCGACCCGGCCGTCGCCTCCGTGGTGCAGAACCGCACCTTCACCGTCTCCGCGACCCAGTCCAACCCGCCCTCCTGGGGCCTGGACCGCATCGACCAGCGCAACCGCCCGGTCAACAACGCCTACACCTACCCGGACTCGGCCGGGCAGGGCGTGACGGCGTACATCATCGACACGGGCGTCCGCATCAGCCACACCGACTTCGGCGGCCGTGCCTCCAACGGCTACGACGCCGTCGACCGCGACAACGTCGCCCAGGACGGCAACGGCCACGGCACGCACGTCGCCGGCACCGTCGCGGGCACCGCGTACGGCGTCGCCAAGAAGGCGAAGATCGTCGGTGTCCGCGTGCTGAACAACTCGGGCTCCGGCACCACCGCCCAGGTCGTCGCCGGCATCGACTGGGTGGCGCGCAACGCGGTCAAGCCGGCCGTCGCCAACATGTCGCTCGGCGGCGGCGCGGACAGCACGCTCGACGCGGCCGTCCGCAACGCCGTCGCCGCCGGCGTCACGTTCGTCGTCGCGGCCGGCAACGAGTCGACCAACGCCTCCACCAAGTCACCGGCCCGGGTGACCGAGGCGATCACGGTCGGCGCCACCACGTCCACCGACGCCCGTGCCAGCTACTCCAACTACGGCTCGGTGGTGGACCTGTTCGCGCCCGGTTCCTCCATCACCTCCACCTGGCGCACCAGCGACACGGCCACCAACACCATCTCCGGCACCTCGATGGCCAGCCCGCACGTCGCCGGCGCCGCCGCGCTGTACCTGGCCGGCAACCCGTCGGCCACCCCCGCCCAGGTCTCGTCCGCGCTGACCTCGTCCGCCACCACCGGCGTGGTCACCAGCCCGGGCAGCGGTTCGCCGAACCGCCTGCTGTACGTGGGCTGAGAGCGCCCGCGGCGGTGCTGACGCCGGCCGGTCCCGCGGACCGGCGCCCCGCCCCCGGGAGGCATCCCCGGGGGCGGGGCCCGTCACCGTCCGCCTACGATGCGCGTCGTGTCGATACCTCCGCCCGCCGGGCCGCACTTCCAAGGCGGCGCCCAGCCGCCGCACTTCCCCCACCAGGGCCCGCCCGGTCCCGGGCCGTACTTCCCCTACGGCCCGTACGGGCCCCGGCCGCCCGCCGCCGTCAACGGTGTCGCCATCGCCGCCCTGGTCTTCGGAGTGCTGTGCTTCCTGCCCGCCGTGGGGCTGGTGCTGGGGCTGATCGCGCTGCTGCAGATCAAACGGCGGGGCGAGCGCGGAAAGGGAATGGCGGTCGCCGGCGTCACCCTGTCCTCGCTCGGGCTGGCGCTGTGGACGGCGGCGCTCGTCACCGGTGGCGTGGCGGCGTTCTGGGAGGGCTTCCGGGACGGGGCGCGCTCCGACAGCGTGCTGTCCCTGCGCAAGGGCGACTGCTTCACCTCGCCCGGCGGACTGGAGGGCTGGACCGTCAAGGCCCACAAGGTGCCCTGCGCCGACGAGCACGACGGCGAGGTCTTCGCCCTCGTCGCCGTCCCCGGCAGCGACTTCCCCGGCGACGACAGCCTCACCGAGCTGAGCGAGGACCGCTGCTACGAGCGGCGGAGCGCCTACGTCATGGACGGCTGGTCCCTGCCGGAGGAGATCGGCGTCTACTACTTCGCCCCGTCCGAGGAGAGCTGGAGCTTCGGCGACCGTTCCGTCGCCTGTGTGCTCGGCCGGGAGGACGGGACCCGCTTCAGCGGGTCGCTGCGCAGCGACGCGACCACGCTCGACGCCCACCAGCTGGCCTACCTGGAGGCGGCCGGGGGGCTCAACGCCGCGCTGGACGAGGTGCCCGAGTCCGGCTACTTCGACGACGACGTCAGCGACGACCGGGAGTGGGCCGGGCAGGTCGAGGAGGCGGTCACCGAGCAGGTGCGGCTGCTGCGCGCGCACACGTGGCCGGCGCCGGCGCGGGAGCCGGTGGACGAGCTCGTCGCCCGCCTGGGGAAGGCGCGGGTCGCCTGGGGGCGCGCGGCGAGCGCCGCCGACCCGGACACGTACTGGATCCGTGAGGAGGAGGCCTGGGAGGCGACCGACCCCTCCTTGTCGATCACCGTGCGCGAAGCTTTGGGGTTGGCGACTTCACCGCCCGCTTACGACGAGGAGGTCGAGCGGGAGCCGGAAGCCGGTGAGATGGAGGTGTGAGCGCCTCCATAACGGGGAGAAAGTGCCTGCGTAAAGCCCTCCCTCGGCAGAAGTCATCACATCGAGTGATTCTCTGGCCTTTGCTTGCTTCGGACAACCCAGGGTTGCCACTCTGTTGCTGTCTGTACAGCCCGATGGGAGCGGCCAGTGACATTCGGTGAGCAGCCGGCGTACCTGCGCGTCGCGGGTGATCTCCGCAAGAAGATCGTCGACGGCCGGCTGCCGCCCCACACCCGGCTCCCCTCCCAGGCCCGCATCCGCGAGGAGTACGGCGTCTCGGACACGGTCGCGCTGGAGGCGCGCAAGGTGCTGATGGCCGAAGGGCTCGTCGAGGGCCGCTCGGGGTCGGGGACGTACGTGCGGGAGCGGCCCGTGCCCCGGCGGGTCGCCCGGTCCGGCTTCCGCCCGGAGCGGGGGGCGACGCCGTTCCGGCAGGAGCAGGCCGACGTCGGCGTGCGCGGGACGTGGGAGTCCAGCAGCGAGCAGACGGACGCGAGTGCGTCGGTCGCCCAGCGGCTGGGCATCGACCCGGGGGACCGTGTCATGCGCACGAAGTACCTGTTCCGGGAGGCCGGCGAGCCGATGATGCTGTCCACGTCGTGGGAGCCCCTCGCCCTCACCGGGCGCACGCCGGTGATGCTGCCCGAGGAGGGCCCGCTGGGCGGCATGGGCGTGGTCGAGCGCATGCGCGCGATCGACGTCATCGTGGACAACGTGACGGAGGAGGTCGGGGCCCGCCCCGGCCTCGCGGAGGAACTGATGCTGCTGGGCGGCGTCCCCGGCCACGTCGTCCTGGTCATCCAGCGCACGTACTTCGCGTCGGGCCGCCCGGTGGAGACGGCGGACGTGGTGATCCCGGCGGACCGCTACCGGGCGGCGTATCACCTGCCGGTGAAGTAGAAGCCGGGGATGTGAGGGCGCCCCTCGCGCCGGAGTGTTGCCGCCGGGGGCGCGACGGCCGCGCCCCGTCGCGGTGCAGCACCGAGCGAGGTGCGGGCGCCCCGCGTACCGGGCCCCGGCGCGCAAGGGCCCCTCGCGGCACGCGCACCCGCATCGAAGAACCTCGGCCACGCGGCACGCCGCCGGCGCCAAAGGGCCGCGTTCTTCGCCCGCCCGCCGCGCCCCCTCGCGCCGCCCGCCGAGGGGATCCGCGCCTCCCCAGTCGCCCCATCGCCCCCGCGCGCTCCCCTTCGCGCCCCGCGTCATGGCTCCGCTCCGGCGTGGGGCTCGGCCCGCGCCGGGCTTGCGGGCGAAGGGATTTGGCCGTTCTTGCAGGTCGCCCCAGGGACAGGGCGAGGACGGTCATACGGCGCTGACCGGACATGTCGCCCCCGGCGCACGGCGCATCCGCCACCGTGCGCCCCCTCCGTGCTGGCCGGTTGCGTGCCTGTTTGTGAAAAGCCGTATTCGCTCAGTGAAGGTAAGGCGTAGGCTCGGGCATATGCGGACTGCGGTTTCCTTACCGGGCGGGGCGCGGCACAGGCCGCGGAAGGCAAGTGGAGGGGAGCGATGAGCGACGGCACGGTGACTCTTCCCTGGCTCGTCGTGCGTCAGGACGACAACGGCAACCGCTACCGGGTGGGCCGTTACGCGACACGCGCCGAAGCGGAGAAGATCGCGGACAGCCTCGACGGCCGCGGCCACAAGCAGCTCTACTGGGTCGAACGCATCGGCCAGAGCGGCTCCACCGTCAGCTGAACCGACCGGAACGCCCACGGCCGGGTCCGTCAGGGCCGCACCCGTGACGCCTCCGGCCTGCCTCCCGCGCCGCCGGCCACCGCGCCGGGCCGTGCCGTGCGCCGGTGCATCCGTGACACCGCCGTGCACTGGAGTGCCATCGACAGCGCCATGGCCAGACAGACCCCCGGCAGGCCCCACCCCGACAGGCCGGTGGCGAAGGCCAGTTGGAGGACCGTCCCGCAGAAGGTGACGCGCGCCAGGGCCCGGGCCCGCCCGCTGCCCTCGAAGACGCCGCCCAGCGCGATGAAGCAGGCGAGCAGCACCAGATACGGCCCCACGCAGCGCAGGAAGAGCGTCCCCGCGTCGGCCACCCCGCTCTCCGCGCCGAAGCCCCGCATGATCCACGGCGCCCCCGCCAGCAGCACCGTCGCCGCCGTCAGCCCCAGCCCGCCCGCCAGCAGCAGCGCCTGGCGCCCCACCTCCCGCCGCTCGTCCCGCCCCGCGCCCAGCAGATGCGCGGTGTGGATGGAGGCGGCCTGGCGCACCGCGTAGAAGGCCATGGTCGCCACGTACATCGCCTTGGTCGCGATCCCGTACGCCGCCACCTCGTCCACGCCGATCCGCGCGACCACCGCGACGAGCGCGAGGGCCCCGGTCATCCGGACCAGGAAGTCGGCCGACATGGGCAGGCCGGTCGTCGCCGTCCCGCGCAGATCGGCGACCAGGCCCATGAACCCGCAACTCCGGGGCAACGAGAGGCGGAAGAGTCCTCTGCGGTGCAGGACCGCCAGTCCGCAGGCCAGCGCCGCCGTCCGGCCCAGCACCGTCGAGACGGCCGCCCCGCGCACCCCGAGGCCCAGCCCGAACACGAACAGCGGGTCCAGCGCGAGGATCAGGCCGTTCGCCAGCAGCGACAGCCGCATCGGGGTCCGGGTGTCGCCCGCGCCCTTGAGGACGCCGTCGACCACGGTGGTCGCGTAGAACACCGCGATGCCCGGCAGCGCGACCGCGAAGTAGCCGGCCGCGAGCGACACCGCGCGGCCGTCTTCGCCGCCCAGCACCAGCCGGGCCAGCGGCTCCCGCGCCAGGAACCCGCCGGCCGCGACCACCGGAGTGACGAGCGCCCACAGCGCCCAGCCGCCGCGCACGGCGGACCGCAGCGCCGCCGCGTCCTGCGCGCCCCTCGCCCGCGCGACCCGCACGGTCGTGCCCGAACCCGCCACGAGGATCACCCCGAGCAGCAGGTTCTCCACGTTCGTCGCGACCGCCACCGCGGCGACCGCGTCCCCGCCCAGCCGGGTCACCCAGACCATGTTGATGATCCCGGCCGTCACCCCGGCGAGCAGCTCGACATAGACGGGGCACGCCAGCGAGACCAGCGTGCGCCGATGCCGTACGGCTTCCACGACTACCCCCCTCGTTTCGTGGTACCTCGAATCGAGGTGCCGCGAAAAGAGATAGCATCGAGCCGCCGCGCGGACAAGCGCGCGGACGGGAGTGGCCACATCGAGGACAGGGGAGCGGCCATGCTGGAGCTGTCGATCCTGGGGTTCCTCCACGAGGAGCCCCTGCACGGCTACGAGCTGAAGGCGCGCATCCAGGCGCTCCACGGCCACATCCGCCCGGTCAGCGACGGCGCCCTGTACCCGGCCATCGCGCGGCTGGTGAAGGCCGGCTCGGTCGAGCAGCGCACCGAACCCGGCAGCGGCGCCGCGGCCCGCCGGGTGCTGTCCCTCACCGACGCGGGGCGCGCCGCGCTCATGGACCGGCTCAGGGAGCCGAAGGACGTCGAGATCACCGACGGGCAGCGTTTCTTCACCCTGCTGGCGTTCCTGCGCTTCCTTCCCGACCCCGCCGGGCAGGTCGCGGTCCTGCGGCGCCGGAAGGCGTTCCTCGACACCCCGTCGAGCTTCTTCCACCGCGACGGCGAGCGGATGCGGGCCGAACAGGCCCCGGACCCGTTCCGGCGGGGCATGCTGCGCATCGCCCGTGCGACGACGGCCGAGGAGCGCGCGTGGCTGGACGAGACGATCGCCGCCCTGGAGGACCGGACGTGAGGAGCGCCCCCGCCGGGTCGCTAGGGTCCTGCCCCAGGTGACGGACGACGGAGGCGGAGTGATGCCGACCCTGATCGACACGGTGGCGTGGGTGCGCATCGAGGACGGCAGGATCCTGTGCGCCCGCCCGCGCGGCAAGGACGTCTTCTACATCCCCGGCGGCAAGCGCGAGGGCGCGGAGAGCGACGTGGAGACGCTGCTGCGCGAGATCGAGGAGGAGCTGACCGTGCTCCTCGACCCCGCCACGGCCACGCACGTGGGCACCTACGAGGCCGAGGTGCCCGGCGCCCCGGACGGCACCGTGGTGCGCATGAGCTGCTGGACCGCCGACTTCGCCGGGACGCTCGCCGCGAGCAGTGAGATCGACGAGATCGCCTGGTTCTCGTACGCGGACCGGCCCCGGGTGCCCCCGGTCGACCAGCTGCTCTTCGACGACCTGCGCGCCGCGGGCAGCCTGGACGTCTGACGCGCGGTTCCGGCACGGCCGTCCCGGCGCGGCGACTCCGGCGAGGCGATCCCGCGGCGTGGCGATTGAGGTGCACCGATGTGAGAGTGACGATGTGTGAGCGCGCCGTGGGCACCCGGCCGCGCGGGCTGCCCGCGCCCCGCGCCGTTGTGCGCGGTACTCCGTCCGGGATATCGGGTATGTGGCTATTGACCACATGAAACCGGACACGGTCGGACTGCCTGACTCGCTCGGCGGGGAGGTGATCCGCGTGACCGACACCGACGGCGACCGGGCCACGTGGACCTTCGCCGCGAACCCGAACGCGGTGCGGACAGCCCGTTGCGCCGTACGCGAACAGCTCGGCCGGTGGGAGCTGGACGGCGTCGCCGATCTCGCGGAGCTGCTGGTCAGCGAACTCGTCACCAACGCCCTGCGGCACGCCACCGGACCCGTCGGCGTGTGCCTGACCCGGCCCGCCGGACGGACCGGGGTGCTGCTCGTCGAGGTGTCCGACCCGGTCCCCGAACCGCCCCACGAACGCGTCGCCCGGCCCGACGACGAGGGCGGGCGCGGACTGCAGCTCCTGGCCCGCTCCTCCCGCCGCTGGGGGCACCGGTCCGGGCCGCACGGGAAGACGGTGTGGTGCGAACTCGTGGTCCCCCGGTGAGGTCCCGCACGGCCGTTCGCAGGTGTGCGCGGACCCTCGCCGCACCCCGTGACCGGTAACCGTCCATGACGGTTGTCGAACCGGGGGATTCGACGGCGTGTCCGCTGGTTAGAAGACTGGGAGTGTTCTCACGGCGTGGACCGAAAAGCATCGGGACCGTGCTGTGATCGTGAACACCGTGTTGTGCGGCGCCGTAGTGCTGGATACTGCGGGCAGCCGCCCCCGGTGACCGGTGCCGGACGCGGTGAGCTGGAGGGGACGGTTCGCGTGAGCGAGATACCAGCGAAGGCCACGGAGTCCGAGGACTCGTCGGGCGGCTCGAGGAGCGAGGCCGCCGACGGCCTCCTGCCCGGCGACGCTCCGTCCGGCGACGCCATGTGGCAGACCGCCCCGCCCGGCTCCATGTACGACTACATCAAGGTCGCGTCCTTCTCGATCGGCCCCGACGGGCTGGTCGACCAGTGGAGCCTGCGCGCCGAGCAGATCTTCGGCATCCCCGCGGAGCGCGCCGTCGGCACCGACCCCATCGAGGCGTTCCTCGAACCCGTCCGCAGGGAGCGCGGCCAGCGGAAGATGGCCGAGATCCTCGACGGCCGCGAGTGGACCGGCGTGGTGCCGTTCCGGCTGCCCGCCCACCTGGCCGGGGACGACCGCGACCGCGAGGGCATCGCCGAGGTCTACGTCATGCCGACACGGACCGAGGCGGGCGAGAAGGCCGCCGTCTGCATCGTCGTCGACGTCCGCACTCTGCGCCGTATCGAGACGGACCTGGCCGCCTCGCAGGCCATATTCGGCCAATCTCCCTTCGGCTTCGTGCTGATCGACCGGGACCTGCGGGTCCGGCGCGCCAACGAGCGGTTCGCCTCCCTCTTCGGCGGGACGCCCGACGACCACCGCGGCAAGGGCGTCCACGACTACCTGCCACGCGGCGAGGCCGAGCGGGTCGCGGCGACCCTGCGCAGGGTGCTGGAGACCGGCGAGTCCATCACGGACATGCACGTCACCGGGTTCGTCCCCGGCTCCGACGAGCGCCGTCACTGGTCCGTCAACCTCTACCGGGTGCACAGCGGCAGCGGCCGTCCCATCGGCATCGCCTGGCTGGGCATCGACATCACCGCCCGCCGCGCCGCCGCCCGCGAGGCCGCCGCCGCGCGGCGCAATCTCGCCCTGCTGAACGAGGCCGGCGCGCGCATCGGCAACTCCCTCGACCTGGAGACCACCGCGCGCGAACTGCTCGACGTGGTCGTGCCCGGCTTCTGCGACCTGGCCACCGTCGACCTCTACCAGGGGCTGCTGGCCGGGGACGAGACCCCGCCCGGCCTCGCCGACGGCAGCGCCGAGGTGCGCCGTGTCGCCTTCGCCAGCGCCGTGTCCGACGGGCCCATCAGCGGCACCGGGGAGCCGGTGAAGCTGGGCGCCGTCCACCACTACCCGTTCAACTCGGCCTGTGCGGACGCCCTGCGCACCGCCCGCCCGCAGACCGTGCCCGGCGAGGACGGCGGCCTGGTGCAGTCCACGCTCGCCGTGCCGATGGTCGCCCACGACACCGTGGTGGGCCTCGCCCAGTTCGCCCGCACCAAGGGCAGCGAGCCGTTCGGCGACCGCGACCGCGACCTCGCCGTGGAACTGGCCGCGCGTGCCGCCGTCTGCATCGACAACGCCCGCCTCTACCGCCGCGAGCACGAACGCGCGCTGATACTGCAGCGCTCCCTGCTCCCGCCCGGCGACCCGGAGGCGTCCGGCCTGGACATCGCCTGCCGCTACCTGCCCGGCAATGCCGCGAGCGGCCGCACCGGCGAGGTCGGCGGCGACTGGTTCGACGTCATCGAACTGCCCGGCCACCGCACCGCGTTGGTCGTCGGCGACGTCATGGGCCGCGGCCTGCGCGCCGCCGTCGCCATGGGCGAACTGCGCACGGCGGTACGCACCCTGGCCCAGCTCGACCTCGAACCGGCCGAGGTGCTGTCCCAGTTGGACGAGATCGCCCGGGGCCTCGGCGCACCCGGCGGCCCCTCCCAGGCGTTCGCCGGAGGCGTCCAGCAGGCCACCCGGGCCGCCCGCCGCCCGCGCGAGGCGGACCTCTCCGAGGTGTACCTGGCCACCTGCGTCTACGCCGTCTACGACTCCGTCACCCGCCGCTGCACGTTCGCCAACGCGGGTCATCTGCCCCCCGTCCTGGTCGAACCGGGGGAGAACGCGCTGATGCTGGACGTGCCGCCCGGCATGCCGCTCGGCGTCGGCGGGGAGCCCTTCGAGGAGGTGGAGGTCGAACTGCCCGAAGGCGCCCTGCTGGCGCTCTACACGGACGGCCTGGTCGAGAGCCGCGACCACCCCCTGGACGAGGGCCTCCAGGCGTTCGTGGGCGCGCTCACCGACCCGTCCGCCCCGCTGGAGGACGTCTGCGACCACGTGCTCAACACGCTCGACACCCATCACGGCGAGGACGACATCGCGCTGCTGATGGCACGTGTACAGGGTCTGCCCGCCGACTCCGTGGGCGACTGGACCCTGCCGCGCGAGCCGCGCAGCGTGGGGCGGGCCCGCGAGTACGCCCGCGCCCAGCTCCTCGCCTGGGACATGGAGCCGCTGGTCGACACCACCGAGCTGCTCGTCAGCGAGCTCGTCACCAACGCCCTGCGGTACGGCGAGGGGGAGATCAGGCTCCGGCTGCTGCTCGACCGCACCCTGGTCTGCGAGGTCTGGGACTCCGGGCTGGTCCAGCCCCGCCGGCGGCGTGCCCGCGACACCGACGAGGGCGGCCGCGGCCTCCAGCTCGTCGGGCTGCTGAGCGCCGCGTGGGGCTCACGCCGTACGCCCCGGGGCAAGACGGTGTGGTTCGAACTGCCGCTGCCCGGGGCCGACACCGGCCTCACCGACCCGGCGGAGGCGCTGCTCAGCCTGTTCTGACGCTCCGTCCACCCGGCGCCCACCCTTCGTGATCATGAAGGCATAGGCGCAACCGCACCACCCGTTCCCCTCGTCCTCACCCCCAACATCCGACGACGAGGGGAGTGGCGGCATGGACCACACGGAGTCGCGGGACGGCACGGCAGGCGCGGACGAGCCCACGGACGACACCCGTGCGACGCCCGATCCCACGCCCGAGCCGGGGTCCGCGCCGGAACCCGCGCCCGAGCCGGGCAGGAAACGCCGCAGACCCTGGGTGCGCCGCGTCAGACGCACCGCCCTCGTGCTCGCGCTGCTGCTGATCGTGCCGCTCGTCGCCGTAGAGACGGCGCTGCGGGTCAACTACATGGGCGACCCCGCCGACGGCACCTACACCCGCGGCCGGGACGCCATGTGGCTCGGCCACGCCTGGGTCGACGGACGCAAGAAGGACGCCGACGTCACCGCCCTCGCGGGCCGCCTGAAGGACACCGGCGTCCGGGACCTGTACGTCCACACCGGCCCGCTGGAGCACGACGGCACCCTGCCGAAGTCGGTCTATCCCCGCGCCCGCTGGTTCATCGACGCGGTGCACCGGGAGCTGCCCGGGGTGCGCGTCCAGGCGTTCCTCGGGGACGTCCTGGCCAACGGCGGCCCGGAAGGGCTGGAGCTGGGCGACGCCGCCACCCGGGCCGAGGTGGTGCGCAGCGCCGGCCAAGTCCTCGACACCGGATACGAGGGCGTCCACCTGGACCTGGAGCCGCTGCACTCCGGCGACGAGCACTACCTCGACCTGCTCGACGACCTGCGGGAACTCACCCGGGAGCGGGACGCGCAGCTGTCCGTGGCCGCCCACCAGATCGACCCGCTGCCGCACCTCCACTCGGTGGCGGGCTTCGTCGCCGACCACCCCAAGTGGTGGTCGCAGGAGTTCTTCGGGCAGGTGGCGCGGCGCGTCGACCAGATCGCCGTGATGTCGTACGACACCGCGCGCCTGTTCGAGAGCACCTACGGCGGTTACGTGGCCCAGCAGACCTCGCTCGCCCTGGAGGTCACCCCGCCCACCACCCACCTGCTGATGGGCCTGCCCTTCTACTACGAGAGCAACCCGAGCCACTGGGGGCACGCCGAGACCGTCGCCGCCGCCGTCCGGGGCGCCCGCCTCGGCCTGTCCCGCACGGACCCCGACCGCGAACTCTTCGGTCTCGCCCCGTACATCGACTTCGCGGCGACGGAGACCAACTGGAAGGAGTTCGAGGAGGGCTGGGCCCGCAGGCCCTAGGTCCGGCGGCGGATCCTGTTGCCCAGCCAGACCAGCGGGTCGTACGTGCGGTCCACCGCCCGTTCCTTCAGCGGGATCAGCGCGTTGTCCGTGATCTTGATCCCCTCGGGGCAGACCTCCGTGCAGCACTTGGTGATGTTGCAGTAGCCGAGGCCGTGTTCGTCCTGGGCCGTGCGCCTGCGGTCCAGGCCGGACTCCTCGGCCGCGTCCAGCGGGTGCATGTCCAGCTCCGCGATCCGCATCAGGAAGCGCGGCCCGGCGAACGCCGGCTTGTTCTCCTCGTGGTCGCGGACCACATGGCAGGTGTCCTGGCACAGGAAGCACTCGATGCACTTGCGGAACTCCTGCGGACGGTCCACGTCCTCCTGCATCATCCGGTACTCGCCCGGACCCACCCCGGCCGGCGGCACGAACGCCGGAACCTCGCGCGCCTTGGTGTAGTTGAAGCCGACGTCCGTCACCAGGTCCCGGATCACCGGGAACGCCCGCAGCGGGGTCACGGTGACCGTCTCGTCCCGGCCGAACACCGACATACGGGTCATGCACAGCAGCCGTGGGCGGCCGTTGATCTCCGCCGAGCACGAACCGCACTTGCCGGCCTTGCAGTTCCAGCGCACGGCGAGGTCGGGGGCTTGGGTGGCCTGGAGGCGGTGGATGATGTCGAGAACCACCTCTCCGTCGTTCACCTCGACCCGGAAGTCCTCCAGGCCGCCTCCGTCGACGTCCCCCCGCCACACCTTGAAGCGGGCCTCGTAGCTGCTCACTCGTAGAGCTCCTCTTCGGCCAGGTACTTGACCAGCTCGTCCTTCTCGAAGAGGGCGAGCAGGTCGGGGCGGACTGGTTCGGTGGTCTCACGGGTCAGGGTGATCTGCCCGCGCACCGCGTCGGTGGCGGCGAGGCCGCCGGAGGGGTCGGTGAGCGTGCACAGCAGGTTGACGTTGCGCCAGGCGCGGTCCATGGCGGCGTGGTCCTCGCGGGTGTGGCCGCCGCGCGACTCGGTGCGCTCCAGCGCCGCGCGGGCCACGCACTCGCTGACCAGCAGCATGTTCCGCAGGTCCAGCGCGAGGTGCCAGCCCGGGTTGAACTGCCGGTGGCCCTCCACGCCCGCGCGCCGCGCCCGCGCCCGCAGCTCGGCCAGCTTCTCGAGGGCCTGCCGCATCTCGTGCTCCCGGCGGATGATGCCGACCAGGTCGTTCATCGTCTGCTGGAGCTCCTGATGCAGCGTGTACGGGTTCTCCGGCGGGCCGTCGGCCGGCTCCTCGCCCTCCGCGGAGAACGGGCGCAGCGCCTCCGCCGCGGCAGCGTCGACCTGGGCGTCGTCCACCCGGGGGCGTGCGGAGCCCGCGCCGCGCGCGTACTCGGCCGCGTGCAGGCCCGCACGGCGTCCGAACACCAGCAGGTCGGACAGCGAGTTGCCGCCCAGCCGGTTGGAACCGTGCATGCCGCCCGCGACCTCGCCGGCCGCGAACAGCCCCGGCACCCCGCGCGCCGCCGCCGAGTCGGAGTCGACGGCGATGCCGCCCATCACGTAGTGGCAGGTCGGGCCGACCTCCATCGGCTCGGCCGTGATGTCGACGTCCGCCAGCTCCTTGAACTGGTGGTACATCGAGGGCAGCCGGCGTTTGACGACCTCCGCCGGCATCCGTGTGGACACGTCCAGGAAGACCCCGCCGTGCGGGGAGCCGCGGCCCGCCTTGACCTCGGCGTTGATGGCGCGGGCGACCTCGTCGCGGGGGAGCAGCTCGGGCGGGCGGCGGTTGTGGTCCGGGTCGTCGTACCAGCGGTCCGCCTCCTCCTCGGACTGCGCGTACTTCTCCTTGAAGACGTCCGGGATGTAGTCGAACATGAACCGCTTGCCCTCGGAGTTGCGCAGCACCCCGCCGTCGCCGCGCACCGACTCGGTGACGAGGATGCCCTTCACCGACGGCGGCCAGACCATGCCCGTCGGGTGGAACTGCACGAACTCCATGTTCAGCAGCGGCGCGCCCGCGAGCAGCGCCAGCGCGTGTCCGTCACCGGTGTACTCCCAGGAGTTCGACGTGACCTTGAAGGACTTGCCGATGCCGCCGGTGGCGATCACCACCGCCGGCGCCTCCAGCACGAAGAAGCGGCCGGACTCACGCTCGTAGCCGAAGACTCCGCCGACCTCGTCGCCGTCCTTCAGGACCCGGGTGACCGTGCACTCCTGGAACACCTTCAGCCGGGACTCGTGGTCGCCGGTCTCCGCGTGGTCCTCCTGTTGCAGCGCGACGATCTTCTGCTGGAGGGTGCGGATCAGCTCCAGGCCGGTGCGGTCGCCGACGTGCGCCAGACGCGGGTACTCGTGGCCGCCGAAGTTGCGCTGGGAGATCCGGCCGTCCTCGGTCCGGTCGAACAGCGCGCCCCAGGTCTCCAGCTCCCAGACCCGCTCGGGCGCCTCCTGGGCGTGCAGCTCGGCCATCCGCCACTGGTTGAGGAACTTGCCGCCGCGCATGGTGTCGCGGAAGTGCACCTGCCAGTTGTCGCCGG
Source organism: Streptomyces werraensis (assembly GCA_014656175.1). Taxonomy (GTDB): domain Bacteria; phylum Actinomycetota; class Actinomycetes; order Streptomycetales; family Streptomycetaceae; genus Streptomyces; species Streptomyces werraensis. Next base: position 190,378 of record BNBX01000004.1, read on the forward strand.
AGTTGACGTTGCCCATCGCCGCCGCGATGCCGCCCTCGGCCATCACGGTGTGCGCCTTGCCGAACAGCGACTTGCAGATCACGGCCGTACGGGCGCCCCGCTCGCGCGCCTCGATCGCGGCGCGCAGACCGGCGCCGCCGGCCCCGACCACGACGACGTCCCACTCCTGTCGGTCGACCACGGACATGGATGAAGGCCCCCAGTCAGAAGAAACGCGGATCGTCGAAGACACCGGACGCTACGAGATAGACGTAGAGGTCGGCGACCGCCACGCTGATGAGCGACGCCCAGGCGAGCTGCATGTGCCGGGCGTTCAGCCGGCTCACCCACTGCCACATCCGGTAGCGCACGGGATGCTTCGAGAAGTGCTTGAGCTTCCCGCCGACGATGTGCCGGCAGGAGTGGCAGGACAGGGTGTACGCCCAGATCAGGACGATGTTCACCAGGAACACCAGGGTGCCGAGCCCCATGTGGCCCCACGCGTAGTCCTCGTCGCGGAAGGCGAGCACGGTGTCCCAGCTCAGCACGCAGGCGACCAGCAGCGCCGCGTAGAAGAAGTACCGGTGGACGTTCTGCAGGATCAGCGGGAACCGGGTCTCGCCGGTGTACTTCGCGTGCGGTTCGGCGACCGCGCAGGCGGGCGGGGACGCCCAGAAGCTCCGGTAGTAGGCCTTGCGGTAGTAGTAGCAGGTCAGCCGGAAGCCGAGCGGGAAGATCAGGATGATGATCGCCGGCGAGATGCCCCACCAGTTTCCGAACAGCTCCCAGTTCGGGCCGCCGCGCATCGGCTCGCAGTTCTCCGCGAGGCAGGGCGAGTAGAACGGCGACACGTACGGCGCCGCGTAGTAGTCCGCGTCGGCGAAGGCCCGCCAGGTCGAATAGACGACGAAGGCGAGCAGCCCGGCCGCGGTGGCGGCCGGGGCCAGCCACCAGCGGTCGGTGCGCAGGTGCGGGGCGGAGATCGCGGCGCGCGTGCCGGATCTCACGCCGCCGCGGTGCTCGGGTTCGGTCGCAGGGGGTTCCGTACCAGTGGCCACGCTGTCCACTCCGGTAGGGGTCGGGGACGCCGGGTCGGCGGGGGGCGGAGGTCGGGCGGCGGTCAGGGGGCGCGGCGGTCGCGGGCGCCGAGGCCCTCGTCGTCGCTGTCCACCCACAGCGACACGTCGTAGGGAGTGTCGGAGATCGTCACGAGGTCGGGCCGCTTGGCCGGGCCCGCCGCGCCGACGGCGGTCTCCCGGAGCAGCGCGAGGCTCTCGCGCAGGTGGTTGGTGTCGGAGCGGACGCGGCGCAGCTCCATACTGCCGCTGCCCAGCTGCTTCTCCAGGCGCCCCACCGACCTGAGCAGGTCGTCGAGGCAGCGCTGGACGGTCGCCAGTTCATCGTGCACGGACATGACGTGACCTCACTTCCACGGGTCCTTCAGGCCCAAGGCGGTGCAACGGTCATGCGCCTGCGAGTGTTGCGCGTCACACCTTGCGCTGTGAAGGGATGTGCATCGATTGGCCGAGGCGCATGGGTGCATCGTCCGGTGCGAAGCCGCGTGGCGCCGGGTACGTTGCGCCGCACGGGTGGGCTTGGCGTCCGTGGCCGCCGTGTCGGCCGGGAACGCGGAACCCCTTCCTCTTCAGTGGGCCGCATACATCGGATGAACGCCCTATACCAAGTGTGATCACCATGCCCGCGGCTTTCCGGAGGTATCCAGAGATGTCCCACGACGGCATCGGCCCGCGCGCTGTCCTGCGCTCGGTCGCCTTCCTCACCGCCGGCATGCTCACGGTGCCCGCCCTGGCCGGATGCGGTTCCGAGGACCCGGCGGGCGAGCCCCTCGCGGGCGCGGACGTCGCGGCCGCGGACCGGTCCGACATCGCCGACGGCGGGACCCTGCGCTGGGCCGTGGACACCGTCCCGGACACCCTGAACACCTTCCAGGCCGACGCCGACACCACCACCGCCCGGATCGCCGAAGCCGTCCTGCCGTCGATGTACCGCACGGACGGCCGGGGCCGGGCGGTGCGCAACGCCGACTACCTGGCCTCCGCGGACGTCGTCGACACCGAGCCCAAGCAGGTGGTCGTCTACCGGCTCGCCCAGCAGGCCGTCTGGAGCGACGGCCGGGAGATCGGCGCCGCCGACTTCGCCGCCCAGTGGCGCGCCCTGTCCGGCAAGGACACCGCCTACTGGACCGCCCGCAACGCCGGCTACGACCGCATCGAGAAGGTCGAGCGGGGCAGGAACGACCTCGAGGTCAAGGTCACCTTCAGCCGCCCCTACGCCGACTGGAAGTCGCTGTTCAGCCCGCTCTACCCCAAGGAGGTCATGGGCGCCCCGGACTCCTTCAACGACGGGGCGCGCAAGAAGCTCAAGGTCACCGCCGGGCCGTTCACGGTGGACAAGGTGGACACCAAGGAGGACGAGGTCGTCCTCACCCGCAATCCCCGCTGGTGGGGCAGGGTCGCCAGGCTGCAGAAGATCGTGCTGCGCGCCGTGCCGCACGACAAGCGCGTCTCCGCGCTCAGCGACGGCACCCTCGACCTGGCCGAGATCGACCCCGAGGCCGCCCGGCGCATCACGGTCGCCGCCCTGCCGCAGGACGGGAACACGCCCCTGATGGGCCCCGAGGCCGACCGTTCCGCCGCGGACGCGCTGCACTCCTGGGCAGTCGCCAACGGCTCCGACGAGGACGCCGCCGACGAGGAGATCTCCGCCCGCGAGAAGCTGCGCAAGAAGGCGGAGAAGTACGCGCGGCAGCAGAAGGCGCTCGGCGGCTTCGAGGTGCGCAAGTCCCTCGAGCCCGCCTACACCCAGCTCGCCCTCAACGGCGCCGAGGGTCCCCTGTCCGACGAGCGGGTCCGCCGCGCCGTGGCCCGCGCCCTGGACCGTGAGGACCTCGCCGGGGCCGTGCTGAAGCCGCTCGGCCTGCCCGCCGAGCCCGTCGGCAGCCATCTGGCGCTGTCCGGCCAGGCCGCCTACTCCGACAGCAGCGGCGCCCTCGGCAAGCCCGACGCCAAGGAGGCCCGGGCGCTCCTGTCGGACGCCGGGTGGGTGCCGGGCGGCCCGGTGAAGGAGGAGAAGGACTCGAAGAAGGACGAGGGCGAGGAGGCGGCCGGCTCCGAGGCAGACAAGGAGGACACGAAGGACTCGGGCGGCTCGGAGGACTCCGGCGACGGCGACGACGGCACCTACGTCGTCGGCGAGGACGACGGCAGGAACCACGGGACGGGTGACGGCAAGGCCCCGCACGACTCCGGCACCGGTCAGCTGAAGCAGGGCGGCGCCCCCGCCGGCGCCTACGCACCCAAGGGCACCGCGGCACCGGCCCGCGCGGACACGGCCCCGGTCGCCAAGGACGGCAAGGCGCTGGTGCTGCGGTTCGTGCTGCCGTCGGGGCCGGGCTCGAAGACGCTGGAGACGGTGGCCGGCCGGATCGCGGAGATGCTGGAGAAGATCGGCATCCGCGCCGACATCTCCAAGGTCGACAACGACAGCTACTTCAAGGACCACATCGCGTCAGGCGACTTCGACCTGGCCCTCTACTCCTGGCCCGCGACCGCCTTCCCCGCCACCGACGCCCGCCCGGTCTACTCCAAGCCGGTCCCGGCCGCCGACGGCTCGCTGAACGTGGAGCAGAACTGGACGCGGGTCGGCACCGACCAGGTCGACCAGCTCTTCGACCAGGCCATCGCCACCCTCGACGACTCCGAGCGCCGCGACCTGATCCGCAAGGCCGACTCCCGGATCTGGGCGGCGGCCGGCTCCATCCCCCTCTACCAGCGCCCGCAGCTGGTCGCGGCCCGCAAGAACCTCGCCAACGCCGGCGCCTTCGGCTTCGCCACGCCGGTCTACGAGGACATGGGCTTCCTGAAGAAGTCGGCGCAGGGGCCGGAGGGGTCGCCGGGGGCGGAGAACAGCGACTCCGGAAGCTGACCCCGGACCGGCCGGAGACGCGACGCGGCCCGGCGCCCCCACGAGGGGCGCCGGGCCGCGTCGGCTGCGCGGTGCGGTGATCAGCCGTGCTTGGCGCGGCTCGCGGCGCGGGCGCGCTCGCGGGCGTCCAGGTTCACCTTGCGGATGCGGATGGCCTCCGGGGTGACCTCGACGCACTCGTCGTCGCGGCAGAACTCCAGGGACTGCTCCAGCGACAGCTTGCGCGGCGGGACGATCGACTCGGTCACGTCGGCCGTGGACGACCGCATGTTGGTGAGCTTCTTCTCCTTGGTGATGTTGACGTCCATGTCGTCGGAGCGGGAGTTCTCACCGACGATCATGCCCTCGTACACCTCGGTGCCGGGCTCCACGAAGAGCACGCCGCGCTCCTGCAGGTTGGTCATCGCGAAGGCGGTGACCGCGCCGGCGCGGTCGGCGACCAGCGAGCCGTTGTTGCGGGTGGTCAGCGTGCCGAACCAGGGCTCGTGGCCCTCGTGGATGGAGTGGGCGATGCCGGTGCCGCGGGTCTGGGTGAGGAACTCCGTCCGGAATCCGATCAGACCGCGGGACGGCACCACGAACTCCATGCGTACCCAGCCGGAGCCGTGGTTCGACATGTTGTCCATGCGGCCCTTGCGGACGCCCATGAGCTGCGTGACCGCGCCCATGTGCTCCTCGGGCACGTCGATGGTCATGCGCTCGACGGGCTCGTAGACCTTGCCGTCGACCTCCTTGGTGACCACCTGGGGCTTGCCGACGGTGAGCTCGTAGCCCTCCCGGCGCATGGTCTCGACGAGGATGGCCAGCGCCAGCTCGCCGCGGCCCTGCACCTCCCAGGCGTCGGGGCGGTCGGTCTCCAGGACGCGGAGCGAGACGTTGCCGATCAGCTCCCGGTCCAGACGGTCCTTGACCTGGCGGGCGGTGACCTTGCGGTCCTTGACGGCCGCCTTGTTGTCGGCGCCCTTGCCGGTGCCGCCGCGGCCGACCAGCGGGGAGGTGTTGGTCCCGATGGTCATCGAGATCGCGGGCTCGTCGACCGTGATCAGCGGCAGGGCGACCGGGTTCTCCGGGTCGGCCAGCGTCTCGCCGATCATGATCTCCGGGATGCCGGCCACCGCGCAGATGTCACCCGGGCCGGCCTTCTCGGCGGGCTTGCGGGTGAGCGCCTCGGTCATCATCAGCTCGGAGATGCGGACGTTCTGCACGGAGCCGTCGCGCTTCATCCAGGCGACGGTCTGCCCCTTCTTCAGCTCGCCCTGGTGGACGCGCAGCAGCGCGATGCGGCCGAGGAAGTTGTCGGCGTCCAGGTTGGTGACGTGGGCCTGGAGCGGGGCGCCCTCCTCGTAGGTGGGGGCGGGGATGTGCTCGAGGATCGTCGAGAAGAACGGCTCGAGGGAGTCGGAGTCGCCGGGGACCGTGCCGTCGTCGGGCTTGGTCAGCGAGGCGATGCCGTCACGGCCGCAGGCGTAGACGATCGGGAACTCGATCTGCTCCTCGTCCGCGTCCAGGTCGAGGAAGAGGTCGTAGGTCTCGTTGACGACCTCGTCGATCCGGGCGTCGGGACGGTCCGTCTTGTTGATGCACAGGATGATCGGCAGCCGCTGCTGCAGCGCCTTGCGCAGCACGAAGCGGGTCTGCGGCAGCGGGCCCTCGGAGGCGTCCACCAGCAGCACGACGCCGTCGACCATCGACAGACCGCGCTCGACCTCGCCGCCGAAGTCGGCGTGGCCGGGGGTGTCGATGATGTTGATCGTGATGGGCTCCCCGCCGTCCTTGGGGTGGTACTTCACCGCCGTGTTCTTGGCGAGGATCGTGATGCCCTTCTCACGCTCCAGGTCGTTCGAGTCCATCATGCGGTCGTCGACCTGGTCGAGCTGGTGGGCGGCGAAGGCGCCGGCCTGCTTGAGCATGCCGTCGACGATGGTGGTCTTGCCGTGGTCGACGTGGGCGACGATGGCGACGTTGCGGATGTCGTGACGCGTTACAGACGGTGCCATGAAAGGCGTACTCCCGGAGGTGGTGAAGGTTGCCCGCCGCAGACGTCTGTGGTGCGAGGGCCCTGCCGGGCTGGACACGCCTCGGCCTTCCTCCATGGTACGGGGCCGCCACCCCGTATGCCCGCGCGTGCCGGGGGGCCGGTGCCCGGGGCGGCCGGCACCCGGGGCGGGGGACGTCTCCGGGCGGTCGCACGTGCTTCCGGCAAACGCAACATCTCGTTCGCATATCGGTGATCACGCGTGCGGGTTTCGGACATGTAAACCGAAAATGCGCGCCGAATGTCCGAATTGTCGAATTCGGTTGAGATGTGTCAAGCGCGCGCAGGTGTCGATCTCTGCAATATTTCCTCAAAAAAACGACGGTAGGGAGATCCCTATGTCGTACGCCCTTGACGCGCGTTGAGTCTCTTGGCGAAAGTTCCCCCAAACCGCAGTACCTGCCGGTATCTGCGCTGCGCTCAACTCTCCAACCCCCCGGGGGACGAACACGATGACCAGTCCAACTAAGGCTGAGGACTCCGGGTCCGCGGCTGTCTTGGACCCCGAGCTCACGGCGACCGACGATGTCGTCAAGGGCGAGAAGCAGCCCGAGGGTCGGTCCCCCGGCCAGTTGATGTGGCAGCGCTTCAAGCGCGACCGTACCGGGGTCGTCTCCGCGTGCGTAGTGATTTTCTTCTTCGTGGTCGCCGCTTGTGCCCCGCTCATCGCGAAGCTGTACGGGAAGAACCCCTACACGCTGTACGCCCAGGAGCCGGAGTACCCGTTCCTCCTGGACGACTTCGCCATGCCGACCGGTTCCTTCGGCGGCATGTCGGGCGACTTCTGGTTCGGCGTGGAGCCGAAGCTGGGCCGTGACGTGTTCACCATGCTGCTCTACGGCATGCGGACCTCGCTGTACATGGCCGTGGTCGTCACCGTGCTGTGTGTGGCGACGGGCGTGATCATCGGCATGGTCAGCGGGTACTTCGGCGGCCGGGTGGACTACTGGCTGGGACGGGTCACGGACTTCTTCCTGGCCTTCCCGAGCCAGCTGTTCTTCATCGCCTTCATGCCCGTCGTGACCGCCATGTTCGTCTCTCCCGCGGATGAGACCCCCACCTATCTGCGGGCCGTGGCGATCATCCTGGTGATGTGGTTCCTCGGCTGGATGGGCCTGGCCCGTCTGGTGCGCAGTTCCGTACTGTCGCTGGCGGAGAGGGAGTTCGTGGAGGCGGCCAAGGTGTCCGGTGCTTCTCCCTGGCGCATCGTGCGCAAGGAGATCCTGCCGAACATCGTCACCCCGATTCTGGTGCAGGCCACCTACATCCTCCCCAGCACGATCCTCACCATCGCCTTCCTCTCGTTCATCGGTGTCGGCTTCGTCGAGCCGACCCCCGACTGGGGCCGGATGTTCGCCGTCGGCGCCGACGTGTACGAGCAGGACCCGATGTTCATGTTCTTCCCGGGCGTGGCGCTGGTGACCTTCGTTCTCGCCTTCAACCTTCTCGGAGACTCCGTCCGGGACGCATTCGACCCCAAGACCGGACGCTGATCGTCCATTGGTGGTGGGGGAGCTGCCGCCCCCGTGCCGGGTGACCGGACCGTCAGGCAGCACTCGTGGACAACTAACGACAGGTAGGTGCATCGGCATCATGAAGCCCATCAGAACGCGCACCACGCGCGCCATCGCCGTGGCCATCGTGGCCGGCTCTCTGGCCCTGACCGGCTGCTCCGGCAACGACAACGGCGGCGGCAAGGGCAAGAGCGACGCGAAGTCCCAGAAGGACGCCGCCGAGCAGCAGGACCCTGTCGCGTACGGTGACGCCGCCGCCTCCACCGGCCCCGCCGAGGAGGTCCCCGGCGCCAAGTCCGGCGGTTTCATCAACGTCTACATGCAGTCGGACCTGTCCCACATGGACCCGGGTCAGATCTACGTCAGCGACGCGGGCCAGTTCGCCAACCTGATCCACCGCGGTCTGACCAACTTCCAGGAGGACGAGAAGGGCAACCTGACGGTCGTCGGTGACATCGCCACCGACTCCGGCAAGTCCTCCGACGGCGGCAAGACCTGGACGTACACGCTCAAGGACGGCATCAAGGACGAGGACGGCAACGTCATCACCTCGGCCGACGTCCGCCACACCATCGAGCGTCTGTACTCGAAGGTCATCTTCGACGGCCCGACCTACGTCCAGTCCTGGCTCTCGGGCAACGACTACCGCAAGGCGCTGCCGGACGGCCCCTACAAGGGCAAGCACCTGCCGGACTCCGTGCTGGAGACCCCGGACGACAAGACGGTCGTCTTCCACTTCGACCAGCCGCGCCCGGACCTCCCGCAGGCCCTGGCCATGGCCGGTTACGCCATCGTGCCCCAGAAGCAGGACACGAAGGAGAAGTACGACGACGCCCCGGCGGCGCTCGGCCCCTACAAGATCGCCGAGTACAAGGCCGGCAAGTCGATGAAGCTGGTCAAGAACGACCAGTGGGACCCGAAGACGGACTCGGTGCGCCACCAGTACGTCGACGGCTACAACTTCACCTCGACGATCGACCAGCCCAGCCAGACCAAGCGTCTGATCGCCGACCAGGGCGAGGCCAAGAACGCCATCCAGTTCACGGACTCGGTCGACCCGGCGCAGCTGTCCACGGTCATCAGCGACCCGGACGCCAAGAAGCGCACCGTCCAGGGCTACCAGCCCTACGTGTGGCAGCTCACCTTCAACCTCGACCGCGTCAAGGACAAGAAGATCCGTGACGCGATCACCTACGCCATCCCGAACCAGTCCATGGTCCAGGCGGACGGTGGCCGCTACGGCGGTGAGGTCGCCGGCGGTCTGCTCGCCCCGACCCTGCCGAACTTCGACCCGACGTACGACCCGTTCGGCAAGCTGAAGAAGCCCAACGGCGACATCGAGAAGGCCAAGGAGCTGCTGAAGGAGGCGGGTGTCAAGGAGGGCACGAAGCTCACCTACGCCTACTCCAACACCCCGCGCGGCCAGGCCCAGCAGGTCATCATCAAGGACGCCCTGGGCAAGATCGGCTTCGACGTCCAGGCCAAGGAGATCGACCGGGCCAGCTTCTACGAGCAGGTCGGCAAGCTGGACAACCCGTACGACATCTACATGACCGGCTGGGGCCAGGACTGGCCGTCGGCGTCCACGGTCATCACCCCCGTGTACGACGGTGAGCTCATCCAGGACGGTGCGTCGAACTACTCGCACATCAACGACAAGCAGGTCAACGCGCTCATCCAGAAGGCCCTGAAGCAGGAGCCGGAGGAGGCCGCCAAGACCTGGGAGCAGGCCCACAAGCGCATCGTGGAGGAGATCAACCCCGCTGCTCCGGTCTACTACTCGAAGCAGATCCAGCTCTACGGATCGAACATCGGTGGCGCCAAGTACAGCACCGAGTCGAGCTACATCGACATCAACGACCTGTACCTGAAGCAGCCGTAACCGTCAGCTCGGCTGACCGCGGGGGTGTGCGCCAGGCGGAGCGCACCCCCGCGGACGGTTTCCCCTCCCTGCCGCCGCGTTTCGAAGAGAGCATTCACCCGCCATGCTTCAGTTCCTCATCCGCAGGCTGATCGGCGCCGTCGTCATCATGTTCCTGATCGGCGCCTTCACGTTCTTCCTGTTCTACACGGTTCCACAGGACTTCGCTGCGCTGTCCTGCGGCAAGAACTGCTCGCCCGAGAACCTCGCCGTGATCCGCGAGAACCTGGGTCTGGACAAGCCCATCACCACCCAGTTCTGGGAGTTCATGTCGGGCATCGTGACCGGCCGTGACTTCCCGCAGGGGCACTGCTCCGCGCCGTGCCTGGGTGTCTCCTTCGACAGCGGCAACTTCGTCTGGGACTCCATCGTCGACCGTTTCCCGCTGACGCTGTCGCTGACCGTCGGCGGTCTGGTGATCTTCCTGACCCTGGGCCTCGGTTCGGGTCTGCTCGCCGCCTGGAAGCGCGGCACCGTGGTCGACAAGATCGTCTCCGGCGCCTCGATCGTGCTGAGCTCGTTCCAGATCTACCTGCTCGGACCGATCGTCCTCGGCATCCTGGTCTACAGCTCCGGCATCATGGAGAACCCCAAGTACCACCCGTTCACCGAGAACCCGGGTGCCTGGGCCCTCGGACTGCTCATCCCCTGGGTCGTGATGGCCACCATCTTCACCGCCCAGTACACGCGTATGTCGCGCTCGACCATGATCGAGCAGCTGCAGGAGGAGCACGTCCGCACCGCGCGCGCCAAGGGCATGTCGCAGCGGTACGTCTTCTTCCGCTACGCCTGGCGCGGCTCCCTCATCCCGATCGTCACCATCCTCGGCATCGACCTCAGCGCCCTGCTCGCGGGCGCGGTCGTCACGGAGTTCACCTTCGACCTGCCCGGCCTCGGCCGGCTCGCGGTCGACTCCTCGCTGACCAAGGACCTGCCGCTGACGATGGGCATCATGCTGTTCGGGGCGTTCTTCATCCTGATCCTGAACATCATCGTCGACCTCGCGTACGCATACATCGACCCGCGCGTGCGGCTCAGCTAGGAGAAACACCGTGACCACACTGACCAAGACCGAAGGCGACAAGGCCCCGACCGGGCCTGGCTCCTTCCTCTCGGTCCGCGACCTGCGGGTGCGGTTCTCCACCGAGGACGGCATCGTCAAGGCGGTCGACGGACTGTCCTTCGACGTCGAGCGCGGCAAGACCCTCGGCATCGTGGGCGAATCGGGCTCCGGCAAGTCCGTGACCAACCTGACCGTCCTCGGTCTGCACAACCCCAAGAGCACCACCGTCGAGGGCGAGATCCTCCTCGAGGGGCAGGACCTGGTCACCGCCTCCGAGAAGGAGATGGAGAAGCTCCGCGGCAACAAGGTCGCGATGATCTTCCAGGACCCGCTGACGGCGCTCTCGCCGTACTACACGGTGGGCCGGCAGATCGCCGAGCCGTTCATGAAGCACACCGGCGCCTCCAAGAAGGAGGCACGGGAGCGGGCGATCGAGATGCTGACCAAGGTCGGCATCCCGCAGCCCAGGACCCGTGTGGACGACTACCCGCACCAGTTCTCCGGCGGTATGCGCCAGCGCGCCATGATCGCCATGGCGCTGGTCTGCGACCCCGACCTGCTGATCGCCGACGAGCCGACCACGGCCCTGGACGTGACGGTCCAGGCGCAGATCCTCGACCTGCTCAAGGACCTCCAGCAGGAGTTCGGGTCCGCGATCATCTTCATCACCCACGACCTCGGCGTCATCTCCGACATGGCCGACGACCTGCTGGTGATGTACTCGGGCCGGGCCGTGGAGCGCGGCAGCGTCCGCGAAGTGCTGCGCGCGCCCAGGCACCCCTACACCTGGGGCCTGCTCAGCTCGATGCCGCGCCTCGGCGGCGACACCTCGCAGGCGCTCAACCCGATCCCCGGATCGCCGCCCAGCCTGCTGAACCCGCCCTCCGGCTGCCCCTTCCACCCGCGCTGTGCCTTCACGGACAAGGTGTCGGGCAACCGCTGCAGCACCGAGCGCCCGGCGCTCGGCGAGGGCCGTGCCGCTGCCTGCCACCTGACGGCGGAGCAGAAGCAGACCATATTCATCGACACGATCCAGCCCCGGCTGCGCTAGGGAGATCCGAGACATGAGCGACAACCTCACCCTCCCCGCACAGCAGGGCTCCACCGGCGCGTCGACCGAGGCGCTGCTGAAGGTGGAGGGCCTGACCAAGCACTTCCCGATCTACGGCGGCTTCCCGATCAAGCGGAAGGTCGGTGCCGTGCAGGCCGTCGACAACGTCGACCTGACCGTCGGCGTCGGCGAGAGCGTCGGCCTGGTGGGTGAGTCGGGCTGCGGCAAGTCGACCACGGGCCGGCTCATCACCCGGCTCCTGGAGCCCACGGGCGGGAAGATCGAGTACGCGGGCCAGGACATCACGCACGCCAAGCGCAAGCAGCTCGCGCCGGTACGGTCCGAGATCCAGATGATCTTCCAGGACCCGTACTCCTCGCTGAACCCGCGCCAGACCGTCGGCACGATCATCAAGTCGCCGATGGAGGTCAACGGGATCAACCCCGCGGGCGGCCGGGAGAAGCGGGTCCGCGAGCTGCTCGAGCTCGTCGGCCTGAACCCGGAGCACTACAACCGCTTCCCGCACGAGTTCTCCGGCGGCCAGCGCCAGCGCATCGGCGTCGCCCGCGCGCTCGCGCTCAACCCGAAGCTGATCGTGGCGGACGAGCCGGTCTCCGCGCTCGACGTGTCGATCCAGGCGCAGGTCGTCAACCTGCTGCAGAAGGTCCAGGAAGAGATGGGCATCGCCTTCCTCTTCATCGCGCACGACCTCGCCGTCGTGCGGCACTTCTCGCAGCGCGTGGCCGTCATGTACCTGGGCAAGGTGGTCGAGGTCGGCGACCGCGACTCCATCTACAACCGCCCGCGGCACCCCTACACCCACGCCCTGCTCTCGGCCGTGCCCGAGGTGGCGATGGACGACGAGACGGAGAACCGCGAGCGCATCCGCCTCGCCGGTGACGTCCCCTCGCCGATCTCGCCGCCGTCCGGCTGCCGGTTCCGCACGCGGTGCTGGAAGGCGCAGGACAAGTGCGCCACCGAGGAGCCGCCGCTGGTGCAGCTCGGGGGCAACACAGCGGGCCACCTGACGGCGTGCCACTTCCCGGAGGAGCCCAGCATCGAGGCGCGCTCCGAGGACGTCGTGATGGACCCGGCCCTGAAGGCGCTGGAGAAGGACGGGGACGTCTCCAAGGACTGACCCCCTTCGCTCCGAAGGACGCACGGCCCCGAGGACCGGGGGCGGGAGGAGACCTCCCGCCCCCGGTCCTTGTCCGTGGCTGCCGCCGTGCGCCCGTCCGGCGGATCGTGCGACCCGTACGGCCCCGGCGGGCGTGCGCGCCGGGATCCCCGCTTCCAGGCTGACCCGGTAAGGGACCCGGGCACGAGGAGGCACCCGATGCGCACCACCAGGCACGCCAGATGGGCCGTCTGCGCGATGGCGCTCGCCCTTGCCACGGCGGGGTGCGGCGGCGGGGGAGACAGCGGCGACTCCGAAGCCGTGCTGAGCGCCTCCTGGGGCGACCCGCAGAACCCGCTGGAGCCGTCCAACACGAACGAGGTGCAGGGCGGCAAGGTCCTCGACATGATCTTCCGGGGCCTGAAGCGCTACGACCCGGAGACCGGCGAGGCCCAGGACATGCTCGCCGAGAAGATCGAGACGTCGGACTCGCAGAACTTCACCGTCACCGTCAAGGACGGCTGGACCTTCAGCAACGGCGAGAAGGTCACCGCCCAGTCCTTCGTGGACGCCTGGAACTACGGCGCGAGCCTGCGCAACAACCAGCGCAACGCCTACTTCTTCGGCTACATCGAGGGCTACGACCAGGTGCACCCCGAGGAGGGCGAGCAGACCGCGGACACCCTGTCCGGGCTGAAGGTCACCGGCGAGCGCACCTTCACCGTCAAGCTCACCCAGAAGTTCTCCACCTTCCCCGATACCCTCGGCTACAACGCCTTCGCCCCGCTGCCCCGGGCGTTCTTCGACGACCACGACGCCTGGGTGAAGAAGCCGGTCGGCAACGGTCCCTACCTCGTCGAGTCCTACACCCGGGGCTCGCAGATGTCGCTGCGCAGGTGGGACGACTACCCCGGCGACGACAAGGCGGAGAACGGCGGCGTCGACCTGAAGGTCTACACCGACAACAACACCGCCTACACCGACCTGCTGGCCGGCAACCTCGACCTGGTCGACGACGTGCCCGCCGCGCAGCTGAAGAACGTGAAGAACGACCTGGGCGACCGGTACCTCAACACCCCCGCCGGCATCATCCAGACCCTCGCCTTCCCGTTCTACGACCCCGCGTGGAACACCGAGGACGCGAAGAAGGTCCGCCAGGGCCTGTCCATGGCGATCGACCGCAAGCAGATCACCGACACGATCTTCCAGAAGACCCGCACCCCCGCCACCGACTGGACCTCTCCCGTGCTCGGCGAGGACGGCGGCTTCCAGGACGGACTGTGCGGCGACCTCTGCGAGTTCAAGCCCGACGAGGCGAAGAAGCTGATCGAGGAGGGCGGCGGACTGCCCGGCGGCAAGGTGACGATCACCTTCAACGCCGACACCGGCTCCCACCGCGAGTGGGTCAACGCCGTCTGCAACTCCATCAACAACGCCCTCGACAACGAGCGGGCGTGCACCGCCAACCCGGTCGGCACGTTCGCGGACTTCCGCAACCAGATCACCGACCGGAAGATGACCGGGCCGTTCCGGGCCGGCTGGCAGATGGACTACCCGCTCATCCAGAACTTCCTCCAGCCGCTGTACTACACCAACGCCTCGTCCAACGACGGCAAGTGGTCGAACAAGCAGTTCGACGACCTGGTGAACCGCGCCAACCAGGAGACCGACACCGCCAAGGCCGTCGGCCTGTTCCAGCAGGCCGAGGAGGTCGTCCGCGACAACATGGCGGCGATCCCGCTCTGGTACCAGAACGGCAGCGCCGGCTGGTCCGAGCGGCTCTCCAACGTCAAGCTGAACCCCTTCAGCGTCCCCGTCTACAACGAGATCAAGGTCAGCTGATCCGCCATGGGGCGCTACGTCGTCCGGCGGCTGCTCCAGATGATCCCGGTCTTCATCGGGGCCACACTGCTGATCTTCCTCATGGTCAACGTGATGGGCGACCCCATCGCGGGCCTGTGCGGGGAGCGGCAGTGCGACCCGGCGACGGCCGCCCGTCTCGAGCAGGAGTTCGGCCTCGACAAGCCGGTCTGGCAGCAATACGTGACGTACATGGGGAACGTCTTCACCGGTGACTTCGGCACGGCCTTCAACGGCCAGGAGGTCACCGAGCTGATGGCGACGGCGTTCCCCGTCACGGTCCGGCTCACCCTGATCGCGATCCTCTTCGAGATCGTCATCGGCGTCACCCTCGGCGTGGTCACCGGACTGCGCCGGGGACGGCCGGTGGACACCGGGGTGCTGCTGCTGACCCTTGTGGTGATCTCCGTGCCCACCTTCGTCACCGGTCTGCTGCTCCAGTTGCTGCTCGGGGTGAAGTGGGGCTGGATCCGGCCGTCGGTGTCCTCCGAGGCGCCCTTCGACGAGCTGATCCTGCCCGGCCTGGTGCTGGCGTCGGTGTCCCTCGCCTACGTCACCCGGCTGACCCGCACCTCCATCGCGGAGAACCGCCGCTCCGACTACGTCCGCACCGCGATCGCCAAGGGTCTGCCCCGGCGCCGGGTGGTCGTCCGGCACCTGCTGCGCAACTCCCTGATCCCCGTGGTCACCTTCATCGGCGCCGACATCGGCTTCCTGATGGGCGGGGCGATCGTCACCGAACGGATCTTCAACATCCACGGCGTCGGCTACCAGCTCTACCAGGGCATCCTGCGGCAGAACACGCAGACGGTGGTCGGCTTCGTCACCGTGCTGGTGCTGGTCTTCCTCGTCGCCAACCTCGTCGTCGACCTCCTGTACGCCGTACTCGACCCGAGGATCCGCTATGTCTGACCGTCACGAGGAACCAGAGGCCGCCATCGCCGGCACCAGCATGGGCGGCGCCATGGACCTGGGCGTCGACGAGGCCGAGAGCCTGGAGAAGAGGCCGGGACCGGACGGCGCGGAACCGGAGGAGCGGCCGCGCTCGCTGTGGTCGGACGCCTGGCGGGACCTGCGCCGCAACCCCGTGTTCATCGTCTCCGCGCTGGTCATCCTGTTCCTGGTCTTCATCTCCCTGTGGCCGTCGGCGATCACCTCCGGCTCCCCCCTGAAGTGCGACCTGTCCAAGGCGCAGGAGGGCTCCCGGCCCGGCCACCCCTTCGGCTTCGACGGGCAGGGCTGCGACGTCTACACCCGCACCGTCTACGGGGCCCGCACCTCCGTCGCGGTCGGCGTCCTCGCCACCCTCGGGGTCGCCGTCCTCGGCAGCGTGCTGGGCGCGCTCGCCGGGTTCTTCGGCGGGATCTCCGACTCGGTCCTGTCCCGCATCACCGACGTCTTCTTCGCCATCCCCGTCGTCCTCGGCGGTCTGGTGCTGCTGTCCGTCATCACCAGCAACACCGTGTGGCCCGTCATCGGCTTCATCGTGCTGCTCGGCTGGCCGCAGATCTCCCGCATCGCCCGCGGCGCCGTGATCACCGCCAAACAGAACGACTACGTGCAGGCCGCGCGGGCGCTCGGCGCCTCCAACTCCCGGCTGCTGCTGCGGCACATCGCGCCCAACGCGGTCGCCCCGGTCATCGTCGTCGCGACCATCGCGCTGGGCACCTACATCGCGCTGGAGGCGACCCTGTCGTACCTCGGGGTCGGGCTGAAGCCGCCCAGCGTCTCCTGGGGCATCGACATCTCCTCGGCGTCGCCGTACATCCGCAACGCCCCGCACGCGCTGCTGTGGCCCTCCGGGGCGCTGGCGATCACGGTCCTGGCGTTCATCATGCTCGGCGACGCGGTGCGCGACGCCCTCGACCCGAAGCTGAGGTGAGCCGCGGTGCTGCTCGAAGTCCGCGACCTGCACGTGGAGTTCCGGACCCGGGACGGGGTGGCCAAGGCGGTCAACGGGGTCACCTACGGCGTGGACGAGGGGGAGACCCTGGCCGTGCTGGGCGAGTCCGGCTCCGGCAAGTCGGTGACGGCCCAGGCGATCATGGGCATCCTCGACACCCCGCCCGGCCGGATCACCGGCGGGGAGGTCGTCTTCCAGGGCCGGGACCTGCTGAGGCTCAAGGAGGAGGAGCGCCGGAGGATCCGGGGCGCCGAGATGGCGATGATCTTCCAGGACGCGCTGTCCGCGCTGAACCCGGTGCTCACCGTCGGCGACCAGCTCGCCGAGATGTTCACCGTCCACCGGGGCATGTCCCGCAAGGACGCGCGGGCCGAGGCGGTCGAGCTGATGGACCGGGTGCGCATCCCGGCCGCGCGGGAGCGGGTGCGGCAGTACCCGCACCAGTTCTCCGGCGGTATGCGCCAGCGCATCATGATCGCGATGGCGATCGCCCTGGAACCGGCGCTGATCATCGCCGACGAGCCGACCACCGCCCTCGACGTCACCGTCCAGGCCCAGGTGATGGAGCTGCTCGCGGAGCTCCAGCGGGAGTACCGGATGGGGCTCATCCTCATCACCCACGACCTGGGCGTGGTCGCCGACGTCGCCGACCGCATCGCGGTGATGTACGCGGGCCGGATCGTGGAGTCGGCGCCGGTGCACGACATCTACAAGGCCCCGGCGCACCCGTACACCCGGGGCCTGCTGGACTCCATCCCGCGCCTGGACCACAAGGGCCGGGAGCTGTACGCCATCAAGGGCCTGCCGCCGAACCTCACCCGCATCCCGCCGGGCTGCCCCTTCCACCCGCGCTGTCCGCTGGCCCGGGACGTGTGCACGACCGACGACCCGCCGCTGTACGAGGTCTCCGGCACGCGCGGGAGCGCCTGCCACTTCTGGAGGGAGTGCCTGGATGGCTGAGCCGATCCTGGAGGTCAGCGGCCTGGTCAAGCACTATCCGCTGACCCGGGGCATCGTCTTCCGCAAGCACGTCGGGGCCGTGAAGGCGGTCGACGGCGTGGACTTCCGCCTGGACGCGGGCGAGACGCTGGGCATCGTGGGGGAGTCCGGCTGCGGCAAGTCGACGGTCGCGAAGATGCTGGTCAACCTGGAGCGGCCGACGGCCGGTTCGATCCGCTACAAGGGCGAGGACATCACCCGGCTGTCCGGCAAGGCGCTCAAGGCGGTGCGCCGCAACATCCAGATGGTCTTCCAGGACCCCTACACCTCGCTCAACCCCCGTATGACGGTGGGCGACATCATCGGGGAGCCGTACGACATCCACCCCGAGGTGGCGCCCAAGGGGGACCGGCGGCGCCGGGTGCAGGAGCTGCTGGACGTGGTGGGCCTCAACCCGGAGTACATCAACCGCTATCCGCACCAGTTCTCCGGCGGCCAGCGGCAGCGCATCGGCATCGCGCGGGGGCTGGCGCTGCGCCCCGAGGTGATCGTCGCCGACGAGCCGGTGTCCGCGCTGGACGTGTCGGTGCAGGCCCAGGTCATCAATCTGATGGACCGGCTGCAGAGCGAGTTCGACCTGTCGTACGTGTTCATCGCGCACGACCTGTCGATCGTCCGGCACATCTCCGACCGGGTCGGGGTGATGTACCTGGGCCGGATCGTGGAGACCGGCACGGACACCGAGATCTACGACCACCCCACGCACCCCTACACACAGGCGCTGCTGTCCGCGGTGCCCGTGCCCGACCCGCGGGCGCGGGAGCACCGGGAGCGGATCGTGCTCACCGGGGACGTGCCGTCGCCGACGAACATCCCCTCCGGCTGCCGCTTCCGCACCCGCTGCTGGAAGGCGCGGGAGCGGTGCGCGGTGGAGGTGCCGGCGCTTGCGGTGCCGCCCTGGTTCGCGGAGTCCGGGGGCCCGGCGGCGCACGACTCGGCGTGCCACTTCGCGGAGGAGAAGCACGTGGTGCCGGCGGAGGACGGGCCGGCGTGAGGGCGCCCCGCCCCCGAACGGGGCACGGGCCGGGGTGACATGGCGCACCCCGGCCCGTTCACGGCACCCGCACGGCCGTACGCTGACCAGCCTGCCCTGTCCGTATATCGGTACCGCTTCGGGTGAGTTGCCCCGGTGTTAACGCGTGGCGGAGGCGTCCGGGAGGGACAGGGCGCGCTTGAGGAAGCCGAGCTGGAGGCGGAGCAGGTTCTCGGCGACCTCCTCCTGGGGCGTCATGTGCGTGACGCCGGACAGCGGCAGCACCTCGTGCGGGCGGCCGGCCGCGAGCAGGGCGGAGGACAGCCGCAGGGAGTGGGCGACCACCACGTTGTCGTCCGCGAGGCCGTGGATGATCATCATCGGCCGGTGCGGGCCGGCCGCGTCGACCAGACCCGCGTCGTCGATCAGGGAGTTGCGGCGGTAGACCTCCGGCTGCTCGTCCGGGTGCCCGAGGTAGCGCTCCTGGTAGTGGGTGTCGTACAGGCGCAGGTCGGTGACCGGGGCGCCGACCACGGCCGCGTGGAAGACGTCGGGGCGGCGCAGGACGGCGAGGGCGGCCAGGTAGCCGCCGAAGGACCAGCCGCGGATCGCGACCCGGTCCAGGTCCAGCGGGAAGTCCCCGGCGAGCGCCTGGAGCGCGTCGACCTGGTCCTGGAGGACGACGGCCGCGAGGTCGTCCTTGACGGACTTCTCCCAGGCGGGGGAGTGTCCCGGGGTGCCCCGCCCGTCGGCGACGACGACCGCGAACCCCTGGTCGGCGAACCACTGCGAGGTCAGGTGCGGGTTGTGGGCGGCCGTGACCCGCTGGCCGTGCGGACCGCCGTAGGGGTCCATGAGCACCGGCAGAGGGGTGTCACCGGCGTAGTCCCGAGGCATAAGCACGGCGCACGGGATGCGGCGTGCGCCCCCTTGTGTCAGCGTCACGCGGGGGGACAAACCGGGGTCTTCGGCGTACGAGGGGACAGTCGCCGTCTGTTTCCCGTCACGGAGCACCCGCACCCGCGAACCTGGCCGGTCCAGGGTCGCCGAGACCAGCACCGTGACCCCTCCGGAGCGCACCGCGGTGTGCACGCCGGGCTCCTCCGAGACGCGCTCCACGCCCAGTTCGTTCACCCGGTAGACATGGACCTCGCCAATTTCCGGAGCGGCCGCCTCCGCGCCCGCCGACGCCGAGACCAGCACGTCGTCGTCCGAGACGTCGAGCACCGCGCGGATGTGCAACTGGGGTCCGGTGAGCGGTCGTTCACCCACGGCGAGACGCCGGGCGCCCCCTTCGTCGGCGATCCGCACCAGCTGTCCCGAGGGGCTCCAGCAGGGCACACCAGGGAAAAGTTCCAGCCATTCCGGATCTTCGTCGGCGTGCACCATCCGGGTCGTCCCGGTGTCCGGGTCGACGGCCAGGATCAGCTGCGCCCGCTGGTCGCGCGCCTGTACGAGCAGCAGCGGGGCACCCGCCGCTGACCAGTGCACTCGCGCCAGATACGGGTAGCGCGCCCGGTCCCAGGAGACCTCCGTGCGCGTGCCTTCGAGGTCCACGACGAACAGCCGTACGTCCGCGTTCGGGGTGCCGGCCGCCGGGTAGCGGACGCGGTGCGGCGCACGGTCCGGGTGGGCCGGGTCGGAGATCCACCACTCCCGCACCGGCGTGTCGTCCACCCGCGCCACCAGCAGCCGGTCCGACTCCGGGGACCACCAGAAGCCGCGCGAACGGCTCATCTCCTCGGCCGCGACGAACTCGGCCAGACCGTAGGTCACCTCCTCCGATTCGGGGGTGGTGAGCGCGCGGTCGTCCGCCCCCTCCGCCGAGACCACCCGAAGCGCGCCCCGCGCGACGTACGCGACGTGGCGTCCGTCGGGCGACGGACGGGGGTCGATCACCGGCCCCGGAGTGGGCAGTTCGCGTGCCGTGCCGGCCCGCAGCTCGGCCGTGAAAAGCCGCCCTGACAAGGCGAAAGCCGCGATTTCCACCGCCGCGTCGGTGGCGTAGCCGACGATGCCGGCCCCTCCCTCGCGACTGCGTTCGCGCCGCGCGCGCTCCTCGGCGGAGAGCTGCTCGGACGCGCCGCCCAGGAGGGCGCGCGGGTCGGCGGCCACACGCTCCCCGCCCCCGTCCGTGTCGAGCACCCAGAGGGCGTTGGCCCGGTCCGTGCCGGAGCCTGAGCGGAGGAACACGACACGCGAGCCGTCGGGCGCCACGCTGAAGGAACGCGGCGCGCCGAGGGTGAAGCGGAGGGTGCGGGCGTGCCGCCGGGGGAAGGAGTCCGTCTCGGTCGTCATGCCCTGACCATATTGGCCATGCGCCCCCTTGTGCGGCTGTGCGCCGATCGATGCGCACGTACGGATAGTTATGATCGTTAGCGCATAGTGGGTATGAACCTGCTGCCTGCTGTGTGGACGTACTGCCCCCATATTCCTGACCCCCCCGCGCCCCTGGGATCCTTGGAGGTGAGCCGCCGTGGCACTCTCGATTTCGGCGGTGGTGCTGCTGGCGATCATCGTCTTCCTGCTGATCAAGAAGTCGGGACTGAAGGCAGGGCACGCGATCGTGTGCATGCTGCTCGGCTTCTACCTGGCCTCGTCGACGATCGCGCCCACGATCAACGAAGTCACCACCAACATCGCGGGGATGATCGGCAGCCTCAACTTCTGAGCGCGGCCGTCGCCGGCCTCTCGCGTGTTACCCGTCGGTAAGCAATGATGGGCGGGCCAGCATCCACGCGCGCAGGGCGGAGCCGACGGTGACGACATCCGAGGAACAGAGCCAGGGACGCATGCAGGCGCGGACCAGGGTCCACGTCTTCCGTGACGACGCCCTGGGCGACCTGGACGCGGTGGGCCTCGCCGCGGCGATCCGGCGGGGCGAGGTGAGCGCCGCCGAGGTCGCACGGGACGCGGCGGCCCGGGTCCGGGACGCCGACGCCCGGCTGGACGCCGTCCAGGTGCACCTCGACGTCCCGGCCCACCACGCCTCCGACGGCGGCGTGTTCGCCGGGGTGCCGACTCTCGTGAAGGACAACACCGACTTCGCGGGTCTGCCCACCGGCCACGGCAGCGCCGCGTTCGTGCCGCGCCCGGCCCGGCGGCACGCCGCGTTCACCCGCCAGCTGCTGAGCACGGGCGTCACGGTGCTCGGCAAGACCCGGCTGCCCGAGTTCGGCTTCAGCCCCACCACGGAGTACGAGGAGGGCCCGCCGGTCCGCAACCCGTGGAACACCGGTCATTCGGCGGGCGGTTCGTCCGGCGGCGCCGCTGCCCTGGTCGCCGCGGGCGCCGTGCCGGTCGCGCACGCCAACGACGGCGGCGGCTCGATCCGCATCCCGGCCGCCTGCTGCGGTCTCGTCGGCCTCAAGCCGACCCGCGGCCGGACGGTGCCGAACGCGCAGGGCCGCCAACTGCCCATCGACATCGTGGTCGACGGCGTCGTGAGCCGCACGGTGCGCGACAGCGCGGCGTTCCTCGCGGCGGCGGAGCTGCACCACCGCAACCCGAAGCTGCCCGCCCTCGGGCTCGTCGAGGGCCCCGCGGACCGCCGGCTGCGGATCGGGCTCCTCGTCGACTCCCCGAACGGCGCCCGCACCGACGACGCCACCCGCGCGGCCGTCACCGACACCGCCCGGCGGCTGGAGGGGCTGGGCCACACGGTGACCCCGGTGGAGCTGGCCATCGACCCGCGCTTCACCGAGGACTTCCTCACCTACTGGGGCCTGCTGTCGTTCCTCATCGGCGCCACGGGACGCACCATGGGCGCGGAGTTCGACCGCCACCGCATGGACGGCCTGAGCCGCGGCCTGCGCGCCACCTACGTCGCCAACTGGCGCCGTACGCCGGGTGTGGTGCGGCGGCTGAAGCGGACGCGGGAGGCGTACGCGGCGGCCTTCCGGGGCCTGGACGTCATCCTGTCACCGGTCCTGGCCCACACCACCCCGGCGCTGGGCCACCTCAGCCCGTCCGTCCCGTACGCCACGCTGATCGAACGCATCCTCGCCTACGTGGCGTTCACCCCGGTCAACAACGTCGTCGGCACCCCGTCGATCTCCCTCCCGGCCGCGTCCACGACGGCGGACGGCCTGCCGGTCGGCGTGATGTTCTCGGGCCGCCCGGGCGCCGAACGCACGCTGCTGGAATTGGCGTTCGAGCTGGAGGCGGAGCAGGGGTTCCCGAGCATCACGGACGCCTGACTTCCTGGTCACAGCAGGAGCAGGACCGCCGCGCCCCACAGGACCGTCAGGGCGATCAGGGGAGGACCGACGGGCATGCCCTGCTGGCCCGAGGTGGCCTCGGCATCCGGGCGGAGGTCCGGTCGGTGCAGAAGGGCCCGCACCTCGTCGGCGACGCGCTCCGCGCCCGGCTCGCGACCCGTGCGGCGCTCCAGCCACGCCCAGCCGGTGGGGGAGAGATCCACCGAGGAGTCCTTGGCCCGGCCGACGCGGATGCCGTCCTCGTGGTGCCGCACGGACGTGATCACGTCCCACGGCACCCGCCGCACGCGCCACGCCCCGGTCACCCACAGCCCGTCACGGTCGGCGGTGATCCGCCAGGTGAGTGCCGTCGCCACGGAGGTCAGCAGCCACGGCAGGGCCGGCACCAGCCACAGCCGGCTCCACGACGGCCCGTCGTCGAGCGCGGCCCAGACGCCACCGCCCTGCACCAGCAGCAGACCGAGGCCGATCGCACGCGAGAAGCCGTGCGCCCGCCACACCCGCGGGCCCGCCGTGGGGGTCATGCGGGCGGCGATCTCGTCGGCCGACCGGCGCGGGGACGTGCGCTCACGGCGCTGCGGGCCGCGCCCCCGCCACTCCGGCAGGGTCGGTTTCACCGCGGTGACACTGCATTCCACGGCCACCTCGGGGTCGTCCTCGTCCTCGCGCGCGGCGAAGGCGACTTCGGCGCCGGCGTAGGGGGCGCCGTACAGGACGGCCTCCCGCAGCGGAGGAGTGGGACCGCCGCCCCGGAGGATCTCCGCGATCTTGCGCAGGTCGGCGTCGTCGCCCGATGCGGGGTCGTCCCCGTCGAACTCCTCCCGGTCGAACTCCTCCTCGTCGAACTCCTCCTCGTCGTCCTCGAAGGCGTACAGCGAGTGGAAGCACAGGACGGGCCGTCTGCCTTCCGTGTCGTCGGCCGCGAACACGTAGGTGCGGCCGTCCTCCTCGCCCTCGCGCACCAGCACGTGCAGCACGGGCAGCGGCTCGCGCCGCAGCCGTCGCGCGGCCAGGTGCCCGGTCACGCCGTTCGCGAGGAACGCCAGCCCCACCACCGAGCCGCCCAGCACCAGCAGTTCCCAGCCGAAGGCGTCGTACGGCTCCGCGACCAGCACCGCTCCGTCGCCGTCCGCGACGAGATCGACGCGGGTGCCCACCGGGAAGTCCTCGGGGAAGGCCGTCTCGACGCGGCGGGTACGCCCCTCGGCCGTCACGGTGAGGACGCCCTCGCCCTCGTCCACGGCCGTGACCTCACCGGAGAGGTGCGCGGCCTTCGCAGCCCGCTGCTCGTACGCGTCGGCGACCCCGAGGGCCTGCCACACGCCGAACCCGGCGACGGCGAGGAAGACCGCCGCCAGCACGAAGGACAGCCGGCCTCGGCGGAACGTCCGCGCGGCCTCGGGGAGCGGCTGGGCGGCCGACCCGGCGGCCTCCAGCGCCAGCGCCCGCTGCCTCCCGGCGACGGCCAGCCGGTGCACGAGCCCGGCCACGGTGAACCCGGCCGCCAGCAGGTACGCGAGCGCGGAGGGCCGGGCGAACGCGGAGACGCCGTCCTCGGCGGCGACCGCGACCACGGTGACGGCCAGCCCGCCGATCGCGAGCCGCGGCTGCCGCCACACCCAGTACAGGGACAGCACCAGAACGACGGCCACCGCGAGCCCCGGCCAGTCGCTCCCGCACGGTTCGGCGGACGTACAGGCTGGCACGGGTGCCGCCGTCACCTCCCAGGCGACGGAGACCGCCAACGCGAGGAAGGCGAACAGCGGATGCGCCCAACGGGCGGGCACGGCGTCGAGCCAGCGGCGGACGTCGGCGGTCCGCCACTCGGGGGTCCCGGGAGGTATGTGCTCCGCGGGCAACGGCACGGGTTGTCTGGACACCCGCGCATTATGACCGGACCTGGGGGTCTGTCTGTTCTCGCCTCAGTCGACCGTGAAGTACGCCCGCCCGTACAGGGCCCACATGCAGAGGACGCCGTTCTCCTGGCGGAGTTGCTCCAGGGACTTCTCGCCGTGTCGCCGGGTGACGCGCGTCCGTACGGCCTTGGGAGCGACGTCGGGGGCGACCTTCTGCTCGTCCGTGTCCCAGCGCAGTGACTCGCTGATCCCGTCCGCGGAGAGACCGTCCGGCAGTGGGAACGAGCGGTGGATCTCCGCCGCGGCGTCCTCGGGATGCCGATCCGTGGAGAAGATGATGAAGGCGGACATGCGGCAGGTCATCGACTGTCGCCTCGACGGGCTCGCACCGAAGAAGCTGATGTGGTTGCCGCGGACGTCGACGCACTCGTCACGGAGCACGACATCGAGCGGCCGCAGCCACGGCACACCCGCTTCGATCTCCCGCACGCGGGTGAGCAGCTTCTCCGCGGCCGCCTCCCGCTCGGCCCGGACCTCGGCCGATGCGGCGATCCGCCTCAGCCTCCACTTCGGCGGCCAGGCACGGGTGAGCCCCACGACGGTGAACACGAGCAGAAGCCCGAACGCATCACCCGTCCTGCGCCGCAGCGACCTCACGCCGGACCGTCGTGGCCCACGGAGGTGACGAAGCCGGCCCAGGCGGCCGGGGTGAAGGTGAGGCGGGGGCCGTCGGCGTTCTTGGAGTCGCGGACGTGGACGGTGGTGGGTTCCGTGGCGATCTCGACGCAGGAGTCGGTCTCGGCCCCGCTGCTGTAGCTGCTCTTGAACCACGTCAGTTCGCGGATCATGTCTCCCCCAACAGCCGCTCGATGAAGGCGGTCGACTCGAGTGGAGTGAGCGCCTGCGCCCGGATGATGCCGTAGCGCAGTTCCAGGATACGGAGCTGCCGTGGATCGGTGACCGGACGACCGCCGGCCACTGCCGGGGAGCGTCCGCACGCCGTCCCGTCCTCGAACTTCAGCACTTCGATCCCGCCGTCCGCGCCGGCGTGCTCCTCGCAGTCCATCGGCATCACCTGGATCTCGACGTTGGGCAACTGGGCGACGGTCAGCAGGTGTTCCAGTTGCGCGCGGACAACGTCCAGGCCTCCGAGACGCCGTCGGAGCGTCCATTCGTCCTGGACGAAGCTCAACTCCGGTGCCGTCTCACGGTCGAAGACCGCCTTGCGGGCCACGCGTGCCGCCACTCCGCGCTCGATCTCCTCCTCCGCGTAGCGCGGTCGCCGCATGCGGAACAGGGCGCGGGCGTACTCGGGCGTCTGCAGGAGCCCATGAAGGTTCACGGGGTCGTAGAGCTGGAGCTCCACCGCCCGCGCCTCCATCTGCGCAAGGTCCCGCACCTTCTTCGGGTACCGGACCTTCCTCACGTCCTCCTTCATCGCCGCGACGAGGCCGCCCGCCCTCAGGATCTCGTCCGCGGTGTCCAGATACTCGGGGCGGGGGATCCGCTTGCCGCTCTCGATCTTGTAGACGAGGTCCTCGCCGTACCCGGCCGCCACCGCGAACTCGGGCACGCGCATGCCCACGGCCTCCCGCCGGAGCTTCAACTGGCGTCCCACGGTGGCCACCACGGCCAGCGCCCAGTCGTCGTCCGGGTCCACCTCCCAGCCCGGTTCGTCCGCCCGGCCCGTACCGGGACCGACCCGTACCGCCTCACCGTTCACCGACATGTGCGTGCCCCTCCGTGGTGCCGTTCCGTGATCGCGGCCTCCGCATGTCGGGTCCGGCCGACAGCCCGGACACGGCCGGACAAGCGGTGGACGGTCACTCTACGCAGTGTCGCGATCACTCATCACGGTACGGCCGTTCGGCCACGCTGAGTCACGTGAACCAGAAATTCGTCCTCACGGGGACCACGCGTCCCGATGCCCAAGTGCGCCACATCAGCGTGTTGTTGTCGTCGACGGCGCGGGGCGCGCGCCTCGCCCGGCTGCTCGCGGTGGACGCGCTGCGGAGCTGGGAGGTCCCGTACGAGACGGCCGGCCAGGTCGTCGCCGAACTGGCCGCCAACGCCGCCACCCACGGGCGCGTGCCCGGCCGCAGCTTCCGGCTGACGCTGTACGTGGTCGGCGCCACGCTCCGTGTCGAGGTCACCGATACGCGCGGTGACCGCCGGCCGGTGCTGCGCGAGCCGGACGGTGTCGAGGAGTCGGGCCGCGGGCTGTTCCTGGTGGACGCGCTCGCCGACCGCTGGGGAGTCGCCGAAGACCGCCACCCCCGTAAGACGGTCTGGGCGGAGATCAGCCTCGCTCCGGCACCGGAACGCGGAACCTCGCGCTTCGGTGACGTCGGCGACTAAAACCAACAAGAACTCGGGGAGAAAGCACCCCGCCAAGCCCCACCCCTCCCGCCCGCGATCCTGCTCACTCGGGCGGGTGAACCGTGTCGAACTGGCTGGCTTTCCTCGCCATTCAGGCCCCACGCTCAGCGCAGGGCAACGCACAACGCCCCACCACAACCGCAGACATGAGACGGCCCCCGCCGGGACGGCAATCCCAGTGCGAGGGCCTGACCACCGAGGAAGGTAGAGCTTCCCGATGGGTACCCAGAACCCTAGCGCGCCCCCGCGCGCCCACGTCCGCGTTGCGGGCAACAAGCACCCGAACCGGACCCCCCGCACCGGCGGCCTCCAGCACGACAACACCCGCCACACCACCCGTTTCGTGGTGATCGGCAACCACCTGGCCCAGCACCCGGAGCTCTCGCTCCTCGCCATCGGACTCGGCACCCACCTCCAGTCTCTGCCGAAGGGTGCCCCCGCCGACATCAAGACCCTCGCCGCAC
Source organism: Streptomyces werraensis (assembly GCA_014656175.1). Classification (GTDB taxonomy): domain Bacteria; phylum Actinomycetota; class Actinomycetes; order Streptomycetales; family Streptomycetaceae; genus Streptomyces; species Streptomyces werraensis. The sequence goes on from BNBX01000004.1 coordinate 217,657, forward strand.
GCTTCCCCGAGGGCGCGACCCGTATCGCCGCCGCGCTGCGGGAGTTGGAGGCCCACGGCTATCTGCGGCGGGAGCGCGTCCGTACGTCGTCCGGCCGCATCGTCACCCGCACGATCTCCTGCAACCAGCCGGCCGCCGTCCGGCAGCGGACGGAGCAGCCGTGCCGGGAGAGCACGCCGTCCGCACCACGCAAGAAGCCCGCACGCAAGGCGCTCCCCGCCGTGCCGCGACCCGCGTACTCCGGGCCCGGGCTCCTCCAGGCCGCCACCGACCCCCTGGCGGACCTGCGCCGCCACGACTCCCGCCTGCTCCTCTCGGCCGACGACACCGCCCACCTGGCGCCCGGCGTCGCGGCGTGGCTCGAACGCGAGGTGACTCCCGCGGCCGTGCGCAGAGCCCTGACGGCCGACCTCCCGCCCGAGGGCCTACGACGCCCGGCGGCCCTGCTGGCCCATCGCCTCGCCTCCCAGCTCCCGCCACCCGCCCCGTTCCGGGCCCGGACCACCGCCCCGCCACCCGTCCGCCACCCGCTCCGGAACTGCGACGGCTGCGACCGCGCCTTCCGCGCACCCACCCCCACGACCCACTGCCGCGACTGCCGAACCGACCTCCAGGAGGCCGCCTAGCATGAACGTGACGATCCTTGCCGCTGGGCACAGACCACGAGGAGCGAGCGCCATGACCATCGCACCCGACGACGCCCGGCGGAACGCATCCCACCTGTACCGGGCCATGCGCGACTTCGTGCAGTCGATGGACGACACGCTGCCCGGGAAGTTCGAGATCACCAAGGAAGGGATCGTCCACGACATGAGGGCGCCCGTGAAGCAGCACGAGTTGACCGTGCTGCGTCTCCGGAAGCGGCTGGAGAAGGTCATGCCGGAGGAGATCGTCGCGCACACGGGTGAACCCGACGTGGAGGGCGAACCCGAGGGGATCATGCGCCGCCCCGACGTCATGGTGATCGCCGAGGAGGACATGGAAGGGGACGGCACCTTCGACCCCCGCACCCTGGTGGCCGCGGTCGAGATCGTCTCCCGGTCCAACCCCGACAACGACTGGGTCGGCAAGACGCGTGACTATCCCTTGCTCGGTGTCCCCGTCTACGCGGTCTTCGACCCCCGCACCGGCACCGGCGCCGTCTTCACGGACATCCACGCGACCCCCGACGGTCCCCGCTACGCCACACGCAAGGACTTCGTCTACGGCGAGGACGTGACCATCGGCGAATGGACCATCCCCACGGACGGCCTGCCGCGCTACCGCGACGAGGAGGGCGGTCACGACTCGGTGAGCGGTTGACCCGCCTCCACCGGACAGGTCCGCAGGACGCGCCCCGCGCCACATAGGCTGGAGCCCATGACGGAACTGCCCGAGCGGCGTCTGATGCTGGTGCACGCGCACCCGGACGACGAGTCGATCAACAACGGCGCGACCATGGCGCGCTACGCGGCCGAGGGCGCCCACGTGACGCTGGTCACCTGCACCCTGGGTGAGCGCGGCGAGGTCATCCCGCCCGAGCTGCGGCACCTCAGCGGCCCCGCCCTCGGCGGGCACCGGCTGGGCGAGCTGCGTGAGGCCATGGCGGCGCTCGGCGTCACGGACTTCCGGCTGCTCGGCGGGGCCGGGCGGTACAGCGACTCCGGGATGATGGGGCTGCCCGACAACGACGACCCCGGCTGCTTCTGGCAGGCCGACGTCGACCAGGCCGCCGGGCTGCTCGCCGAGGTCGTCCTCGACGTACGGCCGCAGGTGCTGGTCACGTACGACGACAACGGCGGCTACGGGCACCCCGACCACATCCAGGCGCACCGCGTCGCGATGCGCGCGGTCGAGCTGGCCGCCGGGCGCGGCTGGGACGTGCGCAAGGTCTACTGGAACCGCATCCCCCGCTCCGTGGCCGAGGAAGCGTTCGCCCGGCTGGAGCGCGACCTGCACGCCCTCCCCTTCGACAAGTCGGCCTCGGTCCAGGACGTCCCCGGCGTGGTCGACGACGGGCGGATCACCACCGCCGTCGACGGCACCGCGTACGCCGGCGCGAAGGCCGCCGCGATGCGCGCCCACGCCACCCAGATCACCGTCGCCGACCAGCCCTACTTCGTGCTGTCGAACGAGCTCGCGCAGCCGCTGTTCACCACCGAGTACTACGAGCTGGTGCGCGGCGAGCGCCCCGCGGGCCGTGAGGACGACCTTTTCGCGGGCGTCGCCACGGGAGCGGCGTCGTGAGCGGCGACCGCGCGCCCCTGATGGCGCAGCCCCTGCGCCCCCCGTCCCCGGGGCGCGTCGCCGCCCTGCTCGGACTGCTGGTGCTCGGCGCCCTGGTCGGCGTCGCCGGGGCGCTGGTCCAGCCGGCGTGGTTCCCCGGCGGGCTGCTGCTCGCCCTGGCCGGCGAGGCCGGCACGGTGCTCGGGGCGGCGCGGCTGACCCGGAGCCGCTCCGGCGGGATCGCCGTGGCCGCCGGCTGGATGATCACCGTCGTCCTGCTCACGGTCAGCCGTCCGGAAGGCGACTTCCTGTTCGCCGCGGGCAGCGGCTCCTACCTCTTCCTCCTCGGTGGCATCGCCGTTGCTGTGATCTGCGCCACCTTCGGACCCGGGAGGCAACCGGACGGGGGCCCCGCCCGACTTCGCAAGTGACGTACCACTTCGCCGTGCCAGGGGCGTGATGGTCCGGTGTGGGTTTCCCCGGCGGTACTGGGATACGGGCCGGATATGGCCAGTAAGGTGGTGCGCGCCGCCGAGCCTCCCTCGAACCCTCGGCCTCGCCCGAGCTGGGAGGACCCCCACCGTGAGGTCGTGACGGGCGGCGGAGCCAACCGGGAGAACCTGCCTTGAGTCGTGAAACTGACACTCCGTCCTCCGGGCCCAACGGGCGCGGCGGAGCCGCCTACCCGTCGGGCACCCCGCCCTACGGGATCCCGGCGATTCCGGACGAGGGCACGGACGCGGGCCGTTCGGCCGCGCGGCCGGAGGAACGCAAGACCGAGACCACGCTGACGACCCGGATCCGGATCAACATCCCCGGGTCGCGCCCGATTCCGCCGGTCGTCGTGCGCAAGCCCGTCACGGACGGGGAGAGCAAGAAGGCTGCCGCCGACACCGGGCCGGCCGCCGGGCCCGCTCCCGTCGCTCCCGCCGCCGACCCCGTCGAGCCGCCCGCGCGGCCCGAGCCGGCCGACAGGCCCGCCGCCGAGGAGAAGCCCGCGAGCGACTGGTTCGCGCCGCGCAAGTCCCCGGCCGGCAAGCCCGGTCAGACCGGCGGTGCGGCCAAAGGCGCGCCCGCGCCCGGCACTTCCGGCGCGCCCTCCGGCGCGCCGGAGGGCGCCGCTCCCAAGGCCCCGGGTGCCGCGCCCAAGACTCCGGGCGGCCCGTCCGCCCCGAACGGCGCCGGACGTCCCGGCGGCGTGGCCGGCTCCATGGGCGCGCCGGGCGGACCCCGCCCCGGCGGCCCGAAGGCGCCCGGACCCACCGGCGCCACCGGTGCGACCGGCGGACCCGTGGCTCCCGGTCACGGCGGCGGCACCGGCTCCTTCGACGTGACCGAGGCGCTGGCCGGCGCTCCCGGCGGCAACCGCGCCGACCGAGGCGGCGAACCCCGCCGCGACGACCTGCCGTACTTCGCCGACGACGCCCAGGGCGGCCCCCGGCGCGGTCCCGGAGCCCCCGGCGCGCGCCCCGGCGAGGGCGTGCCCGGCCCCGGGCGTCCCGGCGGCCCGACGGCGCCCGCCGGGCCCACCGGCGGCCCGGTCACCGGCGACGGCCCGATGACCGCGCCGGGCGGCGGCACGCCCTTCACGGAGGAGCGCACCGGCTCGCACGCGATGCCCGGCGGCGGCCTGAGCGACGACACCGCGATCCTCACCCCGCAGAAGCCCGCCGCGCCCGGTACCCCCGGCTACCCGCGCCACGACAACGTCTCCGGGCACACCGTGACCAGCGGCATCCCGGTGATCCCGCCGAGCGCCTCCTTCGACGCGCCCGGCACGGGTCCGAACGCCCCGGGGCCGCACACCCCGCCCAGGCTGCCCGAGCCGGTCGCCCCGCCCCCGGCAAGCTCCGCCAAGGCGCCGAAGAAGAAGGGCCGCAACAAGCTGGTCCTCCTGGCCACCGGCGTCGTCCTCGTCGCCGGCGTCGCCTACGGAGCGGGCCTGCTGATGAACCGTTCCGACGTGCCCAAGGGCACCACGGTGCTCGGCATCGAGATCGGCGGCGGCACCCGCGACGAGGCCGTGAAGAAGCTCGACGGCGCGCTCGACGGCCGGCTCAACAAGCCGCTGAAGCTGTCCGTCGACGGCAAGACCTTCGCACTCCAGCCGGACAACGCCGGCCTTCAGGTCGACATCGACGCCACCGTCGGCAAGGCCGCCACCAGCGACTACAACCCGGTCAACGTGATCGGCTCGCTGTTCGGCCAGTCGCGCGTCGTCGAGCCGGAGATCCCGGTCGACCACGAGAAGCTCCAGGCCGCCCTGGAGAGCGCCGCCGGAGGCGCCGGCACGGTCAAGGAGGGCTCGATCAAGTTCGAGTCCGGCAAGGCCGTCCCGGTGTACCCGCAGGCGGGCAAGGGCGTCGACGTCGCCAAGGCGGCCGACGTGGTCGCCGCCGCCTACCGCACGCAGGTGGAGACCGGCGCCGCCGCCGCGGTGGACGTCCCGACGACGACCCAGCAGCCGAAGGTCACCAAGGCCGAGGTCGACCGGATGATGAAGGAGTTCGCCGAGCCCGCGATGTCGGACCGGGTCACCGTGCAGACCGACCCGGCGCACTCGGTGCCGATGAGCCCCGAGAAGTCGCTGTGGAAGTTCCTGCGCGTCGAGGCGGTCAACGGCAAGCTCGTCGAGAAGCCCGACCTGAAGGCCCTGGAGGACCTGTACGGCCAGGCCTTCGACGGAGTGCTCATCACCCGGGGCAACGGCGAGAAGACCCCCGTCACCCCGCAGGACGTCTACGGCGCCCTGCGCCAGGCGCTGGTCAGCAAGGGCGACCGTACGGCCGTCATCGAGACGAACGCGAGCTGACGCACGACGGAAGCGGCGCCGCACGGGACAGTGCGGCGCCGCGTCCGTTCGCGCGGGCCCCGGAGCGCGGCGGCTGCCGGACATGACATCCGTCATCCCGGCCTCACGACCACCGGCACTGCCGGCCGCCCGGCCCCGGCCGCCACGATGGCCGCATGACGACGACGGACACGGTCGTGTTCGACCGGGTGACCAGGAGATACGGCGACGCGCGGGCCGTGGCCGACGTGACCCTCACGCTGCGGCCCGGTGAGACCGCGGCGCTCCTCGGCCCGAACGCTCGACCCTCCGCACCGGAGCCGCGGACCCACACCGGACGCCCCGTGCGGACGGTCGAAGGGGTCTCGGTCCGCCGGGCGGGCACCGCACGACGGCGGGCGCGGCCGGGCGAGCGCCGAGACGGCGACGCGTGTCCGCGTCACCACGGACGGGGACGCCCGCGCGGGACCGCCGGCCGGGCGCGCCCGGCCGGCGGTGTACCGGCAGGCGACGGGTGCCGTCGAGTCGGGTGGCGTGGCCCCCCGGGCCTCGCACGCCGTCGGCTCCGCCGGTACGGGACCGGCGGTGGTCGCGGGTTCAGTTGAGCAGGGCCCGCGCTGCCAGGGCCTCCCCCCGGATGCGGTCCGCCGCGGCCGGGTCGACCGCCGCGACGATCTCCGCGTACGCCTCCAGTTCGGCCGCGCCCGCCGTGAACTCGCCGCGCTGCACGAGGAGCTGGGCGCGCTCGTAGCGCAGGCGGGCCGGGTGGGAGGGGAGGAGCAGGGCGAGGTCCAGCGCCCACAGGCCGACGTCGGTGCGCTCGGGGCGGGTCGCCGCCCAGGCCCGGACGTTGTTCAGGATGCGCGCGACCACCTCCAGCGTCCCCGCAGGGGCCAGCATGGACGGCTCCAGCGGGCCTCCGGTGGCCCCGGCGACCAGCAGTTCCGCGTCCGGTCCCGTCAGCACCCGGCCCCCGTCGAACGGGTCGGCCAGCACCTGCCCGGCGCCCGGTCCCTCCGGGGCGCCGAAGCCCACGACGAAGTGCCCGGGCAGCGCCACGCCGTACACCGGCGCACCCGCCCGCCGGGCCACCTCGATCCACACCACCGACAGCAGGATCGGCAGCCCGCGCCGCCGCCGCAGCACCTCGTGCAGCAGCGAGGACTCCAGCCGCCGGTAGTCGTCCGGCAGACCGTGGAAGCCGTACCGCTCGCCCAGCAGGTCCCGCAGCGCCACCGCCCACGCGTGCGGCGAGCCCGGCCGGTGGGGCAGCTCACCCGCCAGCCGGTCCAGCTCGATCTCCACCGCGTCCATGCCCGCCTCGTCCAGCGTGCCGTCGCCCTCCGCGGCCACCAGCAGGCACAGCGCGGACAGGCCGGGCCGCTCGCAGCGCACCTCCCCGGCGAACCGCTCGCGCAGTTCGGCGGAGCGCCCGGGCGGTGGCGGACAGGGGGAGCGCATACCCGGTTCGTGCCCGCTCACGACGTCCCGTCACCCACCGGGGCCGATGAATACGCAGCGGACCCTTCCGATGCGGTTTCCTCCGGTGCGCGGTAGTGGTGGTACGCGTGGTGCGGGGCGAACCCCAGACGGCCGTACAGCGCCCTCGCACCCTCGTTGTCCGTCTCGACCTGCAGCCAGGCCGCCGAGGCGCCCTCCTCCAGGGCACGGGCGGCCAGCGCCGCCATCACGGCCGTGGCCAGGCCCTCCCGCCGCCGCGCCGGATCCACCTCGACCGCGGCGAACCCGGCCCACCGGCCGTCGACCACACACCGTCCGATCGCGGCCGGCGCCTCGGCACCCTCGTCCCCCGGCACGGTCGCGAACCACACCGACGGCTCACCCGGGCGTGGGGCGCCTCCGCCCAGCACCCGCAGGGCCGCTTGACCGACCCCCTTGCGCCGGTACCGCGCCAGCCACGTCCCGTCCGCGTCCCGGGACAGCAGCACCCCGGAGGTGTCGTCGCCCAGGTCGGCGACCGGGGCCAGGGCGCCCGTCCACAGTTCGGCGGTCACCTCGCGGACCCACCCGCGCCGCTCCAGCTCGGCGCACAGCAGCTCCTGCGTGCCCTCCGCTCCGGTCGCGGTCTGCACGTACGCCGGCAGTCCCCGGGCCGCGTACCAGCGGCGCACGGCCGTCAGCGCGTCGTCGAGCGGCAGGCCCGGGTCGCCCAGCGGCAGCACGGAGTTGGCCCGCCGCGTGAACCCCGCGGCCGCCCGCAGCTCCCACTCGCCGAGCCGCTCGCTCTCCACCGGCCGCCATCCCCGCGCGGTGATCCGCGCCAGCTCCTCGTAGGACGCGGCAGGACCGCGCCGACGCGCCGGGGCGGCCGGGACGACCTTGCCCGCGACCAGCGTGGACTCGGCGACGCGGACACTTTCTCCGCTCTTCCTTGTGATCCGCAACACGCCGTTGTCCCATGATGTGAGAACCCCGACCGTGTCGCTGAACTTCTCACCCGAGGGACCATGTTCGATCAAGCTCCTTACGGAGACCCGTTTTCCCACGTCAGCAGCGGTGATGCGGACCTCCAGGCGCCCGGCGGCTGAGATTTCCACAGGTCAGTTCACCCCTCCTGTTCGGATCATGCTCCGGAACGGAGATACTAGGGGCGGGCATCGACGACGCCGCGCTCCCGCGCGCCAGGCGGCGGAGCCTGAGGAGGCCCGCCAGCGCCCTATCGAGGAGGAACGACAGCGTGACCTACGTCATCGCGCAGCCTTGTGTCGACGTCAAGGACAAGGCGTGCATCGAGGAGTGCCCGGTCGACTGCATTTACGAGGGCCAGCGGTCCTTGTACATCCACCCGGACGAATGCGTCGACTGCGGCGCCTGTGAACCGGTCTGCCCGGTCGAGGCCATCTTCTACGAGGACGACACTCCGGAGGAGTGGAAGGACTACTACAAGGCGAACGTCGAGTTCTTCGACGATCTCGGCTCCCCGGGCGGCGCCAGCAAGCTCGGTCTGATCGAGCGGGACCACCCGTTCATCGCCGCGCTGCCGCCGCAGGCCTGACCGCCCCTGAGCGGTCCCGCACCGACGCGTCGCCCTCGGTCCCGTACGGCCCGCCCGCCGTACGGGACCGAGGCGTTCGCCGAACCAGAAAGTGAGCCCCCGCCCGTGTCCGCAGTCTCCGACCGGCTGCCCGCCTTCCCCTGGGACAAGCTGGAGCCGTACAAGAAGACGGCTGCCGCGCACCCCGACGGCATCGTCGACCTCTCGGTCGGCACGCCCGTCGACCCGGTGCCCGAGCACATCCAGAAGGCGCTGATCGCCGCCGCGGACTCGCCGGGCTACCCCACGGTGTGGGGCACCCCGGAACTGCGGGACGCGCTCACCCGCTGGGTGGAACACCGGCTCGGCGGCCGCGGGGTGACCCACCGGCACGTGCTGCCGGTCGTCGGCTCCAAGGAACTCGTCGCCTGGCTCCCCACCCAGCTCGGCCTCGGCCCCGGCGACCAGGTCGCCTTCCCGCGCCTGGCCTACCCGACGTACGAGGTCGGCGCCCGCCTGGCGCGCGCCGAGCACGTGGCGTACGACGACCCGACCGAGCTGGACCCCTCGCGGCTGAAGCTGCTGTGGCTCAACTCGCCGTCCAACCCGACGGGCCGGGTGCTGTCCAAGGAGGAGCTGACCCGGATCGTCGCCTGGGCCCGCGAGCACGGCGTCCTCGTCCTCTCCGACGAGTGCTACATCGAGCTCGGCTGGGAGGCCGACCCCGTCTCGGTGCTCCACCCGGACGTCAACGGCGGCTCCTACGACGGCATCGTCGCCGTCCACTCCCTGTCCAAGCGGTCCAACCTGGCCGGCTACCGCGCCGCGTTCCTGGCGGGCGACCCGGCGGTGCTCGGCCCGCTGCTGCAGATCCGCAAGCACGGCGGCATGATGACCCCGGCGCCCACCCAGGCGGCCGTGGTGGCGGCCCTCGGCGACGACGAGCACGTCCGCGTCCAGCGCGAGCGGTACGCGGCCCGCCGCACCGCCCTGCGCGACGCGCTGCTCGCCCACGGCTTCCGCATCGAGCACAGCGAGGCCAGCCTCTACCTGTGGGCGACGCGCGACGAGTCCTGCTGGGACACCGTCGCCCACCTCGCCGACCGCGGCATCCTGGTCGCCCCCGGCGACTTCTACGGCCCCGCCGGCGACCGCTTCGTCCGCGTGGCCCTGACCGCGACGGACGAACGGGTCCGGGCAGCGGTCACCCGCCTCACCGCCTGACGCACCCCAGGGCCGCTCCGGGCATGCCGAAGGGGCCCGGGGGAGAGGTTCCGGGCCCCTTCGGTTTCGCCGGGGGTCGCCTTCGGCGGAGGGGGTCAGCCGAGAGGCAGGTCCTTGACCGGCAGGTTCTTCGTCGGGCCGCCCTTGCCGAGGGAGTCGGTCGGCAGCTCCTTCACCACCGGCACCGCCTTCTTCACGGTCGTGCCCGCGGCCGGGGCCACCTCGGTCGCGTCCGGGGTGGTCTTGCCGACGCCCCGCGACACGTTGTCCACGGTCTTGCCGGGCGCGCCGTCCAGGGCGCTCAGCCCGAGGTTCGGGGCGGACGGCAGCGCCGGCGCCGCGCTCGCGGAACCGGCCGCACCGACCCCGGCGGCCGCTCCCGCAGCGACGAGCAGCGCGGCACGGGCGATCCGACGGGTCAGGGGGAGGGACATGGTGCTCCTTCGACGGCAGACAACGTTGGTGTCGAGCCGGCCCGTCATGACCGGCCGGCCGGACGCACTGATTACCGCCCGACCGCCGAGAAGGTTGCGCGCGTGTCCGGCAAAGAGTCGGCAATGCGGCGCAATGTCGGACCCGTGCAACGCCTCCGGGTGATCACCCGCACGCCTGCACGGGAACGCCCCGGACTACTGCCCGGTGGTGATCCGCACGGCGTCCGCTTCCGCTTCGGAGCCCGCGGACCCCTTGCCGTCCAGTGGCCGCCACTGGCTGTCGGTGTGCCCCGCGACCCACTCCCGGCCGGCGTAAGAAACACTCCGTATGTGCAGCTCGGAGGCGTTGGCCACGGCCCAGTGGGCCAGCTGCCAGCCCCGCGCCCCGGCGTCCCGCCGGTCGCCGGAGACGGTGGTGACCGGCAGCGTCACGGTGCCGTCGCCGGATTCCGCTTCCGTACCGGGCGGCTCCGGTGAGGAGGAAGCCCGCCCCGTGCCGTCGTCCACCTCGGCGCCCGCCGGCTCCAGCACGTCCCGCCCGAAGTCCCGGGCGAGCGCGGCCCGTACCGCGTCCGCGCCCTTCGCCCGGGTGGCCGCCGGACGGCCGTCGCACGTCAGCGTCGCCCCCGAGCGCCCGGTGAGGGCGGCGGCGAGCAGCGTCGCGTCCGGCTCGTGCTTGGCGTACGCCTGCGGGAACCCGCTGCGCTGCACCTTCTGCGCGGCCACGGTGAGCGGCAGCCGGGTGTAGCCAGGCACCTTCTCCAGGTGCTCGTAGAACTTCTCCGACGCGTACGCCGGGTCCATGATCTGCCGCGGCGTCCCCCAGCCCTGGGAGGGGCGCTGCTGGAACAGGCCCAGCGAGTCACGGTCGCCGTAGTCGATGTTGCGCAGGGCCGACTCCTGGAGGGCGGTCGCCAGCGCGATCGTCACGGCCCGCTCGGGCAGGTGGCGCGCGGTGCCCACGGCGGTGATCGTCGCCGCGTTCACCGCCTGCTCGGGGGTGAACTCGTAGGTCGCCCCGTCGCCCTTGCCGGACACGACCTTGCAGCCGGGGCCGCCCGTGCCTCCGGTGACGTACTGCACCACGAGGTAACCGGCGACCGCGGACAGCACCGCGAAGGCCGCGCCGCAGCGGAGCAGACGGCCACGGCGCTTGCGCTGGGGGGTGGGGTACGGCTCTGGCACGCGTACAAGGTACTGGAGAGTACGTTCTTGTGTGAGCCGGGTGTGGACAGTGGGCCCGGGCCCGTCCGCGTTAGGGTCGACGGCATGGCCGACACCCCGCTTGACCTCACGCTGGACGCCGCGCGCCTCACCGCGCAGCTCGTCGACTTCCCCTCCGAGAGCGGCACCGAGAAGCCGCTGGCGGACGCGATCGAGACGGCGCTGCGCGCGCTGCCGCACCTGGCGGTCGACCGGCACGGCAACAACGTCGTGGCCCGCACCCGGCTGGGCCGCCCGGAGCGGGTGATCCTCGCCGGCCACATCGACACGGTCCCGATCGTCGGCAACGTGCCCTCGCGTCTCGACGAGGACGGCGTCCTGTGGGGCTGCGGCACCTGCGACATGAAGGCGGGCGTCGCCGTCCAGCTGCGCATCGCGGCCACCGTTCCCGAGCCCAACCGCGACCTCACCTTCGTCTTCTACGACAACGAGGAGGTCGCCGCCGACCTCAACGGCCTGGGGCACGTCGCCGAGGCGCACCCCGACTGGCTGGTGGGTGACTTCGCGGTCCTGCTGGAGCCCTCCGACGGGCAGGTCGAGGGCGGTTGCCAGGGCACCCTGCGCGTGCTGCTGAAGACCTCCGGCGAGCGCGCCCACTCCGCGCGCGGCTGGATGGGCTCCAACGCCGTCCACGCCGCCGCCCCCATCCTCCGGCGCCTCGCCGAATACGAGCCGCGGTGGCCGGTCATCGACGGCCTGGAGTACCGCGAGGGCCTCAACGCGGTCGGCATCTCCGGAGGCGTCGCCGGCAACGTCATCCCCGACGAGTGCGTCGTCACCGTGAACTTCCGCTACGCCCCCGACCGCACCGAGGAGGAGGCCGTGGCGCACGTCCGGGAGGTCTTCGCCGACTGCGGCGTCACCGAGTTCGTCGTCGACGACCACAGCGGCGCGGCCCTGCCCGGCCTGTCCCACCCGGCCGCGGCGGCCTTCATCGAGGCGGTCGGCGGCACCCCGCAGCCCAAGTACGGCTGGACCGACGTCTCCCGTTTCTCCGCGCTGGGCGTCCCCGCCGTGAACTACGGCCCCGGCAACCCCCACCTGGCCCACAGGCGGGACGAACGCGTCGACACCGCCAAGATCCTCGCCGGGGAGGAGCGGCTGCGGTCCTGGCTGACCGCCTGACGCCCGTACGGGCGAGCGCGCGTTTGGAACGCTCGCCCGTGGACATGCTGACGTCCCCCGCACGTAACCCGCGTAGATCTACGCTGAGGCGGTACGACCTGGCAAACGGAGGGAGCGCACATGGCTACGGGCAACCCTGAGGGGAAGCGGCAGCCGCCGGAGGAGAAGCGCCTGGGGCCGGTCCTCCGCCGGCGCGGTCAGGTGGACTCCAGCACCACCGACCAGCGGCTGCTGGACGAGCGCGCGCCGAGCGACTGGGTGCACACCGACCCCTGGCGGGTGCTGCGCATCCAGTCGGAGTTCATCGAGGGCTTCGGCACCCTGGCGGAACTCCCGCCCGCGATCAGCGTCTTCGGCTCCGCCCGCACCCCCGCGGACTCGCCCGAGTACGACGCGGGGGTGCGGCTCGGCCGCGGCCTGGTCGAGGCGGGCTTCGCCGTCATCACCGGCGGCGGCCCCGGCGCCATGGAGGCGGCCAACAAGGGCGCCCTGGAGGCCGACGGCGTCTCGGTCGGCCTCGGCATCGAGCTGCCCTTCGAGCAGGGCCTGAACCGGTACGTCGACATCGGTCTGAACTTCCGGTACTTCTTCGTCCGGAAGATGATGTTCGTCAAGTACGCGCAGGGCTTCGTCGTCCTGCCCGGCGGCCTCGGCACGCTCGACGAGCTCTTCGAGGCGCTCACCCTGGTGCAGACCCAGAAGGTCACCCAGTTCCCCATCGTGCTGTTCGGCACGGAGTACTGGGGCGGCCTCGTCGACTGGCTGCGGTCCACGGTGATCGCCCAGGGCAAGGCGGCCGAGAAGGACCTGCTGCTGTTCCACGTCACGGACGACGTGGACGAGGCCGTGGCCCTGGTCTCCAAGGAAGCGGGCCGCTAGACGCCCGCGGGGGCGGCCGGGGAGGGGTCCCCGCCGCCCCGGTTCCCGTCACGCCAGCCCGCGCCGCGCCACCGCCGGCTCCCGGTCCCCCGCGATCGACGACACCATGTCCAGCACCTGACGCGTCTCGGCGACCTCGTGCACCCGGTAGACCTGGGCGCCCAGCCACGCCGACACCGCCGTCGTCGCGAGCGTCCCCACCACCCGCTCCTTCACGGGGCGGTCCAGCGTCTCGCCGACGAAGTCCTTGTTCGACAGCGACACCAGCACGGGCCAGCCGGTGGCCACCATCTCGCCGAGCCGCCGGGTCGCCTCCAGGCTGTGCCGGGTGTTCTTCCCGAAGTCGTGCCCCGGGTCGATCATCACCGACTCCCGCCGCACCCCCAGCTCCACCGCCCGCTCGGCCAGCCCCAGGGTCACGTCGAGGATGTCCGCCATCACGTCGTCGTACGTCACCCGGTGCGGCCGGGTCCGCGGCTCGGCCCCGCCCGCGTGCGTGCACACCAGCCCCGCGCCGTACCGCGCGGCCACCTCGGCCAGACGCGGGTCCACCCCGCCCCACGCGTCGTTCAGCACGTCCGCGCCCGCCTCGCACACGGCCTCGCCGACCTCGTGCCGCCAGGTGTCCACGCTGATCACCACGTCCGGGAAGCGGCGGCGCACCTCGGCCACGAAACCGACCGTCCGCCGCACCTCCTCCTCGGCCGACACCTCCTCGCCGGGTCCCGCCTTCACCCCTCCTATGTCGATGATCGCGGCGCCCTCGGCCACCGCCTGCTCCACCCGCGCGAGCGCCGGCTCGTCGCGGAAGGTGGCGCCCTGGTCGTAGAAGGAGTCCGGGGTCCGGTTCACGATCGCCATGATCACCCGCTCGTGCGGTGCGAATTCCCGCCTGCCCAGCCTGAGCATCCCTCGGAACCTCTCCTCGTCCGGCCGTCCGGGCCGCCTCCGTCCGCCCGGCGGTCCCGACTGTCAGACTCGCATGGCACGATCGGAGCCACACATCCGACTCCGACTCATCCGACCGTGGGGGCCCCGGCGATGGTTATGTTCCTGTTCCTGGTCGTCGCGCTGGCCGTCGTGGTGGGCGCGGTGACCCTCGCCGTGGTGGGCGGCGGCGACAACGCCCCGCTGCCCGAGGCGGCGCCGGAGCGGCTCCAGGACTCCCTGCCGCCCGACCGTCCGGTCAGCCGCGCGGACGTCGACCGCCTGCGCTTCCCGCTCGCCGCCCGCGGCTACCGCATGGCGGACGTGGACGACGCCCTCGGCCGCCTCGCCGCCGAACTCGCCGAGCGGGACGCCCGCATCGCCGACCTGGAGTCCGCGCTGGCCGGCGCCCGCGCCGCCGCGGCACACCTGTCCATGGACAAGCCCGCCTCGCACCCGGAGGACGAACAGCGGTGAGTGACCCCGCCGGAGAGACGCCGCTCGGCCCTGACGGCCTGCCCCGCTGCCCCTGGGCGCTGTCCGCCCCGGACTACCTCGCCTACCACGACGGGGAGTGGGGCCGCCCGGTGCACGGCGACGACGCCCTCTTCGAGCGCCTCAGCCTGGAGGCCTTCCAGTCGGGGCTGTCGTGGATCACCATCCTGCGCCGCCGCCCCGGCTTCCGCGCCGCCTTCGCGGACTTCCGCATCGCCGACGTCGCCGCCTTCACCGACGCCGACCGCGAGCGCCTGCTGGCCGACCCGGGCATCATCCGCAACCGCGCCAAGATCGACGCCACGCTGGCCAACGCGCGGGTGCTGGCCGGCTGGAAGCCCGGCGAACTGGACACCCTGATCTGGTCCCACGCCCCCGAGGAGCCCGGCCCGGCGCCCCGCACCCTCGGGGACGTACCCGCGGTGACGAAGGAGTCCACGGCCCTCGCCAGGACCCTCAAGAAACAGGGCCTCCGCTTCGTGGGCCCCACGACGGCGTACGCCCTGATGCAGGCCTGCGGCCTGGTCAACGACCACCTGCAGACCTGCGCGGCGAGGGGATAGGGGCGCGGGGAACTGCGCGACGGGCCACGACGAAGCCGCACCCGCGACCCCGCCGTGGCCCGCCCCACCTCACCGCCCCAGATACTTCGGCTTCTCCTTGTTCACGAACGCCCGCACGGCGATCGCGTGATCCTCGGAGGACCCCGCCCGGGTCTGCAGCTCGTCCTCCTTCTCCAGCGTCTCCTCCAGAGAGTGGCTCATCCCGAACGCCACCGACTCCTTCAGCGCCGCATACGCGACCGTCGGCCCCTGGGCCAGCCCCCGCGCCACCTTCTCGGCCTCCGCCCGCAGCTCGCTCCCCGGCACCACCCGGTTCGCGATCCCCAGCTCGTACGCCTCCTGCGCGGAGATGTTCCGCGGGAACAGCAGCAGGTCCGTCGCACGGCTCGGCCCGATCACCCGCGGCAGCGTCCAGGAGATGCCGGAGTCCGCGGTCAGCGCGACCCCCGCGAACGACGTGTTGAACGTCGCCGTCTCCGCGACGATCCGGTAGTCCGCGGCCAGCGCGAACCCGAACCCGGCCCCCGCCGCCACGCCGTTCACGGCGGCCACCACCGGCTTCGGCGCACCCGCGATCGCCTGCACGATCGGGTTGTAGTGCTCGCGCACCGTGGACATGGTCTGCCCCGACCCGTTCTCCCGGTCGGCGGCCAGCAGCCCGATGTGCTCCTTGAGGTCCTGCCCGACGCAGAACGCCCGCTCGCCGGCCGCCGTCAGCAGCACCGCCCGTACGGCCTCGTCGTCCGCGGCGGCCCTGACCGCGTCCCGGAGGGCGACCTTCGCGGCGACGTTCAGCGCGTTCATCGCCTCGGGGCGGTTCAGCGTGATCGTCGCGAGTCCGTCGCTCACCTCGTAGAGCACGGTGTCGGCCATGGTCGTATCCCTCCGTGTGCGGCTCGGGACGTACTGGTGAGTACATCCTCTTCCGGAGGACAGCATGACCCAGTTCAGGGGCCCCGGCGGTCGGCCTCGGTGTGACCTGCGTCAAACATTTGTGTCGGGATTCCGGAGCCCGAATGTCCATGCGAGGACGCAGTATGGCAGCCACATCGCCGAATTGAGTGGTTTTGCTCGCGTGCGTTGCCCAAGCGATGCCTGCTGATGTTGGTCATCGGGTCCCGCCATGCGGGATAATGGCCTGGAAGCAATGTGTTCGATGCCGGTGGCGTGTGTCCTGCTTCAAGGACCGCAGGTGCCCTTCAGTGGGCCGTCGGCTTAGACGGTTGAGCTGGGTTTCAGGAAGGGGAACGAGCATGGCGGCCATGAAGCCGCGGACGGGTGATGGCCCGCTCGAGGTGACCAAGGAGGGGCGGGGCATCGTCATGCGCGTTCCGCTCGAAGGCGGCGGTCGGCTCGTCGTCGAGCTGACCCCGGACGAGGCCGACGCGCTCGGCGACGCCCTCAAGAAGGTCGTCGGCTGACGCGCAAGCGACCATACCCTTTCAGCCGCCCCGGTGCCGCACGCGGTGCCGGGGCGGCTGTTTGCGCACACGTCCGGGGGAACGGCGTCGGAGGAATGCCGTGACACGGCAGGTCACCGCTTCACGGCGCACAGCAGCCCGTCCCCCACGGGCAGGAGCGACGACACCAGCTCCTGGCTCTCGCGAACGGTCCGCACGAGCTCCCGCAGCCGCAGCACCTCCGTCGGCTGGGGGCCGGAGTCCACGGTGCGCCCGTTCGCGAAGACGCCTTCGAAGGCGACCAGGCCTCCAGGGCGCAGAAGACGCAACGATTCGGCGAGATAGTCCTGGTACTCCTGCCGGTCGCCGTCGCAGAACACCAGGTCGTAGCCCGAGTCCGCGAGACGCGGCAGCACGTCCAGGGCCGGGCCGGGGATGAAGCGGGCCCGGTTGCCGGCGAAACCGGCCTCACGGAAGGCCTGCCGGGCCGACTGCTGGTGCTCCGGCTCCTGGTCGACCGTCGTCAGCACCCCGTCCGGGCGCATGCCGTGCAGCAGATGGATCCCCGACACGCCGCAGCCCGTGCCGATCTCCGCGACCGCCTTGGCGTCCACGCTGGCGGCGAGCAACCGCAGGGCCGCGCCCGTGCCGGGCGACACCGAGCGCAGGCCGGCCTCGCGGGCCCGGTCGCGGGCCCAGCGCAGCGCCTCGTCCTCGGCGACATAGGCGTCGGCGAACGCCCAGCTCGTCTGCCGGTTGGCGGTAATGACCCTCTCCTGTCCCCGTGGTTGCCTGGGCGTGACTGTATCCGTTGGCGTCGGGAACCCGCAGATGGGACCAGTCGTTCAAAGGAGAAGAGAGAGGCGCGTGCCGGGAAGGGGGGCGAGGAGTGGACGAGGACGCCGAGCAAGTGCGGGCGCAGTCGTACGAGCCGTGGCAGCCCGAATCAAATTCTCGTAAAACCGCTTATCCGGAGCTAACGGGCGAGGTGGCTATGGTAGGGGCTCCACTGGACACCACCAGAGCCGACAGGGGAGGTGCGGCTGCGCCTGTGGATCGTGCGGGAGTGCTGCGGCGCTTCCTCGGATCGGCAGGCAGGCCGAAATCCGTGAACAACACCGCTGCTGACCATGACCGCGCCGGCGACCCGGCCCAGACCGCGACCTTCTCCGGCGACGCGGACGGGCAGGCGTGGACTCCGCCCACGTGGGAGGAGATCGTCAGCATGCACAGCGGCCGGGTGTACCGGCTCGCCTACCGTCTCACGGGCAACCAGCACGACGCCGAGGACCTCACGCAGGAGGTCTTCGTCCGTGTCTTCCGCTCCCTGTCGACGTACACGCCGGGCACCTTCGAGGGCTGGCTGCACCGCATCACCACGAACCTGTTCCTGGACATGGTCCGCCGCAAGCAGCGCATCCGCTTCGACGCGCTCGGCGAGGACGCGGCCGAGCGGCTCGCCAGCAAGGAGCCCTCGCCGCAGCAGGTCTTCAACGACGCGCACTTCGACGCCGACGTCCAGCAGGCCCTCGACACGCTCGCCCCGGAGTTCCGCGCCGCCGTCGTCCTGTGCGACATCGAAGGACTGTCGTACGAGGAGATCGCGGCCACCCTGGGCGTGAAGCTCGGCACCGTCCGGTCCCGTATCCACCGCGGCCGTTCCCAGCTGCGCAAGGCCCTCGCGCACCGTTCGCCCAAGGCGCGCGCGGACCGCCCCTCCTTCGTGCCGCGTGTCCCCGCACTGGGGGGAGGGGGCGCGAGCGCGTGAGCAGTTCACTGCCGAAGTCCCCCGAGGGACACCTCGCGGAGCATCATCTGGGAGACCGGCTCGCCGCCCTCGTGGACGGGGAACTCGGTCATGACGCGCGTGAGCGCGTACTGGCGCATGTCGCCACCTGCGCCAAGTGCAAGGCGGAGGTGGACGAACAGCGCCGCGTGAAGAACGTGTTCGCGGCCGCCGCACCGCCGCCGCCCTCCGAGAGCCTTCTGGCGCGCCTGCAAGGGCTGCCCGCCGGAAGCGGATTCGGCGACGGAGGCTCACCGCTGGGCGGCTCCGCGCTGCCGGGCGGCTCCACCGCCGGAGTCTTCGGGACGCGGCGCGGCGAGCGCTTCGAGTTCGCCTACGCGCCCGTGCGCCGTCACCAGCCCGCGGCCGCCGCCGCGGGCCTCGCCGCCGCCCGGCCGTCCTCGCGCGGGCTGCGGCTCGCGTTCGTCGCCGCCGGCGCGGTGTCGCTAGCCGCGATCGCCCTCGGCGGCGTCTCCACCGTCACCCCGGTCGACGCGGAGACGCGCGGCCAGGGCAAGGGGAGCAACGTGACACCGGTGCGCACGCAGGGCGGGGGCGCGGCCACCACGCCTGACCCCCGGCGCCGAGGCGTCGGCCCGCTGCTCGGACAGGCGGCCGGCGGTCAGAGCGCGCTCGGCTCGGGTCCCGTCGTCCCCACCGGCGTCGCGGCCCCGCTGCTGCCCGGCATCCCGTCGCCCGCGCAGGGCGGCGCCGCGGCGGTGTCCCCGCACATACGCCCGCTGAACCCGGCCCCGCCGTTCGGACTGGGCGCATGGGCGTCGGCGGCCGGGCTGAAGAGCCCCGGCCTGGTCACGGCCGCGCCGTCACCGGCGCCCTCGCCCACGCACAGCGCGCGGGCCGCCCGCTGACCGGGCCCCTGCGCGGGGGCGCGCGAACCTGATTAGATTCCGGGTGGCGCGCCCGGGCCCACTGCGGCCGGGCGCCGAGCCGGGCTCCACCGCACTGGGCGGACCGGAGCACGGTGCCGACGATCCGTGCCGGTCCAGCCGTGGGGAGAGCATGAACGAGGGGAAGCCGGGCACGCCTGGGGCGTCCGAAGGACCCGACGGCGACTTCGTACTCGCCCGCCCGGAGCGGCCCGACGGCGACTACGAACTACCTCGCCCTCACGACGCGACGGCTTCCACCCCGGCGGCCGACATGCCCGACGGCGGTGCGCCTGACCCGCGGCACCGGGGCGGCACATCCGCGGACGCCTCCGAGCCCGCCCCCGCGCAGAGCGCGGACACCCCCGCCTCCACCCCCGCCCCGGGCGCCGACGCCCCCGCCCGCCCCCAGCCCCTCCACGACCCCGACCCCTACAGCACCCCGCCCTACGGGGAGCCCGGGCCGTGGGCTCCCGCCCCGCCTGTGCAGCATCCGGCGGCCACCCCGGCGCACGGAGTGGCCGTGGGCGTGCCTCCGGTGCCGCACGAGGCCGCCCCGGCCGCCCCCGTCACCCCGGCCGCCCCCGTCGCCCAGGACGCCCCCGCCGCGCCGGTGACCGACCCCTGGGCGCGGTACGACCCCTGGGCGGCTCCGGCGGCCGTCGCCCCGTTGCAGCAGGCCGACCCCGTCGAGGAGGACGTGCGACGCCGGCGCGGTCGCCGCAGGCGCGCGCTGGCCGGCGGCGCCCTGGTCATCGCCCTCGTGTCCGGCGTCGCCGGAGGTGTCGTCGGCGTGCAGCTGGAGCGGAACGGCGGCATCGGCGCCGTGGAGCTGCCGCAGGCCGGTGTGGAGGCGCCCGACCGGGACCCCGACAGCGTCGCCGGGATCGCCGCGCAGGCGCTGCCCAGCGTCGTCACCCTGCACGTCAGCGGCGGCGGCAAGGCCGGCACGGGCACCGGCTTCGTGCTGGACGACCGGGGCCACATCCTCACCAACGACCACGTCGTCGAGCCCGCCGGGGAGGACGGCGACATCACCGTCACCTTCCACAGCGGCGACACCGCCGAGGCGACCGTCGTCGGCCGGGACAGCGGCTACGACCTCGCCGTCGTACGGGTCAAGGGCGTCCGCGGGCTCGCCCCCCTGCCGCTCGGCAACTCGGACAACGTGCGGGTCGGCGACCCCGTCGTCGCCATCGGCGCCCCCTTCGACCTGGCCGGCACCGTCACCTCCGGCATCATCAGCGCCCGCGAGCGGCCCATCACCGCCGGCGGCGAGAAGGGCGACGGCAGCGACGTGTCGTACGTCGACGCCCTGCAGACCGACGCACCCATCAACCCCGGCAACTCCGGCGGACCGCTGCTCGACGGCAAGGGCCGGGTGATCGGCATCAACTCGGCCATCCGCTCGGCCGACGGCGGGCTGGACCCGGAGGGCGGCCAGTCCGGCTCGATAGGGCTCGGCTTCGCCATCCCGATCAACCAGGGCAAGCGGGTCGCCGAGGAGCTGATCGAGACCGGCAAGGCCACGCACCCGGTGATCGGCATCACCCTCGACATGGAGTACAGCGGCGACGGCGCCCGTGTGGCGGCCGAGGGCAGCGACGGCGGACCCCCGGTCAGCACGGGCGGCCCCGGCGCCGAGGCGGGCATCCGCCCCGGCGACGTCATCACGAAGGTCGACGGCCGCCCCGTGCACTCCGGCGAGGAACTGATCGTCAAGACCCGCGCCCACCGCCCCGGCGACCGGCTGGAGCTGACCCTGGAGCGGGGCGGCGAGGAGCGCACGGTGTCCCTGGTGCTCGGCTCCTCCGACGACGGCTGATCCTCCGACGGTGGCCGACTCACGGCCGGTCCGACGCCGCCGGGACGCCGGGACGGTACCGGTGGCGCCGGAGGTCCGGGTACCGTGGACCCGGCCCGGACCACGGAGGGCGAACGACCGGCACCGAGGGCCGAGGACCGAAGGCATCGCGAGGAGCTTCAGGTGTTCAATGACATAGGACCGCTCGAGCTGGTGACGCTCATCGTCCTCGCCGTGCTCATCTTCGGTCCGGAGAAGCTCCCCAAGGTCATCCAGGACGTGACCCGCACGATCCGGAAGATCAGGGACTTCTCGGAGAGCGCCAAGCAGGACATCCGGCAGGAACTGGGCCCGGAGTTCAAGGACTTCGAGTTCGAGGACCTCAACCCCAAGACGTTCATCCGCAAGCAGCTGGACAACGACGACCTGGGGCTGAAGGAGATCCGCAACGGCTTCGACCTGAAGAAGGAGATGGCCGAGGTCACGGACGCCGTCCACGGGCGCGACACCGACCCGTCGCCCTCACCCGCCGCCCCCGGCGGCCGGGTGGACATGACGAAGAAGCCCGAGACCCCGGCCGCCGACGACCGCCCGCCCTTCGACATGGACGCCACCTGACGGGTCCCCGGGGCGTGCGCCGGCGCGTACGTGACGCGTTTCATACTCCACCCGAGCTGCGGACGGCCTGATCCGGGCGCCCGAACGCCTCACGCGCCGGGCGGTTTCCCTGCCTGTGGCGGCAGGATGGTTATGCTGCCGAGTTGTTGTGCGGAACGGACGAGTACGCCCGAAAGGGGGGCGGGCCGTCCGGTCCGACGAGAGCGAGGAGGCGTCCGGGCACATGGAGACGACGAGTTCGGCAGTCGCGCAGGCGCCGGCCGCGGAGGACGGACAACCAGTCCCCTCCGCCCGGCGTACGGTCGACGGCTACCTGCGTGCGCCCTTCCCCTGGTACGGCCTCGACGAGGCCTTCACGGGGCCGCGCTGGCTGATGCAGGTCGGCCTCTCGGCCGACGGGGCCGTGGAGCACGGATCGGTCGGACACGGCGACGAGCCGTCCGTCCGCAGCGAGTTCGCGGCCGGGGGCGACCAGGACGCCAAGGAGAAGTTCGCGGTCGTGGTGACCGTGGCGGCCAACCCGGTCCGCCGCAGCGCCGACGGCACGGGACTGCTGGAGGCCACCTCGGTGTCCTCCGCCGCCTGGCTCGCCGGGGTGGGGCTGCTGTCCTTCACCTGGCCCGGCCAGATGGACCACTCCCTGCGCGACGACTGGCTGGAGCAGCAGACGGAGACCGCCTGGGTGCTGGCGGACGACCTGGAGGGCGAGGACTGGTCGACACTCTCCCTGCCCGTGGACGGCGTGCCCACGCCGTTCCACTACCGGGAGTCCGAGTACGGCTGGGTGCTCGCCGGATCCACCCAGGCCGGTGTCCACGTCGGCGCGTACGGCCGGGGGATGAGCGCGTACGGGCTGGGCTTCGCCGTGGTGAAGGACATCGCCGCCTACCAGGGCTGAGCGAGCCGCCCGAGAACGCCGGAGGGCGCCGTCCGCAGCGGACGGCGCCCTCCGGCGTGCGCACGGGCCTCAGAACTTGTTGCGCGGGGTGATCCCCAGGGACATGCCCGACAGACCGCGCTGACGGCCGCCCAGCTTGCCCGCGATGGAGCGCAGCGCCGAGCCCGCAGGGGACTCCGGGTCGGACAGCACCACGGGCTTGCCCTCGTCGCCGCCCTCGCGCAGCCGCACGTCGATCGGGATGGCGCCCAGCACCGGCACGTTGGCGCCGGTGGTGCGGGTCAGGCCCTCGGCGACGGTCTGGCCGCCGCCGGTGCCGAACACGTCGACCATCTCGCCGCAGTGCGGGCAGGGCAGCCCCGACATGTTCTCGACCACGCCGACGATCTTCTGGTGCGTCTGCACCGCGATGGAGCCCGCGCGCTCGGCCACCTCGGCCGCGGCCTGCTGCGGGGTCGTGACGACCAGGATCTCCGCGTTCGGCACGAGCTGCGCGACCGAGATCGCGATGTCACCGGTGCCGGGCGGCAGGTCGAGCAGCAGCACGTCCAGGTCGCCCCAGTACACGTCGGCCAGGAACTGCTGGAGCGCGCGGTGCAGCATCGGGCCGCGCCACACCACGGGCGCGTTGCCCGGGGTGAACATGCCGATGGAGATCACCTTCACGCCGTGCGCCGACGGCGGCATGATCATGTTCTCGACCTGGGTGGGACGCCCGTCGGCGCCCAGCATGCGCGGCACCGAGTGGCCGTAGATGTCGGCGTCCACGACACCGACCTTCAGGCCGTCGGCCGCCATCGCCGCCGCCAGGTTCACCGTCACCGAGGACTTGCCGACGCCGCCCTTGCCGGACGCCACGGCGTACACCCGGGTGAGGCTGCCCGGCTTGGCGAAGGGCACCTCGCGCTCGGTCTGGCCGCCGCGCAGGGCGCTCGCCAGCTCCTTGCGCTGCTCGTCGCTCATCACGTCCAGCGTCACGTCGACCCGCGTCACGCCCTCGACGCGGGACACCGCGTCCGTCACGCGCTGCGTGATGGTGTCGCGCATGGGACAGCCGGAGACCGTCAGGTACACGGTGACCGCGACCGCACCGTCCGCACCGATCTCCACCGATTTGACCATCCCGAGCTCGGTGATGGGCCGGTTGATCTCGGGGTCGTTCACCGTCGCCAGTGCTTCGCGCACCGCGTCTTCCGTAGCCATAAGGACGATGGTACGGCTCCGGGTACACCCGCCGGTAAGGACGTCAGCGGTCGTCTGCGTCACGTCCCGGCGGGTGTTCCGCCCGCATCGCCGGATGCGTACCGTGATGGTCCTTGTGGCCGTTCTGCCGGATCTCCAGCTCCTTGACCAGGTCCTCCAGCTCGGAGCGGATCCAGTCCCGGGTGGCCACCTCGCCGAGCCCGATCCGCAGCGCGGCGACCTCACGGGTCAGATACTCGGTGTCGGCGATCGACCGCTCGTTCTGCTTGCGGTCCTGCTCCAGGTTGACCCGGTCGCGGTCGTCCTGCCGGTTCTGCGCGAGGAGGATCAGCGGGGCCGCGTAGGAGGCCTGGAGGGACAGCGCCAGGGTCAGGAAGATGAACGGGTACTCGTCGAACCGCAGCTCCTTCGGGGCGGACACGTTCCACAGCACCCACAGGATGATGACGACCGTCATCCAGACGATGAACCGCCCGGTGCCCAGGAAACGCGCGATGCGCTCCGAGAGCCGGCCGAAGGCGTCCGGGTCCCACTCGGGCAGGATCCGGCGCCGGGGAGGACGCGGCTGGTCCAGCCGCGGCGCACGCGGCCGTCCCGCCGCCGTGGCCCCGGCCAGGGTCCGCTCGCGCACGTCGCGCTCACCCGCCATCGGGCACCTCCCCCTCCTCCAGGTGGAACTCGGTCTCCCGCCAGTCCCCCGGCAGCATGTGGTCCAGGACGTCGTCCACGGTCACCGCGCCCAGCAGCGACCCGGCCTCGTCGACCACCGGCGCCGCCACCATGTCGTACGTGGCGAAGAACCCGGCGACCACGGGCAGCGTCGCCTCCGGGTCCAGCGGCCGCAGGTCGTCGTCGAGCATCGAGCCGACCAGCGTGTAGGGGGGATCACGCAGCAGCCGCTGGAAGTGCACGGTGCCCAGGTACTTGCCGGTCGGGGTCTCCTCCGGCGGCCGGCACACGTACACCTGGGCCGCGTGCGCGGGCGACAGGTCGGGCTCACGGATCCGGGCGAGCGCGTCCGCGACGGTCGCGTCCGGCCGCAGAATGATCGGCTCGGTGGTCATCAGCCCGCCCGCCGTGTGCTCCTCGTACGACATCAGGCGGCGCATGTCGGCCGCGTCCGCGGGCCGCATCAGGCTCAGCAGGCGCTCCTTGTCCGCCTCCGGAAGTTCGCCCAGCAGGTCGGCCGCGTCGTCGGGGTCCATCGCCTCCAGGACGTCCGCGGCCCGCTCCTCCGCGAGGACGCCCAGGACCTCGATCTGGTCGTCCTCGGGCAGCTCCTCCAGGACGTCCGCGAGCCGGTCGTCGTCCAGGGCGGCGGCCACCTCGGCCCGCCGCTTGGGGGACAGGTGGTGCAGCACGTTGGCCAGGTCGGCGGGGCGCAGCTGCTCGAAGGTGGCGAGCAGGTTCTCCGCGCCCTGCCCGTCCTCCTCCAGCGAGAACCCGGTGACGGCGGACCACTCCACGGTCAGCGTCTCGCCCTTGCCGCGCCGGAACGCGCCGCCCTTCTTCCCCTTGCGCACGAAGACCCGGTCGATCTCCCACTCGCGCCGCGCCTGCAGTTGATGCACCGACAGGTCCAGGACGGTGACCTCCTCGCCGGACTCCACGAGGGTGACGCGCCGGTCGAGCAGCTCCCCGAACACCAGCCGCTCGGTGGGCCGCTGCTCGAAGCGGCGGACGTTGAGCACCCCGGTGGTGATGACCTGGCCGGCCTGCACGGAGGTCACCCGGGTCATCGGCAGGAAGATGCGGCGCCGGGTGGAGAGTTCGACCACCAGGCCGAGCAGCCGGGGCGGACGGCGGCCGGGACGCAGGATGACGACGAGATCGCGCACGCGGCCCACCTGGTCGCCCGCCGGGTCGAAGACGGCGACACCGGAGATGTGGGAGACGAAGAACCGGGGTGCGCCCGATGCCATTCCGGCGGCTCCTTTGCGTGCGTGCGGAAGTGTTCCGTGCCGTGTACTGCCTGGTGCGTCTGTTTTCCGGATTGCCCGCTCGGACGGGCTTCAGGCTAGCCCGTCCCGATCGGTGCCGCGCTGGCGGCCGGTCCGGACGGACTGACTCCGTCCGGCCCCACCGGCCCCGGTACTCTGCGGTATTCCGTTCAGGTCCCCCGTCAGAGAGGCAGCCCACCTGTGATTCCGATCTCCCCGGGCCGTTCCCGCAGGGCCAC
Organism: Streptomyces werraensis; assembly: GCA_014656175.1. Classification (GTDB taxonomy): domain Bacteria; phylum Actinomycetota; class Actinomycetes; order Streptomycetales; family Streptomycetaceae; genus Streptomyces; species Streptomyces werraensis. Next base: position 243,294 of record BNBX01000004.1, read on the forward strand.
GCTGGCCGGCGCCGTGTGCGCGCTGCTCGTGGCGGGGACGGCGCTCACGGGATGCTCCGAGGATCCGAACGAGGGAACGAACGGCGTCGGCAGACTTCCCGCCGACCAGATCCAGACCAAGGCGCAGAAGGCGGCCGCGTCCGTCGGCACCGTGCGGCTGCACGGCTCGGTGCGGACCAGCGGCCGCACCTACACCCTCGACATGCGGCTGAAGCCCCAGGGCGGCATCGGCTCGGTCAGCACCCAGGGGGAGACCTTCCGGCTTCTGCGGGTCGGCCAGGAGCTCTATCTGAAGGCCGACGCCGCCTTCTGGGGGAAGGGCGGCGACGGGGACGGCGACTCCAAGGCGGCGGACAAGCTCGCCTCGAAGTACGTCAAGGTGCCCAAGGGCGACCCTTCCTACACCAAGTTCATCGGATTCACCGACAAGGACGTGCTGCTCGGCGGACTGCTCACGCTGCACGGCGAGCTCGGCACGGACGGCCATCACGAGCAGAACGGGACCCGCACCGTCCGGGTCACCGGCGACGACGGCGCCGGCGGCACCCTGGACGTCTCCCTCGAGGGCAAGCCGTACCCGCTGCGGCTGGTGCGCGCCGGGGAGGCCGGCACCCTCACCTTCTCCTCCTGGGGCGCCGACTTCCCGCTGGAGAAGCCCGCCAAGGACGACACCCTCGACTACGGCAAGCAGCTCCCGACGTCCTGACCGCCCCGGAAGTCAGCCGCGCCGCCTGCGCCTCGCCAGCAGGCGCGGCAGCCCGGCGGGCAACGGCGTCCGGGTCGTCGCCGGGGTGGGCAGGGGAGCCGCGGAGAGGTCGCCGTCGGGCAGCGCGCCCGTCGCGCCGGTCGGTTCCAGACGCAGCACCCGGCACTCGCGGGCCCAGCGCTCCGGCATGGCCTCGCCGTCGGGGGCGTTGAGCCGCTTGCCCTTGAGACCGTCGACGGCCGCCGTCCACTCCTCGGAGCCGGAGGCCAGTTCGCGGACCGTCGCGGTCCAGGTGACCAGCCGGCCGCCCTTGTCCTTGCTGCGCACCGTCACCTCGGCCCGCGCCCCGTCGGCGAGGCCCGTCAGGGGCTGTTCACCGGGGCCGTCGCCGACCACGCAGGCGGCGCCCTCGTGCCACACGTGCCACAGCGGTCGGGCCGGGACGCCGGGTCCCTCGACCCAGATGAGGCCGGACTTCTTCGAGGCCTCCTCGATGAGGGCCCGGTCGAGCAGCTCGCCAGTCATGCGCCCAGCCTATCCAGGCGGGGCAGGCCGTCTCAGAGCCAGCCGTTGCGCTTCAGCGTGCGGTGGATGCCGAGGCAGATGGCGACCGTGACGCCGAGGACCACCGGGTAGCCGTACTTCCAGTGGGTCTCCGGCATGTAGTCGAAGTTCATGCCGTACACCCCGCAGACCATGGTCGGGACGGCGATGATCGCGGCCCACGAGGTGATCTTGCGCATGTCCTCGTTCTGCGCGACGGACGCCTGCGCGAGGTTGGCCTGGAGGATGGAGTTCAGCAGCTCGTCGAAGCCGATGACCTGCTCCTGCACCCGGGCCACGTGGTCGGCGACGTCCCGGAAGTACTTCTGGATCTCCGGGTCGATCAGCCGCATCGGCCGCTCGCTGAGCAGCTGCATCGGGCGCAGCAGCGGCGCCACGGCCCGCTTGAACTCCAGCACCTCGCGCTTGAGCTGGTAGATCTCACCGGCGTCGGTGCCGCGCGGGGTGCCCTTGCGGCCGGGGGAGAAGACCTTGGTCTCGACCTCGTCGATGTCGTCCTGCAGGGCGTCGGCGACCGCGATGTAGCCGTCCACCACGTGGTCGGCGATGGCGTGCAGCACGGCCGAGGGGCCTTTGGCCAGCAGCTCCGGGTCGTCCTGGAGGCGGTGGCGCAGGGCGCGCAGGGAGCCCTGGCCGCCGTGCCGGACGGTGATGAAGAAGTCCCGTCCGGTGAAGCACATGACCTCGCCGGTCTCCACGATCTCGCTGGTGGAGGAGACGCGGTCGTGGTCGAGGTAGTGGACGGTCTTGAAGACCGTGAACAGGGAGTCGTCGTAGCGCTCCAGCTTGGGCCTCTGGTGCGCCTGGACGGCGTCCTCCACGGCCAGCGGGTGCAGCCCGAACTCGGCGGCGATTCCCGCGAATTCGGCCTCCGTGGGCTCGTGGAGGCCGATCCAGACGAAGCCCCCGTCGCGGCGCACCCGGCGCATCGCGTCCTGGGGGCTGAGCGGGCCGCCCCCGGTGTCCTGGCGGCGGCCGTCCCGGTAGACGGCGCAGTCGACGACGGCGGTGGCCGCCGCACGCTCCCGCGAGGTCTCGTACGGGCCGCTCTCCTTGCGGAGCGAGATGCGGGAGGCGGGACGGACCACGGCGCGCAGGTCGCGGATCATCGACATGGCGGGCTCCTTCGCGAACGGGCAACGAAAGGCGCCGGGGCGACGGGTGGAACAACCCGGAATGAGGACGTCCTGGACTGCGCATGTTTGGCACGTCCACAAAGCGGGGAGCACCGCACCGTCGCGGTGGCGAGCTTCGTCGCTGATACAGCTACTGGGGCAGATCAGACAGAACGAAACGAGTGCTCTTCCGATGAAGACGCGCGAAGCGAAAGGCGGGAGCCGAAAGGGGAACAGCTACCTCAGCGGGCGGAAGAGCGGGTGATACTGCACGGTCGACTTCGGTCCATGCCAGCCCCACCTCCTCCGGCCGGTCCCTCGTGAGGGACGATCGCGATCCCCTGGGGGATTCCCCCGATGAGCGGGGAGTGTCACACAGGCGTTCAGGCAGTGTCGGAACGCTCGACGCGTGCTGCCCGAACCACCGGCCAAGCGTATCAGCCGACTGCTGTGTCAAGGCTCTGCTTTGCCCGGTACTGACGAGTTCTATGCTCGCCGCATGGCTGATGTTCTTCCTCTGGTCGAGGCCCGGCTGCACAGCGCGCTGGGCGAACCGGACGCGCGCGCCGCGGTCACCTTTCTGGGCACGGACCGCATCGAGGTGCTGCGGTTCCACGAGGGGGACATCGTGCGCTACGCGACCCTCGGCATGTCCGCCCGGCCCATGACGGACCCCACGGCCGTGATCGCGGACCCGGTCGCCGGACCCCGCGCCGAGCTGGTGCTGTCCGTGCGCGGCGGCGTCGCCGACACCGACAAGGCGCTCCGTCCGCTCGCCGTACTCGCCGCGTCCCCGCAGGTCGAGGGGCTCGTCGTGGCCCCCGGCGCCTCGCTGGACGTGGGGGAGCCGCTGTGGCCGGGCGCCCCGTTCACCTCGGTGCTGGTCGCCGAGCCGGGCGGCCTGGTGGAGGACCTCGAACTCGACGCGCCCCTGGAGCCGGTGCGCTTCCTGCCGCTGCTGCCGATGACGCCGAACGAGGCCGCCTGGAAGCGTGTGCACGGCGCCCAGGCGCTCCAGGAGCGGTGGCTGAACCACGGCACGGACCTCAGGGACCCGTCCCGGAAGTCCGTGCCGCTGGACTAGCGCCCGAGTGAGGAACCTCACCAACCCCGTTCCGGGCACACTCAGTTGGCGAAGACGCCCACGCCGTCCTCGGTGGCGTGCCCGGGCCGGAGCTCCTCGGCCTCGGCGGTGAGCGCCCGGCGCCGCACCAGCACCACCAGCGCGCCCAGCACCGCTGTCACCGCGGCGACCGTGAACGGCATGTGGATGTCGCTCCACTCCTCGATCTTCGGTGCGAGGAACGGCGCGGCCGCTGCCGCGAACCAGCGCACGAAGTTGTACCCGGCGCTCGCCACCGGGCGCGGGGCGTCCGACACCCCGAGCGCCAGCTCCGTGTACACCGTGTTGTTCACGCCGATCAGCGCGCCGGACAGCACGGTGCACACGACGGCCGTGGTGTGGCCGCCGTGGCCGAGCACCAGCACGTCCACCGCCAGCAGCACCAGCGAACCGCCCAGCACCCGCAGCGAGCCGAGCCGCTTCTGCAGCCGCGGGGCCACGATCACCGAGAACACGGCGAGCAGCACGCCCCAGGCGAAGAACACCGCGCCGGACCGGTAGGGGGACATGTTCAGCACGAACGGCGTGAAGGCCAGCACGGTGAAGAACGTGTAGTTGTAGAAGAACGCCGAGACGGCCGTGGAGGCAAGGCCGCCGTGGCCGAGCGCCTTGACCGGGTCCAGCAGGGAGGTCCTGCGGGCCGGCCGGGGCTGCTCCTTCAGGAACGCGGCGATGCATAGGAAGCCGACGGCCATCAGGGCGGCCGTGCCGAAGAAGGGGTAGCGCCAGCTCGCGTCGCCGAGCAGCGCGCCCACCAGCGGGCCGCAGGCCATGCCCAGGCCCAGGGCGGACTCGTACAGCAGGACGGCGGCCGCGCTGCCGCCGGCCGCCGCGCCGACGATGACGGCGAGGGCGGTCGAGACGAACAGCGCGTTGCCCAGTCCCCAGCCGGCGCGGAAGCCGACCAGCTCACCGACCGACCCCGACGTGCCCGAGAGCCCGGCGAAGACCACGACGAGCGCGAGCCCGAGCAGCAGTGTCCTGCGCCCGCCGATGCGGCTGGAAACGAAGCCGGTCACCAGCATCGCCAGCGCGGTGATCAGGAAGTACGAGGTGAAGAGCAGGGAGACCTGTCCCGCTGTCGCGTCGAGGCCCTGGGCGATGGACGGCAGGATGGGGTCGACGAGGCCGATGCCCATGAAGGCGACGACGGACGCGCCGGCGGTCGCCCACACGGATTTCGGCTGCCTGAGGATGCTGCCCGATCCCGTGTCGATGGGGTCCATGGGTGCTCCAATCCCGGGACGTGGGGGGATGCCGGCCGCCGGAGGGAAGACACCGGACGGCCGGAGAGATGGTTGGAATGTACACACAGTAGGTTAGCCAACCTAATTAATGCAAGATGCATCTATCTCGGTTCCTGAGCCGCCGTTCCGTCCGGTCGGGTGATCGTCCTTGACGTGGCGCTGCGGACCTAGGACCGTGGGGCTCTATGAGGGGCGAACCCAGTTGCCCGAAGTGCGGTGGCCGGGTCAGGGCTCCCGGCCTCTTCTCGGATGCCTGGCAGTGCGACGTGCACGGCGCCGTGCACCCGCTGCAGCCCGTGATACCGCCGAGCGTCGAGGCCCTCGAAGTCGTCGTGCACCGCACCAAGGTGCCGGTGTGGATGCCGTGGCCGCTGCCGGTGGGCTGGCTCTTCACCGGTGTCGCGTCCGCGGGCGACGACCGCAGCGGGGGCCGGGCGACGGCCGTCGCGTGCACCGGCCCCGGCCCGCTCGGCGGGATGGGCGAGCTCATCCTGGTCGCCGAGGAGCTCGGCGTCGGACTCGGCGCGCGGTACGCGGGCATCGACGGCCCGGACCCCGGGCCCTACATGGACGTCGAGAAACCGCCCCAGGCCAAGGTGCTGGCCGCCGGCCGCCCCACCCCGCTCTGGCACGTCGCCCGCACGCCCGACGACCGCGCCGTGTTCGCGGGCGAGGCGCTCGGCCTGTGGCTGTGGGCGGTGGTGTGGCCCGAGCAGTCGGGCCTGCTGATGTACGACGAACTGGTGCTCGCCGACCTGAGGGACGCCGGCGCCGAGGTGGAGCTGGTGCCGTGCGGAGCCCTGTCCCCGCGTCTGCTGGAGAAGTGACGGGGCGCGGCCGGTGATGTAGGGGGCGCTCGACGGGTTCGGGTGTGACAGTGGTGGCCGGAAATCCGGTTATCCTGGAGCGTCCCCGTCCGCCCGTCCCGCTTGGAGTACCGCGTCGTGCGCATCGACCTGCACACCCACTCCACCGCGTCCGACGGCACGGACACCCCGGCCGAGCTGGTGCGCAAGGCCGCCGCGGCCGGACTCGACGTCGTGGCCCTCACCGACCACGACACCACGCGCGGCCACGCCGAGGCGCTCGCGGCGCTGCCCCGGGGTCTCACCCTGGTCACCGGCGCCGAGCTCTCCTGCCGCCTCGACGGCGTCGGCATGCATCTGCTGGCCTACCTCTTCGACCCCGAGGAGCCCGCCCTGCTCGCCGAGCGCGAGCTGGTCCGGGACGACCGGGTGCCGCGTGCCAAGGGCATGGTCGCCAAGCTGAACGAGCTGGGCGTGCCCGTCACCTGGGAACAGGTCGCGCGGATCGCCGGCAACGGCTCGGTGGGCCGCCCGCACGTGGCCAGCGCACTGGTCGAGCTCGGTGTGGTGGACAGCGTGAGCGACGCCTTCACACCCGAATGGCTCGCCGACGGCGGCCGGGCGTACGTGCCGAAGCACGAGACCGATCCCTTCGAGGCCGTACGGCTGGTGAAGAACGCGGGCGGCGTCGCCGTCTTCGCGCACCCCGCCGCGGCCAAGCGGGGCAGGACCGTGCCGGACTCCGCGATCGCGGAGCTGGCCCGGGCCGGGCTCGACGGCATCGAGGTCGACCACATGGACCACGACCCCGACACCCGGGCGCGGCTGCGCGGCCTGGCGGGCGAGCTGGGGCTGCTGGTCACCGGTTCGAGCGACTACCACGGCAGCCGGAAGACCTGCGTCCTCGGCGAGTTCTCCACGGACCCCGAGGTCTACGGCGAGATCACGCGGCGCGCGACCGGGGCGTTCCCGGTGCCGGGGACCGGCGGAGCGGTCTGACACCCGGGGTGACCGCCGGGTCCGGCGTCCCGCTCCCACCACGCCTTTCTCTTCCGCTTCCACTTTCGTTCTCGCGCTAGGCAGTCATGTTCGACGTCGCCGTCTTCGGCTCTCTCTTCCTGACCCTTTTTGTCATCATGGATCCCCCTGGGATCACCCCGATCTTCCTGGCGCTGACCGCGGGCCGTCCGGCCAAGGCGCAGCGGCACATGGCCTTCCAGGCGGTGTGCGTCGCGGGCGGCGTGATCGTCGTGTTCGGTCTGCTCGGCCACCAGATCCTGGACTACCTGCACGTCTCCATACCGGCGCTGATGATCGCCGGCGGCCTGCTGCTCCTGCTGATCGCGCTGGACCTGCTCACCGGCAAGACCGACGAGCCCCAGCAGACCAAGGACGTCAACGTCGCGCTGGTCCCCCTCGGCATGCCGCTGCTGGCCGGTCCGGGCGCGATCGTGTCGGTCATCCTCGCCGTGCAGAAGGCCGACAGCGTGGCGGGACAGGTCTCCGTGTGGTCGGCGATCCTCGCCATCCATGTCGTCCTGTGGCTGGTGATGCGCTACTCGCTGCTGATCATCAGGGTCATCAAGGACGGCGGTGTGGTCCTGGTGACACGGCTCGCGGGCATGATGCTCTCCGCCATCGCCGTGCAGCAGATCATCAACGGCGTCACTCAGGTGATCCAGGGCGCCTGACGTCCGGCCGCGAGCACACCGGAGCCCCCGTACCCGAGTGGTACGGGGGCTCCTCGAGCATGCGCACAGATTACGAGGCCGGTGTGTCGGCCGGGCGGATCCACAGTCGCTGCCCGATGGCGGCGGCCTGTTGAACGATGCGGTTGACGGAGGCGGCGTCCACGACGGTCGAGTCCACGGTCGTGCCGTCGACGTCGTCGAGTCGCATGATTTCGAAGCGCAAGGGCTTCTCCCTTCGTCTGGTCATCCTCCTGAAGGAGAACTACTGGGTGAAGGCCCACGGACCGGACGGGCCCGTGTGCCGCACAGGGTTCAACGAGGTGCGTGATGCAAACATTCCCTACGCTAAGGAAAATTTTCGAGCGACTAAATACTGACGAGTAAGGTTTTCGAACGGGACCGACCGGGACCGGTTGTGTTCGTTGCGTGACCGGCGGAACAATGAGAGGTGATGAACGACGACCTCGAGGCTCTGCATTCCCGTATCGACCGCACGAACGAGCTGCTCCAGCGCATGCTCGCCGAGGTGGCCAAGACGCCCTCCACGCACGCGATCTTCGTGGACGCCGGCTACCTCTACGCGGCCGCGGGGCGGCTCGTCGCGGGGACGGAGGACCGCCGCGCCTTCGACCTCGACGCCGAAGGGCTGATCGACGCGCTCATCGACCGGGCCCGCACCATCTTCGCCGACAGCAGGCTGCTGCGCGTCTACTGGTACGACGGCGCCCGGCGCCGCATCCACACCGCCGAGCAGCAGTCCATCGCCGAACTGCCCGACGTCAAGGTCCGCCTCGGCAACCTCAACGCCAACAACCAGCAGAAGGGCGTCGACTCCCTGATCCGCTCCGACCTGGAGTCACTGGCCCGGCACCGCGCCATCAGTGACGCGGCCCTGCTCGGCGGCGACGAGGACCTGGTCTCCGCCGTCGAGGCCGCCCAGGGCTACGGCGCCCGCGTCCACCTGTGGGGCATCGAGGCGCCGGAGGGCCGCAACCAGGCCGAGCCGCTGCTCTGGGAGGTCGACAGCCAGCGCACCCTCGACCTCGACTTCTTCAAGCCGTACGTCTCCCGCCGCACGGCGCCCGCGTACGAACCGGCGGGCGGCCGGCCCACCCGCGAGAACGTGCGCTTCGTCGGCGCGCAGATCGCCGCGAAGTGGCTGGTCTCGCGCGGACGCGAAACCATGATGGAACTGCTCCCCGGCCACCCCTACCTGCCCGGCTCCGTCGACCAGGACCTCCTGGTCGAGGCCGAGGGCCTCCTCCAGTACTCCCTGCGCGGCCAGGCCGACCTCCGCCGCGCCCTCCGCGACGGCTTCTGGGACCACTTGCAGGCGCAGTACTAGGACCCTTCGCCCGGCCCCTGCTGCCGGATCGCGGGGTCCTCCCCGGGCTCGCCCCGGCCGACGGCGGCGGCCCAGGTCACCCCGGGCGGCGCGGTCACGTGCACGGTTCCCGCCAGGCGGGCGGCCTGGACGGCGAAGTCGGCGCCCTTCACGAGGGGTTCCCCCCTGTCGCACTCGACCGTGAAGGCCGCGCGCAGTACGGGAACCCGTACGTGAAGGGTCCCGGCGCCCTGGCACTCGAAGGAGAAGCCCACGGGGACGTCCCGGACGCCGGCCGCGTAGCTGAAGACCGCGTTGCCGCGAACGGGACCGTACGTGCCGGCCGGGCTGCCGATCTGCGGCGGGGCCACCGTGGCGGTCGGCAGTGGGTCGGGGCTGGTGCCGGAAGCGACGGCCGGAGGCGAGGAGGCCGGAGGCTCGGCGGTGTCCGTCTGCGACGTGCAGCCGACGGCCGCCGGGAGCAGGAGGAGCAGCGCCGCACTGCGGGCGTGGTTCATCGGACCGCCAAGGTGTCGAAGAAGTCGGCGAGGGACTGTGCCGTGGGGGTGGGGCGGTCGATCATGGGGGTGTGGCCCGCGCCGTCGACCACCGTGCGACGGGCCCGGAGACGGCGGGCCATGGCGTCGAGGCCGGGCACCGGCCAGGTGTCGTCGTGCGAGCCGGAGAGCACGTGGAACGGCAGGGGCACGGCGGCCAGTTCCGCGACCCGGTCCGGCTCCGCGCACAACTGCCGTCCGGTGGCGAGCAGCTGGGCGGGCTTGGTGGTCAGCCAGCGCTTCCGGAGCTGCTCCGGACCGCCGATTCCCCGTGCGGGGCCGCCCACTTCCTCCGGCGGGCCCATCGCCACGATCGCCTCCCAGCACTCCGCCATCGACATCACCGCCAGGGCGTCCCGCAGCAGCGTCACCCGCTGCTCCTGCGAGGCGGAGATGCGCGCGGCGCCCGAGGAGACGAGCGTCAGCGAACGGAACGGGGAGTGGTCAAAAAGCACGGCCGCGCGGGCGATCTGACCGCCCATCGAATGCCCCACGAGATGCACGGGCGTGTCGAACGCGCGTGCCTGCGCCAGCACGTCCTTCGCCAACTCGTCCTGCGCGTAAGCGGATTCGTCGTCGGCGGGGCCGTCCGTGTCGTGCTGACCGCGTCCGTCCACGGCGACGGCGCGGTAGCCGCGCGCGGCGAGCGGTCCGAGGACCGGGGTGAAGTCCTCCTTGCTGCCGGTGTAACCGGGCAGCAGCAGCACGGTCCCCCGCACCGTGGCACCGGCGGTCGGCGGCACGTCCAGGACGGCGAACTCGCCCCGCCCGGTGGTGAGTCGACGTGGGCGGAGCTCGGGGAGCCGAGCGGGGGAGAAGGCGGTGATCACCCGGGTGAGGGTAGCGGGTGCGCGCGCACACGCCGACGGCCCGGCCCCCCACGAGCGGGGACCGGGCCGTCGGCGTCGGTGCGGTGTCAGCTCTCCGCGGAGTCCGCGGGGGCCGCGGCCTTACGGGTGCGGCGCGCCTTCGGCTCCGCCGTCTCCGTGGCCTCCGGCGCGGACGCGGCGGCCTTGCGGGTCCGGCGGCGCGGCGCGGCGGCCTCGGCGGCCTCCCCTTCCGGGGCGGTCTGCGCGGGCACCGTCTTCCGGGTGCGACGGGGCTTGGCCTCGGCGCCTTCGGCCGTGTCCACGGGGGCCTCCGTCTTCTTGGCGGCGGTCCTCCGCGTGCGCTTCGGCTTCTCCTCGGCCTCCGGCGCGGACTGCGCCGGAATCTCCACGGTCTCGGCGGCCTTGCGGGTGCGACGGCGCGGCGTCGCCTCGGCGCCTTCGGCCGTGTCCACGGGGGCCTCCGCCTTCTTGGCGGCGGTCTTCCGCGTGCGCTTCGGCTTCTCCTCGGCCACGGGGGCCTCGGTCGCGACGTCCGCCTCGACCGCCACCGCCTTCTTGCGGGTGCGGCGCGGCTTGGCCTCGACGGTGCCTTCAGCGGTGCCTTCAGCGGTGTCGACGGCGGTCTCCGCCTTCGCGGCGGCCTTCCGCGTGCGCTTCGGGGCGGCCTCGGCCGTCTCCGTCGTGCCCTCGGCGGCGTCCGAAGCCGTCTCGGCGGCCTCGGCCGCCTTGCGGGTACGGCGGCGGCGCGGGGCTGCCTCCTCCGCCGGGGCGGACTCCGCGACGACGGGCTCGGCGGCCTGCGCCGGAACAGACGGCTGCTCCGTCACGGCCGTGGCCTGCTCGGCCGACCGGCGCGTACGGCGACGGCGCGGCTTCTCGACGGTCCCGTCGGCCGCTGCGGTCCCGGCGGTCTCCACCGACGGGCCCTCGGCCGTGTCGACGGCGGCCTCCGCGGCCCCCTGCTCCACCGCGCCCACGGTGTCGGCGACCCCGCCACGGGTACGGCGACGGCGGCGCGGGGTGCGCGGGGCCTCGCCGGCCTCCGCCTCCCCGGCGCCCACGGCGGCCGGCGCGGCAGGCTGCTGCCCCGCCGCGTCGAGCGGCGTCCCGCCACGGGTACGGCGACGGCGGCGCGGCGTACGCGTCGACGCCTCGCGCTCGTCGGAACGCTCGGACCGGCCACCGCGACGCCCGTCACGGCCGTCCCGGCCGCCGCGTCCGCGCGGTCCGCGCCCGCCGACCTCGCCCAGGTCCTCGATCTCCTCCGCGTCCAGACCGGCCCGGGTGCGCTCGGAGCGGGGCAGGGTGCCCTTGGTGCCCTCGGGGATGCCCAGATCCGTGTACAGATGCGGGGAGGTGGAGTACGTCTCCGCCGGGTCGCCCAGACCCAGGTCCAGCGCCTTGTTGATCAGCTGCCAGCGCGGGATGTCGTCCCAGTCGACCAGCGTGATCGCCGTGCCCTTCGCGCCCGCGCGGCCGGTGCGGCCGATGCGGTGCAGGTACGTCTTCTCGTCCTCGGGCGTCTGGTAGTTGATGACGTGCGTGACGCCCTCGACGTCGATGCCGCGCGCGGCGACGTCGGTGCAGACGAGGACGTCCACCTTGCCGTTGCGGAAGGCGCGCAGCGCCTGCTCGCGGGCGCCCTGGCCGAGGTCGCCGTGGACCGCGCCGGAGGCGAAGCCGCGCTGCCCCAGCTGGTCGGCCAGGTCGGCGGCGGTGCGCTTGGTGCGGCAGAAGATCATGGCCAGGCCACGGCCGTCGGCCTGCAGTATCCGCGCGACCATCTCGGGCTTGTCCATGTTGTGCGCGCGGTAGACGAACTGCTTGGTGTTCGCGACCGTGGCGCCCTCGTCGTCCGGCGCGGTGGCGCGGATGTGCGTGGGCTGCGACATGTAGCGGCGGGCCAGACCGATGACCGCGCCCGGCATGGTGGCCGAGAACAGCATGGTCTGCCGCTTCACCGGAAGCAGGTTGATGATCTTCTCGACGTCGGGCAGGAAGCCCAGGTCGAGCATCTCGTCGGCCTCGTCGAGGACGAGGGCCTTGACGTGCGACAGGTTGAGCTTCTTCTGCCCGGCGAGGTCGAGCAGCCGGCCCGGGGTGCCGACGACCACGTCGACGCCCTTCTTCAGCGCCTCGACCTGGGGCTCGTAGGCCCGGCCGCCGTAGATCGCGGTGACGCGCACGTTGCGCACCTTGCCGGCGGTCAGCAGGTCGTTGGTGACCTGCGTGCACAGCTCGCGGGTGGGGACGACGACCAGCGCCTGCGGCGTGTCGGTGAGGTCCTCGGGCTTCGCGCGGCCGGCCTCCACGTCGGCGGGGACGGTGACCCGCTCGAGGAGCGGCAGACCGAAGCCGAGCGTCTTGCCGGTGCCGGTCTTGGCCTGGCCGATGACGTCCGTGCCCGTGAGGGCCACGGGGAGCGTCATCTCCTGGATGGGGAAGGGGGTGGTGATGCCGACGGCTTCAAGGGCTTCGGCTGTCTCGGGAAGGATCCCGAGCTCTCGGAACGTCGTAGTCAGGGTGCTGCCTCTTCTGTGTGCGCGGTGCGAGGCGAGCGCGGGGGTCGTGTAGGGACCGTGCCGGGGACGACGGCTGCCATACGGTCGAGGCCGTAGGACACGGGACCACTGCCGACGCTCGAGCGCTCGTACCGCTGAGGTGTCCCTCCGCATCCCGTACGCGATGTGCCGTACGAACAGAGGGCTGTCGGGTCGGAGCCGATCGGGCCACCGACCGGGCATCCTCATACATGCTGCGGCCCGTCGGACACGTCCGAGTACGTCAGACGGCCCAGCAGGCGCATTACCACCATACCCCGGATTCGCGCACACGCCATGGCCGATTTGGTCACGTAGTCGTCGTCACACTGATCGACCGGGACCTTCCGGGGCAGGCCGAGCGGGCTATTGTGCGCTGCATGACGAGCTCTGACAGCCCTGCCAACGCCGCGGAAACCCCCGAGACCCCTGCCGAACGGACCGGCGTCGCCGCCATGGACTGGGCGGCCGCCTCCGCCGACCCCCAGTACCGTGCCGCTGTCGTGGATCTGCTCGGCGCGCTCGCGTACGGGGAGCTGGCGGCGTTCGAGCGGCTCGCGGAGGACGCCAAGCTGGCGCCCACCATGGCGGACAAGGCGGAGCTCGCGAAGATGGCGTCGGCCGAGTTCCACCACTTCGAGCGGCTGCGGGACCGGCTGGCCGAGATCGGCGAGGAGCCGACGCAGGCCATGGAGCCGTTCGTGGCCGCCTACGACGGCTTCCACAAGCAGACGGCGCCGTCCGACTGGCTGGAGGGCCTGGTCAAGGCGTACGTGGGCGACTCCATCGCCAGCGACTTCTACCGCGAGGTCGCGGCGCGCCTCGACTCCGACACCCGCGCGCTGGTCCTGGCCGTCCTGGACGACACGGGCCACGGCGGCTTCGCCGTGGAGAAGGTCCGCGCGGCCATCGAGGCCGACCCGCGTGTCGGCGGCCGGCTCGCCCTCTGGGCACGCCGCCTGATGGGCGAGGCCCTGTCCCAGTCCCAGCGGGTGGTCGCCGACCGCGACGCCCTGTCGACGATGCTCGTGGGCGGCGTGGCGGACGGCTTCGACCTCGCCGAGGTCGGCCGGATGTTCTCCCGCATCACGGAGGCCCACACCAAGCGGATGGCGGCACTCGGGCTGGCTGCCTGACGGCCCCCCGTACGGCCGTCCGACGGCGCCGGTAAGCCGCGGGCGCCGTCGATCTCGGCGGCGCCCCCCGCAGGGGCGTCGCGGGGGCCCGGCGCTCGGCCGAAGAGGTGGACGACCGCCCCGGCGGGCGGTCAGGCCGTTGCCGAGTGGCGGAGTCTGCCCGCCGGGCGCAGCAGCAGGGAGAGGGAAGCGGTCGAGACGATCGCCGCGCCCAGCAGCATCGTCAGCAGGTTGCCCGCGTCCAGCGCCGTGTTCATGACGAAGGCGCCGAACAGCGCCCCCGCCACACCGGTCGCCAGCACGAGGGCGCGCCGGGGGAGCCGGTGGGACAGACGGCGGTACGCCCCCCAGGCCAGGGCCAGGCCGAGAATCGCGGAGCTGAGCGCTTCCAGAAGCATGTCGGGGTCCCTCCCACACGGCCGGCCTGCTCGTCCATGTCTTGGTCCTGTCCCGGTTTACCCCTGACCTGCGGAATCCAATCCTCCCCACACGGCCTCAGCTGTAGGCCGTCCGGGGGTTTCCGAGGGGCGCGGGTCCGCGCACGGAGAAGGGCCCGGCGGTGACCACCGCCGGGCCCTTCTCCTGCGCGTACCGCTCCTCGGCCCGCCCTACAGGGCGCCGAAGCCCACCTTGCGCGGGGCGGGCTCGCCGATCTCGACGTAGGCGAGACGGTCGGCCGGGACCAGGATCTTGCGGCCGTGCTCGTCCACGAGGCTCAGCAGCTGCGACTTCCCGGCCAGCGCCTCGGCCACCACGCGCTCGACCTCCTCGGCGCTCTGACCGCTCTCCAGAACGATCTCGCGGGGCGCGTGCTGCACGCCGATCTTGACCTCCACGGCTATGTCCCTCCGACGGTCAGTGAAGTGCGCGGCCTTCCGCGCCGTACCTGCACACATTAGCCCGGTGAGGGGATCCGCACGCTTCGCCCGGCAACGCCAACAGCGAACAGCCGACGGGAACAGACGACCGCCGGCCGCGCCGGTCAGTGCGGCTGGTCGCTGCCGTGCAGCGGGAACCCGGCGATGCCTCGCCAGGCCAGCGAGGTCAGCAGCTGCACCGCCTGGTCGCGCGGCACGCTGCGGTCGCTGTGCAGCCACGACCGTGCCACCACCTGGGCCAGCCCGCCGAGCCCCGACGCCAGCAGCATCGACTCGGCGCGTGACAGGCCGGTGTCCTCGGCGATGACGTCGCAGATGGCCTCCGCGCATTCGTTGGTGACCTTGTCGACCCGCTCGCGCACGGCGGGCTCGTTCGTCAGGTCCGACTCGAAGACCAGGCGGAACGCGCCGCCGTCGTCCTCGACGTACGCGAAGTAGGCGTCCATGGTCGCCCGTACGCGCTGCTTGTTGTCCGACGTCGACGCCAGCGCGTGCCGCACCGACCGGATCAGCGCCTCGCAGTGCTGGTCCAGCAGCGCCAGATACAGGTCGAGCTTGCCGGGGAAGTGCTGGTACAGCACCGGCTTGCTGACACCCGCGCGCTCGGCGATGTCGTCCATCGCCGCCGCGTGGTAGCCCTGCGCGACGAAAACTTCCTGGGCGGCGCCCAGCAACTGGTTCCGCCGGGCACGGCGCGGAAGGCGTGTACCCCTCGGGCGTACCGCGTCCGTCTGCTCGATGGCTGTCACGCCGCCTCCCATAGTCGTCCACATGCGGGATCAGCCGCGTCGCCATCGTACTTTTCGGTAATCCTGATGCGCGCGGTGCACGTGCAGAATTTCACGGACCGGACAGCGGGAGAAGCGGCACGGACGGTTTCAGAAGCTGTCAGAGCGGGCAAAACATGTCCCCTTCCGGACGGCTGCCGCCCGGGACGGCGCACCTCTCACCGGTAGTCGTCCTCGTCGAGCTGGACGACACGCGCCTGTTCCACCAGATCCGCCTCGTTCGCGCGGTCGGGGTCCACCTCCTCCAGCGGGTCGTCCTCCTGAGGCCGTACCTCCGCCTGCTGCTCGGCCGCGTCCACCTCCGGCGCCTCGACGCCGAACTCCACGCCTTCCTGCACGTCCTCGTCCTCCTCGAACGTCTCGGGGTCGGTCGGATCCACGGCCATCGCTGGGCTCCCTTCCTGCTCACGCCCCTGAGGCATGCAGGGGCCACGTACGGGTGCCCTCTGTACGAGCCTAGGAGACACCCGATTTGGACGCCATGCCATCCTGTGACGCCGAACACGTGAACCATGGCGTGATCGTCTCGTAACATTGCCGCATGTCTTCGACCGAGCTGCCGTCCGTGCCGCCGACCGGCGTGCTGCCCGAGCCGGTGGCGGTCAGGGTGGCCGAGGGCGAGCGGCTGAGGTCGGTGCGGGTGCCCGGCGCCACGCTCACGGTCAGATACCGGCCGCCGGCCCGCGAAGGACTGCCGCCCGCCTTCTACGTCCACGGCCTCGGCGGCTCGTCGCTCAACTGGTCGCCCCTGATGGCCCTGCTGGACGGCGTTGTCGACAGCGAGGCCGTCGACCTCCCCGGGTTCGGCGACTCCCCGCCGCCGGACGACGGCGACTACTCGATCACCGCGCACGCACGCGCGGTGATCCGCTGTCTGGAGGCGTCCGCCCGCGGACCGGTGCACCTCTTCGGCAACTCCCTCGGCGGCGCGGTCGCCACCCGGGTCGCGGCCGTGCGTCCCGACCTGGTCCGCACCCTCACGCTCGTCTCCCCGGCCCTGCCGGAGCTGCGCGTGCAGCGCTCCGCCGTCCCCACCGGACTGCTGGCCGTACCCGGTGTCGCACTCCTGTTCACCCGGCTCACCCGTGGGTGGACCGCCGAGCAGCGCGTCCGGGGCGTCCTGAACCTCTGTTACGGCGACCCCTCCAAGGTGACGCCGGAAGGCTTCCGGCACGCCGTGCAGGAGATGGAGCGCCGCCAGCGGCTGCCGTACTTCTGGGACGCGATGGCGCGCTCCGCGCGGGGTCTCGTCAGCGCCTACATGCTGGGTGGCCAGCAAGGACTGTGGCGTCAGGCCGAGCGGGTGCTCGCGCCGACCCTGCTCGTCTACGGCGGCCGGGACCAGCTCGTCGGCTTCCGCATGGCGCAGCGCGCCGCCCGCCACTTCCGCAGTTCCCGGCTCGTGACACTCCCGGACGCGGGGCATGTGGCGATGATGGAGTACCCCGAGACCGTGGCGTCGGCGTTCCGTGAACTCCTGAGGGACGCGACGGCTCCCGCGGACGAGGGCGATACTGTGCAGCCGGACGCACAGCGCGATCCGGGTCCGTCCGCCGACACCGGTGGCCCGACCGCCACGACCGAGACGACGAGGGGCTGAGGCGCGACGTGGGACGCCACAGCCGGCGCGGGCCCGCCCCCAAGGGCGGCACCGCGGACAGCACCGCAGCCGCCGCACGCGGCGTACAGGACGCGCCCGAGGCGCGGTACGACGACCGCTGGGACACCGGCCAGGAGGCGGCGCGGCCGCAGCAGCGGACCCAGGGCACCGCGCCGTACGGCACGCCGCCGCACGGCACCCCGGTGCACGGGTACGGGGCGCCGGGGCGCGGCAGACCGGCACCGGGGGTACCTCCCCTGCCGGACGGATGGCAGCAGGGAGGGACCCCGGCGCGCGGCGTCCCTCGGTACGACCGGTACGGCGGTCAGCCGCAGGGCGTCACCGGGTACGGCGACGGCACGCCGCCGCGCGGTGTGCCGCAGTACGGCGAGGGGACTCCCGGCCACGGCTTCCCGCGCCACGGGAACGGAGTTCCCGCCCAGGGCCCGCCCCGTGCCGGGGGAGGAACACCTCCGCAGGGCGGGCCGCGCCGCGACGACGGCACTCCCGCACACGGTGTCCCCGGGTACGGGGACGGCACCCCTCCGCACGGTGTCCCGCGCTTTGCGGACGGCACTCCCGCGGACGGCACCCCCCGGGTCCGCGGCGGGCACCCCGAGCAGCAGGAGACCGGGGTCGGCCGGACGACCCTGCACGGACGGACCGCCGCCGGCGCCGGGTACGGCGCGCCGGCCGCCGGGCAGGGCGTGCCCCTGCCGAGGCAGCGCCAGGCGCCCGTGGAGGGACCGCGCCGGGACTACGTCGAGGCCTTCGACAGGAACGACGACCTCTTCACCCCGCGCAAGCCCGTGACCCGCGGCCCCGCGGACCCGCACGCCACCGTCACCGGCCGCGACGGCGCCCCGGACACCGGCGCCTTCCCGGACACCGACGCCGTCGACGACGAGCCGCCGACGGGCGTCCCCGCGCAGACCAGGGGCGGCAAGGGGCGCGCGTTCACCGGCATCGCGGCCGCCGCCGTCACCACCGTGCTGGCCGTCGTCGTCGCCGGTCAGGTCACCGACGAGCACGACAGCCCGGCCGTCCAGTCGCAGTCCGTCGGCGAGCAGGCGCGCGACGCGCGCGACTCCACCTCGCGCGGCGACGGCCGGGCGACGCCCGGCGTGCCCACGGCGAAGCCGCTCACGTACGAGCAGCAGATGGGCCGGAAGTTCCCGCTGGCCGCCACCCGCGGCGGCACGGGCAGGTTCTACGCCGTCAAGGGGATCGACAAGGCGCCCGGCAAGGGGCGGAAGGTCACCTACCGGGTGGACGTGGAGCGGGGGCTCGACCTGGACGGCGCGCTGTTCGCCGAGGCCGTGCACCGGACGCTCAACGACAGGCGGAGCTGGGCGCACGACGGCCTGACCTTCGAACGGATCGAGTCCGGCGACGCCGAGTTCGTGATCACCCTGGCCAGTCCCGGGACGACCGCCGACTGGTGCGCCAAGTCGGGCCTCGACACCACCGAGGACAACGTCTCCTGCGACTCCGCGGCCACCGAGCGCGTGCTGATCAACGCCTATCGCTGGGCGCAGGGCGCCGAGACGTACGGCGACAAGATGTTCGCCTACCGCCAGATGCTGATCAACCACGAGATCGGCCACCGCCTCGGCCACAACCACGTCACCTGTGACAAGGACGGCGACCTGGCCCCGGTGATGCAGCAGCAGACCAAGTTCCTCGAGTACAACGGGATCAGCTGCCGGCCCAACCCCTGGCCCTACCCCAACAGCTGACCGGCCCGGCCGGCCGTCTGATGCCTCGCCCGACCCCTTGTGGGCGCGCGCCGGGTGGTGGTCCCGGACCGGCGCGCGCCCGTCGTGCACCGGTCTCAGCACGGCGAACGCACTCCGCGCCGGAAAGTTACGCCCGTTCACCCCTTTTGGTGGCGTGATGGACAACCGTCCATCACGCCACCGTCCTGTCCGCATACGTTCGTCCCGCTGCGAGCCGCCGGGCCAACGGCGGCTCCCGACGGGAGAACGGGGGTGCACACGTGCGCATCGGACTGCTTACGGAGGGTGGCTATCCGTATGTGGGCGGTGAGGGCGGGGTGTGGTGCGACCGCCTGGTGCGCGGGCTCGACCGACACGAGTTCGACGTCTACGCGTTCAGCACCGGCCAGGCTCAGGAGGACGCGGGCTGGCTCCCGTTGCCGCCCCAGGTCGCGCGGGTGCGCACGGCGCCGCTGTGGACCGCCGAGGAGGACGGCGTGGTCCACGGCCGCCGCGCCCGCAGGCGTTTCACCGAGCACTACGGCGAACTGGCCGCCGCCCTCTGCCACGCCGCGGAGCCCGGCACCGCCGAGAAGCCCGGCACCGCTGAGGCGGACCGTTTCACCAACGCGCTCCACGGGCTCGCCGAGCTCGCCCGCGACGAGGGCGGACTGGTCGCCGCGCTGCGCTCCGAGCAGGCCGTGCGCGCCCTGGAACGCGCCTGTCGTGCGCCCGGAGCCCGCCGCACCGCGCGCGAGGCCCGCGTGCCCGACCTGCTGACCGTCGCCGACCACCTGGAGCGCGCCCTGCGCCCCCTCTCGCTCGACTGGTACGAGGAGGACGGCCTCGGCGCAGTCGATCTCTGCCACGCCGCGTCCGGCGGCATCGCCGTGCTCCCGGGCCTGCTCGCCCGCCACTTCTTCGGCGTCCCGCTCCTGGTCACCGAGTACGGAGTGCGTCTGCGCACCCACTACCTCACACGCCCCGACGCCTCCCCCGCCGTACGGTCCCTGCTCGCCGCCTTCCACGGCCTGCTCACCGCCGATACCTACCGCGCCGCCTCCTACCTCGTCCCCGGCAACGCCCACGCCCGCCGCTGGCAGGAGCGCTGCGGCGCCGACCGGGCCAAACTGCGCACCATCCACCCCGGCCTGGACGCCACGCCCTTCACACGCGTCGGTGAGGACCGGCCGGAGGGCCGGGAGAAGGGCGCCGAGCGGGAGCACGCCGGCCCGCACACCCTCGTCTGGATCGGCCGGGTGGAGCCCGCCAAGGACCTGGTCTCGCTGCTGCACGCCTTCGCGGAGGTCCGCGCGGCCGAGCCCGGCACCCGGCTGCGCATCGTGGGCCGCCCTTCAGGACCCGAGGGCGAGGCCTACCTCGGCCACTGCCGGGCCCTGGCCGCACAGCTCTTCCCGGACGAGGCCGACGGCCCGCACGCCGTCGGGCGGAACCCGGTGACCTTCGAGGAACTCGGCGGCCCCGGCGCCGAGACCACCGCCGACGTCCACGCCGGCGGGACCGTCACCGTGCTCTCCAGCGTCGTCGAGGGGTTCCCGGTCGGGCTGATCGAGGCGATGTTCTGCGGACGCGCGACGGTGTCCACGGACGTCGGCGCGGTCGTCGAGGTGATCGGCGGCACCGGTCTCGTCGTGCCGCCGCGCAATCCGCGGGCGCTCGCCGAGGCGTGCGTCTCGCTGCTGCGCGACCCCGAGCGCCGTGCGCGCCTCGGAGCGGCCGCGCGCGCCCGGGCACTGGAGCTGTTCAGCGTCGAGCAGAACGTCGCGGCGTTCCACGCCCTCTACCTCGAGACCGTCGCGCGCACCCCGGTACGCCGGCCCGTCCTCGACGGTGCCGGAGACCCGCAGCCCTTCGCCGCGCCCGCCGAGGCCCACGTCCCCGGCCACTGGACCGGACCCACCCCCCGCGCCGTCCCCACCTGGGCCGTGGAGACGCCGGAGCCCGTCACGGAGACCGTCCGATGACCGACCTGAGCGAACTCGACCGCGGCGCCGCCCCCGGCGCGGCCGACCCGGTCAAGGTGCTGTTGCACCGCCACCGCGAGCTGTGCGAACGCGCCGTGGACCCGCTGGAGATCGCGGCGGGCCTGGAGGCCCACGGCATCACCGACCGGACCGCCGCCCGCTTCCGCCACCGCGACGTCTTCTCCCTCGCGGAGGAGCTCTACGCCCGCGTCCCGCGCGACGCCGACACCGTGACCGACGCACCCGCCGCGCCGGACGCCCCGGCCCCCGAGGGAGGCCGCCGGTCCGTCATCGTGCTCCTGCTCCCGCTGCTGCCCGGCGCGCTGTGCGCCGCCGCGTTGGTCGCCCTGGCCCGCACCCACGGCCAGACCCGCCTCTACGCGGCCGCCGCCGGCGTGGTCGCCGTCGCCCTCGCCCTGCGCGCCGCGCTGCGGCGCGGACCGCTGGCCCTCCCCGACGGCCTCGCCTCCCGGTCGGCGACCGGCTCCTGGACCTGCTGGCTCCTCGCCTACGCCGTGCTGGGCGACGGCCTGCTGCGCACCGCCCTCACCGGCGGCCCCGACGGGCTGCCCGACGGCACCACGGGAGGCGACTGGCCCCTGGCCCTCGCACCGCTCCTGGCCCTCACCCTCGCCGTCGCGCCCGCGACCTGGACGGCCGGTCTCTTCCTCGCCCACGCACGCCGCAAGCTGGCCGTCAGCCGTGGCCTGGAGGACTTCGCCGCCTCGGTCCGGCCCGTGCTGCTCGGCGCCGTCGCCCTGTTCGTGGGGGCGCTGGCCGTGCTCGTCGCCCTGTGCGCGCCGCTCCTGGACGCGGGGCCCGTCTCCCCGGCGGTCCTCGCCCTGGGCGCCCTCCTCTTCGTCGCCCGCCTGCTCACCGTGCACGGCTTCACCCACGCCCCGCGCGTGATCCTCATGCTCACCGCGACCGCCCACGTGCTCGCGCCCGCCACCGTCTTCGCGGCCCGGCTGCCCGGCTGCGCCGCACTGGGCGCACCGGTGGAGGCACTCACCGCCGCCTGGGGTCCCACCGCCGTACCCGTCCTGACCTGCGGTGCTGGCGCCCTGATCCTGCTCGTGCACGCCGCCCGCACCCTCGCCCGCGCCTCGGCGCACCTGCGGCCGGAGCAGGCACGGTGACCGGCCGCGACCGCCGCGCGGCCCGGACGGCCGCGGTTACGGAGCCCTCGACCCCCCTTTGAAGGAGAACCTCGCATGACCTGCCGTCCCGCCACCGAACGCCGCGAAGGAGCCGACCGATGAGGGTCCTGCTGATCGGAGCCAACGGCTACATCGGCCGGTTCGTCGCCGACCGCCTGCTCGCCGACCCCGCCGTCCAGCTCACGGCCCTCGGCCGGGGTGACGACGCCGACGTCCGTTTCGACCTCGCCACCGGCAGCCCGGGAGCCCTCACCCGTTTCCTCGACGCCGTCCACCCCGGCGTCGTCATCAACTGCGCCGGCGCCACCCGGGGCGGCGCCCGCGAACTCACCCGGCACAACACGGTCGCCGTCGCCACCATCTGCGAGGCGCTGCGCCGCAGCGGCTGCGGGGCGCGGCTCGTCCAGATCGGCTGTGGCTCCGAGTACGGCCCCAGCCAGCCGGGCTCCTCCACCGCCGAGGACGCCGTCCCCCGTCCCGGCGGGCCGTACGGCGTCAGCAAGCTTGCCGCCACCGAACTGGTTCTCGGCTCCGGCCTGGACGCCGTGGTGCTGCGGGTCTTCTCGCCCGTCGGACCCGGCACCCCGGCAGGCTCCCCGCTCGGCCGGCTCGCCGAGGCGATGCGCCGCGCCATGCAGTCCGGCGACGGCGAACTGAAGCTCGGCGGGCTCGGCGCCCAGCGCGACTTCATCGACGTCCGCGACGTGGCCCGCGCCGTGCACGCAGCCTCGCTCTCCGCCGCCCAGGGCGTCATCAACATCGGCTCCGGCCGCGCCGTCCGCCTCCGGGACGCCGCCGGGATCCTCGCCCGGGTGGCCGGTTACAGCGGCGCCCTCAACGAGCTCGACGGCCTGCCCCACCCCGGGCCCGTCCACACCACCCACACCCCCCACGCGACCCACCTGCGGGCGACCATCGGACACCCGCGCGCCGAGGCGGACCACCACCCCGCCGCCTCGCCCGCCGCGTTCCCGTACCCCGACGGGTGCGGGACCTGGCAGCAGGCCGACGTGCGCACCGCCCGCGACCGCCTCGGCTGGCGTCCCCGCATCAACCTCGAGGAGTCGCTCGCGGACATCTGGATGGAGGCGGCATGCCGTATCTGACCCGGACCAGACAGGACCACACCGCCACGGGGCTCGGCACCGGCCTCGGCGTCCCGGGCGTCGCGCACCCGCTCCTCGCCCCCGACGAGTGGAACCGGCTGGGCCGCCCCGGCACGCCCCTGCACTGGGTGGTGCTCAACGTCGCCGACGGCCCCGGCGTCCAGCCGGACCCGCACTGCCTGGAGGCGGCGGGCCGGCTGCGCAACGCGGGCGTCCGCGTCCTCGGGCACATCGACGCCGCCTACGGGCTGCGCGGCTTCGGTGAGATCGTCTCCGACGCCCACCGCTTCCACGACTGGTACCGGGTCGACGGCTTCCTCCTGGACCGCTGCCCCGCCGGCCGCGAGGACCTGCCCGAGGTGCGGCGCACCGTCGCCACGCTCCGGGTGATCAACGAGGACGCCCACGTCGTCCTCGGGCACGGCACCCATCCGTACCCCGGCTACGCCCAACACGCCGACCAGCTCGTCACCTACTCCGGTCCGTGGAGCGACTATCGCTGGTCCCAGGTGGCCGAGTGGACCGCCGACCATCCGCCGGAGCGGTTCTGCCACTTCGTGCACGGCGTGCCCCGGCCGCACCTGGAGGAGGCGCTGCGCATCGCCCGCTGGCAGGGCGCCGGCACCATCTACTTCACCGACCACTCGGACCGGGTCTCCGGCCGCGCGCGACCGGCGGATCCATGGGGGCCGCTGCCCGGCTACTGGGACGACATCGTCTCGCGTGTCGGAACGGGTGTCTCGGAATGAAAAAGGGCATGGCAGTGTTAAGCGGAGAACAACCGTAGTGATTGACCGACCAACGGAGTCCCCGTGTCGCTGCCACCCCTGGTCGAGCCGGCCCCCGAGCTCACCGTAGACGAGGTCCGCAGGTACTCCCGCCACCTGATCATCCCCGACGTGGGGATGGACGGGCAGAAGCGGCTGAAGAACGCCAAGGTGCTCTTTGTGGGCGCCGGCGGCCTGGGCTCGCCGGGTCTGATGTACATGGCCGCGGCGGGCGTGGGCACGCTCGGCATCGTGGAGTTCGACGAGGTCGACGAGTCGAACCTGCAGCGCCAGATCATCCACAGCCAGTCCGACATCGGCCGCCCCAAGGCCGAGTCCGCCCGTGACACGATCAAGGGGATCAACCCCTACGTGAACGTGGTCCTGCACGAGGAGCGGCTCGAGGCCGACAACGTGATGGACCTGTTCAGCCAGTACGACCTGATCGTCGACGGCACGGACAACTTCGCGACCCGCTACCTGGTCAACGACGCCTGCGTCCTGCTGAACAAGCCGTACGTCTGGGGCTCCATCTACCGCTTCGACGGCCAGGCCTCCGTCTTCTGGTCCGAGCACGGCCCCTGCTACCGCTGCCTCTACCCGGAGCCCCCGCCCCCCGGCATGGTCCCCTCCTGCGCCGAGGGCGGCGTCCTGGGCGTGCTCTGCGCGTCCATCGGCTCCATCCAGGCCAACGAGGCCATCAAGCTGCTGGCCGGCATCGGCGAGCCCCTCGTCGGCCGCCTGATGATCTACGACGCCCTGGAGATGCAGTACCGCCAGGTCAAGGTCCGCAAGGACCCCGACTGCGCGATCTGCGGCGAGAACCCGACCGTCACCGAGCTCATCGACTACGAGGCCTTCTGCGGCGTCGTGTCCGAAGAGGCGCAGGCGGCGGCCGCCGATTCCACGATCACTCCCAAGCAGCTCAAGGAGTGGATCGACGACGGCGAGAACATCGAGCTCATCGACGTCCGTGAGCCGAACGAGTTCGAGATCGTCTCCATCCCGGGCGCCCGGCTGATCCCCAAGAACGAGTTCCTCATGGGCAACGCCCTGGAGAGCCTGCCGCAGGACAAGAAGATCGTCTTGAACTGCAAGACGGGTGTCCGCAGTGCGGAAGTCCTCGCGGTCCTGAAGTCCGCGGGCTTCTCCGACGCCGTCCACGTCGGCGGCGGCGTCATCGGCTGGGTGAACCAGATCGAGCCGGAGAAGCCGGTCTACTAGGCCGCACCGGCCGGAGAGGTCCGCACGACCGCGCCGGCCGTCACCGGGTCCTCGTCGGGGGCTCCGGGCACCACCTCGGCTGCCCGGAGCCCCCGACGCCGTTACGGGCAGCGTCGCTACGAGCAGACCTTGCCGTCCTGCGGCACCTTGCCGTCCAGCACATAGGCGTTCACCGTCGCGTCGACGCAGTCGCTGCCGCTGCCGTAGGCGCCGTGCCCCTCGCCCTTCCAGGTGAGCACCACCCCGACGCCCTCGCCCAGCTCGTCCGCCATCCGCCGCGCCCCCTCGTAGGGGGTGGCCGGGTCGCCCGTGTTGCCCACGACCAGGATCGGCTCCGCGCCCGGCGCGCTCACCTCGGGCGTCTCGAACTGGCCCGGCACCGGCCAGTCGTGGCACCAGCCCGCCGTGTCCCAGCCCAGGAACGGACCGAAGACGGGGGAGAGCTTCTCGAACTCGGGCAGCAGCTTCCTGGTCTCCTCCACGGTCGGCCGCTGCTTGTCGTCCAGGCACGATATGACCCTCTGGGAGTGGGTCGTGGTGCCGTAGCTGCCCGAGGCGTCCCGCTCGTTGTACCCGTCCGCGAGGGCCAGCAGCTCCGTGCCGTCCCCGTCCTCGGCCGCCTCCAGCGCGCTGGTCAGCGCCGGCCAGCTGGACTCGCTGTAGAGGGGCAGCACGATGCCGATGATCGCCAGCGACTGCGTCAGCTCCCGGCCGGAGGAGGACGTCGGCAGCGGCTCGGTGTCGATCCGGTCCAGCAGGTCCGCGATCTCCCGCGAGCCCTCCTCCGGGTCACGTCCGGTGGAGCGCAGGTAGTTGTCGAGGGCGGTCTGGAAGCCGCGGGCCTGGTTCTTGGCGTGGCCGATCGTGTCGGCCGTCGGGTCCACCACCGCGTCCAGCGTCATCCGGCCGACCTTGTCGGGGAAGAGATGGGCGTAGACCCCGCCGAGCTCGGTGCCGTAGGAGATGCCGAAGTAGTGCATCCGGTCGTCGCCGAGAGCCTGCCGGATGCGGTCCATGTCACGGGCGGTGTCGGTGGTCGAGACGTGCGCCAGCAGCTTCCCGGCGGCCTTCTGGCAGCCCTTGCCGAAGTCGGCCGCGTCCTCGAGGAAGACCCGCTCCTCCACTGGCGTGTCCGGCGTCCAGTCCACGGCGGCCTCGGCGGCCTCGATGGCCTTGTCGTCACGGCAGCGGACACCGCCGCTCGCGCCCGTCCCGCGTGGGTCCCAGCTCACCAGGTCGTACCGCTCGCGCAGGTCGGCGGCCATGTCGGCGTAGGCGGGCAGGGTGGAGACGCCCGAGCCGCCCGGCCCGCCGAAGTTGAACAGCAGGGAGCCGATGCGGTCGTCACCCGTCGCCTCGGCGCGGATGAGGACGAGGTCGATCGTCTCGCCGTCCGGCTTCGACCAGTCCAGCGGCACCTCGAGCGTGGCGCACCGCCACTCGTCGCCGGGCGCCGGACCGTCCTCGGTCGCCTCGCAGCGCCCCCAGTCGAGCGCGCTGTCCCCTCCGCCCTTGTCGTCCTTGCCGGAGTCGTCCTTCGACGGCCCGCCCCCGCCGCAACCGGCCGTGAGCAGTGCGGCGGCGGCGGTCAGGGCCGCCCACCGAGTGAACCGGGTCATCTGCCACATCCCCCCTCGTGGACCGTCCGCGTCGTGCGGCGAACGGCTGTCCCGACATCGTAGGCAGGTCCGGCGTCGGCCGGGGAGGCCTGTGGAAAACCCTCTGAACTGGGCTTTCGCCGGGCGGTCCTGCCGCCCCCGCCGTCGCACGGCCGGGCGGGTCAGGGGCAGACGGCTCCGGGCTCCGGCACCTTGCCGTCCAGCAGATAGCCGTGGACCGCATCCCGGACGCAGCGGTCGTCGCTGTTGTAGGCGCCGTGCCCCTGCCCGTTGTACGTGAGTTCCACGCCGACCCCCTCACCGAGCGCCCTCGCCATGCTGCGCGCGCCCTCGTACGGGGTGGCCGGGTCGCCGGTGTTGCCGATCACCAGGATCGGGGCCGCGCCCGGAGCGCTGACGTCCGGATGGTCGGCGGCACCCGGCACGGCCCAGTCGGTGCAGGTGATCATTCCCCAGGCCATGAAGTCCCCGAACAGCGGGGACGCCTTCCGGAACTCGGGCAGCAGCCGCTCCACGTCCGCGGGCGTGTAACGGGGTTCGGCGTCCGCGCAGTTGATGGAGACGTTGGCGGGCACCAGATTGCTGTACTCGCCGTTCGCGCCGCGCCCGTTCATCGAGTCGGCCAGCACCATCAGGATCGTGCCGTCACCGTCGTACGCCTGCTCCAGGCCGTCGGTGAGGAACGCCCAGAAGTTCTTCGAGTACAGGGCCTGCACGATCCCGCTCGTCGCCATCGTCTCGGTGAGCCGGCGGGGGAAGACGCCGGGGACGGGCCGGCGGTCCAGGTCCTTGAGCAGCTCGGCGATGCGGTTCTTCACGTCCTGGACGCTGTCGCCGACGGGGCAGTCCTCGACCTGCGAGACGCAGTCCTCGGCGTAGTTGTCGAGGGCGCGCTGGAAGCCCCGGGCCTGTCCGAGCGAGGCCTGCCCGGAGTTCAGTGCCGGGTCGACGACGGCGTCGAACACCGCGTGGCCCACCGTGTCGGGGAAGAGATGCGCGTAGACGCCGCCGAGTTCGGTGCCGTAGGAGATGCCGAAGTAGTACAGCTTGTCGTCGCCGAGGACCTGCCGCATCAGGTCGAGGTCACGGGCCGCGTCGGTGGTGCGCACGTGCGGCAGGATCCGCCCGGAGTTGTCCTCGCAGGCCGCGTTGAACTCCTTGGTGCTGTCCAGCAGTTCCGTGCGTTCCGCGCTGTCGTCGGGGGTGCCGTCCTGCTGGAAGTACGTGTCGAGCTCCTGGTCGTCCTGGCAGGTCACGGGCGCGCTGCGGCCGACCCCGCGCGGGTCGAAGCTCACCAGGTCGTACCGGGTGCGCAGGGTGGCGTAGTCCCGGCCGAACGCGGGGAGGGTGGTGACGCCGGAGCCGCCGGGGCCGCCGAAGTTGAAGATCAGCGAGCCGATCCGCTCGCTCTCCGGACCGCTCGACCGGACACGGATCAGGGCGAGGCCGATGGTGTCGCCGTCCGGGTCGTCCCAGTCCAGGGGCGCCTTGAGCGTCGCGCACTCCCACTGACCCCTGGCGCCCGGAAGCGGCGACGGCGACGCACCGCCGCCCTGGGCCTCGTCGGGGGCGGGGCAGGCCTTCCAGTCCAGCTTCTGCCGCGTCAGGTCCTGGGCCGGGTCGTCCCCCTCGGCACAGCCCGCCAGCAGTGCGGGCAGCAGGAGGGCACAGGCGGACAGGGCTGCGGCACGGAACCGGAAGGGGCGGGGCATGTCCCCATCCTGCGGTCGCCCGCGGCGGCGCGCGCGGGACACGGGCCGTCCGAGGGAGGGCCGCGCCCGGCCGGCGTCTCAGCCGGTCACAAGGCCGCTTTGCGGGTGAGGTGGTTGAAGGCCAGCCAGCCCGGCAGCACGGGCAGCCACAGGGTCAGCAGCCGGAAGAGCAGCACGGCGGGCGCCGCGACCTCCTTGGGCAGGCCGACCGCGATCAGACCGACGGTCAGGGTGGCCTCCACGGCGCCCACACCGCCCGGCGTCGGCGCGGCGGACCCGAGGGCGTTGCCCGCGAGGAAGACGACGGCGACGCTGGCGATGCTCACCGAGGTCGACTCGTCGCCGAACGCCCGGATCGAGGCGTCCAGGCACATCACGAAGCAGGCGGTCAGCAGCAGCATGCCGCCGATGCCGGTGACCAGCTTCTGCGGCCGCTGCAGCACGTCGAGCATGCGCGGCACGACGCCCGCGAACAGCGACCGCACGCGCGTGACGACGAACTTCCGCAGGAACGGCACCGAGGTCACCACGAGCACCAGCACCGCGACCGTCAGCAGACCGCCGATGACCGTGCGGGACGGCGACAGCGAGGGCGTCTTCTCGGTACCGGTCAGATAGCCGAACGCCAGCAGCATGAGGATGTGGCAGCCGAGCCCGAACAGCTGCGACGCGCCGACGCTCGCCACCGCGAGTCCCGGACGCACCCCCGCGCGCTGGAGGAAGCGGGTGTTCAGCGCGACGCCGCCGACCGCGGCGGGGGCGACGATCTTCACGAAGGAGCCGGCGACCTGCGCCGCCACCGTGCGCGGGAACGGCACGCGTTCCGGCACGAACCCGAGCAGCGCCATCGCGGCCGCCACGTAGCTCAGCGCCGAGAACAGCACCGCCGCGGCCACCCAGCCCCACTCCGCGTTGGAGATCAGCGGGCCGAACTCGATGTGGGTGAGCTGCGTCAGCAGGAAGTACGCGCCGATCGCGCCCGCGATGAGGCTGATCAGCGTGCGCGGGCGCACCCGCTCCAGCCGGGCCGGCTCGACCGGGGCCTGCGGCCTGATCCGCAGCACCTCCTGCCGGATCTGGCTGAGCAGATCCTCCTCGCGCGCCTCGTCGAGTGCCTCGTCGATGGCCCGCTTCTCGGCCCGCTGCTCCGCCCGTACGGCCTTCTTGTCCGCCTTTTCGAGCACGACGGGGCGGGAGACGTCGGCGTCGTGCGCGCGGGCCGGACGGGAGTGGCGGGAAGCCTCCAGGACAGCCTCGCGTTCCCGCTCGGCGCGCTCCCGGGCGAGCCGGCGCAGCGTCGCGCGCGTGGAGCGGCTCAGCGCGATCGGCTGGAGCATCGGCAGACAGTCCGCCACGGCGTCGGGGCCGAGGACGCTCAGCGCGGAGGCCACCGCGCGTTCGGCGCCCACCCGCAGACCCAGCGTCACCAGCAGCTGGGAGACGTCCATGCGCAGCAGCAGGTCGCCGGCCGCGATCTCCCCGCCGCGCAGGTCGGTGAGGATCACCGTGCCGGAACGATCCACCAGGATGGCGTCGCCCACCAGCCTGCGGTGCGCGATACGGCGCGACTGCAGCGCCATCACCTGGTGCCAGGTGTCGCGCAGCAGCTCGTCGGTGATCTCCCCGTCGTCCAGCGAGTCCAGCGTGCGTCCGCCGGTGTGCTCGTAGACCAGCATCACCGCGTCGGGGCCCAGCTCCGACGTGGCGATCAGCTTGGGCGCGTTGGCGCCGGCCGCGATGGCGGCGTAGGCCAGCAGGGCCTCCTGCTCCAGCGCCTGGCGCAGCGACTGCAGGCTCCGGCGGGTGGCGAAGCCGCGCAGCGCCAGGTTGCGCCACGCGCGGTAGAAGAAGCCCTGCGCCTGCTGCTCGCGGTCGACGACGGTGACGTCGAGGGGCGGGCCGTCCTCCAGGGTGACGAAGTAGCGCCGCCCCCGGTCGCCGCCCTCGGCCGCGTCCGCGGCCTCCTCCCGGGAGGCGGTCACGGGGCGGAAGCCGACCGTGCGGAGCCCCGCCATCAGCGTGCGGCCGGTGGGCCGGACGTTGGGCGAGCCGACCGCGTACAGCGTGCCGTAGGCGACGGTCCAGCCGATCAGCACCGTGAGGATGATGGAGAACGGGGTGGTGTACCCGGTGACCAGCATCGAGAAGGCATCGAGCAGCAGCACCACCCACAGCACCGCCCGCCACCGCGGTCTGCGGGACATGCCGACGGCGGTCATGTACGCGATGACCGGTGCGAGATAGCCGTGCACCGGGTCGGTGAGGGCGTGGATGTCGCCGGGGGAGGGCTGGGTGAGCGCGTCCTGGATCGAGTCGGGAGCGGCCCGCGCGACCCACAGGTCGGTGGCGAGCGTCACCCCGTGCGCCAGCACGGCGGCGAGCACGCCGTCGGCGATCCGCAGCCCGTCCCGTTTGATCAGACGTTCGATCGCGAAGGCGACCGGGACCAGCAGGATGGCGATGCTGGACGCCAGGCCGGCGATCTTGATGAGCAGGTCGGGCGCCTGTCCGGTGCCCTTGTTGATGTCCTGTTCGAGACCCGAGGTCGTGCCGTGGGCGAACGCGGCGATCGCCAGCAGCACCACGACCGCGAGCACGCCGCCCACCAGCCGCATGAGGTCGGACGGGCGGTGCACGCGCGCGGGGAGCAGCGGTTCGTCGCCCTCGACCTCGTCGATGTGCGCCACGTCCCGGTGCGCCCCGCCGGGCTGCTTCGCGGTGTCCGGGCGCGACGAGGCGTCAGGGGTGCCCTCCGTGTCCTCGGGGTGCGCACCCTGCTGCTTCATCGTCTCTTCTCGATCTCGTATCACCGGTCACCGCCCGCACGATGGTGGCATGCCGTACCGCCACAAGGGGGCATCAGGGTCCACAAGCGGGGCGGCACAGTCTGCCCGAAGCGGTGCTCCGGGGCGAGTCGCCCGCGCGTGTCCGCGGACACGCCGCGTTGTCGGTGGGGTGGGGCAGGATGGTCCGGATGAGCCAGGAGAGTCTTCCGTCCGACGGGGGTCCGGAGCACCCGGACGCCCTGCCCGCGTACGCCGAGCGGGTCCTGGAGGTCGCCGAGCTGATCCCGCCGGGGCGCGTCATGACGTACGGGGACGTGGCCGAGTGGCTGGGGGAGGGCGGGCCACGGCAGGTGGGGCGCGTGATGGCGCTCTACGGCGGTGCCGTCCCCTGGTGGCGCGTGGTCCGCGCGGACGGCGTGCTGCTGCCCGGCCACGAGCTGCGGGCCCTCGGTCACTACCGCGCGGAGGGCACACCGCTGCGGGAGGCGGGCCGGGCGGCGGAGGGCCATGTGCCACGCCTCGACATGAGACGCGCGCGGTGGGACGGCGGCGCGGACACCGGGGGTCACACCTGACAGCTTCCGCCATCCCCGCCGTCGCCGTGTGACATGTGATGCTTCAGGGGGACATGAGGCATATCCACGGCATGACGTACGTTCGTGGGTCGAGGGGCACGGGTGCCCGGAGGGACGGGAGAGAAGAAGCGGAAACCCTGCTTCCGCTCCGGTCCCCGGCGTAGCGTCGGCTGCGCGTGCCCCCCTCACCCCCCGACCACCGCCCCGCGCACGCGGCGCAGCGCCCCACAGCACACCCACCAGGACCGGCGAACCACGTGAGCTCCTCTTCCTCCACCAGCGGCCTGTCGCACCCCCAGGTGCGGCGGGGGAGCCGTGGCGCCTATCGGCTGGTGCGTACCCCTCCGGCCCGCGTGGATCCCCCTCCACTGGACGCCGCCCAGCGTTCCGTGGTTGAGCACGGCTCCGGGCCGCTGCTCGTCCTCGCCGGTCCCGGCACCGGCAAGACCACCACGCTCGTCGAGTCCGTGGCCGCCCGTGTCGCGCGCGGCGGCGACCCCGAGCGCATCCTGGTGCTCACCTTCAGCCGCAAGGCCGCCGTCGAGCTGCGCGACCGCATGGCGCTGCGCATCGGCGCCGCCCGTGCCCCGCAGGCGACCACCTTCCACAGCTTCTGCTACGCCCTGGTCCGCGCCCACCAGGACAGCGACCTGTTCGTGGAGCCGCTGCGGCTGCTCTCCGGACCCGAGCAGGACGTCACCGTGCGCGAGCTGCTCGCCGGCCAGGTGGACCTGGAACGGCTCGGGCTGTCCCACGTGCGCTGGCCGGACGACCTGCGCGCCTGCCTGACCACCCGCGGCTTCGCCGACGAGGTCCGCGCGGTGCTCGCCCGCAGCCGTGAACTCGGGCTCGACCCCGGCGCCCTGGACGCCTTCGCCCGCCGCATCGGCCGCCCCGACTGGCGCGCCGCGTCCGCCTTCCTCGCCGAGTACCTCGACGTCCTCGACCTCCAGGGCGTCATCGACTACGCCGAACTCGTCCACCGCGCGGTGCTTCTCGCCCGGCGGCCCGAGACCGCCGGGCAGCTCGCCGACCGCTACGACGCCGTCTACGTCGACGAGTACCAGGACACCGACCCCGCCCAGGTACGGCTGCTGCGCGCCCTGGCGTCCGGCGGCCGCACCCTCGTCGCCTTCGGCGACCCCGACCAGTCGATCTACGCGTTCCGGGGCGCCGACGTCGGCGGCATCCTGGAGTTCCCGCACGCCTTCCCGCGCGCGGACGGCCGCCCCGCGCCCGTCCAGGTGCTGCGCACCTCCCGGCGCTCCGGCGCCGCGCTCCTCGAAGCCACCCGGCGGATCACCCGCCGTATGCCGCTGCCCCGGCTGCCCGCCGAGAAGGTCCGCCTGCACCGCGAGCCGGCGCCCGTGCGTGAGGGCGGCCGGGTCGAGGTGTACACCTACCCGACGGCAGGCACCGAGCTGGACAACGTCGCCGACATCCTGCGCCGCGCCCACCTGGAGGACGGCGTCCCCTGGAACGACATGGCGGTCCTGGTCCGCGCGGGCGCCCGCACCCTGCCGGTGGTCCGCCGGGCTCTCACGTCAGCGGGCGTCCCCGTCGACGTCGACGGGGACGACCTGCCCCTGCGGCACGAGCCGGCAGTCGCCCCGCTGCTGACCGCGCTGCGCGCGGTGGCGAGGGCGGAGGAGGAACGGCGGCCGGGCGCCGCGCACGCCGAGGGCGTGCGGGGTGCGGGGGATGCGGCGGGTGACGGTTCCGGTGCGGCGGGCGCCGGCTCGGGCGAGGCGGATGCCGGTTCCGGTGCGGCGGACCTGGGTTCCGGTGAGGCGGGTGCCGGTGCGGGCGCAGGTTCCGGTGAGGTGGACGCCGGTGCGCGTGCCGGTTCCGGTGAAACGGGCGACGGTTCCGGCGAGACGGGCGGCGGTTCCGGCGAGGCGACCGACGGCGACGAGCCCGGAAGCGGCCGGGGCGGTTCGGCGAGCGACGGCGACGAACCCTGCTGGCTCGACACCGAGACCGCCCTCACCCTCCTCACTTCCCCCCTCGCCGGCATGGACGCGGCCGACCTGCGGCGGCTCGGACGCGCGCTGCGCGAGGAGGAGCGGGCGGCCGGGAACCCCCTGCCGCCGCCCTCGGACGAACTGCTCGCCCGCGCGCTGGCGGAGCCCGAGCGGCTCGCCGTGCACGATCCCGTCTACGCGCGCGGGGCGCAACGGCTCGGCGCCCTGCTGCGCCGGGCCCGCGAGTGCCTGGCCGGCGGCGGCACGGCCGAGGAGGCCCTCTGGGAGCTGTGGGACGGCACCCCCTGGCCGCAGCGGCTGGAACGCGCGGCCCGCCGCGGCGGCGCCGCCGGCCGCAACGCCGACCGCGACCTCGACGCCGTGTGCGCGCTGTTCGCCACCGCCGCGCGCGCGGAGGAGCGCACGGGCGGGCGCGGCGCCCTCAACTTCCTCGAGGAGATCGAGGCCGAGGACATCGCCGCCGACACCCTCACCCGCCGCGCCGCGCGCCCCGACGCCGTACGCCTGATGACCGCGCACCGCTCCAAGGGCCTGGAGTGGGGCCTCGTCGTCGTGGCCGGTGTCCAGGAGGGCCTGTGGCCGGACCTGCGCCGCCGCGGCTCCCTGCTGGAGGCCGACCGCATCGGCCGTGACGGGCTCGCCGAGCCCCTCACACCCGGCGCGCTGCTCGCCGAGGAGCGCCGCCTGTTCTACGTCGCCGCCACGCGAGCGCGTGACCGCCTCGTGGTGACGGCCGTGAAGGCGCCGTCCGACGACGGCGACCAGCCCTCCCGCTTCCTCACCGAGCTCGGCGTGGAGCCCCGGGACGTCACCGGACGCCCGCGGCGCCCGCTGTCCGTCGCCGCGCTCGTCGCCGAGCTGCGCGCCACCACGGTCGATCCCCGCGTCTCCGACGCCCTGCGCGAGGCCGCCGCCCGGCGGCTGGCCCGGCTCGCCGCGCTCGCCGACGAGGACGGCCGTCCCCTGGTGCCGTCCGCGCACCCCTACCGCTGGTGGGGCATGGACGAACCCACGCACAGCAAGGTGCCGCTGCGCGACCGTGACAAGCCCGTGGTGCTCTCCGGCAGCGCCCTCGACCAGCTGGCCAACACCTGCGCCCTCCAGTGGTTCCTGGGCCGCGAGGTGAAGGCCGACGCGCCCGCCACCGCCGCCCAGGGTTTCGGCAACGTCGTCCACGTCCTCGCCGACGAGGTCGCCTCCGGGCACACCCCCGCCGATCTCGACGTCCTCATGGAACGCCTCGACTCCGTGTGGAACGCCCTCGCCTTCGACGCGCCCTGGAAGTCGGCGCAGGAGAAGGAGAACGCGCGCGTGGCGCTCGAGCGCTTCCTGAAGTGGCACGTCATGGACCGCACCGGACGCACGCCGGTGGCCAGCGAGCACGACTTCGACGTCACCCTGGAGTCCGGCGACTACCAGGTCCGCATCAGGGGCCAGATGGACCGCGTCGAGGCCGACGGCGAGGGCCGCGCCTACGTCGTCGACTTCAAGACCGGCAAGCAGGCGCCCAGCTCCAAGGAGGTGGAACGCCACCCCCAGCTCGCCGTGTACCAGCTCGCCGTCCGCGAGGGCGCCGTCGACGAGGTCTTCGACGGGGTGCGCCCCGAGCCGGGCGGCGCCGAGCTCGTCCAGCTGCGGCAGGGCGCCGCCAAGCGGGACGGCGGCGAGACCCTGCCCAAGGTGCAGGCGCAGGAGCCGCTGGAGGGGGAGTGGGTCGGCGATCTGCTGGCCACCGCCGCCGGCAAGGTCCTCGACGAGCGGTTCACCCCGACCGCGGGCCAGCACTGCGCGCACTGCGCGTTCCGGGCGTCGTGCAGCGCCCGTCCCGAGGGCCGCCACGTCGTCGAGTGACCGGCCTGAACGGCGCGCGTGACGTATCGCACCACCCCCGCCGACCTGCGCTTCTTTCCTCCCGGCGGGCTCGGTGTGCCCGCGCTGTCAGTCGTCGCCGCTAGATTCTCGGTGTGCCCGCCCGTATCACCGATCCCGACCAGCTCAAGGAGCTGCTCGGGATCCCGTTCACCCCGGAGCAGACGGCCTGCATCACCGCGCCGCCCGCCCCGCAGGTGATCGTGGCCGGAGCGGGCTCCGGCAAGACGACGGTGATGGCGGCCCGCGTGGTCTGGCTGGTCGGCACCGGCCAGGTCGCCCCCGAGCAGGTCCTCGGCCTCACCTTCACCAACAAGGCCGCCGGGGAGCTCGCAGAACGCGTCCGCACG
This sequence comes from Streptomyces werraensis, assembly GCA_014656175.1. Lineage (GTDB taxonomy): Bacteria > Actinomycetota > Actinomycetes > Streptomycetales > Streptomycetaceae > Streptomyces > Streptomyces werraensis. Next base: position 279,055 of record BNBX01000004.1, read on the forward strand.
GCCCTGATCAAAGCCGGCGTCACCGACCCAGATGCCATCGACCCGGACAACCCGCCGGGCGAGCCGGTGATCTCCACGTACCACGCCTTCGCCGGCCGGCTGCTCACCGACCACGGGCTGCGCATCGGCCTCGAACCGACGTCCCGGCTGCTCGCCGACGCCACCCGCTACCAGCTCGCCGCGCGCGTGCTGCGCGAGGCGCCCGGCCTCTACCCGGCCCTCACCCGCTCCTTCCCCGACCTGGTGGGCGACCTCCTCACCCTCGACTCGGAGCTCTCCGAGCACCTGGTGCGCCCCGAGGACCTGCGCGCCCACGACGCCGAGCTGCTGCGCGCCCTGGAGAACGCCAAGCTCACCAACGCCGACCTGCGCAAGGTCCCCGAGGCCGCCGCCGCCCGCCGAGAACTGGCCGAGCTGGTGCGGCGCTACCGGGCCGCCAAACGCGAACGGGACCTGCTCGACTTCGGCGACCAGATCGCCCTGTCCGCCCGGCTCGCCGGCCTGCCCGAGGTGGGCCGCGTGCTGCGTGACGAGTTCCGGGTGGTCCTCCTCGACGAGTACCAGGACACGTCGGTCGCCCAGCGCGTCCTTCTCGCGGGCCTCTTCGGCGGCGGCACCGGTCATCCGGTGACCGCCGTGGGCGACCCCTGCCAGGCCATCTACGGCTGGCGCGGGGCCTCCGTCGCCAACCTCGACGACTTCCCCGAGCACTTCCCGCACGCCGACGGCCGCCCCGCCACCCGCCAGTCGCTCAGCGAGAACCGCCGCAGCGGCGGCCGGCTGCTCGACCTCGCCAACGGTCTCGCCGAGCCGCTGCGCGCCATGCACGCGGGCGTGGAGGCCCTCCGCCCGGCGCCCGGCGCCGAGCGCGACGGCATCGTCCGCTGCGCCCTGCTGCGCACCCATGCCGAGGAGATCGACTGGCTCGCCGACTCGATCGCGCACCTGGTGAACACCGGCAAGGCGCCCGGCGAGATCGCCGTCCTGTGCCGGACGGCGACCGACTTCGGCGAGATCCAGGCCGCGCTGGTCGCCCGGGACGTGCCCGTCGAGGTCGTCGGTCTGTCCGGGCTGCTGCACCTGCCGGAGATCGCCGATCTGGTCGCCGTCTGCGAGGTCCTCCAGGACCCCGGCGCCAACGCCTCCCTCGTCCGGCTGCTGACCGGACCGCGCTGGCGGATCGGCCCCCGCGACCTCGCCCTGCTCGGCCGCCGCGCGCGCCGGCTGGTGTCCCACGCGCGCGTGGACGGCGACGACGACCCGGACCGGCGGCTCGCCGAGGCCGTCGAGGGCGTCGACCCCGCCGAGGTGATCTCGCTCGCCGACGCCCTCGACACCTTCCTGGAGACCCCGATGGAGGGCGGCGGGGACGACGACGGGCTGCCCTTCTCGCCCGACGCGCGCGTCCGCTTCGCCCGCCTCGCCGCCGAGCTGCGCGACCTGCGCCGCTCCCTCGCCGACCCGCTGATGGACGTACTGCACCGGGTGCTCGCCGTCACCGGTCTCGAGGTCGAGCTGTCCGCGTCCCCGCACGCGCTGGCCGCCCGCCGCCGGGAGACCCTGTCCAACTTCCTCGACGTCGCCGCGTCCTTCGCCGCCGGGGACAACGAGGCCACCCTGCTCGCCTTCCTCGGCTTCCTGCGCACCGCCGCCCAGTACGAGAAGGGCCTGGACAACGCGCTGCCAGGAGGCGAGAACACCGTCAAGGTGCTCACCGCCCACAAGTCCAAAGGGCTGGAGTGGGACGTCGTCGCCGTCCCCGGCCTGGTCACCGGCGCCTTCCCCAGCGACCGGGGCCGCGAGAAGTGGACGGCGCAGGGCAAGGTGCTGCCGCACGCGCTGCGCGGCGACGCCGACACCCTCCCCGACGTGCCGTCCTGGGACGCGCGGGGCCTGAAGGCCTTCCACGAGGCGATGAAGGAGCACCAGTACACCGAGGAACTGCGCCTCGGCTACGTCACCTTCACCCGCCCCCGCTCCCTGCTGCTCGGCTCCGGCCACTGGTGGGGCCCCAGCCAGAAGAAGCCGCGCGGTCCCTCCGAGTTCCTGCTCGCCCTCCACGACCACTGCGCCGCCGGGTACGGCGAGATCGAGGCGTGGGCGGAGGAGCCCGAGGAGGACGAGGAGAATCCGGCGCTGCGACAGGCCGGTGACGTCCAGGCGTGGCCGCTGCCCCTGGACGACGCGGCCCTCGCCCGGCGCCGCGCCGCCGCCGCGACCGTCCTCGCCCACCTCGACCGTCTCGCCGCCGACCCGCACGGCGCGGCGGCCCTCCACGACCCGGGCGCCTACGACGACCCGGACTGGCCGCCCCCGCCGGACGACGAGGAGCCGTACCCGGAGGACTTCCCCGACGAGCCGTACGCCGAAGACCCGTACGCCGAAGACCAGTACGCCGAAGACCAGTACGCCGAAGACCCGTACCCCCACGCCTCCGGCGCGCCGGACGCCGCTCCCGCGGACGCCGGCCCCGGCACCGACGACTGGGACTCCCTGCCCACCCGGCGCCCCGTCGTCCCCCACCAGGCGACCGCCCCGGACGGGTCCGCACGAACAGGGCCGGACCTCCCCGCACCCGACGAGGCACGCCTCACGCCCGAGGAGGCCCGCACCGTCGCCTCCTGGGACCGCGACCTGGACGCCCTCACCGGGGAGCTGCTGCGCGCCCGCGACACCGTCACCGAGGTGCGGCTGCCCGCCTCCCTCACCGCGTCCCAGCTGCTGCGGCTCGCCGCCGACCCCGACGGCTTCGCCCGCGAGCTGGCCCGCCCCATGCCGCGCCCGCCCCAGCCCGCCGCGCGCCGGGGTACCCGCTTCCACGCGTGGGTCGAGGCGCGCTTCGAGGAGCTGACCCTGCCCATGCTCGACCCGGACGAGCTGCCGGGCGCCGACGCCGAGATCGCCGACGAGCGTGACCTGGAGGAGCTGAAGGAGGCCTTCGAGCGCACCGAGTACGCCCACCGCACGCCCTACCGCGTCGAGGCGCCGTTCCAGCTGTCGATCGCCGGCCGGGTCGTCCGGGGCCGCATCGACGCCGTGTACCGGCACGAGGACCCCGAGGACCCCGAGGGCCCCGAGGACGGCGACGCGGTGACGTACGAGATCGTCGACTGGAAGACCGGCCGGGGCCGCACCGCCGACCCGTTGCAGCTGGCGGTCTACCGGCTCGCCTGGGCCGAGCAGCAGGGCGTCCCCCTGGAGTCGGTCACCGCCGCGTTCCTGTACGTCCGCACCGGCGAGGTGGTCCGCCCGGAGCGGCTTCCCGGCCGAGCCGAGCTGGAGCGGCTGCTGCTCGACGACCCGGACGGCGGGACACCGCACGCCGCACGGTGAGATACCGCACTCCGAGGACACCCCCGCGGGCCGATAGGCTCGTAGACATGAGCCAGCACGTTGACAATGCCGTCGACGCCGTCCGTACGTACATCGCAGACCATCGCACGGCGTTCCTCGACGACCTCTCCGCGTGGCTCCGCATCCCGTCCGTCTCGGCCCAGCCCGATCACGCCCCCGACGTGCGCCGCAGCGCCGACTGGCTGGTCGCCGCCCTGAAGGACACCGGCTTCCCGGCCGCCGAGGTCTGGGACACCCCAGGCGCCCCGGCGGTGTACGCCGAGTGGCCCAGCGACGACCCCGGGGCGCCGACCGTCCTGGTGTACGGCCACCACGACGTGCAGCCCGCCGCCCGCGAGGACGGCTGGAACAGCGACCCGTTCGAACCCGTCGTCCGCGGCAACCGCCTCTACGCGCGCGGCGCCGCCGACGACAAGGGCCAGGTCTTCTTCCACACCCTGGGGGTGCGCGCCCACCTCGCCGCCACCGGCCGCACCAGCCCCGCCGTCCACCTCAAGCTGCTGATCGAGGGCGAGGAGGAGTCCGGCTCCCCGCACTTCCGGGAGCTCGTCGTGCGGAACGCGGACCGGCTCGCCGCCGACGCCGTGATCGTCTCCGACACCGGCATGTGGTCCGAGGACACCCCGACCGTGTGCACCGGCATGCGCGGCCTCGCCGAGTGCGAGATCCGCCTCCACGGCCCCGACCAGGACATCCACTCCGGCTCCTTCGGCGGCGCGGTGCCCAACCCGGCCACCGCGGCCGCCCGGCTGGTCGCCGCCCTGCACGACGAGCAGGGCCGGGTGGCGATCCCCGGCTTCTACGACGGCGTCGTCGAGCTCACCGACCGCGAACGCGAGCTCTTCGCCCGGCTGCCCTTCGACGAGGAGCGGTGGCTGAGCAGCGCCAAGTCGCACGGCACCGGCGGCGAGGCCGGCTACAGCACCCTGGAGCGCATCTGGGCGCGGCCCACCGCCGAGGTCAACGGCATCGGCGGCGGCTACCAGGGCCCCGGCAGCAAGACGATCATCCCGTCCTCCGCGATGGTGAAGCTGTCCTTCCGGCTGGTCGCGGGCCAGGACCCCGCGCACGTCCGGGACGCGGTCGCCGCCTGGGTGCCCGGCCGGCTGCCCGAGGGCGTCCGGCACGAGATCACCTTCAGCCCGGCCACCCGACCCTGCCTGACCCCGCTCGACCACCCCGCCCTGCAGTCGGTCGTCCGCGCGATGGGACGCGCCTTCGACAAACCCGTGCTGTTCACCCGCGAGGGAGGATCGGGACCGGCCGCCGACCTCCAGGACGTCCTGGACGCACCGGTGCTCTTCCTCGGCATCTCCGTCCCGTCCGACGGCTGGCACGCCCCCGACGAGAAGGTCGAGCTGGACCTGCTGCTCAAGGGCGCCGAGACCAGCGCCCACCTCTGGGGCGACCTCGCCGAGCACTGGCGGCACGCCCCCTGACCACCCGAGCCGTCCGAAGCGGGCGCCCGCGCGCGGCACACTGGAAGAACCGCGCCACCGCCGCGCCCGCAGGACCCGGTCCCTCCCGCCCTCGTCCGCCAGACCGCCCGCGACCCGATCCGTTCCCCCGGGGGAGTTGGAAGCACCCGTGACCACCAGGACCGACCACACCGCCGACCGGCCCATCTCGCTCACCGCCCCGAGCGGCATCGACCGCGCCGCCCACCACCGGCTCGACGAGGCATGGCTCGCGGCGGCGTGGAGCCACCCCTCGACCCGCTGCTTCGTGGTCTCCGGCGGCCAGGTCCTCATCGACGAGGCACCGGACGGGCGCACCGAACTCGTCATGACCCCGTCCTTCGAGGCCCCGCTCACCGAGGCCCACCGCTACTTCCTCGGCATAGACGAGGACGGCGTCAGCTACTTCGCCCTGCAGAAGGACTCCCTGCCCGGCCGCATGGACGACTCAGCCCGCCCGGCCGGCCTGCGCGAGGCGGGGCTGCTGCTGTCGCCGCGCGAGGCGGGCCTGATGGTGCACGCCGTGGCGCTGGAGAACTGGCAGCGGCTGCACCGCTTCTGCTCGCGCTGCGGCGAGCGCACCGTCATCGCCGCCGCCGGGCACATCCGCCGCTGCCCCGCCTGCGGCGCCGAGCACTACCCGCGCACCGACCCCGCGGTGATCATGGCGGTGATCGACGACAAGGACCGCATCCTGCTCGGCCGCCAGGTCCACTGGCCCGAGGGCCGCTTCTCCACGCTCGCCGGGTTCGTCGAGCCGGGCGAGGCCATCGAGCAGTCGGTGCGCCGCGAGGTGCACGAGGAGGTCGGCATCGCCGTCGGCGAGGTCGAGTACGTCGCCAGCCAGCCCTGGCCGTTCCCCTCCAGCCTGATGCTCGGCTTCGTCGCCCACGCCACCTCCCGAGAGATCACCGTGGACGGCGACGAGATCCACGAGGCCCGCTGGTTCTCCCGGGACGAACTGCGCGCCGCCTTCGAGTCCGGCGAGGTGCTCCCGCCCTACGGCATCTCCATCGCGGCCCGGCTGATCGAGCGCTGGTACGGCGAGGACCTGCCCACCCGCAGCGCCTTCTGAGCCGAGGGACCCGCACACGACGAAGCGGACGGCCGGTCCCGTGAGGGACGGCCGCCCGCTTCGTGCGTCCGCGGGACGCTCAGACGCCGATCTTCTGCTTGACCTGCGCGAGCGAGGGGTTGGTGAGCGTCGAACCGTCGGGGAACAGCACGGTGGGCACCGTCTGGTTGCCGCCGTTCGCCTTCTCCACGAAGGCCGCCGACTCGGGGTCCTGCTCGATGTTGATCTCGGTGTACGCGATGCCCTCACGGTCCATCTGGCTCTTCAGCCGACGGCAGTAGCCGCACCACGTGGTGCTGTACATCGTCACAGTGCCCTGCATGCCTCTCGCTCTCCTTCGGCGGCTCGGGAAACTCCTCGGTCTTCCGGGGAACGTACTTGAAAGCGAAGGCATTCCCGCCGTCCCTCCGGCCCCGGCAGCCGGGGCGTGACGCTTGTCGCATTCGTACGACCGTGAGCCCTTCCCTGTGGACAACCGGCTCACCCGCCACGGGCGACCTGGCAGCATGGCGGTGTGACAGCAGCAACGCACTCCACCCTCTTCCCGCGGGTACCGGACTCGGCCGACGCGGTGCTCGAAGGTCTCGACCCCGAGCAGCGCGCCGTCGCCACCGCGCTGCACGGGCCGGTGTGCGTGCTGGCGGGCGCCGGCACCGGCAAGACCAGGGCGATCACCCACCGCATCGCCTACGGGGTGCGCGCCGGGATCCTCCAGCCGTCCAGCGTCCTCGCCGTCACGTTCACCAACCGCGCGGCGGGGGAGATGCGCGGCCGGCTGCGCCAGCTCGGAGCGGTGGGAGTCCAGGCGCGGACGTTCCACTCCGCGGCCCTGCGTCAGCTCCAGTACTTCTGGCCCAAGGCGGTCGGCGGACCCCTGCCCCGGCTCGTCGACCGCAAGATCCAGCTGGTCGCCGACGCGGCCGCCGCCTGCCGGATCCGCCTGGACCGGGGCGAGCTGCGGGACGTCACCGCCGAGATCGAGTGGTCCAAGGTCACCCAGACCGTCCCCGCCGACTACACGGCCGCGACCGCCAAGGCAGGCCGGGAGACGCCCCGCGACCCCGCCGAGATCGCCCAGCTCTACGCCGCCTACGAGGACCTCAAGCGCGAGCGCTCCGTCATCGACTTCGAGGACGTCCTGCTGCTCACCGTCGCCGTCCTCCAGGACCGGCACGACATCGCCGAGCAGGTGAGGGCGCAGTACCAGCACTTCGTCGTCGACGAGTACCAGGACGTCAGCCCCCTCCAGCAGCGCCTGCTGGAGCTGTGGCTCGGCGACCGGGAGAACCTGTGCGTGGTCGGCGACGCCAGCCAGACCATCTACTCCTTCACCGGCGCGACCCCGGACCATCTGCTCGACTTCCGCGTCCGCCACCCGGGCGCCACCGTGGTCAAGCTCGTCCGCGACTACCGCTCGACGCCCCAGGTGGTCCGCCTGGCCAACGGCCTGCTCGCCCAGGCGAAGGGCCGCGCCGCCGACCACCGGCTCGAGCTGGTCTCCCAGCGCCCCGCGGGACCCGAGCCGGTCTTCACCGAGTACACCGACGAGCCCGCCGAGGCCGAGGGCGCCGCCCGCCGCATCCGCGAGCTGATCGGCTCGGGCGTCCCGGCGAGCGAGATCGCCGTCCTCTTCCGCACCAACTCCCAGTCCGAGACCTACGAGCAGGCACTCGCCGACGCCGGCGTGCCCTACCAGCTCCGCGGGGCCGAGCGGTTCTTCGACCGTCCCGAGGTGCGCAACGCCATCACCGCCCTGCGCGCCGCGGCCCGCTTCGGCGGCAACGACGCGCTCCTCGACGACGCCCCCGACCTGCCCTCCCAGGTGCGGGCCGTGCTCTCCGGCAAGGGCTGGACGCCCCAGCCGCCGGCCGGGTCGGGCGCGGTCCGGGAGAGCTGGGAGTCCCTCGCCGCACTGGCGCACCTCGCCCAGGACTTCGCCGCCGCCAACGCCGGCGCCACGCTCGCCGACCTCGTCGTCGAACTGGACGAGCGGGCCGGCGCCCAGCACGCCCCCACGGTCCAGGGCGTCACGCTCGCCTCGCTGCACGCGGCCAAGGGCCTGGAGTGGGACGTCGTCTTCCTGGTCGGCGTCGCCGAAGGGATGATGCCGATCACCTACGCCAAGACGGACGAGCAGATCGAGGAGGAGCGCCGTCTCCTCTATGTCGGCGTCACCCGCGCCCGCGAGCACCTCCACCTCTCCTGGGCGCTCGCCCGCTCCCCGGGCGGCCGTGCGAACCGGCGCCCGAGCCGCTTCCTCACCGGACTGCGCCCCGGCTCACAGGCCGTCGCCGGCCGCGCGGGCGCGGCAGGAGCGGGCGCGGTGGAGCGCGGCTCCTGGACGGCGGCGGCCACCGCGGTCCCCGAGCAGGCGCCGCGCCGCAGGCAGCGCACCCCCGCCCGCTGCCGCGTCTGCGGCCGCACGCTGACCGACGGCGGCGAGATGAAGCTGATGCGCTGCGAGGACTGCCCCTCCGACATGGACGAGGGCCTGTACGAGCGGCTGCGCGAGTGGCGCGGTGAGCAGGCGCGGCGCAGCGGCCAGCCGGCCTTCTGCGTCTTCACCGACAAGACGCTGATCGCCATCGCCGAGGCGGTCCCCGACGACGAGCACGAACTGGCCCGCATTCCCGGGGTGGGCATGCGCAAGCTGCGCCGTTACGGCGCCGACGTACTGGCCCTCTGCGCGGGCCGCGACCCCGCCGAGGGACAAGATCAGGACTGACGCGAACTCGTCGGAAAAATAGTTTGCGCATGCCCCGGGAATCCCCATAGGTTCTTAGCCACGGGGACAGCGGCCTTCTCGGAGGCCCTGATTCCGTGTTGTACTTGCATATCCGCGGACCGGTTCGCCCGGTCCCCCTGAGACGCCGAGAGGAGGCGAGTCCAGTGATCAGCATCAACACCAGCGTCAAACTGACCGATCGCTCGGCCGTCTCCCTGTGCATGCTCGGCGCCTCGAACCAGGGCACCGGTCTGTCCGGCATTCGTGCCGTCCGTCCGGCGTCCTCCCTCGCTCCCGCGGGCCTTGTCGTCCGTGAGCGCGATGAGCGACCGACCAAGGCACTGGAAGCAGCAGTAGTGGCACAGGCGCAGGCCTATGCCTTTGCGGCGGCCGGTGCCGGATTCCGGAAGCAGACGACGCAGCACCACCTGATGTGGGCCTTCCGTGGGCCAGAACCCTGGAGTGATCCAGCCTGATTCGATCAGGCCGGCGCCTTCAGGGCCGCGGAACCCCATCCGGGATCCGCGGCCCTTCTGTTTGCCCGAACGGGGAGACAGGACAAGGCGCCTCGGGACAAGAAAAGAACCCGGTACCAGCCGCACACCCGGCCGACCGGCCGGAAACGACCAGACGAGGAAGACCAGCCGTGCAACTCGAAGCGCACGCCCCGTCCGTACCGCCTTCCGACACGATCCCCAAGCCCGGCTCCACGGAGGACCCGACCTTGACTCCGCTCACCGCGCTCACCGCGCTCGACGACGCCATCGAGAACCTCGGCGTACCCGTCCCGTGCCGCTCCTACGACCCGGAGGTCTTCTTCGCCGAGTCGCCCGCGGACGTCGAGTACGCCAAGTCCCTCTGCCGTACCTGCCCGCTGGTCGAGGCCTGCCTCGCCGGCGCCAAGGAGCGGCGTGAGCCTTGGGGCGTCTGGGGTGGCGAGCTGTTCGTCCAGGGTGTTGTCGTCGCCCGGAAGCGGCCGCGTGGCCGCCCGCGCAAGAACCCGGTCTCGGCATGAACACCCCCGGAACGATCGACCGCCCCCTCACGCACGACCCCCAGAAGCAGGCCCCGATGACGCCGTCCACCCACGAGCCCGCAGGCTCCGCGACCGAAGACTTCACCACCAGCGGTGCGAACGACTCGCGCCAGAACAGGACCCGAGAGATGCAACTCATCCCAGAAGCCCTGGCTCGTGCGCATATGCACGACCGACTGCAGGAGGCGCAACGGGAGAGGCAGGCCAGCAGCCTGCTGACCGCGCGCCGGATGCAGCGCCGGGCCGAGCGCGCCTCGCGGCGTGCCCGCCGGGCGCTCGCCATGGCGGTCATGCAGTAGGCCACGCCGCCTGAAGCGACGGCCTCCGAGCCGGAGGCCCCGATCTTCCCGCGGGGGCCGGTCCGTGTGAACGGACCGGCCCCCGCGGTGCGTTGAGGAAGCGGAGTGCTCGGCACGGGGTTATCGTCGCCGCGTGACCAGTCCTCACGAAGGCGACGACGTGGGCTCCGCCGCGGAGCCCGAGCCGCTTGCCTGCGCCCGCTGCGGTGTCCTCGCCGAGGGGACGCCGCCGACCTGGACCCTCTCCGTGGAGAACGGCGTCCGTCTGCACTGCTGCGAGCGCTGCTCCCGGGAGAACCTGCGCGCGATCGAGGGGCGCCTCGACTCGCGGTGGTGGTGAACGCCCCGGCCCGGCCGGGACCCCGGCACGCCCGGCCCGGGTACGGTCAGGCCTGCGCCGCTTCCTCCTCCTCGCCCGGCTCCCCGGGGACGAACTCCGGCAGCCAGTCCTCCAGTTCGTCCCGCAGCCGCACCGTCGCCCCGAGCTGGCACAGCACACCGATGGTGCTCAGCGTGACCCGGTGGATCAGCAGATAGGCCGGCGGCAGATTGAGCTGCTTGGCCAACTGGTAGGCGGGGGACCGGACGTCCGCTATCCGGGCCGCCTGACCGCGCATCCAGCCACGGGTGAACGTGAACGCCTCGACCCGGGCCGGCTCGATGATCGGCAGCAGGTAGTCGAGGACCGCGTCGGGGTCCAGCTCGACGGACTCCTTGACGAAGCCCTCGGCGCAGAGCATCTCGTAGACGGCCTCCGCCTCGCCGTCCAGTGTCATCCGCAGCGCCTCGCCGATGGGGGCGGGCAGCCCGCCCGGCAGCCGGTCGACCGTGCCGAAGTCCAGGACGCCCAGGCGCCAGTCGTCCTCGCCGCCGGGACCTCCGGGCAGCAGACGGAAGTTGCCCGGGTGCGGGTCGGCGTGCAGCAGACCCGTGCGGGCGGGCCCGGAGAACAGGAAACGAGCCAGCAGCTGCCCGGCCCGGTCGCGCTGCTCCTCGGTGCCGTCCGCGATGACCTCCGACAGAGGGGTGCCGTCGAGCCACTCGGTGACCAGCACCTGGTCGCACTGGTGCACCACGTCCGGCACGACCACGTCCGGGTCGCCGGCGAACTCCTCCGCGTGCGCCCGCTGCGCCTGCGCCTCCAGGCCGTAGTCCAGTTCCTCGGAGACCCGGTCCCTCAGCTCCGTGATGAGCGGCTTGACGTCCATGCCGGGGACCAGCGGTCCCAGCAGCCGTGCGAAACGGCTCAGCTGGTTGAGATCGGAGAGCAGGGCCTCACCGGCGCCCGGGTACTGCACCTTGACCGCGACCTCACGGCCGTCGTGCCACACCGCCCGGTGCACCTGACCGATGGAGGCCGCCGCGGCCGGTTTGTCGTCGAAGGTCAGGAACAGTTCCTGCCAGTCCTCGCCCAGCCGCTCCGCCAGCACCCCGTGCACCGTGCGGGTCGGCATGGGCGGGGCGGCCTCCTGAAGCTTGGTCAGGGCGGCGCGGTAGGGCCCCGCGACCTCCTCGGGCAGCGCCGACTCGAACACCGACAAGGCCTGGCCGAACTTCATGGCGCCGCCCTTGAGCTCGCCCAGCACCTTGAACAGCTGGTCGGCGGTGCGCTGCTGGAGCTCCCGGCCGACCAGCTCCGCGGACTCGCCCACGATCCGCTTGCCGAGTCCCCAGGTGGCCCGCCCGGCGAAGCCGAGCGGGAGCGCGGCCAGCTTGGCGGTGCGGGTGACCGCCTTGCGGGGAAGATCAGACATGCGCCCTCCAGGTCCCTGCCGGCCGCTCCGCGTCCGCCTGACGGCGCGACTCCTTCGACGGCCCGTGCCCGGCCATTGTCTCGCGCGACCCCCCGTCGGCGGAGGTGTGTTCTCCCTTACCTTTCTCCGGGCCGCCGTCACCCTCGTCAGGACCGGTGCCCGCCGCCCCGCACGGGCAGCGGCGGTGCGGCACGACAGGCCGGGGCTGCCAGTGCAGCTGGGGCAGGGACACCTCCCAGCGGGCGCCCGCGCTGGACGGGACCCGCCCGTCGAGGAAGGCCAGCGCGTGCGCGGCGGCCAGACCGGCGACCGTGGCGGCCAGTGTCAGATCGCAGGCGCCCACCCTGCGCTGCCGGCCCGAGCGCCACTGGGCCACCAGCCGCGGCCACGCCGGGTCCCGGTCGATCCGCTCCTCCTGGAGACAGCCCGCGCACGCCGTCTCGCCGGGCAGGACGAGGGGACCGACGACACCGGTGCCCTCCACCACCCCGGTATGGAGATGCGGAGTGCCTGACGCCAGGAGAGGTTCGGCGGACACCGGATCCGGAGCGTGCACGGCGACGTCGTCCCGCGGGGCGAGCACGACCAGGGAGTGGCCGGTGACGTCCTCCTCCAGGGCCGAGCGGGCCGTACCGCGCGGAGGGCGGTCAGGCGCGCACCGGCGTACGAGCCGACGGGCCGCCTCCTCCCTGCGCTCGCCGACCGCCTCGGCCGGCAGCCCGCCCGGCGCCACGTCCCACGGCTCCACCCGGCCGACGTCCCGCACATCGACCTCCCCGACACCCGCCCCCGACAGCAGCGCCGCCACCGCCGCCCCCACCCGGCCCAGGCCTCTGACCTGCACCCGCATGCTCCGCCGCGCCGCCAGCACGCGCAGCGGGTCGCCCGGCCCGGCGGTGGTCAGGCCGAGCGAGGCCCAGTCCGGACGGAGCCGGTCCAACACCTCGGGTCTCCCGCGCAGGGCGTCGGCGGCCGGCCCGCCGCCCCGGGAGTCGTCCATCAGCCCAGCCTGTGACAGCCGCCGCACCAGCCGGTCGACATGACCGTCGGGCAGCTCCATGCGGCGGCCCTCCTCGCGCAGCAGCTCCAGTCCTCGCGTGCCGTCGAGCAGCTCCAGCAGGCTGCCCGTGGCCGTGTCCACCGGGCCCAGGGTCAGCGCCTGGGCCGGCGTCATCCCGAACTGCACGGTGTTGCGGTCGCGCCAGCCGCGCCTGAGGGCGGGCTTGAGCATCGGATGCATGACTGACCCCCGTCTGTCCTGATACGCACCTGGTCCACCTCTGCGGCCAGGAGTGACGCCTCTCACAGACCGGCCCGGTTCCGTCGCGGGTCCCGGGGCCGGCGCTGCCAGCATGCCCGGGTCCGTCACCGGGCCGTCGGGAGTTGTCCACAAGTGCCCGAATTCGTCGTACAAATCCGGCGCTCGGTGACGGGATCGTCGGAGAAGCGTCCCGGAGCCGGGACTTCCCCCGGTCCAGCGGGTACGGTCGGGACGTGCCCGCCGACCCACTGCACCGCGCCGGAACGTCTCAGCGCAGCGCGAAGAGCCAGCCGACGGACGGCTCACGGGCGAGCGCGATCGAGGTCCGCAGGAGTGCCCGCCGACGCCGGACGGTCTCCGCGTACCGCGAGGGCGATCGCACCGTCGTGCTCATCCCCGCCCGGATGTCCGAGGCGGAGGAGCAGCGCTGGGTGCGCGTCATGCTCGACAAACTCGCCGCCCAGGAGAGCAGACGGACCCTCGGGGACGCCGAGCTGGCCGAGCGCGCGCGGCGCCTGTCCGCGCAGTACTTCGACGGGCGGGCCCGCCCCCGCTCGGTGCGCTGGGTGACCAACCAGAACACGCGCTGGGGTTCCTGCACCCCGTCCGACGGGAGCATCCGGCTGTCCCACCGGCTCCAGGGCATGCCGGAGTACGTCGTCGACTACGTGCTCTGCCATGAGCTGGCGCACCTGCTGGTGCCCGGTCACGGACCCCGGTTCTGGCGGCTCCTCGAGGCGTACCCGCGGACCGAACGGGCCCGCGGCTACCTCGAGGGCGTGGTCGCGGCCGACCGCCTGCCGCACGTCCCCGGCGTCCGGGACGAGTGACACCGCCCGGCGCAGACGTCCCCGGACGCCTCCCGGCGGGAACGCGGAGCGAGGGCTCCTGCGCGTTCTGTACCGGGTCTGTACCGACTCCCTCCGGTGCCGGGTATTGCCGTTAGCCTGGCGCGACGCACTCACATATGGGATGGGGGACGGTCGTACGTATGGCCAGGGAATTCCAACGCGGCCACAAGGCCAGGATCAGTGACCTCACCGCGGGCACGGACCTGTACGTCGGGGTACAGATCGCCGGCCCGGGGCTCAGCTTCGACATCAGCTGCTTCGGACTCGACGCCGACGAACGGCTCTCCGACGACCGGTACTTCGTCTTCTACAACCAGCCGAAGTCCCCCGAGGAGTCCATCCAGCTGCTGGGCGCCCAGGCGGGCGACACGGAGTCCTTCCGCGTGACGCTCGACCGGATCCCGCAGCAGATCAGGAAGCTCTCCTTCACGGCGACCATCGACGGCGCCGGGCAGATGTCGCAGATCGGTCCCGGGTACATCCGTATCGTCGCCGGCGGCGAGGAAGTGGCGCGGTACCCGTTCAACGGCTCGGAGTTCACCACCGAGCGGGCCGTGATGCTCGGCGACTTCTACTTCAAGGACGTGTGGCGGTTCGCCGCCGTCGGGCAGGGCTTCGACGGCGGTCTCGACGCGCTGCTGCGGAACTTCGGCGGCGAGGTGGCCGAGGACGAGCCCGCAGCGCCCGAGCCGCAGCAGGCCCCGCAGCCGCAGACCCCGCAGGCCGCGCCCGGTTTCGCCCCGCCCGCGTTCGGCGTTCCCGGAGGCGGCGCGCCCGCACCGGCCCCCGCTCCCGTGCCGCAGCCCGCCCAGGGGTTCGCGCCCCCGCCGGCCCCCGCGCCCGCCGCACCGCCGGTGCACTCGGCGCCGACCATCGTCGCGCCCATGCAGACGCCGCCCGGCGGCTCGCCGGTGCCGCCCCCGGCCCCGGCGCCCGCCCCCTACGGCGGCCAGACGCCCCCGCCGCCCCCGGGCTACGGACAGCCGCCCGCCCCACCGCAGGCCCCTGCCCCGCCGCCGGGTTACGGCCAGCCCCCGGCCGCGCCGCAGGCCCCCGCGCCCCCGCCCGGTTACGGCCAGCCGCCCGCCGCCCCGCAGGCGCCCGCCCCGCCGCCCGGCTACGGACACCAGCCTCCGCCCGGACAGATGCCGCCCGGTCAGATGCCCCACCAGCAGGCCCCCTACGGCGCACCCCAGGGGATGCATCAGGGGATGCCTCAGGGAATGCCGCAGGGCGCACCGCAGACACCCGGCGTGCTCGGCGCGCTCCAGCAGTTCAAGGAGACGCCCACCGGACAGCGCTGGACCCAGCAGAACAAGAAGCTGGTCCGCGCCGACCTGAGCATCGGCGGCACGCCCGTGCTGGCCCGCCAGGGCAGCATGGTGCTCTACCAGGGCAAGGTCGACTTCAGCTACAAGGGCGCCGGCTTCACCGGCCGTGTCGTCGGCAACGCCACCGGCCAGGAGATGCAGCTGATGCGCTGCACCGGCCAGGGTCAGGTGTTCTTCGCCGAGAACTCCACGATGCTGCACCCGATCGAGCTCCAGGGCGACGCCGTGTGCGTCTCCGCCGAGAACGTCCTCGCTTTCGACGAGGGCCTCCAGTACGAGGTCCGCCGCATCGAGGGGCACGGCATCCCCGGCGGCGCGCTGTTCACGATGCAGTTCCAGGGCACCGGCACGATCGTCGTGAAGACGCACGGCATCCCCGTGGTGCTGCCGGTCACGCCCACCACGTTCGCCGACGCCAACGCCGTCGTGGCGTGGTCGGCCGCCGCCCAGGTGGTCGTCTCCAGCCAGGTGCGGATGCGCCGCAACTCCTACCCCGGCGCCACGGGCGAGAGCGTGAACCTGCAGTTCCGGGGCGCGCCCGGCAACTTCATCGTCGTCCAGCCGTACGAGATCTGAGGGAGCCCGTCATGAACCAGCCACTCGCGGGCTACGCCCCCGCACCCGTCACCGCCCGCATGGAGAACCACGGCAACCACATGCTGAAGGTCGCCATGCAGACCGGGCACGACCTCCTCGCGCGCGTCGGCTCGATGGTCGCCTACGAGGGCTTCGTCCAGTACGAGCCCAACCCGCCCGCCGTCCGGCAGATCGCGAAGGACTGGCTCACCGGCGAGGGCGCCCCGCTGATGAAGTGCTCCGGCGATGGCCTGCTCTACCTGGCCGACTACGGCGCCAACGTCGTCGTGATCAACCTCAACGGCGAGGGCATCTCCGTCAACGCCACCAACCTGCTCGCCTTCGACGCGCACCTCACCTGGGGCGTGGAGCGGGTCAAGGGCCTGGCCAAGTTCGCCGGGCAGGGCCTGTGGAACACCAAGATCTCCGGCCAGGGCTGGGTCGCGCTCACCTCGCGCGGCAAGCCCATCGTCGTCGACTGCGGAGGCGGCGAGGACGAGACGTACGTCGACCCGGACGCGCTGGTCGCCTGGTCCCCGAACCTCAAGGTGAAGGGCAAGCGCAGCTTCCGCGCCCAGTCGCTGATCGGCCGCGGCAGCGGCGAGGCCTACCAGATGGCCTTCTCCGGTCAGGGCATCGTCGTCGTCCAGCCCAGCGAGGACAGCACCGACCGTCTCCGGGTCCGGGGCTGAGGGGGAGCAGCACACCATGCAGAGTCCGCTTTTCGCGCACAACGAGCAGCAGACCCAGGACCGCTGGAGCCTGCAGAACCAGCAGATGCTCCGGGTCGCCCTCGACGGCCACGAGGACGTCCTCGCCCGCAAGGGCGCCATGGTCGCCTACCAGGGTCTCGTCGAGTTCGACGCGGAGTACCAGAGCAACCAGCAGTCCCGCGCGCGGGCGCGCACCGGCGAGGGCCTGGACTTGATGCGCTGCCACGGGCAGGGCACCGTCTATCTCGCCAACCTCGCCCAGCGCATCCACATCATGGACGTCGAGCAGGACGGCCTGACGGTCGACAGCAGCTACGTCCTCGCCATGGACTCCTCGCTGCACCACGAGGTCATCGCCGTCGACAGCCTCTACGGCATCTCCGGCTCGGGGAAGTACCAGCTCAACATCACCGGCCGGGGCAAGGTCGCGCTCATGACCTCGGGCATGCCGCTGCTGCTCCAGGTGACGCCGGACAAGTACGTCAACTGCGACGCCGACGCCATCGTCGCCTGGTCCACGTCACTGCGGGTGCAGATGCAGGCCCAGACGCACTCCTCCGGGGTGTGGCGGCGCCGCGGCAACACCGGCGAGGGCTGGGAGCTCAGCTTCATGGGCAACGGCTTCGCGTTGGTCCAGCCGAGTGAACTGCTGCCGCCGCAGAACGCCCAGATCGGCGGCGGCCTCGCCGCGCAGTACGGCATGGGCCAGCAGGGCGCGCGCGGCCAGAACCAGGGCAACGTCTGGAGCTGACGCCCCGGGCACCCGAGCCGGCCTCCCGAGCCGGGCACCGGCTCCGGACACGTGAAAGGGGCCGCGCCTTCTCGAAGGCGCGGCCCCTTTCACGTGTCTCAGGCGTCGAGCCTCGCGCGCGTGGCGTCGAGCAGCCGTACGACCGAGTCGTCCGCCACCTCCGGCACCTCGTCGTACGGGAACCAGCGCACGTCCAGGGACTCGTCGCTGACCGCGTGCACGGCGTCCGGCGTGGCCAGGGCCGCGTACTGCACGTCGAAGTGGCAGTGGCAGGGCGGCGGGATGGGATGTCGGTCAAGGCGCACCGGACCGCCCGGGAGCAGCGTCAGACCCGCGACGCCCGACTCCTCGGTCGCCTCCCGCAGCGCCGCCGCGGCCAGCGTGGCGTCGCCGGGCTCGCAGTGGCCGCCCATCTGGAGCCACCTCCGCAGCTTCCTGTGCAGGGTCAGCAGCACCCTGCCGCGCTCGGGGTCGACCACCAGCGCGCTCGCCGTGAGATGGCCGGCGCCGCACGCCTTCCACAGACCGTCCGGATGCGCGGCCAGGTGCTCCAGGTACGCGTCCCTCAGCTCGGGCTGGTCCTCGTACGCTTTGAGGACCAGCACCGCGTCGTCGTGCAGGCTCACTCGGTGCCGTCGCCCTTGTCCTTGTCGCTGCTGCCGTCCCGGTCGCCCTCGTCCGCGGGGTCGGTGTCCTTGGTGTTCCCGGCCTCCCCGGCGTCCTTCTTGCGCAGGTCGGGCTTGTCGGCGGCCTCGCCGAGCATCTTGTCCAGCTCGGAGAAGTCGATCTGCTCCCGGTGCACGAAGCCGTCCGGGTCGTCCAGATCGGTGGCCGTCGGCAGCATGTCCGGGTGCGCCCACAGCGCGTCCCGGCCGTCCACCCCGCGCGCGTCGGTGAGCGAGGCCCACAGGCGCGAGGCGTCGCGCAGCCGGCGCGGACGCAGCTCCAGGCCGATCAGCGTGGCGAACGTCTGCTCGGCAGGACCCCCCGAGGCGCGGCGGCGGCGCAGCGTCTCCCGCAGGGCGTCCGCCGACGACAGCCGCGGCTTGGCCGCCGCGTGCACGACGGCGTCCACCCAGCCCTCGACGAGCGCCAGCGCCGTCTCCAGACGGGCCAGGGCCGCCTTCTGCTCGGGCGTGTCCTCCGGCTGGAACATGCCCTGCTGGAGCGCCTCCTGCAACTGCTCCGGGTTCTGCGGGTCGAACTGGCCGACCACGTCCTCCAGCTTGCCGGTGTCGACCTTGATGCCGCGGGCGTAGCCGTCGACCGCGCCGAACAGATGCGAGCGCAGCCACGGGACGTGCGCGAAGAGGCGCTGGTGGGCGGCCTCGCGCAGGGCGAGGTACAGCCGCACCTCCTCCTGCGGGACGCCCAGGTCCTTGCCGAAGGTCTCGACGTTCAGCGGCAGCAGCGCGGCCTTGCCGGCCGGGCCCAGGGGCAGGCCGATGTCGGACGAGCCGACGACCTCGCCGGCGAGCACGCCGACGGCCTGGCCGATCTGCGTGCCGAACATGGCGCCGCCCATGGAGCGCATCATGCCGATCAGCGGGCCGGCCATGGCCTGCATCTCCTCCGGCAGGACGTCGCCCATGGCGTTCCCGACGCGCTCGGCGACCGGGTCGACCAGCTCCCGCCACGCGGGCAGGGTCGCCTCGACCCACTCCGCGCGGCTCCAGGCCAGCGCGGAGTTCGCACCGGACGGCAGGGAAGTGGCGTCGTCCAGCCACAGGTCGGCCAGCCGGACGGCGTCCTCCACGGCCCTGCGCTCGGCGGGGCCGACGCTGGCGTCCTTGGAGCCCTGCGCGGTGCCCTGGGCGACCGTCTGGCGGGCGATCTGCTTGGCCATGTCCCAGTTCACCGGGCCGCCCTCGTAGGAGAGCATCTGTCCGAGCTGCTGGAACGCGGCGCCCAGATCGCCCGGGTTCATCGACCCGAACATCGCGGCGAACGGATTGTCCGCGCCGGAACCGCCAAAGCCGCCCGCCCCGGGCATGCCGAAGCCGAACGGGTTGGCCGGGCCCTGACCACCGCCGCCCTGCGGGTCCTTCTTCTTGCCTTCGTCGCCGTCGTCCGGCTCCTCCGGCGGAAGGCCGAATCCGAATGGGGTGTCACTCACGGGTTTCCTCGGCTTGTAGGGCCACCGGTTCTTTCCGGCGGCACGGCTGCCCGACAACACCACCCAGCGTAGACACCTGAGACGGTTCGGGCCTCGGTGCTTCGCCGACAGGAGGCCTGCGGCAGGATGGATGCCACCTGGTACGTACGCGTCGCTTGCGCTCGTACTGAAGACAACCGCTGGAGACGCCCGGTGAGTTCCCCAGATCCGCAGGTTCGCGCAGCGCGAAACAAGTCAACCAGTCGTCCGCCCCGCGGGCCCGTCGTGGCGGTCACCGGTGCCGCCTCCGGCGTCGGGGCCCTGCTCACCGAGCGGCTCGCCGCGTCGGAGGAGGTCAAGCAGGTCGTCGCCATCGACGAGCGGCGCGGCGGGTGCGCCGAGGCCGAGTGGCACATCCTGGACGTCCGCGACCCCGCGATCGCGGACCGGCTGCGCGGGGCCGACGTGGTCGTCCACCTGGCCCTCGACCTGGACCTGGAGACCGACGCGGCCGCCCGTACGGCCTACAACGTGCGCGGCACGCAGACGGTGCTGACCGCGGCCGCGGCGGCCGGGGTGCACCGGGTGGTGCTGTGCACCTCGACCATGGTCTACGGGGCGCTGCCCGACAACGAGCTGCCGCTGTCCGAGGACGCGGAGCTGCGCGCCACCGCCGAGGCCACGGGCGTCGGCGACCTCCTGGAGATCGAGCGGCTGGCCCGCCGGGCGCCCCGCGCGCACCCCGGGCTCAACGTCACCGTGGTGCGCCCCGCCGTGCTGGTCGGCGGCACCGACACCGCGCTGACCAGGTACTTCGAGTCGCCGCGGCTGCTGGTGGTGGCCGGTTCCCGGCCCGCCTGGCAGTTCTGCCACGTCGACGACCTGTGCAGCGCCCTGGAGTACGCCGTGCTGGAGAAGGTCGACGGCGAGCTGGCCGTGGGCTGCGACGGCTGGCTGGAACAGGAGGAGGTCGAGGAGCTCAGCGGCATCCGGCGGATGGAGCTGCCGTCGGCGGTGGCGCTCGGCGCTGCGGCCCGGCTGCACCGCATCGGGCTCACCCCGTCCCCGGCCGGGGACCTGGCGTACACCATGCACCCCTGGGTGGTCAGCGGCAGCAGGCTGCACGACGCCGGGTGGCGTCCCGCGTACACCAACGAGGAGGTGCTCGCGCAGCTGCTCGACGAGGTGTCCGGCCGGCACACGGTCGCGGGCCGCCGGCTGGGCCGCAAGGACGCGACGGCCGCGGGCGCGGCGGGAGCGACGGTCGCGCTGCTCGGCGCGGCGGCGGTGGTGCGCCGGGCCCGGAAGGCGCGCCGCCGGATCTGACCCGGACCGGCCCCTCCGGGGAGCCCGCGCGCCGGAGCCTTCGGAGGACCCTCCGAAGCACCACGCGCGCGTACCGGGCGATCCGGCTGTTCCGCGCCGTCGGCGGCGTGGGGCACGATGGGGGCATGGCACCCACGACGGACCACCCCGGTGAGCAGCCCGCCCAGGACCCGGTCAAGCTGATCGCGATCCGCGACACCGCCCTGTCGGTGGACGAGATCCTGCGCGCGGTCGGCGACGACGCGGCCGGCGGGACGGCGCTCTTCGTGGGGACGGTGCGCAACCACGACGGCGGCGCCGACGTGGACGAGCTGGGCTACTCCTGCCATCCGAGCGCCGAGGACGAGATGCGGCGGATCGCGGAGAAGGTCGCCGCCGACTTCCCCGTGCGGGCCCTGGCCGCGGCCCACCGGGTGGGCGACCTGCGGATCGGGGACCTCGCCGTGGTCGCCGCCGTGTCGTGCGCCCACCGGGGCGAGGCGTTCGAGGCCTGCCGCCGGCTCGTCGACGAGATCAAGCACGGGGTGCCCATCTGGAAGCACCAGCGCTTCTCCGACGGCACCGAGGAATGGGTCGGCGTCTAACGATCGCCTTTCCCGTGCGGTTGCGTAACCGCACCCCTGAGGTGAGCGTTGTCACTGCGGATGGTTAATCTGCTGATCAGTCAGTGTTGCGGACGCTCATGGGGTTGGGAGGTCGGCATGGCGGCGCTTGCCTGGTTGCTGATTCCGCTGGTGGCCGCGATCGGAGCGGGATTGTGGGGCAGTTGGGCCAACCGGACCCGCAAGGTGCGCAGCGACGGTCCCGAACTCATCGGCTACGCCCGTTTCCGTGAGGCGATGGAGCGGGAGCGGACGGGCCGCTGAGCCCGGAAACCGCAGGCCGGGACGGACAGCGGGGTCGGGGCCGCTCGACCGGGCGGCCCTGACGGTGCGCCGACAGGCCCGTCCCGTACTGTCGAGGCATGCCACGCCGTACGGCGACGATGCTCGCCTCCACCCTGATGCTGATCGCGCTCCTGTGCGCGGGAGTCTTCATCCCCGTGCCCTACGCGGAGATGTCGCCGGGGCCGACGGTGAACACCCTGGGCGAGCACGACGGCGAGCCGGTGCTCCAGATCGCCGGACGCAAGACCTACCCGGCGGACGGTCACCTGAACATGACCACCGTGCGGGTCACCAGCGCCGACTACCGGATGAACCTGGTCGAGGCCGTGTACGGCTGGCTCGCGCACGACACCAAGGTCGTCCCGCACGACACCCTCTACCCGGACGGCAAGACGGAGGAGGAGTCGACCCAGGAGAACGCCGAGGAGTTCAGCCAGTCACAGGAGAGCGCCAAGGTGGCGGCCCTGAAGGAGCTGGACATCCCGGTGAGGTCCTGGGTGATCGTCTCCACGGTCGTCAAGGACGCGCCCGCCGAGGGCAAGCTGCACGCGGGCGACGTGATCAAGGCCGTCGACGGCAAGCCGGTGAAGGAGCCCTCCGACGTCGCCGACCTGGTGACCGAGCACCGGCCGGGCGAGGACGTCGTCTTCACCGTCGTCCCCGCCAAGGAGCAGGCCGCCGCCGAGAAGGAGAAGCGGACGGCGGTCAGGACGGAGAAGGTCACCATCACCACCCGGGCCTCCGACGACGCCGGTGAGAAGCGCGCCGTCGTCGGCATCTCGGCCGGGACCGACCACACCTTTCCGTTCGCCATCGACATCAAGCTCGCCGACGTGGGCGGCCCGAGCGCCGGGCTGATGTTCGCGCTCGGCATCTACGACAAGCTCACCCCGGGCAGCCTCACCGGCGGCTCGTTCGTCGCGGGCACCGGCACCATCGACGACGAGGGCAAGGTCGGGCCGATCGGCGGCATCGAGATGAAGACGGTCGGCGCGCGCGACAAGGGCGCCGAGTACTTCCTCACGCCCGCCGACAACTGCGCCGCCGCCGCCAGGGACATCCCCGACGGCCTGACCCTGGTGAAGGTCGGCACGATCGACGACGCCCTGGACGCCCTGAAGGACATCCGCGCGGGCGACACCGCCGACCTGCCGACGTGCACCACGTCCTGATCCGAAGACCTAGTCCTCGAACGTCGCCGTCAGTGCCTGGGCCAGACCCGGCACAAGGTCCGAGCCGGTGAGCACCTCGGTCGGGGAGTCCTTCTCTCGCAGTCGGAGCGCCGACTCGCGGGAGCCGTCGCGCAGCACCGCGACCGTCATCCGGACCTCCTGACGCTCCGGGTGCTCCGCCACCCACTTGGTGAGGGCGGCCTCGTCGAGGTCCTTGGGAACCTCCGCCTCCGCGGACGGCGGCAGCATCAGCCGCTCCACGGTGAGCGCGCAGCCGGTGACCGCGTCGGGCCAGGCGATGGTGCCGAGGAACTCGTCGAGCGGTTTGCCGGCGGGAATCTCCTCCTGCTCGATCGGGGTGAGGGCGGCGGCCTCCTCCCCGCCGTCGAGGCCGAGGCGGTCCGCGAGGGAGGGCTGTTCCGCCCGAAGCCGGGCAGTGTCTACGAGGGCGAACAGTCGGGCGGGCTGGTCCCAGCCCAGTCCGGACACGTACTCGTCGATCTCGAGCACGGCCCGGGTGAGGGGGTTCGCGGCCATGGGTGTGTTGGACATGGTCACAATCCTCTCTCGTTCCTGGCCGGAATCGGGAACCGAGTAAAGGGTGAGTAAGTTGCATAGGGTGTGGGCCCGCGATCACGGGGCCCACGACGGTCCGTGAAGACGCGGGCTCGACGAATCAACAGCGAACTTCGAGGTGCCTACCTTGGCTTTCCAGATGCCGGACCGCGGCGGAGGCCCGACGGGGCCACGGATCAGAGTGGGCCGGCCGTCCCGGCGGGTCCGGACCCTGCTCATGACACTGGGCGTCCTTGCCGTCCTCGGCATGGTGTTCACCATGTTCGCGGGGTTCTGGACCGACTGGCTGTGGTACCGATCGGTCGACTACTCGTCGGTGTTCACGACGACCCTGTCGACCAAGATCGGGCTGTTCTTCGTCTTCGGTCTGCTCATGGCCGTCTCGGTCGGCTTCAACATCTGGCTGGCGCACCGCCTGCGGCCCCCGCTGAGCGCCATGTCGATGGAGCAGCAGAACCTAGACCGGTACCGGATGGGGATCGCGCCCTACAAGAAGTGGCTGCTGCTCGGCATCACCGCGCTGGTCGGCCTGATCGCCGGCGCCTCGGCCTCCAGCCAGTGGCGCACGTGGCTGATGTGGGTCAACGGCGTCTCCTTCGGGCAGAAGGACCCGCAGTTCAACCTCGACGTCTCCTTCTACGCCTTCGACCTGCCCTGGTACCGGTTCCTGCTGGGCTTCGGCTTCGCCGCCGCCATCCTGGGGCTGATCGCCGCCGCGCTCACCCACTACCTCTACGGCGGGCTGCGCATCACCAGCCCGGGCGCGCGCGCCACGGCCGCCGCCACCGGGCACCTGTCGGTGCTGCTGGGCATCTTCGTCGCGCTGAAGGCGGTCGCCTACTGGCTCGACCGGTACGGACTGGCCGTGAAGTCCAGCGACTTCAAGGCCACGGACAGCTGGACGGGTCTGCGGTACGTCGACGCGAACGCCTACCTGCCCGCGAAGACCATCCTGTTCTGCATCGCCGTCATCTGCGCGCTGCTGTTCTTCGCCACCCTCTGGCGGCGCACCTGGCAGCTGCCGGTCATCGGCTTCGGCCTGATGGTCCTGTCGGCGATCCTCATCGGCGGCCTGTACCCGGCGATCGTGCAGAAGTTCCAGGTCCAGCCCAACGAGCAGGCCAAGGAAGCGCCGTACGTCGAGAAGAACCTCTCGGCCACGCGTGAGGCCTACGGCATCGACGACTCGCAGGTCACCGAGTACCCGGGCGTCGCCCAGACCAAGGACCAGGCGAAGCTGCGGGACGACGTGGCGAACGCGGCCAGCATCCGCATCATGGACCCGAACATCGTCTCGCCGACGTTCCAGCAGCTCCAGCAGATCAGGAACTACTACGCGTTCCCGACCAATCTGGACGTCGACCGGTACGCCAAGGA
The DNA here is from genome assembly GCA_014656175.1 of Streptomyces werraensis. Lineage (GTDB taxonomy): Bacteria > Actinomycetota > Actinomycetes > Streptomycetales > Streptomycetaceae > Streptomyces > Streptomyces werraensis. The sequence continues at coordinate 303,671 of BNBX01000004.1, forward strand.
CGGCAAGGAGCAGGACACCGTCATCGGCCTGCGCGAGCTGAACTACGCGGGCATCCCCAAGCGGAACTGGATCAACGACCACTTCCGCTACACCCACGGCTACGGTGTCGTCGCCGCCGAGGGCACCAGCGCCGACTCCGGCGGACGCCCCGCGTTCACCGAGTCCGACCTGCCGTCCAAGGGCGACCTCGGCACGTACGAGCAGCGCGTCTACTACGGCGAGCGGACGACCACGTACTCGATCGTCGGCGGTCCCCAGAAGGAGATCGACTACTCCGACGACAGCGGCGAGAAGACGTACAGCTACAAGGGCGACAGCGGCGTCAACCTCGACAACCCGGTGAACCGGGCCGCCTACGCGGTCGCGTTCGGCGAGCCGCAGATCCTCTACTCCGGCGCCATCGGCGAGGGTTCGCGGATCCTGTACAACCGCACGCCCAAGGAGCGCGTCGAGGCGATCGCGCCCTGGCTGACCATCGACGGCGACGCCTACCCGGCGGTCATCGACGGCCGGATCCAGTGGATCGTCGACGCCTACACGACCACCAACGGCTACCCGTACGCGTCACGGACCACGCTCGGCGACACCACGGCCGACTCGCTGACCGCCACCAACGACCAGCGCGCGGTGGTGGCCCAGCAGAACCAGGTCAACTACATCCGCAACTCGGTGAAGGCGACCGTCGACGCGTACAGCGGCGAGGTCAAGCTCTACCAGTGGGACACCCAGGACCCCGTCCTGAAGACGTGGATGAAGGCGTTCCCGGACACCGTGGAGCCGCGGAGCAAGATCTCCCAGGACCTGATGGACCATCTGCGGTACCCGCAGGACCTGTTCAAGGTGCAGCGTGAGCTGCTGACCCGCTACCACGTGAAGGACGCCAACACGTTCCTCTCCGGCAGCGAGGTCTGGCAGGTGCCGGACGACCCGACGAACAAGACGGGCGAGACGGTCCCGCCGTACTACCTCAGCATGAAGATGCCGGACCAGAACGAGCAGGTGTTCTCGCTCACCACGACGTTCACGCCGAACGGCCGTGACAACCTGAGCGCGTTCATGGCGGTCAACGCCGATCCGGGCACCCAGGACTACGGCAAGATCAGAATCCTGAAGCTGCCGACCAGTACCACGGTCTCCGGACCCAAGCAGGTGCAGAGCCAGTTCAACTCCCAGCAGGACATCGCCGAGACGATCAGGCTGCTGCGAGGCGGCGACTCCGAGGTCGAGTACGGCAACCTGCTGACCGTCCCGCTGGACGGCGGACTGCTCTACGTGGAGCCGGTCTACGTACGCGGTGGCGGACTGAAGTACCCGCTGCTGCGCAAGGTTCTGGTGACCTACGGCGGCCAGACGGCGTTCGAGGACACGCTGGAGAAGGCGCTCGACAAGGTCTTCGGCGGCGAGGGCACCCCGGTCGAACCGCCGGCCGACGACGGCACCGAGGAGGACGAGGGCACCACGCCCCCGCCGAGCACCCAGCAGCCCTCGACCGTCCAGGAGGCCCTGAACGACGCGCAGAAGGCCTTCGAGGCCGGCCAGGAAGCCCTGAAGAACAACGACTGGGAGGCCTACGGCCGGGCGCAGAAGGACCTCGAGGACGCCCTGCGCAGGGCGGAGGAGGCCCAGTCCGGCGGGGCCGGCGGCGCACGGAGCAGCCCGCGTGCGACCCCGAGCGCGAGCCCAGGCTCGAACAGCTGATCCGAAGGCCTGGTCACAGGCTCCCCCCGCGCCGTGCTACGGTTGCAGCACAACGGCGCGGGGTGGAGCAGCTCGGTAGCTCGCTGGGCTCATAACCCAGAGGTCGCAGGTTCAAATCCTGTCCCCGCTACTGACGTCGCGACAGCGACACCGAAGGCCCGGATTCCCTTGGGAATCCGGGCCTTTGTGGTGGGCGAACGCATGTGCCCCGCTTCCCGACGGCCGTGCCGCCGACGGGAGTTGGGCGATCTGTGTTTGACTTGTCTCTCTGTGGGCATGTCGACAAAACGCTGAAGTGACCTCACTGGCTGCGGTATACCAGGTGTACCCAGGTTGCAGGTGGTGCGACGATGGATGTTATGGGGGACAAGGCAACTCTGTACGAGTCAGGGCGTTTTGTGCAGTCCTCCCCTCGGGAGGAGCACCCCCACGACGCGGGGGAGGTGGCAGACGAGGCGGCGGAGGAGCTGCGCCGGCGGCTCGCCGCCGAGGCCGGTGACGTCGAGGCGATGAGCGTCCTCGGCGCCATGCTGCTGCGCCGCGGTGACCTCGACGGTGCCGAACCCCATCTGCGTGCCGCCACCGCCGCGGGCGACCGCGCCGCCGCCAACAACCTCGGGGTCCTGCTGCACCAGCGGGGCTACCCCGACGAGGCCGCCGGATGGTGGCGGATCGCCGCCGTCGCCGGTTCCACGGCCGCGGCCCACGCGCTCGGCCGGCACCACCGCGAGCGCGGCGACGAACCCGCCGCCGAGTACTGGCTGCGCCAGTCCGCCGAGCAGGGCCACACCCTCGGCGCGTACGCCCTCGCCGACCTGCTGGAACACCGGGGGGACACGGAGGGCGCCGAGCGCTGGATGCGGGCGGCCGCCGAGCGCGGTCACCGCGAGGGCGCCTACCGGCTCGCCCGCGCCCTGGACCGCAAGGCCGCGCGGGCGTCCGGCGACGACGGCACCGCGCTGGTCGAGGAGGCCGAGCAGTGGTACCGGCAGGCCGCCGCGCGCGGACACCGCCGGGCCGCCCTTCACCTGGGCACGATCCTGGAGAAGCGCGGCGAGCTGAAGGAGGCCGGGCGCTGGTACCTGACCTCCGCCAAGGACGGCGAACCGCGCGCCGCGTGCGCGCTGGGCTTCCTGCTGCGCGACGCCGGGGACACCGAGAACGCCGCCGTGTGGTGGCTGCGCGCCGCCCAGGACGGCGACGGCAACGCCGCCAACGCGCTGGGCGCGCTGCACGCCGAGCGGGGCGAGACGCAGACCGCCGAGCGGTGGTACCGGGCCGCGATGGACGCCGGCGACATCAACGGCGCGTACAACCTCGGCCTGCTCTGCGCCGACCAGGGGCGCACCACCCAGGCCGAGCAGTGGTACCGCCGCGCCGCCTACGCCGGGCACCGGGAGGCGGCGAACGCGCTGGCGATCCTGCTGCTGCGGGCGGGCGACGAGACCGGCGCGGAGCCGTGGTTCTCCAAGGCCGCGGAGGCCGGGAGCGTCGACGCCGCGTTCAACCTCGGCATCCTGCACGCCGGCCGGGGTGAGGACCGGGCGGCGCTGCGCTGGTACGAGCGGGCCGCGGCGGCCGGGCACACCGAGGCGGCGCTCCAGGTCGGCATGGCCCGGCTGCGCGACGGCGAGGAGGGCGAGGCCGAGCGGTTCCTGCGGTGCGCGGCGGGCGGTGGCAGCGCGGAGGCCGCGTACCGGCTGGCGACCGTGCTGGACGCCCGCAGGCCGCCGGAGCCCGCGCACGAGCTGGGGGAACCGGTGCACCGGCGCAGCGAGTGCGAGGAGTGGTACGAGCGGGCGGCGTCCCAGGGGCACCGGCGGGCGCAGGTGCGGGTGGGCATGCTGGCCGCGGCGCGGGGCGACGTCGTCGAGGCGGCCCGGTGGTACCGGGAGGCCGCGGAGGCCGGGTCGCGCAACGGGGCGTTCAACCTGGGGCTGCTGCTGGCCCGGGAGGGGAGCGAGCCGGAGGCGGCGGTGTGGTGGACCCGCGCCGCGGATGCGGGGCACGGGCGTGCGGCGCTGCGGCTGGCTCTGGTGTACGCACGGCGGGGCGAGCTCGCGGAGGGGCAGCGGTGGGCGGACCGGGCGGCGGAGTTGGGGCCTCCGGCGGTCACGGAGAGGGCGACTCGGCTGCGGGACGCCCTCCGCGAGGAGCTGTCCGCCTAGCCGCGGGCCGTCTGGGAGGGCTTCGCCCTACCCGGGCCCCCGTTGCGCAGTTCCCCGCGCCCCCGGGGGCGTTCTGCGCCGGGCCCGAGAAGCGCGCAGGTAATGGATTTGCTTCTGTCCGGCACCTTGACGTAGCGTTGGGGACATCGCCGCGGGGTGGAGCAGCTCGGTAGCTCGCTGGGCTCATAACCCAGAGGTCGCAGGTTCAAATCCTGTCCCCGCTACTGATGGCCGAGGGCCGGAATCCGAAAGATTTCCGGCCCTCGGTCGTTCCAGGGGACGACGCGTCCCGCGTTCCGGCATGACGAAGGGCCCCGGGCACTCGGAAGTGGCCGGGGCCTCGTACAAGCCCTGTGTGACGGTCAGGCCGACGCGCAGTTGGGGCACAGGCCGCGGTACGTCACCTCGACGTCGGACACCGTGAAACCGAACCGCTCCGTGTCGGGCAGGTCGGCCAGCGGGTTGCCGGTCGGGTGGACGTCGCGGATCGCCCCGCACTGTGCGCACACCAGGTGGTGGTGCGGACGGTGGGCGTTCGGGTCGTAGCGCTTGGCCCGCTTGTCCGTCGCGACCTCCAGCACCTCGCCGAGCGTGACCAGCTCGCCCAGGGTGTTGTAGACGGTCGCCCGGGAGATCTCGGGCAGCTTGGCGACAGCTCTGGCGTGCACCTCGTCGGCCGTCAGGTGGACGTGTTCGCCGTCGAGGACCTCGGCCACCACACGGCGCTGCGCGGTCATCCGCCAACCGCGTCCGCGAAGTCGTTCCAGAAGGTCACTCATAGGCACCAGCCTAACAGCAGGGGGGAGTCGGATCCCGAACGGGTGTGACTTTGGAGCCTTACTTGACTTAGACAATGTCCATTGTAGGATCGAGCTCGGCTTTAGCCAAGGCACAAGTTGCAGTACTGACGCAGGAGGCGCACGTGACGCAGGGACCGCTTACGACGGAGGCCGGAGCTCCGGTCGCCGACAACCAGAACAGCGAGACCGCGGGCGTCGGCGGCCCGGTCCTCGTCCAGGACCAGCTCCTGCTCGAGAAGCTGGCTCACTTCAACCGTGAGCGCATTCCGGAGCGCGTGGTGCACGCCCGCGGCGCCGGCGCGTACGGCACCTTCAAGGTGACCGCCGACGTCACGAAGTACACCCGGGCCGCGTTCCTGTCCGAGGTGGGCAAGGAGACCGAGGTCTTCCTGCGCTTCTCCACGGTCGCGGGCAACCTGGGCGCGGCGGACGCGGTGCGCGACCCGCGCGGTTTCGCGGTGAAGTTCTACACCGAGGAGGGCAACTACGACCTCGTCGGCAACAACACCCCGGTGTTCTTCATCCGGGACGCCATCAAGTTCCCCGACTTCATCCACACCCAGAAGCGCGACCCGTACACCGGCTCGCAGGAGGCGGACAACGTCTTCGACTTCTGGGGTCTGTCGCCCGAGTCCACGCACCAGGTGACCTGGCTGTTCGGCGACCGCGGCATCCCCGCCTCCTATCGCCACATGGACGGCTTCGGCTCGCACACCTACCAGTGGAACAACGAGGCCGGCGAGGTCTTCTGGGTCAAGTACCACTTCAAGACGGACCAGGGCATCAAGAACCTGACCGCCGAGGAGGCCGAGATCCTCGCGGGCAAGGACCCCGACTCGCACCAGCGCGACCTGCGCGAGGCCATCGAGCGCGGCGAGTACCCGTCCTGGACCGTGTACGTCCAGATCATGCCGGCGGCCGAGGCGGCCACCTACCGCTTCAACCCGTTCGACCTGACCAAGGTCTGGCCGCACGCGGACTACCCGCTGGTCGAGTTCGGCAAGCTGGAGCTCAACCGCAACCCGGAGAACATCTTCGCCGAGGTCGAGCAGTCGATCTTCAGCCCCGCCCACTTCGTGCCGGGCATCGGTCCCTCCCCGGACAAGATGCTCCAGGGCCGTCTCTTCGCGTACGGCGACGCCCACCGCTACCGCGTCGGCATCAACGCCGACCACCTGCCGGTGAACCGTCCGCACGCCACCGAGGCGCGCACCCACTCCCGTGACGGCTACCTGTACGACGGCCGCCACAAGGGGGCGAAGAACTACGAGCCGAACAGCTTCGGCGGCCCCTTCCAGACGGACCGCCCGCTCTGGCAGGGCGTCCCGGTCACCGGGGTCACCGGCGAGTCGGTCACCCCCGTCCACGCCGAGGACAACGACTTCGTCCAGGCGGGCAACCTCTACCGGCTGATGTCGGAGGACGAGAAGGAGCGCCTGGTGAAGAACCTGGCGAACGCCATCTCGGGCGTGACGCGCGACGACATCGCCGAGCGCGCGATCAACAACTTCCGCCAGGCCGACGAGGACTTCGGCAAGCGGCTGGAGGCCGCGGTGCAGGCCCTGCGCGGCTGATCCCAGCGCTGGACCGCTTGCCGATCGACGGGCCGGATCCCCTCACGGGGGTCCGGCCCGTCCTCGTGCCCGTCAGGCGGGCACCTGCGGGGCCCGCTCCCGGGCCGGGGCCCAGCAGCGGATGATGTCGCGGACCGAGACGATGCCCGCGGGCCCGCCCCGGTCGAGGACGATCAGATGGCGGAAGCCCCCGTGGGCCATGGCGGCCGCCGCCTCCTCGACGGTCCAGGAGGGGGTGGCGAAGACGACGTCGGTGGTGGTGTGGGCGTGGGCGCGCTCCGCGTCCGGGTCCTGGCCCAGACCCACGGAGTTCAGGACGTCCCGTTCGGTCAGGATGCCGATCCCGGTGCCGTCGGGGTCGAGGACCACGGCCGCGCCCACCCTGCGCGCGGACATCAGGGCGGCGGCCTGGCGGAGCGTGTGGGCGGGGCCGATGGTGAGGACCACGGTGCTCATGGCGTCACGGACGAGCATGGATGGAGCCACCTCCTACCGGAAAACGCGAGGTCAGGGGCCTGGTGGCCCGCTCGTTCGCGCTTTCACAAGTTCACAAGTGGGGGGACTCTCAGAGTGGCAGGCAAAGCGGGGGTCAACAAGGGGGCGCGCGCGGCCGGCCGGGGGCGCGCGGCGCGACCGCGGCCGGATCAGTAGCGCTGGTTGAGATACCCCAGCAGCTCGTCGTGGAGCAGGCCGTTCGACGCGGCCGCGTTGCCGCTGTGCGGGCCCGGCCGGCCGTCGAGGCCGGTGAAGGTACCGCCGGCCTCCGTCACCACGATCGCCGTGGCCGCCATGTCCCACAGCGACAGCTCCGGCTCCGCGCAGATGTCCACCGAGCCCTCCGCGACCATCATGTACGGCCAGAAGTCGCCGTACGCGCGCGTACGCCACACCTCGCGGGTGAGGTCCAGGAAGCCGTCCAGCCGCCCCTGCTCCTCCCAGCCGGTGAGCGAGGAGTACGCGAAGGAGGCGTCGGAGATCCGCGAGACGCGCGAGACCTGGAGCCGGGTGGCCGAGGACAGGCTGCGCCCCGTGTAGGCGCCGTGGCCCTTCGCCGCCCACCAGCGGCGGCCCAGGGCGGGCGCGGACACCACGCCGACGACCGGCTGGAAGCCGCCCTCGCCGGCCTCCATCAGCGCGATCAGCGTGGCCCACACGGGCACGCCGCGCACGTAGTTCTTGGTGCCGTCGATCGGGTCGATCACCCAGCGGCGCGGACCGGTGCCCTCGACGCCGTACTCCTCGCCGAGGACGGCGTCGCGCGGGCGGGCGCGCTGGAGGTGGCCCCGGATCAGCTCCTCGGCGTTCTTGTCCGCCTCGCTCACCGGCGTCATGTCGGGTTTGGTCTCCACCTTGAGGTCGAGAGCCTTGAACCGGTCCATGGTCGCGGCGTCGGCGGCGTCCGCGAGGACATGGGCGAGACGCAGGTCGTCGAGGTAGTCGGGCATGCAACGAACGGTATCGGCCGAGATCGGTTCCGGGCCACCGGGGGCCGGTTCCGCGACCCCTTGACAGCCCCCGACACCCCGTCAAATCTGAACCGCAGGGTCTCGGCCGCTCGCCCCGAGGGAGGCGATGATGCCTGCAGCGCGGGAATCACTGCTGGACGCCGCTTACACCGCACTGGCCCGCCGTCCGTGGTCCGCCGTGCGGATGGTGGACGTCGCCGCCGCGGCCGGGGTCTCCCGCCAGACCCTCTACAACGAGTTCGGCAGCAAGGACGGTCTCGCCCGGGCCCTGGTCCGCCGGGAGGCCGACGGGTATCTGGCCGGCGTCGACCGGGCCCTCACCGCGCACGCGGACCCCCGGGACCGCCTCACCGCCACCGCCGAGTGGACCATGCTGAGCGCCCGCGAGAACGCCCTGGTGCGGGCCATGCTCACCGGCTGCTGGACCGAGCGCCTGCCCGCACCCGGCCTCGCGGCCGTGACGTCCGGCTCTCCGGTGCCCGCGCAGCGCCGCGCCGACGGGCCGCTGCCCTCGCCCTCCGACTTCGTGCACCTGGTCCGGGACCGGGCCGTCGCCGTGCTCGCCGGTCCGGGGCACGGGCGCGACGACACCGCCGACCTCGCCCGGTCCTGCGAGACGGTGATCAGACTCGCCGTGTCCTGCGTCGTCGCGCCCCCTCCCGACGACGGAGTGGCCGAGCTGGTCCGGGGTGCGCTGCACCGGCAGCCGGCGTCGTAGAAGACGGGCCCCTGTGAACGGGGGACGGCTCAGTGCGCCGAACCCGAGAGCTGCAGCCCGATCACCCCGACGATCACCAGGCTGATCGAGACGATCTTCAGGGTGGACACCAGATCCCCGAGGAACACCATCCCGTAGATGGCCGTCCCCGCCGCCCCGATGCCCGTCCACACCGCGTACGCCGGTCCCACGTCCAGCTTCCTCAGCGCCAGGGTGAGCAGTCCGAAGCTGCCCAGGGCGAACGCGCAGAAGGCGACGGTCGGCCACAGCCGGGTGAACCCGTGGGAAAGCTTCAGACACACGGCGAAACCGGTCTCGAGCAACCCGGCGACGATGACCAGCAGCCACGCCATGTGTGTCCTCCCGCATTCCCCGCGTACAGTGACCGCTTCGTCTGGTTCGTGTCCGGCTCGGTGCGATTATGCACTTACCGGCGACACCACGGGGCAAACACGACGCGGGTCAGTCTCCCTCGCCGCGCTCCCGCGAGGCGAGCAGCCGCCGCAGCGAGTACAGCCGCGCCGGGTCCGCGTGGCCCTCCGCCACCCAGTCGTCCAGCGCGCAGTCCGGCTCGTCGTGACTGCACGCACGCGGACAGCCCTCCGTGCCCGGCTCCAGGTCGGGGAAGGCGTGGATGACCCGTGACGGGTCGACGTGGGCCAGCCCGAACGACCGGACGCCCGGTGTGTCGATCACCCAGCCCTCGGCGCCCGCGAGCGGCAGTGCCAGCGCGGACGTCGTGGTGTGCCGGCCGCGCCCGGTCACCGCGTTGACGTGACCGGTGGTGCGACGCCGCTCGTCGGGCACCAGCGCGTTGACGAGAGTGGTCTTGCCGACGCCGGAGTGGCCCACGAACGCGGTGATCCGGCCGTCGAGCTGCTCGCGCACCCGCTCCACCGCCTCCCCGCTCTCCAGCTCCGCGCGGCTGGTGACGACGTACGGGATGTCCAGGTCGCCGTACAGCTCCAGCAGCTTGTCGGGCGGGGCCAGGTCGGACTTGGTCAGCACCAGCAGCGGCTCCAGGCCGCCGTCGAAGGCGGCGACCAGGCAACGGTCGATCAGGCGCGGCCGGGGCTCGGGGTCGGCGAGGGCGGTGACCACGGCGAGCTGGTCGGCGTTGGCGACGACCACCCGCTCGTAGGGATCGTCGTCGTCGGCGGTGCGGCGCAGCACCGAGGACCGCTCCGCGATGCGCACGATCCGGGCGAGGGTGTCCTTCTTGCCGGACAGATCGCCGACGAGGGCCACCCGGTCACCCACCACGGCGGCCTTGCGGCCCAGCTCGCGGGCCTTCATCGCGGTCACGACGCGGTCATCGACGAGGCAGGTCAGCCGGCCCCGGTCGACCGTGAGCACCATGCCCTCGGCGGCGTCCTCGTGCTTGGGCCTGATGTGGGTGCGCGGCCGGTTGCCCTTGCGGTTGGGGCGGGAGCGGATGTCGTCCTCGTCGGTGTGCTTGCCGTAACGGCGCATCGTGAACCCCTATGCCCCGAGCATCCCGGTCCACAGCTCGGGGAAGTCCGGCAGGGTTTTCGCCGTGGTCGCCACGTTCTCGACGTGCACGCCCTCGACCGCCAGGCCGATGATCGCACCGGCGGTGGCCATGCGGTGGTCCTCGTAGGTGTGGAAGACCCCGCCGTGCAGCCGGCGCGGGCGGATGTGCAGACCGTCGGCCGTCTCGGTGACGTCACCGCCCAGCTCGTTGATCTCCTTGGTGAGCGCGGCCAGCCGGTCCGTCTCGTGCAGCCGCAGATGCGCCACGCCCCGCAGGGTCGACGGGGAGTCCGCGAGAGCCGCGACCGCCGCGATGCCCGGCGTCAGCTCGCCCACCTCGCCGAGGTCCACGTCGATGCCGTGCACCGCGCCGGAGCCGGTGAAGACCAGCCCGTACTCGGTCAGCTCGCAGGAGCCGCCCATCTCCGTGAAGATCTCCCGCAGCCGGTCGCCGGGCTGGGTGGTCCGCGCGGGCCAGTCGGGGATCACCACCTTGCCGCCGGTGATCAGCGCGGCCGCCAGGAACGGCTGCGCGTTGGACAGGTCCGGCTCGATCGTCAGGTCCCGGCCGAGCAGGGCGCCCGGGGTGACCCGCCAGACGTTCGGCTCGCCGCCGGACTCGGGGGTGTCCACTTGGGCGCCGACCGCGCGGAGCATGTCGACCGTCATCCGGATGTGCGGCATCGACGGCAGCGTCGCGCCGGTGTGCCGCACCTCCACGCCCTGGTTGAAACGCGGCGCCGACAACAGCAGGGCGCTGACGAACTGGGACGACGAGGACGCGTCCACCTCGACCGTGCCTCCGTCCAGCGCGCCCCCGCCGTGCACCGTCATCGGCAGCGCGCCCCGGTCGTCGTCGTCGATCCGGGCGCCGAGCCGGCGCAGCGCGTCGATGACGCCGTTCAGGGGACGCTCGTAGGACCGCGGGTCGCCGTCGAAGCGCACCGGGCCGTCCGCCAGGGTGGCCACCGGAGGCAGGAAACGCATCACCGTGCCCGCGTTGCCCACGTCCACGGTGGCCGGGCCGCGCAGACCGGCCGGCACCACACGCCAGGCCTCGCCCGTCCCGTCGGGACCGACGCCCTCCTCGATCTCCACGCCCAGCGCGCGCAGCCCGCCCGCCATCAGCAGCGTGTCGCGCGAGCGCAGGGGGCGGCGCAGCCAGCCCGGCTCGGAGGCGAGGGCGGCGAGGACGAGAGCGCGGTTGGTGACCGACTTGGATCCGGGCACGTGGACCGTCGCGTCGACGGCTCCGCTCGCGTGCGGGGCGGGCCAGAGGGCGGTGTGCGTGGGATTCGGGGCCATGGGGCCACTTTATAAGGAGGCGGGGAGCCCGGCCGTTCCGTGCCCGCCAGGCGGAACACCGCCCGGTCACCCCGCCGGCCCCCGGGTCACAGGCCCAGCAGCCAGCGCCCTCCGCCCAGGAGCGAGCACACCGACACCGCGTGGAAGAGGAACAGCCACAGTCCCGCCGGCACGTGCGTCAGCCGGGACAGCTGGTCCGCGTCCGAGTCCCCTGCGCCCCCGCGCCGCCGCTTGGCCTGGAGCTCGAACGCCGGGCGCACCCCGCCCAGCAGCAGGAACCACACCACGGCGTACGCGAACGCCGCCTGCACCTGGGGTCCCGCGAGCCACGACACCAGCACGAACGTGCTCCCGGTGACCAGCACCGACACCGCCCCGTAGGCGTTGCGGATCATCACCAGCACCGCCAGCAGCAGCGCGGTGGCCAGCCACAGCAGCAGTGTGATGCGTCCCGCGCCGAGCAGCGCGGCCCCGCCCAGGCCCAGCAGCGGGGGAGCGGTGTAGCCGGCGGCGGCCGTGAGGATCATGCCGATGCCGGTCGGCTTGCCCCGGCTGACGGTCAGGCCGCTGGTGTCGGAGTGCAGGCGTATCCCCGTCAGGGTGCGGCCGGTGAGCAGCGCCACCAGGCCGTGCCCGCCCTCGTGCGCGATCGTGACGGCGTTCCGCGCGATACGCCAGGGAGCCTGCGGCACCACCACGGCGAGGGCCGCCACCAGGGTCGCGACGACCACCCACAGGTCCGGGTCGGGCTGGGTGCCCGCGACCTCGTCCCAGAGGGACGCGAGGGACGCGGGCGCGGTGCTGGCCATGCTCGTCATGTGTGTTGGATCGCTCCCTGTGCGCGTGCGGAGTCTGGCAGTGTTGCACGTATGTGCGGACGGTATGCAGCGAGTCGCAGGCCCGAGGATCTCGCCGGGATCTTCGAGATCGAGAAGTGGGAGCCCGAGGAGACCCTGGAGCCCGACTACAACGTGGCGCCGACCAAGGAGGTCTACGCCGTCCTCGACCGTCCTCTGAAGGACGCGGACGACCCCCGCCCGGTTCGGCAGCTGCGCACGCTGAAGTGGGGACTGGTGCCCTCCTGGTCCAAGACCCCCGAGGGAGGCGCCCGGATGATCAACGCGCGCGCGGAGACCGTCCACGAGAAGCCGTCGTACCGCCGTGCCTTCGCCTCCCGCCGCTGCATCCTCCCCGCCGACGGCTACTACGAGTGGGTCACCGGCAAGCAGGAGCGCGACCTGGAGGTCGAGGGCAAGAAGAAGCGCCCCCGCAAGCAGCCCTACTTCGTCACCCCGGCCGACGGCTCGGTCTTCGCGATGGCCGGACTGTACGAGTTCTGGCGCGACCGCACCCTGCCCGACGACCACCCGCGCGCCTGGTGGGTGACCTGCTCCGTGATCACCACCGAGGCCGAGACGAGTCCGCTGGCCGTGGCCCCGGCGGAGGGGCCGCACGCGCTGGCCGAGATCCACCCGCGGATGCCGCTGATGCTCACCCCGGACCGCTGGGACGCCTGGCTCGACCCGTCCCGCACCGACCCCGAGGACCTGCGCGGGCTGCTCGCCCCGCCGCCGCCCGGTCTGATGCGCGCCTACCCGGTCACCACCGCCGTCAGCAACGTCCGCAACAACGGCCCGGAGCTGCTGAAGGAGCTGGCCGCCCCGGAAGAGGGCACACTCTTCTGACGTGACCACCGAGTCTGACGCGATCACCGACGTGACCACCGAAACGATCACCACGGACGCCGGCGACGCCCGCATCACCTGGCATCACGCCGGGCAGCCGCGTCTCGTCCTCGCCGCGGGCCACGGCGCGGGCGGCGGCATCGGGGCCCGCGACCTCGCCGCGCTCGCCGCCGTCCTGCCCGCGCACGGCGTGACCGTCGCGCTCGTCGAACAGCCATGGCGGGTGGCCGGCAAGAAGGTCGCCCCGGCGCCGAAGACCCTGGACACCGGCTGGCGCGGCGTCTGGCCCGCGCTGACGAGGCCCGGGCTGCCGGTGATCTCCGGCGGACGCAGCGCCGGCGCCCGCGTCGCCTGCCGCACCGCGACGGAACTGGGCGCCCGGGCCGTCCTGGCGCTGAGCTTCCCGCTGCACCCGCCGGGCAGGCCGGAGAAGTCCCGCGCCGACGAACTGCTGGGCGCGGGCGTCCCCACACTCGTCGTCCAGGGCGGCAACGACCCCTTCGGGAAACCCGCCGAGTTCCCCGAGGGGGACCACGAACTGGTGGAGGTGCCGCAGGCCGACCACGGCTTCGCCGTGCCCAGGCGGGCGGACCTCGCACAGGAGGAGGCCCTCCGGATCGTCACGGACGCGGTCGTGCGGTGGACGGCCGCCCTGGGCTGAGGCGCCGGCCGGGAATGCGAGCGCGGCCCCCGCTGTTGTGGGGTGCGTACGTGCCGGTCGAACGGCACCGCCGCCGTAGGAGAGGAAGTCCACCGCATGGGTTCCACGTTCTGCCCGAGCCGCAGTGCCCGCGCCGACCTCGACTGGACGGTGCTGCACGCGGCCAAGACCGCCCCGATTCGGGCGGCGGGCGGACCGCATCGTCGTCTATCCTCCGATTCGGGTGAGGCCGGTGTCGGTCTCACGACGACATTCGAGGAGGTGGGTCCGGTTCCCGGTACCGACGCAGGGACCGAACACGGCCAGGCGGAGCAGCCCGAGGGCCAGGGCGACACGCGCGCGGAGTCGACCACGGAGCGCAGCGCGCGCTTCGAACGGGACGCGCTCGAGTTCCTCGACCAGATGTACTCGGCCGCGCTGCGCATGACGCGCAACCCGGCCGACGCCGAGGACCTGGTGCAGGAGACCTACGCCAAGGCGTACGGGTCGTTCCACCAGTTCCGCGAGGGCACCAACCTCAAGGCGTGGCTGTACCGGATCCTCACCAACACCTTCATCAACTCGTACCGCAAGAAGCAGCGCGAACCCCAGCGCTCCGCGGCCGAGGAGATCGAGGACTGGCAGCTCGCGCGCGCCGAGTCGCACATGTCCACGGGTCTGCGCTCCGCCGAGTCGCAGGCGTTGGACCACCTGCCGGACTCGGACGTGAAGGAAGCCCTGCAGGCGATCCCGGAGGAGTTCCGCATCGCGGTGTATCTCGCCGATGTCGAGGGCTTTGCCTACAAGGAGATCGCCGACATCATGGGGACACCCATCGGAACGGTGATGTCCCGGCTTCACCGGGGACGTCGCCAGCTGCGCGGCATGCTCGAGGACTACGCGCGCGAGCGCGGGCTGGTCCCGGCCGGTGCCGGGGAGTCGAACGAAGCGAAAGGCTCGGGGTCATGAGCTGCGGAGAGCCGCACGAGACGGATTGCAGCGAAATCCTCGATCATCTCTACGAGTTCCTCGACCGTGAGATGCCGGATGCCGACTGCCGGAAGTTCGAGCACCACTTCGAGGAGTGCTCGCCCTGCCTGGAGAAGTACGGGCTGGAGCAGGCGGTCAAGAAGCTCGTCAAGCGGTGTTGCGGCCAGGACGACGTGCCGGGCGACCTGCGGTCGAAGGTCATGGGCCGGATCGACCTGATCCGCTCCGGCCAGTCCGTGCCCGAGCAGGACGTCACGGCCGCTCCGCAGGAGTCCTGACACCGCCCCACCCCGGGGCCCGCGTCACCCGATTGTGCTAATCCGCCGGTGGTCCGCCCGCGGCGGCGCCCGCGCCCGTCCTAGGCTCCAGAGGCCGGCGGACGGAGAAGGACGACGCGCGCGGCACGGTCGGGGGAGGGGCTCATGGAGGCGTTACCGGCGCGGGCCCGGGTGTATCTCGTAGGCGTCACCCTGCTGGGACTGTGCTGTCTGCTCCCCCTGCCGGGCGTCCCCCGGCCGGGGGTGCTGTCGTCCCTGCCCGACCCGCGCGTCCCCTGGTGGCCGGTCGTCCTGCTCGCCGCCCTGTACGCCGGATGCGAGCGTCTCGCCCGGTCCCGTCTCGTCGCCGGTCCGCATCCCGGCGGCACCTTCCACCCCGTGCTGCTCGCCGGGGCCTTCTTGCTGCCGCCCACAGCCGCCGCCCTCGTCGCGCTGCCCGGGGCGCTGCTGCTCCCCGTCGAGCACGGCCCGCGGCTCGCGCGCCGGCTGTGGCGCACCGGCCGGCTCGTCGTCGCCGTGTGGGCCGCCGGCCTGGTCCACCTGAAGACCGGCGGCCGGGACGCGGTGGCGCACTGCGACATGCCGGGCGCCCTCGCCACGGCGGGCGCCGCCGTGCTCGCGTTCTGCCTCGTCCTCACCCTGCTCGACGGCGGCGTCCTGGCGCCCGCCCCCGGCGCGCTGCCCCGCAGCCGTCCCGTGGCCGCCTGGTGGAGGCTGTTCCTCGGCTCACTGGCGCCGCTCACCGTGCACGGCCTGGCCGGGCTGATGATGGCCCTGCTGTGGCGCAGCCCCTACGGGCCGGTGGCGGCGCTGCTGGTGCTGCTGCCGATGGGCGTCTCGTGGTGGGCGTTCGCCCAGTACCACCGGGAGCGCGCCGCGCACCAGGCCACGATCCGCGCGCTGGTGCAGGCCGTCGACATCAAGGACGGCTACACGCGCGGGCACAGCGAGCGCGTCGGCCGGGCGTCGATGCTGATCGCGCGCGAACTCGGCATGGACGACGAGCGGGTGGAGATGCTGCGCTTCGCGGGCATCCTGCACGACGTCGGCAAGCTCGGGGTGCCCACCCGGCTGCTCACCAAGAACGGCCCGCTCACCCCCGAGGAGCGGCGCGTCATCGAACTGCACCCCGAGTACGGGCACGAGATGGTGCGCGGCATCTCCTTCCTCGGCGAGGCGCGCGCGGCCGTGCTGCACCACCACGAGCGGCTCGACGGCAAGGGCTACCCCTACGGGCTGGCGGGCGGTCAGATCCCGGAGTCCGCGCGGGTCGTCGCGGTCGCCGACGCCTTCGACGCGATGACGTCCACCCGCAGCTACAGCAGGGCGCGCCCGGTGCCTGTGGCGCTGGAGGAGCTGGAGCGGTGCGCGGGGACGCACTTCGACCCGCGGATGGTGAAGGCGCTGGTCCGCGCGATCGGCCGCACCGGCTGGCACCCCGTGGTGACCGCCGACGAGCCCCGGCGGACGGCCGTCCCCGGTCCCGCCGCACCCGTCACCGGCCGTCCCGGTGCGCGCCGGTGAGGCCCCGCGCGCACACCGTCCCGCTGCACACCGTCGTGCACCTGTGCGCCGCCGTCCTGGCGGCCGGGTCGCTGGGCGCCACGCTGTACCACGGCGTCGAGGACCGCTCCACCGCCCTCGCCTTCGGCACGCTCGTCGCGGTCGGCGAGCTCACCCGGCGGGGCGGCCGGGGGATCAGGGAGCCCGCGCCGCTCGCCGCGGCCGGCGCGCTGGCGTACGCGCTGCTCGGCGAGGTCGCGGGGCGGCCCGCCGAACTCGGCGCCGCCCAGGTCGTCACCGTGGTGCTCGCCGCGTCGCTGCTCGGCAGCGTCCCGCACGTCGGACGCGGCGACGGGCCCGCCCTGGACCCCGTGACCCGCAGGGTGCTGACCGTCGGCTTCGTCGCCGTGTGCTTCCACCCGCTGCACGCCCGGGGCGCGTTCGACGACTTCAGCGGGCCGGGACACGCGCTGCTGCTGCTCGTCCTGCTGACCCTGACCGCGCTGTGCGACGCCGTGCTCGCCGCCGCGCTGGCCCACTCCCGCACCGGCTGGCCCTTCCCGCCGCTGCTGCGCGACGAACTGCGGGCGGTGTCCGGCATCGGCGCCGCCGTCGTCGCCACCGGCGCGGTGATGGCGCTGGGCGCGGCGGTCGTGGGGCTGTGGGCGCTGCCCGTGTTCTCCGTACCGCTGCTGCTCGCGCAGCTGTCCCACCGGAGGTACACGGCGGTGCGCGCCACCTACCGGCAGACCATCGCGTCCCTCGCGCGCGCCACCGAGATCGCCGGGTACACCCCGCACGGGCACTCGCGCCGGGTCGCCGCGCTCAGTCAGGCGGTGGGCCGGGACCTCGGGCTGACCGAGCCGGAGCTGACCGTGCTGGAGTACGCGGCGCTGATGCACGACATCGGGCAGCTCAGCCTCGTCGATCCGGTGCCCGAGGGCGCCACTGCCGGGCTGCCGCCCGCCGAGCAGCGGCGGATCGCGCTCCTGGGCGGCGCGGTGGTGCGGCAGACCGGGGTGGATCCCCGGGTCGCCGGGATCGTCGAACGCCAGGCCGACCCGCACGCCGAGCAGCCGCTCGCCGCCCGTATCGTCCGCGTGGTGAACGCGTACGACGAGAAGTGCAGGGAAGGAGGGCCCGGGGGGCCGCTGACCGCGCTGGAGGAACTGCGGCTGGGGGCCGCCGGGGAGTACGCGCCGGAGGTCGTCGAGGCCCTGGCCAGGGTTCTGTCCCGGGACACGGAGGGGACGCGTGAGCAGGTGGACCGGTCGTGGTGAGAGGGCGGACCGGGCGGTCTGGTTCCCGGCCGAGCTGGGTAACCCATGGGTAATGAGCGCCCTCGCGGCCGTACGTGGTTGGATGCGAAGGAGAGGGTGTCCGGGGGCGCCGATCGCTGCGGCCGGCCCACCGAACGGAACTGGCAGGCGGGAATCGTGAGGATCTTCGGCAAGGGACGTCACCGGCCCTCCGCCTCCTGGCGGCAGGCCACGGACCGCGCGTTCACGCTCATCGGCGACGGCCGGTACGAGGACGCGGGCGCGCTGCTGACACGGGCCGCCGATCTGGAGCCCTGGCTGTCGGAGTCCTGGTTCAACCTCGCGCTGCTGCACAAGTTCCGGCACGACTGGGAGCAGGCGCGCGCCGCCGGACTGCGCGCCGTCGCCCTGCTCGACCGCGACACCGGCGCGCCGGACTGGTGGAACGTGGGCATCGCCGCCACCGCCCTGCAGGACTGGCCGCTGGCCCGCCGCGCCTGGCAGGCGTACGGGCTCAAGGTGCCAGGACCCGCGACCGACTCGGGCGAGCCCCTCGGCATGGACCTGGGCAGCGCGGCCGTGCGGCTGTCCCCGGAGGGGGAGGCCGAAGTGGTGTGGGGGCGGCGGCTCGACCCGGCCCGCATCGAGGTGCTGTCCATCCCCCTGCCGTCCTCGGGACGCCGCTGGGGCGAGGTCGTCCTGCACGACGGGGTGCCGCACGGTGAGCGGAGCACCGCCGCCGGGCACACCTACCCGGTGTTCGACGAGATCGAGTTGTGGGCGCCCTCGCCGGTGCCGACCTGGGTGGTGCTGCTGGAGGCGGCGTCCGAGGCCGACCGGGACGCGCTGGAACAGCTCGCGTCCGACGCCGGGTTCGCGGCCGAGGACTGGTCGTCCTCGGTGCGGCTGCTGTGCCGGATGTGCTCGGAGTCGCGGATGCCGTCCGACGAGGGTGACGGTGAGCATCTCGATCCGCACGATCACAGCGAGCCGGGGCATCCCGGGCCGTTGGGGCACCGGACGGACGGGCAGTTGTGGGTGCCGGAGCGGGAATGCGGCATTGCCGCGCCCGCGTCCTTGGTCCGGGGGCTGCTGGACGGGTGGGTCGCCGACAGTCCGGACTCCCGGGACTGGCGGGATCTCGAAGAGGTCTGCTAGGGCCCGCTGCCGGATGCGGGCTCGTGGCTGACCGCGCCCACGCGGCGGAGCCGCACACCGATGCTGCCCAGCGCCCCTCACGGGGCGCTGCCGCTTACCCTTGTCACATCACCTCCGGTTTCTCAGGAAGGCACACGTCGGTCATGGCTCAGCAGGACACCGATCAGCAGCACGCGGGCGTGCTCCCCGTCGACGACGAGGGCTACGTCATCGACACGGAGGACTGCGAGAAGCGCGAGGCTCAGTGGCGGGAGCGCGGCACCTCGCGCCCGATCACCGTGGTCGGCAACCCGGTGCTCCACAAGGAGTGCAAGGACGTCACGGACTTCGGCGAGGAGTTCCAGCAGCTCGTCGCCGACATGTTCGCCAGCCAGCGCACCGCCGAAGGCGTGGGCCTGGCCGCCAACCAGATCGGTGTCGACCTGAAGGTCTTCGTCTACGACTGCCCCGACGACGAGGGCGTGCGCCACGTCGGCGTGGTCTGCAACCCCAAGCTGGTCGAACTGCCCGCCGAGCGGCGCCGGCTGGACGACAGCAGCGAGGGCTGCCTCTCGGTGCCCACCGCGTACGCGCCGCTGGCCCGGCCCGACTACGCCGAGGTGACCGGCCAGGACGAGAAGGGCAACCCGATCCGGGTACGCGGAACGGGTTACTTCGCGCGCTGCCTCCAGCACGAGACGGACCACCTGTACGGCTACCTGTACATCGACCGTCTGTCGAAGCGCGAGCGCAAGGCCGCGCTCAAGCAGATGGCCGAGAACGAGCCGCGCTACCCCGTGGTCGCCAACGACTGACCGCCTTCACGGCTTCCTTCACATCGCGCGCACGGCGCCCGATCCGGTACATCCCGGACGGGCGCCGTTCGTCTGTGCGCATCCAGAAGTAGTGAAAGGAGCAAATCCGTTCCCAGAGCGGTCAGTTGTGGTGCTGAATGGAGGTGCGGGGATACGCACGGCGTACGCCCGGCTCGGGGGGCGGGCGCTCAACTGGCGGCTGAGAGGGGAATGTTCGTGCATGCTTTGTCACACGGCTCCACATCGACACCGACCACCATCGCGGTTCCACCGGCGCTGTCTCTTCCGGTGATCGAGGCGGCGTTTCCCCGGCAACTCCACCCGTATTGGCCGAAGCTCCAGAGGGAGACCCGGGCATGGCTGCTCGAAAAGCGGCTCATGACGCCGGAGAAGGTGGAGTCATATGCCGACGGCCTGTGCTACACGGACCTCATGGCGGGCTACTACATAGGCGCGCCCGACGAGGTCCTCCAGGCGATAGCGGACTACAGCGCCTGGTTCTTCGTCTGGGACGACCGTCACGATCGCGACATCGTGCACGGCCGGCCCGATGCCTGGCGGCGGCTGAAGGACCTGCTGCACAACGCCCTCGACCGCCCCGGTGACCACCTGGGTCACCAGGACCCCGTGGTCGCGGGCCTCGCCGACAGTGTGCAGCGGCTCTACGCGTTCCTTCCGGACACCTGGAACGCGCGGTTCGCGCGCCACTTCCACGCCGTGATCGAGGCGTACGACCGGGAGTTCCACAACCGCACCGAAGGCATCGTCCCGACCGTCGAGGAATACCTCGAACTGCGCCGCCTCACTTTCGCGCACCGGATCTGGACCGACCTTCTGGAACCGAGCGCGGGGTACGAACTTCCGGACGCGGTGCGGAAGGACCCGGCGTATCGGAAACCGGCGCTGCTCAGTCAGGAATTCGCCGCCTGGTACAACGACCTCTGCTCGCTGCCCAAGGAAATCGCCGGAAACGAGGTGCACAATCTCGGCATCAGTCTCGTCACCCATGAGGGAATGACCCTCGAAGAGGCGATCGCCGACGTACGGCGCCGCGTGGAGAAATGCATCAGCGAATTCCTGGACGCGGAACAGGAGGCATTACGGTTCGCCGACCGGCTCGACGACGGGACGGTGGGCGGAAAGGAGACGAGCGCCGCCGTACGCGCCTGCGTCGGCAACATGCGGAACTGGTTCAGTTCCGTCTACTGGTTCCACCACGAGTCCGGCCGGTACCGGGTCGACAGCTGGGACGACCGGTCCACGCCCCCGTACGTCAACAACGCAACGGAAGGTGAGAAATGACCGTCGAGTCCGTACGCCCGAAGGACACCACCGCGACGGCGGAGCCGCCCGTGGCGGGCGGCGCGGTCCCGCTCCTCGGCCACGGCTGGCGCCTGGTGCGCGACCCGCTGGCCTTCCTGTCCCAGCTGCGCGACCACGGCGACGTGGTGCGCCTGAAGCTGGGCCCCAAGACCGTTTACGCCGTCACCACCCCCGCGCTCACCGGAGCGGTGGCGCTCAGCCCGGACTACATCATCGCCGGGCCCCTGTGGGAGTCGCTGGAGAGCCTGCTCGGCAAGGAGGGCGTGGCCACCGCCAACGGCACGCTGCACCGCCGCCAGCGGCGCACCATCCAGCCGGCGTTCCGGCTCGACGCGATCCCCGCCTACGGCCCCGTCATGGCCGAGGAGGCCCGTGCGCTCGTGGAGCGCTGGCGGGCCGCGGCCGGGGTGCTGGACATCACGTACGAGTCGTTCCGCGTCGCCGTGCGGGTCGCCGCCCGCTGTCTGATGCGCGGCAGCTACATGGACGCCCGCGCCGATCGCATATGCGCCGACCTCACCACCCTGTTCGCGGGGATGTACCAGCGCATGGTGGTGCCGCTCGGACCGCTCTACAAGGTTCCGCTTCCATCCAATCGGGAATTCAACCGCGCACTGGCCGATTTGCATGTCCTGGTCGACGAGATCGTCGCCGACCGACGGGCAGGCGGTCAAAAACCGAACGATTTGCTGACGGCTTTGCTGGAGGCGAAGGACGACAATGGCGACCCCATCGGGGAACAGGAGATCCACGATCAGGTCATCGCCATCCTGACCCCCGGCGCCGAAACCGTCGGATCCACGGTCATGTCGTTGCTCCTGGTTCTCACCGAGCACCCGGAACTCGGCGACAAGATCCGCGACGAGGTGGAATCCGTGGTCGGCGACCGCCCGGTCGCATTCGACGACGTGCGGAAGCTGACGTACACCGCGAATGTCGTCACGGAGACCCTGCGGCTGTATCCGGCCGTATGGATATTGACCCGCCGCGCGGTCGCCGACACGGAACTCGGCGGTTACCGCATTCCGAAGGGCGCGGACCTCATCTACAGCCCGTACGCGATCCAGCGCGACCGGCGGTCGTACGAGCGGAACGAGGACTTCGACCCGGACCGCTGGCTCCCGGAGCGGTCCAAGGACGTGCCCAAGTACGCGATGAGCCCGTTCAGCGTGGGCAACCGCAAGTGCCCCAGCGACCACTTCTCCATGGCGGAGCTCACGCTCATCACCGCCGTGGTCGCCCACGCGTACCGCTTCGAGCACGCGCCGGACTCCGACCCCCGGCCCCGCATCGGCATCACGCTGCGGCCTCGCCGGCTGATGCTGCGGGCGCTGCCCCGCTGACGTCCCGCCGTCCGGCGTGCGGTCAGGCGGCCTCCGGACCCCTGAACGCGCGCCGGTAGGACTGCGGAGTGGTCCCGACCGCACGCACGAAGTGGTGGCGCAGCGCGGCCGCGTTGCCGAAACCGGTGCGGCCCGCGATCGCGTCCACCGTCTCGTCCGTCTTCTCCAGCAGATGCTGGGCCAGCAGCACCCGCTGGCGCAGGATCCAGCGGTAGGGCGTGGTGCCGGTCTCCTGCTGGAAGCGGCGGGCGAAGGTGCGCGGCGACATGAGGGCGCGGGCGGCGAGCTGCTCGACGGTGACCTCCTCGTCGAGGTGCTGCTCCATCCACACCAGCACCCCGGCGACCGAGTCGCCCCCGGGCTCCGGCAGCGGACGCTCGATGTACTGGGCCTGTCCGCCGTCGCGGTGCGGCGGCACCACCATCCGCCGGGCGATCCGGTTGGCCACCTCCGGGCCCTGCTCCTTGCGCACCAGATGCAGACAGGCGTCGATGCCCGCGGCGGTGCCCGCCGAGGTGATCACCGGGTCCTCGTCGACGTAGAGCACGTCGGGCGCCGCCGTCAGATGGGGGTACCTGCGGCTCAGCTCCTCCGCGTGCTTCCAGTGCACGGCGGCGCGCCGGCCCTCCAGCAGCCCGGCGGCGGCCAGCACGAACACCCCCGTGCACACGCTCAGCACCCGCGCGCCCCGGTCGACGCCCCGGCACAGGGCGTCCAGCAGCTCGGGCGGGAACTCCCGCGTCACGTAGGAGGCGCCGGCCGGCACGGTGATCAGGTCCGCCGTCTCCAGGCGCTCCAGCCCGTGCTCGACGTGAAGCGAGAAGCCCGTACTGGAGCGCACCGTCGGTCCGTCCGCCGAGGCGACGGCGAAGTCGTAGACCGGCAACCCGTCGTCGCTGCGGTCGATGCCGAACACCTCGCAGACCACACCGAGTTCGAACGGATTCACGCCGTCGAGGAGGACGGCCGCCACATTCCGGAGCATGACTCCAGTGTGCCTCGCCGTTGGCAGTAAATCGAGGGTGCACGGCAGTCCTGCCACTCCCGGTCAGGAGTGTCCGGCGCGACAGTGGTGTCCATGAACACGACGCAGATGGAAGCACTGATCTCGATGGTGGCCGTTCTCGGCCTGTTCGTCCTCATGACCGCGCCCGCCGTGATCGGCATCCTGCGCGACCGCCGCATCGACCGGCAGCTCCGGCAGGCCGAGGTTGCCCCCGTCACCGAGCCGCCCGACCGGCCGGCCGCGTCCCGCCCGGAGCACCGGGCCGCCCCGCGCCGCCACGCACGGGCGGCGTGAGACGGTCCCGGCGCCCGGGTCCTAGAAGTCCTCGTCCAGGTCGACCGTGCCCTCCACGGCGACCTGGTACGCGGACGGACGGCGCTCGAAGAAGTTGGTCAGCTCCTGCACGCCCTGCAGCTCCATGAAGGAGAACGGGTTCTCCGAGCCGTACACCGGCGCGAAGCCGAGGCGCAGCAGACGCTGGTCGGCTACGCACTCCAGGTACTGCCGCATCGACGCGGTGTTCATGCCGGGCAGCCCGTCGCCGCACAGGTCACGGGCGAACTGCAGCTCCGCCTCGACGGCCTCGCGCAGCATGTCGGTGACCTGCCGTCCGAGCTCCTCGTCGAACAGCTCCGGCTCCTCCTTGCGCACGGTGTCCACCACGTCGAAGGCGAAGCTCATGTGCATCGTCTCGTCGCGGAACACCCAGTTGGTGCCGGTCGCCAGGCCGTGCAGCAGACCCCGGCTGCGGAACCAGTAGACGTAGGCGAACGCGCCGTAGAAGAACAGGCCCTCGATGCAGGCCGCGAAGCAGATCAGGTTCAGCAGGAAACGGCGCCGGTCGGCCTTCGACTCCAGCCGGTCGATCTCCTCCACCGAGTCCATCCACCGGAAGCAGAACTCGGCCTTCTCCCGGATGGAGGGGATGTTCTCCACGGCCGCGAAGGCCGCTGCCCGGTCGTCCGGATCGGGCAGGTAGGTGTCCAGCAGGGTCAGGTAGAACTGGACGTGCACGGCCTCCTCGAACAGCTGCCGCGACAGGTACAGCCGCGCCTCGGGCGAGTTGATGTGCTTGTACAGCGTGAGCACCAGGTTGTTCGCCACGATCGAGTCGCCGGTGGCGAAGAACGCCACGAGCCGGCCGATCAGATGCTGCTCCTCGGGCGTCAGCTTCGCCAGGTCGGCGACGTCCGAGTGCAGGTCCACCTCCTCGACGTGCCAGGTGTTCTTGATCGCGTCCCGGTAGCGCTCGTAGAAGTCCGGGTAGCGCATGGGGCGCAGGGTCAGCTCGAAGCCGGGGTCGAGCAGGTTCTTGGTCGTGCTGGTGGTCACTGGCAGGCCTCGCAGGATTCGGGGTTCTCGAGGGAGCAGGCGACGGCCTCGGGATCGGCCGGCTGCTGGACGGGGACGGCGGCGCGGGCCGCCCGGGCGATCCGGGTCGCCGGGCGGGAGCGCAGGTAGTAGGTGGTCTTCAGCCCCTGCTTCCAGGCGTAGGCGTACATCGAGGAGAGCTTCCCGATGGTCGGCGTCTCCAGGAACAGGTTGAGCGACTGCCCCTGGTCCAGGAACGGGGTGCGGGCGGCGGCCATGTCGATCAGGCCGCGCTGCGGGATCTCCCACGCCGTGCGGTACAGCCGCCGTACGTCCTCGGGGATCCACGCGAAGTCCTGCACCGAGCCGCCCGCCTCCCGCAGCGCCTCACGGGTGCGGGCGTCCCACACGCCGAGCCGCTTGAGGTCCTCCACCAGATACGAGTTGACCTGGAGGAACTCCCCGGACAGCGTCTCGCGCTTGAACAGGTTGGACACCTGCGGCTCGATGCACTCGTACACACCGGCGATGGACGCGATGGTCGCGGTGGGCGCGATCGCCAGCAGCAGCGCGTTGCGCAGACCCGTCGCGGCGATCCGGGTCCGCAGCGCGTCCCAGCGCTCCGGCCAGGCGAGCTCGACGCCGTAGTGGTCGGGGTGCAGCACGCCCCGGGCGGTACGGGTCCTCTCCCAGGCGGGCAGCGGGCCGTGCCGCTCGGCCAGGCCGGCGGACGTCTCGTACGCGGTGAGCATGATGCGCTCGGCGATCCGGGTGGACAGCGCCTTCGCCTCGGGGGAGTCGAACGGCATCCGGAGCCGGAAGAACACGTCCTGCAGCCCCATCACGCCCAGACCCACCGGGCGCCAGCGGCTGTTGGACCGGGACGCCTCCTCGGTCGGGTAGAAGTTGATGTCGACCACGCGGTCCAGGAACGTCACGGCGGTGCGGACCGCCGCGTCCAGGCGCTCCCAGTCCATGCCGTCCGCTCCCGCGAAGGCCGCGAGGTTGACCGAGCCGAGGTTGCAGACCGCCGTCTCCCCGTCGTCGGTGACCTCCAGGATCTCCGTGCACAGGTTGGAGGAGTGGACGACGTGGCCCGGCTCGGCGGTCTGGTTGGCGGTGCGGTTGGCGGTGTCCTTGAAGGTCATCCAGCCGTTGCCGGTCTGGGCGAGGGTGCGCATCATCCGGCCGTACAGCTCGCGCGCCGGGAGCGTCCTGCGCGCCAGGCCCTTCGCCTCGGCGGCGCGGTAGGCCGCGTCGAACTCCTCGCCCCACAAATCGACCAGCTCGGGCACGTCCACCGGGGAGAACAGCGACCACTGCGCGTCGTCGGCGACCCGGCGCATGAACTCGTCCGGCACCCAGTGCGCCAGGTTCAGGTTGTGCGTACGGCGGGCGTCCTCACCGGTGTTGTCGCGCAGTTCGAGGAACTCCTCGATGTCCGCGTGCCAGGTCTCCAGGTAGACCGCGGCCGCGCCCTTGCGCCGGCCGCCCTGGTTCACGGCGGCGACCGAGGCGTCCAGCGTCTTCAGGAACGGGACGATGCCGTTGGAGTGCCCGTTGGTGCCGCGGATCAGCGAGCCCCGGGAACGGATGCGGGAGAACGACAGGCCGATGCCGCCGGCGTGCTTCGAGAGGCGGGCGACCTGGTGGTAGCGCTCGTAGAGGGAGTCCAGCTCGTCCTTGGGGGAGTCCAGCAGGTAGCAGGACGACATCTGCGGGTGGCGGGTGCCGGAGTTGAACAGCGTGGGGGAGGAGGGCAGGTAGTCCAGCCGGCTCATCAGCCCGTACAGCGCGGCGACCTCCTCCAGCGCCCGCTCGCTCTCGTCCTCGGCGAGCCCGCAGGCGACCCGCAGCAGGAAGTGCTGGGGCGTCTCGACCACCTTGCGGGTGACCGGGTGGCGCAGCAGGTAGCGGCTGTGCAGGGTGCGCAGCCCGAAGTAGCCGAACCGGTCGTCGGCGTCCGTGTCGATCAGCGCGTCGAGCCGGGCCGCGTGCAGCCGGACGAACGCGGCGGTCCGGTCGCCGATCAGGCCCTCCCGGTGCCCTGCGGCCACCGAGCCGGTGAACGAGGTGACGCCCTGCGAGGCGGCCTCGGCACGGATGCCGAGGGTGAGGAGCCGTGCGGCGAGCCGGGAGTAGGCGGGGTCCTCGGAGATCAGCCCGGCCGCCGCCTCGGTGGCCAGGTCCCGCAGCTCCGCCTCGTCGGCGGCGGCGGACCGGCCGCGCAGCGCGGCGGCGGCCACCCGGCCGGGGTCGGCGTCGGGCAGGTCGGCGGTCAGCTGGGTCAGGGTCCGCAGCAGCGCGGCCCCGGGGCCGTCGCTCTCCTCGGTCACGCGGGTCGCTGAAGCCGGATCGGCTGGCGCGATGGTCACGTGGGGCTCTCCCTCGCTCGGCACGGGGGCCTCGAAGAGCGCAGGGGGCAGCACACGAACGCACGCGGCGTCGCGTCCACCGGCCCATTCCGCGAGGCCCGGACGTCAGGGCACCCGGACCGGAAGGGCCGGGCGCACTGTCGGCAGGTCCTCGGACTGACTCCCGTGCGCGCCCGTGGGCAGGCATGGGTACACCGTTGCGGGACAGTTCCGGATTCGCACCGGATTCCCCTGCGGCGACAGCGAGCATGAGCATACATCTTGTGCCGGGTGCCGCCGACGGACCCATATGTTGTGTCGCGGAGGAGTTAGGGTGGTGCCGCGCGGAAGAGCCGTGCCGCACCGGAGGCCGGGCGCCGGGTGGGAAGGGCCCCGGCTGTCAGAGCGTCAGCTCGTAGACGAGCAGCATGATGTCGTCCAGCTCCGGCAGCGGGTTCCAGTCCCGCGCGGGGTTGCGCGTGAAGCCCAGCCGCTCGTACACCCGGTGCGCGGAGTGCATCGTGCGCTGCGTGGACAGCACCATCCGCCTGCGGCCGAGTGCCCGCGCCCGGTCGGCACAGGCGCGCACCAGGGCCTCGCCGGCGCCCCGGCCGCGGTGGGCGGGGGAGACCGCCAGCATCCGTATCTCCGCCTCGCCGGGCTCCGCGAGGTCGGCCATGGGTCCGGGACCCGGCACGAAGGTGACCCCGCCCAGCAGCGCGCCGTCCGCCACGGCGACCAGCACCTCGGCGGCCGCCGCCCGCTTCGCCACGTCCCGCAGCTCGCCCAGGTAGGCGTCGGACTCCCCGAAGTCCAGCAGCCCGTCGCCGAGATAGGCCTGCGCGGTGATCTCACCGAGTTCCGCGTGCTCGCCGGCGGTCACCGGCCGGATGACGTCCATGCGGGGAGTCTGCCGCACGCGGACGGCGACGGGCCGCCGGTTTTCCACCGGCGGCCCGCTGCCCTGTGATCGGCGGCGTCAGTGCGCGCTGCCCGCCGTGGCCGGCGGGAGCTCCACCTGCACGCCCGGGTCGCCGGCGTCCGCCGTGTAGTCCTGCGGCTTGGTCTCGTCCACGCCCTCCGGCGCCTTGACCGCCCGCATGACGAAGGTCAGGACGACCGTGACCAGCACGTTGATCACGAAGGCGGTGAGACCGATGTAGCCGATCTCCCCGATGCCCGGGATCTCCTTGGCGGAGCCGCCGAAGTGCTTCTGCGTCGGCGACGCCACCCCGTACGCGGCGACCGTGCCGTAGATCATGCCGACCGCCCAGCCGCCGATCAGCGCCCAGCGGTGGAACCAGCGGGTGAACAGGCCGCCCACCAGCGCCGGGAAGGTCTGCAGGATCCAGATGCCGCCCAGCAGCTGGAAGTTGATCGCGACCGTCTTGTCCATGGTCAGGACGAAGACCAGCGCGCCCACCTTCACCAGCAGGGACACGACTTTGGAGACCGCGGTCTCCTGCTTGGGCGTCGCGTCCGGCTTGATGAAGTCCTTGTAGATGTTGCGGGTGAACAGGTTCGCCGCCGCGATCGACATGATCGCCGCCGGCACCAGCGCACCGATGCCGATCGCCGCGAAGGCCACACCGGCGAACCAGTCCGGGAACATGTTCTCGAACAGCTGCGGGATGGCCAGCTGGCCGTTCTGCACCTTCACCCCGGCCGCGATCGCCATGAACCCGAGCAGTGCCAGCAGGCCCAGCATCAGCGAGTACAGCGGCAGGATCGTGGTGTTGCGGCGGATCACCTCACGGCTGCGCGAGGACAGCGTCGCGGTGATCGAGTGCGGGTACATGAACAGCGCGAGCGCCGAGCCCAGCGCCAGCGTGGCGTACGTCCACTGGCCCGCCTCGCCCGGCACCAGGGCGCCGCGCGGGGCGCCCGTGGCCGGGTTGGTCTCGCTGTACGCCTCCTGCGCGGAGGCGAAGATCTCGTCGAACCCGCCCAGCTTGATCGGGATGTAGATGATCGCCACCGCGATGACGAGGTAGATCAGGGTGTCCTTGACGAACGCGATCAGGGCGGGGGCCCGCAGACCCGACGAGTAGGTGTACGCGGCCAGCACACCGAAGGCGATCAGCAGCGGCAGGTCCTTGATGAACCAGTTGGTGTTCTCGCCGCCGCCGACGCCCATCACGTCCAGCACGGCCTGGATGCCGACCAGCTGCAGCGCGATGTACGGCATCGTCGCCAGGATGCCGGTGACCGCGACAGCCAGCGACAGCCCCTTCGAGCCGAACCGCCCGCGCACGAAGTCGGAGGTCGTCACATAGCCGTGCTTGTGCGACACCGACCACAGCCGGGGCAGGAAGGTGAAGATCAGCGGATACACGAGGATCGTGTACGGCACCGCGAAGAAGCCGGCCGCGCCCGCCGCGTAGATGGCCGCCGGGACGGCCACGAAGGTGTACGCGGTGTACAGGTCGCCGCCGAGCAGGAACCAGGTCACCCAGGTGCCGAACGAGCGCCCGCCCAGGCCCCATTCGTCGAGGGTGTGCTCGTTCGCGGCCTTCCGCCAGCGCGCGGCCAGGAAGCCCATCACGGTGACGAGCAGGAAGAAGAAGATGAAGACGGCGAGTGCCACGCCGTTCACGCCGTCGTTCACTGCTCCGCACCGCCCTTCGTGGCCGTGCGGGCGCGCTGGTCACGCTGCCAGAGCTTGTACGCGACCATCGTCAGCGCGGTCGAGATCAGCACCCACAGCATCTGGTACCAGTAGAAGAACGGGATGCCGATGAACACCGGGTCGGTCTTGGCGTAGGACCCGACCCACAGCATGGCGACGAATGGTGCGAGCAGACAGAGGCCGATGACGACGCGCACGGGCGTCACCACCGGCCCTGGTGTTGTTTGCGGGGTTTGCGACATCAGACGGCTCCCGTTCCTCACTGATCGCCGACGTTGGCTCGCGGCAATGTAGGTGAGGATCCGGGGCGGTCGTAACCCCCTGTAGGAGGGGCGGTATGCAGCAGCAGCGCAACCGCAAGGCAACAGCAACGAAAATCCTGTCAACCACCCGGTCTGTCGGAATCCGCGGTGCCGCGGCCGGCCCTCCGGCGGAGTGCGGGTCTCAGTCCTGGGGGCGCTTGAGGCGCGCGACGAACTTGTACCGGTCGCCCCGGTACACCGACCGCACCCACTCCACGGGCTGCCCGTCCCGGTCGAGCGAGTGCCGGGACAGCATCAGCATCGGCAGGCCCACGTCGGTCCCGAGCAGGCCCGCCTCGCGCGGCGTGGCCAGGGACGTCTCGATGGTCTCCTCCGCCTCGGCGAGATGCACGTCGTACACCTCGGCGAGAGCCGTGTAGAGAGAGGTGTACTTCGTCAGGCTGCGGCGCAGCGCCGGGAAGCGCTTGGCGCTGAGGTGGGTCGTCTCGATGGCCATGGGCTCGCCGTTGGCCATGCGCAGCCGCTCGATGCGCAGCACGCGGCCGCCGGCGGTGATGTCGAGCAGCCCGGCCAGCCGGTCGTCGGCCGTGATGTACCCGAGGTCGAGGAGCTGCGAGGTCGGCTCCAGACCCTGGGCGCGCATGTCCTCGGTGTACGAGGTGAGCTGGAGCGCCTGGGACACCTTGGGCTTGGCGACGAAGGTGCCCTTGCCCTGGATCCGCTCCAGACGGCCCTCGACCACCAGTTCTTGAAGCGCCTGGCGCACGGTGGTGCGGGAGGTGTCGAACTCGGCCGCCAGCGTGCGCTCGGGCGGGACCGGCGTGCCGGGGGGCGCGGTCTCGGTCATGTCGAGCAGGTGTTTCTTCAGCCGGTAGTACTTGGGCACGCGCGCCGTACGGACCGCGGTCCCACCCTCGTTCTCCGCGCTGCTGACGTCGGTGCTCATGCTCTGCCTTCCCGGCTCCGGCTGCCGAAGCGGCCGACAGACCGTCGGCCACGGCTGACATCGTGGCACGGCTCCGGCGGGGGCGGACCCCCGCACGCTCCGTGATCCCTTTTGTATACCCCTGTGACCAGTGATGGTCCAGACCACGGGCGGTGGTCAGAGGCCCTGCCACTCCGGCTTGTTGACGTAGGTGTGCCGGAAGTAGTCGGCGAGCTTCAGCTTGGAGGCGGCGGCCTCGTCGACCACCACGGTGGCGTGCGGGTGCAGTTGCAGCGCGGACGCCGGGCACACCGCGGCGACCGGGCCCTCGACGGTGGCGGCGACCGCGTCCGCCTTGCCCTCGCCGGTGGCCAGCAGCACCAGGTGCCGGGCCTCCAGGATGGTGCCGATGCCCTGGGTGATGACGTGGTGCGGCACCTGGCCGATGTCGCCGTCGAAGAAGCGGGCGTTGTCCACCCGGGTCTGCTCGGTCAGCGTCTTGATGCGGGTGCGCGAGGCGAGCGAGGAGCACGGCTCGTTGAAGCCGATGTGCCCGTCGGTGCCGATGCCGAGCAGCTGGAGGTCCACCCCGCCGGCCTCGGCCAGCTCACGGTCGTAGCGCTCGCACGCGGCCTGCACGTCCTCGGCCGTGCCGTCCGGACCCAGGAAGGCGTCCATCGGGATGCCGAGCGGCTCCAGGACCTCGCGCCGCAGCACCGAGCGGTAGGACTCGGGGTGGTCGGCGGGCAGCCCCACGTACTCGTCGAGCTGGGCCACGCGCGCACGGGAGGTGTCCACGGCGCCGGCGCGGACCTTCGCCGCCAGCGCCTCGTAGACGGGCAGCGGCGTGGAGCCGGTCGCCACGCCCAGCAGGGCGTCGGGCTTGCGCCGCAGCAGCCGCGCCATGGCCTCGGCGACGAGCTCGCCTCCCGCCTTGGCGTCCGCAACGATGACAACTTCCACGGTGGGCCTGCCGATCTTCCGGTGGACTCGACTGGGACGGGCCCCGGACACCGGGACCATGTGGTTTAGACCAATCTCAATCTAGCAGAGGGCCGCCCGCCCGCCGAGGCGAAACCGGCCCTCCGGGCCCGAACCGCCCCCCGCGCCCGGGTGCCCCGAAATCGTGGCGTCCGACCCGCCCCGCGAGGACCCCTGTCGGGTTAGGCTGCGTGGTGGACCGGTCTGCGTCCGTCAGGGGCGCGGAGCGACCGTCGAAGAAGGCCGTACGACGCATTTACAGGCGCAGTGGTCTAGTCCACAATGCGTAGCAGGACACACAGACCTGCCTTCCCCGCACAGGAAGGCGGACCGAGGATCCGAGGCTCTCTGCCCTGACTGCCCCGGCTCCTCATCCTTCGGCCGACCGGGACCGCACACCCCACCGGCCGATATTGCTCCGGGCTGCGGTGCCGGGAGGGTTGAGGGTCCCTCCCAGGCGCCGCGGCCCGCGGGTGTTCCCGGGGGTCACAGGCACACAGGTACGCTCGCTGACGTGCCCTCCATGAACGAACTCGTACGCCAGCACACCGCCCTCGACGACACCGACCTCGAGTGGCTCCACCTGCTGGTCTCGGAGTGGCAGCTGCTCTCCGACCTCTCCTTCGCCGACCTGGTCCTGTGGGTCCCCACCCGCGACGGCACGCGCTACGTCTCCGTCGCCCAGATGCGGCCCAACACCGGCCCGACCTCCTACCAGGACGACATGGTCGGCCATCTGGTCCCGCGCGGCCGCCGGCCCATGCTGGACGCGGCGCTGGACGAGGGCCGCATCGTGCGCGAGGGCGACCCGGAGTGGCGCGAGGAGGTCCCGGTCCGCGTCGAGTCCATCCCGGTACGGCGCGAGGGGCGGGTCCTCGGCGTCATCGCCCGCAACACCAACCTGCTCACCGTGCGCACCCCCAGCCGGCTGGAGCTCACGTATCTGCAGAGCGCCTCGGACCTGGCCCAGATGATCGCGGCCGGCGCCTTCCCGTTCGCCAACCAGCAGCTGGAGATGGACGCCTCGCCGCGCGTCGGCGACGGTCTGATCCGGCTCGACGCGGACGGCGTCGTCCAGTACGCCTCGCCCAACGCCCTGTCCGCCTACCACCGCCTCGGTCTCGCCGCGGATCTGGTGGGCCATCACCTGGGGCGGACCACCGCCGAACTGGCCCCCTCGCGCGGGCCGGTGGACGAAGCGCTGGCGAAGGTCGCGAGCGGCTGGGCGCCCCGCGAGTTCGAGATCGAGTCCGGCGACGGCGTCATCCAGTTCCGCGCGATCCCGCTGAAGCCGAAGGGCACCCGCATCGGCTCCCTGGTGCTGCTCCGGGACGTGACCGAACTGCGCCGCCGTGAACGCGAGTTGATCACCAAGGACGCCACCATCCGGGAGATCCACCACCGGGTGAAGAACAACCTCCAGACCGTGGCCGCCCTGCTGCGGCTGCAGGCCCGCCGCATCGGGTCGGAGCGCGGACGGGCGGCGCTGGAGGAGGCCGTGCGACGGGTCGGGTCCATCGCCATCGTCCACGAGACGCTTTCCCAGAACCTGGACGAGCGCGTGGAGTTCGACGAGATCGCCGACCGGGTGCTCGCCATGGTCGCCGAAATCTCCCCGGGCAAGGTCACGGGCCGGCGCTCGGGCCGTTTCGGGATACTCGACGCCGAGGTGGCCACACCGCTGTCCATGGTGCTGACCGAGGTGCTGCAGAACGCGCTGGAGCACGGTTTCCGCGAGGGCGAGACCGGAACCGTCGAGGTGTCCGCGGTGCGCGGGGGCACCTCACGGGAGGCGCGCCTGCTGGTCACCGTGCAGGACGACGGCGTGGGCCTGCCCGAGGGCTTCGACCCGCACACCGCGGGCAACCTGGGCCTGCAGATCGTACGGACGCTGGTGGAGGGGGAGTTGGGCGGCACCTTCGACATGGTCCCGGCGCCGGAGCGGGGGACCCGGGTGATCCTCGACATCCCGGTGCAGGCGGACTCCTGACCACAGGGGCCCGGCGTGATCCGGGCCCCGCACCTCCTCAGGACGGCGAAAGGCCCCGGAACAGCAAAAGACCCCGGACCTCGGTCCGGGGCTGATGCTCGTTCCTCGCTTCCCCTGCCCGATCGGGCGGACACCGGGGAACTTCGCGCTGCGGCTCGGGGCGGGAGATGCGTGTGCGCCGTCCACGGAATCATCCGGACGGGCGCACACGCGCCGCCAAGCTCAGGCTGTTTGCTGGGGCGGGGTCGTCAGGCGGAGGCCTGACGCGCCCGGTTGCGGGCAGCGCGGCGCTTCATCGCGCGACGCTCGTCCTCGCTGAGACCACCCCAGACGCCGGAGTCCTGACCGGACTCGAGCGCCCACTGCAGGCACTGCTCGATCACCGGGCAGCGGCGGCAGACGGCCTTGGCTTCCTCGATCTGCAGCAGCGCGGGACCGGTGTTGCCGATGGGGAAGAAGAGCTCGGGGTCTTCCTCGCGGCAAACGGCGTTGTGACGCCAGTCCATGGCTGCTACCTCTCCTTGGTATTACTGCAGGTGCTTGTGAATGTGAACGCTTTCACGAATCCCCCAACAAGTGAAGGGCCGACCGCCAGGTTGCCTGGCGTGGTCCTTGAGTTTGAAGAGGGGTTCCGGTGATCTGTGGAGGCCGGTGTTGCGGGCCGTCCCGATCGCCAAGAAGAGACTCGCAAACCTCGGCGGCGGATACAACCCCTTCCGGAAAGTTTTTTTTGATTCTTCGGTGTCGACTAGGTCACAGCCGTACTTCCATGGGGTGGATCCTGGCCTAAACGTTCGACTGAAAGGACTTTGGCCCTTTCTGCTCACACAATCACACGCAGTGCACGGCGAACGCCTGTGAACGTCACGCTGGTACGCAGCCCGAGGTGGTCACCGTCCATCTGGAGGGGCAGCGGCACCTTCGAATGCAAGGTGAAGCGTGTCAGATCGTGCCGCGTCACGGCGTGCTTGCCGCGGGGGCCGCGCTCCGGGGACGAAGTGAGCAACTGCGTGCCATACCGGGCAACCGCGGGGGTGGACATCCGGGTGAGACCGAAGAGATCGAGTCCCGTGTCGAAGGACGCCTGGGGCGAGGCGTAGATCGGGCGGTTGCCGAGGAACGTCCACGGCGAGGTGTTCGAGACTATGGAGAGCACCAGGTCCTCGACCGGCTCCTCGTCCACGAGGTCCAGCGTGATCATCCCGTTGCGGCGGTGCGGGTCGCCCAGCAGCTGACGCACAACCTGGCGCATGTACAGCGCGTGCGTCGACCGCCGGCCGCGCTCCCGCTGCTGCTCCACCCGGCCGACCACGCCGGCGTCGAAGCCCAGCCCCGCGTTGAAGGTGAACCAGCGCGCGGGCACCGCCTCGTCCTCGGTGCCCGGTGTGCCCGAGGTCAGCCCCAGGCCCACCGTCCGCTCCCGGCCCTCGCGCAGCGCGTCCAGCAGCACGCCGGTCGCCTCCACGGGCTGGTTGGGCAGACCGAGGGCGCGGGCGAAGACGTTGGTGGAGCCGCCGGGGACCACGGCGAGACCGGGCAGGCGCTCCGGATCGGGGCCCGCGTGCAGCAGGCCGTTGACGACCTCGTTCACCGTGCCGTCGCCGCCCAGGGCGACCACCAGGTCGACCTCGCCGCTCTCCGCCGCCTGCCGGCCGAGGTCCCGGGCGTGACCGCGGTACTCGGTGGTCACCGCGTCGAGTTTCATCTCACTGGCGAGCGCGTGGATCAGCACGTCGCGCGTGCGCGCACTGGTGGTGGTTGCCGCCGGGTTGACCACGAGAAGTGCACGCATGACGTGCAGGGTACCTACTGAGCGGTACCCGGCCCAGACCGAGGTCCCGCCCTGTGGACGGCGCGGGGGCGTGAACCTCGCCACGGGACGGCGGCCCCGCGGCGGCTACCCTGCAGGGGTGAGCAGCGAGCAGACCCCCGTCACCAGCCCCGACGACACCGGCGCCCGTCCGCGCCGCCTCACGTACGCCGCGGTCCTCGCCGCGCTGGAGGGGCTCGCGCTGGTCGTCGGCGGCGTCTGGCTGCTGGTGCTCGGCCTCGCGGGCGAGCCGGACGACCGGCAGCAGTCCGTGACCGGCGGGGTCACCCTGATCGTGCTGGCGCTGCTGCCGCTGCTGGCCGCGCGCGGCCTGTTCGCCCGGCGGAGCTGGAGCCGCGGGCCCGCCGTCATCACGCAGATCATGGCGCTGCCGGTGGCCTACAACATGCTGACGTCCGACGGCGTGGCCATCCCCGCCGGGATCGTGCTCGCCGTCGTCGCCGTGACCGCGCTGGCGCTGCTGGTCAACGCGGAGACCACCCGGGCCCTCGGCATCCGCGGACCCGGGAACGCGGGCGACGCCGCGAAGTGACGCGCGGGCCGGCGCCTACTCCTCGACGAGCAGCTTCTCCCGCAACTGGGCCAGGGTGCGGGCCAGCAGCCGGGAGACGTGCATCTGCGAGATGCCGACCTCCTGCGCGATCTGCGACTGGGTCATGTTGCCGAAGAAGCGCAGCAGCAGGATCCGCTTCTCGCGCGGCGGAAGGTCCTCCAGCAGCGGCTTGAGCGACTCCCGGTACTCCACGCCCTCCAGCGCCTCGTCCTCCGCGCCGAGGGTGTCGGCGACCGCCGGGGACTCGTCGTCGGTGTCGGGGACGTCCAGGGACAGCGTGGAGTAGGCGTTCGCCGACTCCAGGCCTTCCAGGACCTCCTCCTCCGAGATCCCCAGCTTCTCGGCGAGCTCGTGCACCGTGGGGGAGCGGCCGTGCAGCTGGGACAGCTCCGCCGTGGCCGTGGTGAGCGCCAGCCGCAGCTCCTGGAGCCGCCGCGGCACACGCACCGCCCAGCCCTTGTCGCGGAAGTGCCGCTTGATCTCGCCGACGACCGTCGGGGTGGCGTACGTGGAGAACTCCACGCCCCGGTCCGGGTCGAAGCGGTCGACGGACTTGATCAGACCGATGGTGGCGACCTGGGTCAGGTCGTCCAGGGGCTCGCCGCGGTTGCGGAAGCGGCGCGCCAGGTGCTCGACGAGCGGCAGATGCATCCGCACCAGCCGGTTGCGCAGCTCCGCGTACTCCGGACTGCCGTCCTCCAGCGTGCGCAGTTCGAGGAAGAGGGCGCGCGCCCCGCTGCGGTCCTGCGGGTCGTGGTGCGCGTGCGTGCCCGGCACACCCGGTGTGCTCCGTGCGCCGGAGGCAGGCGGCGCCTGCTCCTCGGCCTCTCGCTCGTGCTCGCTCATCGTCCCGCCCGTCGCCCTTCCCCGAGCGCTCGCCTCGTCCCCCGCAACCGGCTCGGCCAGGGCGGGGACGTCCCCGCCGGGAGCGGCCGGCCCGGCCGCGGACGTGTCCCGCACGGCGCCTCCGGCCTGCCCGCCGCCCGGCCGGACGCTCTCGGCGGAGTCGTCCTCCGGATGCGGCCGGGCCTGCTCGGGGATGCCGTCGATGCCGTCCGGCACGCGCTCGGCCGGCAGCTCCCGTGTGCCGCGTTCTTCGTCCCGCACCGGCCCGTCCTCGCTCCTCACGCCGGCCCGGGTCCCGCGCCGCGCTGTTTGTAGAGGCTGATCGACACGGTCCTGTCCTCGTCCACGGCGGAGGAGACCTTGCCCGCGAGCGCGGACAGCACGGTCCAGGCGAAGGTGTCCCGCGAGGGGGCGTGGCCGTCCGTGGTGGGCGCGGAGACGGTGACCTCGAGCGAGTCGTCGACGAGCCGGAAGACGCAACTGAGCACCGATCCCGGCACGGCCTGCTGCAGCAGGATCGCGCAGGCCTCGTCGACCGCGATGCGCAGGTCCTCGATCTCGTCGAGGGTGAAGTCCAAACGGGCCGCGAGGCCGGCTGTGGCCGTACGCAGCACCGACAGGTAGGCCCCCGCGGCCGGCAGCCGGACTTCCACGAAGTCCTGGGTCGCGGGCTCGCCAGCGATCTGGGACACCCTCACCTCCAAGGTGGTACAAGCGTTTCAGGGCCTGTGTTCGCCCCCGGGCAACGCGCTACGTGGTTCAGCGGTGACGCTATCGCGCTCCCGGCGGTCCTGTCGCCGGGACCCCGACCCGATGCCGTCACTCATAGTAAAACTCTGAACACGCTCCGTGGCTAGGGGTCTGCGGCGGCCAAATGGGAAGAGCGCGCGCCGCATTGACGTACCCAGGCGCCGGACCGTCGAACCGTCCGGCACCATGGCCTCGCCACGTCACACCAGTACGTGGTCGACGAAGCACCACCGCCAGTCCTCACCCGGCTCGAAGGTCCGCATCACCGGGTGGCCGGTCTCCCTGTGGTGCCGCGTCGCGTGCCGGTTCGGCGAGGAGTCGCAGCAGCCGACGTGACCGCAGGTGAGACAGAGGCGCAGCTGCACCGGATCCGTCCCCTCCCGCACGCACTCCGGACACGTCTCATCGAGCGCGGCCGGTTCCGGGTGCGGCAACGTCTCGACGTGCGTGCACTGTTTCATGATTGCCAGATTACGACGGTCGCGCGGACGACCGCGCGAAAAACGAGGGTGGGCCCGACATGGATGTGATGCCCCTGCTGCTCCTGGTCGCGGGCAGCGCCGCGGTGGCGGCCGCCGCCCGGCGGACGCCGGTGCCGCCGCCGCTGGTGCTCGTCGCGGTGGGCCTGGTGGTCAGCTACATCCCGGGCGTGCCCGAGTACGCCCTCGACCCGCACATCGTGCTGCCGCTGATCCTCCCCCCGCTCCTCTACACGGCGGCCGTGGAGAGCTCCTACCTGGATCTGCGGGCGCAGCTGCGGCCGGTGGCCCTGCTGTCCGTCGGGTACGTGCTGTTCGCGACGCTCGCCGTGGGCTGGGTGCTGTACCTGCTGGTGCCGGACCTGCCGCTCACCGCGGCGCTGGTGTTCGGCGCCGTGGTGGCGCCCCCGGACGCCGTCGCGGCGACGGCGGTGGCCCGCAGGGTGGGCCTGCCCTCGCGGATCACGACGATCCTCCAGGGCGAGTCGCTGTTCAACGACGCCACCGCCATCACCGCGTTCCGGGTCGCCGTGGCCGCGTCCGTCGGCGAGGGCGTGAGCTGGGCCGGGGGAGTGGGGGAGTTCCTGCTGGCCGCGGTGGGCGGCACGGCGGTCGGCCTGGTGCTGATGGCGCCGCTGCACTGGCTGCGCACCCACCTGCGCGAGACGCTGCTGCAGAACACG
The DNA here is from genome assembly GCA_014656175.1 of Streptomyces werraensis. Classification (GTDB taxonomy): domain Bacteria; phylum Actinomycetota; class Actinomycetes; order Streptomycetales; family Streptomycetaceae; genus Streptomyces; species Streptomyces werraensis. The sequence continues at coordinate 342,469 of BNBX01000004.1, forward strand.
CTGTCGCTGCTCATCCCGTTCGTCGCGTACGGCGTGGCCGAGCAGGTGCACGCCTCCGGGGTGATCGCCGTCGTGGTGGTCGCGCTGTACCTCGGGCACCGCGCGTGGGAGGTCGACTTCGCCACCCGGCTCCAGGAGAGCGCGGTGTGGGGCATGGTCGCGTTCGTCCTGGAGTCGGCCGTGTTCGCCCTCATCGGGCTCCAGCTTCCCGTCGTCATGCGCGGGCTCGGCGAGCACGAGGGCATCGCCTCCGCCTGGTACGCCGTGCTCGTCTTCGTGGTGGTCGTCGTCGTGCGGTTCCTCTGGGTGTACCCGGCGGTCTGGCTGCCGTGGCGGGTCTCGGCGAGGGTCCGGGCGCGCGAGCCCAAGCCGGACTGGAAGGGCCCGTTCGTGATCTCGTGGGCGGGGATGCGCGGAGTGGTGTCGCTCGCCATCGCCTTCTCGATCCCGGTCACCGCGGAGGGCGAGGACTTCCCGCACCGGTACCTGCTGCTCTTCCTGACCTTCACCACCGTCATCGGCACCCTCGTCGTGCAGGGCCTCACCCTGCCCCCGCTGATCCGGCTGCTGCGGCTGCCCGGACGCGACGCGCAGACCGAGACCCTCGCCGAGGCCAACGCGCAGGCGCAGGCGTCCCGGGCCGCCGAGGAGCGCCTGGACGAACTGCTCGCCGACGAGCGCAACGCCCTGCCGGCGCCGCTGGCCGACCGGCTGCGCAGCGTCCTGGAGCGCCGCCGCAACGCCGTCTGGGAGCGGCTCGGGCAGGTCAACCCCGTCACCGGGGAGTCGGTGGACGACACCTACCGGCGGCTGTCCCGGGAGATGATCGGCGCCGAGCGCGAGGTGTTCGTGAAGCTGCGCGACGGGCGCTACATCGACGACGAGATGCTGCGGACGCTGCTGCGCCGGCTGGACCTGGAGGAGGCCGCGGCCTACCGGGAGGCGGAGTAGGCCTTCCCGCCGCGGGCGCGCGGGTTCACGGGAACGGCCGCCCCGTGATCACCGCGGCGACCGTGCTGCCACGCGGGAAGGCGCCCTCCCCGGCCAGGGTGACAAGGGCACGAAGCAACTTGGCGACATAGATACGTTCCAGGGGGACGCCGTGACGCTGCTCGAAGTCCACGGCGAACGTCTCCAGGTCCTCCGGCACGCGCGCGTAGCCGCCGTGGTGGAACCGCTCGTCCAGGCTCCACTGCCCGCGCGGCCCGCCGAAGGCCTCCGTCTGCAGGGCCCGTATCTCCCCCGTGAGGAAGCCGCCCCTGAGCACCGGTATGCCGAGTGTGCGGGCGCTCCCGGCGAGCCCGGCGGCCAGTCCCGCGAGCGTGCCGCCCGTGCCGCAGGCCACCGCGGCCACGTCCGCCGCGCCCGCCAGCTCCCGGCCGAGTTCCACGCACCCGCGCACCGCGGCGGCGTTGCTGCCGCCCTCGGGCACGACGTAGGCGTCCTCCGCGTCCGCGGCGCGCAGCACCTCCGCGAGGGTGTCCGGATCGGCCTTGCGGCGGTACACCGAGCGCGCCACGAAGCACAGCCGCATGCCGTCGGCCGCACAGCGCGCCAGCGACGGATTGAGCGGCCGGTCCGCCAGCTCCTCGCCGCGCACCACGCCCACCGTGCGCAGCCCGAGCAGCCGGCCGGCGGCGGCCGTGGCCCGCAGATGGCTGGAGTACGCCCCGCCGAACGTGAGAACCGTCCGCCCGCCGGCCGCCGCCAGGTTCGGGGCGAGCTTGCGCCACTTGTTGCCGACCAGCTCGGGGTGGACGAGGTCGTCCCGCTTCAGCAGCAGCCGCACCCCGTGCCGCTCGAACCGCGCGTCGACGGCCTCCTGGAGCGGCGAGGGGAGCCGCGGGCGCAGGCCGGCGAGTACGTCGGAGCTGGTCATGCGGGCCATTGTCGCCCGACGTGGGGACAGGCGCGGGTGCCGGTGTTCCGCGTGGGGGGTGTCACGAGGGCGGAACACCGGCGACGAGCGCCCGGTGCCGGTCACGTCGGACGGTCGCGTCGCCCGGGTCACTTCAGCCGGTCGCGGATCCGTTTGCGCATCGACGCCATGGTGAACCCGCGGGGGTCCACCTTGCCCGGCTGCCACTCCAGGTGGCCGATCACCGACTGCTCGTTCCAGCCGTGGTAGCGGCAGACCGCCGCCGCGGCCTTCTCGATCGCCTCCAGCTGCGCCGCCGGCCACGGGTCCTTCCCGTCGCCGAGGTTCTCGCACTCGAAGCCGTAGAAGTGCCGGTTGCCGTCGGTGTTGGCCTCGTTGTCCGGCGGGAACGTCTTCTTCTCGGCGATCACCGCCCGCAGCACGTCGTCGTCGCCGAGCCCCGCGTGGTTGGCGCGGCCGTAGCCGACGAGGTGCACCCGGCCGTCCTTGGTGATCACGCCGTGGCACAGCGGCCCCGGCAGACCCGAGTAGCCCTTGCGGCAGATGTCGACCGTCGCCTTGCTGCCCTTGGTCACGGTGTGATGGATCATCACCCCGTGCACCGGCCCCCAGGGGCCCTTGTGGTTGCGGTTGTGGTCACGCCAGTCGCCGACCTCGACGACCGTGAGACCCTCCGCCCTGAGAGCGCGCAGGAACGCGCTCGCGGACATGGGTGGGGCCATGCCGCCCTCCTTCGCACCGGACGACGGCCGCCGGGCGCGGCCGTCTGGTACAGGGCCTATAGCCGAAAGTCGGCCTTTCAAGTACTCGTCCGTCAGCTGTGCGAGCCGATCCGGACAGTTTCCTTCCGCCCGGCCGCCGTCACCGCCGTCGGCCGGCCGGCCAGTCTGCCCAGGCTCGCCAAGATCCAACCCCGCTCGATCGTGTAATGGCGCGGGCACGGCGCGTGAGGAACGCTTGATCACGCACCACGACGCCCGGCACGGCCGGGCGTGGATCTACTGGGGAGGGCAATTCTCAATGTCGGTAGGCGAAGAGGTCCGCACGGAGCAGACCAGGCAGCAGCAGAGCCTCGGTACGGCGGCGGCGCGGAACCTGGCCACCACGACCAAGTCCGTGCCGCAGATGCAGGAGATCAGCTCGCGCTGGCTGCTGCGGATGCTGCCCTGGGTCGACGTGCAGGGCGGCACGTACCGGGTCAACCGGCGGCTCACCTACGCCGTGGGCGACGGCCGGCTGACCTTCGTGAAGACGGGCGACCGGGTGGAGATCATCCCCGCCGAGCTGGGCGAACTGCCCGTGCTCCGCGACTACGAGGACGAGGAGGTGCTCGCCGAGCTGGCCTCCCGGTGCCGGCAGCGGGAGATCGAGGCCGGCCAGGTCGTCGCCTCCTTCGGCAGCCCGGCCGACGAGGTGTACCTGCTGGCGCACGGCCGCGTGGAGCGCGTCGGCACCGGCCCCTACGGGGAGGACGAGTCCCTCGGGGTGCTCGCCGACGGCGCGTACTTCGGCGAGCAGGCTCTCCAGGACGACGACGCCATCTGGGAGTACACGGCCCGCACCCTCACCGCGTGCACGGTCCTGGTGCTGCCCCGCGACGCGGTCGACCAGGTCGCCGAGCGGTCCGAGACCCTGCGCGAGCACCTGCGCCGGCGGGCCGACATCCCGCAGCAGCGCACCAACAAGTACGGCGAGAAGGAGATCGACCTCGCGGCCGGCCACAGCGGCGAGCCGGACATCCCGCACACCTTCGTCGACTACGAGGCCCGGCCCCGCGAGTACGAACTGAGCGTCGCCCAGACCGTGCTGCGCATCCACACACGCGTGGCCGACCTCTACAACCAGCCGATGAACCAGACGGAGCAGCAGCTGCGGCTGACCGTGGAGGCGCTGAAGGAGCGCCAGGAGCACGAGCTGATCAACAACCGCGACTTCGGCCTGCTCCACAACTGCGAGTACGACCAGCGGATCCAGCCGCACGACGGGGTGCCGGGCCCCGACGACATGGACGAGCTGCTCAGCAGGCGCCGCGGCACCCGGCTGCTGCTCGCCCACCCGCGAGCCATCGCCGCGTTCGGCCGCGAGCTCAACAAGCGGGGACTGGTCCCGGAGACCGTCGACGTCGGCGGCAACCGCATCCCCACCTGGCGGGGCGTGCCCATCTACCCCTGCAACAAGATCCCGGTGACCAAGGCACGCACCACCTCCATCATCGCCCTGCGCACCGGCGAGGAGGACCAGGGCGTCATCGGCCTCCGCGCGGCCGGCATCCCCGACGAGATCGAGCCGAGCCTGTCGGTGCGGTTCATGGGCATCAACGAACAGGCCATCATCAAGTACCTGGTCACGGCCTACTACTCGGCAGCGGTGCTGGTCCCGGACGCGCTGGGCGTCCTGGAGAACGTCGAGATCGGCCGGTGGCGGTGACCGTCCGCGGGCTCCCGCCGCGCGTGCCGTGTCCCCGCCCGCCCGGGCGGGTACATCTGAGGGGAACGTGCTCGACGGGTGCGGAAGCACCGTCCCTCCGTGCCTCCACCGAGTCGGTTCCAGGGGGAAGTCGATGACGGAGTCCATGGCTCGGCCGACCACGGGCCGCCCGGAGCAGCGCACGGCACGCACCGCGCCCGACAGCCGGTCCGGGCCGGAGCCGCACCCCGCGGACGGGCACGAGGCGGCCGCCCTGCTGGAGCGGACCCGCACCGCCGTCGACCCGGTGCTGCGCACGGCCCTCGGGTCCCTGCCCGCGCCGCTGCGCCGCGTCGCGCTCTACCACTTCGGCTGGCAGAACGCGGACGGCACCCCCGCCGCCGGCGGTTCGGGGAAGGCGCTCCGGCCCGCCCTGGTGCTCGCGGCGGCCTCCGCCCTGGGAGGCTCCTCGGCACGGACGGCGGCCGTGCGGGCGGCGGCCGCGGTGGAGCTGGTCCACAACTTCACGCTCGTCCACGACGACGTGATGGACCGGGACACCACCCGCCGCCACCGCCCCACGGTGTGGACGGTGTTCGGGGACGCCGACGCGATCCTCGTGGGGGACGCCCTCCAGGCGCTCGCCCTGCGGCTGCTCGCCGAGGACCCCCACCCGGCCGCCCCGGCCGCCGCCGCCCGGCTCGCCCAGTGCGTGGTCGAGCTGTGCGCCGGGCAGCACGCGGACACGGCCATGGAGCGCCGCCCGCCCGACGAGGTCACCCTGGCGGAGACCCTCGCCATGGCGGAGGCGAAGACCGGGGCTCTGCTCGGCTGCGCCTGCGCCCTCGGCGCGCTGTACGCGGACGCGGGGGACGCGGAGGTGGCGGCGATGGACGCCTTCGGCCGGGAGGCCGGGCTGGCGTTCCAGCTCATCGACGACGTCATCGGCACCTGGGGCGACCCACGCCGCACCGGCAAGCCGGCCGGGGCGGACCTCGCCGCCCGCAAGAAATCGCTGCCGGTCGTCGCCGCGCTCACCTCCGGCACCCCGGCAGCCGCGGACCTCGCCGCCGCGTACGCCGCCCCGCACCGCAAGGAGGAGGTGGAGGAGCTCACCCGTCTCGTGGAGCGGGCCGGCGGCCGCGACTGGGCGCAGGCCCAGGCGGCGGACCGGATGGCCCGCGCGATGCAGGAGGTGGCCCGCGCGGTGCCGGACCCGGAGGCGGCGGGAGGGCTGCTGGCGCTCGCCGAGTTCGTCACCCGGCGCACCACCTGACGGGACGGCGCCGGCCGTTCCCCGACCCCGGGGCCACGTGCCGCCGTGCGGACCCTGACCCGTACGGCTTCCGTGGCCTCGGACCGGCGGGTCCCGCACTTCCCCACGGTGTGCGGGGCCCGCCCCCTGTTTCCCCGGCCGGCCCGGCTAGTCTCAACCCCCGTACGAACAGCGACGGTTGAGGCGAAGGGGCGGACATGGGCGTGGCGATCCGGACGGCCGGCGAGGACGACCGGGAGCTGGTGGTCCGGCTGCTGGACGAGGCGTTCCAGGACGATCAGGTCAGCAGCTGGGTGTTCCCCGGCGCGGAGTACCGGCGTGCGACCCACCCCCGGCTCATGGCCGCCTTCACCGACGCCACCCTCGCCGACGGCCGCGTCGACCTCGTCGAGGACGGCTCGGCGTGCGCCCTGTGGATGTCCGTCCCGGCGGAGGACCCCGGCCACGGCGGAGCGGCCGGGGGCGAGGACGAGTTCGCCGAACTGCGCCGCGCCGTCGACCCGGACAACGAGAGGGTGGAGATGATCGGCCGGCTCACCGCGGGCATCCACCCCCAGGGCCGCGCCCACGAGTACCTGTGGATGATCGGCGTGGCACCCGGCCGGCAGGGCGAGGGGCTCGGCACCGCGCTGATCGGCTCCGTCCTCGACCGCTGCGACCGCGAGGGCCGCGCCGCGTACCTGGAAGCGAGCAGCGAGCGCAGCGCCCGGCTGTACCGCCGCCTCGGTTTCGAGCTCACCGGCGAGCCCCTGCGCCTCCCCGACGGCCCGCTCATGCACCCGATGTGGCGCGAACCCCGCGCGGCCGGCGCGCGGGGCTGACCCGACGCCCCTCACCCCGCGAGGTGCCGCCGGCTTCTCGATCGCGCCGTTCACGCCGCGGTCCCACCGCGCCTTCGGCAACGGCACGCCGGTGCGGACGTACCGCAGGCAGCGCTGAACGGGCCGGCGCCCGGCGGGGGTTCAGTCAGCGGGGCGTTCCAGGAAGCGCACCATGTTCCCCGCCGGGTCGCGGAACGCGCAGTCCCGCATCCCGTACGGCTGGTCCACCGGCTCCTGGAGCACGTCGACGCCCGCGGCGCGCACCCGCTCGAAGAGGGCGTCGCAGTCGGTGGTGGTGAAGTTGACCCCGCGCAGCACGCCCTTGGCGAGCAGCTCGGCCATCGCCTGCTTGTCGGCGGGGGAGATGTCCGGGCTCGCGGCCGGCGGCTCCAGGACGATCTCGACGTCCTGCTCGGGGGAGGCGACGGTCACCCAGCGCATCCCCTCGTACCCCACGTCGTTGCGCACCTCGAAACCCAGTACGTCGCAGTAGAAGGCCAGTGCCTTGTCGTGGTCGTCGACCGCGATGAAGCACTGGGCGAGCCGCACGTCCGTCGCCCTGTCCATACCGTTCCCGTTCCCGCCGTCCACGCCAGAGGCTCCGCTCCCGCTAGAAGTTCCCGCTCGGGTCGACCCGCCGCCGGACCCGGACCGGCCGGGCGTACGTCCGCACGACACACGGCGGGATGACCGCGCTCGCCTCGTGCGAGCGGGCGCGATAGGCGCTCGGCGTCTCCCCGACCAGTTCGGTGAAGCGCGAACTGAACGACCCGAGCGAGGTGCAGCCGACCGCAAGGCACACCTCGGTCACCGAGAGGTCTCCCTTGCGCAGCAGCGCCTTGGCGCGCTCGATCCGCCGCGTCATCAGATACGCGTACGGCGTCTGCCCGTAGGCGGCCCGGAAGCTGCGCTGGAAGTGGCCGGGCGACATCAGCGCCGTCCGCGCCAGCTCCGCGACGTCGAGCGGCTCGGCGTACTCCCGGTCCATGCGGTCCCGGGCCCGCCGCAGCCGGACCAGATCCTCCAGCTCCATACGCCCAGCATCCCACGGGCCCCGCGGGCGGCGCCGGGAAACACCGGAGGGGACCCGCCGCGTGAAGCGACGGGCCCCCTCCGGGAAGAGCTCCAGGACCTGCGATGGTGCACCGATCGCCGGCCGCGAGGAGCGGCGAGGCCGGGTCAGGCCTTCTTGGTCTCCCAGAAGATCTTGTCGATCTGGGCGATGTAGTCCAGCGCCTTCTGGCCGGTGGCCGGGTCGGTCGACGCCTTGGCGGCCGAGAGGGCCTTCAGGGTGTCGTTGACCAGCTGGTGCAGCTCCGGGTACTTCTCGAAGTGCGGCGGCTTGAAGTAGTCGCTCCACAGCACGGAGACGTGGTGCTTCGCCAGCTCGGCGCGCTGCTCCTTGATGACCGTGGCGCGGGCCTGGAAGTGCGGGTCGTCGTTGCCGGCCATCTTCTCCTGGACAGCCTTGACCGACTCCGCCTCGATGCGGGCCTGGGCCGGGTCGTACACACCGCAGGGCAGGTCGCAGTGGGCGCTGACCTTGACCCTGGGGGCAAACAGGCGGGAAAGCATGAAGCGTTTCCTTCCTCGTGATCGTCTTCTCACAGGGGACATTACTCCGTGACGGACGGGTTTTCGCGAGTGCCCCCGTGGGCTTAGGACAAAAGTCCGGGGTCAGACTGAGACTGGTGGAGGAAGAGCCGGGGAGGTGCCGGGAGATGCCGGAGCTGTCGCAGGACGCCGAGCGGGTGAGGGCGCCGCTGCCCTTCGGGGTGGCCGAGGTGACCGGGCCGTCGATGGTGCCCACGCTGCACCACGGTGACCGGCTCCTGGTCCACTACGGGACGCGGATCAAACGCGGCGACGTGATCGTGCTGCGTCATCCGTTCCAGCAGGACCTGCTGGTCGTGAAGCGGGCGGCCGAGCGGCGCGACGGCGGCTGGTGGGTGCTCGGGGACAACGCGTACGCGGGCGGCGACAGCACCGACTACGGCGTCGTCCCCGACGAGCTGGTGCTGGGCCGGGTCCGCTTCCGCTACCGGCCGCGCTCCGCGGCCCGGCGGTCGCCGCTGGCGCTGCTGGGCTGGCTGCTGACGTCGGCCCGTCCTGTGCTCTCCGACCGGTCCGCCTCCAGGCGCTTGCGGGCGCGGTAGGCGGCGACGTTCGCACGGGTGGCGCAGCGGTCCGAGCAGTAGCGCCGGGAGCGGTTGGTCGAGGTGTCCAGATAGGCGTTGCGGCAGGGCGCCGCCTCGCACAGCCCGAGACGGTCGACGCCGTACTCGGTGAGGTGGAAGGCCAGGCCCATCGCGGCGGTCGCGGCGTACCCGGCGGTCGCGTTGGACGGGTGGTCGGCCAGGTGCATGTGCCACAGCGGGCGGCCGTCGTCGTCGCGGAAGTCGTGGCCGGAGATCTGCGGGCTCACCGGGAACTCCAGCAGCAGGGAGTTCAGCAGGTCGACGGCGAGGGTCTCGTCGCCCTCGTCCGCCGCCTCGAAGACCGACCGCAGCCTGGCCCGGACCGAGCGGAACCGCGTCACGTCCGCCTCGGTGGCCCGCCGGGCGGCCGACCGGTTGCCGCCGAACAGGTCGCGCACCGCCTCGACCGAGGTGAGTGTGTCCGTGCCCCGGACCGGCTCCTCGGTGTTCACAAGACGTACGGCGTAATCCGAGTAATAGGCCAGTTCCACTTGTAGTCCTTACGCAGGGGCTCTATGGTCGTGCGTGCGGTCGGGTAACAGACGATCGTGCGTCCAGGGTATTACGGAGTGCACCGCGAGGGAGGGGCCATGACGGACTCGCAGACCACCACGGCCGGCACCGACTGGCAGGCCTGGCAGGAGAGCTGGGACCGGCAGCAGGAGTGGTACATGCCCGACCGGGAGGAACGCTTCCGGGTCATGCTCGACATGGTGGAGGCCCTCGTCGGCACTGCCCCGCGCGTCCTCGACCTGGCCTGCGGCACCGGCACCATCACCGCCCGGCTGCTCGACCGCTTCCCCGAAGCCACCAGCACCGGTGTCGACCTGGACCCGGCGCTGCTCGCCATCGCCGAGGGCACCTTCGCGGGCGACGAGCGGGTCACCTTCGTCACCGCCGACCTGAAGGACCCCGGCTGGGCCACGCAGCTCCCGCACGACTCCTACGACGCCGTGCTCACCGCGACGGCCCTGCACTGGCTGCACCGGGAACCCCTCGCGGACCTCTACGGACACCTCGCGGGCCTGGTCCGCGACGGCGGCGTCTTCATGAACGCCGACCACATGATCGACGAGACCACCCCCCGGATCAACGCGGCCGAGCGCGCCCAGCGCCACGCCCGCATGGAGCGGGCCAAGGAGCAGGGCGCCCTCGACTGGGCCCAGTGGTGGCAGCTCGCCGCGAAGGACCCCGTCCTCGCCGGCCCCACCGCCCGCCGCTTCGAGATCTACGGCGAGCACGCCGACGGCGACACGCCGTCCCCTGCGTGGCACGCGCGCGTCCTGCGCGAGGCGGGCTTCACGGAGGCCCGCCCGGTGTGGTGCTCGCCGTCGGACACCCTGCTGCTGGCGCTGAAGTAGCGGGTCCGGAGCAGACGGAAGGGGCGGTACGGAGGAATCCGTACCGCCCCTTCGCCGTGCGGGCGCCGAGGTCAGAGGACCTTGGACAGGAAGGACTTGGTGCGCTCGTGCTGCGGGTCGGTCAGCACGTCCCGGGGGTGGCCGGACTCGACCACCACACCGCCGTCCATGAACACCAGGCTGTCGCCCACCTCGCGGGCGAAGCCCATCTCGTGGGTGACGACGATCATCGTCATGCCCGACTCGGCCAGGTCGCGCATGACGTCGAGGACGTCACCGACCAGCTCCGGGTCGAGCGCCGAGGTCGGCTCGTCGAACAGCATCAGCTTGGGGTCCATGGCGAGCGCACGGGCGATCGCCACACGCTGCTGCTGGCCGCCGGAGAGCTGGGAGGGGTAGTTCCCGGCCTTGTCGCCGAGGCCCACCCGGTCCAGCAGCTCCAGTGCCCGCTGCCGGGCCGCGGACCGGCTGACGCCCTTGACCTGGACCGGCGCCTCCATGACGTTCTCGACGGCCGTCATGTGCGGGAACAGGTTGAAGCGCTGGAAGACCATGCCGATGTCCCGGCGCTGCTGGGCGACCTCGCTGTCCTTCAGCTCGTAGAGCTTGTCGCCCTTCTGGCGGTAGCCCACCAGCTCGCCGTCGACGTAGAGCCGGCCGGCGTTGATCTTCTCCAGGTGGTTGATGCACCGCAGGAAGGTCGACTTGCCCGAGCCGGAGGGGCCGATGAGGCAGAACACCTCACCCTTCTTGACCTCCAGGTCGATGCCCTTGAGGACCTGCACACCGCCGAAGGACTTGTGGACGCCCTCGGCCTTCACCATGGCCGTCATACCGTGCTGCTCCTCTCGCGGCTGAAGGCCATCATGTTGGCCTTGATCTTCTGCCACGGGGTCGCGGGCAGGTTCCGGGACGAGCCGCGCGCGAAACGGCGCTCCAGGTAGTACTGGCCGACGCTGAACACGCTGGTGATGACCAGGTACCAGATGCACGCCACGAACAGCATCTCCATCACGGCGTACGACGTGGAGCCGATCGTGGAGGTGGCGCGCAGCAGTTCGTTGTAGGTCACCGCGTACACCAGCGACGAGGTCTTCAGCATGTTGAGGAACTCGTTGCCGGTCGGCGGCACGATCACCCGCATCGCCTGCGGGATCACGATGCGCCGCAGCGTCTTGCCGTGGCTCATGCCGAGCGCGTGCGCCGCCTCGGTCTGGCCGTCGTCGACGGACTGGAGGCCGGCACGGCAGATCTCCGCCATGTACGCCGCCTCGTTCAGGCCGAGACCCAGCAGGGCCGCCATGAACGGCGTCATGACGTCGACCATCTCGTCCTTGTACAGCGGGCCGAGGTTCAGCATCGGGAAGATCAGCGCCAGGTTGAACCACAGCAGCAGCTGCACATAGACCGGGGTGCCGCGGAAGAACCAGATGTACACCCAGGCGACCCAGCTGGTCACCGGGTTCTTCGACAGCCGCATCACGGCGAGGATCACGCCGAGGACCACGCCCATGACCATGGCCAGGACGCTGATCAGCAGGGTGCGGCCGGCGCCGGCCAGCACGGTGCTGTCGAAGACGTAGTCGCCGACGGCCTGCCACTGGATCTTCTCAGCGGTGGCGAAGGCGTTGATCAGCAGGCCCACCAGGGCCAGCACGACGACGGCGCTGACCCAGCGGCCGTAGTGACGGACCGGGATGGCCTTGATCACCGCGGGCGCCACGGGGGCGGGCCCGTCGTCCTTGGAGACGGTGGCCGCCGGTCGGGCGTCGTCCGTCCCCTTGTCGAGTTTGTCGGTCACTGTGACTGCCCTTCAGTCGTGCCCGGGACCGTCACTTGCCGCCGTTGACCACGGCCTTGTCGATGGCGCCGGTCTCGGCGCCCCACTTCGCGAGGATCTTCTGGTACGTGCCGTCCTCGATGATGGCGTTGACGGCGGCCTCCAGGGCCTCCGTGAGCTGCTTGTTGTCCTTGTTGACGGCGATGCCGAACGGACCGGCGTCCACCTGCTCGCCGACGATCTCGAAGGCGTTGCCGTTGTCGGCCTTGCGGACCAGGTCGACCGCGACCGGGTAGTCGTTGACACCGGCCACCGCACCGCCGGACTTCACACGGGTCTGGGCCTCGGTGTCGTTCTCGAACGACTGGATCTTGACGGCCTTCTTGCCGGCGGCCGTGCACTTCTTGGACTGGTCCTGCAGCGCCTTCTCGTAGGTGGTGCCGCGCTGCACGGCGGCCGGCTGGCCGCAGAGGTCCTCGATGGAGTTGATCCCCTTCGGGTTGCCCTTCTGGACGTACACGGCGGTGCCGGCCACGAAGTAGTCGACGAAGTCGACGCCGGGACCGAGCTTCTTGCCCTTGTCGTCCAGGCCCTCCTGACGCTGCTTGTTGTCCGTGATGGACGACATCGCGATGTCGTAGCGGCCCGAGTTCAGCGCGGTGATCAGACCGTCGAAGTTGCCGGAGGTGAACTCGACCTTGACACCCAGCTTCTCGCCCAGCGCGGCGGCGATGTCGGGGTCGACACCGACGATCTTGCCGCCCTCCTGGAACTCCATCGGGGCGTACTCGGCGTTGGTGCCCGCCTTCAGGACGCCGGCGTCCTGGATTTCCTTGGGCAGCTTGTCGAAGAGCGGGGCGGAGTTGGACTTGCCCGAGCCGGAGCCCGAGTCCGAGCCGCCGCCGCTCTCGGTCTGGTCACCGCAGCCGGTGAGAAGCAGTGCGCCTGCGACCGCGATCGCGCCGACCGCTGCAATCCGTGAGCGCGCGGCGGTGGTACGACGGGTGGTGCTTGCGGTCATGGTGGGTTCCTCCGGCGGATGGGTGGAGTTGCCGATGGGGCCGGCGACTGCCTGTCGGCATCGCCGCGGGGTCGACGGGAGCACACACCTTCGAGTGCCGCGACCTCGTGTGATTACCGCATCTTGCCATTCGGATTGGACCGTTCAGGGGGCTCACGATGTCAAAATCGGATAACGGCGGGTCCTCGAACCCGGCCACTTGGGTACAACGCGACCGCAGACTCTTCGGGAATCCATCATTCCGGCCGCAAGATCTTCGCCGAGATGCCTGTTGCGCGGGCGACCCGCCGAGCCGGCGGGGTACTTGCGGGCTTGCTGGGACTTCGTCCAGGTCTTGTCCTGATATCGGACGATGCTTCATGGCGTCGGCATGTGACCTTCGCGTTATGGACTCGTCGCCGACCGCGTCCGTCCGGTAAGAAGGTTCTTTACACCCCTCATCCGGGGCTCAGGGCGCGTGTGCGGCGCGCCCGTCGTGTTCGGCCCGTACGCATCAACCCCTCCGGGCCTGGCGCGGTCCCGCCCACCCCTCACCAGGAGTGGCAACCCTCAAACAATGAACACTTAAGGGGTAAAACCAAGTGGCAGCGGAGATTGTCAATCCTCGCAGCGACAGCGAGAACCGGGACGCTTCCGAGCGGGACGGCGGGGCAGAGCCCCTGGAGTCCTTCGACCCGGCGTTCGCGCTGCACCGCGGCGGCAAGATGGCCGTGCAGGCCACCGTGCCGGTCCGTGACAAGGACGACCTGTCCCTGGCGTACACGCCCGGCGTCGCGAAGGTGTGCAGCGCGATCGCCGAGCAGCCGGAGCTGGTCCACGACTACACGTGGAAGTCCTCGGTCGTCGCCGTCGTGACCGACGGCACGGCCGTGCTGGGGCTCGGTGACATCGGCCCCGAGGCCTCCCTCCCGGTGATGGAGGGCAAGGCCATCCTCTTCAAGCAGTTCGGCGGCGTGGACGCGGTCCCCCTCGCCCTGGACTGCACCGACGTCGACGAGATCGTCGAGACCGTGGTCCGGCTCGCCCCCTCCTTCGGCGGGGTGAACCTCGAGGACATCTCGGCGCCGCGGTGCTTCGAGATCGAGCGGCGGCTCCAGGAGCGCCTGGACATCCCGGTCTTCCACGACGACCAGCACGGCACTGCGGTCGTGACGCTGGCGGCGCTGCGGAACGCGGCGCGGCTCAGCGGGCGTCCGCTGGGCGAGCTGCGGGCGGTGATCTCCGGTGCGGGCGCGGCGGGTGTCGCGATCGCCAAGATGCTGGTCGAGGCCGGCATCGGGGATGTCGCCGTGGCCGACCGCAAGGGCGTGGTCTCGCGCGATCGCGAGGACCTCACGCCGATCAAGGCGGAGCTGGCGTCGTTCACCAACAAGGCCGGGATCTCCGGCACGCTGGAGTCCGCGCTGGCGGGCGCCGACGTCTTCATCGGCGTCTCCGGCGGCACGGTCCCCGAGCCCGCGGTGGCGTCGATGGCGGAGGGCGCGTTCGTCTTCGCCATGGCCAACCCGACCCCGGAGGTGCACCCGGAGGTCGCGCACAAGTACGCGGCCGTCGTGGCCACCGGCCGGTCGGACTTCCCGAACCAGATCAACAACGTGCTGGCGTTCCCCGGCATCTTCGCGGGCGCGCTGCAGGTGCGGGCCTCGCGGATCACCGAGGGCATGAAGCTGGCCGCCGCCGAGGCGCTGGCCGCCGTCGTCGGCGACGACCTCGCCGCTGACTACGTCATCCCGTCCCCGTTCGACGAGCGGGTCGCCCCCGCGGTGACGGCCGCCGTGGCCGCCGCCGCCCGGGCGGAGGGCGTCGCCCGGCGCTGAGCGCACAGGTGTGAGGGCCCCGTCCGCGCCGTGGACGGGGCTCACGCATGTCCGGGGCCGCCCGGTCCTGTCCGAGGGCCCGCCCGGCCGGGCGCAAGAGGGCGTGTGTCACAGGGGGACACGGTTCCTTCGGCGGGGCGCGGAACCTATCGTCAAGGTCATGTTCGCTGTCTACGCCGCCCGAATCGACCGCGACCAGCCGCTCACGGGACTGGAATCGGGAGAGCGACCCGCTCCCGAGTCCCGGCCGGGCTGGAGCACCGTCACGGTCAAGGCCGCCTCCCTCAACCACCACGACCTCTGGTCCCTGCGCGGCGTCGGCCTCGCGGAGGACAAGCTGCCGATGATCCTCGGCTGCGACGCAGCGGGGATCGACGAGGACGGCAACGAGGTCGTCCTCCACTCGGTGATCGGCCAGACCGGTCACGGCGTGGGGCCCCGGGAGCCCCGCTCCATCCTGACCGAGCGCTACCAGGGCACCTTCGCCGAGCAGGTCTCCGTGCCCACCTGGAACATCCTGCCCAAGCCGAAGGAGCTGTCCTTCGAGGAGGCGGCCTGTCTGCCCACGGCCTGGCTGACCGCCTACCGGATGCTGTTCACCAACGCCGGCGTGCGCCCGGGTGACTCGGTGCTGGTGCAGGGCGCCGGCGGCGGGGTCGCGACCGCCGCGATCGTCCTCGGCAAGGCGGCGGGGCTGAGGGTCTTCGCCACCAGCCGGGACGAGGCCAAGCGCAAGCGGGCGCTGGAACTGGGCGCCGTGGAGGCCGTGGAGCCCGGCGCGCGGCTGCCGCAGCGGGTCGACGCGGTGATCGAGACCGTGGGCGCGGCCACCTGGTCCCACTCGGTGAAGTCGCTGCGCCCCGGCGGCACACTGGTGATCTCCGGCGCCACCAGCGGCGACCGGCCCTCGCACGCCGAGCTGACCCGCATCTTCTTCCTGGAGCTGAAGGTCGTGGGCTCGACGATGGGCACCAAGGACGAGCTGGAGGACCTGCTGTCCTTCTGTGCGGCGACCGGGGTGCGGCCCGTCATCGACGAGGTGCTGCCCCTGGACCGGGCCCGTGAGGGCTTCGAGCGGATGGCGTCCGGCGAGCTGTTCGGGAAGATCGTGCTCACCAGCCCCTGACGCGCGTCTCCCTGTCTCCGCGGCCGGTCCGGTGCTCCGGGCCGGCCGCAGTTATGTCAACTATGGTTGACAACACGGCCTTGTCAACATAAGTTGACATCATGACTGAGGCAACGGATCTCGCCGAGCGGGCGGGCGACCGCGATCCGCGGGTCGGCCTGCGGGCCGTCGCCGCGCTGCGCAAGCTGCTCGAACAGCTGGAGGCCGTGCAGGTGCGCAACGCGCGCAACCACGGCTGGTCGTGGCAGGAGATCGCCACCGAGCTCGGGGTCAGCAGGCAGGCCGTGCACAAGAAGTACGGGAGGCATTGATGTTCGAGCGGTTCACCAAGGACGCCCGGGACGTGGTCAAGGAGGCCGTCGCCCACGGCGAACGGACGGGAGCGGCCCGCGTCGGCCCGGAGCATCTGCTCCTCGCCCTGCTCGACCGGGAGGGCAGCCGCGCCTCCTTCGCCCTGACCGCCCTCGGGCTCGACGACCGCCGCGAGCCCGTACGGGAGGCCTTGGAGCGGGCCCGGCGGCGGGGCGGCCTCACCCAGGCCGAGACCGACGCCCTCGCCGGACTGGGCATCGACGTCCCGGAGATCGTCGCCCGGGTGGAGGAGACGCACGGCCCCGGCGCCCTGTCCGCGGAGCCGTCCCGCGGCCGGTGGCGGGGGCACCGCCCCTTCGACCGGTCGGCCAAGGACATCCTGACCGGCGCGCTGCGCGCCGCCGTGGCCCGTGGCCACCGCCACATCGGCGACGAGCACCTGCTGCTCGCGCTCACCGCCCGCCCCGGCCTGCCCGCCGAGGTCCTCGCCGACCACGGGGTCACCCACGCGTCGGTCACCCGCGTGCTCTACGGCGACGGCCAGGCCAAGGCGGGCTGACAGGCCTCAGGCCTCCGCCGTCGGGGCTCCGGCGTCAGGCCTTCGACGCCGGAGTGCTCCCCGCGTCAGGGCTTCGGCGCCCGCAGCAGCGCCCCTATGCGGGCGGCGGCCTCCGACAGATGCCGGCGGGCGTCGCGCAACTGCTCCTCGGTGACCCCGTGGTCCCGCGCGGCGTCCCGGACGTCGTCCCGGAAGCGGTCCAGCAGCCGCTCCAGGTCGCGCGCCGGGTCGCCCGTGGACTCCGCGGCGCTCTCGTGGCCCCAGGAGGGCGCGTAGTCCGCCGGGAAGTCCTCGGGCGTCATGGAGTACGACGGCCGGGATTCCGGACCCTTCGCGGAACCTGTACGGCCGAGTCCGAAGTCCATTCCGAACTCGCCCAGCTCCTTGACCAGTTCACCCAGGCCTTCGCGCAGTCCGGACGGCCAGTCGCCGCGGGCGATGTGCCCCTGCACCTGCTCCTGGACCTGCCGGGCGATGCGCTGCACCTGCTCCTGCGCCCGGTCCTGGGCCTCCTTGGCCTGGCGGCGGGCGCGCTGGGCCTCCTCGCGGGACCGCCGGCTCTCGTCCTTGGCGCGCCGGGCCTGCTCCTTCCACTCCTGCTTGGCGCGGCGCATCTCCTCCTTGGCGGCGCGCCAGGCCTCCTTGTCGCCGAACATCGAGAAGTCGCCGAAACCGAAGTCGCCGAAGGGGGCGTCCTCGCCGCCGGACGCGGAGCCGCCACGCGGCCGGCCGGCCCGCCCGGCCGCGGCGCGCATCTCGCGGCGCAGGTCGCCCGCAGCGCCGCTGACGTCGGCCCGGATCTCGGCGGCCAGCTCGGCGACGGACTCGCGGATCTCCAGCTCCAGATCGGCCAGCTCGCCGCTGCGCTCGGCCAGTTCGGCGCGGCCGGCGTCGGTGATCGAGTAGACCTTGCGTCCGCCCTCGGTGGTGTGGGTGACCAGCCCTTCCGCCTCCAGCTTGGCCAGCCGGGGGTAGACCGTGCCCGCGGACGGTGCGTACAGCCCCTGGAAGCGCTCCTCGAGGAGGCGGATCACCTCGTAGCCGTGCCGGGGGGCCTCGTCGAGCAGCTTCAGCAGATAGAGGCGGAGGCGTCCGTGGGCGAAGACGGGGGGCATGTCAGAGCACCTTCTTGTCGGTCGTACCGGCATTGTCTCCCGGGCCGCCCCGCAGGTCGGGCTCGTCCTCGCGGGGCGGGCGGCGCAGCAGGGCGATGGAGCCGGAGACGGTGGTGGCCCGCAGCTTGCCGCTGCCCGCGCCGAGGCGGCCGGTGAGCTTGTGGGCGCCCCACATCCCCTGCACCCGCAGGCTGTCGAAGGCGTTGGAGATGGCGCCGCTGGCCGTGTTGGCCTCCACCTCGGCGTCCGCCGGGTCGGGCAGCCGGACGGCGATCTCGCCCGAGACGCTGGTCAGCCGGACGTCGGCGGGGCCCTCGGGGTCGAGGTCCACGATCATCGAGCCGCTGACCGTGTCCGCCCGGACGGAGGCGCCGGAGCCCTCGACGACCGTGAGGTCGCCGGAGACCGAGGCGAAGTGGAGGTCGCCGGTCACGGACTGGGCCTCCACGCTGCCGGAGACGGTGTCCGCGCGGACGGGGCCCGACAGGGCGACGAGGGTGGTGTCGCCCGCGACGCCCTTCACCGCGGCGGGGCCCCGGATGCCGGAGACGACCGCGCCGGCGCCGACGACGCCGACCTCCACGCGGGTCTGCGCGGGGACGGCGAGGGAGACCACCGCGCTGCGGCGCCAGCCCTTGCGGTCGAGCCACTTGAGGAAGCCCTTCCAGGGGAGGTCGTCGTAGGCGACGGTCAGGACGCCGTCCGTGTGGGTCACGAGGAGGGGCGGGCCCTCCACGTCCGAGACCTGGAGGTGGGCGTTCGGTTCGTCCGTGCCCACGACGTTCACCGTGCCGTTGACGATGCGGACGTTGAGGCGGGTCAGGGGGGCGTCGAAGGTGAGGTTCGTTTTGTCCTGGACGGACCACTCGGGCATGGACGGCCTCCTGATCGCGGGATGCCCCCTGGTGTGGGCGCCGGTTGCGTCATATCGCGTATTACTCGATTCACGATATGTCGCGGCAGGTAAAAGTCAAGGCACGCGTTCGGGTGAACGGTGCCTTGGGTTCGCGATATGGGGAGGTGGGTGGTGCTGGGCCGGGGGTCCAGCGGCACGACTGCCCGCGACTGCGGTGGACCTACTCGTCGTCCTCGTCGTCCAGGCGGGCCAGCCAGGTCGCCAGGCGTTCCACCGGGACCTCGAAGTCGGGGTTGAGGTCGACGAAGGTGCGGAGCTGTTCCGCGAGCCACTCGAAGGTGATCTCCTCCTCGCCGCGCCGCTTCTCCAGTTCCTCGATGCCACGGTCCGTGAAGTACATGAGGTCAAGGATATGTGCCGGAAAACGGGGCGGGCCGCACCCCCGGGAAGGGAGTGCGGCCCGCTCGCGTACCGCGTACCGGTGCCGGTCAGGCCTCGAAGACCTCGCGCACCAGCTGCTCCTGCTCGGCCTGGTGGCGCTTGGCGGAGCCGACCGCCGGGGACGAGCTGTGCGGCCGCGAGATGCGGCGCAGACGCTCGTCGTGCGGCAGGTCGGCGCCGACCGCCAGGTCCAGGTGGTCGATCAGGTTGAGCGCGATGAACGGCCAGGCACCCTGGTTCGCCGGCTCCTCCTGCGCCCACAGGTACTTCTCGGCGTTCGGGTACTTCTTGATCTCCGCCTGGAGCTCGGCACCCGGCAGCGGGTACAGGCGCTCGATGCGGATGATCGCCGTGTCGTCCGCGCCGCGCTTCTTCCGCTCGGCGACCAGGTCGTAGTAGACCTTGCCGGCGCAGAAGACGACCTTCTTCACGGCGGCCGGGTCGACCGTGTCGCCGATGACCGGACGGAACTGGCCCGTCGTGAACTCGTCCGCCTTCGACGCGGCGGCCTTGAGCCGCAGCATCGACTTCGGGGTGAAGACCACCAGCGGCTTGTGGTGCGGGTTGTGCACCTGCCACCGCAGGAGGTGGAAGTAGTTCGACGGCGAGGTCGGCATGGCGACCGTCATGTTGTTCTGGGCGCAGAGCTGCAGGAAGCGCTCCGGGCGGGCCGAGGAGTGGTCCGGGCCCTGGCCCTCGTAGCCGTGGGGGAGGAGCAGGACCACACCGGAGGTCTGGTTCCACTTCTGCTCGGCCGACGAGATGAACTCGTCCACGACCGTCTGCGCGCCGTTGACGAAGTCGCCGAACTGCGCCTCCCAGAGCACGAGCGCGTCCGGGCGGGCCAGCGAGTAGCCGTACTCGAAGCCCATGGCCGCGTACTCGGACAGCAGGGAGTTGTAGACGTTCAGCCGCGCCTGGTCCTCGGAGAGGTACTGCAGCGGCGTGTACTCCTCGCCCGTCTCACGGTCGATGATGACCGCGTGACGCTGGCCGAAGGTGCCGCGCTGCGAGTCCTGGCCGGCGAGCCGGACCGGGACGCCCTCCAGGAGCAGCGAGCCGAAGGCGAGGGTCTCGCCCATGCCCCAGTCGATCGTGCCGTCCTCGACCATCGACGCCCGGCGCTGCAGCTGCGGCAGCAGACGCGGGTGGACGGTGATGTGGTCGGGGATGTTCACCTGCGACTCGGCGATCCGCTTCACGACCTCCGAGCTCACCGCGGTGTTCACGGCGACAGGGAACTCGGCCTGCGGGTCGGACGGGGCGGCCGCGGCCGGCTGCGAGGTGGCCTCGCGGACCTCCGTGAAGACCTTCTCCAGCTGGCCCTGGTAGTCCTGCAGCGCCTGCTCGGCCTCTTCCAGGGTGATGTCGCCGCGACCGATGAGGGACTCGGTGTACAGCTTGCGCACCGAGCGCTTCTTGTCGATCAGGTCGTACATCAGCGGCTGGGTGAAGGCCGGGTTGTCCGACTCGTTGTGACCGCGGCGGCGGTAGCAGATGAGGTCGATCACCACGTCCTTGTTGAACGCCTGGCGGAACTCGAAGGCCAGGCGCGCGACGCGCACGACCGCCTCCGGGTCGTCGCCGTTCACGTGGAAGATCGGGGCCTCGATCATGCGGGCCACGTCCGTCGCGTACATGGACGAGCGCGAGGACTCGGGGGCCGCGGTGAAGCCGACCTGGTTGTTGATGACGACGTGCACGGTGCCGCCGGTGCGGTAGCCGCGCAGCTGCGACATGTTCAGGGTCTCGGCCACCACGCCCTGGCCCGCGAAGGCCGCGTCGCCGTGGATCGCCACCGGCAGGACGGTGAAGTCCGTGCCGCCCTTGTTGATGATGTCCTGCTTGGCGCGGGCGACGCCCTCCAGAACCGGGTCGACCGCCTCCAGGTGCGAGGGGTTGGCGACCAGCGAGACCTTGATCTGCTCGCCGTCCAGGCCGGTGAAGGTACCCTCGGCGCCCAGGTGGTACTTCACGTCGCCGGAGCCGTGCATCGACTTCGGGTCGAGGTTGCCCTCGAACTCGCGGAAGATCTGCGCGTACGACTTGCCGACGATGTTGGCGAGGACGTTGAGGCGGCCGCGGTGGGCCATGCCGATGACGACCTCGTCCAGGCGGGACTCGGCGGCCGAGTCCAGCACCGCGTCGAGCAGCGGGATGACGGACTCGCCGCCCTCCAGCGAGAAGCGCTTCTGGCCGACGTACTTGGTCTGCAGGAAGGTCTCGAAGGCCTCCGCCGCGTTCAGCCGGCGCAGGATGCGCAGCTGCTCCTCGCGCTCCGGCTTGGTGTGGCCGCGCTCCACGCGGTCCTGGATCCACTTGCGCTGCTTGGGGTCCTGGATGTGCATGAACTCGATGCCGGTGGTGCGGCAGTACGAGTCGCGGAGCACGCCGAGGATGTCGCGCAGCTTCATCATCGACTTGCCGGCGAAGCCGCCGACGGCGAACTCGCGCTCCAGGTCCCACAGGGTGAGACCGTGCTCGACGATGTCCAGGTCGGGGTGCTTGCGGACCTTGTACTCGAGCGGGTCGGTGTCGGCCATGACGTGGCCGCGGACCCGGTAGGAGTGGATCAGGTCGAAGACCCGGGCGGCCTTGGTGACGTCGTCGTCGTGGCTGGCGTCGATGTCCTTGAGCCAGCGGACCGGCTCGTAGGGGATGCGCAGGGCCTCGAAGATCTCGTCGTAGAAGTTGTTCTCGCCGAGCAGGAGGTTCGCGACCTGGCGCAGGAACTCGCCGGAGGCGGCGCCCTGGATCACCCGGTGGTCGTAGGTCGACGTGAGCGTCATGACCTTCGAGATGCCGAGCTTGTTCAGGGTGTCCTGGGAAGTGCCCTGGAACTCCGCCGGGTAGTCCATGGAGCCGACGCCCATGATCACGGACTGGCCGGGCATGAGGCGCGGCACGGAGTGGACCGTGCCGAGGCCGCCGGGGTTGGTCAGGGAGACCGTGACCCCGGTGAAGTCGTCCATCGTCAGCTTGTTGTCGCGGGCGCGACGGACGATGTCCTCGTAGGCCTGCCAGAACTCGAAGAAGTTCAGCGTCTCGGCCTTCTTGATCGCCGCGACGACGAGCTGGCGGTCGCCGTTGGGCTTGACCAGGTCGATGGCGAGACCGAGGTTGATGTGCTCCGGCTTCACCAGGGTGGGCTTGCCGTCCACCTTGGCGTACGAGTAGTTCATCGACGGCATGGCCTTGATGGCCTGGACCATGGCGTAGCCGATGAGGTGCGTGAAGGAGATCTTCCCGCCCCGCGCGCGCTTCAGGTGGTTGTTGATGACGATGCGGTTGTCGAACAGCAGCTTCACCGGGACCGCGCGCACGGACGTGGCCGTGGGCAGCTCCAGCGAGGCGTCCATGTTCTTGGCCACCGCGGCGGACGGACCGCGCAGGGTGACCTGCTCGGGACCGCCCTTGGCCTCGCCCGCGGGCTCGGCCTTCTTGGCCGGCGCGGGCTTGGCGGCGGGTGCGGCCTGCTTCGCCGGCTGGGCCGGGGCCTTCGCCGGGGCCGGGGCCTTGGCCGCCGGGGCGGGCGCGGCGGGCTGCGCCGGGGCCGGGGCCTTCGCGGGCGCGGCCGGCTGGGACGGAGCGGTGGGGGTCACCGCGGCCCCCGCGGCCGCGTCACCCGCCGGAGCCGAGGTCGCGGGAGCGCCCGGCTTGTAGTCGGCGAAGAAGTCCCACCAGGCTCGGTCCACCGAGTTCGGGTCCTGGAGGTACTGCTGGTAGATCTCGTCGACGAGCCATTCGTTGGCACCGAAGGCCGCAGCGGGGTTCTTGCCCGCTTGGTCGGTGTCGGTCGAGATGCTCGAGTTACTGGGGGACTGTGGCGACACGGCGTCAACCGCCCTCTTCCGCTTCGCAAGATGATGGACAGCGGAAATAAAGGCTACGCCTCCCCGCGCGAGAAGGTCAGGCCGGGCCCGTGCAACGTCGTGCACATCACATCTCAGCGGGTGTTTCGGCGCTGGAATTGGCGGGAAACAAGCGAGGTTCCGCTTCTTCCGACGGTATCAGGCATCACTTGATCAGGGCCCGTCGCGTCCCGCGCGCGGCCCTGCGCCTGATCACACGTGTCCGCCAGGGCGAACGCAGATGGATCTTGAGGCTCCGGTTCGAACTTTACGTCAACTTGGCAGAGAAGAGGGCCCCGGAAGAGTGATCAGAATCCGGCAACCGCGCTCGGATTCCGCCACCCCGATCCGTCCGCCGTGCAGATCCACGGCCCAGCGGGCGATCGCGAGGCCCAGTCCCGTGCCGCCGTCGCTGCCGGGGCCGTGCGGCCGGTTGACGCTGCCGCGGTTGAACCGTTCGAAGACCCGGTGCCACTCCGTGCGCGGGATGCCCGGACCCTCGTCCAGCACCTCCAGCTCCAGCGACTCCGGCTCGGAACCCTCCCGGGCCCGCACGGTCACCCTGCCGTGCGGCGGGCTGTGCTTGACCGCGTTGTCGATCAGGTTGGCGACCACCTGGTGGATCCGCTCCGGGTCGGCGTGCGCCACGAGCTCGGGCGGCGAGACGTCCAGATGCAGATGGACGTCCGTACGGGTGTGACTGCCGGAGCCGGAAGCCATGTTCGCGCGGGCGGAGGCCACCATGTTGGCCTCCTTCAGCACGCCCGACAGGTACGGCCACACCTCGAAACGGCGCTTCTTCAACGGGACCACGCCGTTGTCCAGGCGCGAGAGGTCCAGCAGCGTCTCCACCAGGCGGCCGAGCCGCTCGGTCTGCTTCAGGGCCGTGCGCATCGTCTCGGGGTCGGCCCGGGTGACCCCGTCGACGATGTTCTCCAGCACGGCGCGCAGTCCCGCGATAGGGGTGCGCAGCTCGTGCGAGACGTTGGCGACCAGCTCCTTGCGCTGGCTGTCCTGCGCCTCCAGCTCGTCGGCCATGACGTTGATCGTCTGGGCCAGGTCGCCCAGCTCGTCACGGCGGCTCTCGCGCACCCGGCGGGTGTAGTCGCCGTGCGAGATGGACCGCGCGACGGCGTTCATGTCGTCCAGCGGGGCGGTGAGGGAGTGCGCCACGAACTGGGTGATCAGCAGCGTGGCGATCATCGAGAAGACCGTGATGAAGCGCAGCTCGGTCTTCGTGTGCACGGCGATCACCGACAGTCCGGTGGTGATCAGGACCGAGACGACGACCAGCGCGCCGAGCTTGGTCTTGATCGAGAACGGCCGCACACCGCCCCAGGGCTGCTTGCTCCCCTGTCCGCGTCCCGCCGGACCCCCGCTCATGGCGTCGGCGTCTCCAGGGCGTAGCCCACGCCATGCACCGTGCGGATGCGCTCGGCGCCGATCTTCCGGCGCAGCGCCTTGATGTGGCTGTCGACGGTCCGGGTGCCGGAGGCGTCCGCCCAGTCCCACACCTCGGCCAGCAGCTGCTCACGGGAGAGCACCGCGCGCGGGGTGTTGGCCAGGCAGACCAGCAGGTCGAACTCGGTGGGCGTCAGGTGGACGTCCTCGCTGCGCACCCGCACCCGGCGCTGGGCGTGGTCGATCTCCAGTTCGCCCAGGCGCAGGATGCCGCTGCGCGGGGTGGTGGCCGCGAGGGCGGCGCGCTCCATGCGGCGCAGCAGCACGTGCACGCGCGCGGCCAGTTCGCGCATGGAGAACGGCTTGGTCATGTAGTCGTCGGCGCCGACGCCGAGACCCACCAGCATGTCGGTCTCGTCGTCGCGCGCGGTGAGCATCAGCACCGGCACCGGCCGCTGGGCCTGCACGCGCCGGCAGACCTCCAGGCCGTCGAAGCCCGGCAGCATGATGTCGAGGATCAGCAGGTCGGGCTGCCAGGCCTCCGCCGTGTCCACCGCGGACGGGCCGTCGCCCGCCGTTTGCACCAGGAATCCCTCGGCGCGCAGGCGGGTCGCGATGGCGTCCACGATCGTCGCGTCGTCCTCGACCACCAGGACCCTGCGCTGCGCGCCGGGGGTGGTCGTCGCCGTGCCGTTGTGGGAGGTCTGTGTCTGCTCCATCGCCCGCCCCTGAGGTGTGCTTATCCGGAATCCGTGGGGTGATCCGTCGTCTGCGCATCACTGCGATTGACGCTTGAATGATCCGCGTCAGGGCAGCAGCGTACGGGGATCCACCTCGGGTTTGCTATCCAGGGCGGACGCCGATGTGCACGACGTCCGGAACGCCCCGGGCAACGGGGATCTCTTCGGTACGCACCTGACGGAACCCGGCATTCCGCAAGGTTCCCTCGAATTCCGGTGAAGGCTTCGCGGACCATACCGCGAGGACCCCGCGCGGCTTCAACACCCTTGCGCACGCGGCCAGTCCGTCCGGGGAGTAGAGCCCCTCGTTGCCCTCGTCCACGGTCCAGCCGGGCCCGTTGTCGATGTCGAGACACAGTGCGTCGAATGTGTCGGACGTCTCATTGACGTAAGCGATCAGGTCCTGCTCGACGATCTCCGTCCGCGGGTCGGCGAGCGCCGCGCCGGAGAGCTCGGCCAGCGGACCCGAGCGGTGCCACCCGATGACCGCGGGCTCCCGCTCCACGACCGTGATCCGGCCCCAGCGCCCCTGTCCGGCCGCGTGCGCCAGGGAGAAGCCGACGCCCAGCCCGCCGATCAGCACCGACGGGTCCCTGGCCTCCGGGTCCAGGGCCGCCAGGGCCGCGTCCACGAGCAGCCGCTCGGAACGCCCGTCGGAGGTGTCCATCAGGAAGCAGCCGTTGGCGATGATCTGCAGCAGACCGCCGTGCCTGCGCAGCACGACCTCGCCGTACGGGCCCTCGCGACGCTCCAGGACTTCGGGAGCTTCGGGAATGTCGTAGGGGGTGGACATGCGTTCATCCTGGCAGGTCCCCGGTGGCGGGGACCCGGGCCCGCGAAGCCCGGTCCGGTGATCGCTGAGAGCGAACGCGGCCCTGGGAACATTCGGCCGCTCCCCTGCATTGAGTCGACATAGCTCAACTTGACTGCCGAAGGGGAGATCATGGCTGCTGAGTCCACACCGCTCGCCCTGCCCGTGCTGCCGCTCGACGACGAGGTCGTGCTGCCCGGAATGGTGGTCCCGCTGGACCTGAGCGATTCCGAGGTGCGCGCGGCGGTGGAGGCCGCCCAGGCCGCCGCCCGCGACGAACCGGGCAAGCCGAAGGTGCTCCTCGTGCCGCGCGTCGACGGCACCTACGCCGGGACCGGCGTGCTGGGCACCGTCGAGCAGGTCGGCCGGCTGGCCGACGGCGACCCGGGCGCCCTGATCCGCGGCCGGGGCCGGGTGCGCATCGGCGCCGGCACCACCGGGCCGGGCGCGGCGCTGTGGGTGGAGGGCACCCGCATCGACGAGAGCGTGCCCGAGCCGCTGCCCGGCCATGTGACCGAACTGGTGAAGGAGTACAAGGCACTCGCCACCGCCTGGCTGCGCAAGCGCGGCGCCTGGCAGGTCGTGGACCGCGTCCAGGCCATCGACGACGTCTCCGCCCTCGCCGACAACTCCGGCTACTCGCCGTTCCTCACCACCGACCAGAAGGTCGCCCTGCTGGAGACCACCGACCCGGTGGCCCGGCTGAAGCTCGCCACCCAGCAACTGCGCGACCACCTCGCCGAGCAGGACGTCGCCGAGACCATCGCCAAGGACGTCCAGGAAGGCGTCGACAAGCAGCAGCGGGAGTTCCTGCTCCGCCGCCAGCTGGAGGCGGTCCGCAAGGAACTGCGCGAGCTGAACGGCGACCAGGAGGGCGAGGAGTCCGACGACTACCGCGCCCGCGTCGAGGCCGCCGACCTGCCGGAGAAGGTGCGCGAGGCCGCCCTCAAGGAGGTCGACAAGCTGGAGCGCTCCTCCGACCAGTCGCCGGAGGGATCCTGGATCCGCACCTGGCTCGACACGGTCCTGGAGATGCCGTGGAACGAGCGCACCGAGGACTCCTACGACATCCGCGGCGCCCAGCAGGTGCTGGACGCCGAGCACGCGGGCCTGCAGGACGTGAAGGAGCGCATCACCGAGTACCTGGCCGTGCGCAAGCGGCGCAGCGACCGGGGCCTGGGCGTCGTCGGCGGGCGGCGCGGCGGCGCGGTGCTGGCCCTGGTGGGTCCGCCCGGCGTCGGCAAGACCTCGCTCGGCGAGTCCGTCGCGCACGCCATGGGCCGCAAGTTCGTCCGGGTCGCCCTCGGCGGCGTCCGCGACGAGGCGGAGATCCGCGGCCACCGCCGCACCTACGTCGGCGCGCTGCCCGGCCGGATCGTCCGGGCGATCAAGGAGGCCGGCTCGATGAACCCGGTCGTCCTGCTCGACGAGATCGACAAGGTCGGCTCCGACTTCCGCGGCGACCCGGCCGCGGCCCTGCTGGAGGTCCTGGACCCGGCGCAGAACCACACCTTCCGCGACCACTACCTGGAGGTCGAGCTCGACCTGTCCGACGTGGTGTTCCTCGCCACCGCCAACGTCCTGGAGGCCATCCCGGAGGCCCTGCTCGACCGCATGGAGCTGGTCCGCCTCGACGGCTACACCGAGGACGAGAAGATCGTCATCGCCCGCGACCACCTGCTCCCGCGCCAGCTGGAGCGCGCCGGTCTGCAGCCGGACGAGGTGACGATCGAGGAGGGCGCGCTGCGCAAGCTCGCCGGCGAGTACACGCGCGAGGCGGGCGTGCGCAACCTGGAGCGGTCCGTCGCGCGGCTGCTGCGCAAGGTCGCGGCCCAGCACGAACTGGGGGAGCGGGAGCTGCCGTTCACCGTGTCCGAGGGCGATCTGCGGGGCCTGATCGGACGGCCGCACCACGTGCCGGAGTCGGCCCAGGAGCCCGCCGAGCGGCGTACCGCGGTGCCCGGCGTCGCCACCGGACTCGCCGTGACCGGCGCAGGCGGTGACGTCCTCTATGTCGAGGCGTCCCTGGCCGACCCGGAGACGGGCGCGGCGGGACTGACCCTGACCGGCCAGCTGGGCGACGTGATGAAGGAGTCGGCGCAGATCGCGCTGAGCTTCCTGCGCAGCCACGGCGCCGAGCTGGAGCTCCCGGTCGGCGACCTGAAGGACCGGGGTGTGCACATCCACTTCCCGGCGGGCGCGGTCCCCAAGGACGGCCCGAGCGCGGGCATCACGATGACCACGGCCCTGGCCTCGCTGCTCTCCGGACGCCTGGTCCGCACGGACGTGGCGATGACCGGCGAGGTGTCGCTGACCGGTCGGGTGCTGCCGATCGGCGGGGTGAAGCAGAAGCTGCTCGCCGCGCACCGGGCGGGCATCACCACCGTGATCATCCCCAAGCGCAACGAGCCCGACCTGGACGACGTCCCGGCGCAGGTGCTGGAGAAGCTCGACGTGCACGCCGTCACCGACGTCCGCCAGGTCCTGGAGCTGGCGCTGTCCCCGGCGACGAACGGGGCCGCGCCCGAGGTTCCGGTGGCCGCGTGACGGGGGCCGCCGGATGAGGGGAGGCCCGGGCTCCGTGAGGGAGGCCCGGGCCTTTCCCGTGCCGCGGCCCCGGGTCAGCTCCCGGCGGCGAAGGTCCGCACCCCGTCGAGGGTGCCGTTGAAGCGGTCGTGGTCTCCGACGGTCGGACCGGTCGAGGTGTACTGCCACATCGTGTACGTGTTCCAGCCGGCGGGCAGTTCGCCGACGGTGGAGGCGTACCGGGCGATCCACAGCGGGGTGGTGGAGGCGAAGCCGGCGTAGTTGCCGGTGCACTGCTTCCACCAGCTGGTCGCGGTGTAGATGACGGCGTCGCGGCCGGTGCGGGCGCGGTAGCGGTCGAGGAAGTCCCGGATCCAGCTCACCATCGAGCTCGCCGACTTGCCGTAGCAGTCGTCGCCGTACGGGTTCCACTCGATGTCCAGGACACCCGGCAGAGTGCGTCCGTCGGCGGACCAGGCGCCGCCGCGGTCCACGAAGTAGTCCGCCTGGGCGGCGCCGCCCGTGGTGTCGGGAGTGGCGAAGTGGTAGGCGCCGCGGACCATGCCGACGTCGTAGGAGCCGTTGTACTGCTGGGCGTGGTACGGGTTGGTGTAGTAGGTGCCCTCCGTCGCCTTGGCGTAGGCCCAGCGCACCCCGCTGTTCCACAGGGTGGTCCAGGCGACGGCGCCCTGGTGGCTGGAGACGTCCACGCCCTCCGTCTGGGTGGCGCGGGAGGTGGGCAGGCCGGCCTGGCCGTCGTGGGCGAGGACGCCCATGCCCATGTGGGCGGAGCCGCGCGGCGGGACGGAGGGGGAGGCGCCGTCGGCGACGGCGGAGGTCTGCGGAAGGGCGAGCAGCGCGAGCAGGACGGCGCCGGCGGTGCCGAGCGCGCGTATGCGGACGAGTCGGGATCTGTGCACAGGCATGACGCATCTCCGAACGGTCATGGGACGAACCCGGAATGTGACCCACATCGCATGTAGTGGGCATGCCACGTAATGGCCTGGTAGAGAAACTGCGGGCGCCGACCGCGGCGGCGGGCGGGTTCGCCGCGCACTGCCGTTGGTCTACGCCTGCGAAATACTTATGGAGCTGGGGCGACGCCGCCACTCGGCCAGAACTTTCAGAACGGGAAACCGAGGCAGGGGCCAACGTGCACGAAGACGGAAACGGCGGCGAGGAGCACGCCGGCTCGCCGGAGCCCGCGTCCGGTGTGGAACTACCCGCGTTCCTGGCGCTGGAACGGGAGTTGACGGTCCTGCTGCGGCGCGCCCGGGCCAGCCAGGGGGAGATGGCGCGCGAGGTCCACCCCGACCTCGAACCGTCCGCGTACGGGCTGCTGGTCCGTCTGGAGGAGTGCGGACGGCAGCGGGCCACCGAGCTCGCCTCCTACATCGGCGTCGGCAAGGCGACCATGTCCCGTCAGCTGCGCGCCCTGGAGGAGCTCGGACTCGTGGGCCGCGAGCCCGACCCCGCCGACGGGCGCGCCTGGCTCGTCACCCTCACGGAGGAGGGCCGCCGCCGCGTGAGCCGCGTCCGCGAGGCCCGCCGCGCCCGCTACGCCGGCCGCCTCGCCGACTGGGACCCGGCGGAGGTCGACGAACTGGCGCGGCTGCTGCGCCGGCTGAACCGGGGGATGGAGAAGTAAGGGGCCCCGCGCGGCGGGCGCATCCACACGGGGCTCGGGGCTGCCTACCGCCCCCGACGCGGTTCACTCTCCCGCCACGGTGCCGGCAACCCCCTGAGGGGCGCGGGGAACTGCGCGACCAGCCCCCGCCGGGCCGCGGGTGTGGCACTGTGACCGGCCGCGCGGTTCACTCTGCCGCCACGGTGCCGGCAACACCCTTCAGGGGCGCGGGGAACTGCGCGACCAGCCCTCACCGGGCCGCGGGGAACTGCGCGACCAGCCCCCGCCGGGCCGCAGGCGAAGCGGCGGTGTCCGTCCCGGCGGGTCCGCCGTCCGGGTGATGAGCCGCCCGCCCCGTCAAAGGTGAGGCGCCGTCACCCGTCGGCCATGCGGGTGATGTCCTCAGGCGGGCGGCAGCTCGACGTGGACGACCGTCGCATCGTCATGCGTCTTGCCCCCGAGCGG
Source organism: Streptomyces werraensis (assembly GCA_014656175.1). Lineage (GTDB taxonomy): Bacteria > Actinomycetota > Actinomycetes > Streptomycetales > Streptomycetaceae > Streptomyces > Streptomyces werraensis. The sequence goes on from BNBX01000004.1 coordinate 372,858, forward strand.
ACGTTCCCGCTCCAGCGTCCGGACGCGCCGCACCAGCCCCCGCGCCCCCTCCTCGCGGATCACGGCGACGCAGTCCGCCCAGTCGCCCTCCCCGAACCGGTCCACCCAGCGCGTCGCGCCGTCCGTCAGCGCCGTCAGGGCACGCACCCGGTCCCGGGGCAGGGAGACGGTCACGGCGCGTGACGACACCGACGGATCGGCCGCGGCGGTGAAGAAGCCGCCCTCCTTGTTGCGCAGCGTCGTGTCCACGACCGTATGGCTGGACAGGGCCGAACGGGGCAACCGGTCCAGCCGGTCGTCCCGGACCGCCGTGACCGTGCCGTCCGGCGACTCGACCAGCAGGACCGAGTCCGACAGCACCAGACACTCCACCGAGGCGGGTGACCAGCGCGCCAGCACGACCGTCGCCTGAGGCGTTCGGGGGTGAGAAAGGTCACAGGTCGAGGCATGGCTCCCGGCCGTGCGCGCGATGCCCCGGGACAGCAGCCCGGCCGGCGGAACATCCGGGAGGGAAACGGTCAGTTCGGTCAGCGCGCCGCCCAGCCGGGCGGTGAACCAGGGCACCGAATGCAGACAGCCGCCCCCGTCCGACGGCGGCGTCACACCGTCCAGGACCACGAGCGCGCCGCCCTGTCCGGAGGCCGGGAGCGCGACGCTCGCGAAGTCCTCGTTGGGACGTACTGGATCACCAGGCTCCGAAACGAGTTCCGTGCGCATCCGGCCAGTCTGCACGAGCTTTCCACAACGACCGCCGGAGCCCGGCAATCGACGCCCGCTCTTCACAGGCGCGCAGGTCAAGCGCCTGATTTGGGAGGGAATGAAGGCCTCCGGGAAGGCGTGGCGGCGAATATTGCCACCGCCCGCCGCAGACGTCCAACCGGCGTACCACGCAGGTCCGCTGCGGCGCACAACGGAACTTGCCCCTCAACTCACCTCCGATGTTCACTCCTTCGAGTGGCGGGTCAGGTGATGCGCATCCACTGTCCACGGGCACTGGGAGGGTCGGGGAACGTTGGGGGCGCCTCACGGTCCGAGCGCGGCCAGCGGCTCGGGGAGAGCGCCCGCGCCCATTGACGGAGCGTCACCCGGGCCCACGGGTACACGAGTCAGGAATGCGAGCACCGGTGCAGAAGACGCGGCCTCGTCGCAAGGACAAGCAGGCGGCCCTCACGGGGGACGCGCAGCAGACGCCCACCGTCGGCAAGGGCCGCCCCACCCACGTACGCAACCGTCTCGTCGTCGCCGTCGCCGTGGTGGCCGCGGCGATCGCCGGGGCGGGGGCGCCGTCCGTGCTGGCGGCGTCCCAGCAGCTGCACGACTCCCAGGAACTGGTGACGCTCGCCGAGCGGACGCAGGACGCGCTCGTCCTGGCCCACTCACTGGCCGACGAGCGTGACGAGGTCGTCCCCTACATCGCGGCGGGCCGCCCCAAGTCCAAGGCGCCCTCCGAGGAGCACAGCGCCCGGGTCGACCGGCAGGTCGAGGAACTGCGCGCCGACGAGGACACCTCGCAGGCGCTGCGCGACGAGCTCGACGCCGTCGCCGCCGTGCGCCGCGCCGCCCTCACCGGCAAGTCCGGCCCGCTGGAGGCCCACCAGGCGTACTCCGACGCCATCTCCCAGCTGCACAGGCTCGCCGCGCGGCTGGCCGACGCCACCCCGCCCCGCGCCGGCACCGGCGCCCACGCGCTCACCGAGCTGGACACCGCCGTCCAGCAGGCCGCCGCCACCCGCGGACTGCTGCTCGCCGCGCTGAACGTGCCGAGCTCCACCGAGACCGTGATCGACCCGGTCACCGGACTGCCCGTCACCGCCGACGGCGCCTCCGAGGAGGACGAGGAGCGGCGCGACGCGCTGTCCGCCGCCGCGCTCCAGGCCCGCGTCCGCTCCGACGCGGCCCTCGCCGACTTCCGCGACGCCGCCCCGAAGGCCGCCCGCGCCTCCTACGACTCCACGGTCACCGGCCCCGAGGTCGACACCGCCGACAAGTACCTCGAGAAGCTCACCGACAAGCCGACGCTCTCCGACGGCGAGACCGAGACCAGCACCAAGAAGCTCGCGGCGGCGCTCACCGCGCGGATCGACATGATGCGCGGCGTCGAGGCCTCGCTGTTCGACCAGCGCACCAAGGACCTCGCCGAGCTCCGCGACGAGGACGTCACCGAGCTGGAGATCCGGATCGCGGCCCTCGGCGCCCTGCTGCTGCTCGCGGTCGGCGTCGCCACCGCGATGGCCCGCACCCTCACCCGGCCCCTGTCGGTGCTGCGCCGCGGCTCCGCCCGGCTCGCCGAGGCGGAGGACCCGGCCGCGGAGGAGCCCGTCACCTTCACCGGCCGCAACGACGAGTTCGCCCAGGTCGTCCGCTCCGTCAACGCCCTGCACGCGCATGCCGCCGGGCTCGCCCAGCGGATCGCCACGCTGGAGGCCGACCGCAAGCACCTCGTCGGGCAGCGGCAGAAGATGGCCGACGCCCGCGAGGAGCTGCGCGGCGAACTCGCCGAGGCCACCGCCCACATGGAGCGGATGCGGCACAGCATCGGCTCCACCTTCGTCAACCTCGCCCTGCGCACCCTCGGCCTGGTCGAGCGGCAGCTCGGTGTCATCGAGGGCCTCGAGGAGCGGGAGGACGACCCGGACCGCCTGGCCACGCTGTTCAAGCTCGACCACTTCGCCACGGTCATGCGCCGGCACAGCGAGAACCTGCTGGTCCTCGCCGGCACCGAGCACGGCCGGCACACGGCCGGTCCGGTCCCGCTGGTCGACGTCGTACGCGCCGCGGTCAGCGAGATCGAACGGTACGAGCGGGTGCGGATCGCGGCGCTGCCGCCGCACGCGCACATCGCCGGGTTCGCCGCGGACGACCTGTCCCACCTGCTCGCCGAACTCATGGAGAACGCCACCGCGTTCTCCCCGCCCGACATGCCCGTCGAGGTCTCCGCCTGGCTGCTGGAGAACGGCGAGGTGATGCTCTCCGTCCAGGACGAGGGCATCGGCATGGCCGAGGACCGGCTGGAGCGGCTCAACACGCGGCTCTCCGAGTTCGACCCGGAGGCGGGGTACGACGCGGAAGCCGAGTCCGGCGACGGTCTCGGCCTCGGCCTGTACGTCGTCGCCCGGCTCGCCCACCGGCACGGGGTGCGGGTGCAGCTGCGCAAGCAGAAGCAGGGCGGGATCGCCGCGGTGGTCGTCCTGCCGGACCCTCTTCTGGCGCCGGCCGCGCCGACGGCCGTCCCCGCGTCCGTCCCGGGCGCCGCCCACACGGTGACCCTGCCGGGCGCCGACGCGGAGGCCAACTCCAACGTCCTGCGCGGGCGCAGCAAGTCGGGGGACCTCCTGGTCGACCTGGCGGAACGCACCATCGAGGCCCGGGCGGCAGCGGAGGCGTCGACGCCTGAGGCGCCTGCGGCCCCGCAGGCGCAGGGCGCGAACGACACCCCGGCGGCTCCGGACGCCGGCCACGCCACCGCCCACTCCGCCGAACGCACGGACGCTGCCGCGTCGGCCTCGCACGGAGTTGCTCCCGGCGCCGCCTCCGAGCCGGCTCCGGGCGATGCCGCGCCTGTCGCTCCGGCGCAGCCGCAGACGGGCGCGCCCGCGCAAGCGGACGCGGCGCCTGCGGCGGACCCCGCGGCGGCCTCGGGCTCCGCCCTCGCCGCGGACCGGGCGGACGCTGCCGGGGCGACCGGCTCGGGCGAGGCCGCTCCGGCGGCCGGTGCCGGTGCGGAGCCGGCTCCGGGCGTGGCGGCACGTTTCGCTCCGGAGGAGTCGCAGCCGCAGGCCGACGCCCCGGCGCGGCCGGATGTGACGCCTGCCGGGGACCGGGGGGACGCTGCCGCGGCGGCTCACCCGGACGAGGCCGCTCCGGCCGCCGGCGCCGCCTCGCGGACCGAACCGGGCCAGGGCGCCCCCGCAGCTCCCGAGACGCCCGGTGCCGGCGCGCCCGCGGGCGCCGACGAGGCCCGGTCGCACACTGTGCCCCCGGCCCGTTCGAGCGAGCCGGACGCCCCCGCCGAGCGGCCCGCCGAGACCACCATGGAGCTGTTCATCCCGGCACAGCCGGATGACCGTGCCCCGGCGGCCGAAGGGCACGGCGCCGGTTCCGACGGGCCCGCCGACGAGGGCGTACGCCCGGGTAGCGGGCACGCGCCGGCGTCCCCGTCCGCACCCGCGCCCGAAGCGGTGCCGGCACCTGGGGGCCCCGCCCCCGACACCTCCGTCGGAGACGCCGCCGGCAGGCCCGAGCACGCGCGGGTCGCCGACGGGTCCGTCGACGAGGAGCCCGTCACCGCCAAGGGACTGCCCAAGCGGACGCCGAAGATCACCGCGCCGGTCGCTCCCCCGCGGCCGCGGTCCGGTTCGGTGGACGCCGAGGCCCTGCGCAGGCGGCTCGGCGGCTTCCGCCGGGGCGCGGACGCCGGGCGGCGGGACGTCGAGGCGGAGCTTGCCGCCGAGCGGTCCCGCGGGGACGTCACCACCGAAGAAGCCACGGGGGGCACTGTCGAGGAGGCAAGCAGTTGACCGCGCCCAGTACCTTCGGACTGAGCAGTGAGGCCCGCAACCTGCACTGGCTGCTGACGAACCTCGTCGAGGAGGTGCCCGGCATCCTGTCCGTCGCCGTGGTCTCCTCCGACGGCCTGCTGCTCCTCTCCTCCGACGAGACGCTCGCCCGCGCCCGCAGCGGCCCGGGCTCGCAGGGGCGGGGCCCGCGCGGCTCCTCCGCCGACCTGGCCACCGTCGTGTCCGGGATCGGCAGCCTCACCGTCGGCGCCTCGAAGCTGATGGACTACGGACCCGTCAAGCACACCATGGTCGCCATGGACGAGGGCAGCCTCTTCGTGATGTCCATCAGCGACGGCTCGCTGCTCGGCGTGCACGGCTCGGCGGACTGCGACATGAGCGTCGTGGCGTACCACATGGCCCTGTTCGTCGGCCGCGCCGGCCACGTCCTGACCCCCGAACTCCGCAGCGAGCTCCGCCGGAACCTGGAGACCTCGAAAGACGCGGAGCACGAGTCCGCCGGGAGCCCTCGATGACCAGCGCCCCGAAGCATCACCTCCCCGTCCGCGGCGGGGACCGTAAACCCGCCCGGGTGCGCCCCTATTCGCTCACCGGGGGCCGCACCCGCTTCGGCCACGTGCTGCTGGTCGAGACGTTCGTCGGCGCGACGGCCGGCACGGCCGCGCTGGAGGCCGCCGAGGACCGCAAGGAACTCACCTCCGGCGGTCTCGCCCGGGTCATGCCGGAGGTGCGCGCCATCGTCGAACTGTGCCGCCGCATGCGGACGGTGGCCGAGATCGCCGCGCTGCTGCACATGCCGCTCGGCGTGGTCCGCGTCCTGCTGAGCGACCTCGCGGACCAGGGAAAGATCCGTGTCTACGGGACGGGCACCGGCCACGGCACGGGCCGCCCGGACCGCGCGCTGCTGGAAAGGGTGCTGAGTGGACTCCGCCGTCTCTGACGCCGCACCCGGCGTCACTCCGCTCGTCCAGGAGGACGAGCCCCTGCTGCCCTGGCAGACGGACCCCACCCGGGCCCCGATCGCCACGAAGATAGTCGTGGCCGGCGGCTTCGGCGTCGGCAAGACCACTCTCGTCGGCTCTGTCTCCGAGATCACGCCTCTGCAGACCGAGGCGCTGATGACCGAGGCGAGCGAGGGCACCGACGACCTCACCGCCACGCCGGGCAAGTCGACCACCACCGTGGCCATGGACTTCGGGCGCATCACGCTCGACGACGACCTGGTGCTGTACCTGTTCGGCACGCCCGGCCAGCAGCGGTTCTGGTTCATGTGGGACGACCTGGTGCGCGGCGCGATAGGCGCCGTGGTGCTGGCCGACACCCGCAGGCTGAAGGACTGCTGGCCCGCGCTGGACTACTTCGAGAGCTGCGGGATGCCGTACGTCGTGGCCGTGAACCACTTCGACGGCACCGAGCGGTACGAACCGGAGGACGTGCGGGAGGCCCTCACGATCCCCGCGCACATACCTGTCATGATCATGGATGCGCGCCGCCGGATCTCGGTCATCGAGACCCTCTTGTCCCTCGTGGGCCACGCGCTCGACGAAACCCCCGAGTAGCCCCTTTAGGAGCGTCCCCCGTATGCGGAAGATACTCGTCGTCGGGGCCGGCCAGTCCGGTCTCCAGCTCGCCCTGGGACTCCAGTCGCACGGGTACGAGGTCACCCTCATGTCCAACCGGACCGCGGACGAGATCCGCACCGGACGGGTCATGTCCACGCAGTGCATGTTCCACACCGCCCTGCAGCACGAGCGTGACCTCCAGCTGAACTTCTGGGAGTCCCAGGCGCCGAAGATCCAGGGTCTCGGCGTCTCGGTCGCCGCCCCCGGCTCCTTCGACCCGGGCCCCTCGCAGCGGGCGATCGACTGGCTGGGCCGCCTCGACGGGTACGCGCAGTCGGTGGACCAGCGGGTCAAGATGGCCGGCTGGATGGAGACCTTCGCGCAGCGCGGCGGGCAGCTCGTCATCCACGGCGCGGCCGTCGGCGACCTCGACTACCTGTCCCGCACCTACGACCTGGTGCTCATCGCCGCGGGCAAGGGCGAGCTGGTGCAGATGTTCTCCCGCGACCCCGAGCGCTCCCCGTACTCCACCCCGCAGCGCGCCCTCGCCGTCGCCTACGTGCACGGTCTCGGCCCGCGCCCGGAGCACCCGGACACCGAGGCGGTCCGCTGCAACCTGGTCCCCGGCGTCGGCGAGATGTTCATCATGCCGACGTACACCACCTCCGGCCGCGCCGACATCCTGTTCTGGGAGGGCGTCCCCGGCGGCCCGCTCGACGCGTTCGCGGGCATCAAGGACCCGGCCGAGCACCTCTCCCTGACCCTGGAACTGATGGAGAAGTTCCTGCCCTGGGAGTACGCGCGCGCCACCAAGGTCGAACTGACCGACGCCGGCGGCACCCTGGCCGGCCGCTACGCCCCGACCGTCCGCAACCCCATCGGCCGGCTGCCCTCCGGCGGCCTGGTGCTCGGCGTCGCCGACGTCGTCGTCGCCAACGACCCGATCACCGGCCAGGGCTCCAATTCCGCGTCCAAGTGCGCCGCCGCCTACCTCGCCTCGATCCTCGAGCACGGCGACAAGCCGTTCGACGAGGAGTGGATGCAGGGGACCTTCGACCGCTACTGGGACACCGCCCGGCACGTCACCAAGTGGACGAACGCCATGCTGGCCCCGCCGCCGGAGCACGTCCTCAACCTGATCGGCGCCGCCGGCCAGCTGCAGCCCGTCGCCGACCGCTTCGCCAACGGCTTCAACGACCCGGCCGACTTCGAGAACTTCTTCTACGAGCCGGAGAAGACGAACGCCTACCTGGCCGAGGTCTCCGGCGCGGCCGGCGCGTAGCCGGCGCCGTACCCCTCGTCGGACCCGTCCGTCGCCCCCTCGGGGAGCTCCGGCGGCACATAGTGCTCCAGGGGCTCCCCGCCGGGGTCGGGCCGCACCGCGCCCAGCACCGGATTGGCCGCGATCGGCGACACCTTGATCCGCGCGCCGGGCCGCGGCGCCTGCACCACCATCCCGTCGCCCAGGTAGAGGGCGACGTGCGTGGCGTCGTGGAAGTACACGACGAGGTCGCCCGGCCGCAGGTCCCTCAGGTCGATCCGCTTCAGCCGCGCCCACTGCTCCTGGCTGGTCCGCGGCACCTCCGCGCCCGCCGCGCGCCACGCCTCGGAGGTGAGCCCCGAGCAGTCGTACGCCTTCGGGCCCTCCGCACCCCACTCGTACGGCTTGCCGAGCTGCTCCACCGCATACCGCACCGCCCGCTCACCGGCGGAGGACGGGGCGTTCGCGCCGCTCAGCGCGCCGGAGGCCACCAGCTCCCGCTGCGCCTCGTCCACCCGGCCGCGCTCCAGCTCGGCCAGCTCCGCGAGCTGGTCGGCGGTGAGCGACGCCAGCAACTCCTCGACGTCCCGCAGCCGTTCCACCACCTGGTCGCGCTCCTTCTTCCGCCGCTCGGTGAGCGCGAGCCGCGCGTCCAGCGCCTGGCGCGCCCGCCGCGCCAGCTCGTGCGTCTGCTTCGCGTCCCCGGCCAGCCGGCCCACCGTGTGCGCCCGCTCCCGCGCGAGCTGCCCGATCACATGCCCCTGCTCCAGCGCCCGCTGCGGGTCACGCGCCAGCAGCAGCCGGACGTAGGGGGAGAGGCCGCTCAGCGACTGGTACTGCTGCCGGGCGAGCCGCCCGGCGGCGCCCTTGCTGTCGTGCAGGGAGAGCCGGGTGCGGGCCAGCGCCTTCTCCAGCCGCTCCGTCTCGGCGCGCTGCTTCTCCAGCGCCTCCTCGGTGGCGTTGTAGCGCTCGGTGGCCTTCTCGGCCTCCCGGTACAGGGTCTGAAGATCCGTCAGCAGCTCGGGGACGGAGCGGCCGCCGGACGCGGCGGCGCCGCCTCCCGGCTCCGGGACGGCCGCCGCGGGCAGGGGCGCCAGCACGGTCCCGGCCGCCAGCGCCGCCGTACACACCAGACGCAGAAGCATTCCTGACACGCCATCACCTCCGACGCGGGGCGGCTCGTCCGCTCCGCACCGCGAGCATCAGGGGGGTGTGCGCGGTCCGCTCGCCGAGTGTGCGCGGTTCGGCGCAACGGGGTCACCCGTCGGCGTCGTCCGGCTTGCCCTGCGGCGTGGCGTCCGGACTCGGCGCGGGCCTCGACCACGGCCACCGCCGCTCGCTCCCGGCCCGCCCGGTGGGGTCGTAGAGGTATTTCCAGCGGGCGGTCAGGCCGGTGAGCGTGCTGTTTCCGCGCGGCACCCTCCGGTACACCAGAACGGTGGGCGGCCCGCCGTCCGGGGCCGGGACGGGGATCCGGTACGTCTTGGGCGGGTGCCCGGTGATGCCGAGCAGCACGGGCAGGACGCGCCCGTCCATCGGGCCGCCCTCGAAGGGGGTGTCTTCGCTCTTCACCCCACCAGTCTCGGCCATCGGCCGGGAGGCCCGGCCCAGGTCACAGGTCCGCGGCCAGCGCCTGCACCAGGGTGTCGGTCTGCGCGTCCCGCCGCGCGGTCACCGTCAGCACCGCCACGAACTGCTCCACGAGCCAGTCCCGCAGCTCCTCGAGCGGCGGCTGCTTGTCCTCGTCGAGCCAGATCAGGGAGGCGGCCTCCACGGCGGTGATCCACATCCGGATGGTCATCCACAGCCGGGGCCCGGGCTCCTGCACGCCGAGATGGCGCAGGATGTGCTCGGCCGCGGCCCGCCGCACCCCGTCCACGATCGCGGTCGTACGGGAGGTCTCCACCACGCTGCCGCCCTGGAGCAGGGCGCTGAAACCGGTGTCGTGGCGGCCGACGAAGACGAGGTAGCGCTCCACGGCCCGGGTCAGCCGGGGGAGCAGCGGGCCCTCCTCCGGTTCGTCGAAGCAGTCGCGCAGCTCGTCGGCGGCGGACTTCAGGGCCGCCTCGTAGAGCTGCTGCTTGCCGCCGGGGAAGTACCGGTAGACCAGGGGCCGCGACACACCGGCCGCCTCCGCCACGTCGTCCAGCGACACCTCCTCCGGCGCCCGGTGGGCGAAGAGGGACAGCGCGGCCTCCAGCAGCTGGCTGCGCCGCTCCTCGACGCTGAGGCGCCGGTAGGCGGGGGTGGGGGCCTGCGAGGTCATGCCCGCAGCGTAACCGGCCGTGGCCGGCGCGCGCGGGGCGCGGTCGCCGGCCACGGCCGGATTCCCGCCCCGGGCCCTGACCGGCGGAGCGCCTGATCAGGCCAGCAGGCCCGAGGAGCGCCAGAGCCGGCGGCCGACGCCCCGCAGCACGCCGATATCGTCGAGGAAGTCCGTGAGTTTCTTCGCGCCCTGCTGCATCACCTCGCGCCGGTGCGCGCTCGCCCGTACCTGGGCGACGGCCTCGCGCCGGTCCAGGCCGACGTTCGTGTACACCTCCGGGTTCACGAACGCCACCGAGAACACCCGGGCGAACTCGCCCGACGAGACCCGGGTGAACTCCTGCGACCAGCGCGGCGCGGTCATCATCTGCCGCCGCAGTTCCTCACGCGCGTACCGCACGTGCCGCGCCTCCTCGATCACGTGGATGCGCGTGACGCCCCGGATCAGCGGCTGCACCCGCTCGTCCGGGAAGGTCAGCCGCTGCATCCAGTCCAGCACCTCCTCGCCGAGGAGGGTCGCGGTGAACGAGCCGGGGGTGGTGGAGACCGTCTTGAACAGGCGGCCCAGGTTCTGGTGGACGCGGCTCACCGGGTACCAGGGCGTGCCGCTGTGCGCGATCACCCGGGCGAACATCTTCGAGTGGCGGCACTCGTCCTCGATCTCGGTGAGGGCGTACCGCACGTGCGCGCTGGTCGCGGACTTGTCGTAGATGTGGCGGACCAGCAGCTGCATCAGGATCAGCTCGAACCAGATGCCGAGGGAGGCGAGCGCGGCGGCCTCGTGGCGGGAGAGCAGCAGGCGCTGCTCCTCGCTCATCCGCCGCCACAGCGGAGTGCCGTACAGCGACACCAGCTCCGGCGGCCAGAACCACTTGCCCTCCTCGAAGGGCGCCTCCCAGTCGAGCTCCGTGTCCGGGTCGAAGGAGTGCTTCGCGGAGGACTCCAGCAGCCGCAGGGCCACCGCCTCCCGGTCCTTGAGCTGCCCGAGGGCGTCCCGCAGGCCGTCGAGCGCGTCGGTCTCCGACAGGGTCGTCATGACGGTTCCACCTCGGGGCGTCTCGGGTTACCGGCAGGTCACCTTTATGAGACTGCCTGTCAGCAAGCCCGTCAATCCCTTGCGCAGGACTTGTCGCCGGCCGGTCCGCTCCCGGCGTCGGAGCGGTCACGCCGGGCGGGAAGGAGGCGCGCAGCGCGAAGGCGTACCGGGTCGGGCCGTGGCCGCGCACGTGCAGCAGCCGGGACTCGGCCTCCGCCACCGAGGGACGGTGGCCCGCGGGCACCCACCACAGCGTGGTCATGGCCTCCGCGACCCGCTCGAACCTCCCCCACCGCCCTGAAGGCGTGGGGGGACCCCCACCCGCCGCCGGCTGAGCATCTCCCGGTGCCGCCCCTGGTACATGAACGCCGTCAGCGCGTCCGTGTCCCGCCACACCGACATGTTGACGATCAGCCACGGGTCGTCGAAGACGGAAATGGCCGTGGCGTCGCCGTCGTCGCTCCGGAGCCGCCACACGAAACCGTCGGCGGCGTCCGCGTCGGCGTTGACCGGGTCGAGGTTGTCGACGAAGTCCTGGGCGCGACGGTACGGGAGTTCGGCACCTGCTCTCACTCGGGCCGCAGCACCGCCTCCATCACCGCCCGCGCCACCGGGGCGGCCGTGCCGCCGCCGCTGATCTCCCGCCGGTTGCCCTCGCCGTCCTCCACCACCACGGCCACCGCCACCTTCGGCTCCATCTCGTCCTCGCGCTGCGCCCAGGAGATGAACCAGGCGTAGGGCATCCCCGAGTTGCCCAGCCCGTGCTGGGCGGTGCCGGTCTTCCCGCCGACCACGGCGCCCTCGATCGCCGCCTTGCCGCCGGTGCCGTCCTCCACCACCCCGCGCATCAGCTCCCGCAGCCGGCTCGCCGTCGCCGGGAGCATGGCCCGCCGCACCGCGCCCGACCCCGCCGCCGACACCGTGCCGCCGCTCGCCCGCGTGGTCCGCTCCACCAGGTACGGCTCGCGCACCTGCCCGCCGCTCGCCACGGCCGCCGCGACCATCGCCATCTGCAGCGGCGTGGCCCGCGTGTTGTACTGCCCGATCGACGACAGCGCCAGCTGCGCCGCGTCCACCGTGGTGTCGAAGGTGCTGGGCGCCACCGGGAACGGGATGCGCAGGTCCGCGTCGTTGAAGCCGAAGCTCTCCGCCGTCCGCCGCAGCCTCGACACCCCCGTGCCGACCCCGAGCTGGGCGAACACCGTGTTGCAGGACCGCACGAACGCGTCCCGCAGCGTGGCGTTGCGGCACTTGTCCGTCCCGTTGACCAGCCGGGTCGTCGTGCCCGGCAGCAGATACGGGTCCGGGGAGCGGGTCGGCTCGTCGACGCCCTTCACCACGCCCGCGTCCAGCGCGGCCGCCGCGGTGACCACCTTGAACGTCGACCCCGGGGGATAGGTGCGCTGCACCGCCCGGTTCAGCATCGGCCTGTCCGGGTCGGCGTTCAGCCGCGCCCACGCCTCCCGCGCCGTCCTGCCGTTCCCCGACAGCGGCTCCGGGTCGTAACTCGGCACCGACACCAGCGCCAGGATCCGCCCGGTCGACGGCTCCACCGCCGCCACCGCGCCCTTCCGTCCCCGCAGGCCCTCGTACGCGGCCCGCTGCGCCCGCGGATCGATCGTGGTCAGCACGTCTCCGCCCGCGCTGCTGGAGCGGGTGAACTCGTTCCACAGCGGCAGCGGCTGCAGTACCGGGGCGGCACCCGACAGCACCGCGTCCTCCGTGGCCTCCAGCAGCGTCGTGCCGTACTCCTGCGAGGCGAAGCCCGTCACCGGCGCGTACAACGGCCCGTCGCTGTAGGTCCGTTCGTACCGCAGATGCTCCCCGGTGTCCCGGGACCCGGTGACCGGGCGGCCGTCGACCCAGATGTCGCCGCGCGGCTGCTGGTACCGCACGATCGAGGCACGGCGGTTGGCCGGATTCGCCTCGTAGTCCTCCGCGTGCAGCACCTGCACCCGGGCCGCGTTGACCAGCAGCGCGACCAGCAGCAGCGCGCAGAACAGCGCCGCGTGCCGGATGTGCCGGGTCACCGGAGCGCACCGGGGGCGGCCTGCCGCCGCGCGCTGTCGCTGAGCCGGACCAGCAGCGCCACGATCGCCCAGTTGGTCACCACCGAGGAACCGCCCTGCGCCAGGAACGGCATGGCCATCCCGGTCAGCGGGATCAGCCCGGTCACCCCGCCCGCGATCACGAACACCTGGAGCGCCACCAGCGTGGCGAGCCCCACGGCGAGCAGCCGCCCGAACGGGTCGCGCAGCGCCAGCCCGGCCCGGTAGCCGCGCTCCACCAGCAGCCCGTACAGCAGGATGATCGCGGACAGCCCGGCCAGGCCCAGTTCCTCGCCGGCCGTCGCCAGGATGAAGTCGGACTTCACGGCGAAGCCGATCAGCACCGAGTGCCCGAGCCCCAGTCCCGAGCCCAGGATGCCGCCCTCGGCGAAGGCGAACAGCGACTGGGCGATCTGGTTGGGGCCCTCACCGGCCTCGATGGAGGCAAACGGGTGCAGCCAGGTCTCGATCCGGTGGTGCACGTGCGGCTCCAGCCGCCCCACCGCCACCGCCCCCAGCGACGCCAGCAGCAGCCCCAGCGCGATCCAGCCGGTGCGGCCGGTGGCGACGTAGAGCAGGACCACGAACAGGCCGAAGAACAGCAGCGAGGTGCCGAGGTCCCGCTCCAGGACCAGCACGCCCACGCTGACCAGCCACACGGCCACGATCGGGCCGAGCACCCGCCCGGTGGGCAGCTGCATCCCCCAGACGCGGCGGCCCGCGTACGTCAGCGCGCCGCGGTTCGCGGCCAGGTACGCGGCGAAGAACACCGCCAGCAGCACCTTCGCGAACTCGCCTGGCTGGATGGAGAAGCCCGCCACCCGGATCCAGATGCGGGCGCCGTTCACCGCCGGGAAGAGGATCGGCACGGTCAGCAGCACCAGCGCCACGGTCACGCACAGGTAGGTGTAGCGCTGGAGCACCCGGTGGTCGCGCAGCACCAGGATCACCGCGATGAACAGCGCCACCCCCAGCGTCGACCAGATCAGCTGGGCGGGGGCGGCCCGGTCGCCGGGCGTCTCCAGGTCCAGCCGGTAGATCAGCACCAGGCCCACCCCGTTGAGCAGCACCCCGATCGGCAGCGGCAGCGGGTCGGCCAGCGGGGCCCGCCAGCGCACCGCCAGATGGGCGAGCACGGCGAGCACACCGAGCCCGGCGCCGTAACCGGCGGCGCCGGGCGGGACGGTGCCGTTCCTGGCGAGGCCGACGGCGCAGTAGCCGTACACCGACAGTCCGACGGCCAGGACGATGAGGGCGAGTTCCACGCCGCGGCGCCCGGTGAGACGGACGGTGGGCGCGGGCGGGTCCGCCGTCGCCAGGGTGATACCGGCCTTGCTCATGTCCGGAACTTACCCACGTGTGACGCTTCGCGTGGTGCGCTCATCAGCACCAGCGTGGCGCGGGACCGATGGTGTCGATGTACCGGGCCGGGCCCCAGGCCCAGGTGCCGTCGGTGAGCAGGTACCAGAGCGGGTTGCCGTCCACCTTGTCGCCCGGCACCTTGCAGAAGATCGAGACGACGTCGCCCTTGTGGGCGTACCGGATGACCTGCGAGCCGCGCTGCGGGGCGCTGCGCAGGGCCAGCTTCTGGGCCGTCACCACGCCGCGGTACTGGCCCTGGTCGCCGTGGTTCCCGCCGGCCTGGTTGCCGCCGCCGCTCTGGTTCCCGCCGCTGCTCTGGTTGCCGGACTGGTCGCCCCAGTCGCCGCCGTTGCCGCCCTGGTCGCCTCCGCCCTGCTGGGCGTTGCCGCCGGCCTGCTGGTAGGAGCCGGTGTTGTTGCTGTTGCTGTGGCCGCTCTGGTTGCTCTGGTTGTTCTGGCCGCTCTGGTTGTTCTGATGGCCCTGGCCCTGGCCCGGGTCGTCGGCGGCGAGGGCGGGGGCGACGGCGGTCGCGACCGCCAGGGCGCCGGCGGCGAGAGCTATGGGCAGGCGGCGGGTCAGCGGGGGACGCGGGCGCCGTAGGGACATGGCAGTACCTCCATGGGGGGAGACAACAGGTCGAAGGTGACTTGTCGCCACATTAGGAGCGCCCTTCGGCGCCCGCCCGCCCTGCTGCGCCATCGGAGAGGACGCTCCGCCTACCGGGTCACACGCCTCGGCGCGGCAGGCGGCCCTCCGTCACTCCGTCAGTTCCTCCAGCATCCGCGCCGTGGCGAGCCCCGCCCGCAGGTAGTCGACGAACAGGCCGTTGTGCAGCGCCCAGGAGGAACGGCGGGACCGGATCAGCCGGATCGCCTCCTCGGCCGGACGGCCCCTGCGGATCAGCGTGTGCGCGACCACCAGGCCCGAGCGGTTGTAGCCGTGGAAGCAGCGGACCAGGACCGTACGGCCCGCGTCCAGGGCGTCGCACGCCGCCTCGGCCAGCCGGATCACGCCCGCGAGCTGGGTGCCGTCGAGCGGGCCGTCCGGGACGGGCCACACCTGGTGCTCGACCCCGGGATCGGGGCCGTACCCCGGCAGCCGCAGCAGCGTCTGCACCAGGTCGAACTGCCGGTGCACCACCACCGGCTCCACCCGGCCCGAGGGCCGCGCGACCTCGTGCCCGCCCATCCACAGGCCCGGCTCGATCTCGTCCCAGGGGCTGTCCGGAGCCGGTACGTCGGGTTGACTCTCGCGGGTACGCAACGGCGCCTCCCACTCCTCACCGCCCAACTCCTGTCCACGGTATCCGGCTTCTTGCCTCCGCATCACCCCGCCTGTTCCCATGGAGGCGGGGTGATGGCGCATGGACGGACCGCGCGTCGTGCCGGCCCGCCGGCACGGCAGGGACTGGCTCCACGTACGCCTCCCGGACGGCAGGAACATCGCCTGGTACGACCGTGAGGCGGCCCGTGTGCACCTGCTCGACGCCGAGCACGAGGAGGAGGTGCTCGCCGCCCTGGGCCCGTATCTCACCGGCCCGGTCGCCGTCGGCCCGCCCCCCGTCCCCACCCCCGCCGACCTCGCGCGGCTCTCCCTCCACCCCGACGACGACCTCGCCCCGAACCGTCCCGGCGAGGCCCTGCTCGCCGACCTGGACCGCGCCCCCGGACCGGCCCGCCGCCTGCGCCCGGACCCGCGCCGCGCGGAACTGGACGCGCAGCGGACGGTGGGCGACGCCCTCGACGCCATGGACGGCGCCGGCTGGCACGCCCTCCACTCCCTGCCGCTCCCCGGCGGCCACCGCGTCCACCACCTGCTGATCGGCCCCGGCGGCCTGTACGCCCTGCATGTCCGGTCCGCCCACCGGCAGCGGGTGACCGTCGCGGAGCCCCAGGTGCGCATCGGCCGGCGCCCGCCCGAGCCCGTGCTGCACCGGGTGCGCGCCGACGCCGACCGGGCCGCCCACACCCTCACCGCCGAGGTGCGCCCGGTGCTGGTCCTGGCCGGCGCCCGCCGTCTGACGGTCGCCGCCGTGCCGCGCGGGGTGCGGATCCTGACGGACGCGGACGTGCATGGGCTGGCCCGGGGCGGAGGTGTGCTGAAGCCCGCCGACGTCGAGGCGCTGTACGCGGCGGCGCGGGACCGCAGGACATGGGCGGGGCTGTGAGGACGCGGGGCTGACGGCCGCGGAGGGTCGGGTGGCGGTCCCGTGGGGGCCGGGTGGCGGTCCCGCGGGAAGCCGGGTGGCGGTCCCGTGGAGGGCCGGGTGGCCGTCAGGGCAGCGTGCCCGCCTCGTCCGGGTCCAGCAGCGGCGCCAGCAGGTCGCCGAAATCCTGCAGCCGTGGGGGGATGTCGGGCGCTTGCAGCGCCATCCCGCCCGGCGACCGGCATTCCTCGACCTCCTGCCAGGTCACCGGCGCGGACACGAGCGGCTCGGCGCGCGCCCTCAGGGTGTAGGGGGCGGCCGTGGTCTTGCGCGCCGCGTTCTGGCTCCAGTCGACGAAGACCTTCCCCGGCCGCAGGCTGCGCTTCATCTGGTGCAGCACCAGCCGGGGCATCGCCTTCTCCGCCTCCACGGCCAGCGCCTTCGCATACTCGGACACCTGTTCGGAAGAGGAGCCGTGGACCGCCGTCAGCAGATGCAGCCCCTTCGACCCGGACGTCTTCGCGTACGCCTCGAACCCGTCCGCGGCCAGCCGCTCCCGCAGCCACAGCGCCACCTCGCAGCAGTGCACGACCGTCGCGGGCGGCCCCGGGTCCAGGTCGAACACGATGCGGTCCGCCTGCTCCGGGCCGGTGATCCGCCACTGGTGGGTGTGGAACTCCGCGACCAGGTTCGCCGCCCACATCAGGCTCGGCAGATCCTCCACCAGCACCATCCGTGCGGGCCCCTCCGACCTCGGCACCTCGGCGGTGGTGACCCAGTCGGGCGTACCGGGCGGCACGTTCTTGGTGAAGAACACCTGCCCGTCGGGCCCGTCCGGATAGCGCAGGAACGACACCGGCCGCTCCCGCAGATGCGGCAGCAGCACGTCGGCCACGGTCGCGTAGTAGTGCAGGACCTCCGCCTTGGTGAAGCCGGTGGCGGGATACAGCACCTTCTCCAGATTGCTGAGCGGGAGCCGTCGCCCCTCCACCTCCGTGATGGGAGCCATACGATGAGAATCTCACGCAAACCATGACAAAGGCCCCGATATCGATCGGCAGACGACCGGAGAGGTGCTGCACGTGAGGTCCATCTGGAACGGCGCGATCTCGTTCGGGCTGGTCAGCATCCCGATCAAGCTGGTGAACGCCACCGAGAACCATTCGATCTCCTTCCGTCAGATCCACACCGAGGACGGCGGCCGGATCCGCTACCGGAAGTTCTGCGAGCTGGAGGACCGCGAGGTCAGCAGCCAGGAGATCGGCAAGGGCTACGAGGACGCGGACGGCACGATCATCCCGATCACCGACGAGGATCTGGCCGGGCTGCCGATCCCGACCGCCAAGACGATCGAGATCGTCGCCTTCGTGCCCGAGGACCGCATCGACCCGCTCCAGATGGACGCCGCCTACTACCTCCAGGCGGGCGGGGCCCCCGCGGCGAAGCCGTACACCCTGCTGCGGGAGGCGCTGAAGCGGAGCAAGAAGGTCGCGATCACCAAGTACGCCCTGCGCGGGCGGGAGCGGCTCGGCATGCTGCGCGTGGTCGGCGACGCGATCGCCATGCACGGCCTGCTGTGGCCCGACGAGGTCCGCGCCCCCGAGGGCGTCGCGCCGGACACCGACGTCACCGTGCGGGACAAGGAGCTGGACCTC
Organism: Streptomyces werraensis; assembly: GCA_014656175.1. Classification (GTDB taxonomy): domain Bacteria; phylum Actinomycetota; class Actinomycetes; order Streptomycetales; family Streptomycetaceae; genus Streptomyces; species Streptomyces werraensis. The sequence goes on from BNBX01000004.1 coordinate 390,710, forward strand.
GCGGACGCGCTGATGGACACGCTCGGTGAGGTCGACCTGGAGGACCTGCACGACGAGTACCGCGAGGCGGTGGAGGAGGTCGTCGCCGCGAAGGCCTCCGGCGAGACCCCGCCGGAGGCGCCGGCCCCGGAGGCCGGCGGCGGCAAGGTCCTGGACCTGATGGCGGCCCTGGAGAACAGCGTCCGGGCGGCCCGCGAGTCCCGGGGCGAGGACGCGGAGGTCAAGCAGCTCCCGCAACGCAAGACGAGCCGCTCGTCGCCGAAGGACACGGGGGGCAAGAAGTCGACGTCGACGGCGAAGAAGAAGGCGACGTCCTCGCCGAGGAAGTCGACGTCGAAGACGTCGAAGACGAGCCAGACGGAGAAGAAGGCGACGGCGAAGAAGACGCCGGCGAAGAAGTCCCCGGCGAAGAAGACGGCGTCCCGCAAGCGCTCGGCTTGACCCGCCTGGGTCGTGGGGGCGGGCGTCGCGCCTGCGGTGGGGGGTGGTGCGGGGCCGCGGTGGGGGTGGTCGTCCTCGGTCCGGCGCGATGAGGGCGTCGACAACGGGGAGGGCGCGGACGCGCCGGCCGCTGCGGGCGCCCACCCCCACCCCGTCCCCTCCCCGCCGAGCGCGGCAACACCTTCCGCACCCCGCGGGCATGCGTGACCCTCCGCACCCCGCGGGCATGCGTGACCCTCCGCACCCCGCGGGCATTCGTGCCGCCTGGGGCGGCACGGGTGGGCGCGGCGGCACCTCGCTGGCGCCGAGGTGCGCCGACTCCCCCCGGCCCGCACCCACGCCGGTGCCTGTTGTCGTCGCCGACTGCGGGCAGCACCTCGTTGGCGCCGAGGCGCAACACTCCCCGATGCCCTGGGCAAAGCGCGTTACGCCACCCGCCGCAACGCCAGCACCGCGTTGTGCCCACCGAAGCCGAACGAGTTGCTGAGAACCAGATCGCCCGTCTCCGGCAGCGGACGCGGGGCGTCACGGACGACGTCCAGGTCGATCCCGTCGTCCACCTCCCCACACCCCACCGTCGGCGGCACCGTCCGATGGTGCAGCGTCAGCACCGCGGCCACCGCCTCGACCCCGCCCGCGGCCCCCTGCAGATGCCCCAGGTGCCCCTTCAGCGCGGTCACCGGGACGTCCTGTCCGCCCAGCACCCGCCGCAGCGCCCGCGCCTCAGCGAGGTCCCCCTCCACCGTGGCGGTGGCGTGGGCGTTCACGTGGACGACGTCGGCCACCTCGCCGCCCGCGTCCCGCACGGCCCTCCGCAGCGCGAGCGCGATGCCCTCGCCGGACGGGTCCGGGGCCGCGACGTGGTGGGCGTCAGCGGACAGCCCCCATCCCGCCGCCTCGCAGTAGATCCGCGCCCCCCGCGCCCGGGCGTGCTCCTCGGACTCCAGCACCAGCACCCCCGCGCCCTCACCGTTGACGAACCCGTCCCGGTCCTTGGCGAAGGGACGCGACGGCGACCCCGCCGACGGATCACCCTCCGCCAGCGCCCGCATCGCCGCGAACGACGCCATGATCGCGGGAGTGATCACCGCCTCGGCGCCGCCGGCCAGCGCGACGTCGACCCGCCCGTACCGGATCCGGTCGACGGCCTGCCCGATCGCCTCGGTGCCGGAGGCGCAGGCGCTGGTCACGGTGCGCGCCTCACCGGTGATGTGCAGGTCGAGGGAGACCTGTGAGGCCGCCTGCGACGGCACGGTCATCGGGGTGGTGAGCGGGGACACGCCTCGCGGCCCGCGGTCCCGCAGCTTCCGGTCACCGCCGACCAGCACCGACGCGTCCCCGAGGATCGCGCCGAGGCTGACTCCGACCCGCTCCGGGTCCAGCCCGCTCTCGCGCGTGCCGCTCTCGGCGTACCCGGCGTCGGCCCACGCCTCGCGCGCGGCCAGCACCGCGAACTGCGCGGCCCGGTTCATCCGGCGCGCCGCCTGCCGGGGCAGCAGCGAGGCCGGGTCCACGGGCACCGTGCCCGCGGTCCGCACCGGCAGGCCGTCGAACTCCGGGTCCGTCAACTCTCGTATCCCGTGCCGCCCTTCGAGCAGCCCGTCCCACAGCTCGCCGGCGCCCACGCCCAGCGGGGTGACCGCGCCGAGCCCGGTGACCACCACGCGCCGGGGCCCGGCCGCCCGCGCCTGACGCACAGGGCGCGGCTCGTGCCGTACGACCGTGCCCTCGCGGCCGGCGTCGGCGGCCCAGCGGCGCACCTCCGCGTCGGTCGCCGCCCGGGCGTCGGCGGACTCCGCGGTGTCCCGGTGCCAGGCGCCCCAGCGGCGTACGTACGTCACCTCGGCGGCCAGCGGGTCCACCGCCCGCAGGACGGTCAGCCTGTCGCCGTCGCGGAACTCCACGCCCGCCAGGGACTCCGGCTCCACCAGCGGCACCGCGGCCGCGTCGACCCGCCGCCCGGCGACGGTCACCGTCTGCTCGCGCCGCAGGTCCTCCTCGTGGTCCACCCCGCCGAGCGGCGGCCGCAACGTGACCCGGATCACCTCGGGGGAGACGGGCAGCGTGTGCGTGACGACGTGCCAGCGGCGCTCGGCCGCGTCCTCGGGGGTCAGGGCGAACAGATCGCCGGGGACCACCTCCGCGGCGGTCACCTCGTAGGGCCGTATGGGTACTTCAGGCATTTCGGGGGAGTGGGTCATGGCCGGGCATGCTCTCTTTGGTCCGAACTGTCGTACTGCGGGCGGTTCCGAGTGTTCTGTACGACTCGCGAACGGGCCACGATCCACTTCTCGAGGTGTCCGATTCGTCCTGGTCTACCAGGCGGGTGACGCGGAACACATTCGCCAAGACGCCGATGGATGGGCAGAGTTACCGGGACGTAGTGGCACTGTGGAAAACGTCACGAAGCCCATGTGCGCGGCCGAGGCCGCCCCCGCGGAACGAGGCGCGCGTCACGTTCCGCACGGCCGCCCCATCGGGCTCCGTCCCCACCGGCACGGCGGTCCGACTGATCCCCGAGGCCGGTTCCGGCGTCTTCCCACGGGGGCGCGTTCCTCGAAGTACGCGACCTGCCGGGCCGGCCCGCGGGACGGCGGCGGGCGGGCCGCGCAGGCGACCAGAGACTGCGGTGGAGGGCATGGACGAGGACGAGTTCGACGCTTTCTACGCGGCCGCCTTCCCCCGTCTGACCGGCCAGCTCTTCGCCTTCACCGGGGACCTGGGCGAGGCCCAGGACGTGGTGCAGGAGGCGTTCGTGCGCGCCTGGGACCGGCGCCACCGGCTGATGGCCGACGAGGCGCCGGAGGCCTGGGTGCGCACCGTCGCCATGCGCCTCGCCGTCAGCCGCTGGCGCCGTGCGAAGCGCTGGCTGGAACTGGTGCGGCACTCCCCGCCGCCCGAGGCGACGCCCGGACCGGGCCCCGACCGCACCGCCCTGGTCGCCGCCCTGCGTCAACTCCCGGAATCCCAGCGGATGGCGGTCGTGCTGCACCATCTGTGCGACCTCAGTGTCGAGCAGGTAGCCTCCGAGACCGGCGCGCCGGTCGGCACCGTCAAGGCCCGCCTGTCCCGGGGGCGGGCGGCACTGGCCCGGCATCTGGCGGTGGACGAGGCCGAGGAGCCGGCCTGGGAGGAGGGCGGCCGTGTCGGATGAACTCACCGGTGCCCTGCGCGATTTGGCGGCGCTTCACGAGGCACCGCCGCCCCTGCCCGCCGCCGAGCTCCGGGACCGCGCCCGGCGCCGCTCACGCCGCCGCAGGGCCGGCCTCGCGCTCGGCACCGCGGCCATGGCCGCCTGCGCGGTCACCGTGGTGACCCTCGCCCTGCACACCGACCACCCCGCCGGGAAACGACACCGCCCCGGCGCCACCCCGGCCACCTCGCCCGTACCCGCCCGGCCCCCCACCGCCTCGGCCCGCGCGCCCCGCCCCTCCGGCCGGCTCGACGTGGACCTGCGCACCCTCACCCTCGCCGACCGCGTGCTGCGGGTCGACCTGCGCGCCGCCGGCCGCTTCCCGCCCGGCACCCGGCTCACCGTCGTCGCCCGGATCTCCGGCGCGGTACTCCCGTTGAAGAGCAGGACCGAGGTCCGCGAGGTGAAGGTGCCGTACCTGGTGGAACTGCGCGCCCCCGGCGGCGAACCCGTCTACGCGGGCGCCCTCTCCTTCGACGCCAAGGTGCTGCGCGCCCTCTCGGGCACCACGGGCTGGGTGGGCCTCAGCGCGCGGGACGCCCAATGGCTGCACGACCGGCTGCGCGACGGCGACCAGATCGAACTCACGGGCAGCCGTTGAGAGGTCAGCTGACCAGCCCGCGCCGGTACGCATAGACGACCGCCTGCACCCGGTCCCGCAGCTGCAGCTTGGACAGGATGCGGGACACGAACGTCTTCACCGTCTCCTGGCTGATCACCAGCGCCACCGCGATCTCGCTGTTGGACAGCCCGTCCGCGATGAGCCGCAGCACCTCCAGCTCGCGCGGCGTCAGCGGGACCTCCCGGACGCCGTCGTCCTCGGACGGCCGGATCCGGGAGGCGTACCGGCCCACGAGCTGCCGGGTCACCTCCGGGTCGAGCAGCGCCGCCCCCGAGGCCACCGTCCGGATGCCGTGCAGCAGCCGGTCCGGCGGCGCGTCCTTCAGCAGGAACCCGCTCGCCCCCGCGCGCAGCGCCTCGTACACGTACTCGTCCAGGTTGAACGTCGTCACCACGAGCACCTTCACCGGATCCGGCACCCCGGATCCGGCCAGCAGCCGGGTCGCCTCGATGCCGTCCAGCACCGGCATCCGCACGTCCATCACCACGACGTCCGGCCGCTTCTTTTCGGCGAGTTCGACGGCGATGCGCCCGTCCGCGCACTCGCCGACGACCTCCATGTCGGGCTGGGCGTCGATGATCGTGACCAGCCCGGTGCGCACCAGCATCTGGTCGTCGCAGACCACCACCCGTACCGGCCGCGCCGGCGCACCGCTCACGGCCGGCTCCCGGTGGGTATCCGCGCCCGTACGGCGAACCCCCCGCCGGCACGCGGCCCCGCCTCGAACTCGCCGCCGAGGACGTCCACCCGCTCCCGGAGACCGGCCAGCCCCCGCCCGCTGCCGCCCGGCGAGGTGACGGGCCGCGTCCCGGGACCGTCCGTGCCGACCTCCACCGTGATGTCCCTCCCGCTGTGCTGCACCAGAACCGAAGTGGCCTGCCCGTGAGCGTACTTGAGGGCGTTGGTGAGGGCCTCCTGCACCACCCGGTACGCCACCAGGTCCGCGCTCCCGGTGGACGCCGCCGGGGTGCCCTTCTCGGTGAACTCCACCGGCTGCCCCGCCCGGCGTGTCTGCTCCACCAGCGTCAGCAGGCGGCCCACCGGAGGGGTCCGGGAGCCCTCGCCGTGGTCCGGGTTCAGCAGGTCGAGCAGGTGCCGCAGGTCGGCGACGGCACGCCGGCCCGTGTCGGTGACGGCGGTCAGCGCCTCGTCGAGCCGCTCGGGCGCGGCGGTCAGATACCGTGCCGCCTCCGCCTGCACCACCATCGCCGTCACATGGTGGGTCACCACGTCGTGCAACTCCCGCGCGATCCGCGCCCGTTCGGCCGCCCGCGTCTGCTCCGCCACCTGAGCGCGCCGCTCCGCCTCGGCGATCCTGGTCGAGCGCAGCCACGCCCCGCCGCCCCACAGCAGACACATCGCCACGTAGAACGACGCGAGCTCGGCCGGCGGCTCGTCCGTCCCGCGCCGCACCAGCTCGGCCACGAACAGCACGTACGCCAGGGAGCCCACGGCGACGGTGGTGCGCCGATACCGCTCCAGATGGGCGCCGGTGCTCAGCAGCGCAAGCGGCAGCGCCGCACTCGCGACGGTGTGGTAGCCGCGCAGCTGGTCCAGCATGAAGCCGGCAGCCACCAGGGACAGGCAGACGGCCGGCCACTGCCGCCGCAGCGCGAGCGGCAGGGCCTGCAGCCCGACAGCCACGACGGCCGAGGTGTCGTACGGGCGCTCCGCGACCGCGCCGATGTCGGTGCCGCTGCCGCGCAGGCTCGGCACGAACGCCAGGAAGCACAGCAGCACGGCGAACGGCAGGTCCCGGGCCGTGACGTGCAGTCGGCCCCAGACCTGCCGCAGCCCGTGCGGACGGGTCACCGGGCGAGCGCGGCCGTGCCGGCCCGCTTCGAGCGGCGGGGCGTCATCTGGCCGCGCCGACGGGCCAGCCACAGCAGGCCGACGGTCACCAGCGCCCAGAACACCAGCGTGTACAGGCTGGCCTCGGGCCCGAACTCACCGCCGCTGATCAGGGTCGGCCCGGAGGTGGAGGCGTCCAGCAGGCCCTGCTGGGTGTCGTTGCCGGAGACCTCGGTGCTGAAGATGCCGGACGCGGCGAAGTTCCACCCGAAGTGCAGGCCGATCGGCAGCCACAGGCTGCGGGTCGCGACGTACGCGGCGCCCAGCATCGGACCCGCCGACAGCGCGATGACGGTGGCGCCCCACAGGCTGGCGTCCGGGTTCAGCAGGTGCCACGCGCCGAACAGCACACTGGTCGGGATCAGCGCCCCCCACGTACCGAACCGCTCCTCCATGGTTCTGAACAATACGCCGCGGAACAGAAGTTCCTCCGTGACGGAAGCGCCGGCCATGAACCCGGCCAGCCCCACCGCGCCGGTGTACGAACCCCAGCCGTCCACCTCGTAGTGCCCGAGGAAAGCGATGTTCGCGACGACGGCCGCGAACACCAGCGTCCCGAGCAGCACGCCCCGGGCGACCGCGCCGACCGCGCCCTGCCGGGACACCTCCGTGACCGGGCGCTTCTCCGTCCGCCCCACCACCCAGGCGTAGACGTACACGGACAGCGCCGCCGCCACCAGCCCCAGGCCGAGCGTGGCCCACGGATTGTCCTCGGCGGCGGCCACACTCTGTCCCGCGACCAGGGACACCACCACCACGGCCAGCAACTGCCAGACGACACGCACGACTTGCTCCTCGACAGGGGGGGAAGGCGACGGTGGGACGACCGCCGCTCCGACGGCCCCGACGCTACGGATCCGCGTCGCGGGAAGCGTCACCAGCGAGTGGACACCCTTGCGTAGCTCCCACGGGGGACAGCACGTGAGCTGTCCCCCGCGAGGACGGGACGTCTCGCGGGGTCCCCCTCATGGCGACGGGGCACCTCGGGACACGACTGTTGATCACCCCCCAACGGGCCCCACCGGACGTGGACGCGGACGCGGGAATGCACCCACCCGAACGGACCCCGGCAGGGCAGGATGACCCCATGGCGGACACTCCCATCGCGAACACGCACCAGTACGAGGCCTGGAACGGCTACGAGGGCCGGCACTGGGCCGACCACCAGGCCCGCTACGACGCCCTGAACGACCCCGTGAACGCCCCGCTGTTGGACGCGGCGGCCCTCAGGGCCACGGACACGGTCCTGGACATCGGCTGCGGCAACGGCAGCGTGACGCGACTGGCGGCCCGCCGCGCACAGCACGCGGTCGGCATCGACCTGTCGGCGCCGATGCTGGAACGCGCGCGAGTGACAGCCGAGGCGGAAGGCCTCCCCAATGTCACCCACGTCCAGGGGGACGCCCAGGTGCACGCTTTCGAACCGGCGGCCTTCGACGTGGCCTTGAGCCGCTTCGGCGTGATGTTCTTCGCGGACCCGGTGGCGGCGTTCACGAACATCGCCGGAGCGTTGCGCGAGGGCGGCCGCCTGGCCTTCGTCTGCCCCCAGTCCTTCGACCGCCAGGACCAGGCGAGGGTGTTCGCAGCGGTGGCGCGGCACGCGCCGCTGCCGGACCTGACGGCGGCGTCGGCGGGGGGCCCGGCATCCTTCGCGGACCCGGCCCGGACGAGGGCGGTGCTGTCGGCGGCGGGCTTCGACGGCATCGAGGTGACTGCTTTGGACACGGAGCAGGTGTGGGGGCGGGACCCGTCGGCATTCCTCTTCGGGTGGGGGCCGATGCGGCACTGGCTGCGGGACGTGCCGGAGGAGGCGGTGGGGCGGGCGCGGGAGGCGGCGACGGAGGCGTTCGGGGCGTATGTGACGGGGGAGGGGGTGCGGCTGAAGATGAGCTGCTGGCTGGTGACGGCGACCCGTGCCTGACGAAGGAGGCGACCTCGCCCCGGAGTGGGCGGACCGGTCCAACAACGTATGCGGCGTCCTGCACGGCTGCCGGGACGCTGGCCCGATGGCGGAGCGCTTCGAACGGCTCGGCTGGAGATCCAGGTCCTCGTCCTGGTACGGCTACGAGGTGGACACCACGTGGTGCGAGGTCGCACTCGAGCCCATCGACGAGCAGAACGTACTCATGAACGGAGTCGTCGCCCCGTCGCGCTTCGACGACCTGGCCGCCCTCCTCACCCGCTTCGGCGCGTCGTACACGCTGGAGCTGTACGACGAGAACGACAACCTGCTAAAGAAAACGCATGGCTGATCCCTCAGGCTGCCGGCCCACGGCCAAGCCGCTGGGCTGCTCTACAACAGGTGGTCGGCCTTCCCGGCCTTGATGTCTGTGATGAGGGTGCGCAGGGCCTCGAGGGAGTCGGTGAGGGGGTTCTCCTCCTGGCCGGCGACGGCTATGTACCCGTTGCCGTCGGTATCGGTACCGAGGCGGAAGCAGGAGCTGCCCTCACCGCAGAACGGGGCTTCCCAGGTGATGTCAGCCATGTGGTCACTCCTCATAGGTGGTGAGCGAACTCGCGGATGAAGTCGCGGGACCGCTCCGGTGACAGTGCCAGACCTTCCAACAGGTCGAGCTGCGCACGGTATTTCGCGAGCTGGGTCTCCGCGTGGAGAAAATCCGGCCCGTGAGAGTTGTCGATCTGCACGGTGTCGAGCTGCCTCACAGGCCCTTCGGCGTAGACGACGGTCTGTCCCGCTCCTGGGAAGGCACCGTGGTCGAAGGGAAGCACAAGTACGGTGACGTGGTCCCACTCGGAGACTTCCAGCAAGTACTGCAACTGCCCTCGGGCAACAGCCCGTCCCCCGAACTGCATCCGAAGCGCTGCTTCATGGATGACGGCTACATACGGGACGGGGTTGTCGCGGGTGATCACACTCTGGCGCTCTGCACGGTGGGCCAGGCGGAGAGCGACCTCATGCTCGGGAAGCTGCGGTACGACGGCGCGGAAGATGGCCATCGCATGCTCGGGCGTCTGCAACAGCCCTGGCACATGAACGGTGTTCGCGCCCCGTAGACGTACCGCGTACGCCTCGGTTTCCGAGATGTCCAGAAACCCCTGGGGCAGGCTGCCCCGATAACGCTCCCACCACCCTGCCTGGCTCGGCTCCGCCATCTCGACGAGGGCATCGATGTACGTCTCGTCGGTGCAGTCACAGTTGCAGGCCAGTTTGCGCAGCCGTTCGGCATTGATGCCGCGCTGTCCGGACTCCATGTTGGAGATGCGGCTCCGGTCGACACCGAGGAGCCCCGCGGCATACTCCGCGGACATGCCGGCTGCGGTGCGCATCCTGCGCAATTCACTACCCAGACGCTTCTGGCGCTGAGTGAGAACCGTCCTTGGGGGCATGGCGTTCCTTCCGTACGGCGTGCTGTCCGGATCAGTCCTATAAGCACAGGTTCACCGCATCGAGGCCATTGTTCCGGACCGCATGGCAAATATGGCCCCTGCTGGTCTACCGTCAGTATTGCGCAAGTTACACAACGCGATGCCGGAACTGCACCGCGCGAGCACGCCCGCCTGCCCTGGGACGGGTGTGCCCGCGACCAGGGCGGTAGGCCACCGGCGAGTTCAACCCCTGTCCACATGAACGGAGTTCGCCATGTCCGCGATCCCTCCGGTGCCCATCCATTGGCATCTCCCCGCCCACCCCGCCTCCGTACGGCGGGCCCGCCATGCCGTGACCGGTTCCCTGCCGCACGCCCTCCGCCCGCACCTCGGCGACGACCTCGGACTGCTGACCTCCGAACTGGTCACCAACGCCATCCGCCACGGAGCGTGCGGGAAGGACGAGAACCTGATCGAACTCGTCCTGTGGCCTGCCGAAGGACACTACTGGCTCGCTGTCTCCGACCCGGGCATCGGCAAGCCGGAACTGGCGTACCCGAGCGCGGACGCGGAGAACGGCCGGGGCCTGCTCCTCGTCGACCACCTCGCCGCAGCCTGGACCGTTCGTCCCCGCCCTAACCGGGGCACCTCCGTGGTCGCCGGCCTCGCTTACCGCCAGGGCAGCTGACCTGGCGGAGTGGTCGGCAGGGCCGGCCTGATAGCACAGCCCATTCCACTGTCAGGCCGGCTGCCCCGACACAGCGAAGTGGGAGTCGTCAAGTGCCAGCGCCCAGGCGCGGGCCTCGGGCAAGGTCCCCCCGGCAGTTCTCGCACCTATGCACGCGGTTCCGGAGGGTGCTCGGCGGTGAGGCAAGTCTGCTGGCCGGGGCGCCGCCAACTGGCATCTGACACCTGACAGGGAATAAGCCTAGCCCCATGCCGCACCTGCCGGGCCCTGAGGGTGGCCGTTAGAGGCGAGACGGCTACGTCTTGCCGAACGGCAATGAGCCAGTCGGCCGGGTATCGCCTTATTGGGTTGTTCCGTCACGTTCCGTAACCGCCACCTGTGCGGCCCGACTAATGGCCTATCGGCCCCGGATTCCGCAAGCGGCAGACGAGCTGTCAGTGGTCGCCTATACCCTCAGGATCAACGCGTGACTCGTCGGAGTCGGGCTATTTCGCCATGCGCTGACGTGCGAAAGCGGTTCTCTAGTGCGTCTGCTTAACCAGGAGAGGGTTCTGCCGGAGTGAAGATCACCCCTTCGGCCCGCGTGCTGCGCATGCTGGGCGAGATCGAGTTCGACGAGTGGCAGTGTGTGGCCGAGCTCGTCGATAACTCCTTCGATGACTTCGGCGAGATCGTTCGTTCCGGTGTGGAGTGGCCCGACGGGTTCAAGGTCAGTGTGTCCTTGCCGTCCTCGGCCAACGGGGAGCTCGTCATCGCCGATACCGGTCGGGGCATGACGTACGAGCGTCTGGAGCGCGCGGTGCGCGCTGGCTGGTCCGGCAACGACATGCACGACAAGCTCGGCCTGTTCGGCATGGGCTTTAACGTAGCCACCGCCCGCCTCGGCAAGCGCACCCGCGTCCTGACTACGCGGTCCGGCGACAGCGAGTGGATCGGCGTCGAAATCGACCTGGACCACATCCGGGACGACTTCGAGGCGACGGACATCACCGAGCCGAAGAGTGACCCCGCTCAGCACGGCACGCGGATTGTCATCGACCGGCTGAACCGGACGCGCGCCGAGTGGCTGCGCCGCAACGGGCAAGCACTTCGCAACATGCTGGGCTCCGTGTACTCGTGGATCCTGGACGCACGCGGCTTCGAGCTCTACGTGGGCGGAACCCGGGTCAAGCCGGTCCGGCACTGCCGTTGGGGGGACGACCGCTTCGTGCTCTACAACGGCAAGGAGCGTATCCCCGCGTACATCGAAATTAACGAGGAGCTCCAGGACGGGGTGGCCTGCTCCGACTGCGGCCAGTGGCAGCTGACTTACGGTGACGAATGCGCCGACTGCGGTAGTGAGAAGCTCACCGTACGCAAACGCCGGATCTGGGGCTGGCTCGGCATTCAGCGTTACCTCCACAAGACCGACTACGGAATCGACTTCCTTCGCAACGGTCGCAAGATCCTGCGCTGGGACAGGCAGTTGTTCACCTGGAACAATCCCGACGGCGTTCCCGGCAACGAGGACCCCGAGTATCCTGTCGAGCTTGCCCACCAGGGTGGTCGCATCATCGGAGAGATCCACCTCGACCACGTCCCCGTGACCTACCAGAAGGACGCCTTCGAGTACGCGGACCGGAGCTGGCGCAGCGCTGTGGAACTGCTGCGTGGGGTGGCACCGCTCCAGCCCAAAAGGGCTGAGGCACTCGGCTACCCGGAGAACGTGAGCCCGCTCGCCCTGCTGTTCAAGGGATACCGCCGTAACGACGCCGGCCTGCGCTGCCTGGTACCCGGTGACGGCCGCAAGCCCATCCACGATGAGACCCGCCGCTGGGGCAATGAGTTCCACAAGGGCAATCCGGCCTTCCAGACGGACGAACGCTGGTGGCAGGCGATCCTCGAACACGAGGAGAGTAAGAACAAGGGGAAGCAGGCCAAGACGACGGCCAGCGTCCCGAACCAGCCCGACGAGCAGGCGGTCATGGATGCCCTCGGCGTGCCCGCCGACGCGCCCGCCTCTGGCTCCACCCAGCCGACCGGCCCGGAGGCGGGCGGCGGTGACACGACCACCAATCCGGAAGAGGCGAAGGGGAAGTCCGAGACCCGAAGCGAGCGCTTGGCTCGCTATGAGAACGCCTCGACACGGCACTCGTACCTCAGTCGCCCGTTCGGCCACCCCAACCTCGGCTACATGAACGTCGAGACGCGCCTTCTCAAGAGTGGTGAGCCTCTCCTCGACGACTTGGGACAGGCCGTCCCGGTCCTGCTCGACCAGCGCGCGGGCAACGAACTGACCGCCTTCGTTGATGCCGACCACGAGGTGTTCCGGCGGTTCGGCGCGGATTACGCCGATCTCCTCCTGGCCGAACTGGCACCTCTGCTGAAGGTTCGCGCGCGCTCCGAGTGGGGCCCGTCCCAGCTGGTCGCCGGCATCCGCGCTCAGTCCCTCAAGGAGGGCGCGCTGGACGGCACCACGGTCGGTGCAGAGGCCCGTGACCTGCTGAACGAGATCCGCAGCCGCACGGTCGCCGAACTCAACCGCTCCGGTGAGTATCGCCAGGTCTTCGGCCACCTCAGCGAGGAGGAGAGGACGGCTGTCGAAGAGTCGATGATCGCCTCTGGTCGTGTCGGCCAGGTCGGACGCTTGGGTCAGGATGCCGGGTTCATCTCCTACCTCCCCGCACTGGCGCTTGTTCGCCTGGTGGAGGCGATGCCCGAGGCGTTCCTGGATCGCCGAGTCTTCCGGGGCCCGTACGCTGATGTGAAATCACCATCCGCGCGTTCCCTGAGTCTGGCCCGTGTCACGGGCTACCTGGCCGACGTGGCAACCATCGGGACCTTCGCCGGTGAGGCCACCGCCCTCCAGCTCCAGCGTGCCCGCCTCAGCATCACCCTGCTCGCTGACGAGCTGGCCGGTGACGAGTGAACGCCATATTCCTGTCTCCCGCCGAACTGCGGGACGGTGGCCCGGCGGGACTGACCAAGGCACTCGAGCGGACTCTGTGGCACCTGGGGTTTCATGACGTTCGTGTCGTGGACGGCGCCAACGACCACGGCGCGGATCTCCTCGCTGCCCGGAACCGCGAGCAGTGGGTGTTCCAGAGCAAGTGGAAAGCGCACGGCATGGCGGACCACGCCGGCGTTGACGACCTCGAGCGGGCCCGTACCCACTACCGAGCGGACAAGGCCGTCTTGGCGACCAATACGAACATCACCGCGCCGGCCGAGGCGCGCCGCCGCGCCTTGGCCGACGTCGGCGTTGACATTGCGCTGTGGCACGGCGCCACGCTCGCGGCAATCGGTGAGCGCATGCCGGAACGCGTGCCAAGCCCTTACAAGCTGAGGCGCTATCAAACCGAAGCGGTAGAGGCCATCGAGCGCGACCTCGCGGCCGACGGCTCGGCCCTCCTCGTCCTGGCGACCGGATTGGGAAAGACTGTCGTCGGTGGAGAGGTCATCAGCAATCTCCTCAAGTCCCGTCCGCAGGCCAAGGTTCTCGTGGTGGCGCACATGCGAGACCTCGTGGAACAGCTCGAGAAGGCGTTTTGGCGGCACATCCCGAAGACCGTTCCCACCCGCCTCCTTACCGGTGACAGCAAGCCCAGGGACTTGGCCGGGGTGGTCGTCGCGACCGTCGAGTCGGCGCTGACCGCTACGCGAAACGGGTACCGTCCGGACCTCATCATGATCGACGAGACTCATCACGTGGCCGAGACCGGCAGGTTTGCGGAACTCCTCGATCTGTGTTCGGCTGCGGCGCAATTCGGGGTGACCGCCACGCCTTGGCGCGGCGACAAGTTCGACATCACGGCCCGTTTCGGCTACCCCAGCTTCACCATGGGCATCGCCGAGGGCATGGCAGCGGGCTTCCTGTCCGCCGTTGACTACCGGCTGTATGCCGACGGTGTCGACTGGGACGCCGTCAAGGAGATCAGCCGCCACGGTTACTCGATCAAGGACCTCAACCGGCACCTTTTCCTTCCCCAGCGGGACGAGGAGATCGTGGAGCACCTTCGGGTGGCCTGGCGGGAGACCACCGAACCCCGCGCTATCGTCTTCTGTCAGACGATCGAGCACGCCGAACACATGGCGGAGCTCCTCTCGGTCTCCGACCCGCAGTGGGTCAACGCCTCCTATCTCCACAGCGGCCTGCCCAAGCGTCACCGCAATGTTTTGCTGAACGAGTTCCGCCTCGGGCGTGTCCCGGTCATCACCTGCGTCGATGTGTTCAACGAAGGCGTCGACGTGCCCGATGTGAACCTCATAGCGTTTCTGCGCGTCACTCACAGCCGAAGGATCTTCGTGCAGCAGCTTGGCCGCGGGCTGCGCCTCAGCCCCGGCAAGAAGGCGCTCAAGGTCCTCGACTTTGTGACGGACATCCGTCGCGCCGCCGCGGCCCTGAACCTTCGCCGGACCCTGGAGGCCACCGAGGCCGAACACCTGGAGCTCCCTCACACCTCCCGGATCGAGTTTCAGGACGAGACAGTCGGCTCCCTCATGGACATGTGGATCCAGGACGCCGCCGACCTCGAGACCGCGGCGGACGAGGTCCGCCTCCAGTTCCCCATGCCGAAAGGAATCCTGTGACCGACTACAAGATCCCGACCGAGGTCGAAGCCGCCGTCCTTACCCGGGTCTTCGAGCAGGCCGCCGAGGCTGACTGGCTCAACCTGCAGGACAGCGATCGCACCCGCCTGTACCAGCAGTGGACGGACGACCCGGAGGTCGGGGGCCGGCTGATCGGATTCGTTGGTATGGCCGCGAACGTCCGGCCGTGGCTCAAGGACGGTCCGATGAAGGAATACCAACGGGCCCGCCGTGGCGTGGGCAAATACGCCAAGTACGTGAAGAGGCCCGCCGCGACGATCGACGAGATTATCGCGAAGACGCTGGGAGGGGAGTGGGAGATAGTTCCCCGATCCAAGCGGCAGAAGCCGATGCGAGCCAAGGTCCGCAGGGTCGGCTCGGAGGACGACGAAATGCACTTCGTGGCCGGTCCCGACGCGAGCTTCAAGCACCTGGTGTGGCCCGCCATCCTCGACCGCTCCGGTGGCGAGACCGCGCCGTGGACGATCTGCGTCATCGATCCCTTCCTCAACCCCCTCACACGTGAGGACAAGGCCCGGCACGAGCGCCTGGCCAAGTTCCTGGGCGTGAGGATTATCTACTTCAACGAGATGTAGAGGCAGTCATGTTCGACGAGGGATGGATGATCCAGGCGTGGCACTCGGGATTCGACGACCGTGCCCGGGCCATCGTCGAGGCCCGAGCGGCGGGCCGTACCTTGGAGGAGGCCGGGGCCGAGTTCAGGGTGACCCGGGAGCGGGTGCGACAGATCATCACCCAGCGGCAGCGAAGTCTTGCCGCCATGACCGATATAGCCCACCAAGGGTGGCGTGAGATTCTGCGGGCTGTCGGCGCGGCGCCCGCCGTCCGTAGAGGAACCTTCGCGGCCGCCCTGGGAGTGAGAGACCACGTCGTTCTGGAGTTGCTCCTGTTGGAGGCCGGCCTGAACGCCCCGCACACGTGGGCTGGCCCCTTACGGGGTTGGTGGACCGCCCACCCAGACTCGCTCGACGCCGCGCTGCGCCGACTGGTGGCCAGCGCTCCCCTGGCTGGCGACGCGCTCCGCGAGGCGGCCCGTACGGCGGGCGTGCCCGACGAGATCCCCCTGACAGATCTTCTCGACGACCCCCGCTCCAAGGTCGCGCCCAACACGGACGGGCACTGGGTTCGCCGCAAGGCGAGGGGACGCGATTCCGCGTACCTGTACCTGCTGGAGGCCGGCCGTCCCTGTACCGCCGAGGAACTGCTCAAGCCCATGGCCGTGGCGACGGAAAAGGCGGCTCGGGAGGCGCTGCGTCGTGACGACCGGTTCGTTCTGAGCCGGCCCGAGGGCTCCTGGGCCCTGGCCGAGTGGTCACACTTGCGCCTCACCCCGTTCAGCAACGCCGTCGAGGCCCTGGTCGCGGTGGTCACCGAACACGGGCCAATTGCCCGAGGATCTCTCTTCGCGAAGGTCACGGAGCTGTACCCCGTCACCGCGTGGCGGCTCACGCAGTGTCTGCTCAACGATCAGATCGGCGAAACCACCGACGGCCTCATCGACCTGGTTACCCGTGGCGCCCAGCCGATCGAGGAGGCGGAGCCAGCTCAGCCGGCCACCATGGCCGTCCACGGTGATGTGCTGGGCGCCCGAATCCCCGTTGACCGGGATGTCCTGCGTGGAAGCGGAGTGCGAGTGAACTCCTGGCTGACCTGGCGCCTTGGCCTCCGCCAAGCCCCCATGAGCCGCACGTTCGCCAGCTTCGGGGGGCACGCGCCCCTCACTGTCCGCCGCGGCACGAGCTTCGCTCAGGTCTCCAGCCTTCGCCGTCACGCTCTCGAACTCGGAGTGGTCGATGGCTGTGTCCTTGCCCTCGTCCTGAACCTCAGAGAGGGCACTGCCCAAGTCCATCACGGTTGCGAGGAGGAAGCGTGTCCGGCGAGGGCCACGTCCTCGACCTGATCAGGGGTTTCTGGCAGCTCGAAACCTCGTGCGCGCCGGGGCCGTGACTGATGGCTTTGCAAGTAGCGACGCGCTCCGACTCTCGCACGCAACGCGATCGAGCGCGTCACGGCCCTTCGCGGGTCATCAACGGTGAGCGGCTTGTGGAGAACGTCGTGGAAGCCCGGACCGGCAAGGAGTGACCCGCTCACCCTGGACATCACCAAAGAAGCGGATGACCAAGGCCGATTGCGCGCGTCGAGAGCGACCAGCGCCTCTCAGGGGTGACGGGAACCCCCACCCGAATTCTCACCTGGGGGGGTTGGGGAGGGGGGTGACACTATGCCGGTGATCCAGGACCCGCAAGAAGTGACGATCCGCGACGACGGCACCGTCGTACTGCCCATCAGCCTTCTTGCCCAAGCCGGCCTCACCCGGGCGAGAAGATAATGGCCGCGAGCACGGACGACGGGCGGACCGTCCTGCGGCATCTGACGGACGCCATCGACGACCTGCTCAGTGGCCGTCCCCTCTAGCGGGAGCGTCGACGCCTGTGGGCTTGGACCTCGCCTCCGCCTGCCGCGCTTGGACCTCGTGGGCGATCAGCTCGGCCGCCGACTCCGGGGCCTCGTGCTCCCAGACCCGGATCACGGCCCAGCCTGCGGAGCGGAGAGCCTCAGTGGTCTCGACATCCCTGTTCTTGTTGCCCTCGATCTTGTCCTGCCAGAACTCGGCGTTCCTCGTCGCGGCACGGTAGTGCTCGGGACAGCCATGCCAGAAGCAGCCGTCCACGAACACCGCGACCCGGGGACCAGAGAACACGAGGTCCGCCCGGCGCCGGATCTCGGGAATGGGGCGCGTGTCCACCCGGTAACGCAGGCCGCGGCGGTACAGCAGTTTCCGCAGGGCGAGCTCTGGACCGGTGTCCTTGCCGCGATTGGCGCGCATCACGGCACGAACGCTGGTGGAGGACGCCCTGGAGTCGGCCGGCAGGGGCCGATCGCTCACCAGGCCCATTCCCCGGGCCTGGCGCCACGCCTCGGCGAGGTTCTCCGCGCGAGTGGCACGGTCCACTTCGCAGACATAGCGCTCCCGTGTACTGCCGTCCTGCGACCAGCGGAGATAGGCCCGGATGCGCCGTGTCCGCCGGTACAGCTTGAGGGCGATGGAGGCGCGCGCGTAGCGGCCGTCGCCGAGGGCGACGGCGCGCCGGTCACGACCGCCGGCGGCGCGGTCCTGTTCCAGCGTCGGAGTGGCGGAACCTGCCCGCCGCTTATACGCGCGTTCGGGGGGAAGGCTCTCCTTCCAGTGCCCGGCGCGCCCTGTCGGCCGAGGCATGGCGTTACTGACCCGCCGCATCCAGGGCGTCGGCGACGGCCCTGGCAAAGAACTCACCGAGGACCACCGGAACGGCGTTGCCGAGCTGCCGCATCTGCTCCCCACGGGGTCCGGAGCCGATCCACTCGTCGGGGAAGGTCATGACTCGGGCGGTCTCGCGGACGGTCATGTAGCGGTGGCGATAACGCCATCCCTCCGGAGACGTGGGGTCCTCCAACCGCTTGTCGAGCTCCATGACGGACTCACCGCCGGGGACACCGTGAACGCCGGCCTTGACGGTCTTGGCGGGGCGGTCGAGTTCGTTCGGGGTGTGGCCCTTGTAGATCCTCGCGCCCGGCCAGCCGATGTGTCCGGGAAACCTCTCCCCGCCGAAGTCGTGCTTCTCCTCGAGGCGGGTCAGGTCGACCTTGGGAAGAGCCGGGAGCTCTTCGTCGGTGCCGTAGCCCTTGATGGCATCGCGGAGGGTACGCCAGGGCAGGCACTTGTCCTCCTTGATCACCTCGGGCAGGCGCGCCATGACACGCTCCTTGACGTGGGGGGGGACGTCATGGCGCGCCCAGTAGGAGCCGTCCTGCATGGAACGATGGAGGGCGTCGTCCGAGTAGCGGCGCCTCCTCACGTGCGCCGCGAAATCCCTGACGATGTCGACGCCAAGGTCGGCGCGGAAGGCGACGATGACGACCCGGTTGCGGATTTGAGGGACGCCGTAGTCCGCCGCGTTGACGGGGAACGCGATCACCCTGTAGCGGTCGGCGCTCCTGTCGTCAACGGGGAGGCCGCCGTCGATGTCCAGCTTGTGTCTCGCCGGGTCCGGATCGCCGAGCGCCCCCATGAGGGCGCCGTTGTGCTCCTGCCAGGTCTTCCTGGGGTCGCGCTCCATGAAGGGCAGACGCAGCTCATTCCTGATGTACTCGAAGTAGTCGCTGAACGACGGGCGCAGGAGTCCTCGGACGTTCTCGCAGATCACGGCCTTCGGCCTCATCTCGCGGACGGCGTTGAACACGGCGGGGAACATGTTCCGCTTGTCCTCGTCGCCCTTGGCGACACCCCCGGCGCTGAACGGCTGGCAGGGAGGGCCGCCAGCGAGGACGTCGACCTCGCCCTCGAACTTCCGAAGATCCAGGTCGCGCACGTCTCCCGGGTACAGGGGCGCGGGCTCGCCGACCCTCGGCGGAACAGGGGTCGTCTCCCTGACCTCCACGAGCCCGTCATCGCCGAGAGTCCTGCGGGCGCTGGCGAGGAGTGTCTCGCAGGCCCGCCTGTTGAACTCGTTGAACAGGAGCGGGCGGAAGCCCGCGCGGTGGACCCCCATGGCGAGGCCACCCCCGCCCGCGAACAGCTCCACGCTCGTGCGACTGCGAGGGATCTTGGTCTCTTCCGGCTGGTCACCCATGGCCGAATCGTACCGCGGGGTGGCTGAGGATCGGAGCGTTTCACTCGAACGAGTGATCGATGAGTGGGGAAGCTCATAGAGTAGGCCGCGACCCAGATCCCAGGAAAGAGAGAAGGATGACGGGAAGCAGCGGGGCGGACGGGCGCGGGGTGTTCCACGATGACTTCCGGCTGAGTATCACCAAGGCCCTCGGAGACCAGCTCGCCCAGGCGCTGAGAAGCCTCGGGCGGGCGCCCCTCAGCGAGGAGAGCCTGGCCAAACTGGAAGAGCGGCCGGGGGTGTACCAGCTCTACGTCAAAGGCGCGTTCGTCTACGTGGGAAAGGCGGACCGAAGGCACAAAGGGCTCCCGGGGCGACTCCGGAACCACCTGCGCAAGCTGTCGGGCCGGCGCAACCTCGACCTCGCTGACGTCACCTTCTCATGTCTGTACGTGGACGAGGACTTCTCCGCCCTCGCCCCCGAACAGCTCCTCATCAACCACTACAAAGAGCGGGGCGGGATCCCGTGGAACAACAGCGGATTCGGGAGCAAGGATCCCGGGCGCAGACGTGACACGACGGTCCTCAAGAAGGACCACTTCGACGTGCAGTACCCCATCAACCTCGACGCACTTGTCCAAGGGGTCACCCCAGGGACGAACGACCTGCGGACCTTTCTGAAGAAGCTCAAAGCCGGCCTGCCCTACAACTTCCGATACGTGGAGCCCTCGCGCGCGGCGGACGTCTCCGTCGAGGTGCCGGATGGTCCCCTCACGGCGGACGAGGCGTTCCGCCTGGCCTCCGCCGCCCTGCCCGTTTCCTGGCAGATCACAGCACTCCTGAACTACGTGATCATGTATGAGGAGGAGGAGCAGTACAAGAGCGCCTCGCGCTACTACCGTGCCGGTGAGGTGGTTGATCAAGAGCCGGAGAAGTCCTCGGAGCCTCTGACGCGCGAGGACCTCGGCGACATCGAATAGGGATCCGCGAGTTGTCGTCGCTCCAGCGTTAAGGGAACCCGCCATCCGGGCGCATACCCCACGGTCCCTCCTGTCTATTGGCGTGTGCCCGTAATATC
The DNA here is from genome assembly GCA_014656175.1 of Streptomyces werraensis. GTDB lineage: Bacteria > Actinomycetota > Actinomycetes > Streptomycetales > Streptomycetaceae > Streptomyces > Streptomyces werraensis. The sequence continues at coordinate 411,089 of BNBX01000004.1, forward strand.
CGCTGGACGGGAACGCAGCGTGAGCCGTCGGGCGATCTCCAGTCGGTTGGAAACGTCGGAGGGTTCGGCCGATCGTGTGGCCAGCCGTTGCTGGCTCATAACCGGTGGCGTGGTGCCGAGTCGCGCGTAGCGCTCGCGCGGCGCCGCGTTGGTCTGGCGGGTGTCAGTTCCAGTAGGTCGATGACCTCGCCGACCCTCGCATATGTCGGGTTGGCCTGGGCAGACACCCCAAGGTTCTATGCGGACCGCACCACAGGACTGTGCACGCCTGCACATACGCGAAGACCCCGCTCTCAGCGTTTCCGCTGGTGACGGGGTCTTTGGGCACCTAATCCATGGTGCCCCCGGCAGGATTCGAACCTGCGCACACGGCTCCGGAGGCCGTTGCTCTATCCCCTGAGCTACGGGGGCGTGTCGGTCGCGGTGATCGCGGCGACGGGTAGAACACTACCAGTTCTCGGGGGGTGGTCATGAACCGCTTTCCCCGTCCGGTGACGTCCGTCCCGGTCGGCTCCCCGTGCGGCCCGTACCCCGGTCGGGGTGGAAGTGGGGAAACGCCGGACGCGGTGGCCGGGCTCGACCTACTCTCGAGTCGTGCCGAGCACTTCGGGCCGGGTTCTTGTGGTCGACGACAACAAGGTCATCCGGCAGTTGATCAGGGTCAACCTCGAGCTGGAGGGCATCGAGGTGGTGACCGCGGCCGATGGTGCCGAGTGTCTGGAAGTCGTGCATCAGGTGCGGCCCGACCTCATCACCCTGGATGTCGTCATGCCCCGGCTCAACGGGCTCAGAACCGCCGCGCGCCTGCGGTCCGACCCCCGCACCGCCGGCACCCCCCTCGTCATCGTCAGCGCCTGCACCCAGCACGAGGTCGAGAGCGGGCTCGACGTCGGCGTCGACGCCTTCCTCGCCAAGCCCTTCGATCCTCAGGAGCTCGTGCGGGTCGTGCAGTCGCTGATCGACTCCTCGACCGGGCGCGCGCGCGGCTCCGGGGACGCCGAGGCCGCCGCCGGGCACGCCGGCGGCTGAGGCCACACCCCACGGCCTGTCCACGCCCGTCCACATCCCGGGACAGCGGCCAACCTGTTCGCCTGCCCACCCCCCTCCTCGCCTACGCTTGTCCCGTGACCCCCGTCGAGCTCTCCCGCACCGTGCTGCACGCGGTGCGTCGTGCCGTCGACGAGGGAGAACTCGCCGTGGCCGTGCTGCCCGAGCGGGTCGTCGTCGCTCCCCCCGGGCCCGGAGGCTGCGGCGACTACGCCACCAACGTCGCCCTCCAGCTCGCCCGCCCGGCCGGACAGCCCGCCCCCGCCGTCGCCGAGCTGCTGCGCGCCCGACTTCTCCGTACCGACGGGATCAGCGACGTCGTCGTCACCGGGCCCGGGTTCCTCAACATCTCCCTCGCCGGTGATGCCGACGGCCGTCTTGTCCGTGACATCCTCCGCGCCGGCCCCCGGTACGGGCACAGCGACACCCTTGCCGGGCAGGCACCACAGCTCCACGCCGCCCCCGAGGTCCGCGCCCTGGTCCTCATGGACACCGTCGCCCGGGTCCTGCGGTCCCAGGGGGCCCGCCCCCAGCTGCACTGCGCCCGCCCGCCCCAGGACGCCTGGGTGCGCACCCTCGGCGTCCCCGGCGACCTCACCGTGGGCACCGGCACGGACGACGCCCTCCGCCCCGTCCCCGCCCCCGCCGACCCCACCCCCCTCGGCCGCGACGCCGCCCGCTGGGCCCTGCTCCACCCCGCCCCGCACGACCGCCCCCACATCGGCGACAGCCGGAGCGAGCAGCACCTCGCCCAACGGGAGACCAACCCCCTCTTCCGCGTCCGGTACGCCCACGCCCGCACCCGCGCCCTCCTCCGCAACGCCGCCGACCTCGGCTTCACCCCCGAGCCCGGCCCCGTCACAACGCACGCGGAGGCTCTCCTCCACCTCCTCGCCGACCACCCCCGCGTCCTGGCCGCCACCGCCGCCCACCGCGCCCCCGACCGGCTCGCCCGGCACCTCGTCGCCGTCGCCGACGCGCTCGCGCCCCTGCTGCCCTCCGTCCTGCCTCTCGGCGACGAGAAACCCTCGGCCGCCCACCGTGCCCGGCTCGCCCTCGCCGAAGCCGCCGGGACGGTGCTGGCCGGCGGCCTCACCCTGCTCGGCATCGACGCACCCGAACATCTCTAGGAAGCCCAAGACCTGCCATGAGCCGTTCCGCACACCCCGCCGGGCCCCGTCACGCCGACGTCCTCCCCGAGGGGCACTACCTCGCGCCTCCCGCCGACTCCAATGCCCTCGACCCCAAGGTGTGGTCCCGGACCGTCACCCGTGACGAGCACGGCGTGCTCACCGTCGGCGGGATCGACGTCAAGCGGCTCGCCGAGGAGTACGGCACCCCCGCCTACGTCCTCGACGAGGACGACTTCCGCTCCCGGGCCCGCGCCTGGCGCACCGCCTTCGGCGAGAACGCCGACGTGTTCTACGCCGGCAAGGCGTTCCTGTCCCGCGCCGTCGTGCGCTGGCTGAACGAGGAAGGGCTGAACCTCGACGTCTGCTCCGGCGGCGAGCTGGCCACCGCGCTGTCCGCCGGGATGCCCGCCGAGCGCATCGCCTTCCACGGCAACAACAAGTCCGTCGCCGAGATCCGCCGCGCCGTCGAGGCCGGCGTCGGGCGCATCGTGCTCGACTCCTTCCAGGAGATCGTCCGCGTCGCCCACATCGCCCGCGAGCTCGGCACCCGGCAGCGCGTGCAGATCCGCGTCACCGTCGGCGTCGAGGCCCACACCCACGAGTTCATCGCCACCGCGCACGAGGACCAGAAGTTCGGCATCCCGCTGGCCGGCGGGCAGGCCGCCGAGGCCGTGCGGCGCGCGCTGCAGCTCGACAGCCTCGAGGTCATCGGGATCCACTCGCACATCGGCTCGCAGATCTTCGACATGTCCGGGTTCGAGGTCGCCGCGCACCGCGTGGTCGGGCTGCTGAAGGCCATCCGTGACGAGCACGGCGTCGAACTGCCCGAGATCGACCTCGGCGGCGGTCTCGGCATCGCGTACACCAGCGACGACGACCCCCGCGAGCCGCACGAGATCGCCAAGGCGCTCACCGAGATCGTCACCCGTGAGTGTGAGGCCGCGAAGCTGCGCACCCCCCGCATCTCCGTCGAGCCGGGCCGCGCCATCGTCGGGCCGACCGCGTTCACGCTCTACGAGGTCGGCACCGTCAAGCCGCTGGACGGGCTGCGCACGTACGTGTCCGTCGACGGCGGCATGTCGGACAACATCCGCACCGCCCTCTACGACGCCGAGTACAGCGTCTCCCTCGTCTCCCGCTCCTCCGACGCCGAACCCATGCTCACCCGGGTCGTCGGCAAGCACTGCGAAAGTGGTGACATTGTGGTGAAGGACGCGTTCCTGCCGGGCGACCTGGCACCGGGTGACCTGATCGCCGTGCCGGCGACCGGGGCGTACTGCCGGTCCATGGCCAGCAACTACAACCACGTGCTGCGGCCGCCGGTGGTCGCCGTCAAGGACGGTCAGGCGCGCGTCATCGTCCGGCGTGAGACGGAGGAGGACCTGCTGCGGCTCGACGTCGGCTGAGAGGCCCCCGAAGAAGGGCCACGGCCAGTGTGTCCGCGCCGACGGAAGATCTTTCGTCGGCGCGGTCATGGAAATGAAATAGACGTCTCACGATCCGGACTTTGCACAGAAAGTCCCGTTCGGTGAGTGAGACTGGTGCAACCGAGACGGTAATCAGGAAACGAGGTCGGATGATGCGTACGCGTCCGCTGAAGGTGGCGCTGCTGGGCTGTGGAGTGGTCGGCTCAGAGGTGGCGCGCATCATGACGACGCACGCCGACGACCTCGCCGCCCGCATCGGCGCCCCGGTCGAGCTCGCCGGCGTGGCCGTACGGCGGCCGGACAAGGTACGTGAGGGCATCGACCCCGCGCTGATCACCACCGACGCGACCGCCCTGGTCAAACGGGGCGACCTCGACATCGTCGTGGAGGTCATCGGCGGCATCGAGCCCGCCCGGACCCTCATCACCACCGCCTTCGAGCACGGCGCCTCCGTCGTCTCCGCCAACAAGGCCCTCCTCGCCCAGGACGGCGCCGCGCTGCACGCCGCCGCCGAGGAGCACGGCAAGGACCTCTACTACGAGGCCGCCGTGGCCGGCGCCATCCCGCTGATCCGCCCGCTGCGGGAGTCCCTCGCCGGCGACAAGGTCAACCGGGTGCTCGGCATCGTCAACGGCACCACCAACTTCATCCTCGACAAGATGGACAGCACGGGGGCGGGGTACCAGGAGGCCCTCGACGAGGCGACCGCCCTTGGATACGCCGAGGCCGACCCGACCGCCGACGTCGAGGGCTTCGACGCCGCCGCCAAGGCCGCCATCCTCGCCGGGATCGCCTTCCACACCCGGGTGCGCCTCGACGACGTCTACCGCGAGGGCATGACCGAGGTGACGGCCGCGGACTTCGCCTCCGCCAGGGAGATGGGCTGCACCATCAAGCTGCTCGCCATCTGCGAGCGGGCCGAGGACGGCGCGTCGGTCACCGCGCGCGTGCACCCGGCGATGATCCCGCTCAGCCACCCGCTGGCCTCCGTGCGCGGCGCCTACAACGCCGTGTTCGTCGAGTCCGACGCCTCCGGGCAGCTGATGTTCTACGGCCCCGGCGCGGGCGGCTCCCCGACCGCCTCCGCCGTCCTCGGCGACCTGGTCGCGGTCGGCCGCAACCGGCTCGGCGGCACCACGGGACCCGGCGAGTCCGCGTACGCGGCACTGCCCGTCTCACCGATGGGCGAGGTCGTCACGCGCTACCACATCAGCCTGGACGTGGCCGACAAACCGGGTGTCCTCGCCCAGGTCGCCACCGTGTTCGCGGAGCACGGTGTCTCGATCGACACGGTCCGCCAGCAAGGCAAGGACGGGGAGGCGTCGCTCGTCGTCGTCACCCACCGCGCGTCCGACGCGGCCCTCGGCGGGACCGTGGAGGCGTTGCGCAAGCTCGACACCGTGCGTGGTGTCGCCAGCATCATGCGGGTTGAAGGAGAGTAACCAGCAATGACCCACCAGTGGCGCGGAATCATCGAGGAGTACCGGGACCGGCTTCCGGTGTCGGACACCACGCCGGTCGTGACGCTCCGTGAGGGCGGTACGCCGCTCGTGCCCGCGCAGGTGCTCTCCGAGCGCACCGGCTGCGAGGTCCACCTCAAGGTCGAGGGCGCGAACCCGACCGGGTCCTTCAAGGACCGCGGTATGACGATGGCCATCTCGCGGGCCAAGGAGGAGGGCGCGAAGGCGGTCATCTGCGCCTCCACGGGCAACACCTCCGCCTCCGCCGCCGCGTACGGCGTGCGCGCCGGGATGGTCTCCGCCGTGCTGGTGCCGCAGGGCAAGATCGCGCTGGGCAAGATGGGCCAGGCCCTGGTGCACGGCGCGAAGATCCTCCAGGTCGACGGAAACTTCGACGACTGCCTCACGCTGGCCCGCTCGCTGAGCGACAACTACCCGGTGGCGCTGGTCAATTCGGTCAATCCGGTGCGCATCGAGGGCCAGAAGACGGCCGCCTTCGAGATCGTGGACATGCTGGGCGACGCCCCCGACATCCACGTCCTGCCGGTGGGCAACGCGGGCAACATCACCGCGTACTGGAAGGGCTACAAGGAGTACGCGGCCGACGGCGTCAGCTCCCGGACCCCGCGCATGTGGGGCTTCCAGGCCTCCGGCAGCGCCCCGATCGTGCGCGGCGAGGTCGTCAAGGACCCCTCGACGATCGCCACCGCGATCCGTATCGGCAACCCCGCCTCGTGGCAGCTCGCGCTGGCCGCGCGGGACGAGTCGGGCGGCCGGATCGACGAGGTGACGGACCGTGAGATCCTGCGCGCCTACCGGCTGCTGGCCTCTCAGGAGGGCGTCTTCGTCGAGCCGGCGTCCGCCGCGTCGGTCGCCGGTCTGCTGAAGGCGGCCGAGCAGGGCAGGGTCGACCCGGGCCAGAAGATCGTCTGCACGGTCACCGGCAACGGTCTGAAGGACCCCGACTGGGCCGTCGCCGGCGCCCCGCAGCCGGTCACCGTCCCGGTCGACGCCGCGACCGCCGCCCAGCGCCTCGGTCTCGTCTGACCCGCGGCGACGGGCGCCACCCGGCCCGCCGGGCCACGCGCTTCCGCCGACGCGGAGCCGCGACAGCCTCGCGCTTCCGCCGACGCGGAGCCGCGAAACCGGCGTAAGGGCGCGCCTGCCCGGGGACGCTACCTACGGGGGGTGCACAGGGGGCTCGCGACACGCATCGTGCGCCTCCTGTGCGCCCTATGTCGCAGGTGAACCTTCCTTCGATAGGCTGTAGGGAACCCGCCCGCCGCATATGCCGCGGCAGTGCGTCGTCCCCAGGGTCCCGCCAGTGACCCGGGACGGCCCGGAAGCGGCCGGCCAGCCCGGTCGGCGGCGGCCCCAGGGTTTTCGTACGCCATCGAATGTCCATCGAACGTCATTCGACAGTCCACGCAGCTCAAGGAGAATTTGCGAGCGATGGCCGGTCCCGCGTTCCGCGCCGCCGCCGTCCGGGTGCGCGTCCCCGCCACCAGCGCCAACCTCGGCCCGGGCTTCGACGCCCTCGGCCTCGCGCTGGGCCTCTACGACGACGTCGTCGTCCGGGTGGCCGACTCCGGGCTGCACATCGACATCGCGGGTGAGGGCAGCGAGACCCTCCCGCGGGACGAGAGCCACCTTCTCGTACGCTCCCTGCGCACCGCCTTCGACCTGCTCGGCGGGCAGCCGCGCGGTCTGGAGATCGTCTGCGCCAACCGCATCCCGCACGGCCGGGGCCTCGGCTCCTCCTCGGCCGCCATCTGCGCCGGCATCGTCGCCGCCCGCGCCGTGACCATAGGCGCCGAGGGCAAGCTCGACGACACCGCGCTGCTCGAACTGGCCACCGAGATCGAGGGCCACCCCGACAACGTCGCGGCCTGTCTGCTCGGCGGTTTCACCCTGTCCTGGATGGAGGGCGGCGCCGCCCGGGCGATCAGGATGGAGCCCGCCGATTCCATCGTTCCGGTGGTTTTCGTGCCCGCGAAGCCGGTCCTCACCGAGACCGCGCGCGGACTGCTCCCGCGCACCGTGCCGCACGTCGACGCCGCCGCCAACGCGGGCCGTGCCGCCCTGCTCGTCGAGGCCCTCACCCGGCGCCCCGAGCTGCTGCTGCCCGCCACCGAGGACCGCCTGCACCAGGAGTACCGCGCCCCGGCGATGCCGGAGAGCGCCGCACTGGTGGAGCGGCTGCGCGGGGACGGCATCCCCGCGGTCATCTCCGGCGCCGGACCGACGGTCATGGCGCTGGCCGACGCGGGCACGGCCGACAAGGTCGAAGCGCTCGCCGGCGCCGACTGGGCCGCCAACCGGCTGAGCCTGGACGTCCAGGGAGCGAGCGTCCTTCCGCTCGCGACCTGACACGGTTGCCGGATTTGGAGAGGGGGAATGTTTGTTGGATCCGGTAGTGTTAATCTCAAGTCTGCACCCGACCCCACCATGGCGAGGTGCCTCGTGTCCCCGTCCGGGACAGACATTCTTCCGGGAGCCCCCCAAGCCGCACTGTGTTCACTGCTACGTACGCGGGCAGTACGTCGTACGCGGACACTGAACGGCCCGCAGGTGGGGGCACCCCCTCTGGGGGAGCTTCGGAATCGGTGCGACCACGCCACGTGACACCGGGTGCCACGGCTCGAGGTAGCGCCATCACCAGATATCTCTTCCGCCGCGCAGGCGGACAACCGCCCCGGCACGGTCCACACATCAGGGAACGATGCCGGACAGCACAACCGGTCGCCGAGCCAGACAGGCCGACGTCCGCTCCAGGGAAGGACCCTTCGTGAGCGACACCACCGATCTGATGGGCGCACGTGTCGAGGAGACCGCTGCCGCGCCCGCCACGGACGCTTCCGCGCCTGCTTCCGGTGCCGGCTCCCGGCGGCGCCGCGGTACCGGCCTCGAGGGCATGGTGCTGGCCGAGCTGCAGCAGGTCGCATCCGGCCTCGGTATCAGGGGCACGGCGCGCATGCGCAAGAGCCAGCTGATCGAGGTCATCAAGGAGGCGCAGGCCGCCGGCGGAGGCACCCCTTCCGGGGACGCCCCGGCCAAGGCCGAGTCCGCCGAGACCAAGCCCAAGCGCCGCGCGACCTCCCGCACGCGCACGGGTGACACGGCCGAGAAGGCCGAGAAGAAGACCGAGGCGAAGGACGCGCAGGCGCCCGCCGACAAGGCCGCGGCCCAGCAGCAGATCGAGATCCCGGGTCAGCCTTCGCCGAAGGCCTCCGCCGCCGAGCAGGCCGCGGAGGGCGCCCCCGAGCGCCGCCGCCGTCGCGCCACCGCCGACGCGGGCGCCCCGGCCGCCGCGACCGAGACGATCACGGCCGAGGCGAAGACCGAGACCACGTCCGACGCCCCGGCGCAGCAGCAGTCCCAGCAGGGCGAGGGCAAGTCCGACCACGACGGCGGCGAGGGCCGCCGCCGCGACCGCCGTGAGCGTGGCCGTGACCGTGACCGCGGGGACCGTGGCGATCGTGGTGACCGCGGTGACCGCGGTGACCGTGGCGAGCGCCGCGGCAAGGGCGACGACCAGCAGCAGAGCCAGGGCGGCGGCCGTCAGCAGAACCAGCAGGGCGGCGGGGGCCGTCAGGACGACGGGTACGACGACGACGGAGGCGGCCGCCGTGGCCGTCGCGGCCGCTACCGCGACCGCCGTGGCCGCCGTGGCCGCGACGACGTGCAGGAGCCGCAGATCGCCGAGGACGACGTCCTGATCCCGGTCGCGGGCATTCTGGACATCCTCGACAACTACGCCTTCATCCGGACCTCCGGCTACCTGCCCGGTCCGAACGACGTGTACGTCTCCCTCGCCCAGGTCCGCAAGAACGGCCTGCGCAAGGGCGACCACATCACCGGCGCGGTGCGCCAGCCCAAGGAAGGCGAGCGGCGCGAGAAGTTCAACGCGCTGGTCCGCCTGGACTCCGTCAACGGCATGGCGCCCGAACACGGCCGCGGCCGCCCGGAGTTCAACAAGCTGACCCCGCTGTACCCGCAGGACCGGCTCCGTCTGGAGACCGACCCGGGCGTGCTGACCACGCGGATCATCGACCTCGTGTCGCCGATCGGCAAGGGCCAGCGCGGTCTGATCGTGGCCCCGCCGAAGACCGGCAAGACCATGATCATGCAGGCGATCGCCAACGCGATCACGCACAACAACCCCGAGTGCCACCTGATGGTCGTCCTCGTCGACGAGCGTCCGGAAGAGGTCACCGACATGCAGCGGTCGGTGAAGGGCGAGGTCATCTCCTCGACCTTCGACCGTCCGGCCGAGGACCACACGACGGTCGCGGAGCTGGCCATCGAGCGCGCCAAGCGCCTGGTGGAGCTGGGGCACGACGTCGTCGTGCTGCTCGACTCGATCACGCGTCTGGGCCGTGCGTACAACCTCGCCGCCCCGGCCTCCGGCCGCATCCTGTCCGGTGGTGTCGACTCGACCGCCCTGTACCCGCCGAAGCGCTTCTTCGGTGCGGCCCGCAACATCGAGGACGGCGGCTCGCTGACCATCCTCGCCACCGCCCTGGTGGACACCGGGTCCCGCATGGACGAGGTGATCTTCGAGGAGTTCAAGGGCACCGGCAACATGGAGCTCAAGCTCGACCGGAAGCTCGCCGACAAGCGCATCTTCCCCGCGGTGGACGTCGACGCGTCCGGTACGCGTAAGGAAGAGATCCTGCTCGGCAACGAGGAGCTGGCGGTCGTCTGGAAGCTGCGCCGGGTGCTGCACGCGCTGGACCAGCAGCAGGCGATCGAGTTGCTCCTCGACAAGATGAAGCAGACCAAGTCGAACGTCGAGTTCCTCATGCAGATCCAGAAGACGACGCCGACGCCGGGCAACGGCGACTGACGTCACCCCCTTCTCGGGCCCCCGCGCGGGCACGCGAACGGCCGTCCCTTCACGGGACGGCCGTTTTTCGTACACACCTGTCGTCGGACAGGTGTACGATCACGCTGCTTCGAGCTGTCCCTGAACAGGGTTCGACGCTCGAACTCCACATCCCGAGGGGGGAATTGCATGGCTACACCCATGTCCGGCCCCGGCCGTCGCAGACGCCGGTTCGCCGTGGCCGCGGCCGGTGCCGCCGTGGCCGTCGGAGCGGCGCTGCTGTCGGCGCCGGCGGCCCAGGCCGCGCCCGGGCTGCCCCGGCCGAACGTCACTCCGGCGACGGAGTCACCGTCACAGTCCGAGCTGATCAGCCGCGTCGTGAACGCGATGGCGGCGGACGAGGCCGCCCGGGCCAAGGACAAGGCGCCGCTCAGCACGAGCGGCAAGGCCGGCTCCGGCATCGACCCGAAGATCATCGGTGGCACCACCACCACGATCTCCGCGGCGCCCTGGATGGCGCAGCTGCACTACTACGACCCGGTCACCGACGAGGGCTTCTTCTGCGGCGGCACCGTCGTCGCGCCGACGAAGATCCTCACCGCCGCGCACTGCGTCAAGGGCTACAACTGGTACCTGAACGGCGCCGTCGTCACGGGCGCCACCCAGCTGCCCTCCGCGGACGGCGACCTGCACGGCGGCACCGCCACCGGTGTCTGGCGGCAGTGGCACAACCCGGCGTACAACGAGGCCGCCATCGACAACGACATCGCGGTGCTCACGCTGCCGGTGCCGGTGAAGGCCACGCCGCTGCGCATGACGACCGCGGGCGACACCGCGTCGTACAAGGCCGGGACCAACGCCCGGGTCTACGGCTGGGGGCGCACCACCTCCACCACCAACGAGATCTCCGAGTACCTGAAGACGGCGACGCTGCCCATCCAGTCCGACGCCACGTGCGCCGGCGCCTGGGGCAGCGACTACGTCCGCGGTCACATGGTCTGCGCGGGCGCGCCGGCCACCGGCAGCGACGCCGGCACCACCACCGCCTGCAACGGCGACTCCGGTGGTCCGCTGGTGGTCAACAACCGGATCGTGGGCGTCGTCTCCTGGGGCGTCGAGGACTGCGTGGCCAAGGGCGCCTACGGCGTCTTCACCAAGGTGACGAGCTACGTCGGCGTCACCTACCCGCGCGTCGACGACACCGACATCAACGGCGACCACCGCGCCGACCTGTGGGCCCGCAAGAAGTCCACGGGTGTCGGCTACTCCCGGAACTCGCTGGGCTCGAAGTTCGCCGCCCAGGAGGCGTGGGGCGACTGGAGGGGCGTCAACACCGTCCTCCAGACCGACCTCGACCGTGACGGCTACCAGGACCTCGTCTACCGCACCACCGACGGGAGCGCGTACTGGGCGCACTACGTGATCTCCAGCGACAGCTGGGCCACCAAGCGGCTCAGCACCGGCTGGAAGTCCGTCCGCCAGATCGTCACCCCCGGTGACGTGACCGGCGACTACCTGCCCGACCTGCTGCTGGTGGACTCGGCGGGCGTGCTGTGGACGTACCCGGGCAAGGGCAACGGCACCTTCTCGGCCCGTGTGAAGACGGGCACGGGCTGGGCCGGGTTCGACGTCATGCGCGGCCACGGCGACTTCACCGGTGACGGCCGCACGGACCTCGTGGCCCGCGTCCGCACCACCGGCGACCTGTACCTGTACAAGGGCACCGGCAAGGCCGGCTCCGGCTCCTTCACGGGCCGGACCAAGCTGGCCACGTGGAAGAGCACCACGTACAACGCCCTCGTCACGGTCGGGGACGTCAGCGGCGACGGGAAGGCGGACCTGCTGGCCCGCACCCCGAGCGGCACGATGTACCTGTACCGGGGCACCGGCCGAGCCGCCGCGCCGTTCTTCTCGGCACGGCTGTCCATGGGCACGGGTTACCAGCAGTACGACGTGCTGGGCTGAGCCCGCCGCACGTCCGCAGGACCGCGGGGTGGCCCCGGGAACATCTCCCGGGGCCACCCCCGTTTTGGGAGACGGCCCCAGTCCTGGCAGACTGGTACGTCGGCCCCGGTTCACGCTCCCGCATCCCGCGGGCGGCGACCCGGCGCCCTCCCGAAACCTAGGAGACACCTTGAAGCGCGACATCCACCCCGAGTACGTCGAGACGCAGGTCAGCTGCACCTGCGGCGCGTCGTTCACCACTCGCTCCACGATCTCCAGCGGCAACATCCGCGCCGAGGTCTGCTCCGAGTGCCACCCGTTCTACACGGGCAAGCAGAAGATCCTCGACACCGGTGGCCGTGTGGCCCGCTTCGAGGCCCGCTTCGGCAAGGCTGCCGGCTCCAAGAAGTAGCGAGCACCGATTCGCCGGTCCACGGCCGCGTCCCCGCCCGGGGGCAGGCCGGGACCGGCGTTTTTGGTCGCCCGCCCCTTCACCCCCGCACCAGCAGCAGGAGCCCACCATGTTCGAGGCCGTCGAGGAACTCGTCGCCGAGCACGCCGACCTGGAGAAGAAGCTCGCCGACCCGTCGGTCCACGCCGACCAGGCCAACGCGCGCAAGCTGAACAAGCGCTACGCCGAACTCACCCCGATCGTCACCACGTACCGCTCCTGGAAGCAGACCGGCGACGACATCGAGACCGCGCGCGAACTGGCCGCCGACGACCCGGACTTCGCCGCCGAGGTCAAGGACCTCGAGCAGCAGCGCGAGGAGCTCACCGAGAAGCTGAGGCTGCTGCTGGTCCCGCGCGACCCCAGCGACGACAAGGACGTCATCCTCGAGATCAAGGCGGGCGCCGGCGGCGACGAGTCCGCCCTGTTCGCCGGCGACCTGCTGCGCATGTACCTGCGCTACGCCGAGCGCGTCGGCTGGAAGACCGAGATCATCGACGCCACCGAGTCCGAGCTGGGCGGCTACAAGGACGTCCAGGTCGCGGTGAAGTCCCGCGGGCAGACCCAGCCCGGCCAGGGCGTGTGGGCCCGGCTGAAGTACGAGGGCGGCGTGCACCGCGTGCAGCGTGTGCCGGCCACCGAGTCGCAGGGCCGCATCCACACCTCCGCGGCGGGCGTCCTGGTGACCCCGGAGGCCGAGGAGGTCGACGTGGAGATCAACCCGAACGACCTGCGCATCGACGTCTACCGCTCGTCGGGACCCGGCGGGCAGTCGGTGAACACCACCGACTCCGCCGTGCGCATCACGCACCTGCCGACCGGCGTCGTCGCCTCCTGCCAGAACGAGAAGAGCCAGCTCCAGAACAAGGAGCAGGCCCTGCGTATCCTGCGCTCCAGGCTCCTCGCCATGGCCCAGGAGGAGGCGGAGCGCGAGGCCGCCGACGCCCGCCGCAGCCAGGTCCGCACCGTCGACCGCTCCGAGAAGATCCGGACGTACAACTACCCGGAGAACCGCATCTCCGACCACCGCGTCGGCTTCAAGGCGTACAACCTGGACCAGGTCCTGGACGGCGACCTCGACGCGGTGATCCAGGCCTGCGTCGACGCGGACTCGGCCGCCAAGCTCGCCGCCGCGTAACTTACGTAGACAGCCCGGAGGACCACGTGAACCTGCTGCTCGCCGAGGTGGCCCAGGCCACCCAGCGGCTCGCCGACGCGGGCGTGCCCTCGCCGCGCACCGACGCGGAGGAGCTCGCCGCGTTCGTGCACGGCGTCAAGCGCGGCGAGCTGCACACGGTGAAGGACGCCGACTTCGACGCCCGGTACTGGGAGGTCATCGCCCGCCGCGAGGCCCGCGAGCCGCTCCAGCACATCACCGGACGGGCGTACTTCCGCTACCTGGAGCTCCAGGTGGGCCCCGGGGTGTTCGTGCCCCGCCCGGAGACCGAGTCGGTGGTCGGCTGGGCCATAGACGCCGTGCGCGCCATGGACGTGGTCGAGCCGTGCATCGTCGACCTGTGCACCGGCTCCGGCGCGATCGCCCTCGCGCTGGCGCAGGAGGTCCCCCGGTCCCGCGTGTACGCCGTGGAGCTGTCCGAGGACGCCCTCAGGTGGACCCGCAAGAACATGGAGGGATCCAGGGTCGAACTGCGCCAGGGCGACGCCCTGACGGCCTTCCCGGACCTCGACGGCCAGGTCGACCTGGTGGTCTCCAACCCGCCGTACATCCCGCTCACCGAGTGGGAGTACGTCGCCCCCGAGGCCCGCGACTACGACCCCGAGCTGGCCCTGTTCTCCGGCGAGGACGGCCTCGACCTGATCCGCGGCCTGGAGCGCACCGCGCACCGGCTGCTGCGCCCCGGCGGCGTGGTCGTCGTCGAGCACGCCGACACCCAGGGCGGGCAGGTGCCGTGGATCTTCGCCGAGGACCGCGGCTGGACCGACGCGGCCGACCACCCCGACCTGAACAACCGGCCCCGGTTCGCCACCGCACGCAAGGCGCTGCCGTGACCGGCACGGCGCATACTTCTTCCCCCCAGCAGCACGTGTACGAGGAGGCCCGCCACATGGCTCGGCGATACGACACCAATGACGCGACCGACCGCGCGACCGGTCTGCGCGAGGCCGCGTCCGCCGTGCGCAGGGGCGAACTCGTGGTGCTGCCGACGGACACCGTGTACGGCATCGGCGCCGACGCCTTCACCTCGGACGCCGTCGCCGACCTGCTCCAGGCCAAGGGCCGCGGGCGCAACATGCCCACGCCCGTCCTCATCGGCTCCCCGAACACCCTGCACGGCCTGGTCACGGACTTCTCCGAGATGGCCTGGGAGCTGGTCGACGCCTTCTGGCCGGGCGCGCTGACCCTGGTCGCCCGCCACCAGCCGTCACTCCAGTGGGACCTCGGCGACACTCGCGGCACGGTCGCGGTGCGCATGCCGCTGCACCCGGTCGCCATCGAGCTGCTCACCGAGGTCGGCCCGATGGCCGTGTCCTCCGCCAACCTCACCGGCCACCCGGCGCCGGAGGACTGCGACGCCGCCCAGGAGATGCTCGGCGACTCCGTCTCCGTGTACCTGGACGGCGGTCCCACCCCGGGCAACGTGCCGTCCTCCATCGTCGACGTGACCCGCCCGGTGCCCGTGCTGCTGCGCGAGGGCGCGCTCTCGCCCGAGGAGCTGCGCAAGGTGGTACCCGATCTCGAGGTGGCGAATTGACGGCCCCTGAGGCGGGGCGTGGCATAGGCAACGAGGAATCCGACGCGGAGGTGACGACCACCTTCGGGTTTCCGCGCGACACCTTCCGCATCCTCCACGTCAGCACCGGAAACGTGTGCCGCTCGCCCATCACCGAGCGGCTGACCCGGCATTTCGTGCACCAGCGCCTGGGCGTCCTCGGCGGCGGGCTGATCGTCGAGAGCGCCGGCACCTGGGGCCACGAGGGCGCTCCGATGGAGGCCCACGCGGAGACCGTGCTGGCGGAGTACGGCGCGGACGCCTCCGGCTTCACCGGCCGGGAGCTGCTCGACGAACACGTCATCCGCGCCGACCTCGTGCTGACCGCGACCCGCGACCACCGTGCCCAGGTCATCTCCATGGGCCACTCGGCGGGACTGCGCACCTTCACGCTGAAGGAGTTCACCCGCCTGGTGAACGCGATCGACCCGGCCACCCTGCCGCCCCTGGAGGACGGCCTGGTCATGCGCGCCCGCGCCCTGGTCCGCGCGGCCGCCGCGCTGCGCGGCTGGCTGCTGGCGCCCACGGCCGAGGCCGACGAGGTGCACGACCCGTACGGCGCCCCGCTGACCTTCTTCCGGTCCATCGGCGACGAGATACACCAGGCGCTGGACCCCGTGGTCACGGCGCTGACCGGAGTGCCCGCGCGGACCTGAGCGCCGGCGGCGCCCGCCAGGCGGATGCAAGAACTCGGGCGCGGCGGGACGGGCGGGCCTACATTGGTCGTACGTCAGTGCCGACGTCCGGGAGTCCACCATGACGGTCACCCCTGAGCTCGAGGCCGATGTCCTGCGCCGGCAGGACCCCGAGCTCGCCGAGGTGCTGCTCGGGGAGCGCGAGCGGCAGGCGACCACGCTCCAGCTGATCGCCGCCGAGAACTTCATGTCGCCCGCGGTGCTGGCGGCCCTGGGCTCGCCGCTGGCCAACAAGTACGCCGAGGGCTACCCGGGCAGCCGGCACCACGGCGGCTGCGAGATCGTCGACGTGGCCGAACGGCTCGCCGTGGACCGGGCCAAGGCCCTGTTCGGCGCCGAACACGCCAACGTCCAGGCGCACTCCGGCTCCTCCGCGGTGCTCGCCGCCTACGCCGCCCTGCTGCGCCCCGGCGACACCGTCCTCGCCCTCGGCCTGCCCTACGGCGGCCACCTCACCCACGGCTCGCCGGTCAACTTCTCCGGCCGCTGGTTCGACTTCGTCGGCTACGGGGTGGACGCGGAGAGCGGACTGGTCGACCACGAGCAGGTCCGCACCCTGGCCCGCGCCCACCGCCCCAAGGCGATCGTGTGCGGCTCCATCTCCTACCCGCGCCACATCGACTACGCCTTCTTCCGCGAGGTCGCCGACGAGGTGGGCGCCTACCTGATCGCGGACGCGGCGCACCCCATGGGCCTGATCGCCGGGGGAGCGGCGCCCAGCCCGGTGCCGTACGCGGACATCGTCTGCGCGACCACGCACAAGGTGCTGCGGGGGCCGCGCGGCGGAATGCTGCTGTGCGGCACGGAGCTGGCCGAGCGACTGGACCGGGCGGTGTTCCCCTTCACCCAGGGCGGGGCACAGATGCACACCATCGCCGCCAAGGCGGTCGCCTTCGGGGAGGCGGCCACGCCTGCCTTCGCCGCGTACGCCCACCAGGTGGTGACCAACGCGCGGGCGCTGGCCGCCGCGCTCGCCGCCGAGGGGCTGACCGTCACCACCGGGGGCACCGACACCCACCTGATCACCGCCGACCCGGCCCCGCTCGGCGTCGACGGGCGCACCGCACGCGGCCTGCTGGCGGCGGCGGGCATGGTCCTGGACTGCTGTGCGCTGCCGCACGACGACGACCGGGGACTGCGGCTGGGCACCGCGGCCGTGACCACACAGGGCATGGGAACCCGGGAGATGACGCTGGTCGCCGGGATGCTGGCGAGCGTGCTGCGCGGCGGCACGGACGCCGCACGGGCCCGGAAGGACGTCCGCGACCTGGCGGCGGCCTTCCCTCCGTACCCCCGCTGAGCCGTCCGTGCCGCTTCGCGGGCCCGTCCGTGCAACCATCGTCACCACCCGGCAGTCCTCACTCGTATCCGTCCCTCGCTAGGGTGTGGGGCTGTGAAGGCCAGCGAGATCTGTGGGGAAGCCCGTGCGTGAATACCTGCTGACGCTCTGCATCACGGCCGCGGTGACGTACCTCCTGACCGGACCGGTGCGGAAGTTCGCGATCGTGGCGGGGGCGATGCCGGAGATCCGGGCACGTGACGTGCACCGGGAGCCCACTCCGCGGCTCGGCGGGATCGCGATGTTCTTCGGCCTGTGCGCGGGTCTGCTGGTCGCCGACCACCTGACCAACCTCAGCACGCTCTTCGAGAAGTCCAACGAACCCCGGGCGCTGCTCTCCGGGGCCGCGCTGATCTGGCTGATCGGCGTCCTGGACGACAAGTTCGAGATCGACGCGCTGATCAAGCTGGGCGGGCAGATGATCGCCGCCGGCGTGATGGTCATGCAGGGTCTGACGATCCTGTGGCTGCCGATCCCCGGTGTCGGCTCGGTCGCGCTCACCCAGTGGCAGGGCACGCTCCTCACCGTCGCCCTGGTGGTCATCACGATCAACGCGGTCAACTTCGTCGACGGTCTGGACGGACTCGCGGCCGGCATGGTGTGCATCGCGGCGGCGGCGTTCTTCCTGTACGCCTACCGCATCTGGTACTCGTACGGCATCGAGGCGGCCGCCCCGGCGACGCTGTTCGCGGCGATCCTCATGGGCATGTGCCTGGGCTTCCTGCCGCACAACATGCACCCCGCGCGGATCTTCATGGGCGACTCCGGCTCGATGCTCATCGGGTTGGTGCTGGCGGCCGGCGCGATCTCCGTCACCGGGCAGGTGGACCCGGACGCGCTGAAGCTGTTCGCCGGTTCGGAGAAGGAGGCCGTGCACCAGACGGTGCCGGTCTACATCCCGCTGCTGCTGCCGCTGACCATCATCGCGGTGCCGGCCGCCGACCTGATCCTGGCGATCGTGCGGCGCACCTGGCGTGGTCAGTCGCCGTTCGCCGCGGACCGGGGGCATCTGCACCACCGGCTGCTGGAGATCGGGCACTCGCACAGCAGGGCGGTGCTGATCATGTACTTCTGGTCGGCGCTGATCGCCTTCGGCGCGCTGACGTACTCGGTGAACTCGGCGTCGATGTGGATCGTGCTGAGCGTGGTGATCCTCTCGACGATCGGGCTGGTGCTGCTTCTGCTGCCGCGTTTCACCCCGCGCGCCCCGCGCTGGGCGGAGGCGTTCGTGCCGCCGCGCTACCGGCGGGGGAGGGCGTCGGAGGTCGATGTCCCGGAGACCGCCGGGACCGCCGCGGAGGCGGGCGCACAGGGCGTGGAGGGGCCGCGGGAGGCCGCCGCGGGGGACCGTACGCCGGTGGCGGCCGGTGTCTCCGGCGTCAACGGCGCGAGCGCCGTGGGACCCCGCGCACGCCTGGCCGACCGCTCACGGCCAAGGTAAGAATTCGCCTAGAGCATTGCCAAGTCGTGGGGGACCTATGGGGCGGAGTTGGGTGCAGCAACCGCCCCAATACCAGACATAAGGGTGCGGTACGCGCTCAGACGCGCAGGTTCACCCTCATGTGTGACACCGCGCACACCGTTCAGGTAAAGACTGCATCAAATAGTTTGTGATACCGTTCACGAGTCCCCGGAAAGAGCCGACGAGCAGCCTTCTGACGGCTCACCGGTGCGGTGAATTCGCACCCGGCCCGGGGGTTTACGCTCGTCCATGACGACACCCTGCCCCCTGAATTGCGGAGTTGCCGCCATGCCGTCCAATGACGCCCGGATCCTGGCCCAGGCCGCCGTGCCCACGGCTGCCGTCGGAGCCGTTGCCGCGCTCGTCAGTGGCCTGACGGTCGGCGGCAAGGGGGCGGTCGGCGCGGTCGTCGCCACCGTCGTGGTCGTCCTCTTCATGGGCATCGGCCTCTACGTCCTGCAGCGCACCGCCAAATCGCTTCCTCACCTGTTCCAGGCGATGGGGCTGATGCTCTACGCGGCGCAGATCCTGCTGCTGTTCGTCTTCCTGGCCGTGTTCAAGAACACGACTCTGTTCCATCCCAAGGCCTTCGCGATCACGCTCGTCGCCGGCACCCTCGCCTGGATCGCGGCGCAGACGCGGGCCCACATGAAGTCCAAGATCCTCTACGTCGAACCCGAGTCGACGACGGACGCGAAGTCCGAGAAATCGGGGCACTCGTCGTGACGGGTAGGGCCGGGATAAAGAGGCATGCACAACCCTGCTATCGTCCGGTGCCAACTGCGGCATCGCGGGCGCGGGCATCCCAGCTGACGCCTGCTCAATCGCGAGGCGAGATGCCCCCCAGCCGCCCCCACATCCGTAACACCAGTCCCGTGCCGAACCGCGGCTCAGCGCCGCGCCGACACAACGAGGTTGCCGTACCTATGCGCCACGCTGAAGGAGCCCGCGGTGAGTGCTGACCCGACGCAGGTGCTCGCCTTCGACACCAACTGCCACCTCTTCGACGGGTGTGGCTTCGCGGAAGTGTCTCCGGGCCTGCACTCGTTCCTGTTCCAGCCCCTGTGGGGCGACGGAGACAGCAACCTGTACTTCAACAAGACGATGCTGCTGGCGCTGCTCGGCTCGGTGATCATCATCGGCTTCTTCTGGGCCGCCTTCCGCCGTCCGCAGGTCGTCCCCGGCAAGCTCCAGATGGTCGCGGAGGCGGGTTACGACTTCATCCGCCGCGGCGTCGTCTACGAGACGATCGGCAAGAAGGAGGGCGAGAAGTACGTTCCGTTCGTCGTCTCCCTCTTCTTCTTCGTCTGGATGATGAACCTCTGGTCGATCATCCCGGTCGCCCAGTTCCCGGTGACGTCGATCATCTCGTACCCGCTGGTCCTGGCCCTGATCGTGTACATCACGTGGGTCGTGCTGACCTTCAAGCGGCAGGGCTTCGTCGGCTTCTGGAAGAACGTCACCGGCTACGACAAGTCGCTCGGCCCGGTGCTGCCGCTGGCCATGCTGATCGAGCTCTTCTCGAACCTGCTGATCCGGCCGTTCACCCACGCCGTGCGACTCTTCGCGAACATGTTCGCGGGCCACACCCTGCTGCTGCTGTTCACCATCGCCAGCTGGTACATGCTGAACGGCATCGGCATCGCCTACGCGGGTGTCTCCTTCGTGATGGTGATCGTGATGACGGCCTTCGAGCTGTTCATCCAGGCCCTTCAGGCGTACGTGTTCGTGCTGCTGACCTGCACGTACATCCAGGGCGCCATGGCCGAGCACCACTGAGCCACTGCCCTCCACCTCCCAGATCGTCCGGTGGCCAACCCCCATCGGTCCGTAAAGAAAAGGAAGAACTGGCATGTCCCAGACCCTTGCTGCTGTCGAAGGCTCCCTCGGCTCCATCGGTTACGGCCTCGCCGCGATCGGCCCGGGCGTCGGCGTCGGCATCATCTTCGGTAACGGCACCCAGGCGCTGGCCCGTCAGCCCGAGGCCGCCGGCCTGATCCGTGCCAACCAGATCCTCGGCTTCGCCTTCTGTGAGGCGCTCGCCCTGATCGGTCTGGTCATGCCGTTCGTCTACGGCTACTGAGCCACCAGACCAGTCCAGCCGACTAGACGAAAGGCACTCACATGAGCCAGCTGCTCATCGCGGCGAGCGAGGGCGGGGAGAACCCCCTCGTCCCGCCGATCCCTGAGCTGGTCATCGGCCTGCTCGCCTTCGTCATCGTCTTCGGCTTCCTCGCCAAGAAGCTCCTCCCGAACATCAACAAGGTTCTGGAAGAGCGTCGCGAGGCCATCGAGGGCGGTATCGAGAAGGCCGAGGCCGCCCAGACCGAGGCCCAGAGCGTCCTGGAGCAGTACAAGGCCCAGCTCGCCGAGGCCCGGCACGAGGCCGCGCGCCTGCGCCAGGAGGCGCAGGAGCAGGGCGCCGCGCTCATCGCCGAGATGCGCGCGGAAGGCCAGCGCCAGCGCGAGGAGATCGTCGCTGCCGGTCACGCCCAGATCGAGGCCGACCGCAAGGCCGCGGCCTCCGCGCTGCGCCAGGACGTCGGCAAGCTCGCCACCGAACTGGCCGGCAAGCTCGTCGGCGAGTCCCTCGAGGACCACGCCCGGCAGAGCCGTGTGATCGACCGCTTCCTCGACGAGCTCGACCAGAAGGCAGAGGCCGCACGATGAACGGAGCGAGCCGCGAGGCCCTGGCAGCCGCACGTGAGCGTCTCGACGCGCTGACGGACTCCACGTCCGTGGACGCGGCCGCGCTCGCCGACGAGCTGGCCGCCGTCACCGCGCTGCTCGACCGCGAGGTGTCGCTGCGTCGGGTCCTCACCGACCCGGCGCAGGCCGGTGAGGCCAAGGCCGACCTGGCACGGCGCCTGCTCGGCTCGCAGGTCAGCGGCACCGCCGCCGACCTGGTGGCCGGCCTGGTGCGCTCCCGCTGGTCGCAGTCCCGCGACCTGGTGGACGCGCTCGAGGAGCTGGCGAACATCGCCGACCTCACCGCCGCGCAGAAGGCGGGCGCGCTCGACAGCGTCGAGGACGAGCTGTTCCGGTTCGGCCGGATCGTCGCCTCCGACACCCAGCTGCGCGCGGCCCTCACCAACCGGTCCGCCACCGCCTCCGCCAAGGGCGAGCTGCTCCGCAGCCTGCTCGGCGGGCGGGCGAACGAGGCCACGGTGCGTCTGGTGACGCGCCTGGTGACCGCGCCGCGTGGACGTAGCCTGGAGTCGGGACTCGAGTCCCTGTCCAAGCTCGCCGCAGAGCGCCGGGACCGCACGGTGGCCGTCGTCACCTCCGCGGTGCCGCTCAGCGACCAGCAGAAGCAGCGCCTGGGCGACGCCCTGGCGAAGCTCTACGGCCGCCGGATGCACCTCAACCTCGACGTCGACCCCGCGGTCGTCGGCGGGATGCGGGTGCAGGTCGGTGACGAGGTCATCAACGGCTCCCTGGCGGACCGGCTCGAGGACGCGGGCCGCCGCCTGGCGGGCTGAGCACCACATTCTTAATAGGCAGTACGTACTTACGGCCCTGGTTGGGCCGTGCAGAGGATTCACCTCCTGTAGGGGGGAGTCCCCATCCCCCCCAAGTGAAACTTCGGGCCCAACAAGGAGAGCAGGGAACTCAGATGGCGGAGCTCACGATCCGGCCGGAGGAGATCCGGGACGCGCTGGAGAACTTCGTCCAGTCGTACAAGCCGGACGCGGCCTCGCGCGAGGAGGTCGGTACGGTCACCCTGGCCGGCGACGGCATCGCGAAGGTCGAGGGCCTGCCCTCGGCCATGGCCAACGAGCTGCTGAAGTTCGAGGACGGCACCCTCGGCCTCGCCCTCAACCTCGAGGAGCGCGAGATCGGTGCCATCGTCCTCGGTGAGTTCAGCGGCATCGAGGAGGGCCAGCCGGTCACCCGCACCGGCGAGGTGCTGTCCGTCGCCGTCGGCGAGGGCTACCTCGGCCGTGTGGTCGACCCGCTCGGCAACCCGATCGACGGCCTCGGCGAGATCGAGACCGAGGGCCGCCGCGCCCTCGAACTGCAGGCCCCCACGGTCATGCAGCGCAAGTCGGTGCACGAGCCGATGGAGACGGGCTACAAGGCCGTCGACGCCATGACCCCGATCGGCCGTGGTCAGCGTCAGCTGATCATCGGCGACCGCCAGACCGGCAAGACCGCGCTGGCCGTCGACACGATCATCAACCAGCGTGACAACTGGCGCTCCGGCGACCCGAAGAAGCAGGTCCGCTGCATCTACGTCGCCATCGGCCAGAAGGGCTCCACCATCGCGTCGGTCCGCCGCGCGCTGGA
The DNA here is from genome assembly GCA_014656175.1 of Streptomyces werraensis. Lineage (GTDB taxonomy): Bacteria > Actinomycetota > Actinomycetes > Streptomycetales > Streptomycetaceae > Streptomyces > Streptomyces werraensis. Next base: position 433,897 of record BNBX01000004.1, read on the forward strand.
GGAGAACGGCGCGCTGGAGTACACGACCATCGTCGCCGCCCCGGCGTCCGACCCGGCCGGCTTCAAGTACCTGGCGCCGTACACCGGCTCGGCCATCGGCCAGCACTGGATGTACCAGGGCAAGCACGTCCTGATCATCTTCGACGACCTGTCGAAGCAGGCCGACGCCTACCGCGCCGTGTCGCTGCTGCTGCGCCGCCCGCCGGGCCGCGAGGCCTACCCGGGTGACGTCTTCTACCTGCACTCCCGTCTGCTGGAGCGCTGCGCGAAGCTCTCCGACGAGATGGGCGCCGGCTCGATGACCGGTCTGCCGATCGTCGAGACGAAGGCCAACGACGTCTCGGCGTTCATCCCGACCAACGTCATCTCCATCACCGACGGCCAGTGCTTCCTGGAGTCGGACCTCTTCAACGCCGGTCAGCGCCCCGCGCTGAACGTCGGTATCTCCGTCTCCCGAGTCGGTGGTTCCGCCCAGCACAAGGCGATGAAGCAGGTCTCCGGCCGTCTGCGCGTGGACCTCGCCCAGTTCCGTGAGCTGGAGGCGTTCGCCGCCTTCGGTTCCGACCTGGACGCGGCCTCGAAGGCGCAGCTGGAGCGCGGTCAGCGCATGGTCGAGCTGCTGAAGCAGGACCAGTACCAGCCGATGTCGACCGAGGACCAGGTCGTCTCCGTCTGGGCCGGCACCACCGGCAAGATGGACGACGTGCCGGTCGCGGACATCCGCCGCTTCGAGAAGGAGCTCCTGGAGTACCTGCACCGCAAGGAGCAGGGCCTCATGACCTCCATCCGCGAGGGCGGCAAGATGTCGGACGACACCCTGCAGGCCGTGGCCGACGCGATCGCCGAGTTCAAGAAGCAGTTCGAGACGAGCGACGGCAAGCTGCTCGGCGAGGACGCCCCGTCCGCCGCCAAGTGACGTAAGGAAGGGACCTGACTCATGGGAGCTCAGCTCCGGGTCTACAAGCGTCGCATCCGATCCGTCACCGCGACCAAGAAGATCACCAAGGCGATGGAGATGATCGCCGCCTCGCGCGTCGTCAAGGCGCAGCGCAAGGTGGCGGCCTCCACGCCGTACGCGCAGGAACTCACCCGCGCGGTCACGGCGGTCGGAACCGGGTCGAACACCAAGCACCCGCTCACCACGGAGGCGGACAACCCGACCCGTGCCGCGGTCCTGCTCCTCACGAGCGACCGCGGCCTGGCCGGCGCCTTCAACGCCAACGCCATCAAGGCGGCGGAGCAGCTGACCGAGCGCCTCGAGCGCGAGGGCAAGCAGGTCGACACGTACATCGTCGGCCGGCGCGGTGTGGCCCACTACAACTTCCGTGAGCGCAAGATCGCGGAGACGTTCACCGGCTTCACCGACGAGCCCTCGTACGCGGACGCCAAGAAGGTCGCGGCGCCGCTGATCGAGGCCATCCAGTCGGAGACGGCGGACGGCGGCGTGGACGAACTCCACATCGTCTACACCGAGTTCGTGTCGATGATGACGCAGACGGCGGTCGGCTCCCGGCTGCTGCCGCTGCGCCTCGACGACGCGGCCGCGGAGACCGCCGGCAAGGGCGAGATCCTTCCGCTGTACGACTTCGAGCCCTCGGCGGAGGACGTCCTCGACGCACTGCTGCCGCGGTACGTGGAGAGCCGGATCTACAACGCGCTGCTCCAGTCGGCCGCTTCGAAGCACGCCGCCACGCGGCGCGCGATGAAGTCGGCCACCGACAACGCGGGCGAGCTGATCAACACGCTTTCCCGTCTTGCCAACGCGGCCCGCCAGGCCGAAATCACCCAGGAAATCAGCGAGATCGTCGGTGGCGCCAGTGCCCTGGCCGACGCGACCGCGGGGAGTGACAACTAATGACCACCACTGTTGAGACCGCGACGGCTACGGGCCGCGTCGCCCGGGTCATCGGCCCGGTCGTCGACGTGGAGTTCCCCGTCGACGCCATGCCGGACATCTACAACGCCCTGCACGTCCAGGTCGCCGACCCGGCCAAGGAGGGCGAGCTCAAGACGCTGACCCTCGAGGTCGCGCAGCACCTCGGTGACGGCCTGGTCCGCACCATCTCCATGCAGCCCACCGACGGTCTGGTCCGCCAGGCCCCGGTGACCGACACGGGCGCCTCCATCTCCGTGCCGGTCGGCGACTTCACCACCGGCAAGGTGTTCAACACCCTCGGTGAGGTGCTGAACGTCGACGAGGAGTACACGGGCGAGCGCTGGCCGATCCACCGCAAGGCGCCGAACTTCGACGAGCTCGAGTCGAAGACCGAGATGTTCGAGACCGGCGTCAAGGTCATCGACCTGCTGACCCCGTACGTCAAGGGCGGCAAGATCGGTCTGTTCGGCGGCGCCGGCGTCGGCAAGACGGTGCTCATCCAGGAGATGATCTACCGCGTCGCCAACAACCACGACGGTGTGTCGGTGTTCGCCGGTGTCGGTGAGCGCACCCGTGAGGGCAACGACCTCATCGACGAGATGAGCGAGTCGGGCGTCATCGACAAGACCGCCCTCGTCTTCGGCCAGATGGACGAGCCCCCGGGCACCCGTCTGCGCGTGGCCCTGGCCGGTCTGACCATGGCGGAGTACTTCCGCGATGTGCAGAAGCAGGACGTGCTGTTCTTCATCGACAACATCTTCCGCTTCACCCAGGCCGGTTCCGAGGTGTCGACCCTGCTCGGCCGTATGCCCTCCGCGGTGGGTTACCAGCCGAACCTGGCCGACGAGATGGGTCTCCTCCAGGAGCGCATCACCTCGACCCGTGGTCACTCGATCACCTCGATGCAGGCGATCTACGTCCCCGCGGACGACCTGACCGACCCGGCCCCGGCCACCACCTTCGCCCACCTCGACGCGACGACGGTTCTCTCCCGTCCGATCTCGGAGAAGGGCATCTACCCGGCCGTGGACCCGCTGGACTCGACGTCCCGGATCCTGGACCCGCGCTACATCGCGCAGGACCACTACGACGCGGCCATGCGCGTGAAGAACATCCTGCAGAAGTACAAGGACCTGCAGGACATCATCGCGATCCTCGGTATCGACGAGCTCGGCGAGGAGGACAAGCTCGTCGTCCACCGTGCCCGTCGCGTGGAGCGCTTCCTGTCCCAGAACACCCACGTCGCCAAGCAGTTCACCGGCGTCGACGGGTCGGACGTCCCGCTGGACGAGTCGATCGCGGCCTTCAACGCGATCTGCGACGGCGAGTACGACCACTTCCCGGAGCAGGCGTTCTTCATGTGCGGTGGCATCGAGGACCTGAAGAAGAACGCGAAGGAGCTGGGCGTCTCCTGACCCCCGCGCTCTGAAGTGAGCCGAACGGCTCACCCTTGAGGGGGCGGGCACGTCCCGCCCCCTCTGCCACGCCCACTAGACTTGTAACCAACACCCGGCACTACCGCCGGGTGGTGACCCGAGGAGCCACCTTGGCTGCTGAGCTGCACGTCGCGCTGGTCGCGGCCGACCGAGAGGTCTGGTCCGGCGAGGCCACCCTGGTCGTCGCGCGCACCACGTCCGGCGACATCGGCGTCATGCCCGGTCACCAGCCGCTGCTCGGTGTGCTGGAGTCGGGCCCGGTGACCATTCGTACGCCCGAGGGCGGGACGGTCGTCGCCGCGGTGCACGGCGGATTCATCTCGTTCGCGGACGACAAGCTGTCCCTGCTGGCCGAGGTCGCCGAGCTGTCGGACGAGATCGACGTCCAGCGCGTGGAGCAGGAGCTCGCCCGCGCGAAGGCGGAGGACGACGCCGAGGCCCAGCGTGCCGCGGACGTCCGCCTGCGGGCGGCGACGGCGGGACGCTGATCCGTGGGGGCTCCTCCCAGGCCCTTCGGGGCACTGGGGGAGCGGTGAGATGACGTCACTCAGCCGCGGCCGGCACCGGAGCGATCCGGAGCCGGTCGCGGCTGAGGCAGATCTGGATGATTTTTCCGTTCCGTTACCTAGGAGACGAGGAGGTCGGTGCCGATGGTCCTCGCTCTGACTGTGTGCGGAATCGTCGTGGCCCTCGTGGTGGTGGGGCTCTTCGTCTTCGGCCTGCGGCGCCGGCTCATCCAGCGGTCGGGCGGCACCTTCGACTGCAGCCTGCGCTGGGAGGCGCCCGAGAAGGGCGACGCCGGCGGCAAGGGCTGGGCGTACGGGGTGGCACGTTACAACGGCGACCGGGTCGAGTGGTTCCGGGTCTTCTCCTACGCCCCGCGCCCGCGCCGCGTCCTGGAGCGCTCCGCGATCGAGGTGGCCGGCCGCCGCGTCCCGGAGGGCGAGGAGGAGCTGGCCCTGCTGTCCGACGCGGTGATCCTCGCCTGTCTGCACCGGGGCACGCGTCTGGAGCTCGCGATGAGCGAGGACGCGCTGACCGGCTTCCTCGCCTGGCTGGAGGCGGCGCCTCCAGGGCAGAGGGTGAACGTCGCCTGATCTGCCGCCGACGCACTCTGCAGCAGAAGCATTTCGCCCCTCCTCCCGGCCGGGAGGAGGGGCGAAATGCTTCTCGTCAGGTGCGTGTTACTTCAGTCCGGCGTCGACGGCGGAGGCCAGCTCGCCGTTGGCGGTGTCGCCGCTGAACTCCCAGTAGAAGGCGCCGCCCAGGCCCTGGGACTTGGCCCACGCCATCTTGGAGTTGATGGTGGCGGGGGTGTCGTAGGACCACCAGTTGCTGCCGCAGTGGGCGTACGCGGTGCCGGCGATCGTGCCGGTGGCCGGGCAGCTGTTCTTCAGGACCTTGTAGTCCTCAATGCCCGCCTCGTAGGTGCCGGGCGCGGCGCCCGTCGCGGTGCCGCCGGGGGCGGACTGGGTGACGCCGGTCCAGCCGCGGCCGTAGAAGCCGATGCCGAGCAGCAGCTTCTTGGACGGGACACCCTTGGCCTTCAGCTTGGCGATGGCGTCGGCGGAGTTGAAGCCGGCCTGCGGGATGCCCGGGTACGACGTCAGCGGCGAGTGCGGGGCCGTCGGCCCCTGAGCGTTGAAGGCGCCGAAGTAGTCGTACGTCATCACGTTGTACCAGTCGAGGTACTGGGCGGCGCCGCCGTAGTCGGCCGCGTCGATCTTGCCGCCGTTGGAGCCGTCCGCCGTGATGGCCGCGGTGACCAGGTAGTTCGGGCCGAACTCGCTGCGCAGTGCCTGCATCAGCGTGCGGAAGGCCGCCGGACCGCTGGTGTCACAGGTCAGACCGCAGGCGTTCGGGTACTCCCAGTCGATGTCGATGCCGTCGAAGACGTCGGCCCAGCGCGGGTCCTCCACGACCTGCTTGCAGGAGCGGGCGAACGCGGCGGCGTTCTGCGCGGCCTGGCCGAAGCCGCCGGAGTACGTCCAGCCGCCGAAGGAGTACAGCACCTTGATGTGCGGGTACTTGGCCTTCAGCTGACGCAGCTGGTTGAAGTTGCCGCGCAGCGGCTGGTCCCAGGTGTCGGCCTGTCCGCTGACGGACTGGTCGGCGGTGTACGCCTTGTCGTAGGCGGCGTAGGTGTCGTCGACCGTGCACTGGCCGTTCTTCACGTTGCCGAAGGCGTAGTTGATGTGCGTGATCTTCGACGCCGTGCCCGAGGTCACCAGGTTCTTGACGTGGTAGTTGCGGCCGTAGACGCCCCACTCGGTGAAGTAGCCGAGCTTGACCTTGTCGCCGGTGGGCGGCTCGGTGGTGCCTCCGGTGGTGCGCACCGCGCGGGCGCCGCTGACCGGGCCGAGCTGGTCGGCGGTGTCGCGGGCCTGGACGGTGTACGAGTAGTCGGTGCCGGCGGTGAGACCGGTGTCCGTGTACGAGGTGGCGGTCACGGTGGCGACCTTGGCGCCGTCGCGCAGCACGTCGTAGTTCTTGACGCCCTTGTCGTCGGTGGCCGCGCTCCAGGACAGCTTCACCGAGGTGTTGGTGATGTCCGACGCGGACGGCGTGCCGGGGGCGCTCGGCGGGTTGTCACCGGGGTTGGTGGAGCCGCCGTCGCAGCTGCCGCCGTTGAGCTTGCAGTTGGCGGGGGAGCCGGAGCCGGCGCCGTTGAAGCCGAAGGTGACGGAGGCGCCGGGGGCGAGGGTGCCGTTCCAGGACTTGTTCTTCGCGGTCCAGTGGGTGCCGGAGGAGGTGACGTCGGCGTCCCAGGCGGAGGTGACCGAGGTGCCGGCGGGGAAGTCCCACTCGACGGTCCAGGAGCTGAGGCTGGTGGTGCCGGTGTTCTTGACGGTCCACTTGCCCTCGAAGCCGGAGCCCCAGTCCTGGGTCTTGACGTAGGTCGCGGTCGCCGACGTCGCCGCCTGGGCGGGGTTCGCGAGGCCGACGAGTCCGGCGAAGGGGAGCACGAGGGTCGCGATTCCGGCCGCGACTCTGTGTCTGAAGCGCATGCCGCGCCTCCTTCTGGGGGATGGGGGCACGACTGAGCCTTCGTGCCCACGGTGCGGCGAGAATAGAAAGGTCTGGACCACGGGTCAATAGGTCTGGACCACTGTGCGCGACTCTTTGTCTTCTAAACCTTCACGGCGCCTTCAGATGCCCAACTCCTGCGCCAGTACCGCCGCTTGCACCCGGCTGCGCAGCTCCAGCTTCCCCAGAAGCCGGCTGACGTGCGTCTTCACCGTGGCCTCGGCCATGTCCAGGCGCCCCGCGATGGCGGCGTTCGACAGACCTTCCCCGAGGCACGACAGCACCTCCCGCTCCCGCCGGGTGAGTGTGTCCAGCACCGACGGGTCCGCCGTCGCCGGGCGGGCGGGCTTCGCGGCGAACTCGGCGATCAGCCGCCGCGTCACCGCCGGGGCGACGATCCCCTCACCGCCCGCCACCGTGCGCACCGCCGCGATCAGGTCCTTCGCCTCGGTGTTCTTCAGCAGGAACCCGGCGGCGCCCGCCCGCAGCGCCCCGAACACGTACTCGTCCAGGTCGAAGGTGGTCAGCACCAGCACGTCCGCGAGGTTCTCCGCGACCACCCTCCGGGTCGCCGACACCCCGTCCAGACGCGGCATCTGCACGTCCATCAGCACCACGTCCGGGCGCAGTTCACGGGCGAGCGCCACCGCCTGCTCGCCGTCCGCCGCCTCGCCCACCACCTCGACGTCCGGCGCGCTGCGCAGGATCAGCACCAGCCCCGCTCGGACGGCGGACTGGTCCTCGGCGACCAGAACCCGGATCATCACGCTTCTCCTTGCTCGACATCGGTGACCGGAAGGGTGGCACGCACCACCCACAACGTGCCCTCGGGACCGGCCTCCGGGCCGGCCTCGAAGAAGCCGTCCAGCAGGGCCGCCCGCTCCCGCATCCCGACGAGACCGGCGCCCGAGCCGGGCGCGCGGGGGCCGTCGCGGTCGCCGCAGGGGCTGGTCACCCTGATCTCCAGGGCCTCGGGCGAGCGGCGCAGGGAGACGGCCACCCGGCCGGGCGCGGCGTGCTTCAGCGCGTTGGTCAGCGACTCCTGCACGATCCTGTACGCCGCCAGCTCGACCGGCGCCGGCACACCGCCCGGCTCGGCGTCCAGGGTGACGTCGAGGCCGTTGGCGCGGGCGTTGTCGACCAGGGCGCCGAGCCCGTCCAGGGTCGGCGTGGCGGCCGGCTCCCGGTCGCCGGCACCGTCGCGCAGGATGCCGATGAGCCGTCGCATTTCGGACAGACCTTGGACGCTGTTCTCCCGGATCACCGTCAGGGCGTCCCGCGACGTCCCCGGGTCGTCCAGGGAGAGCGCGGCGGTGGAGTGGATGGCGATCGCCGAGAGGTGGTTGGCCACCAGGTCGTGCAACTCGCGGGCCATCCGCGAGCGTTCCGCGGTGACCGCCTGGACCCGGTCCATCTCCGCCAGCAGCGCGGTCTGTTCGGCCTGAAGGCGGGCGGCGTCGGCGGCGTCCCGGTGGTTGCGCACGATCAGACCGGTCGACGCGGGCGCGAAGGTCACCGCGCCGACCACCAGACCGATCAGCAGCGCCTCCGGCACCCGCCACACGGCGTACGGCACCAGCATCCCGGCCAGCGTGAGCACGCCGGTGATCCACGGCAGACGGCGGGCGGTCGCGGGCGAGCCGTAGACCACGGCGGCGTACATCAGGTCGGTGTACATCACGATCGTCGCGATGCTGCCCTGCGTCATGGTGTCCGCGGCCAGCGCCAGCGTGCCGGCCGCCAGCGCGGTGCGCGGTGCGGTGCGGCGCAGCAGCTCGCAGCACGCCGTCACGCCGAGCGGCACCAGCAGCGCCCACCGGCCGCCGAACAGCACGATCGGGTCGCTGCCCGGCCGCACGCCCAGCCCGAACCCCCACAGCAGCAGCCCGCCCAGCAGCCCGGCGAGCGCGACGGTCACGTCGAAGCGGGGCGGGTGGAGGGGTCGTACGGCCATGGACACCATCCAACACGGTGCGCACGCCGCACGCCTGATCCCCGGGACCGGTCCTGGACTGCATCTTTCGATGTACCGCGGATTCGTCGGCCGCGACGACGCGCGCGCCCGGAGCGCACGGAAGCCTGGAAGGGTGACCGAGAGGAGCGAACCGTGATCGTCGCCTTGATCATCGCCTGCGAGATCGGGTTCTGGGTGCTGCTGGCGGCCGGCCTGGCCTTCCGCTACCTGCTGCGGATGCCGCGCACCGGGCTGGCGCTGCTGCTGTGCGAGCCGGTGCTGGAGGTCGTGCTGCTCGTCGTCACCGCGTGGGACCTGAAGAACGGCGCGGAGCCGGACTGGACCCACGGGCTCGCCGCGCTCTACATCGGCTACACGGTGGGCCACGGCCACCGCACGGTGAAGTGGCTCGACGGGCACGCGGCGCACCGCCTCGACGGCCGCCCACTGGTCCGGCCGCCGCGTCACGGCCTGGCCCGCGCCCGGCACGAGACCAGGGTGTGGCTGGGCACGCTGATCGCCGCCGCCGTGGCGACCGCGCTGCTCCAGCTCGCCATCTGGTACGTCGGCGACCCGGCCCGCGTCACCTCCCTGGAGTCCTGGCGCTCCACCGCCTGGCGGGCGGCCGGCATCCACGGCCTGATCACCCTCACCTACTGGCTCTGGCCGAAGAAGGCCCCGGCGGACAACGCCGGCACCGAGCCGGGCGCCGCCGGCCGCGAGCGGGTGGGCCGGTGAGGCGGGCGGCCGGGCACGGTGCTCGGGGGCCTCGCCCTGTGGCGCTTCACCCAGGGCGTGGAGCTGCCGGTGATCTCGCTGCCCAGGGCGGGCGTCCCGCTCGTGTTCCTCGGCGGCGCCGAGATCCTGCCGGGCCCGTGCCGGGCCGTGCGCCGGTAGGCCTCAGCGCTCGCCGCCCGGCACCCACAGGACGTCGCCCGTCTCCTTGTTGGCGATGCGGGCCAGGATGAACAGCAGGTCCGACAGGCGGTTGAGGTAGGTCGCGGTGAGCGGGTTCATCGTCTCGCCGTGCGCCTCCAGGGCCGCCCACGTCGAGCGCTCGGCCCGGCGCACCACCGTGCACGCCTGGTGCAGCAGGGCCGCGCCCGGTGTGCCGCCCGGCAGGATGAACGAGCGCAGCTTCTCCAGCTGCTCGTTGAAGCGGTCGCAGTCCTCCTCGAGCCGGTCGACGTAGAACTGCTCGACCCGCAGCGGCGGGTACTTCGGATCCTCCACCACCGGCGTCGACAGGTCGGCGCCCACGTCGAACAGGTCGTTCTGCACGCGGGTGAGGACCGCGACCACCTCGTCCGGAAGATCGCCCAGGGCGAGCGCCGTGCCGATCACCGCGTTCGCCTCGTTGGCGTCCGCGTAGGCGGAGATCCGCAGATCGGTCTTGGCGACCCGGCTCATGTCCCCGAGGTGCGTGGTGCCCTTGTCGCCGGTCCGCGTGTAGATGCGTGTCAGGTTGACCATGAGGTCAGCCTAGTGACGCACCGGCGACACGGGGCACTCGTGTGCGCACCGTCACGGCGCGGGCGGCGGCGTGAGCAGCAGCGCCATCAGGCCCTGCACACGGGCGCCGTCCGGCGCCTCCCACGCCCCGGCGACATGGCCCGCCGCGCCCGGCTCGGCCTGCGGGGCGCCGTCCGGGGCGGGGTGCAGGGTGCGCAGCACGCGCAGCACCGTGCCGTCCGGCGCGGTCAGCTCGGTGTGCTCCTCGGCGTCCTCGACCGCCGGGAACTCCGCCGGCACCGGGCCCTCGCCCGCCAGGGCGCGGCTGACCTCACGGTCGGGGGTGTGGCTCACGCTCTGCGCCTGCGGCTCCGCCCGGCCCTCGACCAGCGCCGCCAACTCGGCGACGGCCACCGGGTCGTGGCAGGCGTCGTAGATCCAGCGGCGGCCCAGGACCCCGTGCTCGGCGGTGCCGACGAGGGCCGCGTCCGCCCCGTCGAGCGGTGCGGCGCGGTAGGTGAGCGGCACCAGGTAGGAGACCGGGGTGCCGCCCGACTCGTCCCGGACCACCATGAACTCGATGCCGACCTCGCCCTTGGGGTCGTCGAGCCGGAAGCCGCCCGCCTTGCTCAGCTTCGGCTCCCGGGGACCGCCGTGGTACCAGGGCCGGGTGGGCAGCCAGCCGGCCAGCAGCTCCAGCTTGGTCGGCTCCAGGGTGGTGCGGTGGATGACGGACATGCCGGGGGTTCTCCTTCGACGGGCGGACACACCGGCCCCCACCCTCGCACCGGCGGCGCTCCCGCGCGACGGCTTTCCGCCGGGCCGCCGGCCCGCCCGGCCGTACCGACCCTCGGGGCGGCGGGCGCCCGCGATCTGACGCCCCGTCGGCTCTCACCGCCTCTGCCGCCGGTGTGATGTCCGTCATGTGAGACGTGACGCGCGTTACTTACCGGTCACAGGGCTCCCCGCGAACGCTAATGTCCGCTCCTGGAGAACATGGACAGCGCGTATCAGGGGAGTCGCACAGTGGCACGCAAGCTCGCCGTCATCGGGGCCGGTCTCATGGGGTCCGGCATCGCCCAGGTCTCCGCTCAGGCGGGCTGGGACGTCGTCCTGCGCGACGTCACCGACGAGGCGCTGACGCGGGGCACGGACGGGATCAAGGCGTCGTACGACAAGTTCGTCGCCAAGGGGAAGCTCGAGGCGGAGGACGCGGAGGCCGCCCTCGGCCGGATCACCACGACCACCGATCTCGACGCCTGCGCGGACGCGGACGTCGTCGTCGAGGCCGTCTTCGAGAAGCTCGAGGTCAAGCACGAGATCTTCCGCACGCTCGACAAGCTCGTACGCGAGGACACCGTCCTCGCCTCCAACACCTCCGCCATCCCGATCACCAAGATCGCGGCCGTGACGGAGCGCCCGGAGCGGGTCGTCGGCACCCACTTCTTCTCGCCGGTGCCGATGATGCAGCTCTGCGAGCTGGTCCGCGGCTACAAGACCAGCGACGAAACCCTCGCCAGGGCGCGGGAGTTCGCCGAGTCCGTCGGCAAGACCTGCATCGTCGTCAACCGCGACGTGGCCGGCTTCGTCACCACCCGCCTCATCTGCGCCCTCGTCGTCGAGGCCGCCAAGCTGTACGAGTCGGGCGTGGCGAGCGCCGAGGACATCGACCTCGCCTGCAAGCTGGGCTTCGGCCACGCCATGGGCCCGCTGGCCACCGCCGACCTCACCGGCGTGGACATCCTGCTGCACGCCACCAGCAACATCTACACGGAGTCGCAGGACGAGAAGTTCGCGGCCCCCGAGCTGATGCGCCGGATGGTTGACGCCGGTGACATCGGGCGCAAGAGCGGGCAGGGCTTCTACGAGCACTGAGACCGCGCACACCCCGGCGTGCATCACACGCCGGGGTGAATTCGGTATCGGTTCGTTCACAGCCAGCAACCTCCGCGGCCGTCACGCAGTCAGAGGTTGCAACCGGCCGTCAGGACACCGCGGAGCACACCACGCATCACGGGGAGCGCATATGCACATCAGGGGCGACCACGCCGAGCTGGTCGTCGGGGGCCGCCTCGACGTCCGCAGCGCGGCGGACGCCCGTACGGTCCTGCACTCGGCCGTCGACGACGGAGTCGGCGACCTGGTGCTGGACCTGTCCGAACTGGACTCCTGGGACGCCACCGGACTCGGGGTGATCATGGGGGCCCACCGACGGGCCGGCCGCTGCGGCCGGCGCCTGGTGCTGCGCGACGTGCCGCCGCAGATGCAGCGCCTGTTGGTGGCCACCCGCCTGCACCGGATTCTGGCGATCGAGGGGGGTATCGGGGTGGACACGCTGCCCCGCGTGTAAGGGCGTACGGGTGCATGACGGACGAGCCGGAGAAGCCGGGCCCACGCCCGCGAACTCCGCGCCGCGCGCACAATCCTCACGAGACCGTGACCAGTCGGACGCCCTGGCACCCCGGACTGTCGTGGATACTGACCGAAGGTTTAGGGTTCGGCTGCCCGCTGCCTTGCAACCCTCGAGCGGGCCCGGACCAGAAGCGACAGCGCGGTGTGCAGCGAGGCCGGGGAGGGCTTCAGCCACGACGCTTTTGGGGGGCTAGGACCTATGGACCCGAACCGCACGGGACCCGAGGAGTACGGCCACGGCGGCGACACGCCGCGCCAGCGCCCTCCCAGGGAATCCCTCACCTCCGACTTCGGACAGCACGCGCCCGTGCCCGCCCGCACGGTGCAGCTCGTCTCCGGCGACTTCCTGCTGACCGTCAACCCCGTCGACGGCAGCGAGATCGAGCCCTGCCCGCCCGCCGAGCGGCCCGCCCGCCCCGGCAGGCTCACCGAGTCCGAACGCGCCGAGGTGGAGCGCGCCGCCGCCCCGCCCGTCCCCCCGGGCCCCGCGCGGCCCGCGCTGCCCCTGCTGGCCCGCCAGGACGAGCGGGAGACCCTGGTGCGGCTGCTCGCCCGCGGCCGCTCCGTGCGTCTCGTCGGCCCCGGCGGCTCCGGCCGCACCCGGCTGCTCGACGTCGTCGCCGAGGACTGCGCCGACCTCGCGCCCGACGGAGTGGTCCGCCTCAACGGCCACCGCCGCACCGCCGACGACCTCCTGTACGACCTCTTCCACGCGGTCTTCGACGCGCCCCTGCACCGCCCCGACCGGGACGAACTGCTCGAAAGCGTCGGCGAGATCGGCGCCGTCGTCGTCCTGGACGACCTGGAGTTCGGCGGGGCCGCCCTCGACGAGCTGCTGGACGCCACCCCCGAGTGCGCCTTCCTGTTCGCCGCCACCCCGGACGTGGCCGACCCCTCCGCCGACGCGGGCGTCGAGGACGTCGAGCTGGCCGGCCTCGACCGCGCGGCCGGCCTCGACCTGCTCGGGCACGCCGTCGGCCGCAGCCTCACCGACGAGGAGGCGACCTGGGCGGGCGACCTGTGGTTCGAGTCCGAGGGCCTGCCGCTGCGCTTCGTCCAGGCGGGCGCCCTGCTGCGGCAGCGCGACCGGCTGCGGGCCGGCACCAGCGCCGTCGACGAGTTCGGCGTCTTCGAGGACGTCCGGCCCGACGAGGCGCCCTACGACCCCGCCGACGGCGACGAGGTGCCGCTGCCCTCCCTCGGCGAGGCCGCCGCGCCCGCCCCGCTGCTCGCCTCCCGCCTCAGCGACTCCGCCCGCGCCACCCTGCGGTTCGCCGTCGCGCTCGGCGGCGAGGTGCCGCACCAGGCGCACCTGCCCGCCCTGGTGGGCGACACCCACGCCGACGCCGCCCTCGGCGAACTGGTCTCCTGCGGACTGGTCTCCCCGGTCGGCGCCCGCTACCGGCTCGCCGCCGGCGTCCCCGCCCAGCTGGAGGCCGCCGGGTACACCGACGACGCCGACGCCCGCGTCCGCGAGGCCGCGCAGCACTACGCCTGGTGGACCGGACACCCCTCGGTGACACCGGAACGCGTCTGTGCCGAGGCCGACGCCGTCCTCGCCGCGCTCACCGCCCTGTCGCCGCTCGCCGCCGACACCGCCGACGAGCCCGGCACCGCCGTGCAGCTCGCCCGCACCGCCGCTCCCGCCTTCGCCTCCGGGCTCCACTGGAGCGCCTGGGAGCGGGCGCTGCGGGCCGGCGCGGAGGCCGCCCGCATCGCCGGGGACGTGGGCGAACAGGCCTACTTCCACCACGAGCTGGGCATCCACGCGCTGTGCGCCGGGCAGCTCGACCGGGCGCGCGCCGAGCTGGAGGCGTCCATCGGCCTGCGCGGCGCCCTCGCCGACAAGCGCGGCACGGTCGCGGGCCGCAGGGCGCTGGCCCTCGTCGCCGACCGCTCCGGCGTCCCGCTCGCGATCGCGCCGACCGCGGCGGAGGAGGTGCCCGAGGCGCACGTCGAGGAGTCGGCGTCCCCGCCCCGCGGGGTGCCGATGGCCTTCCCCGACCTCCAGCCCCCCGCCGACACCGGTCTGGTCGTCTCAGGGGCCGTGCCGGCCGCGACGGTTCCGCAGCGAGCCAAGGCGGGCGTCCCGGGCGGCTTCAAGGGGCTCGCCAAAAGGAACCTGGTCGCGGCGGGCGCCGGCGCGCTGCTCGTCGCCGTCCTCGGCACCGTCGTCACCCTCGGCGCCACGTCGGGCAACGACCCCGCGTCGCCCTCGGAGAACATCGGGGTCAACCCGTCCGCCAGCCAGGGTGCGGACGATGGCAGCCTCGACGCGGACCCGGCGGCCGGAAACAAGGGCGACACGGGGAAGGCCACCAGCCGCCCCTCCGACCCCGGTCCCGACGGCACGCCCGGCACCGCGGACGACCCGACGCCGACGGCCACCGGGTCCGGCGGGCCGACGGACGAGGAGACCGGCACCGGGGAGCCGGGGGAGCCGACGCGGCCGACGTCGCCGGGCACCTCGCCGACCAAGCCGACCAAATCGCCGAAGCCGCCCACGTCTCCGTCGCCCGACCCGGGAACATCGGATCCCGAGGAGCCGACCGACCCGCCGTCGGAGACCGAGACCGATCCCCCCACGGAGACCCCCACCACGCCGCAGGAGCCGACCACCAGCAACTCCGCCAGCGGTCCCGCCTCCTCGGCCCCCGTGGAGACCTCCGCGAGCGCCTCGCAGAGCACGGATCAGGCCTCGCCCGAGGACGCGGAGACGATGATCTGACCCGCCAGGCGTACCGCACGCACCAGGGGCCGGGTTCCGCACGGAACCCGGCCCCTGGTGCGTGCGGTCGTGGCGCGCCGCTCAGAACAGGCGCAGCTTGTCGTCCTCGATGCCCCGCAGGGCGTCGTAGTCGAGCACCTGGCAGCCGATGCCCCGGTCGGTCGCGAGCACCCGGGCCTGCGGCTTGATCTCCTGGGCCGCGAAGATGCCGCGCACCGGCGCGAGATGCGGGTCGCGGTTCAGCAGTTCCAGATAACGGGTGAGCTGCTCCACGCCGTCGATCTCGCCGCGCCGCTTGATCTCCACGGCGACGGTCTGCCCTTCGGCGTCCCGGCACAGGATGTCGACCGGCCCGATCGCCGTCATGTACTCACGGCGGATCAGCGTGTAGCCCTCGCCCAGGGTCTCGATGCGGTCGGCGAGCAGCTCCTGAAGGTGTGCTTCCACGCCGTCTTTGATCAGGCCGGGATCGACGCCGAGTTCGTGCGACGAGTCGTGGAGGATCTCCTCCATCGTGATGATGAGCTTCTCGCCCGCCTTGTTGACGACGGTCCACACGCCTTCCTGTTCGCCGGTGCCCTCCTTCAAGGTGCACGGCGGCGACATCCAGTTGAGGGGCTTGTAGGCCCGGTCGTCGGCATGGATCGAGACGCTGCCGTCCGCCTTGATCAGGATCAGACGAGGTGCGGACGGCAGGTGCGCGGTGAGCCGCCCGGCGTAGTCCACGGAGCAGCGGGCAATGACGAGACGCATGGTCGGCAACGCTACTCGACCGGCCGGGCCGGACGCGATTCGCCCTCACAGGCGCCCCTCGGGGCCCATGAGGCGCGTCCTGTATCTCCTGGAAAACGCGTGTTCCGCAATGGCCGATTCCCGGCCTACAGGAAGTTCCGCATCCGCCCGTTCTCCTGGTGCGGTCACCGTCCGTTGCTTACGGTATTGAACGGGAGGTCGCGGACTGTGTACGCAGCGTGTCTGATTTCGCGCACTCCCTTATCTGTCAGGCAACCCCCGAGTGCTGGGGGTGCGAGAGGAGAACCCATGTCGCTCGACGTCTCACCGGCCCTACTCGAACAGGCCGAGCGAGGCGAGGTCGACGAAGCTGCCTTCGTCGACTGCGTCCGGACCTCCCTGCCCTACGCGTGGGAGATGATCAGCTCCCTGGTGGCCCAGCTGAAGGTGGACGGCGGAGCCTTCGCCGACAACCAGACGCCCCCGCCGGACGAGCAGGCACGCGGTCAGCTGCTGCGTGCGCTCGCGAGTGACGCGATACGCGGCGCCCTGCAACGGCACTTCGGTGTTCGGCTGGCCTTCCAGAACTGCCACAGGGTGGCCGTGTTCCCGCTTGACTCCTCGGTCGACGAGACGCTGGCCCGCTTCACCTCCGTGCGCAGCCAACTGCTCAACCAGTCGCCGGAACTGCGCGACTGCTGACGCTCCATCGACAGCTTGCCGCTCCGTACGCGGGAGGTGCAGTTTGTACCGGAGCGGCAAGCATCCTTGGAACGCCTCGAGCGGTCAGGTGAGTTGGGGGAGCACCTCGGCGCCGAGCCGCCGTACGTTCTCCTCCGTCGCCGCCAGGTCGCCGGAGCCCTCGACGAGCAGCGCGAAGCGCGAGATGCCGGTCCGCTCGCTGGTCGCGGCGAGCCGGTCGGCGCACAGCCGCGGGGTGCCCACCGGGTGCAGCCCGCACAGCAGCTCGGTGTAGGCCAGCGGGTCGCGCATCCGGCGCTCGCGGCCGTCCACCGTCACATGCGCCTCCAGCCCCTGCTTCAGCCAGCCGGGCATCGCCTTCAGCAAGGTCTCGGCCGCGTCCGCGCGCCGGTCCGCGATCTGGCAGACCCCGGCCGAGACATGGGACGCGCCCTCGATCTCGGCGGACGTCCGGCCGCCGGCGCGCGCGTGGCGCCGCCACAGGGCGACCATCTCGGCCTTCTCCTCGTCGCCGACGTGCATGCCGAGCAGCATCGGCAGCCCGCGCTCGGCGGCCAGCCGTACGCTCGCGGGGGAGGTGCAGGCGACCACGACCTCCGGTCCCTCGGTCTCGTTGAGCGCCTCCGAGGGGCGGGGGACGACGGGCACCTCGCGGAACCGGTACCGCTCGCCGTCGGCGCCCACGGACGGCTCGCGCAGCCAGCGCAGCAGCAGGTCGAGCGCTTCCGGGAACCCCTTCTCGTACGCCTCCAAGCCGGCCCCGAAGACCTCCAGGTCCACCCAC
Organism: Streptomyces werraensis; assembly: GCA_014656175.1. GTDB lineage: Bacteria > Actinomycetota > Actinomycetes > Streptomycetales > Streptomycetaceae > Streptomyces > Streptomyces werraensis. The sequence goes on from BNBX01000004.1 coordinate 451,000, forward strand.
GGGCCGCCCCGGCCGAGGCCCAGCGAGAACCGTCCGCCGCTGGCGACGTGCAGCAGCGCGGCCTGTTCGCCGAGCGCGACCGGATGGGCGGTCGGCAGCACACTGACCGCCGTGCCCACGCGCAGCCGCCGGGTGCGGCCCAGCAGCATGGCCGCCAGGGTGACGGCGGACGGGCAGGTGCCGTAGGGCACGAAGTGGTGCTCGGCCAGCCAGACCGTGTCGAGCCCCGACTCCTCGGCCACCTCGGCGGAGCGGACCGCGCGGTGCAGCGCCTCACCCTCGCCCTGCCCGGGGAACCGGGCGGCCAACACGAAACTTCCAACGCGCATTGCTCTTCCTGCTTCCTTGGCTCCGACGCGGAGCTCCCCCGCAGGGCATAACCCCCCGACACGTGCCGAGGACACGGTCGGGTGAGCGATTTTGCGGATTGTCTGCAGAATGGGCCGCTCTCGCGGGGCCGCCGCGCGCCACGGAGTGACTTGTGACGTTTGGCGGCGTACGCGTACCCCGGTCCGCGGCGGCTAGGCTGGACGCGGTCCGTGCATCCTGTATAGCCCCGTGAGGTGTCCTGTGTCCCCGCGTCGCAACCGACCCAAGGGAGCCGGTTCGTCCGGCCGGAGCGCCGAGGACGACCGCTCCGGGAGGTACGGCGGCTGGCAGTCCACGGAGCCCTGGCAGGGCGAGGACTGGAGCGTGCGGCACGTGGCGGGCAGCAGCGCCCGCGGCAAGTCCTACCGGTGCCCGGGCTGCGACCAGTTGATCCCGGACGGGGTGCCGCACGTGGTGGCCTGGCCCGAGCACTCCGGCGTCGACGAGCGCCGGCACTGGCACAAGGCCTGCTGGAACGCGAAGGACCGCCGCACCACGCGGGTGCAGCGGTCCCGTAACGCGCCGAGGTTCTGACAGGCCCCCGGGGTCCCTAGACGTCCCGCTTCCGCAGCAGGGTGAACGCCCCGGCGAGCGCGGCACCCGTGACGATCAGCATGATCCACAGCGGGTCCCAGCCCGACGGTCCCGACTCCGACAGGGAGTTGGCGTAGAAGATGCTCATCTGGTTCGGAATGGAGTACTCGAACAGCGCCTGCTGCACGTCCTCCAGCGAGGGGGAGAACATGAACAGCGCGATCACCAGCGGGGCCAGCACCGCCGCGATCATGATCGTGATGGCGCCCGCCGAGTGCCGCACGATCGACCCGACCGCCAGCGACAGGGTGCCGAGCAGCGCCAGGTAGAGCGAGACGCCGACCGTGCCCTTCAGCCATTCCTCGCCGTTCGGGTCCGCGGCGTTGTGCTCCTCGAGCAGCGACACGTGCAGCAGGCCGACGACCGACGCGCACACGAGGGTCACCACGAAGGCGACCAGGAAGAACACCAGGGCCTTCGCCGCGAGCACCCGGCCGCGGCTGGGACAGGCGACCATCGTCGTGCGGATCATGCCGGTGCCGTACTCGGAGGCGGTGGTCAGCACGCCGAGCGTGATGAGGCACATCGAGCCCAGCAGCAGTCCGAAGAAGCCCAGCGACAGCGGGCTCTCGCCGCCCAGGTCGGGGTCGGAACTGGCGACCACCAGGCCGGTGAGCAGTCCGATGCCGACCACGAGCGCGAAGAACACGCCCAGCGTCCACAGGGTGGAGCGCACGGACTTGATCTTCGTCCACTCGGAGGCGAGCGCGTGCCCGAGATGGGTGCGCACCACCGGGATGGGCGAGGTGTAGGTGGGGTACGCCGGGCCGGGGGCGGAGGGCGCGGCACCGGGTGCGGCCGGCCACTCGGGTGCGGCGCTGTGCGGCATCGGGGGCTGGGGCGTGCTCATCGGGCGTCCTCGGACTTGGTCGGCTCGGCGGAGGGGGCGGACTGGGGAGCGCTCTGCGGCGCCTGCGGAGGCTGCGCGTACGGGTTCGCCGCCGGGGCGGCCGGAGCGGCCGCGGGGGCAGGGGGAGCGCCGTAGGGGCCCGCGGGGGCGGCCTGCGGCGGGGCGAAGGGCTGCCCGCCCTGCTGGGGCGGCGGCGGGGCGTACCAGCCGGGCTGGCCCTGGCCCGGCACCGGCATCGGCGGCTGCGCGCCCGGCGGGAGGGGCTGCTGGAGCCCCTCCTTCTGGTCGACGGTCGAACGGTAGTCGACGGCGCCCTGCGTCATCCGCATGTACGCCTCCTCCAGGGACGCCTGGTGCGGCGAGAGCTCCCACAGCCGTACGTCGTGGTCGTGGGCGAGGTCGCTGATCCGGGGCAGCGGCAGTCCCGTCACCCGCAGCGCGCCGTCCTGCTCGGGCAGCACATGGCCGCCGGCCTCGGTGATGGCCGCCGACAGCTTCTCGCGCTGCTGCGGCTCGCTGTCGGGCGTCCGCACCCGCGCGAAGTCGGCGGAGTTGGCGGAGATGAAGTCCCGCACGCTCATGTCCGCCATGAGCTGGCCGCGGCCGATCACGATGAGGTGGTCGGCGGTCAGCGCCATCTCGCTCATCAGGTGGGAGGAGACGAAGACCGTACGGCCCTCGGCGGCCAGCGACTTCATCAGGTTGCGCACCCAGAGGATGCCCTCGGGGTCGAGGCCGTTGACCGGCTCGTCGAACAGCAGCACCTGGGGATCGCCCAGCAGCGCGGCGGCGATGCCCAGGCGCTGCCCCATGCCGAGCGAGAAGCCCTTGGACCGCCGGCCCGCCACCTCGTGCAGGCCCACCACGCCCAGCACCTCGTCCACCCGGCGGGCCGGGATGCCCGACAGCTGGGCCAGGCTGAGCAGGTGGTTGCGGGCGGACCGGCCGCCGTGCACCGCTTTGGCGTCCAGCAGCGCACCCACCTGGCGGGGGGCGTTGGGCAGCCTGTCGTACGGGTGGCCGCAGATCGTGACATGGCCCGCGGTGGGATTGTCCAGACCGAGGATCATCCGCATCGTCGTCGACTTGCCCGAGCCGTTGGGGCCCAGGAAGCCGGTGACGGCGCCGGGACGCACCTGGAAGGAAAGGTTGTACACAGCGGTCTTGTCGCCGTACCGCTTGGTCAGGCCGACTGCCTCGATCATGCTCCGCACCCATCGAAAGGTTCAGGACAGCGGGGCATACGCCCCCCGTAAGGGTTAGGAGCTTATCGGGGCGCTGACGGTTCCGCTCAAGGGTGCATCACGGACGGACCGGAACCGCTCCCGAACGGTCGTTCACTGCGCGTCACGCCGCTTCAGCAGCACGTAGCCGCCGACGACCGCCGCGATCACCCACAGCGCCATGATGCCAAGGCCGCCCCAGGGGCCGTACGGGGTGTCGTCGTCCACCGGGGTGACCACCCGCATGATCCTGCTGCCCGCCTGGTCGGGCAGGAACCGGCCGACCTTCTCGGTGGCGCTGACGTTGCCGAGGATGTTGGAGATCAGGAAGAAGAACGGCATCAGGATGCCCAGCGACAGCATGGGGGAACGCAGCATCGCGGCCACCCCCATGGAGAACAGCGCGATCAGCGTCATGTAGAGCCCGCCGCCGAACACCGCGCGCAGCACCCCGTCGTCGCCGATGGACGCCGCGAGGTCGCCGAGCATCAGCTGGCCAAGGAAGAACGTGGCGAAGCTGGTGGCCATGCCGACCACGAACGCCAGCGCGGTGGCCACGGCGAGCTTGCTGAACAGGAAGACGCCCCGCTTGGGCACGGCCGCCAGCGAGGCGCGGATCATCCCGGTGCTGTACTCGTTCGACACCACCAGCACCCCGAACACGATCATCGCGAGCTGGCCCAGGCTGGTCCCGGCGAAGCTGATGAACGTCGGATCGAAGGAAAGCCGCTCCCGCTCGCTGAGGCTGCCGAACTCGTTCTTCGACAGCGCCGAGATCAGCATGCCGAGGGCGATGGTGACGACCACCGCGGTGGACAGCGTCCACACGGTCGACGCCACCGACCGGATCTTGGTCCACTCCGACCGTACGACCTGTGCCGTCGCCATGCTCAGCCCTTCCTCCAGCTCTCGCCCCACTGCTGCTGCGGGGGCAGGGGCGCGCCGGTGTGCGCGTGGTACTCCACCGACTCCGCCGTCAACTGCATGAACGCCTCCTCCAGGGAGGCCTGCTGCGGGCTCAGTTCGTGCAGCACCACCCCGTTGCGGGCGGCCAGCTCGCCGATCTTCTCGGCGGGCGTCCCGTCCACCTCCAGCGTCCCGTCCGCGCCGTCCACGGCGGTGACGCCGGCCTGGTGCAGCGCGTCCAGCAGCGCCTCCCGCTGCGGGCTGCGCACCCGGACGTAGGAGCGGGAGTTGCGTTCGATGAACTCCGCCATCGAGGTGTCGGCGAGCAGCCGCCCCTGCCCGATGACCACGAGGTGGTCCGCCGTCAGGGCCATCTCGCTCATCAGGTGGGAGGAGACGAACACCGTGCGGCCCTGCTCGGCCAGCGACTTCATCAGCGTACGGATCCAGTGGATGCCCTCGGGGTCGAGGCCGTTGACCGGTTCGTCGAACATCAGGATCCGAGGGTCGCCGAGCAGGGCGGCGGCGATGCCGAGCCGCTGCCCCATGCCGAGCGAGAACCCCTTGGCCTTCTTCCGGGCCACCGCCGTCAGGCCGACCTCGCCCAGCACCTCCCGCACCCGCCGTTCGGGGATGCCGTTGCTCTGCGCGAGCCACAGCAGGTGGTTGTAGGCGCTGCGCCCCGGGTGCACTCCCTTGGCCTCCAGCAGGGCCCCGATGTACGTCAGGGGGTCCTGGAGCCGGTCGTAGTGCGTGCCGTCGATGCGGACGTCCCCCGCGGTGGGGTGGTCGAGCCCCAGGATCATCCGCATCGTGGTCGACTTGCCGGCGCCGTTCGGGCCGAGGAAGCCCGTGACGATGCCCGGCCGGACGGTGAAGGTCAGGTTGTCCACCGCGACCTTCTCGCCGTACCGCTTGGTCAGCCCCTCCAGCTCGATCATGCGGCCACGCTAGAACGGGCCGAAGCCCTCTGCCACCGCAGTGGCAGAGGGCTTCGGCCTGTGTCCGGGTCGCCCGGTGGTGCTACCGGGACTGCTGGGCCGGGACGCCGCGGGAGACGGGCTCGTCCTCGGTGGCGGGCGCGCCGGTGGCGGCGACCGCGGCACCCGTGAGGGTCGCCAGCATCTCGCGGACGTTGGTCAGCTGGGCGTTGATGGAGTCGCGGCGGTTGGTCAGCGCCGCGAGCTCCCGCTCGGACTCCGAACGGATCCGGTCGGCCTTGGCGTTGGCGTCGGCCACGATGTCCTCGGCCTGGCGCTGGGCGGTCTCCACCGTCTGGCGGGCCCGGCGCTCGGCGTCGGTGCGCAGCTTCTCGGCCTCCAGGCGGAGCTGCTCGGCGCGGTGCTCGATCTCCGCGAGTCGCTTCTCGGCCTTGGCCTGACGCGAGGCCAGGTCACGCTCGGACTGCTCGCGGCGCTTCGCCAGGTTCGTCTCGAAGTCCGCGGCGGCCTGCGCGGCCTTGGCGCGGGTCTCCTCGAAGAGGGCCTCCGCCTCCTCGCGCTTGGACTGGGCGTCCTTCTGCGCCTCGGAGCGCAGCTGCGCGGCCTCGCCCTGGGCCTTCTCGACGATCCGGACGCCTTCGTCCTCGGCCTTGGCCTTGCGCTCGGCGGCGTAGGACTCGGCGTCGTTGCGCACCTGCTGGGCGGCCGACTCGGCGAGCTCACGGTGCTGCTCCGCGGCGCGCCGGGCCTCCTCGCGCAGGTCCTTGGCCTCCTCCTCGGCGAGACGGAGGATCTTCTCCACGCGCGCGCCGAGACCCGCGTACGACGGCTCGGCGTCGTTGATCTGGGCCTGGGCGTTCTGCGTCTCGAGGTGGAGCTCTTCGATGCGCTTTTCCAGAGCGGTGATGCGGGCGAGAGCGCTGTCACGGTCGGAGACGAGCTTGGAGATACGTTCGTCCACCTGAGCGCGGTCGTACCCACGCCGCACAAGCTCGAAGCCGTAGGGGGAAGTGTCGCTCATGGGGTTCCTGTCGAATGAGACCGGTGAGGTGATAGGTGGAATCCTAGGGGCCGAAGCGCTGTGTCATCGAGCGGATGCACGTTTGATACGGAAGATGACACCCCTTTTGAGTGGCTCGCCGCCGGAAGCCTTGCCAAAGCCATGGTCAAAGCCCTCACCGTACAAGGGAATTCGCCCGGTTTGCTAGCTATCGGTTGACTTGCCACCCGTACGGGTAGCACCTGCCGCGGCCCCTGCCTTGACGCCGTTGTCCTTGCCGCCCGCCGGGGCTTCGAAGGACTCCAGGGCCTCCAGGACGTCCTGGACGCGCGAGATCTCCGCGTTGATGTCCTCGCGGCGCCGGACGAGGACTTCCAGCTCGCGCTTGCCCTCCTCGACGGTGCGCCGTGCCTCGCGCACCGCCTCGGCCTTCAGCTCCTCGGCCTCCTTCACGAGCGTGGCCTTCTTCTGCTCCGCCTCCTTCAGAAGACCCTCGGCCTTCTTCACGGCGGCGATGCGCACCTTGCCCGCCTCGGAGTTGGCCTCGGAGACGATCTCCTTCGCCTTGGCCTCCGCCTTGGCCAGCTGCTCCTCCGCGGCCTTGATCAGCGCGTCGCAGCGGTCGCCGGCGGACTTCATGGTCTCCGCCGCCTCGCGCCGGGCCCGCTCGTGCAGCTCCTCGATCTCCCTGGTGATGCGGTCGCGCAGCTCCTCCGCGCGCTCCCGGATCTGCGTCGCGTCCCGGCGTGCGCCTACCAGCAGCTCGTCGGCGTCCGTACGGGCCTTCTCCACCAGGGAGTTGCCCTCGACCCGCGCCTCGGACACCAGCCGCTCGGCCTCGCTGCGGGCCGCGCCCACCATGGTGTCCGCCTGCGACTCGGCGTCGGCCGTCGTCTTCAGCGCCTGCTGCTGCGCCTCGGTGAGCAGCTTGTCCGCCTCGGCGGTGGTCTCCGTGATGAGGGTGTCGACCTGCTCGGCCGCCTCCGAACGCCGCTTGTTGGCCTCCTTGCGGGCCTCGTCCAGCGTCCGCTCGGCCTCGTCGCGCGCGGAGGACACCAGCCGCTCCGCCTCCGACTCCGCGTCGGCCTTGACCCGCTCGGCCTCGTGCCGCAGCCGCTCCGCGTGCTGCTGCGCCGACCCCACCGTCTCCGCGGCCTCGGCGCGCAGCCGCTCCGCGTCGCCGGTGGCGTCCGCGATGAGCTTCTCCGCCTTGGCGACCGACTCCGAACGCACCCGCTCGGCCTCGGCGACCGTCTCGTCGGTGAGCCGCTCAGCCTCGCTGCGCGCCTCGGTGATGAGCGTGTCCGCCTGCGTCGCCGCGTCCGAACGGATCCGGTTGGCGTCCTGGCGGGCCTCCGCCCGGGTACGCGCCGCGGCCTGCTCGGCCTCGGCGACCGCGTCGGACGCCTCGGTGCGCAGCCGCTGCGCGTGCTCGGAGACCTCGGCGCGGATCCGGTCCGCCTCCGTGATCGCCTCCGAAACCGTGCGCTCCGCAAGGGACTTGGCCTCCTCGGCCTCCTCCTGCGCCTCGCGCCGCATCCGGCCCGCGTCCTCGCTGGCCCGCTCCCGCTCCGCGTAGGCGTCGGCGCGGACCCGGTCCGCCTCCTCCTCGGCCTCGCGCCGGGTGCGCTCCGCCGCGTGCTCGGCGGCGCTGCGCAGCCCGGTGATCTCCTCCTGCGCCTGCTCGTGCAGCCCCGCGACGGAGTCCCGCACCTGCTGGGCGTGAAGCTCGGCCGCCGACACCATCTCCGTGGCGCGCCGGTCCGCCTCCTCGACCAGCCGTACGGCCTCGGCCTGTGCCTCCTCCACACGGGTGCGCGCCGCCGCCAGCAGTTCCTCGCTCTGCTCGCGGGCCCGCCGACGCTCCTCGCCGGCCTCCTCGCGGGCCGCGCCGAGGAGTTCCTCCGCCTCCCGGCGCCGCCGGGCCGCCTCCTCCTGCGCCGCCGCCAGCGTCTCGGACGCCTCCGTGCCGATCCGCTCGGCGGCCGCCTGGGCCTCCGCGCGCATCCGGTCCGCGCTGTCCTGCGCCTCCGACTTGAGCCGCTCCGCCTCCGCCGCGGCCTCCGACCGCAGCCGCACGGCGACGGCCTCGCCCTCCGCCCGGGACGCCGACGCGTCCGCGGCGGCCTCGTCGCGCAGCCGCTCGGCCTCCTGCTCCGCCTGCTGCTGCAGCGTACGGATCCGCTCGGCGGCCTCGGTGCGCAGCCGCTCGGCCTCCTCGGTCGCCTCGCGGCGGATCCGGGCGGCCTCCTCGCGCGCGTCGCTCAGCGCCTGCTCGGCCGAGGCGAGGCGCTCCTCGGCCTCGGTGTGCAGCCGGGTCAGCTCCTCGGCGGCCTCCGCGCGCCGCGCCTCCACGGCCCGCTCGGTCTCCTCGCGCAGCTCGCGCGCGGCCCGCTCGGCGTCCTCCTTGAGCGCGTCGGCCTGCTCCGCGGCCTCCGCTCGGTGCCGCTCGGCCTCCTTGCGGGTGCGCTCCAGGGTCTCCTCGGCCTGCCGGCGCAGCGTCGTGGCGCGCTCGATGGCCTCGGTGCGGACCTTCTCGCTGTCCGTCTGCGCGGTGGAGCGCAGTTCGTCCGCGTCCGCCTTGGCCTTGGCGAGCAGCTCCTCGGCGGACTTGGCCGCCTCCTCGATCTGCGCCACGGCCTCCTTGCGGGCCTCCGCGCGGATCTTCTCGCCCTCGGCGACCGCGTCGGCGCGCAACTGCTCGGCCTCGCCGCGCAGCCGGCGCGCCTCCTCCTGCAGCTCGACCGTCTTGGCGCGGTACTCCTTGGTGTCGTCCTTCGCCGCGCCCTTGAGCTGCTCGGCGATGTCGTGCGCCTCGGCGCGCAGCCGGTCGGCCTCGGCCTCGGCCTCGCGGCGGATCCGCTCCGCCTCCTCGGCGGCCGCCTTGGTGGTCCGCTTGGCCTCCTCGGACGCCTTGTTGAGCACGTCCTCGGCGGTCTTGGCCGCCTTGGACAGCTGGGTGGCCGACTCCTCCGCGGTGAGCGTACGGGCCTTCTCCGCGGCCTCCGCGACGATCTTCTCCGCCTCGGCGCGGGCGTCGGCGACCAGCTGCTCGGCGTCCGCCTTGGTGGCCTCCGCCTCCTTGGTCGCCTCGCTGACCAGCCGCGCCACCTGCTCCTTGGCGGTGCGCGTACGGGTCTCGTTGGCGGCCTCGGCGGACGCCAGCGCCTTGGCGGCGGCCTCCTTCGCCTCGGCGAGCACCTTCTCGGCCTCGGACCGCGCCTCGCGCAGCGCGCTCTCCGCCTGGGCCATCCGCTCCTCGGCGGCCCGGCTCATCTCCTGCGCCCGGCGGCGCGCCGACTCCGACTCGGTGACCGTGGAGGTGCGCAGCTGCTCGGCGTGCTCGGTGGCCTCCTGGGCCTGCGTGGACGCGGCGTTCAGCAGCCGCTCGGCGTCCGCGCGGGCGCGGCGCAGCAGCTGCTCGGCCTCGCTGCGGGCCGCCTCCGCCTCGCTCTGCAGCCTGCGGCGGGCCTCGGCGGTCAGCCGCTCGGCCTCCTCGCGCGCGGCGGCCAGGGCCTGCTCCCGCTCGGCGCGGGTCTCCTCCATCAGGCGGCGGGCCTGCTCCTCGGTGCGGGCCCGCAGCTGCTCCGCCCACGCCACGTTCTCGTTGACGTGCGTCTCGACGGTCTGGCGGCGCTCCGCCAGCTCCTGGTCGAGCTGCTGACGCCGGGCCACCGCCTCCTGGTGCAGTTCCGCCTGGAGGCGGGCGGCCTGCTCGGCGTGCTCCTGGAGGATGCGCTGGGTCTGGGCGCGGGCCTGGCTCAGCTCCCGCTCGGCGTCCGCGCGGAGCTGGTCGGCCTGCATCTGCGCGTTGCGCAGCAACTGCTCGGCCTGGTAACCGATGTCGCCGCCGTCGTAGGCGGGCCGGGACATGATGGTGCGCCGCGCCTCGTGCAGCTTGGCGCGCAGCACCTCGACCTGGTAGCCGAGGTCCTCGGCGTGCTGGATCGCCTTTTCCCGCTCGGTCTTCAGCCGCTTCATCTCGGCTTCGAACCGAGAGAGGTGGTCGACGTCAGCCGCCGGCTCTCGCTCCTGGCTCTCGTAGCCCCGCACTGCGCGGTCCCATCCGTCCCCTGGTCGCAAGTCTGGCCGAGCTCCGCCCATCCCGAACGGAGCCCCCGGGGAATGGTGTCAGATCAACGGCGGAGCATGGGCTGCTGCCCCGCGCTCGCCCCCCGCCACCCGGCCCCGGCGATCCCGTCGCCGAACACGACGGGACTCGGTCACCACGCTTCGAGCGGCGACCAGACCCAACCCTACCGGCCCTTATGTACGTGGGTCAGTGCTCGGACGACTCAACGGGCGCGGAAGTGACCAGTTCTGTCAGTACGCCGTGGCAGTCCTTCGGGTGCAGGAAGGTGATCCGTGACCCCATGGAACCGCGCCGGGGCTCTTCGTACAGAACGCGTACGCCCTTCTCCTTGATGCCGGCCGCCTCCGTGTCGACGTCCGCCGTACCGAAAGCGATGTGGTGGACTCCCTCGCCGTTCTTCGCGAGCCACTTGGCGACGGTGGAGTCCTCGCGGGTCGGCTCGAGAAGCTGCAGGTAGGAGGCCCCGCCGTCCGAGGTCTCGTTGATCTTGAGCATGGCCTCGCGCACGCCCTGCTCCTCGTTGACCTCCGAGTGGAACACCTCGAAGCCGTAGGTGGAGCGGTAGAACTCCACGGTCTTGTCGAGGTCGAAGCAGGCGATCCCGATGTGGTCGATTCGCGTCAGCATGAAATCAGTGCAGCGCCCCCGGGCCGGTTACGCAACGTGCGCGCGATCACACCGAAAGGCCGATGACGGGGTCACCCGCGCGTCAGTACATTCGAAGTAAACCCTCGTTCACTCCTCGGCTGTGCAGCCGGAAGGGGACCGCAGCTCATGACTTCTGCATCTTCTGCATCATCCGCAACGAACGGCACGACGTCCGTCATCGTCGCGGGCGCCCGCACCCCGATGGGTCGGCTGCTCGGTTCGCTGAAGTCGTTCTCCGGAGCCGACCTCGGCGGCTTCGCGATCAAGGCCGCCCTCGACCGTGCGGGGATCGGTGGCGACCAGGTCCAGTACGTGATCATGGGGCAGGTGCTCCAGGCCGGGGCGGGGCAGATCCCGGCGCGCCAGGCCGCCGTGAAGGCCGGCATCCCGATGAACGTCCCGGCGCTCACCATCAACAAGGTGTGCCTCTCCGGCCTCGACGCCATCGCGCTGGCCGACCAGCTCATCCGCGCGGGCGAGTTCGACGTGGTCGTGGCCGGCGGCCAGGAGTCCATGACCAACGCCCCCCATCTGCTGCCGAAGTCCCGCGAGGGCTACAAGTACGGCGCGGTGCAGGTGCTCGACGCGATGGCGCACGACGGCCTGACCGACTCCTTCGAGAACATCGCCATGGGCGAGTCCACGGAGAAGCACAACACCCGCCTCGGCATCGGCCGCGCCGAGCAGGACGAGATCGCCGCCCTGTCCCACCAGCGGGCCGCCGCCGCGCAGAAGAACGGCATCTTCGAGGCCGAGATCACCCCGGTCGAGATCCCGCAGCGCAAGGGCGACCCGGTGCTCTTCAGCAAGGACGAGGGCATCCGCGGCGACACCACCGCCGAGTCCCTCGGCAAGCTGCGCCCGGCCTTCGCCAAGGACGGCACCATCACCGCCGGCTCCTCCTCGCAGATCTCCGACGGCGCCGCCGCCGTGGTCGTGATGAGCAAGGCCAAGGCGCAGGAGCTGGGCCTGGAGTGGATCGCCGAGATCGGCGCCCACGGCAACGTGGCCGGCCCCGACAACTCGCTCCAGTCGCAGCCGTCGAACGCCATCCTGCACGCCCTCAAGAAGGAGGGCCTGGAGGTCTCCGACCTCGACCTGATCGAGATCAACGAGGCGTTCGCGGCGGTTGCCGTGCAGTCAATGAAGGACCTGGGCGTTTCCACCGAAAAGGTGAACGTCAACGGCGGCGCCATCGCGCTGGGCCACCCGATCGGGATGTCCGGCGCGCGCCTGGTGCTGCACCTGGCGCTGGAGCTGAAGCGGCGCGGCGGCGGTGTCGGCGCCGCGGCGCTGTGCGGTGGCGGCGGCCAGGGTGACGCGCTGATCGTGCGGGTACCCAAGGCCTGACCCGGTTGTTGCCGACTTCCCTTACGTGAACGGAGCTGTGATGCAGGACGTCTCCACTCTGGTGGCCCAGGCCAGAGAGGGCAGGCCACGGGCCGTGGCCCGGCTGATCTCCCTGGTGGAGGGGGCGTCACCGCAGCTCAGGGAGGTCATGGCGGCCCTCGCGCCGCTCGCGGGCAATGCCTACGTGGTCGGCCTCACCGGCTCCCCGGGCGTGGGCAAGTCGACGTCCACCTCGGCGCTGGTGACCGCGTACCGCAAACAGGGCAAGCGGGTCGGCGTCCTGGCCGTCGACCCGTCCTCCCCGTTCTCCGGGGGCGCCCTTCTGGGTGACCGCGTCCGGATGTCGGAGCACGCCTCCGACCCGGGCGTCTACATCCGCTCCATGGCCACCCGCGGCCACCTGGGCGGCCTCGCCTGGGCCGCGCCGCAGGCCATCCGCGTCCTGGACGCGGCCGGCTGCGACGTGATCCTCGTCGAGACGGTCGGCGTGGGCCAGTCGGAGGTGGAGATCGCCTCCCAGGCCGACACCTCCGTGGTCCTGCTCGCCCCCGGCATGGGCGACGGCATCCAGGCCGCCAAGGCCGGAATCCTGGAGATCGGCGACGTCTACGTCGTCAACAAGGCCGACCGCGACGGGGCGGACGCCACCGCCCGCGAGCTGAACCACATGCTGGGCCTCGGTGAGTCCCGCGGCCCCGGCGACTGGCGCCCCCCGATCGTCAAGACGGTCGCCGCCCGTCAGGAGGGCGTCGACGAGGTCGTCGAGGCGCTGGAGAAACACCGGGCGTGGATGGAGGAACGGGGCGTCCTCGCGGAGCGGCGCAGGGCGCGGGCGGCGCGGGAGGTCGAGACGATCGCGGTCACCGCTCTGCGGGAACGCATCGGCGACCTCCACGGCGACCGCCGCCTCGGGGCGCTCGCCGAGCGGATCGTCATGGGCGAGCTGGATCCCTACCGGGCGGCGGACGAGTTGGTCGAGGGTCTGACCCAGGGTGGCTCGTCCGGCGGCTGAGCACGGGTTTCCCGCCCCCGCCGCCCCTTCCCTTCCCGACCCGGGGCTCCGCCCCGGACCCCGCTCCTCAAACGCCGGAGGGGCTGAATGTCAGCCCGTCCGGCGTTTGAGGACGAGGCCCGTCAGGGCCGATGGGGGTCCGGGGGCGCAGCCCCCGGGGACGGGACGGGAAGGGGCGGCGGGGGCGAGGACACTCCTGGTCAGTCGTCGTCGCGGTCGGCCGTGACCGAAGCGGTCGTCAGGCCGACGCTCCAGTCCTGCCCGTCCCCGCCGGAGGCGCGCGTCTCCGCCTCCCAGCCCCGGTCGTCGCCGTCGTCGTCCAGGTCGACGGAGACGACGGTCCCCTTGGCGGCAGCGGCCTTCGCCGCCTGCTCGGCCGTCACGGACGTCCCCTTCAGCGCGGCCCGTACCTCGGCGGCGTCGTCCTCGTCGTCCTTCGACGAGCCCAGGACCTTGCCGGTGCCCGGGTCGACGCGCACGCTGTGCCAGGTGTCGCCCTTGCCGAGGACGTCGATCTCCCACGACCCGTCGTCCAGTTCGGCGGACACCGCCGTACCCGGGGTGTGCTTCAGCGCGGCGGTGATGGCGTCGGCGGCGGTGACGTCCCCGGGTGCGGCGGCACGGTCGCCGTCGTCGCCGCCGTCGTCGGAACGGTCGTCCCGGTCGTCCCGGTCCTCGCGGTCGTCGTCCGTCCGCGTCACCGGCGTCGAGGCGTCGTCATCGTCCCCCGAGACCGCGAGGGCCGTGGCCGTGCCGCCTCCCACGAGGGCCGCGGCCGTGACGACGGCGATCACGATGTTGCGCTTCATGTGGGTTCCTCCCGAGTAGGTGGGCTTTCGACGTCTTCAATCTCGCCCACCGACGCTGAGCCGAAGCTGAAGCAGCCTTAAGTGATCTTCAGCTTCCCTTTGCGACCCTGGGTCCCATGCGACTCCTGATCGTCGAGGACGAAAAGCGCCTCGCCCTCTCCCTCGCCAAGGGCCTCACCGCCGAGGGGTACGCCGTCGACGTCGTGCACGACGGCCGGGAGGGGCTGGACCGGGCCACGACCGAGCCGTACGACCTGGTGATCCTCGACATCATGCTGCCCGGACTCAACGGCTACCGGGTGTGCGCCGCCCTGCGCGCCGCCGGGCACGACGTGCCGATCCTGATGCTCACCGCCAAGGACGGCGAGTACGACGAGGCCGAGGGCCTGGACACCGGCGCCGACGACTACCTGACCAAGCCGTTCTCCTACGTGGTGCTGGTCGCCCGGGTGAAGGCGCTGCTGCGCCGCCGGCGGGCCGCGGGCGCGTCCCCGGTCCATGTGCACGGCGATCTGAAGGTGGACACCGCCGCCCGCCGCGTCTGGCTCGGCGAGGAGGAGGCCGAGCTGACGGCGAAGGAGTTCTCGGTGCTGGAGCACCTGGTGCTGCGGGCCGGCGAGGTGGTGTCCAAGGCCGACATCCTCGAGCACGTCTGGGACTTCGCGTACGAGGGCGACCCCAACATCGTCGAGGTCTACGTCAGCGCCCTGCGCCGCAAGCTCCGCGCGGACCTCATCCGCACGGTGCGCGGCGCCGGTTACCGGCTGGAGACGGCGCCGTGAGCCGGCTGTTCGGCTCGGTCCGCTCCCGGGCGACCCTCGGCGCCACGCTCGTCGTCGCCGTGGCCCTCGTCGCGGCCGGCACCGCCCTCCTTCTGTCCCTGCGCGCCAACCTGACCGGCGAGGCGGGCACCCGGGCCGAGCGTTCCGCGCAGGCCGTCGCCTCCGAACTGGCCGCCCGTACACCCCTCGGCAAGCTCTCCGGGCTGGACGCCGAGGACACCCCCGTGCAGATCGTCGACGAGGACGGCGTCCTGCTCGCCGCCTCGGAGGACCTGGAGCGGATCAGCGGCACGGGCACCTCCGAGGTGACCCCCGCGCCCACCCGGTCCGACGAGGACGGCCGTGACGACCGGGACGGCCCTGACCACCGCGACGACGACCGCGACGACCGGGACGACCGGGACGACGACGAGTCCCTCGAACCCGGCGAGATCGCCCAGGGCGCGAGCTACACCAACGGCACCGCCACCGTCGACGGCGACACCGAGGACTACCGCTTCGCCGCCGTCGAGGTGGAGACCCCCGACCGGGGCCGCCTCACCGTCCACGCGGGCGCCCCGCTCGCCGCCGAACACAGCGCCGTGGGCACGGCGCTGACCGCCATGCTCATCGGCTTCCCGCTGCTGCTCGGCGTCGTCGCCGGGGTGACCTGGCTGGTCACCGGAAGGGCCCTGCGCCCCGTCGAGGGCATCCGCAGGGAGATGGCCGCGATCACCGCCTCCGAGGACCTCCGCCGCCGCGTCCCCGAGCCGGCGACGCACGACGAGGTCGCCCGGCTCGCCCGCACCACCAACGCCACGCTCGCCGCGCTGGAGACCTCCGTCGAGCGGCAGCGCAGGTTCGTCGCCGACGCCTCGCACGAGCTGCGCAGCCCCATCGCCTCGCTGCGCACCCAGCTGGAGGTGGCGGCCGCGCACCCCGAGCTGCTCGACCTGGACGGCGCCGTCGAGGACACCGTACGGCTGCAGAACCTCGCCGCCGATCTGCTGCTGCTCGCCCGGCTCGACGCGGGGGAGCGGCCCGCGGGCACCCGGGTGGACCTGGCCGCGCTGGCCCGTGAGGAGGCGGCGGAGCGCCGGCGCGTCACGGTGGAGGCGGAGCCCGTCGAGGTCTCCGGGTCACGCGGTCAGCTGGGGCGGGTGCTCGCCAACCTGCTGGACAACGCGGAGCGGCACGCACGGGAACGGATCACGGTGACCGTGCGCCGGGAGGGCGGCGAGGCCGTGGTGGGCGTCGCCGACGACGGCGAGGGGGTGGCCGAGGCCGACCGCGAGCGGATCTTCGAGCGGTTCGTCCGGCTGGACGCGGCGCGCAGCCGGGACGACGGCGGGGCCGGTCTCGGCCTGGCCATCGCGCGGGACGTCGCCGTACGGCACGGCGGCACGCTCACCGCGGGCGCGGCGCCGGCGGGCGGAGCCCTCTTCGAACTCCGCCTGCCGCTCGCCGGCTCGGACCGGGGGACGGCCCGGCCCTAGGGGGCGTCAGGGGGAGGACGTCAGAGTCGTCCCCGCTGGCCGCGCAGGTGCTCCGCGATGGGCTTGAGGGCCTTGTCGAGCTCGATCAGGGCCTCGGGGGAGAGGAGGTCGATGAAGTGCCGGCGCACCGACGCCACGTGGTGCGGGGCGACCTTCTGCATCGTCTCCATGCCGTGGTCGGTGAGGACCGCGTAGAGTCCGCGGCGGTCCGACTCGCAGTTCTCCCGGCGGACCAGGTGGGCGTTCTCCATCCGGGTGATCTGGTGGGAGAGCCGGCTCTTGGACTGCATCGTGGCGGAGGCGAGGTCGCTCATCCGCATCCGCCGGTCCTCCGACTCGGACAGGTTCACCAGGATCTCGTAGTCGTTCATTGTCAGGCCGAACGGCTGCAGATCCTTCTCGAGCTGGTAGGTCAGCAGCTTGTTGACCTCCAGGTGGGTGCGCCAGGCGCACTGCTCCGCATTGGTCAGCCAGCGGGTGGCCGTCTCGGTCTCCATGAATGAAGTCTACCTAAGGAAGTTGAAAGGCGAACTAATAGGGCTTCCGTGTGACACCGCGTGCAGGCGTTCGATGTCACACCCCGCACACTACCGCTCACAGCCCGAAGCGACGCTGGAGGTCTCCCAGCTGTCCGGGAAGACGCGGTCCGGCTGCGCCAGGTCCGGACCCGCCCGGTCCACCCCCTCCGGGCACCCCGGGCTGCTGCGGAGGCGCCCCGGCGGCCTGCCCCGTCATCAGCGCCTCGGACGACTGCAGCAGCACCGTGCCCGCGCCGACGAACTCGAACTGGTGCTCCTCGCCGGAGACCCCTCCGAGGCCCGTCATCGCACGTAGACCGCCCAGTACGCCGGTCAGGTAGCCGTGGTCGTAGTGGTGGCACGGGGACGGGCAGTCCGCCCAGCCGACCAGCGCCTGCGGGTCGACCCTGATCGGCGGCTCCATGAACACCACCGGTCCGTTTGATGCCGCCACGAACTTTCCGGTTCCGATCAGTGTCAGAAAACCTGGCACGATCGACTGCTTCAGCGACAAGCTTGGCTGAAAAGCGAGCAAGTTGCCCGAGCGAATGGTCAGATTGCCGTCATCCAAGTCGTACGAATTGACGTCGAAGGCCCGGTCGGCGAGCAGCATCTTGCCCGAGCCCTCCGCCACGACCCAGTCGCTCGCGTGCAGTGGCGAATGGAACGCCTTCCGGACAAGTCGGTCGAGTCGCCCGTGCCCGATGCCGTTGAACTCGACGGTGCCGTAGTAGGCGATCATCTTCCCCTTCTGCATGAACCACTGGGTGCCCTTGAGCTCCACGCAGAAGGTGTAGGCGTCCACATTGTCGTCGGACGGCAGCGTCATGGGGTCGAGGACCCGGGGCGCGGCGCCCGGCGTTCCGTACGTGCTCACAGCTTCTCCTCCGAGGCCTGGACGTAGACCGCGCCGCTGCCGCTCAGCTCCAGCTGGAAGGCCTCCCCGGAGCCGCGTCCCACCATGTCCCGCCAGCCGAGCGCCGTCGAGAGCTTGTTGCGCACGTCACCGTGGTGGGCGACGTAGGCCTGCGGGTCGACGTGCACCGGGCGCTGCGGGGTGATCGGCACCTCGATCACCCCGCCGTGCGCCATCACGGCGACCGCGCCGTGTCCCTTGAGCGTGGTGGTGAACAGGCCCTGACCGGAGACCTGGCCCCGGACCATCCCCATCACCCCGCCCTGCGAGCCGAGGAACACCGTGCCCTGCTCCAGCGTCCCCTCGAAGGCCAGCAGCCGGTCCGCCTCGACGTACAGGGTGTCCCCGGAGAGGTGGATCACCTGGACGTGGTGGCCGCCGTGCCCGAACAGCACCGTGCCGCTGCCCTCCACGGTCATCAGGGGCGTGTCCTCGTCCGCCACGCGCCGGCCGATCATCGACATCACCCCGCCCTGGCCGCCGCGCAGGTTCGGGGTGAAGCTGACCTCGCCCTGGTACGCGAGCATCGCGCCGCGCTGGCTGAACAGCCGCTGACCGGGCGCGACGGTCGCCTCGACCATCTTGGGGTTGATCTCCCGGAAGCCCATGTCAGACGTCTCCTGCGATCGTGTTGCGCTCACTGGGCTGGACGTAGACCACCCCGTCGCCCTCGAAGCGGATCTGGAAGGCCTCGCCGCCGCCCTCGCCCAAGAACGTGCGGAACGTCACGCCGGACTGGAAGGACTGCCGCAGATTTCCCTGGTGCGCGACGTACGCGCCCGGGTCGACCGTCAGCGGGTACTGCGGGCTCACCCGCAGCAGCACGGCGGGGCCGTCCGACATGATCGCGGCCTGGCCGTGCCCCTCGATCGTGGTCGTGAACAGCCCGTTGCCCTGGGAGGCGCCGCGCAGGCCGGTGAAGGTGGTGCCCGTGCGCAGTCCGCCGTCGGCCGCCAGCAGGTTGCTGGACTCCACGTACAGCTTCTCCCCGCCGAGGGACACCAGGTTGATCTCCGAGGCTCGGTCGGCGAAGAAGCAGGTGCCGTGCCCCTTCACCTCCATGAGCGTCATCTGCTCGCCCGTGAGCCGCCGGGTCACCATCCCCCGGATGCCCTCACCGCCACCCGTGAGCGTCTTGAAGGCCATCTGCCCGTCGTACGCGACCATGGAGCCGTTCTTCGCCTTGACGGCGTCCCCGGTCATGTCGACGGCGAGCACCTTGCTGCTCTGAAGTCGGAACATCGCCACGTGTGCGACGGTAGCGGCCCTTTTGCCCCGCGCCCAGATCCCGGAGGACGAGTCGCACCCTGACGCGACCCCGACCCCCCGGCCGTGATCGTCCCGGGGGTTTGCCACAATGGACCCGCTTGTGCGCGCGTTCACAAGGCGCTCGCAGGCAGACAGCACCGTCGACGCCGACGTCTCTCCCTTCCGAAGGTGACCCGTGGACATCAAGACCGCCTCCGCACTCCGCCGCCTCCGCCTGGTCTCGGGCCCCGAAGCGATCTCGTTCCTGCTGCTGCTCGTCTGCTCGGTCCTGAAGCGGACCACCGAGTTCAACGCCGTGCCGGTCATGGGCGCGGTCCACGGCTTCCTCTTCGTCCTCTACGTGATCTTCTGGGCCGACGCCTGGAACCGGGCGAAGTGGTCGCTGGGCACCGCCGCCTTCTACTTCGTGATGTCGGTGCTGCCCGCCGGCGGCTTCTTCGCCGAGCGGCGGCTGAAGCGTGAGGCCGAGGACGCGGTGATCGCGTCCCGCGCCCGCAAGGAAGGGGTCGTGAACGCGTGATCGTCGCCTTTTCCGTGACGCCGCTGGGCGTCGGCGAGGACGTGGGGGAGTACGTCGCCGACGCCGTGCGGGTGGTCCGCGAGTCCGGACTGCCGAACCGCACCGACGCGATGTTCACGTCGGTCGAGGGGGAGTGGGACGAGGTCATGGACGTGGTGAAGCGCGCCGTGGCCGCGGTGGAGGCGCGCGCGCCGCGCGTCTCCCTCGTCCTCAAGGCGGACATCCGTCCGGGCGTGGAGGACGGGCTGACGTCGAAGGTGGAGACCGTCGAACGGCACCTGGCCGGCTGACGGCGGACCGAAGGGCGAGACAGGGCTGACCGGCATCTGACCCGCCGGTAGGGTCTGGACCGTGCCCAAACCGCTCAGTCTCTCGTTCGATCCCATCGCCCGTGCCGACGAGCTCTGGAAGCAGCGCTGGGGAAGCGTGCCGGCGATGGCCGCCATCACCTCGGTCATGCGGGCCCACCAGATCCTGCTGGCCGAGGTCGACGCGGTGGTCAAGCCCTACGGGCTCACGTTCGCACGGTACGAGGCGCTGGTCCTGCTGACCTTCTCCAAGTCCGGCGAGCTGCCGATGTCCAAGATCGGTGAGCGGTTGATGGTGCATCCGACGTCGGTGACCAACACCGTGGACCGGCTGGTGAGGTCGGGGCTGGTGTCCAAGCGCCCCAACCCCAACGACGGCCGCGGCACGCTGGCGTCCATCACGGACAAGGGCCGCGAGGTGGTCGAGTCGGCGACCCGGGACCTGATGGCGATGGACTTCGGCCTGAGCGCCTACGACGCGGAGGAGTGCGCGGAACTCTTCGCGATCCTCCGCCCCCTGCGGCTCGCGGCGGGCGACTTCGAGGAGGGGTGACCCTGCCGAAGATCGCCCGGAACGTGCCGTTACGCTCGATCGCATGAAGAAGAGCGTGCTGACCCGCTACCGGGTCATGGCCTACGTGACCGCTGTCATGCTGCTGGTGCTGTCCACCTGCATGGTGTTCAAGTACGGCTTCGGAACGGGCGAGGACGTCACGCTGGTCGTCTCCCAGGTGCACGGCTTCCTGTACATCGTCTACCTGATCTTCGCGTTCGACCTCGGTTCCAAGGCCAAGTGGCCGTTCGGCAAGCTGCTGTGGGTGCTGCTGTCCGGGACGATCCCCTTCGCCGCCTTCTTCGTCGAGCGCAAGGTGACACAGCAGGTGGAGCCCCTCACGGAGAGCCCGGAGCCGGCCGTCGCCAAGGCCTGACGCCCCGCGTCGCACCGCCGTACGGACGAGCGTACGGCGGTCTCCCATCGACATTTACTTGGACGTCCTAGTAAATTCGAGGGTATGGACGCTGACGCCATCAAGGAGGGCCGCCGTCGCTGGCAGGCCCGGTACGACTCCGCGCGCAAGCGCGACGCAGACTTCACCACGCTCTCCGGGGACCCCGTGGAGCCGGTGTACGGGCCGCGGCCCGGGGACCGCTACGACGGGTTCGAGCGGATCGGCTGGCCGGGGGAGTACCCGTTCACCCGCGGGCTGTACCCGACCGGCTACCGGGGGCGGACGTGGACCATCCGGCAGTTCGCCGGGTTCGGGAACGCCGAGCAGACCAACGAGCGGTACAAGATGATCCTCGGCAACGGCGGAGGCGGCCTCTCCGTCGCCTTCGACATGCCGACGCTCATGGGCCGCGACTCCGACGACCCGCGCTCGCTGGGCGAGGTCGGCCACTGCGGGGTGGCCATCGACTCGGCGGCCGACATGGAGGTCCTGTTCAAGGACATCCCCCTCGGTGACGTCACCACCTCGATGACCATCAGCGGGCCGGCCGTGCCCGTCTTCTGCATGTACCTCGTCGCCGCCGAGCGCCAGGGCGTCGACCCGGGCGTGCTCAACGGCACGCTGCAGACGGACATCTTCAAGGAGTACATCGCCCAGAAGGAGTGGCTCTTCCAGCCCGAGCCGCACCTGCGCCTCATCGGCGACCTGATGGAGTACACCAGCGCGCGCATCCCCGCGTACAAGCCGCTGTCGGTCTCCGGCTACCACATCCGCGAGGCCGGCTCGACGGCCGCGCAGGAGCTGGCGTACACCCTCGCCGACGGCTTCGGCTACGTCGAGCTGGGGCTCAGCCGCGGCCTCGACGTGGACGTCTTCGCACCCGGCCTGTCCTTCTTCTTCGACGCGCACGTCGACTTCTTCGAGGAGATCGCCAAGTTCCGCGCCGCGCGCCGCATCTGGGCGCGCTGGATGCGGGACGTCTACGGCGCCAAGAGCGAGAAGGCGCAGTGGCTGCGGTTCCACACCCAGACCGCCGGCGTCTCGCTCACCGCGCAGCAGCCGTACAACAACGTCGTCCGCACCGCCGTCGAGGCGCTCGCCGCGGTGCTCGGCGGGACCAACTCGCTGCACACGAACGCCCTCGACGAGACCCTGGCGCTGCCCAGCGAGCAGGCCGCCGAGATCGCCTTGCGCACCCAGCAGGTGCTGATGGAGGAGACCGGCGTCGCCAACGTCGCCGACCCGCTGGGCGGTTCCTGGTACGTCGAGCAGCTCACCGACCGCATCGAGGCGGACGCCGAGAAGATCTTCGAGCAGATCAAGGAGCGCGGCCTGCGCGCCCACCCCGACGGCGAGCACCCCATCGGGCCGATCACCTCCGGCATCCTGCGCGGCATCGAGGACGGCTGGTTCACCGGCGAGATCGCCGAGTCGGCCTTCCGCTACCAGCAGGCGCTGGAGAAGGGCGACAAGAAGGTCGTCGGCGTCAACGTCCACACCGGCTCCGTCACCGGCGACCTGGAGATCCTCCGGGTCAGCCACGAGGTGGAGCGCGAGCAGGTACGGCTGCTCGGCGAGCGCAAGAGCGCCCGCGACGACGCGAAGGTGCGCGGCACGCTGGACGCGATGGTCGAGGCGGCCCGCTCCGGCGCGAACATGATCGAGCCGATGCTCGACGCCGTCCGCGCCGAGGCCACGCTGGGCGAGATCTGCGACGCCCTGCGCGACGAGTGGGGCGTCTACACGGAGCCCGCCGGCTTCTGAGCCCACGCAGGTGCGTCCCCGCCCCGGCAGGCCCCCGGCCCGCCGGGGCGCGGTGCGTTCACGGCTTGCGGGCGACCGCCCCGTACAGGGAGATGACCGCGTGCTCGTCGACGGTCTCCCCGACCGCGAGTTCCGGGTGCCAGTCGGTCAGCTGGACCAGCCCCGGCTCGACGGGCTCGAGACCCTCGAAGAAGCGGGCGATCTCCGCGCGGGAGCGGGGCGCCAGGGTGACGCCGCCCGCCCGGTACATCTCGACCCCGCGCGCCACGGCCGCCGGGTCGAAGTCCGCGGTGAGCTGCGACAGCACCAGGTAGCTGCCGGACGGCAGGGCGTCGACGAGGCCGGCCACCAGGGCGTGCGGGTCGTCCTCGTCGCCCAGGAAGTGCGTCAGCGCCACCAGGGACAGTGCCACCGGGCGGGTGAACTCCAGGGTCTGCCGGGCCTCCTTCAGGATCCGGCCGGGCTCGCGCACGTCGGCCTGCACGTAGTCGGTGGCGCCCTCGGGTGTGCTGCGCAGCAACGCCTCGGCGTGCTTCAGCACGATGGGGTCGTTGTCCGCGTAGACCACCCGGGACTCCGGCGCGACGCCCTGCGCGATCTGGTGCAGGTTCGGCTCGGTCGGTATGCCGGTGCCGACGTCCAGGAACTGCCGTACGCCCCCGGGGCCGGCCAGCCAGCGGGTGACGCGCTGCATGAACCAGCGGTTGGTGCGGGCGACGTGCCGGGCGGTGCCGTCCACGCCCATGATCTGCCGGCCCAGTTCCTCGTCGACGGGGTAGTTGTCCTTGCCGCCGAGGAACCAGTCGTAGACCCGGGCCGGGTGCGGCGTGGAGGTGTCGATGCGTGCGGCGCCGGTCATGCCTGTCCCCCTGATCCATGCGTCCCGAAACGGTCACGATCATCGCAGCGGGTGACCGGGGGGTGACAGAAGAGTACCGGCCGACCGTGGCCTGTTCTCCCCGCGATGCTCAGCGTGCGCTCGCCGCCAGACCCGACAGCAGCACCCGGGTCAGCCCGTGCACCCACTCCTCGTCGGCCGGCTGGTTGCTGACCAGGGTCCGGTGCACCACCGAACCCGCCACCATGTCGAAGATCAGGTCGACCGCGCGGGCCGAGCGGTCCGCGTCGGACTCCGGGGGGAGTTCGCCCCGCTGCTGGGCGCGGGTGCGGCCCGCGATCACCAGGCGTTTCTGCCGGTCGACGATCGAGGCGCGGATCCGCTCGCGCAGCGCCTCGTCGCGGGTGGCCTCGGCGACCACCGCCATCAGCCCGCTGCGGGCCTCGGGGCGGGCCAGGATCGCGGCGAACTGCAGCACCACGCCCTCGATGTCGGCGGCCAGCGACCCGCGGTCGGGCAGCGTCAGCTCGTCGAACAGCTCGGCGACGGCGTCCACGACGAGCTCGTTCTTGCCCGCCCAGCGCCGGTACAGCGTCGTCTTGGCCACCCCGGCGCGCACCGCGACGTCCGAGAGCGTGAGCCCCGACCACCCCAGGTCCACCAGCGCCTGCCGGGTCGCGGCGAGGATCGCGGTGTCGGCCGCGGCGCTGCGGGGGCGCCCGGTGCGGCTGGCTGGATAGCGGCGCTGCATGGCACGACCATAACCGGCGGATTCCGTGCGGTGGTGAGGGAGATCACCGGGAAGCGGCACCGCGCACCGGTCCCTTGCCATTACGCTACGACTCGTAGCGAAAGCACGTGAGCACCTGACGTGCCCGAGCGACGACCACCGCGCCGGGTGGGGACCCGGCGCATCAGCACCACACGTAAGCCTGTGTTTCCCGGGCGCTTTTCACACTCACGCGGAGTACGGGGGAGGATAGACGCATGCAGCCACGGAACATGTCCATGAGCGGAGTCGTCGACCTCGCCGCGGTGAAGGCGGCCCAGGAGGCCAAGGCGAAGGCGGAGCAGGCGCGCGCCGAGGCGGCCCGCACGGGCGGCACCGGCGCCGTCTCGCCCGCCGACCTCGTCATCGACGTCGACGAGGCAGGTTTTGACCGCGACGTCCTGCAGCGTTCCACCGAGGTCCCGGTCGTCATCGACTTCTGGGCCGAGTGGTGCGAGCCCTGCAAGCAGCTGAGCCCCGTCCTCGAGCGGCTCGCCGTCGAATACAACGGCCGTTTCCTCCTCGCCAAGATCGACGTCGACGCCAACCAGATGCTGATGCAGCAGTTCGGCATCCAGGGCATCCCCGCCGTCTTCGCGGTGGTGGCCGGACAGGCCCTGCCGCTCTTCCAGGGCGCCGCGGGCGAGGCGCAGATCCGCCAGACCCTGGACCAGCTGGTGCAGGTCGCCGAGCAGCGCTTCGGTCTGACCGGCCTGACCGTCGACCCGGACGCCGAGCCGGGCGGCGCCCCGGCGGCCGGCGAGGCCCCCGCCGGCCCGTACGACTCCCTCCTGGAGGCGGCCGCCCGCGCGCTGGACGGCAACGACCTGGACGGCGCCGTGCAGGCCTACAAGAACGTGCTCGCCGAGGACCCCGCCCACCCCGAGGCCACATTGGGCCTCGCCCAGGCCGAACTGCTGCGCCGCGTACGGGACATGGACCCGCAGCAGGTGCGCACGGACGCCGCCCGGGATCCGGGCGACGTACAGGCGCAGATCGCCGCCGCCGACCTGGACCTGGCGGGCGGTCATGTGGAGGACGCCTTCGGCCGGCTGGTCGACACCGTGGCCCGCACGGCGGGCGACGACCGGGAGACCGCGCGCGTGCGGCTGCTGGAGCTGTTCGACGTGGTCGGCGCCGACCACCCCGCCGTGGTGACCGCGCGCCGCGCCCTGGCCCGCGCCCTGTTCTGAGCGAAGTGTTCTGAACGCACCGCACCCGGGCGCCCGTTCTGCCGCTTTCGCCCGTTACGGCGACGGACGGGGTCCGAGGTGCCGTCTGGCCGACAGAGGCCGAAGCGGCCGCGCTTTGCCAAATCTTGGTAATCGCGGCCGCTGTTACTACGAGTAAGTCGCAGGCGTTGATCTGTCGGATTCTGTCCACTGATCAACTGGTTTGCACACCCCCATCGGTACACCCAGCGTCGCCGCTCGGGTCCGGCGGGTCGCGCCACGGTTATCCGGCCGTTACTAGCCAGTAACGAACCCCCTTGTGCGGGCGGCGAGAATGCACCACGATCGGCGACGCTCGGTCCATCACCCGTACCCCGACAGCCGGTCGGGCGGCGGGAACTCCTGGGTCCCCACCGAGCAGGAGCGCCGGCAATGACGTCGCTCCTTGGACAGGGGGGTCTTCGCCCGTCCGGCGAAGCCTGTCCAGCAGGGTTGTGCGTGATGCGTGTCAGGCGCGACCAGTGGTTGTCGCTCGGGGGTGATCGCCGGTGATTCGGGCGCGTACCTCGCGTCGCCGAAAGCGGGCGCTCTCCTTCCCGAGGACGTAGCACTTCTCCCATCCCTGCCCGACTCGGCCGCCGTTCAAGGCGGCGAGCCAGGACAGGAGATGTACGTCCGAGAAGGAGGAAATATGGAGTCCCAGGTGCGTGGCGGGACCAGATGGAAGCGGTTCGCTGTGGTCATGGTGCCCAGCGTGGCCGCCACGGCTTGCATAGGTGTCGCTCTCGCGCAGGGCGCCCTCGCGGCGTCGTTCAGCGTTTCCGGCCAGTCGTTCAAGGTCACCACGAAGGAGCTCGTCGGCGAGGGCTTCTCGCAGTACGGCGCTCTGGACGAGGGTTACACCCTCGACGGCAAGAAGACGGCTCACCCCGTCGCGGTCTCGGCGTTCAAGTCCGCGACCATCAAGAGCCTGTGCCAGTCGGTCGTGACCCCGAACATTCCGGTGCTCGGGAACGTCAGCCTGATCCTGCGTGCCGGTGACGGTGCTCAGCCGGTCGAGGCCAAGAACCTGTACATCGACGTCGCCGACCTGAACGCCGATGCGACGTTCACGAACATCGACATCGGTGTTGCCGCCAAGGACGCCAGCAAGGGTCCGGGCATGAAGGGCGGCGGCGAGCAGGCCAACCCCTTCGGGTTCGCGCAGCAGGCCGACAAGGCCGTGCTGAAGGACGTGAAGCAGACGGCGTGGGCGACCACCGCCGGAACCTTCAAGCTCAGCGGCCTGAAGATGTCGCTCTCGACGGGCGTCAAGGAGTGCTACTAAGCACTCGCTGACGGGCGGGGGAGCCGGTGGCGCCCCCGCCCGTCCACCTTCCCGCCGCGCCTTCACGCGCGGCGCACATCACCACCACAGCAACGCCATCCAGGGAGCTGTTTTCCATGAGCGCCGAGACTCCTGCCGCCTCCGGCCAGTTCACTCGCCGACGGCTGCAGTTCCGCGCCTGGCGTGGCCAGCGGCCCTTCTGGGCCGGTCTGTTCATCATCATCGGCGGACTCCCCATCGCCTACTTCCCGTACGCGAACCTGCAGATCGGTCACCTGACCCTGGCGATGGCGACCACCGCGGGCGCCGGGTCCCTGATCATCGGCGTGCTGCTCGTCGTACTCGGCGTCAGCCTCTGGTTCCAGAAGCACATCCGCGTCTTCGCGGGCGTGGCGGCGATTCTGCTGGCGTTGGTGTCCATCCCCGTGTCCAACCTCGGCGGCTTCCTGATCGGCTTCCTCTTCGCCCTCGTGGGCGGGGCGATGGCCGTGTCGTGGGTGCCGGGCGAGCCGGCCGAGCAGGAGGCGCGGGCGGACGCGGGCGCGCACGGCGGCGCACCCGAGGGTGCCTTCCCCGAATCCACGGTCTCCGGCCCCGCAGAGGGCGCCGCGGCGACGGGTGAGCCGAACGATCTGTCAGGAACGAGCCCGGCGAACGGGGCGAACGGGAGGCACAGTGCCGGCTGACGAGGCGACCCACGGGGCTGATGTGGAGGCGTCCCGTGTGAGAACCGGGCCGCGACACGCGGCACCCAAGAAGCCGCTGTTCATCAGGTTCCACATGCCCGCGGGCAAGGCGATAGCCATAGCGGCGATGCCGACCGCGGTCCTGATGGGGATGGGCTTCACGCCGACGCTCGCCCAGGCCGACGACCAGCCGTCGTCCAGGAGTCTCACGGCCGACGAGTTCAAGGAGTGCCTGGAGGCCATCGAGAAGGCGGAGAAGGGGGACGCGAGCGCGTCGCCCACGCCGTCCGCCACCGCGAGCGAGAGCGCCTCCGAGGACGACGAGGAGCCCTCGGCGGAGCCGACCGGCTCGGCTCCCGCCCAGGAGGCCCCGCAGGAGGACACGGACAAGGGCTCGGACTCTTCGCCGGATTCAGGTTCCGACGACAAGGCCGAGCCGACGCCCACGCCCTCCGCGACCGCGGGCGGACAGGCGGCGGACACCGAACCCGCCCCGTCCCCGTCGGAGACCGACAAGAACCTGCTGGAGCAGGTCGGGGACGCCATCAAGGACGTCTTCACGCCGGGCGAGAAGGCGGAGGAGACCCCGAGCCCGAGTCCGTCCGCCTCCGCGTCGTCGTCGGCCCCCGCCGAGGAGACGGACGAGAAGGGCGAGAAGGGCGAGGAGGCTCCGCAGAAGCCCGCGGAGAGCGCCGCCGGGGATGTCCTCGACACGGCCGGCGACGCGGCGCAGGACGCCACGGAGCAGGCCGAGGAGGCCGCGGAGGAGGCGACGCAGGAGCCCGAGGCCACCGCCTCGCCCAGCCCCTCCGAGTCGTCCGGGATGGACCTGGAGGACTGCCCGGTCGCGACCGACGCCGAGGGAGGGGTCGACAACAACGTCCCGCTCCCCGACGACCCGTGGTTCCTGAACGCCAGCTCGCTGCTGCTGAAGGGCGCCGACTACAAGGGCATCGTCGAGGTGCGGACCGCCAACGGCACCAGGAAGAAGGTGCTGAAGTACGTCATCTCCGACGGCACCGACATCGGAGACCTGCACCAGACGGTCAAGGACAAGCAGTCCGGCAAGACGTACCACGTCCAGGCCGCCAAGGGTTCGACGTCGACCATCCGCGACGGCGACACCGTGATGTACACCGAGAGCATCTCCGGCAACCTGCTGGGCCTGATCCCGGTGACGTTCGACCCGGAGAACCCGCCGCCGCTGAACATCCCGCTGATCTACTTCACCAAGGTCACGGTCCAGCAGGCCGGCCAGTTCGGCGGCACCCTGCACGTACCGGGACTCCACCAGTACATCACCGACTGAGCGACCGCCGGGCCGCACACCGGGACCACCCCGGGAGCCGCAACACCGAGGGCGCCCTCTGCTCGCAGAGGGCGCCCTCGGTCGTGTCACGGGTGCCGGGTCAGGCGGTCGCCTCGCCCAGGTGGTGGACGCGGACCATGTTCGTGGTGCCGGGGACGCCGGGCGGGGAGCCGGCGGTGATCACCATGATGTCGCCCTCGCTGAAGCGGCTCAGGCGGACCAGCTCCTGCTCCACCAGCGCGACCATCTCGTCGGTGCTGTTCACGAACGGCACCACGTGCGGCTCCACGCCCCAGCTCAGCGTGAGCTGGTTGCGGGTCGACTCGTCCGTGGTGAACGCCAGGATCGGCTGCGCGACGCGGTAACGGCACAGCCGGCGGGCCGTGTCGCCGGACTGGGTGAAGGCCACCAGGCCCTTGCCGCCGAGGAAGTCGGCGATCTCGCAGGCCGCGCGGGCCACCGAACCGCCCTGCGTACGGGGCTTCTTGCCCGGCACCAGCGGCTGCAGGCCCTTGGACAGCAGCTCCTGCTCGGCAGCCTGGACGATCTTCGACATCGTCCGGACCGTCTCGATCGGGTAGGCGCCGACCGAGGACTCCGCCGACAGCATGACCGCGTCCGCGCCGTCCAGGATCGCGTTGGCCACGTCGGAGGCCTCGGCGCGCGTCGGACGGGAGTTGGTGATCATCGACTCCATCATCTGGGTCGCCACGATCACCGGCTTCGCGTTGCGCCGGCACAGCTCGATCAGGCGCTTCTGCACCATGGGGACCTTCTCGAGCGGGTACTCGACGGCCAGGTCGCCACGGGCGACCATCACGCCGTCGAACGCCATCACGACGTCCTCCATGTTCTCCACCGCCTGTGGCTTCTCCACCTTGGCGATGACGGGGACGCGGCGGCCCTCCTCGTCCATCACGCGGTGGACGTCGGCGACGTCCTTCGCGTCCCGGACGAAGGACAGGGCGACCAGGTCGCAGCCCATCCGCAGGGCGAACCGCAGGTCCTCGACGTCCTTCTCGGACAGCGCGGGGACGTTCACGGCCGTGCCGGGCAGGTTGATGCCCTTGTGGTCGGAGATGACGCCGCCCTCGATGACGATCGTCTTCACCCGGGCGCCCTCGACGTCCAGCACCTTCAGCTCGACGTTGCCGTCGTTGATCAGGATCTGGTCGCCGCGGGAGACGTCGCCGGGGAGGCCCTTGTAGGTGGTCCCGCAGATCGTCTTGTCACCGGGGACGTCCTCGGTGGTGATGGTGAACTCGTCACCGCGCACCAGCTCGACGGGGCCCTCGGCGAAGGTCTCCAGACGGATCTTGGGGCCCTGGAGGTCGGCGAGGACGCCGACGGCCCTGCCCGTCTCCTTGGCGGCGGCCCGGACCCGGTCGTACCGGCCCTGGTGCTCGGCGTGCGAGCCGTGGCTGAAGTTGAAGCGGGCCACGTTCATGCCGGCTTCGATCAGAGCGACGAGCTGCTCGTGGGAGTCGACCGCGGGGCCGAGAGTACAGACGATTTTCGAACGGCGCATGGGGCGATCCTATCGGTTTGTTTCGCTCCGGAATATTCCGTCTGGCGGAATGTACAAATGAGGTTCCCGCTGCTCAGTTGTTCTTTCCGACCAGTGCGTATGTCTGCTGTGCGATCTCCATTTCCTCGTCCGTGGGTACCACCGCGACCGCGACCCGTGCCCCCTCGGGCGAGATCAGCCGCGCCCCGCCGCCGCGCACGGCGTTGCGCCCGCCGTCCACCGCGAGGCCCAGCCCTTCCAGGCCCGCCACGGCGGCCTCGCGCACCTCGGCGGAGTTCTCGCCGACACCGGCGGTGAAGGCCACCGCGTCCACCCGTCCGAGAACGGCGTAATAGGCGCCGATGTACTTCCTCAACCGGTGAATGTAGATGTCGAAGGCGAGCTTCGCCCGTTCGTCGCCCTCGGAGATCCGGCGCCGGATCTCCCGCATGTCGTTGTCCCCGCACAGTCCGACCAGCCCGCTCCTCTTGTTCAGAAGGGCGTCGACCTCGTCGGCGGACATTCCGCCGACGCGCATCAAATGGAAGATGACGGCCGGGTCCATGTCACCGGACCGCGTACCCATCACGAGCCCCTCCAAGGGGGTGAGCCCCATGGAGGTGTCCACGCAGCGGCCCGCCCGCACGGCCGAGGCGGACGCCCCGTTGCCCAGGTGCAGCACGATCACGTTCACCTCCTCGGGCGCCTTCCCCAGCAGCCGCGCCGTGGCACGGGAGACGTACGCGTGCGAGGTGCCGTGGAAGCCGTAGCGGCGCACCCGGTGCGCGTCGGCGGTCTCCACGTCGATCGCGTAGCGGGCCGCGGACTCCGGCATCGTGGTGTGGAACGCGGTGTCGAAGACGGCGACCTGCGGCAGATCGGGGCGCAGCGCCGTCGCCGTGCGGATGCCGGTGAGGTTGGCCGGGTTGTGCAGCGGCGCCACCGGGATCAGCCGCTCGATCTCGGCGAGCACCCGCTCGTCGATCACCGTCGGCTCGGTGAAGTACTTGCCGCCGTGCACCACCCGGTGGCCGATCGCCAGCAGCTCGGCGGAGTCCAGGCCCAGGCCGTCGGCGGCCAGCTCCTCGGCCATCGCCTTCAGCGCGGCGTCGTGGTCGGCGACCGGACCGGTGCGCTCCCTGGTCCCGCCTCCGGACGCCAGCGGGGTGTGGCGCACCAGCGAGGTGCGCTCGCCGATCCGCTCGACAAGACCGGACGCCAGCCGGCTGCTGTCGCTCATGTCCAGCAGCTGGTACTTCACCGAAGAGGAGCCGGAGTTGAGGACGAGGACGCGGGACGGGCTCACTGGGCGGCTGCCTTCTCGCTCGGGGCCGGGGACTGCGCCTGGATGGCGGTGATCGCGACGGTGTTGACGATGTCCTGCACCAGGGCGCCCCGGGACAGGTCGTTGACCGGCTTGCGCAGGCCCTGGAGGACCGGGCCGACGGCGATCGCGCCGGCCGAGCGCTGCACGGCCTTGTAGGTGTTGTTGCCGGTGTTCAGGTCGGGGAAGATCAGCACGGTCGCCTGGCCGGCCACCTCGGAGTCCGGCAGCTTGGTCGCCGCGACCGACGGCTCGACGGCCGCGTCGTACTGGATCGGGCCCTCGATCCGCAGGTCGGGCCGGCGCTCGCGCACCAGCTCGGTCGCGGTGCGCACCTTGTCCACGTCGGCGCCGGAACCGGAGGTGCCCGTCGAGTACGACAGCATCGCGATCCGCGGCTGGACCCCGAACCGCGCCGCCGTGACCGCCGACTGCACCGCGATGTCGGCGAGCTGCTCGGCGTCCGGGTCCGGGTTGACCGCGCAGTCGCCGTACACCAGCACCTTGTCGGCCAGGCACATGAAGAACACCGACGAGACGATGTCGGCGTCCGGGCGGGTCTTGATGATCTCGAAGGCCGGACGGATGGTCGCCGCCGTGGAGTGCACCGAGCCGGACACCATGCCGTCGGCGAGACCCTCCTCCACCATCAGCGTGCCGAAGTAGTTCACGTCGGACACCACGTCGTACGCCAGCTCCACGGTCACGCCCCGATGGGCGCGCAGCGCCGCGTACTTCTCCGCGAAGGAGTCCCGCAGCTCCGAGGTGGCCGGGTCGATCAGCTGGGTGTCGCCGAGGTCGATGCCCAGGTCGGCGGCCTTCTTGCGGATCTGGTCGACGTCGCCGAGCAGCGTCAGTTCGCACACGCCCCGGCGCAGCAGCACCTCCGCCGCGTGCAGCACCCGCTCCTCGCCGCCCTCCGGCAGCACCACCCGGCGCAGGTCGGAGCGGGCCTGCTCCAGCAGCTTGTGCTCGAACATCATCGGCGTGACCCGGTCGCTGCTGGGCGCGGACACCGCGCGGGTGAGCTCGGCGGTGTCGGCGTACCGCTCGAACAGGCCGAGCGCCAGCTCCGCCTTGCGCGGGGTGGCCGCGTTCAGCTTGCCCTCCAGGGAGAACAGCTGCTCGGCGGTGGGGAAGCTGTTGCTCGGCACGGACAGCACCGGCGTGCCGGGCGCGAGCCGGTCGGCGAGGGTGAGGATGCGCTCGCCGGGCACCTCGTCCAGGGTCAGCAGCACCCCGGCTATCGGCGGGGTGCCGGCGCTGTGCGCGGCCAGCGCGCCCACCACGAGGTCGGCCCGGTCGCCCGGGGTCACCACGAGGCAGCCGGGGGTCAGCGCGGCGAGGAAGTTGGGCAGCATCGCGCCGCCGAAGACGAAGTCCAGGGCGTCGCGGGCGAGCCCGGAGTCGTCGCCGAGCACCACCTTCGCCCCCAGGGTGTGGGCGATCTGGGACACCGTGGGCGCGGACAGGGCGGGCTCGTCGGGCAGCACGTAGCAGGGCACGGGCAGCCGGGTGGCGAGCCGTTCGGCGATCTCGTCCCGGTCCTCGCGCGCGACCCGGTTGACCACCACCGCCAGCACGTCGCAGCCGAGGGTGTCGTAGGCGCGGTAGGCGTTGCGGGTCTCCGCGCGCACGGACTCGGCGGTCTGCTTGCGGCCGCCCACCACGGGGATGACCGAGGCGCCGAACTCGTTGGCGAGGCGGGCGTTCAGGGACAGCTCGTCCGGGAACTGCGTGTCCGCGTAGTCGGTGCCGAGGACCAGCACCACGTCGTAGTCGCGGGCCACCAGGTGGAACCGGTCGACGAGGGTGGACACCAGCTCGTCCGTGCCGCGCTCGGCCTGGAGCGCGGAGGCCTCCGCGTAGTCCATGCCGTAGACGGTTGCGGGGTCCTGGGAGAGCCGGTAGCGGGCGCGCAGCAGTTCGAAGAGCCGGTCGGGCCCGTCGTGCACCAGGGGGCGGAACACGCCCACCCGGTCGACCTGCCGGGTCAGCAGCTCCATGACCCCGAGTTCGACGACCTGACGGCCGTCGCCGCGGTCGATGCCGGTCACGTACACGCTGCGGGTCACGCGCGCTCTCCGTTTCGTCGGGGGCTTCGTCGGGGGCCGCGAGGACGAGGCGGGGCCTCGAAACCGCCCACACAGGTGAGCGGATCCCTCTTGACAATACCCGCGGCGCTGGCTAAGACGCCCGCGCACAGGGTCGTCGGCGGTGCTCCGGGGGACGTGAAAGAATCGGCAGTGGCTCACCGGTATCGACAGCGACCAGGAGACACAGCACGATGCGTATAGGAGTCCTCACCGCAGGCGGCGACTGCCCTGGACTGAACGCAGTGATCCGGTCGGTCGTGCACCGGGCGGTGGACAACTACGGCGACGAGGTCATCGGCTTCGAGGACGGCTACTCCGGCCTGCTGGACGGCCGCTACCGCACGCTCGACCTCAACGCGGTCAGCGGCATCCTGGCGCGTGGCGGGACCATACTGGGCTCCTCCCGGCTGGAGCGCGACCGGCTGCGCGAGGCGTGCGAGAACGCCTCCGACATGATCCACGAGTTCGGCATCGACGCGCTCATCCCGATCGGCGGCGAGGGCACGCTGACGGCGGCCCGCATGCTGTCCGACGCCGGTCTGCCGGTGGTCGGCGTCCCCAAGACGATCGACAACGACATCTCCTCCACGGACCGCACCTTCGGCTTCGACACGGCCGTCGGCGTCGCCACCGAGGCGATGGACCGCCTGAAGACCACCGCCGAGTCCCACCAGCGGGTGATGGTCGTCGAGGTCATGGGCCGGCACGCGGGCTGGATCGCCCTGGAGTCCGGCATGGCGGCCGGCGCCCACGGCATCTGCCTGCCCGAGCGTCCCTTCGACCCGGCCCAGCTGGTCAAGATGGTCGAGGAGCGCTTCGACCGGGGCAAGAAGTTCGCCGTGATCTGCGTCGCCGAGGGCGCCCACCCGGCCGAGGGCACCATGGACTACGGCAAGGGCGAGATCGACAAGTTCGGCCACGAGCGCTTCCAGGGCATCGGCACGGCCCTGGCGTACGAACTGGAGCGGCGCCTCGGCAAGGAGGCCAAGCCGGTCATCCTCGGCCATGTGCAGCGCGGCGGCGTGCCGACCGCGTACGACCGCGTCCTCGCCACCCGCTTCGGCTGGCACGCGGTGGAGGCCGCCCACCGGGGCGACTTCGGCAGGATGACCGCCCTGCGCGGCACGGACATCGTGATGGTCCCGCTCGCGGAGGCCGTCACGGAACTGAAGACGGTCCCGAAGGACCGCATGGACGAGGCGGAGTCGGTCTTCTAGACCGCGCCCTCCGTCCCGGGGGTGCGGGGCAGCGCCCTCGCACCCCCGACGTCGCTGGTGGCCGCGTGGGAGCTCGTCAGGAGCGGCACCACAGGAAGGCCCGGGTCCGCATCAAGAGCCTCGTGCCGTTCAGGCGCGGCCGCCGTCCTCGACCGCCGTCCAGAAGTGGTCGACCACGTGCGTGAGGAAGTCGCGGCCCGGGTCGGACGCGTCGGCGGGGCCGCCGCCCCAGCTGAGGGTGGCCGCCATGTGGCCCTGGTAGTCCCGGTGCAGCCGGTGCAGCACCTCCTCCAGGAGACGCCGTTCCAGCGGGGCGATCTTCGACACCGGCCGGACGTACGCCTGCCAGCGCGTGGTCACCGCGTCACGCAGCAGCTCCGCGAGGTGCTCCTCGCGGCCGGTGACGGCGAGGACGTCGGCAAGGGACAGACCGAGCATCCGGGTCAGTGCGGCCGTCTGGCGCTCGGTGCCGCGCCACCGGCCCGTCTCCTCCATCCGTAGGTACGCGTGAAGTTCGTGCCCCACGGTGTGGGCGACGTCCTCCGGCGCCAGGCCGCGGGCCATCCTGTGCTCGCGCAACGTGCGGGGGCGGCCGATGAGTTCGCCGGGGGAACACCACAGCACGCCTGCCAGGGCGGCGAGTTCGGGATGGGACGGGGAGGCGTTGCCGCGCTCCCACGCGGCGACGAGAGCCGACGTGACGTACGGCAGGTCGTAGGAGGCGCGCAGGGCGCGGGCCACATGGTCCGGGTCCAGGCCCAGCGCGGCGCGCAGCCGCCGGGCGGCGGGGGCGTTGAACGGAGGGGGCGGATGGCGGTCACTGCGAAGGGGAGGTCGGCGCACGGCCCACAAGCTAGGCCCGCCCGCCGGGGGTGACTACGGTCTGTTCGGCCAGGCTCACGGATCGTAGGAAGGTACGGCTACCGGCCGGTCGCGTTTCGGCGGGAGGACCGGACCGGTCGCGGAGTGAGGTGCTCCGTATTGCGAACGGCACGCTCAGCGGGCATATGCGAGCCCGTGTGCGCCCGCTCCGCGCACGAGCCGGACGGAACGGACGCCCGCCCCTCGTACCCCCGTACGAGCCCCGCGCCCCGTGTGCCCCTCCGTCCGCGTCCGCGCACGCGGCGCGAATCCGCCGGTCACCCCTTCACCGCACCGCCCAGCGCGAACCCCGCCCCCAGCCGCCGGGAGATCAGCACGTACAGCAGGATCACCGGCGTCGAGTAGACGATGGAGAACGCGGCGAGCTGGCCGTACGCCACCATCCCGCGGTTGCCGAAGAAGTCGTTGATGCTCACCGACGCCGGCATCAGATCCGGACTGAGCAGCAGCATGAACGGGACGAAGAAGTTCCCCCACATCATCACGAACGAGAAGACGGTCACCACCGCCACGCCCGGCCCCATCAGCGGCAGCACGATCCGCGCGAGCGACTGGAACGAGGACGCCCCGTCGGTCCAGGCCGCCTCCTCCAGCTCCTTCGGCACGCCGTCCATGAAGTTCTTCATCAGCCAGACGGCGAACGGGAGCTGGGACGCCGCGAAGAAGAAGATCGTGCCCTGCATCGTGTCGATCAGGTTCACCCGCACGAACAGCGCGTACACCGGCACCATGATCGCGGTGATCGGCAGGCTGGTCGCGAAGAGGATCGTCAGCAGGAACGGCCGGTTGAGCCGCGACCGGTAGCGGGACAGCGGATACGCGGCCAGCGCCGCGCACACCACGGTCAGCGCGGTCGCGCCCCCGCACAGGACAAGGCTGTTGAGCAGCGGGGTGAAGGTGATCTCGTCGGTGAGGATCGCGTCGAAGTGCTCCAGCGTGACCCCGTCCGGGGTCTTCACCCGCAGACCGGCGTGCGGGTCGACCGCGGAGAGCACCACCCACGCCAGCGGCAGCAGGAACGCGACGGCGACGACGAGCAGCCCGGCGTCGGCGGCCAGCCGCCGGGCGGTGCGGCGCGAGGACAAGGACCGCGTGGACGGGGACATGGCGGTCAGACCTCCGTCCGCAGCAGACGCATGTACAGCAGCGAGAACAGCGAGCCCACCAGCAGAAGCAGCAGCGCCACCGCCGTGCCGTACCCGATCAGGCTGTTCTGGAAGGCCTGTTCGTACATGAACAGCGGCAGCGTCTGGCTCTTCCCGCCGGGGCCGCCCCGCGTCATCACCCAGATCAGACCGAACACCGAGAGCGTCTGCAGGGTGTTGAGCATCAGCGTGGTGCCGATCGAGCGGCGGATCATCGGCAGCGTGACATGCCACATCCGGCGCCACCCGCTCGCGCCGTCCACCTCGGCCGCCTCGGTGATCTCCTTCGGGATCTCGTTCAGCGCGGCGGAGTACACCAGCATCGAGAACGCCGTGCCACGCCACACGTTGGCGAACGACACCGCCAGGACGGGCAGGGTGAACAGCCAGTTCTGCGACGGCAGATGCAGCCAGTCCAGGACCGCGTTCAGCGTCCCCTCGCGGCGGAAGAACGCGTACAGCAGGAACCCCGCCACCACTTCGGGCAGCACCCAGGCCGTGACGACGACACCGCCGGTCAGCGTGCGCACCGGCTTCGACGCCCGCTGCATCAGCGCGGCCAGTGCCAGGCCCAGCGTGTTCTGCCCGACCAGCGCCGACACCACCGTGAACACCAGGGTCAGCCATACGGCGTTGAGGAACGCGTCGTCGCGGAACGCCCGGCGGAAGTTGTCCAGACCGACGAACGACTCCTCGGCCTGACCGGTCAGCTGCAGATCGGTGAAGGCGATGAGGACGCAGTACGCGATCGGCCCCGCGAGGAACACGAGCAGCAGGGCGAGCGCGGGGGTGAGCGGCAGGAAGCGGGGGAGGAACCGGCGCAGGGCGCGCCGGTCCCGCGGGGGCGGGGAGGCGGCGGGCGGGCCCGGGGTTTTCACGAGGTCCGGGCCCGCGTGCGGTGCGGCGGCGGTCATCGGCGCGTCCCGTCGCCGCTCACTGCGAGGTGACCTGGCCGCCGGCGGCGTCGCGCAGTGCCTCGTCGTAGCCCCGCGCGGCCTCCTCCACGGACGCGTCACCCGTGGTCACGGCCTCCATCGCCTCCTGGATGGCGGTCGACACCTTCGGGTACGCCGGGTACGCGGGCCGGTAGTGGGTGTGTTCCACCAGGTCGGTGAAGAACCGGATGCCGGGCTGGGCCGCCGTGTACGCCGGATCGGACGCGACGTCCTCGCGGACCGCGATGCCGGAGTTGGCGATGTACCACTTCTGCGCGTTGGCCTTGGTCTGCATCGTCTTCACGAACTCGAAGGCCAGGTCGGGGTTGGCCGCCTTGGCGGGGATCGCCCAGGTCCAGCCGCCCGACATGCTCACCTTGCCGGGCGCCTGCCCGTGCTGGGTGGGCATCGCCGCGAGCCCCAGCTCCTTCGACCACTCGGGCCACTCGTGGCCGCTGCCCTCCAGCCAGTCCTGCGGCAGCCAGGAACCGTCCAGCGCGATCCCGAGCTTGCCCTCCGGCAGCCACTCGCCGCGCACCCGGGTGCCCACGTTGGGGTCGAGGGCGTCGGCGACGTCGGGCCCGAGCTTCTCCTTGTAGACGGTCTCGACGAACGTCAGGGCGTCCCGGAAGCCCTTGCCCGCCGTGATCCACTTCTTGCTGTCCTTGTCGTACAGCGGGTCCGACGTGCCGTCGTTCGTGCCGTACAGCAGCATCTCGAAGGTCTGCATGGTGGCCGCCTCGCCGACCGGCTTGCCGGTGTAGACGTTCAGCGGGATGACGCCGGGCACCTCCTTCTTGACGGTGCGGGCGGCGTCCAGGACGTCCTCCCAGGTCCTCGGCTGCCAGTTCGCGGGCAGCCCCGCCTTCGCGAAGACGTCCTTGCTGAACCACAGTCCGCGTGTGTCGGTCCCGTCGGGGACGCCGTACGTCTTCCCGTCCTCGCCCTGGGCGGCGGCCTTCGCGGTGCCGGCGAACCGGTCCCAGTCCTTCCATCCGGCGAGGTAGGGGTCCAGCGGCTTCAAGTACCCGCTGGTGATGTCGGAGTTGATGAGGAACGTGTCCTCGTACACCAGGTCGGGCGCGGTCCTGGGGGAGCGGAGCATCTGCTGGAGCTTGGTGTAGTACTCGGCGTCCGGCGCCTTGATGGGGACGAGCTCCACCTTCTTGCCGGGGTGGGCCTTCTCGAACTGCTGCTTGATGCCGGCGAGATAGGTGTCCATCACCTTCACGGAGTTGTCCGTGGACTGCTTGAAGGACACCTTCAGCGTGTCCGGGTCCCCGCCGGACCCGCCGCCGCAGGCGGTCAGCAGCAGCGGGGCGGCGGCGCAGAGGGCGACGAACGCGGTCGGACGGACGGTGGTGCGGGGGCGGGCGGCGGTGGGGCGCACGGGCACGACCTCCTACGGGCACACGACACTGTGGCCTGGACGGCTGCCTGGCGAACGTAAGTTGACCGGTCCGGTCGGGTCAATGAGCGTGCGCAGGGGGAACCGCCGGGGGCGGTGAAGGCTTCGTGAGCTTCGGCGGGGCTCGCCTCGCAGGCCGTGCGGTCCGCGCGAGCGGCGTGACGGCGCGGTTCAGCGGCCGGAGACCCACCGGTACTGAAGCTCCGGCCGCCCCACCGTCCCGTACTGGGGCCGGCGGGCCGCGCAGCCGGAGTCGACGAGGTGTTCCAGGTAGCGGCGGGCCGTGATGCGGGAGATGCCGACCGCCTCCGCGACGCCCGTGGCGGTGAGGCCGTCGGGGGCGTCGCGCAGGACCGTGGAGACGCGTTCCAGGGTGGGCCCGCTGAGGCCCTTCGGGAGGGCGGCCGGGCCGGGGGCGCGCAGGGTCGCGAGCGCGCGGTCGACCTCGTCCTGGCCGCTCGCCTCGCCGGCAGCGGCGCGGAACTCGGCGTACCGGACCAGCCGGTCGCGGAGCGTCGCGAAGGTGAACGGCTTCAGCACGTACTGCACGACGCCGAGCGACACCCCCTCGCGCACCACCGTGAGGTCCCGCGCCGACGTCACCGCGATCACGTCGGCGTGATGGCCGGCCGCCCGCAGGGTGCGGGCCAGCTGCAGTCCGTGCACGTCCGGCAGGTGCAGGTCGAGAAGCAGCAGGTCGACGGGGGTGCGGTCGAGCGCCCGGCGGGCCGCGGCCCCGGTGTGCGCCTTGCCGACGGCGACGAAGCCGGGCACCCGCCCGACGTACGTCATGTGCGCGTCGGCGGCGACCGGGTCGTCCTCGACGACCAGCACCCTGATCGGCTGCCCGGTCACACGGCACCGCCCGCGCCGTTCACGACCGCACCGGCCGTCTCCCGCAGCGGGATCCGCACGTCGAACACGGCGCCGCCCTCCTCGCCGGAGGTCACCGCGAGGGTGCCGCCGTGCCGGGACACCGCCTGCCGGACCAGCGCGAGCCCCAGACCCCGCCCCCCGGGACCGGACGGCTTGGTGGTGTAGCCGAGCCGGAACAGCTCCTCGGTGCGGTCCGGGTCGACGCCCGGCCCGGTGTCGCCGACCCGCAGGACCAGCTCCGAACCGTCCTCCTCGGTCAGCGCCGTCACCGTCACCCGCGGCCGCACCCCGCCCTGCGCCGCGTCCACCGCGTTGTCGATCAGGTTGCCGAGGATGGTCACCAGGTCGCGGGAGGGCAGCGCCTCCGGCAGCAGGCCGTCGTCCAGGCGGCTGTCCGGGGACACCACCAGCTCCACGCCCCGCTCGTTGGCCTGCGCGGTCTTCCCCAGCAGCAGCGCCGCCAGCACCGGCTCGCTCACCGCCGCCACCACCTGGTCGGTGAGCGCCTGCGCCAGCTCCAGCTCGGCGGTGGCGAACTCCACGGCCTCCTCGGCACGGCCCAGCTCGATCAGCGACACCACGGTGTGCAGCCGGTTGGCCGCCTCGTGCGCCTGGGAGCGCAGCGCCTGCGTGAAGCCCCGCTCCGAGTCCAGCTCGCCCATCAGCGACTGCAGCTCGGTGACGTCCCGCAGCGTCACCACCGAGCCCCGCCGCTGGCCGCCGGTGACCGGCGAGGTGTTCACCACCAGCACCCGGTCGGCCGTGAGGTGCACCTCGTCGACCCGTGGCTCGGAGGCGAGCAGCGCGCCCGTCAGCGGGGCCGGCAGACCCAGCTCCGCGACCGACCGGCCCACCACGTCCTCCTCCTGGTCCACCCCGAGCAGCTCCCGGCCGCCGTCGTTGATCAGCGCCACCCGGAACTGCCCGTCCAGCATCAGCAGACCCTCGCGCACGGCGTGCAGCGCGGCCTGATGGTAGTCGTGCATGTGACTCAGCTCGGTCGCGTTCATGCCGTGGGTGTGCCGGCGGAGCCGCGCGTTGATCACGTACGTGCCGACCGCGCCGAGCCCGAGCGCGCCCGCCGCGACCGCCAGCAGCGCGGCCAGCTGCTCCTGCACCCGCCGGCCGATCTCCTCGACCCGTATGCCCGCGCTGACCAGGCCGACGATCCGGTCGCCGTCCCTCACCGGCGTCACGGCCCGCACGGACGGGCCGAGTGTGCCGGTGTAGGTCTCGGTGAAGGTGCGCCCCTGAAGCGCCGGTCCGGTGTGCCCCTGGAAGGGCAGGCCGATCTGGGCCGGGTCGGGGTGGGTCCAGCGGATGCCCCGCGGATCCATGATCGTGACGAAGTCCACGTCGGTGTCGCGCACCACCGCCACCGCGTACGGCTGGAGCCGCGCCGACGGGTCGGACGAGCGGATCGCCTCCCGCACGGAGGGCGAGTCGGCGACCGAGAGGGCCACGGAGGTGGCCTGCCGTCCCGCTGCCTCCTCGGCCTCGCCGCGGTGGCTGAGATAGGTGGCCAGCGCGTACCCCGCCACGACGACCGTGAGCAGCACGGCCTGCATGGCGAAGAGCTGCCCCGCGAGACTGCGGGGCCGGGGGAGGGGGATACGCATCCGGCCAGTCTGCCTCGTGCTTCCGCGGTGAACTAAATGAACGGAAGGGTGACCGCACTCACAAGGCGCGACATAGTCACCGCGTTCCCCCGAACCATCCCCCGGACGTGAGCCGCACGCCGGTGATGCCGACGACGACGTCAAGGAGGGCCGCCGTGACCAGCACCGCCGATACGGCACCTGCCGCACCCGAGGCCAAGCGGGACCGCACGCACTATCTCTACATCGCGGTGATCGTCGCGGTCGCCCTCGGCATCGCCGTCGGCCTGATCGCGCCGGACTTCGCGGTCGAGCTGAAGCCGATCGGCACCGGCTTCGTGAACCTGATCAAGATGATGATCTCGCCGATCATCTTCTGCACCATCGTGCTGGGCATCGGGTCCGTGCGGAAGGCCGCCAAGGTCGGCGCGGTGGGCGGCATCGCCCTCGGCTACTTCATGGTCATGTCCGTGGTGGCGCTCGCCATCGGCCTGGTCGTCGGCAACATCCTGGAGCCGGGCACCGGCCTCGCGATCACCGACGCGGTCAAGGAGACCGGCCACGCCCAGATCGACGCGGAGGCGAAGGACACCACCGAGTTCCTGCTCGGCATCATCCCGACCACCATCGTGTCCGCCTTCACCCAGGGCGAGGTCCTGCAGACCCTGCTGATCGCGCTGCTGTGCGGCTTCGCCCTGCAGGCCATGGGCAACGCCGGGCAGCCGGTCCTGCGCGGGATCGAGCACATCCAGCGGCTGGTCTTCCGTGTCCTCGCCATGATCATGTGGGCGGCCCCGGTCGGCGCGTTCGGCGCGATGGCCGCGGTCACCGGCTCGGCCGGCCTGGACGCGCTGAAGAGCCTCGCGGTGCTGATGCTCGGCTTCTACGTCACCTGTGTGCTGTTCATCTTCGTGGTGCTCGGCGCGATGCTGAAGATCGTCGCGGGCCTGAACGTGTGGACCCTGTTCAAGTACCTGGGCCGTGAGTTCCTGCTGATCCTGTCCACCTCCTCCTCCGAGTCCGCGCTGCCGCGGCTCATCGCGAAGATGGAGCACCTGGGCGTCAGCAAGCCGGTGGTCGGCATCACCGTCCCGACCGGCTACTCCTTCAACCTCGACGGCACCATGATCTACATGACCATGGCCTCGCTGTTCATCGCCGACGCCATGGGCACGCCGATGTCGATCGGCGAGCAGATCCCGCTGCTGCTGTTCCTGCTGGTCGCCTCGAAGGGCGCCGCCGGCGTCACCGGCGCCGGCCTCGCGACCCTGGCCGGCGGTCTCCAGTCGCACAAGCCCGCCCTGGTGGACGGCATCGGCCTGATCGTCGGCATCGACCGCTTCATGAGCGAGGCCCGCGCGCTGACCAACTTCGCCGGCAACGCGATCGCCACGGTGCTGATCGGCACCTGGACGAAGGAGATCGACAAGGAGCGGGTCGCCGAGGTGCTGGCCGGACGCGCCCCGTTCGACGAGCGCACGCTGCTGGACGACCACGACCACGACCACGACCACGACCACGACCACGACCACGACCACGGCGACGGCGCCGGCCGGGACGACGAGGCCGAGGCGTCCGAGGCGGGCGGCGAGAAGCAGCTCGCCAAGGCCTGACCCCAGGCCCTCCCCACCCCGGCCGGCCGGTCCGCACCCCCGTCGCCCCGGCCGGCCGGTCCCCGGAAGGCCCATCCCCCTGACAGGGCCTCCCGCCGGGCGGCCGGACTCCTCCCCCGTGAGTCCGGCCGCCCGGCCTTTTCCCCTCCCCGGCCCTGCGCCCTTGCCCTGACGCCGACGTCAAGCCGTACGTTCGACGGCATGCGAATCGGCGAGCTGGCCGCACGCGCCGGGACCACGACGCGGACACTGCGGTACTACGAGTCCCGCGGGC
Organism: Streptomyces werraensis; assembly: GCA_014656175.1. GTDB lineage: Bacteria > Actinomycetota > Actinomycetes > Streptomycetales > Streptomycetaceae > Streptomyces > Streptomyces werraensis. Next base: position 494,273 of record BNBX01000004.1, read on the forward strand.
TGCTGCCCGCACGCAGGGACGGCAACGGCTACCGGACCTACGACGAGTCCGACCTGAGGCTGCTGCGGCAGATCCGTACGCTTCAGGACTTCGGGTTCGGCCTGGAGGAGACCCGGCCGTTCGTGGAGTGCCTGCGTGCGGGGCACCCCGAGGGCGACTCCTGCCCGGCCTCGCTCCAGGTCTACCGGCGCAAACTCGACGAACTCGACACGCTCATCGCCGAGCTGGGCGCGGTGCGGGAGCAGGTCGGGCGGCAGCTGGCGAGGGCGGAGGCGGCCCGTGCGGCGCTCGCGGCCGACGCGACGGTCCCGGGTGGTCCGGAACCGGAGTGCGAACTGGGAGGGGGACCGCGATGAGCGGCGTGCCCGAGGTGACGGACGCGGATTTCAGGGAGGAGGTGCTGGGCGCCGGGCTTCCGGTGCTGGTGGAGTTCACCGCCGACTGGTGCCCGCCGTGCCGGCAGATGGCGCCGGTGCTGCGTGACCTGGCCGCGGCGGAGGAGGGCCGGCTGAAGGTCGTCCAGCTGAACGTGGACCGCAATCCGGCCACGACGAACGCGTACAAGGTGCTGTCGATGCCGACGTTCGTCGTCTTCCGGGACGGGGAGCCGCTGCGCTCCATGGTCGGCGCGCGGCCGGGCCGGCGGCTGCGGGAGGAGCTGCGCGACGTGCTCTGACCGCCGCCCTCCATGGAAGGAAAAACCCCCGGGTAATTGCGCCCGGGGGTTTTCCTTGCGTATATTCGTTCATTCGCGCCTTCGTTGAAAAGGAGGTCGCGAAGAAGTTCAGTGAGCACAGTATATCCGGGCGGGAGTGGAATTGTCAAACACCGAATTTCCGGACGATGAATTGCGGCACGAACAGGAATTCATCGACGGACTGTACGCACGGGTGGACGTCCTGCGGGGTGACGCCGAGGCCGGTGTGGCGGACGCCCTCGCCCAGGGCCACACCCCCCGGCAGGCCCGGCTGGAGCGGGACATCCTGGTCGCCGAGCGCTCCGGGCTGCTCGCCGCGCTGAACGCGGTGGACGGCTCCCTCTGCTTCGGCCGGATCGACCTCGCCTCCGGGCGGACCCACCACATCGGCCGCATCGGCCTGCGCGCCGACGACGACGAGCGCACCCCGGTCCTCATCGACTGGCGGGCCGACGTCGCCCGCCCCTTCTACCTGGCCACCGGCCACACGCCGATGGGGCTGCGCCGCCGCCGGCACATCGCCACCGAGGGCCGCCGGGTCACCGGCCTGCACGACGAGATCCTCGACCTCGGCGACGACACCCGCACCGGTCACGAGGACCCCACCGGCGACGCCGTGCTGCTCGCCGCCCTCAACTCCGCCCGCACCGGCCGCATGGGCGACATCGTCCGCACCATCCAGGCCGACCAGGACCGCATCATCCGCGCCCCGCACCGGGGTGTCATGGTGGTCGAGGGCGGCCCCGGCACCGGCAAGACCGCCGTGGCCCTGCACCGGGCCGCGTACCTGCTCTACGAACACCGCGAGCTGCTGGCCCGCCGCGCCGTCCTGATCGTCGGACCCAACCCGGCGTTCCTCGGCTACATCGGCGAGGTGCTGCCCAGCCTCGGCGAGACCGGTGTGCTCCTCGCGACCGTCGGCGAGCTGTTCCCGGGTGTGCGGACGACCCGCAGGGACACCCCGGAGGCCGCCGCCGTCAAGGGACGGGCGGACATGGCCGGCGTGCTCGCGGAGTACGTGAGCGACCGGCAGGCGCTGCCCGACCCGGTCATCGCCATCGAGCACGACCGGGAGGTCCTGATGCTCGACGACGGCCTGGTGAACGTCGCCCGGGAGCGCACCCGCGCCACGAAGCTGCCGCACAACGTGGCCCGCGAGCACTTCGAGGGACACATCCTCAACACGCTCACCGACATGCTCGCCGAGCGCATCGGCACCGACCCGTACGACGGGTCCAACCTGCTCGACCCGAGCGACATCACCCAGATCCGCGACGAGCTGGCCGAGAACCCCGAGGTGTGGTCCGCGATCGACCAGCTCTGGCCGCGCATCACCCCGCAGCGCCTGGTCGCGGACTTCCTCGCCGCCCCGGAGGGCTACCTCTCCGACGAGGACGCCGCCGCGGTCCGCCGCCCGGTCACCCGGCATTGGACCGTCTCCGACGTGCCGCTGCTGGACGAGGCCGCCGAACTCCTCGGCGAGGACGACCGGCTCGCCCGCGAGCGCGCCGAACGCGAACGGCAGCGGCAGATCGCCTACGCGCAGGGCGTGCTGGACGTCTCCTACGCCTCCCGGACCTTCGAGTTCGAGGACAAGGAGGAGGACGACCCCGAGTCCTCCGAGGTGCTGTCCGCGCACGACATCATCGACGCCGAGCGGTTCGCCGAACGGCACGAGGAGGACGACCACCGCAGCGCCGCCGAGCGCGCCGCCGCCGACCGCACCTGGGCGTTCGGCCACATCATCGTGGACGAGGCGCAGGAGCTGTCCCCGATGGCGTGGCGGCTGCTGATGCGGCGCAGCCCCACCCGGTCGATGACGCTGGTCGGCGACCCGGCGCAGACCTCGGAGGCGGGCGGCGTCGGTTCCTGGGAGAGCATCCTCGCCCCCTACGTCGAGGACCGCTGGGAGCACCACCGGCTCGGCGTCAACTACCGCACCCCGGCGGAGATCATGGAGGTCGCCGCCGCCGTGGTCCGCGACGCGCACCCCGGCTTCGAGCCGCCCAGCTCGGTGCGCGCCACCGGGGTGAGGCCGTGGGCCCGGGCCGCCGAGGATCTGCCCGCCGCCACCGCCGAGGCGGTCCAGGAGCTCACCCCGGAGGAGGGCCGCCTGGCGGTCATCGCCCCGCGCGAGCTGCACCGCGCCCTGGCCGCCCGCCTGGACGGGGTGACGGCGGGCGCCGAGCCGGACCTCACCCACCGGGTGGTGCTCCTCGACCCGCGCCAGGCCAAGGGGCTCGAGTTCGACTCGGTCCTGGTGGTCGAGCCGGGCCGCTACGGCACCAGCGACCTGTACGTGGCGCTCACCCGCGCCACCCAGCGGCTCGGTGTGCTGCACACCGAGCCGCTCCCGGACTCGCTGGCGAAGGCGCTCGCGTAGGCCGCGTCCCGGTCAGGCCGGGCGCAGCCACACCGTCGCCAGGGGCGGCAGGGTCAGCCGGATGCTCGCCGGCAGACCGTGCCACCCCTGCGGCTCCGGCTTCACCGGGTCGGGGTTGGTGACGTCGGAGCCGCCGTAGCGGGCCACGTCGGTGTTCAGGACCTCGTGCCAGGCGGGCACGTCGTCCGGGACGCCGACGCGGTAGTCGTGCCGTACGACCGGCGCGAAGTGGCACACCGCGAGCAGCGGCGAACCGTCGGCGTCGTACCGCAGGAAGGCCAGCACGTTGTCGTCGGCGGCGTCACCGGTCACCCAGCGGAAGCCGGCCGGCTCGGTGTCGTACTGCCACAGCGCCGGGGTGGCCCGGTAGACGGTGTTGAGGTCGCGCACCAGATCCCGTACGCCCCGGTGGTCGGCCTCCGCGCCGTAGTGCGGGTCGAGCAGCCACCAGTCCGGGCCGTGCGCCTCCGACCACTCCGCGCCCTGGGCGAACTCCTGCCCCATGAAGAGGAGTTGCTTGCCGGGGTGGGCCCACATGAAGCCCAGGTAGGCGCGCAGGTCGGCGCGCTGCCGCCACCAGTCGCCGGGCATCTTCGACACCAGGGACCGCTTGCCGTGCACCACCTCGTCGTGGGAGATCGGCAGCACGTAGTTCTCGCTGTACGCGTACACCATCGAGAAGGTCATCTCGCCGTGGTGGTACTTGCGGTGCACCGGCTCGTGGCTCATGTACTCCAGCGAGTCGTGCATCCAGCCCATGTTCCACTTCAGCCCGAACCCCAGACCGCCGAAGCCGCTCGGGCCGCGGTGATGGGTGGCGCGGGTGACGCCGTCCCAGGCGGTGGACTCCTCGGCGATCGTCACGACCCCCGGCACCCTGCGGTACACGGTCGCGTTCATCTCCTGCAGGAACGCCACCGCGTCCAGGTTCTCCCGGCCGCCGTGCTCGTTCGGCGTCCATTCGCCGGGCTCACGCGAGTAGTCCAGGTAGAGCATCGAGGCGACCGCGTCGACGCGCAGCCCGTCGATGTGGAACTCCTCGCACCAGTACAGGGCGTTGGCCACCAGGAAGTTGCGCACCTCGCGCCGCCCGAAGTCGAACTCCAGGGTGCCCCAGTCGGGGTGCGCGGCGCGCAGCGGATCGGAGTGCTCGTACAGCGGACGGCCGTCGAACTCGGCCAGCGCCCACTCGTCGCGCGGGAAGTGCGCGGGCACCCAGTCCATGATCACGCCGATGCCGGCCCGGTGCAGGGCGTCCACCAGGTACTTGAAGTCGTCCGGGGTGCCCATACGGGCCGTCGGCGCGTAGAACCCGGTGACCTGGTAGCCCCAGGAGCCGCCGAAGGGGTGCTCGGCGACCGGCATCAGCTCGACGTGCGTGAAGCCCAGGTCCTTCACATACGCGGGGAGCTGGTCGGCGAGCTGCCGGTAGGTGAGCCCCGGCCGCCACGACGGCAGGTGCACCTCGTACACGGAGAGCGGCGCCCGGTGCGCGGGCACCTCCGCCCGCCGCTCCAGCCACTGCGCGTCGCCCCACTCGTACCGCGACGACGTGACGATCGACGAGGTGGCCGGGGGCACCTCCGTGCGGCGGGCCATCGGGTCGGCGCGCACGGTCTTCGAACCGTCGGGGCGGGTGATCTCGAACTTGTACAGCTCGCCCTCGCCGATCCCCGGCACGAACAGCTCCCACACCCCGGACGAGCCCAGCGAGCGCATCGGGAAGCCGGCGCCGTCCCAGAAGTTGAACGAGCCCGCCACCCGCACGCCCCGCGCGTTCGGCGCCCACACCGAGAACCGGGTGCCGTCCACGCCCTGGTGGGTCATGGGGTGCGCACCCAGCACCGTCCACAGCTCCTCGTGCCGGCCCTCACCGATCAGATGCAGGTCCAGTTCGCCCAGGGTGGGCAGGAAGCGGTAGGCGTCCTCCGTCTCCAGCTCCGTCCCCTCGTACATGACGCGCAGCCGGTATGCCGGGACCTCCCGCAGCGGCAGCAGGCCGGAGAAGAAGCCGTCGCCGTCGTCGTGCAGGTCGACGGTCATGCCGCCGGACACCACGGTCACCGCCCGCGCGTACGGCCGGAACGCCCGGAAGGCGACCCCGCCGGGCACGCGGTGCGCGCCCAGCACGGAGTGCGGCGCGTGATGCGTCCCGTGCAGCAGCCGCTCCCGGTCACCGGCGTCCACGGCGGGGGAGACGGCGATCTCCGCCTCCGGCGGGGCGAACCGCGGCGTCCCGTCCGGCACCGCGGGTGTCACTGCCGCCGGTGCCGTCCGCGAGGCGCCGCCCGCGTCCCCCCGTGCCGTCCCAACGGCGCGACTGCCCGCGGGCTGCGGTGTAGCCGCCTTCGCCGCCGCGGACGCCGTCTTCTTGGCGGGCGCCTTCCGCGCGGCGGGCTTCTCCGCCGCGGCCGGAGCGGGCTGCTTCTTCGCGGGCTTCTTCTTCCGCGCGGGCGCCGGTGGCTCGGTGCGCCGCCGGTCGGCCGGCTGCTCCGGGGACGGACCACTGGACTCGGGGCGGGGGGTCACGGGCGAAGCCTCCTGGACGCGGGTCGGGTGGATCAGGTCGGGTCGGCCGAGGCGAGCCGGCGCAGGGCCGCCAGCGGCACGGGCAGCCAGTCGGGGCGGTGCCGGGCCTCGTAGACCGCTTCGTAGACCGCCTTGTCGGTCTCGTACGCGCGCAGCAGCACCGGCTCGGTGCGCGGGTCACGGCCGGCGGCCTCCGCGTACCCCGCGCAGTACGCCGCCCGGCAGTGGGCGGCCCAGTCGGGTTGCGGCGGGTCCGTCGTGCGCGCCGCGTAGTCGAAGGAGCGCAGCATGCCCGCCACGTCCCGCACGGCCGGCTGCGGCATCCGGCGCTCGGCCAGCGGCCGGGCCGGCTCCCCCTCGAAGTCGATCAGCGACCAGGTGCCGGCCGGGGAGCGCAGGCACTGCCCGAGGTGCAGGTCGCCGTGGACCCGCTGGGCGGTCCACGTGCGGCCCTCGGACGCGAGGTCGTCCAGCGCGGTGTACGCCGAGCGCAGGTCCTCCGCGTACGGCCGCAGCGCGGGCACCGCGTGCACGGCCGCCTCCAGCCGCTCGGTCATGCCGTGGACCAGGGCGCGCATCTGCACATGACCCAGGGTGACCGTGGGCAGCGCGCGCGCCAGCGCGGTGTGCACCTCGGCGGTGGCCCGCCCGACGGCCCGCGCCTCGGAGACGAAGTCCTGCCCCTTCGCCAGCTCCCGCAGCGCCAGCTCCCAGCCGTCGGTGGCGCCCTGCACGAACGGCTGGAGCACACCGAGGACGTACGGCTCGGCCGTGTGCGACGGCCCGGCCGTGTTCTCGGCGTCGGCGACCAGCCACGCCGTCGGCGGGGGCACCCGGGGGCACCCCTCGCGGGCCAGCGCCAGCGGCAGCTCCAGGTCCGGGTTGATGCCGGGCACCACCCGGCGCATCAGTTTCAGGATGAAGGTGTCGCCGTAGACGACCGACGAGTTCGACTGCTCGGCGGTCATCAGGCGCGGCACCAGGCCGGGCCGTATCTCCTGGCGCGGGTCGCGCTCGAAACGAAGCCCGCCGATCCGGGCCCGGGTGCGCAGGGCCTCCAGGAGCAGATCGGCGGGCCGGGTGTCGTGCAGGGCCTCGTAGACCGTCCGTCCGGCCAGCGGACCCTGCGACACATGACCGATCAGCGCGGGCGCCAGCCGGGGCGGCAGCGCCTCGCGCACGCCTATGAACAGCTGGTAGCAGTCGCCCGGCTGCTCCTGCCGGCCGGGGCCGGGCTGAAGGGGCTGGTGGGCGCGCACCAGCAGGTGGTACAGGCCGAGCTTCGCGCCGGCCGGCAGCAGCTCGGTGGCCGCCACCAGGTCGAACCCGGTGACCGGGCGGCCCTTCCCGGCGAACCAGCGCTGTCTCGGCAGCCACTCCCGCAACAGTGGCTCGAGTGACGCAAGGAGGCCGGGCGGGGTCGTGACGGTGCGTGTGACGGCTTCCGACATGGCGTCGCGTCCTTTCCCCTCTGTCGGCCGCGCCACGGGCGCCGCCGGTGGGCGGGGTGTTACTCATGCGTGCCCCGGGCGGAGCGGGAGAAACCGCCCCGCCCCGGGTTCTACGCGGCGTCCTTGCGGAGCCGGAACCAGTAGAAGCCGTGACCCCCGAGCGTCATCAGGTACGGCAGTTCGCCGACGGCCGGGAACCGCACCCCGCCGAACAGTTCCACCGGGTGCCGCCCCTCGAAGGCGCTGAGGTCCAGCTCGGTCGGCTGCGCGAAACGGGAGAAGTTGTTGACGCACAGGACCAGGTCGTCCTCGTACTCGCGGAGGAAGGCGAGGACAGCGGGGTTGGAGGAGGGGAGTTCGGTGTAGGAGCCGAGGCCGAACGCGGGGTTCTGCTTGCGGATCTCGATCATGCGCCGGGTCCAGTGGAGCAGGCTGGAGGGTGAGGCCATGGAGGCCTCGACGTTGGTGACCTGGTAGCCGTAGACCGGGTCCATGATCGTCGGCAGGTAGAGGCGGCCGGGGTCCGAGGACGAGAAGCCGGCGTTGCGGTCGGGCGTCCACTGCATCGGCGTGCGGACGGCGTCGCGGTCGCCGAGCCAGATGTTGTCGCCCATGCCGATCTCGTCGCCGTAGTAGATGATCGGTGATCCGGGCAGGGACAGCAGCAGGGCGGTGAAGAGTTCGATCTGGTTGCGGTCGTTGTCGAGGAGGGGGGCGAGGCGCCGGCGGATGCCGATGTTGGCGCGCATGCGGGGGTCTTTGGCGTACTCGGCCCACATATAGTCGCGTTCCTCGTCGGTGACCATTTCCAAGGTCAGCTCGTCGTGGTTGCGCAGGAAGATGCCCCACTGGCAGCCGGAGGGGATGGCGGGGGTCTTGGCGAGGATCTCGGAGACGGGGTAGCGGGACTCGCGGCGGACGGCCATGAAGATGCGGGGCATGACCGGGAAGTGGAAGGCCATGTGGCATTCGTCGCCGCCGGCGGCGTAGTCGCCGAAGTAGTCGACGACGTCCTCGGGCCACTGGTTGGCCTCGGCGAGCAGCACGGTGTCCGGGTACTGGGTGTCGATCTCCTTGCGGACCCGCTTGAGGAACGCGTGCGTCGCCGGAAGGTTCTCGCAGTTCGTGCCCTCCTGCTGGTACAGGTACGGCACCGCGTCCAGCCGGAAGCCGTCGATCCCGAGGTCCAGCCAGAACTTCAGCGCGGAGATCATCTCCTCCTGCACGGCCGGATTCTCGTAGTTCAGGTCCGGCTGGTGCGAGAAGAAGCGGTGCCAGTAGTACTGCTTGCGTACGGGGTCGTACGTCCAGTTCGACGCCTCGGTGTCGACGAAGATGATGCGGGCGTCCTGGAACTGCTTGTCGTCGTCGGCCCACACGTAGTAGTCGCCGTACGGGCCGTCGGGGTCGCGCCTGGACTCCTGGAACCACGGGTGCTGGTCGCTGGTGTGGTTCATGACGAAGTCGATGATCACGCGCATGCCGCGCTGATGGGCGGAGTCGACGAACTCCACGAAGTCGGCCAGGTCGCCGAACTCGGGGAGCACGGCGGTGTAGTCGGCCACGTCGTACCCGCCGTCGCGCAGCGGTGACTTGAAGAACGGCGGCAGCCACAGGCAGTCGACGCCCAGCCACTGCAGATAGTCCAGCTTGGCGGTCAGACCCTTCAGGTCGCCGATGCCGTCCCCGTTGCTGTCCTGGAAGGAGCGGACGAGGACCTCGTAGAAGACGGCGCGTTTGAACCAGTCGGGGTCCCGGTCCTTGGCGGGGGTGTCTTCGAAGGTGTCCGGGACGGGTTCGTTGACGCTCATGTGGCGGATGACCCTCCGATCTGCGGGGTGGACGGTCGCAGAACCGCGCTGTGCGTCCCGGAGGGCCCGTCACCGGGCCTCCCGCCGACGACGAGTACATGTGCCCCGCCCGGACCGAGACGCACATAGTTGGCACTGCCCCATTGATAGGTCTCGCCGGTGAGCTCGTCGCGCACCGGCACCGACTCGTGCCAGTCCAGGCCGAGTTGCGGCATGTCCAACGAGACCGTCGCCTCCTGGGTGTGCCGGGTGTCGAGATTGGCGACCACGAGCACCGTGTTGCCGTCCCGTCGCTTCGAGTAGGCGATGACCTCCTCCTTGTCCGCCTGGTGGAAGTGGAGGTCGCGCAGTTGCCGCAGGGCCGGGTTCTCGCGGCGGACGGTGTTGAGGCGGGTGATGAGGGGGGCGATGGTGCGGCCCTCGCGTGCGGCGGCTTCCCA
>BNBX01000005.1:0-23982 GCA_014656175.1 Streptomyces werraensis
ACACATCACGAGAGCGGAACATCGGGAGGAATAATCCCGACGTTCACAGCGTCCTCGCTGTGTTTATTTCAAAGGAACCTCGACCATCCGAACCGGATGGACGGGGTATCAACATATCTGGCGTTGACTTTTGGCACGCTGTTGAGTTCTCAAGGAACGGACGCTTCCTTTGTACTCACCCTCTCGGGCTTTCCTCCGGGCGCTTCCCTTCGGTCTTGCGTTTCCGACTCTATCAGATCTTTCCGATCCGATTTCCTCGGTGCTTTCCAGGTCAACGCTTTCGCGCTTTCCTTTCCGGCGGATCCGACTTTATCAGAGGTTCCGGGGCGGATTGACCGGCCTCGAATTCCGACTTATCGGGGAGTGCTTCCGCGGAATCTGCGTCCCGGCGGGAAGCTAGTAGATGTTCACCGTCGCCTTCAGGGTCAGAACCCATCTCCAGGCAACTGTTCTAATCTACCTCCCCACCGGCGCCGCGTCAACGGCTCCCGTGGGGCGGAGAGGAGACTAGCAGTTCACCGGGGTCGGTCGCACATCAGGCGGCCGTGGGCACGGTGGCGCTTCGCTCGGATGCCTCCACGTCCCCGGTGGCACCCGCGCGAGCGGCGCGTCCGCCGAGGACGTAGACGTACGCCAGGAAGGCGAGTTCCGCGACGACGCCGATGGTGATGCGGGCCCAGGTGGGCAGGCCCGACGGGGTGACGAAGCCTTCGACGGCCCCCGAGACGAAGAGGACCAGAGCCAGGCCGATCGCCATGGCGAGGGCGGCCCGGCCCTCCTCGGCGAGTGCGGTGCGGCGGGTGCGCGGGCCCGGGTCGACGACCGTCCAGCCGAGCCGCAGCCCCGTGCCGGCGGCGACGAACACCGCGGTGAGCTCCAGCAGGCCGTGCGGCAGGACCAGACCGAGGAAGGTGTCGAGGCGTCCGGCGGACGACATCAGGCCGAAGCCGACCCCCAGGTTGAGCATGTTCTGGAAGAGGATCCACAGCACCGGCAGGCCGAGGAACACGCCGAGGATCAGGCACAGGGCGGCGGCCCACGCGTTGTTCGTCCACACCTGCGCGGCGAACGAGGTCGCCGGGTTGCTGGAGTAGTACGTCTCGTACTGGCCGCCCGGGCGGGTCATCTCGCGGAGTTCCGCGGGCGCCGCTATGGAGGCCTGGACCTCGGGGTGGGTGCCTATCCACCAGCCGAGCAGCGCGGCCACGGCCGTGGAGATCAGCGCCGTCGGCACCCACCAGTGACGCGCGCGGTAGACGGCCGCGGGGAAGCCGTGGGTCAGGAAGTGCGTGACATCGCGCCAGGACGCCCGGCGGGTGCCTGTCACCGCGCTGCGCGCGCGGGCGACCAGCTGGCTGAGCCGGCCGGTGAGCTGGGGGTCGCGGGCGGCCGACTGGATCACCGAGAGGTGCGTGGCGGCGCGCTGGTACAGGGTGACGAGTTCGTCGGCCTCCGCTCCGGTGAGCCGGCGGCGTCGTCCGAGCAGGGCGTCGAGGCGGTCCCACTCCGCGCGATGGGCGGAGACGAAGACGTCGAGGTCCATCGGTGTCCCTGCTCCTCGGCTGTTCGTACTGCGGTGCGATGTGCCATCAGCTTGGCAGACTGGCGGTGTTCGGGGCAGACCCAGGAGAGGCGGCGGGCGTGAGTGAGCTGGTGACGGGCGAGGCGGTGGCGTTGGAACTGCGCCCCGCGAAGCTGCCCAGCAGGGGGCTGGCCGTGCTGCTGGACCTGGCGGCGGCCGTGACCGTGTACGTCCTGGTGACCCTCGGTCTGGTGGCGGCGACGGCCTCGCTGGACGAGGCGGCGCGGACGGCCGTGTCGATCGCGTCGTTCGTCCTGGTGCTGGTGGGGGCGCCGATCCTGGTGGAGACGCTGACCCACGGGCGGTCGCTCGGGAAGCTGGCGTGCGGGCTGCGGGTGGTGCGGGACGACGGCGGGCCGATCCGGTTCCGGCACGCGCTGGTGCGGGGGCTGCTCGGGGTGATCGAGATCCTGATGACGTTCGGCGTCGTGGCCTGCATCGCCTCGCTGGTGTCCGCGCGTGGCCGGCGGCTGGGGGACGTGTTCGCGGGGACGCTGGTCGTGCGGGAGCGGGTGCCGGCCGCGCAGGGCGGTTTCGTGCCGCCGCCTCCGCCGTGGTTGGCGGGACGCTTCTCCGGGCTCGACCTGTCGGCGGTGCCCGACGGTCTGTGGCTCGCCGTCCGGCAGTACCTGACGCGGATGCGGCAGCTCGATCCGCAGGTCGGCTGGTCGATGGCGGAGCGGCTAGCGTCCGACGTGGCCGGGCGGACCGGGGCGCCGGTGCCTCCGGGGGTGCCGCCCGCGATGTATCTGGCGGCCGTGCTGCAGGAGCGGCAGACGCGGGAGGCGCAGCGGACGTTCGGCGGCGGAGGGGCCGCGGCCTCTCCCGCTGTCCCCGGTCGGGGCGGGCCCGTACTGCCGCCGCCCGCCGTTTCGCCCACCCCCGTGTCTCCGCCGGCGTCGCCGGTCGCCCCTGGCTCGAACAGCGAGGCCCCCGGTGCGTCCGCCGAGCGGCCCGCGACGGGGTTCGTGCCGCCCGCCTGACCGCCGCCGGCGGCAGTCCTTCAGCCGAGGTCCGACGGCGGTGAGTCCAGGTCCTCCAGCTCGACGCCGGGCGCCGACAGGACGACGTCGCCGGCCAGGTGCACGGTGTGCTGTTCGCCCGTGTCCAGGGCCGTGACCTGGTACGCGTCCACGGTCAGGGGGCCGTTGTCAGTGGGGTGTGTTTCTCTGTCGACCAGCGCCCAGGACTGGTCCACGGTGCGGGGGGCGAGGACCGGGTCGGTGAAGGCGACGAGGCGTACGCGGGTGGCCGCGGCGGAGGGGGTGAGGCGCAGGAGAAGGGCGGTTGCGACGAGGAAGGCCGGGGACGAGCCGGTGAAGGCGTGGGCGCGCACATTGCCTTCGGTGGCGTGAGTTCCGGTGGGGTCGGTGCGGACCCAGGTGACGCCGTCGAGGGCGGCGCCGCGGACCTGCCAGCTCGCGGCGTGCAGTTCGAGGCGGAGGGGGCGGCCGAGGGCGTCGAGGGTGAGGTCGACCGAGCCCGTGTGACCGCCGTCGGGGGCGGTGAGCCGGGAGACGTAGCGCCAGCCGGACGGGCCGGGGGCGCACTGGAAGTGTTCGTCCGCGAGGGGGGTGTGATCGTGCGGATCGTGGAGCGAATAGCGGCCGCGGGGCATGGGGGTCCTGGGTCGTGAGGGCGGGGCCGGTCGCCGGTCCGACAACGGGGCAGGCCCCCGGCACGGGGGTGCGGGGGCCTGCCTCGGGGCTCGGGCTCGGTGAGGAGCTGCCGGCTCAGTAGCGGTAGTGGTCGGGCTTGTACGGGCCCTCCACCTTCACGCCGATGTAGTCGGCCTGGTCCTGGCGCAGCGTGGTGAGCTTGACGCCGAGCGCGTCCAGGTGGAGGCGGGCGACCTTCTCGTCGAGGTGCTTGGGCAGCACGTAGACGCCGGTCGGGTACTCGTCGGGCTTGGTGAACAGCTCGATCTGGGCCAGGGTCTGGTCCGCGAAGGAGTTGGACATCACGAACGACGGGTGACCGGTGGCGTTGCCCAGGTTCAGCAGGCGGCCCTCGGACAGCACGATGATCTTCTTGCCGTCGGGGAACGTCCAGGTGTGGACCTGCGGCTTGATCTCGTCCTTGACGATGCCCGGGATCTTCGCCAGACCGGCCATGTCGATCTCGTTGTCGAAGTGGCCGATGTTCCCGACGATGGCCTGGTGCTTCATCCTGGCCATGTCCGAGGCCATGATGATGTCCTTGTTGCCGGTCGTGGTGATGAAGATGTCGGCCGTCTCGACGACCTCGTCGAGCGTGGTGACCTGGTAGCCGTCCATCGCCGCCTGCAGCGCGCAGATCGGGTCGATCTCCGTGACGATCACCCGGGCGCCCTGGCCGCGCAGCGACTCCGCACAGCCCTTGCCGACGTCGCCGTAGCCGCACACGACGGCGGTCTTGCCGCCGATCAGGGTGTCCGTGGCGCGGTTGATGCCGTCGACCAGGGAGTGGCGGCAGCCGTACTTGTTGTCGAACTTCGACTTCGTCACGGCGTCGTTCACGTTGATCGCCGGGAACAGCAGGGTGCCGTCACGCTGCATCTCGTACAGACGGTGGACGCCCGTCGTGGTCTCCTCGGTGACACCGCGGATCTCGGAGGACAGCTGGGTCCACTTCTGCGGGTTCTCCGCGAGGGTGCGGTTGAGGAGCTCCAGGATGACCCGGTGCTCGTCGGACTCGGCGGTGTCCGGGGAGGGCGCCTTGCCGTCCTTCTCGTACTCCACGCCCTTGTGGACCAGGAGCGTGGCGTCGCCGCCGTCGTCGAGGATCATGTTCGGGCCGCCGGTGGGGCTGTCCGGCCAGGTCAGCGCCTGCTCGGTGCACCACCAGTACTCCTCGAGCGTCTCGCCCTTCCAGGCGAAGACGGGGACGCCCTGCGGGTTGTCGGGCGTGCCGTTGGGACCGACGGCGATGGCGGCCGCGGCGTGGTCCTGGGTGGAGAAGATGTTGCAGGACGCCCAGCGGACCCGCGCGCCGAGCGCGACCAGGGTCTCGATGAGGACGGCGGTCTGCACGGTCATGTGCAGGGAGCCGGTGATCCGGGCGCCGGCCAGGGGCTGGGCGTCGGCGTACTCCTTGCGGATCGCCATCAGGCCGGGCATCTCGTGCTCGGCGAGGGTGATCTCCTTGCGGCCGAACTCGGCCAGGGAGAGATCGGCGACCTTGAAGTCCTGTCGGTTGTCGACAGTCGTCATTACGGGCTGCTCCTCGGGTTGGGTCGAGGTGGGTACGGCTGGTCTGCGCGGCGGCGGACACAGGGGTGCCCGAGGAGGGCACAGGCATGCCCGCGTACGCGCAGCGCAGTCCGTCGGAGGCCCTCTCTCCCTCGGCCGGTCCGCGGTGGGACCGCCCGACCGCCATCAGCAGCGACGTCTGGCTCCGTCCCAAGCTACACCGACCCGCCCGGTGGTCCCCAGTCCGGCCGCGAACACATCAGGCCGTTCTGGGGCCGCTGTGCGGTCCGGGAACGGCCTGACGGGGATGTCGGGGTGGGTCAGTGCGCTGCGTCCGGCTGGGTGGGGCCGCCGGGCGTGGCCTCGGGGTCGGGCCCCTTGGCGGCCTCGGTCTCGCTGTAGATGTCGGGCTCGAGGTAGATCACCCGGGCGATCGGCACGGCGTCGCGGATGCGGGACTCGGCGGCGTCGATGGCGGCGGCGATCTCCGCGGCGGTCTCGTCGTGCCGGACGGCGATCTTGGCGGCGACCAGCAGCTCCTCCGGGCCGAGGTGGAGGGTGCGCATGTGGATGATGCGGGTGACGGTGTCGCCGTCGACGACGGCGGCCTCGATCTTGCGGGTCTCCTCGACGCCCGCGGCCTCGCCCAGCAGCAGCGACTTGGTCTCGGCGGCGAGCACCAGGGCGATCAGGATGAGCAGGACGCCGATGCAGAGGGTGCCGATGCCGTCCCAGACGCTGTCGCCGGTGGCGAGGGCCAGGCCGACGCCGCCGAGGGCGAGCACCAGACCGACGAGCGCGCCGAGGTCCTCCAGGAGGACGACCGGCAGCTCGGGCGCCTTGGCGTGGCGGACGAACTCCTTCCAGGAGCGGTGACCGCGCAGGACGTTGGACTCCTTGATGGCGGTGCGGAAGGAGAAGCTCTCGGCGATGATCGCGAAGACCAGCACGCCGACCGGCCAGTACCAGTGCTCCAGCTCGTGCGGGTGCTTGATCTTCTCGTAGCCCTCGTAGAGGGCGAACATGCCGCCGACCGAGAACAGCACGATGGAGACGAGGAAGGCGTAGATGTACCGCTCGCGGCCGTAGCCGAAGGGGTGCTCCGGGGTGGCCTTGCGCTGGGCCTTCTTGCCGCCGACGAGCAGCAGTGCCTGGTTGCCGGAGTCGGCGACCGAGTGCACGGACTCGGCGAGCATCGACGAGGAGCCGCTGAAGACGAACGCCACGAACTTCGCTACCGCGATCGCGAGGTTGGCGGCCAGTGCCGCCACGATCGCCTTGGTGCCGCCTGACGCGCTCATGTGTTCGCGTTGTCCCTTCGTACGCCGTTGAGGTCGCGGCAGGCGGGTGCGCCTGCCGTCGGGCCGTCGCCCGTGCTGTGACGGTGGGCCATTGTTGCAGCCCCGCCCGGCGACGGCGTGTCAGGTCGTCGTCATGGACCGTTCAGAGGACGACGGTGGCCCGGAAGACAGTTCCGGTACCCGAGACCTCGGCCTTCTCACCCGCGGGGACGAACACGGACTGTCCGGGCGTCAGGTGGTGCTCGCCCGCGCGGACGGCGCCGGCGGTGCACAGCAGGATCTGCGGGGCGTCGAGGGTGAGGTCGTGGGCGGGGGCGCCCTCGGGGAGGACGTAGCGGGAGAGCCGGAACTCGTCGGTGGGGGTCTCGTAGACCTCCTCGTCGTCCGGTCCTGCCTCCGGGCGGAGAACTCCGGGGTCGGCGGCCTCGAAGCGGACGATGCGCAGCAGTTCGGGGACGTCGACGTGCTTGGGGGTGAGGCCGCAGCGCAGGACGTTGTCGGAGTTGGCCATGATCTCGACGCCGAGGCCGTCGAGGTAGGCGTGCGGGACGCCTGCGCCGAGGTACAGCGCCTCGCCGGGCTGCAGCCGGACGTGGTTGAGGAGCATCGCGGCGATGACGCCGGGGTCGCCCGGGTAGTGGTGGGCGATGCCGGCGTAGGGGGCGTACTCGCCGCCCAGACGGTCGCAGGCGGCGGCCGTCTCCGTGACGGTGCGGGCCATCTCCTCGCGGTCGGCGGTGAGTACGGCGGTGAGCACCTCGCGCAGCGCCGCCTCCTCGGGGCGGGCGTGCAGCAGGTCCACGTACGGCTTGAGGGAGTCCACGCCGAGGCCGTCGAGGAGTTCGGCGGCGCGCAGCGGGTCGCGGAAGCCGCACAGGCCGTCGAACTCGGTGAGGGCGCAGATCAGTTCGGGCTTGTGGTTGGCGTCCTTGTAGTTGCGGTGCGGGGCGGTGACGGGGACGCCACGGCGCTCCTCGTCCTCGTAACCCGCCTGCGCCTGGGCCCGGTCGGGGTGGACCTGGAGGGACAGCGGGGAGCCGGCGGCGAGGAGTTTGAGCAGGAACGGCAGGCGGGGCCCGAACTTGGCGACCGCGGCGGCGCCGAGCTCGCGCCCGGGGTCGGCGTCGATGACCTCGGCGAGGGTGCCCCGGCCGGTGCGCGAGGGCGCGCCGGGGTGTGCGCCCATCCACATCTCCGCCTGCGGTTCGCCGGTCGGCTCGGTCCCGAGCAGCCGCGGGATGGCGGTGGTGGAGCCCCAGGCGTAGGGGCGGACGGTGTTGTCGAGGCGGTCCATGGGGCTCTTCGCGTTCCTTCTGCCGGTTCTCGTACGCGCGCGCCGGCCGGGCGTCCGCGCGGGGGTCAGGGGGTCTTCGGCATCATCGGTGTGCCGAGGCGAGCGCCAGGTAAACGGCGGCGAAATCGGTGACGGCGATCAGTTCCGCGAGGGTCTCCAGGTCGCCGCCCTCCTCCGGTTCCAGCTCGCTGATCGGCGTGTCGTGGGTGAGGGCCAGTTCGCGGGCGGCGGGGGCGGCGGTGAGGCCGCCGAGGGGCCGGTCGCGGAGCAGCACCACGCGGGCGTGCAGGGCGGGCGGTTCCTCCACGCGGTCGCGGAAGAAGTCGTCCGGGTCGGCGCCTGCGGCGAGCGGTCCGGCGAGCAGGGCGCTGTGCGCGGCGAGGGCCTCGGGCAGTTCGGCGACGACGGCGGGGGTGCCGGACAGCTCGGCGAGCGCGGCGGCGAAGCGCCGTCCCGCCGGTCCGGCCGAGACGCCCTCGGTCCACACGACGGGCAGCGCGTCGGCGAGTTCGGCGGCGAGGGTCTTGGCCGCGTTGCTGTACGTGGCGACGGCGGGCCCGCAGCGTTCGGCGACGGTGTCGAGGCGGTCGGCGACCTTCTGCAGGGCGTCCGGCGGCGCGGTGAGCAGGCCGGTGCGGTCCAGCAGGGCGAGCAGCGGGGTGAGCATCGCCCACAGCACGCCGGGCGCGGAGGCGGCGAGGGGTTCGTCGTGGTCGTAGGGCGCGACGGCCATGGGGACGCACAGGCCGTGGCTGCCGGAGACGGTCTCGGCGAGCGGGGTGCCGGCGGGGGCGACGGCGACGACGGTGAGGCCGCGCCGGTAGGCCTGCTCGCAGAGCAGGGACAGGCCCGGTTCGGTGCCGTCCGGGGTGGCGATCAGCAGCAGGTCCACGGACCCGGCCCAGCCCGGCAGTTCCCAGCGCAGGGCGCCCGCGGCGGGCGCGACGCCGGTGGGGGCGAGGCGCGTGACGGGGCTGCCGGCGCCGGCCAGCGTGCCGAGCAGGTCGGCGGTCTGGGTGGCGGCGGCGCCGGGCCCGGCGATGAGCACGGCGCGGGGGCGGCCGTCGGGCTTCAGGTCGCCCACGCCCGCCTCGGCGGCGTGCCGTGCCGCGGTGCGGACGCGGGCCCCGGCCTCGGCGGCGCCGCGGAGCAGGGCGCGGTGGTCGGCCTCGGCGAGGCCCTCCGGTGAGTCGAGCAGCGATTCGTCGAGCATGGGCGACTGGCTCCGATCGGCGGGGCGGTACGCGGGGGCTCCGGGCGCGCGGCGGCGGCTACTGCGGGCGGCGGGCCTCGTCGACGAGGAGGACGGGGATGCCGTCGCGGACCGGGTAGGCGAGTCCGCAGTCCTGGCCGGTGCAGACCAGCTCGGTGTCCCGCTCCTCGAGGGGGGAGTGGCAGGCCGGGCAGGCCAGGATCTCCAGGAGGCCGGCTTCGAGAGGCATGAGGGTCCCTTCGCTGGTGGATGTGCTGGTCAGGGTACCGCCGGTGGGGGCCGCGCGGCGGGTCCGGGGCGGTCCCCGCGGGCGGTGGCCGCCCCCGGCCGTCGGGGCTCGGGGACTACTGCCTGATCAGGGCGAGGGCCTCGTCGCGGACGCGGATCATGGTGGCCTCGTCCCGGGCCTCGGCGTTCAGCCGCAGCAGCGGTTCGGTGTTGCTGGGGCGGACGTTGAACCACCAGTCGGCGGCGGAGACGGTGAGGCCGTCCAGGTCGTCGAGGGTGATGCCCTCGCGGCCCTGGTAGGCGGCGCGGATCACGGCGAGGCGGGCGGCCTGGTCGTCGACGGTGGAGTTGATCTCGCCGGAGCCCGCGTAGCGGTCGTACTGGTCGACGAGCGCGGACAGGGTGCCCTGCTGTTCGCCGAGCGCGGCGAGGACGTGCAGGGCGGCCAGCATGCCGGTGTCGGCGTTCCAGAAGTCGCGGAAGTAGTAGTGGGCGGAGTGCTCACCGCCGAAGATGGCGCCGGTCCTGGCCATCTCGGCCTTGATGAAGGAGTGGCCCACGCGGGTGCGTTCGGGGGTGCCGCCGTTCTCCCGGACGACCTCGGGGACGGACCGGGAGGTGATCAGGTTGTGGATGACGGTGCCCGTGCCGCCGTTGCGCGCCAGTTCGCGGGAGGCGACCAGGGCGGTGACGGCCGAGGGCGAGACCGGTTCGCCGCGCTCGTCGACGACGAAGCAGCGGTCGGCGTCGCCGTCGAAGGCGAGGCCGAGGTCGGCGCCCTCCTCACGGACCCGCTTCTGCAGGTCGACGAGGTTGGCCGGGTCGAGCGGGTTGGCCTCGTGGTTGGGGAAGGTGCCGTCGAGCTCGAAGTACATCGGGACGAGCGTGAGCGGCAGTCCGGCGAGGACGGTGGGGACGGTGTGGCCGCCCATGCCGTTGCCGGCGTCGACGACGACCTTCAGCGGGCGGATGCCGGTGAGGTCGACGAGGGAGCGCAGGTGGGCCGCGTAGTCGTCGAGGGTGTCGCGGCGGGTGACCGTCCCGGTGGCGGCGGACGGCCGGGGGACGCCCGTGTCGCTCCACTCCTCGACGAGGGCGCGGATGTCGGCGAGGCCGGTGTCCTGGCCGACGGGGGCGGCGCCGGCGCGGCACAGCTTGATGCCGTTGTACCGCGCCGGGTTGTGCGAGGCGGTGAACATCGCGCCGGGCAGGTCCAGCGCACCCGAGGCGTAGTACAGCTGGTCGGTGGAGCACAGGCCGATCTCGGTGACGTCGGCGCCCTGGCCGGCCGCGCCGCGGGCGAAGGCGGCGGACAGGCCGGGCGACGAGGGGCGCATGTCGTGGCCGGTGACGACGGCGGTCGCGGAGGTCACCCGCACGAAGGCGGCTCCGAAGAGCTCGGCGAGCGGCTCGTCCCACTGGTCGGGGACGACCCCGCGCACGTCGTACGCCTTCACGATCTGCGAGAGATCAGCAGCCACGGCCAGCCCTTCCGGAAGTCCTGTCGGTCACCACAAACTACCCGTAGCGTCCGGCACGGCCGTCGCGGAGGCTCACGGCAGCATCCAGCCGAGCACCGCCGTGCTCTGGCCCACCACGATCAGGCACATCACGAGCAGCAGGCCGAGGCTCCAGGGCAGCACCTTGCGCAGCAGGTCGCCCTCGCGGCCCGCGAGTCCGACGGCCGCGCAGGCGATGGCGAGGTTCTGCGGCGAGATCATCTTGCCGAGCACGCCGCCGGAGCTGTTGGCGGCGGCGAGCAGTTCGGGTGAGAGGCCGGACTGCTGGGCGGCGGTGACCTGGAGGGCGCCGAAGAGGGCGTTGGCGGAGGTGTCGGAGCCGGACACGGCGACGCCGAACCAGCCCAGCACCGGGGACAGGAAGGCGAGGCCCGCGCCGGCGCCCGCCACGAAGTGGCCGATGGTGGCGGCCTGTCCGGAGAGGTTCATGACGTAGGCGAGGGCGAGCACGCTGGTCACCGTGAGCAGCGCGAACCGCAGCTCGCGCACGGTCTCCAGCCACTCCTTGACCGCGACGCGCGCGTGGACGCCGAGGACGGCCGCGGTGGCGAGCCCGGCGAGCAGCACGAGCGTCCCGCCGGTGGAGACGAGCGGCAGGCTGAAGGTGTTGCCGCCGACGGGCTCGCCGTCGGGGCCGGCGACGTCCAGCAGCGGCCAGTTCCAGGTCCGGGTGGCGCCGGCCAGCCAGTCCTTGACGGCCGGGATCTGCGCGACGGCGAAGATCGCGACGATCAGCGCGTAGGGGGCGTACGCCCGCACGACCTCGCCGCGCGGGTCGTCGGCGTCCAGTTCCTCGCTGCGGGTGCCGGTGAGGACGGAGACCCGTACGGACTCGGTGGCGGGCACGCGGGAGTGGGGCACGGCCATCAGGGCGCCCGCGCCGGCGAGGGCGGCGCCGATGTCGGCGAGCTGGGCGGAGACGTAGTTGGAGGCGGCGAACTGCGCCACGGCGAAGGCGACGCCGCACACCAGGGCGGGGATCCAGGTCTCGCGCAGTCCGCGCCGGCCGTCGACCAGCCAGACGAGCACGAGCGGCACCACGAGGGCCAGCAGCGGGGTCTGGCGGCCGACGACGGACGCCACGGAGTCCAGCGGGAGCCCGGTGACCTGGGCGAGCGTGACGACGGGCGTGCCCATCGCGCCGAACGCCACCGGCGCGGTGTTGGCGACCAGCGCGACGACGGCGGCGCGTACGGGGTCGAAGCCGAGGGCCACCAGCATCACGGCGGAGATCGCGACGGGGGCGCCGAACCCGGCCAGCGCCTCCAGCAGGGCGCCGAAGCAGAAGGCGACGACCAGCGCCTGGATGCGGGGGTCGTCGGAGAGCCGGCCGAAGGAGCGGCGCAGGACGTCGAAGTGGCGGGTGCGGACCGTCATCCGGTAGATCCACAGGGCGTTGACGACGATCCACATGATGGGGAAGAGCCCGAAGACGGCGCCCTGGACGCCGCTGGAGAGCGTCTGGTCCAGCGGCATCCCGTACGCCAGCCAGGCCACCGCGACGGCCGACGCCAGGCCGATCAGGCCCGCGAGGTGCGCCTTCATCCGGACACCGCCGAGCAGCACCAGCACGATCAGCAGCGGAAGGGCCGCCACGAGGGCGGAGAGGCCGAGCGATCCGGCGACGGGTTCCAGTTCCTGGACGTACACGGGCGCCTCCCGGATTCCGCCATGCGAAAGCGATTTCTCGCTGCGTCACCGGAATGGTCGTGTCCGCGCCAAGCGGGCGTCAATGGGTGTGCGGTGAAGGGATATCGCGGGACGTCCGGAGCGCGCGGCTCAGTTGTCCGGGGAGCGCAGAACCCGCAGGTGGCCGCGGCGGGCGACCTCCATCGGGTCGGCCCCGCGCGCGCCGCCGCCGGCACCGGCCGCCCGCTCCTGGGGGCGGGCCGCCTCACGCACGGCGTTGGCGAGCGCTTCCAGGTCGTCCCCGCTGGGCTGCGCCGGGGCGGACCCGTCGAGGAGGCGGACGACCTCCCAGCCACGCGGCGCGGTGAGGCGCTCGGAGTGCTCGGCGCACAGGTCGTAGCAGTGGGGTTCGGCGTAGGTGGCGAGCGGGCCGAGGACCGCGGTCGAGTCGGCGTAGACGTACGTCAGCGTCGCGACGGCGGGACGGCCGCAGGCGGTGCGCGAACAGCGACGTACAGGGCTCACGACGTTGGACGGTACCGCACTCTTGAGCGGGCCGCGACGACTCTCCACCAGGTCACTCCCCCGTGTCGGGGTGTGAAACGCCCCACATAACCCAGGAAAGACACCTCTGCGACCAGGCGGTACGCCGGAACGGCGGCTTTCGGCCGGTTCTGATTCCGGTCACCACTCGGCATAAACACCGTCAAATGCCTTGAGGTGATCGGTCCAGGAGAGATACGGAATCGAGCCCAACCTTGGCTGGAATGGTCAGGTTGTGACATGGCGCGCGGGTCGGCCGGAACGCGCGTGGGCGTGGGGCGGCGCGGCGGCACGACGACTACCCTTCGCAGTGATGGACAGCCCCGTGACTCCTCGCTCCGCGGCCCCCGGGCCCCGACGCCGTGATCGCCACGGCCGCGGCATGCGCGGCCCGATCGCGCCACCCCAGGTGCCGCTGGCCGCCAGCCGTGCGGAGACGTTCGCGGATCTGGTGCAGGACTCGGTGGAGCGGCTGGAGCGGCGCTGGCCGCAGCTCGCCGACATCGATTTCCTGGTGCAGGACGTCCCCCGGCTGGACGGCGCTGCCGCGCCCAGCTGGGACGAGACGGTCCCGCTGGGCGGGACCGTGATGGCGCGTGACGGCCGCCCCGCGCGCGTCGTGATCTACCGGCGGCCGGTCGAGATCCGCTCCAAGGGGCGCGACGAGCGGGCGGCGCTGGTCCACGAGGTCGTGGTCGAACAGGTCGCCGACCTGCTGGGACTCACCCCCGAGACGGTCGACCCCCGGTACGGCGAGGACTGACGTACCGGGGGGCCTCGTACGGCGTACCGGGCGGGGGCCTCGTACGGCGACCGCCCTGAGGACGGCTACCGCTGGAGGACGGACAGGTCCTCGGACGCGTCCGGCACCGCCACCATGCCCCGGTCGTCCGGGAGCGCCTGCACCGTGAAGTACGGGACGCCGCCCTCCGTCGAGGCCAGGGTGCGCGAGGCGTAGACCGGACCGCCGGACCGCGTCTCGACCGTCAGCGCGTAGCTGCCCTTCAGCCCCGCGGGCACGGGCGCCTCGATGTCCTGCGTCGTCCCCGACTTGATGCTGTACGTCTTCGTCTGCGGCGTGCCGCCCTTGGTGCCCGCGGAGGCCGTCACCCTGATCTCGGCGCCGCCCTCGGGCGCGGTGACGGAGAGGGTGGCGCCCTTGGCGGTGTTGTCCAGCGCCGTCGCGCGCGTCTCGACCGGGCGCGCCGCCGGGATGAACGCCGACTCCTGCTTGCCCTCCTCGCCGCGCAGCACCCGCACCGCCGCCACCACCGGCACGGAGCCGTCCGGCGCCGTCAGCACCAGGGAGCCGGCCTCGCCGCGGGTGAGCTCACCCAGGTCGAAGGCCGCGGTCATACCGCCCTTGAGGTGCAGCGTCTCGTTGCCGGCCGGGGTGATCAGGCCGGACGGGGCGGCGAGCCGCACCTTCAGGTCGACGTCGGACTCCCCGGGCGTGAACGCGACCAGACGCACGGCCGTGGCGTCCTTCGGGATGCCGGGCAGCACCAGGCGGCCCGACGGGTCGGCCGACGCGGGCAGCCAGTCGCCGCCCGTCGCGTCGTCCAGGGCCTGCACGGCGGCGCCGACCCGGCCGCTGCGCACCACCACGTGCACGGTCACGTCGGTCTGCTTCTCGGCGGTGAGCGTGGACAGCAGCACCGGCTCGGCGGAGCGGGGCTTGACCGTGATGCCCTCCCCCACCGTCGTCTTCAGCTCGCCGTCCTTGCCGTACAGCTCGACGTCCACCACGGCCGCGGAGTCGTCCGGGTTGGTCAGGTGGATGTAGTCGGTGCGGCTGTCGTCCGTGCTGGCGCCGGGGAACCAGAACTGCGTGTCGGCGGCGGAGCAGGCCACGCCCTGGAGCCCGCGGCCGGTGCCCGCGGCGACCTCGGTGGTCTGCTGCGCGGTCCAACCGGACGCGAAGCGGCCGTCGGCGGTGCCGACGAGGGCGGGGGCGTCGGCGCCGTCGGCCTCGGCGGTCACCGGCTTGCCGGGCTCCTCGAGCTGGAGGACGGGCTTGTCGGCCTGGTCGCCCTCCGCGGCGTCCTTGTCGCCCTTCTCGCCGTTCTCGTCGTTCTCGTCGTTCTCGTCCTTCCCGGCCTTTTCGCCGTCCTTCTCGTCCTCGCCCTCGGCGTCCTCGTCCGGGGCCGACTGCTGCGCGGCCGACCGGAGCACGGCCGTGCCCTTGTCGTCCGCGCCCTCCGTGACCGGGGTGAACGAGGTGTACGTCGTCTCGGCCAGGTCCGAGGTGCTGGGCCGCGGACACAGCAGGCCGGTGCGCTCCACGGGCAGGGTGGCCGCCCCTGTGCGCCGCTCGGCGGCCCCGGGGTCGGGCGCCGAGACCGCGGCGAAACCGGTGACGGCGGCGAGCGCGGTGGCGCCGGCGATCAGGGACAGGGTGGTGCGGTTCACTGCTGGCTCCCGTCAGGACGCTCGTTGCCCGTGCCGTGGGGGTCGTACGGGGTGTCGTAGCCCTGCGGGTACGCCGTCCCGTCGTATCCCTGCGGGTACGTCTGGTCGTAGCCCTGCTGCGGGGCGCCGTAGCCGTACGGGTCGTACGCGCCCTCCTGCTGCGGGTAGCCCTCCGCCGGGTACTGCTGTCCGCCGTAGGGGTCCGCCGGGTACTGCTGCTGGTAGGGCGCGGCCGCGTAGGCGTTCTCGTCGTAGTCGTTGTTTCCGTACTGCCCCTGGTCCCAGTCGCCGTAGCCGGTCTGGTGCGGGACGGTCGCCGGGGGGTGCTCCGGCGGGGCGGGCATGCCGGCTTCGCCGTCCGTGCCCCCTGTCACGTACGGGTCCGGGCCGGGCGCGTCCATGGCTCCGGCGTCCATCCCGTCCCCGCCCTCGCCGTCGGCCGGCGCCGAGGCGGCGGCCTCCGCCTCGGCCTGGGCGCGCAGCCGGCGGGCGCGGCGGCCCTCGCCGGCCATGGCCTCGGCCGGGACGGGCTCCTCCTCGGGCAGGTCGTCGTCGATGTCGCGGCGGCGGCCGGGCAGCGCCATGACCACGAGGACCACGGCGAGCAGGCCCTGCGCCCACATCCACAGGGTGTGGGTGAACGGCTCGTCGTAGGTGACGTCCAGGCGCCCGCCGGACGCGGGCAGTTCGAAGCCCTGGGCCCAGCCGTCGACCGTGGTGGGGGTGAGCGCCTTGCCGTCGAGGGTGGCGGTCCAGCCCTCCGCGGCGGAGTCGGCCAGACGCAGGACGCGGCCCTCCGCGCCGTCCTCGATCTCGGTGTGGATCTCGACCGGGCCCGCGGCCACGGGCTCCGGTTCGCCCTTGCCCCCGGCGGGCACGACGGCCGCGCGGGCGACCTGCCGGTCCACCCGCCACAGCGCGCCGCCCGCCTGCTGGCTGAGCCGGCTCAGGCCGGGCGTGGCGTCCAGCACCCGGGTGACCTCGCGCGGTGCGCCCGGGTGCACCAGGACGTAGCGGACGGCGAAGCCGCCGAGCTGGTCGGCCTGGTCGGCGCCGGAACCGGCGACGAGGTTGGCGACGACCTTGTCGAGCAGTTCGTTCTCGCCGTCCTGGGCGGCGATCTCCGCGTCGCCCATGCGGGCGCCGGAGCCGCGCACCAGGACGTAGTCGACGCGGTCGGCGGAGTCGGTGTCGAGGACCAGGGTGCGGGCCTGGTCGCGGGTGGCGCTCTCCTCGGCGACGAACGCCGGCACCTGCACCGGGTGGCGCCGCTCGACGGGGCCGTCGGCGCCGCGGACCATCCAGCCGACGGCCAGGACCAGCGGGCCGACGGCGCAGGCCAGGGCGATCAGCGCGGCGACCGGCTGACGCCAGCCGAAGCTCTGCTCGGCGACGCGCGCGCGGGCGCCGTCGGCGCCCAGCGTGCCGGCGGCCAGCAGGGCGATGCCGTAGACGAGGGTGGCGGGGCCCGCCCAGGCGGAGCCGTTGGACAGGGCCGCGAAGAGGAGGCCCACCAGGGCGGCCGTCCACGCGGCGAGGATCGCCGTGCGGCGCTCGGCGCGCAGCAGGGCGGCCAGCGCCGCGAGGACCAGGCCGATGAGCAGCAGCCCGCCGCCGGTGCCGGGCCCGCCAGGGCTCACGCCGAGCAGGTCGAGCGCGGACGCGGCCGACGGTCCGAACGGCAGTCCGGCCTCCTGGAAGAAGCCGAACGGCAGCAGGGACAGCGACCAGGGGGCGAGCACCAGCAGGGGGCTGCCGAACTGCGCCAGGAAGCGCGGGCCGTAGGTCTTGAGGTCGGCCCTGCGCAGGGCCAGCACGCCGATGCCGAGGACCAGCGCCATCGGCCACACGACCGGGGTGAAGGCCGTGGTGAGGGTGAGCAGCAGCGCGTACGCCCAGGTGGCGCGCCAGCTGCCGCGGCCGTCGGGGGCGGTGAGGCCGCTCGCGGCGATGCCGGCGCGGGCCAGGAGGGGCAGCAGCACGGCGAGCACGGCCGTGCCGATGTGTCCCGAGGCCAGGGCGCCGGTCACGGCGGGCAGGAAGGCGTAGGCGACGGCCGCCCACGCGCGCAGCAGCCGGGACTCGACCAGCGGGCGGGAGGCGAAGTACGCGGTGAAGCCGGCCAGCGGCACCGAGCAGACGAGCATCACGGTGACGGCGAGGCCGGTGGAGCCGAGCAGCAGGGTCGCCAGCGCCGCGACGATCGCCAGATAGGGCGGTGCGGTGCCGGTGCCGCCGGCGCCGACCGCGTGCCAGGCGTCGGTGTAGCGGGCCCACAGGTCGCCCGCGGCGGCGGGCGCGGGCAGCAGGGCTCCGCCGGCCAGCGCGCCGCCGCCGAGGAGCTGACGGCACGCCACCAGCGACACCAGCAGCAGCGTCAGGAAGAGGACTGGTCCCGGCCGGCGGGCGATGCGCTTGAGACGGGCGAACTGCTCGATCTCGAGGAAGTCGGCGTCGTCGCCGCCGGGGCCGGACTCGATCGCGCTGCCGTGCCGTCCCGCGCCGGAGACCGCCTCGGGGTCGGAACGTCCGACGAGGTTGCCCGCGACCTGCTCCACGGTGACGCGGACGGTCGCGCCGGGCGGCGGGAACAGCGGCCGCAGCTCGTCCTTGTCGACCTGGGGGCTGCCGCGGTCGCGGCGTCCGGCGAGGATGCGCTCGGGGCGCAGCAGCACGCCCATGAGGCCGCGGATCTCGTCGACGGCCTGCCCGGGGACCTTGCCGATCAGGTAGGCGAGGGTGCGCAGCAGCGTGCCGAGGACGACCCGGAGGAGCACCCAGGGCAGGGCGGCGGTGCGGGTGTTGACGAGGAGGGTGTGGACGGCGCCGGCCTTGTCCACCTTGTGCGGGGAGGCGGCGGTGCGGCCGACGCAGTCGACGGTGCGGCGCTCACGGGAGGCCGCCTCGGCGTGCCGGACGACCGCCTCGGGCGCGACGAGGACCCGGTAGCCGGCGGCGTTCAGCCGCCAGCACAGGTCGACGTCGTCGCGCATGAGGGGCAGGTGCCGGTCGAACCCGCCGAGCTGCTCGAAGAGGTCGCGGCGGACGAGCATGCCCGCGGTGGACACGCTCAGCACGGGCCGTACGTGGTCGTGCTGGCCCTGGTCCTGCTCGCGGCGGTCCAGGCCGGTCCAGCGGCGGCCGGAGTTGGCGATGGAGACGCCGACCTCGAGCAGCTGCCTGCGGTCGTACCAGCCGCGGAGCTTGGGGCCGACGACGGCGACGTCCTCGCGGCCGAGCTCGTACTCGTTCTCCACGACGCGCAGCAGCTGCGCCAGCGCGTCCGGCTCGGGCGCGCAGTCGTCGTGCAGCAGCCACAGCCACTCGACCGGTTCGCCGTACGGCAGTTCGGGCAGGTCGTAGGCGTCGTCGCGCCAGCTGCGGGTGGCCGGGTCCCAGCCGCTCGGCCGCTTCAGGTACGGCAGGTCGTCGGGGGTGAGGCGCGGGGCGCCGCGGTGGCACTCCTCGACGGCCTGGCCGAAGCCGGTGCGCCGGGCGAGGTGCAGGACGCGGTCGTCGCCGAGGGCCTCGGAGACCAGCCGGGCGGAGTCGTCGGCGCTGCCGGTGTCGGCGGCCATGACGGACTGGACGGGGCGCTCCTGGCCGAGCAGGCCGGCCAGTGCGTCCGGCAGCCAGCGGGCGCCGTCGTGGGAGACGAGGACCGCGGTCACCACGTGACGCGGGAACTCAGGTGCGGCAGCGGAATCCTGACGGGCTGCCGTGTGGCTGTGCACGGACATCGAGGTACGGGCCCCGGTTCGGTGGACTGTGGGGACGCCCGTGCCCGATGGGGGCGGCGGGGCGTCTCGGACGAGCGACCACACTATCGGCTGCACAACAAGGGGGCCCGCCGCCTGTGGACAACCCAACGGCGACGGGCCTTAAGTGACGTTTGTACGAAGAAGCGTGTGCGTATCGGGAGTGCGCCGGGCGACGCCCGGGGCGCCGCGCGTCAGACGGCGGCCTTCTTGAGGCGGCGGCGCTCCCGCTCGGACAGACCGCCCCAGATGCCGAAGCGCTCGTCGTGCGCGAGGGCGTACTCGAGGCACTCGGAGCGGACCTCGCAGGCGAGGCAGACCTTCTTGGCCTCCCGGGTGGAGCCGCCCTTCTCGGGGAAGAAGGACTCGGGGTCGGTCTGGGCGCACAGCGCGCGCTCCTGCCAGCCGAGTTCCTCGTCCGCGTCGTCGACCAGCAGTTGCTGCACCAGCTCGGTCATGTGCGCCCCTCGTCCGTCTTTCGCGTCCCCGTGATGTGGCCGTTACCGATTCCGGCTGAACGACACGAGTGAAATTACAAGTGTGCTGCTCCGGGCGAGTCAAGCCGAGATCTGCTATTGGGCCCCTTATTCACTCTGCGGAACCAAGGCCGAGCGGAAAGTGTTCAAATCACCCTAAACCTTGACATGCAGATAGGACCCGCGAGGGCGTCCGGCCCCCACAGAGCCTCACGGGGGAGGACGCCCAGAGGATCGATCCCGTTCCGACACCCCCCGCCGTGGCGATCCGGATCACATTCGGATCACAGGATCGCAACGGCGCACAGGGCGCCCGGCCGTGCGCACCTTGTGTCCCGGCAACCGGCTGAGCAAACCTTTCACCTGCCAGATGAACCGGATGAGGTGAACCCGGTCCCACATACCGGGCGTCGAGTTGACTTCGGTGGTGTGAACCGCTCTCCTTGTGGGCATGCTCGCGAATCCGGCACTCACCTCGACCCGCTCCGCCGGGTTCCTCGGTGCTGCCCGC
The DNA here is from genome assembly GCA_014656175.1 of Streptomyces werraensis. Classification (GTDB taxonomy): domain Bacteria; phylum Actinomycetota; class Actinomycetes; order Streptomycetales; family Streptomycetaceae; genus Streptomyces; species Streptomyces werraensis. Next base: position 19,638 of record BNBX01000005.1, read on the forward strand.
GCTCGCTGTAGCTGTCGCTGTACCGGCTGTTGAGCCACCGCGCTCCCGCCGCCGCGTCCCTCGAGGACCCCGCTCCCTCCTGCTGAATCCGCTCCCACCGGGGCGAACCCTGCCGCCCGCCCGCGACCCGGGCCCCACGCGGCGACCCCCCACCGCCCCGCCTCATCGCGCCGAGGACCTCCGTACCCCATGAACAGCGACAGCGACCTGCAGATCGCCGGCGACATCCTCGAAGTCCCGCACCTGCTCCAGCCCGAACGTGAACACCCCTCCACCGTGGCCGAGTTCGTCGGTCTGGCCCGCGCCGTCGCCGCCGACCGCGCCCAGTGGGAACCCCTCGTGCGCTACGACGCCACCACCCGCTGGTACCACCGGCTGCGCACCGGTCCCGGCTACGAGGTCTGGCTGCTGTCCTGGGTGCCCGGCCAGGGCAGCGGACCGCACGACCACGGCCGTTCCTCCGGCGTCCTCACCGTTCTGGACGGCGCGCTGACCGAGCGCACCGACCGCGGCACGCGCGTGCTGACCGCCGGGGACCAGCGGGTCTTCGCGCCCGGCTACGCGCACGACGTCGTCAACGACACCCTGGAACCGGCGGTCAGCCTGCACGTCTACTACCCGGGCCTGACCGAGATGCCGATGCACCCCGCGTCCCGGCTCCGCCCGGCCGCCGCCTCCCCCGCCGCCCCGCACTGCGAGGCACGCCCGGCAACGGTCCGGTGACTGGCTGACGCGATGTCGTGGCGGCCTGCGAGGATGGCCCCATGCGCATTGTGGTTCTGGCAGGCGGCATCGGCGGTGCCCGTTTCCTGCGCGGTCTGAAGCGGGCCGTGCCGGACGCGGACATCACGGTCATCGGCAACACCGGGGACGACATCCACCTCTTCGGGCTGAAGGTCTGCCCGGACCTCGACACGGTGATGTACACGCTCGGCGGCGGTATCGACGAGGAGCAGGGCTGGGGGCGGAGCGACGAGACCTTCCACCTCAAGGAGGAGCTCGCGGCCTACGGCGTCGGCCCGGACTGGTTCGGGCTCGGCGACCGCGACTTCGCCACGCACATCGTGCGCACCCAGATGCTCGGCGCGGGCTTCCCGCTGAGCGCGGTCACCGAGGCGCTGTGCGACCGCTGGCAGCCCGGCGTACGGCTGATCCCCATGACCGACGACCGCGTCGAGACGCACGTGGCGGTCGAGCTGGACGGCGAGCGCAAGGCGGTCCACTTCCAGGAGTACTGGGTGCGGCTGCGGGCCTCGGTGCCCGCCCAGGCGGTCGTGCCGGTCGGCGCGGAGCAGGCCAAGCCCGCCCCGGGCGTCCTGGAGGCGATCGGCGAGGCCGACGTGATCCTCTTCCCGCCGTCCAACCCGGTGGTGTCCGTCGGCACGATCCTCGCGGTGCCCGGCATCCGCGAGGCCATCGCCGACGCGGGCGTGCCGGTGGTCGGCCTCTCCCCGATCGTGGGGGACGCGCCGGTGCGCGGCATGGCCGACAAGGTGCTCGCCGCCGTCGGTGTGGAGTCCACGGCGGCGGCGGTCGCCGAGCACTACGGCTCCGGGCTGCTGGACGGCTGGCTGGTGGACACCGTGGACGCGGCGAGCGTGGAGCGGGTCGAGGCGGCGGGCATCCGCTGCCTGGCCGTGCCGCTGATGATGACCGACGTGGACGCGGCCGCCCGGATGGCCCGCGAGGCGCTGGCCCTGGCCGAGGAGGTCCGGACGGCATGAGCGAGGCACCCCCCGCCTACCGGGTCTGGGCCCTCCCGGGCCTGCCCGAGGTCCGTCCCGGCGACGACCTGGCCAAGCTGATCGCGGCCGCCGCGCCCGACCTCGCCGACGGCGACGTCCTCCTGGTCACCTCGAAGATCGTCTCCAAGGCGGAGGGCCGGATCGTCGAGGCCGCCGACCGGGAGGCCGCGATCGACGCGGAGACCGTACGGGTGGTGGCCCGGCGCGGCCCCCTGCGCATCGTCGAGAACCGGCAGGGGCTGGTGATGGCCGCCGCCGGCGTCGACGCCTCCAACACGGCGCCGGGCACGGTCCTGCTCCTCCCCGAGGACCCGGACGCCTCCGCGCGCGCGATCCGCCGAGGGATCCGCGACGCGCTCGGCGTCGAGGTCGGCGTGATCGTCACCGACACCTTCGGCCGCCCCTGGCGCGCGGGCCTGACCGACGTGGCGATCGGCGCGGCGGGCGTGCGCGTGCTGGACGACCTGCGCGGCGGCACCGACGCGCACGGCAACCCGCTCGCCGCCACGGTCGTCGCCACCGCCGACGAGCTGGCCGCCGCGGGGGACCTGGTCAAGGGCAAGGCCGCGGGCCTTCCGGTGGCGGTGGTCCGCGGTCTGCCGCACACCACGTCCCCCGACGACACCGAGGGCGCCCGCGCCCTGGTCCGCGCCGCGCGCGACGACATGTTCCGTCTGGGCACGTCCGAGGCGGTCCGCGAGGCGGTCACCCAGCGCCGCACGGTGCGGTCCTTCACCGACGAGCCGGTCGACCCCGGGGCGGTCCGCCGTGCGGTGGCCGCCGCGGTGACGGCCCCCGCGCCCCACCACACGACCCCCTGGCGCTTCGTCCTCCTGGAATCCTCCGAGACCCGCACCCGTCTCCTCGACGCGATGCGCGACGCCTGGATCGCGGACCTGCGCCGGGACGGCAAGTCCGAGGAGTCCGTCGCCAAGCGGATCCGCCGCGGCGACGTCCTGCGCAACGCCCCGTACCTGGTCGTGCCCTGCCTGGTGACGGACGGCTCGCACCACTACGGCGACGCCCGCAGGGACGGCGCGGAGCGGGAGATGTTCGTCGTCGCCATGGGCGCGGGCGTGCAGAACTTCCTGGTGGCCCTCGCGGGCGAGCGGCTCGGCTCGGCGTGGGTGTCGTCGACGATGTTCTGCCGTGACGTGGTCCGTGAGGTCCTGGACCTGCCGGCCGACTGGGACCCGATGGGCGCGGTAGCGGTGGGCCACCCGGCCGAGGAGCCGCGCCCCCGTCCCGAGCGGGACGCCGCCCGTTTCATCGAGGTGCGGTGAGCGAGGCCCTACCCTCGTAGGAGCTCTTCACTCTCACCTCAGGGACTCTCGTGGCCGGACGCTTCGCTCCCCGCCCGACGCGGACCACCGTGCGCGGCGGCCATGTGGCGATGCCGTCGCCACGGGGCCCGCGCAGCGCGCCGGCCTCGCCCCGGACCCGCACGTGGGTACCGGACGGCCCCCTGGACCTGGGCCTGGTCCTCGGCCCGCTGCGCCGGGGCACCGGCGACCCCACGTTCCGCACGACCCCGGACGGCGCCGCGTGGCGCACCAGCCTCACACCCGTCGGCCCCGGCACCCTCCGGGTGACCCAGCACGACGACACGATCCGCGGCCAGGCGTGGGGCCCCGGCGCCGAGTGGCTCCTGGACCGTCTCCCCGAACTGCTCGGCGCCGCCGACGACCCGTCCGCGTTCGTGCCCCGGCACCGTCTGCTGGCGTTCACCCACCACCGCCTGCCGGGCCTGCGGCTGCTGCGCACCGGGCTGGTGCTGGAGTCGCTGATCCCGTCGATCCTGGAGCAGAAGGTCACGACCGGGGAGGCGTACCGGGCGTGGCGGCTGCTGGTCCGCAAGTTCGGCGGACCCGCGCCCGGGCCGGCGCCCGAGCGGATGGCGGTGATGCCGGCGCCGCGCACCTGGGCGCTGATCCCCTCCTGGGAATGGCACCGCGCCGGCGTCGACGACAAACGGGCCTCGACCGTGCTGCGCGCGGTGCGGGTCGCCGCACGGCTGGAGGAGGCGGCCCGTATGTCTCCCGAGGAGGCGCGGGCGCGGTTGGAACTGGTGCCGGGGATCGGGCCGTGGACGTCCGCGGAGACGGTGCAGCGGAGTCACGGGGCGGTGGATGCGGTGACCGTGGGGGATCTGCATCTGCCGGGGATCGTGGGGTGGGCGTTGGCGGGGGACCGTGACGCGGACGACTCCGTCATGCTGTCGTTGCTGGAGCCGTACGCGGGGCAGCGGCACAGGGCGGTGCGGCTCATCCTGCTGAGCGGGAGGACGCCTGCGCGACGGGCGCCCCGTATGCCGCACGGGGACATCGGGCGGCTTTGAACCGCGGTGCGGGACAGCAACGTACCTGTGCTGCCGCACCCTCTTCTCTCTCCGCACCCGGCGTTGGTGCGGGCCGCGGGTGTTCACGCCCCTGGCGCCGACAGGGTGCCGCCGCACCCACCCGTGCCGCCCCAGCGGCACGACTGCCCGCGGCTGGCGACGCCCGCGGCGGGGAGGGGACGGGGTGGGGGCGGTCGCCCGCAGCGGCCGGCGCGTCCGCACCCTTGACCTCTCGAGACGCACTCTCGCGCCGGACCGAGGA
>BNBX01000005.1:23995-53661 GCA_014656175.1 Streptomyces werraensis
CCCCGGCCCCGCACCACCCACCCACCGCAGGCGCCACGCCCGCCCCCACCGGACAGGACGATGCGCCGCAGGCACTACTGGTCGGACGAGAACCGCACAGCCCCCGCCGGAATCCGCGCGTCGCACCACACCCGCACGCCCTCCCTCAGCTCGTTGCGGGCACCCACGACCGCCCCGTCGCCTATCACCGCCCCCGTCAGAACAGCCCGCTCCCCCACCCGCGCCCGCGTCCCGATGAGGGAGTCCGTGACCACCGCACCCGGTTCGATCACCGCGCCCGGCAGGATCGTCGAGCCGAACACCCGCGCCCCCTCCGCGACGAACGCCCCCTCGCCCACCACCGTCCCGCCCGCCAGCTTCGCGTCCGGCGCGACCCGCGCCGTCGGCAGCACCAGCCGGTCCCCGCACCGCCCCGGCACGGCCGGCGACGGCGCCTTCCCCAGCACCAGGTCCGCCGACCCCCGTACGAACGCCGCCGGCGTCCCGAGGTCCAGCCAGTACGTCGAGTCGACCATCCCCTGCAGGTGCGCCCCCGCCGCCAGCAGTCCGGGGAACGTATCCCGCTCGACCGACACCACCCGCCCCGCGGGAATCGTGTCGATGACGGACCGCCGGAAGACGTACGCCCCGGCGTTGATCTGATCGGTGACGATCTCCTCGGGCGTCTGCGGCTTCTCGAGGAACGCCAGCACCCGCCCCGTCCCGTCCGTGGGCACCAGCCCGTACGCCCGCGGATCGGTCACCTGCGTGAGGTGCAGCGAGACGTCGGCCCCCGACGTCTCGTGCGTCCGCACCAGCGCCCGGATGTCCAGCCCCGTCAGGATGTCCCCGTTGAACACCAGCACCGGCTCGTCCGGCCCGGAGTGCAGCCGCGAGGCGACGTTGCGGATGGCCCCGCCCGTGCCGAGGGGCTCCTCCTCCGTGACGTACTCGATGTGCAGCCCCAGCGCGGACCCGTCGCCGAAGTACGGCTCGAACACCTCGGCGAGGTACGACGTGGCGAGGACGATGTGCTCCACGCCCGCCGCGCGCGCCCGCGCGAGCTGGTGCGTGAGGAACGGCACCCCGGCCGCCGGGACCATGGGCTTGGGCGTGTGCACCGTGAGCGGACGCAGCCGCGTGCCCTTGCCGCCGACCAGGAGGATCGCTTCTGTCACCTGTCGTCTCTGCTTCCTGCCGGGACCGGCCGAACTGTCTTTCGGCCGGCCAGTGTATGCAGACGTTCCCCGGCAGGATCGGAGCGGCCGGCCCCCGGCCGCCCCGCGGACTCGCGCCCTCAGCAACCCCTCAGCAACCCCTCAGCGGCCTTGGTACTCGGCCGCCTTGGACCGCACGCTGCTCAGCTTCTTGTACAGCTTCCCCCCGGGGCAGGAGGTGTTGAACCCGTCCCGGTGACCGGAGATCACCTTCATCTTCACCTTCGTGCCTTTCGCGTACAGGTTGCCACCGGCGGACGTCAGGGATGTCTTCTTCTTCGGGTTCATGCCGTGCAGCCCGAGCTTCCAGGCGGTGAGCCGGGCGACGGCCTTCACCGCCTTGGAGGACGGCTTCTTGGAGCCGTAGGAGCCGATGACGGCGATGCCGGTGGTCTTCGAGTTGAACCCCATGGTGTGCGCCCCCTTCACCGGCTTGGCCACACCGCCGGCCCGGCCCTCGTAGATGCGGCCGCACTTGTCGACGAGGAAGTTGTAGCCGATGTCCCGCCAGCCCAGGCTCTTGGTGTGGTAGCGGTAGAAGCCGCGGATCAGGGAGGGCGCCTGCGAGCAGGAGTAGTTGTTGCCGGAGGCGGTGTGGTGCACGAAGGCCGCCTTGACCTTGCTCGTGTAGACGAAGCTCTTCTCGCGCAGGCTCTCATCCGCCCCCCAGCCGCGCCGGGTGACGATGGAGGGGCGCGGCCCGATGTACGGCTTGGCCTGCTGCTGCTCGGTCAGTTCGGTGCCGCGCAGGGTGACGAGTTCCTTCCGTGTCTCCTCGGCGGTGAGCGAGGGGATATGGGTGGCGCCGAGCGGCACGAGGGCGGAGTTGGCGGCGGAGGCGGCCTGGGCCGCGGCGGTCATGACGCCCGTACGAGGTTCTTCCGCGCCCTCGGCGGACTCCCCGGGCACCGCCTCCCCCGGATCGACCAGATCGAGCCGCATACCGGCCGGCAGGGTGGACACCTCACCCCCTTCACCGGCGCCTTCCCCGCCTGACGCCCCCTCGTCCGACCCCGTGTCCACGGGGTCCACATCCTCCGGATCACCGGCCTGCGGCAGCACCCGCACCTCGACCCCGTCCGACTCCCCCACCCACAGCGGCGCGGTGGCGCCCCGCGCCTTCCCGGTGGCGGCCTCCGAGGAGTCCGGGTCCGCCCCGTGCTGGGTGTAGTGGGTCTCGACGTCCTGCCAGTCGGTCCACTCCCCCGTGCCGGCCGCACGGGTGCGGACCTGCACGCGGCCGTGGAGGTCGGCGGAGGGGTCGTCCCAGACGACACCGAGGAGGGAGAAGGGCCGTACCGTGCGGGGCGTCAGGCCGAGGACGGCGCCGGAGGCACGGTCGTGGGTGAGGGGCCGTAGGGGCAGCGACCGGGTGCTGCCGGGGACATCGGCTCGGGCGTCGGCTCGGGCGTCCGCCGTCCCCGCGGTTCGCGTGGCCACGTCCGCCACCGGCGCCGGTGCCCCGGCGGACGAGGCGGACGCGGCGGCGGGCGGGGCGAACGGAAGGGCGAGGGCCGCGGCACAGGTGACGCCGATTGAGGAAGCAAGAATTCCACGCATGCCCCTGAGCTTGGACATAGTCAGACAAATCTGTCCATCGCTCATATGACGGTCTGTCGGCTGCCGTTCCCCCGAACCGGTGGCCCGCACCTGGCCCGCACGGAGGGTGCGCCCGGCGCGGGCCGCGTACGCTAGCGCGGGTGAACGCCACCGACCGCACCCCTGCCGACCTGCTGAGTTCCGCGCTCGCCGCGGACCCGGGACGCCCCTTGGTGACCTTCTACGACGACGCCACGGGCGAGCGGGTCGAATTGTCCGTGGCCACCTTCGCCAATTGGGTGGCCAAGACCGCCAACCTGCTCCAGGACGAACTGTCCGTCGAACCGGGCGACCGGGTGACCCTGCTGCTGCCCGCCCACTGGCAGACCGCGGTGTGGCTGCTGGCGTGCGCGTCGGTCGGCGTGGTCGCGGACGTCGGCGGCGACCCGTCCGCGGCGGACGTGGCGGTGAGCGGTCCGGAGCCGGAGTCGCTGGATGCCGCCCGCGCCTGTTCCGGCCCGCGGGTCGCGCTGGCGCTGCGGCCGCTCGGCGGGCGCTTCCCGCAGCCGCCGGAGGGCTTCGCCGACTACGCCGTGGAGGTGCCGGGGCAGGGCGACCGGTTCGTGCCGTACGCGCCCGTCGACCCGGAGGAGCCCGCGCTGATCGTGGCGGGCCGGGAGTTCTCGGGCGCGGAGGTGGTCGAGCGGGCCCGCGCGGAGGCGCCGGAGCTCGGGCTGACCGGCCCCGGTTCGCGCATCCTCTCCGGACTGCCGTACGACACCTGGGAAGGGCTGAACGCCGGGCTGTACGCGCCACTGGCGACCGGCGGCTCGGTGGTGCTGTGCCGCAACCTCGACCGGCTGGACGCCGACGCCCTGGACAGGCGGGTCGAGAACGAACGGGTCACGGTCATCGCCCGCTGACCTGCCCCCCCGGCACACCCCGCCGTCACCCGTTCGGCGCAGCACCACCTCCCACCCCTCCCTCCCCCGGGCCACAGTCGTAGGAAGCGGCACACCGAACGGCACGCCCCGGGCGCACCCGCGAGGTACGCGGAGCAGCCCGCACCCGTACGCCGTCCCGGCCCGTACGCAGGGAGGGGTGGAACCGGCATGAGCGACACCGCAGGCACACCCCCCGAGGGACAGGGCGGGACGGGACGCCCCCACGGTCCGGGCGCCGGCTCCTCGCCGAGCGGGCGCGGCGCGGTCCGCCGCCGTCGCCGGCGCTGGGTGTGGGGGGTGGGCCTCGGGGTGTCCCTCGCGCTGGTGGGCGCCGCGGCCGCCGGGTGGGCGGTGTACATGAAGCTGGAGGGGAACATCACCCCGGACGAGGCGGCGGCGGCCGAGCTCGCCCGGTTCGAGAAGGACCGGCCCACCGCCCTGGTGAAGGACGCCCTCAACATCCTGCTGATCGGGTCGGACTCGCGGGCGGGCGCCGAGAACCGCCGCTACGGACGCGATCCGGGCACCGAGCGCTCGGACACGGTGATCCTGCTGCATCTGTCGGCGGGCCGGCGCAGTGCCACCGCGGTGTCGATACCGCGCGACCTGATGGTGGACGTGCCCGACTGCCGCCGCCCCGACGGGTCGCGTTCGGCGCCGATGTTCGCCCAGTTCAACGCGGCCTTCGAGGTGGGCGGCTCGGCCTGCACCGTCCGCACCGCCGAGAAGCTGACCGACATCCGCGTGGACCACCACGTCGTCGTCGACTTCAAGGGGTTCAAGGACATGGTCGACGCGGTGGACGGCGTCGAGGTGTGCCTGAACGAGCCGATCGACGACAAGGACGCCCACCTGCACCTGCCGGCAGGGCAGGTGACGCTCGACGGGGAGCAGGCCCTCGGTTACGTCCGCGCCCGCAAGACCCTCGGGGACGGCAGCGACACCGGCCGCATCGAACGCCAGCAGCGGTTCCTCGGCGCGCTGGTCAACAAGGTGCGCAGCAACGAGATCCTGCTGAATCCGGTGAAGCTGTATCCCGTCCTGGACGCGGCCACCTCGTCCCTCACGACCGACCCCGAACTCGCCAGCTTGCGCGGTTTGTACGAACTCGTACGGGGGCTGCGTGACATCCCTGCGGAGGGTGTGCAATTCCTCACCGTGCCAAGGGAGTCCTACGCCGGGGACGTGAATCGGGATCAGCTCGCGCAGCCCGCCGCCGGGAAACTGTTCGAGCGGCTGCGCAAGGACGAACCCATACGTGTGGGCACGGACGGTGAGCGAAAGGCCACGGAAAAGGAAACAACGGCCCCGGCGGACAGCGCGTCCCCGGCACCCACGTTCTCCGGTAACACCGCCGCCGAGGACCCCTGCGCGTAAAGGGAACTCAAAGACAACTCCCAGGCTGCGAACTCCTGTCCACAGAAATGGGCGGATTGCCCCTTGTGAAGGCGTGGAATTCGTCACCGACGTCGCCGGACGCCGATCCGGCCCGTTAGTGTGAGCCCTCCGGTGCGTCCGTTCCTTCAGGTCCGTCCTGAGATCCCGCACTGTGTGACCGAGACCCGAGCGCCTTGGGAGGGGAAAGGCGCCGCGTGGCCCCGACGGAGGATTCGAGCGACCGTGGACGCGCAAGGCCGTGGGCGGGGAGAGAACATCGATCCCGCAGACCAGTGGGTACTCAATCCGAGCACCGGCGAATACGAACTGCGACTGAGCCCTTCCGCACCGCAGTCACCCATTCCGGGCCCGCGCGGGCCGCGGAACGCGGGGGCGGGAAATCCGCGTGCCCGGTCGGCGTCGCCCGACCGGGCGCCCGAGCGCCCCGGCCGCACCTCCGCCGGGAGTGAGACGCCCGGGCGGGACGTCCCGCCGCAGCGCCGGCGCCGGGGTGCGCAGGAGGAGCCTCCGCCGGGCCGCCGGGGGCGCCGGCCGGCGAAGAAGTCCAAGAAGGCCAAGAAGGTGCTGCTGTGGACCAGCGGCACGGTGGCCTTCCTGGTGCTCGCCACGGGTGTGGGCGGCTATCTCTACCTGGAGCACCTGAACGACAACATCACGTCCGTCTCCGACGACGGGGCGGGCACCGGTGGCTTCAAGAAGGACCAGGCCATCAACATCCTGCTGATCGGCACGGACAAGCGCACCGGCTCGGGCAACGAGGGCTACGGCGACAAGGGCAGCGAGGGCCACGCCGACACCACGATCCTGCTGCACGTCTCCAAGGACCGCTCCAACGCCACCGCGCTGAGCATCCCGCGCGACCTGATAGTCGACATCCCGGACTGCCCGACCGAGCAGGAGGACGGCAGCCAGAAGGTCATCCCGGGCGAGACCGGCGTCCGCTTCAACACCAGCCTCGGACAGGCCGGCCGTACGCCCAGCTGCACCATGCGGACCGTGACCGAGCTGACCGGCATCAAGCCGGACAACTTCATGGTGGCGGACTTCAACGCGGTGAAGACGCTGACCTCGGCGGTCGGCGGCGTCCCGGTGTGCCTGGGCAAGGACATCAACGACCCGGACTCGCACCTGAACCTGCCCAAGGGCACGCACCGGATCGAGGGCGAGGAAGCGCTGGCGTTCGTGCGCACCCGTCACTCGGTGGGCCTCGGCGGCGACCTGAGCCGTATCGAGCTGCAGCAGCAGTTCCTCAGCTCGCTGATGCGCGAGCTGAAGTCGAACGACACGCTCACCAGCCCGTCCAAGATGATCAAGCTGGCCGAGGCGGGCACCAAGGCGCTCACCGTCGACTCGTCGCTCAACAGCATCAACAAGCTCAAGGACCTCGGTCTGGAGCTGGGCAAACTGAACGTCAAGAACCTGACGTTCACGACTATCCCGGTGATCGACAACCCGGCGGAGAAGGTGAAGGCGACCGTCGTGCTCGACGAGTCCAAGGCGCCGCAGGTCTTCGACCTGATCCGCAACGACGTGTCGTTCACCGAGGTCAAGAAGAAGCAGAAGAAGGAGAAGGCCGCCGTCGCCGCCCGGCTCAAGGGCGAGAAGGCTCCGGCCTCCGAGGTGCGGGTCCGCATCCTCAACGGCGGCGCGCCCGCCGGAAGCGCCCAGTCGACCCTGAGCTGGCTCCAGGTCGACGAGGGCGTCAGCAAGTCGGAGAACGCGGGCAACGCGCCCGCGGAAGCGGCGAAGACCACCCTCGAGTACGCCCCGGACCAGGCGGACCAGGCACGCCGGCTGGCCGACATCATGGGCCTGTCCGCGTCGGCGCTCAAGCCGGGCGAGAGCGTCACCAACTCGCAGGGGCTGCCCGCGATGACGCTGACCCTCGGCAAGGACTTCAAGGGCGCGGGCGTCTCGCTCACGCCCCCGGACAAGGCTCCGGACGACATCAAGAAGTCCACGGCGGACAAGGTCGTCTGCGCCGAATAGGCACCTGACGGGCCCGTCTCGCGTCCTACGGGGCGCAGACGGGCCCGTTCCATGTCCAGGGGTGGGGAGAAACACCGCACGATGACGCGAAGTGACGTGTACGAGGAGGGGGCACGGCAGGACGGCGCCCCGCGCCGGTCCGGCCCGCCCGAGGAGGGCCGTCCCGAGGGAGGACGCGCCGAGGGCGGCGACGGCGGCGGAAGACCGCGCGGCGGACGGGCGCGGCGCGCCCTGCGCTGGTCGGCGACGACCCTGGCCGTGCTGATACTCGGCACGGCGGGCGCCGGTTACCTGTACTACGACCACCTCAACGACAACCTGGTGAAGGGCGAGCGCAGCAGCGGCGACTCCAAGGCGGAGCGGTCCGCGCCGAACGCGGCCGGGCAGACGCCCCTCAACATCCTGCTGATCGGTTCCGACAGCCGCGCCTCCGAAGCCAACGTCGCCCTCGGCGGCGGCAAGGCCAACCGCGGCAACCCGCCGCTGGGCGACGTGCAGATGCTGATCCACCTGGCCGCCGACCGGAGGAGCGCGGCCGTGGTGAGCATCCCGCGCGACACCCGCGTCGACATCCCCCGCTGCACCGACCCGGACACCGGGACGACGTACCCGGAGACCAACGACATCATCAACACCTCGCTGGCGCGCGGCGGTCCGGGCTGCACGCTGGCCACCTGGGAGAACCTCACCGGTGTCTACGTCGACCACTGGATGACCATCGACTTCGCCGGCGTGGTGCGGATGGCGGACGCGGTCGGCGGCGTCGAGGTGTGCGTCCGGCAGAACGTGTGGGACCGGCCGCTGCCCGGCGTGCCCGGTGGCTCGGGCCTGAAGCTGCGGGCGGGAAGGACCAAGGTGGAGGGCGTGCAGGCCCTGCAGTGGCTGCGCACGCGGCACGCGTGGGGCAGCGACATCCTGCGCACCCGGGCGCAGCGCATGTACATGAACTCGATGATCCGCACGCTGCGCGGGCAGAACGTGTTCACCGACACCGGGCGGCTCACCGATCTCGCCGAGGCGGCCACGAAGTCGCTCCAGGTCTCCGAGGAGATCGGGTCGGTGAAGAAGCTGTACGACCTGGGGATGCAGCTGCGGACGGTGCCGCCGGACCGCATCACGATGACGACCCTGCCGACCGTCCCGGACCCGCAGAACGCCAACCACCTGCTGCCCGCCGGGGACGACGCGGAGCAGGTCTGGGCGCTGCTGCGCGACGACGTGCCGTTCGACGACAAGGGCGGCAAGGGCGGCAAGGGCGCGAAGAGCGGCACGGGCGGGGCCGGGAAGGCGTCCCGCGAGGAGCGCACCGCCGACCCGTCCGCGCCCGACGACGAGATCGGCGTGCTGGTGCGGAACGCCACCCGGTCCGCCACCGAGGGGCCGGTCACCGGCCGGGCGGGCGCGATCGCCGAGGAGCTGACCGAACAGGGGTTCACCCGTGCCGCGCCGGACACCTCCGCCGCCGGCGCCGAGGAGCGGACCGTCGTGCGCTACCCGGCCGACGACCTGAAGGGGGACGCCCAGCGGGTCGCCGAGTCCCTGGGCATCCCGACGGGTTCGGTCCGCCGGTCGGCCGACGTCTCCGGGGTCACCGTGGTGGTCGGCGCGGACTGGCGCGAGGGCGCCACGTACCGGGAGCCGGAGCCGCCGAAGGCGGGCGACCTGCCGGACGACGCCGACGCGCTCACCGCGGCCGAGAAGGGCGCCTGCATGGACGTGTACGCGCCGTACCGCTGGTAGCGCCCGCGGCGGGCGGGGACCCCGCCCCCTCTTGAGGAAATCGAGGGAAAACCCGGGGCAACTGACGGGCCCGTCGTGCGTCTAACAGGACGCAGGGCGGGGCCTGCGTTCCGGAGCGAGGTGTTTCCAGGGGTGGGAAGGACGGGGCAGTGACACAGAACGCCACGCGGGAGACGGCCCGCCACGAGGAGCTCGCGCCGGCTCCCGACGACGCCCCGCCCGCCGACGACGCCCCGCCCGCCGACGGCTCGGCCCCGCGTCCGCGGCGCTTGCGCGGAGTCCTCAAGTGGTCGGCCGCGGTGCTCGCGCTGCTCATACTCGCGGCCGGCGCGGCGGGTTACCTGTACTACCGCGAGCTCAACGACAACATCCGGAAGGACCCGCTGAACCTGGGCGACAGCAAGGTCGCCGAGCCGACGCCCAACGCGGCGGGCCAGACCCCGCTGAACATCCTGCTGATCGGCAGCGACGCGCGGGACAGCGAGGAGAACCAGAAACTCGGCGGCGCCCGCGAGACGTTCGGCTCGACGCCGCTTGCGGACGTGCAGATGCTGGTGCACCTGTCCGCGGACCGCAGCAACATGTCCGTGATCAGCATGCCGCGCGACACCCTGCTGAAGATCCCCAAGTGCACCGACCCCGACGACGGCACGGTGTATCCGGCGAGCGAGGGCCGCCGCATGGCCAACGAGAGCCTGGGGCACGGAGGTCCGGGCTGCACGGTGGCCACCTGGCAGGAGCTGACCGGCATCCACATCGACCACTTCGTCATGGTGGACTTCGCGGGCGTGGTCGCCATGGCGGACGCGGTCGGCGGCGTCCCCGTCTGCGTCGACGCCAACATCCACTCGCGCGACAGCCAGGGCCACGGCTCCGGGCTGAAGCTGCCGAAGGGCACCCACCCGGTCAAGGGCGAGCAGGCCCTGCAGTGGCTGCGCACCCGGTACGGCTTCGAGGACGGCAGCGACCTCGCGCGGGCCAAGGCGCAGCACATGTACATGAACTCGCTCGCCCGGCAGCTGCGTGAGAACGCCACGCTGAGCAGCCCCAACAACCTGCGCAGGCTGGCCGAGGAGGCCACCCGGGCGCTCACCGTCGACCCCGGCCTCGACACGGTGAAGAAGCTGTACGACCTGAGCACCGAGCTGCGGAAGGTGAAGCCGGAGCGCATCACCATGACGACGATGCCCAACAGATACGTGGGCGCCCGGGTGGAGCCCACCGAGGACGCCGAGAAGCTGTTCCGGCTGGTGCGCGAGGACATCGCCCTGGACGGCAGGGACGCCAAGCCGAAGCCGGCCGTGGAGAAGCCGCCCGCCGACCCGGCCGCGGACGACGCCGCCATCGCCGTGCAGGTCCGCAACGGCACCCGCACCGACTCCCTCGCGCCCGCCTCCGGCCGGGCCTCCGCGATCGCCGGTGCGCTGCGGGAGAAGGGCTTCACCGGCGCCACCGCCGACACCGCGGGCGCGTACACGGAGGGGCGGACCGTGGTGCGTTACCCGAGCGCCGACCTGGAGGGCGACGCCCGCCGTGTCGCCGCGGTCCTCGGCATCCCGGCGGACGCGGTGAAGCGGTCCACGGACGTGTCCGGCGTGACGCTCGTCGTGGGCGCGGACTGGCGCGAGGGCACGCGGTACGAGGCGCCCGAGGAGGACGACACCACGCCCGAGTCGGCGCAGGCCCTCAACGGCGCGGACGACAAGGCCTGCATGCACGTGGACCCCGGCTTCACCTGGTGACCGCGAAGGCCCCTTCCCGGTGCGGGAAGGGGCCTTCGGGCACAGGGGTGACGGGCGGTCAGGCCGCCTTGGCGTCCTCTGCCTTGACGGCGGGCCGACGGGAGGCGATGACCTTCTTCGCCAGGGAGCGCGGGCTGGTCAGGAAGCCCCAGCCCCACGACATGTGCATGGTGGCGAGGGCCACCGGGATCTGCAGCCGCGCCTTCAGCGGCAGGCCCTTGCCGGCGGGTATCGAGCCCGCGACGATCGCCGCGAGGTAGCCGCCGGGGATCACGAAGCCCCACGGGGTGAGCGCCGCGCCCACCACGAGGCCGGCCGCGATCGCGCACACCGCGGTCGGCGGGGCGAGGTAGCGCAGGTTGATGGAGCCGGAGTGGTAGCGGGCCACCACGTGGCGCCAACGGCCGTAGTCCTTGTACTGCTTGGCGAGCGCCCGCACGGACGGGCGGGGGCGGTACGACACCCGCAGCTCGGGCGAGAACCAGATCAGCCCGCCCGCCTCCCGGATACGGAAGTTCAGCTCCCAGTCCTGGGCGCGGATGAACTCCACGTTGTAGCCGCCCTGCCGCTCCAGCGCCTCGCGCCGGAACACGCCCAGGTACACGGTCTCGGCGGGGCCCGCCTCGCCGCCGGTGTGGAAGGCGGCGTTGCCCACGCCGATCTTCGAGGTCATCGCGGCGGCGACGGCCCGCTCCCAGTCGTTCTCGCCCTCGGCGTGCATGATGCCGCCGACGTTCTGCGCGCCGGTCTCCTCCAGGAGGCGCACGGCGGTGGCGATGTAGTTCGGGGAGAGCATCCCGTGGCCGTCGACGCGGACCACGATCGGATGGCGCGAGGCCTTGATCGCCGCGTTGAGGGCGGCCGGGGTGCGGCCCGTCGGGTTGGGCACGGTGTGCACCCGCGGGTCCTCGGCGACGAGCTCGGCGGCGATCTCGTCCGTGCGGTCCGTGGACGGACCGAGGGCGATCACGACCTCCATCTCGCCGGCGTACTCCTGGGCGAGGATCGCGCGGACCGCGCCGCGCAGATGCCGTTCCTCGTTGAGGACGGGCATGATCACGGAAACGGCCGGGGGCCGCACGTCGGGATTGGCGTTCATAGGAGCCTCACGTTACCGCGAACGGGGGACACGTCTGCGCGTGCCGGGGTGCTGTGCGGAGGGCCGCAGATCGTATCGGCCTACGGTGCTCACGATTCCACGCTCGGCCGTCGTCCGGAGGTGCCCCCCTTGCCCACGCCGCCGCGCTCCCCCCGGCCCCGAAACCCCGACCGGCGCCCGGCGCGGCCGCCCCGCCCGGCCCCGCGCCCGCCCGCGCCCCCGCGCCGCCGGCCGCGGTGGGTCATGCGCACGGTCACCGCGCTGTCGGTCGTGGTGCTCGCCTCCGCAGGGATCGGGCACGCGGTGCTCAGCGGGCTCGACGACGACATCGCACGGGTCGACCCCTTCCGCGACATGAAGAACCGGCCCCGGGCCGGACACGGCATGAACATCCTGCTGGTCGGCACGGACGGGCGGGACAGCATCGGAGAGGCGGAGCGGGAGCGCTACCGGCTCGGCGGGGCGCCCTGCCACTGCACCGACACGATCATGATCGTGCACATCTCGGAGGACCGGGACCGCGCCAGCGTCGTCAGCCTGCCCCGCGACTCCTACGCCCTGACGCCCCCGCACACCGACCGGGTGAGCGGGCAGCGGCACAAGGGACACCCGCTGAAGCTGAACGCGGCGTACGCGGAGGGCGGGCCGCAGCTCACCGTGCGGACGGTGGAGAAGATGACCCGGGTGAAGATCGACCACTACCTGGAGGTCGACTTCGCCAGCTTCATGAAGACCGTCGACGTGGTCGGGGGCGTGGAGATCTGCACCGACCAGCGGCTGAAGGACAGCCACAGCGGGCTCGACCTGCCCCCTGGCCGGCACACCCTCAAGGGCGGCGAGGCCCTCCAGTACGTCCGTGCCCGGTACGTCGACGGGGGGTCCGACCTCAGCCGGATGCGGCGGCAGCAGCATTTCCTGGCGGCGCTGGTGGAGCGGGCCACGTCGTCCGGGATCCTGCTGAACCCGATGCGGTTCCGGGACGTCACGCGCGCGGTGCTCGGCTCGGTCCGCGCGGACGAGGGGTTCGGCACGGGTGAGCTGCTCGACCTGGGGCGGGCGATGCGGAACTTCTCGCCGTCGTCGTCGGAGTTCACCACCGTGCCCGTGGTGACGCCGGGGCTCGTCGTGAAGGACATCGGCTCGACGCTGAAGTGGGACCCGGAGAAGTCCGAGCGCATCTTCGACGCGCTGCGCCGCGACGAGCCGCTGTCCACGCGGCCCTCGGCCGGCGCGGCGCTGCGGGTGCCGGTCGACCCGAAGCAGATCCGGGTGCAGGTCGAGAACGGCACCCGCACGCCCGGTCTGGGGCGGCGCGTGGACGCGGCCCTGGCGGCGACCGGCTTCGCCACCACCAAGGCCCCCGTCAACGCCGCCCGCCAGGACCACCGGCGCACGGTCGTCGCCTACGACCCCCGCTGGGACCGCTCGGCGAAGTCCCTCGCGGCGGCCCTCCCCGGCAGCGAACTACGCGCGGTGAAGGGCCAGGGCCCCACCTTGAAGGTCATCGCGGGCGACGACTTCGAGAAGGTCCGCAAGGTCCGCCCCGAGGACCCGGGCCAGGGAGAGTTCGGGGTGGTCCGAGGCGACGAGGTCAACTGCGGCTGACCCCCGCCTGCGGCGGTCCCCCTCTGTCCTCCGCGGGCCGTGGCCCCGAGCAGCCCGGCGGGCCGTTCACCTCTCCGGGCCGCCGACGCCCTCGGCGCCCCGCGCCCCCTCGGCGGTACCGCCGGGCAGTGGATACCGCCGGGCGGTCCGGGGCCCTGGGCGGCCAGTCGCCGGCGCCCGCCCCGGCAGCGTGCCGGGCGGCCGGGCAGAGGGGAGGCCCGTACCTGGACGGCGCGGGCCGGTACCAGCTCTCCGGGCGGGAGGCGTCCGGGCCCCGCGGGACCTCGACGCGCAGCGGCCGGGCGTGTCCGGCCCGGCCACTGCGCGAGGGCCCGCCGCTGCCGGCCGGCTGCCGGCCCTTCCCGGGTCGGGACGCCGTCATGGTCCTGAGCGCCCGGCGGCGGGCGGTGCCGCAGACGCCTCGGTCACGGGTCCGGGCCCGTTCCACGGCGCGGGGGCGTCCGCCCAGGGGCGACCGGAGAGGGTGACGGCGTCAGTCGTCGAAGCCCTCCGCCGCGCGCTTCTCGCGGAGTTCCAGGATCGCGCGGCGGCGGGAGAGGCGGTGGGTGCGGCGGATCTGCGCCTCCTGGTAGCGGCGGCGGTCGCGGTCGCTCTCGGGGAGGACCGGGGGCACCCGCCGGGGCTTGCCGTCGGCGTCGACCGCGGCGAAGACGAGGTAGGCGGAGCCGACGTGCGTGGCCGGCGTGGACTCGTTCCAGCGTTCGGCCAGCACCCGCACCCCGACCTCCATCGACGTCCGGCCGGTCCAGTTGACCTGGGCCTTGACGTGAACAAGGTCACCCACGCGCACCGGCTCGAAGAACGCCATCTCGTCCATGGAGGCCGTCACGGCCGGCCCTCCGGAGTGCCGGCCGGCGACGGCGCCCGCCGCGTCGTCGACCAGTTTCATGATCACCCCGCCGTGCACGGTGCCCAGAAGATTGGTGTCGTTGTGGGTCATGATGTGGCTGAGGGTGGTGCGGGACGCCGAGACGGGCTTGCCCGGGATCTCCGGACTGTCCGTCTGCGCGGCAGGGGCCTGGTCTGTCATGGCCTCCACCTTATGCCGAGGTCCGCAAGCGGTTGTTTTGTGTCAGCTTCGCAACAGCGGCGCTCTGATTTTCCGACGACCCTTGTACGGCTGCCCCGGCGGACCTGCACACTGTCTGCCATGAATGATTGGCCCGAGGCATGGTCCGACGACAACCGCGGCGGCCGCTACGGACGCGGGAGCGCGAGCGCACAGCCCGAGAGCGCCCGTGTCATGCGGCAGGTCCGGCGGGGTCGGCCGACCCCTCCCGGGCAGGGCGCCTACGGCGGGGTCCCGCAGCAGCCCCAGTACGTCGACGGCCGCGGCAGCGGCGGCTACGACGACTACGACAGCGGCTACAACACGGGCCAGGTGTACGGCGGTGGCGGACGCGGCGGCGGTGACGGCCACGGTCCGCAGCGCCCCGCGCCCGACTGGCGGCGCCGTATCAAGTGGACGGCGATCACCCTGGTGACCGTGCTGTTCGTCACCACCGTCGCCACGTACTTCTGGGCCGACTCCAAGCTCAACCGCGAGGTCGACCTGTCGAAGGTGATCGAGCGGCCCGAGAAGGGCGAGGGCACCAACTACCTCATCGTCGGCTCCGACAGCCGTGAGGGCCTGTCCGACGAGGACAAGAAGCGGCTGCGCACCGGGTCCTCCGAGGGCAAGCGCACGGACTCGATGATGATCCTGCACACCGGCGGCAACGGCCCGACCCTCATCTCGCTGCCCCGTGACTCGAACGTGGAGATCCCGACCTTCAAGGGCTCCGAATCCGGGAAGATCTACCAGGGCACCGGCCGCCAGGTGAAGCTGAACGCCGCGTACGCCGAGGACGGCCCCGAGCTGCTGGTGCGCACGGTGGAGTTCAACACCGGCCTGCACATCGACCACTACGTGGAGATCGGCTTCGCCGGCTTCGCGAACATCGTGGACGCGGCCGGCGGCGTGGAGATCGACATCCCGCAGGACATCAAGGACACCAAGTCCGGCGCCGACCTCAAGAAGGGCAAGCAGACCCTGAACGGCGAGGAGGCGCTCGCCTTCGTCCGCACCCGCTACGCGCTGGCCGGCTCCGACCTGGACCGCACCAAGAACCAGCAGAAGTTCCTGTCCGCCCTGGCCAACCAGGTGGCCACCCCGGGCACGGTGCTCAACCCGTTCCGCCTCTACCCCACGATGGGCGCGGGACTGGACTCCCTGATCGTCGACAAGGAGATGGGCCTGTTCGACCTGGCCGACATGTTCTGGTCGATGAAGGGCGTCAGCGGCGGCGAGGGCACCTCGATGAACATGCCGCTCGCCGGCTCCAGCGGCGGCAACCTGCTGTGGGACAAGGACAAGGTGAAGCAGCTGGTCAACCAGCTGAACAACGACGAGAAGGTGACCGTCACGGGCGACTGACACCGGACATGCGTGAGGGCACCCCCGGCGGAGGTGCCCTCACGCATGTCCGGCGGTGGACGTCACATCGGGGCGCCCGCCATCGCACGGCACATCTCGGAGCAGCGGCGGCACGACTCGGCGCACCGCGTCATCAGCTCGTCCTCCGGCATCGACAAGCACGCCTCCGCGCACAGGTCGCAGGCCTGCGCGCACATCATGCACATCTCGTTGTGCAGCGGGGAGCGCCGCATCATCATGTCCGCGCACATGCGGGTCATCTCCGAACAGTCGAGGAGCGCCCGCATGATCCGCGTCTGGGCCTCGCCGCCCCTCTGCAGACACGCGCTCATGGCCTCCTCGCACACGCCGTGACAGGCCATGCACGCCTGGATGCACTCCTGCATCTCCTTGGTCAGCGGTTCCGTGGCCGGCTGCTGCTGGGTCATGGTTCCTCCCAGGGTCCGGCGAGGACCGGCGTTCGGCCCTCGCACCACCCGTCCTACGCCCCTGTGTCCATGACCACCACAGGACGCTGCTTGGCCGGGCCCGGAGGGGCAACCAGGAAGGGTGGCGCCGGTGACCGCGGCGCCGAGGGGGCGATCGCAGGACGGACAGGGGAGAGGACCATGACGGCACGGACGGAACGTCACCGGCTGCGCAGACGGCTGGAGCGGCTCATCGGCATCGCGGCGACCGAGGGCAACGAACTCGTGCCGCTGCGCAACGGCGACGAGATCTTCCCGGCGATGCTGGAGGCGGTCCGCGCCGCGGAGCACACGGTCGACATGATGACGTTCGTCTACTGGCGGGGCGACATCGCGCGCGAGTTCGCGGAGGCGCTGGCCGAGCGGGCCCGCGCGGGCGTCCGTGTGCGGCTGCTGCTGGACGGCTTCGGCGCCAAGGAGATAGAGCCGGAGCTGCTGAAGGCCATGGAGGAGGCCGGCGTCCACGTGGCGTGGTTCCGCAAGCCGACCCGGCTGTCGCCGATGCGGCAGAACCACCGCTGCCACCGCAAGGTGCTCGTCACCGACGAGCACACCGCCTTCACCGGCGGGGTGGGCATCGCGCAGGAGTGGTGCGGCGACGCCCGCAACCCCGAGGAGTGGCGCGACACGCATGTGCGGGTCAGGGGCCCGGCCGTGGACGGCATCGCGGCGGCCTTCGCCCAGAACTGGGCCGAGTGCCACGACGAGCTGTACGACGAGTGCGACCGCTTCACCCCGCAGGAGCAGCCCGGCAACGCCACGGTGCAGGTGGTGCGCGGCTCGGCCAGCTTCGGCTGGCAGGACATGCAGACCCTGCTGCGCGTGGTGATCACCTCGGCGCAGGAACGGTTCCGGCTGTCCACGGCGTACTTCGCGCCGGACGAGTACTTCGTCGACCTGCTGGCGGCCGCCGCCCGCCGGGGCGTGAAGGTGGAGATCCTGCTGCCCGGGCCGCACACCGACCAGCGCGCCTGTCTGCTGGCCGGGCGCCGCCACTACCAGACGCTGGTGGACGCGGGCGTGGAGGTGCGGGAGTACCAGCCGACCATGCTCCACACGAAGATCATCACGGTGGACGGCGTCTGCTCCCTGATCGGCTCGACCAACTTCAACCGCCGCTCGCTGGAGCACGACGAGGAGGTCATGCTGGCCGTTCTCGACGAGCATTTCACCGCGCAGCTCGACGACGACTTCGACAACGACCGCAAGCAGAGCGAGGCCGTCGACCCGGTCCGCTGGCGGCGCCGCCCGCTGGCCGCACGCCTCGCCGAGGCGGCCGTCACTCCGATCCGGCGATTTCTGTAGGCCGGCGGCGATGAGTTCCGCCGGCGCGGGGAGTCCACCCCCTGTCAGCCAGGTCAGGAGAGACCAGGTCAGGAGAGACAGTGCCTCAGCTGCTGCGCGTACAGAACTTCAACGTCTCGGCCGACGGGATCGGCGCGGGCGAGGACCAGAGCCTCGAGCGCCCCTTCGGCCATGTGGACCCCGGCAGGATGTTCGCCTGGGCGGGGGCGACCGCGAGCTGGCCCAACCGCACCGACCCCGGCGGGACCCGGGGCCTCGACGACTACTTCACCCGTGATTTCAGGAACAACATCGGCGCCGAGATCATGGGGCGCAACAAGTTCGGGCCTCAGCGCGGGCCCTGGCAGGACCACGAGTGGCGGGGCTGGTGGGGGGATGAGCCGCCGTTCCGCACGCCGGTGTTCGTGATGACCCACCATCCGCGTCCGTCGTTCACGCTGTCCGACACCACGTTCCACTTCGTCGACGGCACCCCGGAGCGGGTGCTGGAGCTGGCGCGGGAGGCGGCGGACGGCAGGGACGTCCGGCTCGGCGGCGGGGTCACCACCGTGCGGCAGTTCCTCGACGCGGGTCTGGTGGACACCCTGCACGTGGCGGTGTCGCCGGTGAAGCTGGGCTCCGGGCTGCGGCTGTGGGACTCCCCGGAGGACCTGCTCGACCGGTACCACATGGAGGCCGTGCCCAGCCCGAGCGGTGTGACGCACCACCTCTTCTGGCGCAGGTGAGCGGGGCACGGGGCCGGTGACAGGGCCGGACGACGCACAAGGGCGCCCGGGATCTCCCGGGCGCCCTTGTGCGGGGCCGACCGCGGTTACGGCAGGTTGCGCGCCATCACGATGCGCTGGACCTGGTTGGTGCCCTCGTAGATCTGGGTGATCTTGGCGTCGCGCATCATGCGCTCGACCGGGTAGTCACGGGTGTAGCCGTAGCCGCCGAGGAGCTGGACGGCGTCCGTGGTGACCTCCATGGCGACGTCGGAGGCGAAGCACTTGGCGGCGGCGCCCTGGAAGGTCAGGTCGCTGTCGTTCCGCTCGGACTTCGCCGCGGCCGCGTACGTCAGCTGGCGGGCGGCCTCGATCTTCATGGCCATGTCGGCGAGCATGAACTGCACGCCCTGGAAGTCGGCGATCGGCTTGCCGAACTGCTTGCGCTCCTTGACGTAGCCCTTGGCGTAGTCGAGGGCGCCCTGGGCGATGCCGAGGGCCTGCGCGGCGATGGTGATGCGGGTGTGGTCCAGGGTCTTCATCGCCGTGGCGAAACCGGTGCCCTCCTCGCCGATCATGCGGTCGGCGGGGATGCGGACGTTGTCCAGGTAGACCTCGCGGGTGGGCGAGCCCTTGATGCCGAGCTTCTTCTCCGGGGCGCCGAAGGAGACGCCCGGGTCGGACTTCTCCACGACGAAGGCGGAGATGCCCTTGGAGCGCTTCTCCGGGTCGGTGACGGCCATGACCGTGTAGAACTCGGACTCGCCGGCGTTGGTGATCCAGCGCTTCACGCCGTTGAGCACCCAGAAGTCGCCGTCGCGGACGGCGCGGGTCTTCATGCCGGCGGCGTCGGAACCGGCGTCCGGCTCGGACAGGCAGTACGAGAACATCGCCTCGCCCTTGGCGAGCGGGGCCATGTACTTCTTCTTCAGCGCCTCGGAGCCGGAGAGGATGACCGGCAGCGAGCCCAGCTTGTTCACGGCGGGGATGAGGGAGGACGACGCGCAGACGCGGGCCACCTCCTCGATCACGATGACCGTGGCGAGCGCGTCGGCGCCGGCGCCGCCGTACTCCTCGGGCACGTGCACGGCGTGCAGGTCGTTCGCGGTCAGCGCGTCCAGGGCCTCGCGGGGGAAGCGGGCCTCCTCGTCCACCGCGGCGGCGTGCGGCGCGATCTTCGCCTCGGCCAGCGAGCGGACGGCGTCCCGGAGCATGTCGTGCTCCTCGGACGGGCGGTACAGGTCGAAGTCAGCCGATCCGGCCAAGGTCTCTCACGCTCCAAAACGCTGCGATGCTGGTCACGCTAACTACCGTTAAGTAACTCAAATGTTAGGCCTTCGCCCACGGTCGTGGATAGGTGAGCTGGGCGACAGCGGGAGAACAACCTGACGGGGGGCGTACGGGCGCCCCGGATATGCTCGGGCGCGCACGTGCCTGCCGCAGACCTCTGGAGCACCCCCATGGCCCTCAAGATCACCGTGATCGGCACCGGTTATCTCGGCGCGACCCACGCCGCGGCCATGGCCGAGCTGGGCTTCGAGGTGATGGGCCTCGACGTGGTGCCCGAGAAGATCGACAAGCTGCGCCGCGGCGAGGTCCCGATGTACGAGCCGGGACTCGAGGAGCTGCTGCGCCGGCACGTGGCCGGGATCGAGGGCTCGACCGGCCGGCTGCGGTTCACCATGGACTGGGCCGAGCTGGGCGAGTTCGGCGACATCCACTTCGTCTGTGTGAACACCCCGCAGCGGCACGGCGAGTACGCCTGTGACATGTCGTACGTCGACTCGGCGATCGCCTCGCTCGCCCCGCATCTCAAGGGCCCCGCGCTGGTCGTCGGCAAGTCGACGGTGCCCGTCGGGTCGGCCGACCGGCTGGCCGCCTACCTCGCCGAGCACGCGCCGGCCGGGGCGGACGCGGAGCTGGCCTGGAACCCGGAGTTCCTGCGCGAGGGCTTCGCGGTGCAGGACACCCTGCACCCGGACCGGATCGTGGTGGGCGTGCGCAGCGAGCGTTCGGAGAAGCTGCTGCGCGAGGTGTACGCCACGCCGGTCGAGGAGGGCTCGCCGTTCGTGGTGACGGACTTCCCGACGGCGGAGCTGGTGAAGACGTCCGCGAACTCCTTCCTCGCCACGAAGATCTCGTTCATCAACGCGATGGCGGAGCTGTGCGAGGCCACCGGCGGCGACGTCGCCAAGCTGGCCGAGGCGATCGGATACGACGACCGGATCGGCCGGAAGTTCCTGCGGGCCGGGATCGGCTTCGGCGGCGGCTGTCTGCCGAAGGACATCCGGGCGTTCATGGCGCGCGCCGGTGAGCTGGGCGCGGACCAGGCGCTGACGTTCCTGCGCGAGATCGACTCGATCAACATGCGCCAGCGCGGGCGGATGGTGGAGCTGACCCGGCAGGAGCTGGGCGGCGGGCCGTTCCTCGGCAAGCGGGTGGCGGTGCTGGGCGCGACGTTCAAGCCCGACTCGGACGACGTCCGCGACTCGCCCGCGCTGAACGTGGCCGGGCAGATCCACCTCCAGGGGGGCCAGGTCACGGTCTACGACCCGAAGGGCATGGACAACGCCCGCAGGATCTTCCCCACGCTCGGGTACGCCGGCTCGGCGCTGGAGGCGGTGCGCGGCGCCCATGTGGTGCTGCATCTGACGGAGTGGCAGGAGTTCCGCGAGCTGGACCCGGCGGAGCTGGGCGAGGTCGCGGCCGAGCGGGTCGTGCTGGACGGGCGCAACGCGCTCGACGCGGAGGCGTGGCGGCGGGCCGGCTGGCGCTTCCGGGCGATGGGACGCCCCGGGGCCTGAGACGCGCTTCCCGCGCGAAGGGTGACGCCGGTTCGGCCGAGGCTCAGTCGGCCGAACCGGCGTCGTGTTGCATTCTGCCCCAACGGGCGCGAACGTGCCGGGACTACCCCTGCTTCGCCCGGTACCGGCGCATCTTCTCGCGGGCCCCGCACACCCGCATGGAGCACCAGCGGCCGCGTCCGGCGGGGCTGCGGTCGTAGTAGGCCCAGTGGCAGGCCGGGGACTCGCACGCCTTGAGGCGCTGCCAGGTGCCGGCCGTGACCGCCTCGGCGACGGCGGCGGCGACCCGGGAGAGCAGCGGCCCGTCGTCGACCGGCGCGAGGGCGGCGGAGCCGTCGGCGGGGTCGACCGTGACCACCAGGGGCGCACGGGCGAGCAAGTCGCCGAGCGGGACGACCGGACGGTGGGCGGGGTGGCCGGCGTGCGCGAGAAGCGTGGCCCGCAGCGACTCGCGCAGCTCGCGGGCGTCGTCGACGGTGTCCTCGGTGAGCCCGAAGGACGCGCGGCCCTCGGGGGTGTCCAGTGCGTCGGCGCCGGTGGCGAGGTCCACCGTGTTGACGAGGTCGTGGACCAGGGTCAGCCGCCCCGGCGGGGCCGCTCTCTCGCTCATGACGCGACGGTACCTTTCCGAAATCTCCTTGCGAGGTTACCGGCTCTGCGGCAGCATGCGGTAACGGTTACCTGTAGACCGCTTCAGGCGGTAACACGAGGAGGCAGTCATGTCCGTAGCGAAGGTGGGCGCCGTCGTCCTGGACTGTCCGGACCCGCACACCCTGGCCGGTTTCTACGCCGGTGTCGTGGGCGGCACGCCGGAGGGCGAGGGCGACTGGGTGGACCTGGCGGTCCCCGGCGGCCCGACGCTGGCCTTCCAGCGGGCCGAGGACCACGTCCCCCCGCGGTGGCCCACGGCCGACCGTTCCCAGCAGTTCCACCTCGACCTGACCGTCGAGGACCTGGACGCGGCCGAGAAGGAGGTCCTGGCGCTGGGCGCCAAGCCGCTGGACACGGAGGACCGCGCGAGAACCTTCCGGGTTTACGCGGACCCGGCCGGGCACCCGTTCTGCCTGTGCGCCTGCTGAGAGCCTGACGAGACATGGAGGAACCGATGGCCCCCGTGGCACGACTGCGCAGTGTCGTCCTGGACTGCCCCGACCCGAGTGAGCTGGCGGTCTTCTACGCGGCCGTCGCCGGCGGCACGCCCGTGGCGGAGGACGAGGACTGGGTGGTCCTCCAGGTGCCCTCGGGCCCCCGCCTCGCGTTCCAGCGCGCCCCCGGCTACGCCCCGCCGGCCTGGCCGGCCGCCGACCACGACTCCCAGCAGTTCCACCTGGACTTCGACGCGGGCGGTACCTGGGACGAGGTCGACGCGGCGGAGGAGAAGGTGCTGGCCCTCGGGGCCCGCGTCCTGGACCGCGAGGACTACGAGAAGAAGGACTTCCGCGTCTACGCCGACCCGGCGGGCCACCCCTTCTGTCTGTGCCGCATCGAGCAGCCGTAGGCCCGCTCGGGGCCGGGTTCAGCCGTCGAGGGTGACGATCGTCGCCGTCGACGGCTTGCGGCGTTGTTGGGCCGTGTGGGACGTGAAGGCGGTGGCGCGGAGAACCCGTTGGACGTTCCCCCAGGTCAGGAGGGCTACGTCCGACTCCTCCCAGCCTCGGCGGAGGAGTTCCGCGATCAGGCGGGGGTAGCAGGACGGGTCGCGCAGTTCCTGCGGGTGGGCGCTGCCCGTGTCGTACGTGCCGGAGAGGCCCACGGATTCCGGGCCGGCGACGGTGCGGACGTGGTCGAGGTGGTCGGCGACGTCGCGGACGGTCGGTCCGGCCTGTTCGGCGGTGAGCGGCACCAGGCACAGCCCCTTCGCCTCGCCCACCGCCGCGAGCAGGTCGTCGGGCAGGTTGGCCGGGTGCGGACGCAGGTCGCGGGCGCCCGAGCGGGTGAACAGCACCGGCGCCTTGGAGACCACGAGGGCCCGGCGGATCGTGGGGGCGGAGGCGTAGGAGAGGTCGGCGACCATGCCGAGCCGGTTCATCTCCCGCACGACCTCCTCGCCGAAGCGGGTCAGCCCGGACGGGCCCGCCCAGGAGGTGCCGGTGAGGGTGAGCACCCGGACGCCGAGGGCGTGCAGGGAGCGCAGGACGCTCAGGGAGTCGCCGAGGGCGGGCGCGCCGGCGGGGCCGAAGAGCACGGCGACCCGGCCGCAGTTGCGGGCGTCGACGACCTCCCCGGCGGTGCGGGCGGGCCGCAGCCCCGCGTCGTGGGCGGCGACGACCCCCTGCGCCAGGTCGAGCTGCTCCAGGGTCGTGGTGAGCGCCCGGCCGCCGTCGTGGCCGTCGGGCAGGTGCAGCGACCAGAACACCGCGCCGACCTGCCCCTGGCGCAGCCGCGGCAGGTCCGTGTCGACGGCGCTCTCCCCCAGGTCGAGGTCGTACCAGGGCAGTCCGCGCAGCGTCCACGGCAGGCCGCTGTAGCCGTCGCAGACGGGGTGGGCGGCGAGGACGGCCCGCGCGCGGTCGAGGGGGGCGTCGTCCGGGTCGGAGACCGGCCGGTACTCCTCCGGCCCGACGACGACCGCCTCCTGCGGGTACGGCTCGTCGGCACGGCCCACCTCGGCGGCGGTATGCAGGTCGTCCTGGAGATCGGCCATAACGGGGCTCCGTACGTCGTGACCTCGGGCGGTACGGTCACCGTCGCACGGAGCACCCGCGGGCTTCCTGGTGAACGCGGCGTTCGGGGTACGGCGGGACGCCCGCCCCCTTGCGCCGCGTCCGCCGGTCAGCCGTCGAGCGCCTCGATGGTGGCGTTGGACGGCGCGCGCGTGGCGCGCAGGTCACGGGCCACGTCCTCGGCGGCGCCGAGCACGCGGACCGCGTTCTGCCAGGTCAGCTTGGCCAGGTCGGCGCGGGACCAGCCGCGGTCCAGCAGCTCGGCGATCAGCCGGGGGTAGCCGGAGACGTCGTCCAGGCCGTCGGGCGTGAAGGCCGTGCCGTCGTAGTCGCCGCCGATGCCCAGGTGGTCGACGCCGGCGACCTCGCGCATGTGGTCGAGGTGGTCGGCGACCGTGGCCACCGTGGCGACGGGCCGCGGGCGGCTCTCCTCGAAGGCGCGGTGCAGCTTCATCGCCTCGGGACTGGTGTCGAGGTGGTGGAAGCCGTGGGCGCGCAGGTTCTCGTCGGCGGCGGCCGTCCAGTCGACGGCGGCCTGGAGCACGAACTTCGGCACGAACGTCACCATCGCGACGCCGCCGTTGGCGGGCAGCCGCTCCAGCACGTCGTCGGGGATGTTGCGCGGGTGGTCGCAGACCGCGCGGGCCGAGGAGTGGGAGAAGATCACCGGCGCGGTGCTGGTGTCCAGCGCGTCCCGCATGGTCGTGGCGGCGACGTGGGAGAGGTCGACCAGCATGCCGAGCCGGTTCATCTCCCGCACGACCTCACGGCCGAAGGCCGTGAGGCCGCCCACGCCGGGCTCGTCGGTCGCCGAATCGGCCCACGCCACGTTGAAGTTGTGGGTGAGGGTCAGATAGCGCACCCCGAGGTCGTACAACACCCGCAGCGTGCCGAGGGAGTTCGCGATGGAGTGGCCGCCCTCCGCGCCCATGAGGGAGGCGATACGGCCCTCCCGGCGCGCGGCCTCCATGTCGGCGGCGGTCAGCGCGGGCGCCAGGTCCCGCGGATGCCGGTCCAGCAACTGCCGTACGCAGTCGATCTGTTCCAGCGTGGCCGGCACCGGGTCGGGGGCGTCGGCGCGGACGTACACCGACCAGAACTGCGCCCCGACGCCCCCGGCGCGCAGCCGGGGGATGTCGGTGTGCAGATGGGCGGACTGGTCGCCGGCGATGTCGCGGGCGTCGAGGTCGTAGGAGACCTGTTCGCGCAGCGCCCAGGGCAGGTCGTTGTGCCCGT
Organism: Streptomyces werraensis; assembly: GCA_014656175.1. Classification (GTDB taxonomy): domain Bacteria; phylum Actinomycetota; class Actinomycetes; order Streptomycetales; family Streptomycetaceae; genus Streptomyces; species Streptomyces werraensis. Next base: position 48,864 of record BNBX01000005.1, read on the forward strand.
CGACGACGGGGAAGTCGGCGAGCAGGGCGCGGGCGTCGTCCAGGGAGGTCATACCGGCAACCCCGCTCACTTGCCGAAGCCGAAACCGGTGCCGGACCCCTCGGCCTTGGCCCGCAGCCGCTTGCCCTTCTCGGTCGCCTGGTCGTTCAGCTCCTGCTGGAACTCCTTCATGCGGCCCAGCAGTTCCTCGTCGTGGGCGGCGAGGATGCGGGCCGCGAGCAGGCCCGCGTTGCGCGCGCCGGCGACGGAGACGGTGGCCACGGGCACACCGGCCGGCATCTGCACGATGGACAGCAGCGAGTCCATGCCGTCGAGGTACTTCAGCGGCACGGGCACGCCGATGACGGGCAGCGGGGTCACGGAGGCGAGCATGCCGGGCAGATGGGCGGCGCCGCCCGCGCCCGCGATGATCACCTTGAGCCCGCGGTCCGCGGCCTGCTCGCCGTAGGTGATCATCTCGCGGGGCATGCGGTGCGCGGAGACGACGTCGACCTCGTAGGCGATCTCGAACTCGTCGAGGGCCTTGGCCGCCGCCTCCATGACGGGCCAGTCGGAGTCCGACCCCATGACGATGCCAACGACTGGACTCATTCGGTGATCGTGCCTCTCAGGTAGCCGGCTGCGTGACGGGCGCGCTCCAGCACGTCGTCCAGGTCGTCGCCGTAGGTGTTCACGTGACCGACCTTGCGGCCGGGCTTCACGTCCTTGCCGTACATGTGGATCTTCAGCTGGGGGTCGCGCGCCATGCAGTGCAGGTACGCCGAGTACATGTCCGGGTAGTCACCGCCGAGGACGTTGACCATGACCGTCCACTTCGCGCGCGGGCGCGGGTCGCCGAGCGGGAGGTCGAGGACGGCGCGGACGTGGTTGGCGAACTGCGAGGTGATCGCGCCGTCCATGGACCAGTGGCCGGAGTTGTGCGGGCGCATCGCGAGTTCGTTGACGAGGATGCGGCCGTCATGGGTCTGGAACAGCTCCACCGCGAGGTGGCCGACCACTCCGAGCTCCTTGGCGATGGTCAGCGCCATCTCCTCGGCCTTCAGCGCGAGCTCCTCGTCGAGGTCGGGCGCGGGCGCGATCACGGTGTCACACACGCCGTTGACCTGCCGCGACTCCACGACCGGGTAGGCGACGGCCTGGCCGTGCGGGGAGCGGACCACGTTGGCGGCCAGCTCGCGCACGAAGTCGACCTTCTCCTCGGCGAGCACGGGCACCCCGGCCTTGAACGGCTCGGCGGCCTCCTCGGCGGAGTCCACGACCCACACGCCCTTGCCGTCGTACCCGCCCCGGACGGTCTTGAGGACGACGGGGAAGCCTTCGCCCTCCGCCGCGAACGCCGCCACATCGGCCGGATCCGACACGATGCGGTGGCGCGGGCACGGGATGCCGATCGCGTCGAGCTTCGCGCGCATCACGCCCTTGTCCTGGGCGTGCACCAGCGCCTCGGGCCCGGGGCGGACGGGCACGCCGTCGGCCTCCAGGGCCCGCAGGTGCTCGGTGGGCACGTGCTCGTGGTCGAAGGTGATCACGTCGCAGCCGCGTGCGAAGTCGCGCAGCGTGTCCAGGTCGCGGTAGTCGCCGACGACGACGTCGCTCACCACCTGGGCCGCGGAGTCCTGCGGAGTGTCACTGAGAAGCTTGAACCTGATGCCGAGCGGGATGCCCGCCTCGTGTGTCATACGAGCGAGCTGACCGCCGCCGACCATGCCGACTACCGGGAACGTCACGCCCCCAGGGTATCCGCCCGCGCCAGGGTGGCCGATTCCCGCCCGTCCCCCGGGACGGAAGGGGCACATGATGCCCGTGCGACACGGCGTCCGCAGGAAGATCGCGCGTGCGGGTGGTTAGCATGGCGGAGTTGACGCACTCGACCGACGGGAGCCTGTGGGCGATGGAACAAGGTTCCTCGGGGCTTCGGCGGCTCTTCCGCGAAGTGGCCAAGTTCGGCGCGGTGGGGGGAGCCGGGGTTCTGGTCAACCTCGGTGTGTTCAACCTGGTCCGTCAGGCGACCGACCTCCAGGTGGTGCGCGCGAGCGTCATCGCCACGGTGGTCGCGATCGTCTTCAACTACGTCGGCTTCCGGTACTTCACCTACCGGGACCGCGACAAGTCCCGGCGCACCCGCGAGATGTCGCTGTTCCTGCTGTTCAGCGTCATAGGCCTGGTGATCGAGAACGGCGTGCTCTACACGGCGACGTACGGCTTCGGCTGGGACAGCTCCCTGCAGAGCAACATCTTCAAGTTCCTCGGCATCGGCATCGCGACGCTGTTCCGCTTCTGGTCCTACCGCTCGTGGGTGTTCCGCGCCCTGCCGGTGCGGGAGGAGCCCGTGGCGGGCGGCGGCGCCACGAGGGCCGGGGAGCGGCCCCGGCAGCGCGTGCCGTAGGGGCACTCGCGCGCCGTGCGACCGCCGCGCGTCTCAGCGGACCGTCCTGCGGGTCTCCTCGTCGGGGTCCTTCCGCGGGGGCGTGCTGGAGAGGAACAGGCCGAACACGGGCGGTTTGGCCTGGAGCATCTCCAGACGGCCGCCGTCCGCCTCCGCGAGGTCGCGGGCGACCGCCAGGCCGATCCCGGTGGAGTTGCGGCCGCTGATCGCCCGCTCGAAGATCCGCGAGCCCAGCTCGGCGGGCACGCCCGGACCCTCGTCGGTGACCTCCACGACGACCTGGTTGCCGGTGACCCGGGTGCGCAGGGCGACCGTGCCGCCGCCGTGCATCAGCGAGTTCTCGATCAGCGCGGCCAGCACCTGGGCGACCGCGCCCGGGGTGCCGACGGCCCGCAGGTCCCGCTTGCCGGAGGTGACGATGGCCCGGCCGGCGCTGCGGTAGGCGGGGCGCCACTCGGCGAGCTGCTGCTTGATCACCTCGTCGAGGTCGAAGGTGACGGCGGAGCCGGTGCGCGGGTCGCGGGAGTTGGTCAGCAGCCGCTCCACGACGTCCGTCAGCCTCTCCACCTGCGTGAGCGCGATCGTCGCCTCCTCCTTCACCGTGTCCGGGTCGTCGGTGACGGTGATCTCCTCGAGCCGCATGGACAGCGCGGTGAGCGGGGTGCGCAGCTGGTGGGAGGCGTCGGCGGCGAGCCGCCGCTCGGCGGTCAGCATGCGCGCGATGCGCTCGGCGGAGGCGTCCAGCACGTCGGCGACCCGGTCCAGTTCGGGGACGCCGTAGCGGCGGTGGCGGGGGCGCGGGTCGCCGGAGCCGAGGCGTTCGGCGGTCTCGGCGAGGTCGGTCAGCGGGGAGGCGAGCCGGTTGGCCTGCCGGATCGCCAGCAGCACCGCCGCGATCACCGCGAGCAGCGCCACCAGGCCGATGATCAGCAGGGTGCGGGCGACCTCCTCGGTCACCGAGGAGCGCGGCTCCTGGACGGTGACCGTCTCGCCCTCCTCGCCGGGCGCCGTGGCGCTGATGACGTCGCCGTCCGGCTGGGAGCCGACCTCGATGGGCGGCTTGCCGGGGATCCGGACGACGGCGTACCGGTCGTCGGGCATCTGGTCGCCGAGGATCTCGGCGGTGACCTTGTCCTCGACGAGCAGACGGCTGTCGACGATGCTGGCGAGCCGCACCGCCTCGGACTTCACGCGCTCCTTGGCGGTCTCGGTGATGGTGCGGGTCTCGACGATCACCAGCGAGACCCCGAAGACGGCGATCACGACGAGGACCACGGCGAGCGTGGACTGGATCAGACGGCGGCGCATGTCCTCTTACCCGGCGGCGGAACCCCGGCGGGGGTTCAGCTCTTCTCGAAACGGAAGCCCACGCCGCGCACGGTGGCGATGTAGCGGGGGTTGGCCGCGTCGTCGCCGAGCTTCTTGCGCAGCCAGGAGATGTGCATGTCGAGGGTCTTGGTGGAGGACCACCAGGTGGTGTCCCAGACCTCGCGCATCAGCTGGTCGCGGGTGACCACCCGGCCCGCGTCGCGCACCAGCACCCGCAGCAGGTCGAACTCCTTGGCGGTGAGCTGAAGCTCCTCGTCGCCCATCCACGCGCGGTGCGACTCGACGTCGATGCGCACCCCGTGGGTGGCGGGCGGCTGCTGCGGCTCGGCGGCGCCGCGCCGCAGCAGGGCCCGGACCCTGGCCAGCAGTTCGGCGAGGCGGAACGGCTTGGTGACGTAGTCGTCGGCGCCCGCGTCCAGGCCCACGACGGTGTCCACCTCGTCGGCGCGCGCGGTGAGGATCAGCAGGGGGACCGTGTGCCCCTCGGCGCGCAGCCGGCGGGCGACCTCCAGGCCGTCCATCCCCGGCAGCCCGAGGTCCAGCACGACCAGGTCGACGCCGCCCTGCATTCCGGCGTCCAGGGCGCCGGGTCCGTCCTCACGCACCTCGACTTCGTAGCCCTCCCGGCGCAGGGCGCGGGCCAGCGGCTCCGAGATGGACGCGTCGTCCTCGGCGAGCAGTACACGGGTCATGCGGATGATGGTAGACCCGTGGCCCGAGCCGCAGGGGTGTGATCGGCGGGCTCGGTTCTTACCGGTGTCTCACCCGATTCTCACCGCCCGGACCCCTGGTACGGACCTGCGGGTGCGAGGTGCGATGCTGAGCAGACCTTCGAATAGGCGATCACGGTTCCTTCGAAACCTGTGATTCGCGTCTCAAGTCCTTCCATATCCGGCAGTGTCCTGCCGTATGGTGAAGCAACGCCTGTTGCACCACGGGGACCTTCGGCGGCAGTTGACGCTGAAGGTCTCTTTTGTGTGCGGGCCGGCACACGCTGCCGGTCCCTGAAGGAATGACCTGTGGCCGGGCCTTCGCCGCGCGTCGACGCGCGGCGGGGGCGTGGATCCCGGTGGTCGCCGTCCG
>BNBX01000005.1:53721-92759 GCA_014656175.1 Streptomyces werraensis
GCCGTCCGCCGCTCCGTGATCCGGAGCGGCACCCCCCAGGCGTGGGGCGGACGGTACGGCCCGCCGGTGCCGGCCAACCCCCACCGGGCGCGTACCCGTCTCGCGCGACGCGTCCCGACAGCAAGGAACGACCATGGCGTCCAGCCTGACGAAGGACTCGGTCACCCCGGGCACCCCCGGTTCCGAGAAGACCTTCTTCGGCCACCCCCGCGGACTGGCCACTCTCTTCATGACCGAGATGTGGGAGCGTTTCTCCTACTACGGCATGAGGGCTCTGCTCCCGCTGTACCTCGTCGCGCCGGGCGGTCTCGGTCTGAGCGCGGGCACCGCCACCGCCATCTACTCGGTGTACCTGTCGCTGGTGTACCTGCTCGCCATGCCCGGCGGCTGGTTCGGCGACCGGGTCTGGGGCCCCCGCAAGACCGTCGCCGTCGCCGGCGGCGTCATCATGCTGGGCCACCTGACGCTGGCCCTGCCCTACTCGGGCACGTTCTACGGCGGCCTCGGCCTCGTCGCGATCGGCTCCGGTCTGCTGAAGGCCAACATCTCCACGATGGTCGGCCAGCTCTACCAGGGCCCGGACGACCCGCGCCGGGACGGCGGCTTCACCGTCTTCTACATGGGCATCAACCTTGGTGCCTTCGCCGCGCCGCTGATCATCGGCACCATCGGCGAGAGCGTCAACTGGCACCTGGGCTTCGCGCTCGCCGCGCTGGGCATGGGTCTGGGCGTCACGCAGTTCCTGCTGGGCAGCCGCCACCTGGACCCGCGGTCCAGCGTCGTCCCGAAGCCGCTGTCGGCCGAGGAGAAGGTCTCCACGCTGCGCAAGGCCGCGCTGTGGGCGGGCATCGCCGTCGTGGCGTACGCGATCGTCGGCTTCTCCGGCAACTACACCCTGAACTGGATCCTGGTCCCGCTGACCCTGCTCGGCGTGATCATCCCGGTGATGGTGCTGGCGCGCATCAAGCGCGACAAGGACCTCGACCGCACCGAGCAGTCGAAGATGTCCGCGTACATCTGGTTCTTCGTCGCCGCGGCGATCTTCTGGATGATCTACGACCAGGGCGGCTCGACCCTGTCGATCTTCGCCGACTCGTCGGCCGAGAACAGCGTGCTCGGCTGGGACTTCCCGGTCTCCTGGTACCAGTCGGTCAACCCGGTGCTGATCATGGCGCTGGCCCCGGTCTTCGCCTGGATCTGGCTCGCGCTGAACCGGCGCGGCAAGGAGCCGAGCACGATCGTGAAGTTCGCGTCCGGTCTGATGCTGGTCGGCGTCTCGTTCTTCCTGTTCCTCGCCCCGCTGTCGATCGCCGAGGGCGGTCACAAGGCGGCCGCGCTGTGGCTGGTGGCGATCTACTTCATCCAGACCGTCGGCGAGCTGCTGCTCTCCCCGGTCGGCCTGTCGGTCACCACGAAGATGGCGCCCGCGAAGTACGCCTCGCAGATGATGGGCGTCTGGTTCCTCGCCGTCACCGCCGGCGACGCCACGACGGGCCTGCTGTCCATCGCGGGCGTCGACCTCAACAAGACGGGCATCGTGGCCCTCGAGGCGGCCCTCGCGGTCGTGGCGGGCTTCGCGATCTGGATGTACCGCAACAAGGTGAAGTCCCTGATGGGAGATGTCCGCTGACGCGGACGCCACGCATCCCGCACCCCTGAACGAAGGGCCCCCGGCCGATCCGGCCGGGGGCCCTTCGGGCGTGGGGGCGCGCTTCGGTGCGGGGCGGGGGGTCGCGCTGTTCAGCGCCCTGGGCTGGGCGACTTTCGTCGTGTGCGGGCCGTCCAGGGCTGGTCGCGCAGTTCCCCGCGCCCCTTGCGGGGTGCCGATGCGCGGGCGAGGTTGCGCGGGGCAGGGGGTCGCGCTGTTCAGCGCCGTTGGGCTGGGCGCCTTTCGTTGTGTGCCGGCCGTCCAGGGCTGGTCGCGCAGTTCCCCGCGCCCCTTGCAGGGGCGGGTCCTGGGGTCTGCTGGGGCGACCGGGGTGGCTGGAAGGGGCTCAGGTGGGGCCGGGGCGGCCCGGGGAGGGCGCGGGGCGGATGCGGGCGGGTCCGGGGGTCTTGCGGGCGCTCAGGCGCGTACAGCGGTTGTCCGCCGGAAACGGAGCGGCCTCCGAGGGAACCACTGCGGTTCCTGGAGGCCGGTGCGTGCCGGGTGCCGGGAGGTGAGCCTGCGACTACGCCGGGGTGCCGAGTTCCGCCCAGACCGTCTTGCCCGCCACGTCGGGGGTGCGCTGCACGCCCCAGTCGAGGCAGAGGCGCTGGACGATGAACATGCCGTGGCCGCCGGGGCGTCCCGCGCGGTGGGGTGTGCGGGGGGACGGCTGGCCCGTGCCCCGGTCGGTGACCTCGAGGCGGATCACCTTGCGGTCGCTGGTGATGGTCAGCAGGTCCGGCCCTTCGGCGTGCAGACACGCGTTGGTGACCAGCTCGGACACGACGAGCAGGACGTCCTCGGCGGCGGCCCGCCGGTCCGCCGTCGCGGCCGGCAGCCAGCCCCAGTCGTACAGCGCCTGCCGCGTGAAGTCCCGGGCGAGCGGCACGACCCCGCTCTGGTCCTCGAAGCTCAGCCGGCGCACCAGTGCGCCGGCGGGCGGCCCCGGAGGGGACGCCGGCTCGGCGGTCGGCGCGGCCACGCCGCCGTCCGGGACACCCGCGGCCGGTGCAGCGCCCCCGGACACCCCGGAAGCGCCGCTGGGCTCCGGACCGCGGTCGCCCGGCGAATAGGGCCGGGTGGTGCTCATCAGCGCTTCACCTCACCGTGTCACCAGTTCACAATGCGAAATCTTCCGTACGCGGCCGGTCACGCGCGGACGGCCCGAAGGGTTCTCGGCGTCCCCCCGACCACCGCGTCCGGGACGTACAGGAAGTCTCCTGCCCGACCCGTCCGACGGAACACCCCCGTATTCGCACGAAAAGACGCGCCGGGAACCCCCCGCCGTCGGCGGGGGCGGCACGAGCGCCCCGCCGGGCCTGCCCGCCCGCATCACGCCGAATCGTCGGCCAGGGCCGCCTCGAGCGTGTCGTGGACGGCGAACACCGCGTCCGCCCCCGTGATCTCGAACACGCGCGCGACGACGGGCTGCATGCCCACGAGGGCCACCCCGCCGCCACCCGCCTCGGCCTTCAGCCGGGCGCCCAGCAGCACGTTCAGCCCCGTGGAGTCACAGAACTCCAGCCGGGAGCAGTCGATGACAAGCCGCTTGAAACCCTTGGCGAGACAGTCCTCCAGTGGCTCCCGCAACAGATCGGCGGTGTGGTGGTCCAACTCACCCGCCGGGGTCACGACGGCACTGGGGCCCTCTTCTCGCACCTCGACCAGAAGCCGGCCCGACTGTGCGCTGCCGACCGTCCCGCGGTCCATGCCGTCTCTCTCTCCCGAGGTCGTGGCTGTTCCTGACGCTCTCGAACATTACGCCTTCCGGCCACGCATCGACACTCTAACAATCACGCACAAACGGACATAACCGAACAGAACGCACTTGCGGCATGCTCCGAGCAGCCGATAGGGCTAGTAAAGACCCGTACCCGACACGGCCGGCTTTGGAGGCGCCGCACACCGCAGTGCACGTATCGGCTTCGGCAGCCATATGCCGAGAACGATGGAGGACATCATGTCACCCCGGCTCGACGCATCGCCTACCCGAGAAGCGACGTCGACACCCCCTCCGGAACATCTGGATCCCATCATCGAGCAGGACGGCCTGGGAGTCGTCCAGGACGGCCCACTCGCCGGGCTCCCGGAGATCCCCCCGTACGACGAGGTGGGCCCGGTCGACGCCCGGGCCCTGTCCAAGACCCTGTTCGAGCGCCTGGAGTCGCTCGACGAAGGCAGTCACGAGTACTCGTACGTACGCACCACGCTCGTCGAACTGAACCTCGCCCTGGTCAAGTTCGCCGCCTCCCGGTTCCGCTCCCGCAGCGAGCCCATGGAGGACATCATCCAGGTCGGCACCATCGGCCTGATCAAGGCGATCGACCGCTTCGAGCACACGCGGGGTGTGGAGTTCCCCACCTTCGCGATGCCGACCATCATCGGCGAGATCAAGCGCTTCTTCCGCGACACCTCGTGGTCCGTGCGCGTACCGCGCCGCCTGCAGGAGCTGCGGCTGGACCTGGCCAAGGCCGGTGACGAACTGGCCCAGCAGCTCGACCGCGCGCCGACGGTGGCCGAGCTGGCGGACCGGCTGGGCATCACCACCGACGAGGTCGTCGAGGGCATGGCCGCGTCGAACGCGTACACCGCCTCCTCCCTGGACGCCCAGCCCGAGGAGGACGACGCCGAGGGCGCGCTGGCCGACCGGATCGGTTACGAGGACCACGGGCTCGAAGGCATCGAGTACATCGAGTCGTTGAAGCCGCTGATCGCGGAACTGCCCGCGCGGGACCGGAAGATCCTGTCGCTGCGGTTCGTCGCCGGCATGACCCAGTCGGAGATCGGCGAGGAGCTCGGCATCTCCCAGATGCACGTCTCCCGTCTGCTGTCCCGGACGCTGGTGAAGCTGCGCAAGGGCCTCACGGTCGAGGAGTGATCCCGGCCGCGTGACGTCCGTCCTCCGCAGGGCGGCCCGGAGGGTCCGGGCCGCCCTTCAGGGGTTCGAGGGCGTTTCGGCGCCCTCCCGGACCACCCGTACGCCCCTGCGCCACACGTCCGTGACCAGCGGGACGCCCGGCCGGTAGGCCAGGTGCACGTGGCTGGGGGCGTCCAGCAGCACCAGGTCCGCGTACGCGCCCGGGACGAGCCGGCCCACGTCGGTGCGCCGCAGCGCCGCAGCGCCGCCCGCGGTGGCCGCCCAGACGGCCTCGCCGGGCGTCATCCCCATGTCCCGCACGGCGAGCGCGACGCAGAACGGCACCGACGAGGTGAACGACGAACCGGGGTTGCAGTCGGTGGACAGCGCCACGGTCGCCCCCGCGTCCAGCAGCCGCCGGGCGTCCGGCCAGGCCGCCCTGGTGGAGAACTCCGCGCCGGGCAGCAGCGTCGCGACGGTCGCGCTGTTCGCCAGCGCGTCCACGTCGGCGTCGGTGAGGTGGGTGCAGTGGTCGGCGCTGGCCGCGTCCAGCTCGACGGCCAGCTGCACACCGGGGCCGTACGAGAGCTGGTTGGCGTGGATACGCGGGTGCAGCCCCTTCGCCTTGCCGGCAGTGAGGATCGCGCGGGCCTGGTCGCCGTCGAAGGCGCCCTTCTCGCAGAACACGTCGATCCAACGGGCGTGCGGGGCGCAGGCGTTCAGCATCTCGCCGGTGACCAGGGCGACGTAGCCGGCCGGGTCGTCGGCGAACTCGGGGGCGACGATGTGCGCGCCGAGAAAGGTGACCTCGTCGGTGTGGCGGGCGGCCAGGCGCAGGGCGCGCGCCTCGTCCTCGACGGTCAGTCCGTAGCCGGACTTGGTCTCGAAGGTCGTGGTGCCCTGGCGGAGCGCCTCCGCGAGGTGGCGCGTGAGGTTGGCCTCCAGCTCCGCGTCGCCCGCGGCGCGCGTGGCGGCGACGGTGGTGCGGATGCCGCCCGCGCTGTACGGGCGTCCCGACATGCGGGCGTTGAACTCCTCGGTGCGGTCCCCCGCGAACACCAGGTGGGAGTGGGAGTCCACGAAGCCGGGCAGGACCGCGCGGCCGTCCGCGTCGACCCGGTCGTCGGCGGCGGGTGCTTTGCCCGACTCGCCGGTCCACACGACGCGGTCGCCCTCGATGACGACGGCCGCGTCCCGGACCAGCCCGAGGGGGTCCGGGGCGCGGAGGGAGGGGTCGTTGGTGACCAGCGTGCCGATGTTGGTGATGACGGTGGCGCTCATGGTGTCCTCACGGGTCGCGTGCTCATGGGTCGTCAGGCGCGCAAGTCCTGGATCGCCTGCGCGAGGGCTCCGGGCACGTCGGGGACCAGTGTGTGCGCCCCGTCGCGCACCACGTGCCGGCCTGCCACGACCGTGTGCCGCACATCGGCGGCCGTCGCCGCGAATACGGCCGTCTCGGCGCCCAGCCGGGGCAGCGGCCCCGCCGTCCTGACCGAGTCCAGCGCCACGGAGGTGAGGTCGGCGCGCGCCCCGGCCTCGATGACGCCGGTGTCGTCCCAGCCGAGCGCCGCGTGCCCGTCGACGGTGGCCGCGCGCAGCAGGGCGGCGGCCGTCCAGTGACCGCGGGTGCGGGTGCGCAGCCGCTCGTTCAGCTCCATCGCGCGCGCCTCCTCGAAGAGGTCGACGACGGCGTGGCTGTCGGAGCCGAGGCTGAGTGGGGAGCCCTCGTTCTGGAGGGCCGCGGCGGGTCCGATGCCGTCGGCGAGGTCGCGTTCGGTGGTGGGGCACATGCAGGTGCCGGTGCCGCTGCCGCCGATCAGTGAGACGTCCTCGGCGGTGAGGTGGGTGTTGTGCACGCCGGTGGTGCGCGGCCCGAGCACGCCGTGCAGGGCGAGCAGCTGGGCCGGGGTGCAGCCGTGCGCCTCCCGGCAGGCGTCGTTCTCGGCGGTCTGCTCGGACAGGTGCACGTGCAGCGGGGCGCGGCGCTCCTCGGCCCAGCGCGCCACCGTCGACAGCTGCTCCGCGGGCACGGCCCGTACGGAGTGCACGGCCGCGCCGATCCGCGCGTGGTCCCGGTCCTTGAGAAGTGAGGAGCGTGCGGCCCAGGCCTCCGCGTCGCCGTCGGAGAAGCGCGACTGGTGCGCGGTGGGCGGCCGGCCGAAGCCGGAGGAGAGGTAGGCGGCGTCGAGGAGGGTGATCCGGATGCCGGCCTCGGCGGCGGCCGCGAGCAGCGCCTCCCCCATGGCGTTGGGGTCGGCGTAGGGCGCGCCGCCGGGCGCGTGGTGCACGTAGTGGAACTCGCCGACGGTGGTGATCCCGGCCAGCGCCATCTCGGCGTACACGGCGCGGGCGAGCGCGTGGTAGCTGTCCGGGGTGAGCCGCTCGGCGGTCGCGTACATGACCTCGCGCCAGGTCCAGAAGGTGCCGGAGCCGACCTGGACGGTGGAGCGCAGGGCGCGGTGGAAGGCGTGGCTGTGGGCGTTGGCCAGCCCGGGGAGGGTCAGTCCGCGCAGGATCTCGGCGCCGGGCGGGGGCGCGGGGACGCCGGTGCGGACGGCTGCGATGCGTCCGTCCGTCATGTCGAGGGCGACGCCTGGCTCGACGTGCGTGCCGAGCCAGGCGTGTTCCAGCCAGTACGTCCGCGGGGTGGCGGTCACGGGGAGGCCAGTCCTTCCAGTACGTCGGCGAGGGCGAGGACCCCGGCCACGCAGTCGTCCTCGGCGGCGAATTCGGCCGGGGAGTGCGAGACGCCGGTGGGGTTCCGTACGAACAGCATGGCGGTCGGGACGCGTCCGGCGAGGATTCCCGCATCGTGTCCCGCGCCGGTGCCGAGGACGGGCACCTTCAGGCCGGCGTCCTTGCCGAGGATGCGTGCGAGCCGGTCGCGCAGGGCGTGGTCGAACTCGACGACGGGGGTGAAGGACTCGCGCTCCACGTCCAGCTGGACGCCGTGGGCGGCGGCGTACGCGCGGGCGGCCCGCTCCACCCCGCCGACCACCGCGTCCAGGCGCTCCTGGTCACAGGCCCGGGAGTCGAGCCAGCCGCGCACCAGGGAGGGCACGGCGTTGACGCCGTTCGGCTCGACGGCCATCTTGCCGAACGTGGCGACCCCGCCCGCCTGTTCGGCCTCCCGGCGGGCGGCGAGGACGGTCTCGGCGTACGGCAGCATCGGGTCGTGCCGGTCGGCGAGCCGGGTGGTGCCGGCGTGGTTGGCCTCGCCCCGGAAGTCGAACCGCCAGCGGCCGTGCGGCCAGATCGCGGACGCGACGCCGACCCGGTCGCCGGTCAGGTCCAGTGCCCGGCCCTGCTCGACGTGCAGCTCGACGAACGCGCCGATGCGGCCGAGGCGTACGGGGTCGGGGCCGAGGGCGTCCGGGTCGTGCCCGGCGGTCTCCATGGCCTGCGGGAGGGTGATGCCGTCGGCGTCGGTGAGGCGGTGGGCCTGGTCGACGGTGAGCGCGCCCGCGGTGAGCCGGGAGCCGACGCAGGCGAGCCCGAAGCGGGCGCCCTCCTCGTCGCCGAAGTTGACGACGCCGAGCGGCTTGGCCGGCCGGACGCCGCGGCGGCGCAGTTCGTCGAGGGCGGCGAAGGCAGAGACGACGCCGAGGGGGCCGTCGAAGGCGCCGCCGTCGGGCACGGAGTCCAGGTGCGACCCGGTGACCACGGCGTCCCCCTCGGCGGGGTCGCCGAGCCAGGCCCACTGGTTGCCGTTGCGGTCCACCTCGTAGGTGAGGCCGCGGCGGCGGGCCTGCTCGCGGAACCAGTCCCGGCAGTCGGCGTCGGCGCCGGTCCAGGCGAACCGGCGGTAGCCGCCGCTCGCGGAGTTCCGTCCGACGGGCAGCAGTTGCCGCCACATCTCGTGGAAGGAGTCCTGCTCGGGCGCGGGCCGGACGGAGCGCTCCGGGACGGCCGGGACGGGGCGGGTCATGCCTGCTCGCCCTCGCGCATGGGGACGCGCACACCGCGCTCGTCCGCGACCGACTCGGCGATGTCGTACCCGGCGTCGACGTGCCGGACGACGCCCATGCCGGGGTCGTTGGTGAGCACGCGGCGGATCTTCTCGCCGGCCAGGGCGGTGCCGTCGGCGACGGTGACCTGGCCCGCGTGGAGGGAGCGGCCCATGCCGACGCCGCCGCCGTGGTGGACCGACACCCAGGAGGCGCCGGAGGCGACGTTCACCATGGCGTTGAGCAGCGGCCAGTCGGCGATGGCGTCGGAGCCGTCGAGCATCGCCTCGGTCTCCCGGTAGGGGGAGGCGACGGAGCCGCAGTCGAGGTGGTCGCGGCCGATGACGACGGGCGCGGACAGCTCGCCGCTCGCGACCATGTCGTTGAAGCGCTCGCCGGCCTTGTCGCGCTCCCCGTAGCCGAGCCAGCAGATGCGGGCGGGCAGGCCCTGGAAGTGCACCCGTTCCCCGGCCATCTTGATCCAGCGGGCGAGGGACTCGTTCTCCGGGAAGAGGTCGAGGACGGCGCGGTCGGTCCGCGCGATGTCGGCGGGGTCGCCGGAGAGTGCGGCCCAGCGGAAGGGGCCCTTGCCCTCGCAGAACAGCGGGCGGATGTAGGCGGGGACGAAGCCGGGGAAGGCGAACGCCCGCTCGTACCCGGCGAGCTGGGCCTCGCCGCGGATGGAGTTGCCGTAGTCGAAGACCTCGGCGCCGGCGTCCTGGAAGCCGACCATCGCCTCGACGTGCCGGGCCATGGACTCGCGGGCGCGCGTGGTGAAGCCGGCCGGGTCCTTGGCGGCCGCGTCGGCCATGTCCTCGAAGGCCGTGCCGAGGGGCAGGTAGGCGAGGGGGTCGTGGGCGGAGGTCTGGTCGGTGACGATGTCGATGGGCGCCCCCATGGCGAGGAGCTGCGGGACGGCCTCCGCCGCGTTGCCGAGGACGCCGATGGACAGCGGGCGGCGGGCGTCGCGGGCCTCGGTGGCGAGCCGCAGCGCGTGGTCGAGGGAGTCGGCCTTCACGTCGAGGTAGCGGTGCTCGAGGCGGCGGTCGATGGCGCGCGGGTCGCAGTCGACGCAGATCGCCACGCCGTCGTTCATGGTGACCGCGAGGGGCTGGGCGCCGCCCATGCCGCCGAGTCCGGCGGTGAGGGTGACGGTGCCGGCGAGGGAGCCGCCGAAGCGCTTGGCGGCGACGGCGGCGAAGGTCTCGTAGGTGCCCTGGAGGATGCCCTGGGTGCCGATGTAGATCCAGGAGCCGGCGGTCATCTGCCCGTACATGGTCAGGCCGAGCTGCTCCAGGCGGCGGAACTCCTCCCAGTTCGCCCAGTCGCCGACCAGGTTGGAGTTGGCGATGAGGACGCGCGGCGCCCACTCGTGGGTCCGCATCACGCCGACGGGGCGGCCGGACTGGACGAGCATCGTCTCGTCCTGCTCGAGGGTCCTCAGCGTGCGGACCATGGCGTCGAAGGAGCGCCAGTCACGGGCCGCCTTGCCGGTGCCGCCGTAGACGACGAGCTTGTCGGGGTGCTCGGCGACCTCCGGGTCGAGGTTGTTCTGCAGCATCCGCAGCGCGGCCTCCTGCTGCCATCCCAGGGCGCTCAGCTCGCTGCCGCGCGGTGCTCGGACGGGACGAGGTCCTGACATGGGGTGCCTCCAGGTGGCCACACGACGTCTGCAGATATTCACATCCTCACCGGCTGAATAGACCTAGTCAATACAGGGGGCGCGTCGGTGCCTCCGTCCGGGGGATGTTTGGCTGGACGCATGCGCGCGAACGAGCAGACCGATGACAGGACGGCCGACGTGACGGCCGGGGCCGACCCGCGGGCCGCCGGGCGGGCGGCCCGCCGGGACGCCGCGGTGCGGGCGGCCGTGGAGCAGGGCTTCCTCGACACCGGCGCGCCCCTGGTGGCGCTGCTGGACGTCACCGGCATCCGTGAGTCGGCGGCGGACCTGCGGGCCGCCTTCGAGGCCGTGACAGCGCCCGGCACGCCGGTGCTGCACGCCTTCGCGGTGAAGGCGAGCCCGCTGGTGCCGGTGCTGCGGCTGCTGCGCGAGGAGGGCATCGGCGCGGAGGTGGCCAGCCCGGGCGAGCTGGCGCTGGCGCGCGCCGCGGGCGTGGAGCCGGGGCGCACCGTGCTGGACTCCCCCGCCAAGACGCTCGCCGAGCTGCGGGAGGCGCTGGAGCTGGGCATCGCCGTGAACGCGGACAACCCGCAGGAGCTGGAGCGCATCGACGCGCTGGTGGCCGGCACGGACGTCCGCTCGCCGCTCGGCATCCGGGTGAACCCGCAGGTCGGGGGCGGTTCCATCGAGGCGCTGTCGACGGCGACGGCCACCTCGAAGTTCGGCGTGGCGTTGCGGGACGAGGGCGCGCGTCAGTGGGTGGTCCAGGCGTACCTGGACCGTCCGTGGCTGACCCGGCTGCACGCCCACACCGGCTCCCAGGGCATCGCCCTGACGATGATGGCGCGCGGGGTCGCGGAGACGTACGAACTGGCGGAGGAGATCAACCGGCGGGCCGGACGGCAGCAGGTCGACACCCTCGACATCGGCGGCGGCCTGCCGGTGAACTTCGCCTCCGAGGAGAGCCGCCCCACCTACGCGGAGTACGCGCGGCTGCTCAAGGAGACGGTGCCGGGACTGTTCGACGGGCGGTACGGGCTGGTCACCGAGTTCGGCCGGTCCCTGCTGGCCAAGCACGGCACGGTGGTCACGCGCGTGGAGTACGCCAAGAGCGCGGGCGGCCGGCCGGTGGCGGTGACCCACGCGGGCGTGCAGGTCGCGACGCGCACGGTGTACGCGCCGGAGTCGTGGCCTCTGCGGATCGCCGCCTACGACGCGAAGGGACTGCCCAAGGAGGGCCCGGCGGTCGTCCAGGACGTGGCGGGCCCGGCCTGCTTCGCGGGCGACCTGCTGGCGCGGGGGCAGGAGCTGCCGCTGCTGGAGCAGGGCGACCACGCGGCGGCGCTGGACACCGGCGCGTACTACTTCGCGCACCACTACGCGTACAACTCGCTCCCGCGCCCGGCCGTCCTCGGCTACGCCCAGGACGCCTCCGGCGCGATCACCTTCGCGACGGTCCGCCCGGCGCAGCCGATCGAGGAGATCGTCGCGGAGTCGGGCGCGGCCCACACCGACGCCCTGACGGGCCTGGGCTGACACGCACGCGGGTGTGACCGGACGGGGCGCGGGCGAGCGTTCGCGCCCCGGGCTCCGCGCCCCGGCCCACCGCGCCCGTCGCCGTCCCGTAGGAGCACGGCCGTGCGCCCGGGCGGCCTCACGGGTGCCGGCGCGCCGGCGCCGAGTGCGGGGCGAGCACGGTCCGGCGCGGCCCGCGCTGACTCGGTGTGCGCGGACGCGCCCTGACGGACCTGGGCGGCCACGCACGCGGGCGCGACCGGAGACCGCACTCCCGACCGGCCCGGCACGTGGCGCGGGTTCGGGTGCCGGGCGGAGCGGGCGTGCGAGGCGCGGACACATCCCGGGCGCGTGACCACCACGCGCCCGGGTGTCCCGTCAGGCCGCTGTCGTCAGCCGCCGCCGTGCCCCGCCCGGGGACGCGTCGCCCGCGGCGATGCCTGTCGTGCGGTAGGCCTTGACGGCGCGGCCGGCGGGGCGGCCCGCGCCCTTGCGGAGCCAGTCCACGCGGACCCACAGCAGTACGTCGTCGTCGCGCTCCAGGCGGCCGATCCACGCCGCCTTCAGCCACAGCCCCACACCGCACCCGGCGAGCAGCAGTCCGGCCGCGGCGGGCGCCGCGAGGGCCGAGCCGAGCGCGGCGAGGAAGGCGAGCAGCAGCCACCAGCGGTGCGCCCGGCGCCAGTTGCGCGCGGTGACCGCGCGGTCCTGCAGCACGTCGTGCCGGCCCGCCCGGGCCGCCGCACGGGCCAGGGCGCGGTACCGGCCCCGCCGCGTCAGCGCCACGAGGGCCGCGGCCACGAGGAACAGCGCGGCTCCGCCGAGCACGCCGATCCGCAGCCCCGTCAGGCCCGGCACGAACGCCCCGGCGCCCGCGGCGACGACTCCCAGCCACCACAGTGGCGCGGCCCCGGCCCGTACGACGACGGCCACCCGGGCCAGCCCCTGTCCTCCGCGCGTCACGTCCAGCCTCCCGTCTTCCGATTCCTGAGGAAGTCCATCCGTGGGAAGTCCCTTACCTGTGGAACGCCTTCGAGGGAAGTCCCCGCGTCGGACGCTAGCGGGGGAAGCTGAGACGAGTCTGAGAAGACGCGGCTGTCACTCCACGAACAGCCCGCGCGCCGCCGCCCGGGTGTCGAACTCCTCGAGCCGCGCCTGCGCGTCGGGCAGGTCGTCGCACATCGCCTCGAGGAGCACCCGCCCCAGCAGCATCGGCGCGCACGCGGTGTCGAACACCAGCGCCGTGCCGACGGCGGCCGGCAGCAGCAGGTCGGACACCTTGGCGACGGGCGCGAACGCCGAGTCGGCGACGGTGACGACGGTCAGCCCCGACTCCTTGGCGTGGACGAGCGCGTCGAGGACCTCGCGCGGATGCCGCGGCAGCGCGAAGCACAGCAGCGCCGACGCCCCCGCCCGCACGGCCGCGTCGATCCGGTCGAGCAGCATCGTGCCGCCCTCGTTGAGCAGCCGTACGTCCGGGTGGACCTTGGCGGCGAAGTAGGCGAAGCCGTGCGCCTGGGCGGCGGCCGCCCGCAGACCGAGCACGGGCAGCGGCCGGCTCTCCGCGAGCACCCGCCCCGCCCGCCGCACCGGCTCGGGGTCGGCCAGCACCTCCGCGAGATGGCGCAGGTTCTCGATCTCGGCCTCGACGGCCTGCTGGTACTCGTTGGACGAGCGGGTGTCCGGGGCGGGTTCGGCCGGCGCGACCTCCCGCAGGTACCGGCGCAGCGCGGGGTAGCCGTCGAAGCCGAGGGCGACCGCGAAGCGGGTCACGGAGGGCTGGCTCACCCCGGCCAGTTCGGCCAGCTCCACGCTCGACAGGAACGGCACGTCGGCGGCGCGCCGCACCATGCTGTGGGCGATGCGCCGCTGGGTGGGCGTCAGCCGGTGTCCCTCGAACAGCGCCTGGAGACGCGCCGCGGGGCTCTCGGTGCCGCTCATGACCTGACTCCCCCTCGGCCGTCCCCGGCCCATTCATCCGTCGTGACTTCTGCATGCCGTTATACAGGCGCACGCCGCACCGTGCCGGGCGGGCGCCGGACCCGGCACGGATCACGCCATGTCGTGGATCCGGAACCCTCTTCCGGGACACGTCCGGATCTCGACGATTTCGCCACGAGATCCGCGCGGCCGGGAACGGCCGGATAGCGTGAGCCGTCGAACAGATAAGCAATTGTGGACTCAGGTGCCCCACGGGGCACGGGCGCAGGAGTGGGTGGGGGCGTGGACGCGCAGAGTCGTGGGCGGGCGGAAGGGGCCGATCCCGCCGACCAGTGGGTGCTGAATCCGCGGACCGGTGACTACGAGCTGAGGCTGGACGGCGCCCCGCCGCCTCCGACGCCCTCGGTCCCGCGCCAGCGCACCCCGCAGGCGCCCGGGCCGCGTCCCGGCGGCCCGCGCGAGCGCGACCCGGACCCAAGCGACCGGGACGCCGACCCCGGCCCCGACGGCCCCCGCGACTCGCACCGCCGCAAGCGCAAGCAGCCCAAGAGGTCCGGCCGGCGCAAGGCGCTGATGTGGACCGGGGGCGTGATGGGCCTGGTGCTCGTCGGCGGCTCGGCGTTCGCGTACTACTGGTGGGACCGCCTGGGCGGGAACATCGACACCGTCGACATCGGTGACGTCGGCAGCGACACCGTTCTCGGGGACGGCCCGGCCAACATCCTCGTCATCGGCAACGACGTCCGCACCGGCAAGGGCAACGAGGCGTACGGCAACCGGGACAACGTGACCGGGCACGCCGACACCACGCTGCTGTTCCATGTCGCAGGGGACCGGTCCAACGCGACGGTGGTGAGCATCCCCCGCGACCTGATGACCGAGATACCGGACTGCGAGACCCGGCAGTCCGACGGCTCGGCGAAGACGGTCCCCGGCTCGGAGGGCACCACCCGGTTCAACGAGTCCTACGGCGTCGAGGGCCGCGACCCCGGCTGCACCATGCGCACGGTCGAGCAGCTGACCGGCCTGGACGTGGACCACTTCATGATGTTCGACTTCAACGCCGTCAAGACGCTGTCCACGGCGGTCGGCGGCGTCGAGGTGTGCCTGGAGGAACCGCTGAAGGACACCTCGGGCGGCACCGAGCTCGACCTGCCGGAAGGGAAGAGCGTCATCCAGGGCGAGGAGGCGCTGTCGTTCCTGCGCAACCGGCACGGGCTGAAGAACGAGAGCGACCTGGACCGGATCGGGATGCAGCAGAAGTTCGTCGCGTCGATGCTGCGCCGCCTCAAGGAGGACACGCTCGGCAGCCCGTCCAAGATGCTGGACGTCGCCGACGCGGCCACCAAGTCCCTCACCGTGGACAAGGCCATCGGCAGCCCCGCCGAGCTGCTCACCCTCGCCAAGGAGCTCGGCAAGATCGACCTGAAGAACATCACCCTGATGACGCTCCCGGTGATCGACAACCCGGACGAGCCGAAGCCCGTCACCGTGGTCCCGGACCCGGTGAAGGCGCCGCAGGTGTTCTCGATGCTCCAGGACGACGTGTCGTTCACCGAGGTGAAGAAGCAGCAGAAGAAGGCCAAGGACAAGCAGGACGCGTTGCTGAAGGGCGCGCGGGCCGAGGCGTCCGCCGTGCGCGTCGACGTCCTCAACGGCGGCGGCCCGCAGGGCGCCGCCGGGGAGACGGTCACCTGGCTGCAGAACAGCGAGGGCGTGTCCCGTTCGGCGAACGAGGGCAACGCCCCCGCAAAGGTCGCCCGCACCCAGCTCGTGTACGCCCCGGACCAGGCCGACCAGGCGCGCAGGCTCGCCGACCTGATGGGGCTGCCCGCCGCCGCCATGAAGCCCACCGCCGAGGCCGGCGGCGACGGGCCGATGACCCTGACCCTCGGCCCCGACTTCAAGAAGGCCGGGGTGCCGGTCACGACGCCGAAGAAGGTCGACGTCCCGCAGTCCCGCGCCGACGAGAAGATGTGCAAGGGCTGAGACCAGGACGGCGCGCGAGGACAGGTGAACGGCGGCCCGCCCGAGGACGGGAACGGGGGTTACCCCCAGTGCGGGCGGGCTTCCGCGTGCCTACCTTGTGAGGCATGACCGGAATGGACGCGCGGGACGCCGAGCTGAAGAAGGAACTCCACGCCTCCCTGCAGGCCCGCAGGGAGCTGGGCGAGGAATACGAGTCCGCCCTGGTCGACTCGTTCCTGGAGAAGGTCGACCAGCGCATCGACGGCGCCGTGGAGCGCCGGGTCCGGCGGCAGCTGGCCGAGCACCGGCTGACGTCCGCCCGGGACGCGCGGGCGCCGAAGGCCACGGACTCCTGGGGCGAGCGGTTCGGCTTCGGGATCGTGTCGCTGGTGCTGGCGGTGCCGCTGTCCGCGATCGGCGGGGGCGTGGGCGAGCTGCCCGGCCTGCTGGTCGCCTGGGCGGGGATCGTGGGCGTGAACGTCGTCCAGGCCGTGCGCACCAACCCGGGGCTGTTCCGCGGCCGTCGGCCCGCGCGGGACGACGACGCCTGGGAGGACTGAGCCGCACGGAGGAAGCGGCGCACGCGCGCCGGGGAGAAGAGATTGGCGCGGGGACCGCCGCACCCCCGTTGCCGGGGGGCGGGACGACGGCGGTCCCCGCGAACACGCGCTCCGCCTCCGGCGTAGTGCGTCGCACAGGCGTCCATGGAGGTCCGGGAGCCGCTCCGGAGGTCCTTCGACGCCGTGTGGCCGTCGGCCGGAACGGGGAGCCGCTCCCGTCCCGCCGACATCCATCACTGTGCCGGAGCTGTGTTAACCGGGTGCTGCGCGGGCGTGACGTGCTCGTACCACTTCCGCGAAGGGCGTGCCCGCCACGCCGACGCGGGACCGACCGCGCCCCTGGGCCCCGGGTGCGGGCCGTCGCGGGTTGCGCGCGCAGTTCCCCGCGCCCCTTCGGGACGGGCCCACCGCAGCACCCTCAGGGGCGCGGGGAACTGCGCGCCAAGCCCCCACCCCGCCGCGGACGGCATCGAACCGCACCCTCAGGGGCGCGGGGAACTGCGCGCCAAGCCACCCACCGCGCCGCGGGGGACGGCTGCCTCAGGCGCCGGTCTTGGCGAGGAAGGACAGCAGGTCCTGACGGCTGACCACCCCGGTCGGCTTGCCCTCGACCAGCACGATCGCCGCGTCCGCCTTGCCCAGCACGGCCATCAGGTCCGCGACCGGCTCACCGGAGCCGACCTGCGGCAGCGGCGCGGACATGTGCTTCTCCAGCGGGTCGTCGAGCGAGGCGCTCTTGCTGAACAGCGCGTCCAGCAGCTCGCGCTCCACGACCGAGCCGACGACCTCGGCGGCCATCACGTCCGGGTGGCCGGCGCCCGGCTTGACGACCGGCATCTGCGAGACGCCGTACTCGCGCAGCACCTCGATGGCCTGGCCGACGGTCTCGTCGGGGTGCATGTGGACGAGGGACGGGATGTGGCCGCCCTCCTTGTCGTCCAGGACGTCGGCGACGCGGGCGCTCGGGCCGCTGTCCTCGAGGAAGCCGTAGTCGGCCATCCACTCGTCGTTGAAGATCTTGCTGAGGTAGCCGCGGCCGCTGTCCGGCAGCAGCACGACGACGACGTCGTCCTCGCCGAGCCGGGAGGCCACCTCCAGCGCCGCCACGACCGCCATGCCGCAGGAGCCGCCGACCAGCAGGCCCTCCTCCTTGGCGAGCCGGCGGGTCATCTGGAAGGAGTCCTTGTCGGAGACGGCGACGATCTCGTCCGCGACGTCACGGTCGTAGGCGGACGGCCAGAAGTCCTCGCCGACGCCCTCCACCAGGTACGGCCGGCCGGAGCCGCCGGAGTACACCGAGCCCTCGGGGTCCGCGCCGATGACCTTGACGCGGCCCTCGCTGGCCTCCTTGAGGTAGCGGCCGGTGCCGGAGATGGTGCCGCCGGTGCCGACGCCTGCCACGAAGTGGGTGATCTTCCCCTCGGTCTGCTCCCACAGCTCGGGGCCGGTGGAGTGGTAGTGCGACAGGGGGTTGTTCGGGTTGGAGTACTGGTCCGGCTTCCAGGCGCCCGGCGTCTCACGCACCAGCCGGTCGGAGACGTTGTAGTAGGAGTCGGGGTGCTCGGGGGCCACCGCCGTGGGGCAGACCACGACCTCGGCGCCGTACGCGCGCAGGACGTTGATCTTGTCCGTGGAGACCTTGTCCGGGCAGACGAAGATGCACTTGTAGCCCTTCTGCTGGGCCACGATGGCAAGTCCGACGCCGGTGTTGCCGCTGGTCGGCTCGACGATCGTGCCGCCGGGCCGCAGCTCGCCGCTCTTCTCCGCCGCCTCGATCATGCGCAGGGCGATGCGGTCCTTCACGGAGCCGCCCGGGTTGAAGTACTCCACCTTGGCCAGGACGGTGGCCCTGATGCCCTTGGTCACGCTGTTGAGCCGCACCAGCGGGGTGTTGCCGACGAGGCTGATCATCGAGTCGTGGAATTGCACCGTTGTCTCCGGATGCTGCAAAAGAGGTGGTCGTGGTGGTGATGCCAGCCTAGGCCCTCCCCGGGGCCGGACCCGGCCGGGTCGTTCACTCCCCGTCTGGATTGGACCACCGTCCGTACGGGGCAAGACCTGGGTGTACGGCTACGAGGAGGTGGCGGCGAGCATGACGGGCATGTCGAGGGCGCGGGTGGCCCGGCGCATCGCGGCCGGCGCCGCGTACGGCGGCGGGGGGATCGGGCTGGCCGGAGCGGCGGCCGTGGGGCTGCTGCTGGCGGAGGCGCAGCTGGCCCGGCGCCGTGTGGGCAACGGCACGACTCCTCACGTCCCCCACCCGGACGGGCTGTACGGCGCCTCGTACACGGTGCCGGGTGAGCCGGCGCTGCGGCTGACGATGCTGGGCGACTCCACGGCGGCCGGGCAAGGCGTGCACCGGGCCGGGCAGACTCCGGGCGCGCTGATCGCCTCCGGGGTGGCGGCGATCGCGGAGCGCCCGGTGGGACTGTCCACGGTCGCGGTGCCCGGGGCCCGCTCGGACGACCTGGACCGGCAGGTGAGCCTGGCACTGGCGGACCCGTCGCGGGTGCCGGACATCTGCGTGATCATGGTCGGCGCCAACGACGTCACCCACCGCATGCCCCCCACCCGCTCCGTGCGCCACCTCGCCGGGGCGGTGCGCCGGCTGCGGACGGCCGGCGCGGAGGTGGTGGTCGGCACGTGCCCGGATCTCGGCACCATCGAGCCGGTGAGGCAGCCGCTGCGCTGGCTGGCCCGCCGCGCCTCGCGGCAGCTCGCGGCGGCGCAGACGATCGGCGTGGTCGAGCAGGGCGGGCGCACGGTGTCGCTGGGCGACCTGCTGGGCCCGGAGTTCGCGGCGAATCCGCGGGAGCTGTTCGGCCCGGACAGCTACCACCCCTCGGCGGAGGGGTACGCGACGGCGGCCATGGCGGTGCTGCCGACGGTGTGCGCGGCACTGGGCCTGTGGCCGGCGGAGGAGGACCGCCCGGACGCCGCCCGCCGCGAGGGCTTCCTGCCGGTGGCGCGCGCGGCGGCGGAGGCCGCCTCGGAGGCGGGCACGGAGGTCACGGCCGCGATGCCGACGGGCCCCCGAGGCGCCTGGGCCCTCCTCAAACGCCGGCGCAGGCGCCGGGTGACGGAGTCGGAGCCCGA
Source organism: Streptomyces werraensis (assembly GCA_014656175.1). Classification (GTDB taxonomy): domain Bacteria; phylum Actinomycetota; class Actinomycetes; order Streptomycetales; family Streptomycetaceae; genus Streptomyces; species Streptomyces werraensis. The sequence continues at coordinate 72,878 of BNBX01000005.1, forward strand.
GCCGTCGGCCCAGCCGTCCCCGTAGGCCACCGCCCGGCCCGGGACGCGCGGCGCGACCGCCCTCGCCGCACGGCCGGACGCGGGGCACGGACGTCCGTCGCCCTCGCGGGCATTCTCGCGGCACAAGGGTGGGCGCAGGCGGCGCGCGGCACAGGCCGAGGACGAACCGCCGCGCGCAACAGGCGACGACCCCGGCCGCCACCCCCTGCGGGCAGTCGTGCCGCCCGGGGCGGCACGGGTGGGCGCAGGCGGCGCGGGCGGCGACGCGCCCACGCCGACCCGCTGCCGCGCAGGGCGAACACGCCCCTCGTTCGCGCACCCCGGGAGGGTGTACACCGGTAAGGGTGGGACGACCCACCCCCCAGGGTCGGAAAAAGCAAGCGCTTAGACAGTTGCGGCCCATCTCACACCCCGACACGCGTGACCACGCGCATACGTACGGGTAACTTCCCAACAGGCGCCGCACCGACCCGCCGGTATGTCCGCCCGCGCCCGCCCGCCGAGCGCAACGCCGCCGCCTCTTCACTCTGGAGCCGTGATGCCCGAAGCCGTGATCGTTTCCGCCGCCCGCTCCCCCATCGGCCGCGCCTTCAAGGGCTCGCTCAAGGACCTGCGCCCGGACGACCTGACCGCCACGATCATCCAGGCGGCCCTCGCCAAGGTCCCCGAGCTGGACCCGCGGGACATCGACGACCTGATGCTCGGCTGCGGTCTGCCGGGCGGCGAGCAGGGCAACAACCTCGGCCGGATCGTCGCCGTGCAGATGGGCATGGACCACCTCCCCGGCTGCACGATCACCCGTTACTGCTCCTCCTCGCTGCAGACCTCCCGCATGGCGCTGCACGCCATCAAGGCCGGCGAGGGCGACGTCTTCATCTCGGCCGGCGTCGAGACGGTCTCGCGCTTCGTGAAGGGCAACTCCGACAGCCTCCCGGACACGCACAACCCGCTGTTCGCCGAGGCCGAGGCCCGCACCGCCGAGGTCGCCCAGCAGGAGGGCACCACCTGGCACGACCCGCGCGAGGACGGCCTGGTCCCCGACCCGTACATCGCGATGGGCCAGACCGCGGAGAACCTCGCCCGCTGGAAGGGCGTCACCCGCCAGGAGATGGACGAGTTCGGCGTCCGCTCGCAGAACCTCGCCGAGGAAGCCATCAAGAACGGCTTCTGGGAGCGCGAGATCACCCCGGTGACGCTGCCCGACGGCACGGTCGTCAGCAAGGACGACGGCCCGCGCCCCGGCGTCACCATGGAGGGCGTCTCCGGCCTGAAGCCCGTCTTCCGCCCGGACGGTCTCGTCACCGCCGGCAACTGCTGCCCGCTCAACGACGGCGCCGCCGCGCTCGTCATCATGAGCGACACCAAGGCCCGCGAGCTGGGCCTGACCCCGCTGGCCCGGATCGTGTCCACCGGCGTCTCCGGCCTCTCCCCGGAGATCATGGGCCTCGGACCGGTCGAGGCGAGCAAGCAGGCCCTCGAGCGGGCCGGCCTGACCGTCGACGACATCGATCTGTTCGAGATCAACGAGGCGTTCGCCGCCCAGGTGATCCCGTCCTACAAGGACCTGGGCATCCCGCTGGACAAGCTGAACGTCAACGGCGGCGCCATCGCCGTCGGCCACCCCTTCGGCATGACCGGCGCCCGCATCACCGGCACGCTCATCAACTCCCTGCAGTTCCACGACAAGCAGTTCGGTCTGGAGACCATGTGCGTCGGCGGCGGGCAGGGCATGGCGATGGTCATCGAGCGCCTGAGCTGAGTCCGTCCACCACTGCGTCACCGCGGCGGCACAGTGCGTGAGAAAACGGCCCGGCACCCCCCTCCCCCGGGGTGCCGGGCCGTTCTGTGATCCAAATTCCCCCAGGATGTGACCTACGCCTCGCGGGCGGGGCATCCGCGCAGGTCACGGAAGTCGCATCAGGTGTCCCCACCCCGTCGGACTGTCCGATTCGTGACGTTACGCACTGACAGATGGTTAGTCCGCCCTTCAAGCTGATGTAGGAAGTCGGGGGTCGACTGTGAACCGGGAGTACGTCAGTGAGCGCCATGCCGATCGCCCTGCTGATCACCACGGCCGCCACCGGCGCCGTGGGCGTCGCCGTCCTGCGCAGCGTGCTGGTGCTGCGCCGACAGGTCGCGGCACTGCACACCGAGCTGGCCAGGAGCCGGACCACGGGCCGTGCGCAGGTCCCGCCCGCCCGCTCGGCCGGACCGGACGAGATACGCGCCGCGGTCGCGGAGGCGCTCGCCGAGGAGCGGGAGCGCGAGCTGGCCGAGGCGCGGGCGTTCTGGGCCGCCCAGGAGGCCCGTGACGCCTCCGACGGCCCCTCCCTGCTGGGTCTGCCCGACAGTGAGCTGTTCCTGCCCAGGCAGGCCGATTTCGCGGGTCTGGAGCCGGTCTCCGAGCCCGGCGCCGACACCGAGGAGTACGCCGGGGACTCCCCCGAGCTGGCCGCGGCCCGCCGCCGTCATCCCTCGCACCCGGACTTCGTGCCGCACTCCTCGCCGGTCGTGAGCGACCACGAGCGCACGGTGGAGGTGCTGGAGGAGCTGGCGGCCGCGCGCACCGAGCTGACCGACGTCCGTCCGGGCCCGCTGGGCACCCTGGACGTGTACGTGTTCGCCGACGGCACCACGCTGTGCATGACGCCGGGCCACCGCGAGACCGCGGACCGGCTGGCCGAGGCGCTGCGGGCGGGCGAGACCCCGTTCCTGCTGGGCGGCTCCGGCATCTCCGGGGCGTACACGCTGACGTTCTCCTGCGGCGAGGACAGCGTCTACATCCTCGCGGACCGCGTCATCGCGTCCCTGTAGTTCCCGATGCCCCCGGCGTCCCGGGGGCGCCCCTGTACCGCCCGGCGCACGCCCCTCACGGGGTCACACGCCCGCGCGCTCGCGTGCCTCCTCCACGAGCCGGGCGGCTTCGGCCACTTCCTCGTCGTTTCTGAGCACGAGGGCGAAGTCGTGTCCGGCGACGGTGATCTGGTCAGCGGCGGCGAACATGCCGGCGTCCGGCATCTCGCGCGGCTCGGTGCCCGGCTCCTCGACGAGCTGGGTGCGCCGCGCCAACTCCCTGGCCAGGGCGAGCGCCTCGGCCGCCGCCCCTCGCTGCAGCCGGCTCTGCGGCGCGGCCCGCAGGCGGTCGGCGAAATGATCCACGGCACGGGTGAAGGGCGTCGTATCAACCACGCGGCGAGCGTACGCGGCGCGGCAGGACTGTTGCCAACGGACGGGTGCTCGGGCACGGTGACCTGAAGGACCGGCTTGTATCCCAGCGTCCGGAGGCGCCGATGTCCCAAGTCTTCTCCGCAGAGACCCATCGCAACATGCTCGCCCGCATCCCGCACTGCACCGGTCGTGAGATCTCCGACTGGCTGCGCACCGTCGAAGAAGGCCCGGCGCTCGTCCGCTTCGAGGAGAAGGTCAGCTGGCTGAGGCACGAGTACCACCTGGCGTACGGCCACGCCAAGGCGATCGTGCACGAGTACGACCTGCGGAGGGCGGCGCGCAGGCTCCTCTAGCCGGCGCCCGGCCCGTCCCCCGGAACGGACCTGGAGACACGGCGAAGGGCCCCGGCCGGAACCGGGGCCCTTCGTCATGCCGTGCGGCGGACGCCGGGGCGTCAGTCGCTGTTGAGGATCGAGATGAGCCGCAGGAACTCGAGGTAGATCCACACCAGGGTCAGCGTGAGGCCGAAGGCGGCGAGCCAGGCCTCCTCACGCGGGGCACCGTAGGCGATGCCGTCCTCGACCTGCTTGAAGTCCAGGGCGAGGAAGCAGGCGCCGAGGATGATGCCGATGACGCCGAACAGGACGCCGAGGGCGCCGCTGCGGAAGCCGAGGCCGTCGCCGCCGCCGATCACCGCGAACAGCAGGTTCACGGCCATCAGCAGGATGAAGCCGAGGGCTGCCGCCATCACGAAGCCGTAGAAGCGGCGGTTGACGCGGATCCACCCGGCCTTGTAGGCCACCAGCACACCGGCGAACACCGCCATGGTGCCGAGCACGGCCTGCATGGCCGCGCCGTCGGCGATGCGGTTGTCGACGACGCTGGAGACGACGCCGAGGAACACGCCCTCGAAGGCGGCGTAGGTCAGGATCAGCGCGGGCGACGCCTTGCGCTTGAACGCCTGCACGAAGCCCAGGACCATGGCGATCAGCGCGGCGCCGATGCCGATGCCGTAGGACCGGCCGATGTTGGCGTCGTCGACCGGCAGCAGCGCCCAGGCGAGCGCGGCGGTGACGACGAGCACGCCGAGCGTGGTGCCCGTGCGCATCACGACGTCGTCGATGGTCATGCGGCCGGCCGCGGCGGGGGCCTGCGGCGGCGCGCCGTACTGCTGCTGCTGCGCGTACGGGTTCTGGGCGTACGGGTTGCCCGTCGGCTGGGCGTACGGGTTGGCCTGCGTGGCGACTGCGGGGCCCCCGGCCTGCGGCGCGGTGTTGAAGCCCGCGTAGCCGTTGTCGCGGCCGAACCCCCGTCGCGAGAAGACCGGGTTGCTGCTCCTCATTTCACTCCTCCATGGCCACTCGATGCGGCCTTGGCTCAAGAGTAATAGGTAGGCAAAGGAATGACCCTAATGCTTGGGGAGGATCTTTCCCTCGTTGTGCTGCGCAACACGCTACGCGTCCTGGTGATTCCCTTCACGGCCGGTCACGGACCGGTACCGAGCCGGTACCTGCCCGGAACCGGCCGGAGACAGTGATCACTCCAGGGGGGATCCGGCGCAGCCCTCGGCGAGGCCGGCCGCGGCGGACCGGGTGGCGGCGATGCGGTCCGGACGGGCGAGCTGCAGCCGGTCGTCGAAGGCGGTGGCGCGGTGCAGCAGCGCGGTCATGTCGTGGGAGAACCGCTCGGCCTGCCGGACGCGGCGCAGACAGGTGCCGGAGCAGGCGTCGAGCAGTTCGGCGGAGCCAGCCGCAGCAGCCGCGCCGGCATCAGCCCGGCCGGACCGGCCCCCACGATTCCCACGGTGGTGCGCATCGGTCGTCCCCCTTCGCCCGCGGCCGACCGCGAGGTCCCGATCACGCCCATACGGGTGTCAACGGCCGCGCGGGGCGTCCGGGGAAGCCGGGGGCGAGCGTGGGGAGGGCGTGGTGGTGCCCGGAGCCGGACTTGAACCGGCACGCCCGCTCAGGGGCAGCGAGGTTTAAGCTCGCCGTGTCTGCATTCCACCATCCGGGCAGGCCGTGGGCCCCGCTTCGCGGTTCCGAGCCTATCGGTGACCCTCCCCCCGACTGCGGCGGGATGGACCGATCTTGTCTTATTTTATTGGCGCCTGAGGGAGCATCAGACACCGGAACGCACCGTCAGCACGTGCCACCAGCCTTGCCTGCGACGAGGCCCCCCGCACGTGAAATGACGGGATTTCACCGTCCGGGACAGGGCGCCCCACCCTTTCCGGGGACGACCCGGGTAGGGGTCTCCCGTCATCCCCAGGTATGACCCGGCGTCCGGCGCTCCCTCCCGAGTCGCCCCCGGGAACCGGAGCTGCGGCTGACTCCGCGGCGGCGAAGCCACGGAACGATGGTCGTGTCCTCGAAACACGCCGTCCTGACAGGAGCTCATCCGTGACCACCGCCCCCCTCGCCGACCGGACCACCGCCGTGGCCGCACGTGCCACGGAGCTGTCGAAGATCTACGGCCAGGGCGAGACCCAGGTGGTCGCCCTGGACCGGGTCTCCGTCGACTTCCGGCAGGCCGAGTTCACCGCGATCATGGGCCCCTCCGGCTCCGGCAAGTCCACGCTGATGCACTGCGTCGCCGGGCTCGACACCTTCTCCTCCGGCTCCGTGCGCATCGGCGACACCGAGCTGGGCGCGCTGAAGGACAAGCAGCTCACCCGGCTGCGCCGGGACAAGATCGGCTTCATCTTCCAGGCGTTCAACCTGCTGCCGACGCTGAACGCCCTGGAGAACATCACCCTCCCGATGGACATCGCGGGCCGCAAGCCGGACAAGGAGTGGCTGGACACCGTGATCCGGATGGTCGGTCTGTCCGACCGGCTGAGCCACCGGCCCGCCCAGCTCTCCGGCGGCCAGCAGCAGCGGGTCGCGGTGGCGCGGGCGCTGGCGTCCCGGCCCGACATCGTCTTCGGCGACGAGCCGACCGGCAACCTCGACTCCCGCTCCGGCGCCGAGGTGCTCGGCTTCCTGCGCAACTCGGTGCGCGAGCTGGGCCAGACGGTGGTCATGGTGACCCACGACCCGGTCGCCGCCGCCTACGCGGACCGGGTGGTCTTCCTCGCCGACGGCCGGATCGTCGACGAGCTGTACGGGCCGACGGCCGACTCGGTGCTGGACCGCATGAAGCGCTTCGACGCCAAGGGCCGCACCAGCTGACCCCGCCCCCGCCGCCCGCCCGCCCCTCCCCCGTACCGTCTGGACAGAGAAGACCCATGTTCCGTACCGCCTTGCGCAACGTCTTCGCGCACAAGGCCAGGCTGTTGATGACCGTGCTCGCCGTGATGCTCGGCGTGGCGTTCGTGTCGGGCACCCTGGTCTTCGCGGACACCCTCTCCAACGCCTTCCGCAACCAGTCGGCGAAGAGCTACGACGACGTCGCCGTCGCCGTCACCTCCTACGCCGACCCGGACAACCCCGAGGAGGCGCCCGGCCTGTCCGCCAAGGACCTCGACCGGATCTCCGCCGTGGACGGCGTCGCCGGGGTGCACGGACGCGTCGAGGGCTTCGCCGGCGTCGCCGACCCCGACGGGAAGCTGATCGGCGTCGGCTGGTCCAACAAGGGCTCGAACTTCGCGCCCGGCAAGGACGGCAAGGACCCCGCGTACACGTTCACCGACGGCTCCGGCCCGGTGCGGGACGGCCAGATCGCCCTGGACGAGGAGTCGGCGGCCAAGGGCGAGTACGAGGTCGGCGACCGGGTGCGCGTCGCCACCAACGGCCCGGTGAAGGAGTACACCCTCAGCGGCGTGTTCACCACCGAGGACGGCGCCGTCAACGCCGGCGGCAGCCTCGTCCTCTTCGACACCGCCGTCGCCCAGAAGCAGTACCTCCGGCAGGGCTACTTCGAGGACGCCACCGTCGTCGCCGCCCCCGGCGCGGACGACGCGGAGATCCTCGCCGCGGTCGAGCCGCTGCTGCCGGACACCGCGAAGGCGCAGACCGGCGCGGCGCTCGCGGACGAGCAGGCCGACCAGATCGAACAGGGCATGGGCAACCTCAAGCAGGTCCTGCTCGGCTTCGCGGGCATCGCGCTCTTCGTGGGCGTCTTCCTGATCTCCAACACGTTCACGATGCTGGTCGCCCAGCGCACCAAGGAGGTCGCCCTGATGCGCGCGGTCGGCGCGTCCCGCAGGCAGATCACCCGTTCGGTGCTCGCCGAGGCCGCGGTGGTGGGTCTGGTGGCCTCGGCCGTCGGCTTCGTCCTCGGCGTCGGTCTGGCCGTCGGACTGCGCTCCGGCATGGCGGCGTTCGACATGAAGATGCCTGACGGCCCGCTGGTCCTGTCCGCCACTCCGGTGATCTCGGCGTTCGCGGTGGGCGTGCTGATCACGGTGTTCGCCGCCTGGCTGCCCGGCCGCAGGGCCGCGAAGATCCCGCCGGTGGCGGCGATGAACAGCGTCCACGCGGTGGCCACCACCAAGTCGCTGGTGCTGCGCAACTCCGTCGGCGGGGCCGTCACCGCCCTCGGCGCGGCGGCGATCGTGGCAGGCGCCTCGACCGGCGGCGACGACGGCCGGATGTACATCGGCGCGGGGGCGTTCCTCGCTCTGATCGGCGTGATCATCCTGATCCCGCTGCTGTCCCGGCCCGTGATCGCACTCGTCCGTCCGCTGCTCGTCGGGCCCTTCGGCGTGGCCGGCAAGCTGGCCGGCCAGAACGCGGTCCGCAACCCGCGCCGCACCGGCGCCACCGCCTCGGCGCTGGCGATCGGGCTGACGCTGGTGACCGGCCTGTCGGTGCTCGGCGTCACGGTCGGCACCGCCATCGACAAGATGACCACGGACAACATCAAGGCCGACTACATGGTCACGATGGCCAACGGGGGCGACCTCGACCGGTCCGCGCTGACCGCGCTCGAGAAGGCCGAGGGCGTCTCGGCGGTCTCACCGCAGCAGGACGCCTACCTCCAGGCCGGCGACGACTACGTCTCCGCCTCCGCGGTCACCCCGGGCGACATCGAGCGGGTCCTGAACGTCGACGTGGTCAGCGGCGACGCCGGCACCCTCGCCGAGGGGCAGATCGCGGTGGCCGAGACCACGGCGAAGAGCAAGGGCTGGAAGCCCGGCGACCGCATCCCCTTCACCTTCGCCGACGAGAAGAAGGCGACGCTGACGGTCGGCGCCGTCTACAAGGACAGCGAGTTCCTCTCACCCGTCCTCGTCGACACCGCCGTGGTGGACGGGCACGAGGCGAAGCCGTACATCCGGCAGATCTTCGTGAAGGTCGACGGCGGCCAGACCGCGGCGAACGAGCAGGTCCTCGTCGACGCGCTGGGCGACAACCCGGCGATCACCGTCATGGACCGGCAGGACATCCGCGACGAGTTCGGCGGCGCCATCAACACCCTGCTGAACGTCATGTACGGGCTGCTGGCGATGGCGCTGATCATCGCGGTGCTGGGCGTCGTCAACACCCTCGCGATGTCCGTCTTCGAACGGCAGCAGGAGATCGGCATGCTGCGCGCGATCGGTCTGGACCGGCGCCGGGTGAAGCGGATGGTCCGGCTGGAGGCCGTCGTCATCTCGGTCTTCGGCGCGGTGGTCGGCATCGGTCTCGGCACGTTCCTCGGCTGGGCGATCGGCGAGACCGTCGCCGAGGAGATTCCCGGGTACGCGCTGGTCCTGCCCTGGGACCGGATCGGGATCTTCGTGGTGCTGGCCGGTCTGGTGGGCGTCCTGGCCGCCCTGTGGCCTGCCCGCAACGCCGCCCGGCTGAACATGCTGAGCGCGATCAAGGCGGAGTGACCTCGTCGCGACGCGGCACACAGAGGGCCGGGCCTCCCGTACGGGGAGCCCGGCCCTTCGCGTCGTGGTACGGATCAGGCCGGGCCGGGAGCGCCCCACACCCGGGCGCGCAGCGGCATCCCGGAGGCGCCGGACTCGGGGGTCCGCACCGCGACGACCTGGTTGACTCCGATCCGGTTGCGTTCGAAGGCGAGCGCGGAGGCGGCCATGTACAGCTGCCAGACGCGGGCCCGGCCCGGACCGGTGAGGGCCACGGCACGGGCCCAGTCGGCCTCCAGGTTGGCGACCCAGCGGCGCAGGGTGAGGGCGTAGTGCTCGCGGATCGACTCCACGTCGCGGACCTCGAACCCGGCGCGCTCCAGCAGGGTGACAGTGGTGCCGAGCGGGGCGAGTTCGCCGTCGGGGAAGACGTAGGCGTCGATGAACTCGTCCACCTGGTACGACGACTCGTCGCGTTGCGGGCGGCGGGCGATCTGGTGGTTGAGCAGCCGGCCGCCGGGCCTGAGGAGCCGGTGCAGGGCGGTCGCGTACCCCAGGTACCGCTCGGAGCCGACGTGTTCGGCCATGCCGATGGAGGAGATGGCGTCGTAGGGGCCGTCCGCGACGTCCCGGTAGTCCTGGACGCGGATCTCGACGCGGTCGGTGAGCCCCTCCTCGGCGATCCGCTTGCGGGCGTAGGCGGCCTGTTCCTGGGAGAGGGTGATGCCGACGACGTTCACCCCGTGCTCGCGGGCCGCGTGGATCGCCATGGAGCCCCAGCCGCAGCCGACGTCCAGCAGCCGCTGCCCGGGCCGCAGGGCGAGCTTGCGGGCGACCAGTTCGAGCTTGTCGTGCTGCGCCTGTTCGAGGGTGGACTCCGGCGGCGGGGCGGGCCAGTAGGCGCAGGAGTACACCATGGACGGGCCGAGGACGATCTCGTAGAAGTCGTTGCCGACGTCGTAGTGGTGGCTGATGGCGCGTTTGTCGCTGCGCTTGGTGTGCAGTCCGCGGCGGGGTCTGCGGACCTCCTCGCGGGGCGGGGCGGGCGGCAGCGGCGGGCCCGCCATGGCGAACAGCCGGCGCACCGCCGAGCGGAACTCCGGGTCGCGCAGGGACCGGGCGAGGGTGCGGGCGTCCTCGTCGCGCTCCCAGATGCTCCCGGCGAGCAGGCCCAGCGCGGTGTAGAGGTCGCCCTCGATCGTCAGGTCGCCGGCCACCCAGGCGCGGGCCAGGCCCAGCTCTCCCGGCTTGAACAGCAGGCGGCGCAGGGCGCGCCGGTTGCGCACGACCAGGACGGGGGCCTCCGGGGGGCCGGCTTCCGAGCCGTCCCAGGTGCGGACACGCACCGGGAAGGGTGCGCCGAGCAACTGCTCGAGGATGCCTTTCAGCCGCGAGGCGGCGTCTGCCATGGTGTACACCTCCGTGACCGGATCCCGGAATGTCGACACCACGTAAACACCTGGGCGCGGCCGTGACAGTCCCCGGCGCGCGTCATCTTCGGGCAAAACACGGAAACGCAACCCGCGGGGAGTCACCCGGAGCACGCCGAAGGGGCCGCCCGCACCACGGATGGCGGGCGGCCCCTTCGGGGGCGGCCTGTGCGTGACCGGGGATGACCCCGGGTCAGGAGGCCTTGGCCTCGGTCTTCCTCGGCTCCTGCGCGGCGGCGGGCGCCGGGGCCGGCTTGGCGGCCTCGTAGAACTCCTCGCGCGGGGACTCGATCGCGCCCAGGGACACGACCTCGCGCTTGAGGAACATGCCGAGGGTCCAGTCGGCGAAGACCCGGATCTTGCGGTTCCAGGTCGGCATGGCCAGACCGTGGTAGCCACGGTGCATGTACCAGGCGAGCCGGCCCTTGAGCTTGATCTTGAACTTGCCCATCACGATCATCGCGACGCCCTTGTGCAGGCCGAGGCCCGCGACCGCGCCCTTGTTGGCGTGGCTGTACTCCTTCTGCGGGAAGCCCCGCATGCCGGAGATCACGTTGTCGCCGAGGACCTTGGCCTGGCGCAGCGCGTGCTGGGCGTTCGGCGGGCACCAGGCGTTCTCGTTGCCGGCCTTGCGGCCCACGAGGTCCGGGACCTGGGCGTTGTCGCCCGCGGCCCAGATGTAGTCGGTGCCCTTGACCTGGAGCGTCGGCTCGGTGTCGACATGGCCGCGCGGGCCGAGCGGCAGGCCGAAGCGGGCCAGCGCCGGGTTGGGCTTGACGCCCGCGGTCCACACGATCGTGTTGGAGTCGACCTCGAGGCCGTTCTTCAGCACCACGTGGCCGTCGACGCAGGAGTCCATGGAGGTGGACAGGTAGACCTCGACGCCGCGGCTCTCGAGGTGCTCCTTGCCGTACGCGCCGAGCTTGGGGCCGACCTCGGGGAGGATCTTGTCGGCGGCGTCGACGAGGATGAAGCGCATGTCCTCGCGGGACACCGTCTTGTAGTACTTGGCCGCGTCCCGGGCCATGTCCTCGACCTCACCGACGGTCTCCGCGCCGGCGAAGCCGCCGCCCACGAAGACGAAGGTGAGCGCCTTGCGCCGGATCTCCTCGTCCGTGGTGGAGTCGGCCTTGTCGAGCTGCTCGAGGACGTGGTTGCGCAGGCCGATGGCCTCCTCGACGCCCTTCATGCCGATGCCCTGCTCGGCGAGGCCGGGGATCGGGAAGGTGCGGGAGACCGCGCCGAGCGCGATCACCAGGTAGTCGAAGGGCAGCTCGTACGCCTCGCCGACCAGCGGGGCGATCGTGGCGACCTTGCGGTCCTGGTCGATGGTGGTGACCCGGCCGGTGAGGACCTCCGCCTTGGGAAGCACGCGCCGCAACGGGACGACGACGTGCCGCGGGGAGATGCTGCCGGCGGCGGCTTCGGGGAGGAAGGGCTGGTAGGTCATGTACGACCGCGGGTCGACGACGGTGACGGTCGCCTCGCCGTAACGCATCTTCTTCTGGATGCGCCGAGCTGCGTACAGGCCTACGTACCCACCGCCTACTACGAGGATCCTGGGACGCTCCGTGGTGCTCATGCCATCGAGTATCCACCCGCCCGAGGGGGGTACCTCGTGCGCCCCTTCACAAGCTCCGACAGGGCCTGTGCTACACTCCCGCGCTTCTTGATCCAGATCACAGTCCGGACCGGGAACCGGACTCCCGTCTGACGCGTTGTCAATGCCGCGTGAGCTGCCTCTCTGCGGCCCCGGACGGTCCGTGAGGCCGACCGGGCGGTCGGTGCGAGGGGTGCGCGCGGACCCCCCGCAACCCCCTTCTGAACGTGTTCAAAGGGGTGTTGAGCGCCCGAACGGGTCAATCGGACCCCCTTCTTCGCCCTCCCGGGGCCAATTCCTTGTGAAGAACTTCACGAACTTTCCCGGGGAGGTCCGCCCCGGGGGGCCCGAAGGCCCCCGGAGCGCCGCTCAAACGCTATCCCGACTGCTCAGCGGAGTGCTACTGACCGGTAACAAAAGAGAGCTAGGCCACGGACCAGGCGATCCCGTCGAGGATGTCGTGCTCGGACACCACGACCTCCTCGGCACCCGTGCGCTCCATGATCGCCAGCAGCACCAGGGCGCCCGCGCCGATCACGTCGACCCGGCCCGGATGCATGGACGGCACCGCGGCCCGTTCGGCGTGGGTGGAGCGCAGCAGCCACCCGGTGATCTCCCGGACCCGCTCACGGGAGACGCGGGAGTGGTGGATGGCGGCCGAGTCGTACTCGGGCAGGTCCTGGGCGATCGCCGACACGGTGGTGACGGACCCCGCCAGGCCCACCAGCGTCCGCGCCTCGCGCAGCGGCACGGCCTCCTCCGCCCGGTCGAGGGCGGCCTCGATGTCGGCGCGCATCGCGGCGATCTGCTCCTCGGTGGGCGGGTCCGTCACGGCCCCGTCCCGCACCAGGTGACGCTCGGTCATCCGGACGCAGCCGACGTCCACGGAGCGGGCGGCGCGCACCTGGTCGTCGCCGACGACGAACTCGGTGGAGCCGCCGCCGATGTCCACCACGAGGAACGGCCGGCGCAGGTCGTCCCGCCCGGTCAGCTCCTTGGTGGCGCCGGTGAAGGAGAACTCCGCCTCCTGGTCGCCGGTGATCACCTCGGGCTCCACGCCCAGGATGTCCACCACCCCGCGCACGAAGTCGTCGCGGTTCTCGGCGTCGCGGGAGGCCGAGGTGGCGACGAAGCGCAGGTGCTCCGAGGCGCCGTGCTTCTCGATGATCTCCGCGTACTCGCGGCAGGCGGCGAAGGTGCGCTCCAGCGCCTCCGGGGCCAGCCGGCCGGTGCGGTCGACGCCCTGGCCGAGCCGCACGATGGTCATCCGCCGGTCCAGGTCGGTGAGTTCGCCGGTCGCCGGGTCGGCGTCGGCGACCAGCAGGCGGATGGAGTTCGTACCGCAGTCGATCGCGGCGACCCGGGTCACTGGGCGCCTCCCTCGGCCGCGGGCGTCACGCAGGGGCCCTTGGCCCACCACTCCGGCAGCATCGCCAGCGCCTCGTCGCCGAGCGGGTTGACGCCCGGCCCGGCGGCCAGCGAGTGCGCGACGAGGACGTGCAGGCACTTCACCCGGTCCGGCATGCCGCCGGCGCTGGGGAAGTTCTTCAGCTCCTCGATCTCGTCGCGGCGCCGGATGTAGTCCTCGTGCGCGGCGCGGTAGGCCGCCGCCAGCTCCGGGTCGGCGGCCAGCCGCTCGGTCATCTCCTTCATCACGCCGTTCGCCTCCAGCGTGCCGATCGCGGAGTTCGCCCGCGGGCACGTCAGGTAGTACAGCGTCGGGAAGGGCGTGCCGTCGGGCAGCCGCGGCGCGGTCTCCACGACGTCCGGCTGCCCGCAGGGACAGCGGTGCGCGATGGCGCGCAGCCCGCGCGGGGGCCGGCCGAGCTGCTGCTTGAAGGCCTCGACGTCCGCGTCGGTGGGCTCGGTACGCGGGGTCGTGGGCGGAGGGGTGTCCATACGTGTCTTTCTGCGGTGTTCCGTCGGGTCACTGGGCGGCGGCGTCGGCCTTGTCGACGCCGTCCCAGACGTTGGCGTACCAGGGACGGTCGGCGGCCCGGAGGTCGCCGCGTGCGGTGTCGGCGCCGGCCGGGTCGACGACGATGTAGCCGGTCTCCCCCGGCATGACGTAGTGCAGGCGCCTGCGGATCTCCTGCTCGGCGTACGCGTCGTCCTGCCAGCGGGCCTTGAGGTCGCGCAGCCGTTCGACCCGGCGGCGGGTCTCGTCCTGCTCCTTCTGCAGGTCGGCGATCTCCGCGCGCTGGGAGACGTACTGCCGCATCGGGTAGGCGAGGGCCACGACCAGGGAGCAGAGGACCAGGGCGAGCAGGGCCGCGCGGCCGGTCAGCCGTGAGCGGCGGGCCTGCCGCTTGGTCTGCGAGCGGTAGACCCGGGCCGCGGTCTGCTCACCGATCAGCCGGATCCTGGTCGCGGTGGAGAAACGGTCCCGGTCCTTCACCGCCATGTTCCCGCCTCTCGTTCGGTCTCATACACGCGTACGTCCCCGCACACGGTACGGGACCGGGTACGGGGACGTACGTACGACGCTTCCTGCGGGGGCGAGGTCAGCCCCTGCTGTGCCTACTGGTTCGCGGCGCGGAACCGGGGGAAGGCGCTGCGGCCGGCGTACACGGCGGCGTCGTCGAGGATCTCCTCGATGCGCAGCAGCTGGTTGTACTTGGCGACGCGCTCGGAGCGGGCCGGGGCGCCGGTCTTGATCTGGCCGCAGTTGGTGGCGACGGCGAGGTCGGCGATGGTGACGTCCTCGGTCTCGCCGGAGCGGTGGGACATCATGCACTTGAAGCCGTTGCGCTGGGCCAGCTCGACGGCGTCCAGGGTCTCGGTGAGCGAGCCGATCTGGTTCACCTTCACCAGCAGGGCGTTGGCGGCGCCCTCCTCGATGCCGCGGGCCAGGCGCTCCGGGTTGGTGACGAACAGGTCGTCGCCGACGAGCTGGACCTTGTCGCCGAGCTTGTCGGTGATGGTCTTCCAGCCCTCCCAGTCGTCCTCGAACAGCGGGTCCTCGATGGACACGAGCGGGTACGCGTCGACGAGCTCCGCGTAGTACTCGGTCATCTCGGCCGCCGAGCGCTCCTTGCCCTCGAAGGTGTAGACGCCGTCCTTGTAGAACTCGGAGGCGGCCACGTCGAGGGCGAGGGCGATCTGCTCGCCGGGCGTGTAACCGGCTTCCTTGATGGCCTCGAGGATGAGGTCGAGGGCCTCGCGGTTGGAGCCCAGGTTCGGGGCGAAGCCGCCCTCGTCGCCCAGACCGGTGGCCAGGCCCTTGCCCTTCAGCACCTTCTTGAGGGTGTGGTAGACCTCGGCGCCCCAGCGCAGGGCCTCGGAGAAGGACTCCGCGCCGATCGGGGCGATCATGAACTCCTGGATGTCCACGTTGGAGTCGGCGTGCGAGCCGCCGTTCAGGATGTTCATCATCGGCACCGGCAGCAGGTGCGCGTTCGGGCCGCCCAGGTAGCGGAACAGCGGCAGGTCGCTGGCCTCGGAGGCGGCGTGCGCGACGGCGAGCGAGACGCCGAGGATGGCGTTGGCGCCGAGCGAGCCCTTGTTGTCGGTGGCGTCCAGGTCGAACATGGCCTGGTCGATCAGGCGCTGCTCGGTGGCGTCGTAGCCGACGAGCTCCGGGCCGATCTGCTCGATGACGGCCAGGACGGCCTTCTCGACGCCCTTGCCCAGGTAACGGCCGGCGTCGCCGTCACGGAGTTCGATGGCCTCGAAGGCGCCGGTGGAGGCGCCGGACGGGACGGCGGCACGACCCGTGCTGCCGTCGTCGAGGCCGACCTCGACCTCGACCGTGGGGTTGCCTCGGGAGTCCAGGATTTCCCGGGCTACGACGACGTCGATGGACGGCACGAGCATCTCCTTCTTGGGATGTGACGCGGGTGAGCGGGGCCGCGGGGGCCCTGCGGGTCCGAGCCTAACCGGCTCCGGGCGATCGGCCATCTCGCCGCCCGCCTCATGGACAGAACCGAGAATAGATTGTTTCCGGACGGAACAAAGCCGGTTCGGGAAACCGTGACCGGAACGCGTCCGGACATGACCCCGCCCCGGTGCGTACGGGGGAAGAAACGCACCGGGGCGGGGAGCCCGTGGGGACGGGGAGGGACCTGGCGGTCCGCTGCTCACTTGAGGTGCAGCTGCTGGCCCGGGTAGATGAGATCGGCGTCGTCGACGATGTCGTCGTTCAGCTCGAACAGCTTCGCCCAGCCGCCCTTGACCTCGTGCTCCGTGGCGATGGAGCTGAGGGTGTCGCCCTTGACGACCTTGTACTCGCCGTCGCCCTTCTCGACCTTCTTGCCGGTCGGGGTGGTGACGGTCTTCTTCTCGGCCTTCTGCTCGGCCGGGGCGGCCGGGGCGGCCTGGCGCTCGGCGGAGCGGGAGGCCTTCTGCTCGCTCTCACGCGACTCGGTGGAGCCGGACTCCTGCGAGGAGCCCTCGGCGGAGCCGCCGTCGTAGGAGGCGTTGGACAGGCCGGTGCCGCAGACCGGCCAGGCGCCCTTGCCCTGGCCCGCGAGGACCTTCTCGGCGATCTCGATCTGCTGGGCCTTGGAGGCCTGGTCGGCGGTGGCGGCGTACTGCGTGCCGCCGTACGCGGCCCAGGTGGAGGCGGAGAACTGCAGACCGCCGTAGTAACCGTTGCCGGTGTTGATGGACCAGTTGCCGCCGGACTCGCACTGGGCGACGGCGTCCCACTCGGACGCGGTGGCCGCGGAGGCGGTGCCGGACGCCATCAGCGGGCCGGCGACGGCGGCGCCGGCGACACCGGCGATGGCGATGGCGCGAGTGGCCTTGGACGGACGACGGTGCTTGCCCTTGCCGGAAAACAGCATGGATGGATCCCCTCACCGACGCCTACGAGGTGAGCTGTCGGGTTCGGGCCGGTTGAGTTGCCCGGCCACGTCCCTCCCGGGACGCGGCTTCACCCCGAGCCGTACCGGACGTCAACCGTCCGGTCGCGGCACTTACCTGGGTCCCCCGCTCCTGCCTACGGCGCATGACGCGACGACTGTTCCCGTGCTGCCACTGGCAGGATTCGGCGTGGCGGCAGCCGGGGCCCGCGGTGGCGAGCGGTCACGACCGTAAGCACGTGATCGACGGAATTTCAAAGATGATCAGGGCCTCTGAGACCTATCTCTCACAGTCCTTATTACGGACATTCAGCCCTTATCGCTCCGTCAACTGCCGCCGTCCGCAGGCGTCTTCGACCGCCCGTTTCCGAGCGCTATTCGGCGGTCTCGGCGTCCACCAGGAGCCGCTGGCCAGGCAGGATGAGGTCCGGGTCGTCGCCGATGACCTGCTGGTTCTCCACGTAGAGCGCCGTCCATCCGCCGGTCAGGGCAAGGGAGTCGGCGATGGAGGCCAGGCTGTCGCCGTTCTGGACGGTGTAGCGGTCGTCGGCGATGCCGGCGGGCGTGTCCACGGAGGGCGAGGCGTGCCGGCCGGACGACGGGGTCCCGGCGCCGGCGGTCGCGTCCTCCTGCGCGCTGGGACCGCGGTGACGGCCCGAGCCGCTGTCCTCGGACTCGGTGACGGCCGAAGAACCGGTACTCTGCCCCGACTTGTCCGACTCGTCACCTTCGGGGGTGGCAGAGGCGGAGGCGGACGGGGAGGCGGAGGCGCCGGCGTCCGCGCCACTCTTGACCTCACCGGACGAACCGGACGTGGCCGACGGAGAGGGGGAAGCGGATGAATCACCGGATTCCGGCGAACCGGACGAGGCGTCGGTGCCGCCGGTCCCGGAGTCGTCCCGGTCCGTGCCGTCCGGCACGCCCGGGTCGACGTTCGGGGACGCGGTGTCCTGGTTCAGACCCGTGAGCAGGCCGCAGGCGCGCCACTTGCCGACCCCCTGGTCGGCGAGGATTCTCTCGGCCACGGTGATCTGCTGGTTGCGGCTGGCCTCGTCGGCGCTGGGCGCGAACTCCAGGCCGCCGTAGTTCTCCCAGTCGTCCTGGGTCAACTGCAGGCCGCCGTAGTAGCCGTTGCCGGTGTTCTGGCTCCAGGAGCCGCCGCTCTCGCACTCCGCGACCCGGTCCCAGGTCTCACCGTCCGCCGCACTGGCGGCACCCGCCCCGAGGAGCGGGATCGCGATCGCGGAGCCGGTCACCCCGGCGGCGACGAGCAGAGCCGGAGCCTGGCGGGGGCGACGGTGTCGGCCGTTCCCGGAGAGCATGCGGAAGCCTTTCACTCGGCAGCAAGGACCGGCACGGGCGAGCAAAACCTTGCGGCGCGCCGTACTTGATGGGTGAACGTATAGGCAGTCGATCACTTGTCACAAGTTCATGCCGTGCAGATCACATGAAGATCACAGAGTTGAGCATGTCTCAGGTTTCCGGCACGCCGGCCCCCGGGCACGGACAGGAAGGTCAGGTCTGTCCTGAACTCCGCCCCGATCGCGGAGGGGAGAATTCCACCGGAAGCGTGCGGAGTCCCCGCATGATGAGGCCGCCGCGCCAGCGCAGTTCGGCCGGATCCGCGGCGAGCCGGAGGTCCGGAAGGCGCGTCAGAAGCGTGGCGAGCGCGGTCTGCCCCTCCAGGCGCGCGAGCGGGGCGCCCAGGCAGTAGTGGATGCCGTGCCCGTACCCCAGGTGCTGGTTGTCGCGGCGGCCCAGGTCCAGGGTGTCCGGGTCGGCGAACCGCTCCGGGTCCCGGTCGGCCGCGGCCAGCACGACGAGCACCGGGTCGCCGGTCTCGATCCGCTGCCCGCCGATGACGACCGGTTCCGTGGCGAACCGCCAGGTCGCCAGCTCCACCGGGCCGTCGTAGCGGAGCAGTTCCTCCACCCCGGTCGCCAGCAGCCCGCGGTCCCCCTCGGCCAGCGCCCGCTGCAGACGCTCCCGCTGCCCGGGGTGCGTCAGCAGGGCGTAGGTGCCGTTGCCGATCAGGTTGACCGTCGTCTCGAAGCCGGCGAAGAGGAGGATGAACGCCATCGCGGCGGCCTCGTTCTCCGTGAGGTGCTCGCCGTGGTCGGAGGCGCGGATCAGACCGGAGATGAGGTCCTCGCCGGGGGCGGGCTCGGCGGGCAGCGCCTGACGCTTGCGGTGGATCAGCTCGGCGAGGTAGGCGCGCATCTTCTTCACCGACCGCGCCACCCCGCCGCGCGGGCCGCCACCGTGACGGATCATCATGCCCGCCCAGTCCCGGAAGTCGTCCTGGTCCTCGCGCGGGACGCCGAGCAGGTCGCAGATGGCGTAGATGGGGAGGGGGAAGGCGAAGTCGTGGATGAGATCGGCGGTGCCGCCGCCGTTCGTGGTGAAACGGTCGATGAGGTCGTCCGTGAGTTCCTGCACGCGGGGGGCGAACTCGGCCACGCGGCGCGGGGTGAACGCCTTGCTGACCAGGCGGCGGAGGCGGGTGTGGTCCGGGGGGTCGATGTTCAGCAGGTGCGTCATGAGGTCGGCCTGCCGCTCGCCCGGGATGCCGGTCTTGCCCTTCGCGTGCGCGGGCTCGTCGTGGTGCGCGGGGTTCTTCGACAGACGGTTGTCGGCGAGGGTCTGACGGGCGTCGGCGTAACGGGTGACCAGCCAGGCGTCGACGCCGCTGGGCAGCTTCGTCCTGTGCACGGGGGCGTGCTCGCGGAGCCAGGCGTAGGCGGGGTAGGGGTTGGCCGCGAACTCCCATGTGAACAGGTCGGGGGCCGGGGAGGGGGGTGACTGGTCACGCATGGGGTGACCCTAACGGGCCGGGGGTTCCGGGCCGCGGGCCCGTGCGGGAGGGTGCGGGTGGGTGCGGCTTGCTCGCGCAGTTCCCCGCGCCCCTTCAGGGCCTGACGGGCCTGGCATCGGGCCGGCGGGCCCGTGCAGGTGGGTGGGGGCTGGGCGCGCAGTTCCCCGCGCCCCTGGAGGGGGGTGGCTCGCACCGCGAGTATGTGCGGGTCCGTGGGGCTTGCTCGCGCCGTTCCCCGCGCCCCTTCAGGGCCTGACGGGCCTGGCATCGGGTCGGCGGGCCCGTGCGGGTGGGTGAGGGCTGGGCGCGCAGTTCCCCGCGCCC
>BNBX01000005.1:92807-138109 GCA_014656175.1 Streptomyces werraensis
AGGCCCTGAGGGGCGCGGGGAACTGCGCGAACGGGGGTTCGGGGGCGGGGCCCCCGTGGTGGTGGGTCAGGCGCCCCCGGTCTTTTCCGTCGTGCGGATCGCGTCCCGGTACACCCGGGCGGCAGCCCGAAGAGCCGCTTCCGCGTCCACCCCCTCTGCCTCCGCCCGCGCGGCCAGCGCCAGCAGTTCGTAGCCGACCCCTTCCCCGGAGGGGAGAGGAACGGACAGGCCCGCCGAGCGGGCCCGCGACGCCAGCTTGGTGGCGAGCGCCAGCGCCGGCTGCCCCACCGGCACCCCGTCCGTGACGGACTCCCTCCGCTTCTCCTCCGCCTTCGTCCGCATCCAGTGCGCCTTGACCTCCTCCGGCGTCCGCGCCGTCTCCTCCCCGAAGACGTGCGGATGCCGGTGGACGAGCTTGGCGACGATCCCGCCCGCGACGTCGTCGACCGAGAACGGCTCCTCCGGGTGCTCCTCGGCGATGCGCGCGTGGAAGACGACCTGGAGCAGCACGTCCCCCAGTTCCTCGCGCAGCTCGTCCCGGTCGCCGTCCTCGATGGCCTCGACGAGCTCGTACGCCTCCTCGATGCCGTACTTGGCGAGGCCCTTGTGGGTCTGCTGCGAGGACCAGGGGCACTCGGCGCGGATGCGGTCCATGACCTGCACCAGGTCGAGCAGGCGGGCGCCGGGCAGGTCGTAGGAGGCGGGCAGCAGCTCCAGCTCGGGCATGCGGACCCGGCCGCTGCCGGCCATCCGCGCCAGTCCGTCGGTGAGCGCGGGCTCGCCCTCGCCGGTCGCGACGACGACCACCGTGCGGCCGCCGGCGCAGGCGTCGACGACCTCCTCCGCGGTGGGCGCGGCCTCCTCGACGGCTATTCCGGCCTCGCGCAGGTACGGCAGCTGCGGGTGGGCGCCGTCCGCGCACAGCACCCGGTCGGCCGTGCGCAGGACCTGCCAGGCGGGCCAGGACAGCAGTCCTGGCGCGACCCGGTGGCTGGTGGTGAGCAGGACGACACGGCCGGGGGCGGGGCTGGTTGCGTTCACCCTTCGAAACTAGCCCACCTCACAGGCCCAGCGGCGGCCCGTCCACGGCGGTGACGTCCTTCACCCACGGCGTCTTCGCGTCGACCCGGCTGCTCTTCTCCGCGTCCCACTCGCCGTAGCGCGGGTTGAGGTCGACGTCGAGCTCCTTGCTCGCGTCGGACAGCGCCTTCCAGAACTCGGGCCGGCTGGTGTCGGTGCCGAGCTTCTGGGCGAGCTTCTGCGCCGTCACCTGGAGGCGGAGGTTGTCGTCGAGGCGCTGCGGCGGGACGCCGTACTGCTGGAGCCAGGCGGCCTCCAGCGCCTTCGCGCCGCCGGCCTGCTCCTCGAACTCGGCCCGCGTCCGCTGCACCTCGCGGTCGGAGACCGTCACCCCGGCGTCACGCGCGGCGCGCTCCAGCACCCGGTCCAGCACCATGCTGTGCAGGGTGTCGCGGGTCAGGCCGCCGGTGCGGGCGATGGCCTGCTGGTACTGCGCCTCGTCCGGGACGGCCTTCCGCTGCGCGGCACGCACCTCGTCGACGCGGTTCTCCAGCTGCGACACGGTGATCCGCTCCCCGCCGACCACGGCCGCCGCACCGGGGTGCGCGTCGTTCCCGCAGGCGGTGAGCAGAGGGGCCGCGGTGATCGCGGCGGTGAGGAGGAACGCGGTGCGACGACGGCGGTGCAAGGAAACCTCCTGAGGAGAGCTTGTGCGGCGGTGCACAAAGTCTTGCGGTGATCGATGGTAGGCATCGGCCAAGCTCTGGCCAACCCATTCGACCAACGATTCACGGCGACTTCCGGCACCGCCGCGCCCGCCGCCTCCCCCGCGCGGGCCCTATCCGCGCACCTGCCCCAGCCACTGGAGGGTGCGCCGGATGTCCGCCGCGAGCGGGTGCCCCGGCCCCTGGACGCGCTCGACGTCGTGCAGCAGCCGCACCAGCGTGTCGTGCGCGGCGGCCCGGTCGCCGAGGGCGAGCAGCAGATGCCCGATGCGGCGCCGCACGTCGTGGGCCTGCTGCGGGTCCCCGGCGGCCACGTACCGGTTCTCGTAGTACGGCAGCAGCGCGCGGTACTCGGCGAGGGCGGCCGCCGGGTCGCCGAGCTGCTCCAGGCACTGGGCGGCCTCGTAGCGGTGGCGCAGCGACTGCGGGTCGGCCTGGCCCGCCTCGGCCGCGCGCTCGTCGGCGAGGCGGCGCAGCTCGGGCAGGGCCCGCCGGTACTGGCCGTCGTCGAGGAGCGTGGCCGCGTACTGCTTGCGCAGGGTGCGCACCACCGGGGAGTGCTCGCCGTGCTGTTCGGCGGCGACCGGGAGGATCGAGCCGAGGATGTCGACGGCCTGGGTGATGCGGCCCTCGCCGAGCAGCCGCTTCACCTCGTCGACGGCGGCGGCCACGTCGGCCTTCTCCGCCGCCGGCGCCGGCGGCGCGGCGGGCGCGGGCTGCGGCGCCGGCGTCCTGGCGCGGTCCGGCCAGGGCGCGTGCGGGCGCAGGAAGGGCCGGGTCGGGTCCAGCGGGGCGCCGGTGGGCGTGCCCCGGGAGGGCAGCAGCAGCGCCAGGTGCTCGTACACCTCCTGCGCGGAGTCCGGCCGGTGCTGCGGGTCCTTGGCGAGCAGCCGCAGCACCAGCGCCTCCAGCGCCTCCGGCACCTCGGGGCGCAGCCGCCGCACCGGCACGGGCGGCTCGTACAGATGCCGGTGCAGCACCCCGAGCGCCGTGGAGCCGGAGAACGGCACGTCCCCGCTGAGCAGTTCGTGCATCAGCACGCCGAGCGCGTACAGGTCGGTGTACGGGCCGACCGCGCCGCCCATCGCCTGCTCGGGCGCCATGTACGCGGGCGAGCCGATGGGCGTGCCGGTGTGGGTCAGACGCGTGGTGTCGGCGTCCATCACGGAGGCCACGCCGAGGTCGAGGACCGTGACCGTGCCGTCCTGCTTCACCATCACGTTCCGCGGCTTGAGGTCGCGGTGGACGATCGGCACCGCGTGCACGGCGCTGAGCACGGCGCACAGCTGCGCGGCGACCGCGACCGCCCACTGCCACGGGTACGGGTCGTGCTCGGCGAGGTGGTCGCCGAGGTCGGCGCCGTCGACGTACTGCATGACGAGGAACAGCTCCTCGCCCTCGCTGCCCGCGTCGTGCACGGTGACCAGGCCGGGGTGGTCGACCTGCGCGGTCACCCGGCACTCGCGCACGAAGCGGCGGCGCAGCTCGTCGGCCTCGTGTCCCGCCACCTTGTCGGGGCGCAGCAGCTTCACCGCCACGCGGCGGTCCAGCCGCTTGTCGTAGGCCGTCCAGACCTGTCCCATGCCGCCCTGGCCGATGAGCGTGGACAGTTCGTAGCGGCCGGCGACGACCCGTCCCGTCGTCGCGCTCACCGTCCGCCCTCGTGGTCACCCTGCGGCCGCTGCTGTCCGTCCTGCCGGCGCAGGTAGTCGCTGAGCTCGTCGAGCTCGGCGCGCACCTGGTCGATCCGGGCGGGCGCGGGTCCCTGCGGGGGCTGCGCCTGCGGCGGGGGGACGGGGACGGGCGGGGCGGTGGAGGGCGGCACGGGGCCGGGGTACGGGGTGTGCGGGGGCTGCGGCTGGGGCTGAGACAGGGTCGTGGGCGTGTACGGCGAGGCCGGCTGCGGATAGCCGTAGGGGGCGGGGCCGTTCGGGGCGTGGGCCGGGGCGGCGTGCGGCGACGGCGGCACCGGGCCGCCGTACCGGCCGTGCTGCCGGGGCAGGCGGATGTCGACGATCAGGTAGTAGGCGCTGGAGCAGGCGCCGAGCAGGAGGAGGACGGCGAGGGCCGCGTCGGTGCGCCAGTCGGTCTCCGGGAAGGCGCCCATCACGACCATGGCCACGACGGCCAGCGGGATGCTCGCCCAGGCCGCTATCCAGTCGTGGACCCGCCCGCGCAGCACCGCGATCCTGAACAGCGGCACGGCGGACAGCATCCCGCAGCACAGCACCCCGGAGGCCGCGTACAGCACGCGCTGCGTGATGACCGATCCCGAGCTGGTTGGGGGCGGCGGCGCGCCGTGGCCGTACATGCTGCTCCTGGACGGGTGTAGCCGATGTGTGAACTCCGGTGGAGGGTCCGAGCGTATAGGTCCAGGGCGACAACCGGTCCCGTGATGTACCGAACCGTTGTCGTACCGGAGCTGGGCCGCCGTCAGCCGGGGGCGATCGTCCCGTCCGTCAGACCGTCGTACATCCCGCGCACGAGCTGCTCGCCGAGGCGTCCGGCCTCCCTGAGCGCCCTCTCGAACGCGTCCAGGGCGCGGAATCGCTCGCCGTAGCGCCGCTGTTCGTCCGGTGCGAGGCGCGGGAGCTGGAGGCGGCGGACGTCGAGCCGGGTGGCGGTGGACGCGTAGCTGCTGGCCTGGCGGTGGTTGGCGGTGCCGCGCAGGAACCCGGCGAGGAACCACGCGTCGAGCGCCGCCGGGTCGGGGCGCAGCAGGACGAGGTTGCGGCCGAGGACGGCCCCGGCGGTCGCCTCGTCGACGACCCGGGCGACGGCCCCGCCGCCGAGCACGGGCAGCACGACATCGCCCGGCTCGGTGACCACCGGCTCCTCCTCGCTCTCCGGGAGGGTCCCGGAGGGCGCGGTCCCGGCCAGCACGTCGTGGTCGGTGAGCACGGGCACGCGCGCGCGGCCGCCGTGTCCGCCGGTGCGCATCACCAGCGCGCCCGCGCGCGCCAGTTCGCCGACGGTGGTCAGCGGCAGCCGCCCGGACGCGGCGGACGGCGCTTGCTCCGCGGGCGGCGGCGCCAGCTCGGCGGTCAGCCGCAGCGTCTCGTCGAGCCGCGCCCGTACGTCGGTGAGCCGGCCGGCGCCGTCGGCGTCCGCCGGGGGCGGCAGCCGGCGGGCGGGGGTCAGGTCGACGTCGTCGTCGAGGAGTTCGATGACCGGCACCGAGCGGGCCAGGCCGGGCCTTTCCTCGACGCCGCCGTCACGGTCGAAGGCGCCCCAGGCGTCGAGCACGGTCTCCCGCACCCCGGGCCAGTCGGGCCCGCCGCGCCCCTCGGCGGTGAACCGCCCGGCGTCGACGAGCAGCACCTCCGGCTGTGCGGGCGTCCGCTCGGGCCTGCGCAGCACCCACAGGTGCAGCGGCACGCTGTAGGGGGGTGCCGCCCCGGCGGGCAGCGCGACGACGGCGCGCAGCGCGCCCCGGCGCAGGAGGTCGGCCCTGATCCTCCGGCCGGAGCGGCGGGAGGCCACGGCGGGCGGCATCAGCATCACGGCGGTGCCGCCGTCCCTGAGCCGGGCGAGCGCGTGCTGCACCCAGGCCAGCTCGGACTCGGTGCGGGCGGGGAAGCCGTACTCCCAGCGCGGGTCGTAGGCGAGGTCGTCGTGGCCCCAGTTGCGCTCGTTGAACGGCGGGTGGCACAGCACGGCGTCGGCCCGCAGCTCCGGGTACGCGTCGGCCCGCAGGGTGTCGCCGGCGGCGGCGTGCACGGGGGCGCGGGTGTGCAGGGCGAGGCGCAGGGCGGTGAGGGCGGCGAGCTCCGGCGAGCTGTCCTGGGCGTGGAGGCGTCGGTCGGGGCGGTCGGCGACGGCGCGGAGCAGGGCGCCGGTGCCGCAGGCGGGGTCCAGGACGGTGGCGGGGGTGCCGACGAGGGCGGCCATGAGGCCGGCGAGGTCCGGCGGGGTGAGCGTGTACTGGCGCGGGTTGGCGTCGAGGTGCCGCCCGAGCAGGAACTCGAAGGCGGGGCGGGCGCCCCGCTCGGCGGCGAGTTCGGCGACGCCGCGCAGGAGGGGGACGGAGGGGAGGAGGCGGGGGGCGGTGGGGATGTCGAGGGCGGGGGCGGCCGGGGCGGTCGGTGTGGACGCGGGGGCCGGATTCGCCGGTGCGGCGGGCGTGGGCGAGGTGTTCACAGGGTGCTGACCGTTCACGCGTGAGCGGTCGGGGCGTCCCGGTCGGGCCGTTTCGGGCATGCGCGGTGTGAGCACCTCGTCCAGCGCCGCGGGGAGCAGGGCGGCGAGCCGCTCGTCGGTGCCGGAGCTGATGTCGAGCCAGACGGGCGGCCGGTCGTGGATCAGCAGCAGCGCGCACCCGGCGTGGACGAGCGCGGTGACCGGCCCGTCGGGGTGACCGGCGAGCTGCTGCCATACGCGCTCCTTGAGCGGGACCTCGGCGAGCTTGCGGTGGCGCCGCAGCCACTCCTCGACCTCGGCGAGGGCGAACGCGGGGCTGGTCTCGGTGCCGCCGACCGGCCGGGGGAAGTCGGCGTGCCGGCGGCGCCAGTTGCTGACCGCGGCCCGGCCCACTCCCGCCAGCCGGGCGATCCCCGCGGCGGTCACTTCAGTCGCGTCGTCCTGCATCCCGGAACCCCGCCCCGCTCTCCCGCTGCTCCCTGTGTGACGACGAGCATACCGAGGACGGTAAGGACCGGGGTTCACGGTCGTGTACCACTCACTTCACACCTCTCGTGTTGACTCGGTTCACAGCCTCTGGTCTCATTGACCCAGCAAACGAGCGGCCGCCGATGAAACGGGGGCGGCCGCCGCCTGGGGAGGGGACACCGTCATGGGTATGAAGACCAAGATCGCGCTGGGCGCCGTCGTGGGGATCGCCGTCATCGGCGCCGTCTCGGCGAACGCCGGCGACAACGGCACCGGCTCCGCCGACAAGGGCGCCTCCGCCTCCGCGGACCGGCAGCCCGGCGGCGCGAAGGACGCGGGCGCGGACGCCCGTCAGGGCGGGGAGAAGACGGAGAAGGCGGAGAAGAAGGCCTCGCAGGCCGAGCAGTTCAAGGCGTTCGTGGAGGAGAACGGGACGGCCCAGGAGAAGGAGGCCGTCGCGCACGTCACCAAGGTGCAGGGCGCCGACGAGCAGAACGACATCCTCGACACCGCCGACGTCTACACCGACTTCACCGGCGGCCTCATGGGCGAGGGCACGGGCCCCGCCAAGCTCATCGCCTCCGCCTTCGCCGACTGGAAGCAGAGCGAGAACGGCCTCGTCACCGTCTACGACGCCGACGGCGAGCTCCTCGGCAACGGCGAGTTCTGACCCTCGCCCCAGGCGCCACGCGCCGCTCCCGGCCGATCACGACCACTGCCGGCCGCCACATCGGCCGTTCCCGGCCGTCGTCCCGGCCGCCTCCGGTCACCGCGGCCGCTCCGCGGCGACCGTCCACCACCACACACCCCCGAAGGAACAGAACCGTCATGCGTCGCACCGCACTCGCCGCCCTCTGTCTCGTCGCCGTGACCGGTGCCGGGCTCACCGGCTGTCAGTCCGGCGAGGACACGGCGTCCGCCGGATCCGAGCCGTCCTCGGAGCAGGCGAAGAACGTCAAGGAGAACAAGGAGCCGTTCGCCGGGCTGTCGGGCGGCGAGATCACCGAGCGGGCGGTGGCCGCCACCACCGGCGCCCCGTCCCTGCGGTTCACGGGCGAGATCCCCGACGGGGAGAGCGGGGGCACCCTCCGCCTCGACCTGGCCCTGGACAAGAAGGGCGACTGCGCCGGCACCCTCGGCATGGGCGACGAGGGCGAGGTCGAGCTGATCAAGACGGGCGACACCCTCTACGCCAAGTACGACGAGGCGTTCCTGCGCGCCCAGAGCGAGGGCGAGCCGCAGGCCGACGTGGACGCGGTCGTGGAGATGATGGCCGGCACCTGGACGAAGATGTCGGCCACCGGCGCGGACGCCGAGGACATCGCGGGCTTCTGCGACCTCGACGAGGTGCTCGGCGGCGCGAAGGACGGCAGTTCGGACGCCACCCGGGGCGAGACCACCACGCTCGACGGCACTCCGGCGCTGACGCTCACCGAGCAGGACGGCGAGGACCGTTACACCTTCTACGTCGCCACCGAGGGCGAGCCGTACCTGCTCCGGCTGGAGAGCACGTCGGCCGCCGACCCGGGGTCGGTCACCTTCACCGACTTCGGCAAGCCGGTCCCGGCCGAGAAGCCCGAGGGCGAGATCCTGGACCTCGACGCCCTGGGCTGACCGACCGTCACAGCGGGGACCCCCTCCACACGTCAGGCCCGACGTCCCCGGCGTGGCCGCGCTCCCCGTGGCCAGCGGACCGGCGCCGGCGCCGCGGGCGCCTCGGCCGGGCCGTCGGTGTCGAACGGCGCGCCCGTCCAGCGGCGCCACTGTCCAGGCAGACGACAGGGGTTCAGACCCCGCACTGCTCCCGCATGGTCTCCTTGTCCGCCTTCGTCACGGGCATCTCGTACTTCACGGCGACCTGGGCGAAGCGGACGGCGTAGGCGCAGCGGACGGCCTTGCTGGGCGGGAGCCAGGACGCAGGGCCGGAGTCGCTCTTGGCGGAGTTGGCGCTTCCGTCGACGGGGAGCAGGTTGAGCGGGTCGTTGGCCAGTTGCCGGCGCTTGGCCTCGGACCAGCGGGAGGCGCCCATCTGCCAGCTGTAGGAGAGCGGCACGACGTGGTCGATCTGCACCTCGGCGGCCTTCTGCTTGCGCCACTCGATCGTCTTGCCGGTGTAGGGGTCGGCCAGGGTCAGGGAGACGACGACGCAGTCGGAGCCGGAGCGGAAGCGCAGCTCCTGGCCGTCCCGCTGGAGGATGTCGTTGCGGGTGTCGCAGCCGTTCCGGGCCAGGGGCACGCCGTCGGCGGTGTCCATCCAGGCGTAGCCGTACTCGTCGCGGTCGTAGCCTGTCTTGGGGCCGCGGCCCTTGGTGGCGACCTTGTCGATGAGGGCGGCGGCCTCGGCGCGCTCCTGTGCGTCACGGACGGGGGCGAGGCCGGGGCGGGTGCCGTCGGGGTTGTCCAGCGGGCTCGCCGCGCGCCCGTCGGGGGCCGGCGCCCCGCTGCCGCCGGACGCGGGGACGTCCGCGTCGGGTATCGACTCGCACCCCGCGAGGAGGACCACCGCGACGGCCGCCGCTCCTCCCCCGCGCCGCATCCGGCTGCCCCACCCCAGGTCTCGCGTCACCGCGCCCCTCCCTCGTTCTGCTGTTCTGCTCCGAACCTGCCCCGGCAGGAGCGGTCCATCCGGAAGCTCACCGTAACGAGCGAGTGGTGCAGACCTTTCGCCGCCCGCTTGGGCATTCGATGTGATCCGCGCGTATGGTCGGATTTGAGCCACTTCGGAAGGAGCTCTGATGGGCATCCTCGACAAGTTCAAGAGCAACAAGGCGGCACACAAGGCGGCGCACAAGGCCTCCGACGCCGCGGAGAAGAAGATGAACGAGAGGTCCGGCGGCAAGTACGAGCAGCAGATCGACACCGGTCAGCAGCAGGCGGAGCGCCGGCTCGGCATGGAGCGCGACCGTCCCGACCAGCCGTAGGGCCTCACGTACGTCTCAGGGCCGTCCGCGGTGCGCCTCACGCGCACCGCGGACGGCCCTGCTGTTCGGACAGCCGGGTCAGGACCCCAGCACCGAGGTGAGGAACTCCCCCACCCACCCGAGCAGGTCCCGCCCGACCAGCGGCTTGCCGCCGACCTTCGCGGTCTTCGGGCGCGGAACCAGCACCTGGTGGGACGTCGGCTTGATCACCGAGCCGGGGTAGAGACGCTTGAGCCGCAGCTCCTGCGACTCGCGCAGCTCCACCGGCGCGAACCGGATGTTGTTGCCCTGCAGGACGATCTCGCCGACCGCGCAGGCCCGCGCGAGCATCCTCAGGCCCGCCACCAGCAGCAGGTTCTCCACCGGCTCCGGCAGCTTGCCGTAGCGGTCGACGAGCTCCTCGCGGACGGCCTTGATGTCCTCCTCGGAGTTCGCGGAGGCGATGGCCCGGTACGCCTGGAGGCGCAGCCGCTCGCCGGGCGCGTAGTCGTGCGGGACGTGCGCGTCGACCGGCAGCTCGATCTTCACCTCGAGCGGCGCCTCCTCCACCTCGCCGGTCTCCAGCTGGCGTCGGTAGTCCGCCACGGCCTCGCCGACCATCCGCACGTACAGGTCGAAGCCGACGCCCGCGATGTGCCCGGACTGCTCGCCGCCGAGCAGGTTGCCCGCGCCGCGGATCTCCAGGTCCTTCATCGCCACGTACATGCCCGCGCCCATCTCGGTGTGCTGGGCGATGGTCGCCAGACGCTCGTGCGCGGTCTCCGTCAGCGGCTTCTCCGGCGGGTACAGGAAGTACGCGTACCCGCGCTCGCGGCCGCGGCCGACCCGGCCGCGCAGCTGGTGCAGCTGGCTGAGGCCGAAGTTGTCGCCGCGCTCGACGATCAGGGTGTTGGCGTTGGAGATGTCGATGCCGGACTCGACGATCGTCGTCGACACCAGCACATCGAACTTCTTCTCCCAGAAGTCGACGACGACCTGCTCCAGCGCCTGCTCCGACATCTGGCCGTGGGCGGTCGCGATGCGCGCCTCGGGCACGATCTCGCGGAGCCGGGCCGCCGCGCGGTCGATGGACTCGACGCGGTTGTGGATGTAGAAGACCTGGCCCTCGCGCAGCAGTTCACGGCGGATGGCGGCGCCGATCTGCCGCTGGTCGTAGGGGCCGACGAAGGTGAGCACCGGGTGGCGCTCCTCCGGCGGGGTGGTGATCGTCGACATCTCCCGGATGCCGGTGACCGCCATCTCCAGGGTGCGCGGGATGGGTGTGGCGGACATGGTGAGCACGTCGACGTTGGCGCGGAGCTTCTTCAGCTGCTCCTTGTGCTCGACGCCGAACCGCTGCTCCTCGTCGACGATGACCAGGCCCAGGTCCTTGAACTTGGTCTCGGAGGAGAACAGCCGGTGGGTGCCGATGACCACGTCCACCGAGCCGTCCTTCAGACCTTCCAGGACCGCCTTGGCCTCGGTGTCCGTCTGGAAGCGGGACAGCGCCCGCACGTTCACCGGGAACTGCGCGTACCGCTCGCTGAACGTCCCGAAGTGCTGCTGCACCAGCAGCGTCGTCGGCACCAGCACGGCGACCTGCTTGCCGTCCTGGACTGCCTTGAACGCGGCCCGCACCGCGATCTCGGTCTTGCCGTAGCCGACGTCGCCGCAGATCAGCCGGTCCATGGGGACCGACTTCTCCATGTCCTCCTTGACCTCGGCGATGGTGGTGAGCTGGTCGGGCGTCTCCGCGTAGGGGAAGGCGTCCTCCAGCTCGCGCTGCCAGGGCGTGTCCGGGCCGAAGGCGTGACCGGGCGCCGCCATCCGCGCGCTGTACAGCTTGATCAGGTCGGCTGCGATCTCCTTGACGGCCTTCTTGGCGCGCGCCTTGGTCTTGGTCCAGTCGGCGCCGCCGAGCCGGTGCAGGGTGGGCGCCTCCCCGCCGACGTACTTGGTGATCTGCTCGAGCTGGTCGGTGGGGATGTAGAGGCGGTCGCCGGGCTGGCCGCGCTTGGCGGGGGCGTACTCCACGACCAGGTACTCGCGGGTGGCGCCCTGCACGGTGCGCTGCACCATCTCGATGTACCGGCCGACGCCGTGCTGCTCGTGGACGATGTAGTCGCCCGCCTCCAGTGTGAGCGGGTCGATGGTCTTGCGGCGCCGGGCGGGCATCCGGGCGCCCTCGCGGCCGGACGCCTTCTGGCCGGTGAGGTCGGTCTCGGTGAGCACGGCCAGCTTGAGCGCCGGGGCGACGAGGCCGTGGTCGATGCAGCCGCAGGAGACGTGCACGACGGACGGGGTCAGCTCGCCCAGGTCGTTGTCGAGGCGGGCGGCGATGCCCTCCCCTCCCAGCACCTCCACGGTGCGGGCGGCCGGGCCGTGGCCCTCGGTGACGTAGACCGTGCGCCAGCCGTCGGCGAGCCAGCCCTTGGTGTCGGCGAGCGCCCGCGCGGTGTCGCCGCGGTAGGACTCGGGGGCGTGCAGGCCCAGCTTGAGGGTGTCGGCGTCCAGTTCCTCGTCGGCGGCGAACGGCGACACCGTCCACCACATCATGTCCAGCTCGCGGGCCCGGTCCCGGACGTCGGCGAGGGACCACAGGGAGGCCGCGCCGACGTCGATGGGCGCCTCGCCCCCGCCTGCGGTGGCCGCCCAGGACGCCTGGAGGAACTCCTGCGAGGTGGCGACCAGGTCGGACGCGCGCGTGCGCACCCGCTCCGGGTCGCAGACCACGGTCATGGCGCCCTTGGGCAGCACGTCCAGCAGCAGCTCCATGTCGTCGACGAGGACCGGGGCGAGGGACTCCATGCCCTCCACCGCGATGCCCTCGGCGATCTTCCCGAGCAGCTCGCCCAGCTCCGGGTGCTCCTCGGCGAGCGCCCGCGCCCGCTCGCGCACCTCGTCGGTGAGCAGCAGCTCGCGGCAGGGCGGCGCCCACAGTCCGTGCTCGGCGACCTCCAGGGACCGCTGGTCGGCGACCTTGAAGTAGCGGATCTCCTCGACGTCGTCGCCCCAGAACTCCACCCGCAGGGGATGCTCCTCGGTGGGCGGGAACACGTCGAGGATGCCGCCGCGCACCGCGAACTCGCCGCGCTTCTCCACCAGCTCCACGCGCGCGTACGCGGCGGCGGCGAGGGCGTCGACGACGTCGTTCAGGTCGGCGCTCTGCCCTGTGCGCAGGGAGACCGGCTCCAGGTCGCCCAGGCCCTTGACCTGCGGCTGGAGCACGGAGCGCACGGGGGCGACGACGACGGAGACCGGGCCGGTCTCGGGGTCGTCGGGACGGGGGTGGGCCAGGCGCCGGAGCACGGCGAGGCGGCGGCCGACGGTGTCGCTGCGGGGGCTGAGCCGCTCGTGCGGCAGCGTCTCCCAGGACGGGTACTCCACGACCCCCTGGGGCGGGAGCAGCGAGCGCAGGGCGGCCGCCAGGTCCTCCGCCTCGCGTCCCGTGGCCGTCACTGCGAGCACGGGGCGGCCGGCGTCACGGGCCAGGGCGGCGACCGCGAAGGGACGGGCCGCGGGCGGGCCGACGAGGTCGACGTGCGTGCGGTTGCCGTCGGCGGCGGCCGTGACCGCTTCCGCGAGGGCGGTGTCCTTGACGACGGCGTCGAGCAGACCGTGCAGGCTCATGCGGGGCGGAATCCCTTCCGGGGATGTGCAACACGACGGGCCCGACGCGCGCCGCGGGCCGGGGGTGTCCAGGGTACGTCGCCGCGTCCGCGGGTGCGGGGGCTGTGGAGAGCGCCGGGCGTCGCCGCCGAGCCGCCGGGGGGCTCCGCCCCGTGGACCCCCGGCGGCCGAGCCGCCAGGGGACTCCGCCCCCTGGACCCCCGGCCTGTGCCTACCCACCCACCGGCTCGGCGTCTCCAGAAGCCTGGGCGCCGGAAGTCCCCCCGTGGGACTTCCGGCGCCCGTGTTCCCCCGCAACCCCGTGTGCGGTGGTCAGTCGGTGGCGATGGCGTTCAGGACGTTCATGCGGCCGGCACGGAATGCCGGGACCAGGGCCGCGAACAGGCCCACGAAGGCCGAGCCGATGAACACCCCGGTGATCGTCGGCCACGGGATGTCGAGGACCTTCAGGCCCTCCAGCGCCAGGAGCTGCTGCGCGGTGGCGCCCCAGCCGATGCCCAGGCCGAGGCCGAGCAGGGCGCCGAAGAGGGCGATCACGACCGACTCCATGCGGATCATGCGGCGCAGCTGCCGGCGCGAGAGGCCGATGGCCCGCATGAGGCCGATCTCCCGGGTGCGCTCGACGACCGACAGGGCCAGGGTGTTCACCACGCCCAGGATCGCCACGATGATCGCCAGGGCCAGCAGGCCGTAGATCATGTTCAGCAGCTGGCCGATCTGATCCTTCAGGGCCTCCTTGTAGTCGGTCTGGTCGCGCACCTCGTACTGCGGGAACTCGCCCAGGGCGTCCTTCAGCGCCTTGTAGGCGGCGTCCTTCTGCCCGTCCTGCGCCGAGGCGAAGAGCAGCTGGTCCAGCGGCATCTTGTCGGCCGGGACGTACGTGGCGAGGGTGTCGATGGACGTGTACATCGCGCCGGCGTCGATCACGCCCTCGCTGCTGGTGATGGCCCGCACCGTCAGGGACCCGGTGGTGCCGTCCGTGAAGGCGACCTCGATCTCCGAGCCGATGCGGACGTCGTGGTCCTTGGCGAAGTCCTCGTGCACGGACATCGAGTCGGGCTTGTAGGCGTCGGCGAGGTTCCCGGCGACGGTCTCGACGCGCAGGTCGGTTGCGTACGTCGGGTCGGCCGCGGTGATCGCGGTGTCCTTCACGGTTTCGCCGTCGGGCGTGGTGAAGTCCGCCTCGGTCCACTTGTACTCGGTGACCCGGTCGATCCCCGGCGCCGCCTTCACGGCCTCGACGGCCTGCGGGGTGATCAGCGCTCCCATGTCGTCCTGGACGATGAAGTCCGTGCCGACCGCCTTGTCGAGTTCCTCGGTGGCCGAGGCGACCATGGAGGAGCCCACGACCGACAGGCACGCCACCAGGGCGAGGCCGATCATCAGCGCGGCGCCCGTCGCGCCGGTGCGGCGCGGGTTGCGCAGGGCGTTGCGCTCGGCCATGCGGCCCACGGGGCCGAACGCCCGCAGCAGGATCGCGCCGAGGACCCGGACCATGCCGCTCGCCAGCACCGGGCCGACGACGACGAAGCCGATCAGGGACAGCACCACGCCCAGGCCGAGCCACAGGGAGCCGTCGGCGGCCTTGTCGGCGGTCCCGGCCAGGTAGAGGGCGAAGCCGCCGGCGCCGGTGAGGACCAGACCGGCCACGGCCCGGATCCAACCGGCCTTGGCGTCCGCCGGGGTGCCGGCGTCCCGCAGCGCGGCCATCGGGGAGATCTTCCCGGCCCGCCGGGCTGGCAGGTAGGCGGCGAGCACCGTGACGACGACGCCCAGGACCAGGCCGACCACAGGCGTCGTCCAGGCGACCGTGAGGTCGTCGGTGGACAGCTCCATGCCCATCTGGCCCATGAGCTCCATGAGCCCGATCGCGAGCCCGACGCCCGCGCCGACGCCGAGTACCGAGCCGAGCACGCCGAGCAGCAGCGCCTCGACCAGCACCGAGCGGTTGACCTGCTTGCGGGACGAGCCGATGGCCCTCATCAGGCCGATCTCCCGGGTGCGCTGGGCGACCAGCATGGAGAAGGTGTTGATGATCAGGAAGATGCCGACGAGGAAGGCGATCCCGGCGAAGCCGAGCATGGCGTACTTCATGACGCCCATGAAGTCGCCGAGGCTCTCCTGGTTGGCCTCCGCGGTCTCCTCGGCGGTCAGCACCTTGTAGCCGGCGCCGAGTTCGGCCACGACGTTCTTCTTCAGCTGGTCGTCGCTGACGCCGGGCGCGGCGGTGACGTTGACGTTGGTGTAGACGCCGCTCTCGCCGACCAGGGTCCGCTGGGCGGTCGCGGTGTCCATGTAGAAGATCGCGGCACCGGGGTTGGTGACGGTGAAGTCCGCGATGCCGGAGATTTTCGCGGTGTGCGTGCCGACGGCGCTGATGACGCCGATCTCGTCACCGAGCTTCAGGTCGTGCTTGTCGGCGGTGTCGCCGTCGACCATGATCTGGTCGCCGCCCTCGGGCGCGGCACCGGAGGTGATCTCCATGGTGCCGGCGTCGTTGGAGTTCCAGCTGCCGACGATGGTGGGGCCGCCGCTGGTCGGCGAGAGGCTGTCCTTGTCGGCGTCGACGACGGTCACCGAGGTGGAGAACACGGTGCCCTCGGCGGACTTCACGCCCTCCGCCCTGCGCACCTCGTCGAGCACGGAGGCCGGTATCACCGGCGGCTTGCCGTTGCCGGAGGTCGTCTGACCGCTGTCGGAGGCGTCCTTGTCGCTGACGGTGACGTCCGAGGAGGTGGCCGCGAACAGCTTGTCGAACGTCGTGTTCATGGTGTCCGTGAACACCAGCGTGCCGCAGACGAACGCCACCGACAGCAGCACCGCCACCGCCGACAGCGCCATGCGTCCCTTGTGCGCGAGGAAGTTGCGCATCGAGGTCTTGAGCACGGTCATGACGTGCGCCCCCGGGCGTCGAAGTCCTTCATGCGGTCCAGGACCTGCTCGGCGGTCGGCTGGTGCATCTCGTCGACGATGCGGCCGTCGGCCAGGTACAGCACCCGGTCCGCGTAGGAGGCGGCGACGGGGTCGTGGGTGACCATCACGATGGTCTGGCCCAGCTCGTCGACCGAGCGGCGCAGGAAGCCGAGCACCTCGGCACCGGCGCGGGAGTCGAGGTTGCCGGTCGGCTCGTCACCGAAGATGATCTCCGGCCGGGCGGCCAGCGCCCGTGCCACGGCGACCCGCTGCTGCTGGCCACCGGAGAGCTGCGTCGGCCGGTGCTTGAGCCGCTCCGCGAGCCCGACGGTCTCCACCACCCGGTCGAGCCATGCCTTGTCGGGCTTGCGGCCGGCGATGTCCATGGGCAGCGTGATGTTCTCGAGCGCGTTGAGCGTCGGCAGCAGGTTGAACGCCTGGAAGATGAAGCCGATCCGGTCGCGGCGCAGCCTGGTGAGCTTCTTGTCCTTCAGGCCGGTGATCTCGGTGTCGTCCAGGTAGATCTGACCGCTCGTCACGGTGTCGAGCCCGGCGAGGCAGTGCATCAGCGTGGACTTGCCGGACCCCGAGGGGCCCATGATCGCGGTGAACTGTCCGCGGGCGATGTCCACGTCGACGTGGTCGAGGGCGACGACACGGGTCTCCCCCGACCCGTACGCCTTCACGACCTGCCGCGCCCGCGCGGCAACGGCCGTAGTCCTTCCAGTACCCCCGTGCCTGGGAATGGTCACAGCCGATGTCACGGTAAGTCTCCTATGTCGGTGGTCAAGACAAAGCGGTGCTCCCGGCGGCCGCCCTGGTCTGCGGCGGCCGCCCGGCGCGTGGTGTGCGGGACGTGTTTCAGTCTGGCGGGGGGAGGGGGTCCGGCGCGCTGATGCTCAGCGCAGTCTTCTGCTGTGGAAAACCCCACCCCCGGTGCTGTGCTCCGCCACCCCCCAGCGGCGTAAAGCCAGGTTAAGGACGGGGCCGGCCCCGCCTCGTCCTCCGCCGGGACGAACCCTCCCCGAGCCGCAGTACGGAGGTGCCCCTAGGGGCTCTCCGCCCTGGGGCGGAGGCCGCCTCGGGGTCGCTCGTCCTTCCGTCGCCCCACGTCTCCTCCCGTCCGCGCCTCAGGACCCGCCCCGTCCGACGCTGCCCAGCGTCCACCCTGCCGCCGCGTCAGGGTCAAGCGGACGGCCCGCCGGCGGACAGCGCGATGTCCCGCGCGCACCGCAAAAGTCGGCGTTGATCCGGGTAACACCTCAGCTCAGGGCAGGTACCACGGGCGAGAGCGCTCCCCGGCGCGCGAGTTGTCCCAAACCGTGGCGCTTCGCTCTACGCGCGAGCAACGTGCGGGCTCCACTCCGCCGCCCCCTCCCGGTGGTCCCTCCCCGCACAGACCCGAGCCACGCGAGGAGCACGGGATGCCCGCCGACCCCTTCCCCCCTCCCCGCGACCCGCGCCGCCCCCCGCCCCCGTACACCGATGCCCCGTACACGGATCCCCGCGCGGGCGTCCCGTACGCCGCCTCCCCGGCCCACCGCACCTACTCCTGGCTGCCGCCCGCCCCGCCCCGCCTGACCGGCGGAGGACGCCGACCGGCCGTGCGGGTGCGTCACTCCACCACGCGGCCCGTCAGCGCGCTGAGGCTGGCGCACACGTGGTCCATCTGCGTCTGCACGTCCTCACGCCGGTCGGCGTGCTCCCTCAGCACCCGCTCGGTCTCCCGCTCGACGCCCTCCGCACGGGACTGCGCCTCGGCCAGCACCTCCGCCGCACGCTCCCGGGCCTCGTCCGCGCAGTGCCGGGCCGCCTCCTGCGCGTCGGCGAACACCTGCCGCGCCTCCGCCAGCACCTTCTCGGCGCGCTCCTCCGCCTCCGCCTGCCGGGCGTCCAGCTCCGCCGCCCGCGCCGCCTCCTCCCCGGCGACCTCGTCGAGCCGCCGCGCCTGCGCCCTGGCCTCCTCGGCGAGCAGCTCCGAGGTGCGCTCCCGCATCCGCCGCACCTCCGCCAGCGCCTCGGTGCGCCGCTCCTTCACGTCAAGCCGCGCCTCGACGCGGATCTCGTCGGCCTTCTCCCGCGCCGCGGCCAGCCGCTCCCGGGCGTACTCGTCGGCGACGGCGCGCAGCGCGGCCGCGTACGCCCGCGCGGCCTCCTCCACCTCGGCGGCGTCGTCCCGCGCCAGGTCGACCAGGTCCCGCGCGTGCTGCCGCGCCGACTCCCGTACGGCCGTGGCCTCCTCCAGCGCCAGCAGGAACAGCCGCCGGGGCCCGTCGCCGAGTGACTCGTACGTCTGCTCCGGCAGCCCGGCCGCCCGCTCCCGCAGCCGTTCGAGCTCCTCCTCCATCTCCCGCGCCAGGACGGTGAGCCGCGCCGCGCGCTCCCAGGCGGCGTCCCGGTCGTCCGACAGCGCCTCGACGTACGCGATCACCTGCAGGGGGCGATACCCGCGCCCCCGGCGGACGATCTCGAACCCCCGCGACGACACCGATGTGCTGCTCACCCTGGAACCCCTTCCACCGACGGACATGAAGCCCAGCACGACGACCGAGCACAAAAGGGATGAATCGCGCACATCTTGATCGATGACGAGGAAGTGTTCATAACGCGACACTCCGCTCGGCGGGCCCGGCAGGGGCGGACAGACGTGAGCCGGGCCCGGTCGTCGTCACGACCGGGCCCGGCTCACGGGTCACACCTTCAGCGGCGGCGGCTCACAGCAGCCCGTCCCACATCTGCTCCAGCAGCACCGACCACCAGGTCTCCGGCGACCCCAGCGCAGCCGGGTCCAGCGCGGCCAGCTGCGCCTGGAAGTCGACGGTCCAGCGGCCCGCCTGCTCCTGGTTCAGCCCGAACCGCAGCCGCCACATCCGGCCCAGCAGCGCCAGGCAGCGCGCGAACTCCGGCAGCCCGGTGTTCACGAACTGCGGCGGCACCGCCGTACCGCCCGGACCGGCCTCCACCGGCACCGCGACGATGTTCGCCGTGCCGTACTGCACACAGAGCGCCTTGCCGAAGTCGCTGCCCATCACCAGGTACGAACCCGCGTCCGGCGCCGGCTGCACCCCCCGCTCCGCGGCCAGCTCCGCCAGCGTCGGCACCGGGCGGCCCGGCTGGGCCTGCGCCCAGAAGAACGGCCCCATGTCCGTCGGCAGACCCGCCGTCACCAGCGTGTGCGCCACCACCGGCGGCACGCCCTGACGGGACACCGCCGCCTGCTCGAACCGGAACACGCCCGGCCCGAACGCGGCCGCGAGCTCCTGCGCGATCGCCTCCGGCGGGATCGGCGGGGCGGGCTGCACCGGCGGGATCGGCGCCCGCACCGGAGCGGGACGCGCGGGACCGTCCGCCACCTGGTGCAGTTCGCCCTGGTGGGCGAGGAGCTGCCGCATGCCCTGCTGGCGGCTCGCGTGGTCCGTGCCGTACGGCGCGATCGACGTGATGCGCGCCTGCGGCCACTGCTCGCGGATCATCCGCGCGCAGTACGCGCCCGGCAGCTCGCACGACTCCAGCTCCGTGTGCAGCTCCAGCACCTGGTTCGGCGGCACGTTCATCGCACGCAGCTCGTGGAAGATCTGCCACTCCGGGTGCGGGGTGCCCGGCGCGGAACGCCGGATCAGCTGCTGCTCGGAGCCGTCCTGCGCGCGGTAGCGCAGCACGGCCTGGTAGCCGGGGCCGACGGTCGGCTGCTGCGGATAGCCGTACGCCGACGGCTGCCCCGGCACCCGGGCGCCCTGCGGGGGCGTACCGGGAGGCACGGCGCCTGGAGGCATCGCCCCGGGCGCCATCGGCGGGATCCCGGGCGCACCGGGCGGTGCGGGCGGCGGGGGCGCGCCCGGCCCGCCGGCCGGGGGCGCGGCCAGGACGGTCTCCGCGTGGTGCACGGGCGGAGTGCCGGGAGCGCCGCCCGGAGCGCCGGGAGGCTGGGGCGCGCCGCCCTGGCCGGGGGCACCCGGAGCGCCGGGAGGACCGGGAGGCTGAGGCGCACCCGGGGCACCGGGCCGGCCGGGGGCCCCCGGAGGACCGGGAGGCTGAGGCGCGCCGGACTGTCCGGCAGGCTGAGCCACGCCGGGCGCGCCGGGCGCAGCCGGCTGCCCCGGAGCCCCGGGCTGCCCCGGAGCCCCGGGCGGCCCCGGAGGCACAGGCACCCCCGCACCCGAGCCGTTGGGATCGGCGAGCATCGTCGCCGCGTGATGCACCCCGCCCGGAGGCGTGCCCGGCGGGGGCGGGGTCGGCGCCCCAGGCGGAGGCGTCTGCCCACCGCCCGGACCCTCCGGCCCCTCCGGTCCCAGCGACGACACCAGCTGCGTGGGCACATAGCCGCTCCCGCCCTGCGCGGGCGCAGGCGCGGGCGTGCCGCCGGGTCGCGCACCCGGCGTCCCCGGAGCGCCCGGAGGCGGCGGGGCCGAAGGACCCTGCCCCCGCTTCGGCGGGGTCGCCTTGCTGGTCGCGGCATCGGCGATGTCAGCGGCGTCCGGCGCACCCGGAGCCGGCGGCACGGGCGCACCCGGCGCCGCAGCGCCGGGAACACCGGCCTGGGTGGGAGGCGGAGGCGTCGCCTGCCCCGTCCCGCTCGCATCGACCGCCGGCTCGACCGCCGTCGACGGCAGCCGGCTGCCGCCCGACATCAACGCCGTCTTCGCGTCGGGCGTCACCGGGGCGTCCCCGCCCGGCTCCCGCACCTGCGGCGCGTACACGGTCCGCGGCAGCGGCACCGACCGGTCCTCACCCGCGTCCGCCGTGGTGTCCGTACCGGCCCACGGCGTGCCCTCGTCCGCACCCCCGCCGGCCGCCGGCCACCCGGAACCGCCACCGTCGGAAGCGGACGCCGCGGCACCGGAACCCGCCGAGGACTCCTCCGAGCCACCCGCGTCGGCACCCCGCCCCGCACCCTCGGACGACGACGCCCATCCCGCACCCGGCGCACCCGCCTGCCCAGGCACCTCACCCGACGCCGCACCGGAACCCGCGGCAGAACCCGCGGACACCCCTCCAACGCCCCCCGACGTCTCCCCACGCCGGTCCGGGATCCCCAGCCGGTCCGCAGCCTCCTGCAGCCACTCCGGCGGACTCAGCAGGAACGACGTCTGGTTGAGGTCCACCCGCGCCGGAGGCGCGGGCGCCGGCTCCTCGGCCGCCGCCTCGTCCCTGCCGTACTCCTCCTCGTACCGGCGGATCACCTCGCCCACCGGCAGCGCCGGCCACAGCGTCGCCTCACCGCTGTCCCGGGCGATCACCAGCCGCTGCCCGCCACCGTCCGAACGCGGACCGTCCGCACGGTCCTCCGCCCACACCACGAACCCGAGACCGAACTCCCGCACCCGCACCTCACGGTGCTGGTACGCGGGCACATCCCCGTTGACCCACTCCTCCGCGCGCTCCTGCGCCTGCGCGAACGTCACCATCGCTCGACTCACTCCCCCGCGGAAGAAACCGGAACGGCACGCGCGAACCCGCCGTCCACCATCAGATTCGCCACCGTCGCCAACTCCGGAGGAGACCCCGCGAGCCGCGCCAGGAACACGTCGAAATCCTCACCGCACGGCAGCAACAGCCGCTCCACACGCTCCGCCTGCGACCACGACGGATCCACGTCCCGCACGTCGTCGTACGCGCAGAACCACACCGAACCCTGCCGCTCGCCCCTCACCTTCACGGCCAGCAGACCACCCTGCACGAACGCCACGCACAGATAGTCCTTGGTCAGATGGTCCCGCAGACACTTGTTCACATACACCAGGTCGTTGACCGCGGCCTCGTCCCGCACCGTGAAGAACGGCTGGTCCACCAGCAGACCCAGCTCCGCGTCCAACGCCGTCCCCACCGGCGCACAACCGCCCGCCGCCTTCAGGAACGACCGGTACGCACCCGGCAACCGGTACCCGAGATCCTCCTCCACGCCCAGCACCTGCGACTCCGTCACCGCCACACCCGACTTCGGCAGCCCGAAATGCGCCGGACGCGTCTCCTGCAACGGCCGCGTCCCCCGCTTCCCGTGATCCACCGCCGCCGTCGCCACACCCCCGTGATGCCGCAGCAACGCCTTCACCTCGACCGGCACCAACTCCAGACGCCGCGTACCCGCCACGTGATGCCACGTCCAGCCGTGCGGCGTCGCCACCACCGGCACCGTGTCCCACAACTCGTGACCCGTCGCCGCCAGCGCCGCGTTCGCCGACACGTAGTCCGTCAACCGCAGCTCGTCCACACCGAAACCCTCCGGCGGGTCCGCGATCTCCGCAGCCGCGCGCGCGTAGGGCGAGAAATCGGGATACCCACGCTCGTCCACCCGCACCCCTCTCGGGTGACGGGCCGCCCGCACCGGATCCGGAAAGTGCACGACCTGCCCGGCGTAGGCCGCGTTCGGCGGCGCGGAAGTGCCCCCGGCCTGACGGCCGGGAGGTGCCCCCAGCCCGAGCGGACCTGTCGTCATGGCGGTTGCCCCCTGCGGCACTCTGTACGCCCCGCTCCACCCCGCCCTCGGGGCCGTCACGGACCGTATCGACTGTCACGTCTGTCTCGACTGCTCTACCGCCACGACCCCTCGGCGCCCGCGCACGGAACACCGCTGGATCGCGGTGCCGACAGCCTATGCGGTACACCCCCACCGGTCACCGGGCACCGGTCACCAGGCCCTCCGCTTCCGTGACCCCACGTCACCCCACCGTGACAGCCCGCCCACACCCTGGCGTGTCGACCCGCCCCAGCTTCCCCAGCCGCCACACGATTTGGCACTCTGTGACCACCGGGGAGATGCTCGGGAGGGGATGACGATCATGAACGCGACGCAGACGGGGACGCACACCGGACCAACCGGCGCCCCCCGCTCAGGCGACCCCCGCATCGGCTGGAGCACCACCGACACCACCCCCGCACCCGCGCTCCGGCACCGCC
This sequence comes from Streptomyces werraensis, assembly GCA_014656175.1. Taxonomy (GTDB): domain Bacteria; phylum Actinomycetota; class Actinomycetes; order Streptomycetales; family Streptomycetaceae; genus Streptomyces; species Streptomyces werraensis. Next base: position 115,498 of record BNBX01000005.1, read on the forward strand.
GCGACGGCATCCTCCCCACCATCGCCGCCGCCCTCTCCGTCCGCGGCGCCACCCTCACCGGCACCGCCGCCCGCGGCGACACACCCCCCGCACTCCACCCGCTCGTCCAGGACTTCCTCGACACCCTCCCCAGCGACCAGCGCGACCGCTTCACCGGACGCTGCGCCGAAACCATCCTCATCTCCCGGCACATCGCCACCGCCGACGCAGCCCGCAGCAAAAGAGCCGCCCGCAGACCCATGACCAACGGCGAAGCCCGCAAAGCCCTCAAACACGCCAAACTCACCACCCGCCGCATCCGCGAGGACGGCGACCCCCTCCACGGCAGCTACGCCGCCCCCTGCCGCGCCTGCACCGCCCTCACCGCCCACTTCGGCGTCCGCACGGTCGACCCCGCCGCCACCGACGGCTGAACCACCCCCCGCACCACCACACGACCTCGACGAACGAAGAGCAGATGCACACCGACCGCACGTCCACCACCCGCTTCGCCGTGCCCGTCGACGCCGCACTGCGCGCCGCCGGCTGGCAACCCGGACGCTGGGACATCAAACAAGCCGAGATCTGGGCCGACACCCTCCGCGACCACACCTCGCCCGCCGGACACCGCCACACCGTCTTCCCCGCCGCCGTCGAAGCCTGGGCCGAATTCGGCGCACTCCACATCCTCCCCACCGGACCCGGCCGCCAGATCGCCCCCACCCCCCTCCACATCGACCCCCTGCACGGCCTCCACCTCGCCCGCACCCTCGGCGACCTCGGCCGCGCCCTCGACACCGAGGTCTGCCCCCTCGGCGCCGAAACCGACACCCAGGCACTCCTCGCCATCGACGCCCAAGGCCGCGTCTACGCCCTCGACCACACCGGCGACTGGTACCTCGGCCCCGACATCGACGCCGCCCTCACCACCCTCATCACCGGCGCCCAGCCCCAACGCCTCACCACCGGCTGACCCCCACCGCGCACCCGACGCCCTACGACGCCGGAATCACCGCCGACACCCGGAAACCCCCCGCGTCCGTCGGCCCCGACACGAACACCCCACCCAACGCCGACACCCGCTCCCGCATCCCCACCAGACCGTTCCCCCCCGACGGCAACCCCGCCGACGAACCCACACCCGACGGCGGCTCGTTCTCCACCTGCATCGCGATCTCCGACACCCGGTGCGCCAGCCGCACATACGTCTTCGCACCCGCCGCATGCTTGTGGACGTTCGTCAACGCCTCCTGCACCACCCGGTACGCCGTCGCCTCCACCTCCGGCGCATACGACCGGCACTCCCCCTCCACCGACAGATCGACCACCATCCCCGCCGCGGCCGACTGCCCCACCAACTCGTCGATCTCCGCCAGCGACGGCCCCTCCACCGGCTCCTCCACGGCCACCCGCGACGCCGCGGCCGCCGCAGCCGCACCCACCGCCGCCAACGGCACCGACGACCCCTTCGGCCGGGGCCGCACCGCGTCCCCGCCCGCACGCAGCACCCCGAGCATCTCCCGCAACTCCGTCAACGCCTGCCGGCCCATGTCCCCCACCAGCGCGGCATTCCTCACCGCCTTCTCCGGATCCTTCCGCGCCACCGCCTGCAACGCCGCCGCATGCACCACCATCAGACTCACCCGATGCGCCACCACGTCGTGCATCTCCCGCGCGATCCGCGTCCGCTCCTCGTTACGCGCCCACTCCGCACGCTCCTCCGCCCGCTCCGCGAGCAACTGCAGCTCCCGCTCCAGACTGTCCGCCCGCTCCCGCAGACTCTCCATCAGCCGCCGCCGCGCCCCCACATACAGACCCAGCAGCACCGGAGGAGCCGTCACCCCCAGCGCCATCGTCACCGACGCGAACGGCACCAGCCAGTCACCGACCTCGACGTCCCCCCGCGCGATGTCCTGCCGCATCCGCACGAACATCACGATCAGCACACCGACCGACTGCATCCCCGCCAACGACCCGATGATCCGACGCGGCAGGTCCGACGCCGCCAGCGAATACAGCCCCACGATCCCCAGCAGGAACCCCATCGCCGCCGGCGTCACCGCGATCGCCACCAGCACCACCGCGATCGGCCACCGACGCCGCACCAGCAGCACCGCCCCCGCCGCCAGCCCGAACAGCACCCCCACGGCGACCGGGATCCCCGCCTCCCACGCGAACGGAACCCCCTCGACCCCGCACTCCAGCGCGGACACCGCCGCAAGCCCCACATCGAGCACGGCACTGCGCCGCCGCTCCCACCACCAGGGCCCTCCCCGGGCCGTCACATGGTCTTCCCCCGTCGTGGTCATGCCTCCAGCCTAAGGGCGCTCCCAGTCCGTTTTCCGAGGAGTTTTCACCTCACCCCCGGACCACACCGACCGACCGATCAGCCGCGATACGCCCCACAATCCCTCGAACTGCTGAATCGCGCACCGTTCGACCCGGGAACCCTCCATTCCGGCCGGACGGTATGCCCATGGCACATCCGACCAGCAAGTACGCCGACTTCGAAGGCCTGCGCGAGCAGGTGGTCGCCCTGCGACGCGCGGGCCTCAGCCGACGCCAGATCCGCGACCGGCTCCACGTCGACAACAACGACATCCTCAACCGCCTCCTCCAGGGCGAACCCGCCCCGGACTGGACCCGGCGCCCCAACGCCAAGGACGATCTGCGGGCGCGGGCCCGCGAGCTCCGCCTCAAGGGCTGGACCTACGACCAGATCCAGGTGGAGCTCGGCTGCTCCAAGAGCTCGATCTCCCTGTGGGTGCGGGATCTGCCGAAGCCGGAGCGGCGCCCGCCCTCGGAGCAGGCGCGGCTGGCGGGCCGCATGCGCTGGGAGCACGAGCTGGCGGTGCGGGACGAGCAACGCCGGCGGACCAAGGAGGCCGCAGCCCAGGAGATCGGTCCGCTGTCCGATCGCGACCTCTTCCTGGCAGGTGTGGCCCTGTACTGGGCCGAGGGCGCGAAGGACAAGCCCTACGACCGGCGCGAGAACGTCCTCTTCGTGAACAGCGACCCCGGCGTGATCAAGCTCTACCTGGCATGGCTCGACCTGCTCGGCGTCGAGCCCGACCGCCTGCGGTACCGCGTGATGATCCACATGACCGCCGACGTGGAGGGCGCGAAACGGTACTGGGCGGATCTGGTCGGCGTGGACGTCTCCGTGTTCCAGAAGACGACCATCAAGAAGCACAACCCGACGACCGTCCGGAAGAACGTCGGCGACAGCTATCGCGGCTGTCTGGTCGTCCGTGTGTCACAAGGCGCCGACCTGTACCGGCGCATCGAAGGCTGGTGGACAGGAATGGTCTCCGGGATCACCACACCACCCGCCTCGGGTAAGGTCTGACGCAGCTATCCGCCATGGGGTAACTGGTAGCCCGCGGGCCTTTGAAGCCCTGTAGTGCTGGTTCGAATCCAGCTGGCGGAGCTGCATGGTTCGGGTCCTGACCGCTCACCGGTCAGGACCCGCGCTCATGTCCCCCCGGAAACGCCCCGGTATCCTGCGGATGTCCATCCCCCCACCTCCAACACAGCCGAAGGGCATCCCGTGAGCGCCAATCGCCCGGCAGCCGTCGTCGTTCTCGCAGCGGGTGAGGGCACCCGTATGAAGTCGGCCACACCGAAGGTCCTGCACGAGATCTGTGGTCGTTCCCTGGTGGGTCATGTGCTCGCCGCCGCCGGTGAGCTGGACCCGGCGCATCTCGTCGTCGTCGTGGGTCACGCCCGTGAGCAGGTGACCGCGCATCTCGCCGAGGTGGCCCCCGACGTGCGGACCGCCGTGCAGGCGGAGCAGAACGGCACGGGGCATGCCGTGCGGATGGGTCTGGAGGAGCTGGGCGGTTCCGTGGACGGGACCGTGGTGGTGGTGTGCGGCGACACCCCGCTGCTGACCGGTGAGACGCTGCGCCGGCTGTCGGAGACGCATGTGGCGGACGGCAACGCGGTGACGGTGCTGACGGCCGAGGTGCCGGATGCGACCGGGTACGGCCGCATCGTGCGGGACGGCTCGGGTGCGGTGACGGCGATCGTGGAGCACAAGGACGCGTCGGACGAGGTGCGGGCGATCCGGGAGATCAACTCGGGTGTGTTCGCGTTCGACGGTGCGCTGCTGGCGGACGCGCTGAAGAAGGTGCGTACGGACAACAGCCAGGGTGAGGAGTACTTGACGGACGTGCTGGGGATCCTGCGCGAGGCGGGGCACCGGGTGGGTGCGTCGGTGGCGGGGGACCACCGGGAGATCGCGGGGATCAACAACCGTGTGCAGTTGTCCGAGGCGCGGCGGATTCTGAACGAGCGGCTGTTGACGGCGGCGATGCTGTCGGGTGTGACGGTGGTGGATCCGGCGTCGACGTGGGTGGACGTGACGGTGACGTTCGAGCGGGATGTGCTGGTGCATCCGGGGACGCAGTTGCACGGCTCGACGCATCTGGGCGAGGGCTGTGAGGTGGGTCCGAACACGCGGTTGACGGATACCCGGGTGGGTGCGGGGGCGCGGGTGGACAACACGGTGGCGATGGGTGCCGAGGTGGGTCCGGAGGCGTCGGTGGGTCCGTTCGCGTATCTGCGTCCGGGGACGCGGCTGTCGCGCAAGGGCAAGATCGGTACGTTCGTGGAGACGAAGAACGCGTCGATCGGTGAGGGGTCGAAGGTTCCGCATCTGTCGTATGTGGGTGATGCGACGATCGGCGAGTACTCGAACATCGGTGCGGCGAGTGTGTTCGTCAATTACGACGGACAGGACAAACATCACACGACGGTCGGGTCGCACTGCCGGACGGGGTCGGACAACATGTTTGTTGCTCCTGTCACGGTCGGAGACGGTGCTTACACGGCTGCGGGCTCGGTGATCACGAAGGATGTTCCGCCCGGTTCCCTGGCGGTGGCCCGTGGTCAGCAGCGCAACATCGAGGGCTGGGTGGCTCGTAAGCGTCCGGGGAGTGCTGCCGCGAAGGCCGCGGAGGCGGCGTCGCGGGAGTCGGCCGGGGAGGACTGACCGGAGAGCGTCCCGTTCGGGACGGCGTACCGTGAGAGGTGCGGAAACGCGCACCCCCACCAGCTGAGACACCTCTGAGGAGACAGTGCTGTGACCGGGATCAAGACGACCGGCGAGAAGAAGATGATGTTCTTCTCCGGCCGCGCCCACCCCGAGCTTGCCGAGGAGGTCGCCCAGCAGTTGGGTGTCGGGGTCGTCCCGACGAAGGCCTTCGACTTCGCGAACGGCGAGATCTATGTGCGGTATCAGGAGTCGGCGCGTGGTGCCGACTGTTTCCTGATCCAGAGCCACACGGCGCCGATCAACAAGTGGATCATGGAGCAGTTGATCATGATCGACGCGTTGAAGCGTGCGTCGGCCCGTTCGATCACGGTGATCGTGCCGTTCTACGGGTACGCCCGGCAGGACAAGAAGCACCGTGGCCGTGAGCCCATCTCGGCGCGTCTGATCGCGGACCTGATGAAGACGGCGGGTGCGGACCGTCTGCTGACGGTGGACCTGCACACGGACCAGATTCAGGGCTTCTTCGACGGTCCGGTGGACCATCTGTTCGCGCTGCCGCTGCTCGCGGACTACGTGGGCGCGAAGGTGGACCGTTCGAAGCTGACGGTGGTGTCCCCGGACGCGGGCCGTGTGCGGGTGGCGGACCGCTGGTGCGACCGGCTGGGTGCGCCGCTGGCGATCGTGCACAAGCGCCGGGACAAGGACGTGGCGAATCAGGTCACGGTGCACGAGGTGGTCGGTGAGGTGAAGGGCCGCGTGTGTGTGCTGGTGGACGACATGATCGACACCGGTGGCACGATCTGTGCGGCGGCGGACGCGCTGTTCGCGCACGGTGCGGAGGATGTGATCGTGACGGCGACGCACGGTGTGCTGTCGGGTCCGGCGGCGGACCGTCTGAAGAATTCGAAGGTGAGCGAGTTCGTGTTCACGAACACGCTGCCGACGCCGGGTGAGCTGAGCGAGAGCCTGGACAAGATCAAGGTGCTGTCGATCGCGCCGACGATCGCGCGCGCGGCGCGTGAGGTGTTCGAGGACGGTTCCGTGACGAGTCTGTTCGACGAGCAGTAAGGGTTCTGCGGTCCGGCGTCCGTTCGGCTGCCGGTGATCGTTTTGGGTGCGGCCTCCTGGCCCGGGTAAACTGCACGAGTTGCTCGGCGAGGGAGGCCGTGCCGCTTCTTCGGAAGTTGCGTACGGCGGTCCGTTATCGACGCGCTCTTCGTAGCAGGCCGTTCGTGGCCGGGTGACCACGTCCGTTTCTGACTATGAGGAGTGATCATGTCCGAGGTGAAGATCGCCGCCGAGACGCGTACCGAGTTCGGCAAGGGTGCCGCCCGCCGTATCCGTCGCGCCGACAAGGTTCCCGGTGTGCTGTACGGTCACGGTTCCGACCCGATCCACCTGACCTTCCCGGGCCACGAGCTGCTGCTCGCCCTGCGTACGCCGAACGTCCTGATCGCGCTGGACATCGACGGCAAGACCAACGAGCTGGCCATTCCGAAGTCCGTTCAGCGTGACCCGCTGAAGGGCTTCCTCGAGCACGTGGACCTGCAGCTGGTGAAGCGCGGCGAGAAGGTCCAGGTCGAGATCCCGGTGCAGGCCGAGGGCGAGCTGGCCCCGGGCGGCAACCTGCTGGAGCACGTCCTGGACGCGCTGCCGGTCGAGGCCGAGGCCACGCACATCCCGGAGAACGTGACCGTCTCCGTCGAGGGTCTGGAGGCCGGCGCGTCCGTCCTCGCCAAGGACATCGAGCTCCCCAGCGGTGTGACCCTCGCGGTGGACGAGGACGCCGTGGTGCTGCAGGTCCTGGCGGCGCAGGCGGAGGAGGCGCCCGAGGGTGCCGAGGAGGGCGAAGAGGCCGCCGAGGCCTGAGCCTTTCGGATCCAGTCGTAACGTCGGCCGCTGCTCCCGTGCGGGGCGGCGGCCGACGCGTATGTGGGAGGAAGCGTGGGCGTGACGGAGGACGCGGCGGGCCCCTGGCTGATCGCCGGGCTGGGCAATCCGGGGCCGGGGTACGCGATGAACCGGCACAACGTGGGGTTCATGGTCGCGGATCTGCTGGCGGAGCGGGTGGGCGGCCGGTTCAAGCGGGCGGCGAAGGCGCAGGCGCAGGTGGTGGAGGGCCGGGTCGGGTCTCCGGGGCCGGGCAGCCGCCGGGTGGTGCTGGTGAAGCCGATGTCGTACATGAATCTGTCGGGCGGGCCGGTGAACGCGCTGCGGGAGTTCTACAAGGTGCCGCCGCAGCGGGTGGTGGCGATCCATGACGAGCTGGACATCGACTACGGGACGCTGCGGCTGAAGCTGGGGGGCGGGGACAACGGGCACAACGGTCTGAAGTCGCTGACGGGCGCGTTCGGCCGGGATTATCACCGGGTGCGGTTCGGGATCGGGCGGCCGCCGGGGCGGATGCCGGTGGCGGACTTCGTTCTGAAGGATTTCTCGTCGGCGGAGCGCAAGGAGCTGGACTACTTGGTGGACCGGGCGGCGGACGCGGTGGAGTGTCTGGTGGCGGAGGGTCTGGAGCGGGCGCAGAGCGCCTACAACTCCTGATGGGCGGCCGATGGTGACTTGGGCCGACATGTCGTCCGGAGCCGCCCCCCGGAGTTGACCGGGTGCAAGGTCATGGCCAAGGATCGCGGCCATGCCTTCCGCTGTCCGTTCCTCGCGCGGTTCCTCCGCGCTGCGCTTCGGCCGGTTCGCGGCGATGGGCGCGGTCGCCGTGCTGATCCTGATCGCCGGTGTGTGGGCGTCGTGGGGGACGGCGCAGCACGTGATGCTGACCAAGGGCCGCGAGCGGGGCACGGTCGAGGTGACGCGGTGCGCCGAGGACGCCTGTGGGGGTCCGTTCCGGCCGCTGTCGCCGGGGGCGCAGCCGCGGGAGAGGGTGGTGCTGGACGGCACGGTGGCCGTGGAGAAGGGCCGTACCTACGCGGTGGTGCTGAAGCCGGGTGGCCAGGAGGCGGTGCGTTCCGGTCCGGCGGGGGTGCTGTACGCGTGGGTGCCGCTCGGGGGCGCGCTGCTGCTGGCGTCGGTGGTGGTGGCGGGTGGCCTGCTGCGGACGCGGCTGGCGTGGGTGATGGCGCTGGCGGGTGCGGGTCTGCTGACGGCGGCGTTCGTGGCGCTGTAGGGACGCGTCCGGGTGTGAAGGGGGCGGTGCCCTCCGGGTCGTGGGATCCGGAGGGCACCGCCCTTTCGTGGCGTGCCGGTGGTCAGCCGGTGTTGCGCAGGCCCGCCGCGACGCCGTTGACGGTGAGCAGCAGGGCGCGGGAGAGCAGCGGGTCGGGCTGTTCGCCGGCGGCGGCGGCGTCCCGCTGGCGCTTGAGCAGGGCCACCTGGAGGTAGGAGATGGGGTCCAGGTAGGCGTCGCGGATGGCGAAGGTCTGCTTGAGGACGGGGTCGGCGTCGAGCAGTTCCTGTTCGCCGGTGACGCGGAGCACCTCGGTGACGGTGAGGTCGTGCTCCGCCCTGATGGTGTCGAAGACGTGCTTGAGCTCGTCCGGGACGAGGGTGTCGACGTAGTGCTGGGCGATCCGCAGATCCGTCTTGGCGAGGGTCATCTCCACGTTGGAGATGAAGTTGCGGAAGAAGTGCCACTGTTCGTACATCTCGTCGAGCACGGTGTCCAGGCCGGCCTCGCGCAGCGCCTTGAGGCCGGAGCCGACGCCGAACCAGCCGGGGACGATCTGCCGGGACTGGGTCCAGCCGAACACCCACGGGATGGCGCGCAGGCCGTCGAGGGAGACGCCGGAGCCGGGGCGGCGGGAGGGCCGCGAGCCCAGGTGCAGTTCGGCGAGCTGGTCGACCGGGGTGGAGGCGAGGAAGTACGTCGGCAGGTCGGGGTCCTCGACGAAGGACCGGTACGCGGCGTGGGCGGCGTCGGAGACGACGTCCATGGCGGCGTCCCAGCGGGCGAGGGCCTCGACGGACTGGCGGGGCGCCGTGTGCAGGGCGGATGCCTGCAGGGTGGCGGCGACGGTCAGTTCGAGGTTCTCGCGGGCGAGGGAGGGGATGAGGTACTTGTCGGAGATGACCTCGCCCTGCTCGGTGACCTTGATCTCGCCTTCGAGGGTGCCCCAGGGCTGGGCGAGGATGGCGTCGTGGGTGGGGCCGCCGCCGCGGCCGACGGTGCCGCCGCGGCCGTGGAAGAGGCGCAGCCGCACCCCGTAGCGGTGGGCGACGTCGCGCAGCCGGCGCTGGGCGCGGTGGATCTCCCACTGGCTGGTGGTGATGCCGCCGAACTTGGAGGAGTCGGAGTAGCCGAGCATGACCTCCTGGACGTCGCCGCGCAGGGCGACGAGGCGCCGGTAGGACGGGTCGGCGAGCATGTCCTCCAGGATGGTGTCGGCGGCCTTGAGTTCGTCGGTGGTCTCCAGCAGCGGCACGATGCCGATCTTGGCCCAGCCGGCGTGCAGGTCGATCAGGCCGGCCTCGCGGGCGAGGACGGCGGCGGCGAACACGTCGTCGGCGCCCCGGCACATGGAGATGATGTACGACTCGACGACCTCGGGTCCGAAGACCTCCAGGGCGCGCTTGACGGTCCGGAAGACGCCGAGGGTCTTCTCGCCGGCCTCGTCGACGGGCGCCGGGGTGGGCGCGAGGGGCCGGCGGGAGCGCAGCTCCTTGGCGAGGAGCTTGGCGCGGTACTCGCGGGGCATGTCGGCGTAGCGCCAGGACTCCTCGCCGAGCCGGTCGAACAGCTGGCCGAGGGCGTGGTGGTGGGCGTCGGCGTGCTCGCGGACGTCCATGGTGGCGAGCTGGAGGCCGAAGGCGGCGAGGGTGCGGATGGTGCGGGCGAGGCGCCCGTCGGCGAAGAGGCCGCCGCGGTGCTCGCGCAGGGACGCCTGGATGATCCGCAGGTCGGCGATGAGCTCGCTGGTGCCGAGGTAGTCGCGGCCGGGCTCGTGCGGGGTGCCCTTGGCGAGGCGGAGCTTGGTGTTCTCCAGCTTCTGCCGGATGCAGGTGGCCTTGAGCCGGTAGGGCTCCTCGGCGTTGAGCCGCTTGTAGCGGGGGCTGATCTCGGGGAGGGCCTCCAGGTCGGCCTGGAGGGAAGTGAGCAGTTCCTCGGTGGCCCCGGTGTAGCGGATGGAGTTGGAGAGGAAGCCGCGCAGCTCGTCGATCATCTCCAGGGCGTCGTTGATGCCGTGCTCGTGCTGGAGGATCAGGACGTCCCAGGTGACCTGGGGGGTGACGTTGGGGTTGCCGTCGCGGTCGCCGCCGATCCAGGTGCCGAAGGTCAGCGGGCGGGTGTCGTCGGGCAGGTGGACGCCGACGCGCTCCAGTTCGGCGGTGAGGTCCTCCAGGACGTCGCCGACGGCGCCGGCGTGCAGCTCGTCGAGGTAGTAGATGGCGTTGCGGGCCTCGTCGGCGGGCTCGGGGCGCACCACGCGCAGTTCGTCCGTCTGCCAGACGAGGTCGATGTTCTCCGCCAGGCGGGTGTCGAGGCGGCGCCGGTCGGAGGGGAGGACCGGGGTCTCCAGCAGGGCGGCGATGCGGCGGAGCTTGTTGAGGACGGAGCGGCGGGCCGCCTCGGTGGGGTGGGCGGTGAAGACGGGCCGGACGTTGAGGTTACGGACGGTCTGGCGCAGGTGTTCGGGGTCGGCGTCCTTGAGCCGGTCGGCGGTGCGGGAGAGCAGGCCGCCCTCGGCGGCGCGGCGGGCGGCGAGTTCGCGTCCGCGGTGCACCTGTTCGGTGACGTTGGCCAGGTGGAAGTAGGTGGAGAAGGCGCGTACCAGCTTGGCGGCCGTCTCGAGTTCGGTGCCGCGCAGCAGCTCTGCGGCGGCCTCGCCGTCCTCGCGGGTGAGGCGGCGGACCTTCTCGACGAGGTCGAGGAGCTCCGGGCCCTCCTGCCGGACGAGCGTCTCTCCGAGGAGGTCGCCCAGTCGGCGGATGTCGGCACGCAGTTCGGCGCTCGTCGTGGTGGTCTGGTCGTCGGCACTGCTCACAGGTGCGGCTCCTTGCAGTGTTGGAAGCTCGTCTGGGAGGGAACCCGAACGAGCGTCTCGCGCGGCGTGTGCCGCTTGCGGGCCGGACGTCCGGGAAGAAATCAGAGCGGACCGCGCTGTCCGACCGACTTCCAAGGATAGGTGTCGAGCCGGACGCGCTGGCCCACGGGCTCTTGCCGCGGGGGGACGCACTGCCATACTTACGATGCCGTAGGTTACGGGACCGTAGGAAAGCGATGCGGTTCCGGCCCGGCACCTTCCCTCAGTCCACATACCCCACAGGGGAACGCATGACCTCAACCTCCGAAGTGCTCGACGAAGCCCCGAAGCAGTCCAGGCCCGACGACGTCGCGCCCTCCGCCACGCTGGGCGGGGAGCGGAAACGGTCCATCGAGCAGATCACGCTGCTCCTCTTCATCGTCGTCCCCTTCCTCGCGCTCCTGGCGGCCGTGCCGCTGGCGTGGGGCTGGGGGGTGAGCTGGCTGGACCTCGGCCTGCTGGTCTTCTTCTACTTCCTGGGATGCCACGGCATCACCATCGGCTTCCACCGTCACTTCACGCACGGTTCGTTCAAGGCGAAGCGGCCGCTGAAGATCGCGCTGGCGGTCGCCGGTTCGATGGCGGTCGAGGGACCGCTGGTGCGCTGGGTGGCCGACCACCGCAAGCATCACAAGTTCTCCGACGCGGAGGGCGACCCGCACTCGCCGTGGCGGTACGGGGAGAGCGTTCCAGCGCTCATGAAGGGCCTGTGGTGGGCGCACATCGGGTGGATGTTCGACGAGGAGCAGACGCCGCAGGACAAGTACGCGCCGGACCTGATCAAGGACCCGGTGATGCGTGGCATCTCCCGTCTGTTCGTGCTGTGGACGGCGTTGTCGCTGGCGCTGCCCGCGCTGATCGGCGGTCTGGTGACGATGTCGTGGTGGGGCGCGTTCACCGGCTTCTTCTGGGGGTCACTCGTCCGGGTGGCTCTGCTGCACCATGTGACGTGGTCGATCAACTCGATCTGCCACGCGGTCGGCAAGCGTCCGTTCAAGTCGCGGGACCGCTCGGGGAACGTGTGGTGGCTGGCGATCCTGTCGTGCGGTGAGTCCTGGCACAACCTGCACCACGCGGACCCGACGTCGGCGCGCCACGGTGTGGAGCGCTGGCAGCTGGACTCCTCGGCGCGGCTGATCCGCTGGTTCGAGCAGCTGGGCTGGGCGTACGACGTGCGGTGGCCGTCACGCTCGCGTATCGATTCGCGCCGTGTCGGCCCCGATGGCTCCGCCCGGCGCGGGAAGGAACCTGCCGAGGCGGCATGATGGTCGCCGTGGCGACCGACTCGAGCACCCCAAGCAATGACAAGCCGCGGCGTGCGCGCCGCACCCGGATGACCGGTGCCGAGCGCCGCCAGCAGCTGCTGGAGATCGGCCGCACCCTCTTCGCGGCGAAGGGGTTCGAGGGCACGTCGGTGGAGGAGATCGCGGCGAAGGCCGGGGTCTCCAAACCCGTGGTGTACGAGCACTTCGGCGGCAAGGAGGGCCTGTACGCGGTCGTGGTGGACCGGGAGATGCGGCGGCTGCTGGACATGGTGACCGGCTCGCTGACGGCCGGCCATCCGCGGGAGCTGTGCGAGCAGGCCGCGTTCGCGCTGCTGGACTACATCGAGGAGTACACGGACGGGTTCCGCATCCTGGTCCGTGACTCCCCCATCCCGCAGTCGACGGGGACCTTCGCCTCGCTGATCTCGGACATCGCCACCCAGGTGGAGGACATCCTGGGCCGCGAGTTCAAGTCGCGGGGCTTCGACCCGAAGCTGGCCCCGCTGTACGCGCAGGCGCTGGTGGGGATGGTGGCGCTGACCGGCCAGTGGTGGCTGGACGTGCGCAAGCCGAAGAAGGCCGAGGTGGCGGCTCATCTGGTGAACCTGGCCTGGCACGGTCTGGACGGCCTGGAGCCGAAGCCGCGGCTGATAGGCCACCGGAAGAGCTGAATCAACAGCACACTGGATTAACCTTGCCATCATGTGCGCATGACTGAAATCACGATCAGCGCAGCCCGTGCCCAGCTCGGTGACCTCGTGCGTCGCGCGGCCCACGGCCGCGAGACGATCGCCCTCACGGATCACGGGCACGTGGCCGCGCTACTCGTGTCGCCGCAGGTCATAGAGGATCTGGAAGACGCGTTGGCGGTTGCCGACTACGAGCGCCGCAAGGCTGCGGGCCTCCTCGGCGAAGGCATCCCACACGAAGAGGTCGGACGCATGCTGGGGTTGCGCCCGTGACCTACCGCATCGTTTGGGAGCCCAACGCCACGAACGCGGCCGTGCGGTTCCTCCCTGACGACCCGGCAGGGTTGGCCGCTGTGTACGAGGCCGTCGACACCCTGGCGAAGGAGCCCCGGCCCGCCCAGTCCGTCGCCTACGGACCGACAGCGCGCCGCTTGCGCGTCGGCGACTACCGGGTGCTGTACGTCATCGACGACGACGTGATCCACATCCTCTTCACCCACCTGGGTCGCACCCGCTGAATCAGCCCTCCTTGACGGCGACGGCGAAGACGCGGCGGAAGCGGAACGGGGTGCCGTGCGCGGTGGCCGGGTAGGCCTCACGCAGGGCGGCGCGGTACTCGGCGAGGAACTCCTCCCGGCCCGCGGGGTCGTCGTCGAGGGCGGTGAGGACGGGCCGCAGCCCGGTGCCCTTCACCCAGTCGAGGACGGGGTCCTCCCCCGTGAGCAGATGGACGTACGTCGTCTCCCAGGCGTCCACGGAGCAGCCGAGGGCGGCCAGGCGGTCCAGGTATCCCTCGGGCGGCAGGACGGCGTCCTCGTGACGCAGGACGCCGGACAGGCGGTCCCGCCGGCGGGGGGAGGCGGCGAGGTCGCGCATCAGGGTGTGGCTGGGGGCGCCGAAGTTGCCGGGCACCTGGAGGGCGAGGACCCCGCCGGGCACGAGCCCGTCGATCCACGCGCGGAACCGCTCCACGTGCCCGGGCACCCACTGCAGGGTGGCGTTGCTGACGATCAGGTCGTACGGCTCCTCGGGCGTCCAGGTGCCGGCGTCGGCGTGGGCGAAGTCGAGGCGGCCGCCTCCGTGGGTGGGGCCCTCGTGATCGGCGCGGGCCTTGGCGAGCATCTCGGGGGAGTTGTCGTAGCCGGTGATGCGGGCGGCGGGCCAGCGGTCGGCGAGAAGGGCGGTGACATTGCCGGCGCCGCAGCCGATGTCGGCGATGCGGGGCGGGTCGCCCGGCAGGCCGGGGACGCGGGAGAGAAGGTCGGTGAAGGGCCGGGTGCGGTGCCCGGCGTGACGCAGGTACTGGGCGGGGTCCCAGACGGGACGGGCGGCGGCGGACACGGAACCTCCCCGGATCGCGGATCGTGACCCTAGCGTCACCCCGAAGCTTCTCGACGTCAAGAAAATCGACATCAAGAGACTTCACATCGACACAACCACTACACTGATCCTTATGGAGGACGAGGTCGATCGGCTGGTCGCAGCGTGGCGCCGGGAGCGCCCGGACCTCGACGTGGAACCGCTCGAGGTGCTCAGCCGGGTCAGCAGACTGGCCCGGCACCTGGACCGCGCACGCCGCCTCGCCTTCACCGAGCACGGCCTGGAGTCCTGGGAGTTCGACGTGCTGACCGCGCTGCGCCGCGCGGGCACCCCGTACCAGCTCTCCCCCGGGCAGCTCCTCACACAGACGCTCGTCACCTCGGGCACGATGACCAACCGTATCGACCGGCTCACCAAGAAGGGCCTGGTGGAACGGCTGCCGGACCCCAGCGACCGGCGCGGTGTGCTGGTGCGGCTGACCGACGAGGGCAAGGACCGCGCGGACCAGGCGCTGGCCGGTCTGCTCGCCCAGGAGCGGGCGATCCTCGGCGAGCTCACCCGCCCCCAGCGGGTGGAACTGGCCGGGCTGCTACGCCAGTTGACCGCCCCGTTCGACAACATCCCCGGATAGGTCGGCCGGCCCCACCCCGGCCCGCCGCGCAAGGGCCACCGCGGCCAGCGTGGAGTGCACGCCCAGTTTCCCGAGGACGTTCTGCATGTGGGTGCGCACGGTGTGCGGGGACAGGTACAGGCGCTCGGCGACGGCCTTGCGCCCCAGGCCCGCGACCATGCAGCGCAGCACCTCCCGCTCACGCGGGGTCAGCGACTCCACGAGCCGCTCGCTCTCCGTGCGATGACGCCGGGCCGCGGTCAACTCCCGCAGGACGCCGGTGAGCAGCGCGGGCGGCAGATGGGTCTCGTCGCGCAGCACGCCGCGGATGACGGTGAGCAGCCGGCTCAGCGAGCAGTCCTTGGCGACCCAGCCGGAGGCGCCCGCCTGCAGGGCGAGGGCGGCACGGGCCGGGTCGTCCTTCTCGGCGAGCACGACCACCCGCACCTGCGGCTGGGCCGAACGCACGCCGCTCACCAGGGAGATGCCGTCCACGGCGCCGTCCTCGTCGACGGCCTGCACGGGCACGGCGGGGCGCCCGTCCGGCACCGGGACGCCCAGGTCGGCGTCGACGAGCATGACGTCGAACCGCCGCCCCTCGGCCGCCGCCCGCTCCAGACACCGCAGCGCCGCCGGGCCGCTGCCCGCCGCGGACACGTCGACGTCGGGCTCCGCGGCCAGCGCCGCGGCCAGCGACTCGGCGAAGATGCGGTGGTCGTCGACGACCAGGACTCGAATGCGAACCACGTAACCCCCTTCCCCACGCTCTTCCCAGAGCAGGGGACTACCCCGTCGCCGGTGGACGACACCGGCGCGGACACGGCACCGAGGCCCCCGTGGCTTTTCCTCGCCGGACGCGGGACGGGACGGCTCGTCCGCACGGCCGCCGCCGCGCGACAACCGCCACCCCCGCCCCGGACGCCGTGCCCGGCCGTCTCGCCCCCTGAACGCACGCCGGCCCCCACCGGCGCTGTTCATCAGAGTACGGGCGGGGGCCCGGAGCGGAAGCTGATTTGCAGAACTTGCGGCCTTGCGCGTTTATGGTGTGCCGCATGTTTCGTCTTGAGACAGAAGTCGACAAGGCCCGACGCGATCTGCTCCACAGGCGGCTCCGGGACACCAACACGGCGGCCTCCCCGGTCCTGCGCGCCCTGCGCGGAACTCCCGCCGAGCGCGAATCCCCTTTGCACGTGTGGGCGTCGGACGCGAACGGCGAACTCGCGGGCGGTCTGGTCGGCCACACCTGGACGACGTGGCTCCACGTGACCTACCTCTGGGTCGACGCGGCCCACCGCGGCACGGGCCTCGGCACGGCGCTCCTGACGGAGGCGGAACGCCTGGCCGCCGGTGAACGCGCCTGCACGCACTCCCGTGTTGAGACCTGGGACTTCCAGGCGCCGGACTTCTACAGGAAGCGGGGCTACGAGGTGGTGTGCGTGATCCCCGACTACCCGCCGGGGGTCACGGAGTACACGCTGACGAAGCAACTCACCTAAGGGGTAGGGGCCTTCCGGGCGAGTTCCGGGCCACGTCGCCCGCGGGACGGTCCCCGTAGAATCCCCGCATGCCCGCTGACGAAGGCGTGACCCGGTCCACGTTCTCCGGTCGCATCCGGCCGATGTCCCTGCCGCAGCCGATGCCGCGGGTGCCCCAGCGGGTGTGGTCGGACGAGGACTGGGAGCGCATCCGGCGCGGCTACTCCGCGCGGGGCATGGACGAAAAGTGGAACGTCTTCACGGAGGGCGAGGTCGTCTTCCTGCACCGGAGCTGGACGGGCAGAGGGATCTACGCGGCCACCTTCGCGCCGGTCGACGACGGTGGCCGGCGGATCGTTCATGCCGTGGTGGAGCGCGATCCCAAGCGTTACCGGGGCACGGACGACGACTACGACTGCGTGATGCTGGAGTTGGTGATCAGCGCCATCGTGCTGGGCGAACCGGCGACCGGTCTGCGCGCACGTCTCGTCGAGTTGACGCGCCGGGAGGCCGGCTCCGCCGATGCGCCCGCCGAGCTGGTGCAGCACAGCGCGCTGGGGCTGCGCTCGGATCCCTAGCCGGACGCGGAAGGCGGATGCCCCGCCCGGCGACGGCCGTGGCGGGGCATCCCCAGGCGAACCGCGTGACTACCGCACCCGCCGCGCCCCCGCCGAAGGCACCGCCTCGAAGACGCGGGGCGTCTTGAAGCCCGCCGACGCGAAGGCCTCCTCCACCGCCTTGGTGATCGCCGGGACGTCCGTCTCCTCCGCCAGCACGATCGCCGAGCCGCCGAAGCCGCCGCCCGTCATGCGGGCGCCCAGCGCGCCGGCGGTGACCGCCGTGTCGACGACCAGGTCGAGTTCGGGGCAGGAGACGCGGAAGTCGTCGCGGAGGGAGGTGTGGCCCTCGACCAGGAGGGGGCCGACGGCGCGGGTGTCGCCCGACTCCAGGAGGGAGACGACCTGCTCGACGCGGTGGTCCTCGGTCACCACGTGGCGGACCAGACGGCGGACCTCCTCGTCCTCGCCGAGGCGGGCCAGCGCCGCGTCCAGGTCGTCGTACGGCACGTCCCGCAGGGCGTCGACGCCGAGCAGGGCCGCGCCCTTCTCGCAGCCCTCGCGGCGTTTGCCGTACTCGCCCTCGCTGTGGCTGTGCTTGACCTGGGTGTCGACGACGAGCAGGCGCATGCCCTCGGCGGCGAGGTCGAAGGGGATCTGGCGCTGGGAAAGGTCCCGGGTGTCGAGGAACAGGGCGTGGCCCGCCTCGCAGCAGGCGGACGCCGTCTGGTCCATGATGCCGACGGGCGCGCCGACGTAGACGTTCTCGGCGCGCTGGGACAGGCGGGCGAGCTGCCAGCCGCGCAGGCCGAGGCCGAACAGGTCGTTCAGCGCGAGGGCGACCACGACCTCCAGGGCGGCCGAGGAGGACAGGCCGGCGCCCGCCGGGACGGTGGACGCGAGGTGGACGTCCGCTCCGGTGACCGCGTGACCGGCCTCGCGCAGCGCCCAGACGACGCCCGCGGGGTAGGCGGTCCAGCGCCTGTCGGACCCGGGGGTGAGGCCGTCCAGCGTCAGTTCGACGACCGGGCCCTCCACATCGGCGGAGTGCAGGCGCAGGACGCCGTCGTCGCGCCGGGACACCGCCGCCACCGCGGTGTGCGGCAGGGCGAACGGCATGACGAAGCCGTCGTTGTAATCGGTGTGCTCGCCGATGAGGTTGACCCGGCCGGGTGCCGCCCACACCCCGTCGGGCGCGCTCCCGTACAGCTCCTCGAACCGTGCGGCGACGGCTTCCGCGGCGGCCGCGCTGGACTCGCTCATGCCCTGAACCCCTGACCCTTCGTTGCTCCTAGTTGCCGCGCTGCTGCGCGAACTCCCACGCGTCCGCGACGATCCCCTCGAGGTCCGCGCGTGACGGGTTCCAGCCGAGCTTCTCGCGGGCCGTGGCGGCGGACGCCACCAGGACCGCGGGGTCGCCGCCCCGGCGCGGTGCGACGACCTCGGGGATCGGGTGCCCGGTGACCTTGCGGACGGTCTCGACGACCTCGCGGACCGAGAAGCCGTTGCCGTTGCCGAGGTTGCAGATCAGGTGCTCGCCGGGCGTGGCCGCCTCCAGCGCGAGCAGGTGCGCCTCGGCCAGGTCGGCGACGTGGATGTAGTCGCGCACGCAGGTGCCGTCGGGCGTCGGGTAGTCGTCGCCGTACACGGAGATCGCCTCGCGCCCGCCCAGGGCGACCTGGAGCACCAGGGGGATGAGGTGGGACTCGGGGTCGTGGCGCTCGCCGTACTTGCCGTAGGCGCCGGCGACGTTGAAGTAGCGCAGGGAGACCGCGCCGAGCCCGTGGGCCTGCGCCTCGCCGGTGATCATGTGGTCGACGGCGAGCTTGGAGGCGCCGTAGGGGCTGGTGGGGCGGGTGGGGGCGGTCTCCGGGATCGGGACCTGCTCGGGCTCGCCGTACGTGGCGGCCGTGGAGGAGAACACCAGGCGGCGCACGCCGGCCTCGCGCATGGCGCCGAGCAGCGCCATGGTGCCGCCGACGTTGTTGTCCCAGTACTTCTCCGGCTTCTGCACGGACTCGCCGACCTGGGAGAAGGCGGCGAAGTGCAGCACGCCGTCGAACGAGGGGTCCAGCCACTTGGCGGCGTCACGGATGTCGCCCTCGACGAACGTGGCGCCCGCGGGGACGCCCTCGCGGAAGCCGGTGGAGAGGTTGTCGAGCACGACGACCTCGTGACCGGCCTCGACCAGATGCTGGGCGACGACGCTGCCTACGTATCCCGCGCCCCCGGTGACCAGGTACTTCCCGCTCATGAACTCGCTACCTCTCGCAGTCGCTCGGCCGCGCGCTCCGGCGGCACGTCGTTGATGAACACGTTCATGCCGGACTCGGAGCCCGCGAGGAACTTAAGCTTGCCGGACGTACGGCGAATGGTGAAAAGCTCCAGGTGCAGCGCGAAGTCGTCGCGTGTCACGCCGTCGAAGGCGTCCAGCGGGCCGAACGGCGCCTGGTGCCAGGCGGCGATGTACGGCGTGGGCGGCTCGCCCTCCCCGAAGATCCGGTCGAAGCGCCTGAGCAGTTCCAGGTACACCCGGGGGAACTCCGTGCGCGCCGCCTCGTCGAGCCCCAGCAGGTCGGGCACCCTGCGCTTGGGGTACAGGTGCACCTCGTACGGCCAGTGCGCCGCGTACGGCACGAACGCCACCCAGTGTTCGCCCTCCAGGACGACCCGCTCGCCGGCGCGTTCCCGCTCGACCACGGCGTCGAACAGGTTCTCCCCTCCCGTCGCCTCCTTGTGCGCCGCCACCTGGCGCAGCATCAGGGCGGTGCGAGGAGTGGTGAAGGGGTAGGCGTAGATCTGCCCGTGGGGGTGCTGGAGGGTGACCCCGATCTCGGCGCCCCGGTTCTCGAAGCAGAACACCTGTTCAACGGAGGACAGATGCGACAGCTCGGACGTGCGGTCCGTCCAGGCGTCCAGCACCAGCCGCGCCTGCCGTTCGCCCAGCGAGGCGAAGGAGGCGTCGTGGTCGGAGGTGAAGCAGACGACCTCGCAGCGGCCGGAGTCCCCGGCGAGCGAGGGGAAGCGGTTCTCGAAGACCACCACGTCGTACGAGGAGTCGGGGATCTCGCTCAGCCGGTCGCCCTCGGACGGGCACAGCGGACACTCGTCGGCCGGCGGGTGATACGTGCGGCCCTGCCGGTGCGAGGCGATGGCGACGGAATCGCCCAGGAGCTCGTCGCGGCGGATCTCGGACGTGGTCACGGTGGCGTCCAGCGGGCGGCGGTCGACCGCGTCGCGCACGGTGTCGTCGGCGAGGTCGTAGTAGATGAGCTCACGTCCGTCGGCCAGCCGGGTCGAGGTCTTCTTCACTGTGGCACTCCTCCGCACCCGCCAGTCACTCAACACAATCGAACATAACACATCACAACTCACCAGCAAGCAGCGCTCATCACAATCCAACAAAGAACATGTAGGAACATGTTCAGTTACTGAACACGGAAGCGTAGATTCCGCGTCGGATCAGTTCGCGAACGAAGCGAGTGCGTATGCATACCCCCACATACCTGGCCGCGGAGCTTCGGCTCCCCACCAACTGGCTGGACTACACGATCCTCGGGATCTACTTCCTCGTCGTGCTGGGCATCGGCTTCGCGGCCCGCCGGTCGGTCAAGACGAGCCTGGACTTCTTCCTCTCCGGCCGTTCGCTGCCCGCCTGGGTGACCGGACTCGCGTTCATCGCGGCCAACCTCGGCGCCACCGAGATCCTCGGCATGGCCGCGAACAGCGCGCAGTACGGCGTCTACACGACGCACTGGTACTGGATCGGCGCCATCCCCGCGATGGTGTTCCTCGGCCTGGTGATGATGCCGTTCTACTACGGCTCCAAGGTCCGCTCGGTCCCGGAGTTCCTGCTGATGCGCTTCGACAGGGCGGCGCACCTGCTGAGCTCGATCCTCTTCGCGGCGGCCGCCATCCTCATCGCCGGCGTCAACCTCTACGCCCTCGCGATCGTCGTCGAGGCCCTCCTCGGCTGGCCGCAGTGGGTGGCCATCGTCGTCGCCGGAGCCTTCGTCCTCGGCTACATCACCCTGGGCGGTCTGTCCTCGGCGATCTACAACGAGGTCCTGCAGTTCTTCGTCATCCTGGCGGCGCTCATCCCGATCACCGTGCTCGGCCTGAAGAGCGTCGGCGGCTGGGACGGCCTGTCGGACCAGCTCACCGCGTCCCGCGGCGACAACTTCATGACGGCCTGGGGCGGCACCGGCATCGGCAGCGACAACCCGCTCGGCGCCAACTGGCTGACCATCGTCCTCGGCCTCGGTTTCGTCCTCTCCTTCGGCTACTGGACGACCAACTTCGCCGAGGTGCAGCGCGCGCTGTCCGCGAAGAACCTCTCGGCGGCCCAGCGCACCCCGCTGATCGCCGCGTTCCCGAAGATCTTCATCGTCTTCCTGGTGATGATCCCCGGCCTGGTCGCCGCCGTGCTGGTGCCCAAGATCGGCACCAGCGGCTCGGACCTGCAGTACAACGACGCCATCCCGTACCTGATGCAGCAGCTGCTGCCCAACGGCGTGCTGGGCATCGCCGTGACCGGTCTGCTGGCCGCGTTCATGGCGGGCATGGCGGCGAACGTCTCCTCGTTCAACACCGTCTTCACCTCCGACATCTGGGCGAAGTACGTGGTGAAGGACCGCGAGGACTCCTACTACGTCCGCTTCGGCCGCCTGATCACCGCGATCGGCGTGCTCGCGTCCATCGGCACGGCGTTCCTGGCCAGCTCGTTCTCCAACATCATGGCCTACCTCCAGACGCTGTTCTCCTTCTTCAACGTGCCGATGTTCGTCGTCTTCATCATCGGCATGTTCTGGAAGCGGGCGTCGATGAAGTCCGGCTTCTGGGGCCTGATCGCGGGCACCACGGCCGCGATGGTGAACTACTTCTGGATCTACAAGCAGGGCATCATCGACATCCCCTCCGACCAGGGCGCCAACTTCGTCTCCGCGATCGCGGGCTTCGTCGCGGGCGCGGTCGTCATGGTCGCGGTGTCGCTGTTCACGGCGCCCAAACCCGCCGCCGAGCTGCAGGGCCTGGTCTACGGCACCCGCTCGCCCGGCATGGCGGAGCCGCCCGCGGAGGGCGACGACGCGTGGTACCGCAAGCCGGCACTGCTGGGCTGGGGCGCGGTGATTCTGGCTGCCGTCTGCTACATCCCGTTCTCGTTCTGACCGCGGGAGGATTGAGAGAGCATGTCCGAGCACAACTCCGAGAGTGACCTCCAGAAGGAGATCACCGAGCTGGAGACCAAGTCCGCGACGGCCGCCCGGTTGTTCGACATCCGGCGGATCATCGGTGGGCTGTTCGTCGTGTACGGGGTGATCGTGATGATCGCCGGGTTCACCGCGTCGGATGCCGACATCGAGAAGGCGGAGGGGGTCAACATCAACCTGTGGACGGGGTTGGGGATGCTGATCCTCGGCCTCCTGTTCCTCCTCTGGCTCTGGCTCCGCCCGACCCCACCACCACCGGCGGTCCCTGACGACGAGGACGCGTCCAGTTCCTGACGCGGGTCGTTCCCACACGGGGTGTGCGCCCTCGCCCACGGGGGTCGCACACCCCGTGTGCATGCGGGCGCAGCCCGGCGCTTACGGGGTGCCGTGCCGCCCCGGCGGCACGACTGCCCGCGGCTGGCGGGGGGCCTGTGCCCGTCGCGTGCCTGGGAGGGCTGGAGGCGACCTCAGCCACCGGGGTCGGCGTAGCCGCCTACGGCGGGGAGGGGACGGGGTGGGGGGGGGGGGCC
>BNBX01000005.1:138116-500040 GCA_014656175.1 Streptomyces werraensis
GGCCCCGCACCACCCACCCACCGCAGGCACCACGCCCGCCCTCACCGGACAGGACGATGCGCCGCAGGCGTCAGACCTCAGCCCCCGGTCACGAGCGAGTCGACGCCCGGTCCAGCAGACCCGTACGCGCGGCCAGCGCCGCCGCCTCCAGCCTCGACCCCACCCCCAGCTTCATCAACACCCTCTGCACATGCGTCCGAGCCGTCGACGGCGCGATCCCCATCCCCGCCGCGATCTGCCGCGTGTCCTCCCCCTCCGCGACCCGCACCAGCACCTCCACCTCCCGAGGCGTCAGCATGGACAGCAACCTCGCCCCCTCGTCGTCCGGCTGAGCCGCCGGGTTCAGCAGCTCCCCGAACGCCCCCTGCAACAACGCAGGCGCCACCGCCGCCTCCCCCGCCCGCGCCTTCAGCATCGCCCGCTCGACGCCCTCGATCCGCTCGTCGTGCCGCACGTATCCCGACGCCCCCGCCGCGAACGCCGCCGCGATCCCCCGCGGCGACGGCACCGGCCCCAGCACCACGACCGCCACCTGCGGCCGCTCCCGCTTGATCTTCACCACCGGGTCGAACGTCCCGGCCTCCGCCGGCGCCGCCGTCCCCAGCAGACAGACCTCCGGCGCCCTGCTGATCACCAGATCCGCCGCCCCCGCCGCGGGCGCCGCCGCGGCCAGCACCCTGTGCCCTCGCAGCTTCAGCGCCGAGGCCAGCGCCTCGGCGAGCAGTCGGTGGTCGTCGACCACCATCAGCCGCACTCCCATCGGACAACCATCCCCCCAGACAACACACCCCCGGATGCCCCCGGAAGCTACACGCTTGTTCGACGTCGCGCTCCCCCTACCGGCGAGAATCGCCCCGTAACGCCGAAATTCTCGTGTTCGATGGCGAAGAGCGCGTGATGAGCGGTACGCGAACGGCCCCGTCCCTGAGCAGGGACGGGGCCGTGGGCGAAGGCGTGAGGCGACAGCGAACGATCACCCCGTGCCGAACGCGATCACCGAGTACTCCTTCTCACGGCTCGTGAAGTCACTGGCGTACACGGAGGACATGTACAGCCCGCCCTGCCCGAACTGGATCTCCGAGTAGTCGGGCGACATCCGCGACTCGACGTCGCGCACCGCCTCCGTCGACGGGTTCTCCATCAGGACCGTCTCCTTGAAGGACTCGCCGTCGATGCTGACGACCTGCCCGCCCTTGTCGTACGGCGGCCGCTTGTAGGCGATGACGTTGGGGCCGTCCATGCGCAGCGGGAAGATCTCGTAGTTCTCGCCGGCGTCGGCACGCTGGCCCGTCTGCTTGCCGGTGGCCAGGTCGAACGCGACGACCTCGTTGGTCTGGCTGTAGGAGTCGCCGCCGCTGTCGTGCTCCTCGGTGGCGATGTACAGCCGGTCGTTGCCGACCGTGACGCCCGTGCAGTTCTCCACCTTGTAAATGGCGTCGCAACGGGCGGCGAACTCGTCGCCCGGCGCGGAGAGGCGGGCGCGCAGCTTGCCGGTCTTGTTGTCGATGGAGAAGAAGTCGGAGATGCCGCTGCCGTCACCGGCGCTGTCGCCGACGTCGGCGGCCACCACGAGCGGGTCGGTGGAGACGACGGCCGCGTACTCGATGCCCTCGTCCATCTTGTACTCGGCGAGGATGTCGCCCGACTTGGGGTCGACGTTCTGGATGTGCAGCTGACGCTGGTCGTACGAGCCGCACTTGCGGACCGCGACCAGCTTGGCGCCGCCGCCGTACCCGGCGTCGTAGCAGGAGTCGGACGTCTTCGGCGCCCAGCGCTCGTCACCGGTGGCGAGGTCCCAGGCGGCGCCGCCGCTGGTGGAGCCTGCCGCGACGGTGCCGCCGCCGATCGTGACGTTGTTGAAGCTGACCGGCATGGTTCCGGACTTGGCGGTCTTGGTCCACACCTTGCTGCCGGCCGCCAAATCGACCACCGCGACCTCGGTGCAGGCCTGGGGGTCCGTCTTGCTCGGCATGGCCGGCTTGTGGACGATCGCCGTCTTGTCGTCCTCGGTGATGTGCGGGGTCGCCGCGCACACCGGACCGGGGAGGTCCAGCGTCCACTTCTTGGTGCCGGTCTTGCGGTCGTAACCGGTGATCTCCGACAGCCCGCTCTTGGCGTAGACGGAGTCGGTCAGCCAGGAACCGGCGATGGAGATGGTCGTGACGCCCTTGGGCACCTTGGGCGAGGGCACCTGGAACAGCACCTTGGACCCGGTGGCGGCGGGCGCCTTCTCCTTGGCCTCGCCGGTGGTGGCGCCCCCGTCGCCGGAGCCGCCCTCCTTGCCGTCGCCCTCGCCGCCCTTGGTATCGCCGCCCTCGGCGGTGGTCTGCTTGTCGTCGTCCTTGCCGGACGAGTTCGCGTACCAGACGCCGCCGCCGACGATCAGCGCGATCGCGACGACCGCCGAGACGATGATCGCCACCTGGGCGTTGATCTTCCGCCCGCCGCCGGGCTGTCCGGGCTGCGCCTGCATCGGCACGGTCGGCTGCGCGTAACCGTAGGGGGGCTGCTGACCGTACGGACCGGGCTGCTGCGGCTGGCCGTAAGGGCCGGGCTGCTGGCCGTAAGGGCCGGGCTGCTGCGGCTGGCCGTACGGACCGGGCTGCTGGGCCGGGTAGCCGTAACCGGCGGGCGGCTGCTGCGGGTAGCCGTAGCCGGGGCCCTGCGGAGGCGTAGGCGGCGCGGCGGGAGGCGGGGTCCCCGGCGCCTGCGGGTAGCCGTAGCCCGGCTGCGGCTGGGGCGCCTTGTTCAAATCGGGTCCGGCGGGCGGCTGCTGGGGCGGCTGCGCGGGCGGGGTGGGAGGCGTGGCGGGAGCCGAGGGCGCCGGCGGCTGCGGCTCCGACGGTTCCTGCGGCGGCCCGAACCCCGGCTGCTGCGGGGGCTGGTTGGGCGGCGGAGGCGGCTGGCTCATGACGTGGGTACCTCAGGGGAAGGGGACGACGGGCGGCGGGAAAGTGACGCGAGTTGCGCTCACGGGGCTCATGTGCCGTAGGCGAGCATCAACTTCTCCTTCGCGTCGTCGTTGCCGTTCAGCCGGGTGGTCGACAGGTAGAAGCGGCCGTCGACCCAGTCGATCGCCTTGCTGAAGAAGCCGTTCTCGATGTCGGCGACCGCCTGCGGGTTCTGCATCAGCGTGGCCGGCTTGTGGTTCGCGCCGCCGACGGGCAGGGCGACGACCCGGCCGCCGGCGTCGTAGGACGGCTCGACGTACGCGACGAGCTTGCCGCCCTCGACCTTCATCGGGATCATCGACTCCTCCACGGGGGAGGACTCGCGCCACAGCTCCTTGCCGTTGGCGAGGCTGATGGCGACGAGCTCGTTGGCCCCGGTGGTGGCGGCCGTCGGCAGGTAGAGGGTGTCGCCCTCGACGACGACGCCTTCGCAGCCCTGGAGGTCGCGCGCGAGGATGGCCCAGCCACAGCCGGGGTCGAAGTTCTCGTCGACGGCGACCTGGGAGCGCAGCTTGCCGGCGGCGGTGAAGGCCGCGATGTTCCACGACTTCTTGTCGCTGCCCTCCTCCTGCTTGGTCGCGTAGACGACCAGAGGGTCGACGGAGAAGGTGCGCTCGACGCGCCAGCCCTTGGCGTACCGGTAGGTCCACTTGGCCTTGCCGGTGGCGGGGTCGAGCTCGCGGACCTCGTCGTGGGCGTTGTCGCCGCCCGCGCCGCAGGAGGCGACCTGGATCAGCCGCTCGCCGCCCGCGAACGCGGCGGGGAAGCAGGGCGCGTCGCCGTACCGCTTGGAGTCCCACAGCTTCTTGCCGGTGCGCACGTCGTACGCCGTGCCGGACTGCGAGCGGCCCACCATCAGCGTGTTGCCGGCGAGGGACAGCTCGATGGAGAGCACGCTGTCGAACAGCGCGCCGTCGGCGACCTCCTGCGTCCAGCCCTTCTCGCCGGTGACGAGGTCGACGAGCTGGAGCTGGTTGCACTTGGCGCTGTCGCTGCTGCCGCTCATGGACGCGACGACGATCTTGTCGTCGGCCGTCTTCTCCGGGGTGACCGCGCAGATCTTGTGGGGGAAGGTGATGGTGTCCCAGGCGGGTTTGCCGTCGGTGACGTTGTACCCGTAGAGGTCCTTGTAGGCCGCCTTGACCGCGGTCTTGCCGGTTATCCACTGGCCGGGGGCGTCGGCGCCGGAGCCGGGGGCGTCGGGCGCCTCCTTGTACCAGAGCACCTTGGACTCGCCCGCCTGGCGGCCCTCGTTGAGGTCCTCGGTCTCCTCGCCGCCGTCGCCGCTGCCGTCGCCCGGGTTGACCGGGGCGCCGCTGGACCCGCCCGGCTCGGGGTCGTCGGTCTGCCGGGCGACCGGCTCCTTCTTGTCGTCGTCGCCGGAGACGGCCCACACCGTGCCGCCGACGATCAGCGCGACCGCCACCGCGGCGGCGGCGATCAGCAGCGGCTTGCCCTTGAAGGGGTTGCGGGAGCCGCCGCCGGGCGGGGTGCCGGGCGCGCCGGGGAAGCCGGACTGCTGCGGATGGCCGTACCCGGACTGGCCGTATTGGCCCGGCTGCTGCGGCTGTCCGTACGGGCCGGGCTGCTGGTACGGCCCGGAGGCGTAGGGGCCGGGCTGCGTCGGAGGCTGCTGCGGGTAGCCGTACCCGGGATGCGGAGCGCCGGAGGGCTGACCCTGCGGCGGCGTCTGCGGGGTGCCCTGCGGGGGCGGTGGGGTCTGCGGCGGCGTCTGCGGCGGTCCGAAACCCCCGCCCGGCGGCGGGTCCTGCGGAGGTCCGAAGCCGCCCTGAGGCGGCTGGTTGGGCGGCTGAGTCATCAGCGCGTTCCCCCTTGCTCACTGATTTTTAGCCACGCCCTGAGGTTCGTGATGACCCAGAGTCGTCGTCGGTCACTTGTCGGACGGCTCTTTCTATCACCCGGCACCGACACGCCACCGGGCCGCGTCCTCCCCTGTTCCCAAGGGAGGACCGGCCTGTGATGCGCCCGTTACGTGCCTTCACGCCCTCTTCACGCGGCGCGTGCTCCCCACGCGCAGGCGCACGAGGCGGCTCTCGCGCCGGTCAGGCGTCCTCGGCGAGTTCCAGCCAGCGCAGCTCCAGTTCGTCGCGCTGACCGGCCAGGTCCCGCAGTTCGGCGTCCAGTTCGGCCACTTTCGCGAAGTCCGTGGCGTTCTCGGCGATGGCGGTGTGGAGGGTGGCCTCCCTGGCCGAGATCTTGTCCAGCTGGCGCTCGATGCGCTGGAGTTCCTTCTTCGCCGCGCGCTGGTCGGCGGCGCTCTTCTCGGGCGTCGCGCCGCGGGCCGGGGCGGCGGCCTGGGCGGAGGCGGCGGCGGCCTCCTCCATGCGCTTGCGGCGCTCCAGGTACTCGTCGATGCCGCGCGGCAGCATCCGCAGGGTGCCGTCGCCGAGGAGGGCGAAGACGCGGTCGGTGGTGCGCTCGACGAAGAACCGGTCGTGGGAGATGACGATCATGGAGCCGGGCCAGCCGTCGAGGAGGTCCTCGAGCTGGGTCAGGGTCTCGATGTCGAGGTCGTTGGTGGGCTCGTCGAGGAAGAGGACGTTGGGCTCGTCCATCAGCAGCCGCAGCAGCTGGAGGCGGCGGCGCTCACCGCCGGAGAGGTCCCCGACGGGCGTCCACTGCTTCTCCTTGTTGAAGCCGAAGGTCTCGCAGAGCTGACCGGCGGTCATCTCGCGGCCCTTGCCGAGGTCGACGCGCTCACGCACCTGCTGCACGGCCTGCAGCACCCGCCAGGTGGGGTCGAGTTCGGCGACCTCCTGCGACAGATAGGCCAGTTTGACGGTCTTCCCGACGCGGATGCGGCCGGCCGCGGGCTGCGTCTCGCCCTCGCTGCGGGCGGCCTCGGCGAGCGCCCGCAGCAGGGACGTCTTGCCGGCGCCGTTGACGCCGACCAGGCCGATGCGGTCGCCGGGGCCGAGCTGCCAGGTCACGTGCTTCAGCAGCACCTTGGGCCCGGCCTGGACGGTCACGTCCTCCAGGTCGAACACGGTCTTGCCGAGCCGCGAGGAGGCGAACTTCATCAGCTCGCTGCTGTCGCGCGGCGGCGGCACGTCGGCGATCAGCTCGTTGGCGGCCTCGACGCGGAAGCGCGGCTTGGAGGTGCGGGCGGGGGCGCCGCGGCGCAGCCAGGCCAACTCCTTGCGGACCAGGTTCTGCCGCTTGGCCTCCTCGGTGGCCGCGATGCGCTCGCGCTCGGCGCGGGCGAAGACGTAGTCGGAGTAGCCGCCCTCGTACTCGTGGACGACGCCGCGCTGCACGTCCCACATGCGGGTGCAGACCTGGTCGAGGAACCACCGGTCGTGGGTGACGCAGACGAGCGCGGAGCGGCGGTTGCGCAGGTGCTCGGCGAGCCAGGCGATGCCCTCGACGTCGAGGTGGTTGGTCGGCTCGTCGAGGACGATCAGGTCCTGCTCCTCGATGAGCAGCTTGGCCAGCGCGATGCGGCGCCGCTCGCCGCCGGACAGCGGTCCGACGACGGTGTCGAGTCCTTTGGGGAAGCCGGGCAGGTCGAGCCCGCCGAACAGTCCGGTGAGCACGTCGCGGACCTTGGCGTCACCGGCCCACTCGTGGTCGGCCATGTCCCCGATGACCTCGTGCCGGACGGTCGCCTCGGGGTCGAGCGAGTCGTGCTGCGTGAGCACGCCGAGCCGCAGCCCGCCGGAGTGCGTCACCCGCCCGGTGTCGGCCTCCTCCAGCCGGGCCAGCATGCGGATCAGCGTGGTCTTGCCGTCCCCGTTGCGCCCCACGACCCCGATCCGGTCGCCCTCGGAGACGCCGAGGGAGATCCCGTCCAGCAGCGCACGGGTGCCGTACACCTTGCTGACGTTCTCGACATTGACCAGATTGACGGCCATTTCTCTCCTGCCCGGTGGATCGATCAGCTTTCCAGCGTAGGCCCTGCCGGGGGGCGGTCGTGACGCGAGGAGACGGTCACCCTTTGTGATGAGGTGATCGGAAACGGGCGGCTGCCGTAGGTGGCAGGCAGCAGGTTCCCACACCGAGTTGATCGGCGGGAGCCCGGTGGAAGCGCGGCCCTGAGCCGTTCAGACCACCGTGGCCCCCGGCACCGGCCCCGGCGCCGTGCGTACGTCCCGGCAGGTGCCGGAGGCCCGCAGCGCCGCCGCGACGGTCTCCGCCGCCTCCGCGTCCCGCGCCAGGAACGCCGTCGTCGGCCCCGACCCCGACACCAGCGAGGCCAGTGCCCCCGCCGCGCGCCCCGCGGCCAGCGTGTCCGCCAGCTCCGGGAACAGAGACAGCGCCGCCGGCTGGAGATCGTTGGACACGGCGGCCGCGAGCGCTTCCGCGTCACCCTTGGCGAGAGCGCCGAGCAGTCCCCGCGAAGCCACCGGCTCCGGGATCTCCCGCGCTTCCGCCAGCCGGTCGAACTCCCGGAACACCGCCGGTGTGGACAGCCCCCGTGAGGCCATCGCGAACACCCAGTGGAAGGTCCCCCCGACCTCCAGCTCCGTCAGCCTCTCGCCGCGCCCGGTACCGAGCGCGGCCCCGCCGACCAGGCTGAACGGCACGTCGCTGCCCAGCTCGGCGCAGATGTCGAGGAGTTCCTCCCGGCTCGCGCCGGTGCCCCACAGCGCGTCGCAGGCGAGCAGGGCGCCCGCGCCGTCCGCGCTGCCGCCGGCCATGCCGCCCGCGACGGGGATGTCCTTGGCGATGTGCAGGTGGACGTCGGGCGCCCGGCCGTACCGCTCGGCGAGGGCCAGGGCGGCGCGGGCGGCGAGGTTGCTGCGGTCGAGGGGGACCTGCGCGGCGTCGGGGCCTTCGCAGGTGATGCGCGGGCCGTCCGGCGACGGGGTGGCGGTCACCTCGTCGTACAGGCCGACCGCGAGGAAGACGTTGGCCAGCTCGTGGAAGCCGTCGGGGCGGGCCGCGCCGACCGCGAGCTGCACGTTGACCTTGGCGGGGACGCGGACGGTGACGCTCACTGCGGGCCCTGCTCCTCGTGTCCGGCGTGCTTGTGTTCGGCGATGCGCGCGAACTCCTCGACGGTCAGCGACTCGCCTCGCGCCTGCGGCGGGACGCCGGCCGCGACCAGCGCCGCCTCGGCCGCGGCCGGCGAGCCCGCCCAGCCGGCGAGGGCGGCGCGCAGCGTCTTGCGGCGCTGGGCGAAGGCCGCGTCGACCACGGCGAACACCTCGCGCCGGGTCGCGGTGGTCTTCAGC
The DNA here is from genome assembly GCA_014656175.1 of Streptomyces werraensis. Taxonomy (GTDB): domain Bacteria; phylum Actinomycetota; class Actinomycetes; order Streptomycetales; family Streptomycetaceae; genus Streptomyces; species Streptomyces werraensis. The sequence goes on from BNBX01000005.1 coordinate 146,266, forward strand.
GGCTCCGCACGCCGCACCAGCGACACCAGGCCGCTGTCGACGTTCGGCGCGGGCCAGAAGACGGTGCGGCCGATGGCCCCGGCGCGCTTGACCTCGGCGTACCAGTTGGCCTTGACCGAGGGGACGCCGTACACCTTCGAGCCGGGTGCGGCGGCGAGCCGGTCGGCCACCTCGGACTGGACCATCACCAGCGTGCGCTCGATGCTCGGGAACGTCTCGAGCATGTGCAGCAGCACGGGGACGGCGACGTTGTAGGGGAGGTTGGCGACCAGCGCGGTCGGGGCCGGTCCCGGCAGCTCGGTGACGTGCATCGCGTCGGAGTGGACCAGCGCGAACCGGTCGGCGCGCTCCGGCATGCGGGCGGCGACGGTGGCGGGCAGCGCCCCGGCGAGCACGTCGTCGATCTCCACCGCGGTGACCCGGTCGGCGGCCTCCAGCAGCGCCAGCGTGAGCGAGCCGAGCCCGGGGCCGACCTCGACGACGACGTCGTCGGGGCGTACCTCGGCGGTGCGCACGATACGGCGGACCGTGTTGGCGTCGATGACGAAGTTCTGGCCGCGCTGCTTGGTGGGCCGTACGCCGAGGGCGGCCGCCAGTTCGCGGACGTCGGCGGGGCCGAGGAGGGCGTCGGGGGTGGGGCTGGTCACGGGACAAGGGTACGGGGCGCGTGGGTCCGCCCCGGTCACCGCCGGTGCGGCCGGCGGCCGGCGGCGCCGAGGTCCCGCCAGGTGCGGGTGTCGAACTGGTCCAGCCCGCCGTACGTGCCCGAGCCGCTCGCCGATCACTCTCCCGAGCGGCACGACCACGGACCGTGCGCGAGGTGAGGGCCGGTCAGTAGCCGAAGGCCCGCGCGGTGTTGGCGCCGAGCGCGGTGGCCAGGGTGTCCTCGTCGACGCCGCGCACGGCCGCCATGGCACGCACGGTGACCGGCACCAGGTAGGGGGCGTTGGGCCGGCCGCGGTAGGGCACCGGGGTGAGGAAGGGCGCGTCGGTCTCCACCAGGACCAGTTCCAGCGGGGCGACGGCGAGCGCGTCCCGCAGGTTCTGGGCGTTCTTGAAGGTGACGTTGCCGGCGAACGACATGTAGTAGCCGGCGGCCGCGCAGATCTCCGCCATCTCCGCGTCCCCGGAGTAGCAGTGGAAGACGGTGCGCTCGGGGGCGCCCTCCTCCTTCAGCACGCGCAGCACGTCCGCGTGGGCGTCGCGGTCGTGGATCACGAGCGTCTTGCCGTGCCGCTTGGCGATCTCGATGTGGGCGCGGAAGGACCGCTCCTGCGCCTCCTTGCCGTCCTCGCCGGTGCGGAAGTGGTCGAGGCCGGTCTCGCCGACGCCCTTGACCTGCGGCAGCGCGGCCAGCCGGTCGATCTCGGCGAGCGCCTCGTCCAGCGCCGCGTCCCCGCCGGGCTGCCTGGCGCCCTGCCGGGACCACCCGTCGGGGTCGCCGTGGACGATCCGCGGGGCCTCGTTGGGGTGCAGGGCGACCGTCGCGTGCACGGCGTCGTACGCCGCGGCCGTCTCCGCCGCCCAGCGGGACCCCTTGAGGTCGCAGCCGACCTGCACCACGGTCGTCACCCCCACCGACGCGGCCTTGGCGAGGGCCTCCTCGACCGTGCCGGACTGCATGTCGAGATGCGTGTGGGAATCGGCGACCGGCACCCGCAGGGGCTCCGGGAGCGGCGGCGCGGCGTTCTTGTCGGTGTCGTCGGCAGGCATGCTCCCGATCCTACGGAAGCGGCGCGGACCCCTCCCGCGCCCAGGGGGCCTCCACCGGCCCGGCGGCCGGCACCCGGCGCTCCCGGTGGGCGGCGTCGCGGGCCGAGGCGACCCGGCCCGGCCGGAGGATCCGCACGACATGTCCGTCGCAGCTGCGGCAGGTGGGCCGGCTGAGCGGGGAGGGCACGATCCGGCCGTCCGCCACGTACAGCACGAAGGTGCGGCCGTCGGCGTCGACGTGGTGCTCTATCTCGTACGCCTGCTCCCAGCCGTATCCGCAGCGCATGCAGGCGAAGGCGTACGCCTCGGTGACGACGGCGGTGGCGCCCGCGCGCAGTGCGCCCGGTCCGGAGATCTCGGTCATGCCGGCTCCTGTCGGTCCGCTGACGGGACGGGCCCGCGCCCGCCCCTGCGGCCAGTGGACTCCCCGGCGGCCATGAGCACACGGGCACCGGCGGAGTATTGGCGCCGATTTGGCCGTGGATTACCCGAACGCCCCGGGTTCTTTACCGATCCCGGTACTTCTCATGACGAGGGAGCGACGTCCGGCGTCACCGCTTCCCGGCGTCCTGGGTGTTGCCGGCGTTCTTCGCCGCCACCACCGCGTCGAAGACCTGCCGCTTCGGCAGCCCCGCCGCCGCCGCGACCGCCGCGATGGCCTCCTTGCGCCGCTCGCCCGCCTCCTCGCGCACCCGCACCCGGCGCACCAGCTCGGCGTCGTCGATCTCCTCGGGGCCCTTCTCGGGGGCGCCCTCGACGACCACGGTGATCTCCCCGCGCACGCCCTCGGCCGCCCACGCGGCCAGCTCGGCCAGCGGGCCCCGCCTGACCTCCTCGTACGTCTTGGTCAGCTCGCGGCAGACGGCGGCGCGGCGGTCGGCGCCGAACACCTCGGCCATCGCGGCGAGGGTGTCGTCGAGGCGGTGCGGGGCCTCGAAGTAGACGAGGGTGCGGCGCTCGTCGGCGACCTCCCGCAGCCGGCCAAGACGCTCGCCCGCCTTGCGGGGCAGGAACCCCTCGAAGCAGAACCGGTCGACGGGCAGCCCGGACAGGGCGAGCGCGGTGAGCACGGCGGACGGCCCGGGCACCGCGGTGACCTGGATGTCCCGCTCGACGGCCGCGGCGACCAGCCGGTAGCCGGGGTCGGACACGGACGGCATGCCGGCGTCGGTGACGAGCAGCACGCGCGCGCCGCCCGCCAGCTCGTCGACCAGTTCGGGCGTGCGGGCGGTCTCGTTGCCCTCGAAGTACGACACCACCCGCCCCTTGGGGGTGACGCCGAGCGCCTGGGTCAGCCGGCGCAGCCGCCGGGTGTCCTCGGCGGCGACGACGTCGGCGCCGGCGAGTTCCTCGGCGAGCCGGGGCGGCGCGTCGGAGATGTCGCCGATGGGGGTGCCTGCGAGTACGAGGGTTCCGGTCACGCGTCCATCCTCCCAGGAGCGGACGGAGGCGGGGCATACCGCCCATGCGCGGGACTCACACAGCGCCGTTCCCTACGATGGCGCGGTGACCAGTACCGCGTCCTCCACGGACACCCGCCAGGAGCAGTCGCCGCTCGAGCAGCGGCAGACGTGGCAGCACCGGCTGCGGCGTTTCGGCCACCGTACGTCCACCGTCAGAGGCGACGTCCGCGACCGCCTGGTCCCGCCGTACACCGAGCCGTCGGGCCGGCTGTGGAAGACGCTCGGGGTGCCGCCGGTGCTCGCCGGCCGTCTCGTCCGCTGGTCGGGGTGGGGCGGCCCGCTGCTGGTGACGCTGGTGGCGGGGGTGCTGCGGTTCTGGAACCTGGGCCACCCCAAGGCGGTGATATTCGACGAGACGTACTACGCGAAGGACGCGTGGGCGCTCGTCCACCGCGGGTTCGAGGTGAACTGGGACAAGGAGGTCAACCGGCTCATCCTGGACTCGGGCGGCAACGTCCCGATCCCGACGGACGCGGCGTACGTCGTGCATCCGCCGGTCGGCAAGTACGTGATCGGGCTGGGGGAGCTGCTCTTCGGCTTCGACCCGTTCGGCTGGCGGTTCATGACGGCGCTGCTCGGCACGCTGTCGGTGCTGATGCTGTGCCGGATCGGGCGCCGGCTGTTCCGCTCCACGTTCCTCGGCTGCCTCGCGGGCGCGCTGATGGCGGTGGACGGGCTGCACTTCGTGATGAGCCGCACCGCGCTGCTCGACGGCGTGCTGATGTTCTTCGTGCTGGCCGCCTTCGGGTGTCTGCTGATCGACCGGGACAAGGCCCGCGAGAAACTGGCCGCCGCGCTGCCGGTGGACGCGGACGGGCGGGCCCGTCCGGACGTGGACGCCGCCGAGAACACCCGGATCGGCTTTCGTCCGTGGCGTCTTGCGGCGGGCCTGATGCTGGGCCTGGCGATCGGCACCAAATGGAACGGCCTGTACATCATGGCCGCGTTCTGTGTGATGTCCGTGCTGTGGGACGTCGGCGCGCGCCGGGTCGCGGGCGCGGTGCGGCCCCGGCTGGCCGTGCTGAAGCGGGACCTGGGCTGGGCCTTCCTCTCGACGGTGCCGGTGGCGGTGTTCACGTACTTCGCGTCCTGGGCCGGCTGGATCCTCTCCGCGACCGACGGCAGCGGCGGCTACTACCGCGACTGGGCCACCCGCGACGGGCGGGGAAGCGACTGGTCGTGGCTGTTCCCCGACTGGTGGCGCAGCCTGTGGCACTACGAGAACCAGGTGTACGAGTTCCACGTCGGCCTGTCCTCGCCGCACACGTACGAGTCCAACCCGTGGAGCTGGATCGTCGCCGGCCGCCCGGTGTCGTACTTCTACGAGTCGCCCGCGCCCGGCGTGGACGGCTGCCCGGTGGACGCGGGCGAGAAGTGCGCGCAGGAGGTCCTCGCCATCGGCACGCCGTTGCTGTGGTGGGTGGGCTGCCTGGCCCTCCTCTACGTCCTGTGGCGCTGGGCCTTCCGCCGCGACTGGCGCGCGGGCGCGATCGCGTGCGGCATCGCCGCGGGGTACGCCCCCTGGTTCCTCTACCAGGAACGCACGATCTTCTACTTCTACGCGATCGTCTTCCTGCCGTTCCTCTGCCTGGCGGTGGCGATGCTCCTGGGCGCGATCGTCGGCCCGCCCCGCTCCACGGACACCCGCCGTGTGGCGGGAGCGACGGCGGCGGGCGTCCTGACCCTCCTGATCATCTGGAACTTCATCTACTTCTGGCCGATCTACACGGGCACGCCCATCCCGATCGAGGACTGGCGGTCGCGGATGTGGCTGGACACGTGGGTGTAGCGGGCCGCACACCGCCCGGCGGGAGCCTCACGGGCATCACAGCGGAATAGCGCAATCCGTTATTCGAACTCGAACACGGGACGCTCGTAGGACAAGCCTGTTAACCTCCGTGCCTACTGCGGCGTAACCCGCGAAGCACGTCACCGAGGGTTGTCGATCTGCTACCTTGGGTATATCGCACTGAGTCAACGCAGCTCTCTGGGGGGTGGTTGTCGTGGGCTGGGACAATTTCGGAGCCGGTGCACGCGCTGTCCTTGATCCGACGGGGAGGATCTTTCCCGCCCGAGCGGCGGACCACGGCATGGCGGTGCGGTCTTTTCACGAGGGCGTCGAATCCCTCATTTCCGCGTTGGACGCGGAAACCGATCGCTCCCGCCGGAGCGCCTCCGAATTGACGGGGCACAAACCGCACGCCGAGGTGTCGAGGTCCTTATCGCGTCTGCGTCTTGTCGCAGTGACCACGAGCTTCCTCTCCGCCGTGCTGACATCGGCACTGGGGCTGGTGTCGCTCGCCAGCGGAACCGACTGGCCCGTCGCCGTGATCTCGGCATGCTCGGTCCTGGCCACGGTCGGCATCGGCGCATTTTTCACCGCACTGCAGCGCTCACTGAAACAAAAAGAACGAGAACTGCATCACCGTGAAACCGCGATGATCCGCGAAACCCTGAAGCGGATGGCCGAGAACCAGGTCGATTCACTGGAGGCTGCCAGCCTCATCCGCCGCAGCCGGGTCGATCCGGCGCTGGCGAGCGCATTGTTCATGGAAATCGTCTCGGAGTACGACGAAAGCGGGCGCAATAGCCCGATCGTCTCCCATTCTCCGAAGGTCAGCGTAGAGCAGGTCATGAAAACGGCAAGCGAAGACCACCCGGTGGTCAAAATCCTCCGCCGCCTCGCGGCCGACGTGCAGGAAGCACGTTGAGCATGCACGGGGCCGGGGAAACCCCTGATTCCAAAGTGGACGTCGACCAGCTCATCGAACTGGCCAAGCGGCTGGAGAACGTCCCGAAGGCGACCGTCAAACGCGCCCTCAAGGAGATCAACTACCCGGCCCGCACCCAGCGCATCAACATGTACCTCGGCCACGCCACGACCGCGCTCGGAACCCTGGTGGCCGGTGGAGCTGTGATCGCCCTGGTCTGGCTCGCCCACAGCATGGTCCAGGCACAGGAAGCGGGGTACGGCGTCCTGCTCTGCGGTCTCCCCGCTTCGTCGATCGCCGGCATCTTCGTCATCAGGAAGGCGCCCAATCTCAGGGCGTTCAACTCCATGTCACGCCAACTGGGATCGGCTCAGGCGAACCAGGTCCCCCCGGCCCGCACCCCGGCCGACGGAGCCGCCAACGCCGCCAACCCCGCCGACCAGACCGGGAGCGGTGTCTGACCACCCCTGAGGCCGTCAGGCCAAGGTCTCCTTTGAGACACCGATCGAAAACCGTCGCCCCCTGGTCAGCGCACAGCGCATAGAGTGCTCCACGTACCGGGCTTTTGAACGTGTTCAGATGACGCGGGGTCCGGCGGGGGAGGATCGCCCGATGGGCAAGGGGGTCAAGGTCGCCGTCGTCGGCGGCGTGTTCGCCGTGATGGTCGGCGGAGCGGGGTACGGGGCGTACAACATCGTCTCGGCACTGAACGGAAACGGGGGCGGCTCCGGCGCCGCGGAGACGCGCAGGTCGGGGCCGCCCGACCAGGACGAGGTGCGCGAGGCGTCCGAAGCGTTCTTCAGCGCCTGGGAGGAGGGGCAGGCCACGCGGGCCGCCTCGTACACGAACAACGCGCAGGAAGCGGGCGTGCTGCTGGCCGCGTACGGCGAGGAGGCGCGCATAGGGCGGGTCGACATCACTCCGGGCGCCCCGCGCGGCACCACCGTGCCGTTCACGGTGAAGGCGACCGTCTCCGCCGACGGCGTCTCCAAGCCACTGCGCTACACCAGCACCCTGACGGTCGTGCGCGGGCAGACCACCGGACGCGCGCTGGTCGACTGGAAGCCGGCCGTCGTGCACCCGGACCTGAAGGACGGGGACACGCTCGTCACCGGAGAGTCCGCGCAGCCGCCCATCGAGGCGGTGGACCGCGACGGCACCGTGCTGACCAGGGAGAAGTACCCCTCCCTCGGCCCGGTCCTGGACACCCTGCGGCAGAAGTACGGCGACAAGGCGGGCGGCAGCCCGGCCGTCGAGCTGTCCATCCGGCACACGACCGACGAGGCGGACACCCCGCTGCTCACCCTCGCCGCGGGCGAGCCTGGCACGCTGCGCACCACGCTCAGCGCCGGGGTGCAGGCGGCAGCCGAGAAGGCGGTGAAGGACTTCCCTGAGTCGTCGGTGGTGGCGCTGAAGCCCAGCACCGGCGAGGTCCTGGCGGTGGCCAACAACCGCGACGACGGCTTCAACGCGGCCTTCCAGGGGCAGGTCGCCCCCGGCTCCACCATGAAGATCATCACTGCCGCGATGCTCATCGACCACGGCGTGACCTCCATGAACGGCCCGGCGCCCTGCCCCGACACCGCGACCTGGCAGAGCCAGACCTTCAAGAACCTCACCGGCATGGAGCCCGACGAGGGCGCCACCCTCGCCAACAGCTTCCTGCGCTCCTGCAACACCGCCTTCATCAAGCTGATCGACGAGCAGCCGCTCACCGACACCTCGCTCACCGAGGAGGCACAGGAGCGGTTCGGGCTGGGCCGGGACGACTGGAAGACCGGCATAGCGTCCTTCGACGGCAGCGTGCCGGCCTCCGGCGGCCCGGACCGGGCGGCGAACGCCATCGGCCAGGGCCAGGTGCAGATGAACCCGCTGAACATGGCCTCCGTGACGGCCACCGCGATCACGGGCGCGTTCCGCCAGCCCTACCTGGTCTCCCCCGAGCTGGACAACCGTCGGCTGGCCCAGGCGAAGGGCCTGCCTGCGGAGACGTCGGACCAGCTCAAGGAGATGATGCGGCTCACCGCCACCCAGGGCACCGCGCAGCAGGCGATGTCCGGTCTGGGCGGTGACATCGGCGCGAAGACCGGTTCCGCGGAGGTCGACGGGAACGCCACGTCGGACAGCTGGTTCACCGGTTTCCGCGGTGACGTCGCGGCGGCGGCGATGGCCCAGCAGGGCGGCCACGGCGGCGACGCGGCGGGGCCGATTGTCGCAGCCGTGCTACGAGCGGGCGGCTGAGCGCACGGCCCGTCCGGCGGGACTTTAGGGTGGGGGCCGTCGTCGGCGCGACTGCGCCGACGGGGCCTTGACTCGATCGAGAGCCACGCGGGCCGCGGGGGGCCGGGGCGGGGCGACGGAGGACGGACACCAGTGGGGAACAGAGGGCGCGCCGGGGACCGGCGGAACATGAGGCCGGTCGTGATCGGCGCGGCGATGGCCGTGCTGATGGGCGGCGCCGGTTACGGCGCGTACGCACTCGTCGGGGGCGCGGGAGGGCACGGCGGGGACACCGCCACCCAGGCGGAGACCGTGAAGTCGGGGCCGCTGTCGGCCGACGAGGTCACCGCCGCCGCCGAGAAGTTCCTCACCGCCTGGCAGTCCGGCCAGGTCGCGGAGGCCGCCGCCGCGACCGACGACCCGGTGGCCGCGAAGGCGGCGCTCGCCTCGTACGTGAAGGACGCCCGCGTCCGCGACCTCGCCCTCACGCCGGGCGCCCCCGCCCGGGACTCGGTCACCTTCGCCGTCAAGGGCACGGTGTCGTACGAGCGGACGGCGAAGCCGCTGACGTACGACAGCACGCTGACCGTGGTGCGGCGGGCCGGGGACGGGGAGCCGCGCGTCGACTGGCGGCCGTCCGTGCTGCACCCGGAGCTGCGGAAGGGCGACAAGCTCGTCACCGGCGAGGCCGGCACCCCGCCGGTGAAGGCGCTGGACCGCGACGGCGGCGAGCTGACCACCGGGAAGTACCCGTCGCTGGGGTCCGTGCTGGACGGGCTGCGCGAGAAGTACGGCGAGAAGGCGGGGGGCGAGGCCGGGGTCGAGCTGCGTGTGGTGCGCGGCGAGGCGTCGAAGAAGGCGGAGCTGGCCGACACGACCCTGCTGGAGCTGAGCGAGGGCACGCCGGGCACGGTGAAGACCACGCTGAGCCCGTCCCTGCAGGCGCTCGCCGAGGCCGAGGTGGCGAAGCGCAAGCAGGCCTCGGTGGTGGTGGTGCGGCCGTCGACCGGCGAGATACTCGCGGCGGCGAACTCCTCGCGTGGCTTCAACGTCGCGTTCCAGGGGTCGCTGGCGCCGGGATCCACGATGAAGGTGGTCACGTCCTCGATGCTGATCGAGAAGGGCCTCGCGTCGATCGACAAGAAGCACCCGTGCCCCAAGTACTTCAGCTACGGCGGCTGGAAGTTCCAGAACCTCGACAAGTTCCAGATCAAGGACGGCACGTTCCGCGCGAGTTTCGCCGCCTCCTGCAACACGGCCTTCATCAGCCAGGCCCCGAAGCTGGAGGACGACGACCTCACCCGGCACGCCCAGGACTACTTCGGCCTGGGCCGCGACGACTGGAAGGTCGGGGTGTCCACGTTCGACGGCGCGGTGCCCGTGCAGTCGAAGGCCCCGATGGCCGCGTCGCTGATAGGCCAGGGCGGGGTGCGGATGAACCCGCTGAACATGGCGTCGGTGTCGGCGACGGTGAAGGCGGGCGTCTTCCACCAGCCGTACCTGGTGTCGCCGGAGGTCGACGGACGTCAGCTGGCGACCGCGCCGCGCACCCTGTCCGCGGGCACGCTCGCGCAGCTGAGGGAGCTGATGTCGTACACCGCGACCGCCGGCACCGCCGCGGAGGCGATGGCCGGGGTGGACGGTGAGCGGGGCGCGAAGACGGGCTCGGCCGAGGTGGACGGACAGAAGAAGCCCAACGGCTGGTTCACCGCGTACCGCGGCGACCTGGCGGCGGCCGCCGTCGTCCAGTCCGCCGGCCACGGCGGCTCCACGGCGGGCCCGATCGTGGCGACGCTGCTGAAGGCGGGCGGCTGAGAGACCCGCGGCGGGCGGTCAGTGCGGGACCGGCTCCGCCTTCGCCACGTGGGTGAGGCGGAGGAAACGGGACAGGGTCTTGGTGTCGAACTCGACCACCGAGTGGCCCTGGCCGGTGTGGAACTCCACCACGGCCTGCACCCGGCCGCACGGCCACACCCGTACGCCGCCGCTGTCCACCGGCGCCTTGAGGCCGTGTTCCAGCAGGTCCCGGTCGACGACCCATTCGAGGGGCCGCGCCCCGGGCAGGTCCACCCGTACATGGCGGGGGTCGTGCTCGGGGTCGTACCGCAGCACCACGGGGACGGCCCCGTGACTCTCCAGCAGGGGATCCTCATCCGTCACGATGTGGACTCGCGCGTACTGCTCGATCACGGACATCGGTGGGCCCCTTACGCTGCGTCGTGCGCCCGGCAAGGCATCCATGGCTTATCAGCCGTTTACCCACCCCTGTCCTATCGTGCACCCAAATCGGAATCCGCGCTTCCGAGCGGCCTATATCACAGATGAGGTAGGCGGCAAGCAGGACGAGACGTAGAACAAGCCGCTCGCTCTTGCGAAAGGTTCGCAAGAGGACACATCATCGAGTCCGTGCACGCACCTGACGGATTCATCGACGTCCCCGTTTCCGCCGCCGCCGGCGTCCTCGCCGCCGGCGCGATCGCCGTGAGCCTGCGCGGCGCGCGCCGCGAGCTCGACGACACGGCACGCCCCGGTGCGGGTGCCGGCGCCGAGCGCACCGCCCCGCTGGCCGGGCTGGTCGCGGCGTTCATCTTCGCCGTGCAGATGCTGAACTTCCCGGTGGCCGCCGGCACCAGCGGCCACCTCCTCGGCGGCGCCCTCGCCGCGATCCTCGTCGGCCCGTACACGGGCGTGCTGTGCGTGTCCGTGGTGCTGCTGCTCCAGTCCGTGCTGTTCGCCGACGGCGGCCTGACCGCGCTCGGTGTGAACATCACCACGATGGCGCTCACCACCACCGTGGTCGCCTACGCGCTGTTCCGCGGCCTGGTGAAGGTGCTGCCGCGCTCCCGCCGCTCGGTGACCGCCGCGTCCTTCGTGGCCGCGCTGGTCTCCGTCCCGGCCTCCGCGGTCGTCTTCACGCTGCTGTACGCGGTGGGCGGCACCACCGACGTGTCGATCGGCAAGGTCGCCACCGCGATGGTCGGCGTGCACGTCCTCATCGGTCTCGGGGAGGCCGCCATCACCGCGCTGACCGTCGGCGCGGTGATCGCCGTCCGCCCGGACCTGGTGCACGGCGCGCGCGGGCTGCGGCAGAAGCTGAAGCTGCGGGTGAACGGCGAGCTGGTCGACGCCCCGGAGACCGCGGAGCCCGTCCCGGCCCCCGCGCGCTCCCCGCGCAGGGTCTGGATCGCCGGTCTGGTCACCTCGCTGGTGCTCGCCGGTTTCGTGAGCTTCTACGCTTCGGCGAACCCGGACGGCCTGGAGAAGGTCGCCGCCGACCACGGCATCGACAAGCAGGCCGAGGAGCACGCGGTCGCGGACTCGCCGCTCGCCGACTACGGAGTGAAGGACGTCGACGACGCCCGGCTCTCCGGCGGCCTCGCGGGCGTGATCGGCGTCGGCGTGACGGTCGTCGCGGGCACGGGCGTGTTCTGGGCGGTCCGCCGCCGGCGCACGGCCGACGAGCAGGCGGAGGCCACCTCCCCCGCCGGCACGAGCGTCTGACGTGGGCGCGGGCCACTCCCACCGGCTCTACCGGCACGGCCACTCCCCCGTGCACGCGCTGCCGCCGCACACCAAACTCGCGGCGGTGCTCGCGTTCGTGATCGTGGTCGTGTCGACGCCGCGCGAGGCGATGTGGGCGTTCGCGGCGTACGCCGTGCTGCTCGCCGCGGTCGCGTACGCGGCGCGCGTACCGGCCGTCTTCCTGCTGAAGCGGCTGCTGATCGAGGTGCCGTTCGTCGCGTTCGCCGTGCTGCTGCCGTTCGTCGCCGAGGGCGAGCGGGTCGACGTCCTCGGGCTGTCGCTGAGCGTGAACGGCCTGTGGGGCGCCTGGAACGTGCTGGCCAAGGGCACCCTCGGGGTCGCCGCGTCCGTCCTGCTCGCCGCCACCACCGAACTGCGGGAGCTGCTGCACGGCCTCCAGCGGCTCAAGCTGCCGCCGCTGCTGGTGCAGATCGCGTCCTTCATGGTCCGCTACGGCGACGTCATCACCGACGAGATGCGCCGGATGCGGATCGCCCGCGAGTCGCGGGGCTTCGAGGCGCGCGGGATACGGCACTGGGGTGTGCTCGCCAAGTCGGCGGGCGCGCTGTTCATCCGCTCCTACGAACGCGGCGAACGCGTCCACCTGGCGATGGTGAGCCGTGGCTACACCGGGGTCATGCCGGTGATCGACGAGGTGGCGGCGTCCCGGGCGCAGTGGTCGTACGCCCTGGCCCTCCCCTGCGCCGCCCTCGTCGTGTGTCTGCTGGGATGGACCCTGTGAGTACTGCTTCCCTGGAGGTCTCCGGCCTCGCCTTCGCCTACCCCGACGGCCATCAGGCGCTGTTCGGCGTGGACTTCACCATCGGGCGCGGCGAGCGGGTCGCGCTGCTCGGGCCGAACGGCGCCGGCAAGACCACCCTCGTCCTGCACCTCAACGGCATCCTCACCGGCGGCGCGGGCACCGTGCGCGTGGCCGGCCTGGAGGTCGGCAGGCGGAACATGGCGGAGATCCGGCGCCGGGTCGGGATCGTCTTCCAGGACCCGGACGACCAGCTGTTCATGCCGACGGTGCGGGAGGACGTCGCGTTCGGTCCGGCGGCGGCCGGGCTGAAGGGGGCCGAGCTGGAGGCGCGCGTGGACCGGGCGCTGGAGCGGGTCGGCATGGCGGAGTTCAAGGACCGTCCGCCCCACCACCTCTCCTTCGGACAGCGGCGCCGGGTGGCGGTGGCGACCGTGCTCGCGATGGAGCCGGAGATCCTCGTCCTGGACGAGCCGTCCTCCAACCTCGACCCGGCGTCCCGCCGTGAACTGGCGGACATCCTGCGGTCGTTGGACGTCACCGTCCTGATGGTCACGCACGACCTGCCGTACGCGCTGGAGCTGTGCCCGCGCGCGCTGGTCCTCAGCGGCGGGGTGATCGCGGCGGACGGTCCGACGGGTGATCTGCTCGCCGACGAGGACCTGATGCGGGCGCACCGCCTGGAACTGCCGTACGGCTTCGACCCGCGCTCCGTGCCGGCGCCGCCCGGCCGTGGGTGACGAGCGCGCCGCGCCCTGGAATCGCAGGCGCGACGGCGTGGTTGCACCCACTGTCGCAGGCGAGTGGAAGGAACGACGAGACGTGGACGTCGAGGTGCACGGCACGGCGGCCGGCGGTTGGGAACCGGTCCGGGAGGCGTTCGCCCGGAACTTCGAGCGGCTCGGGGAGCGGGGAGCGGCGCTCGCCGTGTACCGGGACGGGCGCCGGGTCGTGGACCTGTGGGCCGGGACGAAGGACGTCGACGGCGACGCGCCCTGGCAGCGGGACACCGCGCAGGTCGTGCGGTCGGCGACGAAGGGCGTGGCGGCCGCCGCGGTGCTGATGCTGTACGAGCGGGGCCTGCTCGACCTGGACGCGCCGGTCGGCCGGTACTGGCCGGAGTTCAAGGCGCACGGCAAGGAGGGCGTGCTGGTCCGGCACGTCCTCGGGCACCGAGCCGGGCTGCCGGTGCTGGACCGTCCGCTGAGCTTCGCCGACGCCGCCGACCCGGTACGGGCTGCGGAGGCGGTCGCCGCGCAGGCCCCCGTGTGGGAGCCGGGCACGGACCACGGCTACCACGCGCTGACGTACGGCTGGCTGGTGGACGAGCTGGTGCGCCGGGTGACCGGCGAGGGCACCGGGGAGTGGATCGCGTCCGAGATCGCGGCCCCCCTCGGCCTGGACCTGTGGGTGGGCCTCCCGCCCTCCGAGGCGCACCGCGTCGGGCGGGCCGGCAAGGTCGAGGCGCCCGAGCCGCCGGGGGCGCTGCGCGCCCGTCCCAAGCGCTCGGTCACCGCCGCCTACGCCGACCCGGACTCCCTCACCCGCCGCGCCTTCGCCGCGATCGACCCGTCCCCGGACCACAACGACCCGGCGTTCCACGCGGCCGCCCTGCCCGCCGCCAACGGCATCGCCACGGCGGACGGGCTGGCCCGCTTCTACGCGTCACTCGTCGGCCCGGTCGACGGGGTGCGCCTGCTCTCCCCGGACACGGTGGAGCGCGCCCGCGCCGAGGAGTCGGCGGGCCCCGACCGGGTCCTGGTGGTCGGCACCCGCTTCGGGCTCGGCTACATGCTGCACGGCAGCGCCTCTCCGTTCCTGGCCCCGGGCTCCTTCGGGCACCCGGGCCGCGGCGGCTCCCTCGGCTTCGCCGATCCCGAGTCCGGCGTCGCCTTCGGCTATGTCACCAACGGCTTCCGTAAGACGGTCACCGCGGACCCCAGGGCGCAGGCTCTGATCCGTGCGGTGCGGGATTGCGTTCCCCGTTCCTAGACGTGGATCGGGTGGGAGACGCGGCCGGACGCGTCGTCGATCTCGCGGTGCGCCTTGTCGAGCATCTGCATGGCGAGTTCGTTCAGGGCCCGGGCGCCGGCGATCTCCTCCCCGACCCGCGGCTGATTGGAGTCGGTGTAGTGCCGGGACGCGTGCCCGTGGGCGCGCACCTCGGACCCGTCGGGCAGCCTGACCATCGCGACGGCGCGGGTGTGCTGGTCGTCCTCCGCGAACTCCATCTCCACGTGCCATCCCACTGCGGTGTGCATCATGACGGATCACCTCCGGATTACCTCTCGTTCCAGGGTGCGCCTCGCCCAGCCGCCCCGCACCCGGCCGCCCTGACGGTGCTGCGCGCGACGGAGGCAGCGGTACGTTGTGTACACACAGTACGCGGTGTACCGTCGCTTCATGACGCAGATGCCCATAGAGTCCATCCGTGACGTGCGCGCCCATCTGGCCGAGGTGGTCGAGCGGGCCGACCGGGACGACACCCCCACCGTCATCACCCGGCACGGTCGGCAGGTGGCCGCCGTCGTCTCGATCGAGGTGCTGCGCAAGTACCAGGAGTGGGAAGAGCGCGAGATCAACCGGATCATCGACGAGCGGATGGCCAGTCCGGCACCCGGTGTCCCGATCGAGGACGTCATGCGGGAGACGCTGGAGCGCGGTGAGTAGCGCCTACCGCACGGTGTTCCGGCCGGAGGCCCAGGCCGAACTCCGCAAGATCCCCCGCGACACGGCGCTCCGCATCCTCGTCAAGCTGACGGAACTGGAGAAGGACCCGTACGGCTTCAACACCACGGCGCTGGTCTCCCGGCCGGAGCGCCGGCGGCTGCGCGTCGGCGACTACCGCGTCATCTACACGATCGACAACGGAGAACTGACGGTGTGGGTCATCCACGTCGGACACCGCTCCACCGTCTACGAGACATGAGCGACCGACGCACCCTGGTGCCGGCGCCGAGGCCTCACGCCTCGCGTTCCCGTACGTCCACCAGCGTCGCGCCCGCGTGGGTGATCAGGTCCTTCGGGGGCATCGGGAAGACCGTGTAGGGGGTGCCTGCCGCGGCCCAGACCAAGGGGTGGCCGAGGAGGGAGCGGTCGGCGAGGACGCGGGTGCGGGTGCGGTGGCCGAAGGGGGGTACGCCGCCGATGGCGTAGCCGGTGGTCTCGCGGACGACGTCGGCCTTGGCGCGGGTGACCCGCTCGGCGCCGAGTTCCTCGCGGACCCGCTCGAGGTCGACGCGGGACGCGCCGTCCATGAGGACCAGGACCGGGTCGCCGTCGGCGGCGAAGATCAGCGACTTGCAGATCTGGCTGAGCTCGCAGCCGATCGCGGCGGCGGCCTCGGCGGCGGTGCGGGTGGCGTCGGGGAAGCGGCGTACCTGGCCGGCCACGTCCGCCAGGCCCAGTTCCCGCAGGGCCTCGGCGAAACGGGGGTGGGCCGCGGAGCCCTCGGTGTCGGTGGCTGAGGTGGTCATGCGGGGCACCGTAACCGCCGGAAGCCGGCGTCCGCGACCGCGTTCCGCGCCACGGACACCCACGAGGAAGCCGGTGAGGGCGCCCCGTCCCCACGGAGCCCTCACCGGCTGGTCGTGACCGTCCGGGCGGTCAGGCCCGGACGAGTTCCTTGTCCTCGTCGTCCTTGTCCGCGGCGCGGTCGTGCACGGCGAGGCTCTCGCCCTCGACGTCGACGTTGGGCAGCGCCCGGTCCAGCCACTTCGGCAGCCACCAGGCCTTGGCGCCGAGCAGCGCCAGGACGGCCGGGACGAGTGTCATGCGGACCACGAACGCGTCGAAGAGGACGGCGATCGCGAGGCCGAAGCCGATCATCTTGACCATGGAGTCGCTGGACCCGATGAACCCGGAGAACACCGCGATCATGATGACCGCCGCGGCGGTCACCACCCGGGCGCTGTACCGGAATCCGGTGACCACGGCCTGGGACGGCTTCTCGCCGTGGACGTGGGCCTCGCGGATACGGGTCACGAGGAAGACCTCGTAGTCCATGGCCAGTCCGAAGACCACGCCGACCATGAAGATCGGCATCATCGACATGATCGGGCCGGTCTCCTCGACGCCCATCAGGCCGGACAGCCAGCCCCACTGGTAGACCGCGACGACCGCGCCGAGGGCCGCCAGCACCGAGAGCAGGAAGCCGAGGGCCGCCTTCAGCGGGACCAGGATCGAGCGGAACACCACGATCAGCAGCAGGAACGCGAGCCCGACCACCAGCACCAGGTACGGCACCAGCGCGTCGTTCAGCTTCTGCGACACGTCGATGTTCATCGCCGTGGCGCCGGTGACGAGGACGTCCGCGCCGGTGTCGTCCTTGATGCCGGCGCCCGCGGCCCGGATGTCGTGGACCAGGTCCTCGGTGGCGGCCGAGGACGGCTTGGCGTCCGGGATGACGGCGATCGTCGCGGTGTCGCCGGCCTTGTTGGGGGCGGCAGGGGCGACGTTCACGACGTTGTCGAGCGCCTTGATCTCGTCGCCGGCCTGCCGGAAGACGGCCTGCGGGTCGTCACTGCCCTGGGCGTCGACCACGACCACCAGCGGGCCGTTGAAGCCGGGGCCGAAGCCCTCGGAGAGCAGGTCGTAGGCGCGGCGCTGGGTGGTGGACGTCGGCTGGGAGCCGTCGTCGGGCAGGCCCAGTTCCAGGGAGCCGGCCGGGACCGCGGCGGCGCCGAGGCCGACGATGCCGAGCAGCAGCACGGCCAGCGGACGGCGGACGACGAAGCTCGCCCAGCGGGTGCCCATGTTGGGCCTGTCCGCCTTGTCCTTGGCGCGTCCGCCGCCGAGCAGCTTGCTCTTCTCGCCCGCGGGGCGGACGCGGCGGCCGGCGTAGCCGAGCACGGCGGGGATGAGGGTGAGGGCGATGAGGACCGCGACGGCGACCGTGCCGGCGGCGGCGACGCCCATCTTCGTCAGCATCGGGATGTTGACGACGGACAGGCCGACCAGGGCGATGACGACGGTCAGGCCGGCGAAGACCACGGCGGAGCCCGCGGTGCCGACGGCCCGTCCGGCCGCCTCCTCGCGCTCGCGTCCCTCGGCCAGTTCGGCGCGGTAGCGGGAGACCACGAACAGGGCGTAGTCGATGCCGACCGCGAGCCCGATCATCGAGGCCAGGATGGAGGTGGTGGAGCCCAGGTCGAGCGTGCTCGCGAGCGCGGTGATGGTGGCGACGCCGATGCCCACGCCGACGATCGCGGTGAGCAGCGGCAGCCCGGCGGCGAGCAGCGAGCCGAGGGTGATGACCAGGACGACGGCGGCGACGCCGATGCCGATGATCTCCGCGGAGCCGGTCTCCGGGACGGCCTGGAGGGCGTCACCGCCGATCTCGACGGTCAGCCCCGAATCGCGGGCGTCCTCGGCTGCGGCCTGCAGGGCCTCGCGGGAGGTCTCCTCCAGCTCCATGCCGGGGACCTTGTAGGTCACGGAGGCGTAGGCGATCGTGCCGTCCTGGCTGACGCCGCCGCCCTGGTACGGGTCGGAGACCTGGGCGACCTCGGCGCCGCCGGACAGCTCGTCGACGGTCTCCTGGACCGCCGCCTTGTTGCCGGGGTCGGTCATCTTCTGGCCGTCGGGCGCCTTGAAGACGACGCGGGCGGTGGCTCCGTCGGCGCTGGCGCCGGGGAACCGTTCGTCCAGCAGGTCGAAGGCCTTCTGAGCCTCGGTGCCGGGGATGGAGAAGGAGGAGTTTCCGGCGGCGGGCGCGCCGGCCGCGCCGGCGCCCGCGAGCGCCAGCAGCGCCACCCAGAAGAGGGCGACGACGTGCCGTTTCCGGAAGGAGAACCGGCCGAGTCGGTAGAGGAATGTGGCCACGAGGGCGTACTCCCGGTCAGTCGTGAGTGCTTCAGGGCAAGGTGGATCAGCCCGACGACGTGAGCGGTGACGTCAGGAGGTGGCTGACTGTGGTGCCGGCGGTGGGGACCGTCAGCGGGGTGGGTCAACTCCGAGGGCGGGGAGCACCACGGCGTCGATGTACGAGATGAGGAACGCTTGCGTGGGCGGCTGCTCGTCGATCAGTGTCCGGGTGGCGAACGCCCCGACCAGCATGTGCACGATGTAGTCCAGCGCCGGGCAGTCGGCGCGGACCTCGCCCCGTCGGATCGCGCGGTCGACGATCCGGCGGAACTCCTCGACCTCCGGCTCCACCAGCAGTTCGCGGAGCGCCTGGCGGAGGTCGTCGTTCTGGTGCACCGCCATGGCGAGGGCCCGCATGAGGGCGACGTTCTGCGCCATGTCGCAGTCGTCCTCGCGGCCGATGATCGTGTGCAGGTCACCCCGCAGGGACCCGGTGTCCACGTCGGCGATGCCGCCCGGCTTCTGGCTGCGCATCGCCCGGACCACCAGCTCGGCCTTGCCGCCCCACTGGCGGTAGAGCGTGGCCTTGCTGGACCGGGTGCGGGCGGCCACGGCGTCCATGGTGAGGGCGTCGTAACCGACCTCACGGAGCAGGTCGAGCACGGCCCCGTACAGCTCGGCCTCGCGCTCGGGGGTGATCCGGCTGCGACGTGACGTCGCGATGTCACTCATGCCGACCACCTTTCCGCTCCGGGTCCCACCGCGTCAAAGAAACGACACGGTTTCGTACAAGAAGAA
Organism: Streptomyces werraensis; assembly: GCA_014656175.1. Classification (GTDB taxonomy): domain Bacteria; phylum Actinomycetota; class Actinomycetes; order Streptomycetales; family Streptomycetaceae; genus Streptomyces; species Streptomyces werraensis. Next base: position 165,258 of record BNBX01000005.1, read on the forward strand.
GGTACAACGCGCGAGTAGCGAAACGAAACCGTTTCGTACGTGGCCTGCGTCACGGTTGTCGGTTCGGCATAAGTTGCTGCGTCCCGTCCCCCGGAAAAGCATGGGGAGAGTGACCTATCTGCGTCTGCCGCACCTCAAGGACGACCTGCTGTGCTTCGTGGCGGAGGACGACCTCTGGCTCGCCCCGCTGGACGGACCGGGCCGCGCCTGGCGGATCACCGCCGACCGCACCAAGCTCGGCCACCCCCGCTTCTCCCCCGACGGCCGCCACATCGCGTACACGAGCTGGCGCAGCCTGGACCCCGAGGTGCACCTGGCGCCGGTGGACGGCGGCCCCGGGCGGCGGCTGACGTACTGGGGCAGCTCCGACACCCGGGTCTGCGGCTGGGCCCCGCCCGACGAGCAGGGGCACGCGTCGATCCTCGCCGTCACCTCGCACGGCGAGCCCTTCTCGTACTTCACCTGGGCCTACAAGCTCGGCCTCGACGGCAGCCCCGGGCGCAAGCTGCCCTGGGGCCCGGTCTCCGACATCCAGGTCGCCGACCTCGCGGGCGAGCGCAAGTCCTTGCTGCTCACCGGCACCCCGCCGCACGAACCGGCGTCCTGGAAGCGCTACCGGGGCGGCGCCACCGGCCGGCTCTGGCTGCACGGGCACCGTCTGCTGGAGGGGCTCGACGGCCATCTGCACTCGCCGATGTTCGTCGGCGGCCGGATCGCCTTCCTCTCCGACCACGAGGGCATCGGCAACCTCTACTCCTGCGCGCACGACGGCACCGACGTGCGCCGCCACACCGACCACGACGCCTTCTACGCCCGGCACGCCTCCACCGACGGCGCCCGCGTCGTCTACCAGTGCGCCGGCGACCTGTGGATCGTCGACGACCTCTCGCCCGGTTCCGAGCCGCGGCGGCTGGACGTACGGCTGAGCGGTCCGCGCTCCGGCCGGCGCCCCTACCAGGTGCCCGCCGCGGGGCACCTGGACGGTCTCTCCGTGGACGAGACCGGCCGGGCCAGCGCGGTCGCGGTACGCGGCAGCCTGTACTGGCTCACCCACCGCGACGGCCCCGCCCGCACCCTCACCGACACCCCTGGCGTCCGGGTGCGGCTGCCGGAGATGCTCGGCGAGGGCGGCCAGGTCGCGTACGTCACGGACGCCGAGGGCGAGGACGCCGTGGAGATCGCCTCGCTGCCCCGGGCCACCGGCCACCGCGCGCACCGCAGACTGGCCGCCGGGAAGCTGGGCCGGGTGCTGGAGATGGTCGCCGACCCCGAGGGGCAGCGGCTCGCGCTCGCCGCGCACGACGGGCGGCTGCTGCTGGTGGACACCGACGAGGCGACGGACGGGACGGCCGAGGAGGTCACCGAGCTGATCCACTCCGGCAACGGCCCGGTGCGCGACCTCGCGTTCTCCCCGGACGGCGCCTGGCTGGCCTGGTCCCATCCGGTGATCGGGCGGTCGCTGCGGCAGATCAAGCTCGCCCGGATCAAGGACCGGCTGGTCCTGGACGTCACAGGCGGCCGCTTCGAGGACGAGAACCCGGTCTTCACCCGCGACGGCCGCTATCTGGCGTTCCTGTCCTGGCGCGGCTTCGACCCGGTGTACGACGTGCACACCGGCGACCTGTCCTTCCCGCTGGGCTGCCGCCCGTACCTGGTGCCGCTGTCGTCGGCGACGCCCTCGCCGTTCGCGCTGAACCCGGAGGGGCGGCCCGCCGCCGGGGGGCTCGACCCGCTGGACGAGGAGGGCGAGGAGGGCGGCACGGTGACCGTGGAGGCGGAGGGCCTCGAGAGCAGGGTGACGCCCTTCCCGGTGGCCGCCTCCAAGTACTCGGGCCTGTGCCCGGTCGCGGGCTGCGGGCTGGTGTGGCTGCGCTGGCCGATCTCGGGCGCGCTGGGCGAGACGTTCGCCAACCCCGACGACACCACCGGCCGGCCCACCCTGGAGCACTTCGACGTCCCCAAGGCCAAGAAGTCCGAACTCGTCACCCACCTCGACTTCTTCGCGGTCAGCGGCGACGGCACCCGGCTGGTCGTGGTCGACGAGGGCGAGCTGCGCGCGGTGCCCGCCACCGAGCGGGGCGACGGCGACTCCACGGTGTGGATCGACCTGCGCCGCATCAAGCACGAGGCGGATCCGGCGGCCGAGTGGCGCCAGGCGTACGCGGAGGCGGGACGGCTGATCCGCGCCTACTTCTGGGAGCCGGACATGTGCGGCATCGACTGGGACGGGGTGCTGGAGCAGTACCGCCCGCTGGTCGAACGGGTCGCCTCCCCCGACGAGTTCGCCGACCTGCTGCGCGAGGTCCTCGGTGAACTGGGCACCTCGCACGCCTACGTCACCGCGGCCCGCCGCAACGAGGGACCCCCGCACTACCAGCGGCGCCAGGGCCTGCTCGGCGCCAACCTGGTCCACCGCGACGCGGGGTGGACGGTGAGGCGGATCCTGCCCGGCGAATCCTCCGACTCCCGGGCCCGCTCCCCGCTGGCCGGCCCCGGCATCCGCGAGGGCGCGGTCCTCACCCATGTCGACGGCCGCCCGGTGGACCCCGTGACCGGGCCGTACCCCCTGCTCGCGGCGGCGGGCGGCACCACGGTCGAGCTCACGTTCTCGCCCGAGGGCGAGGGTCCGCCCCGGCGGGTCGCGGTCGTCCCGCTGGTCGACGAGACGCCCCTGCGCTACCAGGACTGGGTGGCCAAACGGCGAGCCGTCGTACGGGAGTTGAGCGGCGGGCGCTGCGGGTATCTGCACATCCCCGACATGGGCGGGTCCGGCTGGGCGCAGTTCAACCGGGACGTGCGGATGGAGATGTCCCGGCCCGCGCTCATCGTGGACGTGCGCGGCAACGCGGGCGGGCACATCAGCGAACTCGTGGTGGAGAAGCTGACCCGCACCATCATCGGCTGGGACCTCACCCGCGACGCCCAGCCCGTGTCGTACGCCTCCAACGCGCCGCGCGGGCCCGTGGTCGCGCTGGCCGACGAGGCGACCAGCTCCGACGGCGACATGATCACAGCCGCTTTCAAACTGCTGAAGCTGGGCCCGGTGGTGGGACAGCGCACCTGGGGCGGGGTGGTGGGCATGACCGGCCGGCACCGCCTCGGGGACGGCACGGTGATCACGGTGCCGATGAACGCGGCCTGGTTCGACGCGTACGGCTGGTCCGTGGAGAACCGGGGCGTCGACCCCGACCTGGAGGCGCTGCGCACCCCGCTGGACTGGGCCGAGGGCCGGCACGCGGTCCTGGACGACGCCGTACGGCTCGCACTGGACCTGCTGGAGGCCGAACCGCCCGCCTCGCCCCCGGGATACGCCGACGTGCCCGACCGTTCGCGTCCCAAGCTGCCGCCGCGCAGCCGCTGAGGGCGTGAGAAAGGGGTGCCCCCTTCGCCAGGGGCACCCCTTCCTACGGCACGTCACTGCCCGGGTGGGTCGACGTCAGACCTCGTGGTCCTGGTCGAAGCGCTCCTCGGACTCGCGGCGACGCTGCGGGTCCTGCTCGTCGTCCCGACGGCGGCCGCGGTTCTGCAGCTGCTCCTTGCCCTGCTGGGCGCGCTGCTTGGCCTGCTGCTGGAACTGGCCGGCCTTCTCCTGCATCTGGTCCTTCATACCCATGTGGGTTCACTCCCGTTGTGGGGTGGGGGGAACTTGCCCGACCAGATTCACACGGGCGGTGACCCTGCGCATGTCGATCAGTCACGCACGGTAGCGCGGTGCTGTTCGTCGGCGCTGCCGCCCGCACCGACCAGGCCGATGCGCAGCCCGTCGAGCCGGCCCGCGAACCGCTTCATCTCCCGTTGCCCCACGGTGCCGATGAGGGCGGGCAGGTAGCCGCGGACGCCCTGCATGCCGCGCAGCCACGCCTGTCCGTAGACGTGCGCGGAACGCCGCTCGATGCCCGCGACGAGCCGGTCCGCGGCCGGTCCGAGCGGGTACGTCTTGTTGGCCGGCCACGGCAGTCGCTGCCTCAACTCCCGCATGACGTCGTCCTGGTCGGCGCCGCGCACCATGTCCGTGTCGGTCCAGGACAGGTAACCGACGCCCACCTTGACGCCCCGGTGGGCGACTTCGGCGCGCAGCGCGTGCGCGTACGCCTCCACACCGGACTTGGAGGCGCAGTACGCCGTCATCATCGGCGCCGGGGTGATCGCGGCGAGGGACGCGATCTGCAGCAGGTAGCCGCGGCTCTCGACGAGCAGCGGCAGGAACGCCCGCGCGGTGACGGCCGATCCGATCAGGTTGACCTCGATGACGCGCCGCCAGGCGTCCGGGTCGGACTCGGTGAACGGGCCGCCCGTCGCCACACCGGCGTTGGCGACCACGATGTCCACCCGGCCGAACCGCTCGCGCACCTCCGCGGCGACCCGGGCCATCGCCTCGTGGTCGGTGACGTCCGCGTACCAGTGGTCGCTGTCGCTGTGCAGCCGGGCGGAGACGTCCTTCAGCGCGTCCGGTTCGAGACCGACCAGTGCCACCTTCACGCCGCGCGCGGAGAGTTTGCGGGCGAGCAGCTCCCCGACCCCCCGCGCCGCGCCGGTGACGACGGCGACCTTTCCTTCGGGACTGACCCTGCTCATGCGCTCTCCTCGGCGGGTACGGGCGGCTGTTGGGCACTCACGTGGGCGGTGACGAGGTCCCGGATCCGCGAGGTGACCAGGTCGGGCGCCTCGACGGGGGTCATGTGGCCGACGCCGGGCAGTTCGGTGAGGCCGCGGCAGTCGGGCAGCGCGGCGGCGAGCGCGCGGGCGTGCACGGGCGGGGTGAGCCGGTCGGCGGTGCCGGCGACGATCTCCACGGGCACGTTCAACTCCCTCACGGCCGCGTCGAGGTCGAGCGTGGCGAGCACGTGCGACCAGGCGTGACGCACCGTGCGGGGGCAGGCGTGCACGATGTGGGCGCAGGCCTCCACCATGTCGGGCGCCGAGGCGGGGCCCATGGTCGCGTACTTGAGGATGCGCCGGGCGGCGGGGGTGACCGGGCCGAGCGGCGCGCGGCTGCCGAGGATGTGTCCGGTGATCCAGGTCCTGACCCGGCCGGGACGCAGCGGCAGCACCGTGGACTCGGGGACGAGCCGCGTGCTGCCCGTGCTGCACAGCAGGACGGCGGCGGCGTGCTCCCGGAAGGCGGGCCGGGCGGAGGCGGCCATCACCGTCATGCCGCCCATGGAGTGCCCGGCGATCACGGCGCGTTCGCCGGGGGCGAGGGTGGCGGTGAGGACGGCCTCGAGGTCGTCGGCGAGCGCGTCGGTGCTGCACGCGGGGCTCGCCGGGCTGCGTCCGTGGCCGCGCTGGTCGTAGGCGATCACCCGGTGGTCTGCGGCGAGTTCGCGGATCTGCGCGGCCCAGAAGGCGGTCGAGCAGGTCCAGCCGTGCGCGAGGACGACGGCGGGCGCGCCCTCGGGTCCGTGCACCTCGACGTGGACCGGGGCGCCGTCGGCGGAGGTGGCGGTCAGCTCGCGCACGGGGGCGGGCGGGGCGTAGCGCCCGGTGGTGACGGGGGCCGGGCGGCTCATGCGGCCACCTCCGCGTTCTGCGCGCCGGTCCCGGGCCGTGCGTCGGCGGCGCGCAGCACGGCGTACTCGGCGAGGTCGACGCGGCGGGTGGCGCGCCGGAACTCGGCGGTGGTGCCGGGCCAGATGGTGGTGTTGCGGCCGCTCGCGTCGAGGTACCAGCTGGTGCAGCCGCCGGTGTTCCACACCGTGCGCTTCATCCGTTCCTGCACCCGGTGGTTCCAGGCGCGGACCGCGCTGGGGCGGGCGTCGAGGGCGACGCGGCCCCCGAGGACGTCGAGCTGGCGCAGGTAGTCGGCCATGTAGTTCAGCTGGGACTCGATCATCAGGATCATCGAGGAGTTCCCGAGGCCGGTGTTGGGGCCGATGATCGTCATCCAGTTGGGGAAGCCGGCCGCGGAGGCGCCGCGCAGCGCCTGCATGCCGCCCGACCACACCTCCGCGAGGGTCTTGCCCTCGGGGCCGACGACCCGCTCGGCGATCGGCATGTCGGTGACGTGGAAGCCGGTGGAGAAGACGATGGCGTCGGCCTCGGTCTCGGTGCCGTCGGCGGCGACCAGGGTCGAGCCGCGCACCTCGGTCAGCCCGCTCGCGACGACGTCCACGTTGGGCTGCGCGAGGGCCGGGTAGTACGTGCTGGACAGCAGGATCCGCTTGCAGCCGATGCGGTAGTCGGGGGTGAGCTTGGCCCGCAGCGCCGGGTCCTTGACGGCCCGCGCCATGTTCCGCCTGGCGAGCTGCTCGACGAAGCCGAGCTCGCCCGGGTGCTTGGTGAACGCCTGCACCTGGAGCTCGCGGATGCCCCACAGCATCCCGCGGCGCAGCTTGGTGGTGAAGGGCAGCGCCCGGTGCACGGCGCGTTCGGCCGCCCCGATGGGCCGGTCCATGCGGGGCAGCACCCAGGCGGGGGTGCGCTGGAAGAGGGTGAGCCTCTCCACCTGCGGCTGGATCGACGGGACGATCTGGATCGCGGAGGCGCCGGTGCCGATCACGGCGACCCGCTTGCCGCGCAGGTCGTAGTCGTGGTCCCAGCGGGCGGAGTGGAACACCTTGCCGGGGAAGGTGTCGAGGCCGGGCACGTCCGGCAGCTTGGGCTCGGACAGGGGCCCGGTGGCGGAGACGACGACGTCCGCGCTCCAGTTGCCGCCGGTGGTCTCGATGTCCCAGCGCAGCCGCTCGGCGTCCCAGGTCATCCGCTTCACCTCGGCGTTGAAGCGGAGGTGCGGGCGCAGCCCGAAGGTGTCGGTGACGCGCTCCAGGTAGGCGCGGATGTGCTCCTGCCCGGAGAAGGAGCGCGGCCAGTCGGGGTTGGGCGCGAAGGAGAAGGAGTACAGGTGGGAGGGCACGTCGCAGGCGCACCCCGGGTAGCTGTTGTCGCGCCAGGTGCCGCCGACGCTGCCGGCCCGCTCCAGGACGACGAAGTCCGTGATCCCCTCGCGGCGCAGCCGTACGGCGGCCCCGAGTCCGCCGAATCCCGACCCGATCACCGCGACCCGTACATGCTCGTGCTCGGCCATCCCAAAGCCTCCGCGCATCGCTCAGAACCATGCCAGTGAACACTGGCGCAATGGGGAGCGTAGAGCAGTGGCGTACTCATGGGTAGGGGGTGTGCGAGGAAAGTTACCGGCGGTACGACCTAGGGTTCAGATGTGGCAGACGACAGCGAGACACCCACGGGGCGGCGCGAGTACCGCATGGAGGAGCTGGCGCGTCGCGCCGGCATCACCGTGCGCACGCTCCGCTTCTACCGCGAGCGCAAACTGCTCCCGCCGCCCCGCCGCGAGGGCCGCATCGCCTGGTACGACGACCACCACCTGGCCCGGCTGCGCACCATCACGGCGCTGCTGGAGCGCGGCCACACGCTGAACGGCATAGCCGAGCTGGCCGAGGCCTTCGACAACGGCCGCGGCGTCGGCGACCTGCTCGGCATGGAGGTCCCGACCGAGGAGACCCCGGTGCGCCTCACCCCCGAGGAACTCGCCGACCACTTCGCCGGCGAGGTCACCCCGGAGAACCTGGCCGCCGCCCTGGACCTCGGCTATCTCGGCGTCGACGGCGAGGAGATCGTCCACATCAGCCGCCGCCTGCTGGAGGTGTCGTCCGCGCTGGTCCGCGAGGGCATCCCGCTCGGCGAGGTGCTCCGTACCGGCGCGGAGGTCCGCACCCACGCCGACGCTCTCGCCGACCTCTTCGCCGGCCTGATCCTCCGCCACGCCCCGGAGGAGACCCTCCACCGCCTGCGCCCGCTGGCCCGCAGCGTGGTCGACGCGGAGCTGTCGCTGGCGCTGGACCGGAGACTGCGGAAGCGGGACTGAGCCGAGCCGAGGGCCCGGGGCGCCTTCCCGGCCGTCAGACCCCGGCCACCTCCGCCTGCCAGAGCGGGCTGGCGCAGTAGTGGTTGTCGTACCGCTCGGAACTGGCCTTGATGTCCTCGACGTCGGCCTCCCCCCGGTACACGCGCTCCAGCAGACGGTAGTAGTCGAAGCGGTCCATGCCGGGAGTGAAGGTGACCAGCACGTCGGCCTCCTGGTCCCGCGCGGGGGCGAAGGCGTGCGGCAGCCGGGGCGGCACCGTCACGAGGTCGCCCGTCCGAAGGGTGACGATCCGGTCGCCCAGCAGCACACGCAGGCTCCCGCCGAGCACGAAGAACATCTCGGTCGCCCGGGTGTGGAAGTGCGCGGGCGCGCCGGGAGAGCCCTTGCGCAGGGTGGCACGGTTGACCGTCAGTGCCCCCTGGGTCCCGTCGGAGTCGGCGAGCAGGGTGATGAGGCTCGCGGCCCCGTCCTGCAGCGTCTCGGCGGAGCCGGCGCGGACGAGGACGGGACGGGCGGACGCGTTCGCGGCGTTCTCGGACACAGGGTTCTCCTCGGCGTGGTCGGGACGGTGCGGCAAGGGGGAGCGGCGCCGCGCGGATCCGGTGCGGACCGGACCCGGGCCCCGGCGTCACGCCGGTCCCCGTTTCCCCGTGACCACCACGCTAGGCGGCACAATGACCCTGCGTAGGGTGCATTCCCGTGACGAATTCATGGGTCAATCACGCCGGGCGCACCGGCAGCGACCTTCATCTGGACCTGGACCTGGACCCGGCCGGAGGCGGCAGCCGTCGCGCCGTCCTCGGCCGTGCGCTGCGTGAGGCGATCAGGGAGGGACGACTGGCCCCGGGCACCCGGCTCCCTCCCTACCGGTCGCTCGCCGCCGACCTCGGACTGGCCCGCAACACCGTCGCCGAGACCTACGCCGAACTCGCCGCCGAGGGCTGGCTGGTCGCCCGTCAGGGATCGGGAACGAGAGTGGCGCCCGGAGCCAGGCCGGCCGCTGCCCCGCGCGGTCCCGAGACCGTGCCGGCCACGTGTCAACCACCCGCCCACGACCTGCGGCAGGGTCTGCCCGACGTCGCCTCCTTCCCCCGTACGGCCTGGCTGGCCTCCGCCCGGCGGGCGCTGAACACGGCGCCCCACGAGGCGTTCGGGCCCGGCGATCCCCGCGGACGGCCGGAACTGCGGCGCGCCCTCGCCGGATACCTCTCCCGTGTGCGGGGCGTCCGCGCCCGCCCCGGGACGATCGTCGTGTGCTCCGGCGTCGCCCACGCCCTGCGCCTGCTCTTCGAGGGCAAGGTGGTGCGCGGTCCCCTGGCCGTGGAGTCCTACGGACTGCCGTTCCACCGGTCGCTCCTGGAGGCGGCACGGGTCCGGACCGTGCCGCTGACACTCGACGAACACGGCGCCCGCACCGAGGAGTTGCCCGCACTGAAGGGCGTACGGGCGGCCCTGCTCACCCCCGCCCACCAGTTCCCCACCGGGGGAGCGCTCCGTCCCGAGCGGCGGACCGCCGCGGTGAACTGGGCGCGCGCGGCCGGGGGTGTACTGCTGGAGGACGACTACGACGGGGAGTTCCGATACGACCGGGAGCCGGTGGGCGCCGTCCAGGGACTGGACCCGCAGCACGTCGTGTACCTGGGTTCGCTCAGCAAGAGCCTCTCCCCCGCGCTGAGGCTGGGCTGGATGGTGCTGCCGGAGCACCTGGTGGAACCCGTGCTGCGTGCCAAGGGGGAGCGTGAGGCGTGGGCGGGGGTCACTGATCAGCTGACCCTCGCCGATTTCATCGAGTCGGGCCACTACGACCGTCACGTCCGCCGGACCCGGCAGCGGTACCGGCAGCGGAGGGACCGTCTGGTCGCGCTCCTCGCCCGCCGGGCACCGCACGTCAAGCCCACGGGTGTCGCCGCGGGCCTGCACGCGGTGCTGAACCTGCCGCCCGGCACCGAACGGTCCGTCGCCGAGGCCGCGGCCCGGCAGCGCGTCGCGGTGGACCCGCTCGCCGGTTTCCGGCACCCGGCGGCCACCATGCCCGCCCGCGACGGCCTGGTCGTCGGCTATGCCGCGCCCCCCGACCACGGTCTCGGACCCGCGTTCGACGCTCTCTGCGGCATCTTGCCTCCCCCACCGGACGGGGGCTGACTGCCACGGCCGCCCGGGCCGGCCGCAGGCGTGGCGGGATCACGCACGGGCCCCACGTACCCGGTGGGTCGCCGCCCGTGGGGCGCCTACCCGTAGACGACCGTCACCGGCGCGTGGTCCGACCAGCGTTCGGCGTGGGTGGCCGCGCGTTCCACGTAGGCCTTCACCGCGCGGCCGGCCAGCCCCGGGGTGGCCATCTGGTAGTCGATGCGCCAGCCCGTGTCGTTGTCGAAGGCGCGGCCCCGGTACGACCACCACGAGTAGGGGCCGTCGACGTCCGGGTGCAGGGCGCGCACCACGTCGACGTAGCCGCCGTCGTCCGGGGCGAGGACGCGGGAGAGCCATTCCCGCTCCTCGGGCAGGAAACCGGAGTTCTTGGTGTTGCCGCGCCAGTTCTTCAGGTCGGCCTTCTCGTGCGCGATGTTCCAGTCGCCGCAGACGACGACCTCGCGCCCGTCGGCGGCGGCCTTCTCCCGCAGCTCCTTGAGGTACGCGAGGAACTCGTCCATGAAGCGGACCTTCTCGTCCTGCCGCTCCGTGCCGACCTCGCCGGACGGCAGGTACAGCGAGGCGACCGTCACACCGGGCAGGTCCGCCTCGACGTACCGTCCGCTGCCGTCGAACTCCGCCGAGCCGAAGCCGATCCGCACCCGCTCGGGCTCGCGCCGGGTGTACAGGGAGACGCCCGCGCGTCCCTTGGCGGCAGCGGGCGCGTGCACCACGTGCCATCCCTGGGGCTCCCGCACCGTCTCCGGCAGCTGCGCCGCCTCGGCCCGCACCTCCTGGAGGCACAGCACATCGGCGGAGGTCCCGGCGAGCCACTCCACGAAGCCCTTCCTGGCGGCGGCGCGGAGTCCGTTGACGTTGGCAGAGGTCACAGTGAGCACCAGGGCACGATACGACACGCGCAGGTCCGGGCATGTTTTACGGTAATCGTCATGGAAATCCGCCCGGTCCCCTACGACCACCCCGACGCCGTGAAGCTGGACGCCGCCGTCCAGGCCGAGTACGACATCCGCTACGGCGACGGCGGCGACGCCACCCCCATGGACCCCGCGGACTTCCGTCCCCCCAACGGCATCTACCTGATCGCCTACGACGCGCTCGGCGTCCCGGTCGCCTCCGGCGGCTGGCGCGTCCAGGACGCCAACGAGGAGGGCAACCGGGACGGCGACGCCGAGCTGAAGCGCATGTACGTCGTCGAGGACATGCGCGGCCGCGGTCTCGCCCGCCGCATCCTCGCCGCCCTGGAGGAGGACGCCCGCGCCGCCGGCCGCGTCCGCATGGTCCTGGAGACCGGCACCAAGCAGCCGGAGGCCATCGCGCTGTACACCTCCAGCGGCTACGAGCCCTGCGAGAAGTTCGGCTACTACCGCTTCCACGAGGACAGCCTCTGCTACGCGAAGAAGCTGTAGGACACCTCGGGTCAGGTGTGCCGGTGGTACACCTGGTTGGCGATCCGCCAGCCCGCGCCGGTGCGGGCCGGCAGGAACACGTCGGTGAAGGTGCTGGCGCCGTGCCGCAGCGTCATGGTCGCCGTCGCGACGCTGCCGTGGACGTCGACGTCGTCGATCCGCCGGCGCCGGGCCGCTTCGTCCGCGGCCGGGCGCCCCGGGAAGAGGCCGCGGTACTCGTCCAGGGACCAGGAGACGAACACCCCGTCGAGCAGCGCAAGAACGTCACCGCCACGTCGTTCAGCGCCTTCGACGGGCCGCTGGACGTGAGGCCCCCGGACCAGGCCGAGGAGCTGCACATGAGCGGCACCGGCTGACGGCCGCGGAACAAGTCGAAGCCCCGGCCGGGTGAACCCGGCCGGGGCTTCGTTGCGTGGACCTGAGGGGATTTGAACCCCTGGCCCCCTCGATGCGAACGAGGTGCGCTACCGGACTGCGCCACAGGCCCTTGCAACGAGTGAAACTTTAGCATCCCGATCGGGGTGCTCAAAAATCCGTTGGCCGGGTGCTACTCGTTCGCGGCCTTGGGACGGTCGCCGTCCTCGTACTGGTCGAACAGCGGGGTGCGTCCGCGCTCGCGGGAGCGGCGGGCGGAGGCGGCGCGACGGGCGTCGGTGCGGCCGCCGTCCGCGTCCCGGTCGTCGGCCGCCGGCGGCTCCGGCTCCTCGGCCGCCGCCTGCGTCTCCTCGGCCGGCACGGCGCTGGAGCGGGCGGAGCTCCAGGTGTCCGGGGCGCCGAGGTCGACGTCACCGGAGGCGCGCGGCGCGACCGGGGCCGTCACGTACGTGGGGAGCGGGACGGGGACCGGGTCCCAGCTGTCGCCGCCCTGGCAGGGCCGCCGGCTGCGCTCGCGCTGCTGGTCGACCCACTCGGCGTGGTCGGTCTGCTCGACCAGCGCGCGCCGGTCCGCGGCGAGCGCGGACAGGCCCGGGTCGGTGCCGACGCCGGCTTCGGGGCCCTCCGGTTCGTCCGGGTCGGCCTCGTCGACGACGGGACGGCGGCGGGGCCGCCGCTCGCGCAGCCGTTGCGCCGCGGCCTCGGCCTGGCGGCGGTCCATCTGGTAGGCGAACCGGCGGCGCTCCTGGGAGCGCAGGTAGGCGATGTAGGCGCTGAGCAGCACGGCGGGCACGCCCGGCGCCCAGAGGAACGCCAGCCCGCCGACCGCGGCGACGACCGCGCCGAGCGTGAAGGCGAGGAACAGCATCGTGATGGTGCGCCGGCGGCGCGCGAGGACCTTCGAGCGCCGGGCGCGCTCGGCGGCGGCCTGCGCGCTGCGGTCCCGGCGGGCGAGGTCCGGGGAGCGGCGCGCGGCGGGGACGCGGCCCTGCGCGGCGGGGTCGCGGAAGGCGGCCGGTTCGCCCCGGCCGGCGGTCCGCTCGTCGAGCGGGGCGGCCTCCTCGGGCGCGTGCGGTTCGCCGCGTTCCTGCGGGGCCGGCCCGCCGCGGCCCGGTTCCGGACGCTCGTCCAGGAGGGGCGGTACGGGCACCTGGGTCTGCGGACGGGTCTGGGACACGGCGAAGGCCCGGACGTCCACCGAGTCGGTGATCGCATCCGGGTCGTGGACGCCCTGCTCCCCCTCGTCGGCGGAGCGCGCCCGCAGGTCCTTGGCGTACCGGCGCTCCATGCCCGCCCGTCCGGACAGCAGCCGGATGGCGGTGCTGAAGCGTTCCGTCGGACGTGCCTCGTTCAGCTCGTCCTGCCTACGGAGCCACATCGGCACCAAGTAGGCGGCCCAGGCCCCGACGATGACTGCGTAGATGAGGCCGCTGCTGCTCACGTCTCACACCGTAGAGGGGTTTGCACGGGGCCATAGGCCAATTGGGCCGGTGTGTCGCACGATCTGGCTGATATTTCGAACTTTTCTTGTGATGGATGCGATCGGACAGTCGCCGGATCCCGGTAATTGCCGGTTCCGAGTCGGTCGTCCCGCACCGCAATTCGAACGTATATTCAATTAGTGGGGCCGTGCTGGATTCCGTGGTCGCGCTGTTCGCGTCCGGGCAGCTCATGGCCCGACCGCTCCCGCGCGCGGGCGCGGCGCCAGCGGGCGAGGAGACCGTCCGGGACTTCTTCCGCGGTGAGCGCGAACACGAGATGGTCGCGCCACGCGCCGTCGATGTGGAGATAGCGCGGGCGCAGCCCTTCCTCGCGGAATCCGAGTTTCTCCACGACCCTGCGGCTGGGGCCGTTCTCGGGGCGAATGCAGACCTCGATGCGGTGCAGTCCGACGGTGCGGAAACAGTGGTCGACGGCCATCGCGACGGACGTGGGCACCACGCCCCGTCCGGCGACGGCCTCGTCCACCCAGTAGCCGATGTGCCCGGAGCACATGGAGCCCCAGGTGATCCCCGCGACGGTCAACTGTCCGACCAGGCGCCCCTGGTACTCGATGACGAACGGCAGCATGCGGCCCGCGCTCGCCTCGGAGCGCAGGTGGCGCACCATCTGCCGGTAGGTGGGGCGGTGGGTGACGGGGCCGCTGGGCGTGGGCGGCGGGATGGTCGCCTCCCAGGGCCGCAGCCAGTCGCGGTTGCGGCGGTTCACCTCGCGCCAGGCCTTCTGGTCGCGCAGCTTTATCGGCCGGAGGACGATGTCGCCGTCCACCAGCTCCACGGGCCAGTACGGGGTGTTCAGCGCGCACCCCCGTCGTCGGCGTCCGGACGGGGATGGTCCCCGCCGCGCAGCTGGTCCACCGCGTGCCTCAGCAGCGGCTCCAGGACGGCGAGACCGTCCTTCACCCCGCCGCTCGACCCGGGGAGGTTGACGATCAGCGTGGTGCCCGCGACGCCGGCTAGGCCGCGGGAGAGGGCGGCGGTGGGCACCTTGTCCCGGCCGTACGCGCGGATGGCCTCGGCGATGCCGGGGACCTCGCGGTCGATCACCCGGCGGGTGGCCTCGGGGGTGCGGTCGGTGGGCGAGATGCCGGTGCCGCCGGTGGTGACGACGACGTCGTACCCGGCGTCGGCGGCCGCGCGCAGGGCGGCCTCCACGGGGTCGCCGTCGGGGACCACCTGGGGGCCGTCGACGGCGAAGCCGAACCGCTTCAGACCCTCGGCGATCAGCGGGCCGCCCGTGTCCTGGTAGACGCCTGCGGCGGCGCGGTTGGACGCCGTGACGACGAGGGCCCGGTACGGGGCCGCGGGGTGCGTCATGACCGGCTCCAGTCGCCCGACTTGCCGCCCGTCTTCTCCTCCACCCGCACGTCCGTGATGACCGCCTCCTTGTCGACCGCCTTGACCATGTCGATCACGGTGAGCGCGGCCACGGACACGGCGGTGAGGGCTTCCATCTCGACGCCCGTGCGGTCCGTCGTCCGTACGGTCGCCGCGATCTCCACGGCGTCGTCCGCGACCGACAGGTCCAGTTTCACACCGGACAGCGCCAGGGGGTGACACAGCGGGATGAGGTCGGGGGTGCGTTTGGCGCCCATGATGCCCGCGATGCGCGCGGTGGCGAGCGCGTCGCCCTTGGGCACGCCCTCGCCGCGCAGCAGCTCGACCACGCGCGGCGCGACGAGCACGCGGCCGGTGGCGCGTGCGGTGCGCGCGGTGACGTCCTTGGCGGACACGTCGACCATGCGGGCGGCGCCCGCCTCGTCGATGTGGGTCAGACGGGACTGGTCGTCGGTGGGTCCGGGGGTGTCCCCCCGGGAAGGCACGGTCATGATGGTGTGGCGCTCCCGGTCCTGGCCCGTCGCGGTGCGGGGCGCGGGCCTGTTGTGCGCGACACGGTACCGCCAACGGGCGCTGCTCAGCCGAGCAGGACCACCTCGACCTCGGTGCCCGGCGCCACGTCCTGGACGTCCTCGGGGACGACGACGAGCGCGTTCGCCCGGGCGAGGGCGGCGACCAGATGCGATCCGGCGCCGCCGACGGGCGTGACGACGCCGTCGGCGTACCGGCCGCGCAGGAACTGGCGGCGGCCCTTCGGCGAGGTCAGTGCCTTCTCGGCCCTCAGCTCGGCGCGCACGCGCGGCCGGTGGACGTCCTCGAGCCCCATCAGGGCGCGGATGGCGGGGCGGACGAACAGCTCGAAGGAGACGTAGGAGGAGACCGGGTTGCCGGGGAGGGCGAGCAGCGGGGTGTGGTCGGGACCGATGGAACCGAAGCCCTGCGGCTTGCCCGGCTGCATGGCGAGCTTGCGGAACTCCACGCCGCTGCCGGGCTCGTCCTCGTCGCCCGCGTGCGAGAGCGCCTCCTTGACGACGTCGTACGCCCCGACGCTCACGCCGCCGGAGGTGACCATCAGGTCGGCGCGGACGAGCTGGTCCTCGATGGTGTCGCGGAGGGTCTCGGCGTCGTCGGCGACGGCGCCGACGCGGTAGGCGATGGCGCCGGCGTCGCGGGCGGCGGCGGTGAGGGCGAAGCTGTTGGAGTCGTAGATCTGGCCGGGGCGCAGCGGCTCGTCGGGCTGGACGAGTTCGCTGCCGGTGGAGAGGACCACCACGCGCGGGCGCGGGCGCACCCGGACCGTGCCGCGGCCGACGGCGGCGAGGAGGGAGATCTGCGGCGGGCCGAGGACGGTGCCGGCCTCCAGGACGCGGTCGCCGGCCCGTACGTCGCTGCCCTGGGCGCGTACGTGCGCGCCGGCGGGCGCGGGGCGGTAGACGCTGACCTGTCCGGTGGCGCCCTCGGGAGCGAGGCTGCGGGCGCGCATCCCGGCGACGGGACCCTCGCCGAGGCCGCCGTCGGTCCACTCGACGGGGACGACGGTCTCGGCGCCGGGCGGGAGCGGGGCGCCGGTCATGATGCGCGCGGCCTGCCCGGGGCCGACGTGCAGGGGGTCGGCCGCGCCGGCCGCGACGTCGCCGACGACCTCGAGGGAGGCCGGGTACTCCTCGCTCGCGCCGGCGATGTCCGCGACCCGCACCGCGTAGCCGTCCATCGAGCTGTTGTCGAAGGGGGGCAGGGAGACCGGGACCGTGATGTCCTCGACGAGGACGCAGCCCTGTGCGTCGAGGAGGTTCAGTTCGATGGGGTCGAGCGGGCGGACGGTCGCGAGGATGTCGTCCAGGTGCTCGTCCACCGACCAGAGGTGGTCCGGTTCTGCGGTGCGGGGCGCGGCGCTGCTCAACGTTGCTGCATCTCCTCGGTGACGAATCGCTGGAGCCAGGTCCGGAAGTCCGGTCCCAGGTCCTCACGTTCGCACGCGAGACGGACAATGGCACGCAGGTAGTCCCCGCGGTCGCCGGTGTCATAGCGGCGGCCCTGGAAGATGACGCCGTGCACCGGTCCGCCGAGCGTGGCGTCCGCGGCGAGCTGCTGGAGGGCGTCGGTCAGCTGGATCTCGCCGCCGCGGCCGGGCTCGGTCTTGCTCAGCACGTCGAAGACGGCCGGGTCGAGGACGTAGCGGCCGATGATGGCGTAGTGGGAGGGCGCCTCCTCGCGGGAGGGCTTCTCGACCAGGCCGCTGAGCCGCACGACGTCGGCGTCGGTGGTGGCCTCGACGGCGGCGGAGCCGTAGAGGTGGATCTGCTCGGGGGCCACCTCCATCAGCGCGACGACGCTGCCGCCGTGCTCCTGCTGCACCTCGATCATGCGCTGGAGCAGCGGGTCGCGCGGGTCGATCAGGTCGTCGCCGAGGAGGACGGCGAAAGGCTCGTCGCCGACGTGCGGGGCGGCGCACAGCACGGCGTGGCCGAGGCCCTTGGGGTCGCCCTGGCGGACGTAGTGCATGGTGGCGAGGTCGCTGGACTCCTGGACCTTGGCGAGACGTTCGCCGTCGCCCTTCTTCTCGAGCGCGGACTCGAGTTCGTAGTTGCGGTCGAAGTGGTCCTCGAGCGGGCGCTTGTTGCGGCCCGTGACCATGAGGACGTCGTCGAGGCCGGCGGCGACGGCCTCTTCGACCACGTACTGGATCGCCGGCTTGTCGACCACCGGCAGCATCTCCTTGGGCGTGGCCTTGGTGGCCGGCAGGAACCGGGTGCCGAGGCCGGCGGCGGGGATGACAGCCTTGCTGATCCGCGGGTGTGACTGAGACATGAGCGACACCCTAGCCGGTGTCTTTGTACTGAATCTGTGACTCCGCTGAAAAAATGCTCATATGAGCACATTATGACCGTACGGGAATCGACTTGAGACAGAACCAGGGCCAGCCCGAACCTGACAAGCGCACGCGGCGGCGCGAAGTCCTCCAGGTGAGGAACGGATTGACGGCCGATGACGTTCAGGGGCACGCCGCCGCCCTGGCCCGCCGGGCGCTCGCGCTGCCCGAGCTGGCCGGGGCCCGCACGGTGGCCGCGTA
The DNA here is from genome assembly GCA_014656175.1 of Streptomyces werraensis. Classification (GTDB taxonomy): domain Bacteria; phylum Actinomycetota; class Actinomycetes; order Streptomycetales; family Streptomycetaceae; genus Streptomyces; species Streptomyces werraensis. Next base: position 182,919 of record BNBX01000005.1, read on the forward strand.
CGTCTCCGTGGGAAGCGAACCGGGCACGCCGGCGCTGCTGGACGCGCTGCGCGCCCGGGGCGTGCGGGTGCTGCTGCCCGCGCTGCTGCCCGACAACGACCTGGCGTGGGGCGTGTACCGGGGCCCGGACTCCCTGCTGCCCGCACGTCACGGCGGCGGGCGGATGACGCTGCTCGAGCCCGCCGGGGAGCGGCTGGGGCCCGATGCCGTGACGGAGGCGGACGCCGTGCTGCTGCCCGGTCTCTCGGTGGACGCCCGCGGAATGCGCCTGGGCCGCGGCGGCGGCTCCTACGACCGTGTCCTCGCCCGCCTGGAGCGGGCGCGGGTGCGTCCGGCGCTGGTGGTGCTGCTGTACGACTGGGAGGTCGTGGAGCGGGTGCCGGCGGAGCCGCACGACCGGCCGGTGGACGCGGTGGTGACCCCGTCCGGGGTGCGGCGGTTCGGCCGGCCCGCCCCGGAGGCCTGAGAGACGCGGGCCGGCCTCCACGCGCGCGTGGAGGCCGGCCGTCGTGTCCGCGGGGTGCGGCGGCGGGTCAGGGCTTGAGCACCAGGTGGTCGGTGGTGGAGTCCTCGACCGCCTTCTCCGAGTAGGCCCACTCCAGCAGTTCGCCCTCGGCCCACTTGTCCGTCTGGTCGACGTAGTGGGCGTTGTAGGCGTGCCCGGAGGCGCCGGTGAGGTTGATCCAGCGGGACTTGTCGAGGTCGCCGAGGTTGACGACCATCCGCATGGACGGCACCCACACCACCCCGTAGCCGCCGGCGGCGTTCCAGCCGGTGGCGTTGACGGTGGCCTCGCCGCCGCCGAGCTTCCACGGGCCGCGGTTGAGCACGTACTTCACGAAGCCGGGCCCGTCGGTGCCGAGCGTCTGGTTGTCCAGGAACAGGCGGTGCAGCCGGCCCCAGCTCCAGGTGTCGATGTCCTTGCCGAGCTTGGCGGTCAGCTCCCAACGGGCGTCGATCAGGGCCCGCTTGAACAGCTGGTCGCGGTTCTCGGCGGCGGGCCGGGTGCCGCGCTTCGGCGTGGTCCACCACTCGCTGTCCTCGTCGGCCATCAGCCGGCGGACCACCTCGAACCAGCGGTCGCCGCCGTCCGGCTGCGCCTGGCTCGCGGAGCGCTGGCCGCACTCGCGGACCTTGCCCGCCTCGTCGGCCGGACCGGTGGTGTTGGCCGGCTCGACCCACAGGCACTGGCCCTTGACCCGCACCTCCTTGGGCAGCTTGTGCCCGAAGGAGAGCTTGAGGATGTTGCGCCAGACGGAGTTGAAGTACGCGGCGGCCGCCGAGTCGGCGTCCTGGGTGTAGTCCCAGCCCTCCAGCAGCTTCTGCGCCTCGCGGACGTGCTCGTCGTCGACATCGATCTTGAGCAGTTCGGGCACCAGCAGCTTGGCGACGGCGCTGGAGTTGTCCAGCTGCATCTGCCGCATGTCGTCCGTGGAGATCTTCCCGCCGTCCTTGATCTTCGACTGGATCAGGTCGTTGATCCGCTGGCTGCGGGCGCCGTAGCCCCAGTCGGTGGTCAGCGTGTACGGGTAGTCCTCGTCGACGACGGCCTGGTTGGCGGTGACGATGTAGCCGCGCTCCGGGTCGAACTCGTAGGGCAGTTCGTCCTGGTCGACCCAGCCGGTCCACTCGTAGTCCGGGTCCCAGCCGGGGGCGGGGACGGAACCGTCGTGCTTCTCCGCCCGGGTCGGGATCCTGCCCGGCAGGGTGTAGCCGATGTGGCCCTCGGTGTCCGCGTAGACGAGGTTCTGCGAGGGGACCTCGAACAGCTCGGAGGCCTCGCGGAAGTCGTCCCAGTCCTTGGCGCGGTTGATCGCGAAGACGGCGTCCATGGTGCGGCCGGGGTCCAGGGCGGTCCAGCGCAGCGCCACGGCGTACCCGTCGCCCCGGTCCGGGGCGGACCTGTCGACGGTGGCCTTCTTGCCGGTCTTCACCAGCTCGTCCGAACGGTCGGACAGCAGCGGGCCGTTGTTGGTCTCCCGCACGACGATCTTCCGGGAGGCGCCGCCGGCGACCTTGATGGTCTCCTCGCGCGTCTCGAACGGCACCACCTTGTCGCCGTACTGGTAGCCGTCGCCGGTGATCTTCTCCAGGTAGAGGTCGGTGACGTCCACGCCGGAGTTGGTCAGGCCCCAGGCGATGTCCTGGTTGTGGCCGATTATCACGCCGGGCATGCCCGCGAAGGTGTACCCCGTGACGTCGTAGCGGCAGTTGTCGGAGACGCTGCGGCAGTGCAGGCCCATCTGGTACCAGACGGACGGCAGCGAGGCCGACAGGTGCGGGTCGTTGGCGAGCAGCGGCTTGCCGGAGACGGTGTGGTCGCCGGAGACGACCCAGGAGTTGGAGCCGATGCCGTCGCCGTTCACGCCGACGGCGGTGGGGAGGTCCTCCAGCACCCGCTGGAGGCCGGTGAGCTGGCTCTCGAAGCCGGCCGCGTCGCCCTCCGCACCGGCTCCCGTGCCGCCTTCCGTGCCGCCGCCGAGCTCCGAACCGGCGCCCTCGCCCGAGCCGGTCCCGTCGCCCTCGCCCTCACCGTCACCCGAGCCGCCCTCGGCCTCGAACGTGCCGCTGCCCTCGTCGTAGCCGCCCTCCTGCACGATCGGCTTGTTCCGGCTGTACGGGTACGACGGATACAGGTCGGCGATCTGCTTCGGGCCGAGGCGGCTGGTCAGCAGCGCCCGGTCGATCTCGTCCTGCATGTTGCCGCGCAGATCCCAGGCCATCGCCTTCAGCCAGGCCACGGAGTCGACCGGCGTCCACGCGCCGGGCTTGTAGTCGTTCTCGAAGCTCAGCGCCGCGTACTCGAGGGAGATGTCCTTGCCCTCCTTGCCCTCCAGGTAGGCGTTGACGCCCTTGGCGTACGCCTGGAGGTACTTCTTGGTGGCGGGCGAGAGCTTCTCCTCGTACTCCTGCTTCGCGACCCGGTCCCAGCCGAGGGTGCGCAGGAACGCGTCGTTGTCGACCTGGCCCGCGCCGAACATCTCCGACAGCCGGCCGGACGTCATGTGCCGGCGCACGTCCATCTCGTAGAACCGGTCCTGCGCCTGGACGTAGCCCTGCGCCATGAACAGGTCCTCGTCGGAGGAGGCGTAGATCTGCGGGATGCCGTAGCCGTCGCGTCTGACGTCGACGGGCCCGGACAGTCCCTCGAGGGTGATCGACCCCTTGGTCTGCGGGAAGGAGGCGCGCACGGTACTGACGGACCAGTACGCCCCGTAGGCGACGCCTCCGATCAGGGCCAGCACCAGGACGAGCACGAGGAGGCGGCCTTTGCGCCCCTTCTTCCTGCCGGACGTGCCGGCGGCCTGCTGACCCGTGGAGGCGGCGGCGGCGGTGGTGTCGGTGGGCATCGCTGTCCTTGCTGTCCTAACGCGAGCGGCAGGTCGGGCTGTGCTTTTAACTGAGCGCTGGAGCAACGATAGGCGCAGGGCTCCGCGCCCCTTGACGCGGAGTGGGGAACCAGCCCGGACGGGCGTTCGATCTTGCCGCCTTTCGCGTCAAGAACGCGTCAAGAGTTAGGTAAGGTAACGAAGTAGTTCGCCGTGACAATCGAAGCGGTTCGCCCGGAAAGCGGGCGCATCGCCCGCGACGGACGCGCGCTCCCTCACGGGTGCGCCAGGGCCGGGGAAGGGAACGCCGCTGACTGTCCACCACCTCAACCAGCTCCTGCTCGTGTGCTCGGTCGTTCTGCTCGTCGCCGTGGCGGCGGTCCGGATCTCCTCGCGCAGCGGGCTCCCCAGCCTGCTCGTCTACCTGGGCATCGGCATCGCCATCGGCCAGGACGGCATCGGCGACATCCAGTTCGACAACGCCGAGTTGACCCAGGTCATCGGGTACGCGGCCCTGGTCGTGATCCTCGCCGAGGGCGGTCTGGGCACGAAGTGGACCGAAATCAGACCGGTCCTGCCCTCGGCCGCCGCGCTGGCACTGGCCGGCGTCGCGGTGAGCGTCGGCGTGACGGCCACGGCGGCGCACCTGCTGATCGGGCTGGAGTGGCGGCAGGCGCTCATCATCGGCGCGGTCGTCTCCTCGACGGACGCGGCGGCCGTCTTCTCGGTGCTGCGGAAGGTGCCGCTGCCCGCGCGGGTGCGGGGGACCCTGGAGGCCGAGTCCGGCTTCAACGACGCCCCCGTCGTGATCCTCGTGGTGGCCTTCTCCACGGCCGGTCCGGTCGAGCACTGGTACGTGCTGATCGGCGAGATCCTCCTGGAGCTGGCGATCGGCGCCGCCATCGGCCTCGCCGTCGGCTGGCTCGGCGCCTGGGGCCTGCGGCACGTGGCGCTGCCCGCCTCCGGCCTCTACCCCATCGCCGTCATGGCCATCGCGGTCACCGCCTACGCGGCCGGCGCGCTCGTCCACGGCAGCGGCTTCCTCGCCGTCTACCTCGCCTCGATGCTGCTCGGCAACGCCGGACTGCCGCACTGGCCCGCCACCCGCGGCTTCGCCGAGGGGCTCGGCTGGCTCGCCCAGATCGGCATGTTCGTACTGCTCGGCCTGCTGGTCACCCCGCACGAACTCGGCGACGACATCGTGCCCGCGCTGGTCGTCGGGCTGGTGCTCACGATGGTGGCCCGTCCGCTCAGCGTCGTCGCCTGCCTGGTGCCGTTCCGGGTGCCCTGGCAGGAGCAGACCCTGATGTCCTGGGCGGGACTGCGCGGCGCCGTGCCCATCATCCTGGCGACCATCCCGATGGTGCAGGGCGTCGACGGCAGCGAGCGGATCTTCAACATCGTCTTCCTGCTGGTCGTCGTCTACACCCTGGTGCAGGGCCCGACGCTGCCCGGGCTGGCCCGGCTGCTGCGGCTCGGCGACTCCGGCGCCGCCGACCTGGGCGTCGAGTCGGCGCCCCTGGAGCGGCTGCGCGGCCATCTGCTGTCGGTCACCGTCCCCTCCGGGTCGCGGATGCACGGTGTCGAGGTCGGCGAACTGCGGCTGCCCGCCGGGTCCGCGGTCACCCTCGTCGTGCGGGACGGGACGTCCTTCGTGCCGTCGCCGGAGACGATGCTGCGCCGCGGGGACGAACTCCTCGTCGTCGCCACCGACCCGGTACGGGACGCGGCGGAGCGCCGGCTGCGCGCGGTCGCCCGGGGCGGCAAGCTCGCCGGCTGGCTGGGCAACGGCCGCGACACCGAAGGATCGCAGGCCGGACGCTGAGAGGGTGCTCACTTTCACAGGCGGGCACGCCGTCGACCTCTGTATCATGAAGCGACCCCAGATCGGACCAACTCTGCCTGACGCAGAGCTGGCGCGACCGTATGGCGGCCGGGCGCCCTGAGCTGTGGCGCCGGTATCTACCGCAGTCAGCGCAAGAGGACAGCTCTCGGCGTGCCCGCGCGACCGCGCGCGGGGCGCTACCAGGTGGCGGAAAGGCACGGGCCGTGGCATCCACGGTCACCACGTCGAAGGACTCGGCGGCCACCTCCCGACCGGGATACGGCCGCCTGCTGCGCACCCGCGGCGCGTGGACGTTCCTGCTCCCCGGCTTCGCGGCACGCCAGCCGTTCGCGATGCTCACCCTGTCCATCGTGCTGCTCGTCCAGCACACCACCGGCTCCTACGGCGCGGCCGGCGCCGTCGCGGCCGTCACCGGCGTCTCCATGGCGCTGTTCGCCCCGTACACCGGCCGGCTCGCCGACCGCCACGGCCAGCGTGCCGTGCTGGTGCCGGGCGTGCTGGTGCACGCGGCGGCCGGACTCGCCCTCACCGCCCTCGCGCTGAACGACGCCCCCCTGTGGGCGCTGTTCGCCGCGGCCGTCCCCACCGGCGCCTCCGTGCCACAGGTCGGGCCGATGGTCCGCGCCCGCTGGGGCGTCCGCCTCAAGGGCTCCCCGCTGATGGCGACCGCCGCGGCCTTCGAGTCCGTCACCGACGAGTTCACCTTCGTCGTCGGCCCGCTGCTCGCCACCGCCCTGTGCACGACGGTCGATCCGTCCGCGGGCCTGGTCACCGAGGCCGCGCTCACCCTGGTCGGCGGTCTGCTGTTCGCCGCGCAGAAGGGCACCCAGCCGCCGGTCGCCACGACCGCCGACGGTCACCCGCGCGTACGGCACGCCTCCGCGCTGCGCGTGCCCGGCGTGCGCGTGCTGATCGTGACGTTCCTCGGCATCGGCTCCGTCTTCGGCGGTATGCAGGTCTCCCTGGCCGCGTTCACCGAGTCCATCGGCGAACCCGGCCTCAACGGCGTCCTCTACGGCGTCTTCGCCGCCGGCAACATGCTCGCGGGGCTCGCCTGCGGCGCGATCGCCTGGAAGGTCGCCCCGCAGCGCCGCCTGGTCGTCGCCTACGCCGCCCTCGCGCTGGCCGCGTCCGCGCTGTGGACGGCCGACTCGGCGCTGCTGCTGGGCGCGCTCGGCCTGCTGGTCGGCATGTGCATCGCCCCGGCGCTGATCACCGGCTACACGCTGGTGGAGAGCCTCGTCCCGGCGGGCGCCCGCACCGAGGCGTTCACCTGGCTGACCGGCGCCGTCGCGCTGGGCCAGGCCGCCGCCGTCACCGTCGCCGGACAGTTCGAGGACCGGCTGTGGGACGGCGCCGGATTCCTGGTGCCGATGGGCGGCACGCTGCTCGCCCTGGCGACCCTGCTGGCGCTGCGCTCGCGGCTCGCGGGTGCTCCGCGCGGGCGTACGGTCGCACGTGGCATGGGTCACCGCGAGCCCGTCGCAGTGGACTAGGCCCACGGAATGCGTCACTATGGACCGTCGTTAGCACTCATTGAGTGAGAGTGCCAGGAGGAAGACAGTGCCGACCTACCAGTACCAGTGCACCGAGTGCGGCGAGGGCCTCGAGGCGGTGCAGAAGTTCACCGACGACGCTCTGACCGAGTGCCCCAGCTGCCAGGGCCGCCTGAAGAAGGTGTTCTCCGCGGTCGGCATCGTCTTCAAGGGTTCCGGTTTCTACCGCAACGACAGCCGCGGCTCCTCGTCGAGCTCCTCGCCGGCGTCGTCGAAGTCCTCCGGGTCCTCGTCCTCGAGCTCCTCGTCGTCGGACTCCGCTTCCGGCTCGTCCTCGTCCGGTTCCTCCGGCAGCTCGACGAGCACGACGGCGGCCTGACCGCCTGACGCGCGCTTCCCGGGGCCCTGCCGTCTCCCGACGGCGGGGTCCTCGGCGTTTTCCGGCACCCCCCGAGGACGGCCGACGGGGCTGCCTCCCGGCGTTTCCGGGTGCCGTTAGGGTCGGGCCATGGCGAACATGGCGAACGCCGAGATCGGCGTGATCGGCGGATCCGGCTTCTACTCCTTCCTCGACGACGTGACCGAGGTCCAGGTCGACACCCCTTACGGGGCGCCCAGCGACTCCCTCTTCCTCGGCGAGGTGGCCGGCCGGAGGGTCGCCTTCCTGCCCCGGCACGGACGCGGCCACCACCTGCCCCCGCACCGCATCAACTACCGCGCCAACCTGTGGGCGCTGCGGTCGGTGGGCGTGCGCCAGGTCCTCGGCCCGTGCGCGGTGGGCGGCCTGCGCCCCGAGTACGGCCCCGGCACGCTCCTGGTGCCGGACCAGCTCGTGGACCGCACCAAGTCCCGGGTCAACACGTACTTCGACGGGCTGCCGCTGCCCGACGGCACCGTGCCGAACGTCGTCCATGTGTCCCTGGCCGACCCCTACTGCCCCACCGGACGGGCGTCCGCGCTGAAGGCGGCGCGCGGCCGGGACTGGGAGGCGGTCGACGGCGGCACGCTGGTCGTCGTCGAGGGCCCGCGTTTCTCCACCCGCGCCGAGTCGCTGTGGCACCAGGCGCAGGGCTGGTCCGTGGTGGGCATGACCGGGCACCCGGAGGCGGCGCTCGCCCGTGAGCTGGAGCTCTGCTACACGTCGTTGACGCTGGTCACGGACCTGGACGCGGGTGCCGAGACGGGTGAGGGCGTCTCCCACGACGAGGTGCTGCAGGTGTTCGCGGCGAACGTGGACCGGCTGCGGGGGGTGCTGTTCGACGCGGTGGCGGCGTTGCCGTCGACGGAGGAGCGGGACTGTCTGTGCGCGTCGGCGCTGGGGGGGATGGATCCGGGGTTCGCGTTGCCGTAGGCGGCGGGCCGCGAACGCGGCGGCGGGCGGGCTGCGCGGAGGCGCGGCGCCAAGGAGGTGCGGAACGCGGAGGCGCTCGTTCGGGTGGGGCGGTTTTCCACAACCGAGGATGTGTTCACAGCCCCCGGCGGGATTCCGTCGGGGGCTTCATCGTGGGGTGCGCAAGCCGTTCCCGCGTCCCAGGTGGTGGTCCCGTGTCCATGTCGTCCATGACGTCCGCGCCCTCTGCGCCCTCTGCGTCGTCCGCGTCGTCCGCGGACCGTCGTTCCGCGTTCCCGCGTCCGCACGGCGCCGATGTGCCGCCGCCGTGCGGGGTGCCCCCGTTCGACCCGGTGCGGGTGCGCGGTGCGCTGCCGCTCGCGGGCCGGCTGGCGCGGCACCGGAGGCGGGCGGTGGCGGTCGGTCTCGCGGTGACCGCGGCGGCGCTCGTCGCAGCGGCCCCGAGGGACACCGACCGCTCGCGCGGACACCCCGAGCCGGCCAGGGCGGCGGCCGGGACACCCGTGGCGTCCGGCGACGACGACCGTCCCGTAGGGCAGCGGCGCGCGGGCACGACGGTCGGCGCGCCGGTGCGGATCGCCGACGCGGCCACGGTCCGGCTGCTGCGGCCCGGCGACCGGGTCGACGTGATCGCGGCCGGGGAGTCGGTGTCCGGCTCACAGGCGCGGGTGGTCGCGCGCGGGGTGCGGGTCACGGAGGTGCCGGAGCCGCCGGGCGACGACGGGGGCGCCCTGGTCGTCCTGTCGGTGCCGCGCGACACGGCGGCCGAGCTGGCGGGCGCGAGCGCGACGGCACGGCTGGCGGTGACGCTGTGGTGAGGCGCGCGGCGCCGGGCGCCGTGACCGGCCGGTGTCCGACCCCGCCCGCGCCCTCAGCTCCCCCCGTACAGCTCCCCGTACGACGGCCACGCACCGCCGGGACCGTCCACCGGGGCGGCGGCCCGCACGGCGCGGACGATCGCCCGGGTCACCAGGTCCGCGCCCGCCGCGAGCACCTCGTTCAGCGCGAGCGGATCCTTGGCGTCCAGCGGGCGCGTGCCGGTGGCCAGGGTGAAGACGGTGTCGCCGTCGTTCAGCAGATGCACCGGGCGGACGGCGCGCGCGATGCCGTCGTGCGCGGTGCCGGCCACCTTCTGCGCCTGCGCGCGGGTCAGGTCGGCGTCGGTGGCGACCACGGCGAGGGTCGTGTTCATCGGCGGCGGGGCGTTGCGCTCGGCCGCCTCCGCCAGCCGGCGCCGTGCGGCGCGGTGCACCTCGGGATCGGGCAGCCGCGGGCGTCCGCCGAAGTACTCCCCGTAGAGCACCCCCGTCTCCAGGTCCACCGCCGATCCCACCGCGTTGGCCACCACCAGCGCGGCCACGGTCACCCCGGACGGCAGGACCGTGCTCGCCGAGCCGACCCCGCCCTTGAGCCGGCCCACGACGGCGCCCGTCCCGGCGCCCACGCAGCCTTGCGGCACCGGCGCCCCAGGATCCGTGGCCGCGGCGGCCTCGATCGCCTCGCGGCCCAGGGCGGCGTCCGGCCGGGCCCTGAAGTCCCCGCCGCGGCGCAGGTCGAAGACGCAGGCGGCCGGCACGACCGGCACCACGTGGGTCGGCTCCGGACCGACCCGCACCCCGCGGCCCCGCTCCTCGAGCCAGGCCATCACCCCCGACGCCGCGTCCAGGCCGAAGGCGCTGCCGCCGGTCAGGGTGACCGCGTCCACGCGCTGCACCACGTTGCGCGGGTCCAGCGCGTCGGTCTCCTTCGTGCCGGGCCCGCCGCCGCGCACGTCCACCGCGGCGACCGCGCCGCCCTCGGGGGCGAGCACCACCGTGGTCCCGGTGAGCCATCCGTCGCCGGTCCGCGTCGCGTGTCCCACGCGCACGCCGGCCACATCCGTCAGAGCGTCAGCTTTCATGGAGGCAGTCATGCCCTTACGGCCCCGGCCGTACCCTGGACGCATGAGTACCGCTCCCGAGCCGCCGCGCGAGCCGAAGCCCGCGCTGGTCTTCGACGACCCCCTGGACCAGCCGGCCTCCGACGACACGGACCGCGGCTGGGGCGAGCGCCCGTCCGGCGACAGCGCCGCCGACCTGAGGCGTTTCCTCGACGAGAAGCCGCCCCACCACATCTGACTGGGCGGCGGGGTCCCCTACCGCCCGTCGCCGGTCTGCCCGCCGCCGTCCGCCCGCATGCTCCTGCCCCCGCCCTGCGCGCGCTCGGCCAGCAGCGCGTCCCGGATCTCCTTCAGGACCTCCAGCTCGGTCACCTCGACGACCTCGTGGGCCCCTTCCTTCGCCTTCCGGCGCGCCTCCACGCGGGCCAGGTACTTCGCCATGGGCAGCACCATCAGGAAGTAGACGACCGCCGCCGTGATCACGAACTGCAGCGTCGCGCCGAGCACCGAGCCCCACAGGATCCGCACCCCGGTCGCCGCGTCCCCGGTGCCCTCGCAGGGGCCCTTCAGGCAGGACGTGTAGCCGTCGAGGTTCTGGGTGCCGAACGCACCCACCAGCGGGTTGATGATGCCTTCCACGACCGAGTTGACGATGTTGGTGAAGGCGGCGCCGATGACGACCGCCACCGCCAGATCGACCACGTTCCCGCGCATCAGGAAGGCCTTGAAACCCTGCCAAAGGCTCGTCTTCTCCTGGTCGCTCACTCCGGGGCCTCATTTCTCGTGCGTAGGGTGCGGAAGGAAGCGCTCCGCAACTTACGTCACCGCCGAGGCGGCACGTCCAGTCGTTTCGGACGGCGGAACGGGAGGGGCGGGGTCACCGGCGTGCGCGGGGCGGCGCGCACCCCCTCCGCCACGCGCCCCTGAAGTACCGTTCGACCAGGAACAATTCATGTCGGGGTGAGGTTCATCCACAACTTCTCGCGTGTTCCGCTCGTCGTCCGGGCATACGTTTTCCCGGTTCCCGGACACGACGTCCGGCCGAGGGGCTACGGTATGCACCCACAAGGTGACATGCAGCAACGCCGGGAGAAACCTTGAGCGTTCCGTACGAGACGGCAGCGTGCGAACCACCTGACTCGTCCGACTCACCGGAGGAGCACCTCGCGCGCCTCCTGGGCCGCGCCCTGAACTCCTTCGAGTTGCCGGACGAGACGATCCGCCGGCTGGACTGCGCGCTGGCGCACGACGGTTCCCTGCATTCGGCGCACCACAGCGCGGGGCTGCACCGGGAGACGTACCGGCACACGTGGCTGCTGGCGGACGGTGCGGCACTGACGCTGTGGGAGCTGGTCCACAACACCGCCCCGGGCAGCGAGCCGCAGCACGAGGTGTACGTGGACGAGGAGGAGCTGCGGACGGCGACCGCGCGGCTGCCGCTGCCGCCGGAGGCCCCGGACTTCGAACTGCCGGTGACGGCACCGGCTTTCACGCTGCCCGCGGTGCGCCAGGTGTACGTCCCGGACGACTCCCCCGATCACGCCCGGCGTTTACTGCGCCGGGCGGAGAACGAGGACCGGCCGGACGCCGAGACGGCGGCGCTGCTGTCGACGGCGTGCGCGCATCGCATCACGCAGGCGTTCGGCCGTCCGTCGCGGGCGGGCCGTGCGGCGCTGTGCTTCTCGCTGTACGAGCACGCGTTCCTGCTGGGTGACGGCGGTGAGGTCTCGCTGTGGGAGGTCGAGCACACGGTGACGCCGGACGGGCGGCACATGTGCGAGGTGTACGCGAGTGAGGACGCCGCGCGGCGGGCGATGGAGCGCCGGGCCGCGCAGGGCCGCCGCCCCTGAGCGGGGCGCGGGGCCGGTCTAGTCCCCTTCGGAGAGACGCCGTACGAGGACGGCGAACGCGTCGCGTTCGGCCTCGGTGAGGCGTACGGTCTCCGCGCTCGGGCCTGTGGCCCGCTGACGCGGGATGGTCGGGGCCCCGTGGTGGGTGTGCACCGGGGCGGGCTCCGCCCCGGCGTGGTGGCGCGTGCGCCTGCGCAGGCGCAGGCGGCGCCGGAGGGCGTCGGCCAGACCGGCGGCGCAGGCCACAACCACCAGGGTGACGACGGTGGCACCCGTCGTCCGCGAGAGGGTCTCGTGCTCAGCCATGCCGCCCAGTACACACCACGGTCCGGGGAGTTGTACCCCGGACCGTGACGATCGTGATCTATATCGCACTAGGCATGAACTGCACACACACCCCCAAACGGACGCATCGTCACACCGTCCGCGCGGCGACCGTTTCCTTGCTCGTTCCGGCGTCCCCGGCGGCCGGTGCGGGGGCGGTGTCCTCGCCCGTCACCGGGGCGGCCGGGCCGGTGGCGCCACGCAGGCCCTTGAGGACGATCACGAGGGCCGTGGTGACGCCGACGCCGGCTGCGATGGCGACGAGGTAGAGCAGCGGGTTGCCGATGAGGGGCACCACGAAGATGCCGCCGTGGGGTGCGCGCAGAGTGGCGCCGAACGCCATGGACAGGGCGCCGGTGACCGCGCCGCCCGCCATCGAGGCGGGGATGACGCGGAGCGGGTCGGCGGCGGCGAAGGGGATGGCGCCCTCGGAGATGAAGGAGGCGCCGAGGACCCAGGCGGCCTTGCCGTTCTCGCGTTCGGCGCGGTTGAAGAGCCGGCCGCGCACGGTCGTGGCGAGTGCCATCGCGAGGGGCGGGACCATGCCGGCCGCCATGACGGCGGCCATGACCTTCATCGCGGAGTCGCTGGGGTTCGCGACGGCGATGCCGGCGGTGGCGAAGGTGTAGGCGACCTTGTTGACGGGGCCGCCGAGGTCGAAGCACATCATCAGGCCGAGAAGGGCGCCCAGGAGGACGGCGTTGGCGCCGGTGAGGCCGCCCAGCCAGTCGGTCATGCCCTTCTGGGCCTCCGCGATGGGCTTGCCGATGACGACGAACATCAGGAAGCCGACGACCGCCGAGGAGATCAGCGGGATCACCACCACCGGCATGATGCCGCGCAGCGCCGCCGGGATGTTCACCTTCTGCACGGCGAGCACCACACCGCCGGCGATCAGTCCTGCGGCGAGGCCGCCGAGGAAGCCGGCGTTGATGGTGAGGGAGATGGCGCCGCCGACGAAGCCGGGGACGAGTCCGGGCCGGTCGGCCATGCCGTAGGCGATGTATCCGGCGAGGACGGGGACGAGGAAGCCGAAGGCGACGCCGCCGATCTGGAAGAGCAGCGCGCCCCAGCTGGCGGCCTGGGTCCACACGAAGTGGTCCATGACCGACGGGGCCTCGTTGATCTCGTAGCCGCCGATCGCGAAGCCCAGGGCGATGAGCAGTCCGCCCGCGGCGACGAACGGGACCATGTAGCTGACGCCGGACATCAGCCAGCGGCGCAGGCGGGTGCCGTAGCCCTCGTCGTCCGTGCCGGCGCGTTCGACGGGGGTGGACCCGGCGGCGGGGGCGGCCTGGGTGGTCAGGCCGCGTGCGGCCTTGTCGCGGACCTCGCCGATCAGGTCGCCGGGGCGGTTGATCGCGGCCTTCACCCCGGTGTCGACGGTGGGCTTACCGGCGAAGCGCTGCTTGTCCCGTACGGGGACGTCATGGGCGAGGACGACGCCGTCCGCGGCGGCGATCACGGCCGGGTCGAGCCGGGTGAAGCCGGCGGATCCCTGGGTCTCGACGACGATCTCGACGCCCGCCTCGCGGCCCGCCTTCTCCAGCGACTCGGCGGCCATGTAGGTGTGGGCGATGCCGGTCGGGCAGGAGGTGACGGCGACGATCCGGAAGGGGCGGTCGCCGTCGGGGGCGGCGGGGCCCGTGACGGCGTCGGCGGAGGCCGCCGCCGACGCCGCCACGGAGTCGTCGGGGGCGGTGTCCGCACCCACGGAAGCCGCACCCTCGTCAGCCGCGTTCCCGGCAGCCGTCGCGGGATCCGTCTCCTCCCCTCGGATCAGCGCCGCCGCGTGCTCCGCGTCGGTCTCCGCGCGCAGGGCGTCCGTGAACTCGGTGTTCATCAGCCGCCGGGCGAGGGCGGACAGCAGGGTGAGGTGGGCGTCGTCGGCGCCGGCCGGGGCGGCGATGAGGAAGATCAGGTCGGCGGGCCCGTCGGGGGCGCCGAAGTCGATGCCGGCGGCGCTGCGGCCGAAGGCGAGGGTCGGCTCGGTGACGTGTGCGCTGCGGCAGTGCGGGATGCCGATGCCGCCGTCGAGGCCCGTCGGCATCTGGGCCTCACGTGCGGCGACGTCGGCCAGGAAGCCCTCCAGGTCGGTGACCCGGCCCTGGGCCGCCATGCGCTCGGCGAGGGCGCGGGCCGCCGCTTCCTTGGTGTCGGCGGACAGGTCGAGGTCGACCAGGTCCGCGGTGATGGTGTCGCTCATCGCGGGCTCCTTCGCACGCGTATCGCCCGAGTGGCCCGTACGGCGGGGCGGGCGGGGGTGGGGACGAGAGGGGGACGGGGGAGCTCGTAGGAGAGGTCGTGAGACGTGGGGTCGGTGGGTGTCATCCGGCCGCTCCGTCCAGCGGCCGGTCGGCGGGGATGTCGGCGGTGACGGTCACGGCGGCGGGATCCAGGTCGTCGGGGGTGGGCATGACGCTGCCGGGGAGGCGTACGGCGGCGGCGCCGTGGGCGACGGCGGAGGCGAGCGCCTCCGGTCCGCGCCCGCCGGCGACGAGGAAGCCGGCGAGGGAGGCGTCGCCGGCGCCGACGTTGCTGCGGACGGCGTCGACGGGGGCGGCGCCGTACCAGGCGCCGTCGGCGTCGACGAGGAGCTGGCCGGCGGAGCCGAGGCTGGCGAGGACCGCGCGGGCGCCCGTCTCGCACAGGTCCTCGGCGGCCTTGAGGGCGTCACCGACGGTGGTGAGGGGGCGGCCGACGGCCTCGGCGAGTTCCTCGGCGTTGGGTTTGACGACGTCGGGGTGTTCGCGGAGGGCGGCGAGCAGGGCGGGTCCCGACGTGTCGAGGGCGATGCGCAGACCGGCGGCGTGGACGCGGGCGACGAGTTCGGCGTACCAGGAGGGGCCGAGGCCTCCGGGGAGGCTGCCGCAGCAGGCGATCCAGTCGGCGCCGGCGGCGTGGCGGCGGACGGTGTCGAGGAGGTTCTCCTGCTCGGCGGGGGTGAGGTCCGGGCCGGGTGCGTTGATCTTCGTGAGGACGCCGTCGGCCTCGGCGAGGGCGATGTTGGAGCGGGTGGCGCCGGTGACGGGGACGGGGGCGACCTCGATGCCCTGGGCGTCGAGGAGGCCGGCGACGAGGGCGCCGGGGGCGCCGCCGAGCGGCAGGACGGCGACGGTGCGGCGGCCTGCGGCGGCGACGGCGCGGGAGACGTTGACGCCCTTGCCGCCGGGGTCGACACGTTCGCCGGTGGCGCGGACGACCTCGCCGCGGTCCAGGGACGGCACCTCGTAGGTGCGGTCCAGGGACGGGTTGGGGGTGACGGTGAGGATCATGCGCGTACCACTTCCGTGCCGCCGGCCTCGATGGCGGCGGCCTCCTGCGGGTCGAGCCCGGTGTCGGTGATGAGGAGGTCCACGTCGTCGAGGCCGCCGAACCGGGCGAAGTGCTCCTGGCCGTGCTTGGAGGAGTCGGCGAGCAGCACCACGCGCCGGGCGGCGGCGATCGCGGCGCGCTTCACCGCGGCCTCGGCGAGGTCGGGGGTGGTGAGGCCGTGCTCGGCGGAGAACCCGTTGGCGGCGAGGAACAGCACGTCGGCGCGGATCTCGGCGTACGCGCGGAGCGCCCAGGCGTCGACGGCGGCGCGGGTGCGGTGCCGTACGCGTCCGCCGACGAGGTGGAGCTGGATGCCGGGGTGGTCGGCGAGGCGGGCCGCGATGGGCAGGCTGTGGGTGACGACGGTGAGCGAGAGCTCCGGGGTCAGGACGCCCGCGAGACGGGCGGCGGTGGAACCCGCGTCGACGATCATGGTGCCGTCGGCGGGGACCTCGGCGAGGGCGGCGCGGGCGATGCGGTCCTTCTCGTCCGCGGCGGTGGTCTCGCGTTCGGCGAGGTCGGGTTCGAAGTCGAGGCGTCCGGCGGGGATGGCGCCGCCGTGGACGCGGCGGACGAGTCCGGCGCGGTCGAGGGCCTTGAGGTCCCGGCGGATGGTCTCGGCGGTCACCTGGAACTCCTCGGCGAGCGAGACCACGTCGACGCGTCCGCCGTCACGGGCGAGACGCAGGATCTCCTGCTGCCGCTCCGGTGCGTACATGACCGCCTGCCTCCCGGTTCCGTCCGCGTCTTCCGTGGCGCGTCCGTGTCCGAACGTGTGATTTCGCTGGGAGGCTACGTCGGGATGTCCGGAAAGTAAACAGTCGAAGCCAAGAAACGGGCACGATCGGACGTCCGACCATGCCCGTTTCCGGGTTGAGGCATCTCAGCGCGGCCCCGTCAGGGCACCAGCTCCGGCTCCTTCTCCCCCGTCACCGGCGCCTCCTCGGCGCCCGCGGCGCCCGCGGTGCCCTCGACGTGCTGCGCCGGCCGCTTCGGCAGGGCGAACATCAGCAGGAAGATCGCGCCGAGCACCGCGGCCACCCAGCCCAGGGCGTGGGTGAAGCCGTCCACGAAGGCGGGGCCCACCTCGGCGGGCGCGAGCCGCTCGTCGATGACGCCGAAGAACACCACGGACACCAGGCCGAGGCCGAGCGCGTGGCCCATCTGCTGCACGGTGTTGATGAGTCCCGACGCCGATCCGGCGTGCTCGCGCGGCACCTCGGACAGCACCGCGTCGGTCAGCGGGGCCACGATGAGGCCCATGCCGGCGCCCATGACGACCAGGGGGAGCGCCATCTGCCAGGAGGTGATGCCGAGCCCGTAGTGGTCGGCCTCCGCCAGGTAGATCAGCACGCCGGCCGCCATGACCAGGGCGCCCGCCTGGAGCACCTTGCGGCCGAAGCGCGGGACGAGCTGCTGCACGGACATCCCGGCGGCCACCGACACCGCGACGGAGAACGGCACACCCGTCAGTCCGGCGCGCAGTGCGCTCCAGCCGAGCCCGATCTGCATGTACAGCGTCCAGACCAGGAAGAACACACCGAGGCCGACGCCGAACACCGTCTGGACGGCGATGCCCGCCGCGAAGCTCTTCACGCGGAACAGCGACAACTCGATCAGCGGGGACCCGTCCCGGGCGCCCTTGGCCCGCTCGTACGCCACCAGGGCCGCGAACACGACGAGCGCGCCGGCCATCGACACGTAGCCCCACACCGGCCAGCCCAGCTCGCGGCCGCGGGTGAGCGGGTAGAGCAGCATGAGCAGGGCGAGGGTGACGAGGGCGACGCCGGGCAGGTCGAGCTTCAGGGCGCGGGGCGCCTTGGACTCGGTGATGAAGCGGCTGCCGAGGAACAGGGCGGCGACGCCCACGGGCAGGTTGATCAGGAAGATGGGCCGCCACTCGAGGCCGAAGAGGTTCCCCTCCGTCAGCAGTGCGCCCAGCAGCGGCCCGGAGACCGCGCCGAGGCCGACGATCGCGCCGAACAGGCCGAACACCTTGCCGCGTTCGTGCGCGGGGAAGGTGGCGTGCACGATCGAGAGCACCTGCGGCACCATCAGCGCGGCCATGGCGCCCTGGAGGATGCGGGAGGCGACCAGCATCTCGGGGTTCACGGCGAGCCCGCACAGGGCGGAGGCGACGGTGAAGCCGCCGATGCCGACGAGGAAGACCCGCTTGCGGCCGTGGATGTCGCCGAGCCGCCCGCCGGTGACCAGCCCGGCGGCGAAGGCGAGCGCGTAGCCGGCGGTGATCCACTGGATCTGGCTGAAGGTGGCGCCCTCGTCGCGCTGGATCGACGGGACGGCGATGTTGACGATGGTGACGTCGACGAGGTCCATGAAGGCCGCGGTCATCACGATGGCCAGCGCGAACCAGCGCCGGCGGTCGCCCGTGGCGGGCTCCGGTGTCGGTGCGTGAGCGATGTCGGTGGAGTGCATGTCCGTGACGCTAGGACCCCAGTAGGTCAGATCCGGTCCTAGTGGTGAGGCATGCTCGACGCATGACGACGGACACCCCGGCACGGCTGCTCCAGTTGCTCTCCCTCCTCCAGACGCCCCGCGAATGGCCCGGCGGTGAGCTGGCGGACCGGCTCGGTGTCTCCCGGCGCACGGTCCGCCGGGACATCGAGCGGCTGCGGGACCTCGGCTATCCCGTGCAGGCGACGATGGGCTCGGACGGCGGCTACCGGCTGGTCGCGGGGAAGGCGATGCCGCCGCTGGTGCTGGACGACGAGGAGGCGGTCGCGATCGCGGTCGGCCTGCGGGCAGGCGCCGGGCACGCCCTGGAGGGCGTGGACGAGGCGTCGGTGCGGGCCCTGGCGAAGCTGGAGCAGGTGCTGCCCGGCAGGCTGCGGCACCGCGTCAGTGTGCTCCAGGCCGCGACGACCCCGCTGACCAGCGGGGACGGCCCGACGATCGCCCCGGAGACGCTCACGGTGATGGCGTCCACGGTGGCCGGGCACGAACGGCTGCGGTTCTCCTACCGCGCCGCCGACGGCACCGGGTCCCGGCGCCTGACCGAACCGCACCGGCTGGTGTCCACCGGCCGCCGCTGGTACCTGGTCGCCTACGACCTCGACCGTGCGGACTGGCGCACCTTCCGTGTCGACCGGGTCAGCGACCCCTTCGCCACCGGCGCCCGCTTCACGCCGCGTGAACTGCCGACGGGCAGTGCCGCGGAGTTCCTGCGGCGGTCCGTGAACCGCGCGCTCGACTCCTACGAGATCGCCGTCACGTTCGCCGCGCCCGCCGCGACCGTCGCGGCACGGCTCCCGCCCTGGATGGGCGCGCCCGAGCCGCTGGACGAGGACAGCTGCCGGCTGCGGGCGACGGTGAGCGGTCCGAAGGACTGGATGGCGGTACGCCTGGCCATGATGGGGCACGCCTTCACCGTCCAGGAACCGCCGGAACTGGCGGAGGCGGCACGGGTGCTGGGCGCCCGGCTGACGGACGCGGCGCGCACCGTGGAGTGACTCCCGGGCTCGCCGGTCCCCCACCCCCGTACGGCACGCCGGTCCCACCCCCGTACGGCGCGCCCGTCATCGCCCCCGCGCCGTCACCACCGCGTCCCACGGGAAGTCCCGCAGCGCGGCCAGACTGGCGGCGGCCAGTTCGGCGGGGCCGTCCGGGCCCTGCGCGGGACAGTCGGACGCCGCCCAGTTCTCCATGGCGGTGCGGACGGCGGCGCCCGCGACGGCCGCGGCGAAGCACAGACGGGTGCGGGCGGAGACGTCGGCGTCCGGCTGCGGGGGCGGTCCACCGGTCAGCCGGTGGGCCAGCGCCTCCGCCAGGTCCCGTTCCGAGGCTTGGCACGCCTCCGCCCACACCCGGCCGAGGGCGGGGTTGTCCGCCGCGAGCCGGATGAGGGTGCGGACCCAGTTCCAGGACTCCTCCGCGACCCCGAGTCCGGGGGTGAGGGTGTGCCGCGCGGCCTCCTCGAGCACGCGTGGCAGGGGCGTCCCGGCGGGGGCGGTGCGGACCGCGTCCACCCAGCGCCGGGCGCCCAGCGCGTAGAGGGGGCCGACGGCCTCCTCCTTGGTGGGGAAGTACCGGTAGAAGGTGCGCGGGGCGACGCCGGCCGCCTGGGCGATGTCCTCGGCGCGGGTGGCGCGCAGGCCGTCACGGACGAAGAGCCCGGCGGCGGTACGGGCGATGTGCAGGCGGGTCTGCGCCTTGCGGCGTTCGGTCAACGAGCCGTCGGCCGCCGGGTCTTCGGGGAACGGCGGGGTCGGCGTCGGGGTGGTGCTGCTCACGTTCGGCAGGCTATGCCCATGTGGCACAATCTGCCATCTGGCGGGCCACCCCGGGGTTCAGGTCCGGGGTGACCCGCTGTCGGCGCGGCTTCGCGTCCCGGGCCGGAAGTCCGTACCGGTCTCGGTCCGGGCACAGGAAGAGCCGGGCCCGGCGCCCGGGGGGACAGGCGCCGGACCCGGCCTGGGAAGTCCCGGCGCCGGGGGGGTGGTGCGTCGGGACGTGGTGCGTGGGCCGGCCCGGGGCCCGAGGCCCCGGAGCCTTCCGACTGCTGGGTTCTCACGTCTTGTTCCCTGGCCCCGCCGGGTTGAAGCGGCGGGGAACAGCCATGTTTGCGCGGTCTTCCGCCACCTGGCGCACGCGGCCCGTGCCCCTCACGCGACCGCGGCGGGCACGCCCGTCACGCGGGACGGCTGCGGCGCGCGCACGCGGGGGCGGGCCGCCGCACCGGCGGACGGACGCTCCCGTCACGCCGCCGCGTCGAACCCGGTGGAACGGGCCAGCTTCTTCAGCTCCAGCAGGGCGTGCTTCTCGATCTGGCGGATGCGCTCGCGCGTCAGACCGTGCTCCTTGCCGACCTCGGTCAGTGTGCGCTCCCGGCCGTCCTCGATGCCGTAGCGCATCTTGATGATGGAGGCCGTGCGCTGGTCGAGGCGGCCGATCAGGTCGTCGAGCTCCTCGCTGCGCAGCAGCGTCATCACCGACTGCTCCGGCGACACCGCGGAGGTGTCCTCCAGGAGGTCGCCGAACTGGGTCTCGCCCTCGTCGTCCACCGACATGTTCAGCGAGACCGGGTCGCGCGCCCAGTCGAGCACGTCGGTGACGCGCTCCGGCGTGGAGCCGAGCTCGGCGGCGATCTCCGCGGGCTCGGCGTCACGGCCGTGCTCACGGTTGAACTCGCGCTGCACGCGGCGTATCCGGCCCAGCTCCTCCACCAGGTGGACGGGCAGGCGGATCGTGCGCGACTGGTCGGCTATGGACCGGGTGATGGCCTGCCGGATCCACCAGGTGGCGTACGTCGAGAACTTGAAGCCCTTGCGGTAGTCGAACTTCTCGACCGCGCGGACCAGGCCGGCGTTGCCCTCCTGGATCAGGTCGAGCAGCGGCAGACCGCTGCGCGGGTACCGCCGGGCGACGGCGACGACCAGGCGGAGGTTGGAACGGATGAAGATGTCCTTCGCCCGCTCGCTCTCGTCGACCAGGGCCTGGAGCTCCTCGGGGGTGGCTCCGGCCTTGTTCTCCTCGAGGCCGTCGAGGATCTGTCGTGCGAACACACCCGCTTCGATGATCTGGGACAGCTCGACTTCCTTGGCGGCGTCGAGCAGCGGTGTGCGCGCGATCTCGTCGAGGTACATGCCGACCAGGTCGCGATCGGCGATCTCGCCGCCATGGGCGCGAACACTGCTTGCCGAGTCGACCGTCTCGCCGGAGGCGGACTGACGACGGGCGACGGCACGGGTTGCCATGCGTGCTCCCTTGCGATGATGAGGTCAGCGGGTGGTCCTGCGGACACTCGGCACGGTCTTCAGGGTCTCGTCCGGACTCTGCTCGGGTGCCCGCATCCGTAGGAAACAACGACTGGAATCAGGACAGAATTCCCAACCCGCTCCCCGATTTTTCTGATCATGCAGTACCCTGTCCGGCCACGCAGGGAGGTGCGATGCCGTCGGATCACGCGGAGGTGCAGGTCAGACCGGGGGACGAGGGTGACCTCGCGGCCCTCACCGACCTCTACAACCACTACGTACGTGAGACGGCCGTCACGTTCGACACCACGCCGTTCACTCCGGCGGAGCGACGCCCCTGGCTGCTCTCCCACCCTGTAGACGGCCCCCACCGCCTGATGGTTGCCACGGACGCCGGGTCCGGCAGGATCCTCGGGTACGCCTCGTCGAGCCCGTTCCGCGCGAAGCCCGCCTACGCGACGTCCGTGGAGACGACGGTGTACGTCGCCCCGGACGCCGGTCGGCGCGGCATCGGCACCCTGCTCTACCAGGCTCTTTTCGACGCCCTGGCGGACGAGGGGCTGCACCGCGCCTACGCGGGCATCGCGCAGCCGAACGCCGCCTCGACGCGGCTGCACGAGCGGTTCGGCTTCCGGTACGTCGGCACCTACCGCGAGGTGGGTCACAAGTTCGGCCGCTGGTGGGACGTGGCCTGGCACGAGAAGGAGATGTGACACCACTCCCTCGGCGGTCCGACGCCACGGGGGCCCGTCTCAGCCGAACTGCACCGACCGCTTGGCCAGCCCCATCCAGAACCCGTCGATCACGGACTTCTGTTCCCCGAGCTCGCCTGCCGCGTCCGCGGCGCCCATGGTGACGAAGAGCGGGGCGAAGTGCTCGGTGCGCGGGTGGGCGAGCCGGCCCGCCGGGGACTTGCGGGTGAAGTCGAGCAGCGCGTCCACGTCCCGTGCCTGGAGCGCCTCCCTGCCCCACGCGTCGAACTCGGCCGACCAGGCGGGGATGCCGCCCTGGCGCAGCGCGGCGAGGTTGTGGGTGAAGAAGCCGGAGCCGACGATCAGCACGCCCTCGTCGCGCAGCGGGGCGAGGCGGCGGCCGATCTCCATCAGCTTCACGGGGTCGAGGGTCGGCATGGACACCTGGAGGACGGGGATGTCGGCGTCCGGGTACATCTCGACGAGCGGGACGTAGGCGCCGTGGTCCAGGCCCCGGTCGGGGACGTCCTGGACGGGGGTGCCGGGGGCGCGCAGCAGCTTGCGCACGGACTCGGCGAGTTCGGGGGCGCCGGGGGCGGGGTAGGTCACCCGGTAGTAGTGCTCGGGGAAGCCCCAGAAGTCGTAGACCAGGGGGACGGTCTCGGTGGCGCCGAGGGCGAGCGGGGCCTCCTCCCAGTGGGCGGAGACGACGAGGATCGCCTTGGGGCGGGGCAGGCCCGCGGACCAGGCGGCCAGCTCGCCGGGCCAGACGGGGTCGTCGGCCAGGGGCGGGGCGCCGTGGCTGAGATAGAGCGCCGGCATGCGCTCCTGAGTGGCGGCGGTCATGACGGCGACTCCTTCCAGCGGTGCGTGCGTCGTCCGGTGTGCGGTGCGGCCGAGCGATCTACTTGAACTCTCAACCTTCACTCACGACTGTACGCCCCTTTTGTTTAACGTTCAAGAAGAACGCCCGTACAGTGGAGTACATGAACACGGCACCCGCATCATCGGCAGCCGCCGGGGAGCCCCGCTGGCTCACCGACGAGGAACAGCGCGTCTGGCGTGCGTACGTCGACGCCACCACGCTCCTGGAGGACCACCTCGACCGTCAGCTCCAGCGGGACGCGGGCATGCCGCACGTCTACTACGGCCTGCTGGTCAAGCTGGCCGAGGCGCCCCGCAGGCGGCTGCGGATGACGGAGCTGGCGAAGGACGCCAAGATCACCCGCTCCCGTCTGTCGCACGCGGTCGCGCGGCTCGAGAAGAACGGCTGGGTCCGCCGGGAGGACTGCCCCTCCGACAAGCGCGGCCAGTTCGCCGTGCTCACCGACGAGGGCATGGAGGTGCTGCGCCGCCACGCGCCCGGCCATGTCAACGCCGTACGGCAGGCGGTGTTCGACCGGCTCACCCCGGAACAGCAGAAGTCCCTCGGCGAGATCATGGGGATCGTCGCCGAGGGACTTCAGCCGAGCGAAGCGGGTGCGGACCTGCCCTGGCTCCGCTGACGCCGCGGAAGCCGGGGCAGGTCCTTCGGAACCGCTCGGAAGGGGCGTCCCCTTCCCCTCCCGCGCGGATGGCTCCGGGAGGCGGGCCCGTCGGTCAGTGCATGGCCACCGGCACGGCGGCCGCCTCGGTCTCCGCGGCCGCGTCCGAGGACCCGGCGACCGCCGTGGAGCCCGGACGGCCCGCGTTGATCAGGGTCAGGGCGACGGCCGCGGCCACCACCAGGATCCCGACCGCGAACCAGATGGCGCTGGTGTAGCCCTGCACCTGCCCCTGGAGCTGGACCAGTTGCTGCTGGGCCCGGCCGGAGGCGCCGCCGATGTGGTCGGCGACGTAGGCGGTGGTGGCGGAGGCGGCGATCGTGTTCAGCAGGGCCGTGCCGATCGCGCCGCCCACCTGCTGCGAGGTGTTCACCATCGCGGAGGCGACACCGGAGTCACGCGGCTCGACGCCCAGGGTGGCCAGCGACATGGCCGGCATGAACGCCGTACCCATGCCGAGGCCGAGCAGCAGCATGCCGGGCAGCAGCACGGCCGCGTACGAGGTGCCGATCTCCAGCTGGGTCAGCAGCAGCATGCCGACCGCCGCGACCAGGAAGCCGGGGCCCATCAGCAGCCGGGGCGCGACCCGGGTCATCAGCCGGGTGCCGATCTGCGTGGAGCCCGTGATCATGCCCGCGATCATCGGCAGGAAGGCGAAGCCGGTCTTCACCGGCGAGTACCCCTTCACGACCTGCAGGTAGTAGGTGAGGAAGAGGAACAGGCCGAACATCGCGATGATCGCCAGGCCCAGCGACAGGTAGACCCCGCCGCGGTTGCGCTCGGTGATCACGCGCAGCGGCAGCAGCGGCGCCTTGACCCGGGCCTCGACGGCGACGAACGCGGCGAGCAGCACGGCCGAGGCGACGAACATGCCGATCGTGACGGTGTCGCTCCAGCCCTCGGACTCGGCGCGGGTGAAGCCGTAGACCAGCGCGACCAGGCCCAGGGTGGACAGGATCACGCCGGGGACGTCGAGCGGGGAGCGGTTGCGGCCGCCCTTGGGCTCACGGATGACGAAGTAGGCGCCGGCCGCGGCCACCACGGCGAACGGGATGTTCACGAAGAACGTCCAGCGCCAGTCCAGGTACTCGGTGAGGAAACCGCCGAGGATCAGGCCGACGGCGCCGCCGCCGCCGGCGATCGCGCCGTAGATGCCGAACGCCTTGGCGCGCTCCTTGCCGTCGGTGAACATCACCGCGAGCAGCGACAGCGCGGCGGGCGCGAGCAGCGCGCCGAACGCGCCCTGGAGTGCGCGGGCGCCGAACATCATCGCCTCGTTGGTGGCCGCGCCGCCGAGCGCGGACGCCAGCGCGAAGCCGCCGAGACCGACCACGAAGGCCCGCTTGCGCCCCCACAGGTCGGCGATCCGGCCGCCGAACAGCAGCAGTCCGCCGAAGGCCAGGGCGTATGCGGTGACCACCCACTGGCGGTTGCCGTCCGAGATGCCGAGGTCCTGCTGGGCGGAGGGCAGGGCGATGTTCACGATGGTGGCGTCCAGGACGACCATCAGCTGGGCGATCGCGATGAAGACGAGCGCTTTCCAGCGGTTGGCGTCCGGGCCGCCTGCGTCGGCGCGGCCCGGGGCCTTTCCGGCCGGGGAGACTGTTTCAGACATGGAAGTACCCACTTCGGGACGTGTAGCGGAATGAATGTGTGAGTAACGAAAAATCGGGCGTGTTCGGCGAACGGCGCGTCCCCGTCGACGGCCGTCGGTGCCGGTGCCCGTGGTCAGGACGGGCGGCCTGAAGGTGTCAGGAGTGGCTCAGCGGCGCAGATCCTCCACGGTCACGGCCGAACCCGGCAGGACGGAGGGGGCGGGCGCCCGCATTCCGTCCAGGAACAGCTGAAGGTGGCGGTGGACGAAACGGTCGGCGTTCATGCAGGCGGTACCGGCCGGGGGCCGGCTCAGCTGCGCGACGCCCACCATCAGGTCGCCGTACTCCACGTCGTCCCGCAGCTGACCGGCCTCCCGGGCGCGGTCCATGAGCTGGGCGACGAGGCTCTCGACGCGTCGTCGCGCCTCCTCCAGGTCGGGGTGGCTCTGGTCGAAGGTGCTGGAGATCATCGGGCACAGCGCGCTGATCCGCTCGTCCGCGGCCGTGTGCGCGAAACGCTCCAGCGCCTCGAAGGCGTCCCCGGTCTCGCTCAGCGCCTGCTCGGCCGCCCGCACCGTACGGTCCATGACGGAGCAGACGACCTCGCGCACGAGCGCGTCGCGGTCGGGGAAGTTGCGGTACACCGTGGCGTTGCCCACGCCGGCCCGGCGGGCGATCTCGTCGAGCGGGACCTCGGGCCCGAACTCGGTGAACATCTCCCGGGCGGCGGCGACGATCCGCTCCCGGTTGCGCAGGGCGTCGGCGCGGGGCCGGGGCGCCTTGCGCGTCACGGGGGTCTCGGTCGTCGCGGTCACGGTGCCCTCCTCGGAGTGTTGCTCTGACGTCTGTTCTGCGTCTGCGGCGAATCCGGGGATTGTGTCCCCGGATCGTGCGGACACAGGCGTAAACGGGGAGACGATCCCCGGTTATTTCCCGCACGGGAAGTTTTTGCTGTGACGCAGGCCACACTCCCCTCCCCGCTGATCCCCACGATCGGACCACCCGGCGAGCGCACCCCCGACCCGTGACGCAGGGTAATCACGAGGGCGCAGTCGGAGACGGCGGCTGCCGTGGAGCGGAGGTCCCCCCATGCAGCCGAGCCGAGGCCGGATATCCCCGCGCCGCCTGGCCGCCCTGGGCTCCGTCGCCGCCCTCACCCTCGCGGTCTGCACCTCGGCCGGGAGGGGCCATCTCTCCCCCGCCACCACCGCCCCCGGCGCCGGCCCGAGCGCCCTCTCCCACAGCTCCGTCCACGGCCCCTGCATGATCGGCAGCGACCGCGAGGTCCAGATGTCCGAGGGCATCCCCACGGACCCCGGCTACACCCGCTCCACCGGCACGGTCCGCGCCCTCACCCTGATGATCGACTTCTCGGACGCACCCGGCGAGGGCGACGCCCTGGACCGCTACCGCGAGTTCTTCCCGCAGACCCGCGAGTGGTTCACCACCAGCTCCTACGGCCGCCTCGACTACCGCCCCGAACTGCCCGTCCCCGAGTGGCTGCGCATGCCCAAGTCCTTCCGCCAGTACGGCATAGAGCGCGGCGCCCCCTTCGACCCCGGCTACCGGGAGCTGATCCGCGACATCGTCTCCGAGGCCGACACCGAGGTGGACTTCCAGGCGTACGACCTGGTCAACGTCCTCGTCACCCCCAACGCCGGCCCCGCAGCCCTGGACACCGTCCTGTCCGTCACCTTCGCCGGCAACGACGAGGCCCCCACCGCGGACGGCCGGCCCGTCTCCAACGCGTCGTTCGTCTACTCCCGCCAGGACGACGGCTCCGGCTCCTACGCCCGCACCGGCTACCGCGTGCTGCCCCACGAGAACGGCCACGTCTTCGGCCTGCCCGACCTCTACACCGCCGAGGGCGGCGGCGCCGTCGGCCACTGGGACATCATGAGCGAGGACTGGGGCGCCAACAACGACTTCCTCGCCTGGCACAAGTGGAAGCTGGGCTGGCTGGACACGTCCCAGGTGAGCTGCGTGGCCGAGCGCGGCTCACGGGAGTACGTCCTGACGCCGCTGGCCCGCGCGGGCGGCCCCAAGCTGCTCTTCGTCCCGCTCGACGCGCACTCCGGGTACGCGGTCGAGCTGCGCACCCGCGACGGGAACGACGAGGCGGTGTGCCGGCCGGGCGTCCTGGTCTACCGGGTCGACGCGGACGTGGACACGGGCATGGGCCCGATCACCGTGCACGACGCGACCCGGGACAGCGGAGGCTGCACCCGGGCCCCCAACGTGCACGCGGAACTGTCGGACGCGACGTTCAGACCGGGGCAGAGCTTCGTGGACCCCGAGGAGGGGATACGGGTGGCGGTGCTGGCGGGGGACGAGGACGAGTACCGGGTGAGGGTGACGCGCACGTCGCCCAGGTGACGGGCCGGGGGCTGACCCCTCTCTTACAACTCCGCCCGCTAGGTTGCTCCTTGACAGCTGCCGGCCAGCTCTGGGAGGACGCAGTGACGGAGATATCCGCGGCATCGCTCGAGGCGCGCAAGCGCATCAGGACCGACCAGCCGCACACCGCCCGCATCTGGAACTACTGGCTGGGCGGCAAGGACAACTACCCGGTCGACCAGGCGGCCGGCGACCAGATCCGCCAACTGCACCCGGGCATCGGCGACTACGCCCTGGCCGACCGGCAGTTCCTCGGCCGCGCGGTGCGGTACCTGACCGGGCAGTGCGGCATCCGGCAGTTCCTGGACATCGGCACGGGTCTGCCCACGGCCGACAACACCCACGAGGTGGCCCAGCGGGTCGCGCCCGACTCGCGGGTGGTCTACGTCGACAACGACCCCATCGTGCTGGCCCACGCGGAGGCGCTGCTCACCAGCACGCCGGAGGGCAGCACGGCGTACCTCGACGAGGACCTGCGCAACATCGACGCGATCCTCGAACAGGCCGCGAAGACCCTGGACTTCAGCAAGCCGGTCGCGCTGGTCCTGCTGGGCGTGGTCATCTTCATCGAGGACGACGAGGAGGCGTACGGGGTGGTGCGCCGCCTGATGGACCGGCTGCCGTCGGGCAGCCACCTCGTCCTCTCCCACACGATCACCCGCCCGGACATGCCGGACGTGGACGCGGCGGTGGCCTTCTGGAACGAGAACGGCACGCCGAAGCTGACGCAGAGGACACCGGAGGCGGTGTCCCGCTTCTTCGAGGGACTCGAGCTGCTGGAGCCGGGGGTGGTGTCCTGCAACCGGTGGCGCCCGGACTCCGGTGAGGTTCCGGCGGAGGTGGCGATGTTCGGAGGAGTGGGGCGGAAGGCCTGAAACGGGGACGGGCGGGGGTCGGAGAGGGCCTGGTCGATCTTCGGACGTCCCCGACCCCCACCCACCCGGACACCGATCCGGTACCCTGTGGATCGAGCGCCCCGGCGGTCACCGCTGTCCCGGCGACCGGGCCCGCGACCACCGACCAGGACGCTCACGGCACGGTGTGACCACCGGCCACGCCTTCGTAGCTCAGGGGATAGAGCACCGCTCTCCTAAAGCGGGTGTCGCAGGTTCGAATCCTGCCGGGGGCACCAGTCAAAAGGCCCCGGACCGATCATGGTCCGGGGCCTTTGGCATCCACTTCTGGCATCAACGGCGTCGGTCACTGACGACCGGGACGCCTCCGCAGCAGGCGGTCCATGTGGCTCACGGCCTCGCGCTGGGTGTCTTGGACGACGTGCGTGTAGACGTCCATGGTGGTGCTGATCTGTGAGTGGCCAGGATCTCCATCACGACGCGGGGAGCGACCTCAGCCGCCGCGGTGTGGTGCTGTAGCGAGTGTCGTACTGACGTACAGCAGGAAGGCCATCCACGGCTTCATCGCACGTATTCCGGTTCGGGGCGGCTCGACGAGCAGGGTGGTTGTCAGTCCTCCGTGTCACAGTCATGCCATGACAGACGAGCAGAGCCCTGCCAGGAGGAGGCTGTTGCAGGTGCTTCGCACCATGAAGACATTCGAACCCGGGGGTGAGTACTACGCCCTCACGCTTGGAGCCAATCGACGAGGGCGCCCATTCTGGTCAGCGCAGACTCACTGGGTCGGGTTCTCCGAACGGAACCCACGCTGGGAAGAGCGAGCCGCCAGCCTCGTTAATCCGCAAGGCATCGCCGAAAGCTGGTCCCTGATGGGACAGGACTGGGTCTCCGTGCATGATGATGCCAGCCTGGCGATCTACCTTCGGCTCGGCGGGAATGCTCTGGTCGCCAAGCAAGTTGCTGAAGACCGCTTGCCCGATGTGATCGCACCCTCGGAGTGCATGCATGACGGATCCGTCGAAGTGGGCGGATTCGGGTATCTCGGTACTCAGCACCTACCAGACGATGCGGTTGAGCGTCGGGCTCCAAGCAAGAAGCTATGGATGCAAGTCATCAAGCGTGATGGTTTTCGGTGCGTGGTCTGTGGGCGCAGGCCCAGCGATTACACGGACATCGAGCTGCATGTACACCACCTGGTCCCCTGGCGGATGGCTGGTCCGACGGCAGAGGAGAATCTCGTCACCCTCTGTAGCACGTGCCACCAGGGCCTTAAGCCAGACTATGAGCCGACCCTGCGCGAGCTCGCGCGGCTACCTGGGCCAGCTTCGGGCTTGGACACGGACAACTCAGAGTTCGACGAGGAAGTAGCCCGCTACCGCGGGTTCGCACAGGAATTGATCAGTCGCACGCGCGGGTCCGGCGTTTCCCCGCAGGACACACAGTCGTAGTCATCAGCTTCGTTCCTGGCAGAAGCGACTGCACAAGCTGGCACCGCCGTATGCCTGCGGGCCCAGCGCAAGGCCCCGCACCAGTCAGGTCCGGGGCTCTGCCATTAATACCGGTGGTCACTGACGACCGGGGCGTCTTCTGAGCAGACGGTCCATGTGGCCCATCGCTCGCGCTGGTGCCCTGGAGAACACGCGTGTACACGTCCATGGTGATGCCGAACTGGGAGTGACCGGATCTCCATCACGACGCGAGGCGCGACTACGGCCGTCGTGAGGAGGGTGGCCGTGCCGTGTCGGGCGTCGTGGAGCCGGATGACGCGGAGGTCGACGGACTGGGCAATGCGGGTGAAGGAGCGCTAGACGTTCCACGGCTCGACCGGGCGGCCGGTCCGCGTGGTGAAGACGTACGCGGACTCCTGCCGCTTCTCCCCGCCTTGGCGCGGGCAGCCGCCTGTCGCATGCGGTGCCAGCGCAGAGGCGCGATGCAGACAGCGGGCAGCCGGGCTTCAGGGTGATTCCGCGGCGACGGGTCGTCGAGCGGACCTTCGGCTGACTCATAGACCACCCCCCGCCTCGCCCGCAACTACGAGACCCATCCTCACCGCTCCGAAGCCATGATCAAGGTGGCCATGGTCGACTTCATAAGCCGACGGCTCACCCGCGAACCGACCCCGAACTGGCGCGACGCATGACCACCGCGCAGGCGACTTTACGAGTGTGTCGGGGCCCTGCCGCAACACGCTGAATCGCTGATCCACCAGATCACCGCGCTCAATGCAGACTTGGCATCGACTACCCGACACGGTCACACATCACAGCAATGGCCTGCACGTTTCGCCCGGCACCATAACGAGGCTGTCTACCTCCGACCGCACCTCAACTGAGAGCCGGTCTCACAGCACGTTCCCCGTACCCGCATCGAACCCCACGGGCCGCACTCGAGAGCGAGCGCATCCCCTTGAACCGCCGCCTTACCATACAACCCCGCCCAGACTGCAGTGGTCGACCAACTTGAAGGCCTCTCACCCTTGTCCGACTGGGTCGACAAGGAGCTCTGCCGCAGTACCCGCAGCGTCCGCACGTCCCGGACGATTCCTTCGACGCCCCGAGCACGAGAACGCATCACGGCGGGCCAGGGCTCCAGCGTCTCTGACGTCCCGTACGCCCTCCTGCGAACCAGGTGACCAGGCCCCTACGTGCACCTACAATGTGACGCGGAACACGCGAGCGGGAGGGGGCTGTCGTGCCAGCGGATGAGAAGCAGCAGGACGAATCAGACTTCGAGGCTGAGGTCTTGCGCATAAGTCGCGCGCTCTTCGCTCCGGAGAACGAGTTTCAGGGTTCCACCTACATTGGCACCGCCGAACGTGACGGCGTCTTCGTCGGGCCGGACTCAGTCACGATCGTCGAGTGCACCGTTTCCCGACGCAAGGACAAGGCGGAGAAGGACGGCAAGAAACTACAAGAGGCGTGTATGGCTATGGCCCGCCAGCACCCGTT
The DNA here is from genome assembly GCA_014656175.1 of Streptomyces werraensis. GTDB lineage: Bacteria > Actinomycetota > Actinomycetes > Streptomycetales > Streptomycetaceae > Streptomyces > Streptomyces werraensis. The sequence goes on from BNBX01000005.1 coordinate 214,053, forward strand.
TAAGTCCGTCAAGGGCTTTTTTGTCACGCGCGACGAGCCCACCGCCGACCAACGCACGGTCATCAAGGCATTTGGCCCGCCGCTTATCGCGTGCAGCTTCGCCCAGCTTCGAAGCCAGCTCGTCGACTCTTTGCGGTACCTGGAGCTCCGCGCGTCGTACCCCTTTGGCAGCGCGCGCGAACCTGCTAGCGGCGACTACAGCGACCTCAAGCCTTACGTTGCGGTCGACCCAGTGGAAAGTGGAACCGGCGAACCGTTCTCGATCGATCGCGTGGCCAAGACAGTAATGGACGGCAGGTCCGTCCTCCTGTATGGCGACTACGGCGCGGGAAAAAGTATGTTCCTCCGCGAGCTGTACCAGCGTCTGGCCAAGTCCCACCGCAAGAATCCGTTTCAGCCCTTCCCCATCCTCCTCAATCTGCGCGATCACCAAGGCCAGGTTCTACCCGTCGAGGCCCTAGAGCGTCATGCCCGCGCAATTGGATTCCCCACGCCTTCGCAGTTGGTCCGCGCGTGGCGCTCGGGCGACGTGACGCTCATCTTGGACGGTTTCGACGAGATCGCGACGCCTGGATGGATCGGTAAGACGTCAGCGATGCGCGACATCCGCCGCCGGTCTGTTGAACTTGTGCGGCGGTTCTGTGACGAGTCTCGGGCCTCAACGTCCGTTGTCCTCGCGGGGCGAGCGCATTTTTTCGACAGCGAGCGCGAGATGCGTACCGCGCTGGGCGCCCGTAACAGCTCCCTCTTTCTCATGGCCGGCGAACCGACGGAGGAGCAGGCGAAGAAGATACTCCAAGCCTACGGATGGCACGACGCGCTCCCGGGCTGGCTGCCCTCTCGTCCTCTCCTCCTAAGCTACCTGGGCTCTTCGAGTGCTCTCCACGGATCCGTCGAGGGCACGTTCGGCCGCTCGGCAGGTGAGGGCTGGCACATGATGCTGGATCGCATCGCAGAGCGGGAGGCCAGCATGGAGGTAGGGGTCGACGGGTTCACCGTTCGCAAAGTGCTGGAACGGTTGGCTACCCAAGCGCGACGCTCCGCTGACGGTTTGGGGCCCATTTCACAAGACGAGCTGACGTCCGTCTTCCAGTCGGTGACCGGCTACGCGCCCGACGAGGGCTCTTACCAACTTCTACAACGACTTCCCGGACTCGGGGCCATGGACAGCGTCGACGGTTCAAGACGCTTCGTTGACGTCTCCCTGGCCGACGCCGCCCGCGCGGGTGATGTCGTGGCCTGCGTCCTCGAACCAAACACGGAAAACCCGCTATTGGAGCTAACAGGCAGCGTCGCCTGCCTGGACGAAGTCGGCATCGACGTCGCCGCCGTACGGATCACTGGAGAAAGCGCCGCAAGTTCAGGGGGCGCCTACTCGTCCGCTACCGCTTTCCAGCGTCGGGGCGTTTCGGACTCCGTCATTGCGGACATCGTCAGGCTCGCCTCACGGATTTGGCCCGAGGAGCTGCCTCGCGCTTCGATCTCCCTGCACGAAATTGAGCTTCGCAGCTTCTCACTGACCGCTGATGCCAAAAGTTATGACTGGCTGAGCTTCCACGACTGCGTGATCCAGGAACTGGACCTAACCGACCATGGGGGATATACCCTGCCGCACTTTCAGAACTGCCTCATCGGGCAGATGACGGGGGTGGCCGGGTGGCCGGCACTGCAGGAAAGCCGCTTCGTCGACTGTGAAGTGGCACAGTTCGACGCGCAGATGTCGACAGCTAAGGGCATCCTCGCTCTTAAGACAACGCCAATGAACAAGGTCTTGCTCACCATTTTGAAGAAGGTCTATGCCCAGCGTGGCACGGGGCGAAAGGAGTCCGCGCTTTTCCGCGGACTGGACAACAAACACCGGGAGCTCGTCCCGGAGGCACTTCAGCGGCTCACCGGATCGGGACTCATCACCTCCGCCCGATCCAGTGGCACACGGATCTACCTCCCGGTGCGGGGAATGGCTAGTCGGGTCCGGAGGATGCTCCAAGCGCCTCAGTCGAGCGCCGACAGCATCCTGGAAGACTAGGGGCCTGTTAGCTCCACCAACAGATATGCGTGCCAGCGGCAAGACGACCCCAGCCCCTCTCTCATAATGCGGGGAGAACTCCCTCTTGGTGGCGCAGGAGGTCCCGAACCACGGAGGCGAGTCCGCCGGTAGTCGTGGAGGAGCAACTCCCGACGGCAATGTCCGGGTGAACTCGACGACATGGCTCGCCCTTGCAGGCATAGCAGCACGCTTCTCGGCACTGCTGTACGAGCGTTCTGGGTGATTGGCTCGGCCAGGAATCACCAGCCGGACGCAGATCGGTGTGGAAGAACAGATGGCCCGTTGGCAGGCGTATAGCGCATGTGTGACCGCTTTCCGCGTCCGCCGCGACGCGGTGGACGCGCTTCTGGAGCTTTGGCGGAGTGACGACTTCGACCAGGCGATCGTGCAGGCCCGGACCCAAGACATAGAGCGCAGCGCGACCATCTCCTCCACTTCCCTTTGGTCCCGCAGGGAGAACTCCAACTCGATCCTCAGAAGTCCTCGGGATCACGGCCGTCGGCCACTTCAGCAGCCCAGTCGCGTACACGGCAGACCAGGAGCTCGATAGTCCGGGCGGCGAACTCCGCCTCGCCGCACCCCGAGGAGGCCGGTACGCCAGGGGACCGCGGCGCACCCGCCTCCGCGCGGGACCACTCAAGGGACCGAAGGGCTACCCCAGCGGGTTCGTCGTGTCCCTCAGGGTCGTCAGGACCTCCGTGTACAGGCGGGACTTGATCGTGCCCAGCGTGTTGCCGGCCTTGCCGGAGAGGGGCTCGGCCAAGGCCACGGCCGTGGCCCGCACCTCCGCCTCCGCCACCGCCCGGTCCACGATCGACGCCGCCGCCGCGTCCGCTCCCCCGTACCGCCGCGCCGTCGTCATCGCCTCGTGCGCCGTCTGCGGGGTCAGGCGCGCGCGGATGAGGGCCGACATGCCGGGCGTGAACGGGATGTCGATGTCCGCCTCCGGGAGGCACCAGTAGCCGCGGTCCGCGCGCATCACGCGGAAGTCGTGCGCCAGGGACAGCATCGCACCGGCCGCGAACGTGTGGCCCTGGAGCGCGGCCACCGTGATCACCGGCAGCGACAGCATCCGCGCGAACAGCTCGTGCACCGAGACCACGTAGGCGTGGTAGTGGTCCGCGTTGGCGAACAGCCACTCCAGGTCGAGGCCGTTGGACCAGAACTTGCCCGTTGCCGCCGTCACCAGGGCGCGCGGGCCCTCCGCCTTCTCCACCTCGTCGAGCGCGGCCCCGACCGCGGCGATCCAGTCGGGGTGGAAGCGGTTCTCGCCGTCTCCCAGGTCCAGGACGAAGACGTTCTCGTGGCGGTCCAGCGTGGGCATGGCGGCGCTCCGTTCACCTGTGGCCTACTGGTCGGTAACTTAAGGGGCCGGTGCAGGGAACGCAAGACGCCGCCGAACGCCGGCGTGCGTCAGGAGTAGCTGAAGTCGCCCACCGTCCAGGCGCTGACGTCCTCGATCGCCACCCGGTACATGCCGCCCGTCTCCGGGACGCCGACCGTGCCCTGGATGATCCGGGCGACGTGGAAGTGGAGGTGGGTGGGCGGGCCTTCCCGCTTCACCGGGGCGTCGAAGACGGAGGCGAACTCGGCGAGCCGGTCCGAGTCCTTCAGCACCTCCGCGACCCTCTTCCGCCACACGGATTCGGGAGCCAGCCGGCCGGTGATGACGGCACCACCGGTGACCACGGTCAAAGACATCTGGCTGCTCTGCCCCGATTCCACGCGGGCGGCGATGTCTACGATCAGCTCGTCGGGCTTCACCATGGCCCGGATTCTATGCGGGGGCGCTCCCCGGCGCGCCGCCCCCTGTCCGGGACACGACCACGGCACGCCTCTGACCTGCCCGGACAAGGTCACGGCTGTCCGGGACGGGCCTTTCCCGTTGATTCCGGCCGCCGCCGTCCGGCAAGGTCGAGGGTGTCGGCGGGGGGCACGGGCCGTGGTGAGGGGGAGACCACGGCCCGTCACCGCCGCGACGGGCCGGCACGCGCACGGTCGCGGGGCCCCGGCATGCGCGCGCCGCATGGCGGGTTTCCCCATTGTTCAGCGTGCAACGGCCGCAGCAGGATGGCACGCATGGGGAACCTGCGTGAGTCGTCTCCGTACGCGGCCGAGGACGCCGCCGGTTTCGTCGAGTCGATGAGGCGGCTCAAGGAGCTGTCGGGGATGACCTATCGCGAGCTGGAGGAGCAGGCCGGCCGGAACGGGGACGTGCTGGCGCGCAGCACCCTGGCCGACGTCCTCCGGCGTGACCGTCTGCCCCGGCCCGACGTCCTGGCCGCCTTCGTGCGCGCCTGCGGGGACGGACAGCGGGTCGGGGACTGGCTGGACGCCCGGGAGAGGATCGCGGAGGGGGGTGCGGGACGGGGCGGGGGCACGTCCCGCACCCCGTCCCCTGCCCCCTCCGCTTCCGCGTCCCCTCCCGCGCCGCGCGGGGACCACGAGGAGGTGAGTGCGGTGGGGCAGGACCGGGAGGCCGGCGCCGCCAGGACGCCGCGGCGGCGTCGGCAGATCCTGCTCGCGCTCGCCGCCGTCGCCCTCCTGCTCGTCGCCGGCGCCGGTGTCCGGGCCTGGCAGTCCGGGGATGAGGACACCCGGGACGACACCCCCGTCGCCAGGGGCGAGCAGCGGGCGTCCGTCGACGGCTGGGTGACGATCCGGCCCGCCGGGCGGACCGGCCTGTGCCTCACCGACGGACGCGACCGCCACGGCGCCTACGGCAGCGCCGTCGCCGTGCATCTCCCCTGCGCCGGGGCCCCGGTGCCGCGTACGTACCTCGAACCGGCCGGCGCCGGGCTGTACCGCGTCCAGTGGCACCATCCCGAGCTCGGCAAGGGGTGTCTGACCGTCATGGACACCGGCCCGGTGAAGGGCATGCTCGAGCCGCGGGACGACTGCGCCGGCGCGACCCTCTTCCGGCTCGAGCCCGCCCCGTCCGGCGCGCCCGGTGCGTACCGGTTCCGTACGGTGCCGGGCGCGCGGTGCGTGGGCACCGCCGACGACTCGCTCGCCGAGGGCGTGGAGGCCGTCCAGGAGCCCTGTGCGGACTCCCCGGACCAGTCCTTCGTCGTGCGGCCGGACTGACGTCTCAGGAGACGTTCACGCGCACCGGGTCGCCCAGCAGGCCGTCGGTGTACGTCACGTACTTCGGGGTGAAGGTGCCCTTGCCGGTGACGGTGCCGGAGATGTTCTCGCCGGGGGCGAGGTCCACCGTGTCGATCTGCTCCTCGTCCACGCCGAGTTCGACGGTGTGCTTGGTGCCGTCGGTGTCGGTGATCGTGAAGTACAGCGGGTTCACGCTCACCTCGTCGTCGCCGTCGTTGACGACGGTGACCCGCACGCTGGTGTAGTCGCTGCCGTCGGCCAGGATGCTCTTGCTGAACTCCGCGGGCTCCGCGCTGAGCTTCACCGGGCCGCCGCCCTGCTCGGGCTCCTTCTTCTTCGCATCCGGGCTCTTCTCCTTCGCCCCGGCGGAGTCGCTGACGGAGGAGCCGGCGGCCTTGTTCCCGCCGTCGTCGGAGTCGCCGCCGCTCGCCGACAGGGCGGCGATCACGACGACGAGCCCGAGAACGCCCGCACAGCCGAAGCCCGCGGACCTCAGGAAGCGGCCCCTCCTGCGGGGCGGCGGGGGCGGGGTGCCGGGGAAGCCGTACCCCGCGGGCTGCGGATACGGCTGCTGGTTCATGTGGGGCGGCTGCTCGTTCGAGTGGTTCGGCTGGGTCACCGGGATGGATCCCTCCTGGTCGTTCGCTCCGTGCGCGTAGGTGACCTGCGAGGTATGCGACCCGTTGCCCTGTACCGGACGGATTCACCCGATCGTGGTGCGGCGTCCCCGCCGCGATAATCGGGGCATGACCTCACCTCCCCTCGGCGTGGACGCCGTGCACGAGCGGCTGGCGGCCGATCTGCTCGCCGTCGGTGCGCCGTACGGCCTGGTGCTGGCCGGCGGCGAGGCCGTGCGGGCGCACGGGCTGGTGGACGCCCGGGTGAGCGAGGGCGTGGATCTGGCCACCGAGCATCCCGCGGGCATGGCCGAGATCGCCGGGGCGGTGCGGGCGGGGCTGGAGGAGCGCGGGTGGCCCGTCGAGGCGCCGGCGGTCGATCCGCTGGCGGCGCGGCTGGTCGTCGGGAACGAGGAGACCGGGGCGCGGTGGCGGGTCGACCTCCGCAAGGAGGTGCTGTGGCGGCCGCCGGTGACGACCGCGGCCGGTCCGGCGCTGTCGCTGGAGGACCTGGTCGGCACGCGGGTGCGGGCGCTGGCGGACCGGGGGCTGCCACGTGACCTCGTGGACGTGCACGCGGCCGCGGACCGGTGGAGTCCGGCCGAGCTGGAGGAGCTGGCGCGCCGGCACGCGCCCGACACCTTCGACCTGGCCGAGCTGCAGTCCCGGCTGACCGGCACGGAGTGGCTCGACGACCGCGGGTTCCGTGCGCAGGGGCTGGACGCGCCGGAGATCGAGGAGTTGCGGCGCTGGGCACTGGCCTGGGCGGACGACATCGCGGAGCGGCTCGTGGAGGGCGAGGACCCCGAGGAGTGACCCCACGGCCAGGGTCAGGGAACGCTGGATTCCGGTCAGGGCGGCCGGATGGGCGCCGGAGCGCGGGGCTAGGGTCGGCCCCATGACGACTACCGAGAACAACAGCGCCTCGCCGCTCGACGTCGAGATCGGCGCCCTCACCGGCGGTCCGGCCGGCCTGTCCCAGTACGCGGGCCGTGCCGTGCTCGTCGTGAACGTGGCCTCCAAGTGCGGTCTCACCCCGCAGTACGAGGGTCTGGAGCGGCTGCACGAGCGGTACGCGGAGCGCGGGTTCACCGTGCTCGGCGTGCCCTGCAACCAGTTCCTCGGTCAGGAGCCGGGCTCCGCGGAGGAGATCGCGGAGTTCTGCTCGGCGACGTACGGGGTGACGTTCCCGATGACCGAGAAGGTCGAGGTGAACGGGGACGGCCGGCACCCGCTGTACGAGCGGCTGGTGGGCTTCGCCGACGCCGAGGGGCACAGCGGTGACGTCCGCTGGAACTTCGAGAAGTTCCTCGTCGGCCGGGACGGCGCCGTCGTGGCCCGTTTCTCCCCGCAGACGGAGCCGGAGTCGGCGGAGGTCGTGGCGGCCGTGGAGAAGGCTCTGGGCTGACGGTTGACCTTGCCCCTGGGGCAGGGCCGAGCGTCGTCGTCACCGGGCGGAGGGACCGCCCGGTGACGGAGAATGCCGACGTGGACGAGGAACTGCTCTCCATCGGGGCGTTCGCGGCCCGCAGCCGCCTGTCGGCGAAGGCCCTGCGCCTGTACGACCGGCTGGGGCTGCTGGCGCCGGCGCGGGTCGACGCGGACACCGGCTACCGGTACTACCGGGCGGCCCAGGTCGAACGGGCCCGGATGGTGGCGCTGTTGCGGCAGCTGGACATGCCGCTGGCGCGGATCGCCGAGGTGGTGGACGCGGGCGACGGGGCGGCGCGGGCGCGCCGGCTGGACGCGTACTGGGCCGAGGTCGAGGCGCGCCACGCCTCGCAGCGGACGCTCGCCGGCTATCTCCGTGGACGGTTGTCGGGGAGGAGCCTCGAGATGTACGGGAAGTTCACAGTGGAGACGGTGGACGTGCCGGAGCAGGTGGTGATCACCGAGTCTCGGCACATCCTGGCGGACGAGCTGCCGGCGTGGATCGGCGCGTCGCTGGGACGGCTGGAGGAGGGCGCCCGCGCCTGCGGCGGGGTGACCGGGGCGCCGTTCGTCGTCTACCACTCCGAGGTGTCGGTGGAGAGCGACGGGCCCGCGGAGGCGTGCGTGCCGGTCGCCGACGAGGCGGCGGCCCGTGCGTGGGCCGCGGAACGGGGCCGGGTGCGGGGGACGACGGTGCGGGCGGAGCCGGCGATGCGGCTGGCCCGCACCCGGATCGCCAAGGCGCAGGTCGCGCACCCGCAGATCCTGGCCGCCTTCGAGGCGGTGGAGGCGTGGATGCGGGAGCAGGGGCTGACGTACGCGGGCCCGTGCCGTGAGATCTACTTCGCGGACTGGGACGCGGCGGGCCCGGAGGACCCGGTGTGCGACGTCGCCTTCCCGGTCGCGGAGGCGTAGGCGACAGCGGGCTGAGCGACGAACGCGGTGACGTGCGGCCGGTCGCGGGGGTTCCCGCAGCCGGTCCGCCGTCTCCCGGTGGGCCGGGCCGGGGGCGCCCTGCGGGCGTGGGCCGGCCCTCTCGGCAAGGACGGCGGACTCGTCGAGAGGGCCTGTCGGTGGTGCTGCTGCCTGCCGCCGAAGGGCGTCAGGACTACTTGACCGAGGCTACGAAGGCGTTCCACGCGTCGGCCGGGAACGCCAGCTTCGGACCCTCGGGGATCTTGGTGTCCCCGAGCTCCAGCGCCTGCTCGGTGGTCGACCTGACCATCACGCACGCGCCGTTGTTGTTGGTGTAGGAGGACGTCGTCCACGTTTCCGTGGCGCCCAGACGAATTGCCATGTTCGCTCCGTAGCCAGATGCTGAGTTGCTGTCACCGGCCTGCGCATTCCGGCGTGGACCGCAGAACGGATTGCGCCAACCGTCGGTGCTGGTTGGCGTGATCGACGCTACTCGTCACCTTCGGCGTCCGGAGGTGTCGTTCACTCGACCGGATGGCATATTCCGAGCGGGGCTTACGGTCGTGCCTGCCGTCGGTGTATCATCCGCCGCTTCCGCAACGGGAGTTCAGCGCGCGTACTCCTTGGCGAGCCGCTCCACCAGCCGCCGCGACTGCTCCACGTTCAGCGACTGCGCCCTCAGGTGCTCGTACATCACCGTGTACTTCTGCACGTCGTGCGGCTTCTCCAGGTACAGGTCACTGGTGACGCCCTCGATGTAGACCACGCTGGAGTCGGCCGCATCGGCGAACTCCAGGATGGAGTACTGGCCGTTGATGCCCGCGTGCGCGCCGACCTCGAACGGCAGCACCTGCACGGTGATGTGCGGCAGCTGGCTCAGCTCCAGGACGTGCTCGAGCTGTTCGCGCATCACCTGGCGGCTGCCGACGACGCGGTGCAGCGCGGCCTCGTCGAGCACCACCCACAGGCGCAGCGGGTCCTGTTCGGCGGTGATCCGGCTCTGCCGGCGCAGCCGCACCTCCACCCGCTTGTCGTTGTCCTGCTCGCTGGACTCCGGCGAGCCGCCCTGCACGATCGCCTCGGCGTACGGGCGGGTCTGCAGCAGGCCGGTGATGATCTGCGGCTCGTACACCCGCAGCGACTCCGCGTCCGTCTCCAGACCGATGTAGACGCTGTACGGGATGTCGCCGAACGCGTGCCACCAGCCCTGCTGGCGGGAGTCCTTGGCCATCTGCATCAGCGAGTCGACGATCCGCTGGTCCTCGACCTCGTACACCCCGCACAGGTCGCGCACGTCGCGCTGGCTGATGCTGCGGCGGCCGTTCTCCAGCCGGCTGATCTTCGACTGCGACACCAGCAGCCGCTCCGCGACCTCCTCGGCCGTCATGCCCTTCAGCTCACGGAGCCGGCGCAGCTCCTGGCCGAGCCGGCGCCGCCGGACGGTGGCATTGACATTGGACGCCACGGGACGTGCACCTCCGGCTGCGTGCCTCGTACTTGCACTGTGTACCTGGACTTCGTACTGCCACTTTGTGTGTCTGCTCGATGACTCGACGACCCGTTGAGCAGACTGCCACCAACGTGCGTACTACCGCTGGGAAATGGTGGATATACGACCGGTACACGCCAGTTCACGGCCGTGCGGCCGCGCTTCGGCGTGCCCGCGGGCACGCCGAGCGGGGCGGAGAGAGCCCGTGTGCTCTCTCCGCCCCGCTCGGACAGCGGCTCCCGTGACCGGGTCTGCGGTGCCGTGGATCCGGTGGTGCGCCCTGCCGAGCCCGGGGGACGTACGGCTCAGTGGGCGACGGCGCGTGCCATGGATCCGCGGCGTGGTTGCGCCGGAACGCCGCGGGCGGGCTCCGGTGCGCCCCTGCCGCCGGGGGCCTGCCGGCCCGCCGGTGCGGGACTGCGGCGCGGCTGGGCCGCGACGCCGTTCTGGACGTCCATCACCGCGTGTGCGACGAGTCCGCCCATCGGGTCGTGCCGGATCAGGTCCCGCAACCGGGAGCGCGAGGACCGGCCCTCGTTCCCCGGGTACAGGTGCTTGCCGAGGCCGACCGCGTGCGCCAGCGCGGCGAGCGCCGCGGTCCGCGGGTCCGGCGGGACGCCGGTGCGGATCGCGGAGTCCAGCCGGGCCCTGATCTCCCGGCTGATCTCGGTGTCCGTCGCCTGGTACCGGGTCGTCGGCAGCACCCCGCACATCTGGCCGGCCACGGCGTGCACCATGCCGCAGCGCTCCAGATGCGAGAGGTAGGTCTGGCGGAGCCCGAGACGCGGCCCGCCGATCCAGTGGACCGCCCGTACCGGAGCGCCGCGCCTTCGCAGCAACTCCAGTGCGCAGTCCAGTGTTGGGTCTCCAGTCGGCCGTGGCACCACCACGGCGATACGATCCCCGTCTGGGGCTATCCGTCCGGCCAGCGCCAGCTCCACTAGCTGTGCTCCGGCCAGACCGAGGTCGAGCGACTGCGGCTGTGCAGTGGTACCCGTGGCCGGGTCCAGTGCCAGCAGCAGAAGCTCCTCCGGAAGTGTTCTGCGGCTCCTGCCCATCCATGCCTCCCCGCGTGGATGAATGACAGGGTGACCCCTCTCACATTGGTCTGTCGAGGGTGCGTGACCGGTTCGTAGTGGAACCGGTAGGTATGTCGTTCTCGTCTACCGCGTGGGGTAAGCCCGCACACAGGACACTGGTACATGGTTCGGACAGCGCTTCGGAGCGGTGTCACGGGCGGGCGGTTCACGGTTCGGTTGGCGCACGCGGGGCGTGCGGCGCATGGAGGAGGCATCGGTGGCGGGCGAGTCCCCCGACAGGTCGAAGCAGCGCGAGTCGTCGGCAGAACAGACGTCGGGGAGCGCCGGGCCGGTTCCCGAGAAGCAGGATCCCCGCCTCGCGGTCGCCCGCGGGGAGGGCGACTCCGGGAGCAGCCGCAAGGCCGACACGGCCACGCGGGTGCTGTCGGTGCCGCAGGCCGCCAAGGGCCCCGATGCGGATGCCGAGGCCGGCGACGACGTCGATGCCGAGGGGCGTGGCGAGGGCGCGGGGGACGGCGGCGGACGTCTGCGGGAGGCCGTCGCGGCGTGGGTGCGGACGGCCGAGCCGAAGTCCGGGGACGCCGCGGAGGGCTCCTCGGACGCCTCCGGCGTCGACGGGGACGCGGAGGGCGTCGAGCCCGCCGCGAGCGACGAGAGCCCCCGTGAGGGCGGTCCCGCCGGTGAGGACGGGCGTCCGTCCGGTGGCGTGACCGAGGACGCCGCCCCGTCCGGTGACGCCGCCGCCGAGGACGACGACCAGGGCGACGGCCCGGAGGGCGACGCGCCGAAGGGCGAGGCGTCGAAGGGCGAGGCGCCGAAGGGCGCGACCTCCGAGGACGCGGACGCCGAGAACGAAGCCGGCGAGGCCGAAGCTGCCGCAGCCGCCGCGGACAAGGCCGGCGAGGGCAAGGAAGCTGCGTCCGAGGCCGGCGAGGGCAAGGAAGCCGCGCGCGCGGCCGGTGACGAAGCTCGCGACGGCAGGGAAGCCACCGCCGAGGCCGGCGAGGGCAAGGGCGACGGCAGGGGCAGCGACAAGACCGCCGCCGGTGTGGCAGCCGGTGACGGTGAGGCCGACGCCAAGGGGACCCACAAGGCCGGCGACGCCGGGACCGACGGTGGCGAGGTCGACGCCAAGGCCGGCGAGGCTGCGGCGGCCGAGGCCGACGCCGGCGAGAGCACCGCCCAGGACGCCGACGGCACCACCGGCGGCGGCAAGGGCACCGACGAGACCGGCGACGCCGGTCCCGACGGTGGCAAACCCGGCTCCGAGACCCTCGACGCCGACCGCGACGAGGACGGCCGCACCGGCGACGACGCCCCCGTCGATCAGCCCACCGCCGTGTTCCGGGCGCCCCGGCCCGCCGGGCCGGCCGTCGACCAGCCGACCACCATGCTCAAGCTGGGCGACGCCGCCGCGCGTACGGGCGCCGGTGCCGGCGAGGCCGAGCGGACCAGCAAGTTCGTCGCGCTGAAGCCCGACCCCGCCATAGGGGCCCCGCGCCAGGGCGGTCCCGCGCCGGCCGAGTCCACGACGTTCCTGCCGCAGGTCGGCCCGGAGCGGACGACGCAGCAGCCGTTGCCGCCGAAGCCGCCGCTGGACCTGCTGGCCGAGCTGACCAACACCCCGCCGCCCCCGCAGACCCCGCTGCGGACGGCCGTGCGGCGGATCAAGATCTGGACGCCGCTGGTGATCCTGCTGCTGATCGTCTTCGCGATCGTGCAGAACGTCCGGCCGCTGCCCGCCCCCACCCTGGCGCTCACCGCGGACGACACCCACACCTTCGACGGTGACCCGGTGAAGCTGCCCTGGCCGGGCGAGGGGCAGGGGTGGATGAGCGGCGACGGCATCGGCACGATGGACCACTTCGGTGAGCAGAAGCCGGTCGCCATCGGCTCGGTCGCCAAGACCATGACGGCGTACATCATCCTGCGCGAGCACCCGCTGAAGCCCGGTGAGGAAGGCCCGAAGATCGAGGTCGACGCGAAGGCGGAGGAGGAGGGCGGCTACGACAAGGACGGCGAGTCCACGCTCAACACCGTCAAGGCCGGTGACTTCCTCACCGAGAAGCAGGCGCTGTCGGCCGTCATGATCCCCTCCGCGAACAACATCGCGCGTCTGCTGGCGCGTTGGGACGCGGGCTCCGAGGAGGCGTTCGTCAAGAAGATGAACGACACCGCCAAGGAGCTCGGGATGACCAACACGACGTACACCGACCCCTCGGGGCTGAAGGAGACCACCGTCTCCACCGCCGAGGACCAGACGAAGCTCGGCATCGCGGCCATGAGGAACCCGGCCATGGTGGCCATCACCAGCGCGGCCAGCTGGACGGACCCGAGCGGGCAGTACTGGAGCAACTACAACGAGCTGCCCTACACGATGGGCGCGATCGGCATCAAGACCGGCTCCACCACCAAGGCCGGCGGCAACCTGCTCTTCGCCGCCCGCAAGAAGGTGGGCGGCCAGGAGGTCACCGTCGTCGGCGCGATCCTCGGCCAGCACAAGGGCCCGTCGATCCTGGACACGGTCAACGAGGTCAGCAAGCCCGCGCTGCGCGCCGCCCAGGACGCGCTGACCTCGGCGGACATCCTGAGGAAGGGCACGGTCGTCGGGTACGTGGACGACGGTCTCGGCGGCCGTACGCCCGTCGCCGTCACCGAGGACGTCAAGGCCGTCGGCTGGGCGGGGCTCGAGGTGAAGCTGACGTTCGCCGGGACGGAGCTGCCGCACACGGCGAAGGCCGGGACGAAGGTCGGCACGCTCACCGTGGGCGACGGCGAGAACGGGGCCGTCAAGGTGCCGGTCGCGCTGAAGGCGGACCTCGTGGAGCCCGGCTTCACGGACAGGCTGACCCGCGTCGCCTGACCCGGCAGCGGATCGACGAGGGCCGCACCCCGCGGGCCGCCGCCCACCCGGGCGGACGGTCCGCGGGGTGCGTGCTAGCGTCACGAAACGGGCAGTGAACGGGCGATGAACGGGAACACGGGGAGTGCCGAAGGTGGCGACAGCGGAGCCGACACGCGCCGACGACGCGCACCCGGGCCCGGGAGCCGGCCCGCGAATACCCGCCTCGGAGCAGGAACCCGAGCGCGCTCCCGAAGGCACGCCGGACGGGGACGCCCCTCCCGGTGCTCCTCCGGGGGGTGACCCCCCGGGCCGGAGCGGACGGACGAAGGCCGCCGTCCTCGCCGTGCGCGCCCGCATGCTGCGCCACCCCGTGCTGTCGGTCACCGCGCTGTCCGGGCTGCTGCACGTCGTCTGGTTCTTCACCTTCGCGAACAGCGGCGGCGACCTCGCCGCGCAGGACGCGTGGGCCGAGTTCGTGGGCCGGCACCCCGACTCCGCGTACAACCTCGCCTGGTACGGCGGCATGCACCCGGTGTCGTACAGCGTGGTGTCGCCGTATCTCATGTCGCTGCTCGGCGTGCGGACCACCATGATGATCGCCGGCACGGTGACGGCGGGTCTGCTCACGCTGGTGCTGATGCGCAGCCGGTCCGTGCGCAATCCCCTGTGGGCCGCGCTCGCGGGCGTCTTCGCGCTGCTGTGCAACGCCGCGTCCGGCCGGGTGACGTACGGGCTGGGCACGATGTTCGGGCTCGGCGCGGTCGCGGTCGTCTTCTGCTGGCCGTACCGGTGGCGGTACAAGCGGTGGGCGAAGGCGCTGTGCGCGGCCCCGCTGGCGGCGCTCGCGACGATGGCCTCGCCGGTCGCGGGCCTGTTCGTGGGCCTGGTGGCGGTGGCGCTGTTCCTGCAGAAGCGCCGGCCGGGGGCCTGGGCGCTGGGGCTCGCGCCCAGCGCGGTGGTCGCGGTGTCGGCGTGGCTGTTCCCGTTCTCCGGCACGCAGCCGATGGGCTTCGGCTCGGTCGTCCTGCCGTTCGTGTACTCGGTGCTGGTGTACGTCCTCGTGCCGAAGGACTGGAAGACGGTCCGGATCACGGCGGCGGTCTACGGGCTCGGGGTGCTGCTGGTCTGGCTGATCAGCTCCCAGATCGGGTCGAACATGACCCGGCTCGCGATGCTGTTCGGCGGTGTGGTGCTGGTGGCGGCGCTGCCGTTCGCCGAGCCCCGGTCCCGCAGGTGGTACGCGCTGGTCGTCGCCGTGGTCGGCTTCACCTGCTGGATCGGCGTGAAGTCGGTGAACGACGTGGTGAACACGACGCCGGCCGCGTCCTGGGCGCGCGAGCTGGCGCCGCTGGTGAACGAGCTCCAGGAGGTCGGCGCCGAGCGGGGCCGGGTGGAGGTCGTCCCGGCCCGCTCTCACCGCGAGGCGTCCGCGCTGGCGCCGTACGTGAACCTGGCGCGCGGCTGGAACCGTCAGGCCGACATGGAGCGCAACCCGCTCTTCTACGACGACACCCTCAACGCGGCCAACTACCACGAGTGGCTGAAGCGCTGGGGCGTGCACTACGTGGTGCTGCCGAAGGACGAGCCAGACGGTGACGGCGGCCAGCGCGAGCGGGAGCTGGTGCAGCGCGGGCTGCCGTATCTGAAGCAGGTCTGGGGCGACGCGAACTGGCAGCTGTTCGAGGTGCAGGCGCCGACCCCGCTGGCGGAGCCCCACACGGTCGTGGAGCGCGCCGAGCAGGGTGAGTGGACGCTGCGGGTGGAGAAGCCGGGCCGGATCCTGATCCGCGTGCCGTACTCGCCGTGGCTGGGTCTGGTCGACGCCGAGGGCAAGGCGCTGGACCCGCCGCAGGAGACGGAGGAGTCCGAGAACCGTCCCGACGGCGAGCCGAAGACGTTCGAGAACGTGCACGGCTGCCTGATGGAGACGGAGGAGGACGCCAACGGCGACCAGTGGACGGTGCTGCTGGCCCCCGAGGCGGGGACGTACCGGCTGGCGGCGCCGTACAAGTGGGGTGAGCGGGGGACGCCGTGCCCCGAGGAGCTGCGCTGAGGCAGGCCCCGGGGAGGGTTCCCCGGGGCTTCTTCTTGCCCCCGCATCGTTCAGGTCAGTGAACAGAGGTCAACTTGTCGAACGTTTTTACCCTGTCTTGACCTTCCGTTTTCTTGTCGTGCTCCCGCCACAGCGCCCACGATGAGCGGGCACTTCGCACCCTTCCGATTTCCTGCCCCGCTCAGGCGAAGTGCCAACCAGCTGAGCGGTGTTCACAAGGCGGACCCTGGAAGGGGGGACATGAACGGTCTCGACTGGGCGGTGCTCATCGGCTACTTCGCCGTGATGGTCGCCATCGGTGTCTGGTCGCACAAGCGGGTGGACAACGTCAGCGACTTCTTCACCGCCGGCGGCAAGATGCCCTGGTGGCTCTCCGGGATCTCCCACCACATGTCGGGCTACAGCGCGGTGATGTTCACCGGGTACGCCGGCATCGCCTACACCTACGGCGTCACCTCGTTCGTCACCTGGTCCTTCCCCATCGCCCTCGGCATCGCCATCGGCTCCAGGCTGTTCGCCCCGCGCATCAACCGGCTGCGCTCCAGGCTCCACGTGGCCTCGCCGCTGGAGTACCTCAAGAGCCGCTACGACCTGCGCACCCAGCAGGCGCTGGCCTGGTCCGGGATGCTGCTGAAGATCGTGGACGTGGGCGCCAAGTGGGCCGCCATCGCGACCCTGCTGTCGGTGTTCACCGGGGTCTCGCTGAACCAGGGCATCCTCATCACCGGCGCGGTCACCGCCGTCTACTGCACCATCGGCGGCCTGTGGGCGGACGCGCTGACGGAACTCGGCCAGTTCGTCATCCAGCTGCTGGCCGGCATCGCGATGTTCGTCGCGGTCGTGCTGGAGCTCGGCGACCACGGCGGCTTCCTCGGCGCCTGGGACCAGCCGGAGCTGAAGGGCCACGGGGAGCCGCTGGTGGGGCCGTACGGCACGGTGTTCCTGCTGGCGTTCCTCTTCATCAAGCTCTTCGAGTACAACGGCGGAATGCTCAACCAGGCCCAGCGGTACATGGCCACCTCCGACGCGCGGGAGGCGGCACGGTCCGCACGGCTGTCGGCGGTGCTGTGGCTGGTCTGGCCGCTGGTGCTGTTCTTCCCGATGTGGATGTCGCCCCTGCTGGTCGAGTCGCAGAAGGCGGACGGGTCCGACTCCTACGCCCTGATGACCGAGCAGCTGCTGCCGCACGGGCTGCTGGGGCTGGTCATCGTCGGGTTCTTCTCCCACACGATGGCCATGTGCTCCTCCGACGCCAACGCGATCGCGGCCGTGTTCACGCGGGACGTGGCGCCGGTGCTGTCCGCCCGGGCGCGGGCGTGGGGCGAGCGGTCGGGTCTTGTCGCGGCACGGGTCACGACCGTGGTGTTCCTGGGGCTGTCCATGGCGGTGGCCACGCAGGTCGACTCGCCGACGTTCAAGGACATCATCACCGTGGTGATCAAGTGGGTGGCCGGCCTGATGGGGCCGATCGCCATTCCGATGATGCTGGGGCTGTTGCGGCCCTTCCGGCGGTCCGGGCCTACGGCGGCGCTGACCAGCTGGGGGCTGGGGCTGGTGGCGTTCTGGCTGGTGAACTATCCGGTCAACTGGTCGGTGGAGGGCGGGGTGCCGTTGGAGTACCAGGTGTCCGTTCCGCTGGCGGTTTCGCTGGTGCTCTATGTGGTGGTCGGGTTCGTGAAGCCGGAGGACACTCCGGGGAGGATGGCGATCATCGAGCGGGTCAACACGGACGACGACGACTCGGGTGCGTCGGCAGCGGTGCCGTCCCCTGCGGCGGTGCGGGACAGGACGTAGTTCTCGCCCCCGCCGCCCCTTCCCGTTCCCGTCCACAAGGGGCGCTGCCCCTTCGACCCCGGACCTGCGGGTGGGTGGGTGGTTGCTCGCGCAGTTCCCCGTGCCCCTCGAGGGGCGCGGGGAACTGCGCGAAAACCCCCGGCTCAGGCGCCCCGCGGGTACCGCGAGAGCCAGGCCGGGGACGAGGTCGCCGGGGTGTGGAGGGCGGGACCCTGGGTCATCTCCATCGCGAAGTCGTCGGCCAGTTCCAGGACAGTGGGGCGGCCCTCCAGTTCGGCCAGCCAGGCCGGCGGGAGGGCCGTCTCGCCGTGCAGGGCGCCCAGCAGACCGCCCGTCAATGCGCCGGCCGCCGCGCTGGGACCGCCGTGGTTCACGGCGAGGCACAGCCCGTGCCGTACGTCCTCCCCGACCAGCGCGCAGTACACGGCGGCCGACAGCAGGCCCTCGGCGGTGGCGTTGCCGACCAGTTCCGCGACCCGCTCCGCTCCGGGCATCCCCTGCCGTACGGCGCCCAGCGCGCGCTGGAGGGCGTCCGTCACCGGCTGGTGGCCCGGCCGCGCGGCCAGCAGGGCGAGCGTGCGCTGCACCGCCGTGTCCAGGCTGTCGCCCCGGGCCACCGCGTGCACCAGCACCGCGTACGCGCCCGCCGCGAGGCAGGCGACCGGGTGGCCGTGGGTCTGCGCCGCGCACTCCACGGCGAGCTGCGCCACCAGCTGCGGGTCCCAGCCGACCAGCAGCCCGAACGGCGCCGACCGGGCCGCCGCCTCGGGGCCGGCCTCGCCGGGGTTCTTGGGCGCGTCCAGCGTGCCCATCGTCGCGTCGCCCAAGCCGAGGAGCAGGCTGCGGGCGGGGGCGCGGCGGGCGTACAGCCACTCCTCACGGGCCAGCCAGCCGTCCTCCCTGCGCCGCTCGTCCGGGCCCCAGTCCCGCTGCGTGGTGGCCCAGCGCAGATACGCCCGGTGCAGATCGGTCGGCGGGTGCCAGGCGCCGGTGTCGCGCCGCACCTGGGCGCGGATCAGGCCGTCCACGGTGAAGAGGGTGAGCTGGGTGTGGTGGGTGACGGCGCCGCGCCGGCCGTAGGCGGGGGCGAGGTCGGTCAGGCCCTCCGCGCCGTGGGTCCGGCGGATCGTGTCGAGGTCCAGGGTGTCCACGGGCGCGCCCAGCGCGTCGCCGACGGCCACGCCGAGCAGCGTGCCGCGCACCCGGCTGCGGAAATCCTGCTGCTCACGGCGCCCCCACACGGGCCCGGCAGTACCAGCCACCAAGACCTCCCCGGGACCGTCCGTACGTACGACGCCCAGCACTGTAATCGAACGGGGACGGTGGGCCGCGAGGCCCGATCGCCTTCCCGATCGCTCCAGGAGTGTGACCCGAGCGGCCGGGAGTCGCCCGTTCTCACCCGTCGCGGTCCTGAAGGACCCCGTCGCGCCGCTCGCGCGCCCAGGCGTAGGACGGGTTCAGCTCCAGGGCCCGTTCCAGGTCGGCGAGCGCCTCGTCGAGGTGGCCCAGACGGTGGTGGGCCGCGCCCCGGCTCGCGTACGCCGACGCGTACCCCGGGTCGAGGGCGAGGGCGCGGTCGTAGGCGTCCAGGGCCTCCCGGTCGCGGCCGGCGGCGTGGAGGGCGTCGCCTCGCTCGCAGTGGGCCCACGCGGAGCCGGGGTCGGCGGCGACGGCACGGTCGAGGGCGGCGAGACGGCCCTCGGGGTCGCCCAGCTCCCGGGCCACGCGGGCGCGGCGGACCAGCGCCCAGGCGTAGTCGGGCTCGAGGGCGAGGGCGCGGTCGAGGGCGGTACGGGCCTCCTCCGGGCGACCGAGGGCGAGGCGGACGGTGCCGAGGGAGGCCCAGGCGTAGGCGTCGGCGGGGTCGAGGGCGGTGGCCCGCTCCAGGTCGGCGACGGCTTCCGCGTGGCGCCCGAGGGGGCGCAGGTACTCGCCGCGCAGGGCGAGGGTGCGGGGATCGTCGGGGGTGAGGGCGAGAGCGTGGCCCAGCTCGACGACGGCGGCCGGACGGTTGTGCCGCGCGGCGTGCGCGAGGGCTCGGTCGCGGTGGATGCGGGCCAGGAGGGGGGCGGGCAGGGTGATCCGCGAGGGGATCGCGCCGTACACCGGCAGGCTCCGCGGCCACGCCTGGGTCTGCTGGGGCGGCGCCCCGTAGTCCGTGTCCCCGGCCAGGACGGGTCGGGATCCCGCTCCGACGGGCCGGTACGCCGCGCCCGGCTGAACCGGTCCGGCGCCCGGCTGCGCCGGTCCCGGCGACGTCGGCGGGGCCCCCGCCCAGGTGAGCACCGTGTCGAGGACGCCCTCCGTCCCGCCGGCGGCTAGGGCGCCCGCCAGTTGTCCGCCCCACGCGACGGCGTCGAGCACACCCGCGTCCCGCCCCGCGTCCTCCAGCACCCGGATCCAGCGTCCGGCGAGCGCCTCCCCCTGGTCGCACGCCTCCACCAGGTCCTGCAGCGTGTCGGGGACCGCCGTGGGGTCGTCGGCGCACAGGCGGTGGTACAGCTCCCCGAGCCGCAGCTCGCACCACGTCTCGTCGAGCCACAGGGTGCCGGTGTCCCGGCCGCTCTCCGTCTGCTCGCGCCACCGGCGGAAGGCGCGCGCGAGCCTGCCGTGGCCGTCCGCCCAGCCGCGCGGGGAGCGGCCGCGCTGGAGCCGCAGCATGGGGGCGCGGACGATGTCGTGGTAGCGGAGCCGGCCGCCGAGCCGGTCGGCGAACGGCAGGGTCTCCACCCAGGTGTAGAGCTCCTCGGCGCGGTCCCGGTCGCAGTTGGCGGCGACCGCGAAGACGTCCACGTCGAGGAGCCGGGGCAGCGCGCCCGCGAGGGCGGCGAACCGGCGGCCGGGGTCCTGCTCCCACTTCAGGAAGCGTTCGACGGCGGTGGCGCTCGGGTCGGTCACGTCCTCGGGTCCTGCGGGGCGGGTGCCGGCGATCGTGGACAGCAGCACCGGGAGGCCGCCGGTGAGGCGGAGCGCCTCGGCGACGACGGGTTCGGCGGTGACGCCCCGCTCGGCGAGCAGTCCGCGCGCCTCCGCCTCGGTGAACGGCTGGAGCGGCAGGGAGGTCATGAAGTCGGCGAACGTGCCCCAGCGGGCCGGGTCGGCCGGGTGCTGTCCCGCGGTGACGACGACGACCGTGTCGGGCAGGGCGCCGTGGCGGTCGGTGGTGAGGAGGTCGCGCAGCCAGGTGTCGAGGAAGGGGCCGGTGCGCTCGTAGGTGTCGAGGAGGAGGACGATCCAGGGGACGTCGGAGGCGACCGCGTCCAGTTCGTCCGCGAGGACGGGGGTGAGGACGCTCGCCGGGTCGAGGACCAGGCGGACGTCCTCGTGGCTGCGGAAGCGGGCGGCGAGGACGGAGCGCAGCCGGTCGGCGCCGTGGGCGAGCTGCTCGGGGTCGAGGACGGCGGTGAACGGGGCGACGCCGGGGACGAGTCCGAGTCCGGCGAGTCCGGCGCGGGCGAGGGCCATGCCGCCCGCGGAGGGGGCGCCGTCCGGGGCGGGGGCGAGGGCGGCGAGCGCGGCGGTCTCCGCCTCGTGCCGCCGCTCACGGTGCGTGGCGAGCGTCCGCTCCAGGTCCTTCAACCGGTGTCCCTGGGCGGCGAACTGACGGCACACCGCTTCCAGCACCTCGGGGACGGAGCCGGATGTCTCGTCGACGTATGCCGTCAACGCGCCCTGTTCGCGGGCGAGATGCTCGAACTCCTTGACCAGCCTGGTCTTCCCGACGCCGGCGGTTCCGTGCACATGGAAGAGGAAACGGTGCCGTCCGTCGTCGGGCGAGGTGTCGAAGTTCCGCCGGAACAGCTCCCGTTCGGCACTGCGGGCAACCAGTCCGGCCCGTGTCCGCCGCCGCACCCGCTCCTGGAGAGAAACCCGGCCACGCGTCACCCGTACGTCCTTCCCCCGCGTCACGACGGGCTCATTCTGTCGCACCTCGGTCCGGTCCGGCAGGGCGACGGCAGCCGGCCGTTCACTCCGGGTGACGAAGCGCGGCCGACGACGTCGCGCCCCCGCCGGTGGAGGGTGAACGGCGTCTGCGCTTCGGGGCGGACGAGGCCGCGAAAGGGTGAAGCAGCGCGCCCGGGCGGCTACTCCACCACGTGGACCGTGGTCCCCGCCGTGCCGAAGGTCCAGAGGGCCTTGCCGTCCTGTTTGGCGACGCGGATGCCGCCGGTCTGGGCGCCCGGGTCGGCGGGTGGGGGCGAGGAGCCGTCGACCGCGTTGGAGAAGGCCACGAAGACGCCGGACTTCTGGGCGAAGTACATGATGTGCTCCACCGGTACGCCGTCGCTGCCGGTGGTGGCCTCCGTGCGGGTGCCGATCGCGTAGGAGCCGGGGTCCGGGGCGACCGTGCCGGGCCACACCGGGAAGGAGCTGCGGGCGACGTCACTGGCGTCGACCAGCCAGACGCGCTTCTGGCCGAGGGAGTAGACGATGCGGCGGCCGGTGCCGGAGTCGGCCGGGACCGCCGGCGCCGTCGGCTTCTTCGACGGGGCCGCGGACGGCTTGGGGTCCGCCGTCGCCGTGGCCTTCGGCGGAGTGGCGGCGGCGACGGGCTTGGTGCCCTGGTCCGCCTGGACGCCCAGGACCGCCACCACGGCTATCGCCCCCGTGGTCAGCCCGGTCACCCAGGCCCACGAAGGAAGACGGGCAGACACCGGTACGCACTCCTCAGCTACCGAAAGCGGGTCGGATCATCGTACTGCCAGCCGGCACCGGTCCCGGAGTCAGTCGAGGACCGGCAGCAGCTCCGGCAGATGCCCGTCGGAGGCCTCCGCCGCGCGTCGGCGCTCCTCGGGAACCTCGCCGTACAGGGTCGTGCGCGGCTTCGCCGGGCGGCCCGCCGCCTCCGCCACCGCGATGAGGTCCTTGACCGACTTGTAGGAGCCGTAGGAGGAGCCCGCCATGCGGGAGATCGTCTCCTCCATCAGCGTCCCGCCCAGGTCGTTCGCCCCGGAGCGCAGCATCTCCGCCGCGCCCTCCGCGCCCAGTTTGACCCAGCTCGTCTGGATGTTGGGGATCCAGGGGTGGAGCAGCAGGCGGGCCATCGCCGTGACCGCGCGGTTGTCGCGGACCGTCGGGCCCGGGCGGGCGATGCCGGCCAGGTAGACGGGGGCGTTGGTGTGCACGAAGGGCAGCGTCACGAACTCGGTGAAGCCGCCGGTCCGCTGCTGGATGCCGGCCAGGGTGCGGAGGTGGCCGAGCCAGTGGCGGGGCTGGTCGACGTGGCCGTACATCATCGTGGACGACGAGCGGATGCCCAGCTCGTGGGCCGTCTCGACGACCTCGATCCAGGTCGCCGCCGGCAGCTTGCCCTTGGTGAGGATCCAGCGGACCTCGTCGTCCAGGATCTCCGCCGCCGTGCCCGGGATGGTGTCCAGGCCCGCTTCCTTCGCCGCCGTGAGCCACTCGCGGACGGACATGCCGGTGCGGGTCGCGCCGTTCACCACCTCCATCGGGGAGAAGGCGTGCACGTGCATGCCGGGGACGCGTTCCTTCACGGCCCGCGCGATGTCGAAGTAGGCGGTGCCGGGCAGGTCGGGGTGGATGCCGCCCTGCATGCACACCTCCACCGCGCCGACGTCCCACGCCTGCTGGGCGCGGTCGGCGACCTGCTCCAGGGAGAGCGTGTACGCGTCGGCGTCGGTGCGGCGCTGGGCGAAGGCGCAGAACCGGCAGCCGGTGTAGCAGACGTTGGTGAAGTTGATGTTGCGGGTGACGATGTACGTCACGTCGTCGCCGACCGCCGACCTGCGCACGTCGTCCGCGATCCGGCAGAGGGCGTCCAGGGCGGGACCGTCGGCGTGCAGCAGGGCCAGCGCCTCGGCGTCGGTGAGCTTCGTCGGGTCGTCGGCGGCCGTGCGCAGCGCCTCGCGCACGTCGGTGTCGATCCGCTCCGGGACCATGCCGGGCGCGGCGGCCTCGCGCAGCGCGTCCCAGTCGCCGTACACCTCGTCGAAGTCCTCGCGCCGGTCGCCGGTGCGGCCCTCGGTGTCGATGGTGCGGTGCAGGTCGGTGCGGCCGGTGGCGGTGAACGCCTCGTCCGGCTCCTGCCAGGGCAGCCCCTCGGGCAGCGCGTCCGGGCGGGCGAGGCCGGTGGCCGGGTCGGCGAGCGCGTCCACGTGCGGGCGCAGCCGCGGGTCCAGCCAGGGCTCACCGCGCCGGACGAACTCCGGGTAGACGCAGAGGCGTTCGCGCAGTTCGAAGCCGGCCGCGCGGGACTGCTCGGCCAGTTCCTCGATCTGCGGCCAGGGCCGCTCGGGGTTGACGTGGTCGATGGTGAGCGGGGAGACCCCGCCCCAGTCGTCGATGCCGGCCGCGATCAGCCGCCCGTACTCGGCGTCGACCAGGTTGGGCGGGGCCTGCAGGCAGGCGGTGGGGCCGAGGACCAGGCGGGCCACGGCGACCGTGGCGACCAGCTCGTCCAGCTCCGCGTCCGGCATGCCGCGCATCGCGGTGTCCGGCTTGGCGCGGAAGTTCTGGATGATCAGTTCCTGGATGCCGTGGTGGGCCCGGGAGATCCTCCGCAGCGCGAACAACGACTCGGCGCGCTCCTCGTAGGTCTCGCCGATGCCGATGAGGATGCCGGAGGTGAAGGGCACGGAGGAGCGGCCGGCGTCCTCCAGGACCCGCAGCCTGACGGCCGGTTCCTTGTCCGGGGAGCCGAAGTGGGGGCCGCCGGGCTCGGACCACAGGCGGGTCGCGGTGGTCTCCAGCATCATGCCCATGGACGGCGCGACCGGCTTGAGGCGCTGGAAGTCGGTCCAGGACATCACGCCCGGGTTGAGGTGCGGGAGGAGGCCGGTCTCCTCCAGGATGCGGACGGAGATGGCGCGGACGTAGGCGATCGTGTCGTCGTAGCCGTGCGCGTCGAGCCACTCGCGCGCCTCGGGCCAGCGGTCCTCGGGCTTGTCGCCCAGGGTGATGAGGGCTTCCTTGCAGCCGAGCGCGGCGCCCTTGCGGGCGATGTCCAGCACCTCGTCCGGCGACATGAACATCCCGTGCCCGGCCCGGCGCAGCTTGCCGGGCACGGTGACGAACGTGCAGTAGTGGCACTTGTCCCGGCACAGCCGCGTCAGCGGAACGAACACGCTCTTGGAGTAGGTGATGACGCCGGGCCGCCCCGCCGCCTCCAGGCCCGCGTCGCGGACCCGGGCGGCCGAGGCGGAGAGGTCCGTCAGATGCTCACCGCGGGCCTGGAGCAGGACCGCGGCCTCGGAGACGTCGAGGGAGACGCCGTCGCGGGCGCGCCTCAGCGCGCGCCGCAGGGAGTTCTCGGTCGGGCCGCCGGTTCCGGACGTCGCGGAAATCGTCATTCCTTGAGCATACGTTCGGCGTGGTCAGGACCCCTGCCCGTCCACGAAAGGCTGGAGCGCGTCCAGGGCGCGGAGCGCCTCCGTCTCCCCCGCCGGCGGCAGCTGCGCCACGACCTCCTCGACGCCCAGCTCCGCGAAGTGCTCCAGTTTGCCCGCGCTGGGACGGACCGCGTACGGCACGACCTGGAGGGCGGCCGGGTCGCGGCCCGCGTCGGCCCAGGCGGCGCGCAGCGCGGGCAGCGCCTCGGTCAGGCCGCGCCCGCCGATCGGCAGCCAGCCGTCGGCGTAGGCGCAGATGTCGGCGAACAGCTTCGGCCCGGCCGCACCGCCGACCAGGGTGCGCGGGCCGCTCACCGGGCCGCGCGGCTTCTGCACCGGCTTGGGGTACGCCACGCTCGCCCGGACGCTCGCGAACCGGCCCTCGTAGGCGGTGGGTTCGTCGGCCCACAGGGCGCGCATCAGGCCGATCCGGTCCCGTACGAGCGCGCGCCGGGTGCGCCACTGGACGCCGTGGTCGGCGGCCTCCTCCACGTTCCAGCCGAAGCCGACGCCCAGGGTGAACCGGCCGCCGGAGAGGTGGTCGAGGGTCGCGATCTGCTTGGCCAGGTCGATCGGGTCGTGCTGCGCGGCCAGCGTGATGCCGGTGCCGAGCCCGAGCCGTTCGGTGACGGCCGCGGCCTGGCCGAGCGCGACGAAGGGGTCGAGGGTGCGGCCGTACTCGCGGGGCAGTTCGCCGCCCGCCGGGTAGGGGCTGGTGCGCTCGACGGGGATGTGCGTGTGCTCCGGCAGGTAGAGCCCGGCGAAGCCCCGCTGTTCCAGCTCCCGGGCCAGCCGGACCGGGGTGATCGTCTCGTCGGTGAGGAAGATCGTGACGGCGATGCGCATGGGCGGCCTTTCGTACGCGGACGACGCCCCATGCATACCCGCCCGCTCCCCTCCTGTCCATACCGACCGGTCGGCATCGCGTCGGGCGCGGCTCACGAACCCGCTCCGAAATCCGTGGATTCCCTTCCCTTCCACGGCAGTTCACTGCTCAATACAAAGGTTGCACCGCACCACCCCTGCGTCACCCAGCCCTGTCCTCACCGACACCCGGGAGCAGCAGCATGTGCGAGGAGCATCGAAGCGGCGTCGGACGGCGCGCCGTCTTCCTGACGGGCGCCGCCGCCGCGCTTACGTTGGGGAGCGTGAGCTTCGCGTCCGCGGCCGAGGGCGGCCGCAGCCAGAGCAGGACCGTGCGGGGCGCCCTGGAGCCCGGCGCCCCCGACTTCGTGTACATCCCCGTCGACGTGCCGCACGGCGTACGGGAGATGAGGGTCGCGTACAGCTACGACCGACCCCAGGTCCCGCCCGGCACCGCGGGCAACGCCCTGGACATCGGCGTCTTCGACGAGCGCGGCACCGGCCTCGGCGGCGAAGGCTTCCGCGGCTGGTCCGGCGGGGCGCGCACCGAGTTCTTCGTGCGCGCCGACGAGGCCACCCCCGGCTACGTCCCGGGCCCGGTGCGCGCGGGCACCTGGCACATCGCGCTGGGCCCGTACACGGTCGCCCCGCAGGGCCTGTCGTACGAGATCACGGTGACGCTGACGTTCGGCGAGCCGGGCCGGACGCCCCGGCCGGTGTACCCGCCGGAGCAGGCCAAGGGGCGGGGGCGGGCCTGGTACCGGGGCGACTGCCATCTGCACTCCTGGCACTCCGACGGCCGCCGCACCCCCGGGGAGATCGCCGCCCTCGCCCGCGCCGCCGGGCTGGACTTCGTCAACTCCAGCGACCACAACACCCATTCCGCGCACGCCCACTGGGCGGAGGCGGCGGGCGACGACCTGCTGGTGCTGCTCGGCGAGGAGGTCACCACCCGCAACGGGCACGTGGTGGCGCTCGGCACCGACCCCGGAACCTTCGTCGACTGGCGCTACCGGGCCCGGGACAACCGCTTCGGCCGGTTCGCCCGGCGGATCCGCCGCGCGGGCGGCCTGGTCGTGCCCGCCCATCCGCACGCCACCTGCATCGGCTGCAACTGGAAGTTCGGCTTCGGCGAGGCGGACGCCGTCGAGGTCTGGAACGGCCCCTGGACGCCCGACGACGAGGTGGCGCTGGCGGACTGGGACGGCATGCTCGTCGCGTCCGTGCGGGACGGCCGCGCCTGGATCCCGGCCATGGGCAGCAGCGACGCGCACCGCGACCCGGACGTGGTCGGCCTGCCGCAGACCGTCGTCCTCGCCGACGACCTCAGCCGCCGCGCGATCCTGGACGGCATCCGCGCCGGCTGCTGCTACGTGGCCGAGTCCGCGGCCGTCTCCCTCACCCTGACCGCGGCCGGCCCGCGCGGCGAACACGCGGGGATCGGCGAGCGGCTGCGGGTGGCCGACGACTCCCCCGTCGTGGTCCGCGCCGAGGTCGCCGGCGCCCCCGGCTGCACCGTCCGGCTCGTCACCGACCAGGGCGTGCTGCACACCTCCGCGCCGCTGCCGGCGAGCGGCGAGGGGACCGTGGAGTGGCGGACCACCCCGGCGTACGCCGCGTACGTGCGCGCGGAGGTGCGCCACGAGGCCGTCGCCCCGCCCCTGCCCGGAAGCCTGGCCGCTTTCACCAACCCCGTCTTCCTGGGCCGCCGGTAGGCTCGGCGCACGATGACTTCTCCCGCCGAACGCAAGTACCGCGTGGCCACGGCCCTCCAGCGCCGCGTCGGGAACCCCCTGCTGCGCCGGATGCCGTTCCAGACCCTGCTGGAGACGACCGGCCGCGTGTCGGGCCTGCCCCGCACCACACCGGTGGGCGGGCGGCGCGCCGGCGACACCTTCTGGCTGGTGTCGGAGTTCGGCGAACGCTCGCAGTACGTGCGGAACATCAAGGCGGACCCCCGGGTGCGGGTGCGCATCCGGGGCCGCTGGCACACCGGCACCGCCCACCTGATGCCCGACGACGACCCCGTCGCCCGGCTGCGCTCGCTCCCTCGCCTCAACAGCGCCGCCGTCCGGGCGATCGGGGCCGAACTGCTCACGGTACGGGTGGATCTGGACGGATGAGGTCGCACATGTGTGGAGTCCGTGGCGGCCCGTGGCTCCCCGTGTGATCGGTGTCTCGCACGGCTGACTCCTGCGTCAGGAGAAGGCAAACTGGCGTAGTTGCTCGGAATGCATAGGGGGACTGCATGGACGGTGTGCCGCGAGGACCCGAGCAGCGGGGTCCCGGCTCCTCCCCGGAGCCGGCGGCGCTGCGGTTCGGGGTGCTGGGTCCGGTGCGCGCCTGGCGTGACGACGTACCGGTCACCACCGGCAGTCCACAGCAACGCGCCCTGCTGGCCGCCCTGTTGCTGCGCGAGGGCCGCACCGCCACGGCCGCCGAGCTGATCGACGCCCTGTGGGGCGAGGAACCGCCCTCGCAGGCGCTGGCCGCGGTGCGCACCTACGCGTCCCGGCTGCGGAAGGTGCTGGACCCCGGCGTCCTGGTCAGCGAGTCCGGCGGCTACGCCGTGCGCGGGCTCGCCGAGGGCGCCCTGGACCTCGCGGCCGCGCAGGAACTGGCGGCGCAGGCGGACAAGGCCCGCGCGACCGGTGACCTGTGCCACGCCCGCGACCTGCTCAACCAGGCGCTGGCACTGTGGGACGGCGAGACGCTGGCCGGGGTGCCCGGCCCCTACGCGGAGGCGCAGCGCGTCCGCCTGGAGGAGTGGCGGCTGCAACTCCTCGAGACACGGCTGGACATGGACCTGGAGCAGGGCTGCCACGCGGAGGCCGTCTCCGAGCTGACCGCGCTGACCGCCGCCCACCCGCTGCGGGAGCGGCTGCGCGAACTGCTGATGCTGGCGCTGTACCGCAGCGGACGCCAGGCGGAGGCGCTCGCGGTGTACGCCGACACCCGCCGGCTGCTCGCCGACGAGCTGGGCGTCGACCCGCGCCCGGACCTGAGCGAGCTGCAGCAGCGCATCCTGAAGGCCGACCCGGCCCTCGTCGAACCGCCCGCCAGGCTGCCCACCGCGGAACCCGCAGCCGTACGCCCGGCACAACTGCCCGCCTCCGTTCCCGACTTCACGGGCCGTACGGCGTTCGTGCGGGAGCTGGGCGAGGTCCTCGCGTCGGCCACCGGCGACCAGGCGCAGGTGATGGCGGTGTCCGCCGTCGCCGGCATCGGCGGCGTCGGCAAGACCACCCTCGCCGTGCACGTGGCGCACACCGCCCGGGACGCGTTCCCCGACGGCCAGCTCTACGTCGACCTCCAGGGCGCCGGCGCGCGCGCCGCGGAGCCGGAGACGGTCCTCGGATCCTTCCTGCGCGCCCTCGGCACCGCCGACTCGGCGATCCCGGACTCCCTGGAGGAGCGGGCGGCGCTGTACCGCTCGGTGCTGGACGGCCGCCGGGTGCTGGTGCTGCTGGACAACGCGCGCGACGCGGCGCAGGTACGGCCGCTGCTGCCGGGCACGGCGGGCTGCGCGGCGCTGGTGACGTCCCGGGTCCGGATGGTGGGCCTGGCCGGGGCGCACCTGGTCGACCTGGACGTGATGTCGCCGGAGGAGGCGCTGGCGCTCTTCACGAAGATCGTCGGTGAGGAGCGGGTGCGCTCCGAGCGGGAGGCCGCCCTGGACGTGGTGGCCGCCTGCGGCTTTCTGCCGCTGGCCATCCGTATCGCCGCGTCCCGGCTGGCCGCCCGCCGCACCTGGACGGTGTCGTTCCTCGCGGCGAAGCTCGCCGACGAGCGCCGCCGCCTGGACGAGCTGCAGGCGGGCGACCTGGCGGTCGCCGCCACCTTCGAGCTGGGTTACGGCGCGCTGGACGCGGCGCAGGCCCGCGCGTTCCGGCTGCTGGGACTGGCCGACGGGCCCGACATCTCGGTGGCCGCCGCCTCCGCCCTGCTGGACCTGGAGGCGGACGCCACGGAGGACCTGCTGGAGTCCCTCGTCGACACGTCCCTGCTGGAGTCGGCGGCCCCCGGCCGCTACCGCTTCCACGATCTCGTCCGGCTCTACGCGCGTGCGTGCGCCGAGCGGGACGAGCAGCCGCCCGCCGAGCGGGAGGCCGCCCGGTCGCGGCTGCTGGACTACTACCTGGCGACGGCGGTGCGCGTGTACGGCATCGAGCGGCCGGGCGACCGGACCGTGGCGCACCTGGAGAAGGGCCGTTTCCAGGGCGAGGAGTTCGGCGGCGCGGCGAAGGCGCTGGACTGGCTGCACACCGAGGCCGGGCCGCTGCTGGCGTGCGTGCAGCAGTCGCTGGACGCGGCCATGGTGCGGCGGGCCGTGGACCTGCTGGTCGCCACCATCGACCTCGCCGAGTCCGGGGTGGACTCGCGCCAGTACCGCAAGACAGCGACGGCCGCCTGCGAGGCGGCGGCCGCCCTCGGGGACGCCCGCGCCGAGGTGCGGGCCCGTGTCACCGTCGCCCAGGTGCTCAGCCAGGCGGGCCGGTTCGAGGCCGCCGAGAAGGAGACACGGCGGGCGGACGCGCTGCTGCGGGAGGCGGACGACCCGTGGGCGAACGGCACCGCTCCGAACCAGCTCGGCATCATCGCCCTGTGCACCGCCCGCTACGCGGACGCCGAGGGGTACTTCCTGCGCGCGATCGACGCCTTCCGCGCCGACGGCAACCGGCCCGGCGAGGCCAGCGCGGTCTGCAACCTCTCCCGCACCCTCGCCTCCATGGGCCGCAGCGGCGAAGCCGTGGAGCTCGCCCGGCGGGGCGTGGAGATCTACGACGAGCTGGGGATGTCGATGCGGCTGGCGAACGCCCGGTACGCGTCCGGGATCGTGCTCAGCCAGGCGGGGCGTTCCTCGGAGGCGCTGGCCCAGCTCGACGAGGCGCTGTGCATCTTCGCGGAGAACCGTCAGTCGCTGTGGGAGGGCACCACCCACTACCGCATCGCCGAGGTGCACCTGCGGGCCGGACGCCCGGCGCGGGCCGCCCGGCACGCCGAACAGGCCCTGGCGATGGGCTGCATCGGCGGCGACTGGATGCGGGCCAACGCCCTCACCCTGCTCGGCCGGGCGCTGGACACCCTCGACCAGGGCGACCGGGCGCGCGCCTGCTGGCGCGAGGCGCTGACCCTGTACGACGAGACGGGCTCCGCCGAGGCCGGCCAGGTACGCCGGCTGCTCGCCCCGCTGTCGGTGGCCTGAGGGCGGTCCCGCCGGAGGCGTTCATCGAACGTTTATGGCGGGCTGCCACTCTCATGGAACGGATGCGTCGCGTCGGGGGGCAGGCGGATCCGAGGGGCTCATCTCTACTCTGAGACCCGCTGGAACACCCGTTCGGCGGCCTTCGGGGGAGTCGCCGAACGGGTCGTTCAACCGCACGGCCCAGTCCACCAGTTGGGGGTAGCACATCATGACCGAAGCCACGAGCGAGCCGGAGTTCACCACGCAGGACCAGCACGCGCCGACGCCGCCGAGCAAGGACGACCCGGAGGTCACCACGCTCGACCAGCACGCGCCGGCCCCGCCGAGCATCGGCGAGGTCACCACGCTGGACCAGCACGCGCCGGTCCCGCCCGCCCTGGACCGGGACGGCCGCTGAGCCTTCCTCCCGCACGGGGACCGGCCGCGGCGGCACGGAGGGGGAGCCGCCGCGGCCGAGGCGTCGAGAGGGGCCCTGTTCCCGGTGTCGCAGACACCGGGAACAGGGCCCCTCTCACGTGTTGCCCGGTCAGGCCGCCGGGGCGTAGGAGTCGAGCGCGCACTCCTCGATCAGCGGCACGCTCTCCGCGTCGTTCACCGGGATCCGCACCGGCGTGGTCCCGCCCGCCGGGACGAAGACCTCCTCCGTCCCGCTGTCGAGCTCCTCGCCGGCGGCGTCCTTGAAGGCCACCGTGACCGAGAAGGTGCCGTCCACCGTGTCGGTGTTGGCGACCTCGACGGTGGCGTACGGCGTCTCCTCGGACGCGCAGTCGACCAGCGTCACCGTGGCCGCGTCCGGGGACATCGACGCCTCCGTGCCGCCGGAGCCGCCGCTGCCACTGCCGTAGTCGTCGTAGTCGTCATCGTCGTCGTAGTCACGGTGCGAACCGCCGCTCGACGAGTCGTGGTTCTGGCTGGAGCTGCTGCAGCCGCCGCCCCCGCCGTCGCCGCTGCCGCCCCCGTGTCCGCGGCCGGTGGAGAACCCGGTGAGCGCGAGGACGACGAGCGTCGAGACGGCGGCGAGCCTGAGTGTCTTCCCCCGAGAAGTCATGACCGTCAGGCTAGCGATCTCCCTGTCACGACCATGTCACTACCTGGCGACCGTCCCGTACCCGGCGTAGCGTCGGCCCTGAGGGCGGCGACCCTCGCCGCCCCGCAGCGGCGGCCGCCGTCCGGGCCCCCTTCGTGCAGCCGGCACGACGGCCGTCCCGCGGGTACGCCGGGGACGGCGCGTCTCACGCCGTCCGTGCCGTGCCCGTGCCCTTCTCCGCGTCGAGCGCGTACACACAGCGGTCCTTGCTGCACGCGTACACCACGCCGTCCCGCACCACCGGGGAGCCGGTGATCTCCCCGCCGGTCGCGAGCTTCCAGCGCAGCCGGCCGTCGTCGGCCTTCAGCGTGTACAGCAGGTGGTCGCTGGAGCCGAAGTGGATCCGGCCCTCGGCGACCGCGGGCGCGCCCACGATCTCGCCGCCGGACTGGAAGCGCCACTTGGGCGTGCCGGTGACCGCGTCCAGCGTGTAGAGGCCCTTGCCGCTGCCCACGTGGACATGGCCCGCGGCGACCAGCACCGGCTCGACCGAGGAGCGCGCCTCGGTGGCGATGCGCCAGCGGTCGCGGCCGTCGGTGGCGTCCAGGGCGTACACCGTGCCGAGGTAGTCGGCGAGGTACACGCCGCCGCCGGTGACCGCGGGGCCGGGCACGAAGGAGGGCGGGCACAGGAAGACCGCCGGGGCCTCGAAGTGCCAGCGGACGTGCCCGGAGGCCGCCTCCAGGGCGAGCACCCGGGTGCCGGCGCAGACGTACACGTAGCCGTCGGGCGCGGCGGTGAGGCGGACCGCGACGCCGCCGCAGGAGGCCGCGTCGCCGATCGGGTACGACCAGCGCTCCTCGCCGGTGCGGGCGTCAAGGGCGCGCAGCCGGGCGTCCTGCCAGACGTAGGCGGTGCCGTCGAAGAGGGCGGGTCCGGCCTCCGGGGACTCGAAGTCGGTCTGGCAGCCGGTGAGTTCCCACAGCTTCTGCCCGGTGGACGCCTCCCAGCCCTGGACGCCTCCGCCGCGTGTGCCGGTCAGGACGGTGCCGCGGTCGGCCTTGAGGGAGTACACCCAGGCGTCCGTGTTCAGCCGCCACAGGTCGCCGCCCTCGCGGGCGTCGAGCGCGTAGAGGGTGGGCCCGTCGGAGGCGTGGATGCGGCCGTCGGCGACCGCCATCGACCAGGCGACGTCCCGCGTCTTGAAGCGGCGCCGGCCGGTGGCCACGTCCAGGGCGTGCACCTCGAAGGAGGTGACGTACACCAGGTCGCCGGCCACGGCGGGCGTGCCCCACACGTCGTTGGACATGCGGAACCGCCAGGGACGCCAGCCGCCGGGCTGCTCCGGCTGCGCGGCGGGCGCCGGGGGCACGGGCGCGACGGCGGGCTCGGCGCCGTTCACGCCGGGGCGGGGCTTGGTCCAGGTCGCGGCCAGGGCGGCGGCGGGCGGGGGCGCCTGCACGGCGGCCGCGCGCGTGTCGGCGACGCGCGGGCCGGGACCGATGGGCACCGCGGCGCCCGCCAGCCGGACGGGCCCGGTGCCGGGCGCGCCCACGGGGGCGGGCCGGGGCGGGGGCGGCGGGACGACCGGGTCGTGCGGCGGCGGAGGCGGGACGTGGGGACGCGCGCCGCCCCCGCTGCGGCCGCTGTTCTGCGGCGGTCTGGCGGGGCGGCCGCCGCGGCGCGCCTCGATCAGGGCGACCGCCCGCTCGGGCAGCCACGCGGACGCCGTGCCGCTGTCGTCGGAGCCGGAGCCGAACAGGTGCGGGGCGAGCTGCGCCTGGAGGTCGGCGGGGTTGGGCCGGGCCGTGGGGTCCATCTGCATGCACGACTCGATGAGCGGCCGCAGCTCGTCCGGCAGGCCCTCGAGGTCCGGGCCCTCGCGCAGCAGCATGAAGACCGTCTCGACGGGGTTGGCGCCGTGGAACGGGGGGTGGCCGGTGGCGGCGAAGACCAGCATGGAGCCGAGGGAGAACACATCGCTCGCACCGGTGACGCTGCGGGAGTCCTTGGCCTGTTCCGGGGACATGTAGGCGGGGGTGCCGACGGCGACGTTGGTCATCGTCAGGCGGGTGTTGGACACCCCGGAGGCGATACCGAAGTCGATCACCCGGGGGCCGTCCTCGACGACCAGCACGTTGGACGGCTTGAGGTCACGGTGGACCAGGCCCGCGCCGTGGATCGACTGGAGCGCCTCGGCGACGCCCGCGGCGAGCCAGCGCACGGCCTGCGCGGGCAGCGGCCCGCACTCGTTCACTATCTCCTCGAGCGAGGGGGCGGGGACGTAGGCGGTGGCCAGCCACGGCACCGCGGCGCGCGGGTCGGCGTCCACGACGGCCGCCGTGTAGAAGCCGGAGACCGCGCGAGCCGCCTCGACCTCGCGCGTGAAGCGGACCCGGAACAGCTGGTCCTCGGCCAGCTCGGTCCGGACGGTCTTGATCGCCACCCGCCGGCCGGACGCCGAGCGCGCGAGATAGACCAGCCCCATGCCGCCGGCTCCCAGCCGTCCCAGCACCTCGAACGGCCCGATTCGCCGCGGATCGTGCTGCGTCAGCTGATCCACCACTTGCCTGCCACCTCCCCGTACGCGTCGCGCCACCACCTGTGCGCGACCGTAGTGCAGCGTCTCACCACCGCACCGCCGTGGCGGCACGCACCCCGATTCTTCCTGTCCGGGCCCCCTGGTGCGAACCGGCCGACAAATCGGGTGTCCAGGTTTGCATATGACTCGAATGGACGGCCGGACGGTGTACAGGAGACGGACCGCTGCGGCGCACCGAGCGTACGGTCAGCGGCGCAGCAGCGCGAAGGACGCCCCCTGATTGTCGGTGACGACGGCCGCCGTCCCGTACGACGTCTCGAAGGGTGGAACCTGCGTGCGGCCGCCGAGCCGGGTGACCTGCTCGAGGGCGGGCTCCAGCTCCGTCACGCCGAAGTGGACGAGGAGGTGCGGCGGCATCTCGGGGGCGAAGACCTCGGAGACGGGCGCGCGTCCGAAGTCGGGGTCGGCGCCCTCGCCGAACAGGGCCTCGTGGAAGAGGTCGCCGTAGAAGACGTTGGCCGTCTCCGTGTCCCGTGCGTAGAGCTGGACCCAGGCGAAGGTGCCCGGCTCGTGGCGGCGTCCGAAGCCGGTCGCGGTCCCGGGCTGCCACAGCGAGAACACCGCGCCCTCGGGGTCGGTGACGAGCGCGGTGCGGCCGAGGTCGCCGAGCGGCGCCGGGGGCGCGACCACCTGTCCGCCGGCGGCGCGGATGCGCGCGCACAGGCCGGCGGCGTCCGGGGTGAAGAAGGACACCGTCCACACCGTGGGCAGCCGTCCGTCCGTCTTGTGCGCCAGGGAGGCGACGGGGTCGCCGTCCTTCAGCGCCCGGACCGTCCCGGTGGGCGGGCCCTCGAAGGTCCAGCCGAACAGCTCACCGTAGAACCGCTTGCCCGCCTCCAGGTCGGGCAGCTGCGCGTCCACCCAGCAGGGGGTGCCCTCCATGTACTCCGATGCCCTGTTTTCGGCCATGCCGACAACGTAACCGTGCCGCCCGCACCCCGCCGACCAGGCACACCAGGGTTCTTCGGGTCCCGCACCCCATTTGCAGTCGGCCGAATCGCGCTCCCGAACCCCGTCGGTAAGCTGACGGCATGACAGGACAAGTGCGTACCGTCGACGGCCGCGTGGCCGGCAGGCGTGGGCAGGAGACCCGGCAGAAGCTGCTCGACTGCCTCAGCGAGATGCTCAGCTCGTCCCCGTACCGGGATGTCAAGGTCATCGACGTCGCCCGCCGCGCGGGGACCTCGCCGGCCACCTTCTACCAGTACTTCCCGGACGTCGAGGGCGCCGTCCTGGAGCTCGCCGAGACCATGGCGGCGGAGAGCGGCTCCCTGAGCGAGCTGGTCGAGGGACGCTCCTGGAGCGGGCGGGCCGGCTGGCAGACGGCGCAGGAACTGGTCGACGGCTTCCTGGAGTTCTGGCGGAAGAACGACGCCATTCTGCGTGTGGTGGATCTCGGCGCCGCCGAGGGGGAAAAACGTTTCTCCAAAATCCGTCTGAAGGTCCTCAACGCCGTGGAGGCCTCCCTCGCCGAGGCGGTGTCCGAGCTCCAGGCGAAGGGGCGGATCGACAAGGACGTCAACCCCGGCGC
This sequence comes from Streptomyces werraensis, assembly GCA_014656175.1. GTDB lineage: Bacteria > Actinomycetota > Actinomycetes > Streptomycetales > Streptomycetaceae > Streptomyces > Streptomyces werraensis. The sequence continues at coordinate 249,974 of BNBX01000005.1, forward strand.
GGTCGCCGGGTCCCTGGTCGCCATGCTGGCGGCCGTGGCCTCGCACCAGAAAGGTTTCTCCTCCTGGGGCGTCAAGCAGGCCGAGATCAAGCCGAACCTGGCGCTGCTGGTGCACCTGGGGGTCACCGGGCGCAAGCCGACCAAGTAGCCGCGCACGGCCCCGCTCCTCCCCCGCGACCTCGTCAGTCCTGTCATCCGGGCGGCGGTTCACTCCGGTGGACCACCGCCTGTCGCGTCCCCGGAGGCGTCCGGTTCCGACGGGTGGGGCCCGACGTGCGGAACACGCCCCGGCCCCAGCGGCGTTGTACCGCCCGGCCTCAGGCCCGAAGTGCACGCCCCGACGCCGACGACGCTGGAGGAACCTCCATGGCCCTGTCCCGTGAAGAGCGCGAACAGTTCCTGTCCGAACCGCGCGTGGCCGCGCTGGCGGTGGACGCGGGCGAGGGCCGCGCCCCGCTGACCGTGCCGATCTGGTACCAGTACGCGCCCGGCGAGGACGTGTGGATCATCACCGGGCTGCACTCCCGCAAGAACCGGCTGCTGCGGGCTGCGGGCCGCTTCTCCCTCCTGGTGGAGCGCGCCGAGCCGACCATCCGCTACGTCTCCGTCGAGGGCCCGGTCGTCGACACCTCCCCCGCCACGATCGAGAAGCTGCGGGAGATCTCCGCGCGCTACCTGCCCGCCGAGAAGGTCGAGGGGTACGTGGACTTCGCGTGGAAGAACCACGGGGAGCAGGTCGTCGTGCGGATGCGGCCGGAGCGGTGGGTGTCGTCGGACCTGGGCTCCGTCTGACACGGCCGACAATCGGCTGCATGGAACCAGACCTTCACGAACTGCTGCGGTCCCTGCGGGTGTGGGACCCGGCCGTCACCGACCTGCGTCCCTTCGATCCGGAGCGGGCCCCCGCCGAGCCGCTGCCGCTGTTCGCGCGGTGGCTGGCGGACGCCGCCGCGGCCGGGCAGCCCGAGCCGCACACCATGTCGCTGGCGACGGCGGACGCGGACGGCCTGCCGGACGTACGGATCGTGATGCTGCACGGCGCGGACGAGAGGGGCTGGTCGTTCGCCACGCACGCGCACAGCCGCAAGGGCGGGCACCTCGCCGCCCGCCCGTACGCGGCCCTCGCCTTCTACTGGCCGGTCCTGGGCCGCCAGGTGCGGGTACGGGGTCCCGTCACGGCCGCCCCGCCCGAGGAGGCCCGGACGGACCTCCACGCCCGCTCCACGGGCGCGCTGGCGGCGGCCCTGACCGGCCGGCAGAGCGCGGTGCTCGCCTCTCCCGGGGAACTCACCCGTGCCTCGGAGGCCGCCTGGGAGAAGGCCCGCCGCTCCCCGACGACCCCGGCCCCGTCCTGGACCCTGTACCACCTCGCCCCGGTGGAGACGGAGTTCTTCCAGGGCGACGCGGACCGCCGCCATGTGCGGCTGCGGTACCGCCGGGAGGGGGAGGGGTGGGTGCGGGAACTGCTGTGGCCGTGAGGGAGTCGCCGTGCCCCGGGATGGGACGGTCAACCCGCGATCACGTCATCATGTGATCATTCCGCAACCGATTCCGGTCTTGACCGAGACCCATCAATCCCCTGCCGGATTACGCTCGCGGTCATGGCCGACTCCACCACGTCCGCGCAGCCCACCGCGCCCTCCCGGGCGGGCCGTCCCGTCTACGTCGTCGGCGGCGGCCCCGGCGGACTGTCCGTCGCGTACGCCCTGCGCGCCCGCGGGGTGCGGGCCGTCGTCCTGGAGCGCTCCGAGCGGGTCGGCGACTCCTGGCGCCGCCACTACGACCGGCTGCACCTGCACACCACCCGGCGCCGGTCGGCGCTGCCCGGCCTGCCGATGCCCCGCCGCTTCGGGCGCTGGCCGTCCCGCGACGACGTGGTCCGCTACCTGGAGAAGTACGCCGAGCACCACCGCCTGGAGATCGTCACCGGAGTCGAGGTGTCCCGTGTCGAGCGCACCGCGGACGGCACCGGCTGGCTGCTGCGCGCCACCGGCGGACGCGAGCTGACCGGCGCGGCGGTCGTCGTCGCCACCGGCTTCAACCACACCCCGCGCGTCCCCGACTGGCCCGGACGGGACGCGTACACCGGGGAGTTGCTGCACGCGTCCCAGTACCGCAACGCCAAGCCGTTCGCCGGGCGGGACGTGCTGGTGGTGGGCGTCGGCAACACGGGCGCCGAGATCGCCGTGGACCTGGTGGAGGGCGGCGCCTCCCGGGTGCGGCTGGCGGTGCGCACCCCTCCGCACATCGTGCGCCGCTCGACCGCCGGCTGGCCCGCGCAGTACTCCGGGATCCTGGTGCGCCGGCTGCCGGTGCCGCTGGTCGACCGGATCGGCCGCCTCCAGGCGCGGGTCGCGGTGCCGGACCTGTCCGAGCACGGCCTGCCCCGCCCGCAGACCGGCCTCTACAGCCGCGTGCTGGAGGGTGCGATCCCCGTGCAGGACGTCGGCCTGATCGACGCCGTGCGCAAGGGGTCGGTGGAGGTGGTCGCCGCCGTGAAGGGCTTCGAGGCCGGCGAGGTGCTGCTGGCCGACGGCGAGCGGATCGCGCCGGACGCGGTGGTGGCGGCCACCGGGTACGAGCGCGGTCTTGAGGGCCTGGTCGGCGGCCTCGGCGTGCTGGACGAGCGGGGCAGACCTGTGGTCCGCGGCGCCCGCACCCCGGCCGGCGCCCCCGACCTGTACTTCACCGGCTTCACCAACCCGATCAGCGGCAACCTCCGCGAGATGGCCCTGGACGCCCAGCGCATCGCCCGCGCGATCGCCCGCGGAGGGAAGGCGTCCCGGCTGCCGGGCGCCTGACCCTCGGGGCGCCTCAGCTCGCGGTGAGAACCGCGGGCCGCCTGCGGATCACCAGCGCCATCAGCGCGGCCGCCGCGCACAGCGCGCCCGACGCGAGCCACACCACGTCGTACGAGCCGAACGCGTCCCGCGCGAGGCCCCCGGCGAAGGCCACGATCGCCGCGCCCACCTGGTGCGACGCCAGCACCCAGCCGAACACGATGGGGCTGTCGTCGCCGTAGTGCTCCCGGCACAGCGCGAGGGTGGGCGGTACGGTGGCGACCCAGTCGAGGCCGTAGAAGACGATGAACAGCAGCATCGGCGGGTGCACGGAGGGGGCGAGCAGCAGGGGCAGGAAGAGCAGGGAGACGCCGCGCAGCGCGTAGTAGACGGCGAGCAGCCGGCGTGCGTCGAAGCGGTCCGTGAACCAGCCGGAGGCCACCGTGCCGACGACGTCGAAGACGCCGATGACGGCGAGCAGGGACGCGGCGGTGGTGATGGGCATGCCGTGGTCGTGCGAGGCGGGCACGAAGTGGGTCTGGATCAGCCCATTGGTGGAGGCGCCGCAGATCGCGAACGTCCCGGCGAGCAGCCAGAACGGGCCGGTGCGGGCGGCCGAGCCGAGCACGGTCAGCGCGCGCCGGGCGGCCCCGGGCACGGGCGCCGGCTTGGGCACGAACTCCTTCGCCCCGTACGGCTTCTGGCCCACGTCGGCCGGATGGTCGTGCAGCAGCAGCCAGACGAACGGCACCACCGCGAGCGCGGCGAGCGCCACCGTCACCGCCGCGGGCCGCCAGGAGTACCGGTCGACGATCCACGACAGCAGCGGCAGGAAGATCAGCTGCCCGGAGGCGGACGCGGCGGTGAGGATGCCGCTGACCAGGCCGCGCCGCTCGGTGAACCAGCGGTTGGTGACGGTGGCGGCGAAGGCCAGTGCCATGGAGCCGGAGCCGAGGCCCACCAGCAGGCCCCAGCAGAGCATGAGCTGCCAGGCGGCGGTCATCCACACGGTGGCGCCGGACCCGGCCGCGATCACGGTCAGCGCGACCGCGACGACCCGGCGGATGCCGTAGCGGTCCATCAGCGCCGCAGCGAACGGTGCGGTGAGGCCGTACAGCGCCAGGTTCACGGAGACCGCGGCGCCGATGGTGCCGCGCGACCAGCCGAACTCCTCGTTCAGCGGGTCGATGAACAGCCCCGGCACGGCGCGGAAGGCGGCGGCGCCGATGATCGTCACGAAGGTGACGGCGGCGACGAACCAGGCGCGGTGCATCCGGCGGCGGGTCGGCTTGCGGCCGCTCACGGGCGGCCCGACGGCGGCGGTCTTGCTGGTCGTGGTCACGTCGTACAGCTTCGGGGAAGCATGTCCGCTTCAACGAGTGGCCCGAGGGACAGCATTCGCTAGGATCGGGCCATGCCTTCGGACCCGGTCGCGCCCCTCCGCTCCCCCGCCGGCCACCGGCCCCACCGTGTGGCCGTCCTCGCCCTCGACGGCCTGCTGCCGTTCGAACTGGGCATTCCGCACCGCGTGTTCGGCCGCCCCCGGGACGAGCGCGGACGCCCGCTGTACGAGGTGGTCACCTGCTCGGTACGGCCGCCGGGACCTGTGGAGACGGACGCCGACTTCGCCATTCACGTGCCGCACGGCCCGGAGGTTCTGGCCACCGCCGACACGGTGATCATCCCGGCCTCCTACGAGCTGGGCCCGGTCTTCGAGCGCGGCGAGCTGACGGAGGAACTGGCCGACGCGCTCGGCCGCATCCCGCCGACCGCCCGCATCGCCTCCATCTGCACCGGCGTGTACGTCCTCGCCGCGTCCGGGCGGCTCGACGGGCGCCGCGCCACCACGCACTGGGCGGACGCGGAGCGGCTCCAGCAGCTGTTCCCGAAGATCGACGTCGATCCGGACGTGCTGTTCGTCGACGACGGCGACATCCTCACCTCGGCGGGCGTGGCGGCCGGGATCGACCTGTGCCTGCACATGGTGCGGCGCGACCACGGCGCCGCCGTCGCCAACGACGTGGCCCGGCGCACGGTGGTGCCGCCGCACCGGGACGGCGGCCAGGCGCAGTACATCCAGCGTCCGGTGCCGGACCCGCAGCAGGCGTCCACGAGCGGTGCCCGCGCCTGGGCGCTGGGCCGGCTGCACGAGCCGATCCAGTTGCGCGACATGGCGGAGCGGGAGTCGATGTCGGTGCGCACCTTCACCCGCCGCTTCCGGGAGGAGACGGGGGTCAGTCCCGGGCAGTGGCTCACCCGTCAGCGGGTGGAGCGGGCACGGTACCTGCTGGAGACCACCGAGCTGACCGTCGACCAGGTGGCGCGGGACGCGGGGTTCGGGACGGCCCAGTCCATGCGGGCCCATCTCCAGGCGGCCCTCGGCGTGACCCCCACGGCCTACCGGCGCACCTTCCGCGCGGCCTCGGAGCGCGGGGAGGCGGCGGTCGCGGTCTGAGGTCCGCACGTCCGTCTGTCCACAGGCTGTGGACGGAGAACGCCCCGCGGCGGTGCGGCACTGCTCGCCCCGAGCACGAGAGCCCCGCACCGCCCTGCGGCTCCGGCGGCCCCGCCAGGTCCCCCGCCCCCGGGAGGCACGCGCCGGATCACGACCCACACTCGTCGAGGACTCCCGTCGCGGTGCCCTCGCCGTCCCCTCGCGGCGAATCGCTGACGCCCAGCGTGATCACCCGGTGACGGCACGTCAATACCGTTTCGACGGACGGTACGGCGTTCGCGGCAATTGCCCTGTTCATCGGCTCGGCGCACGGAAGCACACCCGGCGCACCGGATCACGCACGGCACCGGGACGCCGTCCCGCCGTGCATCCGTGCCTCCCCTCGGACGCGGCAGCCGTCGGGGCGCGGCACGCTCAGACCGCTTCGTACGTCAGCCCGTCGTACCTCACCGCGCCGCCGCCGCGGAAGGCGCGGGCGGTGCCGGACGCCTCGCCGCAGCGGTCGAGTTCGCACCAGATGCGCTTTCCCGCGCCCTCGGTGCTCCAGCCCCAGCGGTCGGCCAGCCCGTCGACGAGGGCGAGTCCGCGCCCGCCGGTCGCCTCGTCGCCGGCGCAGCGCGGCACCGGCGCCCGGCCGCTGCGGTCCGCGACCTCCAGGCGGACGGTGACCTCCTCGGCCGCGTCCGCGCCGGGCAGCGAGAGCCTCAGGACGGCCGGACAGCCCGTGTGCACCACGGCGTTGGTGACCAGTTCGGAGACGAGCAGGATCAGCGTCTCGGCCAGCGGTTCGTCGGCCCCTATGCCGGTCCCGGCCAGCCGTGAGCGGGCCCAGCGCCGGGCCCGCCCCACCTCAGCGGGGTCGGGCCGGATCTCCAGCTGCACTTGAAGCACCTGCACCGCTCACACCATCCGAACCGGCGGACACTTGGACTCGCGCCTCACGAGGGCCACGATCCTAGCCATCTTCTGCATGACCAGAACAATGGCCGGGACCGGGGTCACGGACCGTGACTCCCTTACGGGACAGCATGGTTGACGCACAGTCACCTCAACAAGCGCTTCAGGCATATTCCAGCGCGAAGGAGTACCCGTGCGGCATACTGTGCGACGCTTGCCGCGCGGACTCGAACGAAGCGCGGCACACGGCCCGTTGGCCCCAGGAGCAGCCGCAGGAACGGCGCCTCGGGCAACCGCCCCGAGGGCGGCCCGGCCGCGGCGGACACTCACGAGGACTCGCATCCCGCACAACGTACCGGAGCCGCGCCCCGACTCCGGGCCGTGACGAAGGAAGTCACCCGGCCCGGGGCCTTCCGGACGCTCCGTGATCAGGAAAATGCCACGATCGGCGACATGGGCGAGGGCGCGGACACCCGGCGCGTCACTCGGGGACGGTGAAGTAGCGGGCGAACGCGGAGACGATCTCCTCCTCGCCGATCCGCCCGTCGCCGTCGGTGTCCAGCTGTGCGGCGGCCTCCGCGGCGACGCCGCCCTCCACGCCCAGCACCTGGAGCACGCGCGCGGTGTTCTCCACGCCGACGGCTCCGTCCCCGGTGGTGTCCGCGACGGCGAGCGCCGCGTGCAGGAAGGGACGGGCGATCTCGGCGAAGCGCTCCGGGTTGTCCCGCAGCCGCTTGAGCGCGCCGGTCACGAACTCCTCGCGGGTGATGCGCTGGTCGCCGTCCCGGTCGGCGATGCCGGCCATGCCCTGCCAGAACGCCTCGGCGCCGACGTACAGGGCCTGGCCCCGGTCGGAGCGGGCCGCCGTGCCGAACTCGGCGAGCAGCGCCTTGGCCGCCGCCATGAAGTCCTCGCGGTCGATGTAGCCGTTGCCGTCCTGGTCGAAGCCGGCGAAGCGGGCCGCGATCCTGCGCTCGTTGTCGCTGGTGACCATCTCTTGTTCAGGCCGCCTTAGGTCGGAGGGGTCGTCTCGCTGGGAGCGTACGGGGTGAGGGGGCGCGGGGGAGCCGGAAAGCGGCGCTTGGACCAGGACCGGGGGAACACCGGGACACACGTGTGACACGCGTGAGCGGCACCACGTGCGGACCGCGGGGCGGAAGCGGGTGAGAAGGCGGGGCCTCAGGCCGAGAGCGGGCGGGCGTCCTCGTCGAGGGCGGACGGCACGTCCGGGTGGATCTCGAACAGCCGGCGTACCCCGAGCGCCCCGAGCACCTTGTTGACGTGGCTGCCGTCGGCGGCTCCGCGCGCGGGCAGGATCAGCCGGAGCCGGCCCTGGCAGGAGCGCAGCAGCCGGCGGGAGCCAATGAGCACACCCACCCCGCTGGAGTCGCAGAACCACACCTCGGAGAGGTCGAGGACGAGCCGGTGCCGCCCCTCCGCCACGACGTCGTGCACCCGCTGCCGCAGCACCGGGGACGTCACCAGATCCAGCTCGCCGGAGACCCGGAGGACGGCCCATTCGCCGTTCTCCTGGTCGGTCACTTCGAAGGTCACCACCACGCCCCTCGCTCGCCGAAACGGAAGCAGTACCTACGCTTCCTTGCTGCGCGGCTGCCCACGGGCCGTTCCCTGAAACACGGCCCCAGAAACGGTTACCGAACAGAAGAGGCTTGTTCTGGTCGCAATCGATCCGATTCGATCGGTTCCGATCGACACCCGACGGGGCAGACATGATCCGCACACCGTGCCACCTGCGCGGGCGGCCCCCTACCACGGAAGGCGCCGCGAGGGGCGCACATTGCCACAAAGGGGCGTGCACGCACGTCCATGGCGACTACATTCGTGGCGTCGCCGGTCACACGCCGGACCCGGGACCCGACCACCCCGGGGCCCGCGGGACGAACAGGGGGTGAGGGGCCGCGTGCAGAAGAAGGACGTACCGCCCCGCTGGGACCGCAAGATGCAGCAGCGGCTCGCCCGCGGGGAGGCGGCCGCCCTCGGCGAGCTCTACGACCGTTTCGCCTCCCTGGTGCACGGTCTCGCCCACCGCGTCCTCGGGGACGAACACGCGGCCGACACCGTCACCCGTGACGTCTTCGCCCACGTCTGGCAGCACCCCGACACCTACGACCCCCGGCAGGGCCCCCTGCGCAGCTGGCTCGCCGCCCTGACCAACCGGCTGGCCGTGGAGCGGCTGCGCACCACCGGGACCGCCGCGCTCGCCCGGGGCGGCCCCGGCACCACCGAGGACCTGGAGCGCAAGGTCCGGCACGCCACGGTGGCCGCCCGCGCCGACTACATCGTCCAGTCCATGCCCGCGCCCCTGCGGGCCGCGCTGGAACTGGCCTACTTCCAGCGCCGGGACTACCGGCAGACCGCCGCCGATCTCGGCGTCACGGACGAGGAGGCCCGCCGCCGGCTGCGCCTCGGCCTCCAGCTGCTGGCCACGGCCCACGACGCCGGGACACCGGGCGCACCGCCCGGAATCGGGGGTGCCGCGTGAGCGGGCGCGGCGCCGGGCCGCACGACGACCGCGGATCCCTCGCCCCCGGGCCGGACGGGCTGCCCCAGGGGCCGGAGCACCAGGTGCTGAAGTCGCTGCTGGGCGCCTGGGCGCTGGCCGCCTGCGCGCCCGCCGAGGCCGACGCCGTCGAGGAACACCTCGGCGTCTGCGGTCCCTGCGCGGACGAGGCGCTGCGGCTGCGCGAGGCCGTGGGCCTGCTCCAGCGCCCCGAGAGCCTCGACCTGAAACCGGCGCTGCGCACCCGCGTCCTGGAGACCTGCCTGGAGCGGCGCCCGCCGCGCATCCCGGTCCCCGACTGGGCCGCCGCCTACGACGTCGAGACCGCCCGGCTCGACGCGCTGCTCCAGGACTTCGGCGACAACGAGTGGCACGCGCCGGTGCGGCTGCGCTGGTACGAGGGCGACGAGGCGAGCAGCCGCCGCACCACCGTCGCCGGAGTCATCGCCCACCTCATGAGCGTCGACGGGCTGGTCGCGGTCGCCCTCGGCCTGGAGGACCCCCTCGGCGAGGTCCGGCCCGAGCGGCCCACGCCGTCCCACCGCACCGAGGCGTACTGGCGGGCCGCCCGCTTCCCGCCCACCCGGTCCGTCCGCGGCCCCTGGCGGGAGCAGAGCCACCGGCTGATCCGCACGGTCTCCTGCACCGGCGGCGACACCGGCCGTATGACCGTCCCCTACGGCGACTTCGCGCTGCCGCTGCACGACGCGATGCTGGACCGGGCCTTCGAGTGCTGGGTCCACGCGGAGGACATCGCCGAGGCGGTGGACTACCCGTACGACCCGCCCGCCGGACGCCATCTGCACGACATGGTGGACCTCGCGGCCCGGCTGCTGCCCGTGGTCCTGGAGAACCGCCGTCACCACGGGCTGGCCGCGCCCGTCGAACGCCGGCTGGTCGCCGCCGGCGAGCCGGGGCGCAGCCTGCGGCTGGAGATCGAGGGGTCGGGCGGCGGGGAGTGGCTGATCCCGCTGGACTCGCCGGCGGCGAAGGGATCGGCGGAGCACGAGGTGGCTCATGTCGCCCTGGACGGGGCGGAGTTCTGCAGGCTGGCGGCCGGTCATCTGCCGCCGCGTGAGGCTGCCGCCGGGCAGGAAGGTGATCGCGAGGCGATCAGGGACGTGCTGTTCGCCGCGGCGAGCTTGAGCAGGATGTAGCGCACGTGCGGGTGCGTCGTGGTTGCTCGCGCGGTTCCCCGCGCCCCTGAGGCGCTGCAGCGAAGGCGCCGCGAAGGGGCGCGGGGAACTGCGCGAACGGGCCACGACGGCCCGCAGCCGCCGACGAGACCCGAAGGCCCCGGCTGCTAGGCGAACACGACCGTACGGCGGCCGTTCAGCAGGATCCTCCGCTCGGCGTGCCACTTGACGGCCCGCGCCAGCGCCTGGCACTCCACGTCCCGCCCGACGGCCACGAGCCCCTCGGGCGTGACGTCGTGCGACACCCGCTCGACCTCCTGCTCGATGATCGGCCCCTCGTCGAGATCCGCGGTGACGTAGTGCGCGGTCGCGCCGATCAGCTTCACACCCCGCGCATGTGCCTGGTGGTACGGCTTCGCGCCCTTGAAGCTCGGCAGGAAGGAGTGGTGGATGTTGATGATCCGCCCCGACAACTGCTTGCACAGGTCGTCCGAGAGCACCTGCATGTAACGGGCCAGGACGACGAGTTCGACCTCGTCCTCCCGCACGATCTCCAGCAGTCGCGCCTCGGCCTCCGGCTTGGTGTCCCTGGTCACCGGGATGTGGTGGAAGGGGATGTTGTAGGAGGCGACGAGCTCGGCGAAGTCGGTGTGGTTGGACACCACCCCGGCGATCTCCACGGGCAGCGCCCCGGTCCGCGCACGGAACAGCAGGTCGTTCAGGCAGTGCCCGAACTTGCTGACCATCAGCAGGATGCGCATCTTCTCGTCGGCCCGGTTGATCTGCCAGTCCATCTGGAAGGAGTCGCCGATCGCGGCGAAGCTCGCCCGCAGCTTGTCCACCGTGACCGGGGCCTCGGCGGAGAAGTGGACGCGCATGAAGAACAGACCCGTGTCGTGGTCGCCGAACTGCTGGCTGTCCTCGATGTTGCAGCCGGTCATGAAGAGGTAGCTGGACACGGCGTGCACGATGCCCTGCTTGTCGGGGCAGGACAGGGTGAGGACGTACTGGTCGGCGGGTGCCGCGGCTCGGGTGGACTGCTCGCTCATGGGGAAAAGGGTCGCACACCCGGACCGGCGCCGGGCCGGTCGTCCCGCTAAGCGGAACGGGTCATGATGCGCAGCACCTCGAGCGTGCCGGGCGCCGCGTCCGGGTCGTCGCCGTCGCTCGCCGCCATCCGCACGTGCGCGTCGCGCGCGGCGCGCACCGCCTCGGGCCAGCCCTCGTGCTCCAGGTACGCGATGACCGGGGCGTCCGGCCCGACCTGGTGCATGATCCGCAGCACGCGCAGCACGGCGGTGTCGACGAGCGCGGCCTCCTGCGAGTCGCGGAAGATCGTGCCGACGTACTTCTCGGCGGACCAGTTGTCCAGCCAGGTGTCCTCGACCAGCCGGTACACGGCGTCGGTGACGTCCCCGTAGCCGGGCACGCCGGCCAGCCAGACGTCCCGCTGGAAGACGGGGTCGGAGAGCATGTGCAGCGCGGAGCGCACATTGCTGCGCCAGCGCCACCACGGCATGTCGTTGAGCGGCATGCCGCCCATGGTGGAGGAGCGACGGCCGCGACGGGAAGAGTTCTCCGAACCTTGCACGGTCGTCGATCGTACGTTTCCGCTCCGTACGCGCCGGACGGGCCCCCCGTAATTCACCTCCGCGTCACCTCCCGTCGACCGAGCGTCACGGAGCGGTTCGCCATGTGAGGGAATGGTGCGGGGGCATGACCGGCAGGCGACGCATCCGCAGCACCGTCCTCCCCCGTTCCCTCGTCCGGCCCGCCCGTGCCGGCGCCCTGCCCGCGGGCGCGCTGGCGGCGTGCGCCGCGCTGGTCGCCGGCTGCGGGATCGTCCCCGGAGTCACGGGGGGCTCCGGGGACGAGACGATCACCGTGATGACCTGGGCGCCCGAGAACACCGGCGCGACCAACAAACCCGGCATGCCCGCGTTCGCCGAGGCCTACGGCCGCTGGGTCAACGCCCACGGCGGCATCGACGGCCGCCCGCTGAAGGTGCTGACCTGCGACGAACGCGACGACGCGGTGGCGGCGGCGCGCTGCGCCCGGCGCGCGGTCGCGGAGAACGCGGTCGCCGTGGTCGGCTCGTACAGCCAGCACGGCGACGCCTTCCTGCCCACGCTGGAGGCCGCCGGCATCCCCTACATCGGCGGCTACGGACTCACCCACGACGAGTTCACCAGCCCTCTGTCCTACCCCGTCAACGGCGGACAGCCCGCGCTGCTCGCCGGGCTCGGCCGCACCCTGGCCGACGCGTGCGGACCGGTCGCCCTGGTCCGGCCCGACACCATCGCGGGCGACCAGCTCCCGCCGCTGCTGGACTCCGGCCTCGCGGCGGGCGGCCACGACCCGGCCGGCGACCTGCGCGCCGCCGAGGCCGCGACCTCCTACGGCGACACCGCCGAGCGCGCGCTGGAGCACGCGGCCGTCGGCACCGGGGAGCGGGGCTGCGTGGTGCCCGCGCTCGGGGACCGCACCGGCACCTTCATGGACTCCTTCCGGCGCGCCCGCGCCCGGCACCCCGAGGTGCGCACCGCGACCGTGCTGGGCAGCGTCGACCAGACCGTGCTGGACGCCTCCGGGGGCGCGTCGGGACCGTACGAAGGGGCGTACGTCACCGGCTGGTACCCGGAGGCGGGGGACGCGCGCTGGGACCCGATGAAGGAGGTCATCCGGGCGGAGGCCTTCGGCGACAACCGCATCGACCCGGCGGACGCGGGCGTGCAGACGACATGGATCGCCTACACGGTGCTCCGCCAGGCCGTGGAGTCGCTCGGGGACGGCGAGGTCACCGCGGACACGGTGACCGCCGCCCTGGACGGGGGCCTGAAGGTCACCACGGGCAACCTCACCCCCACCCTCCGCTGGAAGTTCCAGGACACCCTGGCCTCCATCGGCCTCCCCCGCCTGGTCAACGCGAACGTCACGCTCCACGTGGTGGAGAAGGGCCGCCTCACCGCGGCAGCGGAGGGCTTCACGGACGTGACGTCCACTCTGGAGGAGGCGGCGCTGTGAGAAGGGGCGCGGGGACCCGCGCGCCCAGCTCCCACGCGGCCGCAGCCGAGCGCGGCCCTACAGCTGCGTAGGAGTCCGCTCGGTCAGCCCGTACTGCCGAGCGATGGCATTCCACAGCTCGGACGCCTTCTTCTTCTGCTCGGTGGCGGTCCCGCTTTCCCGGTTCCCCGCAGCGGTCTGCTCGGTATTCCGGGCAGACCCCTTCTTGCACCCCTTCTTCCCCTGGGTCTGGTCCGCCCACTTCGCGTAGTGGTCGTCGGCCGAGGCGGACGCCTTCCACGCCTTCTCCAGCGCCTCGCTCAGCGCCTCGTGCTGGGGCAGCTTGTCCATGGAGAGCTGGGACAGGTCGGTCACGAGCTGCTTCCGCTGCTTCGCGGCCTCCCGCAGATCGGACGCGGCCTGGCCGAGGTCACGGCACGCCTTGACGTCCTCCACCGCGTTGATCACGCTGCTGCGGCTGTCGCCGCTGTGCGCGAGCAGCTTGTCCAGCTCGACGGCCTGCTCGCGGGCCGGGTCGGCGCTCGGCGACGGCGAGGCCTCGGTGCTCGCGGGGGCGGTCGCGGAGACGGGCTGGTTGGCGCTGCCGTCGTCGTCCTTGCTGCCGCTGCCGAGCAGGGCGCCCGCGCCGACGCCGACGACGGCGAGGCCGACGCCGACCGCGGCGATCAGCGGCCAGCGCGGGCCGCCGTTGCCGCCGCCACCGCCGCGTCCGCCGCCGTGGCCCGACACGGGCGGGGCGGGCGGTCCGGGCGGGGTGCGGTCGGCCCGGACGGGACGGCCGTAGTCCATGCGCGGCATCTGCTGTGTGGCGCCGGCCGTGCCGTCGTCGTTGCGGAAGAGGTTGTCGAACTCGGCGGGCGGCTGCCGGCCCGCGTCGCCCTGCGCGGCACCGTACGGCTGGGGCGGCCCCTGGTCGGTGACCGGGGCGATGAACTGGGTGGGCTCGGCGTCCGGGTTGCCCGGCTGCGGCAGCGGGCCGGGGCCGGCCGGCGGCTGGGCGATGCCGAGGTTGCGGGTGTGCTCCGCGTCGTGCGCGGCGGGCATCTCGGGCGGCAGCGCGCCCGGGGCGACCGGGGGTATGTACTGGGTCGCGCCCTCGTCGGCGCCGCCCGCGGGGACCGGCGGTATGACCTGCGTGGCCCCCTCGTCCGCGCCGGGCGCGGGGGGCGGCAGCGGGGCGCCGTGGGCGGGCGGGTAACCGTACCCGCCGCCGGGTGCGGCGTAGGCGGCGCCGTTCTGCGGGGGCAGCTGGCCGCCCGCGGTGTGCCCGCCGTACGCGGCGCCGCCTCCGGCGGCCTGGCCGTAACCGTCCGCGGCGGCGTACCCGCCGCCCTGCCCGTACGCGTCCTGCCCGCCGTGCGCGGGCGGGTAGCCGCCCTGGGACGGGGCGCCCTCGGGCGGCAGCGGTCCGGGTCCGCCCTGGACCTGCGCCCCGGCGTCCCAGGAGGGCTGCTGTCCCCCATGCGGCTCAGCACCCCGACCGTGCGGCTGCTGGGCGTGGTGGCCACCGTGCTGCTGGTTGCCCCCGTCCCATCCGGCCGGCGACTGCTGCCACTGCCCCTCGTTCGCCGAGGGCCATTCCTGGCCCGCGGACGGGGCGGCCGCCTGCTGGTCGGGGCCCCAGGGGTTCCCCCAGGTCTGGCCGCCGGGCGGCGCCGACGCGGGGAACCCGCCGGCGGGCGGGCCGTCCGTGCCGCCGGGCGCGACCGGACCGGACGTCATGCCCGGCAGCAGGGGCTCACCACCGTCCGAGGGCAGCACGATGCCTTCGCGCGCTTGGCGCGCCGAGGGCTCCTCGCCCTGTCCACTCTGCGTCACCGGGACTCCTACCAATGGGGGACCTTGTGAATCGGGCTCACGCTACCGGGTCCCCGGAGCCCGGTGCCACGCAGCACAGAACCTGGCCTCCTGCCCTGTGAGCGCGGTAACAAAACCAGGTCACAGCACGCTGCTTACCTCCCCTTCTTCCCGTCCGCCTCCCGTGTCGCACGGGACTGTCACGTACGTCACGCCGCCGTCTGGAGCTCCATCCGTGCCCCGAACTCCCGTACCACCGGCTCCTCCCGGTACGGCTCGAGGCGCTGCTGGAGGTCCTCCAGGTACTCCGCGCCCCGATTGGAGCGCAGTCCGCCCAGCAGTTCGGCGGCCTTCAGGCCGGTGGCGCAGGCCTGTTCGATCTCGCGCTGCTGCACCTGGGCGGTGGCGAGCAGCACATACCCGATGGCCCGGCGCCTCGCGCGGGTGGGCGGGTGGCCGTCCAGCGACTCCCGCGCGTACCGCGCGGCGGCCTCCGCCTGGCCGAGGTCGCGGTGGCAGTGCGCCAACTCGTCGGCCAGGTACGCCTCGTCGAAGTGCGCGATCCACGGCGGGTCGTCGCCCGAGCCCGGGTCGGCGGCCTCCAGGGCGCCGACGGCCCGCCCCGCGGCGGCGTGCGCGGCCGGGGCGTCGCCCATCAGCGCGTGCCCGCGGGCCTCCGCGGCGAGGAACATCGCCTCCGCGCGCGGTGTCACGCGCCCCCGTGCGCCTTCCTGCGCCGCGCGTGCCAACTGGGCGATCTCGCGCGGGTTTCCGAGCTGTGCGGCGAGGTGGCTCATGGACGCGGCGAGCACGTACCCGCCGTAGCCGCGGTCCCCGGCGGCCTGCGCGAGCCGCAGTGCCTGGATGTAGTACCGCTGGGCCAGCCCCGGTTGGCCGGTGTCGACGGCCATGTACCCGGCGAGCTCGGTGAGTCGGGCGACGGCGGCGAACAGATCGCGCCCCACCGCCTCGCGGTACGAGCCGGCCAGCATCCCGGAGACCACGCTGTTGAGGTAGTGCACGACGACCGGGCGGACATGCCCGCTGCCGTACTGGTGGTCCAGCGCGACCAGCGCCTCCGTCATGGAGCGCACCGCCGCCACGTCCGACTGGCCCACGCGCGGGCCGCTGTTGCGCGCGACCTGCCCGTCGGGCGCGGAGATCAGCCAGTCCCGGCTGGGCTCCACCAGCGCGGACGCGGCGACGGACGAGCCGGACAGGAAGTCCCGCCGCCCCACGTCGCTGCGCCACAGCTCGCAGACCTGCTCGATGGCTCCCAGCACCGTCGGCGAGAACTGGAGGCCCACTCCGGACGCGAGGTTCTTGCCGTTGGCCATGCCGATCTCGTCGATCGTGACCGTGCGGCCCAGCTTGCGGCCCAGCGCCTCCGCGATGACGGCCGGCGCCCGGCCCCGCGGCTGCTGTCCCCGCAGCCAGCGGGCCACCGACGTCTTGTCGTAGCGCAGGTCGAGGCCGTGCTCGGCGCCGCACATGTTGACCCTGCGGGCCAGTCCGGCGTTGGAGCATCCGGCTTCCTGGATGAGCGCCTGCAGCCGTTCGTTCGGCTGCCGGGCGACGAGCGGCCTTGCGGCCATGGCGTACCCCCTGAGGCTGCGGTGCCTGCCCACGCACCGGGTTGACGTGTTGTCCGCGGCCGTACGTCTCACGTCGTCCCGGCGAGACGTCCGGCCGGGAGGATCAATGCCCCGTCGACATACCGACAATGCGGGACATGTGAGAATTGCCGGGGTATCGACGGTTGCCGACCCCCCTCCTGGTTACCCCGACGCGGTGGCGGATCCCCCCGCGCGCCCCCATGGATGCACCCATGCGCCCCGGAGACGGGCCCGATGCCCCTCCCCCGCGCATACGGCAGGGCGTAACCCCTGGTGACGGGTGAAGTTGTGTTCATCGTGGAAGAGACGATCGCGGGCGCCGACGCCGTACAGATCCCGAAGCAGCGCGGGGAATCGCTGCTGGACACCGCCGTGCGCTATGCCGAGGAGCGCCACTGGGACGTGGTGCCGGGCACCTGGACCGAGGTCGTCGACGGGGTGCACGTCTGCTCGTGCGGTGACGCGGTGTGCTCCGCCCCCGGCGCGCATCCGGCGGAGCCCGGCTGGGCGGACCGGGCGACCGGGAGCGCCGGCGCCGTGCGCCGGATGTGGCAGCAGCGGCCCTGCGCCTCGGTCCTGCTGCCCACGGGGCGGTCGTTCGACGCCATCTCAGTGCCGGAGACGGCCGGTCTGCTGGCGCTGGCGCGCATGGAGCGGATGGGGCTCGTGCCGGGCCCGGTGACCCTGACGCCGTACCGGCGCACGGAGTTCTTCGTGCTCCCCGGAGCGGCGGCGAAGCTTCCGCATCTGCTGCGCACGCTGGGCTGGACGGCGTCGTCACTCGACCTGGCCGTCCTGGGCGAGGGGTCGTACGTAGCCGCGCCGCCGACCCGGGTCGGGCGTCACGGGGCCGTGCAGTGGGCCCGCCGGCCGACCCGGGAGAACCGCTGGCTGCCGGACGCGGAGGAGCTGCTGCCGTCGCTGGCGTACGCCTGCGGCCGCGACCGGTGACGGTGGCGCCGCCCCGCTCCCCGGGCCCGCGTGCCGTGGTCCCGTGCCCGTAGGCTCGGGGGTCGACGGAGGGAGACGTGGTGGGCGCTGTTGCCGTACGCGTGCAGGGGCTGTGGAAGCGGTTCGGGGAGCAGGTCGCCGTCGGCGGGATCGACCTGGAGCTGCCGGCGGGGCGGTTCATCGGCCTGGTCGGGCCGAACGGCGCCGGGAAGACCACGACCCTGTCCATGGTGACGGGACTGCTCCGCCCGGACCAGGGCACCGTCGAGATCGCCGGGCACGACGTGTGGCGTGACCCGGTGCAGGTCAAGGCCCGGATCGGCGTGCTGCCGGAGGGGCTTCGCCTGTTCGAGCGGCTGTCCGGGCGCGAACTGCTCGCCTACACCGGGCGGTTGCGCGGGCTACCGGGCGAGGAGGTCGACAAGCGGGCCACCCAGCTGCTCGACGTGCTCGACCTGGCGGGCGCCCAGCACAAGCTCGTCGTCGACTACTCCACCGGCATGCGCAAGAAGATCGGCCTTGCTGCGGCGCTGCTGCACAACCCCGAAGTGCTGTTCCTGGACGAGCCGTTCGAGGGCGTCGACCCGGTGTCCGCGCAGACGATCCGGGGCGTCCTGGAGCGCTACACCGCCTCCGGCGCGACGGTGGTGTTCTCCTCCCAC
The DNA here is from genome assembly GCA_014656175.1 of Streptomyces werraensis. Classification (GTDB taxonomy): domain Bacteria; phylum Actinomycetota; class Actinomycetes; order Streptomycetales; family Streptomycetaceae; genus Streptomyces; species Streptomyces werraensis. The sequence goes on from BNBX01000005.1 coordinate 267,813, forward strand.
GTCATGGAGCTGGTGGAGTCGCTGTGCGACTGGGTGGCGGTGATGGCCGCCGGCCGGATCCGCGCCCACGGCCCGCTCGCCGAGGTGCGCGGCGACGCGCCGACCCTCCAGCGGGCGTTCCTCGAACTCGTCGGCGCCGACAGCCGTGACGCCGGGTCCGACCTCGACTGGCTGGGCGGCGGTGCCCGGTGAGCGCGCCCGCCCTCACCCCGGTCGTCGTCCGGCTGAAGCTGTCCCTGCTGCGCAACGGCCTGCGCCAGTCCGGCGGGCGCCGCGCCGCCTGGATCGCGTCCGCCGTCGTCGCGCTGCTGTTCGCCGCGCTCCAGTTGCTCGGTCTTGTGGCGCTGCGCGGCGTCGGGGGCGCGGAGTCGCTGGTGGTGCTGCTGGTGGCGGTGCTGGCGCTGGGCTGGGCGGTGATGCCGCTGTTCTTCCCCGGCGGCGACGAGACGCTCGACCCGACCCGTCTGGTGATGCTGCCGCTGCGCCCGCGGCCGCTGGTGCGGGCCCTGCTGGCCGCGTCCCTGGTGGGCATCGGGCCGCTGTTCACGGTCTGTCTGCTGGTCGGTTCGGTGATCACGGTCGCCCGTGGCGCGGCGGCGTGGGCGGTGGGCGTCGTGGCCGTGCCGCTGGCGCTGCTGGTGTGCGTGGCGCTCGCGCGGGCCGTGGCCGCGGCGAACGTACGGCTGCTGACCAGCCGCAAGGGGCGGGACCTGGCGGTGCTCAGCGGACTGGTCGTCGCGATCGGCGCGCAGGTCGTCAACTTCGGCGCGCAGCGGCTGGGTTCCGGGGGCCTGGACCAGCTCGACCCGGTCGCGGACGTGGTGCGCTGGCTGCCGGGCGCGTCGGCGATCGGCGCCGTGCACACGGCCGGCGAGGGTGCGTACGGGGTCGCCGTGGCGCAACTGGTGGTGAGCGCCGGGGCGCTCGTGGTGCTCCTCGCGCTGTGGTCGCGCACCCTGACCCGGCTGATGACCGCGCCGGACGGCTCCACGCTCCAGGCGGGCGACTCCGCGGTCCGCGACCGCCCCTCCACGGGCCTCGCGCGCCTGCTGCCGCCGGGCAGGACCGGCACGGTGATGGAGCGCAGCCTGCGCTACATCTGGCGCGACCCGAAGACGAAGGCGGCGTGGGTGACGTCGCTGGCGATCGGCCTGATCGTGCCGGTGTTCAACGCCTGGCAGGGCACCGGCTCGGTGTACTTCGCCTGCTTCGCGGCCGGGATGCTCGGCATCCAGATGTACAACCAGTTCGGGCAGGACACGTCCGCGTTCTGGATGGTCGCGATGACGATCTCCACCGCTCGCGACGCCTACGCCGAACTGCGGGCCCGCGCCCTGGCGCTGCTGCTGATCACCCTCCCGTACGCCACGCTCGTCACGGTGCTGACGACGGCGATGCTGGACGACTGGGCGCGGCTGCCGGAGGCGCTGGGCCTGTCCTTCGCGCTGCTCGGCGCGATGCTCGCCACCGGCGCGTGGACCTCGGCGCGGTTCCCGTACTCCATTCCGCAGGAGGGCTACAAGAACGTGGCCCCCGGCCAGGTGGGCCTGGCGTGGATCTCCATCTTCGGCGGCATGACGGCGGCTGCCCTCCTCTGCCTCCCGGTCATCGCCCTCACCATCTGGCTGAATCTCAGCGAGTCCGGGGACGCCCTCCGCCTGCTCCTCCTCCCGGCCGGCGCGGCGTACGGCGCCCTCCTCACCTTCGGCGGCCTCCGCCTGGCCGCCCCGCGCACGGCGGCGCGGCTGCCGGAGATCGTGACGGCGGTGAGCAAGGGGTGAGGGGCGCCTTGACGGACCCGCGCATCGAGGCCGCGGTGCTGTTCGCGGGGAGCTTCGTCCCGCGCGTGACGTTCGAGGAGGCCCGCCGGGTCACGGTCCCGCTGCACGTCCTGCTCCAGTGGGACGACGAGGGCAACGACCGCGAGGCGTCCCTGGCCCTCTTTGACGCCTTCGCCTCCCCGGACAAGTCCCTCCACGCCCACATGGGCGGCCACACGGGCGTCCCGGCCTCCGCGGCGGAGGCGGCGGCGGGCTTCTTCCGACGGCGTCTGACGAAGGCGTGACGTCACGGCTCCGGGGCCCGCGGAAAACCGGGCTCCGGGGCTCACTCCCCGTCGAGCGAGTCCAGGAACGGCTCGATCGCGGCGAGCCAGGCTTCGGGCTGGTCGTAGTGGACGAGGTGGCCGGCGTCGGCGACCTCGGCGTACTGGCCCCGGGGGAGGACACGGACCATTTCCTGGGCCTCGGCGCGGCCCAGTTCGCCGTCGAGGCCACGGACGACCAGGGCGGGGCAGCGGACCTGGGCCAGTTCCTCCCAGTGGGCGTCGTAGACCCAGGTCTCGCGGGAGCGGAGCATCTGGTCGGGGTCGAAGACGGGGCGCCAGCCGTCGGGGGACTCGGCCATCACCTCGGCGTAGAACTCGCCGCGGGACGGGTTGGGGCGCTCCACCCAGGGGTCGTCCTCGCCGAACCACTTCCGTACGTCGGCGAGGGTGGCGAAGGGGACCGGCCAGGACGCGAACCACTCCGCCCACTCGCGCTGCGAGGCGCCTCCGAGGGCAGAGGCCCGCATGTCGCAGATGACCAGGCCGCGGACCAGGTCGGGGCGTTTCGCGGCCAGTTGCCAGGCGGTGAGGGCACCCATCGCGTGGCCGATGAGGACGGCGGGGCCGAGGCCGAGCTGTTCCAGGGCGGCCTCCACGTCGTCGACGTAGGCGTCGCGGGTGAAGGCGCCCTCCGGAGGCTTCTCGCTGCGGCCGTGGCCGCGCTGGTCGAGGGCGACCGCGCGGTGCCGCGCGGAGAGACGGCGGGCGGTGGACGCCCAGTGCGAGGCGCGGCCCATCAGGCCGTGCAGTAACAGCACGCCGGGCGCGTCCGGCACGGCTGTCTCCCCCGGGTCCGGTCCGGCCTTGGCCGGGTCGCCGAACTCCCAGGCGGCCAGGCGTACGCCGTCCGCCCCCGTCACGTCGATGCGTCGCGCCATGGTCTGGCACCCCCCAAGCTCGCTGCCTGCCCACTGACCCTGTCTGTCGCCGGTGCTCCGGCCCCCGCCGGCCGCCGGACTCTGCCTGTTGCCACTGCCGCACGCTATCGAATGGGTATTCGAAAATGCTCGTCTCTCCGGCAACACCCCTCGTTCGAGTGACCCCGCGCGAGGATTGACCGGCGCGGACCGGGGGAGATCTTCAGCGGGAGGCGGACCGCTCGGGGAAACCGGTCCGAGGGGAATGACCCTGAGAGCTCGGGGCTCCGGGTCAGCACAGGGGAGGACAGGCCCCGGCGCCGTGCGGCGCCGGGGCTCCTCACGTGGTCACGGCACATCGTCCCGCCCCTCCCCGGCCCGGGCGGCCTCCGCGCCACCGGGCCAAGAACCCCTCAGGTCATATGCCTCACGCGACAGCCTCGCACGCCCGCCGGGCGAACGCTGCGATTCCGAGCAACGCAGACGCGGTGGAGCCGGATCCGACGGGTGATTCGGCGCGTTCCCGTCCGGCGGGCGGGAAGCACCCCCTCCCCCGGGAGGCGGCCGGCCGCCGTCAGGGCTTCGCGACGAACACGTGCGAGGCGACCTCCGACTCCAGCTCCGCCGCCTCGCCGCTGCTGCCCACCAGCACGCCGCCCGCGGACTCCGTCACGCTCACCACCGAGCCGGGCTGCACGCCCGCCCGGCGCAGCGAGTACATCAGCTGCGCGTCCGTCTGGATCGGCTCGCCGATCCGGCGCACCACGACCGTCTTGCCCTCGGCGCCCGGGTCGAGGTCGGCGAGCGACACCATGCCCTCGTCGAGGAACGGCACCGTGCCGTCCGTCTCGCCCAGCTCCTCGAGCCCCGGGATGGGGTTGCCGTACGGCGACTCGGTCGGGTGCCGCAGCAGCTCCAGGACGCGGCGCTCGACGGCCTCGCTCATCACGTGCTCCCAGCGGCACGCCTCGGCGTGCACCTGCTCCCACTCCAGGCCGATCACGTCGACCAGGAGACACTCGGCGAGACGGTGCTTGCGCATCACGCGGGTGGCCAGCCGGCGGCCCTCCTCCGTGAGCTCCAGATGGCGGTCCGGGGCGACGGACACCAGGCCGTCGCGCTCCATCCGGGCCACCGTCTGGCTGACCGTCGGCCCGCTCTGGTCGAGCCGCTCGGCGATCCGGGCGCGCATGGGGACCACACCTTCCTCCTCCAGCTCGAGGATGGTGCGGAGATACATCTCCGTGGTGTCGATCAGTCCGGACATACTTGCCCCTCGATGAGATCTGCGGATTGGCTCTGCCGGAAGGCTGGACGGCTCACCGGCGTGTGCGCTGGCCCGAGACTCAATTCTTACGCATACGACGGACAACCGGGCCGCGCGGCGGAAACGCGTGGCTGCGGCAGGGCCGCGGACGGGCGTCCGGACACCGTATTGACACGGCAGTGGTCCAGACCGCACGGTGATCCGCGACATGTCCGCCCCCGAAGGGAGCCGCATGAGCGACCGCACGCCCGCCGGTCAGTTCCTCGACGCCGCGATCGGGCTGCTGCGGCGGCTGCGCGACGAGGAGGCCGGGCCCATAGCGGCGGCGGGCACGATGATCGCGGACACGGTCGCCGACGGCGGACGGCTCTTCGCCTTCGGCGCGGGCCACTCCTCGCTCGCCGCGCAGGACCTCGTCTACCGCGCGGGCGGGCTCGCCCTGATGAACCTGCTCACCGTGCCGGGGGTCGTCGGCGTCGACGTCCGGCCGGCGACGCTGGGGTCCGCCCTGGAGCGGGTGGAAGGGCTCGCGGGCACGGTGCTGGACTCCTCCCCGCTGCGGGAGGGCGACCTCCTGGTGATCATCTCCCTGTCCGGGCGCAACGTGATGCCGGTGGAGATGGCGACGAGGGCGCGCGCCAAGGGCGTGAAGGTGATCGGCGTGACATCGGTGGCGTACGCGGCGCAGACGTCGCCGCGGAACCCCTCCGGGACGTTCCTCAAGGACCACTGCGACGTGGTGCTGGACTCGGGGATCCCGGTCGGTGACGCGGAACTGACCTGGGAGGGCGTCTCGGCGCCGTTCGCGCCCGCGTCCACGGTCGTCACCTCGGCCCTGCTCCAGGCGGTCATGGCCACCGCCGCGGCGGCCCTCGCCGACCGCGGCGTCGAACCGCCCCTGCTCCGCTCGGGCAACGTCGACGGCGGCCACGCCTGGAACACCCAGGTGATGACGGAGTACGGCGACCGGATCTTCTACCAGCACTGAACCCGGTACGACCCCGGGTCGCCCCGGGCAGTCGCACGCGGACCCGCCGCCGACCTCCGCGCCAGGCGCGAGGGCACGGATCACCCCACGCGGTTCCGGGCTCGCGCCCGGTCGGTTCGAGGAGGGCGACGCCCGGGGCGCCTACGGCCCCGGCGCGGCCGGCCCTCATCCCTCCCCGGGCAGCAGTGCCGCCAGGTCCAGGGCCATGGCGATGTGTGCCGCCACGTCCTCCGCGTACATCGCGTCCGCGCGTTCGAAGGCCGTGCGGTTGGACGTGCGCAGAAACGTCACGGCACCGAGCGTGCGGCCGCGGCTGCGCAGGACCGTGCACAGGGCGTGGACCGTGTCCTGCGGCCACTGGCGGGCCAGCGCCCACTCGCGTGCCGCGTCACCCTTGAGCGAGCCCGCGCCGGCCCGCACCGTCCCGGCGCGCTCCACGCACTGCAGGGCCGGGTGCCCGTCGGCGTACAGCGCCGGGAGGCCCGCCCGGCCGTCGAGGCGGCTGGGGCCCGGGGCGCCGGAGGGGGTCCCGGCGATCCGCACCAGGCGGACCCGGTCGGTGTCCGTGCCGCCCTCGGCGACCCGGTCGATCAACGCGTGGTCGGCGAACCCGGCGAGCGCGAAGTCCAGGTGGACCGTGGCCGCCTCGGCCGGGTTCTCGCACTCCGCCGCCGCGCGGGCGGCCCGGTGCAGCTGCTGGGTGCGGAACCGCAGCAGCGACGCCTCCTGCTCGCCCTGCCGCGCCTCGGTCACGTCCTGGAACAGCCACCCCACCCCGAGCGGCACCGGCTCCTCGGCGAGCGGCGACGACAGCCGCACGAACCCGTTCCGCCAGCAGCGCCGGCGCTCGCCCTCGGGTGTCCGCACGGCCACCCACAGTTCGGCGGGCGCGGGCGGGGCGCCCTCGGCGAGCACATGGGTGAGCGCGCTCTCGAGCTCCTCCACGCCCTGCGACAGCAGCTCCCCCAGCGGCCGCCCCAGCACCGACGTACGGCCCGCGCCGAGCGCCCGCGCCGCGTACGCGTTGACGACGGCGGGCCTGAGGTCGGCGTCGACGAGGACGACGCCCCAGCCGGCGTCCTCCAGCAGCGCCTCGCTCAGCGCGATGGAGCGCTCCAGGTCGATCTGCGCGTGGACCTCGCTGAACGCGCAGTAGACCCCGGCCGGCTTGCCGTCGGGACCGCGTACGGCGGCGGACTGGGTGCGCACCAGGACCCGGCGCCCGTCCTTGGTGAGCAGCGCGAACTCGTTCACCTGCCGGCCGGGCGCGTCCATGGCCGACATCAGCCGGGCCTCGACCTCCTCGGCGTCCGCGCTGCGCACGGCCCACCCGGCGAACCCGGCGCGCCCGACCGCCTCCTCGGCGGTCCAGCCGAGGATGCGCTCGGCCTCACGGTTCCAGTGGGTCACCACGCCGTCCGCGTCGAAGGCGCACAGGGCGGCGTCCATGCCGTCGAGCAGCGCCGCGAGCAGGTCGGAGCCGGCCGGCCCCTCCCGCTCGGGCTCGGGCCCCTCCGGCCCGAGCTCGTCGGTGACCCCACTACGCCGGGATGCACTCACCTGAACCCCCTGCAGGCTGTGTCCGCACGTACGGCACGACGATTCGCTCACCAACAATCATTCAACTTGAACGTGACCCAGCGCACATCGAGTTCCCGACAAGATTGTGGGAATTGTTGCCCGCTCCCTCGTACCCACGCATCCACGAGGCAAAAGACCTCATGCGGCGGGGCGGGGCGGACGCCGCGCCATGGGCTCGGAACGAGCGGCCGGCCGACGGCGCCCGGCCCGACGGGACGGCCGCGGACCGCGCTCCGGAAGGTCGGCACAAAAAACTGGTTGATCCTGCGGCGGGCGGTTCTTAGGGTGGCGGTACTTCGGAAAGGAGGTGGTTCGGCAGATGTATGACAACCGGACGGAAGAGGTGGCTGCGGGCTAGTGGCCCGTCGCCGTACTCGGTTCGGCGCCGGACCGGCGTGCGAGTGATGCACGCAACCGGCCCAATCCAACGCAGTCACCCGACCCGCGAGTCGCCGGTATCGTCCGGCCGGCTCCCCCCAGGGGGAACCAGACTCGCGGGTCGCCTGCGTTTGTGAAGGTTCTCCTGCCGGGCAGGGCTCAGTGGGCGAGGGACGCGTAGCCCTCGATCTCACGCGGGTCGCGCGGCCCGGGGCCCACGTAGCGGGCCGACGGGCGGACCAGCCGGCCCGTGCGCTTCTGCTCCAGGATGTGCGCCGACCAGCCCGCGGTGCGGGCGCAGGTGAACATCGACGTGAACATGTGCGCCGGCACCTCCGCGAAGTCCAGCACGATCGCGGCCCAGAACTCCACGTTCGTCGCCAGCACCCGGTCGGGGCGGCGGGCGTGCAGCTCGGCCAGTGCGGCCTTCTCCAGCGCCTCGGCGACCTCGTAGCGCGGCGCGCCCAGCTCGCGGGCGGTGCGGCGCAGCACGCGGGCCCGGGGGTCCTCCGCGCGGTAGACGCGGTGGCCGAATCCCATCAGCCGCTCGCCCTTGTCGAGGGTCTTGCGGACGTACGCCTCGGCGTCCCCGGTGCGCTCGATCTCCTCGATCATGCCCAGCACGCGGGAGGGCGCGCCGCCGTGCAGCGGGCCGGACATGGCGCCGACGGCCCCGGAGAGCGCCGCCGCGACGTCCGCGCCGGTGGAGGCGATGACGCGGGCGGTGAACGTGGAGGCGTTCATGCCGTGCTCGGCGGCCGACGTCCAGTACGCGTCGACGGCGGCGACGTGCTTGGGGTCGGGCTCGCCGCGCCAGCGGATCATGAAGCGTTCGACGACCGACTCGGCCTTGTCGATCTCGCTCTGCGGCACCATCGGCAGCCCCTGGCCGCGCGCCGACTGGGCGACGTACGACAGGGCCATGACGGCGGCGCGGGCGAGGTCCTGGCGGGCCTGCTCGGCATCGATGTCGAGGAGCGGTTTCAGGCCCCACACGGGGGCGAGCATGGCGAGCGCGGACTGCACGTCGACGCGGATGTCGCCCGAGTGCACGGGGATGGGGAACGGCTCGGCGGGCGGCAGTCCGGGCGCGAACGCCCCGTCGACGAGCAGCCCCCACACGTTGCCGAAGGAGACGTGACCGACCAGGTCCTCGATGTCGACGCCCCGGTAGCGGAGGGCGCCGCCCTCCTTGTCCGGTTCGGCGATCTCCGTCTCGAACGCGACGACTCCTTCGAGCCCGGGTACGAAGTCGGACATCAGGCGGCTCCCTCGATAGGTGGGGACAGATGGTGTTGTGGGGTGGGACGACCATGTGTCGTGGCGCGATCGGCGTGGGTCCGGGGGATCCGCGGTCGGCTCGGTGAGACTCGCGGTCTGGACGTCACCCCTGTGATGCCCGGCTGGCGGTCACCCAACCGGATCAGTGCCAGCACGATATCCCCGAGTGCCAGTTTTGGGGAGGGTTCGCGGCACTGAGTGCCACCCGTGAGGTTGGGCACCGGGTGTCTGTGACGTGGGCCACCCCGCTCTCGCGGCCTGGGCGGATACGGCAGGATGACGGCGTGACCGACCGAGACGCCGTCCCCCTCGATCTCGCCTCGATGCGCAAGCAGTACCGGACCGAGGGGCTCTCCGAGACCGACCTCGCCGCCACCCCCGTCGAGCAGTTCGCGCGCTGGTTCGCGCAGGCGGCGCGGGAGGGCGGGCTGTTCGAGCCGAACGCCATGATCGTGTCGACCGCGGACGCGGCGGGCAGGCCCAGCTCGCGCACGGTGCTGCTGAAGCACTTCGACGAGAGCGGGTTCGTGTTCTACACGAACTACGAGTCCCGCAAGGGCCGCGACCTGGCCGCGAACCCGCACGTCTCGCTGCTGTTCCCGTGGCACCCGGTCGCCCGGCAGGTCATCGTCACCGGCGCGGCGCGGCGCACCGGGCGCGACGAGACGGCCGCGTACTTCCGCACCCGGCCGCACGGGTCACAACTGGGCGCGTGGGCCAGCGGGCAGTCGACGGTGATCGCGTCGCGGGAGGAGCTGGACACGGCGTACGCCGCTCTCGCGGCACGCTATCCGGAACACGAGCGGGTCCCGGTGCCGCCGCACTGGGGCGGCTTCCGGGTCGTCCCGGAGACGGTGGAGTTCTGGCAGGGCCGCGAGAACCGGCTGCACGACCGTCTGCGGTACGTCGCGGAGGCGGGGGGAGGGTGGAGAGTGGAGCGGCTGGCTCCGTGAGCGGCTGCCGCGGTGTTCTGCGCGGTGGGGGTTGTGGTTGTGGGCCTGCGGCGCAGGGTTGCGGTGCGGTGGGGGTGCGCGTAGCGCCTACGGAGGGTGGGTGGTGCGGGGCCGCGGCGGGGGCGGACGTCCTCGGTCTGGCGCGATGGAGTTACTCGGCAGGGGAAGGGCGCGGACGCGCCAGCCGCTGCGGGCGCCCACCCCCACCCCGTCCCCTCCCCGCCGCGAGCGGCAGCCTGCCGCCAACCGCGGGCGCGCGGATGACGGGGGCCGCGATGCCGCTGGCCGCGGGCATTCGTGCCTCCCCCGGTGCCTTAAGGGCCTGGGAGGTACCCCCAGGGCGATGGGGGGGCGCGGCGGCACCTCGTTGGTGCCGAGGTGCGCCAACACCCCCGGCCCGCACCGACGCCGGTGCCTGGTGCCCCTCCGGAGACACAGCCGCGTAGCCCCGCGCCCTGCGCGAACCCACAAGCGCCCCGGTGCGTCCTCACAGCTTGCCCCACACCCTCCTCACCCGGTGCCCGCCCAGGGCGTCGGAGAAGCGGGTCAGGAACTCCTCCGTGAACTCGGGCCAGTTCCAGAACTCGAAGCCCAGGTGGGCGAAGGCGAAGTAGTCGTCCGCCCAGCGGTACTCCGGCAGCGGGACGGACGCGGCGCAGGCGGGGCAGACGGCCTCGGCCTCTCCGGTGTCGTCCCAGTCGCGCAGGGCCGCGCCGAACGGCGCCCAGGCCTCGTCGTCCGGCTCCCACGTGTCGGTCATCAGCCGGGTCGTGACCTCGCAGCGGGGGCAGGTCACCGCCTCGGGCTCGCCCTGACCGCCGTTGAAGACGGTGCGTCCGACTTCCACGTCCAGCCCGTCGGACGGCTCCCACTCCTCGTCCTCCGGGGAACAGGCGCGGAGCCAGTTCGGGCCGGGCGGATGGCCGCGGGGCGCGCCCAGGACGCAGTCGGTCCGTTCGGCGCTCACGATGCCCTCGGAGATCAGCCAGGCCAGCCCGCGCTCCGCGTAGGTCGCCGCCTCGTCGGGGCCGGCGTCGAGGTCGACGATCGTCTGGAAGTGGTCACCCATGCCGGACACCGTAGGCCCGGCCGCTGACAGCGCCCTCAGCGCAGCGCGTCGTCCAGGAGGTCCGCCCACTGGGCGACGACCCGTTCGCGGCGGGCGGTGTCGTCGGTGAGCAGGGTGGCGAGGCCCAGGCCGCGGGCCATGTCGAGGAACCCCTGGACGGTCTCGCGGACGCCGGGGCGGGACTCGTCGGCGCCGAGGAGTTCCACGGCGATCCGGTGCGAGTCGCGTCCGACCCGCAGCTCCAGCTCGGTCACCCGCGGCCGCAGCTGCTCCTCGTTGGAGGCGGCCACCCACAGGTGCAGGGCGGCCCGGAACAGGGGCCCGGTGTAGAGGCCGACGAGGGCGGCGACCACCGCGCGGCGGTCGGAGGCCGCGGCGCCTTCGGGGAAGAGGGCGCGCAGGGCGGAGGAGCGTTCCTCGGCGACGTACTCGACGGCGGCCGTGAACAGGTCCTCCCGCGTGGGGAAGTGGTGCTGGGCGGCGCCCCGGGAGACGCCGGCCCGTTCCGCGACGACGGAGACCGTGGAGCCCGCCCAGCCGTGCTCGGCGAGGCAGGCCACGGCGGCCTCCAGCAGCCGCTGCCGGGTGGCCCGGCTGCGGTCCTGCTTGGGGACGCGTCCGGCACGGTCGGCCGTGCTCACCTCGCCCATGCCGTGCTCACACCACCCATTCCGGATCCCGTCGTTCGAGGAACGCCGTCATGCCCTCGCGCGCGGGCGCGGAGGCGAAGAGGCGTGCCGAGAGCGCGGTCAGGGCGTCCGCGTCCCGGTCGAAGGTCTCCAGCACCCTAGCCGTGAGCAGCCGTTTCGTCTCGGCGAGGGCCTCGGGGGCGGACCGGCGCAGGCCGTCGAGGACGGGGGCGAGGGCGTCGTCGACGTCCTCGCCGGCCGCCGTGAGCAGGCCGATGCGGGCGGCCTCGTCGGCGTCGAAGCGTTCCCCGGTGAGGTAGTAGCGGGCGAGGGCGCGCGGGTCGGTGCGCGGCAGCAGCGGCAGGGAGATCACCGCCGGGGCGACCCCGATCCGCACCTCGGTGAAGGCGAAGGTCGCCGCGCGGGAGGCGACGCCGATGTCGCAGGCGGCGAGCAGCCCGAGCCCGCCCGCGCGGACGTGCCCGGTGACGCGGGCGACGACCGGTTTGGGCAGCTCGACGATCTGCCGGAGCAGCCCGACCAGCGCGGACGGATCGGGCGGGTCCTTGAGGTCGGCGCCCGCGCTGAACGTGTTGCCTGTGTGGGTGAGGACCACCGCGCGGACGCCGGGGTCCTTCCCGGCGTCGGCGAGCGCGGCGGCGAGGTCGCCGACGAGGGTGGCGGACAGGGCGTTGCGGCGCTCCGGGGCGTCGAGGGACAGCGTCTCGACGCCCCGGTTGCGACCGCGGCCGATCAGGGTCACGAGGGCTCCTTGTGCGCCGCCCGGAGTTCGCGGCGCAGGATCTTTCCGGAGGCGGCGCGGGGCACGCCGTCGATGAAGGTGACGTGCCGGACCCGTTTGTACGGGGCGACGCGTTCGGCGACGTACATCATGAGCTCGCCCTCGGTCAGTTCCGGCGCGGAGGGGTGGCGGACGACGAAGGCGTGCGGGACCTCGTTGCCGTCCTCGTTGTAGACGCCGATGACGGCCGCGTCGGCGACCCCGGGGTGGGTGAGCAGCAGCGCCTCCAGCTCGGCGGGCGCGACCTGGAAGCCCTTGTACTTGATGAGCTCCTTCACCCGGTCCACGATGAAGAGCCACCCGTCGTCGTCGACGTGGCCGACGTCCCCGGTGTGCAGCCACCCGTCCCCGTCGATCATCGCGGCGGTGGCGTCGGGGCGTCCGAGGTAGCCCTTCATCACCTGCGGGCCGCGGATGAGGATCTCCCCGGACTCGCCGGGACCGAGGTCCTTGCCGGGGTCGTCGAGGGACACGATCCGCATCTCGGTGCCGGCGATGAGCTTGCCGACGGTGCCGGGCGGGGCCTCCTCCATGAGGTCGAGCGGTACGACGTGGGTGCCGGGCGACAGCTCCGTCATGCCGTACGCCTGCCCGACCGGCGGCAGGCCGAGACGCTGCGCGCAGGCCGCGGCGAGGCTCGCGTCCAGGGGTGCGGCGGCGCTGATGACGTGTTTCAGCGAGCTGAGGTCGTACTGGGCGACGAGGGGGTGCTTGGCGAGGGCCAGCACGATCGGCGGGGCGACGTAGAGGGCGGTGATGCGGTGGTTCTGGACGGCCGCGAGGAACTGCTCCAGGTCGAAGCGCGGCAGCACGACGACGGTCGCGCCGTGCCGCAGCGGGGCGTTCATCAGGGCGGTGAGGCCGTAGATGTGGAAGAACGGCAGCACGGCGAGCACGCGGTCGCCGGGGCCCGCCGTGATCGCCGGCTGGAGCTGGGCGAGGTTGGTGGCGATCTGCCGGTGGGTGAGCATCACGCCCTTGGGGACGCCGGTCGTCCCGGAGGAGTACGGCAACGCGGCGACGTCCTCGGCGGGGTCGATGCCGACGACCGGCTCGGGGGCCGTGGAGGCCAGCATGTCGATCAGTGAGCGGTGTCCGGGTGCGCTGTCGCAGACGAAGATCTCCTCGACGCCGCCCGCGAGTCCGGCTGCTCTGCGCGCGCTGTCCAGCAGGGGGGACACGGTGACGATCCACCGGGCCGCGCAGTCCTTCAGCTGCTTGGCGAACTCCTCGGGAGTGGCGAGCGGGTGCACGGTGGTGACGGAGGCGCCCGCGCGGGTCGCCGCGTAGAAGGCGGTGGGGAAGGCGATCGTGTTGGGGCTGTGCAGGGCGAGCACGTCCCCCTTGCGCACGCCCGCCTCGGCGAGTCCGGCGGCGACCCGCCGGTGGAAGCGGTCCAGCTGCTCGTAGGTGAGGGTGGTGCCGTCGGTGCCGTCGATCAGGGCCGGGGTGCTCCCGAACTCGGCGGCGCGGCCCAGCACCGCCTCGTGGATGGGGAGTTCGACCGGCGTGACGTCTGCGTACGCGCTGCGGAACATGGTTCCTCCAGGACGGCCGGGAGGCTTGCCGGTCGCCTAGTACGACTTGGGCAGGCCCAGGGTCTGGTGGGAGACGTAGTTGAGAATCATCTCCCGGCTGACCGGCGCGATACGAGACACGCGCGCGGCCGTTATCAGCGAGGCGAGCCCGAACTCACGGGTGAGACCGTTGCCGCCGAGGGTGTGCACGGCCTGGTCGACGGCCTTCACGCAGGCCTCGGCCGCCGCGTACTTGGCCATGTTGGCGGCCTCCCCCGCGCCGGTGTCGTCGCCCGCGTCGTAGAGGTGGGCGGCCTTCTGCATCATCAGGCGGGCCAGTTCGAGGTCGATGTGCGCCTGCGCGAGGGGGTGCGCGATCGCCTGGTGAGAGCCGATGGGCGCCTTCCAGACCGTGCGGTCGCGGGCGTACTCGACGGCGCGGGACAGCGCGAAGCGGCCCATGCCGATCGCGAACGCGGCCGTCATGATGCGCTCGGGGTTCAGCCCGGCGAACAGCTGGAGCAGACCGGCGTCCTCGTCGCCGACCAGCGCGCCGGCGGGCAGCCGCACGTCGTCGAGGGTCAGCTCGAACTGCTTCTCCGCAGCGCTGAGTTCCATGTCGATCTTGCGGCGCTCGAAACCCGGGGTGTCGCGCGGGACGATGAACAAGCAGGGCTTGAGGCGCCCGGTGCGGGCGTCCTCCGTGCGGCCGACGATCAGGGTGGCGTCGGCGATGTCCACGCCGGAGACGAACACCTTGTGGCCGGTGAGGAGCCAGTCGCCGGTGGCGGGGTCGCGGCGGGCGGTCGTGGTGATGCGGTGGGAGTTGGAGCCGGCGTCGGGTTCGGTGATGCCGAAGGCCATGACGCGGGTGCCGTCGGCGAGGGCGGGCAGCCAGTCCCGCTTCTGCTCCTCGGTGCCGAAGCGGGCGATCACCGTGCCGCAGATGGCCGGGGAGACCACCATGAGGAGGAGGGGGCAGCCGGCGGCGCCGAGTTCCTCCAGGACGATGGAGAGTTCGAAGATGCCGCCGCCTCCTCCGCCGTGTTCCTCCGGGAGGTTGACGCCGAGGTAGCCGAGTTCGGCTGCCTCCGCCCAGAGTTCGGTGGCGGGCCTGCCTTCCTCGACCGTGCGGGTGAGGTACTCACGGCCGTATTTGTGGCCCAGGGCGGACACCGCTGCGCGGAGGGCCCTGTGTTCTTCTGACTCGATCACCGGCATGTGGGCTCCTTGGGAGGAGGGGCTGTGAGTCGTGGGGTGGGTGCGGGTTCGTTTGGGCTGGTCGCGCAGTTCCCCGCGCCCCTGGAGGGGCTGTGGCCCTCAGGGGGTTTCTTCCACTACCGCCAAGAGGGCGCCCAGTTCCACCTGTTGGCCGGGCAGTGCGTGGAGGGAGGTGAGCGTGCCTGCTGTGGGAGCGGTGATCTTGTGCTGCATCTTCATCGCCTCCAGCCAGAGCAGGGGCCGGCCCGCCTCCACCGTCGCGCCCTCGGTGACTCCCTCGGCGATGCGGACCACCGTGCCCGGCATCGGGGCGAGAAGTGAGCCGGGGGCGTGACCGGCCTCGGGGGCGGGGAAGCGGGGGAGGGCGGTGAGGGCCGTGGGGCCGACGTACACGCGGTCGCCGTGGCGGGCGACCTCGTAGCGGCGGCGCACGCCGTCGATCTCCAGGATCACCAGGGACGTGTCCGCGTGGACGACCGTCACACCGTCGGCCGTCAGGCCCGAGCGTGTGTGGCGGTAACGGACCTCGTGCTCCTCGCCGTTCATCGCGTACCGCTTGACCTGCGGCTGCGAGGGCACGTTGCGCCAGCCGCCGAAGCGGGAGCGGCCGTGCGCGTCGGCGAGGGCGGCGGCGAGCGGCGCGTACGGGTCGGCGGCGGGGGCGGTGAGCGCGGGCAGGTGGCGGTCGTAGAAGCCGGTGTCCATGCGGCCCTGCGTGAACTCCTCGTGGCGCAGGGAGCGGACGAGGAGGTCGCGGTTGGTGACGGGGCCGTGGATCACGGCGCGTTCCAGGGCGGCGGCCAGTCTGCGGACCGCCTCCGCGCGGGTGGGGGCGTGGGCGACGACCTTGGCGAGCATCGGGTCGTAGTGCACGCCGATGTCGTCGCCGTCGGTGTAGCCGGTGTCGAGACGTACGGCACCGGGGACGGCGAGGCGGTGCAGGCAGCCGGTCTGCGGGGCCCAGTCGTGGGCGGGGTCCTCGGCGTAGAGGCGGGCCTCGACGGCATGGCCGCGTGGGGCCGGCGGCTCGGGGTCCAGGGCGTGGCCCTCGGCGACGCGGATCTGCTGGGCGACGAGGTCGACGCCGAACACCTCCTCGGTGACGGGGTGTTCGACCTGGAGCCGGGTGTTCATCTCCAGGAAGTGCGCGCGGTCGCCGGCGACCAGGAACTCCACGGTGCCCGCGCCGACGTATCCGACCGCGCGGGCGGCGCGTACGGCGAGCGTGTGGAGCTCCCCGGTGAGCGCGTCGGTGAGGCCGGGCGCCGGGGACTCCTCGATCACCTTCTGGTGGCGGCGCTGGAGGGAGCAGTCGCGGGTGCCGAGCGCCCACACGGTGCCGTGGGTGTCGGCGAGGACCTGCACCTCGACATGGCGGCCGTTCTCCAGGTACGGCTCGACGAAGACCTCCCCGTCACCGAAGGCGCTCGCCGCCTCCGCGCGGGCGGCGGCGAGTTCGGCGTCCAGGCCGGCGAGGTCGCGCACGACGCGCATGCCGCGTCCGCCGCCGCCCGCCGCGGCCTTCACCAGCACCGGCAGGTCGGCCTCGGTGACGTCGGTGAGCGGCTCGACGCCCATGAGCCGCTTGGCGCGCGTCTTGGACGCCATCGCCTCGACGGCCTCCGGCGGCGGCCCGATCCACACCAGTCCGGCGTCCTGGACGGCGCGCGCGAAGGCGGCGTTCTCGGAGAGGAATCCGTAGCCGGGGTGCACGGCGTCCGCGCCGGCCGCGAGGGCGGCCTTCACGATCAGGTCGCCGCGCAGGTACGTGTCGGCGGGCGCCGAGCCGGGGAGCCGTACGGCGGTGTCGGCGACGCGTGTGTGGAGGGCGCCGGCGTCGGCGTCGGAGTGCACGGCGACGGTCGCGATGCCGAGGTCGCGGCAGGTGCGGGCGATGCGGCAGGCGATCTCGCCGCGGTTCGCGACAAGGACGGAAGAAATCACGGGTTGCCTCACATCCGGAAGACGCCGAAGCCGCCGCGCGCGCCCTCGTAGGGCGCGGTGTGGACGGCGGACAGGCACAGGCCGAGGACGGTGCGGGTGTCGCGCGGGTCGATGACGCCGTCGTCGTACAGCCGCCCGGACAGGAACATCGGCAGGGACTCGGACTCGATCTGCTGCTCCACCATGGCGCGCAGCGCCGCGTCCGCCTCGTCGTCGTACGGCCGGCCCTTCGCCGCCGCGGACTGGCGGGCGACGATGGACAGCACGCCGGCGAGCTGCTGCGGGCCCATGACGGCGGACTTGGCGCTGGGCCAGGCGAAGAGGAAGCGCGGGTCGTAGGCGCGGCCGCACATGCCGTAGTGGCCGGCGCCGTAGGAGGCGCCCATGAGGACGGACAGGTGCGGGACGCGGGAGTTGGAGACCGCGTTGATCATCATCGCGCCGTGCTTGATGATGCCGCCCTGTTCGTACTCCTTGCCGACCATGTAACCGGTGGTGTTGTGCAGGAACAGCAGCGGGATGTCGCGCTGGTTGGCCAGCTGGATGAACTGCGCGGCCTTCTGGGACTCCTCGCTGAACAGGACGCCCCGCGCGTTGGCGAGGATGCCCACCGGGTAGCCGTGCAGGGACGCCCAGCCGGTGACCAGGCTGGTGCCGTACAGCGGCTTGAACTCGTCGAAGTCGGACGCGTCGACGATCCTCGCGATCACCTCGCGCGGGTCGAAGGGGGTCTTCAGGTCGCCGGGGACGATGCCGAGCAGCTCCTCCGGGTCGTACTCGGGCGGCTCGGCGGGGCCCGGATCGGGGTACGCCTTGCGGTGGTTGAGGCGGGCGACGACCCGGCGGGCCTGGCGCAGCGCGTCCGGCTCGTCCACGGCGAAGTGGTCGGCGAGGCCGGAGACGCGGGCGTGCATGTCGGCGCCGCCCAGGGACTCGTCGTCGCTCTCCTCGCCGGTCGCCATCTTCACCAGCGGCGGGCCGCCGAGGAACACCTTGGCCCGCTCCTTGACCATGATCGTGTGGTCCGACATGCCGGGCACGTAGGCGCCGCCCGCCGTGGAGTTGCCGAAGACGACGGCGACGGTGGGGATGCCGGCCGCCGACAGCCGGGTCAGGTCGCGGAAGATGGCGCCGCCCGGGATGAAGATCTCCTTCTGCGAGGGCAGATCGGCGCCGCCGGACTCGACGAGGCTGATCAGCGGCAGCCGGTTGGCCAGCGCGATGTCGTTGGCGCGCAGGGCCTTCTTCAGCGACCAGGGGTTGCTGGCGCCGCCGCGCACCGTCGGGTCGTTGGCGGTGATCACGCACTCCACGCCCTCGACGACCCCGATGCCGGTCACGAGGGAGGCGCCCACGGTGTAGTCGCTGCCCCAGGCGGCCAGCGGGGACAGTTCCAGGAACGGGGTGTCCGGGTCGAGCAGCAGCTCGATGCGTTCACGGGCGAGCAGCTTGCCGCGCCGCCAGTGCCGCTCGAGGTACTTCTCGCCGCCGCCCGCGAGGGCCTTGGCGTGCTCGGCGTCGAGTTCGGCCAGCTTGGCGAGCATGGCCTCGCGGTGCTCCCGGTGGTCCGGGTCGGACGGGTTCAGGGCGGACGCGAGGACCGTCACAGGAGCACCTCCGGGATGTCGGCGTGACGGGAGCGCAGCCACTCCCCCAGCGCCTTGGCCTGCGGATCGAAACGGGCCTGCGCGGCGACGCCCTCGCCGAGGATCCCCTCGACGACGAAGTTCAGGGCGCGCAGGTTGGGCAGCGCGTGCCGGGTGACGGGCAGCTCGCGGGCCTCGGGGATCAGCTCCCGGAACCGCTCGACGGTCAGCTCGTGCGCGAGCCACCGCCAGGCGTCGTCGGTCCGCGCCCACACACCGACGTTGGCGTTCCCGCCCTTGTCCCCGCTGCGGGCGCCGACGACCCGGCCGATCGGCGCCCGGACGGCCGGCCCCGGCGGGAGCGGCTCGGGCAGGGCGGGGGGCGGTACGGCGTCGAGGGCGGCGGTGTCCTGGGGCGGGTCCACGGTGATCCGGCGCCCGTCGTGGAGGACGGCCACATGGTCGACGTCCCCCTGGGGGACGTACACCTCCTCGAAGACCCCGTACGGGGAACCCTTGCCCGGTGGCGCCACCACATGGAACCCGGGGTAGCTCGCCAGCGCCAGCTCGATGGCGGCCCCGCTCAGCACCCGCCCGACCTTCTGCTGGTCCGGGTCCCGTACGACGAGACGCAGCAGCGCGCCGGCGGTCTCCTCCGTGTCGGCGTCGGGCTTGTCGGTGCGGGCGAGGTCCCAGCGCACGTCCGCGGGCGGGGACGCGGCGAGGGCCTCTCCCATCTGCTCGCGGACCAGCGCGGCCTTGGCCTCGATGTCGAGTCCGGTGAGCACGAAGACGACCTCGTTGCGGAACCCGCCGAGCCGGTTGCGGCCGACCTTGAGCGTGGGCGGCGGAGCCTCTCCGCGCACCCCCTCGATCCGCACCCGGTCGGGCCCGTCCTGGGTGAGCGTGACGGTGTCCAGGCGTGCGGTGACGTCCGGCCCGGCGTACCGGGCGCCGCCCGTCTCGTACAGCAGCTGCGCGGTGACCGTGCCGACGTCGACGAAGCCGCCGGTGCCGGGGTGCTTGGTGACGACGGCGGAGCCGTCGGGGTGGATCTCGGCGAGGGGGAAGCCGGGCCGGCGCAGGGCGCGGGGATCGTGTTCGGCGAAGAACGCGTAGTTGCCGCCGGTGGCCTGCGCCCCGCACTCCAGGACGTGCCCGGCGACGACCGCGCCGGCCAGCCGGTCGTGGTCGGAGGGCTTCCAGCCGAAGTGCGCGGCGGCGGGCCCGGTGACCAGGGCGGCGTCGGTGACCCGCCCGGTGACGACCACGTCGGCGCCGGCCCGCAGGCACTCCCCGATGCCGAAGCCGCCGAGGTAGGCGTGCGCGGCGAGGCTGCCGGGGTGGCGGGCGGTGAGGTCGTCGCCCCCGACGTGGGCGACGCGCACGGGGATGCCGAGGCGGTCCGCCAGCTGTTTCACGGCGTCGGCCAGCCCTGCCGGATTGAGCCCGCCCGCGTTGGTGACGATCCGGACGCCCTTGTCGTGGGCGAGGCCCAGGGTGTCCTCGAGCCGGCGCAGGAAGGTGCGGGCGTACCCGGCGGCCGGGTCCTTCAGCCGGTCGCGGGCCAGGATCAGCATGGTCAGCTCGGCGAGGTAGTCGCCGGTGAGGACGTCGAGGTCGCCGCCGGTCAGCATCTCGCGCAGCGCGTCGGAGCGGTCGCCGTAGAAGCCGGAGAAGTTGCCGATGCGCAGGGGCTTCGCCGTCACCGCGCCCCGTCCCTCTTCGGCTCCCGCCCGCCACCGGGCGGCCCGGCGAAGGCCTGGGCGATGTCCAGCCAGCGGTCGGCGTCGGGGCCGTCGGCGGTGAGGTCCAGGTCGGCGCGGTGGGCGCGCCGGGTGACCAGGAGGCAGAAGTCGAGGGCGGGCCCGGTGACCCGCTGGGGGGCGTCCCCGGGGCCGTACGCCCAGACGTCGCCGCCGTCCGGTGCGGTGAGCTCGACGCGGAACGGGTCGGCGGGCGGGGTGAGGCCGTGCACGCCGTAGGCGAAGTCGCGGGTGCGGACGCCGAGCCGGGCGATGTGGCGGAGGCGGCCGGTGGGCGCGCGGGTCACACCGAGCGTGTCGGCCACGTCCTGGGCGTGCGCCCAGGTCTCCATCAGCCGGGCGGTGGCCACGGAGGCGGTGGACATCGGGGGCCCGAACCAGGGGAACCGCGCCCCGTCCGGCGCCTCCCGCAGCGCCTTCTCCAGCGCCGCGCGCCCCTCCCGCCAGCGGGCGAGCAGCGCGGCGGGCTCGGCGCGGGCGTACTCCTCGGCGCCGTCGTCGACGTACGTGTGCGGAGCGGCGAGGGCCTGCTCGACGAGCGTGCGGAAGCCTTCGGGGTCGGTGACGGCGGTCCGGGCGCGGTGGTCGGTCCAGGCGAGGTGCCCGATCTGGTGGGCGACGGTCCATCCGGCGGCGGGTGTGGGCAACGCCCACCGCTCCGGCTCCAGCCCGGCCACCAGCCGGTCGAGCTCCTCACTCTCCTCACGCAGATCGTCGATCACGGGCGTCGGATCGGACACGAGTCGCTCCCCTCGGAGCACGGACACGGCGGTGTGCGGCGTGGTGAGGAGCATGGCAGCGGTACTGAAAACAAGCAAGCGTGCTTGCATGATTGAGGCCGTCAGGAGCACGACCGACGACGAAGGCCGGCGCCCTCGCCGGGGACGCGGCCTTTCTCCCCGCCTGTCGGTCCTTCCGGACCGTCATGTCAGACGGCCGAGCCGGAACGGCCGGGCTGCGGGGCGCGCGTGGCGGGACCGTGCCCCGGGACGCTTCCGGATGTCGACGCCGGCGGGGCGACGTCAGTCCTTGGTGAGGTTCGCGCCCGCCCCCACCCGGCGGCGCCGCCCCACCTGCGTCCGCACCGCCCCCATGCTCGCCGCGATGACCAGCGCGATGGCGGCGGCCTCCGTCGCGGCGAGCGCCTGGTCGAGGACGAGGAAGCCGGCGGTGGCCGCGAGGGCCGGCTCCAGGCTCATCAGGATGGCGAACGTCGACGCGGGCAGGCGTCGCAGCGCGAGGAGTTCGAGGGTGTACGGCAGGACTGACGACAGCACCGCGACCGCCGCGCCCAGCGCGAGGACCGTCGGGTCCAGCAGCTTCGTGCCGGACTCCAGCACGCCCAGCGGCAGGAACAGCACCGCCGCCACCGCCATGGCGAGCGCGAGCCCGTCGGCCTGTGGGAAGCGGCGCCCGGTCCGCGCGCTGAAGACGATGTACGCCGCCCACATCGCCCCGGCGCCCAGCGCGAAGGCGACGCCCAGCGGGTCGAGGCCGCTGAAGCCCCCGCCGCCCAGGAGGAACACGCCGGTGAGGGCGAGCGCGGCCCACACGAGGTTGACCGCGCGCCGGGAGGCCAGCACGGAGAGGGTGAGGGGGCCCAGCACCTCAAGGGTGACGGCGGGGCCGAGCGGGATGCGGGCGACGGACTGGTAGAAGAGGCCGTTCATCGCGGCCATGGCGATGCCGAAGACGATCACCGTGCCCCAGTCGGTGCGCGAGTGACCGCGCAGCCGCGGCCGGCACAGCACCATCAGCACCACCGCCGCGACCAGCAGCCGCAGGGTCACCACCCCGAGCGCGCCGGCGCGCGGCATCAGCGTGACCGCGAGCGCCCCGCCGAACTGCACGGAGATGCCGCCGGCCAGTACCAGTCCGACCGGCCCGAGCGCGCCGCGGCGGCCGCCCGGGGCGCCGGCCCGCGCGGGTGCGGGGCCGTGGGCCTGCCCGGAAGCGGTGGACGAGGTGGCGGCGCTGGGGGTGGTCACGGTGCCTTCCAGGGAGGTAGGGGACGCGAGCGGTGCGAAGTGACGCGCGACTGCATCGAGTGTGCACCTCGATGTACTCACGGGTCCAGCGTATTGGACTACGTCAGCACCGTGAAGCGTTTATATGCCTGACGATGCGGCCCGGGTCCCGTCCGGGTCAACTCCGTCCACGGTGCGGACGTCCTACCCGGTACGGTTCCCCCTGGTGGCACCCCGTCCGCTTCCCCCTTTCGACTGAGGTTCCGTGCGACGACTCCTGGTCCGTGTCTGGCGGCTCCTGCGCCCGCTGCAGAGCCGCATCGTGTGGCTGCTGCACGCCAAGTTCGTGGTCGGCGTGACGGGAGTGGTGCGCGACGACGAGGGACGGGTGCTGCTGCTCAAGCACCGGATGTGGCCGCCCGGCCGCCAGTGGGGCCTGCCGAGCGGCTTCGCGCGCAAGGGCGAGGACTTCCGGGCGACCGTGGTGCGCGAGGTCAAGGAGGAGACCGGCCTCGACGTGGAGGTCGGCCGCCTGGTCATGCTGAACAGCGGCCTGCGCACCCGCATGGAGGTGGCCTTCGAGGCTCGCCTCCTCGGCGGCGAACTGCGCCTGGACCCGTTCGAGATCCTGGAGGCCCGCTGGTGCGAACCGGACGCCCTCCCCGAGGATGTCCAGCCGGTGTGTCATCCCCTGGTGCGGGGCGGGACGACGCCCTGAGGACGTGAGCGCCCCGGCGCAGGGCTACCGCACCTCGATCCCGAAGTCCTGGACCAGTTCCTCCAGGCCGCCCCGGTATCCCCGGCCGCCGAGGACGAAGTCCCAGTCGCCGCCTGCGCGGCGGCGGAACGAGCCGAGGACCAGGGCTGTCTCCCCCGCCCGGCCGTCGGACACCTCGAGACGGCCCAGCTCGGTCAGCCCCGGGTCGAGGAGGCGGATGCGGGCGTCCGTGAAGCCCGCGAGGTCAGCGTCCGGGTTCACCTCCGGGTCCACGGCGGCGACCAGCACGAAGCGGTCGGCCTCGTCGGGCAGACCGTCGAAGGCGACGCGGATCGCGGCCTTGTCGGGTGCGGTGGCCTCCAGGGCGCGCACGGCGCCGTCCGGGGTGCCGGGGTTGTTGAAGAAGACGAAGTGGTCGTCGCTGAGCACACGGCTGCCGCGGCACACCAGCGCGCACACGTCCAGCGCGACGCCGCCGGTCCAGCTCATGCCCAGGACGTTGTAGTCGTCGGGGAGCCGGTCCGCGTCCGGGTCCGCCGGACGGACCGTGTCCCGCGTCGTCCCGTCGCCGAGCCGCCCCCGCAGCCCGTGCCGGTGGAGGAGGTCCACCAGTTCGGGGCCCGCGACGAGCTCCAGGGGCTTGCCGGCTGCGAAGGTGTGTGAGCCGGGGCCGAAGCCGGACGTCGTCACGAGGACGCCCTTGTTGGCGCCGGCGTCCTGCACGGTGCCGTAGAGGTCGCGCACGGCGGTGGGCGGCACCGTGTTCCGGTAGCGCTTCACCTGGACGACGATCTTGCCGCCCCGGATCGGCGTCGGATCCAGCGCGTCGACGTCCACACCGCCGTCGTTGGAGCGCTGGGTGGTCACCGCCTGCATGCCCATGGCGCGGAAGAGATCGGCGACCAGATGCTCGAAGGCCACCGGGTCCATGGCGAACAGGTCGGGATCCTCGTCGCCGCCGTGGGCGACGACCCGGTTGCCGACGTCCTGCGGCCGCCTTGCGGGCCGTACGGCCGCGAGTTGGTCGGGGCGTGCCGAGACCTGACCGCGCAGCGCGTCGGCCAAGCAGCTCTCCGGGTCCACCTGCGCCAGGTGCAGCTCCTGGAACACGGCGCGCTCGGCCATGACGGTGGCGAGGCAGATCCGCCCGGGCCGGCCCGTCGTCGGGTCGTGCCCGTCGACGAAGCCGTTCAGCGCCACCGACTCCAGGGCGCCCTGCTCGTCCGCGGCGAACAGCTCGTGCAGCACGAGCAGCATGCACTGGGCCAGGACTTCCCTGTACAGCGCACGCCGCCGGCCCACGGGGCGGGGCGTCTCCTTGTCCTGGTCGACGCTCGCCATGTACCGGACGGACTTGGTCTCCGGCACCACGTCGTACGCGGGCAGCTCCCAGTCCAGGACGAGCTGCCCCGCCGCCCGGTCGTAGGCCGCGGCCACCTGGCGCGGGAACCCTTCCGGCCAGGCCGTCGAGGAGTACAGGGCGGCGGAGAAGTACTCGATCACGGCGTCGGGCTCACGGCGGCGTACGCCCTCGACGGTCGCGGTGACCCCGGCGTTGTGCCGCCGCACCTCGGCCAGCTGGGCGTCGGCCCACTCCTGGTACTGCCGCTGGTAGGCGGCGAGTTGCTGCTGCCGCTGCGCCTCGGCGGCCTGCGCCGCGTGCCGGTCCCGCTCGAACCGCGCCCGCGCCTCCGCCTGGGCCTGGGCCCTGCGGTTCGCGGTCCAGCCCCCGCCCTGCGGCTGGTAGTACCGCTCGTCCGGCATGGGCACCGGCTGGGCGAGCGGTCCGGGCGCGAACGGCTGCACGGTCTCCGCCCGCATCAGTGCCGCGGCCCGGAACGGCGCCGCCCGGCACCCCGAAGCGAGCAGCTCCCGCAACGACGCGACCTGCGCGTCCAGTTCCTCCGTACGCCGTAGGGCCTCCGCCTTCCGGTACTCACGGTGGTCCCGCTCGGCGCGCCGCTGATGCGCCCGCGCCCGCTGCTCCTCCTGCCGGCGCCGCCTGGCGTCGGCCTCCTGCTGACGCTGCTGCTGCCGCTGCATCTCGGCCCAGACGCCGACAAAACCGGTGGAACGACGACTCATGCGCTGCGGGCCCTCCCCCAAGGCACTCCGGTTGTCCCCACAACCAGCTGTGACGCACGACTCTAACCAGCGACGGCTGCCCCGCACACCGGCTTGACGGAGGCTGTCCGGGGTTCGGCGCGGCCCGAAGTCCGTGGCGGTCGCCCGACCGCTTGTTAGGGTGCGCCCCGTGGCAGAGATCAGGCAGGTGCAAGTCACGTTCGACTGTGCGGAGCCCGAGCGGGTGGCCCGGTTCTGGTGCGAGGTGCTGGGGTACACCGTCGTGCCGCCCGAGGGCTACGGCTCCTGGGACGAGTTCAACCGGGAGCGGTTCCCCGACGGGGAGGGCGCCTGGTGCTCGGCGAGTGACCCGACCGGCGCCGGGCCGCGGCTGTTCTTCCAGCGGGTGCCCGAGGGCAAGACCGTCAAGAACCGCGTCCACCTCGACGTCCGCGTCGGCACCGGGCTGACCGGTGAGGAGCGGCTCGCCGCGCTGGAGGCCGAGTGCGCCCGGCTGGTCCCCCTCGGCGCCACCCGGCAGCGGCTGCTCTACGACGGCACCGACTCGTGCATCGTCATGCAGGACATCGAGGGGAACGAGTTCTGCCTCGACTGAGGCAAGGCGTCACTCCTCCTCCAGCGCCTCCGCCAGGATCTCCGCCAGGTGACGGCCCCGCACGCCCCCCAGCTGCTCCAGCTGCGTCCGGCAGGAGAAGCCGTCCGCCTGGACCACCGCGTCCTGTGGCGCCTCCCGTACGGACGGCAGCAACTGCTCCTCCGCGCAGGCGCGCGAGACGTCCTCGTGCCCCCTCTCGAAGCCGAAGTTGCCCGCGAGGCCGCAGCAGCCGCCCGCCAGCTCGCCCGTGAGGCCGGCCGCCTCCCGGAGTCTGCGGTCGGGACCGTCGCCCAGGACCGCGTGCTGGTGGCAGTGGGTCTGGCCGGTGACCGGGCGGTTCACGGCGGGCGGGGTCCAGTCGGGGGCGTACCGCTCCAGCGCCTCGGCGAACGTCACGACACGGGACGCCAGTTGTGCCGCGCGCGGGTCGTCGTGCACAAGCTCCGGGGCGTCCGTGCGCAACGCGGCCGCGCAGCTCGGTTCCAGCACCACCAGCGGCGCGTCCGTGGCGAGGACCGGTTCCAGGAGGTCGAGGGTGCGCCGCACCACCGCACGGGCGCGGTCCAGTTGGCCCGTGGAGATGTACGTCAGGCCGCAGCAGACCCGGCCGCGCCGTGCCGTCAGCAGGGACAACGGAGAGCGTGACCGGGCGTCGCCCACGCGCCCGCCGGACCGTGGCCGCAGCGTCGGCGGCAGCACCACCCGCATCCCCGCCGCCTCCAGCACCCGTACGGCCGCCCGGCCCACCGACGGCGACAGATGCTCGGTGAAGGTGTCCGGCCACAGCACCACCAGTGGGCCGTCGTCCTCGGCGGACCTCCGCCTCCGCCTCCACCAGCGGCTGAAAGGCTCCGTCGCCAGAGACGGGATCTCCCGCTCCCCCGCGATCCCGCCCATCCGCTTCGCCGCCCTTGCGAGCGGCCGCACCGACGCGAGCGCGTTCGCCACGCCCGCCGTCCGGGTCCGGGCCGCCCAGGACAGCCACACCGGCAGCCACCCCATCGCGTAGTGCGCGGCGGGACGGCGGCGGCCCGCGTAGTGGTTGTGCAGGAACTCCGCCTTGTACGTGGCCATGTCGACGCCCACCGGGCAGTCGGACCTGCACCCCTTGCAGGACAGGCACAGGTCGAGCGCGTCCCGTACCTCCGTGGAGCGCCAGCCGTCCGTCACCAGCTCGCCCGCGAGCATCTCGTGCAGCAGCCGGGCACGCCCGCGCGTGGAGTGCTCCTCCTCCCCCGTCGCCCGGAACGACGGGCACATCACGGCGGACCCCGACACGGACGTCGTGCGGCACTTGGCGACGCCCACGCAGCGCCGTACCGCGGCCGAGAAGTCACCGGCGTCGGCGGGGTAGCCGAAGGCCACGTCGACCGGTTCGCGCGGGAGGGCGGAGAAGCGGAGGTCCGCGTCGAGGGGAGCGGGGCGGACCAGCATGCCGGGGTTGAGCAGGCCGTCCGGGTCCCACACGCCCTTGACCCGCTCGAAGAGGGCGACCGTCTCCGCGCCGTACATGCGGGGCAGCAGCTCCGCGCGCGCCTGCCCGTCGCCGTGCTCGCCGGAGAGGGAGCCGCCGTGGGCGACGACGAGGTCCGCCAGCTCCTCCGAGAAGCGCCGGAAGCGGGCCACACCCGGCCCGGTCAGCAGGTCGAAGTCGATGCGGACGTGGATGCAGCCGTCCCCGAAGTGCCCGTACGGGGTGCCGCGCAGGCCGTGCTCGGCGAGCAGCGCCCGGAAGTCCCGCAGATAGTCGCCGAGCCGGGCGGGCGGCACCGCGCAGTCCTCCCAGCCGGGCCACGCCTCGCTCCCTCCCCCAGACTTCGTCCGGGAGGTGCCCCCAGGCATGCGCGTCGCCGTCCCGCTCGCGTCCTCCCGGATGCGCCACAGCGTGCGCTGCCGGGCCGGGTCGGTGACCACCAGCGCGTCCACGACGTCCGCCGCCCGCACGATCGCCTCGGCCGCCGCGCGCGCCTCCGCCCCGGTGTCCCCGCCGGCCTCGACGAACAGCCACGCCCCTCCGCGCGGCAGGCCGGCGGCGGACGGCACGAGGTCGGCCGCCATGCCCTCCACCGTCAGCGGCCGGTACGGCAGCAGTCCCGCCGCCGCCTGCGCGGCTCCGCTCTCGTCGGCGTACGCCAGCACGGCGAGCGCGCGTGCGCGGGGCGCCCGTACGAGGGTCAGCTCGGCCTCGGTGAGCACGGCGAGGGTGCCTTCCGAGCCGCAGAGGGAGCGGGCGACGTCGGCACGGTTCTCGGGCAGCAGGGCGTCGACCGCGTACCCGGAGATGCGGCGCGGCAGGTCGGGGAAGCCCGTGCGCAGGCGTGCCGACTCCCCCTCCACGAGCGCGCGCAGGCCCTCCAGGGCGCCCGCCCAGCCGGGTCCGGGGCGCAGCCGTTCGCCGCGCGCGGTGATCACCGACAGGGTGCGCACGTTGTCGGCGGTGGTGCCCCAGGCGACCGAGTGGGAGCCGCAGGAGTTGTTGCCGATCATGCCGCCGAGGGTGCAGCGGCCGTGGGTGGAGGGGTCGGGGCCGAAGCGGAGGCCGTGCGGGGCGGCGGCCTCCTGGAGCCGGTCGAGGACCAGACCGGGCTGGACGACGGCGGTGCCCGCCTCCGGGTCGAGGGACAGCAGACGGTTCATGTGGCGTGTGAAGTCGAGCACGATGCCCGTGCCGGTCGCCTGTCCCGCGATCGACGTGCCGCCGCCGCGCGGCACCACGGGCACCCCGCGCTCCCGGCACACCGCGAGCGCCGCCGCGACGTCGTCGGCGTCCCGGGGCGCGACCACGCCGAGCGGAATCCGGCGGTAGTTGGAGGCGTCCATCGTGGTCAGCGCCCGCGCGGTGACGCCGAGGTCCACCTCGCCGCGTACCGCCGCGCGCAGGGCCGCCGCCAGTTCCCGCTGATCCGTCATGCCCTCAGGATGCCTCCGCCGGGGTGCGGCGCGGGCGGCGGCACACTCTCCGCGGAACCGTCCCGGGACGCGCGGCCATGGTCGTTCAACCAAGAACGGAAGCAGAATCTTCCCAAGCCGATCACGAACTCCCATATAGTGACCGCGAGTTGCGCGCAGTTGTCGGACCTCGTTCGCAAAGCGACCCCTGCATCAGGTCCGGCGTCCCATCGAACCGCCCGAGGGCCGCGCAGCCACGACGGCGCACGCCCGCGGACCCGACCGAGGACCTGACCGAGGACCTGACTGATGACCTCCCCCCTGCTCCCCGGCGACCGCCCCACCCCCCGCAGCCTGCTGCCCGCCCCCGTGCTCACCGCCGCGTTCTGCGCGGTCGCCGTCGTGGCCTCCTTCGTACTGGTCCCGCAGGCCGCGATCGGCGCGGTCCTGGTGACCGGCGTGGTCGCCTCCGTGCTGCTGTGCGCCGCCGTCACGGCCGCCGCGTACGCCCGTCTGTCGGCGCGCGCCGCCCGGGAGCGGCTGGAGGCCGTCACCCAGGACGTCGGGCGGCTGCTCCAGGAGCGGTCCCGGCTGACCGAGGACGCCCGCCGCCAGCACGAGCTGCTGACCGGCGAACTCACCCGGGAACGCGCCCGGCTGTCCGCCGAGCTGGACCAGGAGCGGGCCCATCTCGCCGAGGCGCTGGCCGACGAGCGCGACCGGCTCGCCGAGCAGCACGCGGCCGAGCTGGCCCGGCTGGCGCACGAGCGGGCGGAGGAGCGCAACCGCACCGACGACGCACACACGGCGGAGCTGGCCCGGTCCGCCGAACGGCACACCGCCGAACTGGACCGGCTCACCGCCCAGCACGCCGACGAACTCGCCAGGCTGGCCGCGGAGCACACCGAGGAGCGGGAGCGGCTGGAGGAGGAGCGCGACCGCCTGGCGCGCGAGCGGATCCGCCTGGCCGGGGAGAACGCACGGCTGACCACCCGGCTGCGGGAGGCCGAGGGCGCCCGCGCGGCCGCCCTGGCCGCCACCGCCAACGCGGCCGGACGGATGCAGGCGCTGGCCACCGGCATGCTCGCCGACCTGCGCGCGATGGAGGAGAAGCACCACGACGAGGAGGTCCTCGCCGACCTGCTCCACCTCGACCACCGCACCGCCCAGGCGGGCCGCCTCGCCGACTCCGTCGCCGTCCTCACCGGCGCCCGCTCCGGCCGCCGCTGGGCCCGCCCCATCCCGATGGAGTCGATCCTGCGCGGAGCGATGGGCCGCATCGCCGGCTACCAGCGGGTCCGCGTCCACTCCGCCAGCGACACCTCCGTCGCCGGGCACGCCGCCGAGGGCGTGATGCACGCGCTCGCCGAACTCCTCGACAACGCCGCGAACTTCTCGCCCCCGACCGCCGAGGTCCACGTCTACGTGGAGGAGGTCCCGGCCGGTGTCATCGTGTCCGTCGAGGACAGCGGTCTGGTGATGGGCGAGGCGCAGCTGCGGCGCGCCGAGCGGGCCGTCTCCGGCGAGTCCACCGGGCTGGGCGGTCTCACCGGCACCCGGCTGGGCCTCGCGGTCGTCGGCCGGCTGGCCCGGCGGTACGGCCTGCGGGTGTCGTACCGGCCCTCCGCGCGCGGCGGCACGGGCGTGCTGGTGCTGCTGCCGCAGGACATCCTCGTGCCGGCGGACGCGGCGCCCCCGCGGCCGGTCACGGCCCCGGCGGCCCGCACCACCCTCACTGCGACGGTGAAGGGCACGGACGGCAGGGACCGGGAGGCGTCCGCACCGAAGGACACGGAACCGTCCGCCCCGGCGGACCCGGAATCCTCCGCCCCGACGGACGCGGAACCCGTCGGCGCGCGGGACCGGAAGCCGTCCGGCCCGAAGGACGACCAGCCGTCCGCCGCCGAGGACGAACCGCTGGTCCTCCCCCGGCGCCGCTCCGTGACCGAGCCCGAGCCCCGCCACGGCGCCGCCGACGACAGCACCCCTTCCCCCGCCTCTCCCGGGACGGAGCGCCCCGCCGCCGCGCCCGTCCTCCCCGCGCCCTCCTACGCCGCCGCCCGCTCCGGGGGTGACGTGGACGCCGACCCGGTGCCGGCCCACGCGTCCGCCGACGACGACGCCCCGCCCCTGGTGCTGCCCCGCCGGCGCCGCGGCCGGACCCTCGCCGAGGCGGAGCGCCGGGCGGCAGCGGTGAGCCGTGCCGCGGAGTCCCGGCCCGCGCCCACGGCCGAGGAGACCCGGGCCCGCACCGCCCGCTTCAGCAGCTTCCGCCAGGCCGTGCGCACCCCCACCCCGGACGACACGGCCGACCCGGACGCGGGCGTCACCCCGGCCCGTGACACCACCCCCGACCCCGAGACCGCACCTCAGCCCACCCCCGTGACTTCGGAAGGCGACACCACCTCATGACCGGCACGACCACCGCGGACGAGAAGCTCACCTGGCTCATCGAGGGCCTGCTGGAGCGCACGCCGGGCGCGCGCCACGCGCTCGTGCTGTCCCGTGACGGCCTGAAACTGTGCCGCACGACCGGGCTCTCCAACGACCAGGCCGACCAGCTCGCCGCCATCGCGGCCGGCATCCAGTCGCTGTCGCACGGCGCGTCCGTCGAGTTCGGCGACGGCACCGGCGGCGTGCGCTCGGCGATGACCGAGTTCTACGGCGGTGTGCTGTTCATCGTGGAGGCCGGCGAGGGCGCGCACCTGGCCGTCGTCACCACGGAGGACGCGGACGCCGGGCTCGTCGGGCACAACATGAGCGAGCTGGTGGAGCAGCTCGGCGAGCACCTGACCGCGCAGCCGCGCACCTCATGAGCCGGCCCGGCAGGGACGACGCGCCCGACCGGCTGTACACCCTCACCGGGGGGCGCAGCCGGTCCGGGCCCGACAACCCCTTCGACCTGGTGACCCTGGTCGTCGCCGAGTGCGACCCGGTCCCCGGCATGCAGTCGGAGCACGCGGCGATCCTGCGTCTCACCGGACGGCCCACGGCGGTCGTGGAGATCGCGGCCGAGCTGAGGCTGCCGGTGAGCATCACCCGGATCCTGCTGTCCGACCTCCTCGCGGCGGGCCGGGTCAGCGCCCGCCACCCCCGCAAGGCCGCCGTACCCGACCCCGACATCCTGGAGCAGGTGCTCGTTGGACTCCGCAACCTCTGAGACGCCCGTGGCGTCCGAGACGCGCACCCCGCTGGGCGCGTCGGCCGACAACGGCCTGAAGATCGTGGTCGTGGGCGGCTTCGGCGCCGGCAAGACGACGATGGTCCGCTCCGTCAGCGAGATCCGTCCCCTCAACACCGAGGAGACGATGACCCAGGCCGGCGAAGGCGTCGACGACCTCAGCGGGGTGCGCGGCAAGACCGCGACCACCGTGGCCTTCGACTTCGGCCGCATCACGCTGGACGAGCGCAACGTGCTGTACCTGTTCGGCGCGCCGGGGCAGGAGCGGTTCTGGTTCCTGTGGGACCGGCTGTTCTCCGGCACGCTCGGCGCGGTGGTGCTGGTCGACACACGGCGCATCGACGACTCCTGGTACGCCATCGACCGGCTGGAGAAGCACGGCACGCCGTTCATCGTGGCCTGCAACGACTTCGGCGGGCCCGTCTTCACCCCGCAGCAGATCCGCGAGGCGCTCGACCTGGACCCGCACGTGCCGCTGGTGAACTGCGACGCGCGGTCCCGGGAGTCCAGCAAGATCGTGCTGATCACGCTGGTGGAGCACATCAAGGAGCTGTACGCCGATCAGGCCCGAGCCCCCCGTCAGGAGCTGGTGTGAGTCCCGCCTCCGTCCCCGACGCCGTCCGCTTCAGCGGCCCTCTGCTGCAGGACGACCCGGCCCGCGTCTACCGCGAGCTGCGCCGCGAGCACGGCAGTGTGGTGCCGGTCGTGCTCGACGGCGAAGCCCCCGCCTGGCTGGTCCTCGGCTACCGCGAGCTGCACCAGGTCACCGGCGACCCGGTGCTGTTCAGCCGCGACTCCGAGCTGTGGAACCAGTGGGACAGCATCCCCGACGACTGGCCGCTGCTGCCGATGATCGGCCGCCGTCAGCCGTCCATCCTCTACACCGTCGGCGAGCGGCACCGGGAACGGGCCGCGATGCTGGGGAACGCGCTGGAGGCGGTCGACCCGACCGAACTGCGCGGCCATTCCGAGCGGTTCGCGGACGAGCTGATCGACGCGATCTGCCCGCGCGGGTCCGCCGACGTCATCGGCGAGTTCGCGATGCTGCTGCCGGTGCGGGTGCTGGCCCGGCTGTACGGGTTCCCCGACGACAAGGGTCCCGCGCTGGTCACCGCGCTCAACGACATGATCGACGGGCGGGAGCGGGCGCTCGCCGGGCAGACGCACCTGTTCACGTCGATGACGGAGCTGGTGGCCCAGCGGCGCAAGGAGCCCGCGGAGGACGTCGCCTCCCGGATGCTCGCCGACACCTCGGGGTTCACGGACGAGGAGATCGTCCAGGACCTGATGGTGATGATGGCGGCCGGGCACCAGCCGACCGCCGACTGGATCGGCAACTCGCTGCACCTGATGCTCACCGACTCCCGGTTCGCGGCCTCGCTGTTCGGCGGACGCAACAGCATCGCCGAGGCGATGAACGAGGTGCTGTGGGAGGACACCCCGACGCAGAACGTGGCCGCGCGGTGGGCGTCGCGCGACACGCAGCTCGGCGGTCGCCGCATCCGGGCCGGGGACATGGTGCTGCTGGGCCTCCAGGGCGCCAACTCCGACCCGCAGGTGCGCACCGACGGGTCGGCCCTCACCGGCGGCAACAGCGCGCACTTCTCCTTCGGTCACGGCGAGCACCGCTGTCCGTTCCCGGCGCAGGAGATCGCCGAGGTGATCGCCCGTACCGGCATCGAGGTGGTCCTGGACCGGCTGCCGGACATCGACCTGGCCGTGCCGGCCGGCGCCCTGACCCGCCGCCCGTCGCCCTGGCTGCGCGGCCTGTCCGAGCTCCCGGTCACCTTCACACCCACCCCCGCTCTTGGAGGCTCGCTCGCATGACGGCTGGTACGGACCTCACCGCGACCGACACGGAACAGACCCGCATCCCCCTCGACCCGTTCGTCTCCGACCTGGACGCCGAGAGC
Organism: Streptomyces werraensis; assembly: GCA_014656175.1. Classification (GTDB taxonomy): domain Bacteria; phylum Actinomycetota; class Actinomycetes; order Streptomycetales; family Streptomycetaceae; genus Streptomyces; species Streptomyces werraensis. Next base: position 301,107 of record BNBX01000005.1, read on the forward strand.
GCCGCGCTGCGCGCCGCGGGGCCGCTGGCCGCCGTGACCCTGCCGGGTGACGTGCCCGTGTGGGCGGTGACCCACCACGCCGAGGCGAAGAAGCTGCTGACCGATCCGCGGCTGGTGAAGGACATCAACGTATGGGGCGCCTGGCAGCGCGGGGAGATAGCCCCGGACTGGCCGCTGATCGGGCTGGCGAACCCGCCCCGCTCCATGCTCACCGTGGACGGCGCCGACCACCGGCGGCTGCGCACCCTCGTCGCCCAGGCGCTCACCCCCAGACGGGTGGAGCGGATGCGGGCCCGGATCACGGAGCTGACCGAGTCCCTGCTGGACCAGGTGGCGGCGCAGCCCGGCGACAGCGTCGACCTGAAGGCGGTGTTCGCCTACCCGCTGCCGATGTACGTCGTCGCCGACCTGATGGGGCTGGCGGAGGAGCGGCTGCCGCGGCTGAAGGAGCTGTTCGAGAAGTTCTTCTCCACGCAGACCCCGCCGGAGGAGGTCCTCGCCACGCTCACCGAGCTGGCCGGGATCATGGCCGAGACGGTGGCGTCCAAGCGGGAGAACCCGGGCGACGACCTGACGTCGGCGCTGATCCAGGCGTCGGAGGACGGGGACCGGCTCACCGACGAGGAGATCGTCGCCACGCTCCAGCTGATGGTGGCGGCCGGGCACGAGACCACGATCTCCCTCATCGTCAACGCGGTGGTCAACCTCTCCACCCACCCGGACCAGCGCGACCTGGTGCTGTCCGGGAAGGCGGACTGGTCGGCGGTGATCGAGGAGACGCTGCGCTGGTCCACGCCGACCTCGCACGTGCTGATCCGGTTCGCCACCGAGGACGTGCCCGTGGGGGACAAGGTGCTGCCCGCCGGGGACGCGCTGATCGTGTCGTACGCGGCGATCGGGCGGGACGAGCGGGCCCACGGGCCGACGGCGGGCGTCTTCGACATCACCCGGGAGAGCCCCAGCCGGCACATCTCCTTCGGTCACGGCCCGCACGTCTGCCCCGGCGCGGCGCTGTCCCGCCTGGAGGCGGGCGTCGCCCTCCCGGCGCTGTACGCGCGCTTCCCGAAGCTGGACCTGGCGGTCCCGGCCGGTGAGCTGCGCAACAAGCCGGTGGTGACCCAGAACGACCTGTACGAGCTGCCGGTGACGCTCGGCGGGTGAGAGACGCGGGTGGCGGGCGGCCCTCCCCCCGGACCGTCCGCCACCCGTCCCGGTGACGTGTCTCAGCGGCGCGTCTCAGCGGACGGACGATGTTGCGCCCGCGTTTCCTCCAGCCGCTAGGCTCCCGTCGTGGCTGAGATCCGGATTCCTGCTGACATCAAGCCCGCCGACGGTCGTTTCGGTGCGGGTCCCTCCAAGGTGCGGACGGAAGCGCTGGACGCGCTGGCCGCGACCGGCACGTCCCTGCTGGGCACCTCCCACCGCCAGGCCCCGGTGAAGAACCTGGTCGGCCAGGTGCGCGAGGGCATCCGCGAGCTGTTCCAGCTCCCCGACGGCTACGAGGTGATCCTCGGCAACGGCGGGTCCACCGCGTTCTGGGACATCGCGACCCACGGCCTGATCGAGAACAAGTCGCAGCACCTCAGCTTCGGCGAGTTCAGCTCCAAGTTCGCCAAGGCCGCGAAGCTCGCCCCGTGGCTGGCCGACCCGGACGTCATCTCCGCCGACCCGGGCACGCACCCGGAGGCGGTCGCCGAGGCGGGCGTCGACGTGTACGCCCTCACCCACAACGAGACCTCCACCGGCGTCGCCATGCCGATCAGGCGCGTCGCAGGCGCCGACGAGGGCGCGCTGGTCCTGGTGGACGCCACCTCCGGCGCGGGCGGCCTCCCGGTCGACATCGCCGAGACGGACGTCTACTACTTCGCCCCGCAGAAGTCCTTCGCCTCCGACGGCGGCCTGTGGATCGGCGTGTTCTCCCCGGCCGCGATCGAGCGCGCCGAGCGGATCCACGCGAGCGGCCGGCACGTGCCGGAGTTCTTCTCCCTGCCGACGGCGATCGACAACTCCCGCAAGAACCAGACGTACAACACCCCGGCGCTGTCGACGCTGTTCCTGCTGAACCAGCAGCTGGAGTGGATCAACGGCCAGGGCGGCCTGGACTGGGCGGTCCGCCGCACCGCGACCTCGGCGCGCACGCTGTACGGCTGGGCCGAGGACATCAAGTACGCCAACCCGTTCGTCACCGACCCGGCGAAGCGCTCGGCCGTCATCGGCACGATCGACTTCACGGACGAGGTCGACGCGGCCGCCGTCGCCAAGGTGCTCCGCGCCAACGGCATCGTCGACACCGAGCCGTACCGCAAGCTGGGCCGCAACCAGCTCCGTATCGCCATGTTCCCGGCGATCGACCCGGCGGACGTCGAGGCCCTGACGAAGTGCGTCGACTACGTCATCGAGCAGCTGTAGTCCGGCTCACGCGCAAGGGGGCGCCCGGTGGATTCCACCGGGCGCCCCTTCCGTCTCACCTGCTCAGACGCCGGAACCGCCGTACCGCCAGCGGCAGGAAGAGCGCCGTCAGGATCACCGGCCACACCCCCGCCATCAGCAGCGCGTGCTGTTCGACCCACGAGTCGCCGCCGCCGACCGGCGTGCCGAAGAGTTCGCGGGTCGCCGCTGCCGTGGAGGAGATCGGGTTCCAGGCGGCCACCCATCCCAGCCAGTCGGGCATCAGCTGCGGGGCGACGAAGATGCTGGAGATCATCGTCAGGGGGAAAGCCACCGCGAAGAGGCCGCCCGCCGCCTCCGGGTTGGGGACCAGCAGGCCCAGCCAGACGCCCAGCCAGATCAGCGCGAACCGCAGCCACAGCAGCAGTCCGAACGCGGCGAGGAACTCCCAGCCGCCGTCCGGGCGCCAGCCCATGACCAGCGCGGTGAGCATCAGGATGGCCAGCTCCGCGCACGCGACGATCAGGTCGGTCACCCCGCGCCCGGCCACCACCGCCGAGGACGCCATCGGCATCGAGCGGAAGCGGTCGATGACGCCCTTGGTGGAGTCGTACACCACCACCGTCGCGGTGTTGATGAAGCCGAAGGCCATGGTCATCACGAACATGCCCGGCATCAGGAAGTCCTTGTAGTCCCCACCGCCGGGCACCCGCATCGCGCTGCCGAAGACATAGCCGTACAGCAGCACGGAGAGGATGGGGAAGCCCAGCTGCCAGGCGATGTTGACGGGCTGGCGCTGGTAGTGGGTGAGGCCGCGGCGGACGACGTTCCAGCAGTCCGCCAGCGCCCAGTACACACGGCCGTGCCCGGCCGGTCCGGTCAGGTCGAACGCGCTCATGCCGCCGCCTCCTTCTCCGTCGTCTCCGTGCGGTGTCCGGTCAGGCGCAGGAACACGTCGTCGAGGCTGGGCCTGCGCAGCCCGATGTCCTCGACCCGGACGCCCTCGTCCTGGAGGGTGCGGGCGACGTCCGTCAGCGCGCCCACCCGGTCGGTCACGGGGGCGTGCACCCGCAACTCCGTCTCGTCCGCCTCGGGTTCACCGTCGGCGACCCGGGCGACCACCTTCACCACGCGCGGGATGTCGGACCGTTCGGCCACCACGACCTCGACGCGGTCGCCGCCGACGCGGTTCTTCAGCCCGTCCGGGGTGTCGTCGGCGATGGACCGGCCCCGGTCGATGACGGTGATCCGGGAGGCCAGCCGGTCGGCCTCCTCCAGGTACTGCGTGGTCAGCAGCACGGTCGTGCCGCCCGCCACCAACGCCCGCACCGACTCCCAGACCTCGCCCCGGCTGCGCGGGTCGAGCCCCGTCGTCGGCTCGTCCAGGAACAGCACGGCCGGCGTCAGGATCATCGACGCCGCCAGGTCCAGCCGGCGCCGCATGCCGCCGCTGTAGTCGCCGACGCCCTTGTCGGCGGCGTCGGTCAGGTCGAACTGCTCCAGCAGCTCCGCCGCCCGCGCCCTGGCGCGCCGCCCGCCGAGGTGGAACAGCCTGCCGAACATCTCCAGGTTCTGCCGCCCGGTGAGCACCTCGTCCACCGCCGCGTACTGCCCGGTGAGCCCGATCCGCGCGCGCACCTCGCGGGCCTGCCGCGCCACGTCCAGCCCGGCCACGGTCGCCCGCCCGCCGTCGAGCCGGATCAGCGTCGACAGGATCCGCACGGCGGTGGTCTTGCCCGCGCCGTTCGGTCCCAGCAGCCCGTGCACCGTGCCCGCTCGCACGGTGAGGTCGAAGCCGTCCAGGGCGCGCTTCTCGCCGTAGCGCTTCTCCAGCCCCTCGGCCCGCACCGCGTACCCGTCGTCCTTCATGGGTCCCCCTTCCAGAAACCGGGTACACCGTACCCGATTGCGCGTACGACGTACCCAGTTTTTTCGCGCGGATCTAGACTGCCCGCATGAGCGGCGGCGGAAGCGGTACGGAGACCAGCGGCAGCGGCGACATCGCGCGCACCCTCGACCTGCTCTGGGGCACCGGACAGCGGCCCAGCCGGGGCCCGAAGCCGGGACTGACCCTGGAGCGGATCGTGGAGGCGGCGATCGAGCTCGCCGACCGGGACGGCATCGGCGCGCTGTCGATGCGCCGGATCGCCACGGAGCTGGGCACCGGCACGATGTCCCTGTACCGCTACGTCCCCGGCAAGGCCGAACTGCTCGACCTGATGCTGGACCGGGTGCAGCGCCCGTCGGAGAATCCCGCGGACCTCGGCGACGGCGGCTGGCGCTCGGCCCTGGAGGCGCTGGCCCGGGCCACCCTCGCCCTCTACCGGCGCCACCCCTGGCTGCTGGAGGTCAACCAGTCCCGCCCGATCCTCGGCCCGAGCGCCCTGGACGGCATGGAGAAGGTGTTCTCCCGGATCAAGCCGATGGGCCTGTCCGACCCCGAGCTGCTGTCGGTGATCGTCATGATCGACGGGTACGTGGTCGGGGCGGCCCGGACGCAGCTGTACCAGGAGCAGGCCGAACACAGCTCGGGGCTGACGGACGCGGAGTTCTGGGAGGCCCAGCGGCCCGCCCTGGAGAAGGCGATGAGCAGCGGCCGCTACCCCGTCATGGCCGCGCTCTCGGAGGACACCTTCGACTCCGGCTTCGACCACTTCGAGTTCGGGCTCCAGCGCATCCTGGACGGCCTGGAGGTCCACGTCGCCCGGCGGGCGGGCGAACAGGGGCGCTGACGGCCCCGGTTCAGTCCCTGCGCCGGCGCCTGCTCAGCCCGAACAGGGCCGCGACGACCACGGCGGCCACCACGGCTCCCCCGACCTTCACGGAGTCCCCCTTCCCGTCCCCCGAGGCGCTGCCGTCGCCGTCCGCGCGGGAGCCGGGGCCGCCGCTGGAGCCGCCCTCGTCCGCGCCGGGCGCCGGGCGGCTCACCACGCCGCTCCGCTCCCCCTCGCTGCCGAACAGCAGCCGTGAGCCGTCGGCGGAGTAGGTCACCGACTCCCCCTGCCCCTGGAGCGGCACGCTCAGCCGCCCCTTGCGCTGCAGCTCGCCGCCGTTCCAGGCGTAGTGGACGCCGCCGAAGTAGCCGCGCACGGCGAGGTCCTGGCCGTCCGGGGAGAGCGCCGCGTCGGTGGTCCACAGCTCGACGGGGGCGATCGGCCGGAACACGTTGTCGCCTTCCGGCGACAGCTTCTCCGGACCCTCGTAGAGGTGCCCGCCGTCCTCGTGCTTGTCGATGAGGTACACCCGCCCCGTCTTCGGGTGGACGACCATCGCCTCGGCGTCGCGCGGGCCGTCGGCGTACTTCACGACGTACTGGGTGGCCTGCACGGTCGCGTCCTGGAGCCGCTTCGGCTCGGGGAGTTCGTAGATCCACACGTACGGCCAGGTGCCGCCGAGGTTGTCGCCGACGTCGGCGACGAAGAGGCGGTTGCCGGGGCCGACGGAGATCGCCTCGACGTCCCGGGGCGTGCCGATGCCGGTGAGGGTGAGGCGGGCGACCGTGTCGCCGGTGCTGCTGTCGACGGCGTAGAGGTAGGGGCCGTCGTCGCTGTCGTTGTGGGTCCAGTAGACGCCGGGGTGCTGCCGGGAGGCGGCCAGGCCGCTGGACTCGGTGATGCGCGGGTCGTTGATGGTGAACCCCTCGTCCCCGTCGTCGTTGTCGGCGGCGGAGGCGGGCACGGCGAGCGCGGCCGTCAGCAGGGCCGCGGCGAGCAGGGCGAAGGGTCGGCGCATGAGCCAAGACTGCCATCAGCGCGGGGCCCCGGGTGCGGGTGTCGGGGCTCACATCGCGGTGAGACGGGCTGATCCACGATGATGATCGGGTGCTCAGGTTCATGCCCGTAGGTGACTCGATGACGATCGGGAGCGCGGGTGAACACACCTGGCGCTACCGCCTGTGGCAGCACCTGTGCGCCGCGTACGGCGGCCCCTTCACGCTGGTCGGCCCGCGCGAGACGCTGCACGACCCGTCCACGGACACCCCCACCTCGTACGCGTACGCCGATCCGGACTTCCCCCGGGCGCATCTGGCCGGCTGGGGCGAGGGCTGGTGCCACATGGCACCGCTGATCGGCGACGCGGTGCGCTCCTGCCGCGCGGACGTGCTGCTGGTGTCGCTGGGCCTGATCGACCTCGGCTTCTACACCAACGCCGAGCAGACCGCGGACAACGTGCGGGCGTTCGTCGCCGAGGCGCGTGCGGCCCGTCCGCGGGTGCGGATGGCGGTGATGCCGGTGATCCGCAACATCCGGGTGGACGCGGACGAGACCTTCGCGGGGCAGGTCGGCCGGTTCAACGCGCTGCTGGGCGAGACGGTCGCCGGCCTGGACACGGCGGCCTCCCCGCTGCTGCTCGTCCCGCCGCCGGCGACGTACGACTTCCACCTGGACACCTACGACGGCACGCACCCCAACGAGAGCGGCGAGCACAAGATCGCGGGGGCGTTCGCCGAGGCGATGTGGCAGGAGTGGTCGCTGGGCGGCCCGTACAAGCCGTCGTGACCCTCCCGGGCCGGCGCCCTGACGCGTGAAGCGCTTGCATCGAGCGCACTCCAACACGTTGGCTGGACGTCCATGAGGTACACGCAGCTCGGACGCACAGGACTCAAGGTCAGCCGGCTCGTCCTCGGGACGATGAACTTCGGCCCGCAGACCGACGAGGCCGACAGCCACGCCATCATGGACGCCGCGCTCGACGCCGGCATCAACTTCTTCGACACCGCCAACGTCTACGGCTGGGGTGAGAACAAGGGCCGTACCGAGGAGATCATCGGCAGCTGGTTCGCCCAGGGCGGCGGACGCCGCGACAAGGTCGTCCTCGCGACCAAGGTGTACGGCAACATGGGCCCGGACGGCGAGGCGTGGCCCAACCACGACAAGCTGTCCGCGGTGAACATCCGGCGCGCGGTGGACGCCTCGCTGAAGCGCCTGGGGACCGACCGCATCGACCTCTACCAGTTCCACCACATCGACCGGGCCACCCCGTTCGACGAGATCTGGCAGGCGATCGACGTCCTGATCCAGCAGGGCAAGATCCTCTACGCCGGCTCGTCGAACTTCCCCGGCTACAAGATCGCGCAGGCCAACGAGACCGCCGCCCGGCGCGGCGGGACCATCGGGCTGGTCAGCGAGCAGTGCCTGTACAACCTCGCCGAGCGGCGCGCCGAGATGGAGGTGATCCCGGCCGCGCGGGACTACGGGCTCGGGGTCATCCCCTGGTCGCCGCTGCACGGCGGTCTGCTGGGCGGGGTCATCAAGAAGGAGGCCGAGGGCGGCCGCCGCGCCTCCGGGCGGGCCGCGGACACCCTGGCCGACCCGGTGGCGCGCAAGCAGATCCAGGCGTACGAGGACCTGCTGGAGAAGCACGGCGTGGAGCCGGGCGAGACGGCGCTGGCCTGGCTGCTCACCCGTCCCGGCGTGACCGGTCCGATCGTCGGCCCGCGCACGCGCGAGCAGCTCGACTCGGCGCTGCGCGCGCTGGAGCTGGAGCTGAGCGAGGAGCTGCTGGCCTCGCTGGACGAGATCTTCCCGGGTCCGGGGCCGTCCCCGGAGGCCTTCGCCTGGTGACGGCGGACAGGCCGTGACGGCCCGGCGGCGGCGCTACTTCCCGAGCGCCGCCGCCAGGGCCACCACGACGAACATCAGCACGAGCGCACCGGCCATGATCCGGTTCCGGGTCTTCGGGTCCACGCCGTCGAGCCTAACCGGCCGCGCCGAGTGCCCGGCGGGCGACCGCCTCGTAACGGGGCTGCTCGCCCGGCACGCCCGACCGGGGCAGGTGGCTGCGCACGAGCACCAGCTCCTCCACGGTCCAGGTGCGGCTGCGGAAATCCTCCAGCGCCTCCAGGTACGGCCGTACGTCCACGGCGTCCCGGCTGCGCGCCACGGTCAGGTGGGCCTGGTAGCGCCGGTGCTCGTCCATCGCGATGCCCGCCTTGCGCCCGGCCGCCTCGGACCGCTCGGCCAGCAGCCGCATGGTCCGCAGGTCGCCCGACGCCCCGGTCCACAGCGCGCGGCCCCGGCCGAACTGGCCGCCGCCGGACAGCGCCAGCGGGAACGGCTCGGTCCGCGCCGCGGCCCGCCCCAGGCGTGCGGTCAGCTCGGGCACGGTGTCGTCGTCCACCTCGCCGTAGAACGCGAGCGTGAAGTGCCACCCGGCCCGCTCGGTCCACCGCAGCCCGTCGGCCCCGTTCAGTTTCCGCAGCGCGCCCACCTCGACGTCCAGCGTCCCGATCACGTCCTCGGGCGGCAGCACGGCGGCGAAGAGTCTCATGCCTCCAGTGTCCCGCGTGTCCCGGTCACCGTGCGTATCGTTGTACTGCGCGGCTGTACGCATCGAGCGTCGGCCGGGGAGGAGCGCCACGATGACCGTCCTCGAAGACAGGATCGAGATGGCCGAAGGCGGCGATGAGCTCACGCTCGACATGATGTTCGAGTGGCTGGAGAAGATGCCCGTCCCCGAGGGTTACAAGGCCGAGATCGTCGGGGGGCACATCTTCATGACGCCGCAGCGGGACACCCACTTCCAGATCATCTTCGACATCCTGGAACAGTTGCGCGCCGCGTACCCGCGCAAGCGCCTGGCTTCGGACGTACGGATCGACTTTCCCGGACGGCTGAACGGCTTCGCCTGTGACGTCGCGGCGTTCGCCGAGCGTTCGGTGAAGGACGCCAGGGGCCACTGGCAGTACCGGGACGTCGAGTTCGTCACCGAGGTCATCTCCCGGGACACCGCCGCCAACGACTACGGGCCCAAGAAGGACACCTACGCCGCCGCCGGCGTGCCGGTGTACCTGATCGTCGATCCGTACACCGCCGAGTGGCATCTGCACACGCTCCCCAAGGACGGTGCCTACCACGCGGCCGTCGGCTTCCCCTTCGGCGAGGAGATCGACCTGACCGGGACGTCCGTCGGACTGGTGCTGAGGACCGACGAGTTCCCCCGGATCTGACGGGCAGCCGGGGGCCCGGCCCGGCGGCTCACGCCGCCGGGGCCAGGGCCTTCACCCGGTCGCGCGGGACGAAGCGGACGCTGGGGTGGCCGTGGTGCCAGCCGACCGCGAGGCGGAGGCCGCCGGCGCGGGCCAGGATCAGGCCGATGACGGCCGCCGCGGTCATCGCGATCGCGCCGCCGGCCGCGAAGCCGACACGGGCGCCGTAGGTGTCGGTGACCCAGCCGACGATCGGGGCGCCGACGGGGGCGCCGCCGAGGAACACCATCATGTACAGGGCCATGACGCGGCCCCGCACCGACGGGTCGGTGGACATCTGCAGGCTGGTGTTGGTGGTGACGTTGACCGTCATCGACACCAGGCCCAGCGGCACCATGACCAGCGCGAACATCCACAGCTCGGGCGACGCGGCGGCGAGGATCTCCAGCGCGCCGAAGGCCAGCGCGGCCATGATCAGCATCCGCAGCCGGGCCGTGCCGCGCCGGGCGGCGAGCAGGGCGCCGGAGACGGAGCCGACCGCCATCAGCGTGTTGAACATGCTGTAGACGCCCGCGTCCCCGTGGAACACGTCGTCGGCGAAGGCCGACAGGTAGACCGGGAAGTTGAAGGCGAACGTGCCCATGAAGCCGACCAGCACGATCGGCCAGAGCAGGTCGGGCCGTCCGGCCACGTAGCGCAGGCCCTCACGGAGCTGTCCCTTGCCGCGCGGGGCGCGCTCCACGGGGTGCAGCTCGCGGGTGCGCATCAGCATCAGGCCGGTCAGCGGCGCGACGAAGGACAGGCCGTTCAGCAGGAACGCCCATCCGGTGCCGACACCGGTGATCAGCAGACCCGCGACGGCGGGGCCGACCAGCCGGGCGGACTGGAAGTTCGCGGAGTTCAGACTGACCGCGTTCTGCAGCTGGCCGGGGCCGACCAGCTCGGACACGAAGGACTGGCGGGCCGGGTTGTCGACGACGGTCGCGAGACCGAGGGCGAGGGCGGCGACGTAGATGTGCCAGACCTCGACCATGCCGGTCAGGGTGAGGACGGCGAGCGCGAGGGACGTGAGGGCCATCGCGGACTGGGTGACCATCAGGGTGGGCCGCTTGCGCAGCCGGTCGACGAGGACACCGCCGTACAGGCCGAACAGCAGCATCGGCAGGAACTGCAGGGCCGTGGTGATGCCGACGGCGGCCGAGGAGCCGGTGAGGCTCAGCACCAGCCAGTCCTGGGCGATGCGCTGCATCCAGGTGCCGATGTTGGAGACGACCTGGCCGAGGAAGAACAGGCGGTAGTTCCTGATCCTCAGCGAGGAGAACATCGAGTTCCTGCGCGGCGCGTCGAGGGCGGTCTTCGTGTCGTAGGGGTCAGGTGCGGGGGCGGAAGCTGCTCCGGATCCCGTACTCAAAAGGTTCGCCTCCTGTTGCTGCGGGGGTCAGATGTGCGCCAGTTTCTCCAGCACGGGGGCGGCGGCGCGCAGGGTCGCCCACTCGTCCTCGTCCAGTTCCTCGACCAGCGTGGCGAGGAACGCGTTGCGCTTGCGCCGGCTCTCCTCGAGCATCGCCTCGGCCCGCTCGGTCTGCGTGACGACCTTCTGGCGCCGGTCGTCGGGGTGCGGCTCCAGCCTGACCAGGCCCTTGGCCTCCAGCAGCGCCACGATGCGGGTCATCGACGGCGGCTGGACGTGTTCCTTGCGGGCGAGCTCGCCCGGGGTGGCACTGCCGCAGCGGGCCAGGGTGCCGAGCACCGACATCTCGGTGGGGCTGAGCGACTCGTCGACCCGCTGGTGCTTGAGACGGCGGGAGAGCCGCATCACGGCGGAGCGGAGGGCGTTCACGGCGGCGGCGTCGTCGCCATGGCTGAGGTCCGGCATGTTTTTTAGCGTAACTCATTACTTTCGCTAAGGACCACTCGGTATGCGGCGCCCCGTCCGTGAGTCGCGCCACTCCCGCCCCGGAAGCCGCCCCCACGCGGGCGAACCCGACGGGCCGTGCGAAATCAAGACAGCCCCCGGCCGAGATCACCCATACGAGTGATCAACGCATGAAATGCCACGCGCCGCACCGTGAGGTGCGGCGACTCTCGTGGGCATGGGGACCGACGTGCTCAGCCTGCGGATAGACCACGAACTGCTCGAAAGGCTCCGCGGCCATGCCGCCAAACGCGGCATGAGCGTCCAGGACTATGTCGTCCGGACGCTCATGCGCGATGACTTCGACCAGCGGTTCCGCACCGCCGTCGAGGAGACGGAGAAGTTCTACGGCGTCACCTGAGCCCGCGCTCCGCGGGCGGGGATCAGGTCAGGCCCAGCGCCGGCATCAGGTAGTAGAAGGCGAAGACCGCCGCCACCACGTACAGCGCCGTCGGGACCTCCTTGCCGCGGCCCGCCGCGAGGCGCAGCGCCACGAAGGTGAGGAAGCCCATCCCGATGCCGTTGGTGATCGAGTAGGTGAACGGCATCATCACCATGGTGATGAAGGCGGGGATGGCGATGGTGTGGTCCGCCCAGTCGATCTCCCGGATCCCGTTGGCCAGGATCAGGAAGCCCACCGCGAGCAGCGCCGGTGTGGCCGCCTGGGACGGGACCATCGTGGCGACCGGGGTGAGGAACAGCGCCACGGCGAACAGACCGCCGGTGACGACGTTGGCGAAGCCGGTGCGGGCGCCCTCGCCGACGCCCGCGGTGGACTCCACGAACGCGGTGGTGGCGGAGGCGGAGCTGGCACCGCCCGCCGCGACCGCGACGCCGTCGATGAACAGCACCTTGTTGATGCCGGGCATCTGGCCCTCGCCGTCGGTGAGCTTGGCCTCGTCCGAGACGCCCATGATCGTGCCCATCGCGTCGAAGAAGCACGACAGCAGCACGGTGAAGACGAACAGCACGCCGGTCAGCACGCCGACCTCGGAGAATCCGCCGAACAGGCTGACCTGGCCGATCAGGCCGAAGTCGGGGGTGGCGACCGGGTTGCCGGGCCACTCGGGCGAGGTCAGGCCCCAGGAGGGGACGTCGGCGACCGCGTTGATCGCGACGGCGACGACGGTCATCACGACGATCGAGATGAGGATCGCGCCGGGCACCTTGCGCACGATCAGCGCCAGCGTGAGCAGCGCGCCGAGCACGAAGACCAGCACCGGCCAGCCGTTGAGGTGGCCGTCGGCGCCGAGCTGGAGCGGGACGGTGGTCTGCGCGGCGTCCGGGATACGGGAGACGAAGCCCGAGTCGACCAGGCCGATCAGCATGATGAACAGGCCGATGCCGATGGCGATGGCCTTGCGCAGGCCGTAGGGCACGGCGTTCATCACGCGCTCGCGCAGTCCGGTGGCGACCAGGAGCATCACCACGAAACCGGCCAGCACCACCATGCCCATGGCGTCCGGCCAGGACATGCGGGGCGCGAGCTGGAGCGCGACCACCGAGTTCACGCCGAGGCCGGCGGCCAGGGCGATCGGGACGTTGCCGATGACGCCCATGAGCAGCGTGGTGAACGCGGCGGTCAGGGCGGTCGCGGTGACCAGCTGGCCGTTGTCCAGCTGGTTGCCGTACACGTCCTTCGCGCTGCCCAGGATGATCGGGTTCAGCACGATGATGTAGGCCATCGCGAAGAAGGTGGCGAAACCGCCCCGGATCTCGCGGGGCAGCGTGCTGCCGCGCTCGGTGATCCGGAAGTAGCGGTCGAGGGCGCCGGACGCGGCACCGGACCCCGGCTGCTCGGGGGTGGGCGCCTTGGCGGGGGCCGACGTGGACATGTGCAGGGACCTCATCACCGGCGGGCTCCCCCCGGAGCCGAGCCTTTGGTGTTTTCTACGAATAAAAGCGGTCAGAGGCAAACGAATTCAGTATGAACATATAACGCCGTCGACACCATCTCCGCGCGTAGACCCCCCGTGGCCGGTGTGATTCCCGCTCCACCTCCGGGGCCGTCCGGTGCGGGGCGCCACGCCGCCGGCGCTCCTCGTAAGCTGTCCGCATGGCGAAGTGGACCCCCAAGCACGAGGCGCCGGAGCCCCTGGAGGGCCCCGTGGTCGCCACCATCACCGGCGGCACGATCGTCTGGTTCGTCCTCTTCCTGGTGCAGCTGCCGTTCTACGGCTGGTTCGACGAGCACGGGCACACCTGGTGGGTGTGGACCTGCCTGGCCGGCGGCGGTCTCGGCCTCATCGGCGTCTGGTACGTGCGCCGGCGCGACGCCGCGATCAAGCGGGCACGGGCCGAGGAGGCCGGCGCCGAGGAGGGTCGCGCCTCGGCGGCCCACACCGACTGAATCACGCCAACCCGGCGCTCTGAGACGGCAGTTGGCAGGACCGCCACCGCGGTAGTACCCCGGTAGGACGGCCGTCCTCCCCTGGTCGGAACTTCCCCGCTCCAGCGGGTGAGGCACCGGATCCGCACGTACTGTCGAATGCATGACGCATCTCGATGCGGGCGACCGGACCGATGCCGTCCGGCCTCCCACGGCCACCTCACCGGCGACCGGTCTGACCTCGGCCGAAGTGGCCGAGCGGGTGGCGGGCGGACGGGTCAACGACGTACCCGTGCGCAGCAGCCGGTCGATCATGGAGATCGTCCGCGCGAACGTCTTCACCCGGTTCAACGCGATCATCGGCGTGCTCTGGGTGATCATGCTGATCGTCGCCCCGTTCCAGGACAGCCTGTTCGGCTACGTCATCCTCGCCAACACCGGCATCGGCATCGTCCAGGAGTGGCGGGCGAAGAAGACGCTCGACTCGCTCGCGCTGATCGGCGAGGTGCGGCCCACGGTGCGCCGGGACGGGGTGGCCGCCGAGATCGGCACCTCCGAGATCGTGCTGGACGACCTCATCGAGATCGGGCCGGGGGACAAGGTCGTCGTCGACGGGGTGGTCGTCGAGGCGGACGGCCTGGAGATCGACGAGTCGCTGCTCACCGGTGAGGCCGACCCGGTGGTGAAGCAGCCCGGCGACCAGGTGATGTCCGGCAGTTTCGTCGTCGCGGGCGGCGGCTCCTTCCAGGCGACCCGGGTGGGCCGCGAGGCCTACGCGGCGCAGCTCGCCGAGGAGGCGTCCCGCTTCACCCTGGTCCACTCCGAGCTGCGCAGCGGCATCTCCACGATCCTCAAGTACGTCACGTGGATGATGGTGCCGACCGCGATCGGCCTGATCATCAGCCAGCTGGTGGTCAAGGACAACGAGCTGAAGGGCTCGATCGCCCGCACGGTCGGCGGGATCGTGCCGATGGTGCCCGAGGGGCTCGTGCTGCTCACCTCGGTCGCCTTCGCGATCGGCGTGATCCGGCTGGGCCGCAAGCAGTGCCTGGTGCAGGAGCTGCCCGCGATCGAGGGCCTGGCCCGCGTGGACACCGTGTGCCTGGACAAGACCGGCACGCTCACCGAGGGCGGCATGGACGTCACCGAGCTGCGGGTGCTGGGCGACGCCGACGAGACGTACGTACGGAAGCTGCTGGGGGAGCTGGGCTCGGCGGACCCGCGGCCGAACGCCTCCCTCAAGGCGATCATCGACGCGTATCCGGACACCACCGAGTGGCGGCTCACCGACACGCTGCCCTTCTCCTCCGCCCGCAAGTACAGCGGCGCGACCCTCGACGAGGGTGACGGACGGCTCGTCACCTGGCTGCTGGGCGCCCCGGACGTGCTGCTCCCCCACGACGACCCGGCGCTGGCCGAGACCGAGCGGATGAACCGCGAGGGCCTGCGGGTGCTGCTGCTCGCGCGCGCCCGCGACGGCGTGAACGCCGACGACCTGGCCGACCCGGCCGCCGTGGACGGTGTGCGGGCGGTGGCGCTGGTGGTGCTGGAGCAGAGGCTGCGGCCCGACGCCGCCGACACCCTGCGCTACTTCGAGGAGCAGGACGTCAGCGCGAAGGTGATCTCCGGCGACAACGCGGTGTCGGTCGGGGCGGTCGCCGGCAAGCTCGGCCTGTCCGGCACGACGGTGGACGCGCGCCGGCTGCCAGCCGAGCCCGAGGCCATGGCCGAGGAGCTGGAGGCCGGCACGGTCTTCGGGCGGGTCACGCCCCAGCAGAAGCGGACCATGGTGGGCGCGCTCCAGTCGAAGGGCCACACGGTCGCGATGACCGGTGACGGCGTGAACGACGTGCTCGCGCTGAAGGACGCGGACATCGGCGTGGCGATGGGCTCCGGCTCGGAGGCCACCCGGGCGGTCGCGCAGATCGTGCTGCTGAACAACAGCTTCGCCACGCTGCCGTCGGTGGTGGCCGAGGGCCGACGGGTGATCGGCAACATCACGCGGGTGGCCACGCTGTTCCTGGTGAAGACGGTGTACTCGGTGCTGCTCGCGGTGCTGGTGGTGGCGACGCAGGTGGAGTACCCGTTCCTGCCGCGCCATCTGACCCTGCTGTCCACGCTCACCATCGGCGTCCCCGCCTTCTTCCTCGCCCTCGCCCCCAACAAGGAGCGGGCCAGGCCGAACTTCGTCCGCCGGGTCATGCGGTACGCGGTCCCGGGCGGGGTGCTGGCGGCGCTGGCCACGTTCGCCACGTACCTCCTGGCCCGCAGCCACTACAGCGGCACGGGGGCGCTGGGCGCGGAGACCAGCGCGGCGACGCTGACCCTGTTCCTCATCTCCATCTGGGTCCTGGCGATCGTCGCCCGCCCCTACACCTGGTGGCGCGTCGCCCTGGTCGCCGCGATGGCCGGCGCCTTCCTCGTGGTCCTGGCGGTTCCCTGGCTCCAGGACTTCTTCGCCCTGCGCCTGGTCGGCATGACGATGCCGTGGCTGGCGGTCGGCATCGCGGCGGTCACGGCGGTGGTCCTGGAGTTCCTCTGGCGCTGGGTGGACCGCAGGTTTCCGGTCTGACCGGCCCCCGGGCATCCCGCGCCGCCCCCCTCCGCGGGGTACGGGACGCCCGGCGCGCTGCCGCCTACTTCACGTCGACGAAGTCGGCCGCGGACGTGACGGCCGCGGAGATCGAGTTGCCCGCGTAGACGTAGCGGTAGTAGCCGTCGACGGAGGCCTTGACGGTCGTCCTCAGGTCGCCCTTGGAGTTGGTCTTGACCGTCTTGAGCGTGGTGTACGTCTTGGCGCTCTTCTTGCGGAACTGCAGCTGCACCGACTGGCCGGTGTAGTTGCCGTACTTGAGCGTCTCCCAGTTGACCCGGGTGAGCTTGCCCGTGACGGTGAGCGTCCTGCCCTTCTTCACCGGCTCGGGGGTGGCGTTGGCCGTGAGCTTGGTCGCCCGCTGGAACTTGAAGGAGCCGGACTTCTGCTTCCAGACGAAGTCACCGTCCCTGGCGTCGATCCACGCGTCGACGTACCAGGTGCCGGCGTTGGCGTTGGTGAGGTAGTCGGTCCGCGGGTCCACGAGCACGGACGCGGTGCAGGTCGAGGTGGTGGAGCTCGCGGCCTTGCACACCGGCCTGCCGGTGGAGAGCAGACCGAGGTCCGGGCCGTACAGGTCGAACGCGTCGGCACTCAGGATGCCGGAGTTGTCGACGGCGGTGACGCTGACCTTGATGCTCTTGGCCGTGGCGCCGACGGTCACCTTGTTGTCGCCGTCGACGACCACCTTGGTGATTCTGGTGTCGCCGTACCCGCCGTCGGCCTGGGCGGCCGGGACGGCGAGGGCGGACAGGGCCAGGGCGCCGGAGACGGCGGCCACGGTGGCACGCATGCGCATGTGTGTTCCCCACGGATGGACAGGGATCCGGCGCCCGCCGTGGAGCACACGCGGCTCGGCGGGCGCCGGATCCGGATGATCGCGGAGTCTGGTGACTCGTCCGATGAGATCCGCCACTCGTGTGAATGGTTGTGCGGATCATGGAGATTTGATGAAGAAGCAACTTCCGCGATCGGGCGTTATGCCCGGTATGTGGGTGACCATGGGAGTCTGCCGCCGCAGGTGATCGGAGACGGAAGACCTCATGAAGCTGCTGCCCCGGAAGAAGTCCGACGAGTCGCAGACGCGGTCGAGCAGGGGTGAGCTCGCGGCTCAGCTGGCCGCCCCGGTGCGCAGGTTCCTGGCGACCGAGGCGGGCAGCTCCGGGCTGCTGCTCCTCGCGGTGGCGGTCGCCCTGATCTGGTCGAACTCCGCCTGGTCGGAGTCGTACTTCTCGCTGTGGCACACCGAGGCGTCCGTCGCGGTGGGCGCCGCGGAACTGGCGATGGACCTGGGGCACTGGGTCAACGACGGGCTGATGGCGCTGTTCTTCTTCGTCATCGGCCTGGAGGTCCGCTACGAGCTGTCCGTCGGCTCGCTGAACGACCGCCGCCGGATCATGATCCCGGGCCTCGCGGGCGTCGGCGGCATGCTCGTGCCGGTGCTGTTCTACCTCCTGATCGCGCCCGGTTCGGAGGCCGCGGGCGGCTGGGGCATCGTCATCGGCACCGACACGGCGTTCCTGCTGGGCGCGCTCGCCGTGGTCGGCCCCCGCTTCGTCACCCAGCTGAGGATCTTCCTGCTGGCCATCACCGTCATCGACGACATCGTCGCGGTCACCGTCATCGGCGTCGTCTACTCCGGATCGATCCGGGTGCCGGAGCTGCTCGCCGCGCTGGTGCTGGGCGCGGTGCTGTCGGCGCTGTCCCGTTTCGACGTGTGGCGGGCCGTCCCGTACGTGCTGATCGTGCTGGTGATGTGGTACCTGACCCTGAACGCCGGGCTGCACGCGTCCATCGCCGGCATGCTCGGCGGTCTGCTCATCCCCGCGCGCGAGCCGTCCCGTGAGGGCGTCGAGCAGGCGACGCGGCTGTTCCGAGCGTTCCGTCAGTCGCCCCGCGCGGACGTGGGGAAGACCGCGCGCAAGGGCCTGCAGAAGGCTGTCTCGGTCAACGAACGCCTCCAGATGTATCTGCACCCCTGGTCCAGCTATGTCGTCGTCCCGGTGTTCGCCCTGGCCAACGCGGGCGTCGACCTGCGCGGCGGCGTCCTCACCGACGCGCTGGGCTCCGCGCTCACCTGGGCCGTGGTGGCCGGTCTCGTCGGCGGCAAGTTCATCGGCATCTGGGGCGGCGCGCGGCTCGGCACCCGGTTCGGCCTGGGCGAACTGCCCGTCGGGGTGGGTCAGGGCCATGTGCTGGGCGGTGCGGCCCTGTCCGGCATCGGGTTCACCGTCTCCCTGCTGATCGCGGGGCTCGCCTTCGACGACGAGCCGGAGCTGCTCGCCCGGGCGACCGTCGGCGTGCTGCTCGCGGCGGTGATCGCCACCCTCGTGGGCTGGCTGGTGTTCCGGCTCTCCACCATGCTGGGCGGCAAGCAGGACGCCGACCTGCCCCGCTACCTGGACCGGCTGGTCGACCCGGAGACGGACCACATCCTCGGCCCCGTCGACGCGCCGCTCACGCTGGTGGAGTACGGCGACTTCGAGTGTCCCTTCTGCGCCCGCGCCACCGGCGTCACCAAGGAACTGCGGAACCGCTTCGGCGACCGCTTCCGCTACGTCTTCCGGCACCTCCCGCTCCCCGACGTCCACCCGCACGCCGAGCTGGCCGCGCGGGCGGCGGTCGCCGCGGACGCCCAGGGCCGCTTCTGGGACATGCACGACCTGCTGTACCGGCACCAGGACGAGATGGAGTACGAGGACACCGTCGTCTACGCCATCGACCTGGGCCTCGACATGGAGAAGTTCCTGCGGGACCTCGAGTCCGACTGGGCGGCCGAACGGGTCCGCCGCGACGCCCGCAGCGCGGAGGCGAGCGGCGTCCAGGGCGCCCCGACGTTCTTCATCGGGAACCGCCGGCACACGGGCCCCTACGACGCGGAGACGCTGGCGCGGGAGCTGGAGCATCTGGAGTACGAGGGGTCCGGGGCGACACCCACGGACCCCTGACCCACGGCGCTCCGCCCCCGGATCCCGCTCCTCAAACGCCGGAGGGGCTGGTTCCAGCCCGTCCGGCGCTCGGGGACGAGGTCAGTCGAACCACCGGTCCCTGGCCAGTTCCTCCGTCCGTGACGGATCCTCCAGCAGCGCCGCCACCTCGAACCGCCGCGGCCACTGCCCCGCCGCCCAGGCGAGACCCGCGGCGACGCCCTCCAGCGTCGCCGCGTGCAGCACCCCGTCGTCGGTGAGACGCCAGTCGATCTCCACTCCGTCCACGACGAGCTCCTCGTGCTCGACGTAGGACGCCGGGGTCCGCGGGCCCAGCAGGACCCGTACCGGCTCCGGCACCTCGTGCTCCGTGCCCTCGGAGTCCACGCGGCCGGTGACGGACTCGCTGAGCCGCCGCACCTGGAACAGCTCCGCCAGTTCGGCGGCCCGCGCCGGGCGGACCGGGAGCAGGGGCACCCCGGAGGTGAACGGCAGCAGGTCGGGCGAGTCGACGACCACCGCCTCGGAGGCGTCCACCACCTCCACCCGCCCGTCGACCACCGCGCGCAGGTCGTCCGGCAGGGTCACCTGCTCGGGGTCCAGCTCGGCCAGCGCCCCGTACAGCCCGTGCAGCTGGGCCGCCGTGACCGGCCGGCCGGGGTCGGCGAGGCGTTCCAGCAGTTCGGCCGCCCCGCCCGGCTCGTCCAGCAGCGCGGCGACCGACGTGCGCACGCCCAGTGCCCGCAGCACCTGCTCGTCGTCGAAGCCGGTCGCGTCGGCCTCGTCGTACAGGCCGCGCAGCAGCGGGTCGCCGCCCGCCGCGCGCAGTCCGGCCGGGCGGCGCCCGCCGAGCACCGGGTGCCCGCGCAGCCACCACGCGGTGTACGGCCGTACGGTCTCGTGGGTGCCGTCGTGGAGCAGGATCCGCACCGGCTCGACCAGCGCGTCCCGCAGCGGGGGCCGGGAGAGCAGGGCGAGCGCCTGCGGCCAGCGGTCGTCGTCCACCAGGTCCAGGTCGCGCACGGCGACGATCTCGGTGGCGACGGGCGGGACGGGCGCGTCGGGGAAGCGGTCGAGGATGTCCTCGGCCCACACGTCGACGGCGTCCAGCAGCCCGGGGTCGTCCGGCTCGGCGTAGTCGCTCTCGCGCGGCTCCAGCTCGTCCGGGTCGAGGACGACGTCGGTGGCGCGCACCAGTGCGAAGTCGACGAGCACCCCGCACGCGGCCAGCGGCTGCTCGCCCCACTTCGCGGCCAGCTCCGCGTCCACGGCGGCCAGTTCGCCCTCCCGCATGACCTGCGCGAAGGGGCCTTGGGGGTGGACGAGTTCGCAGGCCGGGGAGAGTTCGCCGTCCTCGTCGGGCAGGGCGAGAGCGCCCAGCCAGGGCTCGTCGCCGGGCTCCAGGCCCGCCTCCCGCACCAACGTCAGGACGACCTCGGCGAGTTCGTCGGCGTCGAGGGCGTCCTCCTCCCAGTTCACCCCGCCCTCGTCGTCGAGGGACGCGGCGACGGCGGCCCTCACCTGCGGGGTGGTGAGCACGGCACGCGGGGTCGCGGGCAGCGCGCCCAGCTTCTCCAGAAGCGGGTGGGCCGCGTCCGGGTGGGCGACCTTCAGGCCGAGCCGGGCCAGCAGCTCGGCGTCGAGGGCCGCGTCCGGGGTGGGCAGCAGCACCTGCCGGGGGCCGATCGTCGTGCGCCTGTCGGCCAGCGGCACCGGGAGTCCGCTGAGCCGGTCGGGATCGACGCCGGCGAGGCTGTCGTACAGCCGCCGCCACCAGTCGGGGGACTTCTCCAGGCCGGCGAGCCGGTCGACCGCGTCGGTCAGCGGCACCCGCGCGACCCCGAGGGTGCGCAGCTCCGCGCGCCGTTCCAGACCTGCGGGCAGCAGCGTGGGCAGCACCTCCGCCAGCACCCGTACGGTGTCGGCGCCCGCACCCTCGACGATCTCGGCGTCGCGCGGGCGCAGCGCCTCGGGCAGCCCGGAGTCGTCGTCGGCGACGGGCGCGGCGGCGGGCGGCAGGAAGGCGGTGCGCGGCAGCCGCTCCAGGATGGCCGCGCGCAGGGCGCCGTCCAGTTCGCCCTTGCCGAGCGGGCCAGGGACGAGGTCGATGGCGCCCGCGGTCACCGGGCGCCAGTCGGCGAGGAGCCCGGCGTAGGCGTCGGCGGCGCGCTGCACGAGGAAGTCGGTGAGCGGGCCGGGGGCGGCGTGCCGGCGGGTGGAGTCCAGCGGCAGGGAGGCGATGAGCAGGGCGGGCACGCCGAGCGGCTCGTCGCTGGGGGTGGGCGCGTGCACCACGGCGGCGGTGCGCGGCCGGGCGGGTGCACCGTCGGGGCCGACGGGGACGGCCCAGGTGACCGACCAGTGCGGGCGCAGCCGCTCCTCGACGGGGCGGTCGGCGAGCAGGTCGGGGGTGAGGGCGCCGTGCGCGGCGGCGGTGCGCCAGCGGGTGACGCCGTCGCGGGAGTCGGTGACCACGGTCAGGTCGCCTTCGGCGCTCCGGCTCAGCGTGCGGGGCGCGTCGTCCCCGGTCTCGACGACGACCTCCTCCAGGCCGGGCAGGGCGAGCAGCAGGGCGTCGTCGACGGCGTGCAGCAGCCGCTCGGCGAGATCGGCGGCGGCGGTGTCGCGCAGCGGCAGGATGACGGCCGTGTCGTACGGATCGGGGGCGGTGCCCTCGGCGGGGAAGGGGAGCCGCAGCAGCGGTACGTGTCCGTCGCGGCGGCGGATCTCGTCGCCGAGGCCGGGGCTGTGCCCGGCGGTGTCCCGGGCGAGGTCCCGCGCCTCGGCGAGCGACCAGCGCACTCCGCCGTGCCGGCCGACGACGGCGGGCTCGTCGGTGACGGCGAGCACCGCGGCGAAGCCGACGCCGAACCGTCCGACGGCCCGGTCGGGGCCGTCCCGCTTGGCGGAGGCGCGCAGGGTGGACAGCGACTCGACGCCGGCCGCGTCCAGCGGGGCGCCGGTGTTCGCGGCGACCAGCACCCCGTCGCGCAGGGTGAGCCGGAGGCGGCCGGGCACGCCGGCCCGGGCGGCGGCGTCGGCGGCGTTCTGCGCGAGCTCGACGACGAGCCGGTCCCGGTAGCCGCCGAGGACGAGGTCCTCCTCGGCGTTGGCGTCCTCCCGGAACCGGGCGGGGCTGGTGGCCCACGCGTCCAGGACCCCCCGCCGCAGACGCGCCGTACCGAACGGGTCGGCACCTTCGGCGGCGGGCCGCACGAACTTGCTCACGTTGACTCTCCTCATCGGGCCCTGATCTGCGTGAGGTCGAAGGTACCGCTCCGCGACACCACGGGGACGCGGTGTCCGGGGCGCCGCCCACCTTGTGGATGATCAGCACTGTGCTGCTCGAATCGCTGTCCGTCGCCGCGCTGGCCGTGGTGCTGGTGTGTGCCGTCGTCCGTCCCTTCCGCTGGCCGGAGGCGGCCTTCGCGGTGCCCGCAGCCGGGGTGGTGGTCGCGACGGGCGCGATCACCACGGAGGCCGTGCGGGAGGAGGCCGAGCGGCTCGGCCCGGTGATCGGCTTCCTCGCCGCCGTCCTGGTGCTGGCCAGGCTGTGCGACGAGGAGGGCCTCTTCCACGCGTGCGGCACCTGGATGGCCCGCTGGTCGCACCACCGCCCGCGCAAGCTGCTGGGCGCGGTGTTCGCGCTGGCCTCACTGATCACGGCGGTGCTCAGCCTGGACGCGACGGTGGTGCTGCTGACGCCGGTCGTGTTCGCCACCGCGACCCGTATGGGCGCGCGCCCCGCACCGCACGTCTACGCGGGCGCGCACCTGTCGAACACGGCGTCCCTGCTGCTGCCGGTGTCCAACCTGACGAACCTGCTCGCGTTCACCGCGACCGGCCTGACCTTCACCCGCTTCGCGCTGCTGATGCTGCTGCCGTGGCTGGCGGCGATCGCCGTGGAGTACGTGGTCTTCCGGCGCTTCTTCGCCGCCGACCTGTCGGCCGGACCGACGGCGCCGGACACGGGGGACGAGCCGGTGGAGGTGCCGCTGTTCGCCCTGGTGACGGTGGCGGCGACGCTCGCCGGGTTCGCGGTGGCGTCCGCCGCCGGGATCGACCCCGCGTGGGCCGCGGCGGCCGGGGCGGGAGTGATGGCGGTGCGGGCCCTGGCCCGTCGCCGCACCGGCGTCCTAGGGCTCCTGCGCGCGACGGACCTGCCGTTCCTGGCGTTCGTGCTGGCTCTGGGCGTCGTCGTGCGGGCGGTGCTCGACCAGGGTCTCGGCGACGCGCTGGACGCGGTCCTGCCCGACGGCACCGGGCTGCTGTCCCTGCTGGCGGTCGCCGCGCTGGCGGCCCTGCTGGCCAACCTGATCAACAACCTGCCCGCCGTGCTCGCCCTGGTCCCGCTGGCCGCGCCGTCCGGCCCCGGCGCTGTCCTCGCGGTGCTGCTCGGCGTGAACATCGGCCCGAACCTCACCTACGCGGGCTCGCTGGCCACCCTGCTGTGGCGCCGCATCGTCCAGCACCACGAGCACGAGGTGAGTCTGCGGCGCTTCACCCTGCTCGGGCTGGCCACCGTGCCGGCCGCGCTCGTGGCGTCGACGGCGGCGCTGTGGCTGTCGCTGGAACTGTTCGGCACATGAGTCCGGCCCGGGGGTTCTGTGGCGATTGCGGAGACCCACGCCACATTCGAAGAGGGCCCTCGGTGACATGCTCCACAGGCCCGGCAGGGCGTACTACGCGGAATAGTGGCGAAACGCCCGATTCAAAATCGGACATTTGCCGCACAAGCCTGATCGATCAGCTTGAAATGGGGGGTTTCGCCCCGTAGAGGGTGCTCCGTCAAGAGACGTGCATCTCATGCCGCATCTACGACGTTTCGTCGTAGGTCACACCTTTGCGGCTTTTGGGCGGTCCCGGTTACCAAGGAGCAGCCAGCACGGCACGGACCCGTTCCGCCGATGGCATCCCCCGTCCCCTCCCCCATGAGGTTTCGATGTTCGAGCGCGTCATTTCCCGTTTCCCCCGTACGACCGTCACTCGCACCCGCGCCGCCGTCCTGGCAGCCGGTCTGGGCTCCACGGCCGTCCTGGGAGCCGGGGTCGCGGTCGCCTCCTCCGGCAACTCCGCCCCGGCCGCAGCAGCCCCGGCGCAGGCCGCCGCGAAGGCGGAGGCCGCGAAGACGCAGGCCGTGAAGGCCTCGGCAGTGAAGAAGGCGACCCAGGCCGCCAAGAAGTCCACCCCGTCCTGGGTCTCCCCGGTCAAGAACTACAAGCTGTCGGCGAGCTTCGCGCAGAACGGCGGCATGTGGGCGCACAAGCACTCCGGTCAGGACTACGCCGTCCCGACCGGCACCCCGGTCGTCGCCGCCCACGGCGGCACGGTCGTCAAGGCCGGCGGCAACGGCGCGGGCGACGGCCCCGCGTACGGCAACGCCATCGTGATCAAGCACGGCAACAAGACGTACTCCCAGTACGCCCACCTGTCGTCCGTGCACGTGAAGGTCGGCCAGGTCGTGAAGACCGGCCAGAAGATCGCCCTGTCCGGCAACACCGGCAACTCCAGCGGTCCGCACCTGCACTTCGAGATCCGCACGACCCCGAACTACGGCTCCGCCGTCAACCCGGCGACGTTCCTGCGCGCCCACGGCGTCTCCCTCTGACGCAGGCCCGCACCCGCACGAGCCCCCGAGGCCGGCCCCAGGCCGCCTCGGGGGTTCGTCGTGCGGTCAGCCCTGCTGCACGTAGGGAAGGAAACGCGCCCACACGTCGGGCGCGAAGGCCAGCCGGGGACCGGCGGTGTCCTTCGAGTCCCGGACGTGGACGGTACGGGGGGTGAGGGCGAGTTCGACGCAGGAGTTGCCGTCGTTGCCGCCGCTGTAGCTGCTCTTGAACCAGTTCAGCTCACTGCTCATGCTTCTCCCAGCAGTTGTCGGACGAAGGCCAGCGACTCACGCGGAGGGAGCGCCTGAGCCCGGATCGTTCCATACCGCAGCTCGAGAATGCGCAGTTGTCGTGAATCCGAGGTCGGACGGCCGTTGAACGCGCCGTCGGAGCGGCCCATCGCCGTGCCGTCGTCGAACTTCAGCAGCTCGATCCTGCCGTCCAGTCCGGAGTGGGTCTCGCAGTCCGTCGGCATCACCTGAAGCACGACATGGTGCAACTGTGCGACGTCCAGCAGCCGTTGGAGCTGCCCCCGCCAGGCGGCACGCCCGCCGATGGGGCGGCGCAGCACACCCTCCTCCAGGACGAAGCTGAGCGCCGGTGCCGGATCGCGGTCGAAGACCGACTGCCGGGCCAGACGCGCGGCCACCATGCGCTCCACGTCGTCCGGCGAGTAGGGCGGCTGAGCCGCGCCGATCACCGCACGCGCGTGTTCCGGCGTCTGCAGGAGGCCGGGGACGATGTGGCACTCGTAGAGGCCGATCTCGACCGCCCGGGCCTCCAACTTGCCCAGCGCGCGCACCCTCTTCGGATAGCGAACCTTCTTGACGTCCTCCCACGCGGCCGACAGGAGTCCCCCGGCCTCCAGCACCTCGTCCGCCCGGTCCAGGAACTCCTGGCGGGGAATCCGCTTCCCGCTCTCGATCTTGTAGATCATGTCCTCGCCGTAGCCGACGGCCCGCCCGAAGTCGGGCACCCTCAGACCGGCCGCCTCGCGGCGCAGCCTGATCTGGCGGCCCACGGTCGTGATGACCGCGACACCCCACTCGTCGTCGGGGTCCACCTCCCAGCCCGGCTCGTCCGCCTCGCCCTCGGCCCGTCCCGACTCCGCCTCCACCGTCGTCATGCCGCACCTCTCCCTCGGAACCGTCCGTGACGCGTGACGCGTGACGCATCCCGCGCCCTACCCGCATCAACCGTCGGCACAGCCACGACAGCACCGGACAACCACCGGACAGTGACCGTACGCACGCGCTGAGTGACACTCCACGGTACGCAACTCTCGCCACGCTGAGTGATGTGAATCAACGAACTGCCGAACCAGCCGCCCCCGTCAGGAACTTCAGCGTGCTGCTGTCCGCGACCCGGCGCAGTGCCCGCCTCGCCCGGCTCCTCACGGACGCCCATCTCCGCGACTGGGGATACGACTCGGAGGCCGCACGTCACGTCGTGGCCGAACTGGCCGCCAACGCCGTCACCCACGGCCGCGTGCCGGGACGGGACTTCCGTCTCGCGGTCCACGTGGTGGGCCACACGCTCCGTATCGAGGTCACCGACACCCGGGGCGACCGACTGCCCCAGCGCCAACCGCCCAGCGCCGACGCCGAGTCGGGCCGCGGCCTCCTTCTCGTGGAGGCGCTCGCGGACCGTTGGGGCGTGTCCGAGGGCCGCTTCCCGCGCAAGACCGTCTGGGCAGAGCTACGCCTTACGGCACCGGAGCCCGAGATCTGAAGCTCCGGTGCCGTCGGCGCCTTTCCCTATGAGTACTCGGGGAAAAGAACCTCACCAAGCCCCACCTTTCCGCCCGAGGCAGTCGATCACTCGGGCGGGTGAACATCCGCCGCTCAGCTGGATTTTCGAGCCCTCGGCACCTCTACGCTCAGCGCAGCACAACCCGAAAATGACTTCGGCCCCCGCCGGGATTGCCGTCCCAAGGCGAGGGCCTGACCACCAAGGAAGTAGGGCTTCCTGATGGGTACTGAAAACCCTAGCGCGCCCTCGCGCGCCCAGTCAGCCGCCGACCGCAATCCGACCCGATCGCGTCACCGCACGGGCGGCATCGTCCACGAGAACACCCGCCACACCACCCGCTTCACGGTGATCGGCAACCACCTCACCCAGCACCCGGAGCTCTCCCTGCTGGCGATCGGGCTTGGCTGCCACATCCAGTCGCTGCCCGCCGGCGCCCCGGCCGACATCAAGTCGCTGGCCGCCCGCTTCAAGGAGGGCACCACCCGCATCGCCTCCGCGCTGCGGGAACTGGAGGCCCACGGCTACCTGCGCCGCGAGCGCGTACGGACCGCCACCGGGAGGATCATCACCCGGACGACGTCCTGCAACCAACCCGGTCACCGGCGCGAGGCGGCGAACACGGACTGCCCCGCACCACCGCCCCGGCCGGCCGCGTCCGACCGTGCGCCTCAGCGGCGCCTCCGTAAGGCGCTTCCGGCCGTCCCCCAGCCCACCCGGGCCGCGGCCACCGCCCTTCACCAGCAGGCCACGGACCTCCTCACCACCCTCCGCCGCCTCGACCCCCGCCTGCTGCTCTCCGCCGCCGACACCGCGCACCTGGTCCCCGGTGTCATCGCCTGGCTGGAACGCGAGGTCACCCCCACCGCCGTACGACACGCCCTCACCGCCGACCTCCCCGACGACCCCCTCCGCCGCCCCGCGGCCCTCCTGGCCCACCGCCTCACCGCGCTGCTCCCGCCCCCACCCCCGTACCGAGGCCCGGAAACCCCGCCCCCTGTCCGCCACCCCCTGCGCACCTGCGAGGGCTGCGAGCGCGCCTTCCGCGCCCCGGAAACGGAAACCCACTGCCGCGACTGCCGCACGACCGCACCATTCACCCGTTGAGCAGGAGAAAGACACCGCGATGTTCGCGCACGAGTACCTCGGCCGCCCCGGACGACTACCCTGGCCCGTGCACTCCCGGGAGGACTCCATGAGCACGCAGGCCGACCACGGACACGAGCTGGTTCCCCGCCCCGAACAGACCCCTGACGCCCTACGGGCCGCCCTCGCCGTGGTCGACCCGCAGCGCCTGCCCGAGATGCAGCGGACGAAGGACGAGGCCTTCGCCAAGGCCGTGGAGTGGCAGTCCCTCAGCCCGGTACGGAGCTGGGTACTGGCCTGGGCACGGGACATCGAGATCGCCCGCCGTCCCGACCTCGCCGCCCGTCACGCCCGCGCCAGGAGAAACCTGGAACACGCGGACGCGGCGACCGCTCAGGAAGCCCTGCGGGAGCTGAGCGCCGTACTCGACGAAGCGATGAAGGCAGTTCGCGCTTGAGCTGGACCTGGGAGTACGTCTTCGGCGCAGAGGAAGCCGCCCGCACTGCCCCACCCGCCTTCCTCGCCGAGATCGAGCGCAAGGCCGACGAACTGGTGAGGGCCGCCGAGGCGCAGTACCTGCACGGCCCCACGCACGGCGGAGGCGACCCGAAGGGCGACGACATCGTCGTTCCCGGCGGAATGTTCAGCTACCAGATCGTCGTACGCAGCGAGCGCGTCTACGTCGTCCAGCTCACGTACCTGGGCTTCTGAGGACTCGCCCCACAACGGGCGTCGCACCCGGGACGCCCGCGACGGCGCCTTCCGCGCCCCCGGAAACGGAAACCCACTGCCGCGACTGCCGCACCGCCGGGCCGTGACCCTGACCGTGACCGGAACACGGGCCCCGTGTCAGCGCGTGAAGAAGTTGACGAGATTGCCGTCGGGGTCGCGGAAGAGCAGGGAGCGGTTGCCCCAGGGCATGGTGGCGGGGCCGTTGACGACGTCGGTGAGGGTGTCGCCCAGTTCCTTGTGGACGCGGTCCACGTCCTCGACGTGGAACTCGACGATCGCGCTGTGGTTGGCCGCCGGGCGCGCGGAACCGGGGGCGAACATCGGGACGGTGGCGGTGCCGGCGATCGCGAGGGTGGCGCCGTCGGTCCTCAGCTCGGCGAAGTGCTCGGTGGCCCAGGTCGCGGGCACGCCGAGGACGCGCTCGTAGAAGGCGACGAGGCGGGCCACGTCGGCGGTGATGATGCGGACGGATGCGAACTGCATGGGGGACTCCTCGGCCGTACGGATGGTGTGCACGGCCGACGGTAGGAGCAATACCGGACAGAATCCGCCCGGTATCCGCACTATCTTCGTACCCATGCCCCGACCCGCCGCCCGTGTGCTGACCCTGCTGGAGCTGCTGCAGTCGGGCGGCACCCGGACCGTGGCCGAACTGGCCGGCCGGCTCTGCGTGGACGGACGGACCGTGCGGCGGTACGTGGACCAGTTGATCGACCTGGACGTGCCGGTGGAGTCGGTGCGCGGGCGCTACGGCGGGTACCGGCTGGGGCCGGGCTACCGGGTGCCGCCGCTGATGTTCGGCGACGAGGAGGCGCTGGCGGTGCTGCTCGGGCTGGCCGCCGGGCGCCGGACGGGGCTGACAGCGGCCCAGCGCACGGCGAACGAGACGGCGGCGGCGAAGATCCGGCGGGTTCTGCCCCGGCATCTGGCCGCCCGGCTGGACGCCCTGCTGGAGTCCCTGTCCTTCACGGAGCAAGCGGGGGCCTTCGCGAACCCGGACGCGGGCGTCCTGCTCACCCTGGCCGACGCGGTACGCCACCGCCGACCGGTCTCGGTCCGCTACACCGACCGCGAGGGACACCGCAGCGACCGCACCCTGCACCCGTACGGGATCGTGGCGCACGCGGGCCGGTGGTACGTCACGGGGAGGGACGCGGACCGCGACGGGGACCGCACGTTCCGCCTCGACCGCATCGAGGACGCGCGCACCCTGCCGGGCTCGTTCGAGGCGCCGGAGGGCACGGACCCGGCGGACCGCGTGGTGACGGCCTTCGCCACGGCCGACTACCGCCACACGGTGATCCTGCGCGTCCGGGCGACGGCCGAACACATCCGCGCCCGCCTGCCCGCGACCGTCGCGACCCTGGAGGAGGGCGAGCCGGGGTGGCTGCGGGTCGAGATCCACGCGGAACGCCTGGACTGGCTGCCGCCCGTACTGGCCGCCCTGGACCGCCCGTTCGTGATCGACCGCCCCGGCGAACTCCGCACCCTGATGCGCGACCTCGCCGCCCGCCTCACGGCGTACGCGGACCGGACACCGCCGACGGACGACCACCCGGCCCGATGAACGTCACCGGCCCGGCCCGAAGTCCGCACCCCCGGCGCCCTACGGGATGCGCACAAGCCCGCGACCTCATCACGCTGCCGGTGTCCTCAGGAGTGCCCCAGGTCCGCCGACGACGCGTCCTCCGTCGCCGGGACCGAGCCGGAGTCCGGGGAAGGCCGGAGGGGGAAGGGGTCGACGCGGGTCTCGTCGATGACCGGCGGGGCCGGCTGCGGGGGCTTCGGCATGACCGCGGCCTCCGAGTGGCCGCCGCAGCCGTAGGCGAGGGAGACGACCCGGCCGTCGGCAGGGGAGAACTCGTTGGCGCACACGCCGAACGCCTGGCCCAGCGAACCGCCGATCGGGGCGAGGAAGCCGCAGGACACGCAGGAGGCGGGGGCCGCCTGCGCCATCGGGGTCTTCGGGCCGAACGCCTCCTCCCAGCGGTCGGCCGCGGCGTGCAGGCCGTAACGGGACAGGACGCGGGCGCGGCGCATGCCCAGTTCCTCGGCGACCGCGGCGATCGAGCCGCGGGACGGGGCGACGGTCTGCTCGGCGGGGGTGCCGCCGGTGACCTCGGCGTCCTCGCTCTCCGCGAGGTCCGCCAGGTCCTCGGTGAGCGCCGAGTTCGGCGGCGGCTCCTCCGCACCCGTGTAACCGGGCTCCAGGCGCAGGTCGTCGGCCTCGGTGGGCAGCAGGTCGCCGGGGCCCAGGTCGCCGGGGCGCAGCCGCTCGCTCCACGGCACCCACTCGGGTGCGAGGACGGCCTCGGGGCCGGGCAGCAGGACGGCCTCGTCCACCGTGACGACCTTGGCGCGGGAGGCGCGGGCGACGGTGACGGCCCACCGCCAGCCGCGGTAGCCGAGCTCGCGGCACCCGAAGAAGTGTGTGACGACGCGGTCGCCCTCGGAGACCATCCCCTCGTGCTCGCCCACGACCCCGGGCGCGGCGGCCTCCTCGGCTGCGGCACGGGCGAGGTCGACGGCCTCGGCGCACAGACGGTCGGGGGTGCGGCTTCGCGTTGTCGCTGCGCTCACAGGTATCGCTTCTCTCCTACGCCGTCTCACGAGTGCGCCACTCCCAGCGCGGGGGGCGGACGGAGCGGACCGGGGGACCGCGTCGACGTCCGCGCCGCATCGTGCTCGGGCGCGCCCACCATCCATTCTGCGGGATGGCTGAGATACGCACGCTACCTGCTCGCGTGCGCTGGGCCTACACCGACGGTTGTTACGGAACGGCGCGCGCCGGTTTGTCGGGCGCCGGCGGGCGTGGGCGGACGGTCCGCGGGCCGGCCGCCCACGCCCCGGGGCGTTCGGCCGTACAGTCGCACCGAAGGACCCGTCCCCGGTGTTACGGCACTACGCACCGCCATCTCGGGGCACTATGACGTCGTGGCCACCGCGAGGACACCCCAGAGCGCCACCGGTACCGGTGGGCCCACGGGGAGCAAGGGACGCGGCCGGCGCCTCGGTTCGGTCCGGGCGGGCGGCCGTCTTCGTGCGTTCGGCCGGGCGCTGCACTTCCCGGTGACCAGAACCGCTCGCGGCATCCGCAAGGTGACCCACGCGCACGGCGCGGGCGAGTCCGGTCTCGGCAAGCTGATCGAGCTGCACGGGGTGAACGGCGCGGGCGACGTGATGATCACGGTCGCGCTGGCCTCCACCGTGTTCTTCTCCGTCCCCACCGACGAGGCGCGCGGGCGCGTCGCCCTGTACCTGGCCATCACGATGGCGCCGTTCACGCTGCTCGCCCCGGTCGTCGGCCCCCTGCTCGACAAGGTCCCGCACGGCCGCAGGGCCGCCATGGCGGGCGCGATGCTGGCGCGGGCGCTGCTCGCGCTGGTGCTGTCCGGGGCGGTGGTCAGCGGCGGCCTGGAGCTGTACCCGGCGGCGCTGGGCGTCCTGGTGGCGTCCAAGGCGTACGGGGTGGTCAGAAGCGCCGTCGTGCCACGGCTGCTGCCGCCCGCCTTCTCCCTGGTGAAGGCGAACTCACGGGTGACCCTCGGCGGGCTGCTCGCCACGGGGATCGCGGCGCCGATCGGCGCGGGGCTCCAGCAGATCGGGCCGCGCTGGCCGCTGTACGGGGCGTTCGTGCTGTTCGTGGCGGGCATGCTGCTGTCGTTCCGGCTGCCGCCGAAGGTGGACTCCGCCAAGGGCGAGGCCGTGGCGCTGCTCGCCGCCGACGAGCAGCATCTGCACGGCCCGCACCGCAAGACCGAGAAGCCCGGGCTGCGCACGGTCGGCCCGGCGGTCACCCACGCGCTGGCCGCCAACGCCTCCATCCGCTGCCTCACCGGCTTCCTCATCTTCTTCCTGGCGTTCCTGCTGCGCGAGCATCCGATGACCGGCCAGAGCGCGGCGGTGTCGCTGGGCATCGTCGGCGTGGCGGCCGGCGCGGGCAACGCGCTCGGCACGGCCGTCGGGGCGGGCCTGCGGTCCCGCGCCCCGGAAATCATCATCGTGACGGTGGTGGCGGTGGTGCTGGGGGCCGCGGTCACGGCGGCGGTGTTCTTCGGCGCGGTGCTGGTGGCGTGTCTCGCGGCGATCGCCGGGTTCGCACAGGCGCTGGCCAAGCTGTCGCTGGACGCGCTGATCCAGCGGGACGTGCCGGAACAGGTCCGCACATCCGCGTTCGCCCGGTCGGAGACGCTGCTGCAGATGGCGTGGGTGCTGGGCGGCGCGATCGGCATCGCGATGCCGCTGATCGGCACGCTGGGGCTCGCGGTGGGCGCCGCGATCGTCGGCGCGGGCTGGCTGACGACGGTCCGCGGGCTGCTCCGTTCGGCGCGTCAGGGGCACGCGGGACGCCCGTGAGTGGCGTAACGCGGGGCCACGCCGTACCCCACGTGGCGGACGGGGCACACCTGCCCGATAGCCTTCCGCCATGACCACGTTGCAATCCGCTGTGCGACGCCGCCGCGCCGTCGCCGCCGCCGGCGCCGTATCCGCCGGACTGCTTCTCCTGTCCGCCTGCGACAAGCCGACCGCGATGGCCACCGTCACGGTGGGCAGCGACTCGGTGAGCGCCGAGGCGACCTGCGGTGGCGAGGGCAAGGCCCTGACCACCGAGGCCCTCAACGAGTGCCTCCGGGACAAGGACATCGACGAGATCAAGGTCGACCCGACGGAGACCGTCCGCTTCGGCGTCGACCCGGAGATCGCCGACCACAGCTGGACGATCCTGCTGAACGGTCAGCCGCTCGTCGAGCCCATGAAGAACAACACCTACCAGACCATCCCGGGCAGCGTGTTCTTCAACGCCCAGTACGGCGCCCAGGGCGACTCGACCCTGGTGTCGATCAAGGAGGGCGGCGAGAACGAGGCCACCGGTCTGTGGTCCTTCCGGCTGAAGAAGGACGAGGGCTGATCACGTCCCTCGCACGCGTTCTCGTGGCCACCGCGGTCCCCGCCGAGCGGGACGCGGTGGCCGAGGCGTTCCCGGGGCCGGTACGGGTGCGGGAACTGCCCGGCGCGGTCGTGCACCGCGTCGCGGGCGGGCCCGACCTGCTCGCCGCCGGGGTCGGCCCGGCGCTCGCCGCCGCGTCGACGGCCGCCGCGCTGACCGCCGCCGCCCTGGACGGCCGCCCCTACGGCCTCGTCGTGTGCGCGGGGATCGGCGGCGGCTTCGCGCCGCACGCGCCCCTCGGGTCCCTCGTCGTCGCCGACGCGATCACCGCGGCGGACCTGGGCGCCGAGACGGCCGAGGGGTTCCTGCCGGTGACCGAGCTCGGCTTCGGCACCGTCACCCACCGCCCGCCCTCGTCCCTCGCCGAGGCGGCCGCCGCCGCGTCCGGCGCGCGCACCGGCACCGTCCTCACCGTGTCCACGGTGACCGGCACCGCCGCCCGCGCGGACGCCCTGCGCGCCCGCCATCCCCGCGCCCTCGCCGAGGGCATGGAGGGCTTCGGCGTCGCCGAGGCCGCCGCCGCGCAGGGCGTGCCCGTCCTCGAGGTGCGGGCGGTCTCGAACCCTGTCGGCCCGCGCGACCGCGCCGCCTGGCGCATCGGCGACGCCCTGGCCGCCCTCACCGAGGGCTTCGGGAAGCTCGCGCCCGTACTGGAGAGTTGGAACACGGCATGACCACCAGTGAGCAGCAGCGGCTGCGCATCGCCTACTCGCCCTGCCCGAACGACACCTTCGTCTTCGACGCCCTCGCCCACGGCCGCGTGCCGGGCGCGCCCGCCCTCGACGTCACCTTCGCCGACATCGACATCACCAACGGCATGGCCGAGCGC
The DNA here is from genome assembly GCA_014656175.1 of Streptomyces werraensis. Classification (GTDB taxonomy): domain Bacteria; phylum Actinomycetota; class Actinomycetes; order Streptomycetales; family Streptomycetaceae; genus Streptomyces; species Streptomyces werraensis. The sequence continues at coordinate 335,140 of BNBX01000005.1, forward strand.
GGTGAGCTGGACGTGCTGAAGGTGTCGTACGCGGTGCTGCCGTACGTCCTGGAGGAGTACGCGCTGCTGCCCTGCGGGGGCGCGCTGGGGCGGGGCTGCGGACCGCTGGTGCTGACCCGGGAGCCGGGCGTGGACCTCACGGGCCGCACGGTCGCGGTGCCCAGCGAGAAGTCGACGGCGTACCTGCTGTTCCGGCTGTGGACGGCGGACGTCGTCCCCGGCGGTGTGGGCGAGATCGTGGTGATGCCGTTCCACGAGATCATGCCCGCCGTACGGGACGGGAAGGTCGACGCCGGTCTCGTCATCCACGAGGCGCGCTTCACCTATCAGAACTACGGGCTGCACAAGCTCGCCGACATGGGCGAGCACTGGGAGAACACCACCGGGCTGCCGATCCCCCTCGGCGCGATCCTCGCGCGGCGTGCGCTCGGCGAGGAGACGCTGACCCGGCTCGCGGACGCGGTCCGCGCCTCCGTGCGGGCGGCCTGGGACGACCCGGAGGCCTCCCGCCCGTACGTGATGGAGCACGCCCAGGAGATGGACCCGGCCGTCGCCGACCAGCACATCGGGCTGTACGTCAACGAGTTCACCGCCGACCTCGGCGAGGACGGCTACGCGGCCGTGCGCGGGCTGCTCACCCGCGCGGCGGCCGAGGGGCTCGTACCGCCCCTCGGCCCGGACGCGCTGCGGTTCCCGTAGGGAAGGTGCGCCTAGACGTCGAGCTGGTCGGCGACCGCGCGGAGCAGCCCGGCGATCTTCTTGCCGGCCGCGCGGTCGGGGTAACGGCCCCGCTCCAGTGACGGCGTGATGTTCTCCAGCAGTGTCGTGAGGTCCTGCACGATCGAGGCCAGCTCGTCGGGCTTCTTGCGCTGGGCGGCCGCGACCGACGGGGTCGGGTCCAGGATGGTCAGGGAAAGGGCCTGGTCGCCGCGCTGCCCGGCGACCACGCCGAACTCCACGCGCTGGCCCGGCTTGAGGGCCTCGACTCCGGCGGGGAGGACCGAGGAATGCACGAAGACGTCTCCGCCGTCGTCACGGGAGAGAAAGCCGAAGCCCTTCTCGCTGTTGAACCACTTGACCTTGCCGGTAGGCACGTCTGTCCTCGTCCTCGTACTCGTCGGGAAAACTGCATCGGAAAACGGCTCTTGATAGCACTCGGGCGGGCCCGATGACCCGCCGGTACCAAGGCTAATGGTCTTCGAGCCGGTGACAAGACGTCACCGCGTCGTTCCCTCGCGCAGGGAACTACCCTGGTGCGGTGCGTGACAAAACCCAAGCGAATTCCGCCGCGCCCGGTGACGGCCTGGTCCGTGCCGGTGCCCTCGTCTTCTTCGTCGGCGCCGTGGCCACTCTGGTCACGGTCGCCCCGCTGTTCCTCGGAACGACGCCCTTTCCGACGTACATGTTCGGATTGAGCATGCTCATGGGTGTCGGATTCGCCGTCGCCGGTGCGGGCGTACTGCGTTCCGCCGCCGCGGGACGACGGCACGCCCGGGCCGCTCGTGCGGTTTCCGGTCAGTTGTCCGAGCAGTAGTCCGAGAACCAGCGGGGGAATTCCGTCAGATCGGTGAGGACGGTGTCCGCGCCGGCCTCCCGGAGTTCCGCCGCGTCGCACGGTCCGGTGGCGACCGCGACCGACACCGCGCCCGCGGTGCGCGCTCCGCGCACGTCCCCCGTGTGGTCGCCGACGTACACGGACGCCCCGTGCTCGCGCAGCGCCAGCGCCTTCTGCTCGGCCCACAGGTCGCCGATCACCGCGTCCGGCTCGATGCCGAGGTGCGCGAGGTGCAGCTTGGCGTTGGGCTCGTACTTCGCGGTCACCACGACCGCCCGCCCGCCCCGCGCCCGCACGGCGGCTATCGCGTCCCGCGCACCGGGCAGGGCGAGCGTCGGCGCGATCGCGTACTCCGGGTACATGGCCCGGTACAACTCGGCGACCTCCTCGACCCGCTCCGCCGGGAACCAGTTCACCAGCTCCTCCACCAGGGGCGGCCCCAGCCGGCTGACCGCGAGATCGGCATCGACGTAGGTCCCGGTCCGCTCGGCGAGAGCCACGTAACACGCCCGGATCCCGGGCCTCGAGTCGATGAGCGTCATGTCGAGATCGAACCCGACGGTGGGAGCGGCGGTCCTGCCGGACGGAGCGGGCTGGGCGGGCGGGGTCACGTTGGCCATGTGCGCCATTGTGCGCCACGCCCCTCCGGGCCCTGCCCGCCACGGCGGCACCCCTGCAGCGCCAGGTGCGGACGATCCGTGGCTGGTCGCGCAGTTCCCCGCGCCCCTGAACGGCGCAGCCGCGGGCAATCGTGCCGCTGGGGCGGCACGGGTGGGCACGGCGGCACCCTTGCAGCACCGGGTGCCGACGATCCGTGGCTGGTCGCGCAGTTCCCCGCGCCCCTGAAGGGCGGCGGCACCCTGCCGGGGTCAGGTGCGTGAACAACCCCGCCCGCCGGAACACCCCTCAGCGTTGCCGCTGTGACCGCCACACCAGGAACAGCGCCGACGCCACCGCCGCCGTGCGGATCACCCACGGCCAGGTGCCCGCAAGCGCCGCGTTCATCTGCCCCTCGGCGACAGGCTCACCCCACCGCCCCACCGCACGCCCCCACAGCCATACGATCCCCCCGATCAGCGACAGGCCCGGCAGGATCACCACCGCCGCCTTCACCTCCCCCGGAGTCAGCCGCCGCGAGGCATACGCGATAAGCCACCCCAGGATCAGCGCGAACCAGTTCCCCAGCACCGCCCCCACGACCAGCGACGCCGCGGCGACCAGCAGCAGCGGATTGCTCCACCGCCGCGACGGCAGCCGCAGCAGCCGCCGCCGCGCTGGCACCTCCTCGGCCGCCTCCACCACCTCGGCAGCGGGCGGGGCCTCGGCCGCCGGCTGCTCCTCCTTCGGCGCCGGCCGCTTCAGGAGCTCAGGGATCTCCACCCCGCCCACGAACCCCGGCACCTCGTCCCCCACCCCGAAGGGACCGCTGTCCACCCGCCACCAGTCGGGCTGACTCCCGCTGTCGCCGACCTCGTCGAGACCGGCCCGATGCGGCGGCGACGGCACGTCGGCCGGAGCGGACGGCGGGGCCGGGGACGTCGACGACCGCGGCCGGGGGACGGCCTTCCGGAACACCCCGCCCGCCTTGGCCTCCCGCTGCACGGGGACACCCTTCGGCTGATCCCGTTCCGGCGCGCCCGGCGCGGAGCCGGCCGTCGAGTCCTCCGCCTTGGAGACCACCTCCGTAGGCGTCCCCATCCGCGCGATGATCCGCCGCACCGCCGCCGGCGAGTCCACCACGGCCTTGGCGCGACGCCGGTCGATCTCGTCACGCAGCTCCGCGACCAGCCGCATCCGTGCCGCCGACGGCAACTGCCGCTGCTGCGCCACGTCGCCGACGCGGCTCAGATACTCGTAGACGACCTGGTCGCTCTCGATACCCACGAAGTCCCCTCCGGGACGGATGCGTCGGGACACCGTCGCCCGACGGTACCGCGAGTGCGGCGACCCGGCCCAACTCCCGGCACGCCACGGACGTACCCACCCGCTAACGTGAGGCGGATGAGCACCGAGGAGAACCCCGCGGCGGCCCCCCGATCCCTCGCCGAGGCGCTCCGGGGGCGGGACGACGCCTCCCTGGCCGCGCTCCTGCGCGGCCGGCCGGATCTCATCACGCCCGTGCCCACGGACCTGACCCAGCTCGCCACCCGCGCGGGCACCCGCGCCTCGGTGGTCCGCGCGCTGGAGCGCCTCGACCGGTTCACGCTGCAGACCGCGCAGGCGCTGGCGGTGGCGCCGGACCCGGCGACGTACGAGGAGCTGCTCGGGCTGATGGCGGGCGACGACGGCGACCCGGCGGTGTCCGCCGCTCTGCCGCACGCGCTGGGCACGCTCCGCGAACAGGCCCTGGTGTGGGGCGGCGACGACCGGCTGCGCCTGGTGCGCACCGCCCGCGAGCTGCTGGCGCCGTCGCCGCAGCACCCGTCGCCGACCGGTCTCGGCCCGACCGTGCGGGAGGCGGGCGCGGGGATGTCGCCGGGCCGTATCCAGGAGATCCTGGCGACGGCCGGGCTGCCGTCGACGCACGACTCCGTCTCCGCGCTGGACGCGCTGGCCGGCCTCTTCGAGGACCCGGAGCGGATGCCGGCGCTGCTCGACCAGGCGCCGAGCGAGTCGGTGGAGGTGCTGGAGCGGCTGGTGTGGGGCCCGCCGTACGGGCAGGTCACCGCCGATCCGGCGCCCCGGCTGCGCTGGCTGCTCGACCGAGGGCTGCTGCTGCCGACGGCGCCCGGCACGGTCGTCCTGCCCCGCGAGGTGGCGCTGCGGCTGCGCGCCGGGCGGGCGCACCGGACGACGGAGCCGGTGCCGCCGCCCGTGGAGGCGGCCGCGGTGCACCGGCCGCAGATGGTGGACGCGACGGCGGCCGGGCAGGCGTACACGGCGCTGGCGACCGTCGAGGAGCTGCTGAAGGACTGGCACGAGGGCGGGCCCGCGGTGCTGCGGGCCGGCGGGCTGAGCGTGCGGGACCTCAAGCGGACCGCCGTGGCGCTGGACGTGCCCGAGCCGGTGGCCGCGTTCTGGGTCGAACTGGCCTACGCGGCCGGGCTCCTGGCGTCCGACGGTGAGGCCGACGAGCGGTACGCGGCGACCCCGGCGTACGACGAGTGGCTGGAGCGGCCCGCCGGCGAGCGCTGGGCGCGGCTGGCCACGGCGTGGCTCGCGGCGACCCGGACGCCGGGGCTGGTCGGGGAGCGGGACGCGAAGGACCGCACGCTGTCCGCGCTCGGTCCTGGCCTGGACCGCTCGGTCGCCCCGGAGGTACGGCACCGGGTGCTGGCCCTGCTGGCGGGGCTCCCGGAAGGCGCCGCGCCGAACACCGGGTCGCTGCTGGCGCGCCTGCGCTGGGAGCGGCCACCGCGCGCGGAGCGGGCCGGGAGCGGCGCGTCCTCCCCGTACGCCCGCCGGACGCCGGCGCAGCCCGCCGAGGGGGCACGAGGTGCCGCGGCCCGCGCGGGCGGGTCCGGGGCGCCGGGGTATCCGGCCGACGGCGGGAGCGGGCCGGGCGGGGACGAGGACCTGCGGTCGCGGCTGGCCCGCTGGACGCTGGCGGAGGCGGAGATGCTCGGCGTCACCGGACGCGGCGCGCTCTCCTCGCACGGGAGGGCGCTGATCGGCGCGCCGCCCGCGCCCCGGCACGGGGACGCGGAGACCGAGCCGACGGGGCCGGGCGACAAGCTGCCCGTGCACCACCGGCGGACCCCGCCGCCGCCCGCCCTCTCCCCCGCCGAGCAGGCGACCGCCGCCGCGGCCGCCGCCCGGCTGCTCGAACCCCTGCTGCCCGAGCCGCTGGACCACGTGCTGCTCCAGGCCGACCTGACGGCGGTGGCGCCCGGCCCGCTGGAGCGGCCCCTCGCCGACATGCTGGGCGTGCTCGCGGACGTGGAGTCGAAGGGTGGCGCGACCGTCTACCGGTTCACGCCCGCCTCGGTACGGCGGGCCCTGGACGCCGGGCGGTCCGCCGCCGACCTGCACGCCTTCCTCGCCGCGCACTCGCGTACGCCGGTGCCGCAGCCGCTGGCGTACCTCATCGACGACGTGGCCCGCCGGCACGGGCACCTGCGGGTGGGCGCCGCCTCGTCCTACGTGCGGTGCGACGACGACGCGGTGCTGAACGAGATCCTGGCCGACAGGCGCGCCGCCGGGCTGGGGCTGCGCCGGCTCGCCCCGACGGTGCTGGCGGCGCGGACCGACCCGGCGGCTCTGCTGGAGGGGCTGCGGGCGATGGGGTTCGCGCCGGCCGCGGAGTCCGCGGAGGGCGACGTGCTGATCGCCCGCGCGGACGCGTACCGCACACCCCCGCGTACGCCTCCCGAGCCGGTGCCGGACGGGCCGCCCGTGCCGGACGACACATTGCTGGCTGCCGCGATCCGGGCGGTCCGTGCGGGTGATCTCGCGTCCACGGCGCCGCGGAAGCCGGTGGGCGGCGGGGCGGGTGCGGCGCCGGGGGAGCTGCCGCGCACCACCGCCGCGGACACCCTGGCCACCCTGCAGGCCGCCGTTCTCACCAACGACACGGTGTGGATCGGGTACGTGAACGCGGAGGGGGCGGCCAGTCAGCGGGTCATCGCGCCGATTCGGGTCGAGGGCGGGTTCGTCACCGCGTACGACCACACGGCGGACGAGGTGCGGACGTACCCCCTGCACCGGATCACGGGTGTCGCGGAACTCGCGGACTGATGCGGCCGGCGGGCATGTACGGGCTGCTCCGTGGCCGGTCGCCCGGTTCCCCGCGCCCCTGACGGGGTCGCGGTCCCGCGTCTCCGCGAACGCTCCGGGGGACGGTGTGGAATGCGATCAGGCAAACTGGACGTTTGGCCGTGCAGTGCCCGTGCCGAGCCCGTCGCAGAAAGGCAGCCGCGCGTGAATGGTCCGCTCATCGTCCAGTCCGACAAAACCCTGCTCCTCGAGGTCGATCACGAGCAGGCCGACGACTGCCGTCGCGCCATCGCGCCGTTCGCCGAACTGGAACGCGCCCCCGAGCACATCCACACCTACCGGGTGACCCCGCTCGGCCTGTGGAACGCCCGGGCCGCGGGCCACGACGCCGAGCAGGTCGTCGACGCCCTGGTGCAGTACAGCCGCTACCCGGTGCCGCACGCGCTGCTCGTCGACATCGCCGAGACCATGGACCGCTACGGCCGGCTCAGCCTGGTCAAGCACCCCGCGCACGGCCTGGTCCTCACCACCACCGACCGGCCCGTCCTCGAGGAGGTGCTGCGTTCCAAGCGCGTCGCTCCCCTCGTCGGCGCCCGCATCGACCCGGACACCGTCGCCGTGCACCCCTCCGAGCGCGGCCAGATCAAGCAGACCCTGCTGAAGCTGGGCTGGCCCGCCGAGGACCTCGCCGGGTACGTGGACGGCGAGGCGCACCCGATCGAGCTGCACGAGAACGGCTGGGCGCTGCGCCCGTACCAGAAGCAGGCCGTGGAGAACTTCTGGCACGGCGGCTCCGGCGTCGTCGTCCTCCCCTGCGGCGCGGGCAAGACGCTGGTCGGCGCGGGCGCGATGGCGCAGGCGAAGTCGACCACGCTGATCCTCGTCACCAACACCGTCTCGGCCCGCCAGTGGAAGCACGAGCTGGTGAGGCGGACGTCGCTCACCGAGGAGGAGATCGGCGAGTACAGCGGCACGAAGAAGGAGATCCGCCCCGTCACCATCGCCACCTACCAGGTGCTGACGACGAAGCGGAAGGGCATCTACCCCCACCTGGAGCTGTTCGACTCCCGCGACTGGGGCCTGATCCTCTACGACGAGGTGCACCTGCTGCCCGCCCCCGTCTTCAAGTTCACCGCCGACCTGCAGGCCCGCCGCCGTCTCGGCCTGACGGCGACCCTGGTGCGTGAGGACGGCCGCGAGTCCGACGTCTTCTCGCTGATCGGCCCGAAGCGGTTCGACGCCCCGTGGAAGGAGATCGAGGCGCAGGGCTACATCGCACCCGCCGACTGCGTCGAGGTCCGCGTCAATCTCACGGACTCCGAGCGGCTGGCGTACGCGACGGCCGAGCAGGAGGAGAAGTACCGCTTCTGCTCGACGACCGCCACCAAGCAGAAGGTGACGGAGGCGATCGTCCGCCGGTTCGCCGGGCAGCAGATCCTGGTCATCGGGCAGTACATCGACCAGCTCGACGAGCTGGGCGAGCATCTGGACGCGCCGGTCATCAAGGGCGAGACGTCCAACGCCCAGCGGGAGAAGCTGTTCGAGGCGTTCCGGCAGGGCGAGCTGAGCGTGCTGGTGGTGTCGAAGGTCGCGAACTTCTCCATCGACCTGCCGGAGGCGACGGTCGCCATCCAGGTGTCCGGCACCTTCGGCTCCCGCCAGGAGGAGGCGCAGCGCCTCGGCCGTGTGCTGCGGCCGAAGGCGGACGGCCACCAGGCGCACTTCTACTCCGTGGTCGCCCGCGACACCATCGACCAGGACTTCGCGGCGCACCGCCAGCGGTTCCTCGCCGAGCAGGGGTACGCCTACCGGATCGTCGACGCGGACGAGCTCCTCGCTGAGAGCTGAGGGCCTTCGCGAGCGGTCGTCACCCAGGGGTCCCGCTCGTCCCGGTGCCGCCGGTCCGGCGAGCTGTCCAGGTTCATACGGCCGGTGCTCGACTGGGCGGGCGTACTCGTACTCACTCGTGCCCGTGTCACTTCGGGTCGCGGGCGAAGGACGCGGCCGACCAGAAGTAGCCGAGCGCCGTCAGGGCCACGCACCAGCCCGCCGCCAGCCACCCGTTGTGCCCGATCTCGCTGCCGAGCAGCAGCCCGCGGAGGGTCTCGATGGCCGGCGTGAACGGCTGGTACTCGGCGACCGGCCGGAACCAGCCCGGCATCCCCTCGACCGGGACGAAGGCGCTGGACAGCAGCGGGAGCAGGATCAGCGGGGTCGCGTTGTTGCTGGCGGCCTCGGCGTTCGGGGCGCCGAGGCCCATGCCGACCGCGATCCAGGTGAGCGCCGTCGCGAACAGCACCAGCAGCCCGAAGGCGGCCAGCCACTCCAGCGCGGTGGCGTCGGTGGAGCGGAAGCCGATCGCCACGGCGACCAGGCCCACGACGACCACACTCAGGACGGCCTTCAGCACGCTGCCGACCACGTGTCCGACGAGCACCGAGCCGCGGTGGACGGCCATCGTGCGGAAGCGGGCCACGATGCCCTCGGTCATGTCCATCGACACCGACACCGCGGTACCGACGGCGGTGGAGCCGATGGTCATCAGCAGCAGGCCCGGCACCAGGTAGGCGACGTACGCGGACCGGCCGCCGCCGCCCAGCCCCGCGCTCATCACGTCGCCGAAGACGTACACGAAGAGCAGGAGCAGCATGACCGGGGTGAGCAGCAGGTTGAGCGTGAGGGACGGGTAGCGGCGCGCGTGCAGCAGGTTGCGGCGCACCATCGTGGCCGAGTCGCGCAGGGCGAGGGAGAAGCGGCTGGGGCGGGCGGCGGCCTGGACGGCGCTCATCGGACGGTCTCCTTCGAGGGGACGGCGGACGGGGCGGGGACGACGGCGGCCTCGGTCAGGGCGAAGAAGACGTCGTCGAGGTCGGGGGTGTGCAGGGTCAGCTCGTCGGCCTCGATGCCGACGGCGTCCAAGTGGTCGAGGATGGCGCGCAGTTCACGCTGGGTGCCGTCGCTGGGGAGCTGGAGGGCGAGGGCGTCGTCGTCGCGGGACGCCTCGGTCAGCGCGGCGGCGGCGGTGCGGTAGGCGGCCGGGTCGGTGAAGCGGAGGCGGACGTGGCCGCCGGGGACGATCCGCTTGAGCTGCTCGGCGGTGCCCTCGGCGGCGATCCTGCCCTCGTGCAGCACCGCGATGCGGTCGGCGAGTTCGTCGGCCTCCTCCAGGTACTGGGTGGTGAGGAAGACGGTGACGCCGCCGGTGACGAGTTCGCGGATGATCTGCCACATGTTGTGACGGGACCGGGGGTCGAGGCCGGTGGTCGGCTCGTCCAGGAAGATGATCCGCGGGCCGCCGACCAGGGTCATGGCGATGTCGAGGCGGCGCTTCATGCCGCCGGAGTAGGTGGAGGCGGGCTTCCTCGCCGCGTCGGCGAGGTCGAACCGCTCCAGCAGTTCGGCGGCGACCCGTCGGCCCTCGGCCTTGGGGAGGTGGTTCAGGTCCGCCATCAGAAGCATGTTCTCCTCGCCGGTGATCAGCCCGTCGACGGCGGAGAACTGCCCCGTGACGCCGATCGCGGCGCGTACGGCCTGCGGGTCGGCGGAGAGGTCGTGGCCGGCGACGCGCACGTCGCCGGCGTCCGCGGCGACGAGGGTGGAGAGGATCTTGACGGCGGTGGTCTTGCCCGCGCCGTTCGGGCCGAGCAGCGAGAAGATCGTGCCTTCGGGGACGGCGAGGTCGACGCCGTCGAGGACGGTCCTGTCGCCGTAGGACTTGCGCAGCCCGTTCGCCGCGATGGCCAGGTCGGTCATGAGGGGGTCTCCTTCAGGTGCTCGGGTGTCCGGGGTGGCGCTTGGGGTGCGAGGGGGTCACAGGCCGGCGGCGGTGATGTCGCCGTAGGCGGTGGTCGCGTGGACGGAGAGGGCGGCGGCGGCCCCGTCGGTGTTGTTGAGCGTGTTGCGGATCCGGCCGTAGCCGGTGCCGGCGTCCAGGGCGGCGGAGACCCCCGGGGCCGCGCCGACGGAGATGTCACCGTGCTCGGTGCGCAGGGTGACCGTGCCGCGCACGGCCTCGGTGACGCGGATGTCGCCCCTCCGGGTGCTGATCTCGGCGGGGCCGCCCAGCCGGCCGACGCAGACGTCGCCGTCGAGGACGGCCAGGCGGGCACCGGCGGTCTCGTCGAGCTTGACCGGGCCCTGTGCCCCTTCGAAGGTCACGTCGCCGAGCCGTCCGACGCCCCGGAGTTCCGCGCCGGCGGCCTTGCCCTCGACGTGTGAGCCGGTGGGCAGCCGGACGGTGATCTCGACGGCGCCGGACGGGCCGACGAGCTTGTTCGCGGCGGCCGGGCCCTGGATCCGCAGAACGCCGTCGCCGTGGTGGACCGTGGTCTGCTCCGCGGCCTTCGCGTCGCGGCTCTTCCCGGCGTCCGCGGGCAGGACCTCGACGACGGTGTCGGTCCGGTCGGCGGCGATGAACCGGATGTGGCCGGCGGGGACGTCGAAGAGGACGGAGACGGGGGCGGGGGTGTCGAATCGCATGGTGCGCTCCTCCGGTGCGTTGTCGTTTCTGACACCGGAAACGCTACGTTGCGTTCACAGTTGCGGCAACTAGTTCGTTGCGTGCAATTGAGATTTATGCAGCTCAGAGCGTCTAAATTGTTGCAACGAGTTGAGAGACAACGCAACAAAGCAGGCCGACCACGTTGCAATGACTTGGGATGAAAGCTATGCTGACGGCGTCACGGACCACGAAGGAGGCCGCGGTGCCAGGAGGCAGGCTCACCCAGCAGGAACGCCAGCAGATCGCGACGGGACTGGCCGACGGGCTCGCCTACGCGGAGATCGCCAGGCGTCTGGACCGCCCCACCTCGACGATCACGCGCGAGGTCATGCGCAACGGCGGACCCGCCGGCTACCGTCCCGAGCTGGCCCAGCGCGCGACCGAGCAGCGCGCCCACCGGCGCAGGCGAAGCGCGCGGCAGGCGAAGGCGGCGCCGGACGCCTACGGGCGTGACCCGGAGGCGGTACGGGAGTACGAGGAGACGCTCACGACGGTCTTCATCGCCTCGGGCACGCCCCGGATGATGGCCAGGGTCATGGCCTGCCTCACCCTCAGCGACTCCGGCAGCCTCACCGCCGCCGAGCTGGCGGAGCGGCTCGAGGTCAGCCCGGCGTCGGTGTCGAAGGCGATCGCGTTCCTGGAGAGCCAGGACCTGGTGCGCCGGTTCCGCGAGGAGGGGGGCCGCCGGGAGCGTTACGGCTTCGACGAGGACATCTGGTACCAGTCGATGGTGGCCAGCGCCCGGTCCACCGCCCAGGTCGCCGAGACCTCACGGCAGGGCGTCGCGGTCCTGGGGCGCGGCACACCGGCCGCCGTACGGCTGGAGAACGCCGCCCGCTTCCTCGACTTCGTGGCCGAGACGATGCTCCGCGCCTCCGAACAGGCGCGCGAAGTTCTCCACGCGAACCCCGCGACGGCTCCGGACGGTGCCGCCGGGCCGCGTCCGGACCGCGGGTAGCCGTCCGGCGCCGCCTACCGGTGGCGGACGCCCGCCTCCTCGCCGTACTCGCCGAGGAGGACCACGTCGAAGGCGGCGCCGAGGAAGACCTTGACGGCGCGCAGGGCGTCACCGAGGCGGTGCGGGTGACTGCCCTTCACCGGGGTCGCGCCGGCCGGGCGGGCCGGCGGCGTGGTGGGATGGATGGTCGCTGCGCTCATACCTCCATGGTTGCTCTCCGGCCCCGGTACCGGCATCGGCCCACGGGACCGAGCCGCGGGGCCGCCGCGTACACCTGCGGAACGAGCCGTCCCTCTCAGGCAGGACGGGGTGTCCCCTAGGGGGTGGGCCCCTGGTCACCCCCGATCGTGTCGAGCGCGGCCAGGTCCTCCTCGGTCAGGGTGAGCGCCGCCCCGGCGACGTTCTCCCGCAGATGCGCCACCGACGACGTACCGGGGATCAGCAGGATGTTCGGCGAGCGGCGCAGCAGCCAGGCGAGCGCCACCGCCACCGGCCGTACGCCGTGCCGCTCGGCCACCTGCGACAGCGTGGCGGACTGGAGCGGCGTGAACCCGCCGAGCGGGAAGTACGGCACGTACGCGACGCCCTGCGCGGCGAGCCGGTCGATCAGGGCGTCGTCCTGGCGGTGGGCGAGGTTGTAGAGGTTCTGGACGCAGACGAACGGCGCGATGGTCTCCGCCTCGGCGACCTGCCCGGGGGTCGCGTTGCTGAGCCCGAGGTGCCGGATCAGGCCCTCCCGCTGCAGCTCGACGAGCGTCTCGTACGCCGTCGCCAGTGAGCCCGGCCGGGGTCCCGTGGCGTCACCGAGGCGCAGGTTGACCAGGTCGAGGGTGTCGACGCCGAGGGCCTCCAGGTTGTCGTGGACGGCGCGGCGCAGGTCGTCGGGTTCGCGGGCCGGGGGCCAGCCGCCGTCGGCGTCCCGGCGCGCGCCGACCTTGGTGGCGATGTGCAGGGTGTCCGGGTAGGGGTGCAGGGCCTCGTGGATGAGCCGGTTGGTGACGCGCGGGCCGTAGGCGTCGGCGGTGTCGATGTGGGTGATGCCGAGGCGTACGGCCTCGCGCAGCACGGCGAGGGCGCCCTCACGGTCGGCGGGCGGGCCCATCACGCCGGGCCCCGCGAGCTGCATGGCGCCGTAGCCGAAGCGGGTGACGGTCAGGTCGCCCAGCGTCCAGGTGCCGCCGGGGAGGGTGGTCGCAGCCGTTGCGGTCGTTCGCGTGGTGGTCATGTGCCCACCGTCCGCCGTGGACGGCGGTCCGCCCAGTTCCCCGCCGATCCTGGGAGTGACAGGACCAGGAACGGAACGCCCCGCGCCCTTACGCTGGAACGCATGTCTGAGGAGAACCGGCTCGGCGACTACCTCCGGGCGCGCCGGGAACTGGTGACGCCGGACGACCTGGGCCTGCCGTCCCACGGTGTGCGCCGGGTGCCCGGACTGCGCCGCGAGGAGGTCGCCCTGCTCGCCGGCATCAGCTCCGACTACTACCTGCGGCTCGAGCAGGGCCGCGACCGCAATCCGTCGGCGCAGATCCTCGACGCGCTCGCCCGGGTCCTGCTGCTCGACGACACCGCCACCGCGTACCTGCACCAGCTCGCCGCGCCCCGGCCGCGTACCCGGCGGCGGCCGTCGCGGCGGCCCGCCGTCCCGCCGGCCACGGCGCAGCTGCTGGGGTCGATCGGCCTGCCGGCCTTCGTGACGGACCGGACCCTCGACATCATCGCGGTGAACCCGCTGGCCACGGCGCTGGTGCCGGCCGTGCGGGTGGGTGAGAACCGGCTGCGGTCGTTCTTCCTCGACCCCGCCGAGCGGGATCTGCACGCGGACTGGGCGGCCACGGCCGCGCAGTGCGTCGCCGTGTTCCGGCGGCGGCTGGGGACCGACGTGGACGATCCGCGGGTGGTGCGGCTGGTCGGCGAACTGTCGCTCAAGAGCGCGGAGTTCCGCAAGGTGTGGGCCCGGCACGACGTGCGGCCGGTCGTGGACAAGCCGATCCGGATGAACCACCCGCAGGTCGGGGAGCTGAGCCTGACCCTGTCCAAGCTGGACGTCGACGGCCCGGACGGACTGGCGCTCGCGGCGTACCACGCGGCGCCGGGCAGCGAGGACGCGGAGCGGCTGGCGCTGCTGGCGTCGTTGACCACGGGGCCGGCGCGGCGGAGGGCATCCGGCGTGGACCGTCGTACGGGGCGCGCGGAAAACCGTTTGGACCGCCCCCGCCCCACGACCTAGAATCTCCGCTCTCTTCCCGCCTCCCTCACGGAGCGCCGCCGTCCGGACGGAAACCGGCCGGCATTTCCTTCCTCGCAGCACACCCGCAGCAGGTTTTTCGGAGGCACCCCCTTGTCCGCGTCCACGTCCGTAGACGAGCCCGTGAACGACCCCGTGGACGGTCCGGCCGCCCCGGCCGACGACCCCCTCGCCCGCGAACGCTCCCACCTCGCCGCGTCCCGCGCCGCCCTGCGTGCCATGCGGGAGGACGTGGAGGCGCTCGACATCCGCGACGTCACGGCCAACTGGGTGAACGCGGAGGTGCTGCAGCACCAGATCGAGGAACGGATCAAGGCGCTGGCCGACCTCAGCGACACCCCGCTGTTCTTCGGCCGCCTCGACTATCTGCGCGCGCCGGGCGCCGAGCAGGCGGAGGGCGCGGAGGGCGAGCGCTTCTACATCGGGCGCCGCCATGTGCACGACGCGGACGGCGACCCGATGGTGATCGACTGGCGTGCGCCGGTGTCGCAGCCGTTCTACCGGGCGTCCAAGAAGGACCCGATGGACGTCGGGCTGCGCCGCCGCTTCGGCTACACCGGCGGCGACCTCACCGCCTACGAGGACGAGCACCTCTCCGACCCGGCCGAGGCGGCGACCACCAGCAAGCTGCTCCAGCAGGAGATCGAGCGCCCGCGCGTCGGCCCGATGCGCGACATCGTCGCCACCATCCAGCCCGAGCAGGACGAGATCGTACGGTCCGGGCTGTCGGGCAGCGTGTGCGTGCAGGGCGGACCCGGCACCGGAAAGACGGCCGTGGGCCTGCACCGGGTCGCGTACCTGCTCTACGCCCACCGTGAGCGGCTGGCCCGCACGGGCACGCTGGTCGTCGGCCCGAACCGCTCCTTCCTCCACTACATCGAGCAGGTGCTCCCGGCCCTGGGTGAGCTCACCGTCGCCCAGGCCACGGTGGACGACCTGGTGGCGCACGTGGAGGTGCGCGGGACGGACGACGCGACGGCGGCGACGGTCAAGGGCGACGCGCGCATGGCGGAGGTGCTGCGGCGGGCCCTGTACTCCCACGTGACGATGCCGACGGAGCCGGTCGTGGTGGTGCGCGGCTCCCGCCGCTGGCGCGTGCCGGCGTACGAACTCGAGGAGATCGTCCGGCAGTTGCTCGACCGGGACATCCGCTACGGGGCCGCCCGGGACGCCTTGCCGCAGCGGATCGCGCACGCGGTGCTGGTGCAGATGGAGCGGGCGGGCGAGGCGCCGGACGACCGGGTCCAGGACACGGTGGCGCGCAACGCGGCGGTGAAGGCCGCGGTGAAGGCGGTGTGGCCGGCCGTGGACCCGGCGAAGCTGGTCCTGCGGCTCCTGGGCGACGCGGAGTTCCTGGCGGAGCACGCGGAAGGGCTGCTCGACGAGCAGGAGCAGAAGGCGGTCCTCTGGGCGAAGCCGGCCCGGTCGGTGAAGTCGGCGAAGTGGTCGGCGGCGGACACGGTGCTGATCGACGAGGCGGCGGACCTGATCCAGCGGACGCCGTCGCTCGGGCATGTGGTGCTGGACGAGGCGCAGGACCTCTCCCCCATGCAGTACCGGGCGGTGGGCCGCCGCTGCACGACCGGCTCGGCGACCGTCCTCGGCGACCTGGCACAGGGCACCACGCCGTGGGCGACGCGCAGTTGGGAGGAGGCGCTGGCCCACCTGGGGAAGCCGGACGCGGTGGTGGAGGAGCTCACGGCGGGTTTCCGTGTCCCGACGGACGTCATCACGTACGCCTCCCGCCTGCTCCCGCACATCGCGCCGGGCCTCACCCCGGTGGCGTCGATCCGCGAGAACCCGGGCTTCTTCGAGGTACGCGGCGCTTCGGGCCCGGACGACGTGATCGCCGCGTGCCGCGAACTGCTCACCCGCGAGGGCTCGGTGGGCCTGATCGCGGCGGACCCCCGCATCCCCGCCCTGACGGAGGCCCTTGCCTCGGCGGGCCTGCCCCACGTGTCCCCCGGCGAGGAGACAACGGAGTCGACCCGCCTCACCCTGGTCCCGGCGTCCCTGGCGAAGGGCCTGGAATACGACTACGTCCTCCTGGACGAACCGCAGGCGGTCGTCGACGCGGAACCGGACGAACGCACGGGCCTGCGCCGCCTGTACGTGACGCTGACGCGAGCGGTGTCGGGCTTGGTCATCACGCATGGGGCACCGCTGCCGGCGCAGTTGACGGAACCCGCGCCGTAGGCGGGCGCGGGCGCGGACGGCGCCCCGCGAACGCCGGGCCGCGCGACACCCGCCCGGCGTCCGAGGCGCCTCAGCTCCCCAGCACGCCCCGCCACCGGCGCACGGCTTCCGCCGACACCGGCCCTGACCAGCCGTCCGGACGTGCCGCCCCGCCGATGTGGAAAGCGTCCACACCCGCGTCCCGCAGACCCGGCACATGCTCCAGCCGCAGCCCGCCGCCCACCAGCAACTGCTGCCCGTACCCGGGCTCCCCGCGGCGTGCCGCCTCCGCGCACAGCACCGGCAGGCCCGCGTCGACGCCCCGCGCCGAGCCGGCAGTCAGGTAGGTGTCCAGCCCAGGGAAGTCCGCGAGCTGCTTGCGCAGGGCGTCACGGTCCGCCGCGTGGTCGATCGCGCGGTGGAACGTCCACCGGCACCCCTCCAGCTCCGCCGCGACCCGCTCCACCGCCGCCAGGTCCACCTGGCCGTCCGCGTCGAGGAAGCCGAGGACGAACTCCTCCGCCCCCGCCTCCCGCATCTCGCCCGCCGCCGCGGCCAGCCGTTCCACCGCGCCCGCCGCGAAGCCGTCCGCGAGCCGCAGCATGACCCGGACCGGGATGTCCACGGCCGCGCGGATCGCCGTCACCGTCGCCGTCGCGGGGGTCAGCCCGTCCGCCGCCATGTCGGTGACCAGCTCGAGGCGGTCCGCACCTCCCGCCTGGGCGGCGACGGCGTCCTCGACGTCGAGGGCGATCACCTCCAGGACTGCACGCTTGCTCATGGGGCCCCATTCGTCGGCTCGGAACGGCTCCTACAGGTCTAGTCCAATCCAAGCCTACGCCCGGCCCCCGGCCCGCGGCTCCCCCACCCGCCCGTCAGCCGAAGATGTTCAGCTCCGCCGCGTCCACCCCGGCCAGCTCGTACGACGCCCCGTCCACCGGGCGCCCCGCGTACAGCCGCACCAGCGTCGGCCCGTCGCCGATGAAGCGGGCCGGGGGCCGTTCCCCGGACGTGTCGCCCAGCCGTACCGGCTCGTCCGCGTCGTCGAGGTCCGCGTGCAGCGGCACATGGCCGCGCGCGCTGGTGACCTGCGCCAGCAGGGCGAGCGCGAACGGCAGGCCCGAGCCGGCGTACGCCCCCGGCTCCCCGAGCGCCACGCGCACGTCCCCGGCGTGCACCCACTCGCCGAGCGCCACCGCGTCCAGCAGCCCGCCCGCCTCCGCGATGACAGGGCCGGCCCCGGTCATGCCGCGTTCGAGTTCGTCGAGGATCCGGGCGTTGGTCCAGCCGGCCCGCTCGTCGATGTCCCGCTGGTTGGCCGCCGGGGAGAACACGTCCTTCTCGTACCGGCTCTCCACCACCCGCGACAGCGCCGCCGAGCAGTGCGCCAGCACGTCCCGCACCGTCCAGCCCGGACACGCCGTCACCGGCAGCGCGAAGTCGCCGTCGCCGCGCGCCCGCAGCAGCGGCAGCAGCGCGTCCCGCTCGACGCTCAGCAGCCGTCCCGGCAGCTCGGGGTCCCGTACCTCGTGCACATCCGCAGGAGTCGTCATGCGTCCACGCTAGTGGCGGCGGCGCCGCCGGGACGGACATCGCGGCGGAACGGCCGACGGGAGTCGTTCCCGGCCGGGGCCGGTCACGGGCGGGCGGACGGGTCCGTGAGGTCCGCGAGGTCACTCAGGACCCTGGCCGCCGGCGCCGGGTCGACCAGCCACTTCAGGTGGCTGCCCGGGAGGGTCCGGATGTCGTAGGGGTTGTCCGGCGTCAGCGCGTCGCCCTCGCGGATCAGCCGGTCCTGGAGGGCGAGCGGCATGCTCGTGTCGTCGGCGAGGCGGACGTACGTCTTGGGAATCCGGCCCCAGGTCGCGGCCTGCGCCCGGTCGGCGGAGGTGCCGACGTCCAGGTTCTCGTCGGGCTGGAAGGTGTTGAGGAAGACCAGGAACTCCTCGTCGGTGCCGTCGGCGAGGAAGGCCTCCTTGAACGCCGCCAGGGCGGCCGGGTCCGCGGTGCGGAAGTTGACGCGGAGCAGGCCGAGTTCGGCGGGGTTCCCGGCCGCGGCCAGGCCGAGGGAGGCGACGTCGACCGTGGCCATCTCCGGCTCGGCGTAGTAGTCGTTGACGTCGAGCGCGACCGGGCACCAGGCGGAGACGTAGACGATGCGGTCGATCAGGTCGGGCCGCGCGTTGGCCGCGGCGGTGGCCGTGATGCCGCCCCGGCTGTGCGCGACGAGAATCACCGGGCCGTTCCGCTTCGCCCGCTCCAGGACGCCGATCAGGTGCGCGGCGTTGTCGGCGAGCGTGACGCCCTTGATCGCGCCGGGCGCGGTGGCGAGCCCTTCGGGATCCTGCGGCGCCTGGTAGGCGCGGGTGTAGGTGGCCCCGAAGCCGTGACCGGGCAGGTCGACGGCGACCGAGCGGTGTCCGAGGAGCCCGAGCTCGGCCTGGAGCGGCGCGAACGAGAACGAGTTGGCGAAGGCCCCGTGGACCAGGACGAACGTCGGCCGGCTGCTCACTGCTTACGGTCTCCTTCGGGTCGGGAGCCTGCGAGGTGGCGTACGCACGGCAGTTCGCGCTCCGGCGGATCACACTACTCAGCGGAAGATCACCGACACCAGCCGTTGTCGGCCCTTCCGTTTGTGTGCATGCCCGTGACCCGGCTTGTGTGCATGCCCGCAACCCGGCATGCGCGGTGCGCCGGGGACGAAATGGGGTTGCGCCGGGCGACCCGCCCCGAGAGGGTGCCGGGGTGACCGTCCCCCACGGGAGTTGATGTGCCGTTTTCCCACACCCCCTCCGTCAGCGCGTTCCGCCTCACGGACGAGAAGGCCGGGCCCTACGGCATCGCGGCCGGCCCCGACGGCGCGCTCTGGCTCACGCTGGTGCACCGCGGCAGCGTCGCCCGCCTCACCCTCGACGGCGCGTTCGAGGAGTACGCCCTGGACGCGGCCGACTGCCGTCCCACGGTCATCGCGGCCGGCCCGGACGGCGCGCTGTGGTTCACCCGCTTTCAGGACCACCGGATCGGCCGCGTCACCACGGACGGCGAGGTGACGTCCTTCCCGCTGCCGTCCTCCGACGGGGGGCCGTACGGCATCACGGCGGGGCCGGACGGCGCGATGTGGTTCACGGAGACGACCGGTGACCGCATCGGCCGCGTCACCGCCGACGGGGAGGTCACGGAGTTCGCGCTCCCGGTCGCGGGCGGTTTCCCCTCCGCCATCACCACGGGTCCGGACGGCGCGCTGTGGTTCACCCTGAACGGCGCGAACGCGATCGGCCGCATCACCGTCGACGGCGACACCGCCGTGCACCCCCTGCCCACGGACTCGGCCGGGCCGGTCGGCATCGCGGCGGACGGCGGGGCGCTGTGGTTCGCCGAGATCCTGGCGGGCCAGATCGGCAGGATCTCGCCCGACGGCCGGATCACGGAGTTCCCCCTCCCCGACCGCTCGGCCAAACCGCACGCGGTCGTCGCAGTGGCCGAGGGCGAGTGCTGGTTCACGGAGTGGGGCACGGGCCGCGTCGGCCGCATCACCGGGACCGGCGACATCACCGAACACGCCCTCCCGGACCCGTCCTCCGAGCCCCACGGCATCACGGTGGGCCCGGACGGCGCCCTGTGGACGGCCCTGGAGACGGGCGGGGTGGCGCGGGTGGAGCGGCTGCCGTGACGCCGTACGCCGAGGATCCCGCCCGGCTGGGCAAGACCCGGCTGCCCGACGGCCGCGTCCTCGGGTGGGCCGAGTGGGGGCCTGCGGACGGCACACCGGTACTGCTGTGTCCGGGCGCCGCCACCAGCAGACGGCTCGGTTTCGGGCCGGACGCCGTCAGGGCGCTGGGGGTGCGGCTGATCTCCGTGGACCGCCCGGGGCTCGGCGTGTCGACACCGGCGCCCGGCCGGACGTTCGCCGGCTTCGCCCAGGACATCCGTCACCTCACCGGACTGCGAGGGCTGGGCCGCCCTGCCGTCGTCGGCAACTCCCAGGGCGCGCCGTTCGCCCTCGCGTGCGCGGCGGAAGGGGCCGTCGCCGGCGTTGCGGTCGTCTCCGGCGCGGACGAGATCGCGGCGCCGGAGTTCGCCGCCGCGCTGCCGGCGGAGGTGCGCGGGCTCGTCGAGCGGGTCGCCGCCGATCCGGCCGGCGCGGAGGAGTTCTTCGCCGGCTTCGACGCGGACGCCATGCACGCCATGGTGATGAGCGCGAGCCCCGCGTGCGATCTGGCGGTGTACGCGGACCCCGGCTTCGACGCCGCCTACCGCCGGGCGCTGGAGGAGGGCTTCGCCCAGGGCGCGGCGGCCGGCTACGCCCGCGACACGCTCCTGGCCATGGGGCGCTGGCCGTTCGCCCTGGAGGACATCACCGTCCCGGTCGACGTCTGGTACGGCGACCTCGACACCAGCCACTCCCCCGACCACGGCCGACGCCTCGCCGCCCGCATCCCCGGCGCGCGTCGCCACACCGTCCCCGGCGCGGGCGGGTCCCTCCTGTGGACCCACCCGGTCCCGGTCCTCACCAGCCTGCTGACACGGACCGGGCGCGCTGCACCCCGCTCGGCAGACCCTCACCGTCAGGGCGGCGGCATGCGGCGGGCACACCGGGAAGAATGACGGCATGGCCGACACCCGAGACCTCCGTGACCGTTTCGTCCGTGCCCTGGAAGGGGCCCGGGGATCCTCGGAGGGTCCTGACCCCGTGCCGTACGCGGAGCATTTGATCGCCCGCTGGCAGGAGCCGCAGCGGCGGTACCACACGGTCGCCCACCTCACCGCGGTCCTCGACCGCGTCGACGAGCTGGCGGACCACGCCGACGACCCCGACGTCGTCCGGCTCGCCGCGTGGTTCCACGACGCCGTCTATCTGCCGGACCGGTCCGAGAACGAGGAGCGGTCCGCCCGCCTCGCCGAGCGCGCGCTGCCGGAGGCCGGGGTGTCCGCGGCGAAGACCGAGGAGGTCGCCCGGCTCGTGCGGCTCACCGTCACGCACGACCCGGCCGACGACGACCGCGACGGCCAGGTGCTCTGCGACGCCGACCTCGCGATCCTCGCCGCCGCGCCGTCGGCGTACGCCGCCTACACCGCCGCGGTCCGCGAGGAGTACCACTTCGTCCCGAACGACGCCTTCCGCGAGGGCCGCGCCGACGTCCTGCGCCAACTCCTCGGTATGCGCCGCCTGTTCCGCACCCCGTACGGCCAGGAGCACTGGGAGGCCACCGCCCGGTACAACCTGCGCGCCGAGCTGGAAATGCTGTCGACCGCGCCCCCGCCGCCCGCCTAGCCTCCCCCCATGGATGCTTCGGGAGCGGAACAGGTGGAGGCGGCCGTCGCGCACGGCACGGCGGCCCTGGGGGCGGTCACCGACCGGGACTGGACGGAGGTGAGGGCCGGGCGGCTGGAGTGGAGCTGCCGGGAGACGGCCGAGCACCTCGCGAGCGCCCTCATCGGCTACGCGGGCCAGCTCGCGGGCCGCGAACAGGAGGCGTACGCGCCCTTCGACATCGCCCTGCTGGACGAGGCCGACAACGACGGCGCCCTCCGCGTGGTCTCCGCCATGGGCACCCTCGTCGCCGCCGCCTGCCGCACCACCCCCCGCTCCGTGCGCGCCTTCCACCCGTACCCCTTCCGGCACGCCAACCGTGAGGGCTTCGCCGCGATGGGCGTCGCCGAGGTGCTGCTGCACACGCACGACATGGCCGAGGGCCTGGGCATCGCGTACGAACCGCCCGCCGAGCTCTGCGAGTTCGTGCTGACGCGGATCTTCCCGCGCGTGAAGCCGGGACCCGCGCCATGGCCGACGCTGCTGTGGGCGACCGGCCGGGGCGAGCTGGAGGGGCGGGAGCCCGTCACCGAGTGGCGCTGGTGCAACAACCCGGTGCTGCGCTCCGAGCGGCTCGACCTGGAGGGCGTCACCCCCGCGGTCGCCGCGAGCCTGTCCCTCGCGGGCGACGGCGGCTTCACCTGGGCGGGCGGCGCGCCCGCCGAGGGAACGCGCGTGGGCGCCGGCATCGGCGTCAAGCAGTACGAGGAGGGCGCGTTCGTCCCGGAGTGGGGCATGTACGTGCTGGTCCGCCGGGAGGACGACCGCGCGGTGGGCGCGATGGGCTTCCACGGCGCGCCCGCCGACGGCCGGGTCGAGATCGGCTACGACCTCGTCGTGGAGGCGCGCGGGAACGGCTACGCGACCGAGGCGCTGCGCACCCTGTCGGCGTGGGCGCTCGGGCAGGACGCCGTGCACACCGTGGTGGCCGTCGTGGAGGAGACGAACGTGCCGTCGCAGAAGGTCGTCACCCGCGCCGGCTTCACCGAGGTGTCCCGCCAGGACGACCGGATCACCTACGAACTGCGCGCCTGACTCACACCCGCCGGCCCGTCCGCCCGGCCCCCTTGCGCCGCCGCAGCCCCGCCCCGTGCAGCAGCCGCACCACCTCACGGCTGCTCACCTCGACCGCGCCCGCGCGCACCGCGTCCGCGTACCGGTGCGCGGGGATGTCGTAGTGGTCGCGTTCGAAGGCGCGGCGCGGCACGCCCAGGCCGGCGGCGAAGAGGTGCAGCTCGGCGTAGGAGACGTCACTCACCAGATGGGACCAGAGACGGCCGTGGCCCGGCCAGGTGGGCGGGTCGATGTACACCGTCACGAGTCGTCCGTCCCGCCGAGCCCGCCGACCGCCGCGACCTTCACGCCCGCCTTGTGGCACACCCAGTGCGGGTCGGGGCCCAGCTCCGGCTCGACCTCCAGCGCGTGCGGGTCGCCGCTGCCGCACACCGGGCACAGCGGCCAGCGTCCGTACCGCTCCAGCAGGGCGTCCTGCACGTCCTGCGCGACCAGTCCGGCCAGGAAGCCGGCGCCTTCCGGCCACTGCTCGACCCACCAGCGGCGGTGCGCGACGGAGTCCTCCACCAGCGACACCACGTCCGCCTCGGCGACCCCACGCGCCATGAGATCGGCCAGCACGAGGGCGCGCGCCGCGTGCAATTCTTGTTCCAGGGGCGGAGGGGGGCCGGGTTTGCGCTGGGGGTCCATGTCCCCATTGTGCGCACTCTTGACCAGGAGCCCGGGACGAAAATATCTTTCATTCCGTGACCAATGACGTGAAGGAAATTTTCGGGAGCGCCGGGGCCCCACCCGCTCCGCCCGCGCCCGCCGCCCTCGCGGCCAAGGTGCGCACGCTGGCCCCGTCGATGACGCGCTCCATGCAGCGCGTCGCCGAGGCCGTCGCGGACGACCCGGCCGGCTGTGCCGCCCTCACGGTCACCGGTCTCGCCGAGCTGACCGGCACCAGCGAGGCCACCGTCGTCCGCACGGCCCGCCTGCTCGGCTACCCGGGCTACCGCGACCTGCGGCTCGCCCTGGCCGGCCTGGCCGCCCAGCAGCAGTCCGGGCGCGCCCCCGCGATCACCACGGACATCGCCGTGGACGATCCCATCGCCGACGTCGTCGCCAAGCTCGCCTACGACGAGCAGCAGACCCTCGCCGACACCGCCGCCGGACTGGACACCGTCCAGCTCGCCGCCGCCGTGACCGCCCTCGCGGGCGCCCGCCGCACCGATGTGTACGGCGTCGGCGCGTCGGGACTGGTCGCCCAGGATCTCACCCAGAAGCTGCTGCGCATAGGCCTGATGGCGCACGCCCACAGCGACCCGCACCTCGCCGTGACCAACGCCGTGCAGCTGCGCTCCGGGGACGTGGCGATCGCCGTCACCCACTCCGGCACCACCGGCGACGTCATCGAGCCGCTCCGGGTGGCCTTCGAGCGCGGTGCCACGACGGTCGCGGTCACCGGCCGCCCCGACAGCCCCGTCACGCAGTACGCCGACCACGTCCTGACCACGTCCACGGCCCGCGAGAGCGAGCTGCGCCCGGCCGCGATGTCCTCCCGTACGGGCCAACTGCTCGTCGTGGACTGCCTGTTCGTGGGTGTCGCCCAGCGCACCTACGACGCCGCGGCGCCCGCCCTCTCGGCGTCGTACGAGGCGCTGGCGCACCGGCACCGGGCGACCCGCAAGGGTCCGTGAGGGCGGACCCTGCCGCGCACCCGTCGCGTGCGCGCCCCCGCCGTACCCCGTTCCGAGCCGCCGGCCCCGACCGAAAGAACACCGCCCATGACCTCCGCCTCCCGCGACCGTGATCTCCGCTCCCAGCTCGAGACCCTGACCACCGAGGCGTTCCGGCCGGAGCTGGCGGACGTCGACCGGCTGCCGACGCCGGAGATCGCCCGGCTGATGAACGCCGAGGACGCCTCCGTCGCGGGCGCCGTCGCCGAGCAGGTGCCGGCGATCGCCGCCGCGATCGACGCCGTGGCGGAGCGGATGGCGCGCGGCGGGCGGCTGGTCTACGCGGGCGCGGGCACGGCGGGGCGGCTGGGCGTGCTGGACGCCTCCGAGTGCCCGCCCACCTTCAACACCGACCCGGCGCGGGTCGTCGGCCTGATCGCGGGCGGCCCTCAGGCCATGGTGAACCCGGTCGAGGGCGCCGAGGACTCCGCCGAGCTGGCCGAGTCCGACCTCGCCGCGCTCGGCATCACCGCGGACGACACGGTGGTCGGCGTCTCCGCCTCCGGCCGCACCCCGTACGCGATCGGCGCCGTCGCGTACGCCCGCGGGCGCGGGGCGCTCACCGTGGGGCTGTCGTGCAACCGGGGCAGCGCGCTCGCGGCGGCGGCCGAGCACGGCATCGAGGTGGTCGTGGGCCCGGAGTTCCTCACCGGCTCCACCCGCCTCAAGGCCGGCACGGCGCAGAAGCTCGTGCTGAACATGATCTCGACGATCACGATGATCCGGCTCGGCAAGACCTACGGGAACCTGATGGTCGACGTGCGCGCCTCCAACGAGAAGCTGCGCGCCCGCTCCCGCCGGATCGTCGCCCAGGTCACGGGCGCCGACGACGAGGCCGTGGAGCGCGCCCTCGCGGCCACGGACGGCGAGGTCAAGAACGCGATCCTGGTGCTGCTGGCCGGGGTGGACGGACCGACGGCGGCCCGGCTGCTGGACGCGGCCGGCGGACATCTGCGGGCGGCGCTGGCGGCCGCGGGGAGCTGACCGCGCGGGCTGGGATACTGGAGCGGTCCCCCACCCGGAGAATCCACCATGAACCACGCACAGCTCACCGCCCTCGGCCGGGCACTGCGTGTGCTCGGTGAGCACGGCGAGGCGCTCTCCGCCGACACCCCGGACGCCCGGCTGCACGAGGTGCGCAACGACCTGCGGCGGGCCCTGGACCTGCTGGAGGACACCGTGACCACGGCGCCGCCCAGCACGCGCTGCGCCGAGCACCCCACCGGGCCGGTCGACGAGAGCGCCCCGGACCTGTGCCTGCTCTGCGAGACCCGGCGCCGTGCCGCCCGCCGCGCCGAGTTCAACGGTCCGGCCCCGCAGACCCGCCCGGCCGGCCCCGCCCCCTCCCGGTACGGGGTGCGGGGCGACCGCCCGCAGCCGCAGCAGCGCTGGCTGCCGGAGATGTGGAACGGCCAGGCGTGGCAGCTGTGCGGCACCCCGCGCCGCGACCGCCGGGAGGCGGAACTCTTCGTCAAGGCGCAGCTCCGCACGGCCCGCCCGGCGATGGCCTACCGCGTCGTCCACGAGTTCACCGACTACGAGGTCCTGCGGGTATGGGGCACCCCGGTCCGCGTGGACATCGAACCGATGGGCAACATCTGAACCGCGCGAGCCGCACGCCACCTTGAGCAGCACGGGGTGCGCGGCGCCCCCGGGGCGTCTCACGGCTGCCGTCCGCCACCCTCCGGAGCGTGCCGCCCGTCTTCCGGGGCTCCCGCCTCGAGCGGCGGGCGCGTCACCCGGCCCGGCCGCCCGACCCCGCGTGGCAGTCGCCCGACACGGACCACGCGGCACGAAGGCGCGGCGCCCCCGCCGGAGGGGCACCGCGCCACGCCCGGAAGCCGGGCCGGACTCAGCTCAGCGACCTCAGCGACGCCGCGTCGTACGCGGTCAGCTCGTCGAAGCGGCCGGCCAGCACCTTCGCCGCCCACTCCGGGTCCTGGAGGACCGCCCGGCCCACCGCGACCATGTCGAACTCGTCGCGCTCCAGGCGGTCGAGAAGGTCGTCGATGCCGCGCAGCTCGGCGCCCTCGCCGAGGAAGGCGCGGCCGAACTCGCCGTCCAGGCCGACCGATCCGACCGTGATCGCGGGACGGCCGGTCAGCTTGCGTGCCCAGCCGGCCAGGTTGAGGTCGGAGCCGTCGAACTCGGGGAGCCAGTAGCGGCGGGTGGACGCGTGGAAGGCGTCGACGCCGGCCGTGGCGAGCGGGGCGAGGATCGCCTCCAGCTCCTGCGGGGTCTCGGCGAGCCGGGCGTCGTAGTGGTCGGCCTTCCACTGCGAGAAGCGGAAGACGACCGGGAAGCCGGGCGACACGGCCGAGCGCACGGCCTGCACGATCTCGACCGCGAACCGCGTGCGGGCCACCGGGTCGCCGCCGTAGGCGTCGGTGCGGCGGTTGGTGCCGGCCCACAGGAACTGGTCGATGAGGTACCCGTGGGCGCCGTGCAGCTCCACGCCGTCGAAGCCGATGCGCTCGGCGTCGGCCGCCGCCTTCGCGAACGCCGCCACGACGTCGTCGATGTCGCCCCGGGTCATCTCCTTGCCGCCCTCGGTGCCGTCCAGGCGCAGCCCCGACGGGCCGACCGCCGGCGCCTCGGGGAAGGGCGGCTTCCCCTGTTCGCGGACCATGCCGACGTGCCACAGCTGCGGCATGATGCGGCCCCCGGCCGCGTGCACCGCCTCCGCGACCTTCGCCCAGCCGGCCAGCTGATCCTCCCCGTGGAACCGCGGGACGCGGTCGCTGATGCCGGCGGACGGGTGGCCGACGTACGTGCCCTCGGTGACGATCAGCCCGACCCCGGCGGCGGCCCGGCGGGCGTAGTACGACACGACGTCGTCCCCCGGCACGCCGCCCGGCGAGAACTGGCGGGTCATGGGCGCCATGACGATGCGGTTGGGCACGGTCAGCCCGTTCAGGGCGACCGGCCGGGCCAGGATCTCGGCGGCACGTCCGGTGGTCTGGGAGGCGGCGACGGTCATCAGGGGAACTCCTCGCGGATACTCGACGGTATGTGTACGTGCATACAACGCACACATCGTCGAACCCGCGCCAGGCGCAGAGCATTCCCGCCCCCTCCCCGCCCCTACCCGTGACGCCGGTCACCTTGAGGCGCCCGGACACGCCGAAGGGCGGCACCCCCACTGCGGGAGTGCCGCCCTCCGGATTTCGGACGGGTCCGAACCTGACGGGTCAGGCTCAGAAGTCCATGTCACCGCCCGGCATGCCGCCGCCGGCCGGGGCCGCGGCCTTCTCCGGCTTGTCGGCGATGACGGCCTCGGTGGTGAGGAACAGCGCGGCGATCGACGCGGCGTTCTGCAGCGCGGAGCGCGTCACCTTGGCCGGGTCGATGATGCCTTCCTTGACCAGGTCGACGTACTCGCCGGTCGCGGCGTTCAGGCCGTGGCCCGGGGTCAGGTTGCGCACCTTCTCCACCACGACACCGCCCTCGAGGCCGGCGTTCACGGCGATCTGCTTCAGCGGGGCCTCGAGCGCGAGCTTCACGGCCTGGGCGCCGGTCGCCTCGTCACCCTCGAGCTCCAGCTTCTCGAACACCTGGGAGGCCTGCAGCAGGGCCACGCCACCACCGGCGACGATGCCCTCCTCGACGGCCGCCTTGGCGTTGCGCACGGCGTCCTCGATGCGGTGCTTGCGCTCCTTGAGCTCCACCTCGGTGGCGGCACCGGCCTTGATGACGGCCACACCGCCGGCGAGCTTCGCCAGGCGCTCCTGCAGCTTCTCGCGGTCGTAGTCCGAGTCGCTGTTCTCGATCTCGGCGCGGATCTGGTTCACGCGGCCCTGGACCTGGTCGGCGGAGCCGGCGCCGTCCACGATGGTGGTCTCGTCCTTGGTGATGACCACCTTGCGGGCCTTGCCCAGCAGGTCGAGGGTGGCGTTCTCCAGCTTGAGGCCGACCTCCTCGGAGATGACCTCGCCGCCCGTGAGGATGGCGATGTCGCCGAGCATGGCCTTGCGGCGGTCGCCGAAGCCCGGGGCCTTGACGGCGACGGACTTGAAGGTGCCGCGGATCTTGTTGACGACCAGGGTCGACAGGGCCTCGCCCTCGACGTCCTCGGCGATGATCAGCAGCGGCTTGCCCGACTGCATGACCTTCTCCAGGAGCGGGAGCAGGTCCTTGACGCTGGAGATCTTGGAGTTCGCGATCAGGATGTACGGGTCGTCGAGGACGGCCTCCATACGCTCCATGTCGGTGGCGAAGTACGCCGAGATGTAGCCCTTGTCGAAGCGCATACCCTCGGTGAGCTCCAGCTCCAGACCGAAGGTCTGGGACTCCTCGACGGTGATGACGCCTTCCTTGCCGACCTTGTCCATGGCCTCGGCGATGAGCTCGCCGATCTGGACGTCGGCGGCGGAGATGGAGGCCGTGGAGGCGATCTGCTCCTTGGTCTCCACGTCCTTCGCCTGCTCCAGCAGGGCGGCGGAGACCGCCTCGACGGCCTTCTCGATACCGCGCTTCAGGGCCATCGGGTTGGCGCCGGCGGCGACGTTGCGCAGGCCCTCCTTGACCAGGGCCTGGGCGAGAACGGTCGCCGTGGTCGTACCGTCACCGGCGACGTCGTCCGTCTTCTTGGCGACTTCCTTGACCAGCTCGGCGCCGATCTTCTCGTACGGGTCCTCGAGCTCGATCTCCTTGGCGATGGAGACACCATCGTTGGTGATCGTGGGGGCGCCCCACTTCTTCTCGAGGACGACGTTGCGGCCCTTGGGGCCGAGCGTCACCTTCACGGCGTCCGCGAGCTGGTTCATGCCGCGCTCGAGGCCGCGCCGCGCCTCCTCGTCGAACGCGATGATCTTGGCCATGTGAAGTGGTCCCTCCAGGACTGGGGGTGATTCCTTCGGACCGCGCCCGCGCCCGCGACGGACGGCTCGCCGGCCGTGTGGTTCCTTGCACCACCCGACCTGGCGGGCCTCACCGACCCGGTCCTTCGTTGTCACTCTCACCTTCAGAGTGCTAACGCCAATGATTAGCACTCGACCCCCGAGAGTGCAAGGCGCGCTCGCGGAGCGGCGCCGGATTCGAGAGGCCCCCGAGAGCCGTACGAGCCAGTCGCACCAAGGGTTCGCGCCCGCGCTCAGCCTCGGGCGAACACGGCGCGCACGGCGCGCGCGCCTAGGGCACGACGAGACACGACAAGGCACGACGAAGGGCCCGCACCCCGGAGGGTGCGGGCCCTGTCGCCGGCAGAAGATGTCGCGTGCGGCTGGTAGCGCGTTCAGGCGGTGACGCGAACCATGTCGGCCTGCGGGCCCTTCTGACCCTGCGAGATCTCGAACTCGACCCGCTGGCCCTCTTCAAGGGTGCGGTAGCCGTCCATCTGGATCGCGCTGTAGTGGACGAAAACATCCGCACCACCGTCGACCGCGATGAAGCCGTACCCCTTCTCCGCGTTGAACCACTTGACGGTGCCCTGAGCCATGCCTAACTCCCCTATTACTGGCCCTTGCACAGATCCACACTTCGCGGACCCGGGTCAGACCTCACCCCCCAACGGTTGGGGGCGTGCGCCGGAACGCGTCGACCGCGGCTGAATGTATCTGTCCAACTGCCGTCTGCAACAGGTCAATCGGACGAGAAATCTGGACGCCACCGGTCCGGAATGTGGCAAGAATTCGCCAGAATTCAGGGCAAGTCGGGCCGGGCAAAGGAGACAAAAGCCGCGAAAGGAGCCCGCACTTTGGCTACATCCAGTCGGGTCTGCGGCAGGAATTCAGGGTTCTCGATCTCTGGATCGGGAGCGCGTTCCCCAACTCTACCGCGCTCAATCCCATGGAATTGCCCCCTCCGGATCTCTCACGGAGGGGGCAATGCCGTAAACGCTCGGTAACGATCATTACCGAAGGTAATGATCAGCCTCCGGCGACCGCCGGGATGATCGAGACGCCGGCGCCTTCCGGGGTGGCCGTCTCCAGCCCCTGCTCGAAGCGCACGTCGTCGTCGTTGACGTACACGTTCACGAACCGGCGCAGCTTGCCCTGGTCGTCCAGGACGCGCGCGGCGATGCCGGTGTGGTTCTTCTCCAGGTCCTTGATGACCTCCCCGAGGGTGGCGCCCTCGGCGGTGACCTCGGCCTTGCCCCCGGTGTAGGTGCGCAGAATGGTAGGGATACGAACGGTGACGCTCACTTTGAACCTCCGGTCAGGTGACAACCCCAGGGGCGCGGGGAACTGCGCGAACAACCCCCGCCGGCCCGCGGACGATGGACGAGCGGCTCTCAGACGAGCCCGGCCTCACGGAACGACTCCAGGCTGGGCCGGATCGTCGCCGTCAGCCCGGTCCCGGCCACCGCGTCCAGCGTCTTGAGCCCGTCCCCGGTGTTCAGCACGACCGTGGTGAGGGACGGGTCGAGCGCCCCGCTCTCGATGAGCTTCTTCGTCACGCCGACCGTGACCCCGCCCGCGGTCTCCGCGAAGATGCCCTCCGTCCGCGCCAGCAGCTTGATCGCCTCGACCACCTGCGCGTCCGTGACGTCCTCCACCGCACCGCCCGTGCGACGCGCGATGTCCAGGACGTACGGCCCGTCCGCCGGGTTGCCGATCGCCAGCGACTTGGCGATCGTGTTCGGTTTCTGCGGGCGGACGACGTCGTGCCCGGCCTTGAAGGCGGTGGACACCGGCGAGCACCCCTCGGCCTGGGCGCCGAAGATCTTGTACGGCTTGTCCTCGACGAGCCCGAGCTTGATCAGCTCCTGGAGACCCTTGTCGATCTTCGTCAGCTGCGAGCCGGAGGCGATCGGGACGACCAGCTGGTCCGGCAGGCGCCAGCCGAGCTGCTCGCAGATCTCGTACGCGAGGGTCTTGGAGCCCTCGGCGTAGTACGGCCGCAGGTTGACGTTGACGAAGCCCCAGCCCTCGCCGGCCGGGTCGCCGATCAGTTCGGAGCAGAAACGGTTGACGTCGTCGTAGTTGCCCTCGATGCCGACGAGCTCGCCGCCGTAGACGGCGGCCATGACGATCTTGCCCTGCTCCAGGTCGTGCGGGATGAACACGCAGGAGCGGAAGCCGGCCCGGGCGGCGGCGGCGCCGACCGCGCCGGCCAGGTTGCCGGTGGAGGAGCAGGACAGCGTGGTGAAGCCGAAGGCGCGCGCGGCCTCCAGGGCCTGGGCGACGACCCGGTCCTTGAAGGAGTGCGTGGGGTTGCCGGAGTCGTCCTTGACGTAGAGGCCGCCGGTGACGCCCAGCTCGCGGGCCAGGTTGTCGGCCTGGACGAGCTTGGTCCAGCCCGGGTTCAGGTTCGGCTTGGTCGCCACGTCCGCGGGGACGGGCAGCAGCGGCGCGTAGCGCCAGATGTTCGCGGGACCCGCCTCGATGCGCTTGCGGAGTTCTTCGGTGTCGTAAGCCGAGAAGTCGTAGGCGATCTCCAGCGGGCCGAAACACTCCTCGCAGGCGAAGACCGGGCCGAGGGGCACACGGTGGCCGCACTCGCGGCAGGACAGCGCGGCGGCGGGACCCAGGTCGACGGAGTTCGCGGTGTCGGTGGTGCTTGCAACAGTCTGCACAGCCATGGAGGCGAGGCCCTTTCTCCTCATCTTCCTCACGACGCACTTCGCCGTGAGACGGATTTGGCACCTTCCCTAGCCGGGAGCCTCGCCACGTCGCGTGACAGGAACCGACTGGAGGGTTGCCGGGGCTTCATCGGGCCGTGTCCCTCTGCCCCTCTGGATGAGCGGTGTTCAGTTGTGCGCCCCGACACCCCCCGGGATGCGGGGTCCGTCGGCGCTGTTCAAGACTGTAACCGAAGGCCCGGACGGCGGAGGAAGCCGTCCGCACACCGAGATGGAACACCCCCGGCCAGTGAGGAGTCCGCCGTGCTGGAAGAAGTCGAGCGCTGGCTGATCGAGCGCTCCTGGTCGGTGTCCGACCGTCCTCTGCACCGGATCCTGGCGGCGAAACGGGCCTCCGGGCAGACGGTGAGCGTGGTGCTGCCCGCGCTGAACGAGGAGGCCACGGTCGGCGACATCGTCTCCGTCGTCCGGCACGACCTGGTGCTCCAGGTGCCGCTGGTCGACGAGGTCGTGGTGATCGACTCCGGCTCCACGGACCGCACCTCCGAGGTGGCCGCGGCTGCGGGCGCGAGGGTGGTGCACCGGGACGTGATCCTGCCCCGCATACCGGCCGTGCCCGGCAAGGGCGAGGTGCTGTGGCGGTCGCTGCTGGTCACCCGCGGCGACATCGTGTGCTTCGTCGACGCCGACCTGAGGGACTTCTCCTCCGACTTCGTCACCGGCATCGTCGGCCCGCTGCTCACCGAACCCGGTCTCCAGCTCGTCAAGGCCATGTACGACCGGCCGATGACGCTGGCCGACGGGAGCACCACCGGCGCGGGCGCCGGGCAGGGCGGCCGGGTCACGGAGCTGATGGCCCGCCCGCTGCTCAACATGCACTGGCCGCAGCTCGCCGGGTTCGTGCAGCCGCTGGGCGGGGAGTACGCGGCCCGCCGCAGCCTCCTCGAACAGCTCCCGTTCCCCGTCGGGTACGGCGTCGAGCTGGGCATGCTGGTCGACGCGCTGCACCTGGTGGGCCTGGACGCGCTGGCCCAGGTGGACGTGGGCGTGCGCAAGCACCGGCACCAGGACGGGCAGGCGCTGGGCCGGATGGCCGCCGCGATCTACCGCACCGCGCAGCTGCGGCTGGCCCGCGCGCATCTGCTGCGGCCGTCGCTGACCCAGTTCGAGCGCACCGGGGACGCCTTCGAGCCCCGCACGTACTCGGTGGACACCGAGGAGCGGCCGCCGATGAGGGACGTCGCGGAGTACCAGGCCCGCCGGGTGGCCTGACCCTGACGGGCCGCCCCGCCGCCGGGTGGCCCGGCCCCGTCCACCGCCGGCCGGTGTGACGCACCGCCACGTTTGAGGCCCGGGGGGCCGGGCTAGGTTGAGGCGTATGGCTTCAAGCTTCGGTGCAGCTCAGGTGCTGGTCGCCTCCAACCGGGGGCCGGTGTCGTACGCGGTCGCGGACGACGGTTCGCTGAGGAGCAGGCGGGGCGGCGGGGGACTGGTCTCCGGCCTCTCGGCCATCGGCCCCGAGTCGGGCGCCCTGTGGGTGTGCTCGGCACTGTCCGACGGCGACCGCGAGGCCGTGCGGCGCGGGGTCGGGGAGGACGGCGTGCGGATGCTGGACATCCCGGCGGACGTGCACGCGGACGCGTACAACGGCATCGCGAACTCGGTGCTGTGGTTCGTGCACCACATGCTGTACCAGACCCCGCTGGAGCCGGTCTTCGACGCGGAGTTCCGCCGTCAGTGGGCCTCCTACGAGACCTACAACCGCGCGTTCGCCGAGGCGCTGGCCGAGGAGGCCGCCGAGGGCGCGGCCGTCCTGGTGCAGGACTACCACCTCACCCTGGTCCCCGGCATGCTCCGCGAGCTGCGCCCCGACCTGCGCATCGGGCACTTCTCGCACACGCCGTGGGCGCCGCCCGAGTACTTCGCGATGCTGCCCGACGACATCGCGCGGCAGGTGCTGCGCGGGATGCTCGGCGCCGACCGGCTCGGCTTTCTCACCCGCCGCTGGGCGGACGCGTTCACCGCGTGCTGCGAGCGGTTCGCCGGCGGGCTCGGCGACACCCGCATCGGGGTGCACGGGCTGGGCGCCGACGCGGACTTCCTGCGCGCCCGCTCGCACGAGGCGGACGTCGACGAGCGGATGGCCGCCCTGCGCGAGGAGATCGGCGAGGGGCGCCGGACGATCGTCCGCGTCGACCGCACCGAGCTGTCCAAGAACATCGTGCGCGGCCTGCTGGCGTACCGGCAGCTGCTGGACGACCGGCCCGAGTGGCGCGAGCGTGTGGTGCACGTCGCCTTCGCCTACCCGTCCCGGCAGGACCTCGCCGTCTACCGCGACTACACGGCCGAGGTGCAGCGGCTCGCCGAGGAGATCAACGAGCGGTACGGCACGCCCGGCTGGCGCCCGGTCGTCCTGCACGTCAAGGACGACTTCGCCCGCTCGCTGGCCGCGTACCGGCTGGCCGACGTGGCCCTCGTCAACCCCATCCGCGACGGCATGAACCTGGTCGCCAAGGAGGTCCCGGTGGTCTCCGACGCGGGCTGCGCGCTGGTGCTGTCCCGCGAGGCCGGCGCCCACGAGGAGCTCGGTGAGGACGCGATCACCGTCAACCCGTACGACGTCGTCCAGACGGCCGAGGCGCTGCACGAGGCGCTGTCCATGCGCCCGGAGGACCGCACGGAACGCGGCAAGCGGCTGGCCGCGGCGGCGACCGCGCTGCCACCGGCGCGGTGGTTCCTGGACCAGCTCGAAGCACTGCGTGGATAGGTTGGGGCGCATGGCCAGTCAGACGGACTCCACGGACCCCGGCGACCTGCCGACGCCCGCCACGCAGGCCGGGCGGGACGGACTGGACGCCCTTCTGGCCCGCCCGGGCAAGGCGCTGATCGGGCTCGACTTCGACGGCACGCTCGCGCCGATCGTGCCCGACCCCGAGCAGGCCCGCGCCCACCCGGGCGCGGTGCCCGCGCTCGCCGCGCTCGCCCCGAAGGTCGCGGCGGTGGCCGTCGTCACCGGCCGCCCGCCGGGTGTCGCGGTCCGCCACGGCGGTTTCGCGGGCGTGCCCGGTCTCGAGCACCTGGTGGTGCTCGGTCACTACGGCGCCGAGCGCTGGGACGCGGTCACCGGTACCGTCACCGCCCCCGCCCCGCACCCCGGCGTCGCCGCCGCCCGCGCCGAGCTGCCGGGGCTGCTGGACCGGGTGGGGGCGTGGCAGGGCACGTGGATCGAGGAGAAGGGCCGGGCGGTCGCCGTCCACACCCGCAGGGCGTCCGACCCGCAGGCCGCCTTCGAGGCGCTGCGCGAGCCGCTGACGGACCTCGCGACGCGGCACGGTCTTGTCGTGGAGCCGGGGCGGATGGTGCTGGAGCTGAGGCCGCCGGGGATGGACAAGGGGGTCGCGCTGCTGGAGTACGCGCGGGAGATCGGGGCGGGGTCGGTTCTCTACGCCGGGGACGACCTCGGGGACCTGGCCGCCTTCACGGCGGTGGACAAACTCCGCGCCTCCGGCACGCCGGGTGTGCTGGTGTGCAGCGGCAGCGAGGAGGTCACGGAGCTGCGTGAGCGTGCCGACCTGGTGGTCGACGGTCCGTCGGGGGTGGTGCGGCTGCTGCGCGCGCTGGCCGGGCGGCTCGCCTGACGAGGGTTTCCGCGTCACACGCCGGAGCGGCCGGGAATCGGCCCCTCCGGCGTGTGGGGAGCGGGGTCCGGGGCTGAGCCCCGGGACGGTCACCGCTCCGCGCGCCGCGCCTCCCGCACTCGCCGCAGACGGTTCACCGTCACGGGATCGTGGGCCAGCGCCCGCGGGTCGTCGAGCAACGCGTTGAGGAGTTGGTAGTACCGCACCGGTACCAGCCCCAGCTCCTCGCGGATCACCCGCTCCTTCGCCCCCGGCGAGGCAGCCCCCCGCCGCTCCAGCGCCAGCACCGCCCGCTCGAGCCGCCCCAGCCCTTCGCTCTCGCCTTCACCCATGCCGGCAGGCTACTCCGCGCTCTCCGCCCGCACGGCCGCCGCCTGAAGCTCCCCCAGCACACCCGCCGGACTGCCCCCCGGCTCCACGGCCCGCCCGATCTTCTGCTTGATCGCCGCGTTCACCGAGGCCCACGACATCTTGCCCACCGGGTACAGCTCCGACAGCGGCAGCTGGTCGAGGAACGGCTTGAGTTCCTTGTCCTGCCCCGACGCCGCCATGGCCCGCGACGCGGAGTTGGTGACCGGCAGCAGGTCGTACTCGCGGGAGAACTTCAGCACGTTCTCCTCGCTGTAGACGAAGTCGAGGAAGTCCCCGATCTCGTCGCGGTGCCCGTTCTTCTCGAACGCCATCATCCAGTCGGCGACGCCCAGCGTGGACGGCGTCCTCCCCTCGGCGCCGGGGATCGGCACCATGCCGTACTTCACGCCCTTCTTCCGCGCCATCTCCATCAGGGAGGGGTGCCCGTTCAGCATGCCGACGTCCCCGGCGGCGAAGGCCTCGAACGCCTTCGCGCGGTCGAGCTCGCCGGGCGCGACGGGCCCGGTGAGCCCCTTGCCGACGAGTTCGTCCCGCAGCCAGCTGACGGTCTCGATGTTCTCCGTGGAGTCGATGCCGTAGGTCCCGCCGATGTCGGTGTAGCCGCCGTCGCCGCTCAGCAGCCACTGCAGGGTCTCGGCCTGGGCCTCCTCCGGGCCGAGCGGCAGCGCGTAGGGGAACTTCACCCCGTTCGCCTTGAGCGCCTCGGCGCACTCGACCAGTTCGTCCCAGGTCTCGGGCGGGGTGAGCCCGGCCTCGGCGAAGAGGGCCTTGTTGTAGAACAGCAGCCGCGTGGAGGCGGCGAACGGCATGCCGTACTGCACGCTGTTGACCTCGCCCGCGGCGGAGAGCTGCGAGAGGAAGTCCGCCTGGACGGGAATGGAGAGCAGGTCGCCGGCCCGGTAGAGCAGGCCCTGGGAGGCGTAGTCGGCGTACGCGCCGATCTGGGCCATGTCCGGCGGGTCGCCGGCGTCGACCATCTCCTTGACCTTGCGGTCGACGTCGTTCCAGGAGTAGACGCTGACGTCGATGTCCACGTCGGGGTGGTCGGACTCGTACCGCTCGACCAGGTCGCCCCAGTACTTCTCGCTGCTGTCGGCCGCGCCGTTGCCGTAGTCGGCGGCGACCAGCGTGAGGGTCACGTCGGAAGAAGCGCCGCCGACCCCGCATCCGCTCAGGACCGCTGCCAGTCCCAGCGCGGACACCGCCGCGATCGTCCTTGTCCTGACCCGCCGTCGCACGTGCTCTCCCCTGATCCGGCGCTCGGCGCCGTCCGTAGTTCCGATTATCGGATCAAGGTCTACACCACGTGAGTGGACTAGACCTCTTGCGGGTCCACGGGCCACACTGTTCCCCGTGAAACATGTCATCGCCCTCGACGTGGGCGGCACCGGGATGAAGGCCGCCCTGGTCGGGGCGGACGGCGAGCTGCTGCACCAGGCCCGCCGCCCCACCGGCCGCGAGCGCGGCCCGGACGCGGTGGTCGAGGGCATCCTCGGCTTCGCGGCCGAGCTCCGCGCCCACGGCATCCGCGCCCACGGCGAACCGGCCTCGGCCGCCGGCGTCGCCGTGCCCGGCATCGTCGACGAGGCGGAGGGCGTCGCGGCCTACGCCGCCAACCTCGGCTGGCGCGACGTGCCCCTGCGCGCCCTGCTCTCCGAGCGGCTCGGCGGCGTCCCCGTGGCCCTCGGCCACGACGTGCGCACCGGCGGCCTCGCCGAGGGCCGCGTCGGCGCCGGGCGCGGCGCCGACCGCTTCCTCTTCGTTCCGCTCGGCACCGGCATCGCGGGCGCCATCGGCATCGACGGCAAGGTCGAGGCCGGCGCGCACGGCTTCGCCGGCGAGATCGGCCACATCGTCGTACGGCCCGGCGGCGCGGAGTGCCCCTGCGGTCAGCGTGGCTGCCTCGAGCGGTTCGCGTCCGCGTCGGCCGTGAGCCGCGCGTGGGCCGAGGCGAGCGGCGATCCGGACGCGGACGCGGCGGACTGCGCCAAGGCCGTTGCCTCGGGCGACGAGCGGGCCGTGCGGGTGTGGCAGGAGGCCGTGGACGCGCTCGCCGACGGGCTGGTCACAGCGCTCACCCTGCTGGACCCGCGCACGCTGATCATCGGTGGCGGGCTGGCCGAGGCGGGGGAAACCTTGTTCACACCGCTGCGGGAGGCCGTCCGGCGGCGGGTCACCTTCCAGAAACTGCCGTCCCTGGTCCCCGCGGCCCTCGGGGACACCGCGGGATGCCTGGGCGCGGGCCTTCTCGCCTGGGACCTGCTCGAAGCCGCCGGCCCGTCCGTCGAGACCACTGACCCCTCGGAGGTAACCACCTGATGGCCCCCACCAAGGTTCTCACCGGTGCCCGGGTGGTCCTGCCCACCGGGACCGTGGACGACGCCCGCGTGACCGTCGAGGGCACGCGCATCGCGGCCACGGCCCCCGGCCCGTCCCCCGCGGAGGGGACGGCCGGGACGGTCGACCTGCGCGGCCACTGGCTGGTCCCCGGCTTCGTCGACATCCACAACCACGGCGGCGGCGGGGTGTCCTTCGCCGGCGGCACCGCCGAGGACGTCCTCCAGGGCGTCCGCACGCATCTGCGCCACGGCACCACCACCGTGGTCGCCTCCGCCGTCACCGGCGACCTCGACTTCCTCGCGCGGCACGCGGGGATGCTGGCGGAGCTGGCCCAGCAGGGCGACATCGCCGGCATCCACTTCGAGGGGCCGTTCATCTCCCCCTGCCGCAAGGGCGCGCACGACGAGAGCCTGCTGCGCGACCCCGACCCGGCGGAGGTCCGCAAGCTGATCGACGCGGCCCACGGCCACGCCCGGATGATGACGCTCGCCACCGAACTCCCCGGCGGCCTGGACTCCGTACGGCTGCTCGTCGAGCACGGGGTGATCGCCGC
The DNA here is from genome assembly GCA_014656175.1 of Streptomyces werraensis. Lineage (GTDB taxonomy): Bacteria > Actinomycetota > Actinomycetes > Streptomycetales > Streptomycetaceae > Streptomyces > Streptomyces werraensis. The sequence continues at coordinate 373,701 of BNBX01000005.1, forward strand.
CGTCGGCCACACCGACGCCACCTACGAGCAGACGGTGGCAGCCGTCGACGCGGGCGCGACCGTCGCCACCCACCTGTTCAACGCGATGCCGCCGCTCGGCCACCGCGCCCCCGGACCGATCGCCGCGCTGCTGGAGGACGAGCGGGTCACCGTCGAGCTGATCAACGACGGCACGCATCTGCACCCGGCGGCCCTGCAGTTCGCGTTCCACCACGCGGGCCGCGACCGGGTCGCCTTCATCACCGACGCGATGGACGCGGCCGGCTTCGGCGACGGCCGCTACATGCTCGGCCCGCTGGAGGTCGAGGTCGCGGACGGCGTGGCCCGGCTGGTGGAGGGCAACTCGATCGCCGGCTCCACGCTCACCCTGGACCGCGCCTTCAAGCGGGCGGTGACGGTCGACGGACTGCCCGTCGAGGACGTCGTCGCGGCGGTCTCCGCGAACCCGGCGCGGCTGCTCGGCCTGGACGACCGCATCGGCTCGCTGGAGCCCGGCAAGGACGCCGACCTGGTCGTCCTGGACGACGCCTTCGAGCTGGTGGGCGTGATGCGCAAGGGGGAATGGGCGGTCGCTCCCCAACTGGCCTGATCCGTCCCCAGGACCGGTCCACGGTGGCCGGTCCCGGGGCTGGGCCGACCGCCTTCCTTTTGGCATGATCGTGACCCCGGGGCCACGGAAGGCAGGCAAGAGGGGGAGGTCGGCCCGGTGATTCTCACGGTCACGCTGAACACCGCTCTCGACATCACCTATCGCGTCCCGTCCCTGCGGGCGGGTGCCTCCCACCGGGTCTCCGAGGTTCTGGAACGCCCCGGCGGCAAGGGCGTCAACGTGGCCCGGGTGCTGGCCGCGCTCGGCCACGAGGTGACCGTCACGGGCTTCTCGGGCGGCCCCACGGGACGCGTCCTGCGCGACCGTCTCACCGAAGTGCCGCGCCTCACCGACGCATTGGTCCCGACTTCCGGGGCCACCCGCCGCACGGTGACCCTCCTGGACGACCGCACCGGCGCCACGACCCATCTGAACGAGCCCGGCCCGGACATCACCCACGCCGAGTGGTCCGCCTTCCAGGAGGTCTACGAGGCCCTGCTCGCGTCCGCCTCCGCGGTGGCCCTGTGCGGCAGCCTGCCCCCGGGCGTCCCGGTCGGCGCGTACGCGAACCTCGTCCGCACGGCCCGCGCGGCCCAGGTGCCGGTGCTGCTCGACACGAGCGGTGCGGCGCTGCGCCGCGGCGTGGCGGGCCGGCCGGACCTCCTGAAGCCCAACACGGAGGAGCTGGCCGAACTCACCGGCTCCCACGAGCCGTTGCGCGCCACGCAGGACGCCCGCCGCCGGGGCGCCGGCACGGTGGTCGCGTCCCTGGGCGCGGACGGCCTGCTCGCGGCGACCCCGGAGGGCCGCTGGCGCGCGACCCCTCCGGCCCCGCTGACCGGCAACCCCACGGGCGCGGGCGACGCGGCCGTCGCGGGCCTGCTGTCCGCCCTGGTGGAGCACCGCCCCTGGCCGGAACGCCTGATCCGCGCCACGGCCCTCTCCGCGGCCACGGTCCTGACCCCCACAGCCGGCGACTTCGACCGCGAGGCCTACGACCGCTTCCTGACGACGGTCACGGTCACGGGCGTGGCGACGGCGGCGTGAGAGGCTCCTCCAACTACTCCGGCTGGGCGAGCCACAGCTGGTCGAGGACGGCGTTGCACTTGTTGCCCTCGTTGCAGACCAGCTCGATGGTGTTGGTGCCGTCGTTGAGGTTCACGCTGGCCCAGGTGTTCTGCCAGCCCGCCTCCCAGTCGCCCTTGGCGCTCTTGGCGAAGTTCTTCATGTTCAGCGGGCGGCTCTCCGGCTTGCCGTTGACCACGATGGTCGCGTCGGCGTCCTCACCGGGGATGCCGTACTGCACGTAGAAGCGGTAGTTGCCGGCCTTCACGCCGTCGACGGTCCAGGTGACCTTCGAGCCGACCTGGTTGAAGCCGGTGACGTAGACACCGCCGTCGGACTTCGCGCCCTTGAACTCCGACGCGAGGGTCGCGCCGCCGTCGAGGCGGAGCGCCTTCGCGTCTATGGCGGGCAGCTGCGTCTTGTCCTCGTCCTTGTCCTCCTCCGAGGAGGACGGGCTCGGCTCGCCGGTTGCCTGGGTGGCCGTCGGGGACGGGCCCGCCTCGTTGCCGCCCTTGTCGTCGTCGTCACCGCTGATCATGGCGATGCCGATGCCGATCACGACCGCCGCGACCACGGCGATCGCGCCGATGAGCAGCCCCTTGGTGTTGGGGCCGCCGCCGCGGGAGCCCCGGGAGGGCTGCGGGGTGCGTGCGGTGGGCGCGCCCCCGGGCAGCGTCTCGGGCGCGGCGTAGTGCGTGCTGGGCTGGCCGAAGGCGCCCTGCTGGGGCGGTGCCTGCGGGGCGGGGCCCTGCTGGCCGTACTGGCGGGAACCGACCGGCCGCACCCGGTTCACCGAGTTCGGGTAGCCGTAACCCCCGGACGGCGGCTGGGCTCCGTTGGCCTGCCCGTCGGCGTACAGATAGCCGAACGGGTCGTCGTCCTCGGGCGTGCTCGCGCCGTTGTTGCCGGGCGTCATCCCCTGTGCTCCTAGCTGCGGATCGGGTACGTACGTGCGGAGAAGCCGAGCCTACCCGGTTCCTCTGACCCGAAAGGGTGACCCGGACCGCATCAACCGGCCGACCTGCACGTCATCCGGCGCGCCGGTGCTGTTTGGGACGAGATCGTTTCTCGACGTACATCCGTTCGTCGGCCGATTTCAACACTTCGTCGGCCGTCATTCCGCAGTGGGCCCATCCGATGCCGAAGCTGGCGCCGACCCGCACGGCCCGCCCCTCGGCCCGGATGGGCTGGATGATCTCGTTGCGCAGCCGTACGGCGAGGTCCTGCGCGTCGGCCCGGCCGAGCCCGTCGGCGAGGATGACGAATTCGTCACCTCCGAGCCGGGCCACGGTGTCGCCGTCCCGCACGCCGTTGCTGAGCCGCCGGGCGACCTCGATGAGAACCGCGTCACCCGCGTTGTGCCCGAACCGGTCGTTGATCGACTTGAAGCCGTCGAGGTCGCAGAAGAGCACCGCGAGCCCCTTGGTGCCGTCGTCGGCGTCCGCGGCGGGCGCGACCGTGTGCACATGGTGGTCGTAGCCGTCGTACGCGTCGCTGCCGGGCGGGAAGTCGAAGTCGTGGCCGCGGTCGAAGGCGGGCGGGCCGAAGGCGGCGTCGTGGGAGTCGAAGGACTCGTAGGGCGCCATGGAGTCCACGGCCGCCGGCAGGGTCTGCGGCTGCTGGCTGCACAGCCGGGCGGAGAGCCGGGAGCGCAGTTCGGCGGAGTTCGGCAGGCCGGTGAGCGAGTCGTGGGAGGCGCGGTGGGCGAGCTGGAGCTCGCGGCGCTTGCGCTCCTCGATGTCCTCGACGTGGGTGAGCAGGAAGCGCGGTCCGTCGGCGGCGTCGGCGACCACCGAGTTGCGCAGGGAGACCCACACGTAGGTGCCGTCGCGGCGGCACAGCCGCAGCTCCGCACGGCCGCCCTCGGCGGAGGTGCGCAGCAGGGTGCCTATGTCCTCGGGGTGGACCAGGTCGGAGAAGGAGTAGCGGCGCATCGCGGAGGCGGGCCGGCCGAGCAGCCGGCACAGGGCGTCGTTGGTGCGCAGGATCCTGCCGTGCTGGTCGCCGCCCATCTCGGCGATGGCCATGCCGGAGGGCGCGTACTCGAAGGCCTGGCGGAAGCTCTCCTCGCTGGCCCGCAGCGCCTGCTGCTCGCGCTCCAGGCGGACCAGGGCGCGCTGCATGTTGGAGCGCAGCCGGGCGTTGCTGATCGCGATGGCGGCCTGGAAGGCGTACATCTGGAGGGCCTCGCGGCCCCAGGCGCCGGGCCGGCGGCCGTTGCGCGGGCGGTCGACGGAGAGCACGCCGATCAGTTCGCCGGAGGTGCCGCCGCCCTGCGGTCCGGGCGCGTACATCGGGGCGAAGAGCCGGTCGGAGGGGTGCCACTCGTCCTCGAAGCGGGGAGCGGGCCCGTCGGTGTACCACTGCGGGACGTCGTCGTCGTCGAGGACCCATCCCTCGGTGTGCGGTATGAACACCAGGTCACCCCAGCGCTCGCCCATGGTGAGCCGGCGGTCCCAGGACTCGCGGGAGCCGACCCGTCCGGTGATGAGGGCCTCCGCCGCCGAGTTCCCGGCGAGGGCGGCGACCACGAGGTCGCCGTCGGGGCGTACGAGATTGACGCAGGCCAGCTCGTACCCGAGGGCGCCCACGACACCGTCGGCGACCGTCTGCAACGTGTCCGCCAGGCTGCGGGCCGTGTTCATGTCGGCCATGGCCTGGTGGAGTTGTCGCAGCGATGCCAGACGGACGTAGGGTTCCGACTCGGTCTCCATCCTCGCCCTCCCCCCGAGACCTCGCAGCGCATCAAGGGTCATCATCGGCGTATCGTCGCAGCAGCTTCCCCGCCACTGAATCACAGCGCGCTGCTCACCCGGTACACAGGGTCAACAATTCTTGCCCCTTGTGACTCAAGTCACAGCTAAACGTGAACAATTGCGTGGTCTACGCGCGGTATCCCGGCCCATTTCCGTGACGCGGATCGTGTGGTGATTGTGCATGAATCGTGCCCGTATCGGCCGCTGGTCCTAGGTCCCGGTTCGGGCCACGGTCCGATGTGGTGTCCGTGGAGCGGAGATTAGCGTTTCCGGTGTGCTGAACACTCCCGCCGCCCCGGCCCCGATCACCGTTCCGCCCGCCGCCCGGCATGCTGAGGGGGTGAGCAACGACGAGTTCCGTGCCGCCATGTCCCGTCTGGCCGCCGGTGTGGTCCTGGTGACCGCCGTGGAGCCGCCGCTGGACCCGGACGACCCGGGGGCGCCGGCCGGCGAGGACGTCGGCATGACCGCGACCGCGTTCCTGTCCGTCTCCCTGGATCCGCCGTTGGTGCTGGTCAGCCTGCGCACCGGCTCCCGCATGGACGAGCTGCTCGAGGAGCAGCCGCTGTGGGCGGTGTCCGTGCTGTCCGAGAGCCAGCGCCACATCGCGGGCCGCTTCTCGATGAAGGGGCGGGTCAGCGACCGTTTGCTGTTCGCGGACATCCCCTACCGGCGCGGCGAGTACACCGGGGCCCCCTTGGTCGGCGGCGCGCTGGCGACCCTGGAATGCCGCACGGAACAGCGGGTGACGGCCGGCGACCACACCCTGGTGGTCGGACGCGTGATGACGGCCGCCGTACCGAGCGCGGAAGGCGGACCGCTCACCTATTTCAAGGGCCGCTACCGCCAGTTGGGCTGAGGACACCCGAAATCCCTTTTACCGCCGCCGCTTTGCCCGCCTACCCTCCCCGCATGACGACCGCCAGGGCCCCGCGCCTCGAAAAGATCACACCCGCGAATCTCGAGGCCGCCCTCGCCCTCCGGGTCCGCCCGGAACAGGAATTCGCCGTCGACCCGGTGGCCCACTCCCTCGCGGAGGCGTACGTCCGCCCCGACAAGGCGTGGCCCCGCGTGATCGTCGACGCCGACCGCGTGGTCGGCTTCGTGATGGCGTTCCTCGGCTTCGACTGGCGCGACGACGGCACCGACCTCCGCTCGGGCCTGTGGCGCCTCAACATCGCGGCGGACGAACAGGGCAAGGGGTACGGCCGCTTCGCGGTGAACGCGGTGGCGGAAGAACTACGGCGCCGCGGCACGAAGGCCCTGCACGTCACGTGGCATCCCGGCGAGCACGGCCCGGAGGACTTCTACCTCGCCCTGGGCTTCGAGAAGACGGCCGAGAAGGTCGACGAGGAGCACGTGGGAGTCCTGCGTCTGTAAGAACACCCGCGTGGCCCGCCCGCGTCTCACCAGTCCCGCGCGGAGCGCCCCCGCTTGGTCTCGGACCGCCGCTTCTTCTCCCTGAGCCGCCGCTCGTTGATCCCCCGAGGCACCCGGGTGGGCCGCCGCGGCGCGGGCGGCGGCGCCGTGGCCTCCGAGAGCAGGGCCGCCAGCCGCACGGCCGCCGCTTCCCGGTTGCGCCACTGCGACCGGTGCTCGGACGCCCGCACCGTGATCACCCCGCCGGTCAGCCGCCCCGCGAGCCGCTCCAGCGCCCGCCGCTTCCACACCTCGGGCAGCGCCTCGGTCCCGGCAAGGTCGAACCGCAGCTCGACCTGGGTGTCGCTGGTGTTGACGTGCTGCCCGCCCGGCCCGGACGACCTCGAGAAACGCCACATGAGCTCGGTCTCGGGCAGGGAGACGGAGCCGCGTACGACAAGGGGACCGGACATGACATACAGGTTCCCGCGCCCGCACCGGTCACGTCACCCGAATATCCGTACCCGGGTAAAGAAAGTAAAGAGACCTGGAACCTCGCGCACCCCTCTCGGCGTTCAAGGTGGTAGCTGTAGCTTCGTAGCCGTACGCAAACGAGGGAAGGGACTCCCAACAATGGCTGTAAGCCTGTCCAAGGGTGGCAACGTCTCGCTCACCAAGGAGGCTCCGGGCCTGACCGCCGTCACCGTGGGCCTCGGCTGGGACGTCCGCACCACCACGGGAACGGACTTCGACCTCGACGCGTCGGCGATCGCGGTCAACACACAGGGCAAGGTCTACTCGGACGCCCACTTCGTCTTCTTCAACAACAAGCAGACCCCGGACAACACCATCGTCCACACCGGTGACAACCGCACGGGTGAGGGCGAGGGCGACGACGAGGCGATCAACGTCAACCTGGCGGCCCTCCCGGCCGACATCGACAAGATCGTCTTCCCGGTCTCGATCTACGACGCCGAGAACCGCAGCCAGAACTTCGGCCAGGTGCGCAACGCCTACATCCGCATCGTCAACCAGGCAGGCGGCGCCGAGATCGCCCGTTACGACCTGTCGGAGGACGCCGCGACCGAGACCGCGATGGTCTTCGGCGAGCTGTACCGCAACGGCGCGGAGTGGAAGTTCCGCGCGGTCGGCCAGGGCTACGCCTCGGGCCTCGTGGGCATCGCCCAGGACTTCGGCGTGAACGTCTGACGGACGCACCCGACCGGTCTGACGGAGCCCCCGCCCGCGTTCGCCGGGCGGGGGCTCCGCCGCGCCCGCCCGGCGGCCGCGCGCTACGTTGCCCCCGTGTTCCTCGACCCGCTGCGCCTCTCCCCTGACGGCGACCTCCCCGGCCCCGTGCTGACCGAGGTCACCGCCCTGTACGCCTCCAACCACGCCTTCCACGCCCTCAGCGGCGACTTCCCGGACCCGTACGGCATCCGGCCCGAGCAGGTCGCGGCCGAGCTCGCCCGTGAGCTGTCCGACCCGCACACGGAGGTGCTGCTGGCCCGCGAGGCGAGCCTCCTCGTGGGCATCGCCGTCACGCTCTCCGAGCACCCCGACCCCGCCGACCCCGACCCGTGGATCGGCCTGCTGATGGTGGACGCGAGCCTGCACGGCCGCGGTCACGGCCGCCGCCTCGCCGCACTCGTCGAGGACCGCCTGCGCACGGCCGGTCACACCGCCGTACGGCTCGCCGTGCTGGAGGACAACGCCCAGGGCCTCGCCTTCTGGACGGCCCTCGGCTGGACGGAGATCGACCGCCGCCGCGACCGTGGCCTCGGCCGCCCGTGCCGGGTCCTGCGCAAGCCCCTCACCGGCCCGGACCCCGCCTAGGAAGCGGTCGCCGGCCGCCCCTCCCCGTACAGCCACTCCTCCCAGACCCGGGAGAAGTCCTTGTCCGGCACCTCCTTCTCGACGTACGCGGTGAAGTCGTCCGTGCTCGCGTTGGAGTGCCGGTACTTCGCCGCCCAGCCGCGCAGCAGGCGGCCGAAGGCCTCGTCGCCGGCCGTCCTGCGGACCATGTGGAGGACCATCGCGCCGCGCCAGTACACGGGCGTGGCGGAGATGTGCGCCGCGTCCGGCGGGTCGGCGGGCGGGAAGGACCAGAGCGCGGCGTCGGTCCCCGCGTCCGGGAAGTACGAGCCGGAGTACAGGCGGTCGAAGGTGCTCTGCGCGCTGCCCTCGCCGTGGTCCTCCTCCCACAGCCACTGCGCGTACGTGGCGAACCCCTCGTTGAGCCACATGTCCCGCCAGGTCCGCGGGGTGACGGAGTCGCCGTACCACTGGTGGGCGATCTCGTGGACCAGCAGCGCCGTGTCGGGGGCGCCCGCGAAGACGGGGCGGTTCTGCGTCTCCAGGGCGTACCCGGCGTCCCCGGGGCGTTCGACGATCGCGCCCGCGGAGGAGAAGGGGTACGGCCCGAACCGCCGCTCGGCCCACTCCACGACCTCCGGGAGCAGCTTCACCGGCGCGCGGCTCGCCGCCGCCTGCCGCGGGTCGACGGCGGTGAACAGCGGCAGCCCGCCGGCGGTCTCCCCGCGGTGGACGTCGTAGCGGCCGATCGCGACCGTCGCCAGATAGCTCGCCATGGGCTCGGGAGTGTGCCAGCGGTACGTCGTGCGGCCGTCCTTCGTCTCCTCGCCGGCCGGTTCGCCGTTGGAGAGCGCCCTGAGGTCCTCGGGCACGGTGACGGAGAGGGTGTAGGTGGCCTTGTCGGAGGGGTGGTGGTTGCCGGGGAACCAGGCCATGGAGCCGACCGGCTGGCCCAGGGCGAGCGCCCCGTCGGCGGTGGGCAGCCAGCCCTCCTCGGAGCCGTCGGGGTCGGTGACCGTCTCCGGCCGGCCCGAGTAGCGCACGACGACCCGGAAGTGCGCGTCCCGGTCGAGGGCGCGTCGCGGCCGCACGGTCAGCTCCTGCCCCTCGCGGCCGAAGCGGGCGCCTGTGCCGTCGACGGTGACGGTGTCCACGTCCAGGCCCTGGAGGTCGAGGTTCAGGGCGGTCAGGTCCTCGGTGGCGCGGGCGTCGACGGTCGCGGTGCCGGCGAGCCGGCGGTCGTCGGGGTCGTAGGCGAGGGCGAGGTCGTAGTGGGTGACGTCGTAGCCGCCGTTGCCCGCCTTCGGGAAGTACGGATCGCCGGCGCCGTCGTCGCCGGCCCCCTCGGCGCCGGAGCCCGGCCCGCACGCGGCGAGCGCCACCGCGAGCAGGGCGGCGGCGGTTCCGCGGCTCAGGGGGCGGGGGATGCGCACGCCGGGATCCTATGGCGGGAAGGCCGTCGGACCGTGACACCATCACCCACGTGCTCGACATCGGTTACGCCCTCTCCAACCGCTTCCCCGACCCTCCGCAGACCGACTACCGCCGCGCGGACGTCCACGCCCTGCGGCACGACCTGTTCTGCGGCGACGTCTATCTCGCCGACACCGAGTCGGACCGCGAGATCTCCACAGCCTGGGGATGGGTGCCGGTGCTCGACTTCGCGTGGGCGCTGTGCGACATCGTGGAGCGCGTCGACCGGGACCCGGCGGGCTCGCGCGCCTCACGGCCGCAGTACGCCGAACTGGACTTCACCGAATCCACCGACCGGCTGCTGTTCGAGCGGCGCTTCGGCTGGGTCGACGTCGAGGCGGAGTGGCTCCCCGCGTCCGAGCCGCCGCTCACCTTCTCCCACGCCGAACTGCGCCGGGAGGCCCGCGACTTCCTGCACGACCTGCTGGCCGACCTGATCGACCTGCACGAAGACCTCGGCGAGAACCCGGCGGTCTGGACCCTCCAGTCCCGCTATCCCCGCGTGAGCTGACGGGGCGCCGCTCCCCCCTGCGGGGTGGGCCGAGGACAGTCAGGCGCCGATGCGTCCCCTCAGTTCCCGGGCCTCCTCGGTGCGTCGGTGATCCGGGCCGAGGACGCCCAGACAGGCGTCGTGAGCGGCAACCGCCCGCGCCCGCGCCTCGTCGCGGCGGCCCAGCCCGAGCAGCGCGGTGGCCTCGGCCACCCGTTCGACGATCTCCTGAACCGCGCACGGTACCGGCCACTCACCCCTCCACGGCGATCCCCAGCTCCCCCGCCAGCACCGGCGCCAGGTCCAGCAGCTGGGCCGTGCTGATCACCGCCCCGGACAGGCGGTCCACCCCGCGGGCGATCTCCAGCGAGGCCGCCCGGCGCAGGTCCACGTCCTTGAGTGTGGCACCGGACAGGTCGACGCCCTTCAGCGTGCAGTCGACGAACTCCACGCGCTCCAGGCGCGCCCCGCCGAAGTCCGGCTCCACCAGCACGCAGCCCTCGAAGACCACGTCCTTGAGCGCTGCCGAGCGCAGGTTCAGGAAATCGATCTTCCCGCCCCGGATCCACACCCGCTCCAGCGCCGCCCCGTGCAGCTGCGTGCCGCCGAGCCGGGCGTCGGTCAGCTCGACGTCCCTCAGGGTCGCGCCCGCCAGGTCCGTGCCCACGCCGCGGACCCCGTCGAGCGCCGAGTCCAGCAGCCGCGCCCTGGGCAGCCGCGTCTCGTCCAGCGCGCACCCCCGCAGCGCGCAGTCCATGAAGCGCGCCCCCGCCCCGTCCTGCCCGGCGAGGTCCGCGCCGGCGAACTCCAGCCCGTCGTAGTCCCCGTCCGGCTCCAGACCACCCCCCTCGAACGCCTCCAGCGGGGGCAGCCGCAGCTCCGGCCTCCGCGCCGCCCGCACCCCCGGTCTCCCTGCCGCTCCACGCACCATGCGCCCATGCTGCACCCCGCCTCTGACAACGCGTCCGGCCTGCGGAAACGCCCCGCATGTCACATCCCGGCGCCGCCCGACGTCCTGGTTGTGCACGGACCGACCGAGCCCGACCGAGGGAGAAGCCCAGTCATGCACCGCATCACCGTCGTCGGCGGCGGATTCGCCGGACTCACCGCGGCCGTCTCCGCCGCCGAGGCGGGCGCCAAGGTCACCCTGTACGAGGCCCACCACACCCTGGGCGGCCGCGCCCGCACCGCCGACGCCCCCTACCGCACCAACGAGGGCCCGCACGCCCTCTACAGCGGCGGACCGCACTGGACCTGGCTGCGCGCGAGGGGCCTGCTCGGCCCGCTCGCCCCGCTGCCGCTGCGGGAGGCGGCGCGGTTGCGGCTGCGCCACCGGGGCGCACTGCGCCGCACCCCGCCGCCCGCGATGCTGAAGCTGCTGCGCCCCGGACTGCGGGCGCCCGTGGACGCCGACTTCCTCACCTGGGCCACCGGGATCGCCGGGCCGGAGGGCGCGCGGGCCGCCGCGCACTACTCGGCCGTCGCGCTGTTCCACCACGACCCCGGCTCGCTGTCCGCCGCGTTCGTGCACGAGCGGCTGCGCCGGGCCACGAAGCTGCCGCCGGAGGCGCACTACCCGCGGGGCGGCTGGGGCGCGCTGATCGACCGGATGGCCGCCCACGCCTGGAACCTGGGCGTGCGTGTCGAGACCCTGTCCCGTGTCGAGACCCTCCCCACCGGCACCCCGGTGGTCGTCGCCACCTCCCTGGAGTCCGCCCGCCGCCTCCTCCGCGATCCCTCGCTGACCTGGCCGAGCGGCCGGACCGTGCTGGTCGACCTGGCGCTGCGCACCCGGCGCGGCGACCCGTTCGTGGTGTCCGACCTGGACGCGCCCGGATGGCTGGAACGGTTCACCGCGCAGGACCACACCCTCGCCCCGGCCGGGGAGCAGCTGATCCAGAGCCAGATCCCGGTCGGTCCTGACGCGTCGAAGGCCGAGGGCGCCGCCCGCGCGGACGAGCTGCTGGACCTGGGCTTTCCCGGCTGGCGGGAGCGGCTCACCTGGCGGCGCGAGGCGCTGGCGGACGCCCGTACCGGCGCGGTCGACCCGCCCGGCGCCACCTGGCGTGACCGGCCCGCCGTGGACCGCGGGGACGGGGTCTATCTGGCCGGGGACCGGGTCGCCGCGCCGGGCGTGCTGTCGGAGGTGTCCTTCACCAGCGCCCTGACGGCCGTCTCCCTCGCCCTCGGCCGGGACGCACTTGACCTCAAGCGCGCTTGAGGTCACACGGTGGGCAGCGGGGCGCACGGGGCGCCCCGCGACCGACCCAGGGGGAGCACCATGCACGCCGTCCGACTGCACGCCTTCGGCCCCGCCGAGCACCTCACCTACGAGCGGGTCGAGGATCCGGTGCCGGGTCCCGGCCAGGTCCGGGTCGCCGTCCGGGCGGCCGGGGTCCACCTCCTCGACACCGCCCTGCGCGAGGGCCTGCGCGGGCCCGCCCCGGCCCCCGCCGAGCTGCCGACGATCCCCGGCCGTGAGGTCGCCGGGGTGGTCGACGCGCTCGGCCCGGACACGCCCCCCGAGTGGCTCGGCAAGCGGGTCGTCACCCACCTCGGCTTCGCCCCCGGCGGCTACGCGGAACTGGCCGTCGCCGACGCCGCACGGCTGCACGAGATCCCGGAGCGCCTGGACTTCGCCCAGGCCGTCGCCATGATCGGCACGGGCCGTACGACGATGGGGATCGTGCAGTTCGCCGAGCCGGGCCCCGGTGACGTGGTCGCCGTCCCGGCCGCGGCGGGCGGTATCGGCACCCTCCTCGTGCAGTACGCCAGGAACGCGGGCGCGACCGTCGTCGGCCTCGCCGGAGGCCCGGCGAAGACCGCCCTGGCCACGCAGGCCGGCGCCGACCTCGCCGTCGACTACACCGCCCCCGGCTGGCCCGCGCGGCTGGAGGAGTACCGGGGCAAGCTCACCGTCGTGTACGACGGCGTGGGCGGGGACGTCGCCCGCACCCTGGTCGGCCTGCTCGCGCCGGGCGGACGGCACGTGGTGTTCGGCTGGACCTCGCAGGGCATCGGCAGCGACCGCCCGTACCTCGTCGACGGCGTCTCGGTCGGCGTCCTCGGCCCCGAGATGATGCGCCGGGCCGGCGGCGACGACCCCATGCGCACGCTGGAGTCCCGCTCCCTCGCCGAGGCGGCCGCGGGCCGGCTCACCCCCGCCGTGCACCGCTTCCCTCTGTCCCGGGCCGCCGACGCCCACCGGGCCCTGGAGAACCGGGGCACGACAGGCAAGGTCGTCCTCGAGCCCTGAACACCCGTGCACCGGCCCGCGAAATCGCGCGCGCCCCGCCTCCGTACCCCACTACCGTGCGAGGCGTGATCGACATCCCCGCGGAACTCGCCGAGGCCCAGATCAAGTTCAACAAGGAGGCCGGACGGGCCTTCCTCGCCGCCCTCCCGGACCTCACCGCGGACTTCCTGGACCGCTGGGAGCTGCGCCTCGCCGGAGCGCCCATGCACGGCGTCAGCGCCCTCGTCCTCCCGGTCGACCGCGCCGACGGCACCCCCGCGGTGCTCAAGCTGCAGATCCGCGACCACGAGAGCGAGGGCGAGCCGGTCGCCCTGCGCCTGTGGAACGGCGACGGGGCGGTCCGGCTGCTCGACCACGACGAGCCGACCGGCACCATGCTGCTGGAGCGCCTGGACTCCTCCCGGATGCTCGCCCACCAGCCCGACGTCCACGAGGGCGTCCTGGTGATCGCGCGTCTCCTGGCCCATCTGCACGCCACCCCGGCGCCCCCGGGGATGCGCCGCCTCGGCGACATCGCCGCGTCCATGCTGGAGCGCACGCCCGCCGTCCTCGACCGCATCCCCGACCCCGGGGCCCGCCGCCTCGTCGCCGACTGCGCGGCCGCGGTGCGCGAGGTCGCGGACGAGCCGGGCGACCGGCTGCTCCACTGGGACCTGCACGACGAGAACGTCCTCGCCGCCGACCGCGCGCCCTGGCTCGCCATCGACCCCAAGCCGCTCGCCGGCGACCCCGGCTTCGACCTGTGGCCCGCCCTGGCCAACAACTTCGATCCCGGCGACGTCCTGTGGCGCTTCGACGCGATGACCGAGGTGCTCGGCCTGGACCGCGCGCGGGCCCGGGCGTGGACGTACGGGCGGGTGCTGCAGAACTGTTTGTGGGAGACCGAGGAAGGCCGCCCCCTGGACGAGGCGGACCTCGAGGTCGCCCGCCGCCTGCGCGGCCGTACGCGATGAAGGTGCCTCGGCAATGAGAAACCCGGGCCGGAGGAGGTCCCGGCCCGGGGAGTCGATGGAGCCCCCTGTCGGATTCGAACCGACGACCTGCTGTTTACAAGACAGCTGCTCTGACCATCTGAGCTAAGGAGGCAGCGCGCGCGGCGCGCGCGAGGCGCGGTCCACTGTACACAGTGCCGGTTTCGCCGAGCCACGCACTTGATTCAGGCGCGCCCCACCTCGTACGCGAAGGTGTACGGCACCTTCGCCTCACCGTGCCGGTAGGTGAAGCCGCCCGTGCCGCGCAGCCCCGCCAGCTCCCCGGTGCCGGAGCCCTCCACGACCTCGAAGGTGCAGTGCACGGTGCCGTCGTCGGCGAAACGGCCCCGCTCCTCCAGCACGAAGGCGCCCGAGCGGCCGTCGACCCGGCCGGCGACGAGCTCCATCCCGGCGAAGGTTCCGGTGGCGGCGGTGTCGTAGGCGATCGTGTAGTCGCAGACGGTGGCCTCGGCCTCGATGCCTCCGGAGAAGGCGTTGACGACGGTGGCGTGCGCGAGCCGGGGGAAGGCGTCCTCCGGCGAGACGGGGTTCTCCTTCCAGTCGGCGAAGGTGAAGTGGCCGGCGGTCTCGGTGACGGGCATGGCGGGTCCCTTCCAGGGTCGGCTGCAACGGCGCGTCCGGTGCTGTGCCGGCCAGCTTTCCGGCCGTACCTGACACCCTCTGTCAGGTACGGGGCCACGGTCCGAGAATGGGCCGCATGCGCGCCGACCGGCTCCTCACCCTGCTCCTGCTGCTGCAGAACCGCGGCCGGATGACCGCGCCTCAACTCGCCGCCGAACTGGAGGTGTCGGTGCGCACCGTCTACCGGGACGTCGAGGCGCTCGGCGCGGCCGGGGTGCCGGTGCGCACCGAGCGGGGACCGCAGGGCGGCTTCCGTCTGGTGGAGGGCTACCGGACGCGGCTCACCGGGCTGACCGACGCGGAGGCCGGTTCGCTCGTCCTTGCGGGGCTGCCGGGGCCGGCCGGGGAGCTCGGGCTCGGGGCGGTCCTGGCGAGCGCCCAGCTCAAGGTGGAGGCGGCTCTGCCGGAAGGGCTGGCGGAGCAGGCGCGGCGGGTCCGCGAGCGGTTCCACCTGGACGCGCCGGCCTGGTTCCGGGACGCCGACCCGGTGCCGCACCTGGCGGCGGTCGCGCGGGCGGTGTGGGAGCGGCGGGTGCTGCGGACCCGGTACGCGCGCTGGCGCGGCGAGGTGCGGCGGGAGGTGCGGCCGCTGGGGCTCGTGCTGAAGGGCGGCATCTGGTACCTGATCGCGCTCGCGGACGACGCGGTGCGCACCTACCGCGTCTCGCGGTTCCAGGAGGTGGAGGAGACCGGCGAGAAGTTCGTCCGGCCCGCCGGGTTCGACCTGGCCGTGTACTGGACGGAGTCCTCGCGGCGGCTGGAGGCGGCGCTGCGGCAGGGCACGGCACGGCTGCGGCTGTCCCCGCGCGGGCGGAAGCTGCTGCCGATGCAGTTCGGGGCGGCGGGCGCGCGGGCGGTGGCCCGGGCGGGGCCGCCGGACGCGGACGGCTGGGTGGAGGTGGAGCTGCCGGTGGAGTCGGAGGCGGTGGCCACCGGCGATCTGCTGCGCCTCGGCGTGGAGGCGGAGGTGCTGGGCCCGCCGGGACTGCGCAGGGCGGTCGCCGAGGCGGTGGCGGTCCTGGCCGACCGATACGAAGCCGGCCCACACGAAGCCGACCGATACGAACAGGATCGAAAGTTTCCGCGAAATTCACAGCCCGGAACCTGCTGACAAGCAGGTGAACGCCAGGTACCGTCCTGAGCCAGTTCACTCGTGTGGACCACACACCACAACGGAACACCCGTCGTGGCATCACCTTCCTACTCGGATCGTCCGGCACGTTCCTGCCGGTAGAAGGGGACCATTCACATGGCCACTGTCACGTTCGACAAGGCGACCCGGATCTACCCGGGTTCGACCAAGCCCGCCGTCGACGCCCTGGACATCGAGATCGCGGACGGCGAGTTCCTCGTCCTGGTCGGCCCGTCCGGTTGCGGCAAGTCCACCTCGCTCCGCATGCTCGCGGGCCTCGAGGACGTCAACGGCGGCGCCATCCGCATCGGCGACCGCGACGTCACGCACCTGCCGCCGAAGGACCGGGACATCGCCATGGTGTTCCAGAACTACGCGCTCTACCCGCACATGACGGTCGCCGACAACATGGGCTTCGCGCTCAAGATCGCCGGCGTCAACAAGGCGGAGATCCGCAAGAAGGTCGAGGAGGCCGCGAAGATCCTCGACCTCACCGAGTACCTGGACCGCAAGCCGAAGGCGCTCTCCGGCGGTCAGCGTCAGCGTGTGGCGATGGGCCGCGCCATCGTGCGTGAGCCGCAGGTGTTCCTCATGGACGAGCCGCTGTCCAACCTGGACGCCAAGCTCCGTGTGTCCACCCGTACGCAGATCGCGTCGCTCCAGCGCCGCCTGGGCATCACCACCGTCTACGTCACCCACGACCAGGTCGAGGCCCTCACCATGGGCGACCGCGTCGCGGTGCTGAAGGACGGTCTGCTCCAGCAGGTCGACACCCCGCGCAACATGTACGACAAGCCCGCGAACCTCTTCGTCGCCGGCTTCATCGGCTCCCCGGCCATGAACCTGATCGAGGTCCCGGTCGCCGACGGCGGTGTGAAGTTCGGCAACTCGGTGGTGCCGGTGCAGCGTGACGCGCTCTCCGCCACCAGCGACAAGACCGTCACCGTGGGCGTCCGCCCCGAGCACTTCGACGTCGCCGGCGCCGACTCCGACCAGGGCGTGGCGGTCACCGTCAACGTCGTGGAGGAGCTGGGCTCCGACGCCTTCGTCTACGGCACCGCGCAGGTCGGCGGCGAGGCGAAGGACCTGGTGGTCCGCGTCGGCGGCCGTGAGGTCCCGGAGAAGGGCAGCACGCTGCACGTCGTGCCGCGCTCCGGCGAGACCCACGTGTTCTCCACCTCGACGGGCGCGCGCCTGTCCGACTGAGCGAGTCGACACCCGAGGGGCCCCGCAGCACCACTGCGGGGCCCCTCGCGTTGTCGACAAATACCCCGGCAATCCGGGCAATTTACCCCAACTCGTCAACACGCGGTGCGGAAGTCGGCATTCCTCGTCCCCCGTAACGGTGACGGAATGTTTTACCTCGGCTACCGGACGCTACCCTCACACGCGTGACGCACTCCCTTCACCCTCAGACGCGACGCGGCCGGGGCCCCGCCCGCCGGATCGGCCGCTCCCTCGCCCTCGTCCTGCCCGTCGTCCTGGTGCTCTCCGGGACCCTCGCGGTCGCGTCGGTCAACTGGTCCGGGACACCCCAGAGTCCGGTGCTCACCGCCGCCGACACGTCCGCCGCCGGCGCCTCGCCGCGGGCCGCCGCCCGCGCCCCCCAGGACGTCCTGCGGGACCACCTCCTGATGGAGCTCCAGAAGAAGGACCCGGGCGCCGCCCTGACCCAGCTCCAGCAGGCGGTGAACGACCGCCCGTCCCTCGCCGAGCACTGCGCCTCCATCGCCCGCTCCCTCGGCAAGGCCGCCGTCCGCCTCTACGGCCCCACCAAGGCCCAGTCCTACGCCCGCCCGGTCTGCGACACGTCGTTCGCATCGGGAGTGGTGGCGGCCAACGGCTAGCACCCCCGCGCATCCGGTCGCACCCGCGCCCCACCTCCGGGTCCGGCAGCCGGCCCGGTCCTCAGGCGCCTCACCGACGCGCGGCGACCGTCGGCCGCCTGGGCCCGGTGGCCCGGTCGGCCGCGGCAGCGCCCCAACGCGCGTCGAAGGAACTCCCGTTCGCCGCCACCGCGACACCGGCCCCACGCCACCCTGCGACCGTCCGCCGACAACCGGCCCCACACCCGCCGCCCCTCCGCGTGGCCCGGCACCCGTCGCACCCCGCCTGCTCCGGCGCGGGTCACAACTCCTCGCGGCCCGTGACGATCGCGGGGGGCCTCGTCCGGTCCGCGGGCGCGAGGTACACACCGCTGCTCGGCATGGCAGTTGCCTCCGTCCCACCACCGCACTACGGGCGGCACCCGGCGCACCCGTCACCAGGGCCGGCGGTGACGAGGGTTCTCGACGGCCTGCTGACGCGCGCCGCCCGTGTCGCGGACAGCACGGCCCCGGCCTGCCGGGACGAGGCAACGTGGCTCCCTCACCCCGGAGGCATCCGGGGCGGGCCCCGATGACGCCCCGATGACATCGTCTCGGACGCCCCGGACCGCCCATGGTCCGCGGCCCCAGGCCGCGTAAAGTGCGGGCATGACCGATCCGCGTGCCGTGTCCCGCCCCACGCAAGCCGTAGTCCTGGCCGGCGGCCAGGGATCCCGGCTCCGTCCGTACACCGACGACCGGCCCAAGCCGATGGTCGAGATCCCCGGCACGGGAACCCCGATCATCGGCCACCAGCTGACCTGGCTCGCCGAGGAGGGCGTGACCGACGTCGTCGTCTCCTGCGGCCATCTCGCCGAGGTGCTGGAGAAATGGCTGGAGACCACCGACCTGCCCGTCTCCGTCACCACCGTCGTCGAGACGGAACCCCTCGGCCGCGGCGGCGGACTGAAGTACGCCGCCGCCCGCCTGCCGCACCCGGACCGGCCCTGGTTCGCCACCAACGGCGACATCTGGACCCGTTTCTCACTGCGCGACATGGCCGACTTCCACGCCGAGCGGGACGCCGTCGCCACCGTCGCACTGGCCCGCCCGCGCCTGCCGTGGGGCGCGGTCCGCACCGACGGGTTCGGCCTGATCACCGACTTCATCGAGGCCCCGCCGTCCACGTTCGAGATCAACGCGGGCGTCTACGTCTTCTCCCCCGAGTTCGCCGGCCTGCTCCCGGAGCGCGGTGACCACGAGCGCACCACGTTCCCGCACCTCGCGCGCGAGCGCCGCCTCGCCGGGTTCACGATCCCGCAGGGTTCCTACTGGCGGGCCATCGACACCGCCAAGGACCTCACCGAGGCCGCCAAGGAGCTCGCCTCCCACGGCCGTTGAGGCCACCGAAGCCAACAGCAGCGGGGTCCCGTACGTCATCGCGTACGGGACCCCGCTGTCGTACCGACGGGCCCTCCGCTAGCCCAGCAGGCCGCCCACCAGGCCGGGACGGTCGGAGGAGCCGCCCTCCTCGCCGCCGGGCGTGCCGCCCCCGCTGCCGCCGGAGCCGTCACCGCCGCCCGAGGTCGGGCCCGCGGTGGTGCTCGGCGCCTGGCCCTCCGGGGAGGACTGCTGCGGCGGGGCCTGCCCGGTGCTGCCCTGGGTCTGGGTGGGCGCCCCCGTCGAGGCGCCCGCGCCCTGGGTGGCGCCGGGGGTGCTGCTCGTCCCGGCGGACGGGCCGGCCGAGCCGGACGTGGCGCCCTGCGTGGGCGAGTCGGACGCGGACGGCGTCCCCTTCTCGTCCTTCCCCTTCCGCTCACCGGACTCCTCCGGCAGCGGGGACCCCGGCAGGTTGTTGCGCGGCGCCTCGCCGGGGCCGGGCACGACCACCCGGTCCGCGTCCCGGACGGCGCCGCCGAGCAGCGCGCCCACGAGCATGCTGAACCCGCACACCACGAACGTGACGAGCGCGCCGCGGCGCAGCACGTAGCGCCGCAGGTCCCAGATGTCGGCGCGCGGCCCGAGCCGCCGCCAGGCGCGGCCCGCGAGGCCGCCGTCGACGGAGTAGACGGGCGCGCCCGCGATGATCAGCGGCGACCAGGCGGCGAGGTAGATGATGTCGGGCGTCTCGTAGACGGGGGCGCTCTTCCAGCTCACGCTCACCAGCAGCGCCGCCGACAGCATCGCCCCGACGCCGGCGGCCACCCGCTGCCAGCAGCCGAGAACGGTGAGGACACCGACGACGACCTGGGCGAACGCGATGGCGAGCCCGGTGCCGACGGGGTGGGCGAGCGCGAACTGCCGCAGCGGCTCGGCGACTTCCCACGGGTGCAGGCTGTGCAGCCACTTGACCATGGACCCGCGCGGCCCGCCGTCGAAGTGGAGCGGGTCGCACAGCTTGCTCATCCCGGCGTAGACGGAGATCCCGCCGAGGAGGACGCGCAGCGGGAGCAGCACGACGCCCAGGTTCATCCGGCGCCCGGGATAGTACGCGTGGCGCGCCGGGTCGTCGCCCCCGTGCCGCCGGGCGCGCCGGCCGCCCTCGTGCCGCTCCTCGATCTCGTACGCGGGCTCGTAGGCGTCCTCGTAGGCGTCCTCGTCGTACGCGCTGCCGACCGTGCGCATCGGGGGCAGCAGCGGCCCGTCGGAGTGGCCGCGCTGGGCGCCGACGAACGGGCTCTCCAGCGGCTGGGTGTCGTCGTCGTACCCGCCGTACCCGTCGCCGCCCTGGTGCGGAACGACCCGGGTGCTCCCGGAGTCGGTGAGCGGCTCGTCGGCGTGGCGCAGGCCCCCGTGCCGTACGGCCTGGAGGAGGCGGTGGGCGCCGGTGTCGTCGGGGGCGGACCTGCCGCTCCACACGACGGGACGGCGGCGCGGGGCGGCCGGACCCGCGCCCACGGTGGTGACGACGGGGATCCGCGCGGTGTCCGCGGCGGCGGTCGGGTGCCGTGCGATCCGCGGCGACCGGACGCCTCGCGCCGGGCCGGCCAGCTGCACACGGAAGCTGGCGTGGTTCACGATGACCTGCGCCGGATCGCTCGGCACCTTCACCATGCTCAGCGCGGGCGCGTCGTCGAGTCCCGACGAGCGGTCCCCCGTGGGTGTGCGGGGTGGTGTTCTGGTGTCCACACTCATCTAACCGAGTGACAAGGCGTTAGGACACTGCCTTGACCGGCCAGATGTGTCCGGACCGCGTCAAGCCGGTCCGGACCCTCCGGAATCCACCAAGTGGGTGACGAAGTCGCACACCCGTTCAGCTACGGCGGCGCGCCGCCTCGTAGAGCACGATGCCCGCCGCCACACCGGCGTTGAGCGACTCGGCGCCGCCCGGCATCGGGATCCGCACCCGTACGTCGCAGGTCTCGCCGACCAGCCGGGACAGGCCCTTCCCCTCGCTGCCGACGACGATCACGACCGGTCCGTCCAGCGCCTCGACGTCGCCCAGCTCGGCCTCCCCGTCGGCGGCGAGACCGACGACGAGGACGCCCGCCTTCTTGTACGCCTCCAGCGCCCGCGTCAGGTTCGTCGCGCGGGCGACGGGCGTCCGCGCGGCGGTGCCCGCGGACGTCTTCCAGGCGCCGGCGGTCATCCCGGCCGCCCGCCGCTCCGGCACGAGCACGCCGTGCCCGCCGAACGCGGAGACGGACCGGACGACCGCGCCGAGGTTGCGCGGGTCGGTGACCCCGTCGAGCGCGACGATCAGCGGGTCCTCGCCCTCGTCGTGCGCGGCGGCGACCAGGTCCTCGGGGTGCGCGTACTCGTACGGCGGGACCTGGAGGACCAGGCCCTGGTGGTTGAGGCCGTTGGTCATGCGGTCCAGCTCGGGGCGGGGCGCCTCCATGAGGTTGATGCCGCCGCGCTCGGCCGCGAGCTGCAGCGCCTCACGTACCCGCTCGTCGTTGTCGATGAACTGCTGGACGTACAGCGTGGAGGCGGGCACGCCCCCGCGCAGCGCCTCGACGACCGGGTTGCGGCCGACGACCAGCTCGGAGGCGGACCTGCCGCCGCGCCGCTGGGTGGTGCGGCCCTGGGCACGGCGGGCCTTCGCCTGGGCGGCGCGCTGCTTGGCGTGCCCCTTGCGCATCTCGGCGGGCGGGGTCGGGCCCTTGCCTTCCAGGCCCCGGCGTCGCTGGCCGCCACTGCCGACCTGCGCGCCCTTCTTGCCGGACATGCGGCGGTTGTTCGCGGCCATGAGGTATCCGTCTCCGTGAAGTCGTGGGGGTGCGCCCACGTGGGTGGGCGCACCCGTGTTGGTAAGTGTGTCTGTGCAGTGTGCCGCCCGGCGGCCCGGACGGCACACTCGATCTTGCGCCCGGCCGGGACCGGGAGGCCTCGTACCGGGTCCGCGGCTGTTCCGCAGCCGTCCGCGGCGGTGCCTCAGCGGGGGCCGAGGCTCCAGCGCGGGCCCTGCGGGCTGTCCTCGATGACCAGCCCGGACTGGTTGAGCTGGTCGCGGATGGCGTCCGCGGTGGGCCAGTCCTTGCGGGCCCGGGCGGCCTCGCGCTGGTCGAGCACCATGCGGACCAGGGTGTCGACGGCGCCGTGCAGGTCGTCCCCGCGGTCGCCGTCGCCGGCCCAGTGCGGGTCGAGCGGGTCGAGTCCGAGCACGCCGAGCATGGCGCGGACCTCGGCGAGGCGGGCGACCGCCTCCTCCTTGTCGTCGGCGGCCAGCGCGCTGTTGCCCTGCCGGACCGCGGTGTGCACGACGGCGAGCGCCTGCGGGACGCCCAGGTCGTCGTCCATCGCCTCGGCGAAGGCGGGCGGCACCTCGGCGGCGGGCTCGACGACCCCGCCGGCCTTCTCCACCACGCGCTGCACGAAGCCCTCGATCCGCGCGAACGCGGACTCGGCCTCGCGCAGGGCCTCCTCGCTGTACTCGATCATCGACCGGTAGTGCGGGGTGCCCAGGTAGTAGCGGAGCACGATGGGCCGCCAGCGCTTGACCATCTCGCTGACCAGCACCGAGTTGCCGAGCGACTTCGACATCTTCTCGCCGCTCATGGTGACCCAGGCGTTGTGCACCCAGTACCGGGCGAACTCGTCGCCGTAGGCCTTGGCCTGGGCGATCTCGTTCTCGTGGTGCGGGAAGATCAGGTCCAGGCCGCCGCCGTGGATGTCGAAGGCGGTGCCGAGGTACTTGTGCGCCATCGCCGAGCACTCCAGGTGCCAGCCCGGGCGCCCGCGCCCCCATGGCGTCTCCCAGCTCGGCTCGCCCGGCTTGGCCGCCTTCCACATCGCGAAGTCGCGCGGGTCCCGCTTGCCGGTCTCGCCGTCGCCCGACGGCTGGAGCAGGTTGTCCAGCTCCTGGTTCGACAGCTCGAGGTAGTCCGGGAACGAGGTGACGGCGAAGTACACGTTGCCGTCGGCCTCGTAGGCGTGCCCGCGCTCGATCAGGCCGCGCATCATCTCGACCATCTCGGTGATGTGGCCGGTGGCGCGCGGCTCGTAGGTCGGGGGCAGGCAGCCGAGCGCGCGGTAGCCGTCGCTGAAGGCGCGCTCGTTCTCGTACCCGATGGCCCACCAGGGGCGGCCCTGCTCGGCGGACTTGGCGATGATCTTGTCGTCGATGTCCGTGACGTTGCGGACGAACGTCACGTCCAGGCCGCGGTACTCGAACCAGCGGCGCATGATGTCGAAGTTCAGGCCGGAGCGGATGTGGCCGATGTGGGGCGCCGCCTGCACGGTGGCGCCACACAGGTAGATCGAGACGCAGCCCTGCCGGAGCGGGGTGAAGTCACGGATCTGCCGGGCGCTGGTGTCGTACAGGCGAATAGTCACGGCTCCAAGGGTAGTAGGCGCGGGGGCGTGCGGCGTGCCTCCGGCGGTTTCGGGGTCACATGTCACGTGCCGGCCCGGTGAGGGCGTGTCGCGCCCAGGCGGCGGAGCCGCGTGCCGACACGGCCCCGCGCCCCTCGGGCGAGGACTCTCACCCTTCTCGGACGACCAGGGCCGTCGCCACTGCCATCAGGCCCTCGTCCCTGCCCGGGAAGCCCAGGCCGTCCGTGGTGGCGCCCGAGACCGTGACCGGGGCGCCCGCCGCCTCGGAGAGGATCTTCTGGGCCTCCTCGCGGCGTCTGCCGATCCTGGGGCGGGGGCCGACGACCTGGACGGCGACGTTGCCGATGCGGAAGCCGGCCTCCCGGACGATGCGCGCGGCCTCGGTGAGAAGGGTGACGCCCGAGGCGCCGGACCACTCGGGCCGGCTCGTGCCGAAGTGCTGACCGAGGTCGCCGAGGCCGGCGGCGGAGAACAGGGCGTTGCAGGCGGCGTGCGCGACGACGTCCGCGTCGGAGTGTCCCGAGAGCCCGGGGCCCTCGCCCTCCCACTTCAGGCCGGCGCACCACAGCTCGCGGCCGTCCTCGAAGGCGTGGACGTCGGTGCCGATCCCGACCCGCGGCAGGGGGGAGGTCTCAGAAGCCATCGTTGAGCCTCCTGCGCGCCAGGACCGCCTCGGCGAGGACCAGGTCGAGCGGGCGGGTGACCTTGAAGGCCTCCTCGTGCCCGGGGACGGTGACGACGGTGAGTCCGAGCTGCTCGACCATGCTCGCGTCGTCGGTGACGTCGTCCGTCACGGTCTCGTGGGCGCGGACCAGGGTGGCCCGGTCGAAGCCCTGCGGCGTCTGGACGGCGCGCAGCCTGGAACGGTCGGGGGTGGCGACCACGGGCTCCGGCTCGCCGGGGGTGGCGGCCGGCTCGACCTGCTTGACGGTGTCGGCGAGCGGCAGCGCGGGGACGACGGCGGGCGCTCCGTCGCGTACGGCCTCGATGACCGCGTCGACGGTGTCCACCGGGACCAGCGGGCGGGCCGCGTCGTGCACCAGGACGATGTCGTAGCCCTCGGGCAGCGCGTCCAGGCCCAGCTTCACGGACTGCTGGCGGCTCTCGCCGCCGGGGACGACCAGGACGTCGGTCCTCTCGGGCAGCGCGTGCGTGTCGAGCAGCGACTTGACCTCGCCCGCGCCGTCGGGCGGCGCCACCACGACGACGAGCGAGACGGCGCGGGAATCGGCCATCGCGCGCACGGCGTGGACGAGCATGGGCGTGCCGCCGAGCGCGCGCAGCGCCTTGGGCGCACCGGGGCCGAGCCGCACACCCCGGCCCGCGGCCGGGATGACGGCCGCTGTCCGGACCGTCGGACGGCCGGGTGCGGGGGTCGGCGAGGACGGCGGGAGCGGATCGTCAGACATGGTTCCTGTCAGGTTTGTGGGCTCGGCCTACGTGGGTATGGCCTGGGCGTGCCCCGCTCCTGTGAGCGGGGAAGTGCCGGGCGTTCCGCATTGACCAGCCCCTTCCGTGACTCTGGTCGAGCCGATCGCCCGGGCCCGGCACGCCAGGGGTGGGGACGTGAGTGATGACACATTCCCCGTTCCGGCGCAAGTGCAGCCTACGGAGGGTGTCCGGGTACGAACATGCCGCAGCGCCCGGCGACGTCCTGGACGTCATCGGGCACCGCGGCATTTCGATGCGCTGAGTGCGCTGAGTGCTGCTCCGACGGCCGGCGTGAGGGCACGCGACGGGCGGAGCGACGACTCGGAGAACTCAGGAGGCGAGAACCTCGTCGAGCAGGGCCTCGGCCTTGTCCTCGTTGGTGTTCTCGGCGAGGGCCAGCTCGCTGACCAGAATCTGACGCGCCTTCGCGAGCATGCGCTTCTCACCGGCGGAGAGACCGCGCTCCCGCTCCCGGCGCCACAGGTCACGCACGACTTCCGCGACCTTGATGACATCGCCCGAGGCGAGCTTCTCGAGATTTGCCTTGTACCGGCGGGACCAGTTCGTGGGCTCCTCGGCGTACGGCGCGCGCAGCACCTCGAAGACCCGGTCCAGCCCGTCCTGACCGACCACATCACGCACGCCGACGAACTCCGCATTGTCCGCTGGCACACGTACCGTCAGGTCACCCTGGGCGACCTTCAGCACCAAGTAGGTCTTGTCCACGCCTTTGATCTGGCGAGTTTCGATTGCCTCGATCAGCGCGGCCCCATGATGGGGATAGACCACGGTGTCGCCAACCTTGAACGTCATGTGACAGGTACCCCTTCCGTGGCTATCCAGGGTAACACGGATACGGCGTCTTCTGAATGGCGTTTTCGCAGGTCAGGGCCATTCTCGGGGCTTGACAACAGCAACAGGAACGTGCTTCGGGCGGCTAGCGGAAGCAGGTATTCGCAGGTCGGAGCCGCTCTCCGGGGCAAGCGAAACGCGCACGTTACACCCTTCCGGAGCCCGCCACGAGCGGTCGAACAGCCCCAAATGTCCGGTTCCAGAAGTGCGACTTCCGCTACTCCGTTCGGTGAGCCGAGCCGGTTCCGGCCGATTCCGGAATTGATCACACGGTGTGAGGATCGACGGCCGGTGATCAATTGCCGGGGTCCCCCTCATTCCTTCACCGAAATGCGCGCCCGCGTAATGAAGGGGCGCTCCGGACGGAAGTGGCGGCTGTTTACCGGCGGGTCACTTGTGGTCCGGGTGACCGTTGTGCCGCGTGTCGCGGGCGTCGGGTGGTGATCGGGTGACATCCCCGGCGCGGGCACGCCTCACGGGGAGGACCCGGGTAGGCGTGGGGAGGGTCGGGTGCAGCAGCCTGCGGAAGGCTCGGTAACCTGAGGCCGCTGACAGACACTTAGGGCGGCTTTACCCGGTCGCCACACACGCTCGAGTCAAGGAGTTGCCGCCGCCGTGAGCAGCAGCCTTCGACGCGGCGCCCTCGCCGCCGCCGCCATCGCAATCTCCATCGCCTCGCTCTCCGCGTGCGCGGCCGGCAACAACGCCCAGACCCTGCAGATCCAGCCGGACAACGCGGCGACGACGGTCGGTGACATCCAGGTGCAGAACGCCACCGTCATCACCCAGCCCGACCTGGAGTCGACCGGCCCCGCCGTCATCTCCGCCACCCTGTTCAACTCGGGCGACAAGGACCAGACCCTGGAGTCGGTCACCGTCCCCGGCACCGGCAAGACCGCAGAGCTGTCCCCCGCCGAGGGCGGCGGCGACCTGGTCGTCCCGGCCGGCGGCAGCCTGATCCTCGGCGGCGAGGGCAACGCCTCCGCCGTGCTGCCCAGCAGCCGTGAGGCCGTCCAGGACGGCAACGCCCAGAAGATCACCTTCACCTTCAGCGAGACCGGCGAGGTGAGCCTGCGCGCCATCGTCTTCCCGGCCGAGCACTTCTTCGAGAGCTGGGGTCCGAGCGAGGCCCCCGCCGCCGGCGCCTCCTCGTCGCCGTCGGCGGACGCCTCCGGCAAGCCGGCCGACGAGGCCACGGGCGAGGGCGAGCAGTCGGACGGGTCGGGCGAGGAGACCTCCGGCGACGAGCCCGCCGGCACGGGCGCCCCGTCGGGCACCCCCTCGGACGCGGCCTCCGCGAGCCAGGACGCGTCCGGCCACTGACAGCCGTCCACGTACCGCACGCCGAAGGGCGGGACCCCCACCGGGGTCCCGCCCTTCGCGTCGTGCGGCCGTCGTCCCGGCCCGCAGACCACGGGCCGGCAGACCACGGGCCCGCGGTCCACGGACTCGGCGGTTACGGACTCGGCGTCTACGGCTCGAACTTGTAGCCCAGCCCGCGCACGGTCACCAGATAGCGGGGCGCCCCCGGGTCCGGCTCGATCTTGGCGCGCAGACGCTTGACGTGGACGTCGAGGGTCTTGGTGTCCCCCACGTAGTCCGCGCCCCACACCCGGTCGATGAGCTGCATCCGGGTCAGCACCCGGCCCGCGTTGCGCAGCAGCATCTCCAGCAGGTCGAACTCCTTCAAGGGCAGGTCGATCTTGGTGCCGCCGACGGTCACCACGTGCCGGTCGACGTCCATCCGCACCGGGCCCGCCTCCAGGGCCGCCGGGGCGGTCTCCTCGGGCTCGCCGCGCCGGCGCAGCACCGCGCGGATCCGCGCGACCAGCTCACGCGAGGAGAACGGCTTGGTGACGTAGTCGTCGGCGCCTATCTCCAGGCCGACCACCTTGTCGATCTCGCTGTCCTTGGCTGTCACCATGATCACCGGGACGTTGGAGCGGCCGCGCAGCTGGCGGCACACCTCGGTGCCCGGCAGCCCGGGCAGCATCAGGTCGAGAAGGACGAGGTCGGCTCCGTTGCGGTCGAACTCGTCGAGTCCGTCGGGCCCGGTGGTCGCCACGGCGACCTCGAAGCCCTCCTTGCGGAGCATGTACGACAGGGCGTCGGAGAAGGACTCCTCGTCCTCGACGACGAGCACTCGGGTCACGGAAGGACCTCCGGGGAGGGAAGCGTTGCGTATGGATCGGACGTGTGGGGGGAGGGGTGGGACGTCCCTGCGGCCTCGCCGTCGAGGCTCTCGGAGTCGTCCCGCTCGGACGGCCGGCGGCCGCGGGCCGGACGGGCCTCGGGAAGCCGCAGGGTGAAGGTGGAGCCCTGGCCCTCGGCGCTCCACACCGTGACCTCCCCGCCGTGCGAGGCGGCCACGTGTTTCACGATCGCGAGGCCCAGCCCCGTGCCGCCGGTGGCACGGGAGCGGGCGGGGTCGACACGGTAGAAGCGCTCGAAGATCCGCTCCTTGTCCTTGTCGGAGATGCCTATGCCCTGGTCGGTCACGGCGATCTCGATCAGGTCCCCGCCGGGCTGCGCGACCGAACGGACCGCGATGCCCACGCGGGTGCGGGCGGGCGAGTAGTTGACCGCGTTCTCGACGAGGTTGCCGAGCGCGGCGGCGAGCTGGCCGCGGTTGCCCCAGACCCGCAGGCCGGCGGCGCCCGCGGCGGTCATGGTGATCTCCTTGGTGCCCGCCTGGTGCCGGCAGCGGTCCATGGCCTCGGCGACCAGTTCGCCGACCGGGACCGGCTCGGCGTCCTCCAGCGGGTCGTCGTTCTGCACGCGGGAGAGGTCGATGAGTTCCTGCACCAGATTGGTCAGCCGGGTCGCCTCGATCTGCATGCGCCCCGCGAACCGCTGCACGGCCTCGGGGTCGTCGGAGGCGTCCATCACGGCCTCCGACAACAGGGACAGCGCCCCGACGGGGGTCTTGAGCTCATGGCTGACGTTGGCGACGAAGTCCCGCCGCACGGCCTCGATACGGCGGGCCTCGGTGAGGTCCTCCACCAGCAGCAGCACCAGCCGGGAGCCGAGCGGCGCCACCCGCGCGGACACCGCGAGGGCCTCGCCGCGCCCGGTCCCCCGGCGGGGCAGGTCCAGCTCGACCTGCCGTATCTCGCCGTCCCGCCGGGTGTCGCGGGCCATCTTCAGCATCGGCTCCACGGCGAGCTTGCCGCCGCGGACCAGTCCGAGGGCGTACGCGGCCGAGCTGGCCTTCACCACGCCGTCGTGCTCGTCGAGCACCACCGCGGACGAGCGCAGCACGGAGAGCACGGTGTCGACGCCGGGCGGGAGCACGGCGTCGGTGTGCAGCGAGGTACGGGTGGGGCGCCGCTGTTCGCGTTCACTGACGCGGAACGCCAGCATGGCGATGACACCGGTGAGCAGTCCGGCGATCGCAGCCGCTGCGGCGACCGCCGCGTTCACGTCCATGCGTCCAGGTTAGGCATGGGGCGAGCGCAGCCCACAGCGCTCGGCGGGCGACCTCGGACACTCGTCGCCCAGAGTTCACCT
Organism: Streptomyces werraensis; assembly: GCA_014656175.1. GTDB lineage: Bacteria > Actinomycetota > Actinomycetes > Streptomycetales > Streptomycetaceae > Streptomyces > Streptomyces werraensis. The sequence continues at coordinate 402,625 of BNBX01000005.1, forward strand.
ACAGGCCAGGACCGGTTCACGCGAGGTGACGGAACCGGACGCGTGACGGACGGAACGTGGGAGCGTGGGTGGGACCCAGGCCCCTCAGAGCCCGGACCCGGACAGCCCGGACAGAGACGCACGAGAGGAATTCCGATGCGGGACGCGTACCACGAGGAACTGGATTCGATCGGCGACGGTCTGGTGGAGATGGCCCGGCTGGTCGGATCGGCGATCGGACGCGCCACGACCGCGATCCTCGACGCCGATCTGAAGCTCGCGGAGAGCGTGATCGAGGCCGACCAGAAGGTCGACGAGCTGCAGCACGACCTGGAGGCGCGGGCGATCGCCCTGCTGGCCCGGCAGCAGCCGGTGGCGACCGACCTGCGGATCGTCGTCACCTCGCTGCGGATGTCCGCCGACCTGGAGCGCTCCGGCGACCTCGCCCAGCACGTGGCGAAGCTGGCGCGGCTGCGCTACCCGGAGCGCGGGGTGCCGCGGGACCTGCACGCCACGATCCTGGAGATGGGCCAGCTCGCCCAGCGCCTGATGGCGAAGGCGGCCGAGGTGATCATCACCAAGGACGTCGACCTGGCGCTCCAGCTGGAGCAGGACGACGACGCGATGGACCTGCTGCACCGCACCCTCTTCCAGCACCTGATGGACGACCGCTGGAAGCACGGCATCGAGACGGCGGTGGACGTCACCCTGCTGGGCCGCTACTACGAGCGGTTCGCGGACCACGCGGTGTCGGTCGCCAAGCGGGTGGTGTACCTGGTCACCGGCGAGCACGCGGACGAGATCCAGGCGGACCTGCAGCCGGAGATCGCGCCGGTGCAGGGGGTGGAGGGCGGCTGAGGCCGCTGTGCGTACGGCGTGCGGGCGGCGGTCGGGGGCGCGGGTGAGCTTCCGCCGCCCCCGATGCGCCGTTGATGCGCCCGGCCGGGCGGGCGTGCAATGGGGAGCAGGTGTGCGCAGGCCCCAGCCCGAGGAGGGACCCATGGCCGAATCCCCCGGCACGACGCCCGACCCCACGCAGGAGCGCGAGACCGAGCAACCCGCCGAGGTCAGGAACCTCACCCTGATCGCGGCCTGCGGCTGCGGTTCGGGGTGCGGCTGCGGGTGCCAGTCGGGCAGCCCGTGCCAGTGCGGATGAGAAGACGGACGTACGCGGGCCCCGCGCGCCGGTGACGGCGTGCGGGGCCTGCGGCGCGCGGGCGTACTAGGCGGTCTGCCCGGCGGGCCGGGCGGGCTCGGTGGACGGCTTCACCGGCTCGGTGTCCTTACCGGTGTCCGTCTCCGCGCCCTCCGGCAGCCGCCGCATGAGCAGCCCGTACCCGAGGCCGGCGACCGTGCCGACGACGGCGCAGGTGCCCCACAGCCAGGCGGCGCCCCAGCGGTCGATGACGAAGCCGGACAGCAGCGGGGCGACGAGGGCGGCGACCGCCCAGGACGAGGTGTAGACGCCCTGGTAGCGCCCGCGCCCGTGCACCGGGGAGAGCCGTACGACCAGACCGGTCTGGACGGGCGCGTTGACGATCTCCGCCAGCGTCCACACGCAGACCGTGAGGGCGAAGACGCCGACCGACCCGGCGAAGGCGGTGAGCCCGAAGCCGTATCCGGCGAGCAGTGAGGAGACGACGAGCATCCGGCGCGGGTCGCGGTGCTCGATCAGCCGGGTGACGGGCAGCTGGAGGACGACGATCAGGACGCCGTTGACGGCGATGGCCATGCCGAAGTCGGCGGGCGTGAAGCCGGCCTCGCCCATGGCGACCGGGAGTCCCAGGTAGCCCTGCTGGAAGACGAGGGCGATGAGGAAGGACAGCCCGACGACGCCCATGAACCGGCCGTCGCGCAGCACGGTGCCGAGGGAGACGGAGTCCTCCTTCGTGCCGCCGGGTCCGGCGGTCTTCTGCTCCGGCCGGGACTCGGGCAGCTTGACGAAGACGAGCACGGCGCAGAGGAGGGTCATCCCGGCCTCGATGAGGAAACCGGCGAGGTAGCTGACCTCGGCGATGAAGCCGGCGCCCACGGAGGAGATCGCGAAACCGAGGTTGATGGCCCAGTAGTTGAGGGAGAAGGCCCGGATACGGTCCTCCGGCCGCACGATGTCCGCCATCATCGCCTGCACGGCGGGCCGCGAGGCGCTGGACGCCATGCCGACGAGGAAGGCGACGGCCGCGATGGCGGCCGGGTCGTGGACGAAGCCGAGCAGGGCGACGGAGAACGCGGTCGCGGTCTGGGCGACGAGCAGGGTGGGCCGCCGCCCGAGCCGGTCGGTCATCACTCCGGCGCCGAGGGAGGAGATGACCCCGCCGAGCCCGTGGAGCGCGACGACGAGACCGGCGTAGGAGGCGGAGTAGCCCCGGTCGAGGGTGAGGTAGAGCGCCATGAAGGTGGCGACGAAGGCGCCGAGCCGGTTGACCAGGGTGCTGGTCCACAGCCACCAGAAGGCGCGGGGAAGCCCTGAGACGGACTCGCTCAGGGCACGTCTGACTCCGGTGACTGACATGGGTGGCCCCCCTGGCGCCCGGGCACGGCCCGGGGTGATGTAAGCGGCTGAAGCGGCAAGCACAACTTACGAAGCCGGCCCCCCGGGTGGCCACTCGATTAACAGATCCCGTCAACCGTCCGCCAGGCGGGCAGGGCGCGCGGGCCGTGCGGGGCGTCGATTACGCTCGGGCACATGGCCGACGCACCGTACAAGCTGATCCTCCTCCGCCACGGCGAGAGCGAGTGGAACGAGAAGAACCTGTTCACCGGCTGGGTGGACGTCAACCTCACCGCGAAGGGCGAGAAGGAGGCGACGCGCGGCGGCGAGCTGCTCAAGGAAGCCGGCCTGCTGCCCGACGTGCTCCACACCTCGCTCCAGAAGCGCGCGATCCGCACGGCCCAGCTCGCGCTGGAGGCCGCGGACCGCCTGTGGATCCCGGTCAGCCGCAGCTGGCGCCTGAACGAGCGTCACTACGGCGCCCTCCAGGGCAAGGACAAGGCGCAGACGCTCGCGGAGTTCGGCGAGGAGCAGTTCATGCTGTGGCGCCGCTCCTACGACACCCCGCCGCCGCCGCTGGACCGCGACGCCGAGTACTCCCAGTTCTCCGACCCGCGCTACGCGACCCTCCCGCCGGAGCTGCGTCCGCAGACGGAGTGCCTGAAGGACGTCGTCGTCCGCATGCTGCCGTACTGGTTCGACTCGGTCGTCCCGGACCTCCTGTCCGGCCGCACGGTCCTGATCGCCGCCCACGGCAACAGCCTCCGCGCGCTGGTCAAGCACCTGGACGGCATCTCGGACGCCGACATCGCGGGCCTCAACATCCCGACGGGCATCCCGCTGTACTACGAACTCGACGCCGACTTCAAGCCGGTCACGCCGGGCGGCAAGTACCTCGACCCGGAGGCGGCCGCGGCGGCTATCGAGGCTGTGAAGAACCAGGGCAAGAAGAAGTAGCCGCTCGCGAGTGAGCCCCCTTCCTTTCGGGAGGGGGCTTTTCTCATGTCCTGGGCCGCCTCCGGGCCGTCAGGTACGGGACGGCCCGGCGGCCGAACCGACGGCTAGAACACACCTAGGAAGCAGCCGATGGTGACCGCTCCGGCGGTCGCGATCGACGTCAGACGGACGATCGTCCTGTGAGGAAGCATCAGGGGGCCTTTCGTGACGCGGGCGGGTGCGCCGGCCGGGCGGGCCGGCGCCGGGACTCAGATGCCGCCCATGCGTATGAGCCACCAGTCCGGGGTGACGGCGGCGTCGGCCGAGGCAGGGGGTGACGCGGGCCGCTCACCCACGGTGTCCTCGAGCCTGATCCGCGCGGGGAGTTGGGAGAAGCGCCGGGTGCGCCGCGTGTCCGCCGCGTTCTCGGATTCGCTCACCTGGTCCATGTGTGTGCTCCTTGCCCCAGGACGGCCGAGCGGCCGACCGGAATGATGAGTATGGGAGATCCCGCGTCACCTGTCAAACAGGTGACGGACGGTCGCCGGGTCACCGCCCCCGGTAGGTCTCCAGAAGGCGCAGCCACACCTCGCCGATGGTGGGGAAGGCGGGTACGGCGTGCCAGAGCCGTTCGAGCGGGATCTCCCCGGCGACCGCGAAGGTCGCCGAGTGGACGAGTTCGGCCACGCCGGGGCCCGCGAACGTGACGCCGACGACGGCGCCGCGGTCAGGGTCCACCAGCATCCGCGCCCGGCCGCGGTAGTCCTCCCCGTACTGGTGCGCTCCGGCGACGCCCCTCATGTCGTGGTCGACGACGTCGACCCGGCGGCCGGTGCGCTCGGCCTCCACGGTGGTGAGCCCGACCACGGCAACCTCGGGTACCCCGAAGACGACCTGGGGCACGGCCGTGGTGTCGGCCGTACCGGCGTGGGCGCCCCATGGTGCGTCGTCGACCGGCCGTCCGCCCGCCCGGGCCGCTATGACGGCGCCGGCGATACGGGCCTGGTACTTGCCCTGGTGGGTGAGCAGTGCACGTCCGTTGACGTCACCGACCGCGTAGAGCCAGCCGTCGCGCACGGCGGTGACCCGGTAGGTGTCGTCCACGGCGAGCCGGTCGCCCGGGGTCAGCCCTACCGTGTCGAGCCCTACGTCCTTGGTTCGAGGGGTCCGGCCGGTGGCGAACAGGACCTCGTCGGCGGTCAGTTCCTCGCCGGTGCTCAAGGTGATCCGCACGGGGCCGTGGGTCCCGGTTCCGTCCTCCCGGCGCAGGGACTCCACGGCCGTTCCGAAACGGATGTCGACGCCCGCCTCGCGGAGGCCGCCTTCGACCATCTCGCCCGCGAACGGCTCCATCCGTCCGAGGAGGTGATCCTCGACCACCAGCAGGGTCACCCTCGACCCGAGGGCCTGCCAGGCGGTGGCCATCTCGACGGCGACGACACCGCCCCCGACCACGGCCAGCGATCCGGGGACCCGTCGGGCACTCGTGGCCTCGCGGCTGGTCCAGGGACGCGCCCGGTCGAGCCCGGGCACGGACGGCAGGGACGGGACGCTGCCGGTGCCGAGCACCACCGCGTGCCGTGCGGCGAGCCGTACGGTGTCCCCTTCCGGGGTCGTCACCGTGACGCGCCGGGGGCCGTCGATGCGGCCATGGCCCCGGACGAGGTCCACGGAGACCGAGTCCAGCCAGTCGGCCTGGGCGTCGTCCTTCCAGTGGAAGGCCATCGCGTCCCGGTGGGCGAGGACGGCGTCGACGTCCAGCGGACCCGCCACCGCTCGCCGCAGACCGGGGACGCGCAGCGCGTCGGCGCGCGCCAGGACCGGACGCAGCAGCGCCTTGCTCGGTTCACACGCCCAGTAGGAGCACTCGCCGCCGAGCAGTTCGCGCTCGACGATCACGGTGGTCAGGCCGGCGGAACGGACCCGTTCGGCCACGTTCTCGCCGACGGGGCCCCCGCCGACGACGACCACGTCGTACTCACGGACGCCGCCGCCTGTCGTTGCTTCGTTCATCACTGATCCTGAGGTCGTGGCGGTGGTGCGGGCCTGCTGCCCGCCCCCGCATGGAGTCCCCTAGCGGCCGGGGAAGCGTTCGGTGATCTCCTGCAGCACCCAGCCGTTGCCGTCGGGGTCGCTGAAGGTGGCGTAGGAGGCGTAGGAGAGCCCTTCGGGGTGGCGGCCCGGCAGGCGTCGCTGTTCGGGCAGGTCATGGGTGGCGGTGCCGCCGGCGTGGCCGTGGAAGAGCACGCCCCCGCCGTCGTGGAAGACCTCACTGACCGCTATGCCGCGCTCCAGGAGCTCGGTCCGGGCCGCCTCGATGTCGGTGACGATCAGGTAGAGGCCCTGGGCCGAGCCGGGCTCCGCGGTGGTCAGGCCCTCGCCGAAGATGATCGACGCCTCGGAGCCCGGGGGTGTGAGGTGCACGGCGCGCCATCCCCGGACAGGGGCCTTGTCCACGTCGAGGCGGAAGCCCGCGCGCTCGTAGAAGGCCTTGGCCCGGTCGACGTCGGAGACGGGCAGGACGACGAGTTCCAGCTTCAGGTTCATGGGGGTGCTGCGTCCACTTCGGGAGAGGTGACCGGGACGCCGAGTGCGTCACCGGTCTGAATGGTGACGAGCATGCGGCATGCTTCGTCACCTGTCAAACGGGTGACGCATCGAGGGCGGGAAGGTGCTCAGCCGAGGTGGTCGGCAGGCTGAGGGTCGAGGTACTGGTCGCGGCGGGCGGCCACGAACTCCTCGACCGTCTGGGCCGGTACGCCCGTCACCCGCTCGACGTCGTCGGTGGCCCGGTCGTACCGGTTCTCCCGGTGCAGCCGGCACATGGTGACGATGTGATCCTCGACATGCGCGGGCAGCCCCGCACGGGAGAGGACCTCCTCCCGCCACCGTTCCAGGGGCACGTCCGCGTAGACGACGGACCGGCCGAGCGCCCGCGCGTACGCCCCGGCCATCTCCGTCATGTCCATCGTCCGCGGGCCGGTCAGCTCGTAGACGTGGTCGAGGTGGCCGCGCCTGCCGGTCAGCAGGGCGGCGACGACCCGGGCGACGTCGGCGACGGCGACAGGGGACGTGCGTCCGTCACCGAAGGGCAGGGCGAGTGTTCCGTCATCCCTGATCGACCGGGCGGCGAGCGTGGTGAAGAGCGGGTTGTCCAGGAACGACGTGGGCCGCACGTGCACCACGGGCAGACCGGACCAGTCGAGCACCTGCTCGGCGAGCCAGTGCAGGCGCTGCTGGTGGGACTCGTCGGTGCTGGTGGCCGTCATCTGCGACACCGTCATCTGGGACATGCCGACCAGGACGTCCAGGGCGCCGTACTCCCGGGCCACGGTCGCCACGACGGTCGCGGCGAGAAGATGATCGCGGGAGACCGGCATGGCGAAGTACACGCGGCGCATGCCCCGCAGGGCGGCTGCGACGGTCTCGGGCCGGGTGAGGTCGCCGAGCACCACCTCCGCACCGAGCCTGCGGAGCGTCGCCGCCCGCTCGTCGTCGCGACGGACCAGGACCCGTACCGGTACGTCGTCCGCGCGGAGGTGTTCGATCACCGTGCGGCCCACGCCTCCGGCGCCGGTGACGAGGACGGGCTGACGAGAAGGCATGATCGGCCTCCCTCCGGCCCGGCCGGCGGGCGCGCGGCGCGGTTCCGGCGGACCCGGTCTCGAGGATGTGACCAGCTTCGCACAGGCCGCTCGGCCCTTCACGGCGAGCGTCGGGTGGCCAGCCGCGGGTGGCGCGAGTCCGGGAGCGCCGCCTCAGCGGCGGCCGGGGTCAACAGACGTACACGGAGGGCGAGTCAGAGCCGCGCGATGCAGGGGACGCGCGGCGGGATGCGGCGGCCTATGCCGAGCGCGGGTTGGACCCGCGTGCGGCGAGCAGCCCGTTCGCCCGCTTCCGGGCGCGGTAGGCGGCGGCCTTGATCTTGTTGCCGCAGGGGTCCATGGCGCACCACTCGCGGCGCGCGCCGCGGGACCGGTCGACGAAGATCTGCGAGCACTCGGGATTGCCGCACTCCTTGAGCAGCGGCACGTCCGGACCGCTCAGAGTCAGGACGACGTCCCGGGCGACGTACGCCAGTCCCTGCTGGACGGTGGCTTCCACCTGCCGTCCGGCGGGGGTGAGCTGGGGCACCGGGGTCGGCTTGCGCGCGTACTCGTTCACCAGGGCCAGCGCGTCCCGGTCGTAGCCCTCGCCCGCCATGGCGGCGCGAACCAGCTGGTGGACCGCCTCCCGGAGCGTCAGCGCCTCCCCCAGGTCGGAGGGGCCTGCGGGAACGTCGTCCACGGTGATGCCCGCCTCGCGGAACCATGCTCCGAGGCTCGCCGGGGAGTCCAGGTCCTCCCGCGGTTCGGTGCGGTGCCGGAAGCGCAGTGTGCCGGGGAAATCGAGTGCCGGGGTGCCGCCGGGGAACGCATGCCTCATGTCACCAGTCTGATCGGTGACGGATCGGAAGGCAAAAACTCCGCGCACGTCGCGGTGGCCTGCCGCGTGGACCGGCGTCGTAGGGAGCCGGTCCACGCGGCCGCGGGGGCGCTCCCGGCGCCTACTTCTCGGCCGGCAGCGGCGAGGCGTCGGCGCTGTCGGTGCGCAGGAATTCGGTCAGGGTCGCGAGCAGCGCGTCAGGGGCCTGCTCGGCGAGCCAGTGGCCGGCGTGGGGGATCACCGTGCCCCGTACGTCCGTGGCGACGCCCTTGAACGAGTCGGCCACCGCCGGACCCCAGCTGTCCGCGCCGCCGATGCCCAGCACCGGCATGGTCAGCTTCGTCTTCGCGCGCTTCTCGTTCTGCGCGAGGGTGTCGTCCCAGGCGCGGTAGAAGCCGAAGCTCCCTGTAAGGCTCTCCGGATCGGACAAGAGGCGAACGTAGTAGTCCATGGCCTCCTCGGACACGCCACCGCCCTGCACGGCGAACTCGTAGCCGTAGAAGACGTCCTCCTTGCCCGTGACGAGCTGCTCGACCAGCGGGTCGTCGACTCGGTTGAAGGGGATGTGCCACAACCTGTTGTTGAGGGGCTCGGGGACGAACAAGGGGGGCGAAGGACCGACGCCCGGAGGTCCGGGCACCTCGGCGAAGGCCACTCGCTCGACCCGCTCGGGGAAGTCGGCGGCCAGCGCGTAGGCGATGATCATGCCTGTGTCGTGACCGACCAGGGAGAACCGCTCATGACCGAGCTCCTCCATGAGAGCGGCCAGGTCCTTGGCGAGGGTGCCGGTGTCGTATCCGGTGCGCGGCTTCCCGGTCAGGCCGATACCGCGCTGGTCGGGGGCGATCACCGTGAAGTGACGGGCCAGCTCCGGCATCACCAGCCGCCACGCGTACCAGTTCTCGGGCCAGCCGTGCACAAGCAGCAGAGGGGGGCCTTCGCCGCCGACGACCACATGCTGGCGCAGGCCGTTGGCCTCGATGTAGCGGTCACTGAACGTCCGCCTGAAGTCCTCGGACAGACCGGGTGAGTTCGTGACGGTACCGAGCGTCTTCGGGGAGGGGTGCACCGCGACGGCGGTGGACGGGGCGGCAGAGGCGTCGTCCGCGGAAGGACCGCCCCCGCGCAGGGATGCACCGGTGGCCGTCAGAGCCCACCCGCCGACGAGTGACATGGTCGCGAGGGCGGCTATCAGCCCGCCGATGACGGAGCGTCGCAGGCGTCTGCGTCCGCCCGGTGGCGAGGGTTCCGGAGTTTCGTCGGAGGAAGGACTTTCTGGAGCGTTGCTCACATTCTTCTCCTTTCGCGGAGCGAACGTAGCATCGACCCCAATTACCGGCATCTCACCCTTTGTTGTGTATTCATGGATACGGCGTGAGAGGAGGGATGTACAGCCCGCGGCGGCCTCTGCCAGGGGTGGGTGAGGTTGCGCCGATGGAGTGACGTACTTGCACAGCCGGGGCGGCGCGGCACCGTCCCGGGCGCCTGTTCGACCTACGCGTGCGTCCGGTCGGCATCATCTGCCGCTTACCGCCCCGGCATCACTCCGTAGAAGTAAGCGCACACGAGTGAGCCCCCTGCCTTGTGGGAGGGGGCTCTTTCCATGTCCTGGGCCGTCCAGGACGAAGCGAGTTCTATCCGTACAACCAGCTGTCGTAAGGCGCGGCGTCCACGAGGTGGTACAGCCCGAAAGAGGCAGCTCCGAGGACGAGGAGACACAGCCCCGAGCGCAGGAATATCGGCCCTATGATCGTGACCGAGTCGGCCTGCGTGGTGATGGTGCTCCAGTCCCGCAGGCGTCGGATGTCCTCCTTGCTGAGCCACCAGAAGCCGGCACCGGTCACCAGGAAGAGCGCGCCGAAGATCGCCAGGGCACTGAAGACAGCCAGGAACTCTTCTCGATCGCTGTGATCACTGATGCTCAAAGTCACCAGCACGAGCGGCACCACACCCAACAGCCCGAAGACAACGCCTCGCCGTGCGACCTCGACCGGCCGCAGTCGCGGCAGCCTCACCCCTTCTCGGTCCACAGCCATGGCGAGCACCCTAGCCCGCCCGGATCGAGCAGCCGCAACGTCCCCCATGCCGCCTTGACCCTGAGTGACCCGATGAGTTCCGGCACGGTCGGGAGTCCTCAGGTGCGTCCACCTTCCGCGCGTGCATCTGGAGGCACCTTGAAGCTCTTGCTCACGTCGGGCGGCGTCACGAACCCGAGCATCCGGTCGGCACTCGTGCAGCTCCTCGGCAAGCCGATCGACGAGTGCCGTGCCCTCTGCGTCCCCACGGCACAGTGGGGTCACCCGATGTGCGGTCCGGCATCGGTGCGGGGCCTCGCGGCCGCGGAGCCGTTGTGGCAGCACCTGACCGGTCTGGGCTGGGGGACGCTCGGCGTCCTCGAACTCACCGCGCTGCCCAGCATCGGCGCCGAGCGGTGGGTCCCCTGGGTCCGGGACGCCGACGTACTGCTGGTCGACGGCGGCGACGCGACCTACCTGTGCCACTGGATGCGGGAGTCCGGGCTGGCGGATCTGCTGCCGTCGCTGCCGGACACGGTGTGGGTGGGCGTGAGCGCCGGAAGCATGGTGATGACGCCCCGGATCGGCGCGTACTTCGTCGAGTGGCCGTCCGCCCCGGACGACCGCACCCTGGGAGTCGTCGACTTCTCGATCTTCCCGCACCTGGACGCGTTCCCGCAGAACACCATGGCCGACGCGGAGAGCTGGGCCGCGGACATCGGCGTTCCGTCCTACGCCATCGACGAACAGACGGCCGTCAAGGTCGTGGACGGCGACGTCGAGGTGATCTCCGAAGGGCGATGGAAGAGGTTCGGGTCGGAGCCCGCCCGGGCGGAACGCTGACGCCTCCCACTCGCGCGTACGGCGCGGGTGGGAGGCGTCCTCATCGCGCTCGGGTCACCGGGTGAACGTGAAGTACCTCCAGGCGCCGTGCGTCGTCGAGTTGACCGAGTCGCCCGAGGAGCCGTTGACGTAGGACGAGCGGAGGCGGGCGCGGATGCCGGACTCGCCCGGCGCCTCCAGACGTACGACCGACTTGCCCTTGGTGTTCAGGGCGAAGTACTCGGCGGCCGTGTCGCGCCAGGCGCCCGCGTACCAGACCTGCACCTGGACACGCTGGGCGCGGCCCTTGTAGTAGGTCATCGTCGTGGTGAACACGGGGTCGGTGTTCTTGCGGAAGTAGTAGTACGCCTTGGAGCCGATCTTCCCCGTCCTGTAGTGCTTCGAGACGGCGGTGGAGACCCTCACCTTGGCGTAGCCCGTGGACTTCGCGGTCTTCGAGGCGTAGCGGGCGTCGCCCGTGAACACCGCGCTGACCGTGGTGTCACGGGTCAGGGTGACGGTCGCCGACAGGTTGCCCTTGGAGTTGACCTTGCCCGTCCTCAGCAGCTTCCTGGGCTTGTCGGCGCCGAAGGGGTCCGCGTAGATCGAGACGGTGCGGTTCTTGTACGTCGTGCCGAGGTGCGCGGTGAAGGTGACCTTCTTGCCGTACGCGTACACCCTGCCGTTGTTGTTCAGGGTCAGCGAGGTCGCCTTGCGGGAGACCTCCACCGTGTCCGCGCCGGACGCCGGGGCGTGCGTGGCGTCGCCCGCCCAGGTGACCTTGTAGGTGACCTTGCCGCCGGCCGGCGGGGTGTCCGTGAAGGAGAAGCTGCCGTCCGCCTTCAGCCTGGCGGACGCCAGCGCCCTGCCCTTCGGCGACTCGACGTCGGTGCGGGTCACCGTCAGGGCCGTCCCGGCCGGGGGGAGCGTCTTCGAGGTGAGCTTGCCGGTGACGGTGAGTTTCTTGGCCCGCTCCGTCTTCGCCGGCGCCGACACCGTGAGTGCGGGCAGTTCCTTGGTGGGGTCGGTCAGGGCACGCAGGGTGTGGGTGCCGTAGGTGTTCACGGAGACGGCGAACACCCGGCTGGAGTCGGGCGCCCAGGCCAGCGCGCCGTCGACGAGGGTGTCCGCACCGCTGCTGTTGCCGGTGTTGGGGAAGTCGTACTCCCGTACCGGCACCGGGTCACCGGGCCGGTGGATGTGGACGTCGGGGTCGTACCAGGAGAAGCTGCCGCCCGCGATGCTGCCGTCGGGCGCGATGCGTACGGCGTTCGGGTAGGCCTCGATGGGATAGCCCGGCTGCTCGCTGAGGTCGGTGGCCGAGTAGGCGCCGAGGCTGTAGCCGTAGCCCTGGCCCCAGGAGGTGAGGACCTGTTTGCCGTCCGGCGTCAGGTCCAGCTGCTTCACTCCGCTGCCCATGTACGTGGTGGCGCGCAGAGCGGCTCCGTCGGCGGAGACGTCGTAGACGGCGACGTAGCTGCCGCCACCGGCGACCAGGGTGCCCGGGACTGCGGGGTCGGAGGCCAGGATGCTGCTCGCGCCGTAGAAGTCGGCGTCGCCCCGCAGGCCGAGGTGCACGACGGGCTCGGGACCGGAGACGTCCAGCGAGCCGAAGTCGGCGCCGTGGGCGAACCAGACGCGGCCGTCCACCACCTCCAGGTCGCCGGGCGCCGCGCCCACCGGGTAACTCGCCGTCTGCGTGTACGTGGTGGTGTCGACCGAGACGATCCGGTCGGCCGTCGTCACGGCGGCGTACACCTGGCCGCCGTCGTCGGACACGGCGAGGCCGGACACCCCGGACAGACCGGTGAGCGTGGCCTTCACGGCGCCGTTGTAGTCGGTGACGACGATCTTGCCGCCGGTCGGGTCGGAGACGTAGACCCGCTGGTGGGTCCCGTCGACGACCATGTCGCCGACCGAACTCACCGGAAGGACCTTCGCCGAATCGGCCGCCGCCGGAGCCGCGGTGCCCCCCACCAGAGCCGCGGAACTGAGAACGACCGCGAGTGCCGTCGCGGTCGCGATGCTGCGCCTGCGCACAGGGATGAGCCCCCAAGGAAGAAGTCCGGCGCTCACCGGACATGAGGATGGAAGAGGCCGCGCGTCCCCCCTCACCCGAGACGGGTGTCGGACGCCGCCGAGGCGCAACCTATGGCATGCGACTGACAATCGGGAAACGGAATAGCCGTACCCGGCGGAGTCAGACGCGCGTGCGCCGCGCGCGGAGGTGGCGGGCGCCGAGGGCCGTCAGGGCGGCGAGAGTGACGAGGCCGGTGGCCAGGTTCACCACGAGGGGCGCCTGGGCGACGGACGAGACGAGGTTCGCCACGCCGCTCACGGCCACGAGGGCCCACAGAGCCGTGTGGGTCGCGGAGGTGTCGGACGCGTTGGGGTGGGTGGTCGTCATGATGCGTGCTCCTGGCGGAAGTTCGGAGGTCGGTTCCGTGGTCTCCACGCTAGGCAGCGCGACGTTCACCGTCGCCCCGGGCAGCACCCGGGTGTGCGGTACAGCAGGCTGTACTCGTCGGGCTCGATCAAAGCGGCCCCAGCCGCGAGCGCTCCATGAGGTCGATCACGTAATGGACCAGTTCGACCGGCACGGTCGTGGCCGCGAAGATCCTCCGGTCGACTCCCCTCTCCGGGTCGAAGTGCCCTGCGTAAATAAGCACGGGAGTATCGACGCGGTACTGGTCCAGCTTGCGCAGCAGTTCGATGCCTGCCCGCTGGTCACCGTCCCGCGTCATGTCGCTGATGAGGACGTCGTACGACCTTCGCCGGAACAACCGCGTGGCCTCCTCAGTCGACAGGGCGAGGTCGATCTCCATGCCGGCCTTCCGGAACAGCTCGATCAGGGCGGAGTTTCTCTCAGGGTGATCGTCGACCCAGAGCACCTTGCTTCCCTGAAGTACCTCGGCGGCGTGTTCCAGCCGGCCCAGCGCCGTGCGCTTGGCGGCCGGGGGAACGGGCGCCCGGCTCTCCTCCTGTGCTCGGTCGAGCAGTTCGGCGGCGAGTTCAACCTCGATACCCAACGCTCGAACGGCAGTCAGACGCGGCACCATCCGCTGGATGAGCGTGGTCCGCAGAGTGAGGTAGACCGTCACCGCGAAAGCGACCCAGAGCACTGCCGGCAGCGTGCCGACGATCTTGATCCATAACGCCTCGGACATAAGCACATCATCTGAGAGCCGACGCCTCATGCGTGGTCAGTTCGGCGAATTGGCGTGCTTCGAGCGCGGACACGCGAAGTGAAACGGGTGTGCCCCCTGCCCACGGACGTGCCGTGAGCGGAGGGCACAGTGCGTGAGGGCTCAGCCCCGCGCCAGCAGCTCCAGCGTGTCGATGACCCGGTTGGAGAAGCCCCACTCGTTGTCGTACCAGGCGACCACCTTGATGTGGCGGCCGTCGACGCGGGTGAGGGCCGAGTCGAAGATGGACGACGCCGGGTTGCCGGTGATGTCCGAGGAGACCAGCGGGTCCTCCGAGTATTCGAGGACGCCGGCCAGCGGGCCCTCCGCGGCCGTGCGGTACGCGGCCAGCACCTCGTCGCGCGTCACGTCACGGGAGACCGTGGTGTTGAGCTCGACGATCGACCCCACCGGCACCGGCACGCGGATCGAGTCGCCGGACAGCTTGCCGTCGAGGTTCGGCAGCACCAGGCCGATCGCCTTCGCGGCGCCGGTCGTGGTCGGCACGATGTTGACCCCGGCGGCGCGGGCGCGGCGCGGGTCGCGGTGCGGGCCGTCCTGGAGGTTCTGCTCCTGCGTGTAGGCGTGCACGGTCGTCATGAACCCGTGCTCGATGCCGGCCAGGTCGTCGAGGACGGCGGCCAGCGGCGCGAGCGCGTTGGTGGTGCAGGACGCGTTGGAGACGATGGTGTGCAGCTCGGCGTCGTACGCGTCCGTGTTCACGCCGTACGCCAGGGTCACGTCAGCGCCGTCCGAGGGCGCGCTGACCAGTACCTTCCGCGCACCCGCGTCGAGGTGGGCGCGGGCGGCCTTGGCCGAGGTGAAGCGGCCGGTGGCCTCCAGCACGATGTCGACGCCCAGGTCGGCCCAGGGCAGCTGCGCGGGTTCGCGCTCGGCCAGCACCTTGATCCGGCGGCCGTCCACGACGAGGGTGTCGCCGTCGACGCTCACCGGGCGTCCGAGACGGCCGGCGGTGCTGTCGAAGGCGAGCAGCCGGGCGAGGGCGGCCGGCTCGGTCAGGTCGTTGACGGCGACGACCTCCAGGGCGGTGTCCCGCTCCAGCAGGGCGCGCAGCACGTTGCGTCCGATGCGGCCGAATCCGTTGATGGCGATGCGAGTCATGAGTGGTGTCCCTTCCTCTCGCCATCCAGACTCGCGCGCCGTCGGCGCCGCTGACAGTGGCGGGATCGCCATGGTTCACAAGGATCCTGCCAGCCCGCCGAGCAGCGCGGCCTACTCGCCGCGCGTGAACGTGCGCCGATACTCGCTCGGCGTCGTGCCGAGGATCCGCTGGAAGTGCAGCCGCAGGTTCGCGCCGGTGCCGAGCCCGGTGTCGGCGGCGATCTGCTCGACGCTGCGCTGCGAGCGTTCCAGCAGCTCACGGGCCAGGTCGACGCGGGCCCGCATCACCCACTGCATGGGCGTGTAGCCGGTCTCCTCCACGAAGCGCCGGGAGAACGTCCGCGGCGACACCCCCGCCTGCCGCGCCAGCACCTCCAGGGTGAGCGGATCGCCCAGCCGGTGCAGTGCCCACTCCCGCGTCGCCGCGAACCGCTCCCCCAGCGGCTCGGGCACGCTGCGCGGCACGTACTGGGCCTGTCCCCCGCTGCGGTACGGCGCCGCGACCAGCCGTCGGGCCGCGTGGTTGGACGCGGCCACCCCGAGGTCGCCGCGCAGGATGTGCAGGCACAGGTCGATCCCGGAGGCGGCGCCCGCCGAGGTGAGCACGCTGCCCTCGTCGACGAACAGCACGTTCTCGTCGACCTTGATCCGCGGATGCCGGGCCATGAGGGCGCGCGCGTAGTGCCAGTGCGTGGTGGCGCGCCGCCCGTCCAGCAGACCGGTGGCGGCCAGCGCGAACGCGCCCGTCGAGATCGCGGCGAGCCGCGCGCCCCGCTCGTGCGCGGCGACCAGCGCGTCGACGACGGCCGGCGGCGGATCCTCCCGGTCCGGGAAGCGGTACCCGGGCACGAAGACGATGTCGGCCCACTCCAGCGTCTCCAGGCCGTGCGAGACGGCGTACGCGAGACCGTCCCCGCCGGTCACCAGGCCGGGGGCCGCCCCGCACACCCGCACCTCGTACGGCATGCTCGCGCGGGTCGTGAAGACCTGCGCGGGGATGCCGACGTCGAGCGGCTTCGCGCCCTCGAGCACCAGGACGGCGACGCGGTGGAGGCGGGGCGGGGGCACGGAAAAAGCGTACGCGGCGCACCCCCGCGGCCGTTGCCACGCGTCCGTCCTCACCTGTCCGTCCTCACGCGTCCGCCTTCACGGCGTCACGCCCGCCTTCACGGCGTCACGCCCGCCCTCACCGCGTCACACATCCGCCCTCACGGATGCATCCGCGCCCCCTTCAGCGCCTTGTCCACCGCGTTGCGCGGGCCGTGGACGGCGAGGCCCACCAGGTCCAGGTCGGTGGTGCGGACGGCGCGGACGGCCGCGCGGTTGGCGTCGTCGTGGCCGGTGGCGAAGAGGTCGGAGGTGAAGACCGCGCGCGGAAGGGCGCGGGAGAGGGCGCGTTCGTGGGCCGCCCTCAGGACCTCCTTGGCGCCCTGGAAGACCAGTACGGGCTGGCGGAACATCGGCAGGTAGGGCACGCCGTCCGCGTCCTCGTACGGCTGCCCGATCAGTTCGGGGAACTGTGTGCCCAGGCCGCTGACCAGGAACGCGGTGACGTTGAGGCGCTGCCAGGGCTCCAGGTCCTCACGCAGCAGGACGGCGATCTTCGTGTCGAAACGGGTGCTCGTGCTCATGCCGTGAGACTGCCGTCCGGGGCCGCCGCCGGTCTTGTACGTTGTTTGCATGCCTGCCCCGGCATCCCCGCCCCCGGAACCGGCGCCCGCGAGCGTCTCCGCCTGGCGGCCCTCCGTCCCCGGTGTCGTCGAGGTGTTCCACGCCCGGTTCACCGAGTACGCCTACCCGATGCACGTCCACGACGCCTGGACGCTGCTGATCGTGGATTCCGGCGCCGTGCGGTACGACCTGGACCGGCACGAGCACGGCACCCCGGACGACACGGTGACCCTGCTGCCGCCGCACGTCCCGCACAACGGCGAGCCGGCCACGGCCGAGGGCTTCCGCAAGCGGGTGCTCTACCTGGACTCCAGCCGGCTCGGCGACGACCTCATCGGGGCCGCCGTGGACCGTCCCGATCTGCGCGATCCGCTGCTGCGCCGCCGCGTCGGGCAGGTGCACTCGGCGCTGGTGCGGCCGGGGGACGAACTGGAGGCGGAGAGCCGGCTGACGCTGATCGGGGAGCGGCTGCGGGAGCATCTGCGGTCGCGGGAGCCGGCCGCGCCCCGGCCCGACCCCGTCCTCGCGCGCCGGCTGCGGGAGTTGCTCGACGCGCGGGTGGCCGACGGGCTCACGCTGGCGGAGGCGGGCGCCGAGCTGTCCGCCCATCCCGCGCACCTGGTACGGGCGTTCAGCACCGCGTACGGCATCCCGCCGCACCAGTACCTGATGTCACGGCGGGTGGGGCGGGCCCGGCGGCTGCTGCTGGAGGGGTGGTCACCGAGCGCCGTCGCGGCCGCCGCCGGCTTCTACGACCAGGCCCATCTGACCCGGCATTTCCGCCGGCTGGTGGGGGTCACTCCGGGTCGGTACCGGACGACGGGCGCAGCAGGTGCGTGAACGCGTCCAGGTTGCGGGTGGACTCGCCGCGTGAGACGCGCCAGGCGTACTCCTTGCGGATCGCGGAGGCGAAACCCAGCTCCAGCAGGGTGTTGAAGCTGCCGTCGGCGGCCTCCAGGACCTGGCCGAGCAGGCGGTCGAGCTCCTCCGGGGTGATCGCGGGCAGCGGCAGGCGGCCGGTGACGTAGATGTCGCCGAGCGGGTCCACGGCGTAACTCACGCCGAACAGCTTGAGGTTGCGCTCGAGGAGCCAGCGGTGGACGCCGGCCTCGTTCTCGTCGGGGTGGCGGATGACGAAGGCGTTGAGGGAGAGGGTGTGCCGGCCGACGATCAGGGAGACCGTCGTGGACAGCTTGCGGGTGCCGGGGAGTTTCACCACGTAGTTCCCGGGGGCCGGGCTCTCCCACTCCAGCTCGGCGTCCTTCAGCACGCCCTCGACGATCTGTGCCGCCCGCTGCTCCGCTTCCGTGTCAGCCATGGTGGGAGCGTACGTGACGGCGGTGGGCGTGGGTCGCGGCCGTGTAGACGTCGGCCGTGGCGGCGGCCGCGGTGTCCCAGCCGAAGGACTGGGCGTGCCGGGCGGCGGCCTCGCCCATGCGGGCGGCGAGCTCCGGCCGGTCGGCGAAGTCGCGCAGGACGCGCGCGTACGCGGCCGGGTCGTGGCCCTGGATCAGGAAGCCGGTCTCGCCGTCGCGCACGGCGACCGGGAGGCCGCCGACCGCCGCGGCGAGCACCGGGGTGCCGGACGCCTGCGCCTCTATGGCGACGAGCCCGAACGACTCGCTGTACGACGGCATGACCAGCACGGACGCGGCGCGGAACCAGTCCGCGAGCTCCTCCTGCCCGACCGGCGGGTGGAAGTGGACGACGTCGGCGATGCCGAGCCGCGCGGCGAGCTTCTGCAGTCCCTCCGGCTTGGCGAGACCGCTGCCGCTGGGGCCGCCGACGACGGGCACGCAGACGCGGGAGCGCAGCTCGGGCCGGTCGGCGAGCAGCACGGCGACCGCGCGCAGCAGCACGTCGGGGGCCTTGAGGGGCTGGATGCGGCCGGCGAAGAGCGGGATCAGCGCGTCCCTCGGCAGGCCCAGGCGGGCGCGGGCGGCGGCGCGGCCGTCGGCGGGGCGGAAGCGGCCGAGGTTCACGCCGGGGTGGACGACGGCGACCTTGGCGGGGTCGGCGGCGTAGTGGTGGACGAGCTCGCCGGCCTCCTCGGAGGTGTTGGCGATCAGCCGGTCCGCGGCGGCGACGATCTGGGTCTCGCCGATCACGCGCGCGGCGGGCTCGGGCGTGTCGCCGTCGGCGAGGTTGGCGTTCTTGACCTTGGCCATGGTGTGCATGGCGTGCACCAGGGGGACGCCCCAGCGCTGGGCGGCCAGCCAGCCGACGTGGCCGGAGAGCCAGTAGTGGGAGTGGACGAGGTCGTAGTGGCCGGGACGGTGTCCGGCCCAGGCCTGCATCACGCCGTGGGTGAAGGCGCACAGCTGGGCGGGCAGGTCCTCCTTGGCCAGCCCCTCGTAGGGGCCCGCGTCGACGTGCCGGACGAGGACGCCGGGCGCGAGCTCGACGGCGGGCGGGAGCGCTGCCGTGGTGGCCCGGGTGAAGATCTCCACCTCGATGTTGATCGCGGCGAGCCGCTGGGCCAGCTCCACGATGTAGACGTTCATGCCTCCTGCGTCGCCGGTGCCGGGCTGGTGCAGCGGTGAGGTGTGCACGGACAGCATCGCCACGCGTCGTGGCCTGCGGTGCAGCCGCAGCCGCGGCGGTACGGCGGGGGAGCGCCGCCCGAGCCTCGCGATGTACTGGCTCACGTGGCGTTCCTCCTCGCTGCGGGCACGGCTGGAAGAGGGCGTACGGCCCTCGCGGACGTCAACATCGGAACGTTGCGTTCCCATTTCCGCGCGGCGCCGTCGACGGCGGTCTTTACCGAATCATTGCCTTGATTGGCTCAACCGTTCGACCGCGCGGTGCGTGCCCGTGGCGGCGCACGCACCGCGATCCGGGAGCGGGTACCCCCGTACCCTCGTCCTCATGACACCGCGTCCCGCCTCCGCCCCCGTGGGCACGGTGACGCGCGGCACCACCAACCCCAACCGGCTGCGCCGCATGGACCGCTGGATCGCGGCCGCGCACGGCGCCGAGCTGCGCCGCGCCGCCGACCCCCTCGCCGTCGACCTCGGCTACGGCGCCGCGCCCTGGACCGCGCTGGAACTGCTGCACCGGCTGCGCACCGCGGCGCCCCGCACCCGGGTGGCGGGCGTGGAGATCGACCCGGCCCGGGTCGCCTCGGCACGGCCGTACGAGCGGGAGGGGCTGGTGTTCCTGCGCGGCGGCTTCGAGATCCCGGTCGCGGGCAGCCCGGTCCTGGTCCGCGCGGCGAACGTGCTGCGCCAGTACGACGAGGAAGAGGTCGCCGGAGTGTGGCGGCGGCTGTGCGCGCGGCTCGCCCCGGCCGACCCGGCAGCCGGCTCGCGCGGCGGACTGCTGGTGGAGGGGACCTGCGACGAGATCGGACGCAGGCACGTGTGGGTCGCGCTCGGCCCCGAAGGGCCGCGCACGGTCACCTTCGCGACCCGGCTCGGCTCCCTGGAACGCCCCTCCGACCTGGCCGAACGGCTCCCCAAGGCGCTCATCCACCGCAACGTCCCCGGTGAGCCGGTGCACGCCTTCCTGCGCGACTTCGACCGCGCCTGGGCCGCCGCCGCGCCCTACGCCTCGTACGGCGCGCGCCAGCGCTGGATCCGGACCGTGCGGGACCTCACGGCCGACTGGCCGGTGACGGACGGCCCGGCGCGGTGGCGGCAGGGGGAAGTCACCGTGCGGTGGGGGGCGTTGGCGCCACGCGGCTGGTGAGACCGGCGGAGGCCCTGCCTCCGTGTGCGGCGGCCGGGAACGATCTCCCCCGGCCGTTCGTCACATCGACCGGGATGACGGCCGTACAGGGACCAGCGGGGCGGAAGGGGTGTTGTCCACACCCCCTGTCGTTTCGCGCGCATTGATGGCAGCATCCCCCCGGAAGCGAAAAGTTACTGACGATTAACCAGGCGGGGGTGCACGCATGGGGGCAGGCAAGCGCGGAGTGCTGACGGCGGCCGTGACCGTGGTCTGCGCGGTCACCGTACTGGCCGTGCCCGGTACGGCGTTCGCGGCGCCCACTCCCCCGCCCGGCCCGGGCACGACGGCCAGCGTCACCGTGGTCACCAGCGACGTGGAGCTCGAGGCCGTCCGCAAGAAGCTCGACACGCTCTACCGCGCGGCGGCCAAGGCCACCGACGAGTACAACGCGGCCGAGGAGAAGGCCCGGCAGCAGACCGCGCAGGTCGTGCGGCTGGCGAAGAAGATCGTCGAGGGCCGGGAGAAGCTGGACGATCTCAAGGACCGCGCGGGCGCCGCGGCGGCCGCGCAGTACCGGGGCGGCGGGCTTCCGCCGGAGGCGCGCCTGGTGCTCAGCGACGACCCGCAGGAGTTCCTCGACGGCGCCGGGCGGGTCCGCCAGGAGCAGCACGCGACCAAGGGCCTGCTCGGGGAAATGACCCGCACCCAGCAGGACTTGGAGGAGTACGCCGAGGACGCCCGGGAGCAGATGCGGGAGCTGGAGGCGGGCCGCAAGGTCAAGGCCGCGGCGCAGAAGCGGATCGAGAGACAGATCGAGGCGGCCGAGAAGCTGGAGGCCGAGCTCGAGCAGGAGGAGAAGGAGCGGCTGGCCCGGCTGGAGCAGCAGGCCGCCGCCCGTGCCCAGGCCACCTGGCTGAGCTCGGGAGTGCTCGACGAGCTCACCTCCAAGGCGACCGCGCAGGGCCGCAAGGCCGTGGCGTACGCCACGGCGCAGATCGGCAAGCCCTACCAGTGGGGCGCCGAGGGTCCGAACACGTTCGACTGCTCCGGGCTCACCTCACAGGCGTGGCTGGCCGCCGGGAAGACCATCCCGCGTACGTCGCAGATGCAGTGGCAGCACCTGAAGCGCGTCGACGTCAAGGACATGCGGCCCGGCGACCTCATCATCTACTGGGCCGACGCCAGCCACGTCGGGATGTACGTGGGCGACGGCGTCATGGTCCACGCGCCCCGTCCCGGCCGGACGGTGACGCTCGCCGGGGCCGGTTCGATGCCGATCCTGGGCGTCGTACGGCCCGATCCGGCCGCCGGGTGACGCCCTGAGCGACGTCCGGAGGCGGTGCCCCGCGGCCCCAACGGCCCGGTGACACGGGCCACGTGACCCATCGCACGTGGATCTCGTGGCCAACGCGCCGTCGACGTGACGTTCGTCATCCCCACAGCATCTCCGGCCTGTCCAACTGCGGTAGCAAACGCGGCATATGACAGCGGCCGTTGGCCGGGCGGCGTGGCTCACACCATTCCGCTGCGGCGCGGTCACCCGCTATGGTCCCCGTTCGAAGGGGCATCCCCTGCCCGCTCACGTCCGACGCACGCGGGGGGACAGGGCCGAGATCCGTCGCCCCCGCCATGCCCTCGGGGGGAGGGAAGGAACCCGGAACAATGCCCGCACCCGTACCGCGGCAGAGAGCGATCCCGGCCGCGGAAGGTGGTCAGGGAACGGTCGCCGCACCGAACGAGTCCGCACAGGAGCTGCCCGAGAACCGGACGGCGGCCGCCGACGCGGCCACCCCGTCCGGCACCGAACCGGCGAAGACCACGACCACCACCACACCCGCACAGCTCACGCTGCTGCTCATCGAGAACGACCCGGGCGGCACGCCGATCGTGCCCGACCTGCTCGACCAGGCCGGGCGGCCGATTCGCATCCGCACGGCCCGCAACCTCACCGAGGCCGAGCGGCTGCTGACGGACGACGTCCACTGCATCCTGCTGGACCTGGCGCTGCCCGCGCCCGGCCGGGCGGACGACGGCGACGAGCTGGCCGTCCTCCGGCACGTCCTGGAGCTGGCGCCCCGGCACGCCGTCCTCGCCCTCACCGGCGCCGACGACACCGAGCGCGGCGCCGAGGCCGTACGGGTCGGCGCGCAGGACTACCTGGTCCGCGACGAGCTGGACGGACGGCTGCTGAGCCGCGCCATCCGCTACGCGGTGGAGCGCAAGCGGTCCGACTCCGCGGAGCGGCGCCTCGCCGAGGGCCGGCTGCGCGCCCAGGAGAACCGCCGGCTCGAGCGCGGCCTGCTGCCGACGCCGCTGCTGGACGGCTCCCCGCTGCGGTTCGCCGCCCGCTACCGGCCCGGCCGCTCCCGCGCCCTGCTCGGCGGCGACTTCTACGACGTGGTCCGCACGCCCGACGGGACCGTGCACGCCATGATCGGCGACGTCTGCGGGCACGGCCCGGACGAGGCGGCGCTGGGCGTGGAGCTGCGCATCGCCTGGCGGGCGCTGACCCTGGCCGGGCTGTGCGGGGACCAGCTGCTGAGCACACTGCAGCAGGTGCTGGAGCACGAGCGTCCGGACGACGAGATCTTCGCGACGCTGTGCACGGTGGACATCGCACCGGACGGCCGCCGGGCGGGCCTGTGCCTGGCCGGCCACCCGTCGCCGCTGCTGGCCCGCCCCGGCATGCCCGCACGGCTGCTGCCGTACGACAACAACGGCCCCGCCCTCGGGCTGCTGCCGGGCGCCCGCTGGCCGCGGATGCAGGTGGAGCTGGGCGCCGAGTGGAGCCTGATGCTCTACACCGACGGTCTGATCGAGGGCCGGGTCGGCGACACCGGGGAGCGGCTGGGCCAGGACGGCATGGTCGAACTGATCCGCCGCAGGCTCTCCGAGGGGTTGCGCGGGGAGGAGTTGCTGCGGACGGCGGTCAATGAGGTCCGCGACCTCAACGGTGGGGAGCTGACGGACGACGTCGCGGTTCTGTTGCTGGACCGGACGCGCTGATCGGCTGGGGTTCGGGGGCGACTGCGGGCCGTCCGTGGCCGTTCGCGCGGTTCCCCGCGCCCCTGAGGGCGCTGCGGTGACCGCGCCTCGAAGAGGCGCGGGGAACTGCACGAGAAACCACGACGCGCCCGCGGTCACGGCTCAGGGGCGGGATGCCCCGGTCTCCGGGACCCGGCGGGCCGGGTCCCGGTCAGCGGCCGCCGTTGTACGGGCCGTACGGGCCGTCGCTGCTGGAGCCCCTGCGGGCTCGGCCGCCGCCGGGGAGCGACCTCAGGGCCGGACGGACGTCGACCATGTACACGATCGTCGCGATCAGGCCGATGATCGGCAGGAACGACAGGATGTTGAAGATCAGGTTCACCACGAAGGCGAGACCCAGGATGATCAGCCAGAACGGCTTGGTCTTCTTGTCCGCGGCCCGGTAGGCGTCCTCGCGGCGCGTGGCGGCGTCGATCAGCGCGAAGCCGCTGAACACGATCAGAGCCATGCTCAGCAGCCACAAGAAGTTAGTGAAGCCCTGCATCAGCACTACGTCCACCACCCGTAATCGGCTCGTCCACCGCGCCGTCGTCCTTGCCGCGCCGCCGACGGGCGCCACGTCGTCTTCCCGCCGTCACCGTACCCGCATCCGCCGGTCGGCTACCCGGTGAACGGGCCGGGCACCGCGTAAGTGCCCGGCCCGTGCCGTTCCGTCCCGCTTCAGCGGGGTGCGACGCCGCTCACTTCGCGGGCGGCGTCGTCTTCTTCGCCGTGGCCTTGCGGGCCGCCGGCGCCTTCTTCGGGGGCATGGGCTTCTGCGCGGCGGCCTCGGCAGGCTTGGCGTCCGCCGGCTTCACCTGCGCCTGCTTCGCCTCGGCCGGCGTCTCGGCCGTCCTGGCCTCGGCCGGGCCGGCCGACGGCTTCGGCTCGGCCGGCGGCTCGACGGCCACCGCGATGTCCTCGATGCTTTCGGCGGCCTCGCCGCGCCAGGTCTTCACGGCCTGCTCACCGTGCTCGGCGAGCTTCTCGTAGGTCTCGCGGGCCTTGACCGCGTACTCGGCGGCGACGCCCACGCTGCGCAGCGCCAGGTCCTGGGCGGTCTCGCCGAGCTTCTTCAGGTCGGTGTCGATCGTCCCGAACAGCTCGTTGGCCTTGGCCTGCAGGGTCTCCTGCGTCTCCCGGACCCGGACGGTCACCCGCTCCTGGACGGCCTTGGGGTCGGTGTTGCGCACGGCGTCGATGCGGGCCGGGGCCTCGGTGCGCAGCTGCTCCACCAGGGCCGGCACCTTCTTGGCCTGCTGCAGCGCCAGATCGGCGGTGCCGGCGGCGAAGTAGAGCGGCTTGGGGTCGCTGAAGGTCTTGCGCAGGTCGTCGGTGATGGCCATGGTGATGGTCCTCCCGGATGTCGTGTTCGGCTGAGGGTCTGTGTGGTCCGTGGCGGGCGTCCGGAGCCCTGGCCGGCTCAGCCGGCCGTCCGCCGCGGACCGTTGTCGTCGCCGCCGGCCTCGTGGCCGGGGCGCTCGGCGGGTCTGCCGCTCTTGCTGGTGGAGCCCTCCGTACCCGGTCCGGGCCCGACGGGATCCACCTCACCGTCCTCGGTGCCCCCGAATCCGTTCTCCTTGCGGAAGGACTCGTAGATCTGGAGGAGCACCTGCTTCTGGCGCTCGTTCAGCGTGGGGTCGGCGAGGATCACGGCGCGCGTCTCGACCTCGTCCCGGTCGCGCTCGGCGTCGAGGATCCCGGCGCGGACGTACAGCGTCTCGGCGGAGATGCGCAGCGCCTTGGCGACCTGCTGGAGCACCTCCGCGCTGGGCTTGCGCAGCCCGCGCTCGATCTGGCTCAGGTACGGATTGGACACCCCGGCGGCATCGGCGAGCTGCCGCAGCGACAACTGCGCGTTGCGCCGCTGCTCGCGCAGGTACTCACCGAGTCCGCCGACGTTCAGGGATGCCATACCCCCACCATGACGCACCCCGCTAACAATTGCAAGCAACCCGCTTGCAAGAGTGCGCTAGCGCTCGGGGTGCCCTCCGCCGACCAGGCTCGCCCCCTGTCCGAACCGGCCGCCCACGGGGTGTGCGCGAGGCCGGCCCTGTGGTCCCCTCTCCTCACACCGACGGCGAACCGGACGGCATCCGCACCGGATGCATCCGGGGTGCCGGACCATCCGCTGTTGACCTTCACCCTGGGGCAGCGCCCAGCATCGACGGTGCCGGGCGACGGGCCCGGTACGAGGAGGGACACGCATGGAGCTGCTGACCATCGGGGCGTTCGCGAAGGCGTCACGGCTGTCGCCCAAGGCGCTGCGACTGTACGACGAGCTCGGTCTGCTGACTCCCGCCCGCGTGGACCCGGACACCGGCTACCGCCGTTACGCACCCGAGCAGCTGGAGCGGGCACGGCTGGTCGCCTGGCTCCGGCGGCTGGGCATGCCGCTCGCCCGCATCCGGCAGGTGTGCGCCATGGACCCGGGCGAGGCGGCCGGCGAGATCCGCGCGTACTGGGCGCGGGTCGAGGCCGACACGGCCGCGCGGCGGGACCTGGCGGCCTTCCTCGTCGACCATCTGACCGGGAAGGACCCCGCCATGTCCCGCACCACCGCACCTCTCGCGCTCCGCTACGCCGCCCTGTCCGACACCGGCCGGGTCCGCGCGAGCAACCAGGACACCGCCTACGCGGGCTCCCGCCTGCTCGCCGTCGCCGACGGCTACGGCAGTGGGGGCGCCCTCGCCGGCGCGGCCGCCGTCGACGCCCTGCGAAGCCTCGAGTCGGAGACCGTCCCGGCGGGCGACCTGCTGGGCGCCCTGGAGGACGCCCTCGGGCGGGCCGAACAGGCCGTGCACGGCGTCGCCTCACCCGGTGACGACGGCGCCGACGCCGGCACCACGCTCACCGCGATGCTGTGGACGGGCTCACAGCTCGCCCTCGTCCACATCGGGGACTCCCGCGTCCATCTCCTGCGCGACGGCGAGCTGTTCCGGATCACCCACGACCACACGGTGGTGCAGTCGCTGATCGACGAGGGGCGCCTCACCCCCGAGGAGGCCGCCTCGCACCCGCAGCGGTCCCTGCTGATGCGCGCTCTGGGCCGGGGCGCCGACTCCACGCCCGATCTGCGGCTGCACGACGCCCGCGCCGGCGACCGCTACCTCCTCTGCTCGGACGGACTGTCCACGGTCGTGCCCGCAGGGGACATCCACCGCGTGCTCGCGGACACGCCCGAGCCCGAGGCGGCCGTCCGTGAACTCGTGGACCTGGCCAACGCGTCAGGCGGTCCGGACAACGTGAGCTGCGTGGTCGCGGACGTGGTGGCACAGGCGTAGGCGTTCCGGCCACCCGTCGGCGGGATCGGCGCGAACCCCCGCCCGCCCGGTCCCGCGTCCGGCACGATGAGGCATGCTCCCGGACCACTGGCATCTCACCACCGACGTCGAGGACTTCCTCGCCCGGGCCGGCGCCTTCCTGCGCTCACGCCCCGCCCTGCACACCACCCCGCTGACGGACGTCGAGAAGCTGCGCCTCACAGACGCGGGCGACCGCCTCGTGGGCCGGCTGGAGACGGCGGGGGAGGTCCGCGCGGTCTGCTACCTCACCCCGCGCGGCCGTCTCGGCCTCACCCCGCTCACCGCCGACGACGCCGGCGCCCTCGCCGCCCGCCTGTCCGCCCTCGGCCACACCCCCGCCCAGGTCGTCGCCGACCAGGACACGGCCGACGTCTTCGCCTCGGCCTGGCAGGGGCACACCGGCGCGACGCCGAAGCTGTTCTGGCACACGCACCTCTACCGCCTCGGCACCCTCACCCCGCCCCGGCCGCACCCGGAAGGCCGCGCCCAGATCGCGGGGGCGGCGGACCGCGAGCTCGTGGTGCGCTGGTGCCGGGAGTTCTGCGTCGAGGTCGGCGAGCAGCCGTCCATCGACCTGATCGACGCGGGCGCGTGGGACCGGTCCCGTTTCGGCGACCGGCACTTCACCTTCTGGCGGACCCCGGACGGCACCCCCGTCTCCATGACGGCCGTCACCTCGGTGACCGGCGGCATGGTCCGCGTCGACCCCGTCTACACCCCGTCCCGCTTCCGCGGCCACGGCTACGCGGGCGCGGTCACGGCCGCGGTGAGCCGGGCCGCGCGGGAGGCCGGCGCCACGGACGTCGCCCTGTTCGCGGATCCGGCCAACCCGACCAGCAACGCCCTCTACCGGCGCCTCGGTTACGTGCACCTCACCGACTGCGCCGGATACCGCTTCACGTACGGCGGCCCGGCGTGAGGCGGGCGGAAATCCGGTGGCCTCCGTGGCGGCCGCGGACCAGACTTCCCGGGTGACGTCGCTGCACGAGAACGAGATCGCCGTGGACGAGGGCCTCGTACGGTCGCTGCTGCGGGCGCAGTGCCCGCAGTGGGCGGACCTGCCGCTGCGGCCCGCGGGCGCGGGCACGGACAACACCATGTACCGGCTGGGCGACGATCTGCTGGTCCGCCTGCCGCGCAAGCCGGACGGCGGCCCGTCCCTGCGCAAGGAGCAGCAGTGGCTGCCCCGTCTCGCGCCCCTCCTCCCCCGCGAGGTGCCGGAACCCGTGCACGCCGGGACGCCCACCGACGCCTACCCCGTCGTTTGGGCCGTCCACCGCTGGATCGACGGTGAGGACGCCGGCCCGGACACCGTCCGCGACTGGGCCGCCTTCGGCGCCGACCTGGCGGAGTTCGTACGGGAGTTGCACCGCGTCGACCTGATGGGGGCCACGCGGGACGACGGGCTGTCCTGGTACCGCGGAGGCACCCTGGCGGCGTGCGACGAGTGGGTCGGGCCGGGCTTCGACGCGTGCCGGGCCGTCGAAGGGCTGGACCTCGACGTCGACACGCTGGAACGGCTGTGGCGGGAAGCGCTCGCGCTGCCCGGCCCCGAAGGACCGCACGTGTGGCTCCACGGCGACCTCAGACCGGCCAACCTCCTGGCACGCGACGGCAAGCTCCACGCCGTGATCGACTTCGGCGCGCTCTCGATCGGCTTCCCCGACGCCGAACACGCCCCCGTCTGGGACCTCCCGCCGGAGGCCCGCCACGCCTACTGGGAGACCCTGGCCCTCGACACCCCGACGTGGCTGCGCGCCCGCGCCTGGGCCATCGCGGTCGCCGTAGCCGGCATCCCGTACTACTGGGACACGTTCCCGGCGTTCGCGGCGGAGTGCCGCAGCCGCCTGGAGGCGGTCCTCAGCTGAGCGCGGGCACGGACGCCCGCGTCCACAGGACGAGGTCGCTGCTGGTGGTGACCGCGAGGGTCCGGCCGGACGGGGAGAATCCGGCGGTCCGGAACTCCGACCAGGACGCGTGGTGGACATGCCACCAGGTGCCGCCCGGCTCGCCGCGGTGTCCTCCCCCGGCCGCGGAGAGGATCACGCGGTGGTCGGGCCAGTCGGGAGCGACGACGTCCAGGGTCCAGCCGTCGGGGGTGGTGCGGTGCAGACCGCCGCCGAAGAGGCCGGCGATGCGCACGGACGCACCCGCGACCGGACCGAGCCCTGGACAGGCGAGGTCGGGGTGCCCGTCCGGCGTGTCGACGACGGGGTCCCGGTCCCGGGCGACGATCTCGCCGGTCGCCGCGTCGAAGAGGCCGTGGCCGGCGGACGACACGGTCATCACCAGGTCCTGACCGGTGTCGGGGTGGACGGCGAAGCCGATGCCGAACAGGCCGCCGACCGGCCGGTCGAGCACCTTCCGCCACGGCGCCGGTGCCGCCATGACGGGGGCGGAGAGGTAACGCTCGCGGATCTTCCGCGTGTGGTCCGTGATCACGCCCCGAGGGTGCCGTACGCGGCGCCCCGTGGCGAACGAATTCGGCGGACGGGGACGCCCCTTGCCGACACACTGGTCCCCATGCCGTACTCCGATCCCGCCAAGGCCGATCTGCACCGCTACCTCCAGGAGGCGCGCGACGCGCTGTTGTGGAAGCTGGAAGGGCTGTCCGAGTACGACGTGCGGCGGCCGCTGACGCCGACCGGGACCAATCTGCTCGGGCTGGTGAAGCACGCCGCCGGGGTCGAACTCGGTTATCTCGGCGACACGTTCGGGCGTCCGTCCGGGGAACCGCTGCCGTGGCTCGCGGAGGGCGCCGAGGTCAACGCGGACATGTGGGCGGCGCCCGGCGAGACGCGTGACGACATCGTGGGGCTGTACCGGCGGGCCTGGGCGCATGCGGACGCGACGCTCGAGGCCCTGCCGCTGGACACGACCGGCACGGTGCCGTGGTGGCCGAAGGACCGCGCCGGGCTGACCCTGCACCACGCCGTCGTCCGGGTCATCGCCGACACCAGCAGGCACGCGGGCCACGCCGACATCCTGCGTGAGCAGCTGGACGGCGCGACGGGCGAGCGGCCCGGCGCCGACAGCCTCCCCTCGGCCGACCCGGCCTGGTGGACGGCCTACCGCGACCGACTGGAGCGGGCGGCCCGGGAAGCCGCCGGACAGCGGACCGCCGACGGCCCCGGCACCCGCGCCGCCCCCTGATCAGCCCTTCACCGCCCCCGCCGTCAGCCCCTGCACGATGTGCCGGCTGGCGAAGGCGAACAGCACCATCGTCGGCAGGATCGTCAGCACCGCCGCCGCGGACATCGAACCCCAGTCGATGTTGAAGCTGGAGATGAAGCCGTTGAGGGCGGTCGGCACGGTCCTGTTCTCGTCGCTGTTCATCAGCGTCACCGAAAGGAACAGCTCGTTCCAGCAGTTGACGAAGTTGAAGATGAACGCGGCGACGATACCCGGCCGCATCACCGGCAGCAGCACCTTGATCAGCGCCCCGAGCCGGGACAGGCCGTCGATCATCGCGGCCTCCTCCAGCGCGTCCGGGACGTTCTCGAAGAAGCCGCGCAGCATCACCGTGCAGAAGGGGATGCACACGGCGATGTAGACGAGCATCAGCCCGAGCCGGTTGTCGACCAGCCGGAGGTCGGTCATCAGCAGGTACAGCGGGCCCAGCGCGATGAACGACGGAATCATCTGCGTGACCAGGAACGCCATCAGCAGCGCGGACTTGCTGCGGAACTCGAACCGGGCGAGGACGTACGCCGAGAGCGTGGAGATGGCCGTGGCCACCGCGCCCGCGACGGTCGACACCACCAGGCTGTTCACCAGGTACGTGCCGAAGTCCGCCTTGCCGAAGAGGCCTCGGTAGTTCTCCAGGGAGAACCGCTCGGGCCAGTAGGAGATCGGGAAGGAGAAGATGTCACCGGGGTCCTTCAGGGAGGTGACGGTGATCCAGTACAGCGGGAAGAGGGAGAAGACGAGCCAGAGCCCCAGGAAGGTGAACTTCGCGGCCCGGCCGGCCGTGGTTTCCTTGCCGATCACGCCCGCACCCCTCGCTTTCCGCCCTTGCGGGCGCCCCGGCCGCCGCCCCGCTCCCGTGTCGCCGTCAGGAAGAACGTCGCGAACACCAGCAGCACCGCCACCACCAGCAGGCCGAGCGCGGAGGCCTTGCCGTAGTCGCCCTGCTGCGTGATCTTGATCATCCAGGTGGTCACGATGTGCGTCTCGTCGTTCGGCCCGCCCCCGGTCATGCCGAAGATCAGGTCGGGGAAGTTGAAGATCCAGATGACCCGCAGCAGCACCGTGAGCACCAGCGTCACGCGGATGTACGGGATGGTGATCCGGAACAGCGTCCGCGCCTTGCCCGCGCCGTCCAGCGCCGCCGCCTCGTACAGCTCGTCCGGGATCGACTGGAGTGCGGCCAGGATCATGATCGCGAAGAAGGTGACCCCGTACCAGACGTTGGCGACCAGCACGGCGATCATCGCGGTGTCGGGGTCGGCCAGCCACGCGACCGGTTCGTCGACCAGGCCGGCCTTCTGCAGCAGGTCGTTGACGACGCCGAACTCGCTGTTGAACATCCAGCGGAAGAGGATGCCGATGAGGAACCCGGAGATCGCCCACGGGAAGAAGATCAGGGCCTGGTAGAGCCCGCGGAGACGGAACCTGCGGCGCAGCCACAGCGCCAGCGCGAACCCGATCACCAGCTGCGGCACGATCGAACCGACCACCCACAGCGCGGTGTTGCCCAGGACCGTGCCCCACGCGGGGTCGGTGAAGACCTCCCGGAAGTTCCTCATCCCCACCCACGAGGTGTCCGTGAGGTCGGTCAGGTTCCAGTTCCGGAACGCCATCTGGCTGCCGGCGATCATCGGGTAGTACGTGAAGAGCGCCACGAAGACCGCCGCCGGCGCCATGAACGCGGTGATCACCAGGCCCCGCCGGGTGGTGAACTCCCGCCGGCGGCCGCCTCCGGCGCGGGGCGGGGCGCCCTCCTTGCGTACGGAGGGCGCCCCGGTCACGCCGGGCGTGGGCGTGGACGTACCGGACATGGTCACTTCTTCCACTTCTCGGTCCAGTAGGCGTCCCAGCCCGCCAGCAGCTCCTTCGGCGTCAGCTTGCCGAGGATCATCTTCTGCACGTCCGTGTCGGCGCGCTGCTGCCACTCCGTCCACCACGCGACCCCGCGCGGCTGGGTGACGACCAGGTACTTGTCCGGGTTCTCCGTCATGGTGACGTAGCTGGCCCACGGGCCGGTGCGGTAGAACTCGTCCTCGGCCGCCGCCTTCAGGATCGGCACCAGGCTGTTCCCCTTGGTGAACCGCGTCGAAGCCTCACCCTCGGAGAGGAACTCCACGAGCTTCACGGCCTCGGCCTTGTGCTTGCTGCCCTCCGCGACACCCCATCCGGCGGTCGCCAGCGGCTGCACGGTCTTTCCGCTCGGCCCGGCCACCAGCGGCGCGGTGCTCCACTGGTTCGCGTCGATCGACTTCGACTCGGAGACGGTGGCGATGACCTCGGGGTCCTGGAGCAGGAACGCGGTCGAGCCGTTGGAGAAGCCCTCCACCATCTCCGGGTAGCCCCAGGCCACGGACGACTTCGGCGACGCCTGCTCGAACAGCTTCAGGTACATCTCCATCGCGTCCAGCGCCTCGGGCGCCGAGAAGATGGTCCTCCCGTCCTTCAGGAGGTAGCCGTTGGCCGGGTCGATCGTGTCGGCGACGTACGCCTCGATGGCGGCCGTGGCGTTGCTGTGGGCGTTGGCGCCGCCGCGGAAGGCGTAGCCGTAGCGGCGCGACGACGGGTCGTGGATCTTCGAGGCCTGCTCCAGCAGCTCCTCCCAGGTGGCCGGGGGCTTGTCGAAGCCGGCCTCCTTGATCAGGTCGGTGCGGTGGAAGAGGCTCAGCCCGTAAAAGCCGTAGGGCAAGAAGTGGGTGCGGCCCTTGTCGTCCTGGGAGGCGGCGACAGCGTTGTCGGTGAGCGCGTCCCAGCCCTTCCAGCCGGCCAGGTCCTTCTTCATGTCGTACAGCCAGCCGTTGTTCGACCAGGGGCCGACGGTGATGTCGCGGACCTCCAGGACGTCGACGCCGCTGCCCGACTGGAGCATCTGCTGGAGCTTCTGGTCGGCCTGCTCGGTGGGCGGCGAGACCAGCTTGACCTTGACCTTCGGGTTCTCCTTCTCGAAGTCGGCTATCAGTTCCTCGAGCAGGTCGGTGCGGGCGGGGTTGGTCAGGCTCTCCACCATGTTGAGGGTGACCGTTCCGCTCTCACCGGGGCTCATGGTGGAGCAGCCGGTCAGGACCATCGCGGCGGCGGTGCCGAGCGCGAGGGCTGCCGTCCTTCTTCTCATCGTGCTGACCTCTTCCTTGGGTGAACGGGGAGACGGGCGGGGGGAGGTGCAGAGGACGGGGGGTGCCGAGGACGGGGGGATCAGGGGCGGGCGGCGCGGGCCCACTCGCCGAGCACGGGCACGCACCGCTCGGCGAAGTACTCGTAGTCCTCGGCGGTGTTGTAGAGGTGCGCGGACAGCCGTACGTAGCCGATGCCGCCGAAGGCGGTGAACGCGGCCTCGACGCCCAGCTCCGCGGCGGCCCGGTCGCGCAGGGCGTCCGCGGCCTCCCGGCGGTCGGCCAGACCGTCCGGCAGCCGCACCAGCCGCATGCCCGGTACCGGCATCCCGACGTCCACACGGGCGTCCTCGCCGGTCAGCGCGGTGACGGCGGCGGCCACGACCCGCTCGCCGTACCCGGCCAGCTCGTCCATGTAGCGGCGGGCCGCGTCCCAGCCCCAGGTGCGGTCGACGAAGTCCAGCGCGCTCTGCGCGGCGAGGTAGTTGGTGGCGTCGAGCGTGCCCTGCTGGTCGAAGCGGTCCGGGTACGGGTCGGGCGCGCCCCAGGAGTCGATCAGGGGGTGGAGGCCGTCGCGGAGCGGTCCGCGGGCGACCAGGGCGGCGGTGCCGCGCGGGGCGCAGGCCCACTTGTGGAGGTTGCCCGCCCAGAAGTCGCAGGTCAGGCCGGAGAGAGGAGCGGGAAGCAGCGCGGGCGCGTGGGCACCGTCGACGAGGAACGGCACACCGCGCCGTGCCGCCTCCGCGCCGATCCGCTCCACCGGGAACCGGCGGGCGGTCGCCGAGGTGATCTGGTCGACGACCAGCAGACCGGTGGCGTCGCCGACCTCCGCCATGACCGCCTCGTACGCCTGCTCCTCGTCCGCGTCCAGCGGCACCCGCGCGGTGCGCACCCGGCCGCCCCAGCGGCGGGCGAGGCGTTCGGCGCCCATGGTGACGGCACCGTAGCCGTGGTCGGTGACGACGATCTCGCCGCCGGCCCTCTTCTCCAGGCCGGCGTGGACGACGCTGACGCCGGCGCTGGCGTTGGGCACCAGGGCCAGGTCGCCCGCGTCCACGCCGAGGAACGCGGCGAGGCCGGTCCGGGCCGCCGCGATCCGTCCCGGCAGCTCGGGGAACCACACGACCGGCGCCCGCTCCATCTCCGCCCGCAGCGCGTTCTGCCGCTCCTGGGCGACCAGCGGGACGGCGCCGAAGGAGCCGTGGTTGAGGTGGCGCAGGGCGGGGTCCAGCGACCACGCGTCCGCCGCGGGCCGCCCGTCGGCCAGCAGCAGGGGGCGGGGCGCGGTGCTGACGTCGGTCTCGCTCACATGACTCCCATCCGCGAGGGACATCGGACCATCGGGAGACCCGAAGGCCGAGACGTATGATGACTCGGGATGTTGGCATGGTGTTTTCGGCCATGACAAGACCTGTGAGCCACTAGAAATCAGATGACTCTGGAATGTTTCGCGAAAGACATCTGATCTCTCGTCCCGCTACAGTTCACTCGGGCGGGGGCGCGGCGGACGCGGACCGTCAGGGGAGGCAACGGATGTCGGCAGTCGACAAGGCGTTCCACGGCCTGCGCCACATGATCGCCACGGGGCGGCTCGGCGCCGGGGAGCGGATTCCGCCGGAGGCGGACCTCTGCGAGGAACTCGGCGTCTCCCGCGGCTCGTTGCGCGAGGCGGTACGGATGCTGGCGGCGCTGGGCGTCATCGAACCGCGCCACGGCTCGGGCACGTACGTCTCGCAGCTCCGCCCCGAGGACCTGATCGGCAGCCTCTCCCTGACCCTGCAACTCCTGCCCCTGCCGGGCCTGCTGGAGGTCTACGAGATCCGCCGCGTCCTGGAGGCGCACGTGGCGGCGCAGGCGGCGGCGCGGGCCACCCCGGAGACGATCGAGACGCTGTTCTCCCTCATCGAGGCGATGGAGGCCACTCAGGACCCGGCGGAGGCGTCCGACCTGGACCACCGCTTCCACGCGGAGATCGCCCGCGCGGCCGGCAACCCCACCCTCGCCTCCCTCCTGGCGGTGTTCCGCGCCCGCTCCCGCAAGTACCAGGTCTTCACCCTCCCCGAGGGCCCCGACCTGCGCCGCAAGAGCGACGCCGACCACCGCGTCCTCGCGACGGCCATCGCCGACCGTGATCCGGGCGCGGCGGCGGGCGCGGCGGAGGCGCATGTGGCGCAGACGGAGCGGTGGCTGAGGGCGCTGGAGCCGCCGGTGGAGGACGAGGGGGCGTGAGCGGCGCTCCGGCCGGCGGGCTGGGTCACGCGGCTGCGCGCACTTCGAGACGCGTGGTCCGGATGATCTGGTCCGCGATGTCCGACAGCGCGCCGACGCGGGCAGGGACCGTCACAGGCTGCTCGAAGTCACGCCTCCGCCGGCCGGCCCGCTCCGGCATCCGAAACCCCCTCCGCACGTGGAGTTGCCGGGCTGCCCCACCAGGCCTGTGCGGACCTTTGACAGGATCCCGCTAGACCAACGTCCGGGCCAGATAGGGATTGGCTGTGGCCCGCACCGGCAGGCCGAGTGCTCCGTTGGCGACGGCCAGGGTCACCGCGTACGAGGCGACCGCGCGACGGACGTTGGGGGCGTCGAGGCTCGCTCCGGTGACGATGCGGTCGAGGTCGATGTAGGCGGATCGGACGACCTCCAGGCGTCGGTACACCTGCCAGTCCTTCTGCCAGTCGCGCGTGTACGCGGACGGGAGGTTGCGCTCCCAGCGGCGGAACATGCGGTCCCGGATCTCCGGGCGGGTCGGGGTCAGGTGCATGTGCCGGACCAGGTCGTACAGGGGGTCGCCGATGAGCGCCATCTCCCAGTCGATGATGCTCAGGCCGCCATCTCGTCGCACCAGGTTCCAGGGGTTGAGGTCACCGTGGAGAAGGGAGGGCTCCCGGTGGCTGACTTCCTGCCGGGACAGGATCTGGTCGAGCCGTCCGGCGTCCGGAAGTCCCAGCTGCCGGGCGAGCTGCTGGGTCTTTCTGGGCAGCTCTGCGACGAGGCGCACCAGCTGGGCCGTGAGCCAGCGGTGAAAGCCCCACTCGCCGGCCGTCGGGTCGATCCGCTTGTAGTCCACCCGGGTCAGGGCGCACAACTGGTCCACCAACGCGTCCGCCTCGTGGGGCAGAAGGCCGTGCACGGGATGGTTCGGAGGGCGGTCGACGTCCTCCGGGCCCATGTAGGTATGGATCGCGAAGCGGTCGTTCGGGTGCGTCTCGCCCAGTGCCAGGGCCTTGGGCGCGTTCACGGCGACCTGAGCCTCCTCGATGCTGCGCAGCACGGCGTGCTCGCTGAGGAAGTGCGGCTCCCGCCGGGTGACGTCGGGCAGCCTGCGCCGTACGACGACCGGATGGCAGACCCCGGGGACCCGGACCACGGTGTTGAGGTGGGCCGTGCCCTTGAAGACGCGACTGGCCGGAGCCGCGCCCTCCACCGACAGGGCTTCGAGGACCTCCCTGTCACCGAAGTCGTCCGGCGGTGCCAGGCGCCGGTCCGGCGACCACTCGACGACCTGGGCGCCACGCACCCCGCGCGACGCCAGCCAGCGGAACAGGGCGCGCTCGATCTCCTTCGGGCCGGGAA
Organism: Streptomyces werraensis; assembly: GCA_014656175.1. Taxonomy (GTDB): domain Bacteria; phylum Actinomycetota; class Actinomycetes; order Streptomycetales; family Streptomycetaceae; genus Streptomyces; species Streptomyces werraensis. The sequence continues at coordinate 439,141 of BNBX01000005.1, forward strand.
CACTCCGCAGGCCCAGCGGCCGCGCGGCCGCTCGCAACGCCCGGTCCACCTCCGCCGTCGCCTCGTCCAGGTTCTTCTGCGAGTACGCGTGCTCGAGGGACTGCGCCGCCCGCATCACGTCCGGAAACACGGACTGCGCGCGCTCGAAGTCGAGGTAGTGCTGGAGGTCCTTGGCCAGCCCGTTGACCGCCGCGGGGCGGATCCGGCGCATGGCCTCTTCCCAGGCGCCGATCACCTCGGGCCACTGGTGCTCCGGGTAGCGCATGCGCACCAGGTGGGTGGCCAGGTCGTGGAGCGGGTCGCCGTAGGTCGCCAGCTCCCAGTCGACACAGATCAGAGGAAGCGATTCGCCGTAGGAGACGATCACATTGTCGCGGTGCAGGTCGGCGTGGAGCAGGCTGTACGGCCGCCGCGCCATGACGGGGGTGCGCTCGGCGAGCCGGACCAGGGCGTCCTCAGGGATGCCGAGCGCCGCAAACAGCCCACCGAAAGCCGTCCAATTGGGCCGGCGGATCTGCTCGTCCGCGAGGTGGGCGAGGGTACGCAGGAATGCCTGGCTGTCGGTGTCGTTGCTCGGCCAGTGAGGCGGCAGGGGCGGCAGAGAGCTGCGTCTCACCCGGGTCATCTGAGCCAGCAGTCCGGTCAGTGCCCGCACGAGCAACGTGTCCAGGGGCTTGCCGTTGGCGCAGATGCTGGACAGCGGAACGCCTTCCACATAGCTGTGGACGGCGAAGTCCGGTCCCTTGGCGAGGCACTGCGGCACGTGCGGTAGTACGTCCTTGACCGCCCCGAGGATCTCTTCCTCGTTGTCCCAGGTTCTGATCACCACCGGCAGGGCCTCGACCCTGCGGATGCGCACGGTCACCGATGTCCCCGGCTCACGGCCGACCAACCGCGCCTCAGGATCGTTCAGTGCCAGCACGTAGTTCTGGTTGTGGTGACCGCTGGCGGCCGTACCGCACAGCGTGGCGCGTTCCACGAGACCCCGGAACCGGTCGTCCTGCGCAGTGGGCACCCCGAGGGCCGGTCGGGGAATGGGTGGTGCGCCCACTGGCCGCTCCGTGACGTACGAGGGAAACACATATGACGGTAGGCATGCGACCTCCGTTTCCGCATGCGGAAGTCAACCGCACGGCGTAGGGCGACGGGCAGCCGGGTGTCACCCAAGTGCCCGAGTCACGGAGGCCCGTCCCAGTCGCTGATGTGCTCTCTGGTACGAACGAGGGAGCAGCTTTTACTCAATCGGTGGCCGGAATCGTACAGCACCGCGGTTACTGGGTGAGGTGATTCCATACGGAGTCGAACCACTGCTGCATGCTGTCCACGAACACGGTCCCGGGGGCGCCGGCATCGGCCGGATTCTTCACATGGTGGGTGAGGGTCGCGCCCAGCCCCAGCACGTCCAGCGCGGTCACCACCTCACCGTCCGTCAGCTCCAGCTGCCGCTCGATGATCTCGTACATGCCATGCAGCGCCTCGACCTCATTGAGCAGGTAGAGCTTGAAAGTCGGCGTCAGTGGGGCGTGCCGGACCTGTACGTCGACGGACGGGACCAGCCTTTCGGTCCGCAGGTCCCGCAACGCACCGACCAGCGAGGCGGTGTGCGTCTCGGTGATGCGCAGCAGTCGCTCCCGCATCCGGGAGTCGTCCACATCCCCTTTCACCCGCGGATACGGCAGCGGAAGTGACGGGTCCGGAAGGAGCATACGGAGCGTGATGCGCTGGGGCGAGATGAAGCCACCGCGGATGCGCTCCGACTGGAGCCGGATGTGGGCGTCGAGGGACTCCGACGTCAGGGTGTAGACGTCGAGCGTGACCTCCGGCTGCTCGAAGGCCTCGCTGATGAAGGGGGCCAGCGTCACCTGGTCGCGCACGCGGGTCGCCTTGGCCGTCGACGACTGTATGCGCTGGACCTTGACCACCCGCGAGCCGCTGCCCCGCCGGGACTCGATCCAGCCCTCGTTGGCCAGCTCACGCAGCGCCCGCTGCAGCGTGTCCCGGGACACGCCCAGCTCCATGGCGAGGGCGCGCTGCGCCGGCAGGAAGGAGCCCAGCGGATAGACATGCCCGATCCGCGAGCGCAGCTCGTCGGCGACCCGCTGGGCCTCCCGCCCGCCGCCGCCGCTTGACTCGCCACCCCTCCCGGCCACGACCGGAACGTACCGCTTTCGGTCCACCGGCAAACCAACCGTCCACCCTTGTCCTCTCCGGGCGGACGGTCGGTTAAGGGATCAGCCGGTCCGGGCAGACAACCCTCAGGCCAACCAGGCCAATTGGACCGAGAGTTGGGCGCATCCGGACGGTGCCGGAAAGTGGAGGGGAGATGGTCGGCTCATGTACCGCCTTCAGTTGATCACAGCGCTCGGCAAGCTGCTGATGAGCCTGCTGACCGAGACGCGGCTGGGTGTGATCGGCCTGCTCCTGCTCCTTCTCGTCGGCGTGGGCATACGCGCCCGCCGGGAGGGACTCGCCCTCGGGGCGGCCGTGTTGCTCACCGCGCTGATGATTCAGGCCTGACCGGCCTCCCACACCGCTTTCAGCACCGGCTCCAGCGAGCCGACGATCATCTCCGCGCCCGCCTCCCGCAACAGCTTGTGCTTCCGCTCGTTCCGGGCGTACCCGAGGAACGGCACCCCCGCCGCCCGCGCCGCCTGGAAGTCGGACGGGGTGTCCCCGATCATCAGGGCCGTCGGCGGGGCGGCGCCCATCGCGTTCAGGGCGCGGTTGATGCAGTGCGGATGCGGCTTCAGGTGGCGGAGTTCCTGGGTGCGGCCGTAGATGTGCGGGGCGAAGCACGGCAGCACCTCCCGGGACGTCAGGTACTCCTTCACCACCCGCGGTGAGTTGTTCGTGGTGACGGCCAGGCGGGCGCCCACCGCCGTCCAGGTGCGGACCAGGGGGTCGGCGTACGGCGTCGGCCGGGCGGAGGCCGCGGCCTTCAGTTCCTCCTGCGTGAGACGTTCCTCGAGCTCCGCGACGAGGTCGCTGCCGGGGTGCCGTCGGTCCACCGCGCGCAGGACGACGTGCGGATCGAGGGACTCGCGCGCGGACTCGTCCAGCAGCCCGTGCAGCCCCCGGCCCTCCAGCCACTCCACCAGGTCCCGGGCCACCCGCTCGGCGGAATGGCCCGCGAACAGCCGGCAGACGGGGCCGTCGAAGTCCCACAGCACGACTCGGACGCCTTCGATCAGGTTCCGCAGGTCGTTCGGTTCCGTCTCGGTCTCGGTTGTCACCGATTCAGTCTGCTGCGTCTCAGAAGTCACTAGGAGAGTGTCAGGTCCGTCGTGATGGTTTCCCAGAGGGCGTCGAACCACTTCTGGGATTCCTCCACGAACGCCTGGTCCCGCCGGCCGGCCCGCTTGGCGAAGGAGAAGAGGAGCGAGGCGGAGCCGAGGGCGTCGTACATCTCCAGGGTCCGGCTCTCCCACTCCTCCTCGCGCCGGGTCAGCATGTAGTAGCCGATCAGCGCCTCCTCGCCGTTGAGCAGGTACAGCTTCACCGGCGGGGTGAAGGGCAGCGCCCGGAAGGACACGTGCACGTCGATGCCGTGCGTCGCGCGCAGGGCCTGGAGGTTGTGCTGGAGCACGCGCGCCTGGGAGTTGCGCTGGGCCAGCCACCGATCGTGCACCGCGTCCTCGTCGCCCGCGTCGCGGCCGTCGACCGGCACGGGGAAGGCGAGGTTGATCCGCCGGGACGGCAGCATGATGCGGACGTCGATCGCCTCGGGGCGGATGCGGCCCTCGTGGATGTGCCGGACCGGCTCGCCGACCGCCAGCATGAAGCTCTCCGCGGTGAGGCACACGGCGTCGATCCGTACGCGGGGCGTGGAGAACGCCTCCGTCAGCCGGGGCGCCAGCCCCACCATCGTCGGCTGGGGCTCCTCACGCGCCGGGGCGGGCGCGGCGATCCGGGGCGGGCTGCCCTTGCTCACGTTGCTGAGGAGCCCGTCGTCCTGAAGGGCGCGCAGGGCCTGGCGGACGGTGCCGCGCTCCACGCCGAACTCCTCGGCCAGCTCGGCCTGCGTGGGCAGCCGGTCGCCCGCCTTCAGTTCACCCCCGCGGATGCGTTCCCGCAGGATGTCGGCGATCTCCTGGGCCGAGAGCCTGCTGCTGCCGTTCACTGACACGTTCTCCTGGGCCACGACCAAACGCTACAACTTTGATCCATCTAAAGGCAGTTGTTTGAAAGTTGTTTATGAGTAGGAGCCAAGTGGGGACAACTCAAATGGAGTTGGTTGCCAACTTGGCGGAGTTGGCGGAAGTTAGTGTTCCGCTCATCAGCCCCCCACCGCCCCGGGCCGCCCGCACCGTCACCCCGTTCCACCGTCTCCGCCCGAAGGGGGTACACCATGCCCGTCATCGCCCTGATCTCCGCCGTCGTCGTCGTCACCGTCGAGCAGCTCGTCCAGTGGAGGTACGGCGCGGCCGGCCTCCTCGGTCTGCTGCTGGTCACCGTGGGCATCCACGCGAAGCGGCCGGGCGTCAGCTCCGCCGGAGCGGTGCTGCTCGCGCTGCTCGTGGCCCGCCCCGCCCTGTGACCGGCCCGCCCGGGCCGCCACGGGACCGTGGCCGGCCCCGGCCCGATCCTTGTGGGAGACGTCAGTCCGTGAGCTCCAGCTCCGAACTGATCGTCTCCCACAGTGCGTTGAACCACAGGTGGGACTGTTCCACGAAGGCCGTGTCGCGCAGGCCGTCGCCCTGCTCGAAGGCGAACAGCATCGACCGTACGCCCTGGGCGTCGTACGTCGGCAGGCTCTCCTCACCGATCTGCGCCTCGCTGCGGGTCACCGTGTAGTAGGCGAACAGCGCCTCGGTGTTGTTGAGCAGATACAGCTTCACCGGCGGGGTGAAGGGCAGCGCCCGGAAGGACACGCGCACGTCGATCCCGTGCGTCGCGCGCAGGGCAAGCAGGTTGTGGCGGAGCACCTGCCCCTGGGCGTTGCGCTGGGCCAGCCAGCGCTCGTGCACCGGGTCGTCGTCGCCCTGCCGCCCGCCGACCGGCACGGGGAAGGCCAGGTCGATGCTCCGGCTGGGCAGCAGCACGCGGACGTCGACCTTGGCCGGTTTCAGTCGCCCCGCGTAGATCTGCCGCAGCGGCTCCCCGATGGCGAGGGTGAGGGAGACGGCGGTGAGGCAGACGGCGTCGATCTCCACGTGCTCCGCCTCGAAGGCGGAGGCTATCCGGGGTGCGAGCGCCACCGTGGTGGGCTGTGGCGGGGCCGCGGGGCCCGCCGGGGCCCGGTCGGCCCGGTCCGCGACCGTCGCGGGCGCCCCTTTGGAGACGTTCGTCAGCAGATGTTCCGACTGCAGGATGCGCAACGCACCCCGCACGGCCTGCCGCTCGACGCCGAACTCGGCGGCCAGCTGCGCCTGGGTGGGCATGCGCTGGCCCGGCCGCAGCACTCCGGACCGGATCCGGGCGCGCAGCTCGTCGGCCACCTCACGATGCGTCCGCTGTGGCCGCTGTGGCTTCTTCCGTCCATTGACGGCGGCATGTTCCGGCTCCACGGCCAAACACTACAACTTCCCGCCATCTTACGGCAGTTCAACGAAGGGTGGTTATAGGACTCTTCCAAGTGGAGATAACTAAGAACAAGTTGGTCACCAACTGGCCCAACCTGGCAGACCCACACAGGGGTTGGCTCACCAGGAGGGCGGTGTGGAGGCCGCCGGACAAAGGGGGACCGCCATGCCGCTCATCGCCATCGTCGTCGCCGCACTGGCCATCGGGTTCGAGCAGCTCGTCCAGTGGAAGTACGGTCCGATGGGGATCATCGCCTTCGTCGCCCTCACGGTGGGCATCAAGGCGCGCAACACCGTGATCAGCGGCATCGGCGCGGTCATCCTCGTGATGCTGTTCGCCCAGTCCGGCTGACGGCACTCCGCACGGACCGCCGGCCGGGCTCCCTTCCGGAGGGGAGCCGGGAGCCCGCCGACGGGCACCACCACAACCACAACTGAACAGCTCGCTACGGATGCACGAGCACGCCCGCCCGTCACCGGCGGAAGGAGGAGACGGTACCGAAGGGCGCGGAAGCTCCGCGCTCAGAAGATGTCCGGGCACCACGGTCGCCTGGACGTACGCAGCAGGGCGTCGGCCTGACGGGCGGCGCCCGCTCGTTCTTCCCGGACCCGGCCCAGCGCGGCGAGCCGCACCGCGGACTCGTCCCCGAGCCACAGCGTCGCCAGATCCGCGACGTCCAGGGAGAGATCAGGGTTGTCCGTCGTCGGCGCGCAGGTGCCGGCGCCGTCCGCCGACGCCTCCAGCCGGTACCGCCCGCCGGCCAGGCCGCCCGCGTCGGCCACCTCCAGCACCAGCGCACCCGCGGCCTCGTACGTCCGTGCCTCCAGGGCCCGTACGACGTCCAGGATGCGCACCCACAGCCAGTCCGCCTGCGTGGTGACGGCGGCGGCGCGCGGGTCGGGGAGGACGTGCGGAAGCAGGTCGTCGGGGGCCCGGTAGCCGCTCTTGACCCGGACCACCCAGTCGATCGAGCACAGGTAGCGCCACAGCGCCCGCTCGGCGGCCGGGGTCACCCCGATCAGCCACTTCACCTTGGCGGTGTTCAACGGCTGCTTGGCGTCGCCCCAGGTGTCGTCCGTGGTGTACGCGGCCATGCCCTGGACCTCACCGGCGGCCGAACGGTGGACCACGTGGAACGGCTCGTGGAACGTCGCGTGGAAGCGCACGGCGCCGGTGGCGAGCTGCCACCACAGCTCGTCGCGGCTCACCGCGCCCGGCTGGGACCGGCGCAGCCGCTCGTGCAGTTCGGGGCCGAGCTTGCGGACGTCCTCGGCGTCCACCAGGTCGATCCGGCCGCCGTCCTCCGGGCCCGCCCAGCGCGGGTCGAGCCCGGCGCGCGGCACGTCGATGGTCCACTCGGTGGTCCAGGTGGCCGGGCCGAAGCCGTACCGCCCGTAGATCGGGTACTCGGCGGCGATCAGCGTGGCGACGACGTCCCCCCGCTCCTTCGCCGCCGCCAGGTCCTGGGCCATCATCCGCGTCAGCAGGCCGCGCCGGCGGTGGGTCGGGGAGACGGTGACGTTGGTGACCGCGTCGGCCGGGACGGCCGCCCCGCCGGCCACGGTGAGCTCCTGCGCGAAGGAACGGAAGGTGGCGACGCACCGACCGTCGTCGAAGGCGCCCACCGTGCGGCCGGGCACGAACTGGGCCCGGCGCGCCTCGAGCAGTTCCTCGCCGAGGGTCGGTTCGCGCAGGAACCCGATGTTCATGGCCCGGCTCCAGTCGGCGAACTCGGATTCGTCGATGGGGCGTACGTCGATGTCGGCACGGGAGGTCATGGGGCTCACGTTAGGTCGGCCCCCGGGCGGGTGTCGACGTGGTTTCGCTCGCCCTCGCGTCACATCAGCAGGTCGTCGACCTGTGCCTCCCCCTCCCGGTAGCGCCGGGTGATCTCCGCCCCGCACGCGTCGGCGGTGCGCTGCAGCCGCTGCCGCCGGCGCGACACCCGCTGCTCGTACCCCACCAGCCGGCCCATCGCCGTGTGCAGCTCGCCGTCCGTGCGCGCGCCCAGGTCGGAGAGCTCCACCTCGGCGAGCATCTCGGAGGCCAGCCGGCGGTACTCCTCGCTCCGCGGTGTGCCCAGCGTCAGATGACGCGCGGAGGACCGGTGACGCGCGGGGGTGTCCCGCAGGATCTCCGGCAGCCGCTCCACGACGGAGGCCTCCCCCGGCGCGACAGCCGCCGGCGCCCCTCCCGGCAGGTCACGCCGGGCCAGCTCCGCGCGCAGGATGTCGATCCGCCCCTGCAGCAGCCTCCGTACGTAGCTGAGGTCGGCCTCGTCCCGCTGCGCGTCCCGCCGCATCGTCCGCAGCTCGGCCAGGCTCAGCCCGGTCAGTTCGTCCTCCACCCCGTCCCCGGGCAGCGCGGGGCTGTCCGTGCGCTGCACGGGCGGCCGGCGGAACTCCCGCTCCCCGGCGCCCCCTTGGGTCAACTCCTGGGCCAACGCGACAGCCGCGGACGACTGTCCGATCCCCGATGTGCTCATGTGCCTCAACCGTCCCCTCGACCGGTATGTGCCAGCATCGTGCCACCCCTGGCGGCCGCAATGTGAGCGAGTGGCCCCGATCCGCCCCAGATGGGCGCTAAGGAGTAAAAATAGCCCGACCGGGGTGGATCGCGGGCCGCCCTCGGGCGTCTGTTCGCGGACCGGCATCATGGGCGTATGCGTGCAGTGGTGCAGAGGGTGGACGGCGCGAGCGTCGTCGTGGACGGCGAGACCGTGGGGGAGATCGAGGGCGAGGGCCTGTGCGTCCTGGTCGGCGTCACCCACGAGGACACCAAGGAGAAGGCGGCGCAGCTCGCCCGCAAGCTGTGGTCGATCCGGATGCTGAAGGACGAGAGGTCCTGCAGCGACGTCGGCGCCCCGCTCCTGGTGATCAGCCAGTTCACCCTCTACGGGGACGCCCGCAAGGGCCGCCGCCCCACCTGGAACGCCGCCGCCCCCGGCGACCTCGCCGAGCCGCTGGTCGACGAGGTGGTGGCGCGGCTGCGCGCGCTGGGCGCGACGGTGGCGACGGGCCGGTTCGGCGCGCAGATGCGGGTGTCGCTGACGAACGACGGCCCGTTCACCGTGCTGCTGGAGATGTGAGCCGCACCGGGCGTACGGCTCGGGAACTCAGGGCTCGACGACGGTCTCCTGCGCGGCGGCCGTGTCCCCGGCGAGCAGCCTGGCGTCGACGGGGACGTTCCGCTTCACCAGGGCGAGGGCGACCGGGCCCAGCTCGTGGTGGCGTACGGAGGTCGTGATGAAGCCGATCTTCCGGCCGTCCGGGCCGTCGTCCGCGAGGCGCAGCTCGGTGCCCGGCACGGGCAGATGCACCTCGCTGCCGTCCAGGTGCAGGAAGACCAGCCGGCGCGGCGGCTTGCCCAGGTTCTGGACGCGGGCGACGGTCTCCTGGCCCCGGTAGCAGCCCTTCTGCAGATGCACGGCGGAGCCGATCCAGCCCAGCTCGTGCGGGATGGTGCGGTGGTCGGTCTCGAAGCCGAGCCGGGGACGGTGCTGCTCGACACGCAGCGCCTCGTAGGCGAGAAGACCGGCGGCGGGACCCGCCTTCCGCGCGAACTCCTCCAGGTCGCCGCGGGGCAGGAAGAGGTCCCTGCCGTACGGCGTCTCGCGCACCGCCACGCCCTCGGGCGCCTCGGCGATGGACCCGGCGGGCAGGTGCAGCACCGCGATGTCCTCGGTGCGGTCGGCGACCTCGACCCGGTAGAAGAACTTCATCGACTCCAGGTACGCGACCAGTGCCTCCTGGGTGCCGGGCTCGACGTGCGCCCAGGTCGTCTCCCCGTCGTCGACCAGGTAGAGCGCGTGCTCGATGTGGCCGTTGGCGGACAGGATCAGCGCCTCGGTGGCCTGGTGCGGGGGCAGCTCCTGGACGTGCTGGGTGAGCAGCAGGTGGAGCCAGCCGAGCCGCTCGGGGCCGGAGACGGTGACGACCCCGCGGTGGGACAGGTCGACGAAGCCGGTGCCGTCGGCGAGGGCGCGCTGCTCACGGAACAGATCGCCGTAGTGGGCGGCCACGCCTTCGTCCACGCCCTCGGCGGGGACGGCGCCGGGCAGGGTCAGCAGGGGGCTTTTCATACGCCTAGCCTACGACTCGGTAGTTGAAGTCTTCAGGGAACAGTCCTGGCACCGGCCGAAGATCGCGAAGTGCTTCATGTCGGTGTCGAAGCCGAAGGTGTCCCTCAGCTTCTCCGTGAACTCGGCGGCCACCTCCACGTCCGCCTCGATCACCTTGGTGCAGTCGCGGCAGACCAGATGCAGGTGGTGGTGGCGGTCGGCGAGGTGGTAGGTCGGCGCGCCGTGCCCGAGGTGGGCGTGGCTGACCAGGCCCAGCTCCTCGAGGAGCTCCAGCGTGCGGTACACGGTGGAGATGTTGACCCCCGACGCCGTCTTCCTCACTTCCACGAGGATGTCGTCGGGGGTCGCGTGCTCCAGGGTGTCGACGGCTTCGAGCACGAGCTGGCGCTGGGGCGTCAGCCGGTAGCCGCGCTGCCTGAGGTCGCTCTTCCAGTCGGTGCTCACCACACCCACGAGTCTAGGGCCTGGCCCCCGGAGCGCCCCGGGGCCGGAGGGCCTACTTGAAGAACGCGATGCCGTCGTCCGGCATGTCGTCGGGCAGGGCCTTGGCCCAGCGCTCGACCTCCTCCGGCGTGACGACCTTCTTCAGGTGCGCCGACATGTAGGGGCGCAGCTCGACCTCGGGGGTCTGCTTCTCGCCGACCCACATCAGGTCGCTCTTGACGTAGCCGTACAGCCGCTTGCCGCCGGTGTACGGACCCGAGGCGGCGGTGCGCGCGACGGCGTCCGTCACCAGGTCGATCTGCGGCTTCTTCTCGGCCATCTCGCCGTACCAGATCTCGACGACGCCGTCGTCGCGGACCATGGTCACCTCGATCTTGCGGTCGGCGTCGATGCGCCAGTAGCCGTGCTCCGACTCCAGCGGGCGGACCTTGTTGCCGTCACCGTCGAGCACCCACGTGCGCGAGGTGTACTCCAGGAAGTCCCGCCCGTCGTGGGTGAAGGTGACCTCCTGGCCGAAGTTGCACTTCTCGGCACCGGGGAAGTCGTGCACACCCGCACCTGCCCAGTTGCCGAGCAGGAACGCGAGCGGGACGAGGTCCTTGTGCAGGTCGGACGGGATCTCGATCATGAGAGGTACTTCCTGGCGTCGGTGATCAGCGCTGGCCCTGGAACAGCTTCTTCACGGTCAGCCCGGCGAAGGCGAGAACGCCGACGGCGACGAGGACCAGCAGGATTTCGAAGAAGATGATCACGGGGCGCTCCTTGAGCGGGGGTGCGAGGGTGTGCACAGGGCCGGCCCCCAGCTTACGCGGCCGGGCGCGGCGCCCGTCGTGGGAGGTACCGCACCCCGCGCGTGCTGCACGCCGGCGACGGCCGGGGACCGGAGCTGGGGCGGTCATGACTACGATTCGGTCATGGCGAAGAAGCTCGTGATCAAGGTGACCGCCGGTGCCGACGCACCCGAGCGCTGTTCCCAGGCGTTCACGGTGGCCGCGGTGGCGGCGGCCAGTGGGGTCGAGGTGTCGCTGTGGCTCACCGGGGAGTCGGCGTGGTTCGCGCTGCCCGGGAGGGCCGCCGAGTTCGAGCTGCCGCACGCCGCTCCGCTGCCGGATTTGCTGGACTCGGTGCTGGCGGCCGGCAAGGTCACGCTGTGCACGCAGTGCGCCGCGCGCCGGGACATCACGGAGAAGGACGTGATCGAGGGCGTGCGGATCGCGGGCGCGCAGGTCTTCGTGCAGGAGGCCATGGCGGACGGCGCGCAGGCCCTCGTGTACTGACGGGCCTACCGGGGCCCCTTCCTGCCGTCCAGCTCGTCCCACCACTCGTCGGACTGCGGGTCGCCGGAAGGGTCGTCCCACCAGCGGTCGTCGGGGCCGCGCCGGTTGGCGACGATCGCGGCGACCGGCGGGATCACCATGGCGACCAGGCACATCGCGACGGCGGCGGGCACCGACCACAGGCGTACGACGCCCCACGCCAGCACGAACAGCCCGATGCAGCCGCCCATCATGGCGAAGTAGACATGGCGCCTGCGCGCGTACATGTCTCCAGCGTAGGTCCGGACATGCCGAAGGGCCGCGTCCGGACGGACGCGGCCCCTCGTACGGGCCCTGCTCAGACCGCGATCGCGACCTCGGCCAGGCCGCCCTGCTGGGCGACGACCGTGCGGTCGGCGGTGCCGCCGGGCACCAGGGCGCGGACGGTCCAGGTGCCTTCCGCCGCGTAGAAGCGGAACTGTCCGGTCGCGGAGGTGGGGACCTCCGCGGTGAACTCGCCGGTCGAGTCGAGGAGACGGACGTATCCCGTCACCGGCTCGCCGTCACGGGTCACCTGACCCTGGATGGTGGTCTCACCGGGCTTGATCGTCGAGGCGTCCGGGCCGCCGGCCTTCGCACCGCACATGTCTTACTCCTGAGAGGTCGGTCGGGGAGGGGTTACTTGCCGGGGCCGAGCTCGATCGGCACGCCGACGAGAGAGCCGTACTCGGTCCAGGAACCGTCGTAGTTCTTGACGTTCTCCACGCCGAGCAGCTCGTGGAGCACGAACCAGGTCAGCGCGGAGCGCTCACCGATGCGGCAGTAGGCGATGGTGTCCTTGGCGAGGTCGACGTTCTCCTCGGTGTAGAGCTCCTTGAGCTCCTCGTCCGACTTGAAGGTGCCGTCGTCGTTGGCGTTCTTCGACCACGGGATGTTCTTCGCGCTCGGCACGTGGCCGGGGCGCTGCGACTGCTCCTGCGGCAGGTGGGCCGGGGCGAGCAGCTTGCCGGAGAACTCGTCGGGCGACCGCACGTCGACCAGGTTCTGCGCGCCGATGGCCTTCACGACGTCGTCGCGGAAGGCGCGGATGGACGTGTCCTGCGGCTTGGCCTTGTAGTCCGTCTTCGGGCGCTCCGGCACCTCGTCGCCGGGGACCAGCTCGCGGGCGTCGAGCTCCCACTTCTTGCGGCCGCCGTCGAGGAGCTTCACGTTCTCGTGGCCGTAGAGCTTGAAGTACCAGTACGCGTACGAGGCGAACCAGTTGTTGTTGCCGCCGTACAGGACCACCGTGTGGTCGTTGGCGATGCCCTTGTCGGACAGGAGCTTCTCGAAGCCGGCCTGGTCGACGAAGTCACGGCGGACCGGGTCCTGCAGGTCCTGGGTCCAGTCGATCCGGATGGCGTTCTTGATGTGGTTCTTGTCGTAGGCGGACGTGTCCTCGTCCACCTCGACGATCGCGATGGTCGGGTCGTCCAGGTGCTCCTGGAGCCAATCGGCGTCGACCAGGACGTCGCTGCGAGCCATGCTGTTCTCCTCCGGGGCAGTTGCGGGGGGCGTGCGGATACGGGGGTGCGCGGCGCCCGGGCCGGGGCGGCGCACGGGTCCCCTGGTCAGGGAACGGGGATGCGGACGGAGGACGCGTCCGCTCAGAAAGTGCGACAGAGCATGGCGGCGACACGGCACAGGTCCACTGCCCGCCGCTTCGTGAGATCCGCCTGTCCCCTCGGACGGAGGACGCTCGTCTGACACTGCATGGGGACGATCGTAGGGACGGACGAGGGGCCCTGTCACCGGCGTGTCGCATACTGAGACGAGATCGTCCAACCACCGATACGGCGACCAGGAAAACCGCCCGCCCGAGCGCTCGCGCCCCCGCTCCCGCCGCCGTCCCATCTGTCCAGCGGACGCGACCGTCTCGCCCACCGGACACACACTCGCCTACCCGGCCAGGCGTACGTCCTTCCCCGTCACCGTCACGTCCACACCGTCCGCGGCCGCCCGGACCTTCTCCAGGCTGATCCCGCCGGGCAGTCCGTCGATCTTCTGCTCGAAGTCGGTGATCCGCCGCACCCGCGACTCGGCGATCTCCACCCCGCCCAGCACCGGCAGCGCGTCCGCCCGCACCCGCACGGTGTTCCCGTCGACGACGGTCACCGAGCTGAGCACGGTCACCGGCTCGGGCAGCTTCGTGCCGAGCACGGTGGTCTCCAGCGCGACCTTGATCTTCCCGTTGCCCCCGTCGGACAGCGCCACCACCTCGGCGGTGATGCCGGGTGCCACCTGCGTGGGCTCGGCCTTGGCGTTCCTCAGCAGCTCGTCGTAGGCGACGGTCGCCGTGCCGGTGGCACTGTCGGCGACGGCGGAGCCGAAGTCGCCGGAGAACTCGACGCCGCGCAGGTCCGCCCGGAGGTCGGCGATGCGGATGGTCCTGCCGCCCTCGCCGGCGCCGGCCTCGTAGTCCGAGATGCCGACCCGCACCTCGTCGAACGAGCCGCCGAGCACCTGGGTGAGGAAGGGGAAGCCGCGGATGTCCACGTCGGGGGTGGAGGTCAGCCCCTCGGAGGCGCGGACGCGGTCGGCGGCCTCACCCTCGGCGAAGTGGACGGCGACGCGGTCGACGATCACGAAGATGCCGCCGAGTACCACGGCGACGACGAGCAGTATTCGCAGTGCGCGCATGCGGAGTCCCCCACCTGACGTGTGCCCGTACCCGACGACCGGCGGCCGCCCTCACGCGAGCGTAGTGCGGGGGTGGTGGGGGAGCCGGGGATTGTGGATCACCTGTGACAGGCGCTTGGTGCCGGCCGGCTTCGCTCGAGCGGGAGGTACTCCCCCCAGCGGCACGACTGCCCGCAGTTGCCGGGGCGTCCCCGCCACCGGTGTCGGCGTAGCCGCGTACGGCGGGGAGGGGACGGGGTGGGGGCGGGCGCCCGCAGCGGCCGGCGCGCCCACACCCCGCACCTCTCCAGCCGGCACTCTCGCGCCGGACCGAGGACGCCCGCCCCCACCCCGGCCCCGCACCACAACCCCACCGTGGGCGCCACAGCAACCCCCACCGGACAGAACGATGCGCCGCAGGCCTCGGACCTCAGCCGAACATGCGTCCCAGCGTGTACACGACCGGACCCGCCGCCGCCAGCGGCAGAGCGACGCCCGCCGTGAAGTGGACGAAGCGGGACGGGTAGTCGTAGGAGGCCGCCCTGTGGCCGATCAGCGCGCAGACCGCCGCCCCGGCCCCCAGCAACGCCCCGTCCGACGTCATCCCGCCGACGGCGTACCCCGCACCGGCCGCCGCCGCCAGCGCGATCACCACCGACGCCGCCGTCGCCACCGGCAGCGCCCGCACGACCGTCGCCGCCGCCACCGCGACCGCCCCGACAACCACGGCGTCCGAGTCCGCCGCGAGGTAGCCGCCCGCCGCGATCGCCAGCGCCGCCGCGACCACCGTCGCCATCAGGCCGTACATCCGCTCGTCGGGATCCGCGTGCGACCGCAGCTGCAGCACCAGCGACAGCAGCACCCACACGCCCAGCGTCCCGAGGATCACCCCGGGCGACCGGTCCGAAAGCAGCATCGCCGCGTCCGCGACCAGCGCCCCCAGGAACCCGAGCGCGATGCCCTGCCGCGCCGGCCACATCCCGTTGAGCCGGAACCACCCCGCCGCGGTCACGCCCTGCAGCACCACCAGCGGCACGAGCAGCGCGTACGTACCCAGCGCGGCGCCGCCCGCCAGCAGCAGACCCAGCACCGCCGTCAGCACCGCGGGCTGCATCCCGGGCTCGATGACCGGCGACCGCCCCTCCGCCCGGGCGCGCTGCGCGTCGGTGATCCGGGCGTTCCCGGCGAGGGTGGCGGGTCCGTACTCGGGCTCCGGTTCCGCAGCGGCCACGGGAGCCGGCTCGGGAACCCGCACAGGAGCAACAGGAGCCACCCCCTGCGGCGGCAGATACGACGTCTCCTCAGCCGCCGCCACCGGCGGCTGCATCTGCGTCTCCCACGTCTGCCCCTGCCACTGCTGCGTGTGCTGCTGATCCGCGTACGGATCGTCGTACCCCTGCCCCGGCCACGCGTGCGGCTGGGACTGCGGCTGCTGATAAGGCGTACGCGGCGGCTCCTGCGCCCCGTAGCCATAACCCCCGCCGTACGGCTGGTTCGTCATTCTCACCCTCCTGCGAACGGCGGAAGCACCTCGACCGTGCCGCCGTCGGCCAGCCGTACCGTCTCATGCGCGCGCTTGCCCACGGGGTCGCCGTCGACGAGGAACGAGCACCTCAGCAGCACGCGCGCCAGCTCGCCGGGATGCCGTTCGCGCACGGCGGCGAGCGCGTCGGCGAGCGTGCCCGCCTCGTACGGCTCCTCGGCCACCCCCGCGGCGGCCTTGGCGGCGGCCCAGTACCGCACCGTGACCTTTGCCATCTGCTGGTTCCTCGATCGGTTGACGGTGAACACGGTCAGGCTAGCCCGCCCGGGCGGCCGCCCAGTCCCCGATCCTCCTCAACAGCGGTTCGGGCGCCGCGTTCTCGGCATGCCCCATGCCGTGCTCGACCCACAGCTCCCCGTGCTCCCCGGCGGCGTCCGCCAGCATCCGCGGATGGTCGAGCGGGAAGTAGGCGTCCTGGTCGCCGTGCACGACCAGCAGCGGTGTCGGCGCGATGCGGGGCACGGCCTCGACGGGGGACAGCGGTACGGGGTCCCACTGCCGGTGGTGGATGCGGGTGCGCAGCCCGTACCGCCCGACCAGCCGCCCGGAGGGCCGCGTCACCAGCCAGTGCAGCCGCCGCATGGGCGCGGTCCCCCGGTAGAACCAGCGCGCCGGCGCGCTCACGGAGACGACGGCGTCGACGCCACCGGCGTCGAGCGCCGCGTGCCGCAGCACCACCGACCCGCCCATGGAGAACCCCACGGTGACGACCCGCGTGTGCCCCAGCTCCCGCGCCCACGCGACCGCCGCGGCGAGGTCGAGCACTTCACGGTCGCCCACGGTGGAGCGTCCGCCGGACCGCCCGTGCCCGCGGAAGGAGAAGGTGACGACGGCGCCGTACCGCGCGAACACCTGGGCGACGCGCCGCACGTGGGGGCGGTCGGCGTCCCCGGTGAAACCGTGCGCGATCACGAGAGCGAGCCTTCGGGAAACGTCGGGATTCTCCTTCCCGGAACCGTTCGGCGATCCCTCGTCCGCGCGTTCGTATACGGCCTTCCCCGGGTCGTACACAACACATCCCGGCTCGTATACGGAATCGATCGCCACACCGTCCGCCGTGCGCAGGAACGTCCGCATTGCCGCGCCGTCCCGTGTCACATTCAGCGTCTCGGAATATGGACGAACGGTGGATCGCGCCACATGACCTGCCGCATCGGTGCCCATGTCGGCTATTCTGCTGCGAAGAGGACTCGGGCAGCGAAGCCCCCGGGTCCTTTTGTGCTTTCGGAAGCGTTGTATACGAAGGCGGGAAACCGCCCGACGTACGGGCCGTCGAACGCACGCAGCAATGCCGTAAACGTCCTCGCAGGGACCGAGGAGGAACCAGACGTTATGGGCGAGCGAACCGTGCACGAACGCAGGACGGCCGCGTTCCGGGCGGCCACGATCCGAGCAGGTGAGGCGACCCGATGAGTTCCCTGCTGCTCCTGACCAACGCGCTCCAGCCGTCGACGGAGGTGCTCCCCGCCCTCGGTCTGCTCCTGCACAACGTCCGGGTGGCGCCCGCGGAGGGCCCGGCGCTGGTGGACACCCCCGGCGCCGACGTGATCCTTATCGACGGCCGCCGCGATCTGCCGCAGGTCCGCAGCCTGTGCCAGCTGCTGCGCTCCACGGGCCCCGGCTGCCCCCTCGTCCTGGTCGTGACCGAGGGCGGCCTCGCCGCGGTCACCGCGGACTGGGGCATCGACGACGTACTGCTGGACACGGCCGGCCCGGCCGAGGTCGAGGCGCGGCTGCGGCTGGCGATGGGCCGCCAGCAGATCGTCAACGACGACTCCCCGATGGAGATCCGCAACGGCGACCTCTCCGTCGACGAGGCGACGTACTCCGCGAAGCTGAAGGGCCGGGTCCTGGACCTGACCTTCAAGGAGTTCGAGCTGCTCAAGTACCTCGCGCAGCACCCCGGCCGGGTGTTCACCCGCGCCCAGCTGCTGCAGGAGGTCTGGGGCTACGACTACTTCGGCGGCACCCGCACGGTCGACGTGCACGTGCGCCGTCTGCGCGCCAAGCTCGGCCCGGAGCACGAGTCGCTGATCGGCACCGTCCGGAACGTCGGTTATCGATTCGTTACGCCGGAGAAGGTGGAGCGCGCGGCCGAGGAGGCGAAGGCGAAGGGCGCCCGGCAAAAGGCGGCGGAAGCGGACGAGCCGGCCGCGCAGGACACCGACGGTGTGCGGGCGAAGGCCTGAGAGCCGCACGCATGAGCGGCGCATTCGCGCAGACGAGCCGCTTTTCCCCTGTTCACCACCTCCGGCACGCCCTGCCCGGAGGGGATATATCCGCGTAGACTCCGCGCGTGGCCAAGGTAACCAGGGATGACGTGGCGCGACTGGCGGGGACGTCGACCGCGGTCGTCAGCTATGTCATCAACAACGGACCCCGGCCGGTCGCCCCGGCCACGCGCGAGCGGGTGCTCGCAGCGATCAAGGAGCTGGGGTACCGGCCCGACCGCGTCGCCCAGGCGATGGCGTCCCGGCGCACGGATCTCATAGGCCTGATCGTGCCGGACGCCCGCCAGCCGTTCTTCGGCGAGATGGCGCACGCGGTCGAACAGGCCGCGTCGGAGCGCGGGAAGATGGTGCTGGTCGGGAACTCCGACTACATCGGCGAGCGCGAGGTCCACTATCTGCGCGCCTTCCTCGGCATGCGGGTCTCCGGTCTGATCCTGGTCAGCCATGCGCTGAACGACCTGGCGGCGGCGGAGATCGACGCGTGGGACGCCCGGGTGGTGCTGCTGCACGAGCGGCCGGAGGCGATCGACGACGTCGCCGTCGTCACCGACGACCTCGGCGGCGCGCAGCTCGCCGTGCGCCATCTGCTGGAGCACGGCTACGAGTACGTCGCCTGTGTCGGCGGTACGGCGGAGACCCCCGCCGTCGGCGACCCCGTCTCCGACCACGTCGAGGGCTGGCGGCGCGCGATGGACGAGGCCGGGATACCCACGGAGGGGCGCCTCTTCGAGGCCCCGTACAACCGCTACGACGCCTATCGGGTCGCGCTGGACATCCTGTCGGGGCCGCGGCGGCCGCCCGCGATCTTCTGCTCCACGGACGACCAGGCCATCGGTGTGCTGCGCGCCGCGCGTGAGCTGCGCATCGACGTGCCGGGCGAGCTGGCGGTCGTCGGGTTCGACGACATCAAGGAGGCGGCGCTCGCCGACCCGCCGCTGACCACGGTCGCGTCGGACCGGCCGGCGATGGCCCGCGCGGCGGTCGACCTGGTCCTGGACGACGGCCTCCGCGTCACCGGCTCCCGCCGGGAGCGGCTGAAGGTGTTCCCGTCCCGCCTGGTCCTGCGCCAGTCCTGCGGCTGCGCATAGCCTGGGGCCTGCCCCTGCTCTCCCGCGCCATGCGGGGTGCCGTTGCGCCCACCCGTGCCGCCCCAGCGGCACGACTGCCCGCAACGGCGGCGTCTTTATATCGGGCATACACACTTCTGCCGGGCTTCTCAGCCATCCCTCAGGAAGCTCTCATCGTCGGGCGGGACGCTCACCTGTATGAGCGAGAACTCCCGCCCGAGTGGCTTCCCCGAGTACGGTCCGCACCAGGTGAACCCCGAGTGGCCGCCCCCGTCGGCCTACGCTCCCCCGGCTCCCGGGCCCGAGCCCGAGTCCACCGGTCCGGCACACAAGCGCAGCCGCGGGCCCGCCAAGCTGCTCGTCGCCGTGGCGATCGTCGCCGCCGCCGTCGGCGGGACCACCGCCTACGGGGTGCAGGAGCTGACTGGCGGATCCTCCACGGGCGTCACCGCGTCCTCCGCCGCCGAGACCGACGTGGTGCCGGCGTCGCTGAAGGGCACGGTCGCCGGGGTCGCCAAGTCGGTCAGCCCGAGCATCGTGGAGATCAAGGCGGCCTCGTCGTCCGGTTCGGCCACCGGGTCCGGGGTGATCGTCACCGAGGACGGCGAGGTCGTCACCAACAACCACGTGGTGGCCGGCGCCTCGCAGATCCAGGTGCGCACGCACGACGGCAAGAGCTACAGCGCCCGCGTCGTCGGCACCGACAGCAGCAAGGACCTGGCGCTGATCAAGCTGGAGGACGCCTCCGGTCTGAAGGCCGCGACCCTCGGCGACTCCGACGGCGTGCAGGTCGGCGACCAGGTTGTCGCGATCGGCTCGCCCGAGGGCCTCACCGGCACGGTGACCAGCGGCATCGTCTCCGCGCTCGACCGGGACGTCACCGTGTCCACGGACGAGGACCAGGGGCAGCAGCAGTGGCAGCGTGGCGGCGGCTGGCCGTTCGAGTTCGGCGGTCAGGAGTTCAACGGCGACACCGGCGGCTCCACGACCACGTACAAGGCGATCCAGACCGACGCCTCGCTGAACCCGGGCAACTCCGGCGGCGCGCTGATCGACATGAACGGCAACATCATCGGCATCAACTCCGCGATGTACGCGCCGAGCGGCGCGGAGTCGTCCACGGCGGGCAGCGTGGGCCTCGGCTTCGCCATCCCGGTGAACACGGTCAAGGCGGACCTGCCGGATCTGCGGGCCGGTGCGGGCAGCTGACGCGCACCCCGGGAAACGTGCGACGCTGAAGATCCGACAGCCCGTCCCCTCCCCCGCCGCGCCCGCCGCGCGGCGCGCAGACGAAGGACCCGCCACCCGATGAGCCCCGCAGACGGCGACCGTGCCCCGCAGCGCATCCTGATCGTCGACGACGAGCCGGCGGTGCGCGAAGCACTCCGGCGCAGCCTGGCTTTCGAGGGATACGACACCGAGGAGGCCGTCGACGGCGTGGATGCCCTGGAGAAGACGGCGGCCCGCCACCCCGACCTCCTCGTGCTCGACATCCAGATGCCCCGGATGGACGGGCTGACCGCCGCCCGCCGTATCCGCGCCACCGGCGACACCACCCCGATCCTGATGCTGACGGCCCGGGACACCGTGGGCGACCGGGTGACGGGCCTGGACGCGGGGGCGGACGACTACCTGGTGAAGCCGTTCGAGCTGGACGAGCTGTTCGCCCGGATCCGGGCACTGCTGCGGCGCAGCTCGTACGCGGCGGCGGTGGCCGCGTCCGCCGGGACCGACGACGTCCTCACCTTCGCCGACCTGACCATGAACCTGGCCACGCGGGAGGTGACCCGCGCCGGACGCCCGGTGGAGCTGACCCGTACGGAGTTCACGCTGCTGGAGATGTTCATGGCGCACCCGCGCCAGGTGCTCACCCGTGAGCAGATCCTCAAGGCGGTCTGGGGCTTCGACTTCGAACCGTCGTCCAACTCGCTGGACGTGTACGTCATGTACCTGCGCCGCAAGACCGAGGCGGGCGGCGAGCCGCGCCTGGTGCACACGGTGCGGGGGGTGGGGTACGTGCTGCGGCAGGGCGGCGCGGAGTGACCGGACCGGTGCGCCGTTTCCGCGCCCTGCCGATCCGGGCGCGGCTGTCGCTGCTGGTCGCCGCGGCGGTGGCGTTCGCGGTGGCCGCGGTCTCGGTGACCTGCTGGTTCATCGTGCAGGGCAAGCTGTACGAGCAGGTCGACGAGGATCTGAAGAAGGCGACCGTGCTGCAGGGGCCGCAGCGGGTGGACGAGATCCGCAGCGCCCTCACCGACTGCACGGAGACGCCCCGGGACGAGGGCGCGGGCGGTTTCCAGTACACGTACTCGCAGGTGGTCAAGGAGGACGGCACGGTCTGCCTGTTCCCCAGCTCCGTCGGGAGCGTCGAGGTCACCGCGTCGGACCGCACGGTGATCGAGAACGCGGGCACCGGGTCCAGCGGCATCTTCCGCGACGGCACCGACCAGGACGGCGACGACGTCCGGGTGCTGACCCTGCCCCTCGTCATCAACGACCCGTCCACGCTGACCAGCACCCACGCGGCCGTCATCGTGGCGGTCCCGCTGAAGGGCACCCGGTCCACGCTGAACGACCTGGCACTCATCCTGCTGCTGGTGTCCGGGATCGGGGTGCTCGGCTCGGCCGCCGCGGGTCTCGCCGTGGCCCGCACCGGACTGCGCCCGGTCGACAAGCTCACCGAGGCCGTGGAGCACGTGGCCCGCACCGAGGACCTGGGCGTCCGCATCCCGGTGGAGGAGGAGTCGGACGACGAGATCGCACGGCTGTCGCGCTCCTTCAACTCCATGACGTCCGCGCTCGCCAGCTCCCGTGACCTCCAGCAGCAGCTCATCGCGGACGCCGGGCACGAACTGCGCACCCCGCTCACCTCGCTGCGCACCAACATCGAGCTGCTGACCCGCAGCGAGGACACCGGACGGCCCCTGCCGCCGGCCGACCGCAAGGCGCTCCTCGACTCGGTGAAGGCGCAGATGACGGAGCTGGCCGCGCTGATCGGCGACCTCCAGGAGCTCTCCCGTCCCGACCCGGGGCATCAGACGGACCGCGTGGAGATCGTCGCCTGGCAGGACGTGGTGGAGGCGGCCCTGCGCCGGGCCCGGCTGCGCGGCCCTGAGCTGACCGTCACCGCCGACCTGCGCCCCTGGTACGTGCGGGCCGAACCGGCGGCGCTGGAGCGGGCGGTGGTCAACGTGCTGGACAACGCGGTGAAGTTCAGCCCGCCGGGCGGCACGGTCGAGGTGCGGCTCGCCGACGGCGTGCTCACCGTCCGGGATCACGGTCCCGGCATCGCGGCCGACGAACTCCCGCACGTCTTCGACCGGTTCTGGCGCTCCCCAGGCGCCCGCGCCCTGCCCGGATCCGGCCTCGGACTGTCCATCGTGGCGCGCACGGTGCAGCAGGCGGGCGGCACGGTCGCCCTCACCCCGGCCGAGGGCGGCGGCACCACCGCCACCATCCGCCTCCCGGGCGCCCCGACCCCTCCGCCGGAGGTCCCCGGCGCCCCGTGACACGCTGGGACGCATGGCGAATCCACCCGACGGACTGCCCGTCTACCGCGTACTGACCGGCCCGGACGACTCCGCCTTCTGCCGGCGGGTCAGCGAGGCGCTGGAACTGGGTTACCGGCTGCACGAGGGACCGGCCGTGACCTTCGACGGCGAGCGCGTGATCGTCGCGCAGGCGGTCGTGTGGGACGTCGGGGGCTGAGACACGGAAGAGGGCCGGTGCACGGCACCGGCCCTCTCTCGTCGTCGTGCGGGTTACTTCACGATCGTGATGCGGTCCGCCGCCGGCGGGGCCAGCGGGGAGCCGGCCGAGGAGTTGGCGGTCAGGTACTGCTCCAGCGCCTTCAGGTCGTCGTCGCCGACCAGGTCGTCGGCGCCCTGGCCCAGCGTGGTGAAGCCGTCGCCGCCGCCCGCGAGGAAGCTGTTCGTCGCGACGCGGTAGCTCGCCGACGGGTCGATCGCCTCACCGTTCAGACGGATGGAGTCCGTGACGACCCGGTCGGCGCCGGACTTCGTCAGGTCCAGCGTGTAGGTCAGTCCTTCGGACACCTGGAGAATCTTCGGGGCCGCCTCGTTGGAGCCGCTCACCTGCTCCTTGAGCGCCTTGATCAGCTGCTCGCCGGTGAAGGTCTGCAGGTTCACCGTGTTGGCGAACGGCTGGACCGTGAACGCCTCCGCGAAGGTCACCACGCCGTCGCCCTCGGCGCCGCTCGCCGCGTAGGTGAGGGAGGCGCGGATGCCGCCCGGGTTCATCAGGGCGAGGTCGGTCTCCGGGTCCAGCGTGCGGGCGTACTCCAGCTGGGCGTCGGCGATCAGGTCGCCCAGCGGGGACTCGGTGCCGTCCTTGACGATGTCGCCGGAGATGTGGCCGATCGGGCGGTTGCCGATCGGGGCGGCGAGGGTGTTCCACTTGTCGATCAGGCGAGTCATGTCGGGCGCCTTGGGGACGTCCCGGGACACCACGTGGTTCGCGGACTTCACGGCCGTACGGGCGATGTCGCCGGTCCTGCGGTCGTAGGTCAGCGTGGTGTCGGTGTAGAGCCGGCCGAAGGACGCGGCGGAGGTGACCGTGCGGGGGTTGCCCGCCGGGTCGGGGATGGTGCAGACGTAGGCGTTGTGGGTGTGGCCGGTGACCAGCGCGTCCACCTCGGGCGAGACGTTCTTCGCGATGTCCGCGATGGGGCCGGAGATGCCGTCGCCGGCGCCCGGGGCGTCGCAGTCGTAGTTGTAGCTCTGCGAGGCCGGGAAGCCGCCCTCGTGGATCAGCGCCACGATGGACTTCACGCCCTTGCGGCGCAGCTCCTTGGCGTACCTGTTGATCGTCTCGACCTCGTCCTTGAAGACGAGGCCCTTGACGCCTTCGGCGGACACGATGTTCGGGGTGCCCTCGAGGGTCACGCCGATGAAGCCGACCTTGACGTCCTTCTTCTGCCACACCCAGTACGGCTTGAGGAGCGGCTTCTCGGTCTTCTCGTCCAGGACGTTGGCCGCCAGGTACGGGAAGTCGGCGCCCTGGAACGTCTTGTCGGTGTAGCAGCCGTCCGTCGGGTGGCAGCCGCCGTTCTGCAGGCGGGACAGCTCCTTGGCGCCCTCGTCGAACTCGTGGTTGCCGACGGAGGTGACGTCCAGTTCGAGCTTGTTCAGCGCCTCGATGGTGGGCTCGTCGTGGAACAGGCCCGAGATCAGCGGGGAGGCGCCGACCATGTCGCCGCCGGCCGCGGTGATGGAGTACGCGTTGCCCTTGCGGGCCTGGCGCAGATGCGTCGCCAGGTACTCGGCGCCGCCCGCGTCGATGGTCTTCGTCGTGCCGTCCGGCTGGAGTTCGGTGACCCGGCCGGAGGAACCGGTAGGCGGCTCCAGGTTGCCGTGCAGGTCGTTGAAGGACAGCAGCTGCACGTCCTGGTAGCGGCTCGGCCGGTGGTCGTGGCCCTTGCCGTGCTGCTCGCCCGCGCTCGCCGACCCGGGGAGGGCCGCGGCGGCCAGGGCGCCGACGGTGAGGGCGCCGGCGGCGGTCACGAGGAGACGGTTCGTACGGCGTCTGCGGCGCGGGTGCGCCGGGGATGTGGCTGGCATACGCCCCCCTGTCGGTGCGAGTGGGTACCGGCGCAGCCTAGAGTCAACGCGCGTAGCGCGACAGGGGCTTCCGGGTTACAGCCTGGTTTATCTTTTCGCTGCACCGCCGCCGCGCGGCCGCCCCCGCCCCCGCCGCGGGCCGTGTCCGCCCCGCCGCCGCCCCCTCACCGCGCCGTCCCTTTACCCTCGTACGCATGACCAGCGACGCGTTCCCCCGGCCCGGCCGCCCCCGTTCGCTCCAGACGTGCACCGCGCTCGACCAGGCGCAGGTCGACGCGGTCCTCGCACTGCTCGACGAGGCGGCGCGCGCCGACGGCCGGCAGGCCGTGTCCGAGCAGGGCCGGCTGCAACTGCGCGGCGGGGAGCGGGAGGGCGTCTCGCATCTGCTGCTGAGCGTCGGTGAGGAACTCGTCGGATACGCCCAGTTGGAGGGCGCCGACCCGGTCGAGCCGCCCGCCGCGGAGCTGGTGGTCCACCCCTCGTACCGGGGGCAGGGGCACGGGCGGGCGCTCGGCACGGCGCTGCTCGCCGCGTCGGGCAAGCGGCTGCGGGTCTGGGCGCACGGCGGGCACTCCACCGCCCGGCACCTGGCACAGGTGCTCGGACTGACGCTGTTCCGCGAACTGCGGCAGATGCGGCGGCCGCTGGCGAACCTGGACCTGCCCGACCCGGTGCTGCCGGAGGGCGTCACCGTCCGCACCTTCGAGCCCGGCCTGGACGACGCGGCGTGGCTCGCGCTGAACGCCGCCGCGTTCGCCCACCACCCCGAGCAGGGCTCCCTCACCCAGCGGGACCTCGACGACCGCAAGGCCGAGCCGTGGTTCGACCCCGCGGGCTTCTTCCTCGCCGAGCGCGACGGACGGCTGGTCGGCTTCCACTGGACGAAGGTGCACGCCGACGAGGGCCTCGGCGAGGTGTACGTCCTGGGGGTCGCCCCCGGCGCGCAGGGCGGCGGACTCGGCAAGGCGCTGACCACGATCGGCCTGCGCCACCTGGCGGACCAGGGCCTGCCCACCGCCATGCTGTACGTCGACGCCGACAACAAGGCGGCGGTGTCGGTCTACGAGCGGCTGGGCTTCGTCACCCACGAGACGGACCTGATGTACCGGACGGAGACCTGAGGGGCCGGCCGGGGCCGGCACTTCGTCGATCACTCCGGGCCTGAACGCCGCCGACTTCACGGGCGTGGGGTTTCCGCCCCCGCCGCATCTTCCCGTCCCGTCCCCGGGGCTGCGCCCCAGACCCCCTTGCCGGCCCTGGCGGGCCTCGTCCTCGAACGCCGGACGGGCTGGAATCGGCGGACCGGTTCCACGCAGGACACCGCGACCGCCAGGAGCGCCCCGCACAGCAGCAGCGTCCAGCGGCCATGGGCGCCCGCCCAGTGCGGGTCGTCCGGCTCGGTGAACAGCGCCCAGTCGGACGGGCTCAGCAGCGGGGCCAGGACGGCGGCGACCAGCAAGGACGCGGAGACCGCCTGACCCGGCCGGTCGGCGCCCCGGCGGCGCACCGCGAAGGCCGCGCCGGCCAGGGCCAGCGCGAGGGCCGTCGCCGCCTCCAGGGTGACGTCCCCGGCCGGGGGGCGCGCCTCCTGCGGCACCAGCAGCACGGCCGCCGTCCACCACGCGGCGGCAAGCGGCAGCACGAGCGCGCACCGCAGCGCGTGCCGCAGGGCACGGCGGACGGGCACGGCGGCGGTGGTCTGCCGGGCCGGGTCGTCCAGCAGGAACGCGGCGCCCAGCGCGAAGCACAGGGCGGCGGCCCGCAGGGCGTTCACCCCGGCCCACGGGGTGGCCTCGCCGCCGGACAGCCGGGGCACCGCGGCCGCCAGCAGCCCCAGCCCGCCGCCCGCCGCGACCGCCCACCAGGGAACCGTGCGGGCGACCGGGCGGACCAGCTGGAGCA
The DNA here is from genome assembly GCA_014656175.1 of Streptomyces werraensis. GTDB lineage: Bacteria > Actinomycetota > Actinomycetes > Streptomycetales > Streptomycetaceae > Streptomyces > Streptomyces werraensis. The sequence goes on from BNBX01000005.1 coordinate 465,425, forward strand.
GGACGCCCCGCCGGGCCTCGCGCACCGGGGTGTCCCCGGCCGGCCGGGTTCCGGTCACAGGCACTCGTTCTCCCCTTCCGGCTTCTCCAGGCCCAGCACCTGCGCCACGCGGTCCGTCGTCACCTTCGGGGCGGTCAGCTCGGCCCAGCCGGCCTTCACCTTCGCGGCGGCCTTCTCGCGGGGCAGTTCCAGCAGTTCGCGCAGCAGCTCCGTCTGGGCGGAGGTCATCTGCAACGGCTCCGTCTGCGAGACGACGATCGACGAGCCGGTGTCGCTGTCGCCGAGCCGCACCCGGCGCAGGTCCGCCACCGGGTCGGGCCGGTCGGCGAGGGCCAGCCACATCACGGTGACCATCCGGCCGTCGCACAGCTCGCCCGCCGCGGCCTCCGAGCCGGCGACCAGCACACCGGCCACCGCGACCGCGAACTCGGACACCCGGTTGCCGCCCCAGGCCGTCCCGACCGTCACCTCGCCGGGGCGGGTGAGCGGGGTGAGGGTCGCGTCCGCGTCCAGGCCGTAGCGCGCCTCGACCCGCTGCCGTACGACCAGCGGACGGTCCTGCGCGTCGCCGCCGGCCAGGGCGCGGACGTCGCCGACGGCGCGGGCCCAGTCACCGGTGCGCGGCTGCCACTCGGGGAAGGCGCAGTACGTCGTGGCGTCCCGTTCGACGCAGGTGTGGAGCTTCTCCGGGGTGACCGAGGCCCGTACGCGCGCCTCCGTGACGGTCTCCGGCACGCCCCGGGACTGGCCCACCGCGCCGATCAGGGTCAGCGCCACCGCACCGGCGACCGCGGCCTGCGCGGTCCTCAGTCGGGCGCCGCCGGACAGCAGCACCGCCGCCGACATGAGGGCCAGCGCGAGTCCGCCCAGGTAGAGGGCGTGCCACGCGGCGGGGCGGCCGATCAGGTCGGAGGGCAGGGTGACGACGCTGTACGTGCCGACGGACGGCATCAGCCACCGTGTCCAGCCGCTGGCGGAGAAGCCGAGGAAGGTGGCGAGGAAGAGCAGCAGGACGATCAGCAGCGGCGCCGCGAAGGGTGCGGTGACCAGGCGGGCCAGCAGCACCCCGAACCCGCCGAGGAGCAGCACGGACAGCGGGCCGACGAGGAGTTCGGCCGGCGAGCCGTGTCCGACCGCGCCCGGCTTGAGCGCCTCCCAGGCGAACTGCCCGCCCACGCACACCGCGGTCACGAGGGCCGCCGCCGCGACGGACAGCAGGTGCGCGACCGTGCGCCCCCACCGGGGCAGCACCAGCACGTCGAGGTGCCGTTCGGTGTCGTGGCGCCGGGAGCGCAGCACGGCGTGGTTGGCGCTCAGCAGCACCGCGAGGCCGACGAGCAGCGGCCCGTCCTGGGTGGCGCGGTCGGCGTCCTGCAGCGCGGGGAAGCCGTCGAAGGAGACACGGGTGCGCCACACGGTCCAGGCGACGTACACCGTGAAGGCGACGACCACCGGCACGCGGGTGAGGAGCATCCGCGTCTCGAAGCGGGCGAGGGCGGACACGGCCGCCCAGGAGGCGCCGGGCGGGGTCGTCACGGGGGCCGGGGCCGGCGCCGTGGTGGTGGCCGTGGTCATGCGGTCACCTCCGCGGCCGCGCCGTCCAGGGTGAGCAGGTAGCCGTCCTCGAGGGTGGGTTCGAGGAGGTCGGCGCCGGGGGGCGGGTCGCCCACGTTGCGGAAGGTGCCGAGTCCGGTGCGCCAGCCGGCCAGGGCGCCGGGGTCGCGGCCCTCGCTGCTCCACACGCGTCCCGAGGCCCGTGCGGTCAGCTCGGCGGGGGTGCCGTCGAAGCGGACGGCGCCGCCCGCCAGGACGACGACCCGGTGGCAGAGCATCGCCACGTCCTCGGTCTGGTGGGTGGACAGCAGCACGGTCCGCCCCTCGCCCGCGGTGGCGATCAACTCGCGGAACCGCATGCGCTGTTCGGGGTCGAGTCCGACGGTCGGCTCGTCGAGGACGAGGAACGCCGGGTCGCCGACCAGCGCCGCCGCCAGCGCCACCCGCTGCCGCATGCCGCCGGACAGCTTGCGGATCCGCTTGCCGCGCACCTCGCCCAGGCCGACCTCGTCGAGCACCCGCCGCGCCTCGCGGTGGCGGGCGCCGCGGTCGGTCAGCTCCTTGAGGATCGCCACGTAGTCGACGAACTCGAAGGCGGTGAAGTCCGGGTGGAAGCCGGGCGTCTGCGGCAGGTAGCCGAGCCGGCGGCGCACCTCCTGGCGGCCGCGCGCGGTGGAGGGGTCGTGGCCGAGCACGGTGAACGTGCCCCGGTCGGCCGGCACGGCGGTGGCGAGGACCCGCAGCAGCGTGGTCTTGCCCGCACCGTTGGGACCGAGCAGCCCGGTGACGCCGGGGGACAGCCGCAGCGACACCTCGTCCAGGGCGCGGGTCGCGCCGTAGTGGAGGCTCAGCCCGGAGGCCGAGACGGTGGGGGACATGGGGAACTCCCGTGGCAGGTGATGGGGGCCGGGGCGGTGGTGCGCCCCGGCCGGTGGGATGCCGGGCGCGGTCAGACCGCGGGGTCCCGGCTCAGGTCGAAGCGGTCCCGGAGCAGGACCAGCAGGCCGGCGGCGAGCACGGCGACGGCCGCCGACACGCCCTGTCCGGCCGCGGTGAACGGGGCGAGCGTCTCCTGTCCGCCGGAGCGGACCGCGTCCGCCGTGACCAGCAGCGCGACCCAGCCGCCGCCGGTCAGCGCGGGCGCCAGGACGGGCCCGAGCCGGGCCGACAGCGCGAGCGCCGTGGCGGTGAGGGCGAGCGCCGGCAGCAGCCAGCTCAGGGCGAGCAGCCCGTACCCGGGCAGGGCGAGCGTGGCCAGGCCGTTCAGACCGAGCCCGGCGGTCAGCACGGCGACCGTGCGGATCATCAGCAGCCGGAACCCGTGCATCGGCGCGACCACGGTCATCTCGTACGTCGGGTCCATCCGCGGCCCGTACGACAGCGCCACCCCCACGAGCGGCAGCAGCGGGGCGAGCGCGAGGAAGAAGGTGAGCCGGCCGCCCTCGGTGCGGCCGACGGTGACGGCCACGGTGAGCAGCAGCACGGCGGCCACCGCGCCCAGCCAGGAGCGGCGCAGCGCCGGGGTGGCCGCGAGCAGCCGGGCCGTGTGGTCGCGGACGCCGAGCCGCAGCAGCAGCGACTCCAGCAGTCCGGGCCGGGGCGCGTCGAGCTCGGCGTCCAGCCGCTCCCAGCCGGCGTCCAGGGCGACGGGGTCGTCGAGGCCCGTCAGGACGTCACGGCAGTGGGCGCACGCCGTGAGATGGGTGTCGGCCGACCACAGCGCGGGCGCCTCGAGACCGCCGCGCGCGTAGGCCCGCAGGTCGTCCTCCGGCACGTGCCAGCGCCTGTCCTCGTACGTCATGCCAGCGCCTCCCGGAGTTGCCTGCGGGCGCGCAGGGCCCGCGTCTTGACCGTGCCCGGCGGGATGCCGAGCAGGACCGCGGCCTCACGGGTGGTCAGCCCGTCGACCACGGTCGCCTGGAGCACCGCGCGCAGCTCCGGCGACAGCCGCACCAGGGCGCCGGCGAGGTCCCCGTGCTCGACCCCCGCCAGCACGCGCTCCTCCGCCGACACCTCGTCCCGGTGGCGCAGCCGCGCCAGCGCCTGCCGCAGCCGCCCCCGCGCCCCGGCCCCGCGCAGCGCGTCGACCAGCCGGCGTGAGGCGATGCGCCACAGCCAGCCGGCTGCGTCCGCGCCCGCCGCGTCCTCGCGCCAGCGCGCGGTGCCGCGCCACACCGCGAGGAAGGTCTCCTGCACGACGTCGTCGACGAGGGCCGCGTCGGCGCACCGGGTGCGCATGCGCGCGGTCAGCCACGGCGCGTACCGCCGGTACAGCTCCTCGAAGGCGCGCCGGTCGCCGTCGGCCGTGACGGCGCGCAGCAGCTCGCCGTCGCTTCTCATCTCGCTCACGTCTCCTCATCGGACGGGCTCCGCGGATCGGTTCACGGATCCGCGGTTGACTTTCGCACCACCCTTGCACCACCCTTTCACTACTCAATTAGTGAAAGGGTGGTTGTCGAGTGGTCGACTACCGCATCGACCGGCGCAGCGGCGTGGCCACCTACGTCCAGATCGTCCAGCAGACCAAGCAGGCGATCCGCCTGGGTCTGCTGGTCCCCGGCGACAGGCTGCCCACGGCCCGCGAGGTCGTGGAGGCCACCGCCGTCAACCCGAACACCGTGCTGAAGGCGTACCGGGAGCTGGAGCGCGAGGGTCTGGTCGAGGCCCGGCGCGGCCTCGGCACCTTCGTGCGCCGCTCCCTCGGCGCGGCCCCCGCCGACTCCCCGCTGCGCGCGGAGCTGGAGGACTGGGCCGCCCGCGCACGGGAGTCCGGCCTGGAGCGGGAGGACGTCGCCGCGCTGTTCACCGCCGTACTCGAGACGCACTACCCGGAGCAGGCCGCGCACGCCGCGCCTGCGCACACCCCCCAGGGAGACCCTTCATGACCGTCCCGGCCCTCGAGGCGGACGCGCTCGGCAAGCGCTTCGGCCGCCGCGCCTGGGCGCTGCGCGACTGTTCCTTCCGGCTGCCCGCCGGACGCGTGTGCGCCGTCGTCGGACCCAACGGCGCCGGCAAGTCCACGCTCCTCGCGCTCGCCGCCGGACTGCTCGCGCCCACCGAGGGCACGGTCCGTGTGCTCGGCGCACGCCCGGCCGCCGCCCGCCCCCGGGTGGGCTACGTCGACCAGGACAAGCCGCTGTACCAGCAGCTCACGGTCGCGGAGACGCTGCGCATGGGCGCCGACCTCAACCCCGGCCGCTGGGACGCGGACACCGCGCGCCGGGTCGTGGCCGGCGGCGACCTGGACCCGGACCGGCGGATCCGCGTCCTCTCCGGCGGCCAGCGCACCCGGGTCGCGCTCGCCCTCGCCCTGGGCAAGCGGCCCGAACTGCTGCTCCTGGACGAGCCGATGGCCGACCTCGACCCGCTCGCCCGGCACGAGCTGATGGGCCTCCTGATGGGCGAGGCCGCCGCCCACGGCACCACCGTCGTGATGTCCTCGCACGTCGTCGCCGAGCTGGAGGACTCCTGCGACCACCTGCTGCTGGTCGGCGGCGGCCAGGTCCGGCTCTCCGGCGAGATCGACGACCTGCTGGCCGCCCACACCCGGGTGACCGCCCCCGCCACGGCGGACCTCTCCCCGCACCAGGTCGTCGAGTCCCGCACCACCGGCCGCCAGCTCGGCGCGGTGATCCGCCCGTCCGGCCCGCTGCCCGCCGACTGGCGCACCGGCACGCCGACCCTCGAGGACCTGGTCCTGTCCTACCTGCGCAACCCCGCGGCCCCGGCCCTGCCCCCCGCGCCCGAAACCCTGGAGGCCGCCGTATGACCACCGCCCTCGCCACCCCGGCCGCCCCCGCCCGCGCCACCGGCGTCCCCCGCCAGTGGCGCTGGCTGGCCCGGCTGCACCGCCCGGCCCTGATCTGCGGCGGCGCGCTGGCCCTGCTCACCGCGGCGGCGCTGCTGTGGCTCGGCGGGCCGCTGACCGACGCGTCGGCGGCGGCGTGGAAGGCGTACAACGCCTGCGCGTGGGACGAGGTGTGCCGCTACGACCAGGACGCGATCATCCTCTACAAGGAGGTCTACACCTGGACGACGGCCGCCGTGCTGGCCGTGCCGTTCCTGGTCGCCGCCTGGGCCGGCGGCGCGCTGGTCGGCCGCGAGACGGAGTCCGGCACGGCCCGCCTCGCCTGGACCCAGGGCGTCTCCCCGACCCGCTGGCTGGCCTCCCGGCTGACCCTGCCGGCCCTGCTCGTCGTCGTCGGGAGCGGGCTGCCGGCGGCCCTGCACCGCTGGGCGTGGACCGCGGCCGACGGACGCGTCGACACCGCCAAGTCCTGGCACTCCTCCGCCACTTTCCTCGCCGGCGGCACCGTCCCCGTGGGCCTGGCGCTGGCCGGTCTGGCGGCGGGCGCCCTGGCCGGGCTGCTGCTCAGCCGCGCGATGGCCGCGCTGGCCACCGCAGCCGTCGCCGTCGGGGTGCTGTGGGCGGGCGCCCACGCGGCCCTGCCGTACCTGTGGCCCTCCGTGACCCGGGTCTCCGGCCTGCGGGACGGGCCGCTGGGGAGCGGCATGCACGTCGGTGAGGGCGTGCTGACCGCCGACGGGGGCCGGGCCGCGGCCCCGTGCTTCACCAGCCGTCTCCCCGACTGCCGTGAGGAGCTCGCCGACCTGGGCGCCACCGCCTTCTACCGCGACTTCCACCCCGCCTCCCACTACTGGCCGCTCCAGCTGGTCACCACGGGCATCCTGCTCGCCGTGGCCGGCCTGCTGACGTACGCGGCGTTCCAGGTGCTGCGCCGCACGACCGGGACGGCGCGCGGCTGACGCGACCGCGTTTCTCGGGGGGCGTGCCCGTGGGGGGCACGCCCCCTCGCCGTGTGCACCCCCGTGGGCCACCGCCCGCTGCCCTGGACGTCATGTCGCCGTAACCACGGATTCAGACGGCCTTGCGACGCTCGGTGAATGCATCCCGCCGCGGCAGAGCCCTCACCCAGCCGGGTGAACGGGAGGTACGGGAGCGCCTCAGGGCCACCACCGCTCCCACCCGCGCTTTCCGACGCGCCCGTGACGCCCTTCGCGCGGAAGAATGGAGTCATGAGCCAGCCCAACACCCAGGCACAGGTCCAGCACTCGCAGCCCTCCGTGGGCTCCATCGCCGCGCACCGGCCGCACACCGTGGCCGGAACGGTGTCCGATCTGGAACCCGACATCGACGCCGACCTGGACGGCTACGAGGAGGCGCACATCGAAGGCGCCGCCCCGCTTCCGCAGGGCCGTTTCCTCGACCGCGAGCGCAGTTGGCTGGCGTTCAACGAGCGGGTGCTCGAACTGGCCGAGGATCCCGAGACGCCGCTGCTGGAGCGTGCGAACTTCCTCGCGATCTTCGCCAGCAACCTGGACGAGTTCTTCATGGTCCGGGTCGCGGGACTCAAGCGGCGCATAGCCACCGGCGTGGCCACCCGCTCCGCCTCCGGCCTCCAGCCCCGCGAGGTGCTGGAGATGATCTGGGCCCGCTCCCGGGAGCTGATGGCGCGGCACGCCGCCTGCTACCACGAGGACGTCGCCCCCGCCCTCGCGGAGGAGGGCATCCACCTGGTCCGCTGGAACGAGCTCACGGAGAAGGAGCAGGCCCGCCTCTTCACCCTGTTCCGGCACCAGATCTTCCCGGTGCTGACTCCGCTCGCGGTGGACCCGGCGCACCCCTTCCCGTACATCTCGGGTCTGTCGCTCAACCTGGCCGTGGTGGTGCGCAACCCGGTGACCGGGCACAAGCACTTCGCCCGGGTGAAGGTGCCGCCGCTGCTGTCCCGCTTCCTGGAGTCCTCCCCCGGCCGCTACGTCCCCGTCGAGGACGTCATCGCCGCACACCTGGAGGAGCTGTTCCCGGGCATGGAGGTGCTGGAGCACCACGCGTTCCGGCTCACCCGCAACGAGGACCTGGAGGTCGAGGAGGACGACGCGGAGAACCTCCTCCAGGCCCTGGAGAAGGAGCTGATGCGGCGCCGCTTCGGGCCGCCGGTGCGGCTCGAGGTGGAGGAGTCCGTCGACCGCGAGGTGCTGGACCTCCTCGTGCGCGAGCTGAAGATCTCCGAGGCCGAGGTGTACCCGCTGCCCGGCCCGCTCGACCTGACCGGCCTGTTCCGCATCCACAGCCTGGACCGGCCCGAGCTGAAGTACCCGAAGTTCGTCGCCGGCACCCACCGCGACCTGGCGGAGGTGGAGTCGGCGTCCGCGCCGGACATCTTCGCCGCGCTGCGCAGCCGGGACGTGCTGCTGCACCACCCGTACGACTCGTTCTCCACCTCCGTGCAGGCGTTCCTGGAGCAGGCGGCCGGCGACCCGGACGTGCTGGCCATCAAGCAGACGCTGTACCGCACCTCCGGCGACTCCCCGATAGTGGACGCCCTCATCGACGCCGCCGAGTCCGGCAAGCAGGTCCTCGTCCTGGTGGAGATCAAGGCCCGCTTCGACGAGCACGCCAACATCAAGTGGGCGCGCAAGCTGGAGGAGGCCGGCTGCCACGTCGTCTACGGCCTGGTCGGCCTGAAGACCCACTGCAAGCTGTCGCTGGTGGTCCGTCAGGAGGGCGAGACGCTAAGGCGGTACAGCCACGTCGGCACGGGCAACTACCACCCGAAGACGGCCCGGCTGTACGAGGACCTCGGGTTGCTCACCGCGGACCCGCAGGTCGGCGCGGACCTGTCCGACCTGTTCAACCGTCTTTCCGGCTACTCCCGCCGCGAGACCTACCGGCGGCTGCTGGTCGCCCCCAAGTCCCTGCGCGACGGGCTGATCTCACGGATCGACAAGGAGGCGCAGCACCACCGCGCCGGACGGCCCGCGTATGTGCGCATCAAGGTCAACTCGATGGTCGACGAGGCCGTCATCGACGCCTGCTACCGGGCGTCCCAGGCGGGCGTGCCCGTCGACATCTGGGTGCGCGGCATCTGCGCGGTCCGGCCCGGCGTGCCGGGGCTGTCGGAGAACGTGCGGGTGCGGTCCGTCCTCGGGCGCTTCCTCGAACACTCGCGGGTGTTCGCCTTCGGCAACGGCGGTGAGCCCGAGGTGTGGATCGGCAGCGCCGACATGATGCACCGCAACCTCGACCGGCGGATCGAGGCGCTGGTGCGGGTCACCGACCCTGCGCACCGGGCCGCCCTCAGCCGGCTGCTGGACACGGGGATGTCCGACACCACGGCGTCCTGGCACCTCGGCCCGGACGGCGAGTGGACCCGGCACTCCACGGACGCGGACGGCCAGCCCCTGCGGAACATCCAGGAGATGCTCATTGACGCCCGGAGGCGCCGGCGTGGCACAGCAGCACCCTGATCCCGCGGACGTCCTGGCCCGCCATCTGCGGGCCAGGGCCACCGAGTTCCTCCGTGCGCTGCGCCTCCACCGGGGCGCGGCGACACCGGAGGACTCCGCGGAGGCGGCCCGCGCCCTGAGACGCGCGGCCCGCCGCATCAGCGCGGGCCTCTACACCTTCCAGCCCGCACTGGACCCGGCCTGGTCCCAGGCCCTGGGTCCGGAACTCGCGTGGGTCTCCGGCACGTTGTCCCAGGAAGACGCCTGCGCCACCCGTCTCACCCGCCTCCTGGAAGCCCTCCACCACCTCTCGGGCCCGGTGCCCTCCTCGGCGCGGCCGCCCGCGCGGCGGACACCCGCCCCCGACGAGGCTCCGGACTTCACGAGGGCCTCCGCCCCTGACGGGCGCGCGGGCCCGGCCGAGGACGGCCCGCGAAGCGCGCCCCGTGTCCGCGACGGCGGCGGGTCCGCGTCCCCGGCACGCGAACGCGGCCTGACCGCCCACCACGACGCACCACCCGTCACCGACGCCCCGTCCACGGCACCCGCCGAGGGCTTCCCGGACCGCCGGGTCTCCACTCCCTCCCCCGGTGCGCCTGCCACCCGGCCCGCGTCCCGCGCCCCCGGTGCGCCCACGCCCGCCGACGGCATCCCGCCGGACGTACCCCGTCCCGTCGCCCCGGCGTCCGGTGCACAGGCCGCCGCCCGTGCCGTCCGCGCGGCCGGATGCCTCCCCGCCGCGGCCCGCCGCACCCCCGCCGCGACCGTGACCGCCACCGTCCCGGCCCCGGACGGCCGGCGCGCGGGCGGCCGGCGTCCCGAGGGGGAGCCCGGTGCCGCCGGTGCCGGGCGCTCGGGGGACGACGCGCGTGACCCCGACAGCGGCCCGGGCAGCGGGTTCGCGGCGGGCGGTCCGCGCCCCGGGAGCCGCGCCCGTGCCGCCGGCGCCCGGCCCGCCCCCGACCGGAGCCACCTCGCCGTAGGCGCCGCCAAGGCCGCCGCCCTGCTCGAACGGCAGCTCACGCTTGCCCGGACGCGGGCGCACTCCGCCGCCCTGCAGGCGCTCGGGTCCGCGCGGTTCCATGCCGTCGCCGACCAGGTGGCCGTGCTGGCCAGTGAGGTCCCGTTGGCGGGCAGGGCCACGGACATCGATCTGCGTCCGCTCGCCGACGCCGCGCGGGAGCGGCTCGTGGCCGCCGTCGCCGCGTTGCCGCTGGTCACCGCGGGGAGTCCGTACAACGCCGAGGCGCTGGTGCACGGTCTGTCGCCCGACCCCGCCCCGCACCCGCAGGACGCCCCCTGGCACCAGGTGCGGCTCCTGCTCCGGCTGCACCGGTACGCCCGGGAGGTGCTGGATCCCGCCGCGGGCGACGACCCCCGGCTGCGTGCGGCGGGCGAGGCGCTGGACCGGCACCGGGACGCCGCCGAGGCCGCTGCCGCCGCCGCTCAGGCGGCCCGCACGCCGAGGATCGCGCCGGCCACGGCGTACGCGCTGGGCGTGCTCCACGCCGGCCAGCGGCATGAGGTGGAGGCCGCGCGGTACGCGTTCCAGCGTGCCTGGCGGCAGCCGCCCGCCGGCACCCCGTAGAACGCCCTGGAACAGGGAGGCCCTCGGTGCGCACCACCCGGCCCGGCAGGCACGGCGCCCTCACCGTCGAGGCGGCCGGCTGCGTCCTGTGGCGCCGCTCGCCCGTCACCGGCGAGCTGGAGCTGTGCCTGGTCCACCGGCCCAAGTACGACGACTGGTCCTGGCCGAAGGGCAAGCTGAAGCGCGGCGAGGACGCGCTCGCGGGCGCCCTGCGCGAGGTCGCCGAGGAGACCGGGCACACCGCGGTGCCGGCCGCGGAGCTGCCCAGCACCCGCTACCTCGCGCACGGCCGTCCCAAGCGGGTCCGCTACTGGGCGGCCGAGGCGGTCTCCGGCACGTTCACCCCGAACGACGAGGTCGACCGCATCCTCTGGCTCCCGCCGGACGCGGCCCGCCGCCACCTCACCTCGCCGATGGACGCCGGCCTGGTGGACGCCCTCCTCGCCGCCCTCCCCCCGGCCCCCTGACACCGCCCGCGCCGTGGCCTCACCGCACCGTCCTCAGGGGTTCACCCCTCGTTCATGTACGCCCATCGGCCGCTTCACCTCTTCTGCCTAATTTCGGCCTTACGCGGTGCGGATCGGCCGTACACGCACCCTTACAGGACGAGGCGTCCCGCCTCACCACACTTCGCACGCCGCCGATTTTCAGGACGGCGGCCACTGGAAGGAACACAAGTGAAGCTTCAGCGCATGAACCGGCGGGCCCTCGCTCTCGGTGCTCTCGCCGTCACCGGCGCCCTGGCCCTCACGGCGTGCGGCTCCGACGACACCGGCACCGGCAACGGCGGCGACGCCTCGGCGACCGCGCAGGCCGGGAACATCGACTGCGGCGACGCCAAGGGCCAGCTCCAGGCGTCCGGCTCCTCCGCCCAGAAGAACGCCATCGACGCCTGGGTGAAGCAGTACACCGCGGCCTGCAAGGACGTGCAGATCAACTACAACCCGACCGGTTCGGGCGCCGGCATCACCGCGTTCACGCAGGGCCAGACCGCGTTCGCCGGCTCGGACTCCGCGCTGAAGCCGGAGGAGGTCGAGGCGTCGAAGAAGGTGTGCACGGACGGCCAGGGCATCGACCTGCCCATGGTCGGCGGCCCGATCGCGGTCGGCTTCAACGTCCCCGGCGTGGACACCCTCGCCCTGGACGCCCCGACCCTCGCGAAGATCTTCGACAACAAGATCACCAACTGGAACGACCCGGCGATCGCCAAGCTCAACTCCGGCGCCGACCTGCCCGACCTGAAGATCCAGGCCTTCCACCGCTCCGACGAGTCCGGCACCACGGACAACTTCACCAAGTACCTGAAGGCCGCCGCGCCCAAGGACTGGAAGTACGAGCCGGGCAAGTCCTGGGAGGCCGAGGGCGGCCAGTCCGCGCAGGGCTCCTCCGGCGTCGCCCAGCAGGTGAAGCAGACCTCCGGCGCCATCTCGTACTTCGAGCTGTCCTACGCCTCGGACGGCATCAAGACCGTCGACATCAAGACCGAGGCCACCCAGCCGGTGAAGGCGACCATCGACAACGCCACCGCCGCCATCGGCGCCGCCAAGGTGGTCGGCACCGGCAAGGACCTCGCGCTGGAGCTGGACTACACCCCGTCCGCCGAGGGCGCGTACCCGATCGTCCTGGTGACGTACGAGATCGTCTGCGACAAGGGCAACAAGGCCGACACCCTGCCCGCCACCAAGTCCTTCCTGAACTACATGGCCTCCGAGGAGGGTCAGGGACAGCTGGCCGAGGCCGGCTACGCCCCGATGCCGCAGGAGATCATCACCAAGGTCCGCGAGACCGTCTCGAGCCTCAGCTGACCCGAGTGTGCGGCCCGCGCCCGGTCCCGGGGCGGGCCGCACCGTCCGGTGCACCGCCAACAGGAGCCCCGGTCCCCGCGGCTCCGACCGAGCCGCCCGGCCCGGCGGCTCCGCAGACCGGAGAACCCGATGGACATCACCACGCAGAAACCCGCGGCCCCGCCGGCACCCGGCCCGGCCGCGCCCCCCGACGCCCCTGCCGCGCGCGGCGTCACCCGCCCCGGCGACCGGATCTTCCTCGGGCTGTCCCGGGGGTCCGGCATCTTCGTCCTGGTCCTGATGGCCGCCATCGCGGCGTTCCTCACCTACCGCGCCACGCTGGCCATCTCCAAGGACGAGGCCAACTTCTTCACCAGCTTCGAGTGGAACCCCAGCGGTGTCCCGCCGGAGTTCGGCATCGCGGTCCTGGCCTTCGGCACGGTCGTGTCGTCGATCATCGCCATGGTCATCGCCGTGCCGGTCGCCGTCGCGATCGCCCTGTTCATCACGCACTACGCCCCGCGCCGTCTCGGCGGCCCCATCGGCTACGTGATCGACCTGCTCGCCGCCGTCCCGTCCATCGTCTACGGCCTGTGGGGCGCGCTCGTCCTGGTGCCGCACCTGGACGGCCTGTACGGCTGGCTCGACGACTACCTCGGCTGGACCGGGATCCTGGAGTGGAACGACGGCGCCCCGCGCTCGCTGTTCACCGTCGGCATCCTGCTCGCGGTGATGATCCTGCCGATCATCACCAACGTCAGCCGTGAGGTGTTCCGCCAGGTCCCGCGGATGCACGAGGAGGCCGCCCTGGCCCTCGGCGCCACCCGCTGGGAGGTCATCCGCATGTCGGTGCTGCCGTTCGGCCGCTCCGGCGTGATCTCCGCGTCGATGCTGGGCCTCGGCCGCGCCCTCGGCGAGACGATGGCCGTCGCCATGGTGCTCTCCCCGAGCTTCACGATCAACGCCAGCCTGCTCGACCCGGGCGGCGGCACCTTCGCCCAGAACATCGCCAGCAAGTTCAACGAGGCCACCGAGATGGGCCGGGACGCGCTGATCGCCTCCGGTCTCGTGCTGTTCGTCATCACGCTGCTGGTCAACGGCGCGGCCCGGCTGATCATCGCCCGCCGCAAGGAGTACTCGGGGGCCAACGCATGAGCCACGCAACTCTCCACAGCCGCCCGGCGAGCTCCCTGCGCGGGGCGACCCTGCCGAAGTGGTTCTCCTGGGCCGTCGCCGGCGCCTCCGCCGCGCTCGGGTACGGCATCAGCGCCGCGGCCGGGCTGCACAGCGACATCCAGTGGGCGCTGATCGCGGCGCTGCTGTTCGTCGGCGGCTCGTTCGCCGTGTCCGCCAAGGTCGAGGGGCGCCGTCAGGCCCGGGACCGCACCGCGACCAGCCTGGTGTGGGTGGCGTTCCTGCTGGCGGTGATCCCGCTCGCGTCGCTGACCTGGGAGACCGTCGAACGGGGCATCAAGGTCCTCGACGGCTACTTCCTCACCCACTCCATGGGCGTGGTCGCCGACACCGAGCCGGGCGGCGGCATCTACCACGCCCTGCTGGGCACGCTGGAGCAGGTCGGCCTCGCCACCTTGATCTCGGTGCCGGTCGGCGTGCTCACCGCGATCTACCTCGTCGAGTACGGCCGTGGCCGGCTCGCGAAGGCCGTGACCTTCTTCGTGGACGTGATGACGGGCATCCCGTCCATCGTCGCGGGCCTGTTCGTCCTCAGCCTGTGGATCCTGATCCTCGGCATGGGCTACTCCGGCTTCGCCGGCTCCATGGCGCTGTCCATCCTGATGATCCCGGTGGTGGTGCGCTCCACGGAGGAGATGCTCAAGCTCGTCCCGAACGAGCTGCGCGAGGCGTCCCTCGCCCTGGGCGTCCCCAAGTGGCGCACCATCCTCAAGGTGGTCCTGCCGACGTCCGTCGGCGGCATCACCACCGGCGTGATGCTCGCGATCGCCCGCATCACCGGTGAGACGGCCCCCGTGCTGCTCCTGGTGTGGGGCACGAACTTCATCAACGCCAACCCGTTCCAGGACCCGCAGGCCTCCCTGCCGATGTACATCTACCTGCAGTACACCAACGGCTCCGAGGCGGCGTACGACCGTGCCTGGGCGGCGGCCCTGACGCTCATCGCGTTCATCATGATCCTCAACCTGGTGGCCCGCGGCATAGCCCGCTGGAAGGCCCCGCAGACCGGTCGCTGACCGGCTCCCCCGCACAGTCGCCGGCGACCCGAAAGAAGCAGTGATACCCATGGCCAAGCGCATCGACGTCAGCGGCCTCAACGCCTACTACGGATCCTTCCTGGCCATCGAGGACATCTCGATGACCATCGAGCCCCGCTCCGTGACGGCCTTCATCGGCCCCTCCGGCTGCGGCAAGTCGACCTTCCTGCGCACCCTCAACCGCATGCACGAGGTGACCCCGGGCGGCCGGGTCGACGGCAAGGTCATGCTCGACGACGAGAACCTGTACGGCGCGGGCATCGACCCGGTGGCCGTGCGGCGCGAGGTCGGCATGGTCTTCCAGCGCCCGAACCCGTTCCCCACCATGTCGGTCTACGACAACGTGGCGGCGGGCCTGCGCCTGAACGGCAAGTACAGGAAGTCCCAGCTGGACGACGTCGTCGAGAAGTCCCTGCGGGGCGCCAACCTGTGGAACGAGGTCAAGGACCGGCTGAACAAGCCCGGCTCGGGCCTCTCCGGCGGCCAGCAGCAGCGCCTGTGCATCGCGCGGGCCATCGCCGTCGAGCCGAACGTGCTGCTGATGGACGAGCCCTGCTCCGCCCTCGACCCGATCTCCACCCTCGCCATCGAGGACCTGATCGGCGAGCTGAAGGAACGCTTCACGATCGTCATCGTGACGCACAACATGCAGCAGGCGGCGCGCGTCTCGGACCGCACGGCGTTCTTCAACCTGGCGGCGGTCGGCAAGCCCGGCAAGCTGATCGAGATCGACGACACGGAGCGGATCTTCTCCAACCCGTCGGTCCAGGCCACCGAGGACTACATCTCCGGCCGCTTCGGCTGATCCGGCTCCTCGCGACGCTGCATGGCGGTGCCGCCGCGAGGCACGAAGGGCCCGCCCCCACTCGACGGGGGCGGGCCCTTCCACGTGCCGGCGCGCGGGTCACCGCGCGGTCAGCGGGTCTACAACGCGATCAGATGCACGAGTCCGAAGCAGGCCGCGGCGACCAGGGCGGCGGCCG
This sequence comes from Streptomyces werraensis, assembly GCA_014656175.1. GTDB lineage: Bacteria > Actinomycetota > Actinomycetes > Streptomycetales > Streptomycetaceae > Streptomyces > Streptomyces werraensis. The sequence continues at coordinate 480,816 of BNBX01000005.1, forward strand.
GCATGGTGATGAACCAGCCGAGGACGATGTTCTTGGCGACGCCCCAGCGCACGGCGTTGACGCGCTTGGTGGCGCCCACGCCCATGATCGCGGAGGTGATCACATGGGTGGTGGAGATCGGCGCGTGGAAGATGAACGCCGAGCCGAACATGATCGACGCGCCGGTGGTCTCGGCGGCGAAGCCCTGCGGCGGGTCCAGCTCGATGATCTTCCGGCCGAGGGTGCGCATGATGCGCCAGCCGCCCGCGTAGGTGCCGAGGGACAGCATCACGGCACAGGCGATCTTCACCCACACCGGGATCGGGTCGCCGTAGTCCTCGACGTCGGCGATGACCAGGGCCATCACCACGATGCCCATGGTCTTCTGGGCGTCCTGGAGGCCGTGGCCGAGGGCCATGCCGGCCGCGGAGACCGTCTGGGCGATGCGGAAGCCGCGCTTGGCCTTGTGCGGGTTGGCCCGCCGGAACATCCACATGATCGCCGTCATCACCAGGTAACCGGCGATCAGGCCGACGACCGGCGACACGAACATCGGGATGACGATCTTGTCGACGACGCCGTGCCAGTACACCGTCGTCCCGCCGGCCAGCGCGGCGCCGACCATGCCGCCGAACAGGGCATGGGACGACGACGAGGGCAGACCGAAGTACCAGGTGATCAGGTTCCAGACGATGGCGCCGATCAGGGCCGCGAAGAGGATTCCCATCCCCGTCGACCCTTCGGGCGTCTCGATCAGCCCCTCACTGACGGTCTTGGCGACCCCGGACCCCAGGAAGGCGCCGGCCAGGTTCATCACGGCCGCCATGGCGAGCGCCGCGCGGGGCGTCAGCGCACGCGTGGAGACGGACGTGGCGATCGCGTTGGCCGAGTCGTGGAACCCGTTGGTGTAGGTGAAGAAGAGCGCGACCCCGATGGTCAGGATCAGAGCGAAGGTGTCCATGAAAGGCTCAGGACTCCTTGACGGCGATGGTCTCCACCGTGTTCGCCACGTGCTCGAAGGCGTCCGCCGCCTCCTCGAGAACGTCCACGATCTGCTTGAGCTTCAGCACCTCGATCGCGTCGTACTTGCCGTTGAAGAGGTGGGCGAGCAGCTTGCGGTGGATCTGGTCGGCCTGGTTCTCCAGCCGGTTGACCTCGATCCAGTACTCGGTGAGGTTCTCCATGGTGCGCAGGTGCGGCATGGCCTCCGCGGTGAGCTCCGCGGCCCGCGCCAGGACCTCGATCTGCTGCTCGACGCCCTTGGGCAGTTCCTCGACGTTGTAGAGGACGACCAGGTCGACGGCCTCCTCCATGAAGTCCATGATGTCGTCGAGGGACGACGCCAGGGCGTAGATGTCCTCGCGGTCGAACGGCGTGATGAACGAGGAGTTCAGCTGGTGGAAGATCGCGTGCGTGGCGTCGTCACCTGCGTGTTCCGCGGCCCGCATACGCTCTGCGATCTCGGCCCGGGCGGAGGTGTCCGCCCCGAGCAGTTCCATCAGGAGCTTGGAGCCCGTGACGATGTTGTCCGCGGACGCGGCGAACATGTCGTAGAAGCTCGTCTCCCTGGGGGTCAGACGAAAGCGCACGTGGGATCCTCGGTATGCGTCGGTTTCGGTCAGGCTGATGCTAGGCACATCATCCGGCCACCAATAACGGCCGCCCCCCAGTGTCGCCCATCAGGCAGAGTGATGAGTACGGGGGCGGCAGGTGCGGCTCGCGGGATCCGGCGAGCGGCGCGGAACGGCCGTCCGGGGACCGGCCACGTTCGGTACCATATACCCACCAGGGGTATATAGCGCCCATCAGGACACCAGGAGGACGCGATGACCACCACCGGAACCGGCGCGCACGCGCCCTCCTCCCCGGACGCGGAAGGCGCCGTGGACACCGTGCCCGCCACGGGCGCCCCGGAGGCGGCGGATGTGACGGACGTAACGGACATCGTGACCGATCACGACCGCGGGATCCACGGCTACCACCACCAGAAGCAGGAGCACCTCAAGCGGCTGCGCCGCATCGAGGGCCAGATCCGCGGACTGCAGCGGATGGTCGACGAGGACGTCTACTGCATCGACATACTCACCCAGGTGTCCGCCTCCACGAAGGCGCTGCAGTCGTTCGCGCTGCAACTGCTGGAGGAGCACCTGCGCCACTGCGTCGCGGACGCGGCCGTCAAGGGCGGCGACGAGATCGACGCGAAGGTCAAGGAGGCCACGCAGGCCATCGCCCGCATGCTGCGGACCTGACCGGCCGGGCGGGGCCGGGGCTCAGGATCCGGCGGTGTCCGTCCGCGCCTCGGCCACCCGCAGCACCTCGTCGATGCTCTCCAGGCTCAGCCGGTCCTCGGCGTTGGACGCGGCGATGATCAGCTCGCCGCACAGTTCGATCTCGGCGAGCGCCACGTGATCCTGGACCGGAACCGTCCCCCTCCCGAGCGGAGCCACGCGCCTCACCTCACTCTGTCGTCACCGACTTCCTAGAGTAGGGAGCGCCCTACGGACCGCGCATGGCACGGAAGGGCTAGTTCGGCCTGGCCACCGCGGGCCCGTTCCCCGGCCCGCCGACGCCGCTCACTCCTGGGCGATCCGCCCGGCGTAGATGTCCTCGTCCGCCGGAAGCCGCACGTCGGCGCGGGCGCCGAAGTCGTACAGCAGGGTGGTGGAGGCGACCGCGACGGGTTCCTGCCGCTCGCCGTTCACGAAGCTGAACCGGTGCCGGATCTTGCGGATCCGCCCCTCGTCGTCGAGGTACACGTCGAACGGCACCCGCGCCGTGGCGAACCCTTTCGCCGCCGCGCCCAGCGGCCCCCGGTTGACCTCCGACGCCGCCTGGGCCGCTACCTCCAGGTCGGCGGTGCCCCGGTAGTGCCGCACCCGCGCGCCCGCCACCTCGGTCCGCCCGACGAACGCCGCCGAGCGGGTGCCGCGCAGCACCTCGGCGGCGGCGAACGGATCGGTCGCCCCGCCGGTGACCAGATTCCCGTCGGACAGCGTCGCGGTGTCCACCCGCACCCACTTGTCGGGGGGCACGCCGGCGCCCCGGTTCTTCATGTAGAGCGCGCCGGGGGCGAGCAGTTCGGTGATCGGCCGGCGGTCGGCGGCGCCCGCGGGGTCCTGCGGCAGCCGCACCGCGAGCCGCCCGAGCCGCTTGCGGTAGTCGTAGACCCCCTCGCCCCGGATGGTGACCCGGGTGCCTCCGGTGGCCATCTCCAGCGAGGTGCGCGTCTGCGAGCTGCCGGCCTCCACCAGCGCGTCGGCGGCCGTGCGCAGCACCTGCACCGGATCCCCGGCGGGCGGACCCTGCGCGACGGCGTCGCTGCGCGCGCACCCGGCGGCGCCGAGCCCGAGACAGCAGACGACCCCGGCCACGGCCGTCACGCCGTGCGTCCGCCTGTGCTGTCGCCCTCGCGCCATCCCTGCCTACCCCCGCTCCGTCCGACACGGGCCGCTGTCAGTGGCGTTAACGACCGGTCAGGGGCCCCGTCACGCGGCCCGGCGGGCGTTACCGTGGGCGTCGTGCCGCAACAGGACGACGCGCCGGAGCCCCGGCCCCACCTCACGACCACCACCGAGCAGGGGCCCTTCTGCACGGCCCACTGCACCTGCGGATGGCGGGGCCCGGCCCGCAGAGCCAGGAGCCTGGCCCGCAGGGACGCCGAAAACCACACGAGGGAGTGACGCGGCCCCCGCGGGGTGCCGAGAATGGCCCGGCACCCGGTCCCCCGCCGGACCGCCCCGGCCCGGGCCCCTGCGGACCTCCGGCCCCGGGTCCTCGACGGACGGCCCCGCCCGGGTGCGCCGTGACAGGCCGTCCCCCCACCCGACGTCCGGAAGGCCGCCCGTGAACCGCCGCACCTTCGTCGCCGGCGCCGCCGCCGCGCTCACCGCCTCCGCGTGCACGTCCTCCGAGCCCCGGCCCGCGCCGCCCACGTCACGCGCCGCGTCCTCCCCCACGCCCTCCCGCACCCCGCGCCCCGCGGCGCCCGCCGACTGGACCGCCCTGGCCGGGCACCTCGACGGCCGCCTGGTGCGCCCCGGTGACGCCGACTGGACCACCGCGCACCGCCTCTACAACACGCGCTTCGACACCCTCAGGCCCGCCGCCGTCGCCTACGTCCGGCACGCCGACGACATCCGCACCGCCCTCACCCACGCCCGCGAGCACGCCGTCCCCCTCGCCGTGCGGGGCGGCGGCCACTCGTACGCGGGCTGGTCCTCCGGCGACGGGCGCCTGATCGTCGACGTGTCCGGCATGGCCGGCATACGCGTCGAGGGCGACACGGCCGTCGTCGGCGCCGGCGCCAGGCTGATCGACGTCTACCGCACCCTCGCCGCCCGCGGGCTCACCGTCCCCGGCGGTTCCTGCCCCACCGTCGGCATCTCCGGCCTCACCCTCGGCGGCGGCCACGGCGTCACCTCCCGCGCCTACGGCCTGACCTGCGACCACCTCACCGAGGTCACCCTGGTCACCGCCGACGGCGCACAGCTCACCGCCTCCGGCTCCGAGCACCCCGACCTGTTCTGGGCCCTGCGCGGCGCGGGGAACGCCCAGTTCGGCGTCGTCACCGAGTTCCGCTTCCGGACCCGCCCCGCCCCGCGGAGCGTCACCGGCCACCTCACCTGGCCGTGGGAGCGGGCGGCCGCCGTGGTCGCGGCCTGGCAGGAGTGGGGTCCCGACCAGCCCGACGAGATCTGGTCCGCCCTCCACCTGGAGAACACCGGCGCCGGCCCCTCCGTCTCCGTCACCGCCTTCTCCCTCGGCACCTACGGCAGCCTGCAGAACGCCGTCGACCGGCTCGCCGACCGCGTCGGCGCCTCCGCGAGCGGCGTCCTGCTGCGCCGCCGCTCGTACCAGGAGTCGATGGAGCTGTACGCGGGCTGCACCTCGTTCGCCGACGACCGGTGCCGGCTCCCCGGCGCGACGCCCGGCCGCAGCCCTGAGGGCGCCCTGGCCCGCGAGACGTACACGGCCCGCTCCGACTTCTACGACCGCCCGCTCGACGACGCCGGGATCGGCACCCTGCTGGAACGGACACGGGCGGCCCGTGGCGGCTCGGCGAGCATCGCGCTCACCGCCCTCGGCGGCGCCGTCAACCGGGTCGAGCCCACCGCGACGGCGTTCGTGCACCGCCGCTCCCGCGTGCTCGCCCAGTACCTCGCGTCCTGGAACCCCGACAGCTCCGACGGCACGGCGGTCCGGGAATGGCTGACGGCCACTCACCGGGCGCTGCGCCCGCACGCGTCCGGGGCCGCCTACCAGAACTATACGGACCCCGGCCTCACCGACTGGCGCCGCGCCTACTACGGCGACGCCGCCCCGCGCCTGTCCCGCCTGAAGCGCCGCTACGACCCGGACCGCGTCTTCACCACCCCGCAGGCCCTCTGAGCCTTTCACCACGTACCGAGGGCCCGTGGCCACCCGCCCCTCAAGGGGACGGAGACCACGGGCCCATCGCCGTGTCGTGTCGTGTCGCCGTCGTGCGTCGAAGCGCGCTCAGGCCGCCAGGTCCCGCTCCTCGGGTCCGGTGCCCGCGCCCCGGCCCCGGCTGCGCTCGGCCACCTTCCGCCGCTGGCCCTGCGGCCGGGCGGCGACCAGCCAGCCGGCCTTCGGCGACCGCTCCACCGCCCGCATCAGCGGCGTCAGCAGCGCCATCGCGAGCGGCGACAGCAGCAGCGCGACCGCGGTGCCCAGCGCCAGTCCGCCGACCACGTCCGTCGGGTAGTGCACGCCCATGTAGACGCGGATGAAACCGCCGATCAGGCCCAGCACCAGCGCGACCAGCCCGAAGCGCCGGTTGGCCAGGAACAGACCCACCGCCAGCGCCATGCAGAGCGTCGCGTGGTCGCTCACGAAGGAGAAGTCGTCCTTGCCGTCGACGAGCACCTCGAGCCCTTCGTGGTCGTTGAACGGCCGTGGCCGCTCGACGAATCCGCGGATCGGCACGTTCACCAGGACCGCGACGCCCGCCGCGAGCGGCGCCCACACCAGGGCCGCCACCGATGACGCGGCGTCAGGTCCGCCGCGCCTGCGCACGCCCCACCAGCACCACAGCACCATCGCGAGAAGGCCGAAGAGCACCCCGTACTCGCCGACGAACTCCATGACGTGGTCGAACCACGGCGGGGCGGCCTTGGCGAGGCCGTTGATGTCGTAGAGCAGGTCGACGTCGGGGTTCGACCCGGAATCGGCGAGTCCAGCCATGGTGCTGCGGCCCCTTCGTCATGTCGTCCGGCGCGCGGACGCGCGCCCTGTCTGCCACCCCCGTGGTCTGTAGATCCGCTCGTCCGCTCGGCTACGAGAACAGGAACGCACGGCCCCCGCCGATACGTTCCACCCTCCACCGAAAGATCACGCAGACGTTATCGAAGAGAGATGCGTCTTCGCAGCTCAGGAGGGCGTTTGTCGCTCCGCTCACACCGTCGTGGGGAGCGCTTTCGCGCCATCTTCCGTGACCCGGGTGGCACCAAAGTAGTCAGGAGTGTCGATCGGGTCGAATCGGATCACCGCACCGGGACGCGGCGCGTCGATCATGTACCCGCCGCCGACATAAATACCCACATGCCGGATGGCCCGCGAATTGGTCAGGTCGTCCGAGAAGAACACCAGATCACCCGGCAGGAGCTCGTCCCGGGCCGGATGCGGACCCGCGTTGTACTGGTCGTTCGCCACCCGCGGCAGCGTGATCCCCACACTCTCGTACGCGGCCTTCGTCAGGCCCGAGCAGTCGAAGCGTCCGCCCTGGTCAGCGGTGCCGTTGCCGCCCCAGAGATAGGGGGTGCCGAGCTTCTTCTGCGCGAACGCGATCGCCCCGGCGGCCTGCCGCGAGGGATCCACCCGCCCCACGGGCGCCGCGAAGCTCTTCTCCAGCTCGCGGATGCGCTTCACGTAGTTCTGCGTCTCCTCGTACGGCGGCACGCCGCCGTACTTGATGACCGCGTACGCCCCCGCGTTGTACGAGGCGAGCATGTTTTCGGTCAGATCCCCGCCGACGTCCTTCACGTAGGACGCCAGCGTGCAGTCGTAGGTCGCCGCGGACGGGATCGCGTCCGCCGGGTCCCACACGTCACGGTCCCCGTCCCCGTCGCCGTCGATCCCGTGGACGGCCCAGGTGCCGGGGATGAACTGCGCGATGCCCTGCGCGGCGGCGTGGCTCTGCGCCTGCGGGTTGAAGCCGCTCTCCTGGTAGAGCTGCGCGGCGAGCAGCGCCGGGTTGATGGCGGGACAGAGGTTGCCCCAGCGGGAGACGAGCTGCTGATAGGCCGCCGGCACACTGCCCTTGGCCAGGGACTTGGCGGCGCCGCCGCCCACCCCGTTCACCAGGTTCCCGGCGACGACGTACACCCCGACGACGAGCAGCATCACGAAGGCGAGTGCGGAACCGACGGCAAGAGTCGCACCGACCCACACCTTACGCACCGTCAACCACCCCTCACCGTCCGGCAGTCCGCCGCCGCCCGACAGTGTAGAGGCGAGACGGCCGAACGGAAGTGATCAGATACGACGACATGCACGGTCCACGCCAACGGGGACGAGCCGCGCTTCATTGCCCGACGTTACGCAGCGTGATACACAGAGTGACGATACGACTCTTCACCCTTCGGAGCGCGCCCCTCCCGGAGTCCGGCGCGCGCCGGTGGCAAGCTATTCCCACGAAACCCGCCAACAGATGACGTCAAGTCGACATACGACGGCGTCATCGTCGGCGACAATGAGGCCTGACCTCTGCACCCCCGCAGAGGATGCGGAACTACCCATACAGGGGCGGTGACTTACATGCTCTTTGCGGCCGACGAGGGAGACATCAACACCATCATCGGCGGGATCGCTCCGGACTGGGGCCCCTTCGGCAGCCTGGGCAACGAGGCCAAGGTGATGATCGAAGTGGTCATGGCCGTCGCCATCCTCATCTGCCTCGGCATCGCCATCTGGGGGGCGGCCAAACAGCGCATCGGCGCCACCGCGTTGAGGGACACGTTCAGCGCCGAACAGGGCAAGGGCCTCATCATCGCGGGGCTCACGGGCGTCTTCATCATCGGTTCGCTCGGCACCCTGTTCACCATCGTGTACGGCATGGCCGTCTAGCCCCGCACCATCGGTCCCGACCGGGCACGCCCGGCCCCCCTTCATCCCACCCGCCCGTCGTGCCCACCGGCTGAGGTTGCGTTTCCCTGATGTCCAGTCACCACACCACGCCCGAGCGGCGTCCGGTACGGCTACCGTCGTACGTGGAGTACACGGAGTACGAGGTGTTCCCGCACGACGCTGAGGGGGCGGACGCGGCATGAGTCTCGGAGACGACACGGGCCGGACCCGCACCCGCCTGCCCGAGGCGAGCGGCGACCCGTACGGCGGCGCGCGCAGAAACGGCCGGTCGTCGTCGCGCAGCCTGGTCACCGTCGTCGGCGTGGTGGTCCTCCTCATCGCGGCCATCGCCTTCGCGAACCGTGGAGGCGGGGATTCCGACGCGGAGGAGGGCGGCGACTCCCCGAAGGCGGCGGCGACGGCCCCGACGGGCGAGAAACCCGTCTCGGCGGGCGCGTCCGGCATCCCGGCGGGCTTCGCCCACGACAGACAGGGGGCGGAGAGCGCGGCGGCGAACTACTCGGTGGCACTCGTCTCCGCTGACATCCTCAAGCCGGACCGGCGCGCCGAGATCGTCCGCCAGGTCTTCGTGGCCGACAAGCAGACTTCCCTCGAGAACCGGTTCGACAAGGCCTACTCCAAGGAGTTCCTGAGCACCATCGGCCTGGACGAGAACGGCAACGCCGCTCCGGGCGAGACCTACGTGTCCCGCACCATGCCGATCGGCACCAAGGTCATCGGCTACTCGGACACGAACGCCACCGTCGACGTCTGGTGCTCCGGTGTGTTCGGCACAGCAGGGGAGAAGACGACCAACCCGGTCACCAGCGACTGGTTCACCATGACGCTGCAGCTGCGCTGGGCCGACGGCGACTGGAAGGTCGACAGTTTCGCGCAGAAGGACGGCCCCGCGCCCGTCCCCGGGGACGACAAGGCGTCCACCGCCGAGGAGATGACCAAGGCCGTCCAGGAGTACGGAGGCTTCACCTATGCCCGGTAGCCCGCGCCGCGTACTCAAGCTGGCCACTGGCGTCACAGCCCTGCAGGTCGCGCTGCTCATGACGGCCACCCGCGCCACGGCGGCACCCACGCCCTCGCCGACCCCGTCGGACGACAACTGCGACTTGATCGTCGGCCCCGCCAAGGACTACTGCGAACGCGGGGAGGGCGGCTCCAGCGGAGGCGGAGGCGGCGGGCCGAGCACCCTCAACGACCCCACCTCCGCCCTCGACCCCCTCGCCTCCCTCGCCCGCGGCTGCGCCGACGCCGCGTCCTGGACGGTCAAGCAGCTCAGCGCCGCCGTCGAGGACACCGCGAAGGTGGACTTCACCAACGACACCTTCCTCCAGCAGTACGCCGTCGTCTTCGCCGCGTCGACGATCCTCACCCTGCTCCTCTGGCTGCTGGCGGTCGCCAAGCGGGCCGTCCGCGGCGTGCCGCTCACCACCGCCCTGTCCGAGGCGATCGGCTTCCTCTGGCTCACCGTCCTCGCCTCCGCCTTCACCCCGCTGATCCTCTACACCGTCGTCTCCGCGACCGACGGCGTCACCGACGTGCTGGCGAAGGCGACCGGCGACCAGACGGACACGTTCTTCGGGACGTTCTCCGCCGCGCTGGAGAAGGGCGACGACATCGGCGGCGGCCCGATCATGCTGATCGTCGTCTCCCTGGTGTCGATCCTCGCCGCCGGCGTCCTCTGGCTGGAGCTGGTGATCCGCGCCGCCCTGCTCTACGTCGGCGCCCTCCTCGGCACCGTCGTCTACGCGGGCCTGGTCGACAAGAACCTGTGGGGTCACGTCCGCCGCTGGGCGGGCATCATGATCGCCGTGATCATGGTGAAGCCGGTCATCGTCATCGTGCTCGGCCTGGCCGGCGCGCTCTCCGCCGACGACGGTCCGGACGCCTTCTCCGCCGTCGTCTCCGGCCTCGCGATCATCCTGCTCGCCATCTTCGCCTCGGCGATGATCTACCGCTTCGTGCCCGGCTTCGGCGACGAGATCGCCGGCTCCCGCAACAACCGCCTGATGCAGGGCGCCGAGGGCAAGGCCGCCGCCGTCATCAGCTCCCCGGCCACCCTGGTCGCCCAGGGCATCAAGACCCACAGCACCCGCGCCGACAACAACGGCGGCGGCCAGTCCTCCGCGCCCCGCCCGTCCAACCCCGCGTCCGGGGGAGTAGCCGCGCACAGCTCCCGCCCCTCGGGCGGCGGATCCGTCCCCTCCGCCGCGCCCCCGCCCCGGGCGGGCAGCCCGGTGAACACCCCGCACGCCGGCACCCGCAACAGCAGCAACAACCGCACGGGAGGTGAAGGGCGTTGACGACCGAGTCCCATCTGTCCCCCACGGTCACGCCCCGCCGTACGTATCTGATCGGCCGCGCCCGGCCGAACGCGATCGTCGGCCGCAATCGCGAGACCGGTGAGATCGCGCTCATCGTCATCGGCGCGTTCCTCGGCATGATGTGCGGGCTTCTCGTCCCCGTCCTGTCCGTCCGGATCGTGCTGCTGGCGGGCCTGCCGATGCTCGCCCTGGCCGCCGTGTACGTGCCGTACAAGCACCGCACCTTCTACAAGTGGTTCGAGATCAACCGCAGTTACAAGCGCACCCTGCGCCGCGGCGCCACCTACCGCTCCGGTGTCGTCGAGGCCGGCACGCGGCTCGACGGCCGCGAGGTGGAGGTCGGCCCGCCGCCCGGCATCGGCAGGATCACCTGGCTCTCCGCACCGTTCGGCCCGGACGAGATCGCCGTGCTGCTGCACGCGGACCGCAAGACCGTCACCGCCGCCATCGAGATCGAGGGACCCGGCGTCGGCCTGCGCGACTCCGAGGACCAGGAAGCCCTCGTCGACCGCTTCGGCACGCTCCTCAAGCACGTGGCCAACGGCGACGGCTTCGTCACCCGCATCCAGATGCTCGCCCGCACCCTGCCCGCCGACCCGGACGCGCACGCCAAGGACGTCGCCGTCCGCGGCGACGACAGGGCGCCCGCCTGGCTCCAGCAGTCCTACGACCAGCTCCAGTCGATGGTGTCCACCAGCAGCGAGCAGCACCGCGCCTACCTGGTCGCCTGCATGCACTACAACCGCGAACTCGCCGCCGAGGCCACCACGATGGCCCGCGCCATGCGCAGCCAGGGCGGCGGCCGCGTCGACCGGGACGCGGGCCTCGCCGTCGTCATGGCCCGTGAGCTGACCGACATCTGCTCCCGGCTCCAGGAGGCCGACATCCGCGTACGCCAGCCGCTCGGCCAGAGCAGGCTGTCCTCGCTGATCCACTCCATGTACGACCCGGACCACCCGATCGACCACATCCAGGCGATGTCCCAGCGCAACGCCTGGCCGGCCGAGCTGGACGCCACCGAGCCCACGTACCTCCAGGCCAAGACCCGCGAGTCCGCCACCCGCGCCCCCTGGTGCCACGCCACGGCCTGGGTGAAGGAGTGGCCGATGACCCCGGTCGGCGTGAACTTCCTCGCGCCGCTGCTCGTCCACACCCCGGACGTGATCCGCACCGTCGCCGTCACGATGGACCTCGAACCCACCGAGGTCGCCATCGAGCGCATGCTGACCGAGAAGACCAACGACGAGGCGGAGGCGTCCCGCGCCGCCAAGATGAACCGCACCGTCGACCCCCGCGACGTCGCCGCCCACAGCCGTCTCGACCAGCGCGGCGAGGACCTCGCCAGCGGCGCCGCCGGCGTCAACCTGGTCGGCTACATCACCGTCTCCTCCCGCACGCCCGAGGCCCTGGCCCGCGACAAGCGGACGATACGCGCCTCGGCCGGAAAGTCGTACCTGAAGCTGGAGTGGTGCGACCGCGAGCACCACCGCGCGTTCGTGAACACTCTCCCGTTCGCCACCGGCATTCGTAGGTAGGGGCTGAGCTGAAGATGCGGGATCCGCTGTCCGTCGTCACCGACGCCTTCACGTCCTTCCTGTTCGGGAAGGTCGAGACGACCCGGCTGCCGGTGCGCACGTCCACGGGCCAGGCGCAGGCGGTGTACCTGCCGACCGCCGCGCCCGGCCTCGGCGACTCCGGCGTCATCATCGGCCGCGAGGTCTACTCCGGGAAGGGCTACATCTACGACCCCTTCCAGCTCTACGGCCAGCAGCTCCCGGCCCCCCACTGGCTGGTCCTCGGCGAGTCCGGCAACGGCAAGTCGGCGCTGGAGAAGACGTACGTCCTGCGCCAGCTCCGCTTCCGTGACCGCCAGGTCGTCGTCCTGGACGCGCAGGGCGAGGACGGCGCCGGCGAGTGGAACCTCATCGCCCAGGAGCTGGGCATAACCCCCATCCGCCTGGACCCGATGGCCGCGCTCGACCAGGGCATCCGCCTCAACCCGCTCGACCCGGCGATCACCACCACGGGCCAGCTCGCGCTGCTGCGCACCATCATCGAGGTCGCCATGGGGCACGGCCTCGACGAGCGCTCCGGCTTCGCCCTGAAGGTCGCGCACGCCTACGTCAACGAGACCATCGTGGAGCGCCAGCCGGTGCTGTCCGACATCGTCGAGCAGCTCCGCCACCCCGAACCGGAGTCGGCGGAGGCCATGAACGTCGCCATAGACGACGTCCGCGCGTGGGGCCTGGACGTCGCGCTGGTCCTCGACCGCCTGGTCGACGGTGACCTGCGCGGCATGTTCGACGGCCCGACGACCGTCGGCATCGACCTGGACGCCCCGCTCATCGTCTTCGACCTGTCCCACATCGACCGCAACTCCATCGCCATGCCGATCCTCATGGCGATCGTCGGCGTATGGCTGGAGCACACCTGGATCCGCCCCGACCGGAAGAAGCGCATCTTCCTGGTCGAGGAGGCCTGGCACATCATCAACAGCCCGTTCGTGGCGCAACTGTTCCAGCGGCTGCTGAAGTTCGGCCGGCGACTCGGCCTGTCCTTCGTCGCTGTCGTCCACCACCTGTCCGACGTGGTGGACGGAGCGGCGGCGAAGGAGGCGGCGGCGATCCTGAAGATGGCCTCCACCCGCACCATCTACGCCCAGAAGGCGGACGAGGCGCGTGCCACGGGCCGGGTGCTGGGCCTGCCCAGGTGGGCCGTGGAGATCATCCCGACGCTCACCCCCGGCATCGCGGTCTGGGACGTCAACGGCAACGTCCAGGTGGTCAAACACCTGGTCACCGAGACGGAACGCCCGCTGGTCTTCACCGACCGTGCGATGACCGAGTCGTCCGCCGACCTCGCCGACGACGCCCTGCGCGCCGCCGAACTGGAGGCCGAGGAGCGGGCGGCGGCCTTCGTGGAGCAGCACGTCGGGGACTCCGAGTCGACGGTGGCGTAGGAACGGCAGGAGGGGGACGCGTGAGACCGGACGAGCGGCGCGGGCACGACGGCGGCCGGAGCGACGGCATCCCGGACGGACTGCTGGTCGGGGTGCTCGCGTTCCTCCTCGGCATGACGGCGATGGTCTGGGCGGCCACCGGCCTCGCGGGCCTCTTCGCCCACGGCCACTGGCCGTCCGGCCTCTCCTTCACCCGCACCCCGCTCGCCGTGCGCCACCTCGTCACCGAACCGCACGACCTCCCAGGCGCATGGCCCGGCACCCCGCCCGGCGACCTCTCCGGCTACGGCCTCTTCTGGGGCCTGCTCATCGGCCAGCTGATGATCCTGGTGGTCCTCACCGTGTTCGTCCTGGGCACGGTGGCCCGCTGGCGGGCGGTACGGGCGCGGCGGCGCGCGCAGGGAGCGGTGACGCCGGCGCCCGCGGCTCCGCGACCGAAGCCGATGCCGGAGCCGGCCCCGGTGACCGAGCCGCAGCCGGGGCCCGCGCCGCTGCACGAGGTCCCCGCCCCGCGGCCCCCCGAGCCGGCCCCCCGGCCCACGACGGAGGTGACGGCCCCCGGCCTGCACTACGGCCCCCCGGCCACCCGCCACACCACCGCCGCCCAGGCCGTACGCGACGCAGAGGGCCCCGCCCTCGTCCTCACGTCCAACCCGACCCTCTGGTACGACACCAAGGACGCCCGCGCCAAACTCGGTCCCGCCCACCTCTACGACCCGACGCATCTCTGCGACACCCCGGCCCGCCTCCACTGGTCGCCCACCGCCGGCTGCGAGGACAAGGACACGGCGACCGCTCGCGCGGCGGCGCTCCTCGCCCCCGTCCGCCCCACCTCACGGCTCGACCAGCAGCTCGGCGACACCGCGGAACTACTGCTCCGCAGCTACCTGCACGCGGCCGCCGTCGACGGCCGCACCGTCCGCCACGTGCACCGCTGGGCGCAGGGCCTCCAGGTCCAGGACGCCGTCCGCGTCCTGCGCACGCATCCCGCAGCGGCGTCCGGTTCGGCGGGCGAGCTCGAGGCGGCGCTCACCGCGCACCCCGAACGCCGGGACATGGCCCAGCAGCTGACGGCGCGCGCGCTGGCGGCCCTCTCCACGGTGAACGTCCGGGAAGCCTGCAATCCGCACCGAAGTGATGCCCTCGCCTTGGATTCCTTCGTCCACGAAGGGGGAACGCTTTACGTCGTGGGCGAATCCATCGAGGATCCGCGCACCGGTCCGGGCGCCATGCCCCTGCTCACGGCGCTCGTCTCGTACGTGGTCGAGCACGGCCGGCGCATGGCCGAACGGTCATCCTCCGGTCGGCTCGACCCACCACTGACCCTTGTCCTGGACGACGTGGCGGCCGTGGCCCCTCTCCCGCAGCTCCCGGAGCTCCTCACCTCCGGGCCCGAGCGCGGCATGCCAACGGTCGCGCTCCTGCGCTCCCGCGAACAGGCCCGCTCCCGCTGGCCGCACGCGGAGCTAGAAGTCTGACTCCGGTCGCTCCAGGGCCAGTTCAAGCTCCCGCTCGCCCTTGTCGGGCCCCAGCGTCGTGGTCACCCCGGTCTCGGTGAACCCGGCCCTGCGGTAGGCCCGCAGCGCCCGCGCGTTGTCCTCGTGCACGAGAAGCCGCACCCGCTCAGCGCCCTGCGCCCACGCCCACTCGAGGCCGGCGTCGAACAGCACCTCGGTGAGCCCGATCCCCCGGTGCCCCGGCTGCACGTACACCCCCACCAGATGCCCCTGCAGCCGCTCGACGGGCATCCCGGCCCAGTCGGTGGTCCCGGCCTCCTCCATCAGCACGGTGACGGTCCCCACCCACTCCCCGTCGGGCCCCTCGGCGATGATCTGCTGCGCCCCTGACGCCCCCTCGGCACTGCGCCCGGCGCGCTCCTGCCAGAAGGCGTCGGGCCGGGCGGCGGCGGACCCGTAGGTCTCCATGAACGCGATGGACGCCACGGGATCCCGCAACGCCTCGAGCCGCAAGGCCTTGGCCCGGGGCCACTCGTCCGCTCGCAGAGACCGCACCTGGTAGCTCATGCGGCCACGGTAGTACCGGGGTACCACGGCCTCATCCGAAATAGGGCCGCCGTCCGACGCCCGCCGCTCCCGCGCCGACGAGCATCGACCCATGATGACGGCACAGCACCTCACGAAACGCTACGGCGGCAGGAACGGAAGGACGGCCGTCGACGACCTGTCCTTCACCGTCCATCCCGGCACCGTGACCGGCTTCCTCGGCCCGAACGGCGCCGGCAAGTCCACGACCATGCGGATGATCCTCGGCCTGGACGCCCCGACGTCGGGCCGGGTCACCGTCGGCGGCCGCGCCTACGCCGCCCACCCCGCGCCCCTCACCGAGGTCGGCGCCCTGCTGGAGGCCCGCTCCGTCCACCCGGGCCGCACCGCCCGCCACCACCTGCGCGGCCTGGCCCTCACCCACGGCCTCCCGCAACGCCGCGTCGATGAGGTCCTGGACCTCACCGGCCTCACCGAGGTCGCGGACCGCAGGGTCAAGGGCTTCTCCCTCGGCATGGGCCAACGCCTCGGCATCGCTGCCGCGTTGCTCGGCGACCCCGCCACCCTCGTCCTCGACGAACCGGTCAACGGCCTCGACCCCGAGGGCGTCCGGTGGATCCGCACCCTCCTGAAGTCCCTCGCCGCCGAGGGCCGCACGGTCCTGGTCTCCTCCCATCTGATGAGTGAGATGGCCCTGACCGCCGACCATCTGATCGTCATCGGCCGCGGCCGCCTCCTCGCGGACACCACGGTCACCGACTTCGTACGGGACTCCGGGGCAGCCACGGTCCGCGTGGTCACCCCCGATCCGGACGCTCTCACCGCCCTGCTCCGGGCCCCTGACGTCGACGTCCGGGGCACCGCCGGCGCACTGGAGATCCGCGGTACGACCGCCGAGCACATCGGCCGCACCGCCGCCGCCCACGGCATCCCCCTCTTCGAACTCACGCCGTCACAGGCCTCTCTGGAGGACGCCTTCATGACCCTGACCCACGACGCCGTCGAGTACGCCGGCCCGGAGGGAGCAGCCGCATGACCTCCGCCCACCCTTACAAGGTCACCCCGGTCCGCGTCCTGCGCTCCGAGTGGCACAAGCTGACGACGCTCCGCTCCACCTGGATAGGCCTCGGCCTCACCGTGGTCCTCACCCTCGGCACCGGCCTGCTCATCGCCGCGAGCTACGAGGGCGGAGGCGGTGACGACGACATCGACACCGTCCTGATGGTGCTGCTCGGCATGCAGTTCACCTATGTCGTGCTGGGCACCCTCGGCGTCCTGACCACGGCCGGCGAGCACTCCACCGGCCAGATCCGGGCCACCATGACCGCCGTACCCGGCAGGCTGCCGGTGCTCTGGTCCAAGGCGGCCGTGCTGGCCGGCGTCGGCTTCCTCACCGTGCTCGCCGCGAACTTCGTCACCTTCCCCCTCGCGCAGACTTTCCTCGCGGACACCGCGCACTCCGCCTCCCTCACCGACCCCGGCGTGGCCCGCGCCCTCGTCACCAACGCCGCCGGCCTCGCCCTCCTCGGCGTCCTCGCCCTGGCGCTCGGCTCGATGCTCCGCTCGGTCCCGGCGGGCATCGGCGCACTGATCGCCCTCACGATGATCCTTCCGGAGCTCCTCCCGCTCATCCCCTACGACGTCGTCGACGACGCCGCCCGCCACTTCCCCAGCAAGGCCGTCGAGGCACTCACCCACGCCACCCCTCGGCCCGGCATGCCCTCACCCGGCACGGCCCTTCTCTCGATGGCCCTGTGGACGGCGGGAAGCCTCGCTCTGGCGGCCTTTCTGCTCAGGCGACGGGACGTATGACGGTCTTCCGCACGAGCCGCGCGACCAGCACCATGGACCGCGTGCCGGAGGAACAGACAGCGGAGCCGATCACCCAGTACCTCCAGCGGACCGTGCAGCGGGTGCGCGCCGTCGACCGGCGCCGCCCGCTCCTCTGGGACCTGCACCTCACGGCCTTCTGGACGACCGCCGCGCTCATCGACCTCTACGGCGGCGGCTGGACCCGCATCACCCGGAACCCCGACGTCCCCGAGGGCCTGGTCCTCGCCCTCAGCCTCGCGCTGACCGTCCCTCTCCTCCGACGCCGTGCCCATCCCCGCACGGTGCTGCTGGTGATGACGCCGGCCCTGCTGGTCAACGCCTGGACGGGCGCCCTGCTCCAGGCGGCCCTGCTCCATCTGCTCGTCGTCTTCCACATCACCGTGCGCCGCCCGCTGCGCTCCCTGTGGTGGGTGGCCGTGGTGTCGACGGCTCCGGTCGTTCTGACGGTCCTGCGCCACCCGAGAGGCACCGCAGACGAAGACCTGGGACCGCACCTGATGTCCCTCCTCGTCGCGGTCGCCATCGGCGTCACGGTCCGCACCCGCCGTGACCACACCGTGGCCTTGGAGGACCGCGCCCGCCGCCTGGAGATCGAGCGCGACCAGCAGGCCCGCCTCGCCGCCGCCGCCGAACGCACCTGTATAGCCCGCGAGATGCACGACATCATCGGCCACAACCTGTCCGTCATCACGGGTCTCGCCGACGGCGGCCGCTACGCCGCCGCCAAGTCCCCCGAGCGTGCCGCCCAGGCCCTGGACGCCATCGCGGGCACCAGCCGCCAGGCCCTCACCGAGCTGCGCCGCCTGCTGGACGTCCTGCGCGACGACGAGCCCGCCCCCGCCGACCTCACCCCTCAGCCCGCGCTCGCCGACCTCGACCGTCTCCTCGACGGCGTCCGCCGGGCCGGACTGCCCGTCCGGGCGACCGTTCACGGTGATCCCGCCATCTCGCCCGGCCGTCAGCTCACCCTCTACCGCGTCATCCAGGAAGCCCTCACCAACACCCTCAAGCACGCAGGCCCGGACGCCACCGCCGGCGTCACCCTCTCGTACGCGACCTCGGGTGCGGTGACCCTCACCGTCACCGACACCGGCCGCGGCGGCGCACCGACGACGAACAGCGGACGGGGACTTACCGGAATGCGGGAACGCACGGCGCTGTACGGCGGCACCCTGGAAGCCGGTCCGCGCCCGCACCCGGAACGCGGCTGGCGTGTGCACCTGCGTCTCCCGGAGGAATCCGCACCGTGACCACCGTCCTCATCGCCGACGACCAGCCCCTCCAGCGCTTCGGCTTCCGCATGCTGCTGGAGAGCCAGGACGACATGACGGTCCTGGACGAGGCAGCGAACGGCACGGAAGCGGTCCGCAAGGCCGCGCATCTCAGACCGGACGTCGTCCTGATGGACGTCCGCATGCCAGGCATGGACGGCATCGAGGCGACCCGCCGCATCACCGCCTCCGGAGACCGCACCCGTGTCCTGATCCTCACCACCTTCGACCTGGACGAGTACGCCTACGCGGGCCTCCGCGCCGGTGCCTCCGGTTTCCTCGTCAAGGACGCCCAGCCGGAGGATCTCCTCTCCGGCATACGAGCGGTCGCCTCCGGGGACGCCGTGGTGGCTCCCGGCCTCACCCGCCGGCTCCTGGACGCCTACGTCCACCATCTCCCGTCCGGCACCGCGGAGGCCACGGCGCCCGATCCCCGGCTGGCCGCACTGACGGACCGCGAGCTGGAAATCCTGACGGTTCTCGGGAAGGGCTGGACGAACACGGAGATCGCCACGCGTCTCCACCTCGCCGAATCCACGGTGAAGACCCACGTGGGCCGCGTCCTGGCGAAGACGGGCTCTCGGGATCGGGTGCAGGCGGTGATCTGCGCGTATGAAACGGGGCTGGTGCAGCCCTAGAAAAAGGACGCCGCAAACGCAGAAAGCCCCCGTGCCGAATGGCACGGGGGCTTTCCCAAGAATTGTTCGGCGGCGTCCTACTCTCCCACAGGGTCCCCCCTGCAGTACCATCGGCGCT